>CAVYTI010000007.1:0-716024 GCA_963771415.1 uncultured Acidobacteriota bacterium | reverse complement strand
GGCTCGACTCCGTGCTCGAGAACTGACATGCGACAGCCCCCCTGGCTCGCCGAGCGCATCCTTGGTCTGGCCATTCGCAACCCGAACGAGCGCGACATGGTGCTGGGCGATCTGCACGAGGAATGGCTTGCCAGGCAGTCATCCGGGCGAACAGCGCGGTCTTGGTCCTGCCGTCAGGCGCTGGGACTCGCCGTGCGATCGATCACTCGCCGGACGGCGCCCCTCGGGCACATCCCCAGGTCAGGAGACTCGATGATGGGAACGCTTCTGTTGCACCTGAAGTTCGCCGCGCGCGGCCTGTTCAAGCGGCCGGCCCTGACGGCGATCGTGACGTTGACGCTCGCGCTGGGGCTCGGTGCGAACGCGGCGGTATTCAACATGATCGACGTCCTGATTCTCCATCCGTATCCGCTGCCCGGAGTGGATCGGATGGTGCTGCTGGCGGAAACGGGACCAGGGATCGAGTACCACAAAGGCTCGGTGTCCCCCGCCAACTTCCTCGACTGGCGCGATCATGCGGCCACGATTCAAACGCTCTCGGCCATGGAATGGTGGGACGCCAACCTGATCGCCCGCCAGGAACCGGAGCGCCTCCAGGGCTATCTCGTGTCCGCCGGCTTCTTCGACGTCGTGGGCATTCAGCCGTCGCTCGGTCGCGGGTTCGTCCGCGACGATGAGACGAAGGGCCGCGAGCACGTCGTCGTCGTCGGCGACGGCTTGTGGAAGCGGCGCTTCAACAGCGATCCGGCGATCGTCGGCACCAGCCTGATCATCGACGGCGAGCCTTTCGAGGTCATCGGCGTGGCGCCACCCCGCTTCGAGTTTCCCGATGGCGCCGAGCTGTGGGCCCCCTTCGCCTTCGATCGGGCGACCGCGCCACGCGATCCGCGATATCTCACGGTCATCGGTCGGCTGGCGCCGGGCCGCAGCGGAAACGAAGCGCAGGCCGAAATGTCGCTGCTGGCCAGCCAGCTGGCACGGCAGTATCCGCAAGCCAATCACGATCATGGGGTCAGCGCCTTGTCGTTCCGTGACGGGTTGTCGGACGGCGGCACCGGGACGATCCTGGCGCTGTGGCAGGCCTCGGCGGTCTTCGTTCTGCTGATTGCCTGCGCCAACATCGCCAATCTTCTCCTGGCCCGCGCGTCCGAGCGCCAGCGGGAAATCGCGCTCCGCTACGCGCTCGGCGCCGGCCGCGTACGAATCCTGGGCGAGCTGCTGATGGAGAGCGTGCTGCTGGCGATTCTGTCGGCGCCTCTGGCTCTCGCCTTCGCCTGGCTGAGCGTCCACGCGATTCGCGTGTCCATGCCCGCCCGGATCATCCGGTTCGTTCCCGGCTGGCACGAGCTGGGACTGAGCTGGCGGCTCCTCGGATTCACGCTGCTCCTCGCCCTGGCGACAGCGGTAGTCTTCGGCCTGCTGCCGGCGCTGCACGCTGCGCGGTCGCGCGTCGCGGAGGCATTGAAGGAAGGCGGGCGGACCTCGACCGCGGGTCGCCATCGGCTCCGTCGCGGCCTGGTCATCGCCGAGATGTCGCTGACGCTGCCGCTGCTCGTCGCGGCCGGCCTCGGCGTCATGGGCACGAACCGGCTGCTGAACGGCTGGCAGGGCTACGATCCCGACGGCCTGCTGACGATGAAGATCGTGTTGCCCGAGCGGACATACGCGACCGCGCCGGCCCGCCGACAGTTCGTCAAGCGAAGTGTCGCCGCCATCGGTGGGATCTCCGGCGTCGAGCGCGCCGCCGTCGTGAACGTCATGCCGGCCAGCGGTGGCAACTTGTCGAAGGCCATCGACGTCGACGGCCATCCTCCGGTCGATCCGAAGATTCCCGCGAAGGTCGACTGGCGGGCCGCGACCAGCGAGTTCTTCTCGACGATGCGTCTGCCGATCAAGGAAGGACGGGCATTCACCAGCGCCGACCGGGAAGACACCGCTCCCGTCGCCATCGTCAGCGAATCGATGGCCAGGAAATACTGGCCCGGAGAAAACCCGCTCGGCCGGAGGGTCCGGGTGCAGGGCGGTGAGTGGATGACGATCGTCGGCGTCTGCGGCGACCTCATCCACGACTGGTTCGATCGCCGGAACGCGCCCACGCTCTATCGCCCCTTCGTGCAGGAGCCGGTCGGAGAATTCGCGATCACGGTGCGGACGGCGGGCGATCCCGATGCGCTCGCCCCCCAGGTGCGGCGGGCGCTTCTCGCGATCGATCCGGTGCAGCCGGTGTTCGATCTGATGACGATGAGGATGGCGCTCAAGGAACGGACCATCGGACTGCAGTACCTGGCGGCGGTGATGACCGTGTTCGCCGCGCTGGCGTTGATCCTCGCCATCGTCGGTCTCTATGCGGTCATGGCCTACATGGTGGCGCAACGCACTCACGAGATCGGCGTTCGCATTGCGCTCGGCGCGGCGCCGACCGACGTCGTTCGCCTGACCGTCGGTCAGGCCGCTCGCCTGACGAGCATCGGCACCGCCATCGGCCTGGCGCTGTCGGTGGTGCTCTCCAGACTGATGGAGGCGGGCATGCTCGGAATCGCCTCGGGCGACGCCCGGGTCTCGTTCCTGTTCGCGGCGGTTCTCGTCGGATCGGCGCTGCTGGCGGGCTACATCCCGGCGCGACGCGCGGCCATGATCGATCCAATCGTGGCGCTCCGCGCTCAGTGAGAGGCGGCGACCTGCCGGTTGGCGAAACGCGCGGCATCCATTAAGCTCGAGCCGGCCGAAACTGCTTGCCGAACCAGCCGCTCGTCATCGGAGTCGCCGGCGGATCCGGATCGGGAAAGACCACGGTCGTCCGCCGCATCGTCGATTCGATCGGCGATGCCCAGGTCACCGTCATCGAGCACGATCGCTACTATCGCGATCGCAACGAGCTCCGATTCGAGGAACGCGCGGCCCTGAACTACGACCACCCGGATTCGCTCCAAACCGATCTGATGGTCGAGCATGTGGAGATGTTGCGCAAGGGGCTCGCTGTCGAGGCGCCGCGTTACGACTTCGCCCGCTACGTGCGCGAGGACTCGACCGAGACGCTGGCGCCGCGGCGCGCCATCATCGTCGAGGGCATTCTGATCTACACCGACGCGGCGCTCCGGCGCCTGATCGACGTCAAGGTGTTCGTGGATACAGATGACGACACCAGGTTCATCCGCCGACTGCAGCGCGACATCAGCGAGCGCGGGCGGACCGTGCAGTCGGTCATCGACCAGTATCTCGGCACGGTCAAGCCGATGCACCTCGAGTTCGTCGAGCCGAGCAAGCGTTACGCCGACATCATCGTCCCGCAGGGGGGCCACAACACCGTCGCGATTGACATGCTGCTGACCCTGATTCGCGGCCTGACCAGCAGCTGACCGGCTGCCAGGTTCAGGCAGTACGGCGAATCGACGAGGCGTTCCAATCCATCCAGATCATCGCCAGAGTCAAACCGCCTTCGACCAGGAAGACGAGTCCGGCAATGATCACCCAGCCGTCGTCGGTCGCGGTACCCACCAGCGCCCAGAGCCCGAGCAGTGCGAGAGTGGCGGCCCACAAGCCAAGCGCCCCACGGACCACCGGCGAGCCGTGCCAGACGTGCGTTGCCGCCAGCGCCGCCCCGACGAGAACCAGGCCGGCCACGCCGGCCCTCTCCAGGTACGCCGGATGACGGAGCACCAGGTACATCGATGCCATCCACCCGGACACGATGCATGTCGCAATCGAAATCAACGTCAACAGGGTGCGCATGGGGTTACTTTATATCACAAAGTAACCTGGCGCAACGTCGAATCGAAGCCCATGGCATAGAGTAGGCGGATGGTTCCTGTAGCGATTCGCCGAATTCACCCCGACGCCGATCTTCCTACGTACCAGAGTGACGGTGCCGCCGGCTTCGACCTTGCCGCCAGCGAAGCGTCGATCGTTCGTCCGGGCGAGGTCACGCTGATTCCAACCGGGCTCGTCATCCAAGCGCCGCCGGGATACTTCCTTGCCATCGTCGCCCGGAGCAGCACGCCGCTCAAGCGCGGCTTGATGGTTGCCAACGGTGTCGGGATCGTCGACGCCGATTATTGCGGCCCGACCGACGAGGTCAAGATCGAGGTGTTCAACTTCACCCAGCAGCCGGTCCACATCGCCCGCGGCGACCGACTGGCCCAAGGGCTGTTCATCCCGGTGGCGCGGGCGCGCTGGGAAGAATCGACCGGGGACTTGCGGGAGAATTCGCGTGGCGGCTTCGGCGCCACGGGTTGATCGTGACGATCTACATTGCCTGTACCTGTTCGGGGCGATCGCGGGGCCGTCAGCGCGCTGCGCACGCTCTGCTACCAGCTCGAGGCGGAGGGTCATCACATCCTGACCAAGCATCTGCTCGACGACGGCGTCGATCTGGCAGAGGGAACGTTGACCGAGCGGGCGGTGTACGAGCGGGATCTCGACTGGCTGAACCGATGCGATCTGTTGATAGCCGAAGCGTCCGGCTCCAGCTACGGGGTGGGATTCGAGGTGGGTTACGTTCTCGGCCGTTCCGCCGACACCAACCAGCGTGTCCTGCTTCTCTATCAGGCGGACCGTCGTGATGCGATCTCCCGATTGATTGTCGGGACATCGCACCCGCGCTGCACGACCTCCGCTTATCGCGATGCCGAGGACCTGGTCGGGTTGGTGACCAGGGCCCTCGTCTGAAGCAGTTCGCCTTCTACTTGCCGGCGGTCTGCTGGACTTCGAGCTGCGCCAGCGCCGTCGAGCAGCACGGTGCAAGCACCGCATTACCCCTCGCCGCAGCCGAACCGGCTGCCCGTCAGCCCAGGTCGTCGCGGAGGATGGACCGGAGGTAGTCGCCAGGCTCGGCGTCAACCGCACGATCTCGGCCGTTGACGCGCAACACGTCGCGGGCCATGGGGGAATGTTAGCACTCGACGGCGCTGGAGGGCAGTCGGCGGTGGTCGGCTGCTGGGTTCGGAGCGCTCCAGGCTCGGTTGACGGGGCACACCGCCTCGCGATGAGGCTCGTGCCGAGCACTACATCGGCGTCAGCGCAAGGTGATCGGACGATTCAGCGGCACGTCGCCCAGCGCCGGCGAGCCCCACACGACGGGCCCGCTGAAACCGCTCCGTGATCCATAGATCAGCCACTCGCCCGTCGTGGCGCGATCCATCGACTCATGGTGCAGGTCCAGTCGTCGTGGTTCCCGCTCTACGATCGCAACCCGCAGGCGTTCGTTCCGAGTATCTTCTGGGCCAGGCCCGGCGATTACCGGAAGGCGGTTCAGCGTATCTATCATGCACCGGACCTCGCGAGCTTCGTCGAGCTGCCCGTGGTCGCGGCGCGATGACGACAATCACGTCAGGGCGTCGTCCGACCTCGAGAGCTGGCGCCGCTCGCGCTCGTGCAGCGCCTCGGGGCCTGCGGCTACCTCTTCATGAGTCAGTCGGCGGTGGTGATGGCTGGCGTCGACCGCTCGAGCGCGACCGTGCTGGCAAGTGGCCTGTTGGTGTGAGTCATCGATGCGGCCGGCATCAAGAGGCAGCTCTATCCACCGTCGGTGTCGTTGAACGCCTTCACGGCATTCACCGTGCGAACACGGCCGAGCGACGAGCGCATCGCGAAGCATCGCGATCAGCGGAAAAAAACCGGACGCGTGATCGGAACGTCGCTCAGCGATGGCGCACCGTAGACAACGCGTTCTTCGAGCCCCGTCGATGAATCGGTGATGTACCACTCGCCCGTCGTGTGGCGATAGACCGCAATATCCGCCTTGCCGTCGCCGTCGTAGTCCGCAGGCACGGGAATATCGCCGAGTCTCGGATCGCCGAACAACAGGGTAGTGGACCCTGTTGTTGACCCGAAGATGAACCACTCGCCGGTCAGGGCGCGGTAGACCGCGACGTCTGCCTTCCCGTCACCGTCGTAGTCCGCCGGGATAGGCACGTCTCCAAACACGCGCTGGCCGAACGGCACCGGGCCGACGAACCCGATCGTCGATCCGAACAGGAACCACTCCCCGGTGGTGCCGCGATAGACCGCAATATCTGCTTTCCCGTCGCCATCGTAGTCGGCCGGTACCGGGATGTCCCCCAATGCCGGCGCACCGAAGGCCACCGGACCCACCAAGCCCCGCGCCGACTCGCTGAAGAACCACTCGCCGGTCATGCGGCGGTACACCGCCAGATCGGTGACTCCGTCCCCGTCGTAGTCGGCCGGCACGGCGATGTCCCCCAGTGCGGGCGCGCCGAAGTCGACGCCGACGACCCGACCGTCGGAGGAGCGCAGCACGAACCATTCACCGGTCGTCTTCCGGTACACGGCGATATCCCCGATGCCGTCGCCGTCGAAGTCGCCCGGCACCGGCACATCCCCGAGCGAGGACACCCCGAACGTCGTGGTTGCCTGGCTCCCGTCGGCGTGCGCGATGAACCACTGGCTGCTCGTCGTTCGATACACCGAGATGTTCCCGCGCGCAATCGCGTCAAACGACGTCACCGGCTGGAACGCGAACACGCCGCCCCCGAACGTCCCGGCGTACACCACTGACTGCGCCGCACGCGCGACCGCCAGCGACAGCACCTGCAGTGTGCCAAGGCCCAGGATCTGCTCCCACGTCGCCCCGCCGTCGGTACTGCGGAACACACCGGTGGCACTCGTGCCGAAAGACGCCTCGGTAGCCGCGGCATACACTGTGCCAGCCGCCAACGGATCGCACGCGAGGGAGCGGACACCCCTGTACGCCAAGTCGCCGCTTGCACCCCACGAGCTGCCACCGTCGACGCTCTTAAACACGCCGCCCTCGCCCTCGGCGCCTGCATACACCGTCGCGTGCACGAACGGATCGATCGCGATGGCTTTAATAATGACGGTGGAGGCCAGACCGCGACTCGCAGGCTCCCACGAGATCCCGCCATTGACACTCTTGAACAGCCTCGGGCCACCACTGTCATCGCGGCCGCCGGCGTAAACGATCGCTGGCTCGACCGGGTCTACAGCGAGTACGCTGAACGACGACGACCCGGGGTCCGTGGCGGCGAGCGCGAGGTCCCACGACAGTCCGCCGTTTGTGCTCCGGAACACGAGGCCCGAGCTGACGCAGTACAGCCGTGTCGGCGTGAGCGGATCGATGACAATGGCCGTAATCCCACCAAGGTTCGAGCTCAAGCCGTTTGTGATCAGGCTCCACGTGACACCACCGTCGACGGTCTTGTAGAGATCTCCATGCGGACGAATGTCAGGGGCGAAAGGGAACGTCCCAACGTAGGCGATGTCGGGGTCGATCGGATCGACGGCGATCGCGCTGATCCCTGCACGGGCCGACGGGTCTGGAATGATGCCGTCCGTCGTCAGAGTCCAGCTGACGCCGCCGTTCGTGCTCCTGAAGACTCCGCTTGTCTGCAATCCGGCATAAATGACCAGAGGGTTTGCGAGTGAAACTGCTACGGCCGTGACAAAGGTGGCGTTCAGCCCCGCCGTGGCAGCATGCCAGCTCGCCGCGCTGTTCTCGGTTTTGAAAACACCGAACAGGCTGTTCCCCGTATACGCCACCGATGAGTGGACTGAGTCGATCGCCAATGCGCTGCCGGCCGGACTGCCGCTAGAGACCGTCCAGTTCGTGCCGCCGTCCACGCTTCTGGCGATACCTCCAGACGTCGCCGCCAGGATGAGCGAGGGGGACGTCGGCGCGACCGCTATGGCCGAGATGTCGTGCGGATCCAAGGGATACCCGACTACCACCCAGCTCGCAGCGCCGTCGGTACTCTTGAGGATAGAGAACAGCGTCTGAGGGGGATGTGGCGGAATATTAAAGCTAACAGCCACTGACGTGTAGAGCGTGGTGGGAGCCACAGGATCGATGGCGAGTACTCTCGAGGAACATCCGCAGAACGAGAAATCGTTGACCAGGACCCAGCTTCCTCCGCCATTCATGGTCTTCAAAATTCCGCCCTCACGTACGGCATACAACGTGCTCGGCGTCGTCGGATCGATGACCAACGAGGTCCCACCGAACTCTAACGATTGCCAGCTGTGCCCGCCGTCCGTGGTTTTGAATATCCCGCTGCCGTCAGTGACTGCATACAGAATGGTCGGCGTGAAGGGGTCGATGACCAGGCCGGAGACCCTCTCCCTCCCATTCCCCAAATTCGTGCTCGCGGGGGACCAGCTTGTGCCGCCATCGATACTTTTGAATACTCCACGAGCGGTGCCTGCATACACGTTTGCGGTCGTGATCGGATCGATCACGATCGCCCTGACATCGAGATTCGTCAGGCCGTTGCTGGAGCGGCTCCAATTCATGCCGCCGTTCGTGGTCCTGAACACGCCTGCTGCGGTGCCGGCGTAGATGGTGCTCGTCACGACGGGATCGATCGCGAGTGCCAGCACCGTCCCACCATCGGGCCCGAGGTTCGTCCACGTCTGATCTTGCGCGAGCGCGGTGGCCGCGCATCCGAGGACGAGCAGCAGGGTTGCCGCTCCTATTCGAGTCACCACCATGTGCCCTCCGTAATCCGCGGCGCTGACTGCTGTTTCGGATCGTCGCAGGTTGCGTCGACGGCGAGTCGTGCCGCACTGACGCCACGAAATCGGCTCGACATTCTCATGAGCACCGGAGGGTCGCGGACGCTGGGCGTGACAGTTGTCCGCTCCTGGATCCGGCCGCTTACGTAGCAGTTGAGCGCAGCGACGCTGGAGTTCGACGACTGCGCGCTGCGGACCATGAAATACGAGTGGAGTGTCTCCGCTGAATCACGACCGTCTGCGGGTGGCCGCGGACGGGGCCGCCCCGCGTCGCGCCGCAGGGCCATCCCCGTCAACAGTCTTGCTTTGGCCCGAGCACGACGTGGGGCTGTCCGCGGACAGGACCCGCGTTCCGGTACCGATTCAGCCAGTACACGCCACTGGGGTTGTCTCGAAGCTATCATGAACGCCGCTCTCTCAACCCCTCCCTCCCCACACCCGGTCTCAATCTGCCTTCCGTCCGGGTAATGGGCCGAACCTGCGCCGACCTGCTTCAACTGTCCTCGAGGGCACGCCGACCGGTCGCGGCGTTGCGCTCAGTCGTCGCGTCGGAACAACCGTCGAGCGTCGACCGTGATGACCGTCTGGGGACTCGTAAAGACCGCGTGAGCGGCGTTCGAATCGTCCTCCCAGATGACATCGACGTTCGTGGTCCGATTGAGGGCCGGGTTGCTGCTCGTGACAACGACGGTGACTAGACCGCGTGAGCGGCGTTCGAATCGTCCTCCCAGATGACATCGACGTTCGTGGTCCGATTGAGGGCCGGGTTGCTGCTCGTGACAACGACGGTGAACGAGCCACGGCAGTCACCGTTCACGGAATACGTGCCCGTGTACGTTTCCGAGACGATCAATCCGTTGAAGCTGGTCGTCTGCTGCCCCTCCATGTTCCCGTCGTCCTCGAAGGTGACGGTTCCGGCGCTGGCGACGGGACCGACGCCGGTCCGCACGCCCGTCGCCGCATATCCGAAGGTCCCGGCCACGGTGCGATAGGAGCACCGCTGGTCATCCTTGGCCAGGGCGGGGGCAGCCATGCTCAGAAAGAACATGGCCGTCGTCAACGCGAGTGCTCCGGTCCGAACGGCGAGTTTCATACCAAGCCCCTTTCGTGTTTGTTCCTGCCGCGGTGCGGCAGTCGGTCGCGGGAGTCTTGCGCCAGGGGCGGCCGCGATCAATCGCGGCCGGATATCTTCGGGCTGTCCGCTGGATACCGCCGCAGATTGCTCATCCTGCGTGGCTTACACGTTCCTGTGTCCTGCTGGTGATAGACTCCGCTCCACTCGAGGCGAGAGCCGTGTCCACGTCGGACGTTACTCCACCAGTCGGTGTCGTCCGCTTCAGCGTGTTCGAGGTGGACCTGCGCTCCGGCGAACTCCGCCGGAGCTGGCGTCAAAATCAAGCTCCAGGATCAGCCGTTCCGGCTGCTCCGCATTCTGCTGGACCACGCCGGCGAGGTCGTGACGCGGGACGAGCTCCAGCGGCAGATCTGGCCGTCGGACACCTTCGTCGATTTCGATCGCGGGCTTGAACAACGCCGTCAAGCGCCTGCGGGAAGCGCTGGGTGACCCGGCGGAGTCGCCGCGCTTCATCGAGACGCTCCCCAAGCGCGGCTACCGTTTCATTGGCGCGCTTCGCACGCACGACACGACAGGCAGCGAGGTCGCGGGGCCGGCGGCCGAGCAGGTCACAGGGCAGCACACCGGGCGCCGCCGGAAGATCGTGGTCGGGGCAATCGCCCTGGGGGTCGTTGTCGCTGGGATCGGCCTGACGTCCTATATCGCCAGCGTCGGCCATCGGTTGTCGCGTCCGCCGGCGACGCCGGTGGAGAGACCGACCATTCACTCGCTCGCGGTCATACCGCTGACCAACCTGTCGTCGGATCCGGCGCAGGAGTATCTGTGCGATGCCATCACCGACGCGCTGATTACCGAGGTGGCGCAGCTTCGCGCGATCCGGGTGATCTCACGGACGTCGGTCATGCGCTACAAGAAGACCGACCGAAGCCTGCCGGACATCGCCCGTGAGCTCAACGTCGATGGCATCGTCGAAGGGACAGTGCAGCGCTCGGATGATCGGGTCCGGATCACCGTGCAGCTCATCGACGCGTCCGACAAACACCTCTGGGGCAGTGTGTACGAGCGGGATCTGAAGGACGTATTTGCCCTCGAACGCGAGGTGACCACAGAGATCGCCCGCAAGGTCCAGGCCGAAATCAGGTACGGAGGCAGGGTCGCCGCCTCCGCAACCACGTCCCGTGAACGTCCAGGCGCTGGACGCGTACCTTCAGGGGAACGCCCACCTCGATCGCGTTGGTCGAGGCTCTGGCGATGAAGAAAAGAAGAAGGCTGCGCCATTCTTCCAGCGAGCGATCGAACTCGATCCCACGTTCGTGCAGGCCTATAAGGGACTCGTCAACGCCCATTGTTATAACTTGTTCCACTCGAGCGACGAGGACGCGGCAATCATCGCCAATGCAAGACAGCGAATCGCGGAACTCGATCCGAGGTCGCAAGATGAGTGGGATGGTCCCTGCACACAGGAACAACGTGACAAGAGCCTCTCTGGGGAGCAGCAATATCGAGCATGCATCGCGCGCAACCCCAATGACAGCGCCGCGCATCGCGAGTTCGCAGTGTATCTCGACGACCTCGGACGACTGGACGAAGGATGGAAAGAGCAGGAGATCGCCCAGCAGCTCGATCCGCATCCCGATCACATGGCGCCTAACCTGTATCTGCCGGACGCGCTCATCAGGCGCGGGCGGTACGATCAGGCCATCGAACTGCTCTTGCGCATCGTCGAACGTGAGCCCTATGAGTTCACGAGCCATCAGAGGCTGGCCGACATCTACGAGGCGAAGGGCATGAATCGAGAAGAGATTGAGGAACTCGGTTGGATGGCGGCTTCGTACGGGCACCCGGAGATAGCGCCTCGTCTCAGCCAATCGTTCGCAGTGTCTGGATATCGAGGCGCTCTCAGACGCTGGGCTCGCGAACTCGACCAGCTCGCGGAGGCGCGGGCAATTCGATGCGCGAGATTATCTGGCGCATGATCTACCTCCGGCTCGGCGATCGGCAACGCGGGTACAAACTCCTGGAAGACGCGTACATTCTCCGCAACACTCGCCCGCCAGGATGCGGCATCGATTCCGACGCGACGGACGACCTGAAGGGCATGCGAAACGACCCGCAGTTCAGCTCCGACCCGCGCTTTCTGGACCTCCTGCGCCGCATCGGGTTCCCGCAATGAGCACCCACGCGGGCTAGAATTCCATCTTCACTCCGAGCCCTCTCGTCCGGGAGGCCCCCGCGTGACAGCATGCGTGGGGGGCCACCACATCGTTCGACTCTCCTCTATCGAGGTCCCACGAGTTGCCAGCTGGTGTCGACCGTGCTGGACACGAGGAAAGGCATGCTGGCAACCTTCGCGCCGATCATGAGCCACGCGCACACCCAGCCGTCGCGGTGCTGCCACACGAGATCGGTCTGGCCATCGCCGTTGAGATCTATGACGGCCCTGATCTTCCAGCTTGGATCGACTTGGCCCGGCGTCAGAGGCAGCCACGCGGTCGCTTGCGCGCCGCTCATGATCCATGCTCCGACCCAGCCCTCGCTGTGCTGCCAGACCAAGTCAGGCATACCGTCGCCGTCGACGTCGCCGGCGCCAACGATCCGCCACTGCGTATCTTCGACACTCGCCGGCGTGAGAAATGTCCAACCGATCAGGGTGACGCCATCCATGTACCAGACGGCGAGTGATCCGTTATCGTGCTGCCAGATGAGATCCGCTTTGCCGTCCTGATTCATATCGGCGAGGGCGACGACCTTCCACGCCGGGCTGCCCGGACTGACGGGATTCAAGTACGAGGAACGCTGCAGCGTATCCCCGCTCATGAACCACGCGGCAAGGCGTCCGTCCGTGTTCTGCCAGACGATCTCCGGTTTGCCATCCCCGTCTAGATCGCCGCTGCCTACAGGCTTCCAATCCGGAGTGGCCGTGGGAGTGAGCGACACCGCCTCCGCGGGCGTGACGCCGTTCATCTTCCACAGGCTCACGGCCCCGCTCGTGTGCCGCCACACCAGGTCGGCTTTGCCGTCTGCATTGAAATCCGCCTTGGCGGCCGCCGCCATAATGTTTCGGCGCACCCAGGCTGGCGGCGCCGTCCGTGGCGGGCCGCCATCGATAACGGTCACGTTATTGCTGTTGCTGTTGACCACGTAAACTCTTCTAGTTACCGGATTCACAGCAACGGCCGACGGTCCGACGGCGCTGGGATCAGTTAGCGTCGTCGTCGAATTCGTGAATCCGTCAATCACCGTGATGTTGCCGCGTGCTACGTAGACGTGGTTGCCGGCGGCCTCCAGTGCGATGTTGCGTGTCTCAAGCGTGTCGCAACAGACGCTCCCGGTTTGATCGGTGATACTCATGAACGAATTCGTCAGACCGTCAACCGCTGTAACAGTGCCGTTGGAGTTGGCAATGTAGATCTTGTCAAGAGTCGGGTTCACGACCACAGCATGGGGGACCATTGCGAATGGATCGGCGATGTTGGCGGTCGCGTTCGTGGCGCCGTCGACGACAGTGACGCTTCCCACGTTGAAGCTGGCGCCGGCAGTTCCTCCGGGATTGCCGTTGTTCGCCACGTAGACCTTATTGGAAACGGGGTTTACCGCTACTGCTATCGGATTGACCGCCCGTGGATCGGTAACGGCGGTCGTGGCGTTGGTGGCACCGTCGATCACGGAAACGACCGTATCTTCACTGGGGGAAACGGAACGGAAGCTGCTCACGTACACCTTATCCGTGACTGGATTGACGGCTACGTCGTAGGGGTGACTTTCGGTATATGTCGGTTGCGGCTGATACGGGTGATAGATGATCGGTTGCCCAGGCATCGAAACCCTACTGATAGAATTGTCCACGCCGTCAATGACCGTGACATTCCCACTCCAATTGTTGGCCACGTAGATCTTGTTCGTTACGGGGTTCACCGTCACCGCCCGGGGGGACCTCACGTTGCTATCGGCGGCGATCATGATCGCAGCGTTCGTCGCGCCATCAATCACGGTGACGCTGCCGCGGTCGCTGCACGAGGCACAAGAGCCCAACAGAGGGACCTTTCCGAAGTTCGCCACATAGATCTTGTTGGTTACAGAATTTACCGCCACGGCAGTAGGGCAGACTCCAGCCGGGACCTCGGTCGTAGCGTGTGAGTTGCCATCAATCACCGTCACGGTGCCTCTCGTTGCACGAGCCCAGTTCGCGGAACGAACACAATTCGCAACGTAGATCTTGTTGGTAACCGGATTCACGGCCACCGCAATCGGGTGTGTTCCCACCGCCACCGTGGCGATCACCTGCTGCGCCCAGCCGGATACAGGCACCAGGAGCAGCAGAGCTGGAGCCAGGTATCGAAAGATGCCGACGGTCGGTGAGTGAACCTGTGGTCTCATGGCCGCCCCCTTCTCGGATGGTTCTGCTGCGATGAACGCTGACCAATCGACGTTGATGGCGAGTCCGTTTCCGGATGCCCCTACGAGCCATGCCAGCGAGTCGTCAGCGGCGGAAATCTGCCACGGCAGCCTTCCGCTATCAATCGCCGCGCGATACTGTGGAACTCTCCGCTGGATATCTGCTCAAGGGATTGATATTGCGAGGCTTGCCGCGTCAGGTAACCGGTCGAACGACCTTGCGCGAACATCCAGTCGCATGAGGAAGGTCGGTGGGATCAGCCGGGTCGGGGGCGAGGTGCGCCTGCTCGGTAATCCAGCGCGTCGGTGATGCATCGGAGAGATGCTCGTCGACACTCGCTTCCGGATCTCCCGCGCCGGATACGGTTCCGCCAGTAACGATCGAACTAGAATTCGATCTTCAGCCCGAGCTGCCCCTCTCGTCCGGGAAGTACCTGCGTGACCGTCCCGAAGGGCACCGGCGCATCTGCTGCAGTCTGGACTTCCCCCGGATTGGCCCGGTTGAACACGTTGAAGACCTCGATGAGGGGCTCGAGCCGAAGCCTATCGCCCAACCGGAATCGCTTTGAGAATCTGGCGTCGAGGTTGACGAACGGCGGCGCAACGAAGTGGTTTCGACCCGCGGCGAGATCGACCGAGGCGGGGAAGCCGTCGCCGTAAAAGTCGGGCCACACATCGTAGAACGGCGACCGGCTGTAGTGAAAGCCGCTCTGGGCCCGAAGGATCGCCGAGACGTCGACTTGCCAGGGCAGGTGGACAAGCGCATTCGCCTGCAGCGCGTGCGTGGCACTCGCCAGGTCGGAAGGCCCGCGATCGACATCCGGACCGTAATAGTGCCGCCCGGCCTTCGGCACGGGGTGGCCGTTGCTCGCCACGAACGGCCCAGTGGCATTCGACTGCCCCGTGTCGGGATCCGTGATCACGGGCGGAACTCCGACAAACGAGTCGGTCGGACCGCTGCCTATCGTGTCGATCGCGCCCACATCGCTATGCAGGGAGGCATTCAAAAGATTGTCGATGGCATGGGCGAGAGTGTAGGTCGCCTCGAACAGGAATCGTCCGGTCGTCTGGGTTCGAAGACCGACTATGACAGCCTGGTAGTGTCCACTGAACCACGGTCCATACATGCTGACTGGCTGGTCCCCCGTTCCTGGCAACGTCTCGCGCTCATGGCCGGGCAACCGGGCCTCGAACGCCAGGTTCGTGATTCGAACCCCGAGAATGTCCCGGATGTCCTTGTAGAAATAGTCCGCATACGCGGCAAGCCCAGGATGAATCTCTCGCTGCACGCCAACGTGGAACACCTGGGCATGTGGTACGCGAAACTCTGGGTCGATGGCGATCGGCGGGCGGAAGACCGGAACGCCCAGAAACCCGACCGACAGGCGTCCCGAAGATCCCCAATAGAAGAAGCCGGGCTGTCGGCCCACGGCTGCGCTGGCCGCGCCGGCAAATTGCTCTGGAGTCAACCCTGTCAGCGATGCCACGGTGGCTTGCGTGACGATGGCGTCGGGCGGCAGAGGCGCGTGGTTCTCTGCCACGACGCCATTGAGATGATCCATTCCGTAGAGTTGCTGGCCGGCGTCGTCGCACGTAATCCCGGACGCGGCAATTTCAGCATCTGTAAGACTCGGACTCAGGCACAAGCCCCCGTAATGAAGCGGACCTACTGTGGGGACGCCATAGAACAACCTGGGAAACCCGATGTCCTGGAACTCGCTGATCGCAGCGCCGCCGAAGGCGGGAATCTGCCTGGCCACACCCATTCGAAAATGATCGTAGAAGATGCCCCAGCTGGCGTTCAGGACGGTTTTCGTGTTTGGCGACCATGAGACTCCCAGCCTCGGTGCGAAATCGGTCTTGTTGGGAAACTCGGAGTCACGGTCCCACCGCAGGCCCAGATTGAGCGTAACGCCTCGAGACAACTTCCAATCGTCCTGTGCGAACAGGCCGTTGTAGGTGTTTCGCAGGTGGACGGCGTCGCCCGTGGGCGCCAGACCTTCCGATACGAGTGTGGCATGCACGCCGGAGTTCTCGAGGTCGTATCGCTCGAAGTCGTCAACGGTCGCGAGGACCAGGTCAAAAATCTGTGTCCCCTCCGTCCCTCCACCCGAGTGTGCTGACCGTCCCAGCCGAATTTCACACGTGAGCCGACCATTGCCTCGTGAGATTCACCCCGAAGAGGTGGACTGCTCGGTCAGCCGCCGCGCCGAAAAGCCCGGGCCGATGGTTTCCTGAGTGACGTCACCGAACAGCTCGCCCGTTTCCAGGCCGCTGAACAGATTCACAAACGTCGACGGCATCCCGAAGTCGAGATGCGCCGGTTGCACGGCCGTCGGTTCGTCTCGATATTGGACGTACACACTGAGCAGATACGGACTGCCGGAATCTCCCCATAGTGACGTCTCCCGAGCACCGAGCATCAGGCGCCGCCGAGCCGTCTTGGACCGTGTCGACGGCAGATCGCCTTCATCAGCGACATGTGCGTTCGTGAGGTTGATCTCCTCGGTGAAACGATGGTGACCGACGACTTGGTCGACCTTTCCGAAGCCGCGGCTCTCGAAGACCTCTTGGGGCGCGTCGATTGATTCTTCAACGCGCCGCAGCGCCGGGGGGAAATCTGCCGGGTACTGAAAGTTGGATTGGCGAGTTTCCCGAATTCGTTCGGCAGCGCCGAACAGGAACATGTGGTCCTTCACGAGCGGTCCGCCGATCGTCGCGTTCGCGTTCCATCGACGAAGGAATGGCACAGCGGAATCAGGCACGTCCGCGCTATCCAGGGCCGAGTCGCGGTGGAAGAGAGACGTCGAGCCGCGCCACGCGTTTGTACCGCTCTTGGTGGCGGCATTGACGACGCCGCCGGATCCGCGGCCGAATTCAGCCCTGTAGCCGGAGGTCAGCACCTGCATCTCGAGAATGGCGTCGAGGCTGAACGGGACCGCATCGCCTCCATCGATCTCGTCCCGGTTGGGCATCCCGTCTATCAGAAAGTAGGTGTTGTTCGCCCGCTCGCCGAGCACTGGCGCAGCGGCATCACCCGACCCCGCTCGATTGATCGCCACTCCCGGCACCAGCTGCAGGAGACCGAGATAGTTGCGGTCGAGCAACGGCATCGATTCCACTTCCGCTCGGCTGACCGTGTCACCCGTTGACGACGACCCAGTCTCCACGAGGGGCGACACGGCCTGCACGGTGATTCGCTCCTGGCGGACGCTGACCGTGAGTGTGATGTCTAGCGTCACCTGACGGTTCAACGGCACGTCGAGGTGAGCCACGTGTGTCGAAAACCCACTCTGTGACGCCGTGACCGTGTATTTCCCGGGAGGGAGCCCGAACGCTCTGTAGCTACCGTCCGCCGTCGTCGTCAGCGTTGCGTCGAATCCCGTGTCGTCTGCAGTTATTGCCACGGTGGCTCCGCCGATCGGGAGCCCCTGCTCATCCCTGAGGGTGCCGTGGATTTCCGAGGACGTCTGGGCGCCGAGCCCGATGGCCACGCTCGCACACAGAGCGAGAACGAACATGCGAGATATTACTACCGCCGAGCTTCACGATGAACAAAGACGCTGGTGCGGATTGCGCGAGGGGACCGGCCGGCGCAGGGGCTGTTCATTCCGGTCGCGCGGGCCGAGTGGCAGGAGACCGACGCCGAGCTCCGCGACGCATCGCTCGGCGGATTCGGAGCGACAGGCGCTACTTGCCGGCGGTCTGCTGGACTTCGAGCTGCGCCAGCGCCGGCTTGGTCGCGACCCGGCGACGCGCCAGCCAGTCCTGCATGTGCTCCATGTAGATGTAGAAGACGGGCGTGATGTAGAGCGTCAGCATCTGCGAGACCAGCAGGCCGCCGACGACCGCCAGGCCGAGCGGCCGCCGCGCTTCGGCGCCGGCGCCCCAGCCCAGCGCGATCGGCAGCGTGCCCACCAGCGCCGCCATCGTCGTCATCATGATCGGGCGGAAGCGCACCAGGCAGGCCTCGTAGATCGCCTCGGTCGCGCTGACGTGCCGCGCTCGCGCTGCGCCTCGATCGCGAAGTCGACCATCATGATGCCGTTCTTCTTCACGAGGCCGACCAGCATGATGATGCCGACGAAGGCGTAGAGGTTGAGCTCCTGGCTTGAAGAGCAGCAGCGTCAGCAGCGCGCCGAAGCCGGCCGACGGCAGGCCCGAGAGAATCGTCAGCGGGTGGATGAAGCTCTCGTAGAGGATGCCGAGCACGATGTAGATGACGAAGATCGCCATGAGCGAGAATCCAGCCGAGGCCCTGCAGCGAATCCTGGAACGCCTGCGCCGTGCCCTGGAAGCTGCCTGACGACCGTCGCCGGCAGCGTCTGGCGCGCCAGCTGCCTCGACCCGCGCCGACCGCGTCGCCGAGCGCGACGCCCGGCTTGAGGTTGAACGACAGCGTCACCGACGGCAGCTGACCGGTGTGATTGACCGACAGCGGACCCGACGGTCTGACGCGTCGTGACGACCGCCGACAGCGGCACCAGCTTGCCGCCGGGCGCCTGCACGTAGAGCATCGACAGCGCCGCCGGATCGCTGCTGGAACTCGCGGCGCCACCTGCATGATCACCTGGTACTGGTTGTTCGGCGCGTAGATCTGCGACACCTGGCGCGTGCCGTAGGCGTTGTAGAGCGCCGTCTCCACCTGGTCGACGGTGAGGCCGAGCGCCGCGATCTGCTCGCGATCGAGGTCGACGGTGATCTGCGGGTTCTTGATCTGCAGGTCGCGTGTTCACGTCCTCGATGCCCTGGCACGTTGCGGAGCGCGGCCTCGAACATGCGGCGCGACCCGGTACAGCTCGTCGGTGTCCGGATCCTGCAGCGTGAACTGGTACTGGCTGCGGCTCTGGAAGCCGCCGATGCGGATCGGCGGCGGGTTCGTCAGGAACGACGCGCATGCCCGGCACCTGCGCCAGCTTCGGCCGCAGCTCGTCGATGATCTGGTCGGCCGTCAGCGTGCGCTCGGTCGCGCGGCTTCAGATCGACGTTCAGGCCGCGCCGCCGTTGCCGGCCGCCGACGTTGCGCGGTGAACGCCGGCGACGTTCGGATCCTTCGCCACGATGTCCATGACCTGCTTGCTGGTGCGCGACCATCGTCGTCGAAGCCGATGCCCTGAATCGCTTCGATCTGGCCGTTCAGCTGCCCGGTGTCCTCGCTCGGGAGGAAGCCCTTGGGCATCGATCGCGAACAGGTAGACGGTGCCGACCAGCAGCAGCGACCGAGACGGCCATCGTCACGCGCCTTGAAGCGGATGCGTCTGCCGCAGCGTCCACGTCGTAGCCGCGCAGCCAGGCGTCGAACATCGCGCTCGATGGCGTTGTAGAAGCCGGCCGTGCTGCTCGCCGTGCGGCGGCTTCAGGAAGCGGCTGCACAGCATCGGCGTCAGGCGTGAGCGACACGAAGCCCGACACCAGGATCGCCACGCCGATCGTGACCGCGAACTCGTGCAGCAGCCGGCCGACGATGCCGCCCATGAACAGCACCGGGATGAAGACCGCCGCCAGCGACAGCGTCATCGACACGATGGTGAAGGCGATTTCCTTCGACCCGTCGAGCGCCGCCTGCATCGGCGTCTTGCCCATCTCCATGTGCCGGACGATGTTCTCGAGCATCACGATCGCGTCGTCGACGACGAAGCCGACCGAGAGCGTGAGCGCCATCAGCGACAGGTTGTCGAGGCTGTAGCCGAGCAGCGTACATCACCGCGAAGGTGCCGACGATCGAGACCGGCAGCGCCAGGCTGGGAATGATCGTCGCCGACAGGTTGCGCAGGAACAGGAAGATGACGAGCACGACCAGGACGACGGTCAGGATGCAGCGTGAACTTGACGTCGTGCGACCGACTCGCGGATCGAGACCGAGCGGTCGCTGCGGATCTCGAGCGAGAGCGCGGCGGGCAGCTGCGCCTGCAGCTGCGGCAGCAGCGCCTTGATGGCGTCCACGACCTCGACGGTGTTGGTGCCCGGCTGCCGCTGAATGGCGAGGTAGATGGTGCGGAGTGCCGTTGAACCAGCCGGCGTTCTGCGGCGTTCTCGACGCCGTCGTAGACGTGCGCGACCTCGCTCGAGCCGCACCGGGCTGCCGTTGCGATAGGCGACGACCATCGGCCGGTACGACTGCGCGTCCATCAGCTGGCCGTTGGCCTGCACGACGAAGTTGCGTTGCGGGCCGTAGAGCGTGCCGGTCGGCAGGTTGACGTTCGCGTTGGCGATCGCGTCGGCGACCTCGTCGATGCCGATCTGGCGCGCCGCCAGCTGGCGTCGGATCGACGTCGATGCGGACGGCGTACTTCTGCGCGCCGAACACGTTGACCTGCGCGACGCCGCTGACCATCGACAGGCGCTGGGCGAGCACCTGTCTCGGCGTACTCGTCGACCTGCGACAGCGGCAGCGTCGGCGAGCTGCAGCGTGAGGAACAGCACCGGCTGATCGGCCGGATTCACCTTCTGGTACGACGGCGGCGACGGCATGCCGCGGCGGCAGCGAGCGCGCGCGTCCGCGCGATCATCGACTGCACGTCCTGCGCCGCCGCGTCGATGTTGCGGCTCAGGTCGAACTGCAGCGTGATGTTGGTGCTGCCCTGGCCGTTGCTGGAGTTGATCGACGTCACGCCGGCGATCGTCGAGAACTGCTTTTCGAGCGGCGTGGCCACCGACGAGGCCATCGTCTCGGGGCTGGCGCCCGGCAGGTTCGCCTGCACCTGAATGGTCGGGAAGTCGACCGTCGGCAGGTCGCTAACCGGCAGCAGGCCGGTAGCCCATGATGCCGAAGATGAGGATCGTCAGAACCAGCAGCGTGGTGGCGACCGGGCGTCGAATGAAAGGTTCAGCGAAGTTCATGGTGTGCCTCGACCGCTGCCGGTCCCACTGCCAGTGTCGGTACCGCTACCACCACCGCGGTTGCCGCGTCCGCGCTCACCGCGCCCAGCCGTGGCGTCGGTCCCATTGCCACCCTCGCCGCCTCGACCGGTGGTGACCCGGGCGCCCGGCGTCAAACGCAGCTGGCCGTCGGTGACGACCTCTTCCCCGGCGGTCAACCCGCGCGCGATCACCATCTGATCACCCTGCTGGCGCTCCACGTTGACCGGCCGCATCTCCACCGTGTGGTCCGGCTTGACCACGTAGACGTATTGGCCGTTCTGCGAAGCTTGTACCGCCGCCGCCGGAACCACCAGTGCGTTCGGGTCGGTGCTCAGATTCAACGTGACCTGCACGAACAGGCCGGGCCAGAGCGCGTGATCGGCGTTGGGGAACGTCCCTTTCAGCTTGATCGTGCCGGTCGTGGCATCCACCGTGTTGTCGATGAAGCTGACCTTGCCGGTCTCCATCGGTTGAGACGCGCTGACCGAGGGATCGACTTCGTCGGGCGTCGCCGAGCGCAGGGGCCTGCGGCTGCGCGCCTGGCGGCATCGAGACCTGGCCCCGTGTCTGGATCGTCAGCGGCTGTTTGGCCTGGTAGCGCCGAATGTCGGTCAGGTACCGTCCCGGCACCGAGAAGGTCACGTAGATCGGCGTGAGCTGATTGATCACGACCATCGCCGTGGTGTCGTTGGCGCGCACCAGATCGCCGATGTGGACGCCGAGGGCGCCCGTGCGTCCGGAAATGGGCGCGGCGATCTTCGTGTACTGGACGTTCAACTTGGCGGTCTCGACGGCAGCCTGATCGGCGGCCAGCGTCGCCTGGAGCGACGTCGCGTTGGCCTCCTGGGTTTCGTACTGGTCTCGCGGGATCAGCCCACGCTTGTAAAGATCCTCATAGCGCGCCTGCTGCGACAACGCGTTCTTTGCCGTGGCAGTGTCGCGGGCCAGCACCGCCTGCGCCTGCTGAAGAGCGGCTTCGAACGGCCTGCGGATCAAGCGTGAACAGCGGCTGCCCCTTCGAGACTTCCTGGCCTTCCGCGAAGTGGACATCGCTCAGCTGACCGGTGACCTGCGCCCGGATCTGCACGCTCGACACCGCTTCCGCGGTGCCGACGGCGGGAATGGTGACCGCCACCGCTTTCGACTGGACGTGCGTGGTGACGACCGGCACCGAGCCGCCCGCGCCTCCACGACCTCCTCGCCCGCCCCCTGCACCGGCCGGCGGATCGGCAGCTTTCTGGCCGGAACACCCCGCCAGGGCACACGTCAACAGAAAGAGGGCGATAAGTCGGCGATGAAAGTGTGTCGGCATTCGGGCAGACGGATGGCTGCCTGATAAACGACCGCCGGGGGCGGTCCGTTTACCCAGGCGCCGCGCGCACCAGTAAGGATCTCATTCCACGGAACTTCCGGCAACTGGTTGCCGTCAATGTCCGGCATATGCTTCAGTTGCTGCAGGATTTGCGGTTTGGTGCCAGAACGCTGCGGTCGGCCCCTGGCTTCACGCTCGTCGCCGTCCTGGTCCTGGCGATGGGGATCGGCGCCAACAGCGCGATGTTCACGCTGGTCAACGCGCTGCTCCTTCGACCGCTGTCCGGTCGCGCCGACGAGCTCGTTGGCTTGTTCAGCCACGATCGCACCAAACCGGACTCCTTTCGCGGCTTCTCTTACCCGAATTACGTCGACATTCGAGACCACAACGAGGTGTTCGATGGCCTGATGGCCCACACGTTCGCGATGGTCGGGCTGCCCGCCGGCGACACCACCCGGCGGACGTTCGCCGAGGTCGTCTCGTCGAACTACTTCGACACGCTCGGCGCCCCGCTCTCGGCCGGTCGCTCGTTCAGCGCCGACGAGGAGCGACCCGGCGCCCGGATTCCGGTGGTAATCGTCAGCACCGATCGCGCCGACCAGCTGGGACAGACGATCAAGATCAACACGATGGACTTCACGGTCGTGGGCGTCGCGCCCCGAGGGTTCACCGGTACCATGGCGCTCGTCGCCCCCGACATGTGGCTCCCGCTCGGCATGTTCGATGTCGTGGTCAACGACATGTTCAAGAACTCCGGCAGCGGTCTGGCCGATCGCACCAACCCCGGGCTCGTGGTTGCCGGGCGGCTGCGACCGGGGATGACGGCGGCGGCGGCCGCGCCTCGCCTCGATGCGCTGTCGCGGCAGCTCGCGCAGCGCTTTTCCGGCGGAGAACCACGATCAGCTGCTGACGATCAGCCCGCTGCCACGGATGTCCACGAGCACCAGCCCGCAGACGGACACCGGATTGAATGCTGCCGCGGGGTTGCTGATGGGACTGGCCGGAGTGGTGCTGTTCATCGCCTGTCTCAACATCGCCAACATGCTGCTGGCGCGGGGGGCGGCCCGGCGCAAGGAGATCGCGATTCGACTCGCCGTGGGCGGCTCGCGCGGACGCATCGTCCGGCAGCTGCTGACCGAGGGGCTCCTGCTGGCCTTTGCCGGCGCAGCGGGCGGCCTGCTGATCGCCTACTGGACCACCGAGGCCCTCGCCGGTTCGCTGGCGAGCGTGATGCCGCTGGCCATTCAATTCGACCCGCGACCCGACGCGGCGATCATGGCCGCGACGACCGCGTTCGCCATCCTGGCGACGATGATCTTCGGCATCGGGCCGGCCTTCAAGATGTCGCGCGCCGATCTGGTCTCGGACCTCAAGGAGCTGGCGGCGGATGGCACGCGGCTGTTCGGCCGCCGCTTCAGCGGCCGCAACATCCTGGTCGTCGGCCAGATTGCCCTGTCGTTGATGCTCCTGACCGCCGGGGGACTGTTCGCACGGGGCGCGCTCAAGGCGGCTTCTGCGGATCCTGGATTCAGCTATCGACAGGCGCTGCTGGTGTCCACCGATCCCAGCCTCGTGCAATACGACGAGGCGCGCGGCCGGAGTACCTACCGGATCGTGCTGGAACGCCTGCGACAGGTGCCCGGCGTCGAAGCGGTCGGTATCGCCTCGTCCGTGCCGTTCGGCGACATTCACGAGGATCAAGCGGTCGAGCGGGTCACGGGGAGCCAGGCCCAGCGTGTGTCGGCGACGTATCGCATCATCGGCACCGACTACTTCCGCTCGCTGAACCTGCCGATGATTCGCGGGCGTGAATTCACCGCCTCGGAAGAGGACTCGCCGACCGCGCCGTCGATTACGATCATCGACGAGCGTCTGGCGCGACGCCTCTTCGGCGCCGAGGATCCGATCGGACAGCTCGTTCGTTTCGGCGAGCAGACCGGCGTCACGCAACACGACCGGGCGCCAATGACGATCGTCGGGGTCGCGGCGCCAATCCGGGACGAGCTGTTCGACCGCGAGGCCGGCCCGGCGATCTACGTCCCGTCGGGACGAAACTACCGCGCCGGCATGAACCTCCACGTCCATACCGGACGTGCCGGCACCGAGAGCGACATGCTCGCGACGATTCGCCGCGAGCTGCGCGCGGTCGATCCGCGGCTGCCCATCCTGCAGGCGACGACGATGCAGGCGTTCCACGACAAGAGCATCGCGCTGTGGGCGGTGAGCGCTGGCGGCCGTCTCTTTCTCGTCTTCGGGGTGCTCGCGCTGCTCCTCGCCGTGGTCGGACTCTACGGTGTGAAGTCGTACCTGGTCTCGCAGCGCACACGGGAGATTGGAATCCGGATGGCGCTCGGGGCGCGATCCTCCGATGTGCTTTCGATGGTCTTGAAAGAAGGGGCCGTCCTGGCATCGGTCGGAGTCGCGATCGGGATCGGACTCGCCGCGATACTCGGACGGCTGTTGAGCGGCATCCTGTATGAGGTCAAGCCGCTGGATCCGGTCGTCTTCCTGACCGCGCCGGTGCTCCTGGTCGTCGCCGCGCTCGTGGCGACCTGGTTCCCGGCCCGACGCGCGACCCGCGTCACTCCGCTCACGGCGTTGAAATAAAGGGGACCGTCCCCTTTATTATTCTCGGATGTGGCGATCGCTCGTGGCGGCGGGGTTCGTGGCCATCTTCGTCCAGGCGGGACCGCCTGAGCGGCCTCGGGCGCGCGACCTGGGCATTGCGCCGGGGGTCTTCCCCACGGGCCCCCGGAACGCCATTACCGACGTCGCCGGCGTGCGAGTCGGCCACGTGACGCTCGTCGAAGGAGAGACGGTACATACCGGCGTCACCGCGGTGCTGCCACATGGCGGCAACCTCTTTCAGGAAAAAGTGCCCGGCGCGGTGTTCGTCGGCAACGCGTTCGGAAAGCTGGCTGGCTCGACGCAGGTCCAGGAGCTCGGCACCATCGAGTCTCCCATCGTGCTCACCAACACTCTCGCGGTCGGCGTGGCCATCGACGCCGTCGTCCGCTGGACCCTCAGCCAGCCGGGAAACGAGACGGTGCGATCGGTGAACGCGCTGGTCGGTGAAACCAACGACGGTACGCTCAACGACATCCGCGGCAGCCACGTGACGCGCGACCACGTCGCGGCAGCGATTGACCACGCGACGGATGGCAAAGTGGCCGAAGGAGCGGTGGGCGCCGGTACCGGAACGATCGCTTTTGGGTGGAAGGGCGGCATCGGCAGCTCGTCGCGGCGTGTTCGCCAGCAGGAGAACACCTGGACGGTGGGGGTGCTCGTTCAAACGAACTATGGCGGCCATCTCACAATCGCGGGCATCCCGGTCTGGAAGGAGCTCACACCTGAGCGAACCGCTGGCGGGATTGCCGGAGGTAGTCCCGCCGACGGTTCCTGCATGATTGTCGTCGCGACGGACGCGCCGCTCGACGCTCGCGATCTTCGACGTCTTGCCGCGCGCGCCATCTACGCGCTCGCGAGAACCGGTTCCACCTATTCGAACGGGAGCGGCGATTTCGCGATCGCATTTTCAACCCATCGATCCTTGCGGGTCACCGGCGCCATCACCCCGCAGTCGAGACAGGTTCTGCCCACCGATGCAGTATCCGATCTGTTCGAAGCCGTCCTCGACGCCACCGAGGAGGCCGTGGACAACTCGCTCCTGCAGGCCACTGACGTGACGGGAAACGGACGAACAATCCGAGCGTTGCCGATTGGAGATCTCGAACGCATGCTGGCCACGTTCGGCCGCCGCTGAGCCTGTGATCTCCTCGCGGGCACCGCGACCAGGATCAAGGCGGTCGCTATCCGCGTGCGCCTCTTGATCGTGTCCGGGTGGGAATCTGCACCCTGAGCCAAATTCTCGCGTCAGTGAACCGTCAGCGCCGACCTGAGCCGACCGAGCATGAACGTCAGTGAGTCCTTTGGAATCTCTGTCACAAACGGCTTGATCATCCAGCCAAGACCGAACGGCACGTCGCGGGACAGGGTGATCGATTCACACTGCACGTAGGTGCCGCCGTCCCGTTCGAGGAATCGCCAGTAGGTGTTGAGGCGCCAGATGAATCCATGGCCGGTCCCCGGCCGCTCCTCGTGCTCGGACGGCGTTCCCGCATCGTCGACCTCCGCGACCCGCGTGCTGCGAATGACGCTGTAGGCGCGATCGGCCCCCGGGGTCGTGAACTGGGCCTCGTGCTCGGTGTTCAACGTCACCCCGACGACTTTCTTCATGTAGAAGCGAAGGAACACCTTGAACGTATCGCCGTGACGCTCGAGCAGCCTGGACTGCGTGACGTTCGGCCCGAAAAGCGACGCGTGGCGATTGTAATCCTCCATCAGCGCGACGGCGTCGCCAACGCGCGCACCGGGTACGAAGACGGTCCCGACCCAGTGGTGCAGGAGAGCGTCCGGCACGGTCTGACTGCCGTCTAGGTTGAGCCGTTCCACGACGATCTCACCGCGCCGGAGCCGTTGAAGCACGTCGGTGCGCCGCGTAGAACCCAGAGTCTCGGCCCAGAGAAACGATTCGGCTCCGGTCTCGCGAGCGATCCGGCGCTCCGCAACCGCAACGTACTTGTCGAACGCCGCAGCGGTCTTCTGGCTCAGCTCCGCCGCGTCCGCCGAGCCCGCCAGCAGCAGGACTGAGACGGCGACGACGGTCCGCGAGAGCGCCACCACGCCTTCCATCATAAGGAAAGGCGTCAGGCGGACGCGATCCGGCTCAGCCACGCTCGCGATCCGAAAAAAGATGGCACAACGAGGCCGGACACGGATGTCGGGTCAGCTGTGCGCGAAGTTGTGTGGCCCGGTTACTGCCGGCCGCCAGCTTGGCATGAGCCGCCGAGGGCGCGAACCGAGTTGATGCGCAGCGTTCTCGTCGCATTGGACACCCTCGACGAGGCTGCGGTATCGCCGGTGCGGGGGATGTCCTGAAACGCGCCGTGGATTTCTACTCGCTGGTTGGCGAACTGCGCCAGATCCTGGCCTCCAGTCAGGCGATAGGCCATGGTCGAGCTCTCGGTTGCCGTCGCCGCGCTCGTTCCCGTCGTGCCGACTGACAATGCCGGGTTTGATGGCGACGTAGTGGTCGGCGGCGTGGTTGGCGCCGTTGGGCTCGGCGGCAGCGTCGAGGGCGGCGTGGCTGGCGTTGGGGCTGCAGTCGAGCCAGGGCGGGTCGGAGATGGTGTCGACGTGGTGCCCGGAGTCATGCCCATCGATGGCGTCGACCCGACCGCTCCCGGCGCGGCTGTGCCACCTATGACTGGGTTGGCGAGGAGAAACTCGGTGACCCCTGGCGTGCCGAGCTTGACGCTCGTGGACGAGCTCGGCGGCGAAGCTGCGCTTTGCACGCACCCCGAGACGATAACCACGTTCGGATCCGGTGATTGCGCTGCCGGAGTCTGCGCGACAACCTTTACCGCCAGCGCCGCGGCTGCGATCGCGACCGGGCCAATGATTCGATTCATGAGATCACTCCTGTGTAGTCGCGCACCATGCATGCGCCGTTCGCTGACAGGAGTGCAAATCACAAACCGTTTTCAGCCCGACGGTGAGCAACCGGCACTCATCCGCCAATGTCCTCGCGCCAGACCTGGGGATGTTCGCGGACGAATCGGGTCATCAACTCGATGCACTGAGGATCCTGAAGGACCTCGACGACGACCCCACGCGACCGCAGCAGCGTCTCTTCACCGACAAAGGTTCGATTCTCGCCGGCAATCACGTGACGGATGCCATACAGCAGAATCGCGCCGGAGCACATGGCGCAAGGCGACAATGTTGTGAACATCGTGCACCCAGCGTAGACCCTGGCTGAGCGTCGCCCGGCATTCTCCAGCGCGTCCATCTCGGCGTGCAGGATCGCGCTGCCCCGTTGCACGCGGCGGTTGTGGCCGCGGCCGAGAATCTTACGGTCGTGTACCAGCACGGCACCGATCGGAATGCCACCCTCATCGAAACCCTGTTTCGCCTCCGCCAGGGCGGCGCCCATGAAATCGGTCATGAAGATGCAACTCCCTGCTCTCAGTCCTGTCTCATGGGTATAGCGCCTGGGGGAATATCACCGCACCTCTGACGCCATCCACTGCTCCATCTGCGTGCGCAGCATCGGCAGTGGGAGGGCGCCGTTCTCCAGCAGGTGATCGTGAAAGGTGCGCAGGTCGAAGCGCTGGCCCAGCCGCGTCGTCGCCTCGGCCCGAAGCCGTTCGATCTCGAGACGCCCCAGCATGTAGGCGGTGGCTTGTCCGGGATCCGCGATGTAGCGATCCACCTCCGATTCGATATACGACCGCGGATAGATCAAGTGCGCGGCCATGTAGTCGATCGCCTGTTGTCGGCTCCAGTCGAGCACGTGCAGGCCGGGATCGACCACGAGCCTGGCGGCGCGGAGCGCCTGCTCGCCGAGATCCCCGAAGCGGTCGGCTTCCGAGGAATACAGCCCCATCTCGTCGGCCACACGTTCCGCGTACAACGCCCAGCCTTCGGAGAACCCGCTGAATCCGAAGTACCGCGTGATCGGATGGGCGTCGGGACGCTCCTGCGCCAACGCAATCTGCAGATGATGCCCGGGAATGCCCTCGTGAAACGCCGTGCCCTCCGCTGCCAGCCGCGGCTGCGACGTCGGATCGCCGGCGTTGATGCGGTAGAGGCCGGGACGCTTGCCGTCCGGTGTTCCAGGAACGTACGAATTGGGACAACCGGACTTCTCCTCGAACGGCTGGCACGGATCGACCTGGAAGTCCGCCTTCGGGAAGCGCGTCAGGAATTTCGGCATGGCCGCCTTGGCGCGAGCAACCGCCCGCTCGGCCACCTGAATCATCTCTTCGCGGGTGGTGAACTTGTACTTGGGATCGGTGCGCAAGCGATCCATCAGAGCCGGCACGTCGCTGGTACCGAACGCGCGCGGTGCAATGGCCTGCATCTGCGACTCGATCTGCTTCATCTGCTCGAAGCCGAGATCCTGGACCGCCTTTCCATCCATGTCCACGGTGGCGTAGCCGCGAACCCGTGCGCGATAGCACTCGCGTCCGCTCGGCAGCGCGGCGACGGCAATGGTGTCACGCGCGCGGGCCAGATAGTCGGTGGCCAGAAAGGTCCGGTAGCGCGTGAGCGCCGGCGTAATCTGCCCGGCGACAATGGCTGTGACCGCATCCTTGAAGCCGGGAGCCGAATCGCGCGCGGCAATCGCGGCGAACGGAGAATCCGCCGGCGCGAACTTCAGCAGATCGTCGAGTTGAGCGACGACCGCCTGGACGTTCGCCTTGGGCAGGCTGTAGCCCTGCTTGAGGCCTTCACGCAGGGTCGCGATTTCGGTGTCGATGAACGGCGGCATCGCGCGCCAGCGTGCAAGCGCGGCCTCGCGCAGCGGCGCTGTGCCCACCGGCTGGAGCTGGGATAGCAACGGCAAGGCGATCTGCAGTCCGGACTGCTGATTGAGGGGCCACAGCTCGGCGTGGCAGACGCGCTGCTGGTTCGAGGCGTCGAGCAGCTCCTTGAGCATGCCGAACGTGGCCACATCCGCCCCGTGGAGCGAGTGAGCGTCGATCCGCGAGAGCCGCGCCCGCCACTGATCTTCCTTCGCCTCCCAGGCCCGGGTCGCGGCGAGGGAGTTGTCCCCGAGGCGATCGTTGGCGACATCCGGCATCCCGTTGAACATCGCGGCCAGCGGAAACGTCTCGACGAACGCGGTCACGTATTCGTCCGCCAGCGTCGAGGCCTCGGTCGGCTTCACCGGCTGCAGCGTCCACCCACCGAGAGTCGCCCCGGACAGGCTGCACGTCACCAGCAGTACCGCCGACAGCACGCTCAGGTCGGCACATCTTCTACTACGCACGGTTCACCGCCCGCCCGCCGCCGAGGTGGACTTCGGCGGGGCCTGCGCGCCGGCCAGATCGTTCCAGTTCATCAACGCGTTGAACACCATGTTGAATTCTCCGTGGTTCTGCCAGCGGTAGATCGGGTTGTTGGCGAACATGATGACCCGGCCCTTGCCGCTGTAGCCGCCCGCGACGTCGATGGCGAACGGCCGATCGCGGATCTCGTCGGCGCCGCGCATCAACCCGCTGAGCACGGCTCCCTCACCACCCACATACCGGCCGAGCACCGCTCCCTGATCCGGCTGGCCGACCGCCATCAACGGGCCTCCGAGATACTTGATCGGGATGATCCTGTCGGCATAGCCGTAGAACACCGGATGATCGGCCCGGACGATTTCCGCGTTCACGATCGGCCGCGGAGCATAGAACTGGGCGGAGGTGGACGCCGTCGCATCGACGGTGCGCGCCAGTCCCAGGTCGGCGGGAAATCGCGAGGCGTCACCCATGGTGATGAGCGTGCCCCCGGCGTCGAGGAATTTTGCGAACGCGTCGACACCCTCCCCTCCCATCCCACCCGAGATGTCGGAGGATTCGCCGTACATGCCGAGAAACTTGTAGGTATCGCTCTTCATGTACGGAACCGGCTTCGCTGCCGGCGCCGCGAAGACCGCCGCGCGGGTAGCCTGCTGCGTCGGCATGACGATGACGTCGTAGTCGGCGCGCAGATTCCCTTTCTTCAGGCGCTCCTTGTAGATCAGGTCGTACGGTACGCCAAAGGTGTCGAACGTATATCGCACCCAGCCGATCTCCTGGGTGCCATTCCAGGAGGAGTACATCGCGATGCGCGGCAGATCCGCATCATGAAGCGGGATATTCGGCAGGGTGGTCAGCAGTCGCGCGGTGAGCCCCAGTTCCTCGACGACGGCTTTGATCGCGGCCACGTCGGCAGGCGCGGCAATCACGAATGAGCCGGCTGGGAACTCGACGGTGTCGATGGTGAAGCTCTTCTCCGCAATCTTCATCGGCACGCCCTTGAGCCGATAGCGGAGCGCGATCATGTAGTTCGACCCCAGGTGCGCCACGGCGACGCCGGCGGCGCCTTTCCCCGACAGCTGGCCCTTCGCGATCGCCTTCTCGACCGTCGTCACCGGCACGTCGAGAATGGCCTTGTCCTTGATCTCCTTCACCTCCACCAACGTCGCCAGGCCCATCGTCCAGCCGCTGTCGTCGTAGGTGGTCAGGTTCGGATCGGGATAGCTCTGGCGCTCGAGCAGGTTCTTCGCCAGCCGGCCGTACGGCTGATCGCGCTTGACGACGTAGGAGCCGGCGGGAAAGTTGCCGTCGCTGGTCTTGATGTCCGCCTTCGCCTGACCAACCTCGATGCGTTGCACGCGCAGGATGTTGACCAGCGTTGCGACCCTGGTCATGTCGCGCTGCACCGGGATGATGTAACCGAAGGGTGGTTGTGACGTCCCTGCCTCGATCGAGTTCTGCGTCTTGCGGTAGAAGTTCTCGACCACCATGTTGGGAAACATCGCGGTGAGCTGCAGGCCTGAGAGGACGCCGGTCTCCATGTAGTTGGTGTTGTTGCGACGGGAAAAATTGGCGATCGCATCCGGCGGTATCGGCAGCCCGCGATACCATTCCCGCGGCTGCGAGCCGCCGCGGCCGGTTGGCGGCGTGCCGCGCCCCGGCGCAGCGGCGCCGGCGGGTCCGCCGCGTCCTCCTCTCGCGGCATCGGCGTTGTCGCCGCGCGCATCATCGCCCGCCGCACCGCGGCCCCCTGGGGGGATTCGCTCGATCCCCGACTGCGTCTCGTACATCCGCATCATGCCGTTGTGGTTGTAGGCGACCGAGCCGAGATAGCCCGGCGACCAGCCGTCCATGAAGGCGTGAGTGTAGACCCCCGGCATCCCCCACTTCGTCATCTGTTCCAGCTCGAAGTTCGAGAAGAACGGCAGCTCGGCGAACAGAATCGGATCGAGGTTGGGATTCTGCGGCGGGCCGCCGCTGTAGGTGTAGAGCAGGGGCTGCGCCTCGTGCAGGTCGTGCATGATGGGTGGATGCGCGGTGAAATACCAGTCGATGATCGCGCGCATCGAGACCTGCGACAGGTTTATGTCGCGATTGTTGTCGTGGTAGACGTACTTGCCCCAGTAAGGAAGCGGTGGCGCGCCTCGGCCTCCGCGTCCCGGACCGGCCGCGGTGCCGGGACCTTCGACGCTGGTAGTGCCCGGAGCGGTCGCACGGCCGCCGGCAGCCTGCTGCTGCTCGAGTCCCTGATAGAACCAGTCCACGTTGCGATCGCGCCCGTCGGGATCGGCCACCGGCGTGATCGAGACGATGACGTTGTCGCGAATCTGCTGAATGAGCGGTGACGTCTCGGTCACCAGGCGATAGGCCAGCTCCATCAACATCTCGGACGGACCGGTCTCGCCACTGTGCAGGCCGCCCATGAAGTGATACTGCGGCCGCGTCGTGGCAATGAGGTGTCGGATCTGATCGCTCGACAAGCCTCGAGGGTCGGCAATCTTCGCCAGGTTGTCGCGGTTCTGTTGCAGGGTGCGGATGTTCTCGTCCGAGGACACCCAGACGACGACCAGCTCGCGGTTCTCGTCGGAGCTGCCGATCGTTTCGATTTTCACTCGCGGCGATGCCGCGGCCAGGGCCCGGTAGTAGCGAAGAATGTCCGCGTAGTAGGTCAACTTGGCGGGCGCGCCGATGTGATAGCCGAGCACGTCTCTCGGCGACGGAATGCCGGCCACCTTCGGCAGGTGATCCACGAGCGGGCTGATGAAGTACGGCTCGGTCGTCCACGTCTTGACGGACTTGGCGAAATCCTCGTCCTGCGTCTGTGCCGGGTCGCGCGTTTCGGTCACCATCTGCTGCGCCGGCAGCGCGGCGACCGCGACGAGGAGCGCGGCGGCCGCGAGAAACGTCTTCATCGATGCGAGCTCCTTCGCGTGCGGTCTGCGGGTTGGCGGGCCGGAATTGTACCACGCGGGTTTTCGCCTCGGCTGTCATCGCGTCTCCCAGTTCGACGCGATCGCGATCGCCAGCCACCGGTGCACGTAACGTCCGTTGTAGTGGCCACGACCAGGTTCGGGATGGGGTCTTTCGGTCTGCAGCTGACGGGGTGCGCCGCGAATGGACCTCGCGGTGACAGCTCAGGATGCGGCGAGCAACGCCGTGACGTCGAGCCCGTCGGGCGGCAGGAGCGTCTCGACGAGGTGCCGCGCATAGCCACCGGATTCGTCACGGGCGCTCGTGTCGACTTCCCCCGGCAGCCGATCGTTGGAACCGTTGACGAGCGCAATGATCGGGTGCAGCGGTTCGCCAGTAGTGGTGCGGATGACCACGCCGACCTCGTTGCGGTCGGTGCGCACGACCGAGCCGATCGGGAAGAAGCTGATGGCGCTGACAAACGCCTTGACGATTGACGTGTTGAGCTTGGTGCCGGCCAGCCTCGCGAGGATCAGGCAGGCCTGTTCGGGCATTGCCGGATCCTGATACGACCGGGCGCCGGTAATCGCCTCGTAGATATCGGCCACCGACACGATCTGGCTGAGCGCATGCGGGATCACGCCTGGCCCGAGATCGGGATAACCGCTGCCGTCCACGCCGCGATGGTGCTCGAGCGCCACGGTCGGCGCGAGCGGCCCGAGACCTTCGACGTCGGTCAGAATCTCCGCGCCGAAGACGGTGTGCGATTCCATCATCGATCGCTCCCGGCGATCGAGCGCGCCGGGCTTGCGCAGCACCTCCAGCGGAATGCGCGTCTTGCCGATGTCGTGGAGCAGCGCGGCCTCGGCCAGCGCACCGGTCAACTGCTCGCCGAAGCCAAGCTGTCTGCCGATGAGCAGACTGAGAGCGGCGACGTTGACGGAATGACAATAGGTCAGATTCTCGTAGAGTTTGACCGCGAGGATCTGACCGAGCGCGGCGCTGCTGCCGGCAATCCGGACCAGCAGCTGCACCACCTCGCGGACCGTGCGCAGATTGACGCCCCGGCCGGCCGCCGCATCATCGAAGGCCCGCTCCATCAGAAAGAGCGTTTCCTCGTATGCGGGATCGAGGGTGCCGGTCGGCGCGTCCGGCCATTGCGCGGCGCGCCACCGGGTGTCGAGCGGAATCAGCCGGCCCAGACTGATGTGATGGATGTGCTCGCGGGCCAGCCGCGCTTCGACCGGCTCTCCGGACGGAGCCTCGCGCATCTGCCACAGGAACGTGGATAGGTTCAGCAGCTCTTCCCGCGAGACGCCAGGCGTGATGTGGATGCTGTCGACACCGAGATCGGACAGGTCGCGCAACACCTGGACGTTCGATTCGTTCTCGGCGCGAAACAGCACGCCGTCGACGTGCGGTTGGCCGTGAATCACGTCGAGGTGCAGGGGCGCTCCGGCGCGGAGGTGCCGCTGCAAGGTGTCGTCGAGCTCGGTCAGCTTCTGCTCGATTGCGGGATGGCCGACGGGATACATGCCGGTGAGACGGCGCAAGCGTGACGAACCCCTTGAGCAGCGCAACCGGGTCGAGCGTTGCGGGCTCCGGGGCCTGCGCGGCGATCTTCGCCTGACGAAGCGGCGACGGCTTCTCGGTCATGATCTACCCGGCCAGCAGGAGAGCGCGAGCCTTGCGGCCGATTCGCGCCAGCGATGGATTCCAGATTCGATAGCGCAACGCCTGCAGCGGCTCGAGGATGGCGGCGGTGTTCGCGTGCTCGCGCGGCGCATGGTCGATGAGTCGGTTGGCGGCATCAGGTTGACGAACGACGAAGTCGCGTCGTGACAGGAGCCCGATGACCTGTCGATCGGCTTCCGCTTTGGGAAAGTGCCAGAGCGTCTGCTCCGCCGCCGACCCGATCCAGCCGCGTCCTTCCTGGATACTCGACGCGACGAGCGCGGCGGCCCCGGCGGTACCAATCCTGGCAAGCGCACGGAACGCCTCGCGCACGGTCTGCTCGTCCTCGTTGTGCAGCAGTGTCCCGAGGGCCGTTTCGTGTCCCGGTCCGGCGAACCCGAGCACGCGCGCGACGACGCGTTGGACGGCGGGCGCGGCGTCGGAACCCTGCGCGGCGAGCGCGGGGGCGAGAAGAGCGGCGTGCTCGCACAACAACTGCGCGGCGGCCTTTCCGCCCGGCGTAGCCGACAGGGAGAGGAGGGCGGATCCGATCGGGGCACCAAGGGCTGTAATGAGGGCCGACGCGAGCGCCTTCCCTTGCTCGTTCCGCTCGGACAGGGTGAGCAGCGACACGGCGCGGTCGGTGGTGCACATGGCCGCGAGCCTGGCCTGCAGCACCTCGGCGACGTCCGGGCGAGCGTCGATCACGGCGTCGGCCAGGCCGCGCAGGCGGGCCACCCAGCTTACGAACGACGCCGCGTCTCCGCTTCGCTCGACGACCTCGATCAGCGTCTGGATGTGGGCAACGAAGCGATCGACCGCTTCGGGATTGGGCTCCAGCCGCGTCAGGCTCCACAGGCAATCGAGCTGCACCGAGGTGAGATTCGCCAGGTCGATCGCGTCGTAGACTCCGCAGAGCTGCTGTCGCGTCTCGTCGTCGATCGACAGATCGAAGGCAGCGAACTCGGCGACGTTCTTGGCCCGTTCGCGATCGATCTTGAGGAGCCGACGGGCGTGAGAGTCCACGGTGCTGTCCGGGCTCGTCGCCCCCACCTTGGTCTGCACCCGGCTCTCGAGCAGCGGCAGCATCGTCGCGTGCCGCTCGGCCGGCAGCTCGAGGCGGGTCAGCGCGGCGGTGACGACTTCGGGCGCCGCCGCTTCGAGATCGAGCAGCAGGCACAGCGAATCGGCGAGCTCGAGGTCGGGGAAGTCTTTCAACACGGCGCCGTCGAGACGCCCGTCGAGCAGGCCCGGCAGGATGGTCTTCTTCAGCAGCGCCTGCCGTCGGTCGGAATCGAGATCGAGCACCGCGCGCGCCAGCTTCGCGAACATGACTCGCGCCAGCCGCGGGTCGAGCGCGCCAAACAGCGTCGCCACCTCGCTGTACTTCCGCGACAGCGCATCCTCGGTCGGCTCGGCAGCTGCCGACTCCCCGTCCGTGAGCCGCAACAGCATTCCCGCCAGCGCCGTCGGATTCTCGGCGAGGAGGGTGAGGTCGATGAGCGACACGGTCCCGAGCGGCGTGCTCGGATCGACGCGGACCCAGCCCTTGTCGGGAGGATAGAGGTGATTGACGGGTCCGCCAGCCGAGAACAGCTCCTCGCGCCGGGTCCGTTCGCGATCGATCAGCTCGTGCACCGGCTCGGTCGCCGCCGGGACCGCCAGAACTTCAGGTCGGTAGGCGGGGCGCAGGGCGATCCGCTTGATGCCATGTTCGGTGGTCAGCTCGATCAACCCGACCCGGGGTGCGGAGCGATCGCCGCAGCGAACCAGATCCCCGCAGAAACGCGCCAGCTCGCGCGCCGAAACCGCGCGCTCGATGGTGACCTGCGCGATCGACGCGTGATGCAGACGCCGGGCGAGCTCCTGATCGATGAGCGTGCCTGCGCCCACCACCGTCTCGTCGACGACCAGCGCATTCGGAGACACTCTGAAGGTCAGGCTCTCGCGTAACTCGAGGGCCACGAGCGCCTTGAGACACGCATCGACCGCCTGCTGGCAGATCGGGCTGCCGGCCGGATAGGTGTGAAACTGCTGGACCGCCCGGGCCAGGAGCAGGAGGATCTCGTCGACCGCCCTGGCATCGGGCGGCCGGCTCGCGCCGCGGGCAGAGGACGACCCCGCCGCCGAGGGCGCACTCAAAAGTGGCTGGTCCCGGCCAAAACTGTAACCGCCGCTCCGCCCTGTGATCTGCACTGTCGCGAGCGTCTTCCCCCTCGCCGTTTATGCCGCGTGGATTCAAGAACCTAGCGGCCGGCACTCGAGGCATCGGGCGCGCCCCGGTCGGGCGCGCCAGTCCGCTCTTCTGGTGGGCAAGAATCGCGCCCGGGAGGCCTCGGGCGCCTCTGGAGGTCAGTCGGTGGCCATTCCCTCGAGCAGGGGCTCGCACTTCAGCGTCCGCGGCCCGCTCTCGTTGCACACCGCATAGTCGACGCCGCTGTACATCGTCACGCCGGCGTGCTCCCCCTTGGCGTTGAGGATATAGAAGACGATGCCGAAGTTCGGATCGCCGTTGGCTTTCTGGAGACGCTTTTCGATGGTGTTCGCCTTGATGCGCTTGAGCGCGTCCATGCCGGCGTCTTTGGGGTGCAGCCCACGGCGCAGGTTCTCCACGATCAGGAGCGAGGTCAGGTTGTAGAGATTCGCCTCACCGCGGCCGGTGGATCCGGCCGCGCCAATCTGTCCGTCGACGTACAGGCCGGCGCCAAGGATGGGCGAGTCCCCCACGCGGCCGGGAATCTTGAAGGCCAGTCCGCTCGTGGTGGTGACGCCGCAGATCTCACCCTTGGCGTTCACGCCGTTGCAGTTGATCGTTCCGTAGAAATGATTCGGCTCGATCCACCCCTCTGCCATCATCTCGTGTTCGACGCGACGAATCGCGGCCTCTCGTTTGGTGGGATCGAGATAGTGCAGCGGATCGGTCCGGCGCTTCCACTCGAGCCACGCTTTCCGTGATTGCTCGGTGTTGAGGTCGGCCTCGACGTTCATCCCCATGTTGCGGGCGAATTCCTGTGCGCCCTTGCCGACGATCAGGTGATGATCGGTCTGGTCCATCACCATCTGCGCGACTACGGACGGCGTGCGGATTCCCTCGAGGGCGGCAACGCCGCCGGCTCGTTTGCGCGGGCCGTGCATGCAGCAGGAATCGAGCTGGACGACACCCTCGGCATTTGGCAGCCCGCCGTAGCCCACGCTCGTCTCCTCGGGGTCGAGCTCGACGAGGTTGACGCCGGCGATCAGCGCATCGAGAACATCGCTGCCCTGCGTCAGCATCGTGAACGCCTTCTGCACGCAGGTAACCGGGCCGCCGTTCTTGTACTGGTTGCCGTTGGCCGATGAGATGACGACCGGCTGCGCCGGCCGCGAGGCGATCGTCGCGGGGGCCTGGCCGAAGCCGGTCCCGGGTGCGGCGCCACTGCCCCCGGCGGCGAGCGCGGGCGCAGCCGCCGCGGCGGCGAGCCCCGCCGTGCCGGTCAACACGAATTCGCGGCGATTCACTCGTCTGGACATGGCGCTCCTCGCAAGGTTCGTCGGTCGATTTCCGGCAAGTGTAGTGCAAAACCTGTCGGCAGTGATTGACCGGCAAGGCGTCGGGCGACTACGATCACCGTTCGGTCCGACCCATTTCTGGCATGCCACGTTCGATTTCGATCGACTCCATTCGCGACGCCGCCCGCACGGTGTACGGTGCGGCCCGACGGACTCCACTCGTCCCGCTCGGGCGGATGGATCCCGATGGTCCCGAGATCTTCCTGAAGCTCGAGACGCTCCAGCCGATCGGCTCGTTCAAGATTCGCGGTGCCTATCACGCCGTCAGCCGGCTGACGCCCGAGGCGCTCGCCGCCGGCGTCTGGACGGTGAGCGCGGGAAACGCTGCGCAGGGTGTCGCGCTGGCGGCGCGGACCGTGGGCGCCCGCTGCAGCGTGCTCGTGATGGACACGGCGCCAGAGACCAAGCTGCGCGCCATCGACCGTCTCGGTGCGACGATCGTCAAGGCCTCGTATGACGAGTGCTGGAAGACGGTCGAGGAGCACGGGTCGCCGCGCATGACCGGCCACTTCGTGCACCCGTTCGACGACGATGATTTCATCAGCGGCAACGGGACGGCGGGGCTCGAAATCGTCGAGGATCTTCCCGACGTCGACGCCGTCATTGCCCCGATCGGGGGCGGCGGCCTGCTCGCCGGGATCGCCGTAGCGGTGCGCGCGCTGCGACCCGCTGCGGTCATCTACGCCGCCGAGCCGGAGACTGCCGCGCCACTGGCGCGATCGCTGGCGGCCGGAAAGGCCAGCCGGTTCGACGAGTGGCGGGCCTCGTTCGTCGACGGCGCCGGCGGCAAGTCGGTCGTCGCCACGATGTGGCCGCTGTTGCAGGAGCACGTGAGCGATTCAATCGTCGTCACGCTGGACCAGGCGGCCGCGGCGATGCGCGTCGTCGCCGAACGGCTGCACGTGATCGCCGAGGGAGCCGCCGCCTGTGCGATCGCCGCGGCGCTGTCGCCGCAGTTGGCGGCGCGCGGCCACCGCCGGGTGGTCGCCGTCGTCTCGGGCGGCAACGTCGACCTCTCGACCTTCGCGCGACTCGTCGGCGCGTGTCCGTCCTGATCGACGGTTCCCCTGGGTCCCAACCATCACATTCGACCATGACCACACAGCTTCAACCCACAGACCTTCCCGAACGGCTTCGCCGGTTGCCCGAGCTCGCCAACGATCTCTGGTGGACGTGGAACACGCCGGCGCGCGAGGTCTTCCGTCACCTCGACTACGCGCTCTGGCGCCAGACCGCGCACAACCCGGTCAGGATGCTCAGAAGCGTCACCGCCGAGCAGTTCGCGCAGTTCTGCAGGAACGAACAGCTCCTGCGGCTCTACGATGCGGCGATCGAGGCGCTCGACCGCGCACGCTCCGCGCGCGACACCTGGTGGCAACATCACTATCAGAATGAAACGGGACCGATCGCCTACTTCTCTGCCGAGTTCGCCCTGCATCAATCGCTGCCGATTTATGCCGGTGGCCTCGGCGTCCTGGCCGGCGATCACTGCAAGGAAGCCAGCGACCTCGGCGTTCCGCTGATCGGCGTCGGCTTCATGTATCCGCAAGGCTACTTCCACCAGCAAGTCTCGGCGGAGGGCTGGCAACAGGAATCGTACGAGCGGCTGAACTGGACCGACGCGCCGGTCGAGCCCGCGGTCACGCCCGAGGGGAACGCCTGCATCGTGCCCGTGCCGCTGGGGAATCGCAGCGTGCTGGTGTCGGTGTGGCGGGTCCGTCTGGGCCGCGTCAAGCTGTATCTGCTCGACACGGACCTCGCCGAAAACGCGCCGTGGGACCGCGAGCTGTCGGCGCGTCTCTACGGCGGCGATCGGGAAACGCGAGTCCAGCAGGAGATCATCCTCGGCGTCGGTGGCGTTCGCGCGCTCAAGGCGCTGGGATCGGCGCCGGCGGTCTGGCACCTCAACGAAGGCCACGCCGCGTTCGTCGTCCTGCAGCGCATCCGCGATCTGATCGAGGCCGGGCAGTCATTCGACGCCGCGCTCGAGGACGTGCGCCGGACCACGGTGTTCACGACGCACACGCCAGTGGCGGCCGGGCACGACGCGTTTCCGTTCAATCTCGTCGAGACGCACCTGGCCGGTTGCTGGGGCACGCTGGGCGGCTATCGCGAGCGCTTCCTGCAGCTCGGCGCCTACGACAACGGCAACGGGATGCAGTTCAACATGACGGCGCTGGCCTTGCGCACGGCGAACGGCGTCAACGCGGTGAGCCAGCTGCACGGGAGCGTGACGCGGGAAATGTGGGGACCGATCTGGCCGGAGATCGCTGAAGACCAGCGGCCGGTGCGGGCGATTACCAATGGCATCCACATGCCAACCTGGATCTCGCACGAGCTGACCCGTCTCTTCGATGACTACTTTCCTGCCGACTGGCGCGATCGCCACGACGACCCGTCGGTCTGGGCCCGCGTCTTCGACATCCCCGACGAGGCGATCTGGGCGGCGCGCGGCGCGCTGCGTCAATATCTCTTCGCCTTCGTCCGCGAGCGCGCCCGCGAACGGTGGCGCGACGAGCACGTGACCGCCGCACGGGTCGTGGTCGCGGGGACGCTGCTCGATCCCAATGCGCTGACCATCGGCTTCGCCCGCCGCTTCACCGGCTACAAGCGGGCCGAGCTGATCTTTCACAACCCGGAGCGGCTGCAGGCGATCCTCAACGCCGCGCGGCGTCCCGTCCAGATCATCTTCGCCGGCAAGGCGCATCCTGCGGACGAGACCGGCAAACATCACATCCAGCAGGTCTACCGGCACGCGATCGATCCTGCCTACGGTGGACGGATCTCGTTCGTCGACGACTACGACCTCCATGTCGCCCACTTCCTGGTGCAGGGGTGCGACGTGTGGCTGAACAATCCGCGCAAGCCGATGGAGGCCAGCGGCACCAGTGGCATGAAAGCCTCGCTGAACGGCGTCCCTCATCTCTCCATCGGCGACGGCTGGTGGGCTGAGGGCTACACCGGCGACAACGGCTGGCTGATTGACGGCCGGCCCTCGACCGACGACGTGGACGCGGTGGACGCGGCGGACGCGGCCGCGCTCTACGATCTGCTCGAGAACCAGATCGTGCCGACCTACTACGACCGGGATGCCAACGGGATCCCGCGGCGGTGGCTGACCTTCGTGCGTCAGTCCATCGCCACGGTCGGGCCGCGATTCAGCGCCCGCCGCATGGTAAAGGAGTACGTCGAAACGCTGTACGCGCCGGCGCTGCAGGGACAGAAGGTTCCGCGCTAGCGCGACCCGACCGCCGCCGGCCGGCCACCGCCGCCAGTCGGTCTGTTACAATCCATCCATGCCTCGAAAGTCCGTCGCCCAGTCGCGCTGCGCGCTCTGCGGCGCGAAGGAGATCTCCGAGCCCCGCGGCGAAGAGAAATACTGCCGCGACTGCTGGGACAAGAAAATCGCCGTCGAAGAAATCGTCGCGCGAGAGTTCGCGCTGAAGCGCTACATCCGGGCCCACAGCGCGGAGAAGTACCTCGTCTATCACTCCACGCTCAAGCGCCCGTGCGGCCAGTTGATCGTCGTCGACGACGGCTACGACCTGTTTCTGACCATCGTCCTCTATCCGAGCTTCGCCTGGGACGAAGCCGCCTATCACCTCGAGGGCGACCCCGAAGGACGATCGTTCGCCGAGATCCTCGTCGACGTCGTCGCCGCCGAGGTGATCGAACCGTGGGGCGGGGGCAAATGGCATCTCGAGATCTTCCGCTCCACCAACCCGGAGCCGGAAGACTGGAACGGCGAGATGTAACTATCTATAATTAGCTGCTTCCAGCGGACAGCTTCCAGTCTCAGCTCAACCGCATGCGCCTCGCGCTGGAAGCTTGCTGCGGACTGGTGCTTGCCGGGAGGTAGTCCCATGAACCGTTGTGCGTTCGTGTCTGCTGCCGTTCTTGTGTGCGCGCTGGCTTTCTCACCCGTTCTCACCGCGCAGACCGCCAAGCCGACACCGGCGACCTCGAGCGGATCGACTGCGCCTGCGGCGCCGGCGAAGTTCGTGCCGATGGTCACGGGGGTCGCGTCGATCGAAGTCATTCAGAGCCCACCGAAGCGGCAGGGTTCGGACATCGTGACGCTCCTCAAGGTCAAGAATGTGTCCGCCGGTGCGATTGGCCTCCTTCGCGTCGACGAGTTGTGGTACGACAAGGACCTGAAGCAGGTCACCGGCGACACCGAGACCGTCAAACGCATACTGCCCGGTGAGATCGTCGAAATCACCATGAAGTCCCCCTCGAAGCCGAATCTCTCGCGCAGCCAGTACGCATTCAGCCAGAACAGCGGCAACCACAAGGTCGATGCGAAGGCGGTCAAGAAATTCACCGGGGGCGATACGGCGAAGAAGTAGCCGTCCAATCAGGATTTGGTCCCGCGCCGTCGGTCGTGCGCGTTTACAATGCGCGCATGACCGACGATCTTCGTTTTCCTACCGGCAAGTTCCGCTTCGATCCCAATCTCACGGCGGCTGGACGGGCGAATGCCATCGCCGCGATCCGCACCACTCCCGGCGCGTTGCGCGCGGCCGTGCGCAGTCTCGGGGCCGCGCAACTCGACACACCGTACCGTCCGGGTGGCTGGACGATCCGTCAGGTCGTGCACCATCTGGGGGAGAGCCACATGAACGCGTTCATCCGCTTCAAGCTGGCGCTCACCGAACAGAACCCGACGATCAAGCCGTATGACGAAGATGCGTGGGCGAAATTGAAAGACGTGCAATCGCCGATCGATCCGTCGATCGTGCTGCTCGATGCGCTGCACCAGCGCTGGGTTGTCCTGCTCGAAGGCCTCGAAGCCGGCGATTTCGCCCGGCCGCTCAACCATCCGGAGCGCGGCCCGATGACGCTCGACTCGATGCTGCAGCTCTATGCCTGGCACGGCCCGCACCACGTCGCGCACATCACGAACCTGCGGCAGCGCGAAGGCTGGGGGAATTAGGGGCGGCCGCCGCGTGTGGCCATCTGTTCGGCCCAGCCGCCGACGAGGGGCAGCTGCCAGCGGCCCCCGAGAGAGGCCTTCCAGACGCAGACCACGCACAAGGCGAGCGTCGCGATCCAGATCACCGACGACAGCCGTACGAAGAAGGCAACAGCTCCGACGAACGAGAAGAGCGACAGGAGCGCGAGCACGTAGCCGATCGCGACCACCGCCAGCAGCCCGCCAATCCCGAGAATCGACTGCCAGGCGTGGAAGCGGACATCCGTGCTGCGCGTTTCGGCCATGAGCATGAGGGCGCCGGAGAGAGGACCTGCGACGTAGGCCAGCGCGGAGGCAGTGCGAGGCTTGAGACCGGTCGACGACTGCGGGTTGAGGCCGGACGCGACGCTGTCCGACGCGAGCATCGCGGTCGGCTCGTCGCCGGAACTCCTGGCCGCCCAGCTCACGTTGCCGGCCGCCCGCGGCAGCGACACGATGTGGAAAGGAAAGGTCAGGACCTGAGCGACGAGCGCGTCGCCCGGCGGCGTGCGCTCGTGGACCCTCAGCCGCACGGTCCCGCCGTCGCCGTCAGCCTGGATGTCGATTCGGTGGCCGGCCGTCGGACGCTCGCCGGCAAACGCCGCCGCCACAATCCGCTCGGCGAAGCTGACCGACGGCAGGGCGGCTGTCGATCCGGCGTGCAACTGCCAGAGCTTGCTCCACTCCTCGGGAGTCCGCACCACGATGCGGCGCGGATCGACGATGCGGCTCGCGTCGCCTTGAGCGACCGTGCTCAGCTCGATCATTGCACCCGGAACTCGACCTCGCGCTTGATCGGCTCGGCGTTGCCGAGCATCGATTTGGCCTCGAGGCGGAGGACATAGCGGCCGGCGGCTAACCCGGACAGCGGAATCTTCGTCGTGTAGCCGTAACCGCCCGATGCCCCCTGCAGCTCCTCGCTGCGCCGTTCGTCCGACGTTGTGAACACCGTCTTGCCATCGTCCGCCAGGACCGTTGTGGTGATCCCGACGCGGTGCGCCGTGGGGCCGATGTTGTCGTAGATCTCGCTGAAGATGGCGAGCTCGTCGTTCCGGGCGAACTCACGCGTCGCGGTCGGCGGAGCCGGCAGCACGTCCTTGAACTCGTTCACCTTCGGATCGGGGCTCGCGGTCGGTACGCGGCTCGCCGCCGCGGAGGTGATCGCGATGCCGCTCATGATCAGCTGTCCCTTGGAAAAATCCGGCGCATCCAGATCGTAGAGCACGGTTCCCAGCCGCCCGCTGTCCGCCTCGCGCACGCCGATCCGCAGCTGATACTTACCCGGCGGAATCTGGATCCGCCGGACGATGCGGAACATGCCCTTGGAGACGACCTCATAAGTCTGCGGCCGCAGCTTCAGGTTGATGACGTCGCGGGCGCCGTCCTTGATCTTGCCCGAGCCGTTTTCGGAGGCGAAGAGTGATATCTCGAGGTCGGTGGCAAACAGTCCCTCCGGCGTCTGCTTGAATTGCAAACGAGAGCCGTCGATTTCGATCGCCATGGCGATGGCGTCGTTCGGCGCCGGTCCTCTGAATGGCGCGGCGAAGGCGGCCATCGACAGACCGCCGATCGCGACCGGGCTCTGGAGCGCGTCGTGAAGCTCGGGCGATGTGGTCGCGTTCGTCGCGGCTTTGGTGGTCTCCGGCTTCCCCTTCGGCGCGACGTAGCCTTTGCGGGCGCGTATGGTCAGGCCCGGCTTGGTCGAGCGCACCTGGATGGTGCGGAACCGGCCGTCGCGCTTGTCGTTGGTCGGATAGTAGCCGAGCACGTAGTAGCTGCTGCTGTCCTGCAGGATTTTCGAGTAGGCGTCGCGATAGTCGTTGCGATTGATCACCGCGAAGCCGCCGGTCTCGTCCGACAGGTAGCGCAGGCTGTCCTGCGAGATCCGCAACTCGTCCTGCAGGTTCGTCGGCAGAATTGAATTGTCGTCCGCGAAGGACCCAATTTCGATGTTGTCGTCCATGCCCGACGTCAGGCCGCGCGGATCGACGCCGTAGATGCTGACGTTCGATCGAGTCGCGGCGGCAACGACGTCCTTCGACTGTTCGAGGATGTCGGACGCGTAGCGGTTCTTCATCGGGTTGCTGGTGTCGTAGTCGATGCCTTCGCTGAACCAGACGACCGCCTTCCGGCGCCCGCGCATTCCCGCCAGGTACTCCGAGACGTTCTTGAGCGTCGAGAGGGTGTTGCGCGCCTGGTAGCTCCGTTCGAGCTCGTTCATGTCGGCGTTCATCGTGGAGTCGCCGCCGCCCCCGGGGACGTCGCGGTTGTTGAAGTAGTCCTTCAACTGGGCCGACGTCAACGAGTCGGTTGACTGCCCCATCATGTGGTCAATGGCGGCCAGGACGAGCTGACGATTGCTCGTGAAGTCCTGCATGGACTTGGTCCGGCCGCCAGTGCTGACCACGGCGACCAGATCGTTGGCGCCGACGTAGCGCTCCACGAACTGGCGGGCCGCGAGGCGCGTGCGCCCCGTTCGCTGGAATCGCGTGTTCATGTCGTCGAGAACCAGGACGAACACACGACCCTCGAACGGTGACCGGTTGGTGACGGTGTCCGGCACGATCGCATTCTTCGCGAACAGAGGCGGGTCGGCACGCTCGATGGGAATGTCAACGGGCGTGAAAATCGACAGCGTCTGCGGTTTGCCGTCCTCGGTTACCTGGAAGTCGTCCTTCGTCAGGTTGCGCACGAAGTTGCCCTGGGCATCGGTGACGATCGCGTCGATTTCGACGTAGTTGACCTCGACCCTGAAGGTCACCGCCGGGGATTGCGCGTCGGGACGTGGAGGCGTCGGTGGCTGCTGCGCCGCCACAACGACCGAAAAGGCGGCGAAGGGCAGCAGCATAGGCCAGTATGTGTAGCGCATAAGCTTTAGACGTCCAGGCAGGCGCTCTGATTATAGTCGGGGAGCCGAGAAGCGGCGGCGATCATTACGGTCCGATCCGCCTCCTCGTTGGGAACGCATGAGTCGACTCGGGCTGGCTCGACTGTCTCTCCGCTGCGCCGGGGGCGGGTGAGACGTCGGGACGGATGCCGGGACGTCCGCCGGAGTCACATCATTTCGTGACAAATAGATGGCAGCCGCGGTCCTCACTGCGCCGCTCCGGACTCGATGACCTGAGGGGTGATGCGGCCGAGATTCCCGCGAATCGATGGCGCTATACTCAGAAGGTGCCTCTCTCGATTCCGGCGGTTCAGCAGGCGCTGAAGGAAGACGCGCTGGACGCCTGGCTGTTGTATGACTTCCACGGGTCGAATCCCATCGCCCGCCGGATTGCCGGACTGGACAACGGGGCGAAGATGACGACCAGGCGGTGGTACTACGTCATCCCTGCCAGCGGCGAGCCGCGGAAGCTGGTGCACGCCATCGAGCCGCACAACCTCGATCATCTTCCCGGCGCCAAGACGACCTATTCACAGCGCGAAACGCTGGCGTCCGGTCTTCGGACCGTGCTGGGCGGACTCAAACGTGTGGCGATGGAATACTCGCCCGGCAACGCGATTCCTTACATCTCGCGCGTCGACGCCGGGACGATCGAAACCGTCCAGGGACTGAACATCGCGGTCGCCTCGTCCGGTGATCTGGTGCAGCGATTCGAAGCGGTGTGGTCCGACGAAGCCTACGCAACCCACCGCGCCGCCTCCGAGCGTTTGTATCGAATCAAGGACAGGGCGTTCGACCTCGTTCGTGAATCACGTCACGCCAAAGCGATTACGGAGCTCGACATCCGGCAGGCGATGATCGGCTGGTTTCGGGACGAGGGCCTGGTGACCGATGCGCCGCCGGTCGTTGCGGTGCAGGAGCACGCCGGCGACCCGCACTACACGCTCGACCCGGCCAACCCCCGCCAGGTCGGTGCTGATGAGGTCGTACTGCTCGATTTGTGGGGCAAGTTGCCGACTCCAGGGGCCGTCTATGCGGACATCACCTGGGTGGGTTTTACAGGTTCGACCGTGCCGGACCGATACGGCAGAGCGTTCGAGGCGGCGCGGAACGGACGCGACGCGGCGGTGGCCCTCGTGCAGGAACGTGTAGCGGGCGGCGGCGATATTCGCGGCTACGAGGTCGACCGGATCTGCCGCGACGTCATCGACGCCGCGGGTTACGGCAGCGCTTTCATCCATCGCACCGGGCACAGCCTCGGGACCGAGGTGCATGGCAACGGCGTCCACATGGACGACTACGAAACGCGGGACGATCGACGCCTGATTCCCGGAACAGGCTTTACGATTGAACCGGGCATCTACACGGCGGAATTCGGCGTCCGAACCGAAATCAACATGTTCGTCAGCAAAGGGGCGGCACCCGTCACCGGGCCGCTGCAAAGCGCGTTTGTTCTGTTGTAGTGTCGGTCTCGGGCGGCTCTGACCCGCCACAGGCCGAAGGCTCCTGGAGAGAAATCCATGTCAAGTCGCAAGATCTCGCTCTTTTATGCGGTGTTGATCGCCGTCGCCTCGATGGCCGTCACCGTCGTGATCACGTCGAAGATGGATCTGACGCCGTCGTCATCCGCCCAGACGGTGTCGGTGCCGGCGACCAACAGCGCGCCGCTCGCCGGCGCCATCGATGCGACCACGTTCCGGAACATCGCCAAGTCGATGGCCCCCGCGGTCGTGAACATCCAGACCCTGGCGCACGCGCGCGGACGCGAGCTGACCGAATACTTCGGGGGCCAGGGGGGCGACGATCTCCTGCGACGCTTCTTCGGCGGCGGAGACGACGACCAGCCGGCAACGCCGAAGGGACGCGGCCGCGGCCAGGGCCAAGGACAGGGGCAGGGGCAGGGGCAGGGACGGAACAACGAGGGTCCGCAGCTCCAGGGCGCCGGGACCGGATTCATCATCGACAAGACCGGCTACATCCTGACCAACAACCACGTGGTTGAAGGGGCGGAAAAGATCAAGGTGACGCTCTACGGCGCCGAGCCGGGCGTCTCGTTCGACGCGAAAGTCGTCGGCCGCGACACGCTGACCGACAGCGCGCTGATCCAGATGACCGAGCTGCCCTCGCAGTCGCTGACGGAAGTGAAGTTCGGCGATTCGGAGCAGATGCAGCCTGGGGATTGGGTCATGGCGATCGGCAACCCGTTCCAGCTCGGGCACACGGTTACCGTCGGGGTCATCAGCGCACTGGGCCGTCCGTTCGGCGGCGTCCCCGGGCGCGCGCAGAACATGCTTCAGACCGACGCAGCGATCAACCCGGGCAACTCCGGCGGGCCGCTGCTGAACGTCCGCGGGGAAGTCGTCGGCATGAACACCGCGATCTTCACCGATCAGCGCTCGGCCAACATCGGCATCGGCTTCGCGACGCCGATCAACGCGATTCGCGATCTGCTGCCGCAGCTGCGTAACGGCAAAGTGGTGCGCGGTGTGATTGGCGTCCAGGTATCGACGCAGCATCTGACGCCGGAGGCGGCCAAGGCGTTCGGCCTGCCCAGCAACAGCGGCTCGCTGATCAGTGCGGTCAATCCCAATGGGCCGGCCGACAAGGCCGGTCTGCGGCCGGGCGATGTCGTCACCGAGTTCAATGGAAAACCGGTGAAGGACAGCGACTCGCTGGTGGCGATGGTCGTCACCACGAAGCCCGGAACCGCCGTGCCCCTGACCGTGTATCGCGACAACCAGCGCAAGGCGCTGACCATCACCATCGACGAGCTCGATCTGGAAGCCGAGCAGGGCCGCAGCGCGCGGCGAGGCGGCGAGCCGAACAACGAGCCGCCGTCGACGTCGACGGGATTCGGCATGACCCTCGATGCCATTACCCCGGATGTGGCGCGCCGGCTGGATCTCCCCGCGAATTCGGGAGGCGCCGTCGTCAGCGACGTCGATCGCGAGAGCCCCGCCGGCAATGCCGGGATTGCCGCGGGCGACGTCATCCTGGAAGTCAACCGCCAGAAAGTCTCGACAGTCACTCAGGTGACGCGCGAGCTGCAGAAGGTGACGGCGGGCACGCCGACGTTCCTGCTGATCTGGCGCGATGGCCAGCAGGTCTTCGTCACGATGACGAAGCACTGAGGCCCCCGATCTTACCGACGCGGGATCCGGATGCCGACTGCTCCGGATCCTGCGGAGGCCTTCCAGAGCGGAACGCCCGCCAGCCGCAGTCCCGGCCCCGCCGACCCCGACCTTTCGCTGAAGCTCGAATGACCGATCGCACTATAATCGGCGCTTCGTTCGTGCGCTCCTGGCTGACACCGGCACGAAGAGGAGCCTCATGTCGATGACGACGACGTTCGAACGGGAAGTCAAGCTGCGTTTCGATTCGGTCGAGATCGCCCGGAAGGCCGTGGTGGACACCGGGGCCAGCCCGTTGCTGGGACGTCGGCTGCAGGAGGACTCGCTGCTCGACACGGACGATGAGGCGTTGCGCCGGCGTCGGTGCGTGCTGCGCGTGCGGGTCGAGAACGGCAAGAGCCGGATCACGTTCAAGGGCCCGGTTCAGCCATCGATCATGAAGCTCCGCGAAGAGCTCGAAACGATGGTCGGCGACGGCCAGGTGGTGCTGCGGATTCTCGAGGAGCTGGGACTGCACGTCTGGTTCCGCTACGAGAAATATCGCGAAGAGTTCTCGCACGAGAACGTGACGGTGGCGATCGACGAGACGCCGGTCGGTGTGTTCGTCGAGATCGAGGGCAGCGAGCAGGGCATCACGGCGATGGCCGATGCGCTCGGGCGATCGCAGGCCGATTACGTGCTCGATTCCTACCGCGGCTTGTTCCTCAGACATCGTGACGAGTTCGGGCTGAACGGCACCGACATGGTGTTCGACAGGCCTTGAGCGCGGCGGCCTTCTCCCGGGCGCTGGTGCTGACCGCCGGCCTCGGAACCCGGCTGCGGCCGTTGACCGGCGCGCGCGCCAAGGCGGCGGTGCCCGTCGACGGTGAGCCATTGGCTCGACGCGTCCTCCGGTGGCTGGTCGACAACCAGGTGACCGATCTGGTGCTGAACCTGCACCACCGGGCGGCGTCGATCACGCGAGTCATCGGCGACGGCAGCGACTGCGGCGCCAGGGTTCGATACTCGTGGGAGTGGCCGCTCCTGGGGTCCGCGGGCGGCCCACGGCACGCCCTGCCGCTGCTGCTCGACGGCACGAGCCGCCGGACCATCCTGCTCGTCAACGGCGACACGCTCACCGATGTCGATCTGAGCGGCCTCGCAGATCAGCATCGGCGCAGCGGCGCGGCAGTGACCATGGCGTTGATCGCCAACGAGTGGCCGGAGAAATATGGCGGCGTGCTGCTCGACGGAGATGGCGCGGTCACCGGCTTCACTCGACGCGGCGATCGACGGCCGTCCTTTCACTTCATCGGCGTGCAGGCGGCCGAGGCCGACGTCTTCGCCGGCCTCGACGATGGGACGCCGGCGGAATCGGTGCTTGGTGTCTATCCGCGCTTGATGGCGAGCCGGCCGGACGCGGTCAGGGGGTTCGTCAGCACGGCGCGATTTCAGGACATCGGGACGCCGCGCGACCTGTTGACGACGTCGCTGGCGATGGCGGCGGCGCAGGGACGTCCCGGACGACCGCTGTGGGGACGAAACGTCTCGGTTGCTGTGACGGCAACGGTCGAACGCTCGGCGTTGTGGGACAACGTCACGGTCGGAGCAGATGCCCGACTCGACGAGTGTGTCGTCGCCGACGGCGTGACGATTCCCGCGGGAGCGCGGTTCGCGAAGTCGGCGATCGTTCGCGGGGACCAGGGCGTCGATGCCGGCCAACGCGTGGTGGGCGATCTCGTCGTCGCCGACCTCTGAGCGGTACCAAGCGCACATATTGGGAGCATCGATGGATCCACGACAGACGGATGGTACGGACGTCGGCGACCGGATTGACGGATACCTGCAGCGCAGCGGCCTGGCCGCGCGGTCGCCGCGGGTTGTCCCGTTGACCGGGGACGCCTCCGACCGACGGTACTTCCGCGTCATCCTGCCGGACGCGCCGTCGATCGTCCTCGCGCTCTACTCGGCGGCGTTCGACGTTCGCTCGCTCCCTTTCGTGAACGTCGCCACGTCTGCTCGCACGGATGCCGGTGCCAATCCCCGACGTGCTTGGACACGCTGACGATCTGGGCGTGCTCGCCCTGCAGGACCTCGGCGACGTCACTCTGCAGGCGCATCTCGGCGCGGCGACGCCGGCGGAACATGCGGCGCTGTACCGACAGGCTGTCGCGCTGATCGCCGAGCTGCAGCACCGCGGCGCCGAACTGGCCTCTCCCGACTATTTGCCGTATGGCATCGCCTTCGACGTGGAGAAGCTCACCTGGGAGCTGGACTTCTTCACCAAGCACTTTCTCGAGGCCTATCGCGGCGTGACGCTGGCAGCCCCGGAGCGGGAGGCGCTGCGCCACGAGTTCGCGGGAATCGTGCGCGAGCTCGCGTCGGAGCCCCGCGTCCTCTGCCACCGCGACTATCACAGCCGTAACCTGATGCTGCACGAGTCGCAGCTCTACATCATCGACTTTCAGGATGCGCGGCTCGGACCCGACACCTACGATCTGGTCTCGCTGCTGCGCGACTCGTATGTCGATCTGCCCGAGCAGACGGTCGACGAGTTGATCGCGTACTTCCTGGCGGTGAAGGGGGATGCGGGAGCGGAGCGCGATTTCAAGAAGCGCTTCGACGTGATGGCCCTGCAGCGCAATCTCAAGGCGCTCGGCACCTTCGGCTACCAGACCACCGCCCGGCGCAATCCGGTGTACATCCAGTACATCCCGCGCACGCTGCGCTACGTCCGAAACAACCTCGCGCACTACGATCGTTTCGGCCGGATTCGCGAGCTGCTGGCGACGCACGTCGAAGAGTTTCGCTAGCACCGCTCGCCCTGCCGGTCGGGTTCGGCCGGAGGCCGCGTGCTACAATTGCTGGTTCTCCAACCGCCAACTGGCTAGAACCGGGCAATGCGCTTCGGCATATCAACCCATCTCTACCACGAGCATCAGCTGAGCCGAGACCACCTGGCGACCATCGCGTCCTACGGGTTCGAAGCGGTCGAAGTGTTCGCGACCCGGAGCCACTTCGACTATCACGATCCGAACGCGATCGGTCGTCTCGATGAGTGGCTGAAGGAGACCGGTCTGGCGCTGCACAGCATCCACGCGCCGATCACCGATCGCCTGTCGCCAGGCGATCAGTGGGGCACGGTGATTTCGAATGCGGTGAGCGACAGCGCCCAGCGCCAGGCGGCCGTCCGCGAGACCAACGCCGCGCTCGACATCGCGAGGCGGATCCCGACCAACGCCCTAGTCGTCCACCTGGGCACGCCCAGGACGCAGGGCGGCGAGAACAACCGATCGGCGGCCTTTCGCAGCATCGAAGAAATCTGCGCCCTCGCCGATCCGGTCGGCATTCTTGTGACGCTCGAGCTGATTCCGAACGACCTGTCGGACGCCACGGCGCTCGTGACGCTGCTCGATCGCGACCTCGACGCCGGCCGCGCCGGCATCTGCCTCGATTTCGGCCACGCCCACCTGATGGGCGACGTGCCCGACATCATCGAGACGGTCGCCGAGCACCTCTCGACGACGCACCTGCACGACAATCACGGCAAGCGCGACGAGCATCTCGTGCCGTTCGCTGGCGGAATCGGCTGGAACGCGGCGATGATGTCGATGCAGAAGGTCGGCTACGACGGCACCTACATGATGGAGATCGCGAACAACGGGTCGCCGACCGGCGTGCTCGAGCAGGCACGCCTGGCACGGCACAAGCTCGAACGGCTGCTCACCTACTGAGATCAATCGCGAGGCACAGCTGATGACCGCCTATATCGAAGACATCGCGCGCCACGACGGCCAGGCCGTCCGCCTGCGGGGCTGGCTCCACAACCGGCGGTCGAGCGGCAAGATCCACTTTCTGACGGTGCGCGACGGATCGGGATTCATCCAGTGCGTGATGTCGAAGGCCGGCGTCGGCGAAGAGATGTTCCGGCGCGCGGACCATCTGTCGCAGGAGAGCGCGGTAGTGATTGACGGCACCGTTCGTGCGGATTCACGCGCGCCCGGCGGCTACGAGCTCGACGTGACCTCTCTCGAGATCGTCTCCGAAGCCAGGGATTACCCGATCACACCGAAGGAGCACGGCGTCGACTACCTGATGGATCGACGCCACCTGTGGATCCGCTCGCAGCGGCAGCAGGCCATCCTCCGCGTCCGCCACGAAGTGATCAACGCGGTCCGCGATTTCTTCAACGGCCGCGGCTTCATCCTCGCCGACACACCGATCTTCACACCCGCCGCGTGCGAGGGGACGACGACGCTGTTTCCGGTGCAGTACTTCGAGGACAACACCGCCTATCTGACCCAGAGCGGGCAGCTGTACAACGAAGCCAACGCCATGGCGCTCGGACGGGTCTACTCGTTCGGTCCGACCTTCCGGGCCGAGAAGTCGAAGACGCGCCGTCATCTCACCGAGTTCTGGATGGTCGAACCGGAAATGGCGTACGCCACCCTGGACGACGTGATGGAGCTCGCCGAAGGGCTCGTCGTCTACGTCGTCGGCCGGGCGCTCGAGCAGCGGAAGCGTGAACTGCAGGTCCTCGAGCGAGACACGACGAAGCTCGAGAAAGTCGTCGCGCCGTTTCCGCGAATCTCGTATGACGAGGCGGCGGACATGCTGAAGAAGAAGGGACTGCCGTTCGAGTGGGGCGGCGATTTCGGTGCGCCCGACGAAACGGCGCTGTCCGAGGAGTTCGACCGGCCCCTCTGCGTGCACCGCTATCCGTCGGTGGTGAAGGCCTTCTACATGAAGCCCGACCCCAACCGGCCGGAGGTCGCGCTCGGCGTCGACGTGCTCGCCCCCGAAGGCTACGGTGAGATCATCGGTGGCGGCGAACGCATCTCCGACTACGATCTGCTGCTGGAACGCATCAAGGAGCACAACCTGCCGCAGGAAGCGTTCGAGTGGTATCTCGATCTGCGGCGGTTCGGTTCGGTCCCGCACGGAGGCTTCGGCATGGGGATCGAGCGGGTCGTCTCCTGGATCTGCGGGTTGGAACATTTGCGGGAAGCGATCCCGTACCCGCGCATGCTCTATCGCTTGTATCCCTGAACGTCGCCGATTGACTGTCCCATCATGAAGATAGGTTTCGTCTCGCTCGGCTGCCCCAAGAACCTCGTCGACGGCGAGGTCATGCTGGGCATGGCCCAGCAGGCCGGCCACGAGATCACTCCCGAGGCGACCGAGGCGGACGTGCTCGTGGTCAACACGTGCGCGTTCATCGACCGGGCCAAACAGGAGTCCATTGACACCATCCTCGAGATGGCGCAGCAGAAACGGGACGGCCGCTGCGCGCGGCTCGTCGTCACCGGCTGCCTCGCCGAGCGGTACCGCGACGAGCTGGTGAAGGAGATTCCGGAGATCGATGCGGTGCTCGGGACGGGAGAGGTGGCGGGGTTTGTGGACGCCATCGATGGTAGAGGACGGATGACGGAGGACGGAAGAGCGCCGCTGGCGTTCCATCGCCGTGGTGTCACCGCCGCCGCTCCCTCCACCATCCACCATCCGTCATCCGACTTCCGTCATCCACCCTCCGACATCCGTACTCTTCCGACGTATCTGTACGACGCGGAGACGCCCAGGCTGCAGACGACGCCGCGGCACTTTTCGTACATCAAGATCGCCGAAGGCTGCGACTACACCTGCGCCTTCTGCATCATCCCGACCCTTCGCGGCCACTATCGGAGCCGGACGCAGGAGTCGATCGTGCGCGAGGCGCGGGCGCTGGCCGACCGCGGAGTTCGCGAGTTGCTGCTCATCTCGCAGGACACCACCTTCTTCGGGATCGACCGCGGCGAGCGCGGCGCGCTGGCGCGTCTGCTTCGCGCGCTCAACGAGATCGACGGCCTGCGCTGGATTCGACTGCTCTACCTCTACCCGACCACGATTACCGATGATGTGTTGGCGGCCATGGCGGAGTGCGACAAGGTGTGCCGCTATGTCGACCTGCCGCTGCAGCACGCGTCGGCCGCCGTCCTCAAGCGGATGCGCCGCCCGGGAAACCGGAAATCGTACGACACCCTGCTCGCGCGAATCCGCGACCGCGTTCCCGGCGTCACAATGAGAACGACCTTCATCGTCGGATTTCCCGGCGAGACGGAGGCGGACTTCGCCGAGCTCGAGCGCTTCGTGGACGATGTCCGCTTCGACCACATCGGCGTGTTCACCTACTCGCACGAGGAAGGGACCCGCGCCTATGCGGTCGAGGATGACGTGCCGGCGGGACTCAAGCGACGCCGCCGCGAGCGATTGATGGCGAGACAGCAGCGGATCGTCGCCGCGGCCCACGAGGCCCGGGTCGGAACCGAGGTGGACCTGCTGATCGACGGACCGTCGCGTGAGCACGACCTGGTCGTGCAGGGCCGTCTCGAAGGGCAGGCCCCGGATATCGACCCGGTGGTCTATCTGACGGACTGCGATCCGTCGACCGTGGCGTCCGGTAACCTCATCCGGGCGACGATCGTCGGCGCGCGCGGCTACGACCTCCTGGCAACGCCAGTCTCCTGACCGCGCCCGGGGTGCGCGGACGCCGCCGGACTGGACCGCAGTACGCTATACTGTCAGGTGGCTGTTGCGAGGTTTTTCCTAGTGGGCCGGTGCCCACTTTTTGTTTTTCAGGGGACGAATTACGGACAACGGCACAGCTTCTTCCCGAGGCGGGCGGTCGGCGGGGCGGGCGACTGCGGGTCTCGCCAGGGTTCGGGATGCGGCTGAGCGCGTCGCCAGCAGCTACGGTCTCGAAGTGTTCGACGTGCACCTGCGGCGTGAACCCATAGGCATGGTATTGCGGGTCGTCATCGATCGCCCGGCGGCGGGCGGTACCGACGATCCCGAGGACAGCGTCGGCATCGAGGATTGCCAGCGCGTGAGCCACGATCTCAGCGCCCTGCTCGACGTGGAGGCCGAGTTCGGACAGGAGGACCTTGGGGAGACGTACACCCTGGAGGTCTCGTCTCCCGGCCTCGATCGTCCGCTGCGGCATGAGGCGGATTTTCGCCGGTTCGTCGGCCGTCTCGCCAAGCTCGTCACCACCGAGCCGATCGAGCGGCAGTCGGCGTTTGCCGGTCGTCTTCGCGCGGTCGAGGACGGCGTGGTGGTGCTCGAGCAAGGGCGCAAGACTCACCGCGTCCCGCTCGCGAAGATCAAGCGGGCGCAGTTGGACGTGGAATTTTAGTGGGCGCCGGCCAGGTGTCCGTTGTCAGCTTCCCGAGCGCGACAGGCGAGTGAAGCTGGAAACTGGTCTCCGGGAACCGGGCGCCGGTAACTGGTAACTGTTTATGCAAAATCCGCTGTTACAGCAGATCGACGCCATCGCCAAAGAAAAGGGCGTCGAGCCTGACATCATCATCGGAGCCGTGCAGGACGCGATCGAGGCGGCCGCCCGCAAGAAGTACAAGAACGAGACGCTGCGTGCGCGCTTCAATCAGGAAACCGGCCAAATCGAGCTGTGCGCGGTCAAGCGCATCGTCGACGAGGTGACCGATTCGCCCAACCAGATCTCGCTGGCTGAAGCGCAACAACTGTACGGCGAGGAGGCGGAAGTCGACATGGAGATCGAGTTCCCGCGTCCGACCGAAGACCTCGGCCGCATCGCCGCGCAGACGGCCAAGCAGGTGATCTTCCAGAAGGTCCGCGAGGCCGAGCGGGAGAACGTCTACGCGGAGTACAGCCAGCGCGTGGGCGAGGTGGTCAACGGGATCGTCAAGCGGTTCGAGAACGGCGACATCATCATGGAGCTCGGCCGCATCGAGGCCCAGCTGCCGCGCAAGGAGCAGTCGCGCGCCGAGAACTACGCCGTCGGCGACCGCGTCCGCGCCGTGATCCGCGGCGTCAACCGCAGCGCCAAGGGGCCGCAAATCGTCCTTTCGCGTACGGATCCGGCCCTGCTGATCAAGCTGTTCGAGCAGGAAGTGCCGGAGATCTACGACGCGACCGTGATGATTCGCGGAGCGGTGCGCGAGGCGGGCGATCGCGCCAAGGTGGCGGTCTACTCGCGCGAGCGTGACGTCGACCCGGTCGGGGCCTGCGTCGGCATGAAGGGCACGCGCGTCCAGTCCATCATCCGCGAGCTGCGCGGCGAGAAGATCGATATCGTCGAGTGGTCGGAGGATCCGGTGGTGTTCGTCACCAACGCGATCAGCCCCGCCAAGGTGCAGCGGGTGTCGATCGTCGACGACACCGAAAAAGTGATGGAAGTCATCGTCGAGGACAAGCAATTGTCACTCGCGATTGGTAAAAAGGGTCAGAACGTGCGGCTCGCGGCCAAACTGACGGGCTGGAAGATCGACATCAAGAGTGAAGAAGAGAAGCGTCGCGAGGTCGAAAAGCAGTTCGGCGATCTCGAGAGCGGCGCTGCCGCGGGAGAGGCGGAGCCGGAAGCGGTCGCTGAAGCGGGAGCCGAAGCGGTCGCTGATGCGGGAGCCGAAGCGGTCGATGCGGGAGCCGACGTTGCGAAGACGGCGCCGCGGCCGAGGCGACGTCCGCGAATGAGACACTCTCCGAAACGGTCGAGCCCACCGACGCGGAACCGTCACCAGCTCCTGAGCCGGCGGCGAAATTAGAGTAACGGAACCAGCAGAGGTTTCTATTTGGCAACAGTTCGGATCTACAAAGTCGCGGAGCTCCTCAACACCACGAGCCAGGAAGTCATCGCGCTGTTGAAACGCGATCACGGCATCGAGGTCAAAAGCGCATCGAGCACGATCGAGGAAGTCGTCGCCAGGGAATTCGTGAGCCGTCTCGCCAGGCAGCGCGGGATCAAAGTGCCCTCGAATGCCTCGTATGCCGACACGCCGACGGTCGCGCGCGGCATCGTCAAGAAGCCCGGGGGCAAGGCGCCCGAGCCGGCGAAGCCCGCCGCCCCGGTCATGCCCGCGCCGCGGCTCGTGAAGACGGCCAAGCCCCCAGCCCCACCAGTTGAGCCGGGGGCGGTCGCCCAGGCCGTCGCGACACCGGAGCCGACGCCCGCACCGATCGCCGTCGAGCCAGAGCCGCAGCCAGCGCCGGCACTGGAGCCCGAGGAGGAACCGATCGTCGCGGCTCCGGTCGAAGTCCGCGCACCCGAGACGACACCGCCGCCCGCGCCTCCAGCGCCCGACCACGCGCCGGCCAGTGCCGTAACCGCGCCGGTGGAACCGCCGGCGCGCGTCGAGCCGCCGGCCCCACGTCCGCAGCTCCCGATGCCGGGACGCATCGTGCCGCCGACGCTTCGCCTTCGCGTCGAAGACCCGCGCACGGGTCAGGCGCCGCCGGCGCCGCCGCGGCGGCCCGTTCTGGTCCGCCCTCCGCAACCCACGGCGCCACCTCCGGCCGCAACCGGAAATCTGAGCCGACCGGCAGGCGTCCGTCCAGGCCCCCCCGGGCAGGCGCGGCCGCAAGGTCCACGACCGGGAGGCCCGCCGCCACCGAGGCCTACGGCGCCGATGGGCGGTCCACGGCCGCTTCCGTCGCAACCGGTCCGACCGTCGCAGGGACCGCGGCCGCCGGTTCCCGGCTATCGTCCGCCCCCGCCGAGACCAAGTGGACCACGCCCGTCCGGTCCGCGTCGGGAACAACCGCGGATGACCGCGCCGTCGATGGCGGCCGCCGCGCCGCCGCCGGTCACGCGCACGATCACGCTGGCCGAAGGAATGACGGTAGCCGATCTGGCGGTCAAGCTCGACGTCAAGGCCAAGGATGTCCTCAGGAAGCTGCTCGAGCGGCGAATGATGATGACCATCAACAGCACTCTCGACACCGAGACGGCGTCGATGGTGGCGCGAGACTTCGGCGCGGACGTGAAGATGCAGTCCTTCGAAGAAGAACTGCTGCAGGTGGAAGCCGAGGAGTCGCGTCCCGAAGATCTGGTCACGCGTGCGCCGGTCGTCACGGTCATGGGACACGTCGACCACGGTAAGACGACGCTGCTCGACGCGATTCGCGAAACACGGGTCGCCGAACGCGAAGCGGGCGGGATCACTCAGCACATCGGCGCCTACTCGGTTCAGGTGAACGATCGCAACGTCGTGTTCCTCGACACGCCTGGCCACGAAGCGTTCACGATGATGCGCGCCCGAGGCGCGCGCGTCACCGACGTCGTCGTGCTCGTGGTCGCCGCCGACGATGGCGTCATGCCACAGACGAAGGAAGCAATCGACCACGCGCGGGCGGCGAACGTGCCGATCCTCGTCGCGATCAACAAGGTCGACAAGGCGAACGCCAACCCGGATCGCGTCAAGAAGGAACTGTCGGATCTTGGCCTGATGCCGGAAGACTGGGGCGGTCAGACCGTCATGGTGGCGGTATCGGCGAAGAAGCGCGAGAACATCCCGCTGCTCCTCGAGATGGTGCTGCTGGTCACCGAATTGAGCGAGCTCAAGGCCAATCCCAAGCGCAACGCCTCGGGCACCGTGCTCGAAGCGAAGCTCGATAAAGGACGCGGGCCGGTCGCCACGATTCTTGTCCAGGACGGCACGCTCCACATCGGCGACACGTTGATCGCGGGAACGATCGTCGGCAGGGTTCGCGCGTTGATCGACGACCGCGGCCGGCAGCTCAAGCACGCTCCTCCTTCCACACCGGTGGAAGTCCTCGGTCTCGGCGGCCTGCCGCAGCCCGGCGATGCGTTCCAGGCGCTCGCCGATGCGGCGAAGGCCCGCCAGATCGCGATGTATCGACAGGGCCAGGCGAAGGACCGCGCGCTCGGCGCCAAAGGCGGCCGCCTGACGCTCGAGTCGCTGCAGCAGCAGATTGCCGAAGGCGGCATGAAGGAGCTGCCGATCATCATCAAGGCCGACGTGCAGGGTTCGGCGGAAGTGCTCGCCGATACGCTCACCAAGTTGAGCGACGAGCGGGTGAAGATCCGCATCATCCACAGCGGTGTCGGCGCCATCAACGAATCGGACGTGCTCCTCGCCGCCGCCTCCAATGCCATCGTCATCGGCTTCAACGTCCGGCCGGATCGCAACGCGTCGGACGTTGCCGAGCGCGACAAGGTCGAGATCCGCCTGCACTCGGTCATCTACAACGTCGTCGACGAGATGAAGAAGGCGATGACCGGGCTGCTCGAGCCGACCTTGCGCGAAGTGCGACTCGGCGCGGCGGAAGTCCGCGAGACGTTCAAGGTGCCCAAGTTCGGCACCATCGCCGGCTGCATGGTGCTCGACGGGCGGATCACCCGCGCCGGCGAGACGCAGGCCAGGCTCCTCCGCGACAACGTCGTGGTCTACGAGGGAAAGATCGGATCGCTGCGTCGGTTCAAGGACGACGTGTCCGAGGTGAAAGCCGGATTCGAGTGCGGCATCGGCTTCGAACGGTACAACGACATCAAGGTCGGCGACATCATCGAGGTATTCGTCGTCGAGCGCGTCGCCGCGACCGTCTGAGGACGCCGGCACCGTCTGGCACTGATCCACTATGCCGTCCCGTCCGGAACGCGTCGGAGATCAGATCCGGAGCGAGCTCGCGCAGTTGCTCGCCCGCGAGGTCCACGATCCGGGCGTCGGCTTCCTTACGCTGACTCATGTGAAGGTCACGTCGGATCTGCAGATCGCCCGGGTCTACTACACGACCATGGGCGACGCGGCGGCGCAGCGCGACAGCGCCCGCGCCCTGAAGCGGGCGACGCCGTTTCTGCGTCGTCAGCTCGGACAGCGACTGCGGCTCCGCCGTGTTCCCGAGCTCGAGTTCTTCTTTGACGAATCGATCGCCCGACAGGATCGAATCGAACAAATCCTCCAGGATCTGAAAGCGGAGGCCACCAGCAGAGATGACACTACGGGAGACGATGACGCCGGCGAACACTGATGCGGTGCCGCCGGAGCTCTGCGAGGCGATCAAGACACGCCAGCGATTCCTGATCACCTCGCACGCCAGGCCGGACGGAGACTCGATCGGGTCGCAGCTGGCGATGGCCTACGCGCTGGATCTGCTGGGCAAGCAGGTCAGGCTGGTGAACGCGGATCCCGCGCCGGAACACTACCTGGAGTTCCCCGGCGTCGATCGCATCGAGATCGCCCGCGACGTGGGCGCCGACAACGCGGACGCGCTGATCGTGATGGAGTCGGGCGACCTGGCGCGCACCGGTGTCAAAGGGCTCGACGGCCGCTTCACGATCAACATCGACCATCACCAGGGCAACAGCCGCTACGGCCAGATCAACTGGCTCGACGAATCCGCGGCGGCGTGCGGCGAGCTGGTGTTCGACCTGATCCGGACCCTCGGTGTGCCGATGACGCTCGACATCGCCACGCACATCTACCTCGCCATCCTCACCGATACCGGCTCGTTCCATCACTCCAACATCACGCCGCGGACCTTCGACATCTGCCGCGAAACAGTGGAGGCCGGTGTGAACCCCGCCGCGATGGCCCGTCGGGTGTTCGACAGCAACAGCTTCGGCAAGCTCAAGCTGATTGGCGCGCTGCTCGACGAGATGGAGCTGATGGACGACGGCCGGCTGGCCGTGCTCTACCTGAACGACGACATCCTGCACGCGACCGGCACGACGCCGAACGACACCGAAGGCCTGATCAACCTGCCTTTGACGGCCCGGGAGATCCACGCCGTCGTGTTCTTCAAGCTCGGCGACGACGGCGATATCCGAATCAGCATGCGCTCGAAGTACGACGTCGACGTGCGCAGCGTCGCGAGCCGCCATGGCGGCGGTGGCCACAAGAATGCGGCCGGCTTCACGATGAGCGGACCTCTCGCCGTCGTCCGCACGCAGATCGTGCAGGAGCTGACCGACGCGATTGCCGCCGGCCTTCGATCCCGACCCTGAGGCAATCCCCACGACCCGCGTGATGACCGGCGCGTTGCTCGTCGACAAACCGGCCGGCCCGACCTCGCACGACGTGGTCGCTCGCGCACGGCGGGCGCTGGGCACCTCGCGCATTGGCCACACCGGAACGCTCGATCCGCTGGCCACCGGCCTGCTCGTACTCCTCGTCGGCCGGGCCACGCGCCTGGCGCAATTCCTCGTCGGCGACGTGAAGGAATATCTCGCGGACGTCCGTCTGGGGATTGAGACCAGAACCTACGACGCCGAAGGGTTGGATGGCGAGCCGCCGGATGACGGCACGGAGGTCGGCCAGGCACTGCCGGCGCTTGACGCTATCGAGACCGCCCTGGGTGCGTTCCGGGGAACGTTCCTCCAGACTCCACCTCCCTATTCAGCCAAGAAGGTGGCGGGCCGCCGTGCTTACGAGCACGCGAGGCGTGACACGCAGGTCGAGCTGCGGCCCGTCGAGGTGACCGTGCATCAGCTCGAGATCGTTCGGGCAACGGGAAGTGCCGTCAGCCTGCGCCTGGTGTGCACTGCAGGCTTCTACGTGCGTTCGCTGGCGCACGACCTAGGCCGGAGCGCTGGGCTGCGGGGCGCATCTGCGCGCGCTTCGACGAATCAGGGCCGGAGGGTTCTCAATCGATGACGCGATCACGCTGACGGAGCTCGAGACTGGGAGCGTTCGGGCAAGCGACCGACTGGTCCCACTTCATCGGCTGCTCACGGGGATGCCGGCGCTCCAGCTGTCCGAGGACGGTATCCGTCGTGTCGAGCATGGAAACGTCGTGCAACCACGACATCTCGTGCACGAGGTGATCAGCCGCTCCGGGTCCACGCACGTGCAGCTTGTGGACGGCTCGGGAGAGCTCGTCGCGGTCGCCGAACGGGTGACCGACGGCTCTTTGCATCCGGTGGTGGTACTGGTGTAAAATATTGAATCGTCTGCAAATACGCGACGGGGCCAGACGCGTTGGAGGGTCCACTTCCGACGAGCCCCCTCGGCATACGGCGACCTGGTGCGGACCGCGGCGGTTCGAGGGTTCTGGGTCGTACGTGGAGGAAGAGTCGTGCTCACGAAGGATCGCAAGACCGAGGTCATCGGCAGCTACCGCACACACGACGGGGATACGGGCTCACCGGAAGTTCAAGTCGCACTCCTCAGCGAGCGGATCAACTACCTGACCGACCATTTCAAGGCCCACTCCAAGGACCACCATTCACGCCGCGGGCTGCTGAAGCTCGTCGGCCAGCGCCGCCGACTCCTGGATTACCTGAAACGCAAGGACTCCGATCGATATGCGGAGCTGATCCGCCGTCTCGGAATCCGCAAGTAGGCCGGGGCTTGTCGACCACCACTTCAGACCCGGCGCTTTGACGCCTTCAGAAAGATCATCATGCACACACGCGAAATCTCCGTCGGCGGACGCACGATCTCCCTCGAGACCGGGCGCCTCGCCAAACAGGCCGACGGCGCCGTTCTCGTCCGCTCGGGCGACACGGTTGTCCTCGTCACGGCCTGTGCGGCCGCCAACCCCCGCGAAGGAATCGACTTCCTTCCGTTGACCGTTGACTACCGCGAATACGCTTATGCCTCCGGCCGGATTCCGGGCGGCTTCTTCAAACGAGAAGGCAAGCCCAGCGAGAAGGAAGTTCTCACCAGCCGCTTGATCGATCGGCCCATCCGGCCGCTCTTTGCGTCGGGCTGGCGGCACGAGACCCAGGTCATCGCCCTGCTCGTCTCGGCCGACACTGAAAACGATTCCGACGTGCTGGCCATCACCGGTGCGTCGGCGGCGCTGGCTCTGTCGTCGATTCCCTTCACGAAAACGATTGCGGGGGTCCGGATCGGCCAGATCGACGGCGAGTTCATCGTCAATCCCACGTTCGATCAGCGGCGCCGCGGCCGTCTCGATCTCGTGGTGGCCGGCACCAAGGACGCCATCATGATGGTCGAAGCGGGGGCCAAAGAGGTCTCCGAAGAGGACATGGTCCAGGCCCTCGAGCACGCGCACGCCGCGATTCGAGAGATCATCGCCGGTATCGAAGCGCTGGCCGGCAGCCTCGGCAAGAAGAAGACCGTGGTGGCGGTCAAGGCGATCGGCGAAGAGTTCCGTCGCGAGGTCGAAGGCAAAGTCTACGCGCCCCTTGCCGACGCGATGCGGATCAAGGAAAAGCTCGAGAGCTACGGTTCCGTTGACGCCGTGCTGGCCAACCTGCTGACCGGCATTCCTGAAGAGGAGACCGAGCGTCGCGCCGAGGCGAAGTCGATCTTTAAGGAGCTCAAAGAGAAGGTCATGAAGGACGAAGCGCTCGAGCGCGGGCGTCGTCTGGACGGACGGAAGTTCGACGAGATCCGGCCGATTACCATCGAAGTCGGCGTTCTCCCCGCACCCATGGCTCGAGCGTGTTCACGCGCGGGGAAACGCAAGCGCTCGTCACCTCGACGCTGGGAACGGCCGAAGATCAACAGAAGATCGAGCTGGTGGACGGGGAATCGTGGAAACGCTTCATGCTCCACTACAATTTCCCGCCGTTTTCGGTCGGTGAAGTGCAGTTCCTGCGCGGCCCTGGCCGCCGCGAAGTGGGCCATGGCGCTCTCGCCGAGCGCGCGCTCGCTCCGATGATCCCCTCCGAAGAATCCTTCCCCTACACCATCCGCGTCGTCTCCGACATTCTCGAATCGAACGGCTCGTCCTCGATGGCCTCCGTCTGTGGCGGATCGCTGGCGATGATGGACGCGGGCGTGCCGCTCAAGGCCACCGTCGCCGGCGTGGCGATGGGCCTGCTCATGGACGAGGAGTCGGGCCGTTACGCCGTCTTGTCGGATATCGCCGGAGCCGAAGACCACTACGGCGACATGGACTTCAAAGTGGCCGGCACGCGGGACGGCATCACCGCGTTGCAGATGGATATCAAGGTTTCGGGGATTACGACCGAGATCATGCGTAAGGCGCTCGAGCAGGCGCGCCAGGGCCGGTTCTTCATCCTCGACAAGATGGAAGCCATCCTGAAGGCGCCGCGCGCCGACGTCTCGGCCCATGCCCCGCGAATCGTCACCATCAGGATTCCGGTCGACAAGATCCGCGACGTCATCGGACCGGGCGGCAAGATGATCCGGAGCATCATCGAACGCACCGGCGTGAAGATCGACGTGGAGGACGATGGCCGGGTGAACGTGGCATCGGCCGACGAGGCGTCGGCCCAGAAGGCCATCGGCATCATCCAGGAGCTCACGGCGACGCCCGAGCTCAACAAGTCGTATCTCGGCAAAGTCCAGCGAATCACCGACTTCGGCGCGTTCGTGGAGATCATGCCGGGCCTCGACGGATTGCTGCACGTTTCGGAGATTGCCCACTATCGCGTCAAGGATGTCCGCGACGAGCTGAACGAGGGCGATCAGGTGATGGTCAAGGTGATCAACATCGATCCCTCAGGCAAGATTCGACTCAGCCGGAAGGCGCTGCTCACCCCGGAAGAGGGTCAGGCGCCCGCAGGGGAAGGCGGATCGCAGGGTGGTGACGGTGGTGAACGACGGGAGCGACACGGTCACGGTGGCGGTCAGGGTCGTGGCCGGGGGCCAAGACCAGGCGATCGGCGCGATCGGGAGCCGGCCCAGAAAGACTAACGGCTGGGCTGGGCGACTGTTTTCCCGCGGTACGCGTCTAAAGACCAGTGCACGGATTGGGGTCGGCTTCGCTGCTGACCCCTTTTGCACATAGGGGGAACCCATGCGGCCATGGCAGAAAAGCGCGTCGATCTGCGCCGGACTCGGTGCCTCCGTCGCTCTCCTCGTCTTCGCCGCCGCCAGCAATCCGGCCCAGGCCCAAGGCACCGGGACCACGAGGGACTTCGCCATCGCCGGCGGTCAGTACGCGTTCCGCCCGGCCTCGATCACCGTCGATCGCAACGACCTGGTGAAGATCACCTTCACCGCCGAGGACATCGCGCACAGCTTCACCATCGACAGCTATCGCATTTCGAAGCGCGCCGGCGCCGGCCAGTCGGTGACCTTCGAGTTCCGCGCCGATCAGCCAGGCACCTTCGACTACTACTGCAACCTCTCCGTCGACTCGAAGTGCAAGGGCATGCGGGGCCGGCTGCTCGTCAAGTGAACGATCGCCCCGGCCGCCGTCAGACCTTTCTCAGCTTGCTCTTACGATACCCGTAGGTCGCGTAGAACACGATTCCGACCATCATCCACACAATCAGCCGCTCCCACGTCGCGCGCGGAAGGCCGGCCATGAGCACCAGCGCGACCACCGCCGACAGCGCCGGCAGCAGCGGTACCATCGGCATGCGGAAGGGCCGCGGCAGATCCGGCCGCGTCCGGCGGAGCACGATCACGCCGATCGAGACAATCACGAACGCCAGCAGGGTGCCGATGCTGACCAGCGTGCCGAGCGTTCCGATCGGCGTCAGCCCCGCGGCCAGCGACACGGCAATCCCGGTCACGATGGTGGAGATATGCGGCGTCTTGAAGCGCGGGTGAACGATGCCCGCCCATCGTGGCAACAGGCCGTCGTTGGACATCGCCAGGAAGATCCGCGGCTGGGCGAGCATCATCACGACCATGACCGAGCTCAACGCGGCAAGCGCACCGACGGTCAGGAGGATCGTCAACGATGCCATCAGCGACGCCCACGGCGTGCCGACGGCTCGTCCGGCCGCCGCCTCGATCGCGACGACCAGGGGCGCCGGCTGGTTGAGCATCTCACGATACGGTACCAGCCCCACCATCACGCCGGAGACCAGCACGAAGAGCACCGTGCAGAGGGCAAGCGACCCGAGAATCCCGCGCGGCATGTCGGTTTGCGGGTTGCGGGCCTCCTGGGCGGATGTCGACACCGCGTCGAATCCGATGTACGCGAAAAAGATCACGCCGGCGCCGCGCAGCACACCGCTCCACCCATACTCACCAAAATGACCGGTGTTGGCGGGAATGAACGGATGCCAGTTCGCGGTCTGGATGAAGAACGCTCCCGCGCCGATCACGACGAGGACGACCGCCACCTTGATGACCACGATGACGGCGTTGACCGTGGCCGACTCGCTCACGCCAACGATCAGGAGCAGCGTGACCGCGATGGTGATCAGGACCGCGGGCACGTTGAAGATTGCGGTAACCGGATCGCCACCCGGAACCTGGATCAGCGTGCCGGGCGCGGCGCTGATGACGGCGGGAAACCTCATCCCCAGCTGATTGAACAGCGTGACCAGATTGCCGGACCAGCCCACCGCGACGGTGGCGGCGCCGAGCGCGTATTCCAGGATCAAGTCCCAGCCGATGACCCAGGCGATGAACTCGCCGAGCGTCGCGTAGGCATAGGTGTACGCCGAGCCGGCGACAGGAACCGACGCCGCGAACTCGGAATAGCAGAGCGCCGCGAGCACGCTCGTGACCCCGGCCAGGATCATCGACAGGACGATGGCCGGCCCGGCGTTGGCCGCGGCCGCCTGCCCGGTCAGCACGAAGATACCGGTGCCGATGATGGCGCCAACGCCGAGCATGATCAGCTGCCCCGGTCCCAGGACCCGCTTCAGTGACCCTTCACCGTGCCCGAGCTGCTCCGCCTGGATCCGCTCAATCGATTTGGTTGCGAAAATGGACATGCCCCATACTTCCCGGCCCGGCCGCTGGGTGTCCTGAAGGCCGGGTCAACTTCGGGCGAAGAATCCTTGAACTTCTCCTTAACACCCCGGGGGTTTGCTAGGATTTCGGGGTGATGCCGGAGGCCCCCGCGATCGAGAGCCGCCCCCGCCTCGTGAACTTCGGGGCGTTCTCGTTCGATTTCCAGAATCGGCTGCTGTCGCGGGCGGGCACCGAGATTCCGCTACCGCCCCGCGTCCTGGCCGTCCTCGAGCTGCTGCTCGAGCGCGCCGGCGAGGTCGTTTCGAGACAGGAGCTGCTGGATCAGGTCTGGAAGGACGCCTTCGTCACCGACACGTCGCTGGCAGAGGCAGTCAGTTTCTTGAGGCAGGGGCTCGGCGACGATCCGCAGGCCCCACGCTACGTGCAGACCGTTCATCGTCGCGGCTACCGGTTTCTCCCACCGCTGACGCAACCTGTCGCACGGGCCGACACGGTCATCACAAGGCCGACCGTACCGGAGCCGCTTCGGCCGTCGATCGTTCGCGATCTGGCACCGTGGAGCATCACGGTGGCGTGCACGATTCTCGCGTTCACGGCGCTGTGGCAGACCGTGCGTCGACCGGCCCCCGAACCCCCTCCTGTCGTGCGCTTCAGGGTGCAGCCGACAGCCGGAACGGTGTTCGATCGACGGGCGCCGGCGCTCGCCCTGGCACGGGACGGCCGGACACTCGCCTGGTCGGCCTGCAGCTCATCCTCCGGGACGTGCGAGCTGTACGTCCAACCGATCGACCGCCTCGAAGCAACTCGCCTCAGGGCCACCGAGGGTGCCTTGGCACCGTTTTTTTCACCCGACGGACGGTGGATCGGGTTTTTCGCCGATGGCCGGCTGAAGAAAATCGCCACGTCCGGCGGGTCGGCGCTCACGCTGGCCAATGCCCCGGCACCCGGCGGTGGCTCGTGGGCGGCCGATGGGCGGATCGCGTTCGCCGGCAGCCCGGCCGGGGGCCTGTCGATCACATCCGATCAGGGCGGCAGCGTCGAGCAGCTCACGACCCCGCGTGCGGCACTTGGCGAGGTACGACATCTCTGGCCATCCTGGCTGGCCGACGGACGATCGATCATCTTCACCGCCTCCGGCACTCCCCTGCCGGAGAGCACCGGCCAGCTCGGCATTCTGCAGATCGCCTCCGGGCCGTGGCGATCGATACGAAGCGGGGTGACCCGGGCAGTGCCCACCGGTGCCGGATTCCTGCTCCTGTCCGCCGGCGCCGACCTTCAGGCACAAGCCTTCGACGAACGGACGATGAATCTGACCGGCGCGACGGATTCGGTGGCCGAAGGGATCGAGACAGCGCGCGGAGTCGCGCAGATTGCGGTCAGCGGAGGGGACGCGCTGGCCACCATCAGCACACCCGCGGCGGCGCGGCAAATCGTCTGGGCGGATGATCCGAGCCGTCTGCTCACCTCGCTCGAGGGACTGACCGCCCTGGCCCTCTCGCCCGACGGCCGGCGCGCGGCCGGCGTGAGCCTCGATCAGACTGGATCCGATATCTGGATCGTGGATCTCGCGCGGGACAGCGCACGACGGGTCACTTTCGGCGGCACGAACGTCCTCCCGGTGTGGACGCCCGATGGCCGGCTGCTGTTCGGCTCGCGGTCGGCTGGGCCGTTCGGCGTCGCTTCGTACGACGAATCGGCCGGCGGGAAGGTCGAGACTTTGATCCGCGCCGACGCGCAACATCTCTTTCCGGCGGCAGCGTCCAGCGCTCATCTGGCGATCGTCACCGGGTTGCCGGACGGTCGAACGGGAATCCGCATCACCGATCGGGCTGGTGGTGAGGCACAGGCGTTCGACGACGGCCCATTCGACGAGGCGATGCCCGCCCTGTCTCCCGATAGCGCGTGGCTGGCGTTTGCGTCGGATGAGAGTGGCCGCTGGGAAGTCTACGTCCGGCGCCTCCCGAATGGACCGTCCGTCGCGGTGTCGCAGGCCGGGGGCGAGCAGCCGGCGTGGAGCGCGGACGGCCGCTCGATTTACTACCACGACGGCACGCGTCTGCTGCGGTGCGCGTTCGATCCCGACCACGAGCCCCACACCGGCTCACCGGCCGTCGTATTCGAGAGGACGGACGCCCGGGTCGTGGCGATGACGCCAACCGGCCGCCTGCTGATCGAGCAGCAGCCCGCCACTCGAGATTCCGCCGTTGTCGTTCTGCAGTGGCTGCGCGAGACGCGCTTGCGCCTTCCGGCCCCGGTCACGGCCCCTCGCTAGTCGTTGATTTCCCAGAGATCCTCATCCAACATGGCCAACTCCAGAGACAATCAGGACAAGAATCAGCTCGAAGCGATCGCGCGCGACGCGATGCGGACCTATGGGCTCGAGCCGGACTTTCCCGCCGCCGCCCGCGCGCAGCTGGCCCACTTGCAACCGAAGCCGCAGAACGGGCTGCGCGATCTGCGATCGCTGGCGTGGTCGTCGATCGACAACGACGACTCGCGCGATCTCGATCAGATCGAGGTCTGCACCAGCAATGGAGGATCGCGCACGACGGTGCTGGTCGGAATCGCCGACGTCGACGGGCTGGTTCCGCGCGACTCACCACTCGACGAGCATGCGGCGGCCAACACGACGTCGGTCTATACCCCGGCGCTGATCTTTCCGATGCTGCCGCCGGAGCTGTCGACCGATCAAACGTCGCTCAACGAGGGGGAAGAGCGACCGGCGGTCGTCGTCGAAATGACCATCGACGAGAAAGGGGACCTCGTCGACTCGAACATCTATCGCGCGGTGGTTCGCAACCAGGCGCGGCTCACCTATAACGCCGTCGCTGCGTGGCTCGATGGGTCAGGGCCGGCACCCGAGCCGATCGGGCGGGTGCCGGATCTGGAGCGCCAGGTTCGGCTGCAGGACCAGATCGCCGGACGCCTGCAGGCCCGGCGGGACGCGGAAGGCGCGCTCGAGTTCGATCGACTCGAGCTGCGCGCCGTCGTCGACGAGCATGGCGTGCGCGACCTCGACGTGGACCGTCCGAATCGCGCCAAGGAGCTGATCGAAAACCTGATGGTGGCGGCCAACGGTGTCAGCGTCCGCTATCTCTCGGCTCGCGGCTTTCCGTCCATCCGCCGCATCGTGCGGTCACCGGAGCGATGGTCGCGCATCGTCGATCTGGCGTCGCAGCATGGCGGCAAACTTCCCGGCGAGCCGAACGCGCCGGCGCTTCAGCAGTTCCTCACCGCTCAACGGGCCGCCTCGCCGGACACATTTCCGGATCTGTCGCTGAGCGTGATCAAGCTGCTCGGGCGCGGTGAATACGTGGCCGAGAAGGCCGGCGACCCGAGCGCGCACTTCGCGCTGGCCGCCAGCAGCTACACCCACTCCACCGCGCCGAACCGGCGGTTTCCCGACCTGATCACGCAACGTCTGCTGAAGGCGGCGATGGCGTCGGCCGGCCAGCCGTACGATCTCGGCCAGCTGTCCAGCCTGGCGGAGCATTGCACGCGCCAGGAGGACGCCGCCAACAAGGTCGAACGGCTCACCAAGAAAGCCGCGGCGGCGCTCTGGCTCTCGGATCGCATCGGTCAGGTCTTCGACTCCATCGTCACTGGCGCCGGACCGAAGGGCACGTGGGTTCGTCTGATGTCGATGCCGGTCGAGGGCCGCCTGGAGAAAGGATTCCAGGGGCTCGATGTCGGCGATCGAGTGCGGGCTCGGCTGATCGGGACGAACCCGCAGCGGGGATTCATCGACTTCGCTCGCGCGTAATCAGCGCGTCGGCGCTGTCAGTCTCGGACTGCCTGCGCCCAACAACGCCGCGTTGAAGAGCACCTTGAACGTCCCGAAGGACTGACCGCGCCACTCCGGGCGGAATCCGACCAGGATCACGTGCCCGGCGTCGAGCTGCACGTCCAGCGCCGCAGCCTTGCCGTTGAGATACTTCTCACCGATCAGGTATCCGGAGAGCAGCGGCGACCCCGTGTCCTGATAGCGTGCAAGGACGGCCCCCTTGAATCCCTCGTCGGTCTCGAACACCGGGCTGCTGTCGGCGAACACGGCGGCTTCTGGCGGCATGCCGGCCATGACCTGGTGCGTTGGATCGGTCGTCACCCGGACGATGGTGCCGCGAAGGAAGAACTCTTCGGGCCGCAACCCGGTCACGACATTCCTGACCGGAAGCTTGAGCTGCTGAATCGCAAACAGGCTGGCGTTGTTCAGGCAGACGAGAGTGCCGCCGGATCGCACGAACTGCTCGAACCCTCGCAGATCCTCCGGACCCACAGTGTCGGCATACTCCGGCCGCACTGCGCGAGATCCTCCACCACCGCGCCCGCCTCTGCCGGCCGCCCCTTCGACGGGCACCCGCGCATCGTCCGCAAGAATGAGGACGTCCACCTTGGCTGAGAGTGGCGCTTTCAGGTCCGCAGGACGCACGACCGTGAACTCGAAGCCGTATTGCTCGAGGAGCCACTGCGTCCATCCGGCGTCCATGCTGCCGGTCCACGGCTCGAACAATCCGATCCGCGGCTGTCGCAGCGGATGCGTTGGGGCTGCGGCGCGCTCCGCCACCAGCGCCAGCGATTTCACCAGCTCGAGCTGGCGAGCGTCTGACAGGTTGCCGACAATGTAGCGACCGCCTGTGAACTGAACGGTCGCGCCTTCCTTCCAGGCACGATTGAGGGCACGGAAAGCGTTGTTCTGCGCCGGATCGAGGGACAGCGCGACGCCGCTGCCGGTCACACGTCCCTCCGGCGGCACAATCGCGGCGGCACTCTTGTTGACGTCGAAGCCGGGGCCCGGCACCGAGTCGAACGGTGCGGCGTCGGTTGTCGACGCGTCGTACGGTGTCACTCGACCCCGGGTCGACGTGCTCACGCCGCCGACCGGCTTCATCCGGGCGCGAACGTCATCGGCGAGAGGCGTCGCGGCGGCCGTCACCTTCACGCCCATCTGGAGCGGAAGCGTCCACCCGGCGGCATCATACGGACGTTCTGGCGGGCCACCCGGGTACTGCCGGAGGTCCGGGTATTTCTGCACATCGAGCACCTCGCGGGCCATGGCCGCGAATTCCTGATCCGTCGGCACGATCCAGGTGCCGGCGCCGTAGGTGGTGCCGTCAATGGCCGCACTGTCGGAAAGCTGGAAGACACGGACGCCGCCGAAGGCCAGCCGGCGCAGGAGCTCGACGGCAGCCACAGGATCATGCTGCTCCTGCGGGATGACGTAAGCGTAAGGCGCCTCCTTCTTTCCCCGCGCGATCTGATCGCGTCCTGCCTTATAACGATCGAGGAGCAGCGACTCTTTGTACTTGGATGCGAACTCCAGCACGGCGAGCGATGCCGTTTCCATGTAGTCGACAGCATCACGAAGCCGCCACCATCCGGGACGCCACGGACTCGAGTAGAGACTCTGCTGACGCAGGTCACGCATGTTCTGGGGGAAGTCGTTGATCGTGTACTCGTGCGGCGTTGCGTACTGATAGAGCGCGGTCTCCGTCCAGAACGCAGCGATGTTCTTGAAGACGGGCGCGTAGTCGATGTAGCCGGGATACCAGGCGTCGAATGCCGTGCCCATGTGGGTGGCGCCGACTTGCCCTTTTTCCTCGAGCCCTTTCGCGATCGCCATACCGATCATGTTGACTTCGCGCGAGATTACGTAGGGCGCTTCGACACCCACCGGTTCGGAGAACGGGGGCAGCCAGATGCGCGTCGGAAACGGGCCGGACTGATGGTGCACGTAGACGATCTGCGGCTCCCATTGCCGCCAGGCATGCTCGATGACGCGCGACTCGATCATGTTCAGCATGTAGGCGTCACGATTGTTGTCGTGCCCGACGTATTCCTGGTACAGCGTCGGCAAGCCAGACAGCTCGTACGGAGTACCAACGTTCTTCATGTACCACTCGGCCACCATCTGTTGCCCGTCGGGATTGATGGTCGGCCAGAGCATGAGGATGACATTGTCGAGAATGGCCTTGGTCTGCGGCTCGGTCGCCTTGCTGATGAGGTCGTACGCAAGCAGCGGAGTGTGTTGCGCGCCGGCGACCTCGGTGGAATGCAACCCGCCGTCGATGTGAACCAGGGCCTTGCCGTCGCGAGCGAGCTCCGTCGCCTCCGCTTCCGACAGGCCCTCCGGGTGAGCCAGGCGCTGCCAGGTCACGCGGTACTGATCGACGCGCGACAGGTTTTCCGGCGACGAGATCAGCGCGTAGTACATGGTCCGGCCCTGCGAGGTCTTGCCCGCCTCGTAGAGCTTGATGAAGCGACTCGACGCGGCGAGTCGCTTGAAGTACTCAATCGTTTGATCGTAGGTCGCGAGCTTGTAGTCGGCGCCGGGGGCGAAGCCTAACACTGCGTCGGGCGACGGAACGGGCCGTGATTGGGCGACGGGATCGGCCGAGACACCAACGGCGAGCACGAGGGCCAGGAGAACGGCGGTACGCATAGGATGCGTCATTGTAATCGGCACGTGCCTGGTTCGTCGCCACCGTGGCTCAGGCAGAGCAATCCGGATCCGTATGTGAGCAGCCTCACCCACAGTGCCTACGGCGTGCGTCGGATCACCACCACCGGCTGCCCGTTGAACTCGAGACGCTCGGTCTCGGCCGTCTCGAACAGCCCTCCGATTGGTGCTTGTGTCCAGACCGGCCGGAGATACCACTCAGGCGTGCCCACATAGACGTCAGCGGAGCCGGCGATGTCCTGAACGAATGCCGCGCGATCGAACGGCTCCAGGAAATATGGCTGCGGGACGACCCGGGTAATCTGACGTCCTTCGATGCCGGTTGAGGCGACGAGAACGAATGGCGGCCCAAGGACCAGCCGGTCGCCGGGTCGTGTATGGGCCATCAGAAACAAACGAGTTGCGCGCGTCGTGGTCCAGTCGGGTGAAGAGCGATCGAGCGTGCCGGCGACCCCAACGTTTGCAAGAGCCACGAGAGTGAGGCCGATAGTCGCACCCTGTCGGACCATGGGTGGCGTCACCGCGGCCGCCAACAGCGCCGGACCCAGCCCAATGAGGTAATACCCCGCATACTGGAACCCGCGTAAGGCGTCCGCAGCCACGACGACGAGGATCAATCCAGCCGGCACGGCGAGAGCCTCGTAACGCTTGCCGAATTCCTGGCTGCGTGTCGCGAGCGCGACGACCAGGAATGCGCCGATCGCGACGGCGGTTGTGAGCAGCTCTGTGGGCACAGCCGCCAGCGGACTCGCCGCGGCGTCCAACACTCCGGCGAACGGTGTGCCAGCGCGAAAGTATCCGTAACGCATGTGCACGAAGAACTGCGTCGTGAACGCCGTCACGCGCCCGTACCATGCTGCGCCGGCGATGAAACATCCGGCAAACCAGACGGCGCCCGCTCGCGAAACCTGACGGCGTCGAACAGCGTCGAGTGCAAACGCGACCGATGCGAGAGCCAGGAGCGGATGGAAAAGCGGAACAAGGCCCGCGGCGAGCCACTGCCACCATCGCGGTCGTTCGTCCGAACTTTGGGTCAGGGGCGCAAATGCCAGCGTCATCAGTCCGAACGCCGCGACCGCATATCGCTGGTTGTACAGATCCGAGGTCGCCAGACCACGTGTCCCGAGGAACGCGAACGCGATGAGCGTCGAGAGTGCAACGGATCGCAGCGCCAGGACGCGTTTGCACACCGTGGCGACCGCCCAGAGGTTACCAAGGGCCAGCACGACAATCGGAACGAGATACTGGATCCGGCCGATGCCCGCCACGAGAAACGCCGGTATCTCGCCGAGCACCATGAACGGCGCGTTGAACAGCCAGAATCGATCCAGGCCGTACTGGCTGCCCAGTTGCGGCAGGCTGAGCGCTCCGCTGGCAATGAGATTGGCACCCGGCAGAGCGTAGGCAACCGTGTCGTAATACTCGCGCCGACTGAAGACGGCGACCGTCGCCCAGTAGACGTAAAGTGCCCACAGAGTAATCGCGCCGACGCGATCGAGCGCGCGCGTGACCGATTCGTGCCGCAGATCACTCCGTCGATTCGTCGCAGTCATTGGTGGCGACGCGGGTCTTACAGCAGTCGCGCATTTTCTCGATCGGTAGTCGTTTATCATGACGGGCGCATGACGATCGGTCGAGCCGGCAAAGTCACAGCTGCCATCGCGGCTCTCGTCCTGACGGCCACCGCCGCCGGCTATGCCGGCGCCCGGGCGGGACGCCATTACGCATTCAACCAGATCTGCTGTGCCATGCCCAGGAACCACAACATCATCGTCAGCCTCGAAGAATCGCTCGGGCTGGTACGCTTCCCGTCGCAAATCGGGCAGGACCGCTGGGTGGCCGAGGTCGTTTTCCCGGGCGTCAGGAACGGCTACTTCCTCGACGTGGGGTCAGGCGACGGGGTGGCCGACAGCAACACGTGGGCGCTCGAACAGCGGGGATGGACGGGCATTTGCGTCGATCCGTTTCCCACGAATATGGCGACGCGCACCTGCCGGGTATTCAAGGACGCCGTCGACAGCGTCTCGGGCAAGCGCGTGTCGTTCGCGGCGGCTGGAGGCTTCGGCGGTATCACCACGTCCCTCGGCAAATGGAAGGAGACCGCCGACCAGTCGCCGAAGGTGGAGTTGACGACGGTCACGCTAGCCGACATTCTGCAGCGCGCGTCGGCGCCGGCGTTCATTCACTTCATGAGCCTGGATATCGAGGGCGGCGAGCTGGAAGCGCTCCGTGGCTTTCCCTTCGCCCACTACAAGCTTGGCGCCATGGCGATCGAGCACAACTACGAGGAACCCAAGCGGTCCGAGATCGAGCGACTGCTCAACGCGCAGGGATACGTCCGGGTTCGGACGTGGATGCAGGATGACTTTTACGCGCCCGCCGGGTCCGATTCGCGGCCACAATCGTAGAAGAGCCGACACGAAACGCGCGTCGGCGTCACGAGAGCGGACGCTGGTATCGAGGCGGCCGCCAGGCTCCTGACATCGCGAGGTCCGCTGGGTCCTGAACATCCAGGTGAAGCGCCCTACCGGAGAGAGCGTTTCGCGGACTCGATGCGCTCATCGATGGTGGGATGGCTGTAGAAGAGCCAGAACGCGGCAGCGGACGGCCGCTCTTCGGCCAGGTTACGCGCGCCCAGCCGGCGCATCGCCGAGATGAACGCGGCGGGTCGGTCGGTCAGCGTCAAGGCGAACTGGTCGGCGCGCCGTTCGTGGTAACGCGACCACGCGTGGCCGAGCGGCGTCAGCAGCAGTGACACACCGCCGGCCGCCAGCGCGATCAGCGGCAGCGCGGCCAGCTCGGTGGTATTGACGATGCCGAACGCGCCGCGCCAGCGGCCGACCACGAGGTGGGCGCCGAGCAACGACAACAGCATGATCGCGCTCTCCACCGCCAGCGCCGACCAGATGTCGCGATGCACGTGGTGGGCGATCTCATGCGCGAGAATCACCTCGATCTCGTCGTCGGTAAAATCTTTCAACAGCGTATCGGAGACCAGAATCCGTCGGGTTCGTCCGACTCCGACCAGCGCCGCGTTCGCCCGTGTGGTCTTGGCGCCGAGGCCCCACTCGAATGCGCCGAGCACGGCGACCCCTGCCTTCTCGGAGAGGGTCAGGAGCCGATCCCGCAGCAGATCGCGATCGAGAGGTCGAAACCGGTAGAACAGCGGCATCACGACGACCGGCGCGAGCCTGACGATGAGCAGACCGGCCAGCGCGAAGATCGCCGCAGCGAGCGACCACCACCACGCCCTGGAGAGATACATCGACAGCGCAATCAGCGCCGCCGCTCCAATTGTTGTGAGCAGGCCAATCGCCGCCGCTTTGGCATGATCCTTCAACCAGGCCGACAGCGGCTCCGACGAGAGGCCGTAGCGCCGTTCGAGCACGAACGAGCGATACAGCGAGAACGGCAGCATGACCACCTCGTAGCCGATTCCGAGGAGGCCGACGAAAAGGGCGATCGACAGCACACGGTGCAACGGGACGGGCAGCGAGGATCCGCGGAGGCCGGCCCAGCGCGCGATCTCGACCGCCAGGCCGGAATACAACAGCCAGAACAGCCAACCGCCGCCGGCTGCGGTGGACGCCAGAACCGTTCGGCGCCTCAGTCGGTGATACCGCGACGCTCGATCCTCGTTCATCAATTCAACTGAACGGAGATCAGTTTCGAAACGCCAGGCTCCTCCATGGTCACGCCGTACAGACGATCGGCGATCTCCATGGTTTTGCGATTGTGTGTGATCAGGATGAACTGCGTGTGCGTCTGCATGCCCTGCAGCATCTCGACGAAGCGGCCGATGTTGGCGTCGTCGAGCGGCGCGTCGATTTCGTCGAGCAGACAGAAGGGGCTGGGTCGATAACGGAAGATGGCGAACATCAGCGCCATCGCGGTGAGGGCCTTCTCGCCGCCCGAGAGGAGCTGGACACTCTGCAGCCGCTTGCCCGGCGGCTGCGCGCTGATGTCGATGCCGCTCTCGAGGGCGTCGCTCTCGTCGAGCAGCACCAGGCCGGCGCGGCCGCCGCCGAACAACGTCGTGAATGTCTGTTCGAAGTACTGGTTGATCACGGTGAACGCGTCCTGGAAGCGTTCGCGCGTGGTCTTGTCGATCCGCCGAATCGCCTCGTTTGTGGCGGCAATCGAATCGACGAGGTCGCGGCGCTGAGCGGTCAGGAACGTGTGGCGCGACTCGAGGTCGTCGAACTGATCGATCGCCATCATGTTGACGGCGCCCATCCGCTCGATCTTGGTGCGCAGGTCGCCCACCATCTCGTCCGGCGTCAGCGTCCGCGTGCCCGGCGTCGGGCTGGTCTGTGATGCCGCGTCCGCCGCCGGCTGGCTCTCCTCTTCCACCTCCGCCGCGTCGGGGGCGTCGTCGACGGCGCGTGGGCTGGCGAGCTGACCGTCGCGCTCCATCTGTTCGACTTCGGCCGAGACCTCGTCGAGGGTGATCTGCACGCTCTCGACACATGCCGCAGCAAGATGGCCAAGATCGGATTCGGCGGTCGCCCGTTCCACGTCGAGCCGCGCGGCCTCAGCGCGAACGCCCTCGACCGATCGGCGTGCCTCGCGGATGGTCTGCTCCTGTGAGTCGAAGTCGGCGCGCAGCGACTGCGACGTCTCGTCGGCCATCCGTACGGCCTCGCGCAGCTCGTCGAAGGCGTGCAGATCGTTGGTGAGCTGACGCTCGGAGTGCTCGATCGATGCCCGCAACTCCTCGCGGCGGACGCCGTTGCGGCGCAGATCGTCGGCACGGGCGATGGCCCGCTGCTCGAGGTCGTTGCTGGCGTCCTCGAGACGCTGAATCTCGGTTACGAGCCCGCTCGTGCGTTCGACCAGGGCGGCGTGCGCAGCCTTGGCCTCAGCCGTCCGCCGGGCCTGGCTCTCCGCCGCTTCGCGCGCTTCGAACAGCCGGCGCTGCGCCGTCGAGAGTTGCTCGTCCGCGGTCCGCTGCTCGAGCTCGATGCGATGGATGGATTCCCGCGCCTCGTCCTGACGCGCCTCCTGGGCGCTCAGCTCTTCTTCCGCCGTCCGGCGCTCGACTGCGACTTGCTCCTGCTTGCGCGAGACTCGCTCGCCGGAATCGCCGGCGCTGACGACCTGAAGCTCGAACGCGACGATCGCCTTTTCCTGACGATGGAGCTCGGACTGGAGCGAGGCGATGGTCGACTCGACGGCGGCGATATCCACGTCGACGCCGCTCGTCTCCTCGCGGAGACGTGCGAGGGCGGCGGTCTCGAGCTCGGCGTGCTCGCGCAGCTGTTTGATTTCGCGCTTGGTCGCCAGGATCGTGCGGGTTTCGGATCGCCCGCCTCCTTCGACCCGTTGCGCGCTCCGGAAGACCTCGCCGTCGATCGTGGCGACGGGCGCCGTCGTCCGCATCGACGCCAGATACGCGGCCTCGCGCGTGTCGGCGAAGAAGGCGTGGGCGCAGATCCGGTCGATGGTTTCCGCCGCCGGGCCGCTCGCTCGAACGACGGCCGAGAGCGGCAACACGTCGGCACTGTCGAACCGCGGGTCGGATTCCACGGAGGGTGCAGCCGCCGCCGGTGTGGCGATCAAGAAGCCGACGCGGCCGGCGTTCCGTTCGCGGGCGAACGCAATGCCGGCGGTCGCTTGCTCGGGCGATTGCACGACGACATGTTGGAGCAGATCGCCCAGACAGGCGGCGACGGCCAGCTCGTAGCGCTCGTCGACCTCGACGTAGTCGGCCACCGACCCGAGTTGAGAGACGACATCGCCGGACTCGGCGAGGACGAGACGGGCGCCTTCGCCGTACTCGGCCCGCGCCGCCTCGAGCTCTTCGAGCGACTTCAAGCGCGCGACGGCGCCGGCCAGGTCGTGTTCCCGGTGGCGGAGCTCGCGGCCGAGCGTATCGCGTCGGCCGCGCGCGATGCCCAGCTCCGAGTCCCGCGCCGCACGGTCGACACGCAAAGTATCCAGGGCTTCGCGCGCGCGGCGGAGGGCGTCCTCCGCCGCGACCCGTTCCTCGGCCGCCCGGCGCGCCTCGATGTCGAGGTCGCCGCGCTCGATGTCGAGCTTGCCGAGCTGCTCGCCGATCCGCGTGCGGGCGGCGGCAGCGTGCTCCATTGCGTGGCGTAAGGCGGTCGCCGCGTTCACCGCAGCGAACACCTCACTGCGCGCCGCCTCGACGTCGCTCTCGAGGCCTTCGATCGTCCGGTGGGCGGCGCTGTACCTCTCTTCCTGGGCGGTAAGGGCCTCGGCCGCCTCGTCGCGCTCGGCGGTCGCGCGCGTGCCCGCAGCCCGCCGTTCGGCGAGCTCCTGCTGCGCCGGCTCGCGACGCGCGTCGAGTGCGGCGAGCTCGGTTTCAAGAGCGGCCGCCGCAGACGCCAACCCCTCGACCTGCTGCTTGTCGAACACGACCTGTTGCTGCAGCCGCCCGATCGACAGCTCCCGCGCGTGCGCCGCTTCCCTGGCCGCGGTCGTCCGCGCGTCGGCTTCGGTCAACTGGAGGCGCAGGGCTTCGAGACGGGCCTCGACCTCGGCCAGGTGCGCGGCAGCGGCGGTCTCGCGCGCCCGCGCGTCTGCCAGCCGTCCTTGAGCGGCCTCGATCGCGTCGCCGAGCGTGCGGTAGCGCTGCGCGAACTGCACTTTCTCCCATCGACGCAGCTCGTCGCGCAGTCGACGGTAGCGGCGCGCCTTGGCGGCCTGGCGCTTGAGCGCGCCGCGCTGCTTCTCGACCTCGAAGATGATGTCGTCGACGCGGGTCAGGTTTTGCTGCGCTGCCTCGAGCTTGAGCTCCGCCGTGCGTCGCCGGCTCTTGTACTTGGTGACCCCGGCGGCTTCTTCGATCAGCTGCCGGCGGTCGGTCGGTCGCGCGCTGAGGATCTGGCCGATCTTCCCCTGCTCGATCACCGCGTAGGCCTTGATTCCGAGGCCCGCGTCCATCAGCAGGTCCTGCACGTCCTTGAGGCGGCACACCTCGCCGTCTATCAGGTATTCGCTTTCTCCGGATCGATACAGTCGCCGTGACAGCTCCACGTCGCGCACGATCAGCGGCGGCTCCTCGAGGACCGCCACCGCGTCGCCGGCGGAGGCCAGGTCACCGACGCTGACGACCTCGCGCGCGGAGATCAGCGGCTCGACTTTATGCATTCTGCCGTTGCCGGGGACTCGCGAGGCCACGCCGCACAGGCGCAGCCGCACTTCGGCCGCCGACGTCGGCTTGCGGGCATCGCTGCCGCCGAAAATGACGTCTTCCATGCGATCGCCGCGCAGGCTCTTCGCGCTCTGCTCACCGAGCACCCAGGTGATGGCGTCCACCACGTTGCTCTTGCCGCACCCGTTGGGGCCGACGATGGCCGTGACCCCCTGATCGAACGCGAGTTCCGATCGATCCGGGAAGCTCTTGAAGCCAAGAATCTCGAGACGTTGAAGCCGCATAAGGAGGTCGCCCTGTAAGCCGGAACATCAGGTCCGGCGATCACGTGCCATAAACAGAAAACCGCTGCCCGACTGCGTGCTCACGTGCACGGCCGGGAAGCGGCTGGGTTCGCTTCGAAGGATGTTCGATTGTCAGGAATCGAGTTGACGTGGACAACGGCCGTTTCAACCGGCAACCCACACCCTGCGTGAAGCAGGATGGCCCCTGGGGCCGAAAACGGCGCTCAGTCTAACAAGCCCCCATACCTAGGACAAGGGCAATCTGAGCCCACAAAATATAGGGCTGAATGCCCTAAGCTCAGTGGCCTCCTTTGCTGGTGGTCTTGGCCCGGGTCAACTCGGTCAACTTCACGGCATCAGCAAACTGCGCCATCGCGAACTGCGCCTGCGGGTCCTTCATGATCAGGTTCTTCTGCGCCTCGCCGATGCCGAAGAGCGCGACGTCGATCTCGAAGTGGATCATCGCCTTGATGTAGTCGGTGTCCTTGGCGAACGCCTCCTCGTCGACCTTGATTTTCTCGGCCTGGAGCGAGGACTTGAAGTCGGCGACCATGGCGTCGGTCACCACGAAGCCGCGGACCAGGTGCTTCTTTGTCTCGGCGGCGCCGGCCAGCCTCGTATCACCTTCGGCCGAATAGTGCTCGGCGTAGTTGGCGAACGCCGACCGCGCGTTGAGCGACCGGCCGAAGCGTGTCGGGTTGAAGCCCTGCGACGGCCCGGCGAAAAACTTGTCGGGCTCGATGCCGCCGCCGCTGTAGACCTTCCGTCCCGCGTCGGTGTATTTCAACTGCGTCGACGAGTGATCGCGATCGGCCTTCTGATCGCGCAAGCGTGTAGGTGAGGTATTCGTCGAAGGCGCCGTCCCACGGACGCTGAATCATCCGCCCGCTTGGCGTGAAGTAGCGGCCGGTGGTCAGCGCCAGCCCCGCCTTTTCGCTGATCGTGTACACCGACTGCACCAGCGCCTTCCCGAACGTCGTCTCTCCGACGATGAGCGCGCGGTCGTGATCCTGAAGCGACCCGGTCACGATCTCCGAGGCGCTGGCGCTGTTGCGGTTGACCAGCACCATCATCGGCCCGGAGTAGTCGGGATCGTCGGTGGCGTGATAGTCCTGATCGGCGTTGGCGATGCGTCCGCGCGTATAGACGATCATGTCGCCGCGCGGCAGGAACCGGTTGGCGATTTTGATCGCCTGATCGAGCGGCCCGCCGGGATTGTCGCGGAGGTCGAAGACCAGCCGCTTCATGCCCTGCGAGGCCAGCTTCTCAATCGCCGCGCCGACTTCGCGGTCGGACGTCTCCGAGAAATCACCCAGCTTGATGTAACCCGTCGTCGCGTCGATCATGAAGGCGCCGCGGACGGTCGTGATGTTGACCTCGTCGCGTTCGACGTCCATGTCGATCAGCTTGTCGTACCCGGGACGGCGGATCGAAATATTGACTTTGGTTCCCTTCGGACCTTTCAGCTTGCGCACCGCCTGCTCGCTGGTCCAGTTCTTGGTGTCCTGCGTCTCGATGCGAGCGATGACGTCGCCGCGGCGGATGCCCGAGCGATAGGCCGGCGACCCCTCGAAGAGCGACATCACGGTGATGTCGCCGTCGATCACCTGAATGGAAATCCCAAGGCCGTAGTAACGCCCTTCCTGCCGCTCCCGCAGCTGCGCGTACTGTTTCGGATCGAAGAAGCTCGAATGCGGATCGAGCGTCTTCAACATGCCGTCGATGGCGCCGTAGACGAGACGGTCAGACGGGACGTCCTCGACGTAGTCGCGATCGATCGCCGCGAGCGCCGACGTGAACACGCGATACTGTTGCTGGACCTGATCCTGGGTGGCGAGCGCCGTACCGCCGAACAATCCACCGGCGAGGGCCGACAACAGGACCGCCAGAACCGCGACGGGCATAAAACGCGACGTACGCATATGATTGGATGGTAACAGACCAAGTGTAGACGCCGCAACGAGATCCGGCGACCGGCCGCCCTGGGGGCGGCTTGACCCGACGCGAACCCCTTCCTATAATGGGAGCGGCAGCGGCTGTCGCCGCATTCGCTGGATAACTGCCAGATTTTCAAGGATTTGCGTTATGTTTGGCTCCGTCGGGGTCCCCGAGCTGATCATCATCTTCACCATTGCGCTGATCATCTTCGGCCCGCGCAAGCTTCCGGAGCTCGGCAAATCGCTCGGCAAGAGCCTCGCCGAGTTCAAACGCGCCTCCAACGAGCTCAAGAGCACGCTCGACGAGGAGATCCGCATCGAAGAGCAACGCAGCACGCGTCCGGCCGAGCCGACACCGGTCCATCCGACGTCGGCCGCCGAGCCGGTCGAGCATGCGGCGAGCGTCCCGCGGCAGAACGGCAGCGCCTGAGGCGCAATGGCCCTCGTGCCTTTTCCCGGCGCGACCCCCGAGCGTGGGCGCGACCGCGATCCTGACGACTCGACCTCCCTGTTCGGCGACGACGACGATGCCGCAGGCAAGATGTCGTTTCTGGAGCACCTCGACGAGCTCCGGAAACGGCTGATCTACTCGGTCATCTCCCTCTGCGTCGGCTGCGCGATCGCCTACATCTTCATCAACCGCATCGTCGACTTCATCATGCTTCCGCTGGTGCACATGCTGCCCGGTGGCAACAAGCTGATGTTCACGAACGGGCCCGACGTCTTCATGCTGTACCTGAAGATGGGGTTCATCGCCGGCATCTTCTTCTCGTGTCCGCTGATTCTCTGGCAGGTGTGGAAGTTCATCGCGCCGGGGCTCTACACCCACGAAAAGAAATTTGCGATCCCGTTCGTGCTGCTGTCGACGGTGTTCTTCGTCGTCGGCGGACTGTTCTCCCACTACGTCGCGTTTCCGTGGACGTGGAAGTTCTTCATCGGCTTCTCGAACGATTACCTCGTCTTCATGCCGAAGATCGACGAGGCGTTCTCGCTCTACTCGAAGATGCTGCTCGGGTTCGGCATCATCTTCGAAATGCCCACGCTGGTCTTCTTCCTCGCGCGCATGGGGGTGGTCACCGCGGGCTTCCTGCTCCGCTACTTCAAGTACGCCGTCCTCATCATCTTCATCGTCGCGGCCGTGGTCAGCCCCGGTACGGACATGATGTCGCAGCTGATCATGGCCGTGCCGATGCTCGGCCTCTACGCGATCAGCATCGTCATTGCCGCCATCTTCGGAAAACGCGGCATCCGTGAAAATGCGTGAAATCGCGTGAATTAGGCCGGAAAGTCAGTGGTATGATATTGCCGAGGTTACACGCGCGGTTGCGGCGCGCGCGTGGCCCATCGATCCGATCGGCATTCCCCCCGTAGAGAGGCGTAGCGATGAAATCGTTTGCGACGACGTTGGCCCTGTTGACTGCGCTGGCCTCGCCGGCCATGGCGCAGACACCAGCGCAATCCACGCAACCTTCCGCATCGATGTCTTCCGCCTCCGACGAGGTGCACACGCGGCCTGCGACGACAACGCTCATGGGGGACACGGGGCTGTGGTATGTGCCGACGGGCGAAGTGTTACCGGCCAAGCGGTGGTCGCTGAGCGTGTATCGCGACAACTTCGACGACAACCAGGGCTTCTCCGATGTGTCGAACTGGCCGGTGACGTTCGGGGTCGGGCTGAAGGACCGGGCGGAGATCTTCGGGTCGTTCGTCGTGGTCAACCGCATCGACCGGGACATCCGGCCGCTGTTCCTGCCGAGCGCGGCGTTGGCGGAGGTGGGCGGGGTGGTGCCGCAGAATCCGCTGGCGCGCGCCGGGTGGAGCGGCAACAATCTGGGCGACTTCTGGGTCGGCGCCAAGGTCAACCTGACGTCGCAGTGGAAACAGCAGCCGGCGGCGTTTGCGGTGCGCGGGCTGGTGAAGCTGCCGACGGGCGATACGTCGAGCGGCGCGAGCACGGGCAAGGCGGACTTTGCGTTTGACGGGGTGGTCAGCAAAGAGGTCAACGAGCGGGTCGAGGTGTCGGGCTACGCCGGGTTCATCGTGCGCGGGTCGCCGGACGAAGTGGACACGACCAATGGGTTCCGCTGGGGGTTTGGCGCCGGCTTCCCGACGCGCAAGCCGCTGCGGTTCACGGCGGAGATCGAAGGGGAGCACTACTCGAACGACACGCTGGTGACCAAGCAGGTGCTGACGGCGGAGGACGGGTCGATCCTGCCGGTGGGGTTCATCTCGGACGTGCGCTCGCCGGCGAACCTGCATCTGGGGTTGACGTGGCAGGGGGCCAACGGGGTGTTTGCGGGGGCGGGCTGGACGTGGCGGATGACGATGGACACGCGGGACCATTTCCTGAGCCAGTACACCAATGGCGCGGGGGACAAGATGGACCTCGTGGTGCGCGTCGGCTACCACCCCGGCGTGCGCATCTACGTGCCGCCGCCACCCCCGCCACCACCACCACCGCCTGTCGCGCCGCAGAATCATCCGCCAACGGTGCGCGCACGCTGCGAGCCCTGCACGGTTGAAATCGGCAAGACGTCGACGGTTACCGGTGACGCGCAGGACCCGGACGGCGATCAGCTGACGTACCGCTGGACCGCACCCACGGGCACATTCGCGAGCCCGACGATGCGCCAGACGCCGTGGACCGCGCCAATGCAGGAGGGGCCGGTTCCGGTGACCATCACCGTGGACGACGGCAAGGGCGGAACGGCATCCGATTCGGTGACCATTCAGGTCATCCGGCCGACCGTGAAGGAGTTCGTGTTCGAGGACGTGCACTTCGACTTCGACCGCTATAGCCTGCGGCCGGAAGCGACGCGCGCGCTCGACGAAGCCGTCCGCACGCTGCAGGCCAATCCGGAGCTCCGGATCGAGATCGAGGGCCACACCTGCAACATCGGCACGGCGGAATACAACCTCGCGCTCGGCGAACGCCGGGCCACCGCGGTGCGGGACTACCTCACCAGCCGCGGCGTCGGCGCCGATCGTCTCCGCACCGTCAGCTACGGCGAGGAGCGACCGAAGTTCGACAACAGCCGCGAAGAGACGCGTCGCCTCAACCGCCGCGCCGCCCTCGTCGTCAGACTGAGTCGTTAACCCGGGTATCGAAGGCTGGTGCAACCGCACGGGTTGCACCAGCCTCTCTCCGCCTCCTCAATCCCCGATCTCGACCTCGATCTCCTTCGACATTCGGTTCACGACTGACTAGGATCCAGGTGGATGCCCATCCGTCCGTCGCCGGCCGCTGAAATCCGTCAGCTGATCGAGGCGCTGTCGGCGTCGGAGTCCGTGCGGCGCGAGGCGGCGATCGCGCGCCTGACCGTCCTCGGAGCACCGGCCTTCGAGCATCTCATTCGCGCGTATCCATCTGCCGCACTCGCCGAGACCAGAGCCGGGATGTTGCGGGTTCTCGAGGCCTCGAGCGATGCGCGCGCCGGAGCGCTCGCGCGCCAGGCATTGGCCGATTCGTCACCGGCGGTAACCGCCGCGGCAGTGGCAGCCCTGCGCAGCCTGCTCGGTCGCCCCGATTCGGCTGCCGCTCGCAACGCGCTCGATGCGCTCGTCTCCCTCGTCCTCGATCGATCGCGGCCCGAGGACTGTCGGCTCGGCGCGTTCGACGCGCTGCGCGATCTGCCGGAATCGACTCTCGCGCCGCTGAAAGCCGCGCTCGGAAACGACCCGCTGCTCAAAGCCGCCGGTGAGGGCGCGCCGACCACGCCGCCATCAACCATCTCGGGAGCTGACAATGTGTGGACCAGCGCGATCGAAGGGACTTTGCCCGACGTTCCAGATGTGCTGAAAGCGGCGGTGGCGGGCCGGGGCGGTTCCGCGAAGCTGATCCAGCTCCAACGGTTGGTCGATCTGGTGCGGGCGCGCGAGGGACGCGAGACGGATCGCGAACGCCGGGAAGGATGGCTGATGCTGCGTGGCGCGCTGCACCAGGCGCTCGCCGAGCGCGGCAGCCGCCTGGCGCTCTACGACTTGCGCGACAGCCTGTCGAGCGCCGAGCGCCTGCCGGTGGCGTTTCTCGCGGCGCTGGAGGAGGTCGGCGATGCGAGCTGCCTCGAAGCGCTCGCGGCGGCCTACGAGGCGTCGTCCGGCGGCAGCGATCCGTGGTGGCGCGATCACCTCGCGGCGGCGTTCCGCGCCATCGTGCACCGCGAAGGCCTCACCCGGCGTCATGCCGTCGTCAAGCGGGCGATGGCTCGTTGGCCGCAGGCGGCGGCCGACCTGATGGCGCGGTCCTGAGATGGTGGTCGGACCGCGAGTCGGTCAGTAGGCTTTCGCGAACCAGGCTTCGGCAGGCGACGGCCGGCCGCACTTCACGCACGTTCCCGTCACGTGCGCGCCGCCGAAGGGAATGTTGCGCAAAGTCGCCTGTGTCTCGGCCTTGATCTGGGCCTCGCAGTCCTCACTGCCGCACCATCCGGCAATGACGAACCCCGGACGTCCTTCCATCGCTTCGCGGAACTCCTCGTAGGTAGAGACGCGCGTCGTGTGCTCCTCGCGAAAGAGCAGCGCCCGCGTGTAGAGCGCCTGCTGAATCTCGTCGAGCCGGACGCTGATCGCGTCGCCGAGACCGTCCATCGACATGGACTGCTTCTCGCGCGTGTCGCGACGGGCCACCATGACCGCGGACTTCTCGATGTCCTTGGGGCCGATCTCGATCCGGATCGGCACACCACGCAGTTCCCACTCGGCGAACTTCCAGCCAGGCGTGTAGGCGTCGCGGGCATCGAGCATCACGCGAATGCCGCGCGCCTGCAGCACCTTCTGGATCTCTTCCGCTTTGGGCAGAACCGTCTCCTGCCAGTTGCCGCGGGGAATCGGCACGATGACGACCTGGTAGGGCGCCATCCGTGGCGGCAGAATCAAGCCGTTGTCGTCGCCGTGCGTCATGATGAGGCCGCCAATCAGCCGCGTCGACACGCCCCAGGACGTCGTCCATGCGTGCTGCAGCGTCTTGTCGCGGCCCTGGAACTGAATCCCGAACGCCTTGGCGAAATTCTGCCCGAGGTTGTGCGACGTCCCCGACTGCAGCGCACGACCGTCACCCATCAGCGCCTCGATCGAGTAGGTACGCGACGCGCCGGCGAACTTTTCACTCTCGCTCTTCTGCCCGTCGATGACCGGCATGGCCAGCTCGGTCTCCACGCATTCCTTGTAGAGCGCCAGAATCTTCAGCGTCTCCTCCTGGGCCTCGTCGGCGGTCTCGTGCGCCGTGTGCCCCTCCTGCCAGAGAAACTCGGTGGTGCGAAGGAATGGACGGGTCACCTTCTCCCATCGGACCACGTTGGCCCACTGGTTGATCAGGACGGGCAGGTCGCGCCAGGACTGAATCCACTTCGCGTAGAGGGTGCCGATGATCACCTCCGATGTTGGCCGGATGACGAGCGGCTCGGCGAGCTCTTCGTCTCCGCCCCTCGTCACCCACGCCACCTGTGGCGCGAAGCCCTCGACGTGTTCCTTTTCCTTCATCAGCAGGCTGGCAGGAATGAACAGCGGAAAGTAGGCGTTCACGTGGCCGGTCGCCTTGAAGCGTTTGTCGAAGGCCTGCTGGATGAGCTCCCAGATGGCGTAGCCGTACGGCCTGATGGCCATGCAGCCCTTGACCTCGGTGTAGTCGGCGAGCTCCGCCCGCCGGACGACGTCGAGGTACCACTGCGAGAAGTTCTCGGACTGGGGCGTAATCTCGGTCACCGCCCCACCTTTGCCATCGGTTCGATCTGCCATAGCCGTTTGCCGTCCTCAGTGAGCCGCGGGCCGCGTCTCTACGATGCGGCGCTGCCAGTGTCGATCGTCTCGATCGGGATAATCGAGCCGGTAGTGGCCGCCGCGACTTTCTTCCCGTCTCTGTGCCGCTCGCGCGATCAGGCGCCCGACGGTCACCAGGCTCGCGTACTCCCAGTCGGCGGTCGTGAGCGTCGCCGCCTCGTGATCGACGCGATCCACTATTGTCGCCCATTGACCGTCGAGCTGCTCGACGGCGTCGCGCAACCCGTCCGCATCGCGAAACAGCCCGACACGGCTGGTCATGAGATCGCGCACGTCGACCGGATCTAAAGGGGACAACCGCCTTTTGCGGGTTTCCGATAGAAGGCGGTTGTCACCTTTTTCCGGATCCGCCCGTCGCATGGCCTCGCCAGCGCGGGCACCGAAGACCAGCCCCTCGAGCAGCGAGTTGCTCGCCAGACGATTGGCGCCGTGCACGCCGGTGCACGCGACCTCACCTGCCGCGAACAACCCCGGAATCGTGGTGCGGCCATCCAGATCGGTCACGACCCCACCCATGACGTAATGGGCGGCCGGCGCGATCGGAATGCGATCCGTCGCCAGATCCAGACCAGCGCGCCGGCACGCGGCAGAGATCAACGGAAAACGCTCGTGAACGAACCGCGGTTCGAGATGGCTCATCGTCAGATACACCTCGCGCCCGGTTCGCTCCGCCTCGCGTGCGATCGCGCGAGCGACGCGGTCGCGGGGAGCCAGATCGCCCATGGGATCGACCCGCGCCATGAACCGCTCCCCATCCGCATTGATGATACGGGCGCCCTCGCCGCGGAGCGCTTCGGACAGCAGAAAACGCGGCTGCCCGGCAACGTGCAACGCGGTCGGATGAAACTGGACGAACTCGAGATCGGCCACCGCCGCGCCGGCGTTGTAGGCGATCGCCACTCCATCGCCGGTCGCGACGGGCGGATTCGTCGTCTCGCGAAACACCTGCCCCGCGCCGCCGGTCGCGAGCAGCGTGCGCGATGCCCGTGCGACCGCCAGCGTCCCGTCGGTCCCGACATAGTGGACGCCCGCGCTGCGTCCGTGTTCGACCAGGATCCGGACCGCTCGCGCGTCGCTCAGCACCCGGACGTTGGGCATCCTGGCAACGCGCTCCCACAGCACGCGTCCGATTTCACGGCCGGTGGCATCGTGGGCGTGAAGAACGCGACGCACGCTGTGCGCGCCCTCGATCGCGAGCTCCGGCGTGCCGTCGGGCGCGCGGTCGAACGCCGCACCCCACTCGATGAGCTCGCGGACGTAAGGCGGACCTTCATGGACCAGGACGCTCACCGCCCGCTCGTCGCAGAGGCCGTCGCCGGCGGCCAGGGTATCGGCGAGATGTTGCGCCGGACTATCGTCCGGACCGACGGCCGCCGCGATGCCGCCCTGGGCGTAGCCGGTATTGCCGGCCAGCGGATCCGCCTTGGTCAGGATGAGTACGTCGTTCGCGCCGGAGAGCGCCACGGCGGCCCGCAACGCCGCGATGCCGCTGCCGATGATGAGGAAGTCAGCCTCTGCACCCTGCAATCTTTGTTATCCTACCATTCGCGCGTCCAGACATGCCGTCACCTTCCCCTTCGGATCTGGCGCCGCTGCGGCTCGACGTCGGGAGCCGGAACGGCCGCTATCCAATCCACATCGCACCGTCGCTGTCCACACGCCTGTCCGCGCTCCTCGACGAGCACGGCGTGCCGAAGCGACGGCTGGTCGTGTCGAACAATGTCATCTGGAGATTTCATGCGTCCGCGTTCGCCGGCCTGAGCGCGGACGAGCCGATTCTGATCGCCGATGGAGAGCGGTTCAAGAATCTTCAGACAGTGGGCCGCATCTACGACGCCCTCATTCGCCTGCGGGCGGATCGATCCAGCGCGTTGATCGCCATCGGCGGTGGCATCGTCGGCGACGTCGCCGGCTTCGCGGCGGCGACGTATCTGCGCGGCATCCCGGTCGTCCAGGTGCCGACGACGCTGCTGGCCCAGGTCGATAGCTCGATCGGCGGCAAGGTCGGCGTCAACCACGCGCTGGGCAAGAACCTCATTGGCGCGTTCCATCCTCCCGCGCTCGTCGGAATCGATCCGACCCTGTTGGCGACACTGCAACGCCGCGAATTTCGAGCCGGACTCTACGAGGTGGTCAAGTACGGCGTGATCGCCAGCCGACCGCTGTTCGACCGGGTGTCGTCGATGCTGTCGCTCTTCTTCGCCCGCGACATGGCCGCGTTGGTCCCGGTGATCGCCGAATCGTGCGCGATCAAGGGATCGATCGTCGAGAGCGACGAGCGGGAAGCCGGGTTGCGACGGCACCTGAATTTCGGACACACGGCCGGCCACGCTCTCGAGGCCGTCACCAGATACCGCAGGTTCAGACACGGAGAGGCCGTCGCCTACGGCATGCTTGTGGCGGCCGATATCGCTCGGAAACGAGGAACGCTCGATGGCGCGGACTACGAGCGGCTGTCCGGGCTGATCACGCAGCTGGGTCCGCTGCCGGCGGTCGCCGACCTGTCGATCGCACCGGTGCTCGACGCAGTTGGACGGGATAAGAAGGTGGTCGACGGCCGGTTGCACTTCGTCCTGCCGACGGCACTCGGGAGTTGCGAGGTTGTCCGGGATGTAACCGAGGATGAAATCGTTGGCGCGCTGCAACGGCTCGGGTTGCAGCCCTGAACCGAGGCCGCGTCTTCAGTCGATGCCGTGATCTTTCAGCTTGGCCAGCAGCATCTTGTAGCTGATCTGCAGGAGCTCTGCTGCCCGACCCTTGTTACCGGCGGCCTCGCGCAGCGTATCCTCGATCTTGATTCGTTCCGCCTCACTGTTCACACGTCGCAGCGCCTCGCTCAGGGTCCCGGTCAGATCGATCGACGCCCACGGCGACGGCGCGTTCTCGGGTGATGGCTGAATGAACGACAGATTCAGATGCCTGGGCAGGATGGTATCGCCGTCGGCCAGAATCACCGCCCGCTCGATGCAGTTCTGGAGCTCGCGGACGTTGCCGGGCCACGGATAGGTCTGCAACTGTTCGAGCGCCGCTGGTGAAAGCACGACCTTCTTCTTCAGGTCCCGGCAGAAGCGGTCGACGAAATATCGCGCCAGCAGCGGGATGTCTCCGGGACGCTCGCGCAAGGGCGGCACGGTGATCGGAAAGACCGACAGCCGGAAGTAGAGATCCTCGCGGAACCGACGGGCGGCAACCGCGGCGCGCAACCCCTTGTTGGTCGCGGCCACGAGTCGCACATCCACCTGGACCGAGGCCGTACCTCCCACCCGCTCGAATCGCTTTTCTTCCAGCGCGCGCAGGATTTTTGCCTGCAGCGTGAGCGGCAGGTCGCCGATCTCGTCGAGAAAGAGCGTTCCGTGATGCGCCATCTCGAACTTGCCCGGCTTGCGCGCGACGGCGCCCGTGAAGGCCCCTTTCTCGTGCCCGAAGAGCTCCGTTTCGAGCAACGTCTCGGGAATCGCCGCGCAATTGATGGCGACGAATGGGCAGTCGGCCCGTGGACTGAGCGCGTGCAGGGATCGCGCGAACAGCTCCTTGCCGGTACCGCTCTCTCCCTCGAGGAGGACGGTGGTATCCGTCGAGGCCGCACGTTGCAGCGAGGCAAACACCTTCCGCAAGGAAGCATCTTCGCCCACCAGCTGCGGCGCGCCGCGACGAACCGCCAACTCCTCGCGCAGCAGCAGGTTTTCCGCGACGATGCGCCGCTGCTCCAGCGCGCGTGTCACGAGCAGCAGGAGATGATCGGGGTCGACGGGTTTGGCGAGAAAGTCGAGGGCTCCCTCCTTCATCGCCGCGACCGCGTCCTCGATGCTGCCGTAGGCAGTCATCACGATCACCGGGATATCGGCGTCGATCTCCTTGGTCGAGCGCAGCACGCCGAAGCCATCACCATCGGGAAGCCGTAAGTCGGAGAGTACCAGCGCCGGCTGCGCCTGTTGAAGAATGCGGACGGCCTCCGGCTGGTCGCGCGCCTCGAGCACGGCATGGCCCTGCCGCTCCAGGGCGTGCCGCAGCATGGTCCGCAGCGAGTCCTTATCTTCGACGATGAGGATTTGGGCTGGCGAAGAGCTCAAAGGAGACGGCAATCAGCGCAACCAGCCCGGAGGAACTCCGGCCTTGCGCGCATCCTCTTCGATATCGGCGATCTTCTTCTTGCTCTTCTCGATGTCCCCCTTCACGCGATCGAGCTCGGCGAGCGCTTTCTGACGCTCGTCGGCGATCTGGGAACGCTCGATGGGGTTGTCGCGGGCGGCGAAATCGGTGGTCAGCGCGTTGATACGGCTCTGGAGGGCTTCGGCGAATACTTCGTTGCGCCTGAGATCGTCGCGGGCCTCCGAAATCCGGCCGCGCCACGCGGTCTCATCCTTGGCGTCCGTTGCGTCCGCCTCCTTCTTGGCCGCGCCGGCTGGCGCCGCCTTCCCGTCTTTCTGCGCATCAGGCGCGGGCGCCGATTCGGTCGGGCTCCCGTGCGCGGCGTCAGTGGCGGAGCGGGCATCGGCGGGCGGCGGCGCGCTTGGCAGTCCGCCGTTCTTCAGATCGTCGTTGGTGTAGACCTTTGCGGGCTGCTTGGCGGCCTTTCGTCGCTCCTGCTCTTTCTGCGCGATCTCGCCGAGCGTCGGAGTCTGAGCGACGGCCGTGACGGCACAGGCGAGCAGAACGATAGCCGAACAGGCTACGACTCCGTGGCTGCCGGAGAATCTCATCGTCTTTCCTTTTAGAGTGTAACAGACCTTTCCCAGGCGAACCCATCAACGACCGGAGGCCTCGGCCGAGCCAGGCGTCGGCGATGCCGGTCGAACGGCGGCCTGCAACTGGCTGATTCGCTCGGTGATCTGTCGAGCGTCGCCGGCATCCGGTACCAGGCGGAGATATTCCTGGTACGAGCGCACGGCATCGGCCGTTCTATTTGAACGCTGCTGGCTGATGGCCAGGCCGCGAAGGAGCAGGCCGTCGTGGGAGTTCAACCCAATCGCGCGGCGATACTCGTCGATCGCACGCTCGTCGTCGCCCGAGTGATGGAGGGCGAGCGCGAGATCGACCGACGTTGCGTAGTCGTCCGGCTTCAGCGCCTTGGCGGCCTGCAGCGAGACGACCGCCTCTTTCCATCGGCCGAGCTGTACCTGGGCGCGCGCGAGATTGAACTGAATCGGCCATGAATCGGGCGTCACGCGCGCGGCATGCTCGAACAGCGGGAGCGCCTTGGTCGGATCGTTCAGGCGAAGCAACGCCGACCCGAGGTTGCCCAGCGCGACCGCGTTGTTGGGATCGTCGCGGAGCGTCGCCGAGGCAACCGCCTGCGCGGCGAGGGCATTCTCGCCGGAGTGCCGCTGCCCTTCCGGCTCGACGAGCGTTCGCGTCTCGATCGGACCATTCACCGCAATTCCCGCAGCCGGCACCGGCGGAGCCACCGCCCGCCTGCCCTTGAGCGGGTCGGTGTGCGCGGCACCGTCACCGATTGGCTCGGCCCGCGTCACCCAGAGGCCACCCACGATCCCGGCGAACGCGAGCACGAGGCCGAGCGCGGCGAACTTCAGGTACGGCGATCCCAGCGGCGCCGTGGCTCTTCACGACCAGGTGCGCGCGACACTTGGGACAGTGACTGTGTTTCGCATGCACCAGCGCCTGACACGACGGACAACGAACAGCATCGGACGTCAACGCAATTCCCTCCACGAAACAATTTGTGTCGCAGACGGCCGGCCAGCGGCTCCTGCCGGTCCCACACGAGCAACGGTCGCTTCCACCGATCGTCGGGCTCCGCCCGGGCCGTAGGCGATGGCGCGAATCTGCACCCGGCCATTGATGTCGGCATTCGGATCACCGTCGCCATCCGAAGGATCGTCGGCAAGCCATCCGGCCAGATAGAGCGGTGAATCCACGGCGACACCTGGAACCAGGCTGGCGAGTGGGCCGCGCGCAAACAAGCGCCAGACGGGAGCATCGGGGTTCACCGCGCTCGATCCGTAGAGCGAATCCGAGGCGGCCTGGATGCGACCCGTTTCCGCGGACAAATCCACCAGCGATCGGTCAACCAGCATCGGCGACGGCTGGCGATCGTTGAACAGCGACGGGGGACCGGCAGCGGCTGCGATCAGCAGCGACGTCCAGTCGCTTGACGAGGCCAGGTCGGCCTGCACGCGGGCCACGCCGGCGTCGGCCGCATACGACAGCGACTGCGAGGTTCTGACCCCTGCGCCAAGCCACGTTTCGACAATGCTCACCAGGCTCAGGCCAACGCCGATCGCCGTGAGCAGACCAATCAGCAGCAGGCTGGTCACCAGCGCCACTCCCCGCTCCGATTGGCTCGAGGGCCTACCGCGAGAGATTGAGGTTGTGTGGAGTGACATCGAACGACAACTCGTACGAAGCAGGCCGACCGCCAACCGTTGAAACAGCCGCCACTTGCAGCGAGACACGCACCCGCCGGATACGCAACAGGTCGGCATCGAACCGGTTCGGTTCGCTCCCGCAGACCGGTCCGTCAGTCAGCTCCGAGGCGGACAGCTCACTCAAGGAGGCCCCGCCCAGCGACGACAGGAGCGATCTCGGGGGCGGACCGGGTGAATAGACGCAGGTCCCCGACGCGGCGCCGAGTGCCGAGACCGTTGAGGGATCCGGATCCGCGTAGTAGGTGAAATGCAGATCCCGAACGCCGTCGACGAGCGGGAACGACGTCTTACCGTCGCCACGCATCAGCCGGGAGTTGGAGGGATCGGAGCGGTCGAGGAAGTACGTCCGATTGACGACCTCGGTCGCGTATGCGGTGCTGGGATAGATCCTCGAGAAGTCGGCTTCGTCGGATGCTCGGGTCATCGACGCTCCAGACACGTTACCCACCGTAAACACGTCGTAACCGAAGCCCGGACCCGTGCGATCGAACACCAGCGCGCGCATGCCGGACGAGAAGCCACAGCCGCTCGCGCCACCACAGGACGCGCTGCCCGCGATTGACAGCGAGCTGGCGGAAGCGGACACGACGGCGGCCTCGGCGGTCGTCTGCGGCACGAAGATCACCGTCATGCGGTCGGCGGCGTAGCTCAGATCGGTGTCACCGGAAACCCCGGCAGCCGGCCGAATCACCGGCAGGTACCGCGCCAGCGCTCCCCCGCCATCCGGCAGCGCACTGCCGGCCCCGGCCATCGCCAGGTCGTGCTGAATGGCGTCAGCGGCGACGCGCATCTTCTGCTGCACGTCGACGAGGTCGTTCATCGCGACGAATGCTCCCTGAGCTCCCCGCGTCAACTGGATCATCGCGCTCGTCGTCGCGATCGCGATGGCCGAGGCCACGAGCAGCTCGATCATCGTGAAGCCGTCCGCGCCCCGGGCGGACCCAAACCAAGAACCCCGTGTCATGGCGCACCCGCCTGACGGACCTTCAGTGTCACCAGGACGGCGTCCTGCGGGAGGCGAGGCCTGGACGAGGACGCCAATCGACTCTCCTCTTCGAGCGCCGCGGCGATGACCACGAGCGCGCGCGTGTGGGCGGGATCGATCGGTCCTGGAAGCACCGCCCAGCGCCTGACGTATACGGAACCGGCTGGAGGTGTCGTACCTGTACCCACCCAATGCCCGGCGGCATCGAGATAGTCCACGCAGCCGTCGAGACTGCGATCCAGCGATCCGGAAGGCGTCGGGTCGAGACCGAAGCCTCCGACAGTCGGAGGATCGCGGCTCAAATCGGTGGACGTATCCGAGCGAAGACCACCGTCTTCGTCAAACGTCCACGAAAGCGACCGGAGCTGCTCCATTTTTTGCGCCGCCAGAAAGGCGGTTGTCGTCTGCCCTTTCGCGCGATGGTTCGCACGCGCGGTAGTTCCCACCAGCTGTGCGACGCCCGTGGCTGCCACGATCAACAGCAGCGAGGCCACCAGCACCTCGACGAGGGAGAATCCCGACTCGCGTCGGTCGTCGGCTGCACTCATGCCGGGACTGCTGGTGCAAACCGCACGTCCGATCGGTGCGGTCAGGCGACCCGTCGTTTTCCTTGGCGTTTCCGCGAATCTCCGTTGAGCGGTCGCGATGGCGATGGCAGGTTTTGCGCGGCGGACGGATCAACCGTGGGGCAAAAACTGCGCGCGAACCAACGGGCAGAGGCAAGCGGGCTGCCACCACCATGAACCGCGGGTGACCGTGGTCAAGTGCCGCAGGAACAGCATCTTAATGGCTCGTTCCAAGGGTCGAGGCCGGGCGACACCTGCGGAAGGCCACACAGTGACATACCCCGGATCACGAAATTGAGATCGGTCAGACCTGGGGCAGCAAGGGAAGCGTGATCAGGAAACGGGCGCCAGCGCCCGGCCGCGGCTCGACGGCGATGCGGCCGTTGTGCGTGACGATGACCTTCTGGACGAGCGCGAGGCCCAGACCCATTCCGTGGGCCTTGGTGGTGAAGAAGGGTCTGAAGATGCTCGCCGCATGGGCTTCGTCGACCCCAGGCCCGTTGTCGGTCACCACGATCCGCTGCTGGCGCTGCGCGCCGTCGATCGTACCGTCGAGCGGTGATATGGGGTGCGATGCCGGCGGCCGTGCACGCTTCGAGCGCGTTGCGGCACAAGTTGCTCAACGCCTGGCGAAGCATCACTTCGTCCCCCTCGACGCTTCCGAATTCGCCATTCACGCATACCGATCCCAATCGCGCGAGGGCGTCTGTCCTGATTTCATCGGCAGCGCGCTCGGCCAGGATCGCCATCTCGACCCGACTGAGCGTGAGCTGCGCGGGCTTGGCGAAGTTGAGGAAGTTGGTGACCACCTGACCGAGGGCTTCCGTCTCGTCGCGGATGCCCTGAACATATTGCTGAAACTCCGGCGGCAGTTGTTCGAGGTCCAGCAAGCGCGCGTAGCCATGAATCGTCGCCAGGCCGTTGCGAAATTCGTGGGCGATGCCGGCGGTCATCTCGCCAAGCCGGGCGAGGCTGTCTTTCAGCCGCAGCTGGTCTTCGAGCTCGACGATCTCACTCAGATCGCTGAACAGGCAGATAGCGCCGTGCGCGCGGCCGCCTTCATCGCGTATCGGTGAAACCGTGATGCCGAGATGAGACGCGCTCAGACCGTCGGGGAGTTTGACGGTGCGCCGCAATACCGGCTGGGCCGTCCGCAGGCATTCCTCGATCACGTCGGCGAGCGGCGCGGCGCGGTTCAGGACGCCATGGAAATCGCCGCCGGAATCGTCGGGCGAGACGGCGAGCATGCGCTGCCCGGCGGGATTGAGACTGCGGACCTGGCGATCCTCGCCGACCACCAGCAGGCCGGAGGTCATGCTCGCGATGATCTCGCTGCTCAGCCGCTCGGAGGCCTCGGCGCGCGCCTTCATCGCGCGTTCCTGGACGCGCAAGTGCTGGACGGCGTCCTCAATCGCCCCTGCCATGAAGGCGGTCTCGTTGCCCTCCCCGCGGTGACGGCGGGAGAAGGCGCGGGCGGCGGCGAAGAAGCGCAAAACGGCGAACGCGATCACGGCGACCATGACCGCCACGATCGCCGTGAGACCGAGAAGGAGACTACCGGAGCGAGTCATGAGGCGCGGAACCTGGTAGCTGCGCTCCGCATCATACGACGCCTGGGAGGTTTACGTTGCGAGCGCCGTCGGGCGCGGACAGGTGAGCGAACTGGATCAGCGCAGCCACCCGGGCGGGACACCCGCCTGGCGTGCCTCCTCCTCGGCATCGGTGATTTTCTTTTTGGTCTGCTCGATCTCGCTGTTCACGCGCGCCAGCTCGGCGACGGCGGTCCGACGATCCGAGGCAATCTGGGCGCGCTGTCCGGGATCGTCGCGCGCCGCGAAGTCGTTCGAGAGCGAATTTACCCTGGTCTGCAGCGCCTCGCGAAAGAGCTCGTTGCGCCGTAGATCCTCGCGGGCCTGCGCCATGAGCGTCCGCCAATACTTCTCCCCCTTCTCTTCCTCCGGGGCCTTCTGTGCCGCCGCGGGCTTGTCCGCCGGGCCCGTCGCGGCGGGCGCGGGAGCCGGAGTCGCCGGCGCAGCGGAAGCCGGCGGGCTCGCCGGCTTCAAATCGTCGTTGGTGTAGACCTTCGGCGGATCCGGCTTGGCTTCGGCCGTCTTCCGCCGCTCGGCTGCCTTGCGCGCGATCTCGTCCAGCGTCTGAGCGGTGGCCTGACCGACGGGCGCGAGAAGCGCGAGCGTGAGCACGGCCCAACAAGTGCGAATCGTGATGCGCATACCACGTCTCCGATAGAGGGCGATTAGTCGCGGGGCTCCGTTGGCTTGACCGGCGCAGCCGGGCTCCCGGCGGCCGACGTCAGCACGACAATTCGTTCACGGACCTTCTCGGCGTCCGAGGCATCTGGCGACAGCTTCAGGTAGTCGGCATACGCCGCGGCAGCCTCGGATTTGCGATTCAGCCGCTCGAGGCTGATCCCGAGTGCACGATGGAATGTCCCGTCTCCCGGCGCCAGCGCGATCGCTTTCTCGAACTCACCGACCGCGCCTTCGTCGTCGCCAGAGCGATGCAGCGCCAGCGCGAGGTTGTAGGCGGTCGCATAGTCATTTGGAAAGAGCTGCTGGGCGCGGCGGTAGCCGGCAATGCACTCGGTCCAATGTTCCAGCAGACCCTCCGCGCGCGCGCGATTGAACTGATAGGTCCATCGATCCGGGTTGAGCTCAAGCGCCTTGCTGAAGTACGGCAGCGCCTCCGCCACGCGCCCCAGGCGCACGAGCACCTGTCCAAGGTTGCTCAACGCCTCCGGATCCTGGGGATTTCGAGCGGCCGCTGCCTGATAGTGCTTCAGCGCCGACCCGAAGTCTCCAGCCTGGTACAACTGGTACGCCGCGCCGACGGGATCCATGAACGGCCGTTCTGCCGGTGCCGGTGCCGGCGCCGGCGCGACGTCAGGGGTGTGCGCGGCGGCCCGCCGCGCGGCGAGCGGATCGACGACCGGTCCTGTCGGCACCGACGTCTTGGCCTCGGGCGCCAGCAGCCACACGCCCGCGACGCCCATCACTCCCACGACCATCACGCTCGCGCCGATGCGCGCGAGCCGACGGCTCGACGCAGCCACCGCCGCCGGATCGACAACGGCCGGCCGCGCGCGGCATCTCGGGCAGCGATCCCGATCGCGCTTGAACCTCGTCCCGCACGAGGCGCAGACGACGGCGTCCAGCGTCAGCGGATCTCGCGCCATGAGAGGATGCGGACGCCAACCTGGCCGACACCGTTGTTGAAGTCCTGCGCGTCGCCGAAAGCCTGCACGTTGGTCCCCGTGGAATCCACGGTCCCGACGTACAGATGCTGGTCCACGATGAAGGGCGCCGTCGCCCGGCCCGTCATGGTCATCGCGACGTTGGTCTCGTTGTTGTCGATCTTCCCGTTGCCGTTCGCGTCGTAGGCGGCCGTGCCGGTGAACGTCAGGGCACGCAAGCTCGAGGTGTACTCGGCGCACGGCGTGGTCGCGGTTTCGGTCGTGGTCGTGAAGAACACGATGTCGCCGGCGATCGATGGCGAGGCCGACCCGCGCTCGCCGCTGACCAGACCGCCGGTGTTGGACACCGTGGCAAGGCTGATCGCGAACTTCGTCGTGGCGCCCGACGCGGGGTCGTTGTCCTTCAAGCCGTACAACTTGAAAGTCCCTGTCCCCCCCGCGGTCGTCGGCGGCAGCATATCGCTGCCCGTGGCAAAGAACATGTAGACGTCTGTGGTGTTGATGATGTTGTTCAACGCAGACGAGGCGTAGATCGGCGAGCCCGTGTCGAGCATCAGCGAGGCCGTGAGCGCGCCAGCCGACGTGAAGTTGAAGCGCCAGTATTTCCCGTCGATGTCGCCGAGATAGGCCTTGGCGATCACCGGCGAGCCGTTCTGGCCAGCTGCCGTCGGGTCCGCCTGGAGCGCGTTCTTGCGTGAATTCGACACGTCGCCCACCGACAGACAGCCGGTCCCGGCCGATGGCGTGGTCGCGCAACTCGCGCCGGCTGAATTTCCAACCAGCACCCCGGTATCCGCATTGATTAGATAAAGCGTGGTTCCGGCCTTCGGTCCGGATACCCCACGGTTGGGAATCAGCGTCTCGATATCGGGGAAATACCCCGATCCGACGACTACGGCGTTCACGGTTCGTGTCGCGTTCAGCGGGCCGATCGCCGGGTCGGACCAGGTGAAGCCCACGGTCTTCTCGGCAAACGTGGCCGAGCTGTTGACGTCGCCCCAGAGCGTCAGCTTCCCGCCGGCGGTGCCGTCGGTCAGCGCGAACGTCTGCTTGAACGTCGGATCGAAGTGGCTGTAGTTCGGGAAGGCCCACTTGAAGCCGATCGACTCGCCGGCCGTGTCGAACTTCTGCAGCAGACTGGTGACGGCGCTGAGCCCGTCCGACGTCGGATCGACGCCCATACCCGCTTCAGTCACGTCGAAGCACTGATAGAACGTCCCGCCGGGGCCCTCGCCGAACAGCAGCAGGCTGTGCCAGCGCAGCGCCGGATTCGAGTTGGTCGGGTCGAGCTTCACCTCGGCGAGCTTCGGCGAGCTGTCGACGAAGTACTCGAACTGCTCCACGGGCTGGCCGTCCGAGAGCGTGCGAAGCTTCGGCAGCAGGTTGTACGGGATGAAGGCCCAGACCTCGTAACCGGTGCGCGCGTCGATCGCGTGCATCATGCCGTCGTTGGCGCCCACGAAAATGAGTGCGCGGCGGTTGGCGTGATCTCCGGCGAACGTGCCCGTCGCATCCGCGCGGCCATAGTCGTCGTCGGGCGGCGGATCCAGCGACGGCGTGTCCATCATCGCCGGCGTGGATCCGATGATCGCTCCCAGGGGCTGGGCGCGGACGAGGGTGATCAGCGTGGTCGCTTCGGCCGCCGACACATTCAGATGCGTGGCCAGCGTCGACGCGTTCGCCGTCGTGAACGCCATCATCGATCCGCCGCCGCTGCCGTCGGGAACATAGGTGTAGATGTTGCGGGTGTTCGGATCCGCGGGTGTGCGCGCCTGCCCGGCGAGCGAGGGCCGGCCGTCGAGGTCGGGCCAGAGCCGTGTGCCGTCCTTGATGAACTTGTAGCCACTGGGCTGCGTCGAGTCGGCGACCGGCTTGAAGACGCGGAACGCGCGCAGGCGGCCGTAGAAGCCCGGCAGCTCGAAGTTGCCCGTCAGCATCACGTTGCTGCGCTGCGGCAGGATGGCGGCCGTCGACGAGCCGCCCAGGTGCACCACGTCGTTCGGCAGCGCCGCACCCGTCGCGTCCTCTGCGCCCGTCAGGTTTACCGTGCCGACAACCGGGCTCACCGCGGTGAACTCGCTCGCCTTGGCCGCGTTCACGTCGGCGCTCCGTGCATAGCCAGCTTGTACCGCGTAATTGATCCAGGCCGTCAGGTCGGCCTTGGTGGTCACGTTGTGGTACGCGCCGCCGCTGTTGGTGGCCACACTCTGAAGCTGCGATTCCTCCGCCGCGGGCACCTTGATCCCGATCACGTGGATCGGCACGTGCTTGCCCGTCACGCCGGTTGCGCTGATGGACGTGAACTGCGTTGCGCGGGCGGCGACGTCGTTCGCGCTCGTATACCCCGCGTCACCGGAGTCCTTGCCGCCCGTGATCAACACGACGATCACGTTGCGGCAGGATCTCGTGGCTGCCGCGTCTGCGTTGATCGATGCGATCGCCGCCGCCTTCGCGTCGTCGAGGGCGTAGCTGAGAGGCCGGTCGGCATACTGGACACCGCCCGCGACCCCGCCGACGCCTGCCGGAATGAGGCCCGCCGGATCGCCAGCGACACGATTCACGAGCGTGACGACGGAACTGGCCGTGTTCGCCGCTGGCGTGACCATCACCGTGCCGGCCGGGGCCGAGGTCTGGGCGTAGCTGGCGTCCGACGCGCCGCCGTTGTTCACTTTTGGCGCGTAGGTCGCGTACTTGCCCAGGCCGCCGGCGTTGCAGGGCGTGTTGTCGCCGGCCGACAGCTGCAGAGCAAAGGTATCGGCGACCGGCTTGTCACAATCGTTGCTGCCCAGACTGGGGCCGCTGGCGCCGGGTGTCGAGCGCCACGCCGGACTCTTCTGCCGCAGTCGGACGAGACCCCAGCGCGCGGTGGTGCTGTTGTTCTCCCCGACGGCCTGCGCGATGCCGTCTTTCGCAATCTGATACCGGGTGGGCGCGAAGTACACGGCGTAGTCGTTCGGCGAGTTGGCCGTCGCCGGGTTCGACGGATCCCACGTCGCCGCCACTGGCGTGATCTTCGTGGTCTGGTATTTGCCGGTCGCGTTGTAGGTGAACCCCTCGAAGATCCGGCGGTAGGTCACGGCCGTTGCCGGCACGCTCAAGGCTGTCGACACCGATGGATCGACCGTCCGTGAATAGAAGCCCGGATCGTAGAACTTGCCGTTGCCGTCCTGCAGCATCTCCAGCGACGTGTCGACAAGGATGATGACCGTGGGGGGCACCCGCTTAATCAGCGTGAGCGGATCGAGCTGCGCGAAGGCCGTGATCGACCAGCCGAGCACCGCCGCGGCCGCCAGCAGCGCCGTACGCGTCTGTTTTGTCATTGCAGCGTTCCAGTCGTGACGTTCATCTTCATGTTGGTGAGTGCCTTGCCCGTCTGCTGTACCGCCGCCTTGCGCGCGCGTTGGTTCAACTCGTCCTGGCCGCGCTGCGCGATCTGGCCGCGCTCGATTTCGGTGCTCGCCGTCCGCGCCACAGTGACCTCGATCACCTTGCGTGTTCCCGACGGGCCGTAGGCCTCGGCGTGCAGCGTCAAGGTGCCATTGGTGTCCACTGTCGGATCGCCATCGCCATCCGCCGGATCGTCGGCGACCCAGACGGCGACGTAGGCCGCGCTGTCGATGTTCTCGCCCGGCAGAATGCTGTCGATCCGACCCCAGGCGAAGAGCCGCCACGCCGGATCGTCCGGACCCCACAGGTCCAGGTTGTTGGTCGCTTTCTGCATGTTGCAGGTCGCCGACAGGAGGTTGATCTGCTGCGTCGAGCTCGGAAGCGCCACCGTCGTGGAGCCGTCCACGAAGGCCGACGTTGTCATCGCCTTTGGCAGGAAGGTGCTGACTCCCGTGCAGGCGGGCGCGACGGTGCCATCCCCGGTGAGGACGTCGTTCCACCGTGGAATGAGCAGCAGATCCTGCACGACGCGCTCGACCGCGGCATCGGCGGCGTAGAGCGTTTCCTGACTGTTGCGGTAATTCGCGGAGATCGCCGTCTCCGTGTTGCTCATCAGCACGAGCGTGAGCCCGAGCGCCGTCAACAGCATCGTCGCCAGCAGGGCGATGACGAGGGCGGACCCTCGCTCGCTCCGCGCACGTGACGTCTGGCTCTGAATGGTCATGATCAGCGGCTCAGGTTCAAGTTGCGCGGAGAGACCTCGATGGCCGTCACGAGATCCGGAATGAACTTCTGACCGCTCTTCGCCGTGCCCGGATTCTGGAACAGCGCGGTATCCAGCCCCCGAAACATCGCATTGGGCGTCTGCACGCGGACCGTAACCTTCACTTTCCGGACACGATAGAGATCGGCGTCGAAAGTGTTCGATCCGCCACCGCACCACGGACCATCCGTGAACATCGAGATCGGAAGCGGGGCCAGGGATCCCCCACCGGTCGTCAGCGTCGTCATGCCACTGACGTGATTCCCGGCAGCGTCGTAGAGGCAGTTCGAGTTCCCGAGCGCCGGCTTGGGCTGTACGGGTGGGGCCGGATCGCCGTAGTAGTCGAAGCGCAGGCCGACGACGTTATCGACGACGGGCTGCGGCGCGTTGGTGCCGCCGTCGTAGTGCATGAGCTTTTGTGTCGTGGTGTCCAGATAGTAGGTGTGGCTCTCGGCTTGCAGAACCGACGCACCGGTGTCGTAGCCATAACTCAAGTCCTGCCCGCGATGCTGCAGGTGGCCGGCGGAGTCCTGCACGTTGGTGATCGTGAACGTGTCGAAGTGGCCGCTGTTGTCGAAAATCAGAACGACATCCCCTTCTTTGAACCCGCACAGCTCCTGCCCGTGCGGGCAGTTCGGCTGATCGTTCACCTTGAGCTCGGCCGAGGGGGTCGGCATCGCCTGACTGATCGTCGTCTGCGAGTACGAGTTCGGGATGTAGGTGAGCGTGATCGCGTCCGTCCGGGCGCTCAGATAGGGATCCGGGTTCAGGAACCCGATGCGTCGCGGAATGACCGGCGCGAAGAAGTTGTTGAGCGACCCGGTCACAGGACCCTGATACGGACCCGCCCCGGCCATCACGACGTCTTTGAACATCGAGTCGGTGGCGACACGCATGCGCTGCTGCATGTCCTGCACTTCCGGCTGGATCTGCGCGGTCGCCTGCGACGGGTTGATCAGTTGAAAGATGGCGCCCGTCACGACAATCATGATCCCCATCGACACGAGGAGCTCGACGAGAGTGTACCCGCGGCTGCTGGTTGTCCTCGTCATGGTGCCTTCCTCGTTCGTACTGTCAGCAGCAGCGCATCCTGGACCTGACGTGTGCGCGGGTTCGCGGTGCGCACGCGCTGCTCCTCTCTCCCGGACGGCGTGACGAGCACGGTCAGGATGATGGTGTTGTTCGGGTTCGTGGGCAGCGGCCGGATCGACCACCGACGCGTGAAGATCGATCCAGCGGGCGGCGTCGTCCCGGTGCCGATGCAATTGCCGCGCGCGTCAAGGTAGTCGACGAAGCCATCACGGTTCTCTTCGAGAGCGTCCGACGGCGACGGGGTCAATCCCTGTCCGGTAGCGTCAGCCGTGCACAGCGCCAGATTCGTCGTGGTGTCGGTGACCGGCAGTCCCAACCCCGTGGCGTCGTACGAGAACGTCAGCCCTCGCAGTTGCTCCATCTTCTGGGTCGCCATCGCGGTCGTGGAGACCTGCTGCTTGGCCGTCAGGTTTCGTTCCGTCGCCAGGGCGAACATCTGCGCGACGCTCAACGACACGAGTGCCAGCATGCCGGTCGCCACGGCAACTTCGACCAGCGTGAAGCCGCGCTCACTGGAGCAGGATCTTGCCAAGGTTGTTCACCGTGATGGATTTGGTCGAGCCCGTCCGGGTGACCGTAATCGTGATCGGCGTGGTAATGGTGACCGCTGTGCCCGACGAGGTATCCCACGCGGTGCCGTCTGGACGAAACTCGATGCTGGCCGTCCCCATCGTCGCGCTGTTCAGCAACTGGCGAACGGGACCGTCGAAGTTCGGCGCGGTTGACAAATCGTTGTCCGCAGCGGGCCACGGATACGTCGACGCGCTGCAGCGCGTCGTCGGCGTATCGCTCGCCGTACCGAGCATCTCGACGATGCGAAACGAGCCGGCGGAGGGACAGTTGGTTCGCAGGCGCAGCGGCGTATTGTTCGCGACGGCTTTCATCCGCGCCGTCTGAAGCTCTCGCTCGAGCTGCTGGGCCGCCGCACTCAACTTCGTGGCGTCACTGACGGCATTGACCGCCGGCACCGCAATCGCGATGAGCGTGGCTGCGATAGCCATCGTCAGCATGAGCTCGATCAGCGTGAAGCCGCGATTCAGACCCCGGTTTGTGGACATCTGCCCACCACCGAGCAAGGATTGTTCCTTAAGCGGAAGTCCTGTGCGATCAGTTAATTAGTGGGATTTTGACGTGCTTTGTAATGCGCGCCGAACGGAGGGATGTGCCGTAACAGATCACTGCCCTTACAATTTCGCGCAACCCCGCGACAGCCGCTACCAGCCGTACATCGAGAGATACGAGCGGACGATTCCGTCCCCCCACAGGCTCGCCACCAGCGCCGCCGCGGCCAGCATCGTGCCGAAAGGGACAGCGGTGGACAGCTCGCCCCGTCTCGAGGCGATGAGAACGATCCCCACCACCCCACCGATCAGGGACGACAGTATGAAGGTGAGGATCACAAGTTTGAGGCCGAGGAACGCGCCGATCATCGCCAGCATCTTGACGTCGCCGAATCCCATCGCCTCGACGCCTCGAAAACGCATCCACGCTTCGGCGATCAGCCACAGGATCCCGCCGCCGAGCGCGGCCCCTTCGAGCGCCGCGACAATGCCTGGCGGCCAGACCAGGCTGAAGAGCAGCCCGATCACGATGCCCGGCAGCGTAATGACGTTGGGCAGGATCTGATGCTCGAGATCGATCGCGAACAACACGATCAGCGCGCAGGCGAAGAGCAGCCGTGGCACGAGAATCGAGTCCAGGCCCAGGACGTACCAGTGCAGCAGAAACACGATCATCGTGATGATCTCGACGATCGGATATCGGATTGAAATCCGGGTCCCGCACGTTCGACACCGTCCGCGGAGAACCGCGTAGCTGAACACAGGAATGTTCTCGAACCACGCGAGCGGCCGATCGCACGTCGCGCACCGCGATCCGGGCCACACGACCGACAGGTGCTTGGGCAGCCGGTAGATGCAGACGTTGAGAAAGCTGCCGACGATGAGCCCGAGCTCCGCGATGATGCAGCCGACGATGACCTGCGAGATCACTGCGCCTGCCCCGTGGACTGCCCGGGGAGCGGCCACAGTCGGGACTCCCGGGCAACCGTCACTCGTCCATCCGGCGTGAACACGTAGGGCGTCCCGGTCGGATCGACCGGCACGCCTCGCAGGTAGCCGGCGGCGCGCAACGCCGTCCCAGGTGAGAGGCCCCTGCGGGTGCGACCGCTGATAGTCGCGAACGCGTGCGTCCAACACGTCGATGGCATCCATGGCATCGAGCTGCAGCAAACGCTGGACCGCTGAATCATGCAGCCAGGGTTCTTCGGACTTGGCAATCTGCGCCCAGAGCGAACGGGACGCGCCCCGATGCCCCCCTTCAGCGAGCGTGACCGCGGCGAGCGGCGACAGCCACGACGGCGCTCCTGGCACTTCGGAGGCGCGCTGAAACCACGAGGCCGCCGCCTTGTAGTCCTGCAGATGCCAGTAGTAGACGAAACCCAGATCCTGCATGTACTGCCACTTTTGCGGCTGCGCCGCGAGCCCCTTGCGCAGGAGGACAACGGCAAGATCGGGACGGCCCGGCCCGCCCGGATAGGACTCGCCGAGAAAGATCGCGCCGAAGCGATAGGCAATCGTGAAGTAAGGATCGAGCGTCGTGGTCAGATCGAGCAGCGGATAGAGCAGCGCGTAGGTGCGCGGGCGCCCTTCCGGCATCAGGCGTTCGCGTCCGAAATGCTGCAGCGCGCGAATCCAATAGAGATCGGCGATCGCACCGTCATAGTGCAGCGCCAGCCGCTTCATCGTCGCACCGGACCGGATATAGAGCAGCTCCGGCCGATCGATCGCCGGCGCCGGATACCGGCTGTCCTGCGCCGCATGGAGCACAACCGCCAAACCGAGGCACATCGCGGCCGCGCCAGCCGTCAGCCCCCGCTTCACTTGAAGTCTCTTCTCGAAAAGATCACGGCCGCGCCCAGCAGCAGAGCGGCGACATAGCTGGTCGCGTAGGCGAAGGTCGACAGCATGTAGCCCGCCGCGACCGGCACCCCGTGGACCACCGCGAGCTTCACGTCGAATCGCGAGAAGTCCGGCAGCAGGTAGTAGCAAGCCTTGCCCACCGCGATCGCGACCGGCGAGCTCACAATCTGATCGAAGTTCTTCAGGTCGGTGTTGAACTGTCCCACCACGTACAAACCCAGGGTGAAGACCGCAGCCAGCATCGGGCTCGAGTAGCTGGAAAAGAAGAGCGCGAGCGCCGTCACCACCGCGAGGTCGAGGTAGATCAGCGCGATCGCCTTGAGGAGCGCCGGGTCGAGCGCCGGCGCATCCCAGGCCTGCTGAACGCTGGGCGGAACGCCGCGCGAGAGGTAGAAGAGCACGGCGTAGAGCGCCACCGTCATGACGACGACGTTGACCAGTAGCGTCAAAAGCAGGCCGAAGAACTTGCCGACGATGAATTCCGAGCGGCGGACCGGTTTGGCCAGCAGCGGGTAGACGCTTCGACGATCGACCTCCTTCGACACGAGGTTGATCCCGACGAAGATCGCGACGAACAGGCCGAATACCGAGGTCGCGGTGAGCCCAAGATCCTTGATGATCTTGACGTCCTGCCCGGCGGTGAGCTGTCCGATGAGAATCGACGCCCCCACCAGCAGCACCGCGAAGAGCACCAGATTGTAGAAGACGCGATCGCGAACCGACTCGCGGAACACGGCCACCGCCACGCACCTAACCGCGTGCATGTTCACCCGCCTCGCGGGCCCCGTCGCCGACCGCCGCGACCCGCCTGACGAACAGATCCTCGAGCGTCTCGCGCAGCGGATTCAACGAAACGAGTGTCGCGCCCTCGGCAATCAGACCGGCGAGCAGCCGTTCGGGTTGAGCGTCGGCCGGCAGCTCGATGGCGAAACGGTCGCCGGTAATCGCGGTCACGCGTCGAACGTGCGTGCGGATCGCATCGAGCCGCGCCGGCGGCACACCCGAGACGACCAGCTCCCAGCCTTGTACCGCGAACTCCTGCAGATCGGCCAGCCGGCCGGTCGCGGCCAGCCGCCCCTTGGCCACGATCGCCACGCGGCTGCACAGCGCTTCGGCATCCGACAGGATGTGCGAGCTGAAGAAAATGGTCCGCCCCTGATCGCGAAGCTCCAGCATCAGCGCGCGAACATCCCGCCGCCCCAGCGGATCGAGGCCCGACATCGGCTCGTCGAGGAAGATCACTTCCGGCTCGTTCAGCAGCGCCTGGGCGAGCCCGACGCGTTGCAACATGCCCTTCGAGAACTTGCGCAGCTGCAGGCGCCTCTCCGCGCCAATGCCGAGCCGGTCGAGCATCGCGGTCACGCGCTTCCGCCGGTCGGCCGCCGGAATCTCGAACAGCTGCGCGTAGTAGGTCAACAGCTCTTCGGCGGTCAGATGGTCGTAGAAATACGGATTCTCGGGCAGGTAACCGATGCGGCGCCGGACGGCGACGTCTCCGACCGGCCGGCCCAGAATTTCCGCCTCTCCGCTCGTCGGAAATACCAGCTGCATGAGCAGCTTCAGCGTGGTCGTCTTGCCGGCCCCGTTGGGACCGAGGAACCCGAAGACGTCGCCGGGGACGACGTCGATCGAGAGCGCGTCGAGCGCTCGATACGGACGTGGCCGCCAGAAACCGACCTGGTAGTCCTTGGTGAGGTTATGCGTGCGGATCGCGGCCTGCACGATGATGCGGCGTTACTTGGCGCGCTTGAGTTCCAGCTCGATGGCGGCCTCGAGGTACTGCGTCGGGAGCCCGCCTTTCAACCGCCGGCCGTTGATGAAGAAGGTGGGCGTCGAGGTGACGCCGAGGACGGCGCCGACCGACGCTTCGGTCTTCACTTCCTGGAGCGCCTTGTCGTAGCGCGCGTCGAAGTCCGCGATCCCGCCGACGTCCTTGGCGGCGGTGCGTACCGTCGCCGGGCTCAGCTCGTCCTGGTGCGTGAAGAACCAGTCGGTCAGTTTGTCGAACGTGCCTTTCGATCCAGCCATCACCGCCGCCGCCGCCGCGTCGCAGGCCGCAGGGTGCACCAGCTTCGGCACGCCGGAGTTGCAGCGCGGGTCGAGGGGAAAATGGCGCAACAGATACTTCACGTCCTGCGGACGATCCTTGTACTTCGCCAGGATCGGCTCGTAGGAAAAGTAGGTCTGCCGGCACGGCGGGCACTGATAGTCGTTGAACTTCACGATCAGGACCTTCGCCCCTTCGTTCGAGAACGGCACTTCGACCCGCTCCTGCTGGTCCCACCAGCGCTCGAATTCGCTGCGCTGATCCTGGTTCAACGCGGCGGCGGGCGGCTGCTGCGCCGCCTGGCGTCCATCCTTGGGAAAGAACTCCACCGCGGAGGCGGCGCCGGTCACGAAAACCAGCGCGGCGAACAGGGCGACAGGGGTGGTCACCAGCACGCGGATGTCGCGCAGGGCACGTCGAGGCAGACTGGACATGGGAACTGAGCTCGCTCCTCCGGAGATGACGAACACGCCAATGACGGCGATGTAGGTCGTGACGCACAGCGGACAGACTTCTTTCAGGATGAAGAACGACGCGTAGGCCAGATAGAGCACCACGGCCAGCGCCAGCGTCGAGACGGCGAAGAGGTACGCCGGCGCGCTGTCCTCGACTCGACTCTTCGTCCGACTGCCCCACACCATCAGCAGCGCGAACCCGAAGAAGAGAACGCCGCCCACCGCCACCGGCACACCGGCAATCGATCCGTAGCGGCTCAAATAGGCCTGCGTGCACGAGACGGTCGCGTTGATGTCGCAGAAGCTGTGGTAGTCGGGGTTCCTCAGCAGGTGGTAATGCACGTAGGCGGAGACCGTCGAGGCGGCCAGCCCGAGCAAGGCGAAGGCAACGAGGAGCTTGCGCGACGCTGCTGACATCGGTGGGTGTCAGTTTACCTTACTTCCGCCCCATGTTCGGGCGGTCCGGTCTGCGGCATGTTGTCCTTGAAGGTCTGCGTATCCTCGAACAGCACGCGGTCGGCATTGACGGCGAAGAAGCGGCTCCCGCTCCACCCCGGGTTGATCGGATCGGCGGTGGCGGCATAGCCCGCGGCCAGCGGCACGCCGTTGCACGCGGTGATCTGCAGCGCCTCGTCCACGGGGGTGGCGGCGATCTGAAAACGGTAGCCTGATTTCTCGACCGATTCGCCGCTCGTCAGATCGGGGCTGAGAAACGCCGCCCCGGTCGCCGGCACCGGCTGCCCCAACGCCGCGAGGGTGGGCGCGTATTTCTGGCGGCCGCAGGTCAGCGCGAAACTCCACTGCGCGGCGGCGATCGAGCGGATCGACGCCAGCGCCGAAGACTCGTTCCCCCGCGCCTGCATGTTGTGGTACCGGGCGAAGGCGATGGCGAGGATGATGCCGAGAATCGCCATCACGATCATCAGCTCGACGAGCGTGAATCCTTCAGGCTGCCGCGCCGGCCGCGTCCGGCGCGAGCTCAGGCATGCGGTGAAAAGCGCGAGGGCGGCCATTCCTGAAATCGTTAGACCGACGGCAAGCGCGCGCGGCCGGTAGCGAAACCGTATCACGTGGTGCCCGGCCACCACCCTGATCGCCCGGTCCACACCATTGGCCCGTCCAATCTCGGCTGGCAGCCCGTCGACCGTCGCGCGCCAGGACGGATCGAAGCTGTCGCGGAGCACGACGAATCCCTCCGTCGGCAGCCCGGCCTCGATCGTGACCTCGTTGGCGCCATCCTCCACAATCCGCGCCGCCAACGGTTCCGGCTTTCCAAGAATCCCCGCGGCCACACCAATCCCCGCCATCCGCAGCACATCGTCCGGCAGGTCCGGATCGAAGAGCGCGGCGCGCTGCCAGTCGGGCGTGGACCCCAGGCTCACGGTCGTCGTGCTGAATACCCTGGTCGCGGTCGGGCCGCATTCGAAGAGCTTGGTCTCCCAATGCGCCACCTCCAGGATCGGTGGCAGCGGCGCCGACGGCCGCACGCACCAGCGGACGCCGCTGCGGCGGAGAAAGGCGTCGCGCTGGCGGCGCCCCGCGTGTTCGAAGGTTCGAACGATCGCTTCGTACTCCGACGGCCACAGCACGGGAAGATCGTAGGAGAGCGCCTCGCGCACGCGCCATCCGGATGGCGCCATCGGCAGCTCGGCGTTCAACTCCATCCGCCCTTCGACCGCCGTGCTCTCTGCTGGAACCTTCCACGACGGTGCTGCATCCATGTCGGCGGTGTTCATGAAGCCGCGCACACGGCCGCCGATGTACAGCCGCTCTCCCGAGCTGAGTCGTGTGTACCAGGCTGGCGGCATGAGCTTCTCGACATCGGTGGTCAGGCTCAGCCCACCGTTGGTGATCCCCAGGTCGATCGCGGTCGCGAGAAACAACAGATAGACAGCGGCCCGCGCGCGTGGGCCATCGGTCGACGCCACGCCGAGCAGGGCGGCGCCGGCGAGGAGCAGGCCGGCAGCGCGTCCGAACAGCGGAGGACCAAGGCGCAAGATCAAATCGGCCGCGGTGTCAGGATGGGAGATCTTCAGCCACGAGGCAAGGGCGTAGGCACGGTTCCACGACACCTGATGAAAGAGCGTGACGGCGAGTACAGCAAGGGCCGCCACGACTGCGAGGATCGCCGCGCCGCGCGTGATTCGCATCAAGGTGCGTCGCGGCGTGGCCTCCGCTGGCGATTCTGAGTCAACCCGTCGCAGCGCGTCCCAGCCCTCCGCCGCCAGCACGGCGCAGGCGAACACCGTGATCGACAGATACTTCACGGGAAAGCGGAAGTAGGCGAGCGGCGGGACGAGCTTGCGCACGAGCGGATAGACCGGCGTGTAGCCGCCGAACGCCGCGATCATGAACGCGATGCCGATCACCACCCAGAACCAGGCACGACGTGGCCGGGCCCACACGGCCGCCGCCGCGAGCAGGAGGACGATCGGGCCGACGTACAGAGAATAGAAGAACGGATCGCGGCCGCTGTTGAGCACCGTCATCCAGGGGATGTCGGCGAGGAACGAGTCGTAGTAGTTCCCGAACAGATGCGGCGCGACGAACTCGAGCATCGTCAGCGGATGTGCCGACCAGAAGTCGGGCGACGGAAGCGCGCCGCGATGGGCGTTGACGCCGGCCACGAACGTCGGCACCAGCTGGCCGGCCGCCAGCAGGGCGCCGGCCGCGATGCCGGCCGCCACCCACGGCACTTGCGGGAGGTCTGGTTGCCAGGACCACTTCTGCGACGCGGAACACGGGCCGTGATACGCCGCGTAGGTCACGACCACCAGCGCCGTCGCTGCGCCGGTGACCGGCTCGCCCGACAGCGCCTGAAGCCCGAACGCCACCGCCAGGGCGGTGAGCCGTCCCGCCGAGCGCGCGATCAGGAGGCGCTCGGTCGTCCACATCACCCAGGGCAGCGCCGCGATGCTCCAGGCCAAGTTGGGGGTGTTGAGCATCGAGACGGTGACGCCCGAGAGCGTGAACACGCACGCGCCGAGCGCCGCCGATGCGGGCGGCTTCCCGGAGCGCTCGAGAAACAGGTACATCCCCAACGCCGCCAGCGGCAGCGGCAGCGCCACCCACAGGTTGAAGGAGACGACGTCCGATGGAAGGAGACGGATCGCCAGCGTGAGCGGCATCAGCGTCTGATTCAACGCATCGGCAATGGCCGACTGTCCGCCCGCGACGTACGGATCCCACCACGGCGCCGTTCCGCTCGCCAGCGTGTGCCGCAGCCAGAGGTGGCGCGACCAGAAGAAGAATGACAGGTCGCGCACGTAGAAGATCCGGGAGCGTGTGAACAGCTCCAGAATCGGCGCAAAGGCGATCAGGCAGATTGCGGTCGGCCAGAGCAGCCGATCGCGCGTCCCGGGCGCGCGTCGCGGCTCGGCCGTCACGTGGCTGAGAGGGCGGCTGGCAGCGAGCGACGCCGGGATCTGTCGATCAGCCACCAGAGCGCCAGCATCAAAGCGGCAATCACCGAGATCGAGGCTCCGATGATCAGCGCGCGTGGCCGATAGCGGAATGTCACGGTGTGATCGCCGGGGTTGAGGTGGACGGCGCGAAAGAGGCCGTTCGCGCGCATGAGCGTCGCCGGCTGCCCATCGACATCGACCATCCAGGCTGGATCGTACGAGTCGAGCACGGCGAGGTAGCCGTCCTGCGGTAGCCCTGCCCTGACCACAATCTGATTGATCCCGTCCTTGACCAGGGTGGCCGATGGCGCCACGGGTGCTCCGGGCCTACCGCTTGGCGGCGGCGCGGGTTCGCTCGTCAACACGCCTCGACGCGGATCAAAGCCGGCCTGGAACAGCCCCTCGAGCTGCCATTCGACGCTCTTGCCGATCAGCGCCGTCGGCACCACGTACACCCGCGACGCGCTCGGATTGATGTCGTAGAGCCGAAGCTGCTCCACGCCACGAAGCGTCGCCAGCGGCGTGGCGCCTGGCGCCGGCGGTGTCGGCAGGACCACGTAACGTGCGCCGCTGCGGGTGACCAGGCGAAGCCGTTCCTCCCGCGTGGCCTGCTGGAAGCGTGTCAGCACCTGCGCATAGGCGATCGGCCAGAGCACCGGAAGATCGTACGAGATCGGCTCGCGGATCTGCCACCCGGAGGTGTGGTACATGAGCTCGTTCACCGTCACGTAACGGCGCTCCATGTCGCTCAAGGTCTCGAAGCCGGTCGCATATTTCGGCGCGTCCACGTCGCGCGAGTCGATCTCACCGAACAGCCGCCCACCGATGTAGACCCGCTGCGGCGAGTCTGCCGGCATCTGCCGGGTCCAGGCCGGCTTGGCGACCCAGTCGGCAGGCATCGTGGGGTTGACGCCGGAATTGGCAAACAGCAGATCGACCATCGCGAAGAGCCCGAACACTACGAGTGCGGTCCGGCGCTCGCGTCGCGACGAGGCCGCCAGCCACAGCAGAAAGGCGGCGCAGAGCAGCTTCAGGAAGAGCGTGGTGACCAGCGGCCGGGCGCGAAAAATCAGGTACTCGGCACCCTGCAACGGAAAGGGCACCCTGCACCAGAGCGCCAACCGGTAGAAGAACCGCAGGGGAATCGACGGCGCCGCGAGCAGCCAGGCGACGAACACATACGTCGCGGCGCTTGTCCCGTACGCCGCGGCCAGCACCCACTTCAACGGTCGGCGCGGCACGTCGCGGTCGATCAGCCACTGAACGGTGAAGGTGGCAAGCACCGCGATGCTGAACGAGCCGAGCGAGAGATACTTCACCGGGAAGCGAAACGATCTCAGCGGTGGAACCACCGCCTGCAGCGCCGGGTAGACCGGTGTGTACTGGCCGAACGAGCCGAGGAGACACGCGAGCATGGCCAGCGTCCAGAAGATCGTCTGTCGGCGACCGGACAGCGCGGCAATCGCCGCCGCGAGCACGATCGGAACGCCGACGTACATCGTGTAGTAGAACGGCTCGCGGTTGCTGTTGAGCGCCACCATCCAGACCAGCTGACGCAGGTGCGACGTGAAGTAGTCGCCGAAGAAGTGCGGGACGACCAGCTCGGTCAGCGTGAGCGGATGGAACGCCCAGGTATCGTCGCTCCGCATGAGCCCGCGCACCGACAGACGGCTCGCCGCGGCGAGCGGAACGAACTGGATAGCGGCCAGCAGAACGCCGGCGGTCAGGCCCGCGGCGGACACGACCACCGCGCGCACGTGCGCCCAACCGTGGTCGACGCAGACCACGTAGGCAGCGGCAATTGCCAGCGTCGCGGCGAGCGAGACCGGCTCTCCGGCGAGCGCCTGACAGGCCACGGCGGCGGCGAGCACGATCGCCGCGCCGGCGGTCGGCGTCCGCCGGATCCGCTCGATTGCCCAGAAGACGAACGGTACCGCGGCAACCGACCACGACATGTTGGGAAAGTTCGTCGTCGAGACCATCGGCCCGCCGGCGGCAAATGCCACCGACCCGAAGGCCGCGGCAGGAGCCGACACGTGACGGCGGAGAAAGAGGTAGGTCCCCCACGCTGCCAGTGGAAGCGGCAGCGCCACCCAGAGATTGAAGGCGATCACCTCCGGCAGCAAGAGGCGTATCGGCAGCGATGGCAGGTGAAAGAGCTGATAGAGGGCGTCGTTGACGGCCGACTGCCCGTTGGCCGGATAGGGATCCCAGAACGGCCATGCCCCTGAGAACACGCTGTGGCGGAGGAACAGGAATCGCGATCGAAACGCCAGCGTCAGATCGCGGACGAAGAAGATTCTCGAGACCGTGAAGACACCGGCAACGGGAACCGTGGCCGCGGCCAGCGCGAGCACCAGCCAGACGCGCGAGCGCCAACCTGACCCGAGAGACGTCACGCCGAAGGTATCGGCTGTGGAAGGGGTGACCTGCACTTACCAGGCGGGGACATCCGGCAGATCGGTAACAGGCCCAGACGAACGAAAGGATGCCCGCGAGCGGGCATCCTTCCCGTAGTGCACGAGGCGCCGGGCGCTACTGAATGACCGCGCCGCCCGATGGCACGGCGGTATCGGTCATCCCGCTGAGCGTCGAGGTCGCCTGCCAGATCGTCCCGGTCGTGTTGGTGCCGAAGTAGCGCGTGCCGGTGGAGGTCGAGACCGGATCGGCCCAGGCGTGATAGCCGGTCGACAGCGCCGAGGCCGCCGAGCCGTTGCACGCCGTCGCCGTTCCGCCACCCGCGCCGTCCATGGACACCTGATAACCGCTCTTGGTCGCGGTCGCGGCCGCGCCAAGATCCGGGCTGATGAAGGCGGACCCGCCCGACGGTCCGCTGCCAAGCACATCGAGCGACTTGGCGTACTGGCCGTTTCCGCAGCTGGCGGAGAAGGTCGACTGCGCGCTGCTTACCGCGCGAAGCGACCCGATGGCCGACGCCTCGTTACCGGATATACGCGCGCGAAGCAGTCCGGGGACCGCAATCGCCGCGATGATGCCGATGATCGCGACAACGATCAGCAGCTCGATCAACGTGAAACCCTTCTGATGCCGAACATTCATGGTCAGACTCCTCATGTGTCTGTCATTCAAACAATGCGGTTTGAGGGGGCTGCCGCATGTGGTTCCGGGGTCTCCGGCGGCTGCTTGCTCGATTCATGAGCAACCCGGATGCCACCCAAGCCTTAGACCGCGAGACCTTCGAAAAAGCTTGCAGCCCCTGGGCTTAGGCACCAAAGCGCACACGCCTGTGTCGATTGGGAGATGCCAGTTCTGAGGGGAAGCCAACTTGTGTTGACGAAAAACGACCGGGAGAAAAAGGGGACAACCGCTTCTTGGGAAAGAAAACGGGGTGTCCCTCGCAGCCGGACACCCCGTTTCAGATTGAGACGTTTGCGCCGGGCTTACTGGATGGCGCTGGCGCCGGAGGGCGTCGCGCTGTCGGACATCCCGCTCAGCGTCGCGGTGCCCTGCCAGATCGTGCCGGTCGTGTTGGTGCCGAAGTAGCGCGTGCCGGTCGACGTCGACACCGGGTTCGCCCAGGCATGGTACCCGGTCGACAGCGCCGAGGCCGCCGAGCCGTTGCAGGCCGTGGTCGTGCCGCCGCCCGCGCCGTCCATGGACACCGAGTAGCCGCTCTTGGTCGCGGTCGCCGCCGCGCCGAGGTCCGGGCTGATGAACGCCGAGCCGCCCGACGGTCCGCTGCCAAGCACGTCAAGCGTCTTGGCGTACTGGCCGTTCCCACAGCTGGCCGAGAAGGTCGACTGCGCGCTGCTCACCGCGCGGAGCGACCCGATGGCTGACGCCTCGTTGCCCGAAATACGGGCGCGGAGAAGGCCGGGAACGGCAATGGCCGCGATGATCCCGATAATCGCCACGACGATCAGCAGTTCGATAAGTGTGAAACCCTTCTGATTACGCATGATTGAAAACCTCAGTTGCTCTAGTGTGCCAAAACTATTTTTAGGGAAAGTGTCGTTATCGGAACCGTGTCAGGACGCTAGAGAGCAACGGGGATGCCGTCACCAAGTCCGGCTCGGCAGATAGAGGCTAACTCGTTACTGCGAAGATGTTTAACGTTCAACGAGCGGGGGGCGACGGGGCTGGAGAGCTGACACAAATCGGCAGGTTGACAATTACCGGCGGCCCGGACCGACAGGAATTGTCACTTCAGATTGTACTTCTTCATGTAATAGCGGAAGGACCGGAAGCTCATACCGAGCAGCTCTGCCGCCTTCACTTTGACCCCGCCGGACCGGCGCAGCGCTTCCGCGATGTACTCGCGCTCGAGATGCTGCACGTGCTGCTCGAGATCGAAGCCCTGGTCGGGCAGCGCGTTAGAGGCCGCCGCGGGTGCCGCTGCCGTTGCGGTCGCCACACGGGGACCGAGCGAGCTCGCGGCCTGCACCGACTCCGGCAGGCTCTCGGGCAGGATGGACGGCGTCCGCTCCAGCGCGACGGCGCGCTCCATCGCATTCTCCAGCTCGCGCACGTTGCCGGGCCAGGCGTGCGCCGTCAGCTTGTTGAGGGCCGCGCCTGAAATGCTGGTGACGTTCTTCTTCATCTGCGTGGCGAACTTCGCCACGAAGTGCTCCGCCAGCAGCGGCACGTCCTCCGGCCGCTCACGCAGCGCCGGCAGCCGGACCGGAATGACGTTGATGCGGTAATAGAGGTCTTCGCGGAACTGCCCCTCCGCCACCATCTTCCCGAGGTCGCGATTGGTGGCGGCGATGATCCGGATGTCGGCCTCCACCTCTTCGGTCCCGCCGACGCGGCGGAATTTGCGTTCCTGCAGCACGCGCAGCACCTTGACCTGCAGCATCGGGCTCATCTCGCCGATCTCGTCGAGGAAGATCGTGCCCTTGTCCGCCACTTCGATCAGGCCCTTCTTGTTCGAGTCGGCGCCGGTGAACGATCCCCGCATGTGGCCAAAGAGCTCCGAATCGAGCAGCGTTTCGGAGAGGGCGCCGCAGTTGACGGCGACGAACGGGCGATCGCTCCGCGACGATCGGACGTGGATGGCGCGCGCGATCAACTCCTTGCCGGTGCCCGACTCGCCGGTGACGAGCACGGTGCTGCCGGTCGGCGCCACGGTCTCCACCATCTCGAACACCTGCAGCATCGCGCTGCTGTTCCCGATGATGTTGCTGAACTGGTGGGCCGAGTGCATGGCCCGTTTGAGGAGGACGTTCTCTTGCTGGAGCCGGCGGCGATCGAGCTCCTTGCGGATGCGGAACTTCAGGACCTCGGTGTTGAACGGCTTCTCGACGTAGTCGGTGACGCCGAGCTGTTCGACCCCCTTGATCAGATCCGGTGAGCCGAAGGCGGTAATCATGATGGCGATCACCGACGGGTTGATGCTGCGTGCATGGCGCAGGACCTCGAGGCCATCGATGTCCGGCATCCGCGCGTCGGAGACGACGAGGTCGAACGGCTTCTGGTTGAGGCATTCGATCGCGCGGCGGCCGTTGTCGGCCAGCACGACGTCGTGCCCCTCCCGGCGCAGCAGGATGCCCAGCATCTCCCGCATCGACCGCTCGTCGTCAACGACCAGGATGCGTGCGGCGGGCGCTGCGACGGACGGATCAAGTGTTTCGGTGGCCATGGTGAGTTCTTTCTAGTGCAGGGTGGACGCGGCGCTTTCGGTCCGTGTCTCTGGCAATCCGACTTCGACGGTGGTCCCCTCTCCGCGGTTCGATTTCACGCGAACCTCCCCCCCGTAGTCGCTGGCGATGCGATGCACGATGGACAATCCCAGCCCGGTGCCGCGATTGAACGCGCCCCGGAACGGCTGGAAAATGCTGTCGATCTCCTCCGGCGCGATCCCGACCCCCTCGTCCTGGACCGCGATCACGACTTCTCCGCTCTCCGTGCCGGAGGGATCGGTGGCGATGACGCGCCGAACGGACAGGACCAACCGGCCGCCGCCCGTCATCGCGCGCAGCCCGTTGGTCGCGAGGTTCCAGACGATCTGTTTCATCTGCGCCTCGTCGGCGCGATAGACGACCGGCTCGGCTGGGACGTCGACCTCGATACGATGGGTCTCGTGCACCTCGGCGCTGTTTTCCAGCAGCCGCGCGGTGTCGGTGATCACTCGACGCACGTCCATGTCGACCACCGCGGCGCGCTGGGGTCGCGCGTACGCCAGAAAATTGCGAATGGTGTCGTTCAACCGATCGGACTCACGGAGCACGATGTCCATCAGCTGCGATTGATCGGGGCTCAAGGGAAGCTCGTCCCGCAGAATCTGGATCGAGCCGGCCATCGAGGCGAGCGGATTGCGAATCTCATGGGCGATGCCGGCGGCCATCTCACCGACGGCCGCGAGGCGTTGCTGCACGCGCGCCTCGCGCTCGTGCTTCTTGGCCTCGGTGACGTCCTGGAAGGTGAACAGGAATCCGCTGGCGCCGCGGGGCGTGTAGAGCGGCGCACAACTGATGCCCATTTCAATCTGGCGCCCATCCGCGCGGGTGAAGTTGTATTCCAGCCGCGGCAGGGACGGCTTCGCGTCGGTGGTGTCGAACATGTGCCGGAACGGTGGCGGCAGCTGCAGCACCGCCAGCGCGGGGTTGCTCACGGCGCCGGCCGCGGGAACGCCGCTGATCGCCGTGCCCGCGGCGTTGAACGTGAGGATCTTGCCCTGCATGTCACAGGTGGCCAGGCCGCTGGTCATGCTGTTGATCACGTAGTCGCTGAAGGCCTGCAGATCGGCCAGCTGCGAGGACGCTACCTCCAGCTGTGCGCCCGTCCGGCGCAATCCCTCTGCGAGGTAGCCGCTCAGCGCGGCAACCGCCATGAACCCGAACACGTTGAGGCCGACGGTGAAGACGGCCACCCGGATAGGCGGCAGGGCTTCTTCCGACACGACCGGAGGCAGCGGCGATCCTCCCTGGTACTGCGCCACCACCAGGCCGGCGTACATCAACGAGCTGAGCACGCTGACCATCAGGCCGCCGCGCCACGACTGCACCGTGCTGGCGGCGATGATCGGCAAGGCATAGAGCGACGAGAAATAGCTCGCCACCCCCCCGGTCAGGTGGACGATGGCCGAAACGATTACCGCGTCGCAGGCCACCTGCACGTCGATCAGCCACGGATGCGCGTCGACGAAGCGCAACGTCAGCGCCCAGAGGGCGGTCAGCCCGTAGGTCACCGCGATCAGGAAGAAGAACGGGTCGATCGGCAGCGTGCCGGGCGCCTTCGCCTGGATCAGAATCGCCGAGCCGAGCAGCACCGTGATCACGGCGGCACGGCCGCCGATGAGCCACAGAAGCTTGTGCCGGGTCGTTGAAGGCATTTTGATAAATCAGTTCTCAGCCGTCAGCTGTCAGCTCTCCTAGGTCAACTTGCTGATCAAGTCGAAGATCGGCATATACATCGCGATGACGATGCCGCCGACGACGCCACCGAGGACGGCGATCATGATCGGCTCCATCAGCGTCAGCAGTCCGGCGACGGCGGTGTCGACTTCTTCCTCATAGAAGTCGGCAATCTTCGCCAGCATGGCGTCGAGGGCGCCGGTGGTCTCGCCGACGTTGATCATCTGCACCACCATCGACGGGAACACGTTGGTCTCGCGCAACGGCGCCGAGACGGTTTCGCCGCGCTCGATGCTGGAGCGCGTCTTCTGGATCGCCTCTTCGATGACCGCATTGCCCGCCGTGCGGGCGGTGATGTCAAGGCCATCGAGAATCGGCACGCCCGACGAGAGCAGCGTGGACAGCGTGCGGCAGAACCGCGCGACCGCGATCTTGCGCAGGATCATGCCGAGCACGGGCGCCTTCAGGAGGAGCGCGTCGATCTGGTGCCGGCCGGGCGGCGTCTCGTAGTACCGCTTGATGGCGTAGACGATCAGCCCGAGCACAATGAAGATCACGGGACCGTACGACACGAGCCCGTTGCTCATCGCGATGACGACGCGGGTCGGGAGCGGCAGCTGAGCGCCCAGGCCGGCAAACAGCGATGCGAAGGTCGGGATGACCTTCCAGAGAATCGCCGCGACGACGATCGCCGCGATACAGATGACGGCGATCGGGTAGATCATCGCCGACTGGACCTGCCCTTTGAGCTTGACGCTCTTTTCGATGTAGAGCGCGAGCCGCTTCAGGATCGTGTCGAGAATACCGCCGGCCTCGCCCGCCGCAATCATGTTCGAGTAGAGCGCGTCGAACGCCTTCGGGTGCTTCTTCATCGCGTCGGCCAGGCCCGCGCCCGCTTCCACGTCGCTGCGCACGTGGAGGATGTAGTCGGCGAACGCTTTGTGCGGCTCCTGCTTGCCGAGGATCTCGAGGCACTGCACGAGCGGCAGGCCGGCGTCGATCATGACGGAGAACTGGCGCGTGAAAATCGCCAGGTTCTTCGACGGGACCGACTTCCCTTTCTTCACTGCCTTCTTCGGCGGGGCTTCGGCCCTTGCCGCCGGCGTCTTGAGATCGTCGATCTTCGTCACCATGATCTGCTCGCGTCGCAGTGCCGTTACTGCGGCATCCATGGTGTCGGCGATGCGCTCACCCCTCACCGTCTGGCCCGTGCGTGTTCGTCCGCTGTAAGCAAATGTCGGCATGGCGTAACTCTCTGTCTCGTTTCACTGCCGGTTGATGCTCAGCCCCCGATCAACCAGCCACTCCAACCCACAACCCAGAACCTACAACCCGCATTTCAGCGTGTCCTCAGCCCCGCACCCGGCCGCTGCGCCAGTCCCGCCCCTGGCACGACTCCGGCGCCACGCGCGATCATCTGCTCGAGCTCGTCCTTGAGCGACGAGGCGCCCATGGCTGCCTCGAGCGAGATCAGGCGGCGCTGATAGAGCGTCGCGAGCGACTGATTCATCGTCTGCATGCCGAGCTTTTCCTGGCCCGCCTGCATCGACGAATAGATCTGATGCACCTTGTCGTCGCGAATGAGATTGCGAATCGCGGGGTTGGGCACCATGATCTCGAGCGCCACCACCCGCCCCGGCGTGCCCGCTTTCGGCAGCAGCGCCTGACAGACGATCCCTTCGAGGACCAGCGACAGCTGGGTCCGGATCTGTCCCTGCTGGTGCGCCGGAAAGACGTCGATGATGCGGTTGATCGTCTGCGCCGCTGAGTTGGTGTGCAGCGTCGCGAACGTGAGGTGGCCCGTCTCCGCGATTCTGAGCGCCGATTCGATCGTCTCCAGATCGCGCAACTCGCCGATCAGGACGATGTCGGGGTCTTCGCGGAGCGCGGCGCGCAGCGCCATCGCGAAGCCTTGCGTGTCCTGGTGCACCTCGCGCTGATTGACGAGGCAGCCCTTGTGCTGGTGCACGAACTCGATGGGATCTTCGATCGTGAGGATGTGCTCGTTGCGCTCGCTGTTGATCTTGTCGATCATCGCCGCGAGCGTCGTCGACTTGCCGGATCCGGTCGGACCGGTCACCAGCACCAGGCCGCGCGGCCGCTCGGCGAGGTTGGCCAGCACCGGCGGCAGCCCGAGCTCGTCGAAGCCCTTGATCTGCTCGGGGATCACCCGGTAGACCGCCGCCACGGCACCGCGCTGGTTGAACACGTTGCAGCGGAAGCGGGCGACGTCGCGGATCCCGAACGAGAAATCCAGCTCCATCGTCTCTTCGAAGCGCTTCTTCTGCAGGTCGGTGAGGACGCTGTAGGCCAGCGCCTTCGTGTCCGCCGAAGTGAGCAACGGCAGGTCGAGCGGCTGCAGCTTGCCATGAATGCGAACCTGCGGTGGCGTGTTGGTGGTGATGTGCAGGTCCGACCCGTGGTTGTCGACCAGCGTCTTGAGAAGCTCAGGTAAAGTGGCCATGGTCTATGCGCTCTCAGCCGTCGGTGCGCAGCTGATGTCCGTCATTTCATTGTTTCCCGTGCGACTTCCTCGATCGTCGTCACGCCGTCGATCACCTTCTGCAGGCCGCTGCGCCGCAGGGTGATCATTCCCTCTTCGACCGCCTTCTTGCGGAGCTCCAGCGCCGAGGCGCCGACGAGAATCAGCTCGCGCAGTTCCTCGGTCACTTCCATCACTTCGTAGAGACCGACGCGACCCTTGTAGCCGGTGTTGTTGCAGCGGTCGCAGCCTTTGCCCTTCTTGGGAACGACGCGCTGCGCCTCGTCCTGCGTAAATCCCGCTTCGACGAGCGCCTGCGGCGCGTGCGGATGATCCTCTTTGCAGCTCGCGCAGACGCGGCGCACCAGGCGCTGGGCGCAGATCAGGTTGACCGAGCTGGCGACCAGGAAGGGCTCGATGCCCATGTTCATCAACCGGCTGATCGTGCTGGGGGCGTCGTTGGTGTGAAGCGTCGAGAGCACGAGGTGGCCGGTGAGGGACGCCTTGACCGCGATTTCCGCGGTTTCGAAGTCGCGGATTTCGCCGACCAGGATGATGTTGGGATCCTGGCGCAGGAACGACCGCAGCGCCGCGGCGAAGTTCAGCCCGATGTTCTCGCGGACCTGCACCTGGTTGACGCCGACCAGGTTGAATTCGACCGGGTCCTCGGCGGTCATGATGTTGGTCTCGGGGGTGTTGATCTTCGAGATCGAGGAGTAGAGGGTGTTGGTCTTGCCGCTGCCGGTGGGCCCCGTCACCAGCACCATGCCCCAGGGCTTGCCGATCGCGACCTCGAGCTTCTTGAGCGAGTCGGCCTCGAACCCGAGCCGCGTCATGTCGAGCATCAGCTTGTCCTTGTCAAGGAGACGAAGGACGATCTTCTCGCCGAACAAGGTGGGAAGAACCGAGACGCGGAAATCGATCTCCTTGGTGCCGCCGTCGCCATCGGCGAAACGGATCTTGATGCGGCCGTCCTGCGGCAGTCGCTTTTCGGCGATGTCGAGCTTGGCCATGATCTTGATCCGCGACGTGATCGCGTCGCGGAACTTCATCGGCGGCGCCATGACGTTGTAGAGGATGCCGTCGATGCGGAAGCGGACGCGGAACTCCTTCTCGTACGGTTCGATGTGAATGTCGCTGGCGCCCTTCTGAATCGCTGACATCAGCATCAGGTTGACGAGACGGATGACCGGCGCTTCGCCGCCCTGCTTTTCCAGAGAGGCGACGTCGATCTGCTCCATCTCCTCGAGCAGCTCCACGTCGTCGTCGATGATCGCGGCGGTCTCTTCGAGGGCCTTGGTCACCATCTCCAGCGAGGCGACGCTGTGGAGGTTGGCTTCCGACGACTGCGGTTTCTTCTCCTTCTTCTCGACTTTTTTCTCGGCCGGGCGCCCGACAGGCGCGAGCGGGAAGTAGCGGTGGATCGCGTCGGCGACCGCGGTCTCGGAGGCGACGACGGGTTCGACGTTGTAGCCCGTCATGAACTTGATGTCGTCCATGGCGAACACGTTGGTCGGATCGGTCATCGCAATCGTCAGCGTCGCGCCCGAACGGCTCAACGGGACGATCTGATACTTGTGTGCGGTTTCGGCCGGGATCAATTTCGCGATCGCCGGGTCGATTTCAAATTGGGTGAGGTTGATCGACGGGACGCCGTACTGCTTCGAGAGCAGCGCGGTGATTTCCTCGTCCTTGATGAAGCCGAGCCTGACGAGATTGAACGCGAGCTTGCCGCCGTTGGCCTTCTGATAGTTGAGGGTCTCCTGCAACTGCGCAGGAGAAATGCGCTTCTCTTTCAACAACAGTTCGCCAAGGCGGACGGGCATTGTGGACGCTCGAAAACAAACTCGGGCGGGAGCCGTGGCCGAACAGCGACGCTATGTGCCGGGGAGGCAAATTATTGTGGCAGGGCTGACACTTTTTGTCAAGATCAGAAGAGGACTCTTGCGCCAACCCCCCAGCCCCGATCACCGTTTCGAGATCCAAAGCTGGCCTGGGCGTCGGCCAGAATCGATCGATAGACGGGATAGCTGACGCCGACGCTGCCGACAGGGGTCAAGCCTTGAGTACCGCCCGCGGTATTCCAATGGAGACCCCCGCGGAGCGCAGGTCCAGCGCGAAAGCGCGCTTCGCCGCCGATCGCCGCATCGCGCCACCGATCATCGCCGACGTCGGCCCTCGTCAGATCCGAATCGGCGGCGATCCGCAGGACTTGAGTGACCTGGAACGACACGCCGGCGCGGACGCGGCGCTGGAGCTCGATCGCACTTCCACCGCCGGCCGCCTCGAACGAGGGCTCGAACAGATTGCGCACGGAGAGGCCCGCCTTGAAGCGCCCGTGCGTCGCCATCACGCCGAGATCCGCATCGAACTTGCTCGAGCCGTGCCCGTCGACGTCGTCGATCTGGTCGAGAGCCAGAATGTGCGGCTCGTCGACCGCGGCGGCGATCCCGCGAACGAACTTGACGGTCGCGCCGACGGCGAAGATGTCACCGATCGACTGGACCAGCGTCGCGCCGATGTGATGCGCCACCAGCGACTCGATCTGCGTGACCGAACCGACGGCGACGCGACGCGTCAACGACGTTCGATAGTAGGTCAGGCCCAGGGGCGGTGTGCCCAGTGCGATCAACAGCCCGGATCCGTCGCGGGGATACGGCACGTCTTCTGCGGTGCTCACCTGATTGCGGTCGATGACCATGCTGACATAGGCGGCCTGCGCGAGCCCGGCCGGATTCCAGTAGACCGCTGACGCGTCGTCGGCGACGGCGACGAAGGCGCCGCCCATCCCGGTGGCGCGGACGCCGACGGGGGCGTCGGACTGGGCCCGGGCGACACGAGGCAGGAAGGCGACGAGCGCCAGACAGATCGCCGCGCGGAGCGGATTACGCATCCTCGCCAGCTTATCGTACCGAGGGCGGCAAACCCGGCCCGATGTCCGTCCCTAACCCTTACGTGCGGTTAGGGTTCCGGCTTCGAGCCGGGAAAACTTTTCGGCCCGTGGTCTCGTATTAGACATGGTAGAATCGCGCCGATCTCCCGTCAGCTCGGCACGTTTTTCAAAGCGACACATCCTTTATGACTACTCCGACGACCGCGGCAGGGCCTGCACCTGCCTCCATGGGACTAGTTGCGCGCTTCCTCGGTGTGATTACCTCACCGCGGGAGACGTTTGCCGTGGTGGCCGCCAGCCCGAAATGGCTCGGCATGATGGTCCTCACAGTCTTGATTCTGGCGGTGTTCACAGCGCTGCCGATGACGACCGAGGCCGGAAAGCAGGCGACGATCGATACGCAGGTCAAGCAGATGAAGGGGTTCGGCTTCGAAGTCAGCGATCAGGTGTACGACCAGATGGAAAAGGGCGCGGCGCGGCTGCCGTATACCACAGCCCTTTCCGTCATCGTCATTTCGCCGATCTTTGTCGTCATCGTCGCCGGCATTCTTTTCGCGGTATTCAATGCCGGGATGGGAGGCGAGGCGTCCTTCAAGCAGATGTTCGCCTTGCTGACACACGCCGGCGTGATATCGGTGCTGTCAGCCGTGTTCTCCGGCACCATCAACTATTTCCGGGGAGCCGTCACCAGCGCCACGAATCTGGGGGCGCTGCTGCCGATGCTGCCGGAGGGATCATTTCTCGGCAATCTGTTCGGCGCGATTGACATCTTTCTGGTCTGGTACGTGGTGGTCCTGGCGATTGGCCTGGCGGTGCTCTATCGGCGGCGGACTCAGCCGATCGCGATATCGCTGCTCGGTGTCTACGCAGTGATCGCGCTCATCATCGCCGTGGTGAAATCCAGGATGGGAGGGGCATGACGCGCAACAAGAAGATTCTGATCGGCGCCGGCGTGGTCGTGATTCTGGGGGCCTTGGCGTACGCCAACGTCCGCTTCAAGAGGCAGGACGGAACGGTCGTCAACGTGGAGACCGTCCAGCAGCGCGACCTGCAGGCGATTGTGTCGGCGTCCGGGAAGATCCAGCCGCAGCATCTCGTCAACATCAGCGCCGATACGATGGGCCGGGTCACGAACCTGGCGGTGGACGAGGGCGATCGCGTCAAGAAAGATCAGTTCCTGATGCAGGTCGACCCGCGGCTGCTGGCGAGCGCGGCACAGCAGGCCGAAGCCAGCCTCGCCGCCGCCGGTTCGCAGATGGAGCAGCTGCGCGTCGCATCGGAGAGCGCCAAGGCGGCGCTCAAGCAGGCGCAGGACGCCTACGCCCGCCAGCAGCAGCTGTGGAAGCAGGGGCTGACAACGAAGGAGACGCTGGACACGGCCGAGAGCCAGCTGAAGATGCGGCAGTCCGACGCGAATTCCGCCGAAAAGCAGGTCGAAACGCAGCACCTGCGCATGGCGCAGGAACAAGCGTCGCTCGAAAGCGCGAAGTACAGCCTGAGCAAGGTGCGGATCCAGTCGCCCATCGACGGCATCGTCACGCGGCGGAACATCGAAGAGGGCGAGACCGTCGTCGTCGGCACGATGAACAACGCCGGCACCGTGCTGCTGACCATCGCCGACATGTCGGTCATCGAAGCCCAGGTCGAAGTGGACGAGACCGACATTCCGACCGTCACCATTGGCCAGCTGGCGAAAGTGACGATCGACGCGATGCCGGGCAAGAGCTTCCCTGGCAAGGTCGTCGAGATCGGCAACAGCCCGATTCAGGCGGCCGCCGGTGCGACGTCCGCGTCACAGGCGACGAACTTCCTGGTCAAGGTGCAGATCGAGGCGAGGATCGCCGACGTGCGTCCGGGTTTCACCTGCACCGCGGAGATCACGACCGCGACACGAAAGAACTCGGTCTCGGTGCCGATTCAAGCGACGACGGTTCGCGAAGTCGTCGTCGACAAGGACGGCAACATGGTCCGCGAGCCCAAGACCGATGACAAGCGCCCGCGGCGCTCGACGGGCGTCGAGGCCTCGGAGCTGAAGCCCGGCCAGTCGCGCAAAGAGCTCGAGGGCGTATTCGTGGTGCGCGAGAACAAGGCGGAATTCATCCCGGTGAAGACGGGAATTGCGGGCGAGAAGTACTTCGAAGTGCTGTCGGGGCTCAAGGCGGGCGACCAGGTGATCGTCGGACCGTTTGCCTCGGTGCGCGAGCTCGCCGACGGTGCGCCGGTCAAGATCGAAGCGATCAAGCGGTCGACGGTAGCGAAGACATAAGAACCAGTCTCCAGCGTCCAGCTTCCCGCGGCAGTCTGTCGCCGCACCTTCGAACCCTTCGAAAGCTGGAAGCTGGCCACTTGGAGCTGGCAACGAGCCATGCATCAATTCCTCGAAGCGGCGTTCATCGCGCTCGGCGCGATCTGGGCGAACAAGCTACGGTCGTTCCTCACCGTGCTGGGGAACATCGTCGCGGTCACCTCGATCATCGCCGTGGTGTCGCTCGTCCAGGGCATGAACGCCTACGTGACAGACGCCATCGTTTCCGGCGTCGGCGCCGACAACTTCACCATCCAGCGGATGCCGCTGATCAGGACCCAGGAAGACGAAGATCGCGTCCGCAACAACCCGCGCGTCACGATGGATGAGGCGACGGCGGTCCGGAAGTACGGCGAGAACATCGGCGCGGTCGCGGGAGAGGCGACGGCGCGGGCGGTGATGACGTACAGGAGCGAGTCGGTCGACGGCGCGCAGGTGCAGGGCGTCTCGCGCGACTACATTTATTTCTCGACGTTCGACGTCGAGCGCGGGCGTCTCATCAGCCCCGCTGAAATCGACGCGGTCCGCCCCGTCACCGTCCTCGGCTGGGACGTCGCCGACAAGCTGTTCGGTCCGGCTGAGGCGCTCGAAAAAGTCATCTCGATCGGGAATACGCACTTCCGCGTGATCGGGGTCAGCAAGAAGAAGGGGTCCGCATTCGGCAACTCGCAGGACAACTTCGCCATCATCCCGCTGGGCGTGTTCCAGAAGATGTTCGGCTCCCGCATGTTCGGCCTGCAGTTGCTCGTGAAGCCGAAGTCGCCCGACCTGGTCAAGGTGGCGATGGACGATGCGACCGTGGCGATGCGGATGGAGCGGCGGCTGCGGCCCGCCGCGCGCGACAACTTCGGCATGTTCACGTCCGACACGATCCTCGGCATCTATCACGCCGCTACCAACGGCATCTTTGCCGTGCTCATCGGCGTCGTCGCGCTGTCGCTCGTCGTCGGCGGCATCGTCATCATGAACATCATGCTGATGGTGGTCAGCGAGCGGACGCGGGAGATCGGCTTGCGCAAGGCGCTCGGCGCGCGCCGGCGCGACATCGTCTGGCAGATCCTGACCGAATCCGTGACGCTGTCGACGTTCGGCGGCGTGCTCGGCACCGGCTTCGGGTTCATCCTGGCGCTGATCATCAGCAAGCTCTCGCCGCTGCCGGCGGCGGTGCAGGTCTGGTCCGTTGCCATCGGCATCGGCATCACCGCCATCGTCGGGTTGTTCTTTGGCCTGTATCCGGCAATGCGCGCCGCCAAGCTGGATCCGATAGAAGCGCTGAGGCGCGAGTAGCATGGCGACCGTCCGCACCGGCCTGCTCTCCGAAATCGTCGTGATGGCGTTCGACACGCTGCGGACGAGCAAGATGCGCTCGGCGCTGACCGTGCTCGGCGTCGTCATCGGCATTACCTCCATCGTCGGGATGACGTCGCTCATCCGCGGCTTCGATCAGTCGCTGCGCGATACGATCAGCCAGCTCGGGCCGAACACGCTGATGGTGCAGAAGTGGGGCGCGCTCAGCCTGATCGGATCGGGCAAGAGCTTCCTCGACGTCGCCCGCCGTCCCAACCTGACCATGGACGATGCGCGGGCGATCGAGCGGGACTGTCCGTCGGTCGCGCTCGTCGATGTCTGGCTCGGCGCGACCGGATTCAGCCAGTCGCGCGTGTACTTCGGCCATGAAAAGACGAAGCAGTTGGCGGTGATCGGGGCGACCGAGAACTGGTCTGCCGTGAACTTCGCGAAGCTGGAGTACGGGCGGCTCTTCACCTCCGCAGAAGTGGAACATCGGCGGCCGGTCGCGCTCCTGGGCAGCACGCCCTGGCAGTCGCTCTTCCCCAACGTCGATCCCATCGGCAAGACGGTTCGAATCGGCTCGATGCCGTTTACGGTCATCGGCGTGCTGGGTCCGCGTCCGAGTCCCGGGAATTTCTCGAGCGGCGTCGACGACTTCGTGATCATTCCCTACGGTACCACGAGAAGATCTTCGGCAAGGTCCTGAAAGGCTCGGCAAAGATCTCGGCGAGCAGCTTCAACCCCGCGGTGTTCCGTACGGCGATGATCGCCGTCGTCCCACGCGAGGGACAGCGGGACGCCGCGCTGGCGGAGGTCGAGGCGGTCATGCGCATCCGCCACGGCCTCAAGCTCGATCAAGCCAACGATTTCGATCTGGCCACGCAGGACGCCGTCCTGAAGGTGTGGGATCAGATCAGCAGCGCGACGTTCCTCGGCCTGGTCGTCATCTCGTCGATCGCGCTGATGGTTGGCGGCATCGGCGTCATGGCGATCATGATGATCTCGGTGACCGAGCGCACACGCGAGATCGGCGTCCGCAAGGCGCTGGGCGCGCGGCGGCGCGAGATCCTCTGGCAGTTCCTCGTCGAGGCGGTGTTTCTCACCTCGGCCGGCGGATTGATCGGAATCCTGTTCGGCAGCTCGATTGGCATGTACCATTCACTGGCTGACGAATTTCCCCGTCTCGCTCCCGTGGTGGTCGTTCGCCATCGGCATCGGCTTCTCCGCCGGCGTCGGCATCTTCTTCGGCCTGTTCCCCGCCTTCAAGGCGTCGCGAATGGATCCGATCGAGGCGCTGCGCTACGAGTAGCCGCCAAATCGATTGCGCCAGCTTCCCCAGCCGATCAGCACGAACACCGCCAACGCGAGCACTATCTGGCCCGCGAGGTCGATCCGATCGGTGGGAACGCCGAGATTGGTGTGACCCTGTAGAAACGCGGCGAAGCCGAACAGCGCGTAGGTGAGCGTGGTCGCGCTGGCGATGGCGAGATAGTGCCCAGCAGTCCAGCCGCGCATCCCCGACCACCAGGCAATCAGCCCGCCCCCGACAGCCTCAGACGCAAGGCGGATGGCCAGGCTGAGCGCCGGCGGCTGACCGTGACCGCGAAGGTAGGGTTCGGCCATCATGAACACGATCGCGGCAACCAGGCTGACGAGGCAAACCACAGGAGGGTAAGGCGCGCGAGATGCCGGTGCGACCGCGTGATCGGCGCGACCTCCGACGAGAAAGGCCGAGCCAATTGCGAGCAGCGCAAGGAGCCCAACGACGACGAATTGAGCCCGTGTGGCAACGAACGGGCTCGATTTCAGGCTGAACGCGGTTGTCGACGCACACCCGAGCAGGAACAGCACGACGGTTACGACCAGTCCTGGAACCTTCAGCCACGGCTCCGTCCGGCGGTCGGCGGCAACGCCCTCGGCGATCAGAATCGGTGTGGCGATGCTCCACACGACGTGGATCGAGAGCACCATGACGCTCCAGTTGAGTGAAGTGCCAAGCCTGGGAATGAAGCCGTAGGCGAGCAGACGCTGGCCGACGTAGTTCGGGTTGAACAGCGACTGCGTCAGGAAACCTTCCTCGATCAGCGAATAGGCCACAGCCAGGAGCAGGATGGTCGGCCAGCCGCGCCCGGTGCGGCGAGTCACCTCGCGGATCAACAGCGCCCCGCATCCGTAGAGCGGCAGCAGGACGAGTGCAATCGGCAGGCTCTTGATGCTGAAATCGCCGAGGAGGAACTCCGCGACGATCGGGGCCAGCAGCGTCAGCAGAATTGCCGGCGTTATACGACGAAAGAAAGACGGCTGGGCCACGGTTTGCGCACTGTCTGGGCGACTCTACCTCGGGATATTCTCGCCGCCCACCTCAGGCAAATGACGGGTCGGCGCCCTGCCGGCCGCGCCCGGGAAGCTCGAGACTGTCGGGCCGTCCGGTTGCCGACCAGCGCCGATTCGTCAGAGTCGCCTTGGGATCGGCCAGCGAACTTGAGTATCATCTGCTTTTGGCGCACGACGTGGGGCTGCTGCCCGCACCGGAGTACGAGCCGCTGGCGGCGGCCGCGAGCGAGATCAAAAGGATGCTGAGCGGCCTGGCCGCGACGTTGAGCAGTCCGGGACGCGCAAGCTGAATGCTGAACGCCGACGGCTGACAGCTGATTGCCGAGAGGTCACCCCTATGAAGGTTTACGACGCACAAAGCCTGCGGAATGTGGCGCTCGTCGGCCATTCCGGATCGGGCAAGACGCAGCTCGTCTCGGCTCTCCTCTTCGATGCCGGCGCGGTCAACCGGCTCGGGCGGGTCGACGACGGGACGACCGTGACTGATTACGACGAAGAAGAGATCGCGCGCAAGCACACGCTCTCGGCATCGCTCGCCTACGCCGAGTGGAACAAATACAAGATCAACCTGGTCGACACCCCGGGCATGGCCAATTTCCTGAGCGACGCGCGGGCGGCGTTGCGCGTCGTCGATGCCGCCATTGTCGTGGTCGATGCGGTGGCTGGCGTCGAAGTGTCGACCGAGAAAGTGTGGGAAGCGGCCGAAGAGCTCGGTGTCCCGCGGCTGGTCGTCCTGAACCGGTTCGATCGCGAGCGCGCCAGCCTCGACCGATCGCTCGAATCGCTGCGCACGGTCTTCGGCCGGACCGTCGTCCCGATCCAGCTGCCGATCGGTGAGGAGAAGAACTTCAAGGGCGTCGTCGATTTGATCGGGATGAAGGCGTGGACGTTCGCCACGGACGCCAGCGGTAAGCCCACCGAGGGACCGGTGCCAGAGGCACTCAGCGGCGCGGCGCAGACGGCGCGCGAGGCGCTGATCGAGATGGTTGCCGAAGCCGACGATGGATTGATGGAGAAGTTTTTCGACGCCGGTACGCTGTCGCAGGAAGATCTGCTGACCGGGTTGAAGCGCGGCGTCGCCGGCGGACGGATCTTCCCCGTCCTCTGCGCGTCGGCTTCCGCCAACATCGGCATTCAGCCGATTCTCGACGCCGTCCTCTCGTTCGTGCCCGGCCCGCTCGAGCGGCCGCTCAAGGCGCGTGACAGCGCCGGCAACGAGCTCGGGATAGCGACGGTGGATGGTGGGCCGGTCGCCGCCTTCGTGTGGAAGACCGTGGCCGATCCGTTTGCCGGGCGGATCACGATGTTTCGCGTGCTCGGGGGAGCGCTCAAGTCCGATTCGACCGTGCACAATCTCACCAAAGAGACGCCCGAACGGCTCGGGCATCTGCTGCTGCTGCAGGGCAAGACCCAGACGAACGTTCCGGAAATCAAAGCCGGCGACATCGGCGCCGTCGCCAAGCTGAAGGAGACCCTGACGAGCGATCTCCTTGCCGACAAATCGTCGAGCGTGAAGATACCGGCAATCCGCTTCCCCGAGCCGGTCATCTCCTACGCCATCGAGCCGAAGAGCCGCGGCGACGAAGAGAAGATCAGCACCGCCCTGCACCGGCTGCAGGAAGAGGATCCGACGATCAGCTACAACCGCGATCAGCAGACCAAGGAACTGCTCCTCGCCGGGCAGGGCCAGACCCACATCGAGGTGACGGTCGCCAAGCTGAAGCGCCGTTTCGGCGTTGAAGTCACGCTGCGTCCGCCGCGCATTCCCTATCGGGAGACGATTACCGCCGCAACCGAGGCGCACGGGCGGCACAAGAAGCAGACCGGCGGGCACGGCCAGTTCGGCGACTGCAAGGTGAAGTTCGAACCGCTCGCCCGCGGCAGCGACTTCGAGTTCGTCGACGACATTTTCGGCGGATCGATCCCGCGTCAGTTCGTGCCGGCCGTCGAAAAGGGCATTCAGGATGCGCGGCTGCGCGGTTATCTGGCTGGTTACCCGATGGTCGACTTCAGGGCGACGGTCTTCGACGGATCGTTCCATCAGGTCGACTCGAACGAGCTGTCGTTCAAGCTGGCGGGGTCACTGGCGTTCAAGGACGGCATGGCCCGCGCCCGCCCGACGCTGCTCGAGCCGATCATGAACGTCGAGGTCTACGCGCCGAACGACTTCGCCGGCGACCTGATGGGCGACTTGAACAGCCGCCGCGGACGGATTGGCGGCATGGACACGCGCGGCTCGTCCACTATCATCCGGGCGAAAGTCCCGATGTCCGAGATGCTGACCTACGAGCAGCACCTGACGTCGGCCACCGGAGGCCGCGGCTCGTATCACATGGAGTTCTCGCACTACGAAGAAGTGCCGCAGCATCTGCACGCGAAGATCATCGCCGCCTCGAAGGCCGAGCGCGGAGCGGAAGCAACCGAAGAGGTCTAGCGCCCGCCGAGGGGGCACGGGACAGCGGGAACATGAGAAAGGGCCGGTCTCGCACGTGCGAGCCGGCCCTTTGTTTGTGTGGAGACCGAGGTCCGAGGTCCCAGGTCCGGGAACTTCCTAGGCGCCGCCCGCCTTGCGCGGCGATGAAGTCTTGACCCCTTTGCCGCGGGTATCGGCCTTGCCGCCCTTGCCTTTCGGCCGGGATGGCTTGGCCTTCTTGGTCTCGGTGGTCGATTCCCCGGACTCTTCGCTCTCCGCCTTGGCTTTTCCGCGGAAGAACCGGCCGAGCCCCTTCTTCGGCTTCGGCTGCTTCTCGGTCGCCGCGGCCTTTTCCGCCTCGGCGTTGGGATTGAACTCGCTGCCGACGAGCTCGATCTGCGCGACCTCGGCGCTGTCGCCGCGCCGGAACCCGAGCCGCAGGATCCGGGTGTAACCGCCGGGACGCGCTTCGAAGCGAGGCGCCAGCGTGTCGAACAGCTTCGACACGACGGTGCGGTCCTGAATGTCGCGCAGGACCAGCCGCCGCGCGTGCAGCGATCGGCCGTTGGCGTCGCCGCTGGCGAGCCCCCGCTTGGCCAAGGTGATGATCCGCTCGACGAACGGACGCAGCTCCTTCGCTTTCGGCACCGTCGTTTCGATCCGCTCGTGGCGCAGCAGCGCCTCCGCCTGATTGCGGAGCATCGCGATACGGTGCTCGGTGACCCGTCCCAGTTTTCGCTGTCCTACTCGGTGACGCATAGCTCTATTCCTGCCAGTCCTCTAGTCCTTCGTCCCTGGTGCTGCGACTCACTCGGCAGATTGCGCCGCCGGCTGATCGAGCCGCATGCCCAGGCTCAATCCCATGCCGGACAGGATTTCCTTGATCTCGTTGAGCGACTTCCTGCCGAAGTTCTTCGTCTTCAGCATTTCGCCCTCGGTCTTCTGCACGAGCTCACGGATGGTCCGGATGTTCGCGTTCTTCAGGCAGTTGTAGGAGCGAACCGACAGCTCGAGCTCCTCGACGCTCTTGTCGAGGTTCTCGTTCGAGGTCGCGTGCGGCTGCTCACCGCCGCCCTCGGCCTGCAGCTCACCGGCATCCTCGAGGTTGATGAAGATGTTGAGGTGGTCGCGAATCAGCTTGGCTGAGAGCGACATCGCGTCGCGCGGCGTGACCGAGCCGTTGGTCCAGACGTCGACCGTCAGCTTGTCGTAGTCGGTGGCCTGTCCGATACGCGCCGCTTCGACCAGGTAGTTGACCTTCTTGATCGGCGAGTGGACCGAGTCGACCGGGATCCAGCCGATGCCGAGATCTTCGTCGAAGTTCTTGTCCGCCGAGACGTAGCCGCGTCCGCGCTTGACTCGCATCTCCATGTGCAGCTTGCCGCCCTCGGCGAGCGTCGCGATGTGGGCGTCCGGCTCGAGAATCTCGACGTCGGCGTCGGTCTCGATGTCCCGCGCGCGCACCTCTCCACCCTTGTCGACGCGCAGGTACAGCGTCTTGGTGGTGTCGGTGTGCATCTTGAGCGGGATCTGCTTCAGGTTCAGGATGATGTCGGTCGCGTCCTCCACGACGCCCGGAATCGGCGAGAACTCGTGCAGCACCCCGTCCATCTTGACCGCGGTCACCGCCGCTCCCTCGATCGAGGAGAGCAGGACGCGGCGCAGGGCGTTGCCGATGGTCGTGCCGAAGCCGCGCTCGAATGGCTGCGCGTAGAAGCGGCCGAACCGATCGGTCAGCGTCTCGCGTTCGAATTCCAGCCGTTTCGGCCGCTGAAAACCTTTCCAGAGCATTGCTACTTCCTTTCAATCAGACGCCGCCAGTGGCGCCCGCCGGATTTGCCTTGACCCTCTGCCTCCCACCGCAAATCCGGAATGGCTGCGGGCAGAGAGACTTCACACTTTCTAAGTTCCAATTCCCAACTCCCAAGATTCCAACGCCCGGATTGGGTGGGAATTGGGAGGTGGGAGTTATTTCGAATACAACTCGACGATCAGCTGTTCCTGCACCGGCAGGTTGATCTGCTCACGCGTCGGCAGCGACGCGATGCGACCGCTCATCGACCCGGCGTCGAACGAGAGCCACTCGGGAATGCCGCGCCCCTTCACCTCTTCCATCGCGTGGACGATGGCCGCGTTCTCCGCGCTGGTGCCGCGCACGCCGATGACGTCCCCCGCTTTCACCGAGTAGGACGGGATGTCCACCTTGCGGCCGTTCACCGTGAAGTGCCCGTGGCGTACCAGCTGGCGCGCTTGCGCGCGCGAGGTGGACAGCCCGAGGCGGTAGATGACGTTGTCGAACCGGCGCTCGAGCAGCTGGAGCAGCGTCTCGCCGGTGATCCCGCGGGTCCGCTCGGCCGCCTCGAAATAGCGCCGGAACTGGTTCTCGAGCACCCCGTAGATGCGCTTGACCTTCTGCTTCTCGCGCAGCTGCAGGCCGTAGCCCACCAGCTTCGCCTTGCGCAGCTTGCCGTGCTGGCCGGGCGGCAGATTGCGCTTCTCGATCGCGCACTTTTCGGTGTAGCAACGCTCCCCCTTGAGGAAGAGCTTCATGCCTTCGCGCCGGCAAAGCCGGCAGACCGGTCCGATATAACGTGCCATTCGTAGTCGTCCTTATCAGCTATCAGCTAGCCAGCTCAAACTCGCCTTCTCTTCGGAGGGCGGCAGCCGTTGTGGGGAATCGGCGTGACGTCGCGAATCGACTTCACGTCGAGACCGATGGTCTGCAGCGCCCGAATCGCCGACTCGCGGCCGGCGCCGGGACCCTTGACGCGCACTTCCAGCGTCCGCATGCCGAACGCCTTGGCCGCGTTGCCGGCGGCGATGGCCGCCTGCGTCGCGGCAAACGGCGTCCCCTTGCGCGAACCCTTGAAGCCGATGCCGCCGGCGCTCGACCACGCCACCACGTTCCCCTCGGGGTCGGTGATGGTGATCGTGGTGTTGTTGAACGAGGCGTGCACGTGCGCCAGTCCGTGATGGATGATGCGTTTCTCACCACGCTTCTTGAAGGTCTTCTTCTTGGCCGGTCGCCCGGCCTTCTTGCCGCCTTCGGTGCCAGGCGCCGACGCGTCAACGGTGTCGTTTTTGGCCATATCTCAGCTTTCCGCTTCCAGTTTCCAGACTAGACGGTCTTCTTCTTGGCAATCGCGCCCTTGCGCGGCCCTTTGCGCGTCCGCGCGTTGGTCCGCGTGCGCTGGCCGCGAACCGGCAGGTTCCGGCGATGACGCATCCCGCGCCAGCTGCCGATTTCCATCAGCCGCTTGATGCTCATCGAGATCTCCTTGCGGAGATCTCCTTCCACGCGACCCTGCTCTTCGATCACGCGGCTGATCTTCCGGACGTCCTCTTCCGACAAGTCCTTGACCCGGATGTCGGCGCTCACGCCGGCCTCGGTCAGGATGTCGTTCGAGCGCTTCCGGCCGATGCCATAGATGTAGGTCAGGCCGACTTCCACCCGCTTGGTCCGCGGCAAATCGATTCCAGCTATACGCGCCATTTCAGTTGTCCTTCGTCCTAGCCTAGCCTTGTCGCTGCTTGTGCTTCTGATTCGGGCAGATCACCCGCACCACGCCGCGGCGGCGGATGACCTTGCACTTGTCGCAAATCCGTTTCACCGACGCTCGTACTTTCATGTGTCACTCCGCCCTAGGCGATCTTCTCGACGATTCGCCCGCGAGTCCGATCCTTCGGGCTCAACTCGAGCCGCACGCGATCGCCGACCAGGATGCGGATGAAGTTCCGCCCCGGCCCGCTCGGCGTATGCGCCGTCACCTGCCGCTGCCCGTCTACCTCGACCCGATACTGCGCATAGGGCAGCGCCTCGCGCACTATTCCTTCGACGCTGATGGCTCGCCGATCGGGTTCGCGCGGATCCTTTTCGATCACGACGACATCCCACGGCTCCGGGCCCGGTCAGCGGCTTTCCACCACCGGACGCAGGGTCATCACCAGCGGCCCGGCCTTGGTCACCGCCACGGTGTGCTCGAAATGCGCCGACAGGCTGCCGTCCTTCGTCACGGCGGTCCAGCCATCGGCCAGCACCCGCACGCCTGGCTTCCCCATGTTCACCATCGGCTCGATCGCCAGGGTCATCCCCTCGGCCAGCCGCGGGCCATGGCCCGGCTCGCCGTAGTTGGCAATCTGTGGCTCCTCGTGCAGCGCGGCGCCAATCCCGTGTCCGACGAACTCGCGCACCACCGAAAAGCCATGCTCCTCGACGTGACGCTGAATCGCGTGGCCGATGTCGGAGATCCGGCCGCCCACCCGCACCTGCGCGATGCCCTGCTCGAGCGCTTCCTGCGTCACCCGCAGCAGCCTTTTCACCTCGTCGTCCACCACGCCCACCGGCACGGTGATCGCCGAGTCGCCGAAGAATCCGTCGAGCTTCACGCCCATATCGAGCGAGACGATGTCGCCCGAGCGCAGCGGCTGCTTCGACGGGATCCCGTGGACGACCTGCTCGTTGATCGACGCGCACAACGTCGCCGGATAGCCGCGGTAACCCTTGAACGCCGGCTCCGCGCCGGCGGCCCGCACCTTTTTCTCCGCCGCCGCGTCGAGATCCGCCGTCGATATTCCCGGCGCCACCATTCCCGCCAGATCCCACAGCACCTGCGCGACCAGCGCGTTGGCCGCCCGCATGCGATCGAGCTCCGCCGGCGACTTGCAGACGATCACCGCTGGACCTCGCCGCTGGCCGCCGCCGCCGAAGCCTCGCAGATCGCCGCGTCGAGCGCCCCCGTGACCGCGTCAGGCGGATGGTTGCCGTCGATCATGCGAAACGTCGGCCGCCCCGAGTAGTAGTCGACGAGCGACTTGGTCTGGCGCTGATACACCTTCAACCGCTCGCGCACAATCCCGTCACCATCGTCAGTGCGCTGGATGAGCGCACCGCCGCATTTGCCACAATTCGTCGTCCACTCCACCAGCGCGTTCGAGCCGCACTCCGAGCAGATCCGTCTCGCCGCCAGGCGACGCACGAGAACGTCTTCCGGCACCACGATATCGACCACGACCAGCGGACCGCGGTTGGCCATCATCTCGTCGAGCGCGCCAGCCTGAACCACCGTGCGCGGAAAGCCGTCGAGCACGAACCCCTTCTTCGCGTCAGGTCGGCCGAGGCGCTCGCGGACGATGCCGATCATCACCTCGTCGCCGACCAGCTTGCCGGCGTCCATTGTCGCCTCCGCCAGCCGGCCCAGCTCGGTGTGGCCGTGCACCGCCTCACGGAGGATGTCGCCGGTCGAGATCTTCGGCAGCCCGTGCCGCATGGCAAATCGTTCGGCCTGGGTACCCTTCCCAGCTCCCGGCGGACCCAACATCACCACGTTCAGCGCCACTCCGGGTCGCTGACCCATCTACTGCCCCCGCCGTCCACGGATGCGGGTCTTCTTCATGAACCCGTCGTAGTGGCGCATGATCAGCTGCGACTCGACCTGCTGGACCGTGTCCATCGCCACACCGACGATGATCAGCAGCGAGGTGCCGCCGAAGTAGAACGTGATGTTCATGCCTTCGGTGATGAATCGCGGCAGGAACTGATCGAGCTTCTCGCCGATGAGCGGAATCGGCGCCACCTTGAACCCGCTGATCAGGAACTCGGGCAGGATGGCGATCACCGCCAGGTACAGCGCGCCGACTAGCGTAATCCGCGTCAGAATCGTGTCGATGAACTCCGCCGTCCGCTTGCCCGGACGGATGCCGGGGATGAACCCGCCGTACTTCCGCATGTTCTCGGCCACGTCATCGGGATTGAAGATGATCGCGGTGTAGAAGTAGCAGAAGAAGATGATCCCGGCGACGTAGAGCAGGTTGTAGAGCGGCATGCCCCACCGGATCTGGTCGGCGAAGCCGCGGAACCACCCACCTTCTGCGAACATCGGCGCCATCGTCGCGGGAAACGCCAGGATCGACGACGCGAAGATCACCGGGATGACCCCACCGGTGTTCACCTTCAGCGGAATGTGCGTGCTCGATCCGCCGTACATCCGCCGCCCGACCACCCGCTTGGCGTACTGCACCGTCACCTTGCGATGGCCGCGCTCGACGAACACGATGGCGGCGACCACCAGCACCATGACGACAATCAGCAGCAGCATCCGGATCAGGCTGATCTGCCCGGTCCGCATCTGGTCCAACGTCGACAGCACGGCATGCGGAAAGTTGACCACGATGCCGGCGTAGATGATGAGCGACATGCCGTTGCCGATGCCGCGCTCGGTGATCTGCTCGCCGAGCCACATGATGAAGGTCGTGCCCGTCGTCAGCGTCAGCACCGTCATCAGCCGGAAGCCCCAGCCGGTGTGATAGACGAGCGGGAGACCGCCAGCGATGTTCGTCTGGTGCTCCAGATAGATGGCAATCCCCAGCGACTGCACGACGCTCAGCAGGATCGTGCCGTAGCGGGTGTACTGCGTGATCTTGCGCCGTCCCAGCTCGCCTTCCTTGGAGAGCCGCTCCAGGTACGGCCACACGACCGTCAGCAGCTGGAGGATGATCGACGCGCTGATGTACGGCATGATGCCGAGCGCGAAGATCGTCATCTGCGACAGGTTCTTGCCCGAGAACATGTCGTAGAGGCCGAACATCGTGTTCTTGGCCTGGTCCGCCAGCAGCGCCAGCGCCTCGGGGTTCACGCCGGGCGTGGGAATGTGGCCGCCCACCCGATACACGGCCAGCAAGCCCAGCGTGAAGAGCACGCGCTTGCGCAGATCCGCGACCGCGAAGATGTTTTTCAGACTGTCAGCCAGCATGTGTGCCGCTTCCCGTCCGTCCTGACGGACCTTACGTGACCACCTCTGCCTTGCCGCCGGCGGCGGCGATCTTCTCCGCTGCCTTTCCGCTGAACTTGTGCGCCCGCACGGTGAACGCCTTGCTGATGTCGCCGCGCGCGAGCACCTTCACGCCCTTCGACTTGGCGACGAGCCCGTGCTCCCGCAGCAGCTCCGGCGTGATTTCGGTCCCGGCCTCGAAGCGCTCCGCAATCGTGTCGAGGTTGACGACGCCGTAGTCGACGCGAAACAGGTTGTGAAAGCCCCGCTTGGGGACGCGCCGGTGCAGCGGCATCTGGCCGCCTTCGAAGCCTCGCTTGTGCTTGAAGCCCGATCGCGACTTGGCGCCCTTGTGCCCGCGCCCGGCGGTCTTGCCGTTGCCGGAGCCCTGTCCGCGGCCGATCCGCTTCTTCGGGTGCTTCGCGCCCTTCGGAGGACGCAGGTTCGAAAGATCCATGATGCCTACCCCTGTCGCTCTAATCCGGGAACGCCGGGCCAGCGGCGGGACGAGGTCCCGACGCGCGCCGACCGTTCACCGACTTGCCGATTCATTCCACTTCCACCAGGTGCCGGACCTTGTGGATCATGCCGCGTGTCTCGGGCGTGTCCACCAGCTCCACCGTATGGCCAATCCGCCGCAGGCCCATGCTCTGGACGACGATCCGCTGCTTGCGATCGAACCCGATCGGGCTGACGCGCAACGAGATCTTCACCTTCTGTGCGGCCGCGGCTTTCCCAGACTTCTTCGCCATCGTTCAACCCTTCCGGCCGAAGCCGGAGGCTCCTATGCCGGAACCTCTTCCTCGCGGCCCCTCAGCTTGAGCACCGCACGCGGATCCTTCAACCCGGTCAACCCCGCGAACGTCGCGCGCACCACGTTGTGCGGATTCGCGGAGCCGAGCGACTTGGTGAGGACGTTCTGAATGCCTGCCGACTCCACGACGGCGCGCACCGCGCCGCCGGCGATGATGCCGGTGCCGTCGGGCGCCGGCTTGAGCAGGACCTGTCCGGCGCCGAAGCGTCCGACCACCGGATGCGGAACCGTCGTGCCCTTGAGCGGCACGCGGATCAGCGACTTCTTCGCCGCCTCGATTCCCTTCTTGATCGCGGAGGGCACTTCCTTCGCCTTGCCGACACCGAAGCCCACCACGCCGTGGCCGTCGCCGACCACCACCAGTGCGCTGAAGCTCAGGTTCTTGCCGCCCTTGACGACCTTGGTGACGCGGCTGATATTGACCACCGTGTCTTTCAGGTCCAGCTGCGCTGCATCGATCTTTTCGCGAGTTTCAAGCATATGTTTTCCGCGTCAATCCGCGTCTACCGCGGCTAGAATTCCAGCCCCGCTTCCCGCGCCGCGTCAGCCACCGCGCGGATGCGTCCGTGATACAGAAACCCGCCGCGATCGAAGACCACCCGCTTGATGCCCTTCTCCTTGAGGCGCTCGGCGATGGTCTTCCCCAGCGCCTTGGCGCCGTTGATGTTGCCACCCCGGGTCTTCTCGGTGAAGACGGACTTGAGCGTCGGCTCGGTGCTCGCCGCCGACGCAATAGTCGTCCCCGACATGTCGTCGATGACCTGGACGTAGATGTGCGACACGCTCCGGAACACGCGCAGCCGTGGCCGCTCGGATGTCCCGTTGATTCGCTTGCGCTGCCGCAGCCCGATCCGCTCGCGTCGATCCTTCTTGGTCTTGATCTTCATGTCAAGTTCCCGCTTCCCGCGTTCAGTGACCAGCGTCCAGTGTCGAGTGGCTGGGGTTGCCCGCGGCCGCCGTCAGCGTCCGGCAGCTTTCAGCGGGACGCCCGATGCTGGCCACTGGCGACCTACTTCGCGCCCGTCTTGCCGGCCTTCTTCTTGAGCACTTCGCCGGTGTAGCGCACGCCCTTCTGCTTGTACGGGTCGGGCTTGCGCAACGAGCGAATGTTCGCCGCCACCTGTCCGACGAGCTGCCGGTCGATGCCCGTCACCGTGACGTGCGTCTGCTTGTCGATCGCGATGTCGATCCCCGTCGGAATCTCGAACACCACCGGGTGCGAGTAACCGAGCGCGAAGTGCACCTGCTTGCCCTTGACCTCGGCACGGTAGCCGACGCCGACGATGTCGAGGTCCTTGCGGAAGCCCTCGGTCACGCCACGCACGGCGTTGGCGACGAGACTGCGCGCCAGGCCGTGGAACTTGCCCAGCTCCGGATCCTCGCGCAGGGTGCGTGCCTCGAGCTGCTCACCCTTGACCTCGAAGCCAATGCCTGCCGGCAGCGCCTGGCGCAGTTTGCCCTTGGGTCCCTGCACGTCCACGGCGCCCTGGACGACGTCGATCTTGACGCCTTTGGGGATCGCGATCGGTTTCTTGCCTATACGAGACATATTCTGTTCCCAGATTTCCGCTCTCAGCTTCCCGTTGCCGGTGATCCGCCCTGCGCGGCCGCTCCACTGTTGCTGGACAACGGACGCGCGGTGCGCCAGATCGGCTCCTACCACACGTTGCAGAGCACTTCGCCGCCGACACCAGCCTTCACGGCCTCGCGACCGGTCATCACGCCGCGCGAGGTCGTCAGGATGCTGGTGCCGAGCCCGGCCAGCACATCCGGAACGTCGTCGCGGCCGAAGTAGACGCGGCGCCCGGGCCGGCTGACGCGCTGGATCCCGGTAATCACGCGTTCGCCGCGCGGCCCGTACTTCAGCACGACCCGCAGCGTGGACTGGGGCGGCTGGCCGGCCTGCGGGTCGACCACCTTGAAGCCCTGAATGTAGCCTTCGCTCTCGAGGATGCGCGCGATCTCGACCTTCAAGCGGGACGAGGGCATGTCCACACGGGAGTGACGCGCCTGCGTCGCATTGCGAATCCGCGCCAGCATGTCTGCGATGGGATCAGTCATAGTCCTCTAAACCTTGTCGTGCTCTCGGTGGGGCTCGAGCTCCGGGCGACCGATGGTGTCTTCGGCCTCAGTCCGAACCCGATGGCTCTACTTCCCTACCAACTGCTCTTCGTAACCCCCGCCACGTCTCCCTCCAGCGCGAGCTGGCGGAAGCACAGGCGGCACAACGCAAACTTGCGCAGGTACGCCCGCGGCCGGCCGCAGCGCTTGCAGCGATTGCGCAGGCGGACCTTGAACTTCGGCGTCTTCAATTCCTTCGCGATCTTGGCAGTCGTGGCCATCGTGTTCTCTTCCCTATCCGCGTTGTCGGCGTTCTCTGCGGCCCTACTGGGTCCTGAACGGCATGCCCAGCAGCTGCAGCAGCTTTCGCGATTCCTCGTCGGTCCGCGCCGTCGTGATTACCGAGATGTTCATCCCGCGCGCCTTGTCGACCTTCATGTAGTCGATCTCGGGAAACAACAACTGGTCTTTCAAGCCGAGCGTGTAGTTGCCGCGGCCGTCGAAGCCCTTCGGCGAGACGCCGCGGAAATCGCGGACGCGGGGCAGCGCGACGGCAATCAGCCGGTCGAGGAACTCCCACATGCGCTCGCCGCGCAGGGTGACCATCGTGCCGATCGGCATGCCCTTGCGGACCTTGAACTGCGCGATCGACTTCTTGGCCCGCGTGATCACCGGCTTCTGACCGGTGATGCGGCCGACCTCGTCGGCGCCGGTGTCGACGATCTTCGCGTTCTGCGTCGCTTCGCCGAGACCCATGTTGACCACCACCTTCTCGACCTTGGGGATGGCCATCACGTTCTTGTAGCCGTACTCCTTCTTCAGGGCCGGCACGACGTCCTTCTCGTAATGAGTTTTCAGGCGGCTCATTTGTCCACCACTCCCTCGCACTTGCGGCAGACGCGGACCTTGCGGCCGTCGCCGAGAACCCGGCGACCGATCCGTGTCGCCTTGCCGCACTCCGGACACACCACCTGCACGTTCGAGGCGTGCAGCGGCGCCTCACGCTCGACCACGCCGCCCTTGATGTTGCGGCCGGGATTCGGCTTGGTGTGGCGCTTGATGACGTTCACGCCCTCGACGACGAGGCGGTTCTTCGCCGGCAGGACCTTCAGCACGCGCCCGCGCTTGCCGCGATCCTTGCCGCTGACGACGACCACGTTGTCGTTGCGGCGAACTGGGGTTTGCAGTCTCGACATAACTTGTCAGCTTCCGGTGTCGCTAGAGCACCTCGGGTGCCAGCGAAATAATCTTCATGAACCGGCGCTCGCGCAGCTCGCGGGCGACCGGACCGAACACGCGGGTACCGATCGGTTCCTTCTGGTCGTTGATCAGCACCGCGGCATTGCGATCGAAGCGGATGTAGCTGCCGTCCTTGCGGCGCTGCTCCTTGCGGGTCCGGACGATCACGGCCTTGACGACCTGGCCCTTCTTGACCGCCGATTCCGGCGTCGCTTCCTTCACCGACGCGGTGACGATGTCGCCAAGCCGCGCGTAGCGGCCGGTTGATCCACCGATCGGATTGATCACCGCGATCTTGCGCGCACCGGAGTTGTCCGCGACGTCGAGGATGGAGCGCATCTGAATCATGGATGTGTCCTCCCTTAGATGGCCTTCGCCCGTTCGACCACCGACGTCACCGTCCAGCGCTTGCGGCGGCTGAGGGGACGGGTCTCGGTGATGGCGACCTTGTCGCCCACCTTCGCCTCGTTCTTCTCGTCATGCGCGAGGAAAGTCGAGGTCCGGCGCTGGGTTTTCCCGTAGAGCGGGTCCCGCACCTGCCGTTCGATCGCGACCTTCACGGTCTTGTCCATCTTGTCGCTGACGACAACGCCCGTGACGACTGCCTTGGTGGCCATGGCCTACACCGTCTCCTTCTCGCGCAACACCGTCTTGACCCGCGCCAGGTCGCGCCGGAGCGACTTCAGCTTGTAGCCCGCTTCGACCTGCCCCATCGACTTCTGGATGCGCAGGCGAAACACCTGATCGTCGAGATCCTTCTCGCGCTGCCGTAGCTCGTCGACGCCGAGGTCGCGGAACTCGGTCACCTTCATGACGCTCTCTCCTCGGCAAATCGCGTCGCGAACCTCGTCTTGATGGGAAGCTTGGCGGCCGCGAGCCGCATCGCCTGGCGCGCGTCGACCTCGCTCACGCCTTCCATCTCGAACATGATCCGACCCGGCCGCACGACGCAGACCCACTGCTCGGGTGCGCCTTTGCCCTTGCCCATGCGCGTTTCCTGCGGCTTCTTGGTAATCGGCTTGTCCGGAAACACGCGGATCCAGATCTTCCCGCCGCGCTTGATGAACCGGGTCATCGCCACGCGCGCTGCCTCGATCTGCCGATCGGTCAGCCAGCAGGGCTCGAGCGCACGCAGGCCGTAGTTGCCGAACGAGATGTCCGACCCCCGCCAGGCCTTGCCCGCCATCCGACCGCGCTGCTGCTTGCGGTATTTGACTTTCTTCGGCATCAACATAACGAAGTCCTTACGCTGTCAACTCTCCAATTCCCAACGGCCGACCCTCCCGGTTGTTTGGGAGTCGGGGCGTTGGGAGTTATCCGCGAGCCCCAGCGCCGGCGCGGCGAGGCGTCCGATAATCCTCCTCGCGTCCGATGCGAGGGGCCAGCCGCTCTCCCTTGTAGAGCCACACCTTCACGCCGATGGCTCCGTAGGTGGTGAACGCCTGGGCCAGGCCGTAGTCGATGTCGGCGCGCAGCGTCTGCAGCGGCAGCTGCCCGTGCAGATACCACTCCGACCGCGCGATCTCGGCGCCATTCAGACGCCCGGACACGCGCACCTTGATGCCGCGTGCGCCGAAGCGCAGCGCCGATTCGACCGCCTTGCGCATCGCGCGGCGGAAGGCGACGCGCTTCTCGAGCTGCATCGCCACCGACTCCGCGATCAGCTGCGCATCCAGCTCCGGCTTCTGGATCTCCTGGATGTTGATGAAGACCTCGCGGTTGGTCCGCTTCTGGATCTCGGTCTTCAGCTTGTCGACCTCGGTCCCCTTCCGCCCGATGATGATCCCCGGGCGCGAGGTGTAGATGTCGATCTTGAGCTTGTTGGCGGCCCGCTCGATCTCGATCTTGGAGACGCCGGCGTGCGCGAAGCGCTCCTTCAGACTGTCGCGCAGGTTGAGATCCTCGTGCAGCAGCTTGGCGTAGTCCTTGTCGGCGAACCAGCGCGATCGCCAGGTCTTGTTGAAGCCGAGACGGAATCCGTGCGGATGTACTTTCTGTCCCATCGAGTCCCTTCGTCCTTCTCTCTACTTCGCAGCCTTGGCGGCGCGCTTGGGCTCGGCGCGCTTCGCACCCGCCTTCGACGCGGTGGTCTTGGCCCGCGGCTTGGCGCCCCGGCGCGCCGGCCTGGCTTCGTTGCCGGCAGGGCCCGCGGCTCCAGCCGGAACCACGAGCTTCACCGGCCGTTCGGCGACCCGCACGGTGAGGTGCGCGGTCCGCTTGACGACGCGGAAGGCACGCCCCATCGGGGCCGGACGGATTCGCTTCTGCGACGGCCCCTGGTTGGCGAAGCACGCTTCGACGAACAGCCGATCGACGTCCCCGCCGAATCCATCTTTGTTCTGCGCGTTGGCGATCGCCGAGCGCAGCACCTTCTCGATGTCGCGGGCGATCCCCTTGCGCGCGAACTGCAGCGTGGCGAGCGCATGGTTGACGTCGCGGCCGCGGATCAGGTCGAGCACCAGGCCGGCCTTCTGCGCGGACGTCCGGATGTACTTGGCCGTCGCGTGCGCCTGAACGGGCATTACGCGCCTCCCTTAGCAGGGCCGGCGCCGGCGCCCACGGGCGCTGCGGCAGCCACCTGCGCGGCCTTGTCCGCCTTCGTCGTGTGCCCCTTGAACTGGCGCGTCGGCGCAAACTCACCGAGCTTGTGCCCGACCATGTTCTCGGTCACGTAAACCGGGATGAATTTCTTGCCGTTGTGCACCGCGATCGTGTGCCCGACCATTTCCGGCACGACGGTCGAGCGGCGCGACCAGGTCTTGATGACCTTCTTCTCGCCGCCGCGATTCATGACCTCGACTTTTTCGAGGAGCGGCACGTCGACGAAGGGACCTTTCTTGAGCGATCGGGACATAACAGTTCCAGTAATCCAGTTGCCAGTTTGCTAAAGCCGGTGAGCGGTCATCGCGCGCTACTTCTTCCGCCTCTGCACGATGAACCGATCGGTCGACTTGCGATTCCGCGTCTTGTAGCCCTTGGTCGGCACGCCCCACGGCGTCACCGGATGACGGCCGCCCGAGGTCTTGCCTTCGCCGCCGCCCAGCGGATGATCGACCGGATTCATGGCGACGCCGCGCACGTGCGGCCGTTTGCCCAACCAGCGGCTGCGCCCGGCCTTGCCGATCGACACGTTCTCGTGATCGAGATTGCCAACCTGGCCGACCGTGGCGAGGCACTCCACGTGAATCTTGCGGATCTCGCCGGACGGCATCTTGACCGAGGCGTATTCGCCTTCCTTGGCCACCACCTGCACGCCGGAGCCGGCGCTGCGGGCGATCTGGCCGCCGCGGCCGGGTCGCATTTCCACGTTGTGCACCATCGTGCCCAGCGGAATATTCTTCAGCGGCAACGCATTGCCGGGCAGGATGTCGACGCTCTGGCCGGCCACGATCGTGTCGCCGACCTTGAGGCCGACCGGATGCAGGATGTAGCGCTTCTCACCATCGGCATAGGTCAGCAGCGCAATCCGTGCCGACCGGTTCGGGTCGTACTCGATGGTCGAGACCTTCGCCGGAATGTCCGGCTTGTCGCGCTTGAAGTCGATGACGCGATAGTTGCGCTTGTGGCCGCCACCGCGCCACCAGGACGTCAGCTCGCCGTGATTGTTGCGTCCGCCGGACTTTCGCAGCGGTTCGACCAGCGGCTTGTGCGGCTCCGTCGAGGTGATCTCGTCGAAGACCTGCACGGTCTGGAAGCGCCGGCCGGACGAAGTCGGCTTGTATGATCTGATCGGCATAAAGGTGTTCCGTGCAAATTCCCAACTCCCAACTCCCCATCCCTAGTTGGGGGTTGGAACTTGGAAGTTGACTATGCGCCCTCCAGGAACTCAGGGATCTTTTCTCCTTCCCTGAGCTTCACATACGCCTTCTTCCAATCCGAGCGCTGGCCGACGAATCGCCCCTGGCGCTTCATCTTGCCGTGCGCGACCGCGGTGCGCACCGCCTCGACCTTCGATCCCAGCAGCTTTTCGACTGCGCGCTTGACATCCACTTTCGTCGCACCCGGCGCGACCTCGAAGACAATCGTGCGATCGTTCTCGCGCATCAGCGTCGTCTTCTCGGTGATCAGAGGCCGGCGGATAACGTCTGTCAGTTTCATGTCAGTATCCCGTTCCACGCGCAGTGGCCGGCCAGGCGGCCGGCGACCGGCAACTATCCCAGGGTCTCCTGCAGCTTTTCCAGCGCCGCGCGCGTCGCGACCACGAACGCCGTGTCCATCACGTCGCGCGCGGTGACCTGCGCCGTCGGCACCAGCCTGACGCCGGCGATGTTGCGGGCCGACTGGGTGAAGCCCTCGTCGTGCTTCACGTCGATCACCAGCGCCTTGCCCTGGACGCCCAGCGTCTTCAGCATCGCTGCCGTCGACTTGGTCTTCTTGTCCGCGCTCTCGAGCTTGTCGACCACGACCAGCGTCCTGTCGTTCAGCTTCTGCGCCAGCGCCTCCCGCAGCGCACCAAGCTTGACCTTGCGCGGCAGCGCGTAGTCGTAGCTGCGCGGCTGAGGACCGAACACCGTTCCACCCTTGCGCCACAGCGGATTGCGGATTTCGCCGACGCGGGCGCGACCGGTTCCCTTCTGTCGCCACGGCTTCTTCCCCGATCCGCTGACCAGCGCGCGGTTCTTCGTCGCGTGCGTGCCCCGCCGGTCGGCGGCGTTCTCGTGGATAACCGCCTCCCAGATCAGGTCGGTCTTCACCCGCCCGCCGAACACCTCGTCCTTGAGGTCGAGCGACCCGACGGTCTCTTTCTTCGCATTGACGATGTCGATCTTCATCGGAGCTTCCAGTCTCCAGCTTCCGTCGCGGCGCGTCCCCATCGAGGCGCAGCCGGCGGCCGACAGCTACTTTTTCGGCTTCTTCGCGACCGTCGTCTTCGACGCCTTCTCTACCTGCGGCACCGGTTCCGGCTTGGCGGCAACCGCCTTGCGCACGATCACGTAGCCGCCGGTCGCTCCCGGCACGGCGCCGCGGACCAGCAACAGATGGTTGTCACCATCGATCTGCACGACCTTGAGGTTACGCACGGTCACGCGGTCGCCGCCCATCCGTCCGGCCGCGCGCATGCCCTTGACGACGCGCGAGGGGAACGACGAGGCGCCGATCGACCCGGGCGCGCGATGGAACATCGAGCCGTGCGTCGCCGCACCGCCGCGGAAGTTGTGACGCTTCACGACTCCCTGGAATCCATGCCCGCGGCTCACGCCGATGACGTCGACACGGTCCCCACGATTGAAGACGCCGGTCACGAGGACCTGATCGCCCGCCTTCAGCGCTTCGCCGCCCGGCGCGATCTTGATTTCGCGGCGGACGCGGGTCGGCGGAACGTTCGCCTTCTTGTAGTGCCCGGCGAGCGCCTTGGTCGCCTTCGCCGGCTTCTCCTCGACGAACCCAATCTGCACGGCCTCGTAGCCTTCGCTCTGCACGCCCTTGGCCTGCAGGACGACGCACGGGCCGGCCTTGATGACCGTCGCCGGCGTGACAGTCCCGTCCTGTGCGAAGACCTGGGTCATGCCGATTTTTCTGCCGATGATGCCAGTAACCATTCTGTATCTCTCAGGAACCGGTTCGGGGTTCGTGGTTCGGGGTTCGGGGTCTGGTTCTGGGGTTCACGGTTCGTGGTTGGGTTCGGAGTTCGAACCTAACCCTGAACGACGAACCCCGAACCCCGAACCTCAGCGTTCGCTATTTGTGTTCCTTCCCGAACGCCTTGATCTCGACGTCGACACCGGCCGGTAGATCGAGCTTCATCAGGGCGTCGACCGTCTGCGGCGTCGGCTCGAAGATGTCGATCAGCCGCTTGTGCGTCCGGAGCTCGAACTGCTCCCGCGACTTCTTGTCGACGTGCGGCGAGCGGAGCACCGTCCACTTGTTCTTCTCGGTCGGCAACGGAATCGGACCAGCCAGCCGCGCCCCGGTGCGTCGCGCCGTATCCACGATCTCCGTCGTCGACTGATCCAGCACCCGGCTGTCGTACGCCTTCAGGCGGATGCGAATCTTGTCGCTGAATGGTGAAGCCATGTCACTAATCCTTATCGCTTCGCTAACTGTGGTTCGGGTTCGGTTCGGGGTTCGAGGTCTGGTTCGGGTCGGCGTTCGGGGTCTGGTTCACGGTTCATCTGGTTCTCAATCCGAACCTGCCGAGCTCGCTGCGAACTCCGAACCACCCGCACCCTGAACCAACCCCGAACCCGCACCCTGAACCAGACCCCGAACCCCGAACCTCGAACCCCGAACCTGAAACTACGTCTTGCCCTGCACCCGCGCGACCACTTCCTCGCTCACGTTGGCCGGCGCCTGCTCGTAGCGATCGAAGTGCATCGAGTAGGTCGCGCGTCCCTGGGTGCGCGAGCGAAGGTCGGTCGCATAACCGAACATCTCGGACAGCGGCACGCGGGCGTTGATGATCTGGGTGCCGCCGCGGTCCTCCTGCGACTGAATCTGGCCGCGCCGACCCGAGAGATTGCCGATGACGTCGCCCATGTGCTCCTTGGGAACGACGACCTCGACGCGCATCATCGGCTCGAGCAGTACCGGCCGGGCCTTCTTTGCCGCATCCTGGAACGCCATCGACCCGGCGATCTTGAAGGCCATTTCCGACGAGTCGACATCGTGGTACGAGCCGTCGTAGAGCACGATCCGGACGTCGTCGATCGGATAGCCGGCGAGGACGCCGCGGGTCAGCGCTTCCTTGATCCCTTCGTCGATCGGCTTGATGTATTCCTTCGGGATCGAGCCGCCGGTGATGTCGTTCTCGAACACGTAACCGGTGCCGGGCTCGCCCGGATAGAGATGAATCTTGGCGTGCCCGTACTGACCGCGGCCACCGGTCTGCTTCGCGTACTTCATCTCGCCGTCCGCCGGACGGGTCAAGGTTTCCTTGTAGGCGACCTGCGGGCGGCCGACGCTCGCCTCGACGTTGAACTCGCGCTTCAACCGGTCGACGATGATCTCGAGGTGCAGCTCGCCCATGCCGGCGATGACGACTTCGCCGGTGGCCTGATCGGTCTTGACCCGGAAGGTCGGGTCCTCCGCCATCAGCTTCTGCAGCCCGACGCCGAGCTTCTCCTGGTCGGCCTTGGTCTTCGGCTCGATGGCGAGCGAGATGACCGGCTCCGGGAAGTCCATCGACTCGAGCACGATCGGCTTCTTCTCGTCGCAGATCGTGTCGCCGGTCGACACGCTCCTGAGCCCGACCGCCGCCGCGATATCGCCGGCGTAGACTTCCTTGATTTCTTCACGCTTGTTGGCGTGCATCTTCAGCAGCCGCCCGATGCGCTCGCTGCGCTGCTTGGTCGAGTTGTAGATCGTCGTGCCCGAGGTCAGGATGCCGGAATAGACGCGGATGAACGTCAGCTGACCGACGAATGGGTCGGTCATGATCTTGAAGCCGAGCGCCGAGAACGGCGCGTCGTCTGACGCCGGCCGGTCTTCGATCGCCTCCGGTCCCTTGTCCGGGTTGAAGCCCTTGATCGGCGGCACGTCCACCGGCGACGGCAGGTAGTCGACCACGGCGTCGAGCAGCGGCTGCACGCCTTTGTTCTTGAACGCCGAGCCGCAGATGACCGGCACGAACGCCGGTTCGGCCTTCTCCCCTTCGGTGTGGACCGAGGAGTTCACGCGCTTGCGCAGCGCCGCCTTGATCTCGTCTTCGGTGATGTCCTCGCCGTGCAGGTACTTCTCGAGAATCTTGTCGTCCGCCTCGCTGACCTTCTCGATCAGCTGCTCGCGATAGTGCTTCGCTTCCTCGACCATGTCGGCGGGAATGTCGCCGACGATGTAGTCGGCGCCCATCGTCTCGTCCTTGTAGGTGATCGACTTCATCTTCACGAGGTCGACCACGCCGACGAACTTGTCCTCGGCGCCGATGGGCAGCTGCAGCGCGACCGGATTGCCTCCGAGCTTCGTCACGATCTGCTCGAACGTCCGCTTGAAGTCCGCGCCGATGCGGTCCATCTTGTTGACGAAGCAGATCCGCGGCACGCGATACTTGTCGGCCTGGCGCCAGACGGTCTCCGACTGCGGCTCGACGCCGGCGACCGAATCGAACACGGCGACGGCGCCGTCGAGGACGCGCAGCGAGCGCTCGACTTCGGCGGTGAAATCGACGTGCCCCGGCGTATCGATGATGTTGACGCGGTGCTCGCGCCAGAAGCACGTCGTCGCGGCGGACGTGATCGTGATGCCGCGCTCCTGCTCCTGCTCCATCCAGTCCATGACCGCGGTACCCTCGTGGACCTCACCAATCTTGTAGGTGATGCCCGTGTAGAACAGGATCCGCTCGGTCGTGGTGGTCTTGCCGGCATCGATGTGCGCCATGATGCCGATGTTGCGCGTGCGATTGAGTGGTGTTTCCCTCGGCATTGCCCGTTACCAGCGATAGTGCGCGAACGCCTTGTTGGCCTCCGCCATGCGGTGCACGTCTTCTCGCTTCTTCACCGCGCCGCCGCGGAGATTCGCGGCGTCCATCAGCTCGTTCGCCAGCTTTTCCTTCATCGTCTTGCCGTCGCCGCGCTCGCGCGCGTAGCCGACCAGCCACCGGATGCTCAGCGACAGGCGACGGTTCGGGTTGACCTCGACCGGCACCTGATAGTTGGAGCCGCCGACCCGCCGTGACTTCACTTCCAGCGCCGGCTTGACGTTCTCGACTGCCTTCTTGAAGACCTTGAGCGGATCGTCGCCGGTCTTCTCTTGAATGGTCGACAGCGAGGCATACATGATCTGCTCGGCCGTGCTCCGCTTGCCGTCGCGCATCAGCGTGCTGATGAACTTGGTCACCAGCGAGCTGCTGTAGAGCGGGTCGAGGGGAACCTCACGCTTGGGAACTTCTCGTCGTCTTGGCATATCTCAGCTTCCCGTGGCCGGCTAGGATTTCGGCCTCTTGGCGCCGTACTTCGAACGCCCCTGCTTGCGGCCCTGCACGCCCACCGCGTCGAGCGTGCCTCGGACAACGTGATAGCGAACGCCGGGCAGGTCCTTCACTCGACCGCCCCGGATCAGCACCAGCGAGTGCTCCTGCAGGTTGTGACCGACGCCCGGGATGTAGGTGGTGACCTCGATCCCGTTGGTCAGGCGGACGCGCGCCACCTTCCGCAGCGCCGAGTTCGGCTTCTTCGGCGTCTGCGTGAAGACGCGAACGCACACGCCGCGCTTCTGCGGGCTGTCCTGCAGCGCCGGGCTCTTCGTCTTCGTCAGGACCTTCTCGCGTCCCTTGCGCACCAGCTGACTGATCGTCGGCACGGCTTCTCCTGGAACTCTCGGTCGAACTCACCCGAGCGGGCACGTCCCACTCGGAACACAACCGCCGACAGCTGACGCACACGCGTGCCGCGGCGGTCTCAGTTCGTTGCTCCAGGCCTAGGGAGCCGCGATCGCGGCCCGGCACCTGAAGCTGACTTACCCTATAAGGTTTAGGTTGCTGCACCCGCGACGGCAGGTGCGAAGACACGCGCTTGGCGCGGTGCCCGTTTGGGATTCGGCTCTAGATAGGGTGTCCTAGTGCCGACCAGAACCTTGCAAATATAGCACGCAGGGTTACCCCGCGCAAGGTCAAGGCCCACCACCGGGACGGGTATGGTGCCCGCTACCTACTGCCTGGTGCCCCGTTACCCAGAGGGACCGGGAGAGGACCGCACGGGTCACTGACCCGTGCGGTGAAAAACCATGGTCTTACCGGACTATTTCTTGATCTGGTCGCCGACGTCCTTGAGCGCTTCGCCGACCTTCCGGCGGGCCTTGCCATATGTGTCCTGGACCTTGCCCGACGCCTCGTCCGCAACGCCTTCATCGTGGAGTTTCTGGTCGTCCGCAAGGTCGCCGGCCGCCTGTTTGACGCGGCCCTTCACTTGATCCACTTTTCCGTTGAGCTCGTCCTTGTTCATGGGTCCTCCTTCTATCCGTACCCGATGAACCCTTACAAAGTCCGGTCCGTCGGTAACGGTCCCGCTCGGGCGGTCGAGCCGGACGGCGATGGCTATAATGCGGCGCATGAGATTCAGACTGCTCGTCGGCGTCGCGGTCGCTGTACTCGCCAGCACCCTGCCGTCGGCCGCCTCCCGAGACTCCGATCCGCAAATCAACGACAAGATTCGCCAGGAAGAGGGCGCCCATTCGCAGATCATGCGGACGCTCCACTTCTTCTCCGACGTGTACGGACCGCGCCTCACCGGGTCGCCGAATCACAAGGCCGCTGCCGAGTGGGCGATCAAGCAGATGACCGACTGGGGCATGACGAACGGACACCTCGAGCCCTGGGAGTTCGGGCACCCGGGCTGGTCGAACGAGCACCTCGAGGTGCACCTGACCTCGCCGGTGCACGACGCACTTGTCGTCGAGGCGCTGGCGTGGACGCCGGGCACTAACGGCACGGTGAACGCACCGGCCTTCAATCTCGTGCCGCCTCAAGGCCCGGCGGCGACCGCGCCGCCGGGTGGATTGGCCGCCACGAGCACCGGCCCCACCCAGGCGGAGCTCGACGCGTATCTCGCCAGCGTCAGGGATCGCGTGACCGGCGCGGCGGTCCTGGTGGGCAAGGCGGCGTTCGTCCCCGTCAACCTCGACCCGCCCGCCGGACGACTCACCGACGAGCAGGCCCGCTGCCGCTTCGATCCGACGTTTGCCGACAACGCCGCCTGCCAGGGTCGCGGCCGCGGCCGCTTCGGCGGTCCGCCACCGGCGGGTCGCGGCCAGCAGCCTGACGGACATCTGACCGCCGCCCAGGTCTCGCAGGCGATCGACAAGTTCCTGGTCGAGAACCACGCTGCGCTCCGCATCAACGATGCCGCCCGGCCGCACGGCCAGATCATCGCGTTCAACAACCGCACCTACGACGTGACCACGTCGGTGCCGACCGTGGTGATGCGGAACGAGGATTACGGGCGGATCGCGAGAATCCTCGCCGACGGCACCGCGGTGACGATCGAAGCGTCAATCGCCAACAAGACCTATCCCGAAGGACGAACGTCGTACAACGCGATCGCAGAGATCGCCGGCTCCGACAAGAAGGACCAGGTCGTCATGCTCGGCGGCCACCTCGATTCCTGGCACTCGGCGACCGGCGCGACCGACAACGCCATCGGCTGCGCGATCATGATGGAGGCCGCTCGCATCCTGAAGACCATCGGCGTCGAGCCTCGCCGCACGATCCGTGTGGCGCTATGGAGCGGCGAAGAAGAAGGCCTGCTCGGATCGCTGGCCTACGTGAAGGAACATTTCGGCAGCGCCGAGAGCCCGAAGCCGGAGTTCGCCGCCTTCGCGGGGTATCTCAACATCGACTCCGGAACCGGCCGCGCGCGGGGCGTTGCGGTGTTCGGACCGGCGGAAGCCGGCGCGATTCTGCGCGACATCGTCGCACCCTTCAAGGATCTGCAGGTGGTCGGCGCCATCAATACCTCGAGCCGGGCCATCGGCGGCACCGACAGCACGTCCTTCAACAACGCCGGGCTGCCGGGGATCGGGTTCGGCCAGGACTCGATCGAATACGGCAGTCACACGCATCACACCAACCTCGACACCTACGAGCGCGTCATCGAACAGGACGTTCGCGACGACGCCATCCTCATCGCGGCGACGCTGTATCAGCTGGCGATGCGCGACGAGATGCTGCCGCGTTTCTCGAGCGCCGAGATGCCCGCGGCGCCGCAACGCACCAGCGGACAGTAGTCGGGGGTCCCGTCAGCGCCAAATCCACGACAGCTCGAATCACAATTCCATGCCGAAACTCATTGAGAAGCCCACGATCATCGATTGCGTCGGCACCAAGCCGAAGCAGATTCAGGAATTTGCCGGCCGCGTCAACTCACAGCACGATGGGGTGAGCGTGGCGCGGATGATTTCGCCGAGCGGGTGGGAAGAGCCCGGCCAGCGCCCGGAATTCGAGGAGATCACCGTCGTCCTGAAAGGGATGCTGCGGGTGGAGCACGAACATGGTGTGCTCGACGTCTACGCCGGGCAAGGCGTGGTCTCGGCGCCCGGGGAATGGGTGCGCTACAGCACACCGGGAGCCGATGGAGCGGAATACGTCGCGGTCTGCCTGCCGGCGTTCTCGCCGACGACCGTCCATCGCGACGAGCTGTAGGGGCGCCGGATCAGGTCCGCAGCGCGACCATCAGGCCGTCGCGGATCGGAATGATCGAGGTGATCCAGCCACGCGTGGTGGTCAAGGATCGCGTCAACGCCCTGACCCCTTCGGTATCGGGCGCCTGATCCTTCGGGTCGAAGACCCGGTTGCTCCAGATCATGTTGTCGACGATCAGCACGCCGCCCTGACGAAGGCGACTCTCGATCGCCGGAAGGGCCTTCGGATAGTCGCGTTTCTCGATGTCCAGAAAGATGATGTCGAAGGGACCGTCGGTGGACCGCGTCAAAGCCTCGACCGCCTCACCGTTGTGATAGGTGACGACGTCGCCGAGGCCGAGCGCGGCGAGGTGGCCGCGGGCGCGGGTCGAGAGGTCCTGATCCCAGACGACGTGATGGACGACGCCGCCGCCATTCTCCTTCACCGCCCGCGCGAAGAACGCGGTCGAGTAGCCGTAGCCTGACCCCAGCTCGAACACCCTCCGCGCGCCGATCATCCTGGCGATCTCGTAACATGCGTGGCCACACGCCGGCCCGATGATCGGGAAGTCGTGCTCATGGGCCCACGTCTCCATCGCTTCGAGCTCGGACGGCCGGCTGGGCACGAGCGAGTCGATGTAGCGCGAGAGGTCGGCGGAAAGGATGTCAGGCATGGATCCCTCTGGGGTGTCGCGGCTCGATCAGCAGAGCACGCGAAGGATGTCGGAGCGGGTGATGATGAACGTCTTGTCGGTCTTGAAGTCCCGAACCAGCACCGCCGGCGTTGACGGCGTCATCATCGTGGACAGGAGCTCGACCGGCGTCGAGATGTCGACGTAGGCGAAGGCCGGCTGCATGATCGTCTCGACCGGCCTCGACTTCACCTGCGGATCCTTGACGAGCACCGAGTAGAGATGGGTCTCGTTCAGCGATCCCACCAGCCGCTGGTCGCTCCGGATCGAAATCTGCGAGAAATCGTGCGCCGCCATCAGCCTGGCCGCGGCTTCGACCGGTTCGCTGCTCTCGATCGACAGCAGTTCGCCGGACAGACCGGAGGCAACGAGGTCGCGCGCGGTCATGCCGGTCTTCTCGAGGAAGCCCTTCTGGCGCATCCACTCGTCGTTGAACATCTTCCCCAGATACCGCGAGCCATGGTCGTGAAAGATGACGACGATGACGTCGGCAGCGGTGAAATGCTCTTTCAGCTGCCGCAGGCCGGCCATCGCCGAACCGGCAGAGTTGCCGGCGAAGATCCCTTCCTCGCGGGCAATCCGCCGCGTCATCAGCGCCGCGTCCTTGTCCGTCACCTTCTCGAAATGATCGATGACGTCGAAGTCGACGTTCCTGGGGAGGAAATCTTCACCGATGCCCTCGGTGATGTACGGGTAGATCTCGTTCTTGTCGAAGACGCCGGTCTCTTTGTACTTCTTGAAGACCGATCCGTAGGTGTCGATTCCCCAGACCTTGATTCGAGGGTTCTGTTCCTTGAGATAGCGGCCGACGCCGCTGATCGTGCCGCCGGTACCGACGCCGACGACGAGCTGCGTGACCCGACCATCGGTCTGCTGCCAGATCTCCGGGCCGGTCTGCTCGTAGTGGGCGGCCGTGTTCGAGAGGTTGTCGTACTGGTTGGCCTTCCAGGCGTTCGGGACTTCTTTTTCCAGACGCGACGACACGGAATAGTACCGAGCGCGGATCCTCCGGATCCACGTTGGTCGGGCACACGATGACCTCGGCGCCGAAGGCCTTGAGCGCGTCGATTTTCTCCTTCGACTGTTTGTCGGTGGTCGTGAAGATGCACTTGTAGCCCTTCACGACCGCGGCGATCGCCAATCCCATGCCGGTGTTGCCGGAAGTTCCCTCGATGATGGTGCCGCCGGGTCGCAGGCTCCCCGACCGCTCGGCGTCCTCGATCATCTTCACCGCCATGCGGTCCTTGATCGAGTTTCCGGGATTGAAGGTTTCGATTTTGGCGAGCACCGTGCCCGGCACGTCGCGGGCGATGCGATTGATGCGCACCAGGGGCGTGTGCCCGATGGTACCCAGGATGGTCTCGGCGATCTTCGACACCGCTTTACTCTAGCAGGCTATCGCGAGGCTTTCTGCTGCATCAGACGGTAGATGGTCACCGCGGCCCGCTTGGTCTGGCTCGGCAGCGTCGTGAGATCGGCTGTTTCGGCTGCGGTGTGATCGTCGTGTCCCATCAGACCGATGCCGTCGATGATGCCCGGCACCTGGCCGGCGACGAAGGACACGTCAGCCGCCCCCGCTCGATCGGGGCTGACGGCGGCCACTGGCCCGAAGCCGAGATCCTGACTCACCTTGTCGTAGACGGCCAGCAGCCGCGCGTTGCCCTCGGTGGGCGCCAGCGAGGGATAGCCGTCTGTGAAGGTCAGCGTTGCCTCGGTCCGCGGCAGGGATGCGGCGACGACCGACTGCATGGCCTGGCGCGCGGCCTCGAGCTGGTCCTTCGACAGGGTGCGCAGGTCGCCCGTCACCATGGCGCGCTCGGCGACGACGTTCTCCTTGCCAAACGCGGTGCCTCGACTCTGGGTCGCGTCGAAATCGATCGACGTCCCGCCGAGCATCACGCCAGGATTGAACGTGAGGTGCTCCTGGCCGGCGAGCTTCAGGCGGAAGCCGTCGAGAATTCGCGCGGCTTCGTAGATCGCCCCGTAGCCAACGTCGGGTCGGAAAATCTGCGACGAGTGGGCGGGAAACCCCTTGACGTTCAGCGTCCACGACGAGGTGCCGCGGCGCGCGGTGACGGCGTAACGCGGATCGCCGGGGCCGTCTTCGAACCCGAGCGCGTAGTCGGCTCCCCTGGCGGCCTCCACCAGCGCCGCCCGCGCCAGCGTCTGCGGATCGCCGGAGTCCTCCTCGTCGCCCGTCATGACGACGATGACGTTGAGGTCTTTGAGCACGCCGGCGGCGGCGAGCGCCTTGAGCGCCTGCACGATGATGACGTCGCCGCCCTTCATGTCGATCACACCGGGGCCTCGCGCGCTGCGTTCGTCGAGCCGCTGAAACGTCTGGAAGGGATTGTCCGGTTCGAAGACGGTGTCGAGGTGCCCGATCAGGAGAAAGCGCGGCCCGGCGGCCGGATGATCGGCAACGAGGTGGCCGGCGCGGTGAAAGGCTTCCCCATCCACCCACCGCGTCTTGAACCCCAGCCCGTCGAGCTCGGCGCGAAAGACATCCCCGACTTTCCTGACCCCGGCGTGATTCTGCGTGCCGCTGTTGATGTTGACGACTTTTTCGAGCAGGGCCAGCCCCTCGGCGTTGTGGGCGTCGACGGAGGCCACGATTGATCGCTCGGGCGCTGACGAGAGCTGAGGCATGAGGAACAACAGCGGGAGCACGATCCAGTGGGTCATTGTGGGATCTTACTTGCTGCGGGAGCTTACGCGGGGGTACGAGGAGAACGGATTTTTGGAAACTCCCAACTGCCAACTCCAACTGCCAACTGCCAACTCCCAACTCCCAACTGCCAAAGAGAACAGACTTGGAGTTGCGAATTGGAGTTGGGAGTTTCCAGACCCGTGGTCTCCGCTCCCGATTCCGTTCCTCCCCGTCAAGTCACCGCAGGGTTGGTCTGAGCCGACGATCTCAGGAGCATCCAACCCGACGCTGTGAGCACCCACGCCAGCACAGCGCACAGAAAGAACACGGCCCGCACGCCGAACAGCTGCGCCAGCACGCCCGACAGGATGAGGCCGAGCAGCTGCGCGAAGAAGACAACCGACATCACCGTGCTCGAGATGCGGCCCAGCATGGCGTGCGGCGTTTCGCGCTGCATCAGGGTCTGCGCCGGCACGATGATGCCGGCGAAGGCGAAGCCGAGTGTGAACGTCCCGGCCAGCGCGCTCGGCACCCACGGCATCGCGCCGAGCAGGAGCGCGCCAACGCCGATGCCGGCGAGGCCGCTGAGGACCAGCGTGCTGTTCGAGGCGCGGATCGCAAACCGACGGACCGCCGGGGTCCCCGCCATCATGCCAACGCCGACCATCGCGCTCACGATCCCGAACACGCCCGAGCTCCCGTGCAACCACTCACGCACGTAGACGGCGATGAGCGGCCCGAAGCAGCCAATCGTGAACAGGCCGGCTGCCATCGCCATGACGACGAAGAAGAGCGCCGCGTGATGAAAAATGAAGCGCATACCCTCGCTCATGTCGTGGAACACGGCGTGAACACGGCTGTTCGCCGACACCGTCCGCGGGGGCATGGGGGGGCGGATGATGGCGACCGATCCGATCAGCGCCGCCGACCCGAGAAAGCTGACGACGTCGAGCGAGTAACAGATCGTCGCGCCGAACGCCGCGACGAGGACGCCGGCCGCGGCCGGCCCGATCACGCGCACCCCCATCATCGCCAGCTGCATCAGCGCGTTGGCCGACAGCAGGCCGTCCGGTGGCACATGGCTGCGAATCGTCACCGACTGCGCCGGGCCGAAGAAGCTCGACACGCAGCTGAGCGCGGCGAGAATGACGTAGATGTGCCACAGAGACGAGGAGAAGAACAGCAGCGCCACGAGGCCGGCGCGAATGAGGTCGCTGCTCACCAGCGTCGGCTTGAGCGGCCAGCGATCGACGAAGACTCCCGACAGGGGCCCCAGCAGCGCCAGCGGCAGCATGTAGGAAATCTGCACGCCCGTGACCTGCGCCGGAGTGCCTTGCAGGCGGAACGACACCACGCTGATTACGGCATAGAGCGCCAGGAAGTCCCCGAGCAGGCTGACGACCTGGGCGTACCAGAGCCGTCGCATGACGGTGACCCGCAGCACTTCGCGGAACGTCAAGGGGACGGTTGCGTGACCGGTCGTGGCCATGTGGGAACGGACAAATGATACCCCACGGCCGAATGCTAGAATCCGACGCCATGCGCGTTCTGATGGGCCTCCTCGTCATCGTCTGTGTGGCCGCCGGTCTGGTCATCCCGCCCATTCGCGCGCAACAGCCGCCCTACGACCTCCTGATCCACAACGCCCGCATCGTCGACGGCACGGGGAGCCCGTGGTGGAAGGGAGACATCGCAATCAGCGGCGACGCGATCGCGCGGATCGCGCCGGTCATCGATCAACCCGCGGCGCGCGTGGTCGACGCCGGTGGCGCGGTGGCGGCTCCCGGGTTCATCGACATCCACACGCACGCCCGGCGCGGCCTCCTCGACGTGCCGACGGCGCCCAACTACGTGCGCCAGGGTGTCACGACGGTGATGGAGGGTCCGGACGGCTCATCGCCGATTCCGATCTCGACCTTCCTGGCGCAACTCGATCGCGTGGGCAAGTCACTGAACATCGGCACGTTCATCGGGCAGGGCACGATTCGGGAGGTCGTCATCGGCCGCGCCAATCGCCCGGCAACGCCGCCGGAGATCGAGAAGATGGCCGGCCTGGTCGAACAGGGCATGAAGGACGGCGCCTTCGGGCTGAGCACCGGTCTCTTCTACGTTCCGGGCAACTTCTCCTCGACCGACGAGGTCGTCGAGCTCGCCCGCGCCGCGGCACGCTTCGGCGGCATGCACGAATCGCATCAGCGGGACGATGCCGCGAAGGTGCTCGACAGCGTGCGAGAAACGATCGCCATCGGCGAACGCGGCGGCCTGCCGACCCAGATCAGCCACGCGAAGATCATCGGGCAGGCCAACTGGGGACGCAGCGTCGAGATGCTGCAGCTGGTCGATGCGGCACGGGCCCGCGGCGTCGACGTGACCCTCGACCAGTATCCCTATACCGCGTCGAGCACGAGCATCGCCGCTGCCCTTCTGCCGGCCTGGGTGCTCGAGGGCGGCCCGGAGGCGACGCTGGCGCGGTTGCGCGATCCGGCGTCGCGCACGCGGGCCAAGACCGAGAGCATGGCGATGATTCGGGACGAGCGCGGCGGCGGCGATCCGAAGAACGTCCGGATCGCCAGCTGCGGGTTCGATGCGTCGCTCGACGGCAAGACGCTGGCCGACCTGACCCGCGATCGCGGGCTCGAGCCGAACATCGAGAACGCCGCCGAAGTCGCCATCTGGATCGTCGAGCAGGGGGGCTGCCAGGGCGTCTTTCACGCAATGAGCGACGACGATCTCGAGCGGATCCTCCGCTACCCGGCGACGATGATCGCGTCAGATGGCGAGGTCCCGATCTTCGGTCGCGCTTTTCCCCACCCGCGCAGTTACGGAACCTTCGCGCGGGTGCTCGGCGTATACGTGCGCGAGAAGAAGGTCCTGACCCTGGAGGACGCAGTGAGACGGATGTCGTCGCTGCCGGCGGCCAGGCTGGGACTGCAGGATCGCGGGCTGCTCCGGACCCGGCATGAAGGCGGATATCGCGGTGTTCGACGACGCCGCCGTGCGCGATACCGCCACGTACGAAAAGCCCCATCAGTACGCCGAGGGCTTCTCGTACGTGATCGTCAATGGGCAGGTCGTCTTCGAGAAGGGAGAGATGACCGCGTCGAGACCGGGCCGTGTCCTCTACGGACCCGGAAAGAGCCGATAGCTCTACTTGACGTGCTTGCTCACCAGCTTCGTCATCTCGAACATGTTGACCTGGGCCTTGCCGCCGAACACCGGCTTGAGCATGTCGTCGGCCTTGATCATCCGCTTGTTCTTCTTGTCCTGCAGACCGTTCTTCTTGATGTAGGCCCACAGCTTCTTGGTGACCTCGGTCCGCGGAATCGGCTTCGCGCCAACGACCTCCGCCAGCGCCGAGTCCGGCTGCACCGGCTTCATGAACGCGGCATTGGGTTTCCTGGCGGACTTCTTCGCGGTCGACTTCTTGGCCATCTCGTCTCCTTTTGACGACTCTCTTACGAGTGCACAGCGTGCGCTGCGAAGCGTAACATAACTTCAGCGCAGCGTAACGCAGGACTCGAGCGGTTTTCAGAGGGGGGCGGCGTGAGTTCCCGGTGTCTCCCCCTCGGCGCCGGGGGTCCAATAGTCGCGCATCAGCTCATGCGACCACTGCGGCTGACGGACGGGTTCCCTCGGCAGGAACTCCGCCAACACCGGTTTGATGTCCAGGATCGGCGTGCCTTCGACGGCATCGAGCCCTTCGACATGGAGCCGAGGGCCGTCGCGGCCGGTGATGCGCACGATGGTCGCACCCAGTCGATTCGGTCGATTCCTGGCGCGCTGCGCGAAAATGCCGACCGCCGGCCACGCCGTGTTTCCCCGGGGATGCCGGGCCCCCAGCACCACCGCATCGGGGCTGACGCGGTCGAACACGAACAGAATCTCGGCATGCGAGAAGTCGCCGATGCCGTCGAGACTCTCCTCCGGGAGCCCCGGAACGAGCTCGATCGTCGACCGGTTGTCTCCCCAGCCATCGTCGCGAACGTCCCGCCGGCCGCCCTGCACATAGGCGATTGGTTCCATCACGATCGTCATCTGAGGTCCTTTTACGCGGACTGCAGTTCGAACACGGTCACCTCGGGGCGGACGTTGAACCGCACCTGCAGCAGGTGTCCGACCCCTCGATTGATGTACAGACGTCGGTTGCCGGTCAGCGCGAACTCTCCTGCCGTATAGCGGCGATTGCGCACTGGGAGGAGCGGCGGAGGCAGGAACGGCGGCTTGCACTGTCCACCATGCGTGTGGCCGGACAGAATCCAGCCCTCGAATCCGTTCCAGACCGGCAGGTCGACGGTATCGGGATTGTGGCTGAGCGCGAGCACCGCCCGCTGGCGATCGACACGATCGAGCACCTGGCGGGGCTCGAATCGCGTGGCCCACAGATCGTCGAAGCCGGCAATCTGCAACCCCTCGACGTCGCAGAGCTCGTTGCGAAGCATGGTGATGCCGAGGGAGCGAACAGTGTCCACCACTCCCTGCGCCAGATCCGCATGCGACCAGTTCGGGCCGTAGTCATGGTTGCCGAGGATACCGACCGTCGCCAGACGGCCCTTGGGAAAACGCGCGTAGACCCGGCGCATCTGGTCGTAGACTTGCGGATGATGGCTCATGAAGTCCCCGGTCATCACCACGATGTCGGGCTGCAGGGCGGCGACTTTGTCGAAGACCGACAGGACGTAGTCGTCGGAGACGCGTAAGCCGACGTGGAGATCGCTCATTTGGACAAGGGATCGCCCGACGAGGGCTGACGGAAGCGACCGGATCGGCAGCGGCCGCCGCACGACCTCGCACCAGTGCGGCTCGATCTTCCAGGTATAGCCGCCCAGACCGAGCGCGGTCGCCAGAAACGACGATCCGGCGACGAGAAATCGTCGACGGCTCGGTCGTGCGGGCTCGGACGCGAAGGGGCGCGTCGTGAGGGGGCCAGCGCGATGGCTCACTGCGGACACGTCGAGGGGCGAGGCGGCTCCGTCGTGATCTGGCGGACGGAGAGAAACTGGACTTTCGGCGGGGTCGTCGGAGCGAGCGTAATGGCCACTTTCACCCTGCCCCGCTCGCAGCTCATCGTCCAGTCCCCGCGCAGCGCGTTCTCGACGGTGTCGAAGCCGCGCCCTGCGGCGCACGTGCCGACGGCCGCGTGCAGCTCGGCGAGCTGAGCACGCCGCCGATCCTTACTCTGGTCGAGGAACAGGTTGCCGGCGGCGATCCGGTCGGCCGTCTGATCGTTCCACTCGACCACCAGCTGCGCCACGGCGTCGCGAGCGGTGACGAGCGCCGGCGCTGGCTCGGGCACCCGCGGCTGCAGGGCGCCGGTGCGCGAGAGAGCGTCGAGCGCGGCGTCGACCGCGCCGCCCCAGCCGGTGTAGGTGAGATTGCCAAAGGCAATGATCCCGACGCCGTACTCGGGCAGCCATCGCATCTGCGAGCCGAACCCCGGCAGGCCGCCACTGTGCGCCACGACCTGTTTGAACGGGCAGGTCTGCGAGATTCGCAGGCCGAACCCGTACCCGCCGCTCGACAGCTGGAAGGCACCCACGCTGTCGCGGGTCACCGAGCCGGGAGCGGGACGCCAGACCTGCTGCATTTCGCGCAGCGACGACCGTCTGAGAGGTGGGCCCTCGGCGCCGTCCCGCGGCGGCCACGCGCCAAGAAACGCGGCCACGTAACGCGCCAGGTCGGGCACGGTCGTGATCATCCCGCCCATCGATCCGAACGACCCATTGGCCAGCAGCGGCTCGTCTTTCCAGCGATCGTCCTCCCATCGATATCCATGCGCCAGGCGATCCGGTGGAACGCTCTGGGGCTCGAGAGACGTCGAGGTCATGCCCAGCGGGCGCAGGATGGCGCTCGCGACGTACTCGGTGTACGGCATGCCTGAAACACGCGACACGATCCGGCCGAGGATCGCGAATCCGTAGTTCGAGTATTCGTAGGCGACGCCGGGGGAGTTGGAAAATGGAATGCCGCCGCGCAGCATCTCGGTCAACTGCGCGTCGCTGTCGGCGAGCTGCCGATCGCCCCAGGGATTGTCCTCGGGAAATCCTTCGGCATGCGAGAGCAGGTGACGGATCGTGATATGCGGCGAATCGGTGGTCGGATAAACGAGCGCCTGGAGCTCCGGCACGTATCGCTCCGCCGGATCGTCCAGACTCAATTTGCCCTCGTCGCGGAGCTTCAGGATGGAGATCGCGGTAAAGCTCTTCGTCATCGACGCGATGCGAAACGCTGTGTCGAGTGTCACCGGAGCCTTGCCCTCGACGTCACGAACGCCCGCTACCCCGCTGTGGGCCAGCTCTCCATCGATGACGATGCCCCATGCGGCGCCGGGCACGTGGGCCTTGGCAACGAAATCCTGAAAGACGCGATCGACATCGCCGTAAGCAGCCGCCAGCTTCGACCGTCGATCGGGATCGGCAAACCGAGGGGGAGGGGCCTTGAACGTAGGCTGCGCACCGAGCGGAGAGCCCAGCGCCAACCACCACAGGACAGGAAACACCAGCAACAGTCGTTTCATATAAGCGATCTCGAGAGCACTTACACCTGCGGTTGTCACGGTCTAACCGAACTCGAGACGGGGCGGCGGCTGGCTCGGGCTCACCTGTCCGGCAACGATATCGGCAAGGAGATAGTTCTCGCCGCGAACGGGGGCCCCTGCCAGACGGCGCAACAAGGCGATCTGCCCGATGTGGGTCAGCAGGTCGGCCACGGGTCCCTGAAAGAGCTGTTCGTCCGGCGTCTCGATCGGCGAGCCGGAGGCGAGCGCCGCGTCGAACGCCGCCAGCCCGCTGAAAAATCTGGCGACGTCCTGGTCCCATGGCCCGGGCGCGGAGCCGTACCATGCCTGCGCGCCGCGAACGAGCGACATGGTCCAGTCGAGCAGATCGCCCATGTGGGCCAGGATCTCACCGGCGCTGCGGCTGCCAGGCGCGGCCCGGCACGTGGAAAACCCTGGCGGCACGTCGCGCAGGGTCTTCCCACCCCGGTAGGCGACCGTTGCCAGCGAATGGCGGAGAAGCTCTCGGCTCATGATGGCCTTTCTCGTCCCAGCGCCGCGCTGATCCACTCACGCGCGAGCACGTGCTGGGCACTGTACGCGGACCACACCTGGGTCGCCCACTCCCGAACGGCGTCGGCATAGTCGTCGATCGGCCGCCCAACCACGTCCGCAATCGTGATTGTGCCACGCTCGGCCGGCGGGGATGGGCGCACAAGCGGCTGCCGGCCGTCCAGCCACCGACGGATGGCTTCGTAGGTCTTCTGGTCGCCGTTGCGCTCGACGCCGCAGCACAGCCGCATCAGATGCGCGGCATACGATTTCGCCGATTTGCCGTACTCGTCGGGATGCTGCATGGAATACGCATCGACCACGACCTGGTGCACTGATGCCCGGCGCACGTCGTCGTACGCGGCCGCGCCGAGCTCGTCGAACAGCCGCTGACAGCCGCTTCGCCCCCCTGGCGCAACGGCGCCACACGATGGACATGTCTCGTCGTTCACCCGGTTCACCGACGCTCGAGCGATCGCTCGAGCTCCTCGAGGCGCTGGTTGATCTCCACCCAGCGCGCCTGCTCGTTCGTCACCTGGGCGGCGGCGTCGGATTCCTCCGCCTGCAGACGTTGCAGCTCCGCGGCCGCGCGGGTGCTCTCCTTCCTCGTCTGAGCCAGCTCGAATTCGAGCTGCCGATGCATGTCGGGTGACTGGACATTGCGCTCGAGCTGAATCTCGAGCGAGGACACTCGATCCGTCAACCCGGTCAGCTCCCGCTGCTTGGTGCCGATCGTCTCCTGCAACGCGTCGGCCCGCCGAACGAGCGTGTTCACCCGCTGTTCCTGGAGCTGGAGTCGGCCGATTGCCAGCTGAACGCGCGGGCCGGCGGAGGCCATCTGCTCCATAGCCGCCCGGAGTCCTCGCACTTCCACCAACAGCGCCGACAGGGTCTCCGGTCCGGTGGTCGTCGTCTGTCCCATGGTCGTGGCGCGGAAGGCGACGAGCGCAAGAATGCTTGCGGCAAGAATCTGCCAGCCAGACTTGAGTCTCGACATATGACTGCTCCTTGGAACGCGCGGCACCCGGCACCGCTATCGTCGGCTCGACCCCAGGATGTTCAGACGCGCCCGGCCGCCCAGCGAATCGCTCCGACGATCTGCTGTTGAAACCTCGGATCGTTCCAGGTTTCGGAGAAGTGGCCCAACGCGTTGTAGTAAGACCGGCCGCCCCCGAAGGGATGTACCCAGCCGAGCGGATAGTCGCCGCTGGATCCGACCGAATCGGCGTCGAGGCGCAACAGCACGTGGACGCTCGATCGAGGATTCTGGTCGAAGACGTAGAACTCCTCGGTCAGCGTGAAGCGGTCGCCGACGCCGGCCGTCGCCGGATGGCTCGTATCCTCGACAACGACGGTCGCGCGCTGCGTCCAGGGATGCTCCTTGAAGGACGCCCCCACGAGCCGTCCGTAGTCGCTCCACTCGTGCAACGTATCGCTGGCGCTGTGAACGCCGACGAAGCCGTGACCGCCCGTCACGAAGCTGAGAATCGCGCTCTTCTGATCGGCCGTGAATGGCAGCTCGCCGCTGGTGAGAGCGAAGAACAGCACATCGTAGCCAGGCAACGTGGCGGCCGAGATCGCCGACAGATCTTCGGTCGCGGTTACAGTGAACTCCTGCGTGGACGAGGACAGCGCGCTCATGACCTGGCGTGCGGTCGGAATCGAATCGTGACGAAACCCGGCTGTGGCGGTGAGCATGAGCACGCGAATCGGCGAGGCGGTCGCGCTCGGCGATCCAGGCGGGCGAGACGATGGGCAGCCGATCGCCAGCAGCACCAGCGACAGCAGGACTCTGCGCATTCACGGGCTCGACGTGCTGTCAGGATAGCCCAGAAGGTAGGTGACACGGCCCGGCGCATGAACGCCGTAGCGAGGAACACGAAAAGGGGGGTGAGCACCAGCGGCAGGAAGTCTTCCACGTGCGCCGGTAGACCTCGAAAACCGCCACGGGCTGCCCGGCGGCCGCTGCATCACGAAGCACGCGCGGACGCGAGTCGAAAACCAGGTCTGATCTTCGAGCTCGAACAGGTGCAGCCGGCGCATCGAGGTGTCAGGCGAGCTCGGCCAGGACACGATCGAGCGCCCGGCACAGCCGCTCGCCGTCGGCCTGCGTAAACGGCATCGGCGGACGAATCTTCAGAACGTTGCCGAACGGACCTTCGGTGCCGATGAGCACCCCCTCCTCGCGCATTCGATTGGTGACGTAGCTGGCTTCCACGGTGGCCGGCTCCAGGGTCTCGCGATGTCTCACCAGCTCGACCCCGAGGAAGAGACCCGAACCGCGAACGTCGCCAATCAACGGGTAACGCTCCGCCAGCGCCTTCAAGCCGGAAACGAGATCCGCGCCGACGTTCCGCGCGTGTCGCTGCAGGTCGTTTTCCACAATCACGTCGAGCACCGCCAGCCCCACCGCGCACGACACGGTGTTCCCGCCGAACGTGCTGAAGAATTCCATTCCGTTGTCGAACGAGGCGGCAATGGCGGACGTGGTCACCACCGCACCAATCGGATGACCGTTGCCGATCGGCTTGCCGAGTACGACGATGTCGGGAACGACGGCCTGCGGTTCGAAGGCGTAGAAGCAGTCGCCGAGGCGGCCGTACGCGGTCTGCACCTCGTCGGCAATGCACACACCGCCCGCGGCATGGACGGCGTCGTAAACCGCCCGCAGGTAGCCAGGCGGAAGAATGATCTGTCCGGCGACACTGGGGGCGCTTTCCGCCAGATACGCCGCCACTCCGTAGGGACCGGCCGCGAGCTCGGTCAGAGCACGACTCACCATCGACGCGGATCGCATGGCCACATCGCCCCTGGTCCGATCGCGATATAGGTCCGGCACGGGGGCTGTCCGCACCCAGTCCGGAGCGCCCGTCCCGCCGGGCCCGTTGAACTTGTACGGACTCAGCTCGACGAGCGTAGACGTATTCCCGTGGTATGCCCCTTCCAGGACGACAACGCCGCGTCGCCGGGTGTGCGCGCGCGCCAGTCGCAGTGCCAGCTCGTTGGCCTCGCTGCCCGAGTTCACGAAGAAGCAGACGCGCAGCGGCTCGGGCAGCGTGGCGGTCAGCCGCTCCGCAAATCGGGTCAGCCCGGCATGCAGATATCGTGTGTTGGTGTTGAGCACGCGCATCTGTTCGGCGGCGGCCTGCACCACACGAGGATGGGCGTGTCCCACGTGCGGCACGTTGTTGTACCCGTCGAGATATCGGCGTCCCCTGACGTCGAACAGGTACTGCATCCATCCGCGACCAACCTGGATCGGATCGCGATAGGCGACGCTCAGATTGCGCCCGATCGAGCGATCACGCGCCGCGATGAGCGAACGCATATCGACCGCGGCCGGCGCCACACCCAGCCGCAGAATCAGTTCGGGATCGGGAGACAGCGAGCACCAGACGTCCTCGTCGCCGGGTCGGCAGACACCAGGGAAATCGCCGCCGCGATCGAGCAGGTCGAGCACCAGTTGAAAGTGCAGGTGCGACGGCCATCCGCCGTTCTCCTCTGGCGACCCGAGCCTGGCGAGCTCGCCGCCGGCGCCGATCGTCTGACCCTGTGCCAGACCGTCGAGCGATGCGCGACTGAGGTGCCCGTACAGCGTGTAGAACACGTGCCCCGCATCGGTCACGTGACGCAGGATGACGAGAGGGCCGTAGTCGAGTGGCTGGCGCTTGTCAGCGACGAGGTGTACCGTGCCGTCGAGCGGGGCGCGGACCCCTGTGCCGGCGGGAGCGAACAGATCGATGCCGAGATGGACCGTCCGTCGCTCGCCATCTGGATCGTCCTGGGGCGCAAAGAGCGGCGACGAGTAGAGCAGACGTGCCTCGCGGTAGCGACCGATTCCCACGTTGGCGCCGTTGCGGGCCATGACGCTCTGAATCCGCTGCGTCAGCGCCGACTCGTCGATGTCAGCCGGATTCCCCGTCACGAGCGCGGTCTCGACGCCGAGATCGATCTCTGATCGTCTCGACATGTCGAGGTCGAGGATTGGTGGACCGTCGGCGCGCCGGCTCAGCCACGACGCGACGCTGGCGGCCGTGTCGGTCGGAGGACGCCCGCATGCAACCCGGAACGTTGCCGCGGCGAACGCGGGATGAACAGCGGCCAGCCGGGGAAGCGTATTTCTGATTGGCGCCTGGCTGATGGCCAGATACGGATCGTCGGGACGCTCGGCTGTCTGCGACGCCGCGATCGCGACGCTCGTGCACAGACGCAACGTGACGAGCGAGAAAAGCGTGTCGATCTCGAGGTCGGCGAGCGGCTTCAGCTCATGATAGCCGCGCACCACGAACGCCGCGTCGGCCAGCGGATTGCGGCTGTCGAGCACCGCGTAGGCGACCGCGATGGCAAGATCAGCGGTCGCAAAGCTGTATACGAGATCGCCAAAATCGAGGATGCCGGTGACCTGTTCGACAGCGACCGCCGTGTCGCGATCCGGCGGCGCGACCAGCACGTTGTAGTCGTTGGGGTCGTTGTGGACCGCGCATTGCCGCAGGTCGCGGAACCGGCCGCCGTCACGCTGCTCGATTCGCAGGCACTCGCCTTCCACGGTCGCGCGTAAGTCCGAGTCGAAGATGCGGCTGGCATTCTTGCGCGCCACGCTCAGGCCGAGGGCAAGATCCCAGTAGAACTCGCGGTGGATCGCCGGATGATCGAACCCGTCGAGAGCGAGGTCCAGTCGAGCCACCGCGCCGCCCAGGTTTTTCAGCAGCCTGGGCGACCGTCGCCGCACCGTGCCGAGCGCGACTCCCGGCAGCCACGTGAGCAATCGCACCAGGTGGGGCGGTCGCGCGAGCGGCGATGCGATCGGCACCGTCAGCCGGCCATCCTGTGCCGGCACGAGCGACTGGCACAGGTCGGTCCTGCCGGCCAGATGGGCGAGCGCGGCGTTCTGCGCGTCAAGCAGCGCCGGCTCTTCGGCGCCGTTGGCAACCTTCAGGACGAGCCGCGTCCCGTCGCTGGTCCGGAGCAGGAAATTCTGGTCGCGCTCGCTCGGAAGAGAGGACGCGGCCGCCTCGATGCCGTAAAAAATGCGCGCGATCTCGGCGGCCGCCGATGGTGTCAGCGCCGGGGTCTGCAGGAGGAGCGCCATGGGATCGCCGAGTCTCCCGTCAGTGGAGGTCATAGAGCAGTAACTCGGCGACAACCCACGGCGATGACGTCAGCTGGATTGGAGGTCGAGCTCGACGCCCCCGACCATGCCGCTGAACAGATTGTAGAGCGCGGCTGACAGGGCTCCAGCGATCAGACCCATGACCCCGTAGAGAATCGGAAACAGAATAATCGCGCCGACGCCGAAGATCGCTGGAAACACGGCGGGCAGATCGCGACTCTGCATCGCGCTGGCCAGGCCCGCGCCAGCGAGAGAAACCAGCGCGAGGCAGAGACCTATCAACAAGCCGAACGCCGCGTAGATCACGCCCGCGATCCTCGCCGCCGACCACACACCGACGCATCTGAGCACCATCATCCGCTCCTCTCAGCTACCTGTGAACCATCCTGGACGACGTGGTCTGACCGTCGATGAGGTCACCGCGCCAGACTCGTTCGTCACCGCCCGACCAGGTCCCCGTAATACTGGATCTTCCCGGCAGCCACACCGGTCAGCAGCTCGTCGATGGACTGCAGCCGCGATACGCTCGAGTCCCCCGGCCGGTAGCCGCCGGCGAATCCGCCGAACACCGAGCGGATGATCACGCTGTTGCCGGCGTGTGGCAGGCGACCGAGATTCGTGATGTACCGAGGAAATGCTCCCTCGCCGAACAGGTAGAACTCCACGTTCGAGACGTAGAACGCCGAGACCTCGATCCGCCGCTCGCCGAGGAGCTTGCCGATCGCCGCAATCGCGGAGGGGCCGCTGAGATCGCCGACGACCGGGATGATCTGGTCGCGGGCCTGGAGACCTTTCAGAAACTGGAACGCGTCTTCGGAGGCGAGGTAGTTGGCCTGACGGCCGGATCCATCCGTGTCGGTCAGAAGCTGACGGTAGGTCGGATAGTAGCTTCGCGGCGGCCGACCGGTACTCTGGAACCGCAGCGACACGCCCTCCTCGATGAATCGTCGATGGAATCGATCGATCGTGCGCAGATCCTCCGCCGACAGCGTGACGCCGCTGCGGGTGACGGCGGCGTCGACCCGGGCCCGCAATGCGTCAATGGCCTGAGGCGACGCGACCGGCGCATCGACATACGAGACGAGTCGGTCAATCGGTGCGGCGCGCCAGCTCTCGACCTCGGCGGGCACGGGGCGGCCGAGGAGCTGCGCCAGGTAGTCGACGCGGGTCCGTGAGAGGGTGAACAGCGCCTTGAACAGGAGCTGCAGGAGAAGATTGTCGCGACGCACGTCCACGATGAAGGCCATCGACGGGCGCGTCGTCGCGATGTAAGTGAAGTTCTGATCGGGACCGACGCCGATGTAGGCACCGCCGCGGACGTTCCGTCGCCGGAGCTCCGGCAGCACTTGCTGATACGAGCTCTCGTTCGAGATCAGATTGTCGGTGTCGAAATAGCCCTCGCGCTCCGACAGGGCGGCAACCTGTTGCGCGAACTGTGCCGACGGCTGGACGCGGTCGGCCGCTACGCCGGAGCAGGCGAGGATGGCCGTCAGGACGGCCGTTGCGGCGCAACGCCTGAGATCGATCATCGGGCCCATCCGCTGCCGTAGATCTGCTCCTCGAGGCGCGCGACCTCGCGGCCAATCTCGCCGGGAACAGCAGGCTCGCGCTCGTGGATCACCGCGTCGACAAAGTCTTCGATCAACGGCAAGTGCAGGTTGGCGCTAGGGGGATGCGACTCGATTCGCTCAGCGCCGCTCTGGCGGACTCGGAGATCGCCCTGGTTCAGATGCGCGATGAAGAGCGAGCCACGGCTGCCGAAGATCTCGAGGGTGTCGCGAGCCTCTTGCGCCGCGTGCGTGACCGACACGACGGCGCAGCCGCCGGACTCGAACTCCAGCACCGCCACCGCCGTGTCCTCGACGTCACGGCTGAAGTGCACGTTGGCGACCATGCCGCTGACCCGTCGCACCTGGCCGAACACGTGAGTCAGGACTTCGAGCCGATGACAGCCGAAATCGAACATCGGCCCGCCACCGGCCAGATCCCGTTTGAGGAACCAGGCCCTCGGATGGTCCGATGCCAGGTCGAACCACTCGAAGGCATTGACCTGCGCGTAGGCCGGCGCGCCAATCTCGCCCTCGGCGATCAGTGCCTTCACTCGCTGGACGATCGGGTAGAAATGACGGTAGTAGGCGATTCCGCAGCGCACCCCGTGGGCCCGGCACGCCGCCATCATTCGATCGCACTCGGCCACGTCGAGCGCCATCGGCTTCTCGCAGAGAACGTGTTTGCCAGCTTCGGCGGCCGCGATCGTCTGTTCGGCGTGGAGATGGACGGGCGTCGCGATGTAGACGGCCTGCACGGCCGCGTCTCTCAGCAGCTCCCGCCAGTCCGCGTACGGGGTTGCGGCGCCGAACTCGGCGGCGAACGACGCTGCTCGAGCGGCGTCGGCGCGGGCGACCGCGACCACCTCGCACAGCGGCGAGTCGTGCAGCGCCGGCCCGACGCGCTTGCGGACGATGTCGCCGGCTCCGATCAGGCCCCACTTGAGTGGTTTCATGAGCTCAGCCAGCCTTGGCGGGTATCGCGCCGGTTCCGTCGGCGCGGCAGTTGCCGGTCAGAATACCAGACCGCGTCTGCCGGGCCTACGGCACCATCCACGGAAACACATAGGCCTGCAGCATTACGATGATGCCCATCAGCGTCGCGAGCGCGACGCTGTGCCAGAAGACGAATCGGAGGATTCGTCCCTCCTGCCCAACCTGCCCGGTCGACGCCGTCGACACGACGATGCTTTGCGCGTCGATCATCTTGCCCATGACGCCGCCGGTACTGTTTGCGGTGACGATCAGGATCGGATTGAAGCCGAGCTGCTGCGCGGTAATCTTCTGCAGGCTGCCGAACAACACGTTCGAACTGGTGTCGGATCCGGTCAGCGCGACGCCCAGCCAGCCGAGAAACGTCGCGAAGAACGGATAGAGCACTCCCGTTCGCGTGAACGCGAGGCCGAGGGTGGCGTCGGTCCCGCCGTAGCGCGTGACGAAGCCGAGCGACAACATCAGCATGATCGTCGCCAGCGGCGCAGCCATCCGTCGAATCGTCGAGGCGCCAACCGTGAGAAGCTGCGACAGCGAGACGCGCAGGTAGACCGCGGTCGCCAGCGCCGCGAGGAGGATGGCGGTGCCGGTCGCCGACAGCCAGTTGAGCGTGAACTGCGCCGCCTCCGCCCGCTCGCTGCGATAGCCGGCATCGTTGATCCGCGCCGGATCGGCCCGCACGGGGAACACCGGATAGTCGCGAAAGACCAGCCGATGAAGGAGCGGCACGTTCCACATCGGCGAGAGCACCTGGCTGACAACCGGTCGCTGGCCCGCTCGATATGCGGCCAGGCCAGCCGGTCCGCCGTTGAGCAGCGCTTTGATTGGCGCCAGCCCCCAGAGAATCACCACGATGCTGAGAAAGAGCCACGGCATCCACGCCCGAACGACTGTCCTGGTTTCGATGTTCGCCGGCTGCGGCGCCGCGGCCCGCGGCGTCCTGCCCGGAAAGTCCCAGTGGTCTCGAGGCTGCCACCCCCGGAGAAACAGCGCGAGCGCCCCGATCGACGCCAGGCCGCCGACGATGTCGACCAGCTCGACGCCGACGAAATTGCTCCACGCGAACTGCACGATCGCGAACGTGCCGCCGCAAACGAGGACGGCAGGCCACACCCCGCGCAGCCCTCGCCAGCCACTCATCGTCACGACGAGCCATGCCGGAACGATCAGCGAGACGAACGGCAATTGACGTCCGGCCATCACGCCGATCGTGTGGGCCGGAAGGCCCGTGACCGCCGCGAGCGTCAGAATCGGCGTGCCAATCGCTCCGAACGCCACCGGCGCGGTGTTGGCAATGAGCGAGAGGCCGGCAGCATAGAGCGGCGTGAAACCAAGGCCCATGAGGAGCGCCGAGCAGATCGCGACCGGTGTGCCGAAGCCGCACGCTCCTTCGATGAACGCGCCAAACGAAAACGCGACGAGCAGCGCCTGAATCCGCCGATCGGACGAGAGACGTCCCACCGAGTACTTCACGATGTCGAACTGACCGGTGGCCACGGTCAGTGAATAGAGGAAGACCGCGGTGAGCACGATCCAGCCGATGGGCAGGAATCCGTAGAGCGCGCCGTAGATGGCCGTCGCCGCGGCGGTCGGCAAGGGCATCCCGAAGACGAAGACCGATACCGCGACCGCCGCCGTGAGCCCGGCCAGCGCCGCCAGGTGCGCTCGCCATTCCAGCAGGCCGAGCGCCACGAGCAGCAGGACGATGGGAAATGCCGCCGCGGCCGTGCTGAGCCACGGACTACCGAGCGGATCGTACGCTTGAATCCAGGGTGTGGCGGTCACGACGGACGGACGACATCATAGTAGAGTTACGGTAATCATGGCAGGCGCAGTAGCCCCTCCCCAGGTCGTCAACATCAGCGATCTCCGCCGGCTCGCCAAGCGGCGGCTGCCCCGCGTCGTCTTCGACTACATCGACGGCGGAGCCGACGCCGAGATCACATTGCGCGAGAATTCCCGCGCCTTCGATGACATCGCCTTTCGTCCGTTGAGCGCCGTGGAGACGCCGTCGCCCGACCTGCGCACGACGGTGCTCGGCACGTCGCTGTCGATGCCGATGATTCTGGCGCCGGTCGGGAGCAGCCGGATGTTCTACCCCCGCGGCGAAGAGGTTGCCGCGCGCGCCGCCGGCGAGGCCGGGACGCTCTACACGCTGTCGACGCTATCTGGTTGTCTGCTGGAGGACGTGCGACGCGCGACCAAGGGGCCGGCGTGGTACCAGGTCTACCTGTGCGGCGGGCGCGACGTTGCGTCGGGCGCTATCGAGCGGGCGCGGACGGTCGGGTACTCCGCGCTCGTCGTCACTATCGATACAGCGGTGGCGGGCCTGCGCGAACGCGACGTCCGCAACGGGACGAAAGAGCTGCTGACCCGCAGGCCCATTCCCATGCTGCCCTACGTCTGGCAGTTTCTTGCACGCCCGGGATGGCTGCAGGCGTTCGTGCGTGACGGCGGCCTGATGAGTTTTCCCAACGTGAAGCTGGCCGACGGACCGATGTCGTACGCCGACGTCGGCGCGGCGCTCGAACAGTCGACGGTCACGTGGCGGGATCTGCGCTGGATCAAGGAACTGTGGAACGGTCCGATCGTCGTCAAAGGCGTCCACGTCGGTGACGATGCCCGACGGGCGGCGGATGCCGGGGCGAGCGCGGTAGTGGTCTCCAATCACGGCGGGCGGCAGCTCGACGGCGTTCACGCCACTATCCGCGTGCTTCCTGAAGTGGTCGCGGCGGTCGGCAATCAGATCGAGGTCCTGGTCGACGGCGGGATCCGTCGCGGCAGCGATATCGCCAAGGCGCTCTGCCTCGGCGCGCGAGCGGTGCTGATCGGCCGCGCCTACGCCTACGGGCTCGGTGCCGCCGGCGGCGCGGGCGTGTCGCGCGCGATCGAAATCCTGCGCACCGATCTGATTCGCACGATCAAGCTGCTCGGCTGCCCCTCGACCTCGGCGCTGAATCGATCGTTCATCGACGTGCCATCCGACTGGCTCGTCGATCGCCCGGTGCCCACGCCGCTCTCAGCCGTCAAGACGCGGTGAGGTCACGGAGTGGGTTCCGTTTGAATTACGGGGAGCGAACGGAACGATACGGAGGGTTGACCCTCTACCCGAGATCGCGGTCGCCCGCCGATGCGAGCATCAGCCACGCCGCCAGCGCGGCCGCCTTCTGTTCCGCGCGCCATGGCGTGGTGCCGGCATCTCGCCCCGCGGCGGTCAATGCGGCGCGCAGGCTCGAATCTGATCGATTCAGCCGCTCGATGGCGATGGCCAGCAGATCGCGTTCCCGATGCACGAGCACAGGCAGGCCGGCACGCGTGACGGCGTCCGCGACGACGGTGCGGAACAGCCGACCCTCCAGTGCATGGATTCGAACGTGGCTGTTCCCGATCCGATCCGGATCGATCATGCTCCCGACCACGACGCCGACGCCCGCGACACGGCCGGCGGCCGACCACTCATCCAGAACCGTTTGCATCGAGCCAGCACCGAACTGCTCGACCGACGCCACCAGCCGCGACAGCGCCGGGCCCGATGGTCGTGCCGTGCCGAATCCGTCGTGGTATGGCTGCTTCGCGGCGGGGCTGGCGGGATCGCTGAGATCGATGCGGCGGCTGTCGAGGACACGCGGCAACCGCCCGGGCGTATCGATCAGAACGGCGCATGCCCAGCCTGATTTCACGGTGATGCCGGCCGCGGTTCGTTCCAGCGACGACGGCGAGGCCATGTTGTGGAGATCAGGATTGTGACGCGGTCGCGCTCGAGGCGGCTCTTGCCTCGAACCACTGCGCGATCAGCCAACAGACCAGCGCCCAGACGTAGCCGACAATCCAGCCGCCGATGACATCGGTCGGATAGTGGACGCCCAGGAAGACCCGGCTCGTGCCCACCAGGAGCGAGAGCAGCGCGGCGATGCACAGCACGTACAGCTTCGTCAGCCGCCCGTCGACGATCCGCATGAGGATTGCGCCCAGCGTCAGATAGACAATGGCCGACTGCATCGCGTGGCCGCTGGGAAAGCTGCTCGAGGTCGCCTCGCGCAAGTGAGGCACGACGCTCGGCCGCGGCCGCGCGAACATCTCCTTCAGCATCGCGGTGGCCAGCATGCCGCCGAATGAGGTCACCATCACGAAGACAGCGGTCCGACGGCGTGCCTGGAGGAACAGAAACCCACTGATAATCAGCACGACGATGGTCAACACCGTGGGCCCGCCGATCGCGGTCAGGTCGAGCATCATCCACTCGACCCAGGGAGGACCGATCGTCTTGGACAGATCCGCAGGATTTCTCAACGCCAGCAGGATCCGCTTGTCGACGTCCGTCGTGCTGCCTCCGGACACCGCGCCCGCCAGGACGACGAACGCCAGCAGCAGCAGGCAGACGACGAGACCGGCGATCAGCCACGTCAGCTCCTGACGTTCGAGCTTGCGCATCTGCAACGGCATCCGCGGGAAGCGAGCCATCTATTGCCCGGAACGCCCGAATGCCGCACGCGCGGCGAGGCTGCTGGGCAGACCGACGCCGAACATGTGAATGAGGACCCCGTTGATGACCACGGGCAGCACGAACGTCGGATAGCCGACCGCCGAGAGCGGCAGGACGACCAGGTTCATCACGAGGTAGGCGGCGATCCCGTAGACGAGGCCGAAGAAGATCGGTCGCTCGCGCAGCGCGCGAATCCATCGGCTGGCTACCACGAACGTCGTCACGATGCCGAAGGCGACGACGAAGTGCAGGAGCACGCCGAGCGCCGCCGTAGGCATGCCGCCTGAGAACGACGCCCGCCCGAGTACTCCCGCCGCAATGCTCTGGAAGATGCGAATGGGTCGAGCGCCTCGGAGTCCGAAGAAGATCAGCGCGTCGGCGGCGTCCAGGACGCCGACGGCCAGCGTGCCGAACAAAATCGCGCGGCCAACGCCCGATCCCCGCACCGACGATCTGCCGGAACCGCCCATCTCTCTATCTACTCCTCGCGTCCTGACCGGACGAACGGCGCCCAGGGACGAGGTCATCGTAGGCGCCGACGGATCCGGAGTCAACGTCGGCACACGCCCGGTCCTGCCCATCCGGGTGATGCAACGTCGTCCGCCACACATCACAATCCGAACATGACGAATTCAACGCTCGCGGCACTTTCCGATGAGTTTTCAAATCTGATTGACGGGATCGCCCCGTCGGTCGTTCAAGTCCAGGGCCGACGCCGTTCGGCGAGCGGCGTGGCGCTTGCCGATGACGCGGTCGTGACGATGGTCCGCGCGCTGGGCCGGCACGAGACGTTGCAGGTCCGCCGCCATGATGGGCAGGCGATCGATGCCGAGCTGGTCGGTTGGGATCCCGCAACCAGCCTCGCCGTCCTGCGGGCACCCGGGCTGGGAGTCGCGGTGGCGCCGCCCTCGGACACCGCTCCTCGCGTAGGCGCGGTGGCGGTGGCGGTCGCGCGGTCGTGGAGCAACGCGGTCACCGCCAGCGCCGGCATCATCGCCATCATTGGCGGCCCGCTGCCGACCGGTCGCCGTCGATCGATCGAGCAAGTCTTCCGCACGACGGCGCCGATGCACGACGGTTTCGCCGGCGGCGCGTTCGTCGGGGCCTCCGGGAGCGTGCTCGGCATCACGACCGCCGCCGCCATTCGTGGACTCGGTGTCGTCATCCCTGCACCCATCGCGTGGCGTGCAGCGTCTGAGGTACTGAAGCATGGCAGACCTCGTCGTGGATATCTCGGAGTCGCCGGACAACCGGTCGAGCTTGCCGAACGGCAGCGCGCCGGGCACGACCGGAGTCGTGGCGTGCTGATCGTCGGGCTGACGCCTGGCGGACCGGCCGAGGCCGGCGGCGTCATGGTCGGAGATATCTTGATTGCGTTCGATGGCCAGCCGGTGTCGTCACCGGAAGACCTGCTCGATCTGCTGACCGCCGATCGCGTGGGACGGCAGGTGCCGGCCGCGTTCGTCCGCGGCGGGCAACCGCTCACCGTCGACCTGGCGGTTACGGAGCGGCCCGCGTAGGAGGATGGACGTTCTGCTCGTCGGTACCGCGGCAGATCGCGCGCGCCTGCGCGCGATTCTGCCCGATTCCGTTCACATCGTTGCCGAAACAGCCACGCTCGAGGACGCGAGAGCCGACGACCACGGCGTGGACGCATGGATAGTCTCGCCGACGCCACGTCGCCGCCATGCCGAGAACGGAGACCCCATCGAGACCTTGACGCCGCGCGAGCACGAGGTGCTCGACCTGCTCGCCGAAGGCTTCCCCAACAAAGAGATCGCCCGCCGCCTCGGGATCAGCGATCAGACCGCCAAGTTCCACGTCGCCTCGATCTGCGGAAAACTCGGCGCCTCGAATCGAACAGAAGCGGTGCGCATCGCGCTTCGCCACGGGCTGGTCGCGATCTAGACCGAGGACCGAGGGACCAGAGACGAAGGACTAACGACTGACCTTTTGTCCGATAGCCGACAAACTCTCGGCCGTGCGCACGTACATGACCCCGTCCGACAGCGCCGGAGTGGCCATCAACAGCTCACCCATCGAGTTCACCGCCAGCTGCTTGAACTCGCGGCCGGCTGCGATCACGAACATCTCCCCATCCTCGCTCGACAGGTAAATCTTTCCATCGGTCGCAATCGGTGACGCGCTGAAACCGCTGCCCACTGGTTCGAGGCGCTGGCGGTAGACCTCGTCACCGGTGCCCAGATTGTACGAGTCGAACACGCCGTTGTTGGCGAGCACGTACAGCAGACCCTGGTAGATCAGCGGCGTCGGCATGTATGGACCGCGACCGGTACGGCTCCAGACGACCGACTCGCTCTTGGTCCGACCGTTGGTCAGCGTCAAGTCGCCGTGCGCCCCGGGACGAATCACGAAGATCGGACGCTCCGGCCCACGGCCGCTGGCAACGACGACGAGATCGTCGCCGAAGACGGGCGTCGGCGCAGTGATCTTCGAGCTCCCGCCGATCCGCCACAGCTCCTTCCCGGTGCGCGGGTCGTAGGCGCGAATGAAGTTCGACGCGTTGGTCACGAGCAGCGGCCCGGCCGAGGTCGTCGCCACGTTTGGCGTGCCCCATGATGGAAGCTCCTCGCGAGCGGTCTTCCAGACCACGTCTCCGCTGTCGGCCGAGAGGGCCAGCAGGAAAGAGTCGGCTTGGGTGTCGCATTGCAGGATGACGAGGCCGTTCCAGATGATCGGCGAGCTCGCCGGCCCCCACTCGTAGGTGGGAATGTCGTAGGCGCCGAGGTTCATCCGACCGAGGTCTACTTTCCACAGGAAGTTGCCGTTGACGTCGTAGGCGTGTACGCCCTGAGAACCGAACCACGCGACAACGATGCGACCGTCGGTGGCAGGCGTGGCGCTCGCGTAGGTCGACTTCACGTGGCGCTTGTCGATCGGCTCTCCTTCGAAGGCCACGCGCTGCCAGGTGATCTTGCCCGTCCGCTTGTCGATCGCGAAAATCGTCCAGCGCTGCCGCGATCGATCCTCGGACGCGTCACCATCACCGTACAAGCCCGGACGGAAGGTCGCCTTCGGCGCGCTGCTGACCGCACTGGTCAGGAAGATCTGATTGCCCCACACGATCGGGCTGGAATGCGCCAGCCCCGGAATCGGCGTTCTCCAGAGCACGTTCTCGCCCTTCTTGCCGTCCCAGCGATCGGGCAGGTTCTGATGGTCCGCAACCCCCGCCGCGTGCGGCCCGCGGAACGACGGCCAGCTGCCCGCCTCTGTACCGCCGGCAGGCAGGGACGGCGGATGGTCCGCGGGCGTTCGCACGATCCGGCGCTCGGGACGGGCTTCCGCCTCGGTCGCCGGTCTCCACCGGCTGCCATGCAGAATCATTCGCCGAGGCGTGCAGGCGTCTTCGACAACGGTGAAACTCACGTGCGCGCCGTCGACGACGGCGTCGTAGCGGCCGGCCTTGTCGCACCCGTCCGGCATGCCCGGCGTCAGGAGCGCGACGTGCGCGCCTTCCTGTTTCCAGGTTCCCTTGAACGTCGGCCACCCGTCACCCTCGAGCACGAAGGTCCCGTCGGGGACGAACCGGGCATGGAAGGCGCCGAAGGCGAGCTGACCACCCGGTAGCGCGGGCTGCGGGGGCACGGCGGGCCCGCTCCCGAGCGTGGACGCGAACAGCGCCACGGCGGCGACGACGACGAGCTTTGGCGGCAGCATCATGAGTGTCCCGGCCACTGTTCCGAATCGGTCCTGGCGGTCTTCAGATACGTCTCTATCCTCCCCACCACATCACTGTGGGTCGGCGCGACATTATGTTCCTCGCGGGGATCGGTGATCAGATCGTAGAGCTCCAGCGCGGTACCCGGCTTCAGCCTGACGGCCTTCCACCGGCCCATGCGGACGGCCTGCTGAAAACCGCGCTCGTGGAATTCCCAGTAGAAGAAGTCGTGCGTCGGTTGCGGCTGGGCGCGCAGCGCGCGCAGCATCGAGATGCCGTCGAGGTCCGGCGGCATCTGCGCCTTGGTAATGTCGGCGAGCGTCGGGAAGATGTCCCAGTGGGCCCAGGGATGGGCGCTGACCTTGCCGGCCGGGATCGTGCCGGTCCAGCGCGCGATCATCGGAACTCGAATGCCGCCTTCGTACAGATCGCGCTTGATGCCGCGCAATTCGCCGGAGCTCTTGAAGAACTGCGGGTCGCCACCGCCCTCCTGGTGCGGACCGTTGTCGCTGATGAACATGATCAGCGTCCGACGGTCGAGGCCGCGCGCGACAACCAGGTCGGTCAGGCGGCCGATGTCCCGATCCATCCGCGTGATCATCGCCGCGAAAGCGGCATGCGGCGTCGGCTGCGACCGGTATCCGAGCGATACCTCGTCTGGTCCGGTGATTCTGGCGTCCGCCTCCGCATTGATGTACGGCGTCTCAGGAAACTTTCCCTTCAACGGGTCCAGTGAATCCGCCGGCACGCGCAGCTCTGCGTGCGGGACGGTGTAGTTGAGATACACGAAGAACGGCCGGCGGTCGTCGCGCTGAATGAAGGCCGCCGTTTCGCGCGTAAACAGATCGTTGACGTAATCCTGCTTGACGTCGGTGTCATAGCGTTCGCCGTTTTTCCACAGGTGGTCCGTGAACTGGCGATGGGCATGCCGGTGGTCGAGGAACCCGAAGGCGTACTCGAATCCCTTCCGATCGGGCTGACCCGGAGAACCGGGCCCGCCGAGTCCCCACTTGCCGATGACGGCGGTGCGATAGCCGGCGTCGCGAAGGCTCATCGCCACGGTAACGTCCTGGTCGCGCAGCGAGATCTCGCCGTTGCCGCGGATCCAGGCGTGGCCCGTATGAAGGCCGGTCATCAGCGCGGTGCGCGACGGCGCGCAGACCGTGCTGCCGGCGTAGTACTGGGTGAAGCGGATACCCTCTCGCGCCAGCCGGTCGAGCGATGGCGTCTGGAACCGCGACTGACCGTAGGCGCTGAGATCGCCGTAGCCGAGATCGTCCGCCTGGATGATCAGGATGTTCGGCCGGTCGGGACGCGGCTGCGATTGACCGGCGAGCGCGCCGAGCAGAAGAAACGGGAGGAGCCCCATGCCAAGTGACTTCATGAACAGCGTACCTACAGGTCTCGAGCGGCGGGCCATCCGTCCACGCTGTGGGCGGCGCGGACGCCCCGCACGATCGCCTCGGCGATCAGATCCGCGGCCAGCGCGCCCAGGCTGGTGAGCGGTACGTCGGCGCGGTCGAGAATACCGGTCGAGACCGCGAAGAGCTGATCGCCGTCGCCGGTCGTGTGGTACGGACGAATCGCGCGTGACGCGCCGCAGTTGGCCATCATCGCGATCTTGGTCAGCGACGTCTTCGGCAAATCGACGTTGGTGGCGACCACCGCCAGCGTGGTGCTGTGCAGCGCCTGGTCGTCGAGCCCGCCGGCGGGACGCCCAGCCAGACCGGACCGCATCAGATCGACGCTGTCGGCAAGACGGCGATTCGACCCGAGCGCACCGGCGATGGTCCGGCCCGTCCGCCAATCGAGGACGTCGCCGGCCGCGTTCACCACCGCCAGCGCGCCGATGATGACGTCGCCGATTCTGACGCTGACGGTTCCCAACCCGCCCTTCATTCCGCTGTAGCCGCGGCTGCGATGCATCTTCCCAATCGTGGCCCCGGCGCCGCAGCCGATGTTCCCTTCGGCGACCGGGCCTGCCGTGGCCGCCGCACAGGCCTTGTACGCGGCGTCCGCATCAGGACGGATCCGCGGATCGCCGACGGCGAGATCGTCGATGACCGCGGACACCACAATCGGAATCCGCAGATCGGGCGTCCCCCAGTCGAAGCCGACCTTGCGCTCCTCGAAAAACCGCAGGACACCGCCGCTCGCCGGGAGCGCCAGCACTCCCCCACCGGTGAGAAAGAGACCATGGATGCGGTCCACCGGGCTCACGGGCTGCAGCATGATCTCCTGCGACTCACCGGGCGCCGAGCCATCGAAATCCACGCCGGCCGCCGCCGCCTTGTCGAACAGGATCGCCGTGCAGCCGGTCGGCCGACGCGTGTCGGTGAAATGTCCGACCTTGATGCCGGGAACATCCGTCAGCGACCCGGCAGGTGCCGACGGCGGTTGCCGACCGCGCGCCAGCGCGATCGCGCCGGCGACGCTCCAGCCGAATTCCCGACGCGTGTAGTCGGTCATGTCTGCCGATCGCCCATCACTTCGCCAGCGGATCGGGACGCATCTGGAACCTGATCACCTTGCTTTGCGTGCCCTTGCCCGTCTCCATGTGGAACGGTGCCCGCGTGCTGACGGTCGAGTAGAGGCCGCGTCCCTTCCAACCGGTTTTGGGATCATCGATGCGGCCGTCCATCCATTTGGTGTAGTAGCCGACCGGGTAGGGGACGCGCAGCACGACCCACTTGCCATCCTTCAACACCAGCAGACCTTCGGATTCGTTGCCGGTGTCGATCGGCGTGTTGGCGCCGAGTCCAAGGGTGTCGAACTGATCGACCCAGGTGTAGTAGCTCGATTCCGCGCTCCCCGAGTCCGACACACCCTTCATCTGCGGCAGCGGCTCGGGATAGAGCGTCCACCCCTCGGGGCAGTGCTGGCCCGTTGCGTTCGGTCCGTTCAGCGGTCCCTTGCACTTCCGCCGATCGAAGCTGGCCAGATGGCCGCTGGCCAGCGCGGCCCACACGACGCCGTTGCGATCGACATCCATGCCGCGCGGCGAATAGCCATGCACCGGAGCCTTGGGATTGTCGAGGGGTGGCTCGTAGACCTCGGCGAGCGCCGTCTCCGGCGGATTCGACCCCGGCGTGAGCCTGACGATCGCGCCCGGGAAACCCAGAACCGATCCCCAAATCGATCCATCCGCGGTCGGCGAGACGGCGTAGAACGCCCCGCCAAAACGCTTGTCCTTGGTCGGGTCGACAGGGTCACCGGGTTCGACATAGGCGTCGCGCTTGCCGTTGCCGTTGGTGTCCATGATCAACGCCGTCCAGCCCTGGGACTTCTGCTCGTCACCGGTCTCGTCGAACATCTTCGTGTTGAGCCAGCCCACGACCTGGCCGCCGCCGCTCGTCCACAACGTGCGATTCGCATCCTCGGCGAACATCAGGTGGTGGGTGCTGAAACAGGTGCTGATGTGCGTCAGCTTGCCCGACGCCGGGTCGTACATCGCCAGTTGTCGTCCCGACCGCTCCAACGGAAATGCCTTCGCCGACGGCAGCGCCGAGCCGGCCTTGCAGAAATCGGGGTTCTCGGGCGGTCGAACGGTTGACGTGATCCACACCCGTCCGCGTTCGTCGAACATCGGGTTGTGCACGTTGTTCCGGCTCACCCACGGCGCCTCGGTGCCCCAGAAGGGCGACGGCTGCAGCATCATCGGCCCTTGCGCCACCGGCGTATTCGGATCCCGGACGGTGAGCTTCACCTGACTGATGCTGTTGGTCGCCGGGTTGAGCACCGGCAGGTAGTCCGCGCTCAGTTCGAGCGATCCGTAGATCAGCCCGTTGGCGTTGAGGGTGGGATTCCGGCGATCGGTCGAGACCTCGTCGTGAAGGTAGGCCTTGGGATCGGCCCAGTCCCATTCGGTGATGACGACGTTGCGTTCGAGACCGGTGGGGCGCGGCGGGGCGGGCGGCACCTCGCCTGCTGCCACTCGATCCGTCCAGTCGGAGAACATCTCCAGCGCGCGCTTGCTACCCAATGTATTCAGCGTGCGCATCATGTCGGTCCCTGCCTGACCCGACTGCACGCGGCGCTGCCACGCGGCGACGCTCGACTCGAAATGCCCCAGGGCCGGCGACAATTCGCGGGTGGCCCGCGTGCCGAGCGCATGACACGCCAGGCAGCCGCCCGACTTGATCGTCCTCAACCACTCGGCCTGCGACGAGATGCCGGCCGAAATGCCGTTGCCCGTTGGCCCGGTACCGGGAAACTCCCCCTTGTCGGGCACCTTGAGCAACGAGAACCAGTACCCGGCGGGATAGATCTGGGCCGCCGTCCTGGCATCGGGCGCCGGCGTTGCCGTGAGGTTGACGAGCTTGCCGGGCGTGCTCTGAACCTTGGCCGAATCGGCAAGCCCGTAGCCGCGAACCCAGACGCTGTAGGTGGCCTTTGGCAGATCGGGGACAAGGTAGCGGCCGCGGTCGTCCGTCACCACGATTCGCGCAAATCGCGTCGGCAGATCCGTGGTCTCCGCGATCACCCACACCCCCGCTTCCGGACCCTTCGCCCCGGTCACGACGCCGCCGAGATCGTCGGGATCGACCGCGATCGATCCGGCCGATTGCCTGGCTGCCGCGCCACCGATCGACACCGCAATGCCAGCGGCGACCACGAACGCTCGCACGAGCAGGGACGTCTTCATACGACCTCCTGACCGAATTAGCGAACCCTGAAGGGCTCCATGAGCTCGACCCGCGTGCCGTCGGGATCGTACAGATTCAGTTGCCACCGACCGTTGACACCCACGCCGGGCGGCGTCAGGGACGCGCGGGCGGATTCAGCCGTTCGCCTCGTCGACTCCTCCCACGCCGCCTGGATGTCGGGAACGAGCAACGCCACGTGATGGAGCACGCCGAGCTGCCGGCGCTCCGGCGGCGCGGCGATCAACATGTACTCCAGATACTCGGTGCCGTCGGGGACCCGCATGTTGATCCACTGCGTGACCCCTTCGGGTCGGCCGCCCCGCCAGATTTCCGAGAAGCCGAGCGCATCGCGATAGAACGCGTGCGCCGCCTGCTCGTCGTGAATGGTGAGGCCGGCGTGCAGCACGCGAGTTGAAAGGGCGCGCTCCGATCGTGGCCCCGCTGGAGGCGGCGGCCACAGGGCCTGCACGAACTCGATGAGGTGACCGTCCGGATCGCGCACGCGGATAGCAGAATCCTCGCAGCGATCCGGCGGCTGTTCGACGTGAAGGCCGCGCACCGTGAGATAGGCGGCCAGCCCCTTGACATCCGTCGTCGCGAAAGCCAGATGAGACAAGCGATCGTCACTGCCGGACTGAAGGTCACGTTCGATCAGGATACGTTGTCGCGATCCGACGAGGAAGGCCGTTCGACCGCCTCGGGCCGGCGAGTCCGCCGCCAACCCCAGCGTCTCGCCGTAGAACCGGGTCGCGCTGGTCAGATCGCTGACGCGAAAGGCCAGATGGCTGATGCCAAGGATGCGCGGACGCGGCGGCGCCTGGACGCCTACGGACGCCAGGAGCGCCACTGCCGCCGGAATCCACCGAGTCCAGAATGTCATCGCGATCGGCGTCCGCTACTTCTCCACGACATCGACGATCCCGACGTCGATGAACTGACCGCCACGTTCCTGGTGCACGTGCACCGCCAGCGTGTTGGTCCCCGCTCGGAGCGCGCGCGTTGCCGCATCCGTCAGCGGCACGAACATGTAGCCGCCTGTCGCTCCCGACAGGGACGCCGCCAGCTCCCCATTCACATACACCTCCGCCCCATCGTCGTGGTAGACCTTGAGGTACGGCTTGCGCGGATTCGTCGATCCGAGATCGAACGTTCGCCTCAGCCAGAGATCGCTGGTCGTCCAGGCAGTCCCGACGTGGCCCCACCGCGTGTCGGCGCGTCCGAATCCGCCTACGCCCTTCGACCACGGCGACGCGTCGAAGTCGGGACGCATCCATCCGGATGAGGGTTCCACGGTCGTGTAGCTCCATTCGAGCGGCTTGTCGTCGGCGCTGGGCACGATCGTCGTGAGCATCGCCGGTGTTTCGTATAACGCGGCATTCCACGCCGACAGATCCGACGGCGACATTTTCGTCACGGCGCGATCGTAGGTCATCAGGCCGTTGACCTCGATCTCCACGTCGGTGGTCTGCGTGTAGATGGCGGCCGAGGCCCCTTGCGCGATTTGCAGACGCAGCTGCGTCATGAGATCCCGATAAGCCTTGCCGAGGTCGTCCTGGGTCGTGAAGCTGCGGTATCCCCAGTTGCCCTTCTCCAGCCAGGTGTGACCTTCCATCGGCAGGCCGAGCCCGCCGAATTCACCGATGACCGCCGCCCGGCGTGCCTCGGCACGCGGGCCGGCCGGACCAGGATACGCGTGACCATCGACGATGTCGCCGGTCTGCTGATCGGTCCAGCCGCTGGCGTTGTTCACCAGCCTGGTGGGATCGAGCGCTTTGATGTGCGCCACGTACTTCCCGGTCTCGTGCTGACCCCACCCCTCATTGAACGGGACCCACGTCACGATTGATGGATGGTTGCGCAGGGCGCCGATGACCGCGTCGAGCTCGTGGCCAAAATCGATGATGCCCTCAGGCGTGTTGTTGTCGCCGCTTGGCATGTCCTGCCAGACGAGCATGCCCAGGCGATCGCAGTCGTAGTACCACCGTGCCGGCTCGACCTTGACGTGCTTGCGGATCGTATTGAAGCCCATGCGTTTCTGGGTCTCGATGTCGAAGCGCAGCGCCTCGTCGGTCGGGGCGGTGTAGAGACCGTCCGGCCACCAGCCCTGATCGAGTTGACCGTACTGAAAGAGCACGGCGCCGTTCAGCATCAACCGGTTCACACCGTGCGCGTCGGGCCCGACCGAGATCTTGCGCATCCCGAAGTAGCTCTTAACTTCGTCCCCCGTCGAGAGCCGGACGGATAGGTCGTAGAGGAATGGAGATGCGGGCGCCCATAGCTTGGCGTTCGGCACGCGGATAGCGACGGCCTCTCCAGCTCGGCCCGTCGCCGGACCCAACGACGCGCGTTCCATCGAGCGCGTCGATCGTCGCGGTGGTGCTCGACGCCGCATCCCCAAGCGCCTCCACCCGCACCCGCAGGACCCCTGCATCGACGTCCGGATCGAGCCGCAGGCCAACCACGTAGGTTGCCGGCACCGGCTCGATCCACACCGTCTGCCAGATGCCGGTGACGGCGGTGTACCAGATGCTTCGCGGATTCAGCACCTGCTTGCCGCGTGGCTGCGGACCCTTGTCGGTTGGATCCCAGACGCGGACGACCAGTTCCTGATCGCCGGTCGGACGCAAGGCGTCGGTGATGTCGAATGTGAAGGGGTCGTAGCCACCACGATGCTCGCCGACCTGCCGCCCGTTCACCGAGACGACGGCCTCCCAGTCAACCGCGCCGAAGTGGAGGAGAACGCGCTGACCGGCCGGACGCGTAGGAGCCGTGAACGTCTTGCGGTACCAGAGGTGCTGGTCGGGCGAGACCGAGGCCCGCACGCCGCTCAGGAAGGACTCGACGGCGAACGGAACCAGGATCGAACCGCGGTACGCATCCACCGCCGGGGTCTGGCCTCTCGGGGTGATCGCGTATTGCCAGGGGCCGTTGAGGTTCTGCCACGCCGGCCTTGTCATCTGCGGCCGCGGATACTCGGGCCAGACCTTGTCGGGACGGACGTCGGCGGCCCACCGAGTCACGAGTTTTGAGGGTACGGCAGGCGTCGTCTGTGCCGGGCCGACCAAGGCTCCGGTCGCAACGGCTGCACAGAGTAGGAACAGGCCGAATCGGACAGAAAGCGTCACGGGCATATCAGCATGGGTTCGGGTTCGTGGGTTCGGGGTTCATCCCCTGCCTACGTACGGCATCTTCGTGGCCATCACCGTCATGAACAGCACGTTGGCGTCGAGCGGCAGGCTCGCCATATAGAGGACGGCGCGCGAGACGTGGCTCAGGTCCATCAGCGGTTCGACCGCGATCGTCCCGTTGGCCTGCGGTACGCCCGCCGCCATGCGGGCCGCCATCTCGGTCGCCGTGTTGCCGATGTCGATCTGCCCGCAGGCGATGTCGTAGGGGCGCCCGTCGAGGGCCGTCGACTTGGTCAGGCCGGTGATCGCGTGTTTGGTCGCCGTGTACGGCGCCGAATTGGGGCGGGGCGCGTACGCCGAAATCGAGCCGTTGTTGATGATCCGTCCGCCCCGCGGCTCCTGCTGCTTCATCAACGCGACAGCCTGCTGCGTACAAAGAAACGCGCCGGTCAGGTTGGTATCCACCACCGAACGCCACTGCTCGATCGTCAACTCCTCGATCGGAACGCTCGGAACGTTGATGCCGGCATTGTTGAACAGCAGATCGAGGCGACCGTAGGCCTCGCGGACTCTGGCGAACAGCGCCTGCACCGACGCCGGGTCCGTAATATCGGTCGGCACCGTCAGGACACGCGACGATCCGGATTCGCCAGCCGCTCGATCGAGCGCCTCCGGTCGCCGGCCGGCAAGCGTGACCGTGTAGCCGTCGGCGAGCAGCGCGAGCGCCACGGCTTTGCCGATCCCGCTCCCCGCCCCCGTGACGAGGGCGTATCGTTGACGGCTGTTCACGGCGCGATTCTATCGCGCCTGCCGAGCGGGCTGCTCGCGCCATCCGGATCGGACGGGCTCAGCAGGCGCTTGTCGTAGCCAAGCCGCACGAGCTCCTCGTACGCACTCCACACGTCGGCCGGAATGTCCTGGGGAATCTGGAAGCCGTTCTCGCCGTAGAGCCTGATCCTCTGCAGATCGCCCACCATGATGCTGATCACGTCCTCGGGCGACAGCGCTCCGTGCGAGCAGTCATCGAGGTATCGCTCGAGCGAGACCTGCGGCGATGTCACGATGACGGTTTTTTCCGGCCAGATCTTCTTGAACGTGGCATAGCTCCGCCGCTCCATGTACGGCTTCTGCACGACGATGAACGTCTCGAGATCGAGGTGACGCTCGGTGAGCAGCCGCTTGGTGAAGAGGATGTTCTCGCCGGTGTTCGTCGATCGGTTCTCGACGAGAATCCGATCACGCGGCACGCCCATCTCGACCGCGATCGCGGCAAACCGATCAGCTTCGGGATCTTTCCACAGATGCTTCGTAATCATGCCGAGCCCGCCGGAGAAAATCAGCAGCGGCGCCCAGCCGTCGAGAAAAAGTTGCGCGGCCGTTCGGGCCACCACCTCGTCATGACTGCAGAGGACGAGGATGGCGTCGGCAGGCGAAAGCGTGTGACCCAAGTGGTGGTAGTCCCACACTTTCTCGACGAGCGTTTGGACGCGCGGCTCGAGCATCATGGAACGGCCGGCTTGACCTGGAAAGTCACATAGGCGAAGTGCTTCGAGTCCGGCGACCAGGAATTCACGTTGATCGTCCCCTGTCCCCCCTGGAGTTCCAGCAGGACTCGAGGCTCCGCGTGGCGCATCGTCTCGCCGGGCATCTCAATGATCCGGATCTGCACTTTCTGGTTGCGATTGTTGTGACCCTCGGTGCCGTGCGGAAAGGAGAGAAACAGCAGCCAGCGCCCATCCGGCGACGGATGCGGAAACCAGTCCTCGAGATCGTCGCTCGTGACCTGTTCTGCTTTTCGATCGTCAGGGCCGGCGCCATCCGAGGGTATCCGCCAGATGTTCCAACCACCGCCGCGGTTGGAGTTGAAATAGATCCACCTGCCATCGCGCGAATAGTCAGTCCCGTCGTCGTACGCCGGATCGACGGTCAGTCGCTCCTCCGCGCCGCCCGCGACGGGCACACGATAGAGGTCGGTACTGCTTCCCGTCCCGATTGGCGACGAAGGACAGGAACTTGCCATCCGGCGACCAGCCGTGAAAGTAGCTCGGCGCGGCGGCAACGACCAGCCGCAGACCTGAGCCATCCGCGCCGGCAACATAAATCTGGGACTGGCGGGAGGACGAGGATGACGCCGAGATGGCAATCTGCGAACCGTCCGGCGAGAAATCGTGGTCGTTGTTGCAGCGCAACGACGGGTCCACCGCGACCACTTCTGGCGATCCACCGGCCACCGGGACGCGATAGAGCTTGCCGCCTGAATTCGACAGCAGAAACCTGCCGTCGCGCGACCAGTTCGGCGCCTCCCAGACGGTATCGGCCTCGTAGACCACGTGCGTAGCTTTGTCATCCAGGTCATAGAGGATGATCTTGCTGCTGTACGCCGGGGCGGGCGGTTGAGCCGGCGTCGACTGCGCGGTCAGGCCGAAGCCGCCAAGAAACGCCGGCGACACCATCATCGTCAGGCCGAGACCCATCGCCACGTAGAATCGGGTTGTCATCGTTCCCTCCCGGCGAGGCCGCGCCACGCGCGGCACGCCCGGCTTTCTTGACACGGGCGCGGGCGGCGGGCACAATGCGAAGCCGTTCGCGCCCTTCTCCCAGACCAGTTAGTGACGAGCATCAAACTTATGCGACTTCAATCTTCAATCCTCCCTGCATGCGCGCTCGTCGGGTGCCTGGCCCTTCCACTGGCCGCTCAGCAGCAGCCCCCGGCAGCGGCGGCGCCGGCGGCGCCCCGCGGCAACCCGGCCGACACCGAGGTGTGGGAGCCGGTCCCCCAGACGGTGGCGCCGGCCGCAACGCTCGGCGCACCGCCGGCCGATGCCGTCATCTTGTTCGACGGCCACAGCCTTGATCAATGGGTTTTGACGAAGGACAAGTCGCCCGCCAGCTGGAAGGTTGCCGACGGGGTCCTGACGGTTGACAAGTCGGTCGGCAACATCGAGACGAAGCGGAATTTCACCAATTATCAGATCCACGTCGAATGGCGCATTCCCGCGGACATCACGGGAGAAGGTCAGGCGCGCGGCAACAGCGGCCTGTTCCTCGCCTCGACCGGCCCGGGCGACGCCGGCTACGAGCTGCAGATCATGGACTCGTACCAGAACAAGACCTACGTCAACGGGCAGGCCGGCAGCGTCTACAAGCAGTACATCCCTCTGGTGAACGCGAGCCGCAAGCCGGGCGAGTGGCAGACCTACGACGTGATCTGGACGGCTCCCGTCTTCAACGCTGACGGTTCGCTCAAGTCACCGGCCTACGTCACCGCCTTTCACAACGGCGTGCTGATTCAGAATCACGTCGAGCTGAAGGGGGAAACCGTCTACATCGGGAAGCCGGAGTACAAGAAGTTCGGCCCCGGCGCGCCCATCAAGCTGCAGGCGCACGGCGATCCGAGCGCGCCGATCAGCTTTCGCAATATCTGGATCCGGGAGCTCTGAAGTTCACGACCAGGACGAGGCGAACAGTTTCAACCGCGGTCCTTCCTCCGCCAGACGGATCATCCGCTCGAAGTGGAGCCCGATCTTTTCGAGGACGCGGATCGATCCCTGGTTGTCGGGTGACGTGATGGCAACCAGCCGTCGCAGACCGACCACCGACCGGGCGTAAGCTTCGACGGCCAGTGCCGACTCGTAAGCGTATCCCTGCGACCAGAACGCCGGCTGGAACGCAAACCCGATATCCACATCCTCGAGCTCGTCGCGCTTGATCAGTCCGCAGATCCCGATCGGGGTCTGCGATTCCTTCAACGTGACCAGCAGCAGCCCGAATCCGTACTTGTCGTAGCTGGCCACCGGACCCTGCTCGATGTAAGTGCTCGCCTGATCGATCGTCCGCACGCCGCGATCGCCGATATTGCGAATGAAAGAGGGCTCATTGAGGAGCGCGAGCATGAACGGCGCGTCGTTCGTCGAGAGCCGACGCAGATTCAGGCGCCTGGTTTCGATGACGGCACCAGCGGGCGCTGGCGAGGCCGAAATCGTATTCTGTGCGCGATCGGTGCTGTCGCGAGTCACGGCTCAGAAGAGGAAGGGTACCATCCGCTTCGTGGTGGCCGCGTAGCCCAGATATTCCGGATACGTGACCACGACGAGCCGTTCTTCGCAGAGCATGCGGAGGATCGCCCCGGCCAGGATGCAGACACCGAACAGCAGGCTGGTGGCCGACGGGTGCGCCATGGCGCCGGCGCCGCAGAAGAAACAGATCGACGTGTAGATCGGATGGCGGATGAAGTGGTAGGGACCGTCGACGACCAGTCCGCCAGCGGTTGGATTGGCCGCGGCGTGGAAGCTTCGCCGTCCGAAGGTCACTCGCGCCCAGATCATCAGGGCGACGGCTGCCGCCTGAATCGCGATCACGATCGGGTTCGGCGAGAACAACGAGCTCGTCGAGAACAGGCCAACCAGGCCGAGCACCATGAGACCTACGCCAGCCAGGGAGAGCACCTTCAACATTGTGTCCGCCTCACATCGCCGTCAGCGCAGCATCGATCGTCTACGTATCCCCGGAATCGCGACATCGGTGTCATGCCCCGCCGCCGATCCGATTGATGTCGGCGGTGGTCAGTACGTGCTTCGCGTCTCCACTTGCGGCGAGGACAATCATGGTCCGGCCCAGCGCCACCGTGGTCGTCGTGTAGCGCGGCAGCAGCGCGTGCAAGACGGGATACAGCCACCCCAGCACGACGTAGACCGATTGATAGAGAGCTGTCTTCGACTTCACGCCCTTGAGCGGCTGAATAAACCCCGGCCGAAGCATGTAGGCCGCCTTGAACGGGAGCCGCAGCAGGTCGTTCTCGGTTTTGCCCTTCACGCGCGCCCAGCGAAGCCGCCCTTTCTCCGAGCTGTCGGTCCCCTCGCCGGAGACGTAGCAGAAAGTCATCTCCGGACTCACCTGCACCATCGTCCTGGCGGCAGCCAGCGTCAGATCGTAGGTCAACCGATAGTACTGCTCGGCGGCCATCCCCGCCGACGACACCCCGAGACAGAAGAAGCAGGCATCCTGCCCGGCCAGCCGCCGCTGAATCGGCTCGTAGTGGAAGAAGTCGTCGTGGATGATTTCTTCGAGCTTCGCATGATGCATCCCGACCGGACGACGTCCCACCACGAGCACCGATTCGACGCGCGGATCCTCCAGGCACTCGATCAGCGTGCCCATTCCAACCATTCCCGTGGCCCCGAAGATCACAACCTTCACGCTCGGCCTCTGATCAATAGTTTATCCGGACGCGATACTTCAACACGGCTTCGCTGTTCGCGGCGACCGGCACCATGAACTGGGAGGCCCACGCGGCCGTCTTCTTCCATTCGTGCGACGAGCGGATCATCTTCCAGGTGCCGCCAATCGGCTCGTTCACCTCCACGTTGACCGGGATCGTCTTGTGGTTGCGCAGCGTGATCTGGTACTCCACCTCGTAGACCGAATCGCTGATCTTCTCGAAGTCGATCTGGTTGCGCTCGCAGACGAGGTCGAAGGCAGTGCCGATCTTGATCTGGATGGTCTCGTCATTCGGCGTGTGGTCGATGTGATCCTCGCCGACGAACTGGGTCCCGCCCTGTGAATCGGCCTGGTAGACGCGAACCACGCCGGCCGGCATCGGCATGCCGAGCCCGGCCTTCTGCTCGTTCTTGAACTGATAGTAGACCTGGACATCGTCCTTGAGCGGCGAGCCCGGGCGCGAGTAGTTGCGATAGTAGAACGCCTGGCCGTTGACGACGTAGCGCTTCAGCACCGGCACGCCGGTGCCGGAGAGCATGCTGACCTGCTTGGTCTCATTGTTGTTGATCGTCGTCTTTCGACCGAGCGTGTAGAGGTGATAGTCCGAGAAGGCTTCCTGCGACATCACCGCCTTCGCCGCGGGGGCCTGCATCGCTTCGTCCCTCGACATCCGATTCATCGTCTCGCGGACGCGGTTCAGATTCCCGGCGACCAACTGGAGCTTGGCGTGACGGAACGACGTGCCGCTGCCGTTGGTCAAGGTCACCCAGCCATCGAGGTCTCCGGTCTTGTCGTCACGACCCACGGTCAACACGTAGTCGGCGTTCCACGACAGGCTCTTGGCGAGATACGAGGCTTCGACCCGCTGTTGCGCGCCGCCGCCGTTCTGCAGGGTCCAGATCAGGGTCGGCCGGGTGTAGAGGCTATCGGGAAGATTCGGGAACCTGAGATGATCGGCGCCGAGGCCGGTGACGATCTCGTTGCCGATCTGCCACACCGGCGCGGCGTTGTAGCTGAGGAGCCGGGCCTTGACCTCCTCTTGTTTCGTGCTGCCGTCCTCGGTGCGGGTCCGCACCAGGGTGACATCGCGTCCGATGTATTTCTTCAGCAGCTTCTCAGGATCGAGCAGATCGTACTCGTAGTTCTGCTCGAGAACATCGAGGCGTCCCGGCTCGGTCAAGGAACGGAAGTGGACCGTGGCAGGGTTCACGGTCGCGGCGATGTCCATGAACCGAAGGTCGAAGCTGCCGCCGGGAAGCTTGATGTTCCGGACATCGCGCACCAGGGCGATGTCGGAGTTGTAGACGGTCACGGCGAGATCGACCTGATCGTCGAGGGTCGAGGTCTCCTGCCCCGATGACGGCCGGGTCGCGGCCTTTGGCACGGGCGTGCCGCCGGAGAATCCGACGATACCGGTCAGGATCAATATTGAAAGACACACGTGTGCGCGCATTGGATCGGCTCCTTCTGGAGCGGCGAATTGCCGCCGCTACCCTTAGAACGGAGCCGCCGGATTCTCTTGCACAGGGGCCGGCGCCCAGGTGAGGCCGGCGTCGTGGGTGACGAATTTACGGCCGTCGGCCGCGGTCACCGTCGCCGTAACCCCGTCGGCGGCGCTCACCGCGGTCAGGGACACGGCCTGTCCGAGGGATCGATGCTGCCAGATTCGTCCGTCGACCGAGACCAGCACGAGCCCCTCGTCGCCGACCAGCCAGCCCACGGCGGCCGAGGGGGACGCGCCCGCGTGAATGACGAACGGTTGAAGCGTCTCCTGTGCCGTCCACGTCACGCCACCATCGGTCGTGCGTTCAATCACACCGGTCGGCTGCACCCGCCACGCGAACAAGTGATCCGGCGAGGCCACCACGAGCAACAGGGGCGCGGCGGCCTTCCGCGCCAGCTCGTTGGCGGTTGGTGCGGCGAGCGCCGCGACCGGCGCCTGCTGCGCGTCGGCTCGCGGTTGTTCCGCGCGCGTCGCCATTTGGTCGGCCTCCTTGGCCGCGGCCGGCGCAGCCTGACGCTCGCGCTTCAACTCGTCCCTGGCCGGGCTGTCGGGCGAGCGCGCGTTCGCCTTCAGGTGATCCGGCATAGGCGCGGGGCTCGGTGCAGCCGCCGCAGGCGGAGGCGTTCGAGCTTCTTCCTTCAGCGCTACCGGCGGTACCAGGACGTCGCGGGCACGCGGTGCGACGATGAGCCAGGCGAGCAGGGCGGCTTCGGCCAGCGCCAGCGGCGCGATCCAGCGAATCACGCCGGTGCGCCACCACGGCAGACGCTCGGCGACGGGTTCAGAGCGAACCATCGCGGCCAGGACACGCTGACAGCGCGCACAGCCGGCGGCGTGCTCCTCGGCCATCTCGCGAAGCGTCGGAGCGAGCGCTCCGTCCACCCACGCCGCAATGGTCTCGGGATCCAGACAGTTCTCCGGCGGCGGGTCGGCCGCTGGGTTGCGCCGCGTCAGCAGGCGCTCGACGGAATCGTCGCGATCGACGGTCACCGGGTGCTCATCATATAGAACGATCCAGCCCGGAATCCTTGCGGATGATTCGGCTGAGGTCGAGCGGACCCGGATCGTCGAGCGCGCAGGCGAAGCACTGCTCGACCTGCGGCTCGATGAGGCCGTAACTCGTTCGCAGTTCCGCCTCGACGCTCCGCCTGATCTCCCGGCGCGTCCGTGCGAGCTGCCGTGACACCGTGGCTTCGTGCTCGCCGAGCAGCCGGCCGACCTGCGCCAGCGTCAACCCCTGGGTGTAATAGCTGGCCAACCGCAGGCGATCGCGGGCGCCCAGCGCCTCGACCGCAGCCGTCAGCGCGCGCTCCATCAGATCGAGATAACGCTGCCGTTCGGTATCAGTCTGCGCGGCCCGCACTGCCTGCCGATCGTCCGCGGCTTCGAGCGGCTGAGTGCGACGACGCGCGCGCACGGCGTCGACGTGCCGTTGCGCGAGGACCGACCTCAACCATGTGGCCAGGGTGCTGCGACCGTGAAAGTAGCGGAACAACGACTGCCTCTCGCCGGCCCGCTCTCGCGTACCGTAGAGGTCGGCGTAGAGAGCGTCGGCGAGCTCGCGGGCGCCGCCGGACGGGTCAAGCGCGTCTGCAGTGCGATAAAGAACGGGGCGATGATCGCGGATGAACTGTTCCCACGCGGCATCGTTCCCGTGCGCGCACGCGCACGCGAGCGCGAGATCCTTGAGGTGGAGCGCCGAGAGATATTTCTCGACCTCGCGACCGCCAGGGTCGGCCGAACCGAACGCCTTGGCGACGCTGACCTGGAGCGCATCGGCAAAGGCCGCGCGGGGCACCGACCATCGCACTGCTTCCGCCTGCTGGTACAGGCGCGCGACCAGGTCGTCAGCGATGTGGCCGCGGATCACGCGGAGCACGCGGAAGGTTCAGGTTGCATCGGGCCGCGGATTACGCGGAACACGCGGAAGGTTCAGGTTGCATCGGGCCGCGGATTACGCGGAACACGCGGCAGGGCCGGGAAGGTGCCGCACAGTCAGCTTCCGCTAGCGATCTGACGACGACCACTGCTGGCCGAATCCAAGCACGTAGCCGTTGGGATCGCGAACGGCAAATTCCTTCATGCCGTAGGGCTGCACCATAGGCGGGTAGACGGTGGTAGCGCCTTGCGATGTCAGCTCCTCGTAGAGCGCCTCGACGTCGTTGACCCAGAAGAAGACGTCCCACGTTCCGCCCTGGCTCTCGTTGGGGCGAATCAGGCTGGCGTCAGCCACGCGGCGGAACATGATTGGCGAACCGTTGCGGCTGTAGACCGCGAACTCCGGAGGATCTCCGGCGGCGTACTCGCGCTGGAAGCCGAGCACATCCCGATAGTAGTCGCCGATACTGGCAACGTCGGCGACCGGAAAGTATGGGGCGCCCCGAATGATGTCGGCTCGGATCGTCGCAGGCATGTCAGCGTCTCCGCGGGCGCAGCCGCAGGGCCGCGCGGCTATCGTGCCGGGTTGCCGGGCGTCGCACCCGGAGCGCGCGCGCCCAGGACCGCGCGAACCTGGTCGAGCAGTCGAGACCCGGCATCTGCCGCGTCCTTCCGGCCCATGTCTGATGGCAGCTCGATCACCGATGCTTGGTTGGCGAGAGCGTTGAATTTGTCTGCGGTCCACGTACCTCGGCTCGATCTGAGCTCCGCGGCCATCACCACGAGCTTCGGTCGCGAGCCTTTCAGGAGCATCAGGGCATCCGGGAGGTTGTCGAACGCCATCACGGAGTATCCCGCCTGCTTGAGGACCTCTCCTGAGTAGGCCAGGACGTCGGGCGACGGATCGACATACAGGATGTCGAACTCGAGCCGATTGCTGTCGGCCGTAGCCGGCGCCTGATGCAGGAATCCGGCGATTGCCTCCGGCTCCGAGGCGTGCACGGCGAACACGCGATCGAGCCTGGTGATTTTCAGGACCTCGCGCACGCGCTCCGAGACGTCGCACAGCTTCAAGTCGCCGCGTGCGGTGCGGGCCCGGTTCAGCAGACGAACCAGGAGCCCGACGCCGCCGCTGTCGACGTAGTGGATGTCATGCAAATTGAGAATCAGGAACGGGTTGTCGGGAAGCAGGGCGAAGAGGTGCTTCTCCAGCTGCGAGGCCTCGTCACCGGCCACGATCCGGCCAGCGCACGCCACCACGATTACGTCGCCAATCCGCCGATTCTGCAGCGAAAGCGCCACGTCGTCTCCTCACTCGAGCGGGGGAAAGACGCATTGTCCATCAGGCCCCTCGGGTACGCAAACGCCGCCGGCGAACGTCGATTCGAGGGCGGCCGCCACTGGCCTGCCGGATCTCAGGCCGGCCGCGATCCACGAACCGCCCACGCTCGCGCCGACAGCTCGATCGAGCCGTTTGGCGCGACAGGTAGCATGGCACGGAACCGATCGCGGAGCCGGGTACGGCCGGCTTCGTCGAGACCGGTCACATAAGCCGGCCCGGGCCCCTGGCCGCCCAGGAACGGCGACCAGCAGTCGTCGAAATCGCTGAAGCGGGTCGCGACCTCGATCGATGCGGTATCGACGTGACACAGATGAGCGCTGCGAAAGAGCTCGTCAAGGGCGGACCTCTGGCAGACAGGGAACCGGCGCCCTTCGTCGAGCTCAATTGCGCCGGGATCCAGATCGATTGCGGCGTTCCAGAAATGTCGCAACAGCTGCATGCCGTCCGCGTAATCCCAGACGTAGGCCGCTATCAGCTCGCCGGGCTTGGCCACGCGGGCCATTTCAGCCACCGCTGCGGACGGAGGCTGGACGAAGTTGATCATCAGCCCGGAGACCACGAGCTCGAACGTACTCGATACCCATGGCAGTGACCGGGCGTCGCCGGCGACGAAGCGGGCGCGAGGATCGCTGACGTGCAGTCGTCCGTGGCTGAGGAACGGGACGGACGGATCGACTGCCGCGATCCATGCCGGATCGGCGTGGCCCAAGACACTGGCGGTGAGCGCGCCGGTCCCGCACCCGACGTCGAGGCAAACGCGCCGGGCATTCGGCGCCAGCCACTGCAGAAATTTCCGCGCCACCGGTCGGCTCCACCGTCCGATGAACCGCTCGTAGGCGGCCGCGGACACCCAGGGGTCGGTGCGACGGTCGTCCATGATCGCCTCTCCAGCTGACGGCCCGCGCTTCACGCCGCGGTCAAGACGATGGGCTCGCCCTGGGTGATCACGAGCGTGTGCTCATGATGCGCTGCCAGACTGCCGTCGCTCGTGCGGATGGTCCACCCATCAGCATCCTGAACAGGCAGCGACGAACCGGCGGTGATCATCGGTTCGATCGTGAGCACCAGGCCCTCGGTGAGGACATCCTTCTGGAAGGGGTCGTGAAAGTTGGGCACGGATGGCCATTCGTGGATGGTCCGTCCGACGCCGTGACCGGTCAGGCCGCGAACGACGGTAAATCCATGAAGCGCCACCTCGAGGTGCACGGCACGGCCGATCTCGTTGACCCGAGTTCCCGCCCGTGCGACCTTCAGGGCGGCATCGAGCGCGGCAGCGGAACACGCCGCCAGGGCCCGCGCGGTCTCACTCCCCTTCCCGACCACCACGCTGCGAGCGGCGTCGGCGACATATCCATTCTTTTCTACCGTCACGTCGAGCTTCACCAGGTCGCCATCCTGGATCACGCGCGGTCCCGGGATGCCGTGCACGATCTCATCGTTGATGCTGATGAGAACGGTCTTGGGAAAGCCGTAGACCAGCGCCGGCGCCGATCGGGCGTCGCACTCGGCCAGCAGCCGCTTCGCCACCTCGTCGAGCTCCGCGGTCGTCACGCCAGCCCGGACTTCCGCCTCGAGGGCATCGAGCGTGCGCCGCGTCACGTCGCCGACGTCACGCAGGCCGCGCCAGTCACGAGCAGAATCGATGGACATGGGATTGGCTCACCTCCCTCGTGTCATTCCGCTATTTTGTGTCGCCCTCGGCTCACCGCAGGTCGACGCGCCCTCGCGGGCACTGGACTGTTGCGATCAACGCGGGAGCGGCGCCTGCCGAGACCGTCAGATCGAGCCCGAGGTCACGCAGCATCTTCTGAACTTGCTCGGGCTGCGGATGCTCGGCGCGGAACGCGACCAGTGTGGCACCCGCCGCCGCGCTGCCGGCCGGATGTGGTGAGGTACCCCAATCGATGAAGAACGGGACGATACCGTCGGCGACGACACCGCGCGGGCTGGTGAATCTCCACGCCAGCAGAGTGCCCTGTGGCGTGCGCCGACTGCCCGCGGTAACCGGCCCGAGAGCGATGTCGTGCGCCGTGGCATTCTGAACGAGGCGCTCGAGATCGGACTCCTTTGCAGCCCACCCGACCAGCCGAGGTGCCGAGAGCGTGTCGATGCCGAAGGTGCGGCCCGCTGCGGGCTTCGGTTGATCGGGATCGGGGCCGATGATCTCGAGATAGGTCGCCGGGCCGAGCGAGACCAAGGCGTTGCGAGTTCCCACGCCCGGATGCTGCCCGCCGGGTGTCGCCCGAACGCCAATCAGCTGCTCGACCTGATCGATGCCCGCTGAGAGACTCGGTGTGGCATAGACCAGATGATCGACCTGCTGCAGGACGCTCGATCCCCCCGGTTGGGAAGTGCCTCGACTGGTGACCATCGCCGCACCCATCATCACGAAAGCGCCGAGCATCCGACCGTTCGCCACGCGCGTCTCCTCGCCGATTCACTCCGCCGACGATTCGCCACTGTATCACCGGGCCTCGACCCTCGACCCTCGGCTAGACAAACTTGAACACCCGATTGACCCCTTCGGCCGGCATCGGCTCGCGGTCCATGTGCACCTCGAGCAGCGTGGTCGTAAACGGATAGAAGAACGACACCTTCTGCTGATCGAGCGGCGCGGACAGCTCGACGGCCGCATCGAAGATCGATTCGGTGGCCCCGACCTGTCCAAGCGGGATCCCTTCGCCCTGATAGCCAATGTAGGCGACGAGCTCGGTGCCCGATTCGGCAACCACGCGCATACGGAGATCCGCGCTGGCCTGCTTGCCCAAGGCATCCAGATCGACGTGAAAGCAGCGAAAGCTGTGATCGTCCTTGAAGATGTGAACGTCGAGTTCGAATTCGCTGAAGCCCTGGAACTTTCCGTTCGTGACCGTGCCGATCTCGACGTAGAAGTCGTTGATGCCGTCGCCGCGCTCGTCGAGTGCGTGCACCACGAACTGCTGCCAGCGGCGGCCCTTCGACTCCTTGAACGCGCGCATCCCGGCTTTCACGTACTTGTCGCGCCACCCGTCGTAATCCGCGCGGCTGCCGACCGCAAGCGCCGCTTCCGTCATTGCCAGCAGGCTGGTCGACGGGTTCCGCAGAATACTGCCGTGATTCAGATCGGGGACGAACACCAGTGGGACGTCGACGTTGTGCCAGCGCTCCACCTTGACGCGCCTGGCGCGCTTGCCTGGGGCGATGGTCAAGTCGAGCGTGATCTTGCGACTGTTGAAGCCCGCACCCGACCACCGGATCACGCCGTCGGTGCCCGGTTCGGTGAACAAACGTTTGATCCAGCCGTAGTCTTTCAAGCCGATGAAGATGAAGGGATACGGCGTCCGCGAGGTCGGTCCGTAGACCGCCGTATCTGCCAGGAGATCCTTGTGCGCGAGAGTCCAGGTATACGCGCTTCCCAGCTCGAGCGCCGACAACACCTGGTCGCCGGCCGCCATGAAGTCGGGCCCGGGCTGCTTGTTGCCCTTGAACAACGCGCCGAGCCAGCTGCGTCCTTTGTGGGCGATAGGGCTGCCGAAAGTGGCCGGCGCTAACCCGATCAAATGCTTGAGCCGATCCTTGCGCGTCGCGAAGCCGGTCAGCCATTCGCGGACCACCAACATGCCCGTGGAGTGGACGATGGCGTCGAACGGATCGTCGTTGCCGATGCCGGCGCGGATGCGCAGCGCGCGATCGAGCCCTTCGGCAATGTCCTTGAGGTTGATGTCATTGCTGAGCGTGACGTACTCGCCAAGATGGATCGTCGTGGCGGCATAGCCTCGCTCGACCAGCGCCTCGCGCCACAGCTCGAAGCTGTGAGCCGAGTCGCTGTAGCCGTGAATGAGCACCACCGGCAGCTTTGGCATCTCGTCCTCGTCGGTCGCGCCGTGCTAAGTTCCCGGCGACTTCTTCAAGGTCCGTACAACGTCGCGGATCATGGCAACCTTGAGGCGGACGTCGCGGTCGGATGGACGGAGGCTGTCCAGCGCTGTATCCGACCAGCGCGCTGCCGCCTCGAGGTCCCCGAGCTGCCAGCAGGCGCGCGCCGCGAGCGCCGCGACGCGACCGCGATCGTGCTCCCCGACCGGCGTGTTGGCAAAGGTTGCTTCGGCCAGCGTGCGCGCGCGTTGAGCGCTTCCCGCATCGAGCGCGACGTCGATCAGGTCTTCCATCGCCCGATACCACCCGCGGTCGTTGCCGAATCGAGCCTGTAGAATCGCGGCGGATCCGATCGCGTCTTCGGCCTCCCGGAAGTGGCCGCGCGCCCGCGCGAGCTTGCCCCTGGTCTGCAGGCCGGTGGCGACCTGCGACATCCGGTTGTCGAGCGCGTGGTTGATCAGCGCCCGCTGGAGCAGCGCATCCGCTTCAGCCAGGCGGCGGTCGTCCCCGCACAGCAAGTCGGCATAGTCACGCAACACGCGGCCGAGCGCCGACCGCCATCGTCGATCGTCGGTGGCGGAGCCCTGCTCGAGGTGCGCCAGCGCGTCGCGGAAGAGTGGCTCGGCGCCGGCATCAGACCGCTTTCTCGCGAGATTGGCGAGCTCGAGCAGCGCGCGCCCTTCGTCGCTCGCGTTACCCGCCGCCAGCCGCCTGGCTTCGCCCAGCAGCCGCTTCGCTTCGTCGATCTCGCCACGCCGCGCCGCGAGGTTCCCCCGCAGGAGCGCCGCCTCGAACGGAGAGAGACGGTCGAGCGCAGACAGGCACGCCTCCGCCTTGGCGTCGTCGTGCAGGCGGATGAACGACCAGTAGCCAACCACGTGCATTCGCCGCAATCTGTCGGCCTCCCATGTCTGCGCGGCGGACGTCACGGAGTCCCACATCGCTTCGACGCGCGAGTACTCGCCTGCCCCCTCGTGCTCTTCGAGCTCGACTAAAGCGTCCACGCTGCCCATCGCCGGAGGAACGTCCGGACTGTCTCCGGCATCGGCCTCGATCAGATCCAGAGGAACGTCGAGGCGGCTCGGGGAGGTCAGCGCAATCGTCAGCAACGGCGGCACGTGGGTCAGCCAGCGAACGGCCTCGACCGATCGCTGGTCGGCGCCGGTCCACAGCACGAGCGAGTGCGGGTACGCGGCGAGGCCGTCGATGACCGCGATCAGCCGATCGCCGGTGTGCAGGCTGGCGGGTGTCACGTGAAGATCCGAGAGGCTCGACGCCAGATCGGCATCGAGAGTCCCCTGGCGGACGTGCAGCACCACGCCGCGATAGTCGGCGGCCACGTCGCACGGCGCCGCGCCCGACGCCGCCGTTCGTGGCATGACGAGGATGCTGCCGGTCTCGGCGAAGCGCTGGAGACGGTTGCGCACGACATCCCAGTCGGCCGGCACCGCGGCGACGCTCCATGCGGTCGGCGGCAGCCGCGGCCCATCGAGCACGGCGGCTCCGAGGTCGACCACACCGCGCAACCAGATCGTCATCGAGGCCCACTCGCAGGCGCGCAGGCGATCCGCGTACAGGCGGCTGCGCTCCTCGACGATCGCCGTCTCCGGATCGAGTGGCGGCTTGCCGTCGAACACGGTTCCATAGAACCGGGACGCAATCTGGCCCGCGGAGTCCTGCCGGATCTCGGTCGTGAATCCCAGGACCAGCCGGTTCTGTTGTCGGTGCAGCTTCATGGCGAGCGATTCGCCCCACGGCTGCATCAGATTCGACACGCAGCTCCACAGCAGAACGAGAAGCGCCGCGGTCTGCTTGTCGAGAAAATCCGCCGATCCGAGATCGATGGTGCCTTTCCACGGATCGCCGTGCGCTTCCACGTGAACGATTGCCGGCGCCTGTCCCTCCGTTGCAGACACGATCGAAGGCGGACGTCGTGCCGACGCCTTGGTCAACAGATCGTCGACGGCAGGCTCGGTCCGGCGCTCGGTGCCAGGGCCCAACATTTTGCGAACCGTGAGAGGAACTGCCGTCGGAGCGGCCAGAGGGTCGAACGCGTCGGAGGCGTGCACAATCGACAGGCCGGTGGCTGCGGGATGCGACCACTGCTCGTCGACCATCGCCTCCCACGGCAGCGCGTGCAGCTCGGCGCGACCCGACATGATTACGAGCCGCCGCGGTGCGGTGTCCACGAGAAAGGCGCGCAGCTCGGGTGCGAGCTGCGCAATCGACAGATAGAGCTGGCGGCCGGCGTTCCGCACCGTCTCGAGCGGCCGCCGCAGAGCGGCCAGCTCTTTGTCTTCGGCTTCGACCGCCCGGCCCATCGCCGCCATGACGTCGCGCCACACCTGGTCGCCAAGTGGCGACGTGTAGCCGCCGCCACCGACCACGCGGCCGTCGATGGTGAGCTCGAACGGGTAGACACGCTGCACGTCGAGCGCGCGCAGCTCGGAGGGATTCCCGAGCTCACCGAGCTTCAGAATGGCCGTGCGGCGCGGACTGACTGCCACAATCTGCCAGGCTAGCTCTTGACCCGCACCGTGGCGGACACCGGGTAGTGATCCGACGCCTCGGGCGCCTCCTCCTCGTCGGTGTGAATCTTTGGATCGCTGATCGACAGCGTCGGCGAAGCGAGGATGTAGTCCAGCCGGGTCTTCTTGTATCGATGATGAGTCGGAAAGCTCATCGCCGACTCGAGCTGACCCAGCACGTCGACGAGCTCGGTCGGTCCGCCGCCCTTGAGAATGGCGACCGCCTCCGAACCGGGATCGTCGTTCATGTCGCCGCACAGCACCATGTCCTGGGCGATGAACGGATTCCCGCCAAACTGCGGCGTCTCGAGGATCGTGCGAATCTCGTGCGTCTCCAGCGCACGCTTGCCGACCCCATGATCGGCGCCCAGCTTCGATTTGAGATGGGCCACGAAAAACAGGAACCGATAGGACTTGGTGGCGAACAGCTCGACGCCGAGCAGGTCGCGCGAGAAGCGCTTCGCGTGCTCGTCGAGCGGACCGAAGTCCTTGTCGTGGAAGGTCAGGGTGCCGTTCACGGCCAGGCGGGTGGCGAGCGCGACGTTGATGCCGCGCGGGTCCCGTGCCGGAATGCACACGAACGAGGTGAACCGGTACTCCTTGTCGCTGATCTTGGGGTTGACGCGCGTGCGGAACAGCTCGCCGAGGATCTTTTCATTCTGCACTTCCTGAAAGGCAATCGCGTCCGCCTCCAGGCTGAGGATCATCTCTCCGAGGGCGTCGAGCTGCTCCTCCGGAGCCGGCGGGTTGGGGCGCGACGAGTGCACGTCCGGCTTGTCGCCAAACAGGTTGTAGGCGTTATACGACGCGATCCGGAACTCCGGCACGTCGGGCAGCTCGCCGGGCCTGACCAGGACGTCGGTCAGCGGCTGTACGGCTGCGACATTGCGTTCGACATCAATCGGCATGACTTCCCTTTCGCCCTGACCTCGCCCGTGACTTCACGCGGCGGTCACGGGACAACTGCCACAACAGCCAGTCGTCGTTCGGCACGAACTTGCGGCGCGCCCGGTCCCATTTCATCGGCAGCTTCCGATTCAACCCGGCGAGAAACGGCAGCAGCGGCCGCTGCGGTGGATGACGCTGCTCGTGATCGTCGAGCGCCGTCGCCGGCCAGCGAAACTTGCGGCGGTACGCGGCGAAGCCGAAGCCGTCGAAGAAATGCTCGCCTCCGACCAGCGGCAGGTACCACAGGCTCGGCACGGCCTCGGGGTTTTCCTGAATCGGCACTTGCGCCTTCAGGGCCTCGAGCAGGGCCAGCCCCTGCGCATCACGCCGCTGCGTGAGGTGCGACTGCAGCTCGGCCAGCGCGGGAAATGTGACGTACGGGCTCACGAACAGCACCGGCTTGCGCTGCTGGCGGCACAAGATGATCTCGTGCGGCGTGCCGACGCTGTAGACGTTGGTCGGACAGTACGACACGACGAAGTCGCTGGTATCGACCATCCGGAGATCGACGTGCTGCATCGGCCAAAAGCCATCCGCGCATCCGGCACGCGCGCGCGCGCCCGCCGGTCCCGGTTTGAAGCTCCACTGATCGCGCTGCTTGGTAGTGGTCTCGTCTTCGCGGCCGAACTCGTGCAGTCCGCGGATCTCCGGCTTGAACCACGGATCGAACACCGTCACGCCGAGCTCCTGCAGGAACTCGCTCACCCGGTTGCGCCACCCGTAGCGCTTCTCGTCGCTTCTCGAGGCGACGAAATCCATCGGGCCCGACAGATAGACCCGGGCATCCCGGAGGAGGTTCGGCGCTCCCAGTCTCTGACGCGTCATGCAGGCTCCCGGGCGACGACTCAACCCGCCATGTTGATGCGGCTCTTGTACTCCGGCGTGCCTTTCTTGAAGGCCTTTCCGGTCCAGTGATTGTTCGGCTGAAGCTTGTAGGTCTTGGTGCGCCCGGCCATGTAGCGGTTCCAGGTCGCCCGCGCCCGGTAGTGCTCGGTACAACCGCAGGAACTCGGCCAGGTAGATGGCGGCAATCCGCGGCGACCCGGTGATCTCCAGCAGATTCTCGTCGTTGCGGTACAGCGCGTTGCCGCTCATGTTCGCCGAGCCCGTGAACACCGTCGGCTTGTCCGTCTCGGCGTCGATGATGACGAACTTGTGGTGGATGTAGACCGGGAACTTCGAGCCGGCGCCCGGCAGGCTGTTGGTCTCGAACCAGAAACCGTCCGGCGCGCTGTCGTTCGGATAGAGATCGTGGGCGAACACGTCTTTGTGATCGCGGGACCGGTGGTAGATCTCGACCTTGGCCTTCTCGGCGGCGTTGCTCGGCTCCGCGTCCTCGTCGACGTTCTCGCTGATGCTGTTGATCAGCCCGTACATCATCTTCCCCTCGTCGGCCGCGTCGAACGCGGCGTCGCGCAGCTCCTCGTCGGTCGGCGAGAACAGGCAGAACATGACGGACTGCTTCGCTTTCTTGACCGCCTCGACGATCCGATCGAGCGACTCGCGCCCCGGCTTCGGCTCCGGTGGAAAGAAGACGCTGATTTTGGCGTCTCCCACCGTCACAGAATTGGACCATCCGGCCTCTTTGGCGGTCTCGCTGATCGTCGGATCGTCGCCGAGCAACTGCTTCCGCTCGAGGTACAGCCGCGCCAGCTTTTCCGACTGGAACGTGTGCAGGACGTTCGCCTGGGTCGAAATTCCCTCAGTGGTGAAGTTCGCCGATCCGGCCAGCACGGCCACCGGCTTGGTGCCCTCGAGGCGCACCAGAAACTTGTTGTGCATGATGTTGGCGCGCGTGCGGGGCAGAAACTCCACCTGCGTCGCCGACTCCAGCTCCTCCACCGCGTCCGCGTTCGCATCGTCCCGGCGCGTCTGGTTGAAGACGATGGAGGCCTTCTTCACCTTGTGGAGTGCAGGACGAACCCACCACTTGTCGGTCATGTGGTAGATAGCTCCTTCGATGCTGGAGCCCTTGCTCAGGAACGCCGGCACCACTTTTTCGAGGCCATTCGCCAGCCACGACAGCGCGTCCCCCAGACCGGACTCGTCGAGATCGCCGAACTTCTTCGAGAAGGCCTGCGAGCTGACGACCGCGCGGTTGAAGTAGGTGCCGATCCCGTTCTCTTCCGGTTGTGGAATCCGCAGCTTGTGGATGGTGCCGCATTCCTCGAGCATCTTGATGGCGTCGGGCGTGCCGACGACGGGAAACACGGAATAGGTGAACTCCTTGCCGCGATCGGGATCGTCGATGCGCGCGTCCCACCACATGAACTTCTGGAGCGGGCTCGTGTTGCTGGGGAAATCGGCGTGCATCTTTCCGGTCACCGGGCCGTCGAAGCCGACTCGGTTCGGCAACCAGCTCTTGTCCTCGAGCTGCCCCTCCTTGTTGCGAAATCCCGGCACGCGTGAGACCGCAAATCCGAGAAAATCCTCCCGTGCACCGTCGGGCCAGTCGAACGCCAGCAGGACGAGCGTGGGAGAGCAATACGAACGGACTTTGACCTTTTTCATGGTTATCCTCGCGCCGCATTCGATCCGACACGCGCGTCGACCCGCTCGAACTCCGCGGCCAGCGCCTCGACCAGATCACGCTTGATCGTCTCGTCGCGTGCGCCCTTGTCGTCCACGACACGGATACCGGAGGCGTGCCGGGCGGCACCGCCAAAGCAGATCAGATCGACCTGCGCCTCGAGCAGCGGCGCCACTTCCTCCTTGCGGATCGATCCGGCAATCCAGAACTCCATGCCCTTGTCGTGAGCCTTCTTGGCCAGCTCCTGCGTGTCCTTGACGGTGTAGAAGTCGTGATAGCGCTTGCCGGCCGTTTTCTGGAAGGTGTCGAGGAGCAGCCCTTGCCAGCCGGCCTGATGGGTGAGCTCGAGGCCCTGCTCGGCAATCTCCCGTGGCGATTCGCCGTGGTGATCGATGCCGAGCTCGGGAAAGAAGACGCTGACGAGGGGATAGTGGCCGTCGGTCCGGTTGAGCGGAAACACCACGATCCCCTCGCTCACCACGTCGTCGATCATCGCGCGGACGGCCTTCATCTGCTCGAGGACGTTCTTGCTCGAGAGGTCGCGCTTGTAGGGATCGAGGTTGGCGAATCCGACCTTGACGATGTCGGCGCCGGCGTTGAGCGCCGCCACAACCTTCGATGCGGTCAGCGCCGCGGTCGCGCGCACGTCCGGGTCGCCGGTCTGCAGGTCGCGCACGATCTGCGGTGTTTCCGAGACGTTGGTCGAGATATAGACGTGCTCGCCGATGTGCTTGCGGATTTTGAAGATCTCGGTCAGCGTCGCCGGCCCGAGCGCGCTCTCCATGTGCTCGGCGTCGACGACGACGCGCTCGAAATCGACGAGCCCGGGAATCTCCTGACCTTCATGACCGCTGATCAGGCACAGCGCGTTGACCGGCCTGGGGTGCGCGGTGCCGGTCCGGGCGCTCAGCCGGAATCCCTTGGCATGATGCGGCGCCACCTTGAAGCGATGAATCGACTCGAGCCGCATGTCGAGGATTGCCTTCGCCTCGTCGTTCAGGAACGGCCTGGCATCCTCCATCCTTTTCCAGTCGGGCCGCGTCCGCGCCACCTGCTGAATGTCGCGAATGAGCTCGCTGCCGCGGCCGATCGCAAACCAGGCGGCCGCCCGGCTGTCGGTGTGGTCGCCCTTACTGCGGATTTCCTCGACCTGCTCACGGGTCCTTGTCACGAGATAGGGGGCCATGTCGTACTCCGATTCACTCGGTGAATGTCGGCCAGTTCTTCTTGATGTCGGCCTGCACGTCCTTCACCCGACTCCAGTTCTTCACGCGTCGCGCAAACATGTAGTAGTGCGGCGATCGGCTCCAAGCCAACCGCTCGGCGACCTCCAGGGATGTCTCCGGCTGCGCCTCGAGCAGGAGCCGTTCGAGCGCCGGCGGAATCACCAGCGGTGTGATGTCCCACGTCGCCGACCGGTGCGACGTGAACCCGGCGAAGACCATGGCCGCGAGTTGGACGGGATGGCCGTAGTCGCGGCGGCCGCGCGCCACGGTGGCGGGAAACCGATCGCCGGCGGCAGAGACCAGCGACACGTAGGCGGTCAGCACCGACGTACCGATGCGATTGCCGACCCTGATGTCGCGCATCGTGCACCAGTGCTCCCACACCTTGCCGCCATCTTCCTTGCTGGTCACCGGCTGGTCGAAATCCTGCCGGCGCCAGAGGTTGAATCGATCGGGAGGATCGCTGACGCCGCGCGCCGATGTGCGTCCGGTCGAATTGCCTTCGACGAAGCCCAGAAGCGTCGACTGGTCGAGCAGCGTACGCCCCTCGGCCGAGTCCACCCGCAGAGTTACGCATTTCGAGTCGACCCGGTGGGTAGCGCTGGCGAAGTACTCGTCGAGGCGGGGATCGTGCGAGATCTCGAGCCAGATGACTCCGCCATCCGCGGCACGACGGACCGCCGCCGCGCCGGCCAGATGGCAGGACGAATGCCACGCGCCGACGGCGAAGTCGCCGCGATCGCCAGGTCCGATATCTTCGCCATAGACGAGCGAGTGGTGGAGCCAGAGGCGCCTGAGAGCTTCGACGTTCTCGGCCGAGTTCGTGAGATCACCATCTGCGGTGGTCTGGAACTGGAACACACCTCGTGACATGTATGAACCTCGCGAGCGTCGCTGGGCGAGTCCGGAGACGATGGTCTCGAGTGGAAGTGAGGGAACGAGCCTAGAGAAAAACTCTCCTCGGTGTCAATGCAACAATGGTGCGTCGCGGCCGCACCGGCAGCTTTCGTGTCGTACCTCGACCATTGGCGAACACCGCGCCGACACAATTCGGTGGTATGACACCCAGACATCGCGAAGGTTGGAGCCATCTGAGCCGTGGCAGGTGCTTCGATCCAGGTCACGTATGGATATCAACGTCGCCACCACCGATTACGAACACTGGCTGGGCGGCATGATGCCGCTGATCCGGCCGGATCTGCAGCGGAAGCATCGTCAGATGCGGAAGGACCCGTTCCGCTTTCTGCGCGCGACCTACTACCGATGGCTCCAGATGCGCACCGAACGTGCGAACAAACTACCCACCTCGCCCAGAATCCTCGCGGTCGGCGATCTGCACATCGAGAACTTCGGTACCTGGCGCGATCGTGAGGGGCGGCTGATCTGGGGCATCAACGATTTCGACGAGGCGGATGTCCTGCCGTTCACCGACGATCTCGTGCGGCTCGTGGCCAGCGCCGTCCTGGCGAGGACGATCGGTCGGATGCGCCTCCGGCCCGTCGACATCTGCGAAGGCGTGCTCCTGGGATACCACGACTGTCTCGAGGCAGGCGGCACCCCGTTCGTGCTCGCGGAGGAGCACGAATGGCTGCGCGACACGGCGATGAACGATTTGCGCGATCCGGTGGTCTTCTGGCGGAAGGTTGCGAGCACGCGGGGCAGCGCGCGACGGATTCCGACCAAGGCGCGATCGATCCTGCTCTCGGTGCTGCCGGCGTCGAAACAGAAGCCTCGCATCACGGAGCGAACGGCTGGGATCGGCAGCCTCGGCCGGCCGCGGTACCTGGCCACGATTCGCTGGAGTGGCGGATGGATTGCGCGCGAGATCAAGATGGCGGCGCCATCCGCACTCAACTGGTTGACCCGACGCCACGGTCCATTGCGATACCGCCAGATTCTCGGCGCTGCCGTCCGCTGCCCCGATCCCTTCGTCGAGATCCGCGAATCGTGGATCGTGAGGCGTCTGGCTCCGGACTGCTCGCGCATCGTCCTCGACACGCTGCCGCGTCGGTACGACGAATACCGCCTCATGCACGCGATGGGATGGGAAACCGCCAACATCCACCTGGGAAGTGCGACCGCCCGCGATCTCCGCGCCCACCTTCGGAGTCTGAGCCGCAACTGGCTCCCGTCAGCGGTGGAAGTGATGCTGGACGCGCTGCATGAAGATTGGAAGCAGTATCGAAGCCGCCGCCGCTAGTCTCTGGACTCCAGATTCCGCCGACTGCCGACGAACGACCGGGGACGAAGGACGAGGGACAACTGGACTGGAGACGGGGGACTCCCCGCTAGCCGGCCGGTTCCCTCCGCTCCCACCGGATCTCCACGCCATCGGAGGATCCGAGCGCCTTGCGCAAGATGCCGAGGAGATGCTCGGTGGCGCGGCCGTCGCCGAGGACGTCGATGGTCGCCTTGTCGATCCAGTAGTCCTGGTCGTCGGCAGTCTCCTCTTCGAGGCCGTCGACGAGCACCTGGAGATCGGCGTCGGTAATGGATCCAATCAGTTCGTCGGTATCGTTCCTGTAGACATCAATCATCGGGACCGCTCCTCGCGCAGGCGCGCGTCGACCCTCCGCACCGGTCAGCTTGTCACCGTGCTCCATGTGCCCACCACTGCCGGCGACAGCAGCGAAGCCTGAACGTCCGCGAGCGCTTCCTGCATACGGTCCGCGAGCGTCTCGATCTCGACCTCGGCGGCGGAAGCCACGCCCAGCCGCTCCATCATGGGCAACAGGCTTCTCACCGTCTCCGCAATGTACCGCGTCCCGGACGGCGCCGGCGCCGGTTCGACCTTGGAACGCACGATCAATGCCGGCTCGGGGAGCCCGGCGGCGCGAAAAATCCGCCAGACCTGCGGCCCGAAATCAACAGGGATGCCTGCCCGGCGAAACGTATCGCGCAGCCGCTCGATTGCCGTCTCGACCACGGCCACCCGCGGCACCGTCCGCGCCGCGTCGATGTCCATCTCGAGGAAGGCGACGACGCCCCGGGACCGCACCAGCGGCAGCAGCTGTCGCAACGTCGCCACCGGATCGGAAAAATACATCAGAACGAAGCGGCCGATCAGCGCGTCGAACGGGCGATCCGCCGCAAAGTCTTCGATGGCCGCGACGTGAAACTCGACGTTGGCCAGAGCGGCGGCCTCCACCTTGGCGCGCGCGGCCTCGACCGCGGCCGGCGAGCGATCGATGCCGACAATCGATCCGGACGAGCCCACCAGCGTCGCCGCCAGAAGGCTGACGTCGCCGGCGCCGCACCCGAGATCGAGCACTCGCATACCCGGACCGATCCTGGCGCGCTTGAGCAACTCGAGGGTCGCCCCGCCCCAGAACTGCGCCTGCAGCGCGAGCCGCTGCAGCTCGCGTTGTCCGTCACCGAGCACGTATTCGGGGTTCGGGCTCATCTCCCCACCTCGACGTCCTTGATGAACTGGGTGAGACCCGTGAAATACGTCTTCTGATCGTCGTATTCGGCCAGGTGACTGCCGTTCGGACAATACAGATAGCGGCCACGCGGAAACTGATGTGACATCCACTCCATGTGCTTCGGATCCATCGTGTCGTACCTCGCGCCGATGACCAGCGTTGGTACGGTTACGTTCTTCAGGTCCGCGGTCCGATCCCAGGCGGCGAGCTTGCCGCTCGCGCCGAGCTCGCTCGGGCCCTGCATCGGCACGTAGATTTTCGGGTTGATGTGCTTGAACGCGCGGGTCACGGGATCGGGCCACTCATCCGGCGGCAGCCGCAGCAGATGTTGCGCGTAGTGCGACGGCATCAGGAGCTCCATGTAGCGTGGATCCTCGTACTTCCCGGCCGCTTCCAACGACTTGATTTCAGCCAGGACCCGCTGATCCATCGCGGGCATGAGGACCTTGGCCGCGTACTCGTTGTATTGCGGGATGCTCGCCATCATGTTGGAGATGACGAGCCCTTTCAGATGCTGCTGGTACTTCAGCGCGTACTCCAGCGCCAGCAGACCACCCCACGATTGGCCGTACAGGTAGAAGTTGTCCTTGTCGAGATTCAGCGCCGCGCGGACCTGTTCGACTTCATCGACGAAGCGGGGCAGCTCCCAGAGCTCGGGTATGTCGGGCTGGTCGCTGTAGGACGAGCCGAGTTGATCGTAGTAGTAGTACTCGATCCCGGCGGCCGGGAAATAACTGTCGAAGGCTTCGAGGTATTCGTGCGTGGCGCCGGGCCCCCCGTGCAGCAGCAGCACCTTCATCCGCGGATTGTTCCCGACCCGTTTGGTCCAGACCTTGAAGGGCCTCGCGGCGTGGAGACAGGAATCATCCGCACGCCGCCGCTCAGCACGTCTGGCCGACCGGTGTTGTCGAAGTAACTGGCCGGCGGTACGCTCGCCGTTCCCGTCGATCCATCGGTCGTCGAGGGCGCCTGCACGGTCTTCGTGCAGCCCGACAGGCCGATGACTCCCAGAATCATCCACGAAGCCAGCAGACGGGCGCGTGATTGCATCGGCATCTCCATCCGGATAAGGCCCTCGCGAACGGCAGGCGATTGTATCCCGCGGCTGTCTTGGCTCAACGGCATCGAAAGAACACGGCAGGACGCATGGGTCACCCGGCAAGGCAGCGACCGCCCCCGCCTCAGCATGGCGGTGCCTGGCGATCGCGTTCGCTCCTCACTCCGGTGGCTCCTCGCGTGCATGGAAACAGCACGCGCGGACGAGATGTGGCTTCTCTCAGTCGGCGTCGAGCACGATCCCGCGCGCCGTCAACAGCGCAACGATTTCTTCCCGCTCGGGTCCAAGACTGGAGACCGCTTCGGCAATCGTGCCGCCCGACTCGGTGACGTAGCTCGGGTCGGCGCCGGCATCCAGCAGTAACGCCGCGAGCCGCGCGTCCGCTGATTCGATCGCCACGTGCAGCAGATTGTCACTGGTCCTCGACACGGCGTTCGGGTTCGCGCCGTGACCCAGGAGGAGGGCGACCATCTCGATATTCTTCAGTCGGCAGACGTCAATCAGCGCCGTGTCGCCGAATTCGTTGACGGCGTCGATCGTGGCGCCCCGTTCGGCGAGAAACGCGACGCCGGTGATGTAGTTTTCAATCGCGAGAAAGTGAAGGGCCGTCTCGTCGTGTATCCAGCGGGCGTCGATCAATGCCGGATGGGTCGAGAGCAGCGCAGTGGCGCGGTCCTGATTGTCAACGACCGCGTCGATGAACTCGCCGATCAGGTCGTAGGCGGGGTCAGACATGGCCGCCGCTCACTTTGCGGCGCGGGCGGCGTCGATGACGCGCTCGCGTTCGCCGCGGTCCCACGCGGTCTTGACGGATTCGTCAGACATCCCGGCGATGCGACCGAGAATCACGAACGCGGCAATGGCATGCCCTTCGCTCCGCCAGCGGGCCATGTCGATGAGCGACGGCAGAGTCTCGCGCTTCAATTCCGCGAGCAGCGTCGGATCGCGACTTTCCGAGAGCTCCATCATTGCCAGCGAGGATTTGTTCCGGTCTGTCCACACCGGGGAATTGAGCAGCTCGATGAACGGCTCGTACGGCACCCTGAGCGGCGGCTGCGCGGCCGACGGAGCCATTCTCGTGAACACCAGCAGCGCCCGCATGGCGTTGTTTCTCACATCGGACGAGGAGTCGTGCATCGAGCGAACTAGATCGTCGACGACCGTCTGTTTGTCGGCGGCGTAGCCAATCACCTGCGCGGCAATCGCACGCTGGTCGGCATCGCCGGATTCGCGCAGCACCCGTCGAAGTTGCGGGAGGTCCGTCGCGGCGAATCCGACGAAGCGGTCCTGGATCAACCTGGACGCCGGATCGTGGAACAGCGCGTGGCCCTGCGAATCGTCTTCGGCGGCATCGCCGCGCCGGACGGCGGCGGAGGCCGTGTCATCCAGGGTTTCCGCAATCTTGACGAGGTCGGGAGGCAGCCGGACATCGGACGCGGGTGGCGGATTGAGATGAAGCGGCGGTTGATCCTTGCCTTCGAGGCCGACGTACACGATCACCTTGCCGGCCTCGCAGCACACCGGATTGACCGTGGCCGATCGCACGCCAGGCAGCGCCGCCAGGCGCCGCTCGGATTCGACGAGGAACGGCGGCCGGCCCGACGAGAATGAAATCTCGTCCCCCTCCTTGAAGGTCAACGCCTCCTGTATCTGGTGGGGCGAGATCGGGCCGAGACCGTAGAAGTCGATGATTCCGATCTGCATCGGCTGCGCCCTGACGACGAGGGCCGCGAACAAGACGCCAGCCCACGCCAGAACAGTCGGCGCGCGAAGACAGGTCATGAGCTCACACCCCCGATGATTCCTCGAGGTTTCGCAGCACCTCGTCGGCGTGCGCCAGGTCATGCTCGTCGAAGACGTGGACCCCGGCCCGCTTCAGCGCCGCCGCGGTCACGCCGGAGCCGTCGATCAGCCGGCCAGTAAAGGATCCGTCGTAGACCTCACTCGATCCGCACGATGGACTGCGCGATTTGAGCACGGCAACGCGAATCCCGTTCGACCTGGCGACCGCTACGGCGTGCTCGGCGCCAGCCAGCAACGAGTCGGTCACATCGTTGCCGTCGCCGGTCATGACCGCGGCAATGCCGGACAGCACGCCCTCGCCGTCACCCGATGTGCACTCCGCAGCCGGACGCGGCACGCTCAAGCCGCCCGCTACCTCCGGACAGAGGCCGACCACGCGACGCTCCGCGATCCATTGCTCGAGAATCGGGCTCTCGATTCGCGCCGAGCCACCGTGGTACCTGACCTCGGCGCCCAGCAGACAGGAGCTGACGAGGACCTTTGCCAGCGGCATGACCTCAGGGCACCCGCCCCGGTCGGGGCAAGAAGGCTGGAACGGTTTTCCGATACTCGTCGAACGCCGCACCGAATCGGCGCGCGGGCAGTGCCAGGATCGGATGCAATCCTTGTCGCGTCTCCGCCCGGCCTTGGGTGACGTCCATGGCCCCAGGGCTATCCCTCGTCTTCGGCCGGACCACCGCCCGCCCGAACGACGTCTTCCTGACGGATGCGCTCGACGTTGAACTTGTCGGCGTTCTTCTGCATCCGACCAAGCACCTCGTCGAAGTCGAACTCCGTAGACGTCGAAAACCGGATCGGGTTGATGCGGGCGATAACGAAGGGGCGCAGGTACGGGCTGGTGAAGCCGCGCTTCTTCAGTTTGTCCACGATGACGCCTACCTGGTCGTCGATCGAGAGCAGCAGGCCGGCGCGGCGCAAGCGCTCCTTGAGGGCGCGCGGCAGGCGCTCGTCGAGAAAATCATCGATGCGGCGCAGCAGCGAATGATACGCCCCGCCACTCAGACGGGCCCGCTCTTCATAGGCCGCCCCGAGCGTGAGGAACGCCGGCTGATCGAACTCGAAGACGAAGTCCCGCTCGGTCTGACTGCTGCGTTCGTCGGCGAGCGCGCGAAGCATGCGGATGACCTCGAGCGACTTCTCCTTGAGGTTGTGCGCCTTTTCGGTGTTGAGCGCAAGAATCTTGAAGGCGACCTCGGCGTCGGGAATGACCAGCGCGATCACCGACTTGGCCCCAAGCTTTTTCATCGCCTGAAGCCGGTGATTGCCATTCGGTGTCCAATAGCTGTTGTCCCGCCGGACCGCGATGATCGGATCCAGGAATCGGCCGAGCGTCTCGATGACCGTCATGAGCCGCTTGACGTGCGGCTCGGACGGATCGCGCTGATACGGCGTCGGCTCGACGCGGTCGATCGGCAGCGCCGCGAGGATCGCCGGAGTGCCGCCGAACGGCTCACGATAGCTCGCCAGCGCGACCCCATCGTCTGCGGCGATCTGCCCGGCGAGCGCCCGGACCTTCTCGTCTGCGCCCGATTGCGTCTCGGTCGCCTCGAGGCCGACTGACTTCGAGGTGATCTTCTTGCGGCGACGCACCGTCTTCTTTTTAGCCATCCGCTGCGGATTCTATCCCGAGGCGCGGGCCGCTGGACACGCCGGGGTTTCGCAGCCGCCAAGCAGCTGGATCATGCTGACGGACCTCCCGGATAGCGGACGATCTGAGCTAGAGCTAGGAGCGGACCGGACCATCGAAGGCCCGTCGTGCTCCCAGCGAGATCGGCGTGCCGATGAGGAACATATGCACGAGCAGCCCGGTGAGAAGGACGATCGTGGCCGCCATGGGCCGTGGCCCAATCCGCGACAGCGGAATGACGACGAAGTTCATGACCAGGTAGATGCCGATGCCGTAGATCACGCCGGTGACGACCGGACGGCGCCGGAGCGACGGCATCGCCCGCGCGGCGGCGAAGAAAAACGCCGTGAAGATGAGTGCGAACAGATAGTGAAAACCCAGCCCGATCGCCGCGGCCGCGGTCCCTCCGGTGTAGGCGTCTGGACCGAGTGCGCCGCTCGCGACGAATTGCAGCACGCGCGACGGCGGCACGCCGCTCCGCACGTAAGAGAAGCCGGTGGCGTAGCTGATGTCGAAGGTGCCTGCCACCAGCGCCGTGATGAGCAGCCAGCGCAGCCACCCTTGATTCGATCCGGTCATCGATCGGATTGCCTCCCTTCACGGGCCGCTCGTTGTCGGGCGGCGCTCCTATGCCCGTTGGTGGCCATCCACCGGAAAGGCCGCGAGGAACGACTCGAGGCTGCGGCAGATCGCCGGCAGGGTGCCGCGCTCGACCTCGAAACCGAACTGCAGGCGATTGCCGACATCGACGACGTCCACGGCTTCGCCGGTCAGACGGACGACCTGACCGACGGTTCCTGCGAGCGAGAGCACCAGCTGTCCCTCCGTCGCCGCAAAGCTCGCGACCTGATCGTGGGTCCGCTGGAGCGCCTGGACGCCGTCGAGAAATGTCTGCAACTCTTCCGACTGAAAGTCCGCGCGGAAGTGGCCGTGAAATGCGCCGGCCGCGATCTCGACGTCGCAGTCGATCCAGCTGCCTTCGCGGGCGCCGAAAAGACCCGACAGGCTCCGTGACAGCGGTCGAATCTGGACGTGATGCGCGTCTGGATCGCCGATGAGGATGTCTGGACTGTCAGCCACTCACGCTCCTTCGATCGCCACCGCGTTGAGCGTCGCTCATCGTCGATCAGCCGGGAAGCGGCGGCACCACTCCGAGTTGCTGATCATGACGTCTCCCTTCTGCCCAGCCGAACCATCGGACACATTTCGTCGCGCGAACTCAGCTGTTCTACCACACTCGCGTCGCCGCACGCGGACCAGAGGAGGCCCGGCGTACCGTCGGTCAGTCTATCGTCCAGAGCGTCACCGCGGAGACGTCCTTCACGAACACCCTGTTGCCGGAGATCGCCGGCTGCGCCCAGGTCGCGCTGGTGGCGACGGTGTAGCGCTTCAACGGGTCGAAGCGGGCCCGATCGCCCTTCGCCACGATCAGCTCTCCATCGTCGTTGAGCAGAAAAAGCAGATCTCCCGCCTTCACGACGGCGGCGTTGGTTGCTGCGCGCGGGTTGCCCAGCCACAGTGAAGCGCCGGTGGCAGCATCGAGGGCGAAGAACTGACCACTGGCGCGATGGGAGAACCCGAAGAGCGCGGTGCCGACGACGACCGGGTTGCTGAGATACATCGACACCTGCTTCGTTGTCCACACCGTAGACACCGTCCAGGTCCCTGCCTTTCGCTCCGGCTTGAACGCCGTAACCCCGGCGTCGAGCGCGCTGACGATAACCATTCCGTCGAATATCACCGGCATCGTCCCACCCGATCCGCCTGGCCACGGCGCCTTCCAGAGCACGGCGCCATCCGTGGTCGCGGCGCCGATCACGGTGTCCTGGGTGACGGTCACGACCTGATGGACGCCGGCGATGTCGGCGATCAGTGGCGACATGAAGAATCCCTTGCCGCCGGCCGTCCAGACCACACGGCCGGTGTCGGCCGCGAAGGCCGTCAGCGGGCCGTAGTCGCCAGGATGGACAATCACGAGATCTCGATCGCAGACCGGCGACGAGGCCGCGCCGAAGTCCGGCGGTTCGGCTGGTGGAGCGGTCTGCCATAGCCGGCGGCCGTCGCGAGCGTCGAACGCGGTGAGGAGGCCGGTGATCCCGAGCGTGAAGAGTCTGCCGCCGCAATACGCTGGTGTCGCTTTCGGTCCGGCGCCATGCGCCGCGGCGGGGGCGCTCGCGGAGTACGCCAATGAATACCCCGTCGACCAGAGGCGGCGACCGGACTCGGCGTCCAGCGCCGTGGCCACCTCCTCGCCACCGCGACGGGTGAACGCGTAGACGGCGCGTCCGACGATGAGCGGCGTGCCGTAGCCCTCGCCCACTTCGGTCTTCCACCTGAGCGTCAGCTTGTCGGGCCACGCGCCTGGGGCGATGAAGCCACTCGCCGAACCATCCCGAGCCCGACCACGCCACTGTGGATAGTCGAGAGCCTGATCGGAAGCGACTTGCCGATCGATCGTGCCGACGGCCGCGAGGACGAGGATGATGCCCGACAGCACGAGAGACTTCACCGGCTCATCATCCTTGCGTCATGCCCGGCTTCGGATCCACGTCAGCACGGCGCCGTCAGATCCCGATTACGAGGCCTTTTCGATGTGGACCAGATACGCCTCGACCATCAGGAGATTCTTCTCGCCCGACTGCCGAATCACGCCGAGCAACCGGTCCATCTTGACGACCTCTTCGAGTTGTTCGTCGATGAACCACTGCAGGAAGCTCTGCGCCAGGTAGTCGTTCTTGGCGCTGGCCAGGTCCATCAGTCGCGTGATCTGCGCGGTGACCTCCTGCTCCCAGCTGAGGGCCGCCTGCACGGCTTCCTCGGCCGAGGCGAACGTCGGGGTTGGCGCCGGAATCGACGGAATCCGGAGTTCGCCCTTGGTATCGAGCAGGTACTCCACGAATTTCATCGCGTGCTGTTTCTCTTCTTCGGCCTGCTCGAGGAACAGCTTCGCCAGCAGGGTCAGCTGCCGCGACCGGAAGTGCGCGGCGATGCTGACGTATTGCATGCTCGCGCCGAACTCGTGGCCGATCTGCTCGTTGAACGCCTTCGCCAGCTCTTTGCTGATTAACACGAGGCCTCCATGGGCTCCATTCTATAGAACTCGGTCACCCGATGTTCGATTCGACGTGGCGTTCCAGCGGTCGCAGGGGACGCCATACCGTCGGCGCTGATCCGATCGACGCTATCTCCCACCAGTCACGTCGATGAAGGTGCCGGTGGCATACGACGCCTCGTCTGACAGGAGCCACAGGATGGCGTGGGCGACTTCGGCGGGTTGTCCGCCGCGCTTCATGGGTACGAGTGACTTGACGCGATCGACGCGGCCGGGCTCGCCTCCCAGCGCGTGCATGTCGGTGTAGATGAAGCCCGGGCGAACGGCGTTGACCCGAATGCCTTCCTCGGCGACCTCGCGTGCGAGCCCCACCGTCAGCGTGTCGATCGCTCCCTTGGTGGCGGCGTAGTCGATGTATTCCCCGGCACCGCCGTGGTGCGCCGCGCCGGACGAAACGTTGACGATCGCGCCGCCAGCGCCGCCGTGTTTCGTCGACATCCGGCGCACGGCCTCGCGCGCGCACAGAAACGCGCCGGTGACGTTGGTGGTGAAGATGCGTTGCAGACGAGCGGCGTCGATCGTCTCCAGCCGCATCTGGGGTTCCAGGGTCGCCGCGTTGTTGACCAGGCCTGAAAGCGGACCAAGTCGGGCGTCGACCTGGTCGAACAGCCGCATGACGTCGGCCTCGACCGCGACGTCGGCCTGGACGGCAACCGCCGTCGATCCGGCCTCCTCGACAGCCGTCACGACGCGTTCGGCGGCGTCGCGGTCGCGACGGTAGTTGACGCAGACCGCGTAGCCGCGCTCTCCCGCAAGTCGCGCGGTCGCGGCACCGATCCCGCGGCTGCTGCCGGTGATGATGACCACTCGACGAGTGGTCACATGGCCGCCGACGTGCGGTTCAGTTTTTCCTCATCGCTTGCGGGTCCCGTCGACTCCGGACACAGCCAACGGAGTGCCATCGTGGCAGACGCTCGGAACGACGCGTCGAATCTTGCTGTCGACGTCTCGATCGGAAGATGGAACGCGCATCTTGGAGTCCAGATCCGGATCGACCGGCCAGAGCGTCAGACCGCAAAGGACGCGCGGCTCTCCGCGGGCCGCGCTTGGCGGCGTGACGGCATCCTGCAGACGAAAGAGCTGACGAGACTCTTTGACCGACGGCGCAAATATCGCCGGCGCGCTTTCTGGCGGAGTGGGGTCCTGCGTTGCCTGGCGAGGTTGAGGAGTGGGAGATTGGAGGACATGGTCGCCGGCGCCTCCGAGTAGAACGACGACCGTGCCGAGAAATAGTGCTGAAACCATCGTGCCTCCTCGTATTCGCCGCTGGTTCCCTTAAGACTCCGCCGCCCCCGACCCGGCCGCCGACAATCGCGTCGACCCGAGAGGCGGCGCTCCCGGTCAGGATAACCCCGGGGCGCACTCGAGCGGAACACCGCTCGCACAGAGCGGGCAGGCGGACGGCTTCCACAACTCGTAGGCATCCCGAGCCGCCGACTCGACGGGAATGCCGCGCTCCGTGAAGAACGACTCGCCGGCCGGCCCCAGGACCAGCAGCGCGCCAACCACAACCGGCACCACTCGATGTGCCTCGAGTGTCGCATACGTGCCACGCACCGCCGACCCCGCACTAATGACATCGTCCACAATGGCGACGCGCCGGCCGGCGAGCCGGTTGGCAAACGCCTGCGGGAGTCGATAGCTCGCCCGGTACAACCCGGTCGCGTTCGGCGGCATGCTGCGCTCGGTGAAGCAGAACTCGACGCCCAGCACCCGCGCGACGAGCTGGGCCAGAAACGCTCCGCCGAGGTCCGGCCCGCAGACGGCGTCGACGCGATACGGCCGGAGCGCCGTCGCGAGCATGGCCACGAACGGGTCGATTCTGGCGGCATCGGCAAAGAGCGGCTCTAGGTCGAGCCAGAGACCGCCGTGATAGCCGGACTCGAGCAGGAAATGACCGCGACGCGCATCGACCAGCTTCAGGAACGTCGCGATGCTGGTTTCCTCCAGTCGCGGTTGACCGGCGGGCTCGAGCGTTTTGCGGAAGTACTGGACCTGCTCGGTCGGCTGGAAGCCGAGCGCGCCATGTGCCATCGCGCTTTGGTGGTTCTCGACCAGGGCATTCGAGCCGAACTCCGTGCAGCCCTGAGCACGCGCCCAGGCTTCAGCGCCGACAATCAGCGCCCGACCGACACCGCGTTTCCGGCACTCAGCTTTGACGTACCACCCTTCGAGAAAGGCCACGCGATTGGTGTCGCAGCCGTCGACGTAGCCTCGAATCGCGAGCTCCGCGAAGCCAAGGCGCGCGCCGGTATCATCAACCGCGATGAGCACCTGAAGCGGACTGACGATTTCGCCGGCAAAATACATCGCGATGTCGGCGGCGTGGGCCTCCTCGTCTCCAGGCCAGAGGTCGGTCCTCATGTGCAGCCACTCGGCCCGGTCACTTGGATCGACCGGTCGCACGTCCGTCATGATCGCCGGCGGCGGCGCAGCGCCGACTTCTTCGTCGTCGATCCACGCTCCGTCCTGGTTGTCGCCTTCGGCTTCAAACCGCTGACGTAGGTGTAGCTCACGCCGAAGAATCGCTTCAACTCGTTGGTTTTCTTCAGCAACGAATCCGGCACGATCACGTACTCCGGCATGACGTGTCCGTACTGCTCGCAGAGGGTCGTCTTGTAACGCTTGAGGAACGCGCTCCGCGCGTCTTCGGGGAGACGCAGCGCCAGTTTGTTGTCCTTGGTCAGCACGCTGAACATGTGGCCGTTGACCGAGGTATAGGGCATCATGGCTCCCTTTCGATCGACGTCGGAATGGGTGGCCACCAGCCTTTCGTACAAGGCCAGCGCCGTCGTTCTCTCCATCGGCTATCTCCAGTCCACGCTGTCAGGATCGCACCGGTCAACCAACCAGTCGACGCTTCACTTCATCCAGGTGCTTGCGCATGCCATCGAGCAAGGCCTGCGCCTCCGGATCTTTGTCGGCCAGCGTGGCGAGTCGTCCGAGCAACTGCCTGGTGCCGGCAACGATCGCATCGATCTCCTGGGTGCCCGGCCTCGTCGGCTGCTTCAACGACGCCCGCTCGGCCGCACTCGCCTTACGAACGTCGATCAGGGAAACCCCGTGCCGCATGAGAATCGAGGCGGCCGTCGACTTGTCGTCGCGCAGGATGCTCATCAGCAGGTGTTCGCTGCCGATGTAACTGACTCCCTCGCCATCCGCCTCGAGCACGGTGAACTCGAGAACGCGCTTCGTGCCGGCGCTGAAGGGTATCTCCACGGACGTCGTGAGCTTCTCGCCGGCAGCAATCGACTGGATGACTTCCTGGCGAATGCCCTCGGACCGCACGCGCAGTGACTCCAGTATCCGCGCGACCGTGCGATCTCCGCGAAGGAGCCCGAGGAGGATGTGCTCGGGCTCGATCGAATCTCCTCCGAGCTGACTGACCTCGTACCGGGAGAAGAACAGGGCGCGTCTGGCTGCTTCGGTGTAGCGCTCGAACATCGGTCGTCCCTCGAGCTCGGCTTCGAGCCTCTGCGAATGGCTGCACTACCGCATCACGTAACGAGCCACCAGAATGCCGGCCACTGCCGCGGCGCTCAGAAGCAGCCCTTTGCCGAGCGCCAGTCCGAGCTTGAAAGGGGTCGCGCTGGTACGGGCGCGAATCAGCCCGTCAACAACCTGCGCCACGCACAGACCCATCGGCAGCGCCACGAACCATGGCAGCGCGGCAGATGCGATGCCGGCAACGATCCCCGCGGCAACCGCCGCGAGCAGATAAGGAGTCATTGTCTGCCCCTGCTGACGAAGGCCGGTCAGAGCGCCTTGGCGAAACGTTTGACGACGCGGTCCCACAAGCCGCGAACGGGATGCTTCTGGAGCCGGGACGCCGCCTGCTTCGGAGAGAACCACTGTCGCTTCCGGAAGCTCCGCTCGTCCCAGTCCTTCTGCGCGTCGCGCACCTGCATCAGGTAAACGGCGACCTTCAGCGACTTGCCATACTTCTCGTAGCTGTAGGTCCCGACCATCCGGCCTCTAATCCGGCCACGCAGGCCCGCCTCTTCGATTGCCTCGGTCAGCCCGGCATCCTGAGGCGTATCGCCGGGGTCGACGAACCCCTTGGGAATGCCCCATCTTCTGGATCTCGTCCGGCGAATCAGGCACACCTGCACCCGCTTCCGCTTTTTCCGGACCGGGACCACGGCAACCTGGGTCGGCCGGCCTTTACCGCGAGATGATCGTTTGGGCACGCGCGATCGAATCCTTCAAATGGGCGGTGAAGAACTGTCTGGCCGCATGGATATTCGCAGGGAACACAGGACGGAGCAAGCACGGTGTGCGATCAGCAGAGCGCGAGCTCGTACATTTCTTCGACTACCTCGACACCCCAGCGCGTCGCGGGGTTGGCCTGGCTACGCTGGAACCCTGCCGATCGATAGAGGTGCGCCGACGCCTCGAGGCCGCTGACCGTCCACAGGATGACCCGCTCGTAGGCAGCACTGCGGCTGAAGGCGAGCGCCTCCGCAACGAGGCGCTGGCCCAGGCCCTTACCCCTCGTCTCCGGCGCGACGAGGAACCAGCGAAGCTGCGCAACGGTCTCGCGTTCGGCCACAATGGCAATGCTGCCGACGATCTCATCACCACATTCGGCAACCCATAGCCGCTCGCGCGGAGATCCTCGCTTGACGAACTGCGCGAGCGGCTCCGCCACGTAAGCCTCGAAGGTTGCGTCGAAACCCCGTTCCCTGGCATAGACGAGGCCGTGCATGGTCACGATGGCGCCCAGATCTCCCGGGCGCAGCTCGTGACGAAGCGTGACAGATGGGGGCATCGACGACAGCTTATAGCGAACCGATGTCTGCGATTCCATCGCCAACCGGCCGCGGTCGAACCGCCCTCAACCAGATCGCGACCCCCAGCGTCTTATCCTCGGCACAGAGCTGATCAACGCCGTGAACAGGCCGCCATTGCTCCGGAGGAACGATGGAGAACTTCTGGCAGGACGTTCGACACGGCATCCGCATCCTGACGGCCAATGTCGGCTTTACGGTTATTGCCGTCCTGACGCTGGCGCTCGGGATCGGGGCCAACACCGCCATCTTCAGCGTCGTCAACGCCGTCCTGCTGCGCCCGCTGCCCTATCACGACTCCGGCCGGCTGGTCCGCCTCGCACAACAGGGTGGGCCGTTCAGACCTGGCGGCGGGCGCGGCCCGCGCGGCTCGTTCGTCACGAGCGACACCTTCGAGGCCTGGCGCGACTCCACGAAGGCGCTCGATGGCCTGGCCGCCTATTCGCCGCGATCCTATACATTGACCGGCCTCGGTGATCCGATTCGTCTGCGCGGCACTGCGGTATCCGCAGCGATGTTCCCCATCTTGGGCGTGACACCTCAACAGGGACGGGCGTTCAGCCGTGCCGAAGAGCAGCCGGGGGCCGACCAGGTCGCGGTGATCAGCGACGCGCTCTGGACACGTCGCTTCTCGCGAGACCCGGCCATCGTCGGCAAACCCTTGATGCTCGACGGACAGCAGGTCAACGTCGTCGGCGTGGCCCCCGCCGATTTCTACTTCCCCGATCGCGACACCGAGCTGTGGACGCCGATGCGCGTGACGGTGACGCCGCAGCGTCCCGGTCAGCGCATGATCCTCGCGTTTGGCGCGATCGCTCGCGTCAGGCCGGAATTCACGATTTCGCAGGCTGCCGCCGAAGGCACGACGGTGGCGCAGCACACGCAGCCGGATATGCCGCCGGGAATGATGCGCGGCCCGGAGATGACGCCCGCCAGCGTACGGCTGGTGCCACTGCAGGAAGAGATGGTTGCCGCCGTGCGTCCGGCGCTCTTCGTCCTGCTCGGCGCCGTCGGGTTCGTGCTGCTGATCGCCAGCGCCAACATCGCCAACCTGCTTCTCGCGCGCGGCGCCGCACGCCAGCGCGAGCTCGCGGTGCGAACCGCGCTCGGCGCCCAGCGCGGCCGGCTGCTTCGTCAGCTGCTGACGGAAAGCGTGCTGCTCGGCCTGAGCGGCGGCCTCCTCGGCGTTCTGATCGCGTTTGGTCTGCAGCGGCTGCTGCGGACGGTCTCGCCGGGTAACATCCCTCGGATCGATGAGGTCACCCTCGATCTTCGAGTCCTCGCCTTCGCCGCCGCCCTCTCGGTCGCGACCGGCCTGCTCTTCGGGCTGGCTCCCGCGCTCCAGGGATCGCGAGTCAACGTCATCGGCGCGCTCAACGAGGCGGGCGTGCAGCGGATGGGCGGCTTCCGATTCCTCAAGGGCAATCGTCTTCGCAGCCTCCTAGTGGTGGCGGAGGTCGCTCTCTCGATCGTGCTGCTCGCGGGCGCCGCGCTTCTCGTCCGTAGTTTCGTGAGGCTCATCGACGTCAATCCGGGATACGACCCGGCGAACGTCATCACGGCGCAAGTCAGTCTTCCACCGGGACGGTATGGCACCCCGACAGCGCAGCAGACGTTCTTCGATCAACTGCTCGAGCGGACTTCCGCGATACCCGGCGTAAAGGTCGCCGGGACGACCAACACCCTGCCGCTCCTGCCGGGCAGCATGATTATGTCCTTTGGGATCGACGGCCGACCCGAGCCGTCGAGCCCTGAAGATGTCCCGCGCGCCAGCCTGCATGTCGTCAGCGCGGGCTACGCCGAGGCCATCGGTCTCCACCTCAAGTCGGGCCGGCTGCTCAACGCGCAGGATACCCCCCGGACTCCGACCGTCGTGATCGTCAACGAGACGCTGGCCCGGACGTACTTTCCTGGCGGTACCGCGGTTGGAAGCCACCTCCGCCTCATGACGCCCACCGAGATTGTCGGCGTCGTAGACGACGTGCGTCATGCGGGGCTCGACGCCGAGCCGCAGCCGGAGATGTACATCTCGTTCACGCAGATGGGCGCCGATCGCCCGGGGGCGCCAGGAGGGACGGTAGCGTCGCTCGTGGTCCGCGCCGTCGGCGACCCTCTCGCGCTGGTGCCGTTACTCCGCCAGGCGGTCCTCGATATCGATCACGACCTGCCGCTCGACAACGTGATGACGATGGACGCGCGCTTGTCGGCGTCGGTGGCGGGCCCGCGTTTCTACGCGCTGATGCTGGGGCTGTTCGCGCTGCTCGCGCTGGCGCTGGCGGCGGTCGGGATTTACGGCGTGCTGTCGTACAACGTCTCGCAGCGCCACCGCGAGATCGGAGTTCGCATGGCGCTGGGAGCTGAACAACGGGACATTCTCCGACTTGTCGTTCGTCAGGGGCTGCTGTTGACGATGGTCGGTGTGGCACTCGGCATTGCCGGCGCGCTGGCGGTTACGCGGTTGCTCACGAGCCTGCTGTTCGGGATCAAGCCGACCGATCCGATCGCCTACACCGGCGTGAGTCTCCTGCTCGTGCTGGTCGCGTTCGTCGCCTGTTGGGTACCGGCCCGTCGGGCGACGCGACTGGATCCGATGGTCGCGCTGCGCTACGAATAAGAGGCTGGGAACAGGCTCAGTGCAGCACGAACGCGACCAGCGCGTCGCCCGCGGCCGCCAGCACATACTGCTTCCCGTCCAGCATGTAGGTCTGCGGCGCGTTCGATACGTTGCCCAGACGGGCGTGCCACAGCGGGTTGCCGGTGGCGGCGTCGAAGGCCACCAGATTGCCCGCACCGTCGCCGGCGAAGACAAGACGGCCGGCGGTCGTCAACATGCCGGTCGCGCCACCAGCGCTGAGTTGATGGCGCCAGGCGACCTTGGCGGTCTTCGGATCGATCGCCGTGACGAAGTTGCCGGGCGTGACGCCGCCGCCGCCCTGCACACCGCCGAGCCCCATCGAGCCTCTCGGATCGGCGTCGATCAGATAGCGAATCGACAGGTTGTTGTTCTCCGGGACGTAGAAGAGGCCGGTGTCCGGCGAATACGCTGGCGGTGGCCAGTTCGTGGCGCTGCCGCTGACGATCGCTCCCGGAATGGTCGCGACCTTCTCGGGATTCAGGATTGGCCGACCCTTCGCATCCAGGCCACTGGCCCAGTTCGCGGCGAGACTGTACTTGCCGCTGGCAACGTGTTCGCCGGTCAGGCGATCGACGGTGAAGAAATAGCCGTTGCGCGCCGCGGTGGAGACGAGCTTTCTGGGCCGGCCGTCGATCGTCGTGTCGATCAGAATCGGCGTCTGCGCCGAGTCCCAGTCGTGCATGTCGCGTGGCGACGTCTGGTAGTACCAGGCCATCTTCCCGGTGTCGACGTTCACCGCGACGAGCGAGCAGGTGAACAGGCCGACGCCGATGCCGCGGCCGGCCGGCGTGTACGCGGGCGTCGGGTTGCCGGTTCCGAAGATATACAAGTGCGTCTCGGGATCGTAGACGCCTGGCACCCACGGCTGGGCGCCGCCGTGACGCGCGGCCTCGAGGCTCGGCCATGTGTCCACCCCGGGATCGCCGGCGTTCATCGGCACGGTGTAGAGGATCCACTGCCGCTTGCCCGTCTCCGGATCGTACGACTGCAGATAACCGGGCGCGTCGAGGTCGTTGCCGGTGCCGACGATGACGTGATCGCCGATGATCACTGGCGCCATCGACGAGAAGTACTGCTGGTCGAACGGGGACAGCTCGATGCGCCACGCCTCCTTCCCCGTCCGCGCATCGATCTTCAGGAGATAGTCGTCGTGCGTCTCCATGAAGAGATAGTTGTGCCACATGCCGACGCCACGATGGCCGGTGTGCGTGCCACCGCGGGTCTTCCAGTAGTACTGCCAGAGGATCGTCCCATCGCGGGCGTCAACCGCCCAGAGATTGTCGGGCGACGTCGGGTAGAGCACGCCGTCGACCATCAGAATCGTCCCCGAGATGCGGGCTGGGCCTCCGGCGTTGTAGTCGCCGCTGCCCTCGCCACCGACGATGAGGGGCGTTCCGCCGCCACCGCCGCGACCGCCGCCCCCAGGCCCCTGCTGGCTGCCGGCGCCGCGACCCGCTGGACCGGATCCTTCGACGAAGCCACGCGACAGCCACGCCAGACCGAGATTCTTCACCGTCGTCTGATTGATCTGCGCGAGCGAGCTGTAACGTTTGCCGGTGTAGTCGCCCGAATAGGTCGGCCACGACTCGGCGAGCGGCTTGAGCAGCGAGGCCGGATCGACACCACCTGGCGCCTGCGCCACCAGACCGATGGAGGTCAGCGTCACCATCAGCGCAATCGTTCGTGTAGTCATTTGAGCGTCCAGAGATAGGCCGTCACGTTGTGCATGTCCTTGTCGGCCAGATCCGGTACCAGCTTCCTGTGCCCATCCGCCGGATCGCGGACGACGACCCTGGGTTCGTCGCCATTGCGCGCGAAAGTCCGCCGAGTGCCGTCGTCCTGAATCAGCGTGACGACGAAGTCGTCGACGCGTACCAGACGGCCCTGGACGGCCGCGCCGGACGCCGGCGTCACCGTGACGGTCGTCGGCGGATCCGGTGAGCCGTCCGCTCCGCGACCGCGACCGCCGCGTCCGCGACCGCCGCCGCCAGAGACCCACAGGTCCTGCAAGGCGCGCGGGTCGGGAACACGCGAGGCAATTCCCTTCAGGTCGCCGGTCACGGAATGGCAGCTGGCACAGCGACCGTCGAAGTAGGTCTGCCCTGCTGCCGCGTCGCCGATCAGAATCTTCTCCGGCCCGACGAGTTCCCCTTCCGGCGGCCGCCCCTGCGCGCCGGCCTGACCGAGGACGCTGTGAAGATACTCGGCAAGCGCCTTGACATCGTCGGGCGGCAGAGGAAAGGCCGGCATCGGAGGCGCGCCGGCTGGCGGATTCGGACGACCACCGAGAACGATTGGTCCGATCAGTTCGCCGGCCTTGTCGCTGAGGACGGTTTGCGATCGCAGGAGATTGGGCCCACCCTGCTGACCACCGCGCAAATCGATCCCGTGGCATGCCGCGCACGTCGACTGGTAGAGCGCCTTGCCGCGGGCAATCACCGCCGGATCCGCCGGCTGCCGTTGTTGCTGCGGAAAGTTCGCCGGCGGCGGACCACCGGGAGCGGCCTGACGTCCGCGGCCTCCTCCGGCGGCAGGCGTCGGGGGCGGAGCCTGCTGCTGTGCGCTGGTCACATGGATCAGCGCCGAAAACGCCAGCGTTGCAACAGCGAGCAAGCGAGTCGTGGTCGTCATCTACCAGTCCCTCGATCCTCGGTCCTCGACCCTCGGTTCTCCGCCATCCGTCCTCCGTCCGCCGTCTAAGGACCCGACAGACCAATCGGAACGCCACCGGGGGCCCGGACGACCGCAATCGTCACGCCTTCCATGACCCGCTCCGGTTTACTGATGACCTCGGCGCCCGCCTTGATCGCCTTGTCGAACGCGGCCTGGGCGTCGGCAACATGGATGTAGGGCAGACTGCCGGGCGTCTCCGAGGCGCCGACCTGACGGATGCCTCCCCCGCCTTTCTCGGAGTACGCGAACAGGTGATAGTCGCCGGCAGGCGTGGGGAAACTCGGCCTGAAGGTCCAGCCGAGGACGGTCTCGCACCAGGCTCGTGTCGCCGCCGGATTGCGGCTTCCCAGGTCGGTATGGGTGATCCAGCCGTAGAGGCCGCGAGTTGGCACATGGCGCGGCCGCTTGGCGCGCGCCGCGCGGCGCGGCTTGGCTTTCGTCGTCGGGCGCTTCACAGGGCGTCGTGATTTCTTGGCCATGACGGGGTGAGTGTAGCGGCAGACCGGCGCGAAATCACGCCCGAATTGGGGGCGACGAAGATCAGCGCCTCACCGGTCGCTCTGGCGGCGGACGACCGCGACAAGCTCCCGTCCGCCGAGCGCGGTCTTGCCAACCGTCAGCCCCATGATTTCGTAGCCGGCCGCTCCTGCCTGCTGCAGCTCTTTCTCGAGCGTCGACGTCTTCGATGTCGCAACCAGGCGATACTGCGATTTGTGCGATTGATTGTCGGCGTCGCGCTCGAGGATGACCACCACTTCCTCCCCGCCAAACGCGGACTTGAACACTGTTTGACCACGGTACTCGAAGCCGGTGTCAGCTGCGCCCTGCATCTCCTTCTCCATCGTCGAGGTCTTGGAGGTCGCCAGCAGCCGGTAGGAGAAGCGTCCTTTCGCGCCGCCCTCGCGCGACAACACCCCGACGACCTCGTTGCCGCCGGCGGCGGTGATCCCGCCCATGACGTCGCGGAACCGGAAGCCGGCCTCGGCCGCCTCGTTCAACTCCTTCTCCATCGTCGATGTCTTGGTGGTCGCGAGCACGCGGTACTCGATGCCGGGCGGCACCTGCGCCGCCAGCGTTGTCGGACCCGGGCCTCCGACACTCACCATCAACCCGATCAGTAGCAACATCGATCGCACAGAACACCATCGCATCGCATGTCTCCCGGTCAAGAGGTCCGGCTTGCGGATTTCGGCTTCGTCCAGACCGCACCGGCGACGAACGCCACCAGTGCCAGGAGCGGCCCGGTGACGAACGCCCCGGTCATCGCCGCCTCGACGGACCGGTCGTGCTGATTCGCCGACATGACCGAGATCAGGAAGCCGCCGCCAAAGGCCCCGAGCAGGTAGCCAACGACTGCGAAGAGCAGGCCGACAAGGACACGGCGGATCATCAGTGAGCTGCTCTGATCGTGCCGTCGCGAAACGGCATTCGAAGGCACTGCATCAAGTCAGGGGTCAACGACGGTCCGCGCTGATGCGGGCAGGGCGACCACTTCATAGTGGACCGCCCGGTGATCGAAGGCGATCATCATCGCTTGCGCGGCCGCTGGCACGACCGCGACTTCTGGGTCGGGTCCGGCAAACTGGCGAATCGCCTCGAGCGATTTCCAGACCGTGACCACCTGGAATTCGGTGCCGGCTGAAGCGTCCCGCCGGAGAATCGACGCCGAGACGAACCCGTCGATCCCGGTCAATTGCGGCAGCGTCTCGCCCGTCAGGTGGTCGATGTACCGGTCGGCCAATCCGTGTTTGACCGTGCCTTTCCAGTGTCTGGAAATCATGACGTCCCGGATCGAGCCGGCTACGCCGTTGCGGCCTTCCTGGCCTCGGCGCTGTCGTAGCTCTCCCCGTAGATCGCCGGCACTTTCCCGCCCATCGATCGCAGGTACGCCGACAGCTGGCCGCGATGATGAATCGTGTGATGCAAACCAAACGGCAGGAACGCGAGCGCCGGCCACTGGAACAGGCCGCGGAAGTCGACGATCTTCACGAGCTGATCGGGGGACGCCGAGGCGAGCGCGGTCAGGTTCTGCGCGTAGCGCGTTCCATACCAGTCGGCGAGCTCCGCCGGAGTTTTCACGGTCTCTGGCACCGCCCACGCCGTATCGAACCGCCCCTGCGTCACCGCCTCGACGAAGCGATTGTCAGCTCCGGCAATGTGCCGCGCCAGTTCGTTGGCGGTCTTCGCGAACGGATCCGGCTTGTAGTCCAGGCGATCTTGCGGAACTGCCTCCAGCACGCGCCTGGTGATCCGGCTCTCGTTCTTCAGCGTGTCCATGTAGGTGCCCAGCCAGAAGCTGGCCTGTTCGTGTGTCATCGCTTTCATGGTGGCTCTCTCTCTATGGCGGACTCTACGCGCCAGGGTTGCGGCCGCGCGGACGAACGCCGATCAATGTGGAAACGCTCCGCTCACCGCGACTCTGTCGATCCGGTCATTTCCTGATGCCAGGCGTCGAAGCCTCGCGCTGCTTGGAGAGCGTGGCTCGAAACTCCTGTTCCTTGACCGTCACGAACTTCTTGTAGCCGTCCGGGTCGATGAAGGGCGACCGCGCCCCCTCCTTGATCCGTGCGTACTTGGCTTCCATGTCGAAGTAGGCGCCGTGCGCGCCAAGGAAAAAGTCGCAGGGCAGCGACTTCAAGACCTGGAACATCCGTTCGTAGTCCCTGGCGATCTCCGGGTAGGTAGCGTTGTCAACCAGCTTATAGCCTTCGTTCACGTTCGGGCTGCCGACGATGACGACGTTGTAGATCCTGCCGCCGTCGGTGACCTTCATCGTCCACGTGGTGCACCCCTTCGTGTGGCCCGGCGTGAGATGCGCGACGAGCACGGAGTCGCCGAGCCTGACCTCGTCTCCGTCGTGGAGAACGCGATCGACCTTGGTCGGGGCGTAGAGAAGCGTCTTGTCGCTTCCGTACTGAAAGTCGGTCTTGCCACCGGATTCGACAACCGGCACGTCGGCGTCCATGACCATGTACTTCGCGCCGGTCTGACGTTTGATGGTGTCGCTGGCGGCATCGTGGTCCCAATGGGCATGGCTGATCAGGAGAATCTTGATGTCCTCGAACTTGAACCCGAGCTTCTCGACGCTCGCGCGCAACATCGGCACGTTGGCTTCGAGATCGCTGTTGATCAGAATGTGGCCCTGCGGGCTGGTAATGAGGTAGTTCGCGAGGCCCTTGCTGCCGACGTAGTAGAGGTTGCCGGCAATCCGGAACGGTGGAAAGGGATCGGTGAAGCCGGCGGTATTCTGAGCTGACGCGGCCGCGGCGACCGTCGTCACGCTCAACAACGCACCCGCGACAATGCTCGATGGACGACACTTGTGCATAAGAGTTGGTTACCTCGAGGCTGGTGAATTATGGGCTCTCCAACGTCCGGCGTCTACCGGCCCGCGCCGGAGACTGTGCGGCTATCGCTGACGCTTCGTGGGCCGTTCCTGAATCGCGCGGACCGCGGCGTCGATTCTGCGCAACCGGGTGTCGGCCTTCTTGGCCTGCTCGACGGCTTCGACGTGTTCGCGTTGATGGCTGTAACTCAGCTCCTGCCAGCGATCCCAGGCCGGAGGGGCCTTCTTGAGCGCGCGCACGAAATCCGCAGGCGCCGTGACCGTTCGTGTCGCGGTGTCGAGGGTGAGCGTGACCTCGAGTGTTTCGCCGCCCTCGAGGCCGGCCGCCTCGCGGTTGCTCCTCCGCAAGGGAACGCAGGGCGGCCCGCCCATCGCCGCTATCGTACTGCGATAGGTAAAGCCGTTCAGCGTCACCCTGACCGGCGCCCGCACCCTGCCAAACACACTCTTCGGATCGAAGGTGACGGGAATGAAGCACATCGATCCGTCCCGAACGATGGTGGTCGTGAACGTTTTCGAGGTCGGAGCCATCTGGAAATCCCCCGGTTCTGCAATCGCAATTAACGGACTGATCGGGGTCAGGAGGCCACCGCCCTGAAAATGGCCCACCGATCGCAATTGGCGTGAGCCTCTCCGGGACGGGTTGCCCGCAGTTGCGCCTGTACTTCGACCGCCCTTGCGAACGAGCCAAGCAATCCCTTCGACGAGAGGTCCGCGCCGGCGAAGACGTCGGGGAAACCTCCGCAGTTGGTCAAGGCGCTGGCGCTGGCCTGTACGTCGACGAGGTCGTAGCCGAGAAACTCGAACGGCATCGGACCCACCGCAGCTGACGGTTCACGCGGTGGATTTCGGTAGACGCAGAGCAGGTTGCGTTCCGGCGTGGCGGACGTTTCCTCGAGCAGGAACTCGAGATCGGTGAAGAAATTCACCATGTAGTCTTCGTTGACGATGTGCGGCCAGTAGTTGCTGCGGATCTCCGGCAGCAGCGTCGGGCAGAGCATCGGATCGAGCGAGACGACCTCGTCCAGGTGGGTCAGTCCCGACCAGGCGATGTAGGCCGCCCAGGCTTCCGCCTCACGCGGGGTGAAGGTCGCTGTCGCGATGTACCAGGGTTGCACTACTCGAGAATCTTTCCGATCAGCCACATGTGACCGAACGGGTCCACGACATCCCCCTGCAGCATCCGCTTGATTGGATGCATGCCCGTCGTGGGGTGCTGGTAATCCGTGACCGGCCCCCGGTTGGTTGCGCCGGCGTCCACTGCCCGCTTGTGGACCGCGACGGGATCATCAACGAAGAGCTCGATCCGCACCGTCGTGCAACCCGCCGACGTCGGACCGCGGGTGCCGCCATTCGGCGATTCGGTCGCAAGAAAGAATTCGGCACCGTCGATTGACAAGCCGGCAACGACATGCCCGTCGGCCTCGAGACGCCACCGCACGATGGCGCCGAATGGCGCCTGGTAGAACTCGATTGCCGCATCCCCGTTCGGTCACCGCCAGCATGGGAGAAATCTGCGCGCTCATTGTGCCGATGGGCGAGCATAGCTGAAGTTCGACGCTCCGGTGAAGACGCGACCCGACCCGAGCGCGACCCTCGATCGGTCGCTAGAGCCAGCGCCGTACGCGTGCACGGTACCGCGGATACTCGGTTGGAAAGACTTCTGCCAGTCGCGCCTCTTCCACCGGAATGACAATCCAGTTGAGATACGCGAGCGTCAACGGCAACAGGATCACCGGCCAGACATGGCGCTGGAGGCCGGCCTCTCCAATGTATGCGAGCGTCAGCCCCACGTACATCGGGTTGCGGCTCCAGCGATACGGTCCCCAGGTTACCAGGGCCGCCGATCGCTGTCCCGGCACCGTCGTCGTGCGGGCGCGATAAAAAATCGAGAGGCCCCAGCCGGCGACGACTGCGCCGGCCACGAACAGCGCCCCGCCGACGAGCTGGGTGTGGGCCTCGAGGTGAAACGACCACAGTCGTTCGAGCACGGCTCCGACGATGTAGGTCAGTACGAAGACCCAGGGTACGGGAATCCGCATCAGGAGCCGGAATGGATTCTGGACTTCAGTCATGCTGCCAAAGACCGCCGAATCAGACACGCTAGTCTACGCCCCACCGGCCGACTCGTCCTCCACTCGTCACACGGAGGAGGTGGTTCGACACTTCCCGCTTGCCGGTTGAGCACCAGCCCGCGGATGATGTGGGGATGCTTGGCGTCCCTCGTCAGGAGGCGGTCATGAACGCTGTCCGCGCGGCCGGCCTGTTGCTGTTGCTCAGCGATGCTTCGGCGTCCGCTGCCGATGCGCCCGCCACCCGCATCGTAACGGTGTCGGCACCCGACGGTACGCCGCTGAAAGGCACCTACTACGACGCCGGCAAGCCGGGCCCAGCGGTGCTGCTCCTCCACATGTGCAACACCACCCGCAAGTCGTGGGAGCCCCTGGGGCCGCAGCTCGCGGCGGCAGGCATTCACGCGCTGGCGGTGGACTATCGCGGCTTCGGCGAGAGCGGCGGCGATCGCTTCGACACCGTCGGGCCACAGGCGGCGCAAGCGACCGTCAACGAGAAGTGGCCGGGCGACGTCGACGCCGCCTACGCGTTTCTCCTGGCACAACCAGGAGTGGACAAAACACGGATCGGCGCCGCCGGCGGCAGTTGCGGTGTGGTCCAGGCCGTACACGTCGCGCAGCGGCATCCGGAAATCAAATCGCTGGTGCTGCTGGCGGGTCCGCTCGATCCGGATGGCGTCACCTTTCTCGAGAAGACGCCGTGGCTGCCGATCTTCGCCGCTGGAGCGGCCGACGACCAGTACGACGCCAACGTTCCCGAGCTGATGCAGTGGATGCTGGCGCTCTCGGGCAATCCGCGCAACACCTTCTCGGGTTTCAAGGACGGAAAACACGGAACCGAGATCTTCGGTCCACATCCGGAGTTGCCGACGCAGATCGTCAAATGGTACGACGACACGCTCGTCAGGCAGCTCGCCGATCCGAAGGTCGCGGTCACACCGAAGAACACGCCGATGCGCGACTTCTGGCACAACGCCGAGAATCCCGATCGCGTCTCGGCCGCGGCGCAAATCTTTCACGACGCGCGCCAGCGCGATCAGCACGTGATTGTTTTCCCGGAAAGCGCGCTCAACCTGCTCGGCTATCAGCACCTGCAGGCGGGCAAGACCAAGGCGGCGATCGAGCTGTTCAAGCTGAACACCGAAGCGTATCCAACGTCGGCGAACACCTACGACAGCCTGGGCGACGGCTATCTCGCCGACGGCCAGAACGATCTCGCGCTCAAGGCGTCGCAGACCGCGATCGAACGGCTGGCGGCAGACAAGGTCGAGCGACGATCGAAAGCAGGCCATTCGCGCCAGCGCCGAAGACAAGATCGCCAAGCTCAAGGGAACCAGCAGCAAATAGCCGCCGGTCACGACCACAGCACCGCGAACGCATGAGTCCAGCTGTTCTGGCGAAACCCTGGGATGCACCAGAGTTGGCACAGCGGCTCAATGGCCCGGGCTGCCACGGCGGTTCCCATGTCGGCCGGCTCCCAGCCGAACTGCTTCAGGACGTCAGCGACGGCGGCTTTCGCCGCTCCGTCGTTGCCGCAGTAGAACATCGTTGGCTTACCTTGTTGATAGACGGGATTCACCATCCGCGCACTACCGACGCTGTTGAACGCCTTGACCAGCCGAGCTTGCGGGAAGGCAGCCTGCAACCGCTCGAGCAGCGAGCTGTTCGGCCCGGTGAAAAACTGAACCACGCCGTCGACCGGCGGTTGATCACTGATCGGATTGGTCGTGTCGATCACGACCTTGCCGGCGAGATTGTCCGCCCCGGCCGTTCGCAGCGCCTCTTCCGCTGACGCTCCGTGTACCGAGAGCACGATGACCTCTGCCCAGTTCGCGACATCCGCGAAGGTGGCGGCTGGAATGCTGCTCGAAGCCGTGAACGCGGCAAGCTTCGCGGGCGTGCGGCTGCCGATGCGTACGTCATGACCGTGTTTCTTGAACCCCTGCGCAAGCGTCTGGCCCACGACCGCTGACCCGATGATCCCAACCTTCTGCATGTGAGATTGCCTCCGCCTCAACGATCCTTCAGATCCCGGTATACCACGACGACCCGGACCGTCCTCAAGACCCCATTCGGGCAGCGGGATCCCAGTGCTCGTCCGCCTTCCCGTCCTTGAAGCGCCACATGTCGAACCAGGTCGTGGTGTAGCTCTTCGAGGAATCCTTCGGGTCTTTCATCTCGCGCACGTAAGCGACGACCACCAGGTCGCCCTCGGCGGTGACCGATACGACCTTGGTCGTCATCTTCTCCGGGATCGGCGTCGGCTTCACCTTCATGACCTCGGTGAAGAACTTCACGACGCCGGCGCGCCCGGAGGCGGCGTTCGGATTGTGCTGGATGTACCGCTCGGTCAGATATTTGTCCGCCATCTCCCAGTGGCCGGCCTCGAGCAGGTCCTTGACGATGTGATAGGCGGCCTGCTGGTTGGCATCGAGCGTCGGATCGGCGCTGTGAAAGAGCGCCTCCGGATTGGAGGCGCCGACGACCGGCTCTTGGGCAACAAGGGGCGCCGGAAAAGTCAAGACCGCGATGAACGACAGCGACAGAACGTAGCGCACGAATTCCTCCTCGGTAGACACCTCACGACTGGCGTCTCGCGTCCATGAGTGCGAGCAGCTTGGTCGTCGTGTTCCAGTTGCGAATCGTCATCGACTGGTAGACCGGAAGCGAGACGATGCGTGACAGCTGGCTTTGCGCCGCTTTGGCGGTCAGGCGCGAGAAGTAGAGAACATCAGGACCGGCGAAGGCCTGGTCGACGCCTTCTTTCGTTTTGACGCTCTTGAGCGCCTCGGCGGCGGTCGCCGGCTCTTTCAAGAAGATCACGTCGTAGCGGAACTTCGCGGGCTGATGACCGAAGCCTTTCGGCGCCTGGCGCACGACCTGTTCGAGCTTCGCATGCGAGCACAACACCAGCCGCGCCTTGTACGGGCTGAACGTCTTCGACAGCGCGCGCTCCAGCGCCCCTGCCAGCTTTACTGTATTGGTCTCCTTCGTTTCGAACAACACGTTGCCGCTCGCGATGTAGGTCGCGACTTTCTCGAGCTTGCTGGCCTCGAGGCACGCCTTCAGGTGTGCCATCTTGATGATGTTCCCGCCTCCCACGTTGATGCCGCGGAGGAGCGCGAGGTACTGGGTGGGTCCCATCGAGATCTACCTCCACCACGGAATCGGCGCGGAGCGGACTAGGTGCGCTTCCGCGCACGCGACGACTTGGCCCTTTTGTTGAAGTCCAGACAGAGCCCGACCCAGTACAGCAGATCCTTTTTGCGGGCGACCGCCTCTTCGTCGACGAAGACGTATCCCTTGTATTCTCGCGCTTTCATCGTCACGGTACGCGCGCCGGGACGTTTGACAGCGGTTTCATGCTGCGCGGGATCAATCCGACACATCAGCCGGCCCCGGCCGGCGCTGATGCACATCTTTCCGTTGACCATGAACGTGATCCCGCCGAACATCCGCTGTTCGCGGACACGCGGAACGCCTTCGAGCGCTGCCCTGACCCGAGCCACGAGCTGATCGCTCTGAGTCATCTACGGCAGTCGCTCGCGCTTCTTGTTCCGCTTGGATTCACAACCGACCATATTCGAGTGACCGGGCAGGTTTGATGACTCCCCAGTGGTCAGTATAGTTCCCGGAGAAAGAGGCCCCCTGCAACTTTTCCGACCCTCCGGGGTTCTTCCCGGTAGTGCAACGTCTCTGGCATGACCGACGCCGAACCATTTGAGGCGTTCGTCCGGAGGTATCAGGACATGGTGTTCGCGACCGCGGTCCGTCTGCTCGGCAACGTGCCCGACGCTGAAGACGCGGCGCAGACAGCGTTTCTCCGCGCGTTTCAGCGCTACGGGCAGCTCGCGGGCAACCCGGCCGCGGGCGGCTGGCTGAAGACGACCACCAGGAACATCTGTTTCAACCACCTGTCGCGGTACCGCGCCCGCTGGAAGTTTTTCAGCGAGATGGACGTGCCGGGCGCGGACGCGAGCTACGAGAGCACGCTCGAATCGCAGGTGTCCCGTGCACTCGAGACGGAGGCCGCTGAACGACGCGCGCGCCTCGAACAGGCTGTCCGCAATCTCCCCGATCATCAGCGGGTGCCGCTGGTGCTGTTCCATTTCGAGGAGCTCAGCTACCAGCAGATCGCGGAGACGCTCAGCGTATCGGTCGGCAAGGTGAAAACGGACATCCACCGGGGACGCGAGGCGCTCAGGCGCCTCCTGGCAGACGATGTACGAAGATAACGACGAACTCGCAGCGCGGGTGGATCGCGAGCTGCGGCGGCTGCCGCTGCCGCGCGCACCGCAGACGCTGCTGCCCCGGATCATGGCCGCGGTCGAGGCCTGGGCGCAGCGTCCGTGGTACACGCGCGCGTGGTTTGCGTGGCCAGCTCAATGGCGACTGGTCTCGCTGGTGCCGCTCGCGCTCCTCTTCTACGTGGTGTGGAGCTGGAGCCTGCCGCCGGCGCCGCCGACGGTCGTCGCTGCGACCGACGCCGGCCGCGTCCTGTGGAGCGCAGTCATCGAGCCGCTCCTTCCCTACATTCTCGCTGTCGTGCTGCTGATGGGGATCGTCTGCGCAGCCTTCGGCCTGGCATTGAACTACGTGCTCCTTGAAAGGGCCGAACAACGATGAAAAGACGTTTGCTTCTTACTGCTGCCCTGCTGGCGGGCGGCATCCTTGTCCACGCACAAGAAGTGGATTTCCCCAACCTCCGGATCTCCAATCCGGCCCTGCGCGTGCTGCAGAACTTCACGCTCAAGGCTGGCGAGACCGTCCGCCAGGTCGTGGTCATCGGCGGCGACGCGACGATTGACGGGCGCGTTGACGGCGATCTCGTCGTGATTCTCGGCCACGCGCAACTGGCGGCCACGGCGGAGATCGATGGGTCGTTCGTGGTCATCGGCGGAACCGGCGACGTCGCCGAAGGCGCCCGGGTTCACGGGGACGTGTTCGCGCTCGGTGGCCTCGAGACGCCGCCAGGATTCAATCCGGGTGGCAATCACATCGTGATCGGCACGGCGTCGCTCGGCTCGCGGCTGACCGCTATCGTGCCATGGCTCACGCGAGGCCTGGTCTTCGGGCGGCTGATCGTCCCGGACCTCGGTTGGGTGTGGACGATCGCGATCGTCTTCTTCCTGGTGAATCTCTTTCTCAACCTCCTGTTCGAGGGTCCGGTACGCGCGTGCGCCTCGGCGCTACGCGCCACCCCGGTGTCGGCGTTCCTGACCGGGCTGCTGGTCATGGTGCTCGCCGGGCCGCTCTGCCTCCTGCTCGCGATTTCCGTCATCGGGATCGCGGTCGTCCCGTTCGTCATCGCGGCCTTGCTGCTGGGCGCCGTCATCGGGCGAATTGGATTTGCGCGGTGGCTCGGCATGAGCGTCTGGCAGCAGGAGGACCTCGAGAGCCGGCCGCAATCGCTCCGCTCGTTCCTGCTCGGCTCGGCGATCATGTGCGTCGCCTACGCCATCCCGGTGATCGGGCTGCTCACGTGGGCGATTGCCGCGGTGTTCGGTCTTGGCGCCGCGATGCAGGCATTCACGCGCGCTTACAGGCGCGAGAATCCACGGCCGCCGCGGAAAACCCCGCCGGTTGCCCCCGCGCCCGTCACCGCAACCGCACCCACCGTTCCTGTCGAGGCGCTGACCGCGAGTGCACTCGACGAGCCGTTCGTGCCCGTCCTGGATCCGTCGGCGCCCGCCGCCGTTCCAACCGCCGGCGCGGCGGAGCTGCTGTCCTATCCCCGCGCGACGTTCCTCGAGCGGCTCGCCGCGTTCGCGCTGGACCTCGTGCTCGTCATGATCGCGGCGCAGATCCTGCGGCTGGACCGCCTGTTCGACGACTATCCGTCATTCGAGCGCAACCTGCTGCTGCTGGCGGTCGTGTATCACGTCGGTTTCTGGACGTGGAAGCAGACGACGCTCGGCGGCATCATCTGTCAACTGCGTCTCGTGCGGACCGACGGCGGTCCGGTGCGGTTTGCGGAGGCGCTGGTGCGTGGCCTCACCGGCATCTTCTCACTGGCCGTCGTCGGGCTCGGCTTCTTCTGGATTCTCAAAGATCCGGAGCGTCAGGCCTGGCACGATCGGATCGCCGGCACCTACGTCGTGAAGGTGCCGCGCAACTGGCCGATCTGACCGAGCGCCGATCATGGCGTCGCCCGGAATTGGATGCCTGGTCCAACCATCGCGACGAAGACGCTGCCGATCACGAGGCCGGCCAGAATCCATCCCACACTCGACGACAGACCCTTTTCCGCCGCAGCGATATCAACGCCCCGAGCCTCGACCATCCTCGGCACGAGCGTGAGACCCGCCATGGCGGCGAATCCACTGCTCACACCCGATACGAGGATCAGGCGAGGACCTATAGGGTTGAAGGCGGATGCGGCGAGCAGCAGCGTGCCACCGGCGACATAGGCCGGAAACACCAGTCGAGGGATCTCCCGGAGCGACACCAACCCACGTCGTACTGATCGCGTGAGCTCCCTGGCCGACAGCATGATTGCAATCGCATATGCCGCGGTGCCGATGAGCCCGAGGCCGATGCGCCACATCGATGCGGGCTCCAGCCCTCGTGCGACCACCTCCCAGTCGCCGGATCCGAGTACCGCGGAATAGAGCGGGTACCCTGACCCGTTCAACAGATTCAGCGACCCGAACAGCCAGAAGAAGTATGCGCGCGGCGAGAAGCGACCCTGCCAATGGAAAAGAGCCAGGGACAGACCTCCGATGAGCACGTTGGCGATCGACCCGGCCGCGGCAACCAGTCGGCTGTCTCCCGTCGTCTGCAGCGCCACCGTACTCAGGGAGACGACCTCCACCCCAGGGAGCAGGAGTGCGGCGGTGCCATGACCCACCACCTCGTGAACGAGGTCACAGAGGGCGTAGGCGGTCACGGCAATCGCCACCGTTGTGGCAAGGCTCGATCTTGGAATGCCGCGCAAGGATCCAGTCAACGGCATCGGCTCAAAGTCGACGTTCGGGTACGGCCTCACCAAGGAAGATGCGGAAGCGGAGACTCTCGGCGCCGCCATATGCCGCAGGCTTCCGGAACCGCTCGACCACCGTGCCTCCGTTCGTCTCGATCACGCGTCTTGACGCGACGTTGTCTGCGTCGGTGGTCAGCTCGATGTGCGCAAGGCCTTCAGCCCGCGCCTGCGGAAGCAGCAGCTGCAGGGCGCGCGTCGCGTACCCATGTCGCCTTTTCCAGGGCACGACCGAGTAGCCGACGTGGCCCAGACAATACGGGGGCAGCTCCGTCGTGCCCGGCTGCCAACGGAGACCGATCGAACCACAGAACTCCCCGTCCCACATCCACTGCGAATATCCGGGCAAGCGTGGTACCGCCGAACCGTCGGGCAACGTGATCGACGGCCCTCTCGCTTCCCGGTCCACTTGATCAGAGAGGAAGCGAGCCGAATCGCTGGCAATTTGCGCGAGCTCTTCGAATGCTTTCTCGGGTCGGAGGTTATCCGGCGACCAGCCCTGCTGAAGAGCGTGGACGTACCCCGGCAGGTACTCGGCGCCGGGCCAAACCAGTTCCATTGGGTGAATGGCCATGAGCGGAGGCAGAACGCTTAACGCGTTTTGCGTCGCGATGAAATGCGCCGATCCTGTCGAGCGACTGCTGGCGCTTTCGGCACCTTTGGCGTCTTCCACAGATCCGGCGGCGCCTGGCATCGCCAGGCTTCCGCGATGAGCGGCTCGAGCTCTGCGGGGCTCATGGCATCCAGACGCACGAGCACGGCGGGGAACCCTTTGTAATGCGGTTCGGTGAAGAACTTGTCCGCGTCGGCCGATAGCAGCCGATCCTTCTCCGAGAGGCTGGCGACCCGCACCGCGATCACGCCAGGGTTTGGTATGCGCGGTTTTTTGAGCGTCACCCGCTCCATCCACACCCACACGAATCCCTTGAGCGCCCCTTTCCTGCGGACCGAGAAGGCAAACCGATCGCGCGCCTGTTCGGTTGCGGGCAACGCCAGCGCGATGCGACGAACGTCAGACTGAGTGGCCATCAGAGGTTGGCAGCCGCGATGAACAGCCGGCTAGACGGGCCGCGTAAGGATCCAGTCTACGGCATCGGGCAACGCCGCGCCCACGAACGACGTGAACGGACTGGCCCGCGCGACTTCACCATCGTCCTGGCCGAAGCCTGTGCGCACCATGCATCCGATGCCGCCGAGGCGCTGCGCCGCCTCCATGTCAGCGGCGGTATCGCCGATCACGTAGGCACCCGGCAGTTCCAGGCCCAGTTCAGCGGCCGCTCGTTCGTAGAGCGCAGTACCGGGCTTCTTGCACACGCACGGCGTGGTGAAGCGATGAGGACAGACATAGGGCCCATCGAGAAACGCGCCGGATGGCTTGATGCTGGTCGCAAATCCGCGGAACCAGTCGAGGAACTCCGCCTGGGTGAAGAGACCCTTCTCGATGCGGGACTGAATGGTGACGACCGGGCATCGAAAACCGTGTGCGCAGAGGCGCGCGATCGCCTCCACGGCGCCGGAAACAGGCCGCAAATCGTCGAGCCGTTCGACGATGACCGGCATGACGATGGTGCCGTTCAGATCCAGGAAGACAGTTCTTGCCAGCACGGGTGTGCGGCCACCGTTCTCGCTCGCGTTCGCGAAGATACGCCGCGATCTCATCGTACTGTGGCTCGCCGCCTGAGTCCTCCGCCAAACCGAGGGACGCTCCGTTGTGCGCGGTGTCGCGGGCGCTCAGTCGCGCCCCGCCTCGACCCGGACGCTGACCGCCTCCAGCGATTCTGAAGGCACGGCGTGATGCAGGGCAGTCGTAGGGGAGTATAGGTCGGGCCGAGCGCGTTGACGTCGATCCCCAGGTCGATCAGCCAGCCGCCTGGGCCGCGAAATGGCTAGGGTGGTGGCGCTTCACGAAGGCGGTGGCTGGCGATCGCGCTCGCGTCTCACTCCTCGACGCGTGGAAAAACTCGGCCTTCCGGCGGAGGCCCTGTCGGTCCGTCGTCGGCCCGGGTTGGTCACCACAACCGTGAACGATTGGTGTGGCGACGAGACAGCTCCGTACGACAACCCGCAACGGTGGGTGCCGACGACCGCCGGCGCGCCTCCAGGCCGGTTTTTTCGTCTCCCCTGCCACGCGTCTCCCAGTTCGACGCGATCGCGATCACCAGCCACCGCTGCATACGCGAACGTGCCGGCGACTCGCAATCGCCGACACCGCGAGGTTCGTCCGCGGCGAACACCGTAGGAGCAGGCCGTGTAGCACACCCGAAAAACGCGGCGCAGGCCACAGACAGGGTGTGGGGATGGGGGTCCCCAAACCGCGTCCGCGAGACGCTAGCCGGAGCCGCGTTTTTCCGGCCTGCGGATGACGGGGTTTGCCGCGAATGGACCTCGCGGTGATCTGCAGCCGGCCGTGTCGCCGAACACCAATTAGGAGCAGAGCCCCGGGCGACACCGGACCAGGTCGGACTCGGAGACCTCTACGCCGTGTGGCGGCCGCTTTGAAAGACCCGCTGGTCGGGGAGCCTGACGGCCGTGAGCACGCCGTGCGCGATCGTGTCGAGTCCGATGGTGCGGCCCCCAATCCTGGGGGTCGGCCACCCTTCGGTATCGATGACCCGCGTCGTTCCGGTGTCCGTAGACGACGATCTGTGTGCCGGCGTAGTCGTCGGGAAAGCCTCCCGCGCCCCAGATCAAGGCCTCGCGCGTCTGGTCCTGGACGTCAGCGACACGCGGGTCCAGACCGCCGTGCGTGCACAAACAGTCCGCGCTCTGATAGAAGGTTCGCAACCCTTCAAAGAATTGCAAGTGGGTCTTGGGCACACAGTCGAAGAACGCATCGTACGGCAGCTCACATTGCCCCAGGTACAGCGCGGACCCCGCGTTCGAGGCCGCGCGACGCACGACTTGCGCAGCCTCGGGTGAGTAGCTGCGAATCGTGTCGAAAGCCTCCATGCCGAGGAGCCACGAGTGACGGCCGTAGTCGTGCAGAGTTCGAAGCAGCCAATCCTCGTGGTTTCCACAGAGACAGACGACCTCCGTCGGGAGATCACGCTGGAGCGCGAGGATCGCCTCCACACACTCCTGGCTGCTGGGCCCTCTGTCGATGTAGTCCCCGAGGAACACGATGACATCGTCGTCATCGACAGCGCCCTTCAGCCGGTCGACCAGATCCTCGAGCGCTGCAAGATTGCCGTGAACGTCACCTATCGCGATTGTGGCCATCCGGTCGTTCGGTCATTTGCGGGGATTACGCGCGCGCTGCCACACGAGCGTCCGGGTGATCGGCTCGCCATCCGCAGCAGCCGTCTTCACCTCAATCGTCAACGTATCCCGGTCGACGGACATCGAGCGTGTCAGCACCATGCCGACGTTCTCGGCCGACAGCGAGCCGATGAGCCGCTGCGTCACCGTGCCGGAGTCATCATCGACGGTGTATGTCCCGAAGTACGCGTCGTAACCGTTCTGCGCGCGGCTGTTGTTCGGTGCATTCCCGCCGGACGTCGAAGACGACGCGCTCGACGGAGCAGGTGCATCCGCGCTGCGGTCGCGTTTCATGAACTGCGCGGCGAAATGACCGCTGCGATCATAGTAGAGGAGCGCAACCGGATCTTCGCCCAGTCCAGGGTCGATCCGGCGATCGCCGGCCGCCGTCCGGTCAACGCGACTTGTCAATTGCCACGTGCCAATCAGCGCCTCGGAGAGAGGGTGGGATTGAGATCTTATCGGACCCATGTGATGCTCCGCGCGGCGGGAAGAGATGGCAACAGCCGCTCCGCCTACACCTACTTGATGCCGATCACCATCGAGTCCGGCCCGACCAGCGGCTCGACGCGCGTCGAGGAAAAACCGGCCCCGCGCATCCATCCCGCGCAGTCGGCACCCGTGTAGTCGAACCCGCCGGGCGTCTCGATCAGCATGTTCAGGCTCATCATCAGACCAAACGCATTCTTCGAGCGGTCGTCGTCGATGATCGCCTCGTAGACGATCAGCGCGCCGCCGGCCGGGATGGCGTCGAAGGCCTTCGCGATAAGCATCTTTTTGGTTGGGAGATCCCAGTCGTGCAGGATGTGCCCCATCAGCACGACGTCGACCTTCGGCAGGTCGTCGGTGAAGAAGCTGCCGGCCTTGAACGTCAGGCGCTCGCTGACGCCAACCCCGGCCACGTATTCCTCGAAGATCGGCCCCACTTCCGGCAAGTCGAACCCCAGCCCGCGCAGATGCGGGTTGGCGAGCGCGATCTGCGCGGCCAGATCGCCCTGCGCAGTGCCGACATCGGCGAACGTCCGGTAGTCTTTCCAGGGAAAGGCTCGCGCGATCGTCATGTTGGCGCCGTGACTGATTCCGGTCATCGCCGCGAGGAAGCTCTTGAGACGCGCCGGATCGGCGTAGATCGTCTCGAACATCCCCGGACCGCCGGCCTTGACCTCGTTCTGTGGCTGACCCGTCCGCAGCGCCTCGGTCAGATGGCCCCAGAACGGATACAGCCGTTGATTCGCCATCTCGAGAATTCCGCCAACATACGAAGGCTTCGTTCGGTCGAGGAAGAGGTCGGTCTCGGGTGTGTTCGCATACCTGTCCCCGGAGCGCGTGAGAAAGCCGAGCGCAACCAGCGTGTCGAGAAAATCGCGCGCCGAGCGTGAGTGCAGGCCGAGGCGCCCACACAGCGGTTCGAATCGTTCCGAGCCGTGGGCGAGCTCCGTAAACAGGCGCATCTCAATCGCACTCAGCAGCGCTTTGGCGGGCCAGAAGGCCAGGCCCGTCTGGAGAATCTTGTCTGGTGTCACCGGCTGATTCATTCAGGTCTCCGTCTGTGTCCGAGTAAGTAAAGCAAGGAACTGAGGGCGAAACATGCGCCAAACGCCGACGCCACGACCAGGATCCCGGGGCCGGCGCGTGCCCCGAGCAACAACGCGGCGCCGATTCCGAACAGTGTCGCCACGACAAACGTTACGGCCGAGAGCACACCTGCCCCATACGGCCTCGTGCCGAATGTTCGGCCGATCGCCACCACCGCCATTGCGCCGATCAGCGATGCCGCTGCCACCCATAAGTAGCGGACGTCGCTGCCGGTCCGGACGGCGCGGACCAAGCCAAAGCCGAAGGGCACGACGGCAACGAGGAGCGCGACGGCGCTGAGTAGTCGATCGGGCGATGTCGGTTTCATCTCATGCCATCGAAAGTCGGTCATCCCGACCCAACTACCTGCGCGTGACCCGAGTCAATGTGGCGGCGGGTTGGCCGAGCCACGCGACGATCCGCATCACGCCCGGAAGCGCAGTCCGGCCTCCCTTCGCCAGATTCGTGAGCATGCGCGGCGTCACTCCACCGATCTGTTGCGCGACCTCGCTCCAGGTCAGCCCTCTCGTGCGTCGTTTCGCGTTCAGCGCCGCATGCAGTGCCCTGGTATCCCACCGCAGGACGTGTTCTGCCTCAGGCTCTCGCAACCGGAAGCGCGCAGTCTCGACTTCCTGCATGACCGGCACGAAACTCTCCGGCGCTCGATCGAGCCAGAGCAACATCTGAAGGATGGCGTCCCCTTCACCTGACGATTTGGTCTTGAGCCCCGTTATCGTTGACGTCGCGATCGGGCGGCCCTTCGTGATGAAACGGTTGATCTCTCGAGCCGCGGCGGCCCAGGTCATACCACGTAACCGCCGTCGATCGTCGAGGGCATCGTACAGAGCCTTGAGGTCAAAGGTCGAGTGCGCTGCTGGTCTATTCATCGGGTACGTCGCAGGCGAGGAATGATCTGCGGGACGTCCCGCTGGTATTGCCGATACTCTTCGCCGAATCGATCGACGAGCTCCCGCTCCTCGAGCAGCATCACCACGTATCCCGCCGGAAACACCAAGAGAATGAGGACATAGAGCCCAACGTAGTTGATGACAAGCGCGTTGGCAATGACGCCGATGCCGGCGCTGAGGTAACGAGGATGTCGGACGACCCGATAGATCCCCGTTTGCAGCAGTCTTCCTCTTCGCTGCTCCGAGGGTGACACTTCCGGGACGCCGAGGAGCGTGGCGATGCTCAAGTGCCGCCAGTATTGAAGCTCCAAGCACGTCATCGCGCCGTACAGAATCACCGCGATCGCGATGAGAATACGGTTTGCTCCAAGATCAGTTGACAAGAGCGATCGACGGGCCTGGAACAGCAACGAGCCAAGGGCGATCACTGGAGCGAGCACGACGAGGTAGGTTCGAGTCGGGCCCAGCTTTCTCCACGACGGAGCCCAGAGGTGAATGACGAGCCAGAAGAGAACCCCGGACGGAAGCACGATCACGTTGAGGACCGCAAGGAGGTAGCGAACGCGATCGATCACGCAGCCACCGCGAACGGCTCACCCGCTTGTGACGCCTGCGACCTAGTCATGGCCACGGAGCAACGGCGCCTTCCTGTATTCCACCGGAACCGACACGACGGGATCGTTCAGCACCGCGTCGGCCCGCTTTCGGCCGACGAGGCGAACATAGCCAAGATATCTGCCGCGGTCGGCTTCGAGCGCGGTGATCTCCTGCAGGTTGTCCGGTGCAATCGCCCGGTGCCACTCCACCCACCGTTGCCACCCGTCGGGCATGGTGTCGGCCGCGACGATGTCGACCAGGCCTGTCCGCTCCCAGTGCCGGCGCCACCAACTCGCCGAGTGAAGACACCACAGATCCGGCGTCCACCACTCCCGTAGGTGCTCGGGCAGGGCGCCCTCGATTTCCCTCATCAGGCCGGCCCCCACGACCCCCAGGCTGCCGCCCGGCGTCAGGAATCGAACGAGGTGGTTGAGGAACAGGGGATCCGCTCCGTAGTACGGGAACGAGTCGATACAGACGATGACGTCGAAGAATCCGGCAGCAAACGGCAGGGATCGGGCATCGGCGTCGATCGGGAAGACGCCGTCGACGACGCCCGCGTCCTGGATCCGCTGGAGCCGCTCCGAGGCACTGAACCACAGGTCGGTGGCCCACACCTGCACGCCAAATTCCCTCCGCAGAAAGATGGAAGATGCTGCGCGACCGCATCCGAGATCCAGCACCCGCATGCCAGGACGTAGGTCGAGTGCCTCGGTCAGCCACTCGGTCAGCTGCAGAGAGTTGGCCCCGCCGCTCACGCTGGCCAGGATCCACTCGGGGTGGTAGGCCGACGAGCGGGGAAACGGCGAAGACACGAACCGATCGTCGATCGTCATTTCACTGGTGCCGTCGGTCCACTCATGCGCAGCGACAGCATACCCTGTGTTGCGCAGGCACCACGTGCGTCACTTCGACGCGCGAATTCCGTAGCGTTCGGTGAACTGCGTCACCACCGCCCGAAGGCGATCATCGAGGGCCTGCAAGGCCGGCGCAGCGATGTGTGGTGGCACGCCTCCGTAATGCGGTTCCGCAACCGCACCGGTGATGCAGGCAAGCGTGTCCGCGTCGCCGCCAAGGGATATGGCTTTTCGGACGGCGTCCTCGTAGTCGTGGGACTCAAGAAACGCGATCAGGGCCGCAGGTACTGTGCCCTGGCACGTTATCTCGAATCGATATGACGGACGAATGTCGTCGAGCCGTTCACTCAGGTTGTAGCCGAACATGCGCTCGATCGATTCCTTGATGCGGGCTTTGCTCATGCCCTGCCGGGCCAGGAACACCGCCGCCGCTGTCGCCTGAGCGCCCTTCACGCCTTCAGGATGATTGTGGGTCACCTCGGCGCTGCGAGCAGCCTCGCCGAGCACCTCGTCCAGCGAGTTGAACGCGTGACCAACCGCCGGCGCGCGCATCGCCGATCCGTTTCCGTAGCTGTTGTACGGGCGCCTGTCGGCGACGGCGGCCCAATCGAAGAAGCTGGCACCATAGCCGGCATTGGGGTAAGCGAGGAAGTAGTCATGAAACGCATCGATGTAGTTCAGGCCGTTGAGGAGACAATCGGCCACCGCCACCGCCAGCACGGTGTCATCGGTGAACCGGCTGCCCGGAACGAAGAGCTCGAACTCAGTGGACTTCGTAGCGCGGTGCTCGTGCACCGAACCGATGACGTCGCCGGCTATCGCCCCCAGCATGTTGCCTCGCCGCTCGGAGGATGCGCGTCAGAGCAGCGAGCGGTTAACCGATCGAGTGCGAGGTCATACGGCATGGGATTCCTCCCGTCGTTAGTAACTTGACGGATCCGCGGTTGTACCGGCCGTCATGGCGCCGACTGGGCGCGGCTTTCCGCTCGACTCGAGCGTGTCGAAGACGAGCTCGAATCTGTCGGTTACCGCAATGCCGACCACCGCCGCCTGTGGAGTGCTCGTGGCGGTCACCGAGGCTGCAACGGCCAGTCGGTGCCGACGCATGAACTCGAGCAGTTGCTTCGCGTCCTTCTGTCGTGTCAACGTCACCTGGCCCAGCTTGACGTCCCGGTCTGCTGCGGCGGGCTCATCATCGCACCCGGCCGGCGGCGACCGCAATGTTTGGTCGACGAGGTGGCCGCGTTACAGTACGGCGATAGACTGCGGCCTCGAACCGACCACGAGCGCAACCGGTGTCACAACGGAGCACACGATGGAATTCAGCCCCGCCCTCACGCGTCTCTTCTCCGAACTCGTCGACGGCACCAGCGGCCGTAAGGGCGCCTTCATTCTCAATACCGGCGACATCGGCCTGCTCGCCTCGCTCGACAAGATGTCGGCGGCAGAGGCGTCGCGCTCGGTCCACGACGGCGCTACGATTGCGGCGCATGCGCAGCATTTGCGCTACGGCCTGTCACTGATGAATCGGTGGGCCACCGACGGTGGCGATCCCTTCGCGAACGCGACCTGGGACCAAGCCTGGAAGACCTCCAGCGTCGATGCGAGCGCGTGGAAGGAGATTCGTGACGGCCTCCGCGACGAAACCCACCGCTGGCTGACCGGGCTGGGTTCACCGCGGGAGACGACAGACCTCGCGCTCACCGGGATGATCGCGAGCGTCGCTCACCTTGCCTACCATCTCGGCGCGATCCGCCAGATCAGCAAGGATGCGCGCGGACCACGAGAGGGAACGTTCCAATAGTCGTCGCGATCGCCTGAGGCAGCCGCGGCGGCTCATGATCGCACCCGCCCACTCGAAACCCGATCGTCTGTTCAAGGCGTTCAAGGCGGCGGTGATCGGGACGCTACCCCGCCTGCCGTTCCCCGAACCAGTAACACAGGCCGTCGGGTGCGACGACGTAGAACACTTTCCAGGCGCCGTTGTCGCGTCGTTCGATGCTGAACTCGGAGAGTTCTTTGTTGAGGCCGTTGGCCTTGAACTCCGCAAACAACGACTCGACCTGCGTCACGTGGAAGGCACAGCCGTCCTGCGTCGGGTCGCCGCCATTTTCCGCGAGTCCGATCTGGATCTGGTCCCTGGCGAGTACCGCCGCCTTGGGCGGAGCGTCGCTGCGTGACTGCACCCGAAAGCCGAGCACGGTTTCGTAGAACGGCAGCGCCGCCGCGAGGTCCGGCACCGGCAGATTCATGGTGGCGCCTTGATATCCAAAGGCTTTCTCGAGCGTCGGCTTCACGATGATCCCTTTCGCGTGAAGATCCCGGACTTGAACAGGAGGAGCGTCACCACACTCCCAGGTTCTTTCCCTGGCTTCGCCACCCTCGCGCGTCACATCGTCGGTGTGCTCAGGACTCGCAGGAGCCCACACGCTGCGGACATGAAAAGCATGAACGCCGCCGGGCCAAGACCTTTGATGTCGCCCACCCGCAGGTGACCAATCACCGCGCCGATGAAGTAGAGAACGAGCCCAACCGACGCGGCGACGCCGAGAGGCGCCCGCACGATACCGGCCAGAAGACCCACCCCGCCGGCAAACTCGCACGCCGCCAGAGCTGGGAAGAACTTCATCGGGACCCCGACGACGTCATGGATGATCGTCACGCTTCGCGGATCACGCCGCACCTTCAGCATCCCTGAAGCCATGACCATGAAGGACGTCATGAGCGCGAGCGCGGCGTACGCGATGGACATGGTCCAACTCCTCAGTCGTCTCCCGGACGGACTACCCTCTTGCGGTCTCTGGGTCGTGGCTCGTCCCACGCGCCCGCTGGCAAGTAGTGAAATCGAATCAAGTACACGGTTTCGCCCTTGCCGTGCTTGGCGATGCGCAGCAAATCCTCGACGCTCTCGAACCCCGACTCACGAGCCAGATCGTAAGTGATGTCGGCGACGGTAATCGGGTACTATCGAATCGACGACGATGTGGCCCTCCTCCATGCGGTAACGACCACCCACTTTCACGCGGGGACTCATCCAGATGCGAACGCTGCATTTGATTCTTCCCCGCCGGATGCCCTCGCGAAGGCGTTTGGTAAATACCATGTGGAGATCGGAGACGCGCCTACGACGGCTTCCTCGCTCCTCCCCAGAATCTCATCGTCCGATCTCGGAATGATCGCTCACTGTCGCTCCAGCAGCTCGATTCGATTGCCAAAGGGGTCGAACACGTAGACTCGGTTGAAGCCTTCCATCGGTTCGTCCGTGACCGGCGGGTACCCGGCGGCTCGGCACCGCTCGGCGAGCTCGGCAAGGCCTCGGACCAGAATCGCCGGGTGCGCCTTCCTGGCGGCGCGAAACTCAGCGTCGACACCGAGATGAAGACCAGTCTCCCCACCGCGAAACCACACACCGCCGCGCGTGGCCAGGTTTGCGGGCTTCGGTTCCTCGAACAATCCAAGGACGCCGGAATAGAAGGCGCGCGCCATACCTTCCTGGCCTGCGGGCATCGCCAGTTGCACGTGATGGAGCCCGATGATTTCAGTCACAGCTCATTCGCTCACTGGCCAAGAACACCCGCGTTTCGGTGTTGTTCACCGCGAAGGGGCCCCACGACCACGTTTCAGCCGCGGTGACTTCATTGTTGCATCAGCGGCCTCGGCCGCTCGCTGCGTCCATTGCCACAGGCCTGCGGTGACCTCGCCCGGCAGCCGATGGCCGAGAGCACGAGCGACGAGGACGATTTGTCCCCGATGATGCCCCTCGTGCGCGATGAAATAGCCGAGGACGTGCCCCACATCCAGAGGCAGGTTGCGCCACGCGTACGCTGGGGTCGGCGGAATGCGCCCGCCATGCTGGCACCCGAGCTCCAGTAGATCTGCGATGCCACGGCTGCTGTGGCGCAACGCGGGAACGAGTTGCCTGAGCCCGACCCGGTGTCGATCGACCGCGGTGGGAACCTCGATCCCGTGCGGCTGGCCGAGCGTTTTGATCCACATGCAGCGGCTGTTGTGAATGTGTCCGGCGATCATCCGGATCGTGCGCCGCGGCGCGCCGGGCACCGTGGCGGACCATAGACCTGGGGGCAGTTGCTCGAAAAGAAAGACGGTGACGCGATTGTTGGTCTTCCAGGCGGCGAGAATCGCTTCGCGGAGATCCGGTGGCGACGACATGGCTGGTGGCTCGCTCTTGGTATTAACCAGCCGCGTCCGTCAGCAGCGTGCGAACCCAGTCGTTCCGCGCAGCCTGTGGCACCTGTTTACCGTGCCCATCCCGATCGGTCAGCCTGGCGCCGCGTTCGAGGAGCAGCTTGATGATGCCCGCCTGTTGCTCGCGAGCGAGCTCAGAACCGCTGCCACCGCGCCCGGTGGGCTGGACTGCCAGGTGCAACGGCGTTGACCCGGCTCGATTGCGCTGCGTCGGATTGGCGCCAGCATCCAGCAGTGCGCGTACGGCCGACAGCGATCGCGTCCGCACGGCCCTGTGCAGCGGCGCGACTCCGGAATCGTCCTGCGCGCTGGGATCGGCGCCGATCGACGTGAGGTACTCGATCGTGTCGCCCTGCGCCGAGGGATTCCACCGATTCGCGTCCGCCGCATAGTGCAGCGGTTCCGCGCCCCGCCGATTCCTGGCGCGGCAATCCGCCCCATGCGCGATCAGGAGCTCGGCAACCGGACGGCGGAATGCCGCGGCGGCCATATGGAGAGCGGTGTCGCCGCCATAGAGGTAGTGGGCAATGTCGGCGAAGAAGAAGTCCGAGGCTTCCTGTCTTGAGGCACCCACGTCCGCCGCGATCGTGGCGAGAGCGGTGTTGGCGGCCAGTCGGCGGGAAATGTCGGCGATGTCTCCGCGCACGACCAGCTGCACGAAATCAAAGAACCCTGAGTCCGTCATTCGCATGGGCCCTCGTCTCGTTTTGAATCGGGGCGATGGCAGATTCGGGCGGGAGTTACCAGAGCCTCCCCGACATTGTCAGCATACCTCTTCATAAACGAGGATCAACGATCCTGCTGTGTAAACGTTGTCTCTGTGATTTCGTACACATAACTGTCCCGGCTGCCTGCGTCGCGCCTGGTCCCGGCACGAACCGCTCCAAGTTTTTCCACGGCCCGCTGCGAGCGAAAATTCTGCGGACCCACGAGAAAGACGACACGCCGGACAAACCGGAAAGCGTGCTGGAGCATCAGCCGCTTCATTTCACCGTTGTACCGGCCACCCCAGTGGGACCGGGCCAGGAACGTCCAACCGATCTCGACCTCGCTCCTGCTCCCGTCATAGCCATGGAATCGCGAGGATCCAATCACCCGTTGCGTGTTGACGTCAATGGCGACGAGGGTCCCGCCTGACGCCAGGCCCTCCTGAAAGAACGCGCGGAAGATACCCTCTTCATGACGATTACTGGCTGGATGCTGCTCCCAGATGAGCGGGTCGGCCGCAACCGCATACAGGGCATCGAAATCGTCGGCGCGCAGCGGCCTGAGGGCGACGAGCTCGCCGCGCAGGACAGGTTGAGCATCGAAGACCGCCAGGACGTCCTCCCGGATCTCATCATCGCGTTCAGCCCAAGGAGGGATCCGTCTTCCGCAGCCAGCCTCCAACGACGGCGCACGGCGCCATCAGCGTCAGGGCGGTGAGTTGCGACCAGATGGCGTCACCCTTGGGGCTCGCCAGCAGAGACACGACCGCACCGACGGCAATCAAGGCGGCGACGATCCCCGCGTGCAGACCGGTCCGGCGACCAGCGATGCGGGCGGCCAGGTAACCGCCGATTCCCGCAAAGACCATTCCGTACACCGTCGTCGAAACTTCGAAGAATGCGTCTTGCGGAGCATGCGGATCCCTTCCGGTCACGACAAAGAGCAAGGCCGCCGAAAGTGCGAATACGACATAGCCGCCGATCACGCCGACCACGCTTCTCAGCATCCCTTCCCTTTCGAGCGAACGCCGGAGTGCCCGTGCTCAGTGAGCCTTTGGCACGAACGCCCGATCGAGCAGCGTCTTGTCGAACCCTGAGACCGCCTGGCCTTCGGCCGCATATCGATACAGGGACGCCACGTAGACACCTTGCAGCGCCGAGAAGACAATCATGAGGAGAACGGCGCCTACGAAGAATACCGCGAGCGCCAGGAGGCCGACCACGTAGGCGAGGAGGCCGACGATGGCGACGAGCGTGAGCCAGGCGCAGAATGCCGCGATGCCGAGGGTCGCTCCGCCCGCCACGGTTTCGCCCCATGTCTGTTTGAAGATGCTCACCGAGCGGGTCAACGTCTGCCCAAGAGACCGATCCTCGAGGACCAGGACCGGTACGACGAAGAATGTGGCGAGCGACCAGGCGGCGCCAACGAGGCTCGCGACAATCTTGCCGACGAAGCCGACGCGATCCTGTATCGCCCGAATCAGCATGCCCACCGTAGCAGCGACGACGGCCCACATGAGAATCGGAACGAGCCGGCGGCCAGCCGCCGACAGCGCGGAGCCCACCGTGGGATCGCCGCCGCGCATCCGCTCCGTCGCCCCGGCCACGACTGCGGCCTGAAAGAAAATACCGATCGCGTAAGTCGCGACGTACATCAGGAACAGTGGCAGATACGTGCCCGGCTCGAGCCGCTGGACGCTCGACGCGTCCAGGCCAAAGCCGAGCGCAACGGTCGCGATGATGGCCGCAATGACCACACCAGAGATAAGCGGCAGGACCATCAGTTCCTTGTCCTGCATCAACACCCGATAGGACTGGTCTACGAGCTGAAAGCTACGACCGATGCGGCCCATTGGCGTCTCCTTCGCGTCCGGAATGCTATCCGGCTTCAGCGCCGCTTGATAATCGCAGCGAGGGCCGCCGACCGCAAGGCCGATGTTCGGTTGGCCGTTTTCAGACCGGCCGAAGACCTCTCGTCAGGCCCTGCCGGGACGCGATACACTTCTCGCAAGCCCGCACGCAGAAGGAGTCTCCGATGGACACCCTCGTCCAGGACCTGAGGTTCGCGCTCCGCAGTTATCTCCGGGCGCCGGCGTTTCCGCTCGCCGCCATCGCGACGCTCGCGCTCGGCATCGGCGCCACCACCGCCATTTTCAGCACGCTGAACGCCGTGCTGCTCAAGCCACTGCTCTATCCGCAGGCCGAGAATCTCTACGGCATCCGCACGACGCTCACCGACGGCCGCGTCACAACCGGTCTGCTCTCGAACGGCGAGTTGTCGCGGTTGAAAGGCTCGACGTCGACCGTCGTCCGCGCCGCCGGGATGCAACCGGCGGATTTGACCCTGCTGCACACCGACGGCACGCCGCAGCACGTGACGGTCTACGGCGTCACCGAAGGCTTTTTCGACCTGTTCGGTCTGCCGATGACGCTGGGCGGCTTCACGCCCCAGCACTTCGTGCCCCCGCCCCCACCTCCGCCGCAGCCACAGCCGCCGCAGCAGGCGGCGCAGGGGCCGCCCCCGGCGCCCCCGGTCGTCGTGATCTCGTATCGCGTCTGGCAGAGCCTCTACCAGGGCGATCCGCGGATCGTCGGCAAGTCCATCAGGTTCGCGGAAGTCGCGACGACGATCGCCGGCGTGGCGCCGCGCGACTTCGATACGCCGCACGGCGGCGACTTCTGGTTCAATCAGGCGCTCGACAAGGACGACGTCAACCACTTCTTCGAAGGCTTCATGCGGCTGCGACCGGGAGCGACGCTGGAGCGCGCCAATGCCGAGATGGCCCCGATCATGGCCGGCCTGGCGCACGATTTCCCGGCGGCAGACATGAACCGCGCCTATGTCACGAAGCCGCTGGTCGCCTCGGTAGTCGGCGACCTCGGCCCCATCCTGATCATCGTGATGTCGGCGACCGGGTTGCTGCTCCTGCTGGCCTGCGTCAACGTGACCAACCTGCTGCTCGCGCGCGGCGCCGCGCGCGGCCGCGAGATGGCGGTCCGCGTCGCCATCGGCGCGCCGCGGGGCCGCATCGTGCGTCAACTGCTCACCGAATCCGTTCTGCTGTCCGGGGCCGGCGCGGTGCTGGGGTTGCTGCTGGCCTATCTCGGCGTCCGCGGCCTGCTCACGCTCGGCGCCTCGAAATTGCCTCGCCTCGACGCCGTCACCTTCGACGGGCGCGTCGTCCTCTTCGCACTCGGCGCGCTCGTGGTCAGCGGACTTCTCGTGGGTTTCGCGCCGGCGCTGCGTCTGGCGGGCACCGATGTGCGGGCGCTGATGAGTGAGAGCACGCGATCGGCCACGGGCGGCAAGGGCACGGCGCGCTGGCTGAGCGTGATGACCGTGGTCGAGATCGCGCTGGCGATCGTCCTCGTCGCCGGTGCCGGGTGGCTGGTGCGGGGCTTCGCCAATCTCCGGACCATCGATCTCGGATTCGCCGCCGAACGGCGGTTGTTGTTCGACGTGTCTTTTCTGGGAGCGAAGTACCCGAATCCCGCAGCGGTAGACGCCGCTTCCCGCGCGTTGATCGAGCGTCTGGCGGCCCTGCCAGGGGTGACCGGTGCGGCAGCGACGTCGAATTTCCCGTTGAGGAATTCGCTTGAGAGCTCGCTCATCGCGCAGTTCCACGGCATCCCGGTCGACCCCGCACACCCGATCGGCACCCGGCAGCGGATCGTCAGCCCGGGCTACTTCCAGTCGACCGGCACGCGGCTCCTGCAGGGACGCGACTTCGGACCCGACGATCGCGCCAACACGCGGCCGGTGGCGATCATCAACAAAGCGTTCGTGAAGCGCTATCTGAATGGCGGCGATCCGCTCGGCCTCCAGTTTGCCGCCGGCTATCCGAAGCCCGATCCGCGCAACGAGGTCACGGTGATTGGTGTCGTGGACGACGTACGCCAAAAGACGGTGAGCGACGCCGCGGAGCCGGCGTTCTATTCGCCGCTCTCGCAGCTGCCGTTGCGTCGACAGACGGTCGTCCTGGCCACTTCCGCCGCCGACGTGGGTCCGCTCGAGACTGCCGTCCGCGACGAGGTCCGCCGCTTCGATCCGCAGATCGCCGTCGAGTTCGAGCGGGTCACAGATCTGGTGTCCGGGACATTGCGCCGCCAGCAGCTCGGCATGACGTTGATGCTGATCTTCGGCGCCGTCGCGATCCTGCTGGCCGCGGTGGGGATCTACGGAGTGGTCGCCTATGCCGTCTCGCAGCGGCGCGGCGAGATGGCGACTCGCCTGGCCCTCGGGGCCACACCGGGCAGCGTATTTGGCCTGGTGATGAAGCAAGGGGCGCTGCTGGCGCTGGCCGGAACGGCGATCGGTTTAGTTGTCGCGTACCTGTCTGGCCAGATCGTGGCGAGCCGGATCTACGCGATCCGTGCTTCCGATCCGATCATGCTCGGCGCGGCGATCGCGCTGGTGGCAGCGATCACCGGCGCGGCGACGATGATCCCGGCCTGGCGCGCGTCGCGCCTGAAGCCGTCAGGTGTTCTGCACTCGGAGTAGAGGGAGTCGCCGGGCAGGCGCACGAGCAATTGATCCGCGTCACCGCTGGAGACTGGCGGAGGCGGGCTTCCGGCCAACCGCGCAGAGCCAGCCCTTGTCGCGCTGTTCGAAGACCTCGACGTCTGAAAAACCCGCCGAGATCAGCAACGCTTTGTGCTCGTCGGCCGTCAGATACGTCGCCCGCAGCAGCTTCATCGCAGGCCGGAACAGGAGATCGAATTTCGAGCCCCGATAGGTTTCCGCGACAATCAGCGCGCGTCCCGCGGGCTTCAGCACTCGGAGAACCTCGCGCAAGTCGGCTACAGGCTCGGGCCAGTAGTAGAACGTCTCGATCGCGGTGACCACGTCGAACATGCTGTCTGAGAACGGCAGGTGTGACACCGTTCCCTGTCGGATGTCGATTCGCCCTGCCTGGATCCCTGCGGCGTTGGTTCGCCGAGCCACGCCGACGCTCTCACTGGAATAGTCAATTCCGTAAACCGCACCGGCGCTGGCCATGGCCGCCACGGTTTCAATAGTCCTGCCCCCGCCGCATCCGACATCGAGAATTGTCGCGTCCTTCGCAATCGGGACGTGCTCGAGCCCCCAGGACGTGACCGACCGGTGACTGCGGTTCATGACCCAGAGAAACAGGCGTCCGGGCCACCATTGGGGCTTGCGGCATTGCCTCGTCACAAGGGCAATCGCACCCGCCACCAGCGCGACCTCGAGAACAGGCGCCACGAAGGTCGTCATCGAACTATTGCCGCCGACGCACAACGATTTGTGCGCTTTGCATTTTTCCGTGTCCTGGCGTGGGACTCAGCGGACTCATCTCGACATCCGCGCGCGTTCGGGAACGAGCGCACGGACGCCCTCAGGGAGATGATCGCGTGTCCACGCCTCAATGGCCTTGCTCTTTCTCTGATAGACGACCCCCAGGTAGATCACCAGGATCCCAATCAGGGTGAGGACAAAGGGAAAAGCCAGCGAATCCTGGAACACGCGGTACGAGAGGTACCCGAGGTACCCGAGAACGCCAAAGGCGCCGAACACCGCGAAGACGCGTCGGCTCAGAAGGACGGACAGACCAATCAGTCCGACATTGATCAGGCAGTAGGCCAGCTTCGTCCATTCGTTCCCGCTCTCCATGGATGAGAGACCGCCCCAGAAGGCCATCAACCCGAACACATACCCCCAGAAGGCAAAATCCTGACCGGCCCGGCTGCGCAGATCAACGAGGTAGGCGATCAGCAGCACGGCGAGCCCGAACCACACCGCCACCCACTGACGCTCCTCCCACGTGAACTCGCTCTTGCCGAACAGGAGCGGGGTGAGATCCATCGACATGTACCAGAGCGAAAACGCGATCGGCGCGGTCAGGAACGGAAAGCGCCGGAAACGCAGGGCGATGACGCCGGCGGCAATCGTCGCGAGCTCTATGAGGATCCAGCTGCCCTTGACCCACTCATGGTAGCCCTGGTAGTTGCCTGGGTCCCCCTGCGGCCAGATCCCGAACGCGCGCTCGAGGCCGTAGACGCCGAGTGGCGTCATGCACACGGCCATGGTGAACAGCAGTCCTCCCGGCACGATCAGCCGCTCGCGGTCCCAGAGCGTTCGACCGGTCAACACGAAAGCGGTCGCGTAGGCGAGGGCGATGGCGAACAGCCCGAAACCGCCAACGCTTTCCCACGCCCTCGTCATGAACCAGCCCATCGCCCCGATGACGATCAGCGCCCCGAAGTAGTAGGCGACGTGGGCGGCGTCGAATCGAGGCCGGTCCGATGACCGTCCGTCGAGCGCCGTCCACAGGGCATCGGCCTGCTCGGGAGTGAGGATTTGCTGCGCCGCTGCCCACTCGAGATCTGTTTTTGTGATCTTCATGGGATGTCTTCTTTGTCGTTAGGCTGACGTGTGTGAAAGGCCCGTCAGCCGCAGGTTCGGCCGGATCAAACTCGATCTCAATTGCGCGGTGAGTGCACGATCCCAAGGAGATGTCCGGCCGCACCAAAGAGGCCGACCGCACCGACCAGGACGCCTGGACTCAGTGTCAGCGCGATGGCGAATATGATTCCCAGCGCCAGAGTCAGCGTCGCGAACCGATCGGCTTGCTCGGGCCATGCCTGGCGAATGACCAGTTCGACGATCCATCCGCCGGTGTAGCAGATGTTGGCGAAGATGGCGTAGATCACTCCGGCGAGCACCGCGAACAGCGGAGGGTCGGGCACACCAAAGTCGCTGTCGAAGAGAAAGTAGCTTCCGATCCCGACAACGCCCACGACCAGGCCTGAGAGAATCCCAGCCCCCCCGACCACGAGATTGAAGGCAACCCGACGAGCCTCCCACCATCCAATCGCCTGCCAGGCAGTCGACACCGGCAGATCGCGCTGGCAGAGCGTCGATGCCCTCAGGCGACTCACAATCGCGGTGTTGGAGAACATGCAATCTGCAGATTATTTACTCGCGGTGAACGGTCAGCCAATGGAGCACTTCCTCCGCATTCCGGTCCGGCGGAAACACTGGATACAACACGTGCTGCACGACGCCATCACCGACAATGAGCGTCAGCCTTTTGAGAAGGCGCATCGATCCGACCTCAAAGAGAGGCAGTCGCATGGCTGACGTGAACTTGAGGTCTACATCGCTGAGCAGCGCAAACGGTAAGTGCAAGCGTTCGGCCGCCTCCCGTTGATACTCCGTATCCTGGGTGCTCAGACCGAACACTCGAGCGCCCAGTGCCTCGAATTCACGATGATGATCGCGGAATGCGCACGATTGCGGGGTGCAGCCGCGAGCGCCAGGGATCAGATTCCAACCGTCCGGTAGCTCCTGGTCGGGTCGACCCGTTCGCGGGTAGCAGTAGACGACCGTGCGCCCCGTGAGCGCGGAGAGATCAATCGGCTCTCCCGACGTGGATGGAAGGGCCAGCACCGCGACCCGCAAACCCCTCAGATGCCTCGCCATGCCGTCGTCCACAGGCACCGGGAGATCCGGAGGAAGGCGCAGGATATCGTCGCTTCGAGGCATCGCTGTTCTCCGCAGTGGCCCTATGATCGCGCCCGGCGCCGCTGGTTCGCTTGATTGACCATGACCAGATACCGCGTGCGCGACGCTGCGAACCGCGAGTTGCGGACGCAGCTCGCGCGCCGCGACTGAACCGCCTGATTGTGAGGCGCCGCGGCGACATGATCGCACAGGACGCCGGGCGCGTCGCGTCGGCGCCGTTTGGATGTCAGCCCGCATCCGGCAACGCGAGCCGGCGGGCGGAGTGCACGGTGACCTCGGATCCCACCGCGACGAATGTTGACTGGGGAGGTACCGCCAGGACTGCGCCGAAGCGTGGCCCGTAGAGGACCGCGCCGGGTCCTGAAAACGTCCCGACGGCTCGGTCCCACACGAGCCACCGAGGGTGCTCGACCTGGTACTCGAGCGTCCCTCCATTCCGCCGGCGCGTATACCCCCAATAGTGCTCGGTAATGAATTCGGCTGTTGATTCCGGTTGAAGGGTTTGGGCCGATCCGGTCGCCGACGCGGTGAGCACGAAAGGTGCACCCTGGTACTGCCACCTGTACTCGGCGAGGCCGCCCGCCGTGTTACTGAGACTCAGCCGGTGCGACATGGGCAGTGCGAGATAGGGTTCATTGTAGGCAGCCCGCGCAATTGCGGCGATCGCCCGCTTCGGAACGACCTCCCGGATAAACACGACGGCTCGCACGACCGTTCCGTCGGCCCTGGCACGCCGGACATAAAACCGGAGATTCACTTCCTCGAAGGTGCGATGGAAAGGGATCGAGAGTCCCAGAAGCCTGGTGTCGCGAAAGAGGAAGCCGACAAGGCTGATGAGATGCTGGCCGCGCCATGTGTCCAGAGTCGTGCCGGGCGGCACAAGAGGTTCAAGCAAGCTCGCCGGACACGCATAGTTGAGGAGAACGAGACTCTCCCACCGGGCAGTTAGGAAAGGACGAGGCATAGGTAAATCTTGAAAGCCTTGGCCATCTGGCAGCCTCATCCGTCCAGCCTTATTTGGTCTTCAAGCGGGCCTTCACTCGGTCCGTGGCGACCTGCAAGACCGCCTGAATGTCGGCAAGCCGGGTCGTTGGAAGATTATTGAAGTCTCGGAGTCGATGTTCAAAATTTTGACCTCGGGTGGCGTCCTCGACCGCGAATCGTACCTCCTGCAACGCAACTCTGCGGTGATTGTACACCCCCAACACCTCGATACACGCCTTCTGCAACGCGCAGAATAGACTTCTCTTGCCGGTCGCCTCGTCATCCAGGCACTCCCTGTCGTCCTTGCGATTCCACACCGAGTCGTTTTTGAGGAGTTCGCGGGCTTTCAGAAGGATACGCAGGTCGTCATCTGTGACGGGTAGGTCCCGGCGTTCCAATTCCGGACTCGTTGCGGTCGTTTGCGGAGTCTGCGGCGGCTGCGCCATCGCGGCGCCGAGCTCGGAACGTCGGCCCATTGCGAGCGAGGTCAGGACGAGCGTGAGCGCAAGGGTTCTTTTCATTCGGCTCCGCCTCTCCTGCATCCCTAGCGGCTACAGGCTCCGGAAGGTTTCCAGGCGGACGGTATGCCCCGCTCCTGGGCCGAGTCATGGATAACCAGGGCGAACGCCCGTCGGACCGTCGTACCAGTGACGTGCAGTTCCATTGGAATATTGGGTCGCACCGTCATCGTTCCTCCGGCCCGAGTCCTGTCAGCGCCTGCCGGGGTCTCCAGACACTGCTCGCCCGCGAGCACGTACCAGCCTTCGGGACCCGGGTGTGTATGCACCCTCGAACTGTCGCCCGGCCGCATGACCGCGTACGAGAGAACCGCACTGTAGCTCTTTGCGGCGGGAAGCTGTAGCGGTCCGACGAGGGCGATAGGTTCGCCTCCTTGCGGAGCAGTGTTTCGGGGCCCGAATTCGGAGAGCCACACGCGCCCGTCTTCCTCGACCACAATCGCGGTCGCAGTCTTGGCCGTCTCCGCAGCCTCCCTGCTTGGAAACGCGAGCAAATGCCAGTAGACGGATGCTTGACTGAAATGAAGCCCCGTTACCGCGCCGATGTTGAAGCAGCCAAACTCCGGTCGCTTCTCCCCCGGCGGCACGTCCACGCAGGCCACTCCGGTCAAGTGCTCGTGTCCGGCGGTGGCGGGCACTTGAGCACGCAGGTTGTCGATTGCCACGATGTGAAGGGCGATGAGGGACACGACGAGTGCCCCGATGAATGGAGATCTGGCCATTTTTGATCCTCGGAGAATGGTTGCGCCAGGCGTCAGTCGATCCACGTCAACACTTCGGGCGATGGCGGCGTCAGCACCGGCAGGGTGCGGAGTTCGCACTTCAGCCCGACGTAGCTGGCGAAGCACGAGACATGGCCGGCTAGCGACATCTCCCCCACGCGGCGATAGTACTCGCCAACCCAGGACAGTAAGAAGGGGAGATGAGTATCTTGCTCATCCTTGGAGTCGTATTTGTGCGGCTCCCATGGGCGGGCGCGACAGTTCGCCAGGCACTGCTCTTCGCCTGGATTCAGAAACAGCAGTCGCGGCGAGAACGCCAGGGCAGCGTTGACAAGATTCGCATAACAGCCCTCGACGACCCACTTCTTGGACCCGGAACAGAATGACCTCACCTCGTTCTCGGCGTCGGCCGGCGCTCTCGGGACAGCGATGCGGCCGGGAACCCAGGCGACGGTATCGAGGTCCAGAAGCGGTGCGCCAGATTTCGCTGCGAGCCAGCGCGCGAGCGTCGACTTTCCGGAGCCCGAGTTACCGATGATCGCGATGCGCATGTCGAGTGACGCCTAACGGATTGCCGTTCACCTGCGACATGCGCGGCTCACACTAGCAGCGAGCGCGAGCCGCCTCTACTGAGCACGGACCGTGAACTCGAGGCCGCCGTCGAAGGGTAACGTCATCGTGCGCAGCCCGTTGCGACGATCATGGACGAATTCGAAGTACTCACCGTACGCCTCGCGAAACTGCTCGGTGTTATCGCAGATGACGACCGCGCCGTCGCGCAGACGAGGCGCGATCAGCGCGAGCGCCGGCCGAGCCATCGGGGTCCAGATGTCGATAAGCATGAAGTCGATCGGGCCTTCTACGTCCCTGAGCGTGTCTCTGAGATCCCCTTCGCGAAGGTCGATGAATTCGGACAAACCGGCTTCCACAAAATGACCGCGCGCCCTCCGTGCCTTCTCCGGTTCATTCTCGGTGGCGACCACGATCGGATGACGGCTTCCTTCAGGGTGCGGCTTTGAACCCTGACGAAGATTGTCGCGCACAGCGGCGGCAAGAAAGAGGGTGGAGACACCGAATGACGTGCCCGCCTCCACGACGCGGTGAGCTCGGAGCGCGCGGCACACGTGATAACAGAACTCCGCTTTGGAGCGATCGAGCGCGATCAGCTTGTCCTTCAAGAAGTCGTCGGTGCGCGCATCGAACTGGTTCCAATCCAACGAGCCTTCGGCGGTACGGGCTGTGAAATAGGCCGCCAACTGGTCGTCTTGAGCGGCGTTCTGCGCATAGAGTCGCTCGAGCAGATCGTCGATGGGCGACCCGAATACAAGGCGTCCGTTCATGTAAGCCTCTGGCGATTATCGAAATGTTGCGGTCTAAGCCTCCCAATGAGCCGCGCCCCACTTGAACAGGCCCGCACAGACCGTTGGACGCGTCGGTTCCCTTTGGATGTTAGACCGCATCCTTGTCGACCTCTGGAATGTCGAGCCACGGATTCCTCATCTTCGTTGTGTGTGCCTGACCGTCTGACGATTGCCGCTCACTTGCAGTCGACCCCGCGGAGTTGACCCGTCACGACACGGCGGCAGACCGAACGATACGCGTCGTGACCGACAGCTGACCGACATGCCGCATCGCGTGCTCGGCGCCATGCACGAGGCAGCCGATGACGGTCGACGGGAGCTGCGCCCGTCCGACGCCGCGGAACTGCCCGAGGGTCGCAGGATCGACCTCTCGCAGCTCCCCGATAGCCAGGTCGACGCGAGCGGATAGCGCATCGAGCACTGCGGCAATATCTGACGGCTCGAGCGCGGCGCCCTCCGATCGAAGCGCCTCGAACTGCCCTTCGGAGAGTGCGTCTCCCCGCGCGTATGTGAACAGCCGATCAATGACTCCCGAGATGTGCCGAACGTGGAACGCTGCCGACGCGACCCCGGCGGGGCGCGCGTTCCATTCATCAATCGTGAGGTTCTCAACGAGCTCCCTGACGCTTTCCCGTACCTGAAGGAGGATGTGCGCGACGGGCTGCAGCACGACCGGGACGCCGTCGATTGGTCCGCGTTGCCACCACTCGGTCTTTGGCATTTCGATTCAGACTCCTTCGGCCAAGGCCTTCCTTTGACGCTCGCGATTCGTTTGCACAACGTGCCGAATGAGCCGCGCGCCGCGGTAGCGGAACGGCACTGACCGTGAGACGCGCCGGCTCCATTCGGTTGTTGGGCGGCACCGGTTAACCTTGTCTCGCATCTGTGACCACTTCACGGATCGCCCCAGCTACAACCGCAGGTTGATACAGATGAATCATGTGTCCGCTGTCGGCGACCCTGATCAACTTGCCCGCTGCTGAAAGCGCGGCGAGTTCGACCTGTTGCGCGTGCCACATTGAATCGATCTCCCTGCCGCGCTCCAAGGCGATGAGCGGCAAGGTCAACGAGGCGACCCACAGGAGGCACCTGAGCGGGTGCGCGTGACTCTTGTGGGGATCCGGGCGCTGAGGTGACGACAAGCCCTGCGACCAAGCCGGCCTGCGCCAGCGAGCGCAGCAATGCAGTCCTGCTAATCGGCATGCTGTCCTCGTCCGATTGCTGTGGCGGGTGTCTTCCTAGGTCCGCCTGACGCCTTCGCGCACTCCCGCGCGGGTCACTTCGCTTTCGACGACTGGGACCTCGCCCACGAACGGTAATTCTTGGGAACGTCGAGCGCCTTCAACTTCTCCCAAGCCTTTACGGCCTGTTCTCTCGTGGCGCCTTTCTCCGCCGCCAGGAAGTCGCTCACGAAATTGACGTATCTGCCGACGGGAATTTGAGCGAAAGGCTGCTTAGTCTGATTGAGTCGAACGTATTTTTCGACCAAATCTCCGTAGGTGAGCTTGACGCCCTTGACGAGTTGCTCTTCGCGCCAACGGTTGAGCCGGTAGCGCACGCCGGATTTCCTCTGCAGGCCTGGAGCAAGTGTCTGAGCCTCTTGCTCGAGGAAATCCTTGGTTTCCTTGTCGTTCGTGTAGACCACCACTCGAAGAGCGAGGCTCAGCCCTCGTTCGACATCTTTGGTGCCCGCGATCGAGAGGCTTCTTTTCGTCGGGCTCTTGATCTTGCCGGTCTCGAGAAAGAGCTTGATGGCCTTCTCGAGTTCGTCTTTGCGCAGCTTGTTCGCGGATGCAATCCCGATCGTCTTCGCAAATGCCTTGATCTCGGTTGCGTACCAATAGCCATTCTCGAACTGCATCACGGTCATCACTGTCGACAGCTTCGTTCTCGGTTTCAAGAACGTGCCTCCGCCATCGGAAGTCATCCTCACTGCGAAGGACGTTGCGGATACGGCGTTGCTGAGTGTACGCGGAGCCTCCCATATGCTCGAATCCACATCAGCTTTGTCGGCTTGTCCGTCTAACGTCCTGCAACTGAGCGTCTGGTCAACGTGCGGCGTCTGCCGCGGCGGTCCATGATTCCACCGGCCACCGTGGACTGCAAGCCGCAGTTCAGCAGCCGCGGCTTGACAGATCCACAGGCAGACCGCGGTCTCTCACGCTATCCGCTGCCTGCCATGTTCGGCTGGTCCGGTTCGCTGCCGTCAGGTGTTTCCTCGTTTCGCGTCAACTTATCACTTTGCACCGCGCGTTCTCGTGACACCCGAGGTGCGTGCTTACGCGCCGTTGTCTCGAACGTCGGCATCGTCGCCAAGTCGCAATCGGCCTGCATCGGCCTCAGCGAGCAACGCAGCCGCGCGTTCGGCGTCTGCGGCCGCGACAAGGACCTCCACCGCACCCAAGCCGTCGATCGTGAGGCCATGAGTCTGGCGCAATGATTCGCCCCGGACCATGGTGGCAATTCCCGCTGACTTCAGAAAGCCGCGGACCTGATTGGCCTGCAGCTCGCCGTTGGCCACAAACACGCACCGAGGTTGCTGATCCATTTCCTGCTCCAACACACCGAGGTTACCCGTGCGAAATCGTGTTTGTTGGCGTCGCACCCTCTGCGGAACGAGCGTCGATTGGCGAACCCCCATCCTGAAGGCCCATCGATTCTCCATCAGCATGTGTCCCAGATAGCCGAGCCGCGCCTCGCCGCCGCGGGCCTTCTTGTACAGCCTCGCGTCCGGATCGGTCGTCGACTCATGCGTGTCGTTGCGTGCGGCGCTCGCCGCGGAAATTCACCGTCGGATTGCCGCCGTCGTCGGTGCCGCCGCTCGTCGTCCCTCGGTCGAAAGCTCTTTTGGCTCGCCCAGGCCTCGATCAGCGTGCCGTCGACGGTGAAATGCTCATCCGACAGTAACCGCTCCGTGTCGGCGTGGATCAGCACCTCGTTGAAGAACTCCGCGGCGATGTCGCCGTCGAGCAATCGCTCGCGATTCTTGCGTGAACACCGTCGGCTCCCACACCGCGTCGTCCATGCCCAGCCCCACGAACCAGCGAAACAGCAGGTTGTAGTCGAGCTGCTCCATCAGCAGCCGCTCGCTGCGGATCGAGTAGAACACCTGCAGCAGCAGCGCGCGCAGCAACTTCTCCGACCGCGGACGCCCAAGCGAAATCGCCGCGCCACCTGATACGCTGAACGGAATAACCAGATAATACACGGTCGGTTGCTCACGGATGCGTGAACGTAGCGGTCGATGACCCCGACCTAGCAGTAGGATCTCCCATGCCCCACACTCGGACGACCTTCGACACCGTGCGCAAGATCGGGCTGACACTGCCGGACGTCGAAGAGTCGACGATGTACGGCGAACCCGCGCTGAAGATTCGCGGCAAGCTGCTCGCCTGCATGGCGTCTCACAAGTCGGCGGAACCTGGCTCGCTCGTGGTCCGCATCGGCTTCGAGCAGCGCGACGGGCTGATCGCCGATGCGCCGGACATCTATTACGTGAAGCCGCATTACGTGGGCTATGCCGCGGTGCTGGTGCGGCTGAACCGAATCGATCGCGAGGCGTTGCGCGATCTGCTGACGAGCGGGTGGCGTGTGGTCAGCGCGTCGGCGCCAAAGCGGGCCGCCAGGGGCCGCGGATCGCGCCGACCCGTGGGACGATCAAAGTAGGCCGCGGAACACGCGGAACACGCGGATTCAGAATTTGATGGCATGGGCCGCGGACGACGCGGACACGGACCATCTCGCAGCCGACTAGTCGACAGCTGGGCCGCGGGACGCGGAACGCGTGTCAACTGGCCACTCCGTCACGACATTCCACCGTGTCGACAGCTGGTCCGCGGGCTTCGGAACCTTCCGGCCACTCCGCGCACGTCTCAGGCGACTCATGATCGCATCGGTTGCTTTCGCACAATCACGTGGGTGGCACGCTCCCCCGCAATCTGCTCGACGCACTCGTAACCGAGCGCGCGCATGTCAATGCCACGCCATAGGTGTTCACCGGTACCGAGAAGAATGGGCCTCACGGCCAGGTGAATTTCGTCGAGCAGTCCGGCAGTCAGGTACTGACGGATCGTGGAAACACCGCCGCCAACGCGGATGTCCTTGCCGCCAGCCGCCTCCGCCGCCATCTTCAGCGCGGCATGGATGCCGGTGGTGACGAAATGGAATTCGGTGCCACCGGCCATCGTCACCGGCGGTCTGTTGTGGTGTGTGAGCACGAACACCGGCGTGTGGTACGGCGGCTCATTGCCCCACCAGCCGCGCCAGCTGTCGTCGGGCCACGGACCGCGGATCGGACCAAACATGTTGCGCCCGAGGATCCACGCGCCGAGCCCCTCCATCCCCTGCGCCGCGAGGCGGTCGTCGACGCCGGTCTCACCTTCGGGCTGCTGATGCATGCGGCGCCAGGTCCGCGTTGCGAAGAACCACTCCATCAGCTCGACACCGCCGACGCCGATGGGATTGCCGAGGTCCTGATTCGGACCAGCACCATAGCCGTCGATGGACACCGCGAAGTTCTGGACTCGAACTTTCGACATGCGAAAGTCGATCGGCTCAGAAAGACAGGATGGTCAGACTATTCGTCGCCCGGTTTGGCGAACAACGTTTCGTCGACCTTGACGTTGTGGTTCACCATCGAGATGGTGATGGTGAACGTCTGAACGGCGGAAGTGCCCTTCACCTGAAACGGTACCTGCACGCCATCGACCGCGCGGTAGTCAGAGAACTCGATCGTCTGCTCGACCTCGCCGACCTCCGGCAGGCTGACGGTCACGACGGACTTGATCGGCAGGTAGGACTGCGCGTCGATGAAGACTCGCGAGACCGGCCCGCTGGCGGGCGTGACCTTCAGCGCGTAGGCATCCCGGTCGCCGACCTTTTCCTTACCCACCAGATCCATCTTGGTGCCGCGTTCCTTGTATCCAACGAACGGGGTGGGGAATACGTTCTGCTTCATGAGGTCGAGCTGGCCGCCGGTAATCTCGCGGTTGCCACGCATGCTGTCGAGCGCGTAGCCGGCCGTCCCGTCGAATCGCTGATCGAGGACCATCGACCCCGCGCCGACGGCCGAGAGATCGAGATTGATGAGCGTACGGGACTTATTGGGCGCCTCGGTCAGGATCTCGACCGATCCGGTAATATCGCCGTTGGGCGTGGCAATGGCCATCGTCCCGGTCGACGATCGGGACGTGAGCTTGCCGAGGGCAGCGCTCCCCCCCAGCGCGGTCACGGTCTTGTCGACAATCTCGTCCGCGGTCTGGGCTGCGGCGCTGCCGACCGAGCTCAGGACGAACGCCGCCACCAGCAGCTTCGACGTCATTCTCATTGTCTTTTTTCTCCCTCGCAGACCATACATCCGCCGACGGTCTGTTTTCAACGTATCTACGCCACCGCGGCAGGCGAGTTCCCACCATATCGCGGGCCACCACGAAACGGTTTCAGCGCCGGCCAGGCGGTCGGTCGACTCGAACATCAATTCCCGGCCAGGCTCCGCTGAAAGAACTCCAGGATCCGTTTCAACGTCGAAGGAAAGTAACGGGGTGTCGTCAACCGTCAGTCAGTGTTGAAGACCTTGGCCGACTGCCGATTGACCGACCACTGTCCGGATGCGCCGCGAGTAAACGTGAAGATCTGATAGCGGCCCTTCCGCTCCACCGACGGAAAGCCGGAGACAGTCGCGGTTCGCAGCCCCCACAGTTCCGAGGTCGGGCGAATCAACTCGAACACTTCCAGCGCCTCCCGGTCCTGCGCAGCCGCATCGGCCGCCGGGTTGGCCGACACGAATTCGAGCGCGAAGCAATCCTTGCTCACATCTCTGTCGTCGTGCTCGATACCCCAGACCAGGTTGAACGACGTCACCTTGATCGTCTTGCCCGACGGCAGCACCTGGTCGTGCCAGAGCGGCCGACTCACGGAGCAGCCGACGAATACGGGAAGTGCGACGAGGATAACGAGCCTGAACCACTTCATTCTGTGTCCTCGGGAGCACGGTCGTGAATCCGATAAAGCCGACCCGCACCAGGAGCGTTTCGGATCATCTCGGCACGAACTCCACCGTGGCGTCGCGCCGGCGTTTGGTGCGAAAGCCGCGCACGTACTTACGCGACCCTGGCGTGGGGTATTTCACGGCATACGCGGCCTCGACCGCATCGCGAATACGTTCCGAACGCACCGGCACGGCGCGCACCCGAATTACCCGGGAACCAACCTGGATCGCGCCACGTGGGTCTTCGAGGAAGGTCCGAAACCAGCCGCCCGGCTTGAGAGACCACGACCGCCCGAACACACGCCCTGCGATCACCACGGGCCAGATGCCGATGAACCGGTGCGTCGAGCCTGAGCCGGCGCGAATACCAAGAATCTTGCTGGCGCCCACCGCCGCGACGATGGTGCGGGAAAGGGTGTGTTTTCGCGGCAAGCGTTTCTTCGGCGTGGCCGACACGCGCGCAGTGTGACACGTTTTCCACTCGTCGAGGAGTGAGAGCCGAGTGCGATCACCAGCCACCGCGTTCGTGACGCGACAGAGCCGGCTGCAGATCACCGCGAGGTCCGTTCGCGGTGTGGCCTGCTAGAATATCCAGACCATGGACGATCGATTCGCCCCATTGAGAAATGCGACCGTGTCAGCGTGCTTCCGTGGATCGGGCCTCACGACCCGCGAGTTGCGAGAGACGGTCGGCTCGGGCGCACCGCCGCTGGAATTGATGGACCTCGTCGAGAAGATCCGGTCGCGCGCGTATACCGTGACCGATCAGGATCTGGATGCGTTGCGGAGCCGCTACTCCGAAGATCAGTTGTTCGAGATTATCGTTGCCGCAACGGTTGGAGCCGCGCAGGAGCGGCTTGGCGCCGCATGCCACGCCCTGGAGGAGGCATGAGGCTCAGCAACGTCAGTCGTGGCGATCGCCTGTCGGCCAGACTGCTCTATCTGATCGTGCGCACTGTTTCGGGATTCCGGGCGCCAGACGTGGTGCGAACGCTGCGGTACCGCCCGGAGCTCTTCGGGCGGCCGCATTCCCTGCACACTCACGCGGTCATGCGTGGCCCGTCCGAGTGGTCGGTCGGCGAGCGGGAGCTGTTCGCCGCGTTCGTCTCGAACCTGAACCAGTGTCACTTTTGAACGAACGCCCACGCCGCGGTCGCGGCGTCTGCTCTCCAGAGCGACGGGCTCACACAGAAGGTTCTCGACGACTACACGACGGCGCCGATTGACGAGCGACTGCGAGCCACGCTCGGGTTGCTCGAGAAAATGACGCTTCACCACACCACCATCCGAGCGGATGACGTGCGACCGGTGATGCAGGCTGGCGTGTCCAAGAATGCGATCCGCGATGCCCTGGAAGTCGCCTACCTGTTCAATATCTACGATCGGCTGGCCGACACCATGGGCTGGGACGTGCCGGCAGTCTCGAGCGGGTACTATCAGGTCGCGGCGAAGCGCTTGCTCAAGCACGGATATCAGTAGCGGCGCCCGCTAGTTCATGCCTAGCGTCGTCTTGAGCCACGCGATCATCTCGGCCTTGTAGTGCTGCTGGTCGGCGTCCTTCCACGATCCCATCCCATGTCCGCCCGCTTCGACCGTGACGATGTCGCAGCGCGCCCCGACTTTTCTCATCGCCTCACACAGCATCGTCGACTGCTCGTAGGGGACCTGATCGTCGCGGGTCCCGTGAATCGCCAGAAACGGAGGCATGCCACGGTGCACCGCGAACAGCGGGGAAATCGCCTTCAGCTTGGCGTAGCTCTCTTCGTCATAGCCGCTGGCGCCGAAGAACCAGATGCTGCCGCCGGTCTTTTGGTGCCCGTTGATCGACGTCATGTTGAACCTGGCCGGATACGCCTGCCGCTGACGCGCAATCTTCTCGTAGTCCACCGGACCATAGATGTCGACGACGGCGGCGACTCTGGTCGCCGGGGTCTCGTGGGTCGCCGCGTAGTTCACCAGAAAGCCGCCCGCCGATTCACCGGCGAGGACGATCCTGGCGGGATCGACGTGGTAGGTGCGCGCATTGGCTTTCACCCACGCAATCGCCGCATCGATATCCTCTTTCGCCTGCGGAAAGCGGAACTGCGGCGCCATCCGGTAATCGACGCTGAACCAGGCGAATCCGGCGTCGGCCAGTGGCTGGAAGGTTGGCGCCATGTTGGTGGCGCGACTGCCGCCGTCGAACCCGCCGCCATGCACGAGGATGGCCGCGGGGAACGGCCCGGGTCCGTCCGGCACGTGCAAGTCCAGGAGGAGGGCTTGCCCGCCTGGTCTGGCGTACTCGACCCCTTGTTGATCGCCTGCTATCGCGGACACCGCGGCAGCGCAGAGTGTGGCAACGATGAGAGACTTCATCCTGACTTGGCCCATGGTTGAGGACCATAGCACGAACATCCATGCCGCTCATCGGCCCTCCACGCTGCAACGGCTGCTAGACTGCTTTCAGTGACATCACCGGACTCTTCCACCCCCGCGCTGCGATGCCGCGGACTGGTCAAACGCTATGGTGAGACCGTCGCGGTCGCCGGCCTCGACCTCGAAGTCGGTCGCGCGGAATGCTTCGGGATGCTCGGCCCGAACGGCGCCGGCAAGACCACGACCGTCGAGATCTTCGAAGGGCTGAGGAGCGCGGACGAGGGGGACGTCGAGGTCCTCGGCGATCGCTGGCGCGGCGACGGAATCCCCCTCCGGCAGCGTCTCGGCATCCAGCTTCAGGAGACGAAGTTTCCGGAGAAGCTGCGGGTCCACGAAGTCGTCACGCTCTTTCGCAGCTTCTACCGGCAAGGGCTCGACGTGGCCCAGATACTTGGCCTGGTGGCCCTCGAGGAGAAGGCGGACGCCTACGTGCGGACGTTGTCCGGTGGACAGAAGCAACGGCTGTCACTCGGCTGCGCCTTGGCGGGCGATCCTGAACTGCTGTTCCTCGACGAGCCAACCACAGGGTTGGACCCGCAGTCGCGCCGCCAGACCTGGGAGATCGTCGAAGGCCTCAAGGCACGCGGCCGCAGCGTCCTTCTGACGACACACTACATGGAAGAGGCGGCTCGCCTCTGCGATCGCGTCGCCATCGTCGATCACGGCCGGATCATTGCGAGCGGCACGCCGGCCGCGCTCGTCAGCTCGCTGGGCGCCGAGCACGTGATCGAGTTCGGCGTCGCGGACGCCCGAGTCCTCGCCGACGATGTGCTGAGGACGCTGCCGAGCGTCGAGCAGGTGAGCCGCGACGGCGCGAGTTACACGCTGACCGTGCGCGAGGTGCACCGCGCGGTGCCAGCGCTCTTGTCGGCGTTGACCGCTCGCGGGATGGAACCGACGCACCTCACGACGCATCACGCGACGCTGGAGGACGTGTTCATGTCGATGACGGGACGGAAGCTGCGCGATGGGTGACCGCAGCGACACGTACAGGGTCCGCGGTCCGTTCGTCGAGCTGACGGTCGCGCGGGTGCGCGAATTGATCCGCGAGCCCGAGGCGGTCTTCTGGGTGTTCGTCTTCCCGATGGTGCTGGCGGCCATCCTCGCGCTGGCCTTCCGGAGCCGCCCGCCCGATGCGCTGCCGGTCGGAATCGCTGCGGGACCGCACGCGGAGGCTCGACTGGCCGCGCTCTCCACCGTTCCGGAGTTGCGGCCCAGCATTCTTCCCGAAGCCGATGCGCACGCGGCGCTCGTGCGGGGCAGGATCGTGCTGCTGGTCTCGGCCGGCGATCCGCCGTCCTACTCGTACGATCCGGCGCAGCCGGAGGCCCGAACGGCGCGGCTGGCCGTCGATGCCGCGCTGCAGCGCGCGGCGGGACGGGCTGACGCCTTCGCGGCGGACATCCGGGAAATCAGGGAGCCAGGTGCCCGCTACATCGATTTCCTGGTGCCCGGACTGCTCGGCATGAACCTGATGGGCACGGGCATGTGGGGCATCGGCTTCTCGCTCGTGGTGGCCCGCAACGGTAACCTGCTCAAACGGCTGGTCGCCGCACCGGCGCGGCGGAGTCACATCCTCGGCGCGCAACTCGCCTCACGTCTGATCTTCCTGGTCCCGGAGGCCGGAGCCTTGCTCGTGTTCGCCCACCTGGCGCTGGATGTGCCGATCCGTGGATCGCTGCTCCTGCTGATCGCGATCTCTCTCATCGGCGCGCTGTCGTTCAGCGGCCTCGGCCTGCTCGCTGCGGCGCGGCCCACGACGATCGAGGGCGTTTCGGGCATCATGAATCTCGTCATGGTGCCGATGTGGATCTTTTCGGGGATCTTCTTCTCGACCGAACGGTTTCCGGCCGCCATGCAGCCGTTCGTCCAGGCGCTGCCGCTCACGGCGCTCAATGATGCGCTGCGCGCGGTGATGCTGGAGGGCGCCGGTGTCGGGCCGGTCCTCCACGAGCTCGCGCTGCTCGCCGTCTGGGGTGCCGTGAGCTTCGTCATCGCCGTGAAGGTGTTCAGGTGGCAATGACGCGCCGCCGCCGAGTGGCGGGCTGCGCGTGGGCAGCAATTGCTCATCAGGCGGCAGTCGGCGCGAGCGCGTGCCTGCGGTGAAACCAAGGTATGCCGCGGTAGGAGTCCGCCACCACCCAAGCGCTGGCCGTCAGCACCCACGAGCTGACGAACTCGGCCCAATCGGAGGCGCCAGGGTGTGCCACGATGATGGGTACCCACACCAGGAGCGTGAACAGGCCGAGCTGGAGCGCCAAGAGCACGGCCGCCGGCCGGGCGTACACGCCAATGAGCACCGCCACGCCAGCGGCGATGAACGTACAGCCGGTAAAGATCGCCCACGCCAGGTGCCATGGCAGCCAACCAGGCACCATCGAGACGGTTCTTTCGAGATACGTGAAGTGACCAATGCCGAAGGGGATTAACCCCAGACCGTAAAGCACCCTCGCGATACGCAGACCCTTCTCGCCGCTGGCGAAACCGAAGTGCTGGCGGTCCCAGTCACCCGCGAACCACGTGTACAGGACCCACGCGGCCGCAGCCGTCACGGCGGTGTCTCCGTTGGCCCACCACGTACCCGTCGCAGTAGGGGCGCGGAAGATGAGGGGTATCCTGAAGAGCAGCAGCCAAAGCAAGAATGAGGTGAGCAGCACGCGGGACGCGATGCCAGCGGTGCGCTGCCAGATCAGGCCGATGCCAGACGCCAGGGAGATGAAGGCGCAGAGATAGACCAGTGCCACGCGAGCGGGGACACCCGCAGGCACGCCCGACCATGTTGGCGTGAAATCGCCTTGGAAGATGCCGAGGATTCCGATGGCGACCATGGTCGCAGCAAAGACCGCATGGCCCGGGCTTGCGATGCGCATTGCCCGTGATCCGGTGCTGCTGGTGCTCCGGTGCTAGAGGAGTTCATTGCAATCGCTCAGCTCACGTATAGTAACCCCGCGCACGAGCCACCCTCGCGACCCAACATCACCTTGCCCCGAGCAGTCGGCCCGGTCCTCCACGAGAGGGCGCGCTGCTGGCCGCCTGGGGTGCCGTGAGCTTCGTCATCGCCGTGAAGGTGTTCGGGTGGCAATGACGCTCCGCGGGAGTAGGATGATCAGGGTTGACCGGGCACACGAGAGGAGGCGCATCGTGAATGCAGGACGCGCGTTCGTCGCAGGAGTCGTGGGAGCCCTCGTGATGAGCCTGATCATGGTCATGCTTCGCGCCGCAGGTGTTCCGCTGCACATCGAGCTGCGGCTCGCGGCCGCACTCGGGACGCGGATCTGGGCCATCGGATTCGTGGCGCATCTCGTGATCGGCGGGCTGATCGGACTCGCCTACGCCATCGTCTTCGAGTATGTGATCGAGACCTCAGGCGTCGGGCCCGGTGTGCTGCTCGGCGCGGTGAACACGATCCTCGCGGGCTTCGCGTGGGCGCTCGTCGGCGGGCCGGGACGGTTCTGGAGCGAGCTCGGACCGGCAGGAGTCGGCGCGCTGTTCCTCGTCCACATGGCGTACGGCGCCGTGGTGGGCGGACTCTACGGGAACGAGCATCGCCCCGTGTCTCTCTGAGCGCGCGCTACAGCGCGACCAGATTCCGCAGCCCCGGGAACGTTCTTCCCGTAGGGACGCGGCTTGCCACTCGCCTCGTCATCGACGCGATCCACACCGAGCAGATTCGCGAGCACGGCGGCCTGCCGGGCATTCCCGACGACACCGCCTTGGAGTCGGCCCTCGCGCGACGTTCCTGAGCCTCAGCGGATACGAGTTCGACGCGACGGATGCTGAAGTCGTAACCGAGATCGTTGGCCCTGGCGGCGGGCGACGTTTCCGACGAGGCTCTCGTCGAATGGGTACGACTCCATAGCCGCAGGCAGGAATGAGACGTCCGATCCGCGTCGTTCCATCAACTCAGGCACACGTCAGGTACACCACGATGGCCAAGACGCTCTACCTGGTGGTCGAGCACTTCAAAGGCGGTGACGCCGTACCGGTCTATCGGCGCTTCCGGGATCAGGACGACTTGCGCCGGAAGGCCTGTCGTACCTTTGAAGCTGGGTCGACACGACATTCCAGCGTTGCTACCAACTCATGGAAACGGATGATCCGCGGCTGCTGGAGGAATGGATGTCTCGCTGGCGCGACATCGTCGAATTCGAGGTCCATCCGGTGATGAGTTCCGCCGAGGCTGCGGAACGAATCGCGTCTCGGCTGTAATGAGCGTTCCTAGACTCCGTGTCTGGCGCGATTCACGTGAACGATCAAGTCCTTCGCGACCGGGTCCTTGGCAAACGGGTTCAGCGTAAATCGCTTGACAGGGGTGAACGTACTCTCCGCTCCAGAACGTAAGAACGATGCCTTTGTGGGTCATCTGAGAGGAAATCCGAGCCATCCGAGTCGGCGACACGGTGGACAGTGACTCGCGCGTGTGAGATGACATGTCAGCCCACGGCCAGTTCGATGCCCGCGCCAAGGTCCAGCCACGTCGCGTACTCGATGTGCAGAACGCGTCGGCGATGGTCGGACCTCGCTTTCGAGGAGGCGTGCACCGTCAGCGGCCGCATCGCGACGACGGTGCCGGACGACGCGATGCAATCAATGGGTCCTACCTGACGCGCGAGCCGCTCGATGTGATCCTCGGTCAGCACACCGTCGCGGTGGGTTCCCGGCAACACGCGGAGCGGACCGTTGGCCCTCAGCGAATCGTCCAGGCTCACCCGAAGCGCGACTACCTGCTCGAGCGCCCAGGCGGGCGCGTGCGCGTAGAGCACGCCGGCTTTGGTCGACCACGGCCCCCATTCCGTCGAGTCATTCCGCTGCCGAAGCGGCAGCGCCGTATCCTGATGCCACACGACGAGCCAGTTCGCATCCGGCGACTTGTCGAACAGCGTCGCTCGGAACGGTACGGCCGACAGTCCGACGGACGATTGCGCGATCGCGAGCATGCGAGGATTCGTCGCGACGGCGTGCACTGCGGGGACGCCGAGAATGTGGCGCGCGCCAGCCCTCGTACGATCGACGTCCGCGCGCGACAGATCCTCCGCGAGCTGGCGCATGTCGGCCGGAGCAAAGACATCGGCAACGATGTAATGACTTTTGGTTCCCAACGTCACGGGGCAGCCATCAGTTGACCTTCCGAAACTCATAGCCCATCCCGGCATCAGGATCGCCGACGCGAACGAACAGCGTGTACGGCGGAGACTGCTTCAGGATCGCGATGCAGTTGCCGCACATCCAATCGAGTTGATGGACATCGACGGACGAGACGTCCTGATGCTCTTCGAGCTGCCAGGTCCCGACGAACGTCTCGAGTTCGCCTTTTCCGTCGCCGAACCCGTCACGCCACGCGTCCGGGATGTCAGCCATCCTGATCGCGCCGTCGGCGGCGAGCGCCATCGTCGGCCGTGCCCTCGCATACGAGGTCCTCGACAACTCGCCAAGCGTCCTGTCCGTGGCAGTCCACGAGCCAACGATGTCTTTCAGATCGGGCTTCGACCGCGTGTACTCGAACGAATGCGGATCGAACTGGCAGGCGCTGACGAACACAAGAAGGCCAATCGCAGCCGCGCAACAAGACGCACGGCGCGCGGGTCCTGTCTCACTCATTTGTTGTTTGGGTCTTCAATCGCCTGGCGGCGAACACGTGTCGCCACGTACTTGAAACTCTCACGGTCGACGCGGACGAAGTCAACAGAGACCGTTTCGCCTTGCGTGAGGTCTCGAAATCCGGACTCGTCTTCAATCGTCCCAAAATGACACCAGATGTCGAATGGCGCGACCTCGGTGCAGCTGATGGCCCCGTAGCCCTTCGCAGCTCGCCAGTACTTGACGATCCCGATGCTCGCGCGCGCAGTGCCGATTGGCTCGGTCGGCTGAGGCGCGGACTCACGCGCACGGCGCTCCGCCAGCCGCTCGGGTGGGTATGTGTCGTCGGTCATCTGAACGTGACGTAGCTTATCCGCACGCCGCCGCGCGACGCCTCGGAGCGCGACACACGCGCGTAGGCGTGATACGACAATTCGACGTGCGTCGCATCGATCCATCGGACCCTGAGCTCCGGCCCGCCTCCCGGCCCGTCCGGTGCGGCAGCATGGTTGGAATGGGCAACGAACAGGTCGCCGATTCCAGAGGGCGTTCCCGTTCCAGTCGCGACCAGCGACGCCTGGGTCGAGAAATCCGTCGTGGCCCCGCAGTCGCGCTCGTACACGACGACCTTACGCGTGCCGTCCGGCGACAGATATTCGGCCACAGTCTGGTTCCCGCACAAATTGCACGACGACAAGAGGACCGCCGACAACGCCAGAGCGAGGGACTCAGCGGCAGCCATGCTCAGGCGCTTGGGCAGCGTCACGTCGCTCGCACCTCAGAACATCCCTTGAATCACAAAGTGCGTGATCGTCGCGGCGAAGGCAATTCCGACGATGAGCAGCACCGTGCGCCACGCGCGCCAGACGGTATCGAGACCCGAGAACTGGACGAAGAGGTCGATCGGGTACACGGCGCAATAGGCCACATTGGCCAGCACCGCCAGAATGAACATGCCGAGGAACTGGTCGACGGTGAGCTTGTCCCGCGACAGAGGCCACGCCAGCAACACCTGCATGCCGACGACGGCCGCGAGCGCGGCGTTGTAGACGATCCGACGAGGCTCCCAGTATCGGAGAGCCGTCGCTGCGTATCGGCTGAGTCGATGGAAGAACGATTCCTCTGTCATCCCCCTAGGGCCTCACCGCCAATATGAGGCAGACACCCGAGAACGATTAGCACGGGGAGGGGTTCAGGCATGCGACTACTATCGCCTGAATCGGGCTCGCGCGCTCCGTCGCTACTTTCACCATGGACTGCTAGGTTGAAAGCGGTAGGAATCCGCCACCATCCACGCGGCGGCCGTCAGGACGCACGAACTGACGAACTCGGCCCAATCGGAGGCGCTTGGGTGTGCCACGATGATAGGTATCCACACCAGGAGAGTGAACAGGCCCATCTGGAGCGCCGAGAGCACGGCCGCCAGCCGTGCATACACGCCAATGATCACCGCCACACTGGCTGCGATGAACGCACACCCGGTAAAGATCGCCCACGCCAAGTGCCCTGGCAGCCAACGAGGCACCATCGAGACGGTTCGTTCGAGATACGTGAAGTGAGCGATGCCAAAGGGGATCAACCCCAGACCGTAAAGTACCCTCGCGATGCGCAGGCCCTTCTCGCCGCTCGCGAAACTGAAGCGCTGACGGTCCCAGTCACCGGCGAACCAGGCGTACAGGACCCACGCGGCCGCAGCCATCACGGCGGTATCTCCGCTGGCCCACCAAGGACCCGTCGCAATAGGGGCGCGGAAGATGAGGGGTATCCTGAACAGCAGCAGCCAAAGCAAGAAAGAGGTCAGCAGCACGCGGGAAGCGATGACGGCGGTGCGCTGCCAGAGCAGGCCGATGCCAGACATCAGGGAGATGAAGGCGCAGAGATAGGCCAGCGCCACGCGCGCGGGAACACCCTTGGGCACCCCCGACCATGTTGGGGTGAAATCGCCTTGGACCATGCCCAGGATTCCGATGGCGACCATGGTCGCAGCAAAGATCGCATGGCCTGGGCTTGCGATGCGCATCGCCCGTGATCCGGTGCTAGTCGAGTTCATTTGAGGTTCGGGTTCGCCGAGAGCCGACGGCCGTCGCTCGCGTCCGACCGCTGGCGCCCGCTTCACCTCGGCGCGCACCCCGCCAGCATGATACGGAATCGCACGTCGGCGCGCCATGGGAGTAGGGATGAGCCGTCGGAGGGGCTGACCGCACCCACGGACGGTTTGTTAGGATATCGCTGTGACTACACCTTCACCTCTTTCGCTCCCTGGTCGGGTCGAACCGGCGCGCCGGCGCTTCCTGGCGCGGCTCGGCATCGGCTCGGCAGCGCTCGGCGCGGTCGTTGGATCAGTGATCCCCGCCCATGCCCAACCAGCCTCACCGGCGCCGCGCCGGCACGCGGTCGATGACTGGATGGACGCGTTGCCGACGGCGCATCGCATGGTCTTCGACGCGGTGTCGGCGTCGGGCGCGGAAGACATCCGACACTACGCCAGCAATGTCTTCCTGGCCAACCGGACCGGCTACGACCTCGAAAGCCGCGACGTCGGCGTCGTCGTCGTTCTGCGGCACAACGCGACGCCCCTCGGGTACACCGACGCGATGTGGGCCAAGTACGGAAGCGCTTTTGCCGGCGAAATGAAGATCGAGCCCGGGGCGCAGAAGTCACCGACGGCCAATCCCGCCAACGCCGGCGCCGAGACGCTCGACGCGCTGGGCCGCCAGGGCGCGCATTTCGCCGTCTGCGCCATGGCGACGCGGCGCTTCGCAGGCATTCTGGCGCGCAATAGCGGCGGCACGGTCGACGCCATCGTCGAGGAGCTCGGCAAGAATCTTATTGCCAACGCACACCTGACGCCGGCCGGCATCGTGGCGCTGGGCCGGGCGCAGGAACGAGGTTACACGTTCGGGTATGCGGGCTGAGCGCGCGATCGCCGGCACCCTGCTGGCAATTGCCGCGTATACCGTGACGTCGGTTCCGCGAGCCGGCGCGCAGCAGCCGTCTGCTGCCCCTCGCGCCATCGACTGGCGCGTTCCAGACGCCGACGCGCTGCCGGCCGGACCCTGGAAGGACACGGTCTTGTACGGACGGCGGCTCTTCGTCGAGACGCCCGCACTCATCGGTCCCGCCGTCTCCGATCCCGCGATGCGCTACGCGGGCAACGACCTGTCGTGTCAAAGCTGCCATCTCGCGGGCGGCACGCAGGCATTCGCGCTGCCGATGGTTGGCGTCTTCGCGGCGTTCCCCACGTTCATGGCGCGCGAGAACGAGGTCCGCACGATCGAGGATCGCATCGACGGCTGTATGGAACGCAGCATGAACGGTCACGCACTCCCGACCGGCGGACGCGAAATGAAGGCGATCGTCAGCTATCTGCAGCTGCTGAGCACCGGGCTGCCCGTCGGGGCGCAGACGGCAGGCCGGGGCACGCCGACACTGCCGTTTCTCGATCGTGCCGCGGACGTGACGCGAGGACGCGCCGTCTATGTCGCGACGTGCCAGGTGTGTCATCAGCCTGACGGGCAGGGCCTGCGCAAAGGCCCGAAAGGGGATGCCGGCGGCTACGTCTATCCGCCCCTCTGGGGGCCCGACAGTTTCAACGACGGCGCCGGCATGCACCGCCTCATCGCGTCGGCGAGCTACATCCGCGCCAACATGCCGCTCGGCACGCGCTTCGACGCGCCCGCGCTGAACGTCGAGGACGCGTGGGACGTGGCCGCCTTCGTCAACAGCCAGCCACGTCCCTCGCGGGCTCGGCTCGATCTCGACTATCCCGATCGCGCGAAGAAACCGATAGACGCGCCGTTCCCGCCGTTCGCGGATGCGTTCCCGCTCGATCAGCATCGCCTCGGACCCTTCGGGCCGATCGTGGAGGCGCAGAAGATCAAGCGCTAGAAGCCGTCTCACAAATCTGAAGCTCGTTCCAGAGTGCGAGCGAGCATTGCGAGCGGGCCACGCGATCGGAGCGCGCCGGCGAAGTAGCGCGCGAGAGCGCGTGTAGGGGGGAAGGGCGACGCCCCTCGGATAAGACTAGTCGCGAGAGCCGCTTATCGCTCGGGGCGTCGACTCACCGGCTCGCGAACGCCGCGAGCGCGGTCTCGGCGACCGGCACGCAGTCGAGCGTATCGCGGCGTGGATGGGCCTCCCAGAAATCGCGGCGCAGAAAAGCAGCCCGATCCATGCGATCGTACGGCGCGTTGCGGACGAAGACGTACTCGCGTTGAAAGCGCGGCGACGACACCATCTCGAGAATCATCTTGCGGCGGCGCGTGCCAACGATCTCGTCCGGGGTCGCGCCACGGAGGAGCGCCAAGCCCGACAGGTACCCCTCGATGACGTCAGGGCGCTGCTCGACCACCCAGCGCATGTCGGTCTTTGAATCCTGCGGCCCTTCGGGATCGAATGTGCCGTGCCGTGCGATGTAGGGCGTGTTCAATCCAAGCGCGTCGATATGGGCAGCGTCCACGAGGAACGGGAGTGCGCCTGCGTAGCTGCTGGAGATCGTCGTCGTGGGCGTCGCCAGTGACGCGAGCCAGGCGACATAGTCCGCGTTGCCCGGTCGCGGACCGCCGCGTCCCTGCACGAGAAGGATGCCGGCGTTGGCCGCAAGCGCCAGTCCGACGGCGGCAGCAACCTGCGCCCATCGACGATGGCGCACGACGCTGGTGAGACCGGTCATCGCCACGAGCACCCAGGCCGGGGCCACGTGGACGAATTGGCGCCAGACGGGGAATGCAGTCGGCGGGTCTCCCCCCGCGCTGGCCATATAGAGGACGTACACAACGAAGAGCGCGAGGCACACCAATCCACGCCGGTCGCCGGCGCGCCTCACGGTCACGGCACCAATCGCCAGAAAGGCGACCACCACGGCGTGCGCGAGCATCCAGCTGCCGACGTAGAGGAGGCCGAGCTTCACGTGTCCAAGGCCGCCGCCCGCCACCTTCGCGTAGTACGTGTTCGGCGCGAGTGCGTGATACGTCGCCCAGCGGTGAATCGCGATCGCCGCAAGCGTCAGAGCGCCGACAGTCGCCGTCGCGACGATCCATCGCCGGCGCTCGCGCCGCCAGGCGAGTGCCAGCACGTCGATCCCCGCGACGAGCACGCCCTCGGGCCGCATCGCGACGAGGAGCGGCGCGACGATCGGCTGCCACGCGGCTGGGCCGACCAGCGCAAGCGTGACGAGACTGGTGAACGCCACGGCCTCCATACCCGACGCGGCGTAGAACACGAACGGCCCATATATCGCGAGGAAGAGGCCGGCAAGAAAGGCGGGGCGATCGTCGGAGCGCCTGACGAGCGCGGCAATGACGACGAGCGCCGCCGCAGCGCCCAACACCTTCGACGCCAGCCGAACATCGACGCCGAGCCGAGCGACGCCGGCCAGCAGCAGGGTCCACAGCAGCGACGAGTAGCCTTCGACGCGCTCGCCGGTGTGATTCCATGCGCCGAGTCCGTATCCTTCGGCTAGATGGCGCGCGTATCGAAAGGTGATGTAGGCATCATCGAGCGTCAACCGCGACAACAGCACGATCAGCGTGAGGCCGACGGTCATCGCGGCTGCCGCAAGCACACTCGCGTCGCGTTTCGAGAAGATGGCGCCCGCGACCGGGGGTCGGTCGTCAGATGGCATGGCTGATCCCCTACGGAAAGCGTTGCTTCTTGCCGTTGGCAGACGGCTATCGCATTCGAAGGCGGCCGCCGAATGGCGCGACGAGCGGCATGTGCGAGAGGCCGACGACGAAGCGCAGCAGCGATTTTCGCCGCGGTGTCCCGCTCACTGCGCACACCGTGCCGGCGCCTTCCCAGCCGATCGTGTCGTCCCGCCCTTCAGCAGCTTCGCCGCCGACAGTTGATCGAACGCGACCTGTTGAAGACCCTTCACTTCGGCAACGGACATCCCGAGCTCGAACGCCGAACACTCGCCGTCGCCGAGCGCTCGCGGATCGCGACCCGTGAGATCGCCGAACGCCATGAGCGCCTCGAGGTAGTACCCCTCCGCGCTCGCGTGGTAGTGATCCTTCGTCCAGAGATCGATCTGTCCCGGTGTGATGCCGTCGTACGGATTCGGATCCGCCACGCCGGTGTCGAAGGCGCGCATCCACGCGTCGCCGACCGGAATCACCGACTTGATCGCTGGCGAGGTTGCCTTGGCCTTCTCGTACCCCGCGCGGACGTCTCGCGCCATCGCACCGATCGGCTGGCCATGCCAGTGACCGGTGTCCAGATACGTCTGGTCCGCTCGCGGCCATGTCGCGGTGAGATGGATCTCGACCTTCGGGTTGACGCTCACCAACAGCTCGGCCATCTGCTTCGTCGTCGACACGAGCGTCGCAGGGTCGCCAGGTCTGACGGCGTCCAGGGTGCTGTAGCCGTGCATGACGACGACGTCCCACGGTCGGCTGACGAGGACGTCATGTTTGGTCTGCAGATGCCAGTCGAGGCCGACGCCGGGGTGCGTCTCGAGCGAGACGTCGTAGTCGAGGCCGGCTTCCCTCGTGAACGACTTGAACAGCGCGGGCACGCCGCCGATCCCTTCGTGATTCAGGTCGGTGACGATCTCCGGCCGCCACTTCTGCACCGCCGATCCGGCGCCGAAGGTGAAGCTGTTGCCGATGAACAGGACGGTCGTGGGCGACGCGGGCGCCACGGCGAACAGAGCGAGTGCTGCGCAGGCGAGAAGAGACGCGATTCTCATGGACACCTACTCGTCGCGAAGCGCGACGACGGGATCGACGCGAGTGGCACGAAGCGCAGGTATGTAGCTGGCGATCATGGCTGTCAGGATGAGGACGAGAGGCACGGCGGAAAACGTCACGAGATCGGTTGTGCTGACGCCGAACAGCAGGCTTGCCATCACCCGCGTCAGCGCGACTGCGCCGAGCAGGCCGAGGACGCTGCCGGCGACCGTCAACTCGAGGCCCTGACGAAGCACCATCCCCAGGATGCGCGAGCGCTCCGCACCAAGAGCCATCCGGACGCCGATGTCGTGCGCTCCCTGCGCCACCAGGTGCGACATCACGCCGTAGACACCGACAATCGCCAGGATCAGCGCGAACACCGCGAACGATCCCAGCATCAGCGTCGAGAACCGCTGGCGCGCCATCGAGGCCGACATCCTGGCGGGCATCGTCTGCACGTCGAACACGGTAATGGTCGGATCGATCTCACGGATCTTGCGGATCATGTCGCGCGCGACGGACGCCGGATCCGACGAAGACGTACGTGCGACCTGGTATTCGGCCCATGGCCCGGGGCGGTAGGCCACGAGCCGGCCGTCCACGTCGAGGCCATACTGCTTCACCGTTCCGACGACGCCGACGATGGTGAGCTTGCGTTTGGGATCGTTCCACACGTGTTTGCCGATCGCATCGCCCGCCGGCCAGAACCGCTGCGCGAACTTTTCGTCGATGATCGCCACCGGCTGCGCCGTCGTCTGCCAGTCGGCGTCGGTGAAGAAGCGCCCCTGAACCAGCCGAATCCTCATCGTCTTGAAGTAGTCGGGCGTCGCGCCGCGCTGGTCGACCTGCAGCTCCTGGCCCGGCTGCGGCGTCCAGCCTTCGACGTTGATGCCCCCCCACCCGACCGATGAGGTGAACGGCAGCGCGGTGACAGCGCCTCGCAAAGCGACGCCCGGCACGGAGGCCAGCGCCTCGCCGGCGGCGCGATAGAACTCGAGCGAGGCGTCGCGGTTGGCGAACTGGCGCGCGCTCCGGCCGACGCGCATCGAGATGATGCCCTCGGGATCGAAACCGGGGGAGACCTGCTGCAGGCGGACAAAACTTCGCACCAGCAGGCCGGCGCCGATCAGCAGCATCAGCGAGATCGCGACTTCCGCGACCACGAGGAGACTGCGCAGCCGGCGCCGCCCGCTGCCGAAGCCGCCTTCGCCTTGCGCGTTCCTGCCGCCGGCCTTGAGCGCGGTACTGAGATCGACCCGCGCCGCGCGCAGCGCCGGCGCAAGGCCGAAGAGGATGCCAGTGCCAATCGAGATGGCAAAGGTGAAGATGAGCACCGTGGGGTCGAGCCCAATCGCTTCGAGCCGCGGGATGTTGCCAGGATTGATCGCCCGGACGACCTGCAGAGCGACCTGGGCGATCGCCAGCCCGGCGGCGCCTCCGAGAACGCCGAGCAGCACGCTCTCGGTCAGCAGCTGGCGGACGAGTCGTTTCCAGCTCGCGCCGAGCGCCGTCCTGACCGCGATCTCTTTCTGCCGGCTGGTGGCGCGGGTGAGCAGCAGATTGGCGACGTTGGCGCATGCGATCAGCAGGACGAGCGCCACCGAGCCGAGCACGACGAGCACTGCGACGCGGACGTCGCCGACGACAGACTCGACGAGCGAGACGACGTCGATCGTGAACGTGCGGTCGCGTTTGTCTTTGTCCCGGATCCGCGCCGCGATTCCCGCCACGTCGTCCCTCGCCTGCGCCATCGTCACGCCTGGCTTCAGCCGCGCCATCAGGTTGTAGTTTTCGTCCCCGCGCCGCGTGACGGCGTCGGCGCCGAGCGGCAGCGGCAGGAACACGTCCATCTGACGGATGCTCGCGACCGTCGGCATGATCTCGTCGTTGAGGAGGAAGTCGGGCCGCAGGACGCCGGCGATCTCGAACTGGTTCTTCGCGTCGCCGCCGCCAGCGCCGAAGCCGTTGAGCGTGATGCTGGTGCCGATCACATTCGGGTCGGCGCTGAAGGCACGCTTCCAGAAGCCGTAGCTCAGGATGACGACAGGCGGCTTGCCGGGCGCGTCTTCATCCGGCCGCAGCAGCCGTCCGTAGAGCGGCTTCGCGCCGAGCAGGTGGAACAGGCTGGAGGACGTCAGAATCCCTTCGATCCGTTGCGCGTCCTCGCGGGTCAACAGCGTGCCGTCGCGGCCTTGAGAAATCGACATCTCCTCGAACGATCGGTTTTCGCTACGGACGTCGATGAACTGCCCCGGCGACGGCCAGTCCTGCGGGATGTTGATGCCGGGCGACCGCAGCCACAGCACCGCGAGCCGGTCCGGGTCGGGATACGGCAGCGGCTTGAGCAGCAGCGCGTTGACGACGCTGAAGATGGCGGTGTTGGCGCCGATGCCGATGGCGAGCGAGGCGACGATCACCAGCGACAAGGCGGCCGTGCGCCGCAGCGTCCGGATGGCGTAGCGCAGGTCCTGCAGGAAGGGCGTCATGGATGCTCGAAGCAGTATCATGCCACCGGCACGGACACAAGGAGAACCACCATGCGCAGCCCCCTCCCGTCGCTCGCTCTCGTCGTCTCGGTCATCCTAATTCCCTCGTCCGCCGCCGCGCAGACCCGAGGGTCCGACCGGCCGGCCGACGCGGCGGCCATCCGCGCACACATCGAAAGCATCTTCCAGGCGTTCGTCGACAAGGATCGCGCGAAGCTCGAGGCGACACACGGCGCCGAGTGGCGCGGCTTCACGCCCTGGTCCGGCCACGTCATCCGGGGCCGCGACGGCTACATGAAGGAGGCCACCTTCCCGCCGAACCTGCCGAAGAACCAGGGCATGGTCGCCTACCGCATCGGCGAGTTCGACATCGTCTTCTACGGCGACACCGCTGTCGTGTCGTTCCAGGCGGAGGTGGACCGGCTGCAAGGAACGGAGAAAAGCAGCCAGAAGCTGACGTTCATCGACGTCTATCACAAAGATCCTGGCGGCTGGATTCAGGTGGCCTCGAACACGTCGCTCCATCCGGACGCCGTGTTCGAGCTGGCCTCGCAGCGTCGTCAGCTGGATGAGGGCGAGCGGGCCTCGCTGATGAAAGCCCGCGAGGCTGTCTGGCGCGCGTGGTTTGCCGGGGATGAACCGACGTTGCGAAAGCTGCTGCCGCCGGAGCTCATCACGATCGAGCCGCACTCGGATACATTCGGGAGCTTCACGTCCACGATCGAAGGGTCGCGCGGCTTCGCCGCTGGCGGCGGTAAGCTGACCCGGATCGCCTTTCCGTCTACGGAGATCCAGGTCTACGGCAACACGGCCATCCTCTACACGTCGTACGAGATGGAGCTGCAGAGCGGCGGGCAGACGCGCAGCGAGCGCGGCATGGCCACCGAGGCGTTCGTGCTCAAGGACGGCCAGTGGCTGAACACCGGCTGGCAGCTGGCGCCGTCGGCGAAATAGCCGTCAGCGTCTGCGCGCCGTCACGATCGCCGCGGCGGCGGCACGAATCGGCGAGACTGGCGCTCATAGGCGTGCGCGAACGCCAGCACCTGGGCGTCTTCACCGGGCAGCCCGGTCACGGACAGGTTGAGCGCCGGCAGACCATCGGCGCCGAGCCCAGCCGGCACGGATACCTCCGGCAGCCCGAGCCAGTTGCCGTAGCCGAGCGCGGTTCGAATGTCGGGCCATCCGTCGGCCAGACGAAACGCGTTGAACGGCATCGTCGGATAGACCATTGCTGCGATGCCGGCGGCGCGCATGGATCGTCCGAGCGCCTCGACCACGTCAGCTCGGGAGCGCGCGAACGACTGTCCCGCCACGTCGCGCTCCATGGGCTGTCGCAATAGCACCACGCAGTCTTCGAATCGCTCCGGCAACACGTCGTAGAAGGATCGGTAGGCACCGTACCCGCGCCCGATCGCCTCTACAGGGTTGTCGGTGCGGCCGGCGAAGTAGCGATACAGCGCGTTGGCGGTCGCCGCCGGCGATCGCGAATTTCCGGCGACATCACCGCGCGCGTGCTCAGCGTCGGTAAATGCGCGACGGTAATCCGTCAACATCACCGACGGGCGAAATGGCTCGACGACCGCGCCGGCCCCGCGCAGATCGGCCAGCGCGCGGTCCCAGATCGCGAGCGCGTCAGCTGGTCATCTTCTCCCGCGGCACGTGCGCCTCGACGAGTCCCAGACGCACCCCTTTCAACGCATCGTCGTGCAGCGCCGCGAGCGGCTTCGCGTCCGAGCGCGCCGCCTGCGGCGAGCGGATCCGAAGAATCGGCGCCGGCAATCGCGGCGAGCAGCAGCGACGCATCGGCCACCGAGCGCGCGAGCGGGCCGTGGGTGTCGAGATACGGCCACGTCGGGATCACGCCGGTGCGCGGCACGAGGCCGAACGTCGGCTTCATGCCGACGATGCCCGTGCAGACGGCTGGAATCCGGTTGGAGCCGCCATCATCCGTTCCGAGCGCAGCGAACGCCAGGCCGCTGGCGACCGCGACCGCCGACCCGGCGCTGGATCCGCCGGGCGTCCGAGTGCCGGTGGGATCGTACGGGTTGCGCACCTGTCCGGTGTGGCTGCTCGTGCCCTCGCCGCGGTAGGCGAAATCGTCCGCCGCGGTCTTCCCGAGGACCACCGCGCCGGCGGCGCGCATGCGTGTCACTTCGATCGCATTGCGCCGCACCGGCTCGGGGAACAGCCTCGCCCACTCCGCGTTCGATGCGGTGGTCGGCAGCCCGTCCATGTCGTAGATCGCCTTGGCGAACACGGGCACGCCGTCGAGGAGGCCGCGCATGATCCGACCCCGCCTGCGAGCGTCAGCGGCCTTCCCCTCTGCGATGGCCGTCGCCGACAGGGCGTCGATGGCACGCCATGTCATTCCGTCGGTGCGGCAGCGCTCGAGCGCGCGGGCGGTGACCTCGGCGGCGGTCCACCGGCCGCTGCGAAGACCAGCCGCGTAGTCCGCGATCGTGCCTTCCAGCGGATCGGGAGCGACCGAGGCCCATGCCGATCGAGGCAGCGCTGCGGTGGCGGCGAGTGCGGCCAGACGTGCGAGGGCCTCGCGACGGGAGAAGCTCATCGACGCGTCTTCTCGTATCTGGCAATCAGCGCCTGGACGTCGGCGCTCAGTGGTCTCGGCGGTCGTTTGCCGGTACCGGGCACATGCCGCTGGCCCCAGCGAGTCAGCTCGCGAAGCAGCGGCACCAGGTCCTGCCCGCGCTCGGTGACGTGATACTCCTCCCGCGGCGGATGATCCTGGTACCGCCGACGCTCGACCAGCCCGCAGCGCTCGAGCCGTTCGAGGCGGTCCGACAGGATATTGCTCGCGATTCCCTCAGGCGACGCAAGCATGTCCGCGAACCGCCGCTTCTCATAGAAGAGGAGATCGCGCATCACCAGGAGCGTCCAGCGGTCGCCGATGACGTCCAGGGCGGCGCCAATCGGGCACGGAGATCGCAGCCCGGCTGTTCTCGCGCTCGTGCTTGGTTGACGCTTGGTCACGCCTGCATTTTAACAGTAACTTGCAAATCGCAATAGACTGACATATGCTTCCCAGGAAGTGAGTTGCATTTCGCAAGTCACAAAGACTGGAGGACCCGATGCTGCCAGCCGTTCATGCTCTGGTCCAGGAACTTGAAGCCGAAACGCCGGCGACCCGGCGGGTACTGGAGAGAATTCCCGCCGGCCGTCTCAGCTGGCGGCCGCATGCGAAGTCGATGAGCGCGGGACAGCTCGCGCAACACGTGGCCAGCATTCCGGGGAACATCGCACGGGTCGTGCGGCAGGACGGCATGGATCTCGCCGGCCGCCCGATGACCTACGCCGCCTGCGACAGTCCAGAGGCCCTGCTGGCGACGTTCGATGACTCAATTGCTACCCTGCGCCAGACGCTCGACTCGCTGGACGACGAGACGGCGACGGCGCCCTGGCGGCTGCACTTCGGCGAGCGCGAAATCTTCACCCTGCCGCGGACAAGCGTGCTCCGCACGATGTGCTTCAACCATTGGTACCATCACCGCGGCGAGCTGGTCGTCTACCTGCGGCTGCTCGAGATCCCCGTGCCGGTCGTCTACGGCCGATCGGCGGACGAGAACCCGTTCGGCGCAACAGCCCAGGCCTAGCGTCGGACCATACTCGTCAAATCTCATCCGAGGGGCGTCGCCCCTCGGACTCCCAGCCCGCTGCCGCTCGTTCGCTGGCACCATTAACTCCTGAACGCGCGGATATGTTCGTCGACGTTGCGTGCAAGCACATCCAGCGGGACGTTGCCGCCGAGGACCACCGTATCGTCGAACGCCTTCAGATCGAACTTCGGGCCGAGCGCCGTCTTCGCCTTCTCGCGCTGCCGGTTGATCTCGCTGTGGCCGACCTTGTACCCGCATGCCTGCCCCGGCCACGCGCAATAGCGATCGACCTCGCTCGCCACTTCCAGGGGATTGGACCCGTTCACGTCGACGAAGAACTGAACGCCCTGCTCGCGCGTCCAGCGTTTGGCGTGGATGCCCGTGTCGACGACCAGACGGCACGCGCGGAAGGCGATTGACTGCAAGTAGCCGAGACGCCCGACATGATCCTCATCGTAGGCGCCGAGCTCGTCGGCGAGCTGCTCCGCATAGAGTCCCCAGCCCTCTGAATACGCGTTGAACGCCAGCTGCTGGCGGATCAGCGGCATCTGATGCGTGTATTCACCCTGCCAGATGTGGCCCGGGATCGACTCGTGAAAAGTCAGGTCGGCGAGGCTGTATTTGCTGTGCAGGTCGGTCGTCCTGAGATTGATCCAGTACCGACCGGGGATCTTGCCGTCGATCGAGCCGGCGCCGCCGTAAGCAGCGGGAGCGCCGGGCTCTTCTTCCGGCGGTAGCCGCTTCACCTCCATGTTCGGGGTCACGACGGTGTTGAAGGCGCGTGGCATCTGCGCGCGGATCCAGTCCAGGCGCTTGTTGATGAACGCCAGGATCTCGGCGCGGCCCTTGTCGCCTTCCGGGAACTTGTAGCGCGGATCTTTCGCCAACGCTTTCATCCGCTCGCCGACGCTGCCCTGCGAGTAGCCGATCTCTTTCAGGATCGCGTCCATCTGCGCATGGAGACGCTGCAACTCGCTCCGGCCCATTTCGTGGACCTCGTCGGGCGACATGCTGGTCGTGGTCGATGCCTTGAGCGCCCACCGGTAGAACTCTTCGCCGCGCGGACGAACCGAGATACCCGCGTCGTTGGTGGCCACGGCGCGCTGCGCCTGGAGTTCAGCGAGCTGACGCTCCAGCGCAGGACCGACTTCCTTGGCGGCGATGGCTCGTGCCCGGTCGGCCCAATTGCCGCGTATTTCCTCGCGATCCACGGCCTTCTTCGTGCGGCGCTCGATCGACTCGACGAGAGTACCGCCGTCGCGTGCGCCTTTCGCCGACAGCGTCATCTGCGGCAAGCGCCTTGTCGATCAGGAACGCCGGGGGCACGAGCCCGCCCGCGCGCGCTGCCTGCATCCGGCCGAGCTCGCCATCGAGCTGCTTCGCATAGGACTGCAGCCGCGCCAGGTACGCATCGGCGTCGGCAGCGCTGTCGATCCGATGCTCGCTGTCCAGGAAGCGCGGGATATCCAGATAGGCGCCGACGTTCTGGATGACGACATAGGGAGTGTTGCGCCAGCCGCCAACCGTGATATCGCCGTACGGCAACGCGAAGCCTTCACGCGCGGTGGCATACGCACTACGCACGACTTCGACGCTGGTGCGCACCGGGTGCGACAGGCCGGCCGTGTTCAACGCGTTGACGCGCTCGAGGTCGGTGCGCACCTGCGTCGCCAGACGCTGCTGTCCTTCTGCGGAGCGAACGGCGAGCTCCGACCGCAGCGCCGCCCGCGCGCCGGTGTCGATACCAAGGGAGGTCGCGCTCTCGGGCTGGAGTCGCAGGAGGTTGTCGGCCACGCTCTCGAGCACCTTGAGCGCGTCTGCGTCGTTTGCCGGCGGAGCGACTGACGTCCCGTTACCCGAGCACGCGGTCACGAGCGGCAGCGCCGCCGCCGATGCAAGCGCCGCAATGGCTTCACGTCGGCTGAGCATGGACCCATCATAGGCCAGAGCTTACCAACAGCGCCTGGGTGCAAGTGGTGGCAGGTGACGGCCTCGTCACTGACACTCGCGAACTTTTTGCGCCTCACTGCGTAATGAACAATGTTCGCCTCTCCCCTAGATCTGCATAGGAAGGAAGGATACCCGTTGTTCGCGAAAGACGCCGCCGCTCTTCAGGGCACGGTCGAACTGCTCGTCCTGAAGCGATTGTCGTGGGGACCGATGCACGGGTTCGGCATCGCGAGGTGGATCGAAACGGCCACGGACGATGTTCTGCGTGTGGAGGAAGGGTCGCTCTATCCAGCGCTCTACCGAATGATACGGAAAGGGTGGATTAGAGGGGAATGGGGCACCTCGGAGAACAACCGGCGAGCCAAATTCTATCGCCTGACAAAGGCTGGGCAGCATGAGCTCGAGGAGCAGGCGAACGGCTGGCTGCGCCTCTCCGACGCGGTGAGCCGCGCCGTGACCGCTCGAGATCTGTGATGACGCGGGACCCTCAACACGAGATCGACGAGGAATTGAAGTTCCACTTGGACCAACGGATTCGGGACTACATCGCTCAAGGGATGAGCCCACAGGTGGCGCGTGAGGCCGCAATAGAGCGATTCGGCAGCGTCGCGCGCGTGCGCAAGGTCTGCACCTCTCTGCTCCGCGCGGACCGCGCGGCGGAAGATCGGAGAATCTTTGTGAACGTGTCCTGGCTCGACCTGAAGCTCGGGATCCGGATGCTCGCCAAGTATCCGGGACTATCCGCCGTGGCGGTCACCGGCCTGGCGCTGGCGATCGCGATCGGCGCGACCTACTTCGGCATCCTCGGCGCCGTGCTGGATTCTACGCTGCCGGTGGACGATGGCGATCGCGCGGTGGCGATCCAGACCCGAACGGTCGCCGGCCCGGACGCCGGCGGGAGGGCCGGCCTGTCCCCGCATGATTTCCTCGAGTGGCGGACCGCGCTGAGGTCGGTCACGGAGCTCGGCGCGTTTCGTGAGGACAGTCGCAATCTGGTCACCGCGGACGGGCGGACCTACCTGGTGCGTGTCGCCGCGATCACTGCCTCCGGCTTCCGCCTGATGCGAGTTCCGCCGTTGCGGGGGCGGACGCTGCACGACGAAGATGAACGTCCACACGCGCCGCCGGTGGTCGTCATCGGATACGACGAGTGGCGTGGCCGCTTCAACGCGGACCCGCACCTCGTGGGCAGCGCCGTTCACCTCGACGGCACCACGTCCACGGTCGTTGGCGTCATGCCCGAGGGGTTCGCATTCCCCGTCCGTCATCATTACTGGGTTCCGCTTCGTCTGACGGCCGCTGATGCGAGTCCCGCCGCCGAACCGTCCCTCCAGGTGTTCGGTCGGCTGGCCGCTGGATTTTCGCTGGCCGAGGCGCGTGCGGAACTCGCGGCGGCCGGCGAGCGGATGGCTGTCGCGTTTCCGCAGAGTCACGCGAACGTCCGGCCGCAGGCGCTCCCCTACACGCGCGCCTTCATCGGCATCGAAGGACCGGAGATGGAGCTCACCATGCGCTCCCTCCAGCTCGGCGTCGGGCTCCTGCTGTTGATCGTGGCCGTGAACGTCGCCATTCTCGTCTACGCCCGCACGGCGACACGGACTGGTGAAATCGTGGTGCGCACGGCGCTTGGCGCGAGCCGTATCCGTGTCGTCTCCCAGTTGTTCGTGGAAGCCCTCGTGCTGACGTGCAGCGCCGCTGCGATCGGCCTGACGATCGTCGTCGTCGTCTTCGCCGTGCTTCGCGAGTACGGGAAACACTCGCCCGACATGGCCGACCGCTCTCCCTTCTGGTTTCAAGTCCATCTGACCCCGGGAGTGACCATCTATGTCGCGCTGCTCGCCGTGGTCGCCGCGGTCGTCGTCGGCGTGTTGCCCGCGCTGAAGGCGACCGGGAAGAACGTGCATGCGCGCCTACAGCAGTTCTCGTCGCGCGGATCCGGCATGCAGCTCGGCCGAACGTGGACTGCACTGATCGTCGTGCAGGTCGCTATCGCCGTCGCGGTGCTTCCCGCCGCGATCCACAACGCGCAGGAATCGGTTCGCCTCGGCATGCGCGCCGCCGCTCCGGCGGCGAGCAGTATGCTGCGCGGAACGCTCCAGATGTCCGGCGAAGGGGTGTCGCCGGCGCGCTTGACCGACCGAATAACGAGGCTGCTGCACCGGCTGGAAGCGGAGCCGGTGGTCACCAGTGTCACCTTCGCGCAGGATTTCCCCGGACAGGAGCGTTCCGCGACGATCGAAACCGAAGGCTCTGGACAGATTCACGCAGGTTCGACCCAACTCGCGACGAACCTGTTCGAGGTGTTCGGCGTCCGCCTGCTCGCCGGGCGTGGATTCGTTGCCGCCGACGCGCATCCGGGTTCGACCGTCGTGATCGTCGACCAGGCTTTCGCCACCGAGCTCGCGCCAGGCGGCGATGTGGTTGGCCGCCGCGTCCGCTATTCGCGGCGCAGACGCGATGGTGGGCTCGAGTCGGGTCCATGGCTCGAGATCGTCGGCGTCGTGCCTGCGTTTGCCGAATCGTTCAGCGCCCCAAACGCCTTCGGGCCTCCTTCCCCGCGGCTCTATCACCCTTTGGCTCCCGGCATGTCGGACCCCGCGACGCTCGTTGTCACGGTCAGGGGCGGCGATCCCATGCGCTTCGCGCAGCGGTTTCAGGAAATTGCCGCGTCCGTCGATCCAACGCTGAAGCTCGAACGCCCGACGAGCGTCGTCGAATTCTGGAATCATGATATCCAGGCGTTCTCGATGCTGGCGATCGTCATCATCGCCGTGACCGTAAGCGTCCTGCTCCTCTCGGCCGCCGGCATCTACTCGATGATGTCGTTCACCGTGGCGGGACGGCGCCGTGAGATCGGCATCAGAGCGGCCCTCGGCGCGGACGCGCGACGCGTGCTCGCCGGAATTTTCGGCCGCGCGAGTGCGCAGCTGGGAGCAGGCGTCGCCGCGGGCCTGGCGATTGCCTCTGCACTCGAGTGGCTGGCGGGCGGGCAAATGATGGGCGGCAAGGCGCTCGTTCTTCTGCCCAGCGTCGTTGTGGTGATGTGCGCGGTGGGCCTGCTGGCGGCGGTCGGCCCCGCCCGTCGCGGCCTCGCAGTCCAGCCGACGGAGGCGCTGCGCGAGGAGTGAGCGCGCCCCTCATCCAGCCCGCGCCAGCTCTCCGGTCCCCTCGCATCTCGCGCATCAGTCTGATTTACGATTATCTTCCTGACTGGAGAGCAAGGATGAACAGATGGCTTTGGTGTGCGACGGCCGCAATGTGCGTGCTTCTGATTGGCGCGCCCGCGGCCGCTCAGATGCGGGGCGCGACGGCTGAGGACTACTTCGCGTTCGAGACAGCCAGCGATCCGCGCATTTCGCCAGATGGCTCGCGCGTCGTGTATTCGTCGTGACGACGATCGACGAGAAACAGAATCGACGGCACGCCGCCATCTGGGTCGTTCCCGCCGACGGCTCGGCCGAGCCCGTGCGTTTGACGACCGCTCCGCAGTCGTCGTCCAACCCGCGATGGAGCCCGGACGGGAAGACGATCGCGTTTCTCTCGGCGCGCACGACGGCGGGGGACGCCTCCGGTGAGACCGCGCGGACCCAGGTCTGGCTTCTACCGCTCGCGGCGGCGGGGAGCCGCACCGGCTGACGAACCTGACGAATGGGGTATCCAGCTTTCAGTGGTCGCCCGACGGCACGCGGCTCGTGTGCGTGAGCCGCAGCGGCCCGAGCGACAACGCCAAGTCGCCGAGCGACGTCCGGCACTACACGCATCCCATCTACAAGTTCAACGACACCGGATGGTTCGACGACAAGCGCGCGCATCTCTGGGTCGTCGAGGTCGCGTCGGGCGGAGCGACGCAAATCACCGACGGCGAGAATTGGGATGACAGCGATCCGCAATGGTCGCCGGACGGCCGGCGGATCGCGTTCGTCTCCGATCGCACCGGCAAGGCGCTCGATGGGAGCCGGAACACCGACGTCTGGGTGATCGATGCCGGGGGCGGAGCCGCTGACCAGAATCTCGGCGCACGAGGAGCCGGACAACTCGCCACGCTGGTCTCCCGACGGCCAGACGATCGCGTTCGTCGGCGCGACCGAGGAGCGCGCGCATCCCAAGGTCTGGCTCGCGGCGGCCGCCGGCGGACCGGCGCGACTGGCGGCCGAGGCCCTCGACCTCATTCCGACCGCACTGCGCTGGGCGACGGACGGCCGCGGGCTGTATTTCGAGAGCGGCATCAAGGGGACGACCCACCTGTTCCGCATCGACCTCGCCGCCAAGCGCGCCCTGCAGGTCACGACTGGCGAGCGCACGGTGCGCTGCGGTGGACGTCAATGAGAAGAGCTCGCGGCTGGTCTATCTCGCCAACGATCCCACGCATCTCGACGATGTGTACGTCGTCGGACCTGACGGGTCGCACCGAGAAGCCGCTCACGCATCACAATGCGGCGCTCTGGAAAGAGCTCACGCTCGTGCCGGTCGAGCGCGTGCCGTTCAAGGGCGCGGACGGCTGGGAGGTCGACGGGTTCCTGATGAAGCCGGTCGGCTGGCAGAGCGGCAAGACGTATCCGATGATCCTGAGCATCCACGGCGGGCCGGCCGGCATGTACGGGTTCGACTGGTTCCACGAGTTCCAGGTCTACGCCGCCCACGGCTGGGCCGTGTTCTTCACCAATCCGCGCGGCTCGACCGGCTATGGCGAGAAGTTCGAGCGCGGCGTCCAGTTGGAATGGGGCGGCAAGGCGTACACCGACATCATGAACGGTGTCGACGCGGTGCTCGCGAAGAATCCCTGGATCGATCGCGAACCGCCTCGGCGTGACCGGGGGCAGCTACGGCGGCTACATGACGAACTGGATCGTCGGTCACACCACGCGCTTCAAGGCCGCCGTCACGCTGCGCAGCATCTCGAACTTCATCAGCGACGACGGCACGCGCGACGGCGCTTACGGCCACGCCGACGACTTCGGCGGCGACATCTTCGAGAACTACGATCTGTACTGGAACTACTCACCGCTGAAGTACGTGAAGAACGTCAAGACGCCAACGCTCATCCTGCACTCCGACAACGACTATCGCGTCCCGATCGAGCAGGGAGAGCAGTGGTTCCGGGCGCTCCAGCACTTCGGGATCCCGAGCGAGATCGTGTTCTTCCCGCGCGAGAACCACAACCTCACCCGCACCGGCGAGCCGAAGCACCTCGTCGAGAGTCTCAACTGGCAGGTCTACTGGTTCGACCGGTACCTGAACGGCAACGCTGCGGCCGTTCCGCCGGACGCGCCGGCACGGCGAAGCGCCAGCGGCACGCAGGAGCGCTGACGGGATTACTCACCTTCGTCATCGAAGAACTCTCGTGCGGCACGATATCGGAATCCCAGGCGCTGCGCGTAGCCGGCGTCCTGTGGTCCATCTCCGACATAGATGCAACGTGCCGGATCGAGATGGTGACGATTGATCAGCAGCACGCCAAGTCCCGGTAGAGGCTTGCGGCACCAGCATTGCGGCGGACCGGCGGCATGCGTGCAGTACTCGACTTCGATCGCGAGCCGCAGCAGCTCGTTCATCTTCGCGAATACCTGCGCCCACGTCCGCGGCTGCGCGCTTGCCCTCGGCAATATCCGGCCGCCAGGACAGCCCGAGAAGACGAAAGCCTTGCTCCGCATACCGACGCAGTGTCGTGGCGCGGCCGATATCGACGACGAGGTCGTCGACGGACGACGGCACGCGCTGATTGGACCGGCTCCGCACGAGGATCCCGTCACACCAGACGACGACGGCGCGTTCCGCGCGCGACGGATCAGCTCGGCGCTCGAACGGCACGACGTCCACTCGCGCAAAGCCTTCGGACACATCCGGCGCCTCGAGCTCGCGCTGGTACCGGAACTGTGTCATCGGCGGCAAGGCGGCGGGATCGCGTTTGCGATGGGAGGCGAGCTCTTCGACGTCGAGCAGCTTGCCGTATCGCTCCACGATGCGCGTGACGGCGTTTACCTGCGCGTCCGCGACCGACGTCGCCAGCCAGACGCAGCGAACGGTGACGCCCCGAGCCGCCGCCGCCTGAATTACGGCCGCACGCGACGCGCGCGAGACGTAGGTGTTGTCGAGGACGATTCGCGGAGTGTCGGAGCCCAGCGCTCGATCGAGCGCCGGCACGAGGCCGCGAAGCGTGCCTCCCGTTTCATCGCGATTCAGACGGAGGTAGCCTCGACCGACGAACTCCCGGGCCATCGTCGACTTTCCGGCGGCCGGAAGTCCCATGATCATCACGACCTCGGCGTCCGGCCGGGCGATGACGGCAGCGGAGGTCTCAGTCCTGATCAGGCGAGCGGGCGGGCACAGCTCGTCGAGCCGGGCTGTCTGTTCGCTCGTCAGCTGCAGCGTTCGGTACCGCGCGATCGATCGGGCCGTGTCGATTGCGGTCGCTCCAGGAAGGGGAACGATGTGCTCGGACAGTCCGGCGAGCCACGCCAGTGCGACATCGAACGGCGTCGTCCCGCACTGCGCCGCGATCTCGACCAGCACCGGATTTGCCGCGGCACGCGAGCGTGACTTGCTGCCGCCGAGCGGCCGATACGCGAGCAGCCGCAGGCGATTGTCGACGCAGTAGCGAACTACGCCACTCAGAAATTGCTGATCGTGCCAGAGGCTCGCTTCCACCTGGATCGAGTCGATCTCGACGATCCGCCTCGCCTCTTCGATCTGACTCACGGTAACGTTGCAGAGCCCGATGCCGCCGACGAGACGCTGGCGCTTCAGATCGGCAAGGGCGCGGACGCTCGTCGCCAGCGGGACACGCGGGTCGGGCGCGTGAAGCTGATAGAGGTCGATCCTCTGCACGCCCAGCGCGCGGCAACTGCCTTCGACCGCCGCGGCCAGGTGTTTCGCCCGGCCGTTCGGTACCCAGCGGCCGCCCGGGCGCGTCATGCCTCCTTTGGTGGCGACGACGATGGAGGATCGATCGCCAGGCCAGGTCGACAGGGCGCGAGCGACGAGTCGTTCGTTGTGACCGCGATCGTCATCGGTCCAGCAATACGCGTCCGCGGTGTCGAGGAGGGTCACGCCGGCATCCAGCGCCGCATGGAGCACCACGATCGCTGCGGTCTCGTCGCGGTCTGGCTCGGTCGAGAGCCGCATGCATCCCAGCGCCAGTGGCCGGTTGTCGGTCACCGCGGCTTCTCCTTCATTTCCTTTTGCGGGCGGTCGCCTTGGCGCCCTCCTTTTCAGGTGCCATCCGCGTCTCCTTCGACAAGTGCGCGATCGTGCGCTTGCGTTTCGCCTGCCGAGCCGCTCTCTTGATGTGGCGCGGCGCGGCGCCCCGCTGACGTGCCGAGCCTGCCATCGGACGACCTTCCGTTGACGGCCCATCGGTGGTCAGCCGCATTTCGTTCGTGGGCGTGAAGCCAAGACGTTCATAGAGGCGTCGCCCCTCGTTCGACGCGTGCAAGACGACGCGGCGAATCCTTCGGTGGGAGAGCGCCTCCAGCACCGCACTCATCAGAGCTCTGCCGACACCGCGACGCCGCCAGGCGGCCTCGACGTAGACGTTGAGGATGATCGCTTCCGGCCCGAGCTCCAGCTCGGCGCGGCCGGGTTGCGGGCGCGGCAGAATCGGCCGCAGTTGAACTCCCGCACCGCCAATCGCTCGGATGCCATCGCCTTCGGCCAGCCAGGCGAGATACTCGCCCCGGGGCATTGCCACGCGCAAGTACTCTGCTGTCGCGTCCACCAGGGCCGTCGTCAGTTCTTGCGACAGCTGGCGCATGTCGGCAAACATCGCGGCGCGGTGTCGTGCGACGATCGGGATGTCGCTCGCGTCGGCCTGTCGGATCGTGAAGGTCAGTGGCACTGATGAATCGCTAAGACAATGAGGTCACTCGTCATCGAATCCCGGCTGGAGGACGTCCATCGCGCGGGAAAGATCGACGATCATAGCCCTATGGCGCTGTACATGGTCATCGAACTCTTCAAAGGCGGCGATGCGGTCCCGGTCTATCGGCGGTTCCGTGAGAAGGGCCGACTCGCGCCGGAAGGCCTCAGATACGTGTCGAGTTGGGTCGATACGACGTTCCAGCGCTGCTACCAGCTGATGGAGACCGACAACCCGCTGCTGCTGGATGACTGGATGGGCCGCTGGCGCGACCTCGTAGATTTCGAGGTACATCACGTGATCAGTTCGGCGGAAGCCACGGAACTAATCGCGCCACATCTGTAGCACACCCCGCGCGCATCCAGACCTGAACGCCGAACGCGCGCTGGATGAGCGCCGCATCCTTGAGCATCGGACCTCACGCCCAAAATAAAAGGGCGGTGATCCGTCGACCACCGCCCTCAATTACCCGATTACCCGATTCCGCAATTACCTGATTACTCGGCGTCCTCCCTCGTGAACGCCTCTTCCGGCTCCACGAAGTACTCCATCTCGCGCTCGAGCTCGAGTTCCTCCGGTGACGGCGGCGGCGGTGGCGGCGGCTCGTCCGCCGGGATCCGCACGTGCCGGTAATACTCGAAGCCGGTGCCCGCCGGGATCAACCGGCCCATCGTCACGTTCTCCTTCAGGCCGCGGAGGTGGTCCACCTTGCCTGAAATCGACGCCTCGGTGAGCACGCGCGTGGTTTCCTGGAACGACGCCGCCGAGATGAACGAGTCGGTCGAGAGTGACGCCTTGGTGATCCCCAGCAGCATCGGCCGGCCCTGTGCCGGACGCCCGCCGCTGGCAATCACGCGTTCGTTCTCCTCCATGAAGCGGAAGCGATCGACCTGTTCCTCGATCAGGAATTCGGTGTCGCCGACGTCCTCGATCTTCACCCAGCGCATCATCTGCCGGACGATGACCTCGATGTGCTTGTCGTTGATGTTCACGCCCTGCAGCCGGTAGACCTCCTGGATCTCGTTCACGAGGTAGGCATGGAGCGCCTTCTCGCCGAGAACCGACAGGATGTCGTGCGGATTGCTCGGGCCGTCCATCAGCGGCTCGCCGGCGCGAACGCGATCGCCTTCCTGCACGTTCACGTGCACGCCGCGCGGCAGCGAGTACTCTCTCGGCTCGCCCCCCTCTTCCGGGACGATGATGATCTTGCGCTGGCCCTTGACGATGCCGCCGTGGCGGACGACGCCGTCGATCTCGGAGATGACGGCCGTCTCGCGCGGCTTGCGCGCCTCGAACAGCTCGACGACGCGCGGCAGACCGCCGGTGATGTCCTTGGTCTTGGTCGTTTCGCGCGGAATCTTCGCCAGCACCTGGCCGGCGAATACCCCGTCGTTGTCCTCGACCATGAGGTGGGCATGCGACGGCATGTGGTACTTGCGCGTCACCTTGCCGCTCTTGTCGCGGATTTCGATCATCGGCTGCTTCTTCTCGTCGGGGCTCTCCACGACGATCTTCCGCGACAGGCCGGTGACCTCGTCCACTTCCTCATGGAAAGTGACGTCGGAGATGAGGTCCTTGTACTTCACGCTGCCCGCATCCTCGGTGAGGATCGAGAAGGTGTAGGGATCCCATTCGACGAGCACCTGTCCCTGATCGACCTGCTGGCCGTCGCGCACCTTGAGGCGCGCGCCGTAGACGATCGGATAGCGCTCGCGGTCGCGTCCTTTGGCGTCCTGGATCACAACCGACCCGGTCCGGTTCATGACCACCAGCTCGCCCTTGTTCTGCACGTCGCCTTGCGCCTGCCCGAGGGCCCCAGCCTTGGTCTCGACGACCTGGAGGCCCTGGTACCGCACCGTGCCCGCGTGCTTGGCGTCGAGCGTGGACTGCTCGGAGACCCGCGACGCGGTTCCACCGATGTGGAACGTCCGCATCGTGAGCTGAGTGCCCGGCTCGCCGATCGACTGCGCCGCGATGACGCCGACCGCCAGCCCCAGCTCGACGAGACGTCCCGTCGCCAGGTCGCGGCCGTAGCACTTCGCACAGCAGCCACGCCGGCTGGCGCAGGTCAGGACCGAGCGAATGCGAACCCGCTCGATGCCTGCTTCCTGAATCGCGGTGGCCTTCTCCTCGTCGATCTCCTCGTTCTGGTCGATGATCATCTCGCCCGAGAACGGGTCGGCGATGCGCTCGAGGGTGACGCGGCCGATGATGCGGTCGCGCAGCGGCTCGATGATCTCGCCGCTCTCGACGATGGCCCTGGCGTCGATGCCGTCCATCGTGCCGCAGTCGATCTCGTGAATGATCACATCCTGCGCCACGTCGACGAGTCGGCGCGTGAGGTAGCCCGAGTCGGCCGTCTTCAGCGCCGTGTCGGCCAGACCCTTGCGGGCGCCGTGCGTCGAGATGAAGTAGTGCAACACCGAGAGCCCTTCACGGAAGTTCGACGTGATTGGTGTCTCGATGATCTCGCCCGACGGTTTCGCCATCAGCCCGCGCATGCCGGCCAGCTGCCGGATCTGCTGCTTCGACCCTCGTGCACCGGAGTCGGCCATGATGTAGACCGGGTTGAAGTTGCGACCCGAGTGGTCGAGCTCCTCCATCTCCCCGAACATCGCGTCGGCGATCTTCTCGGTAACGTCCGACCACACGGCGATGACCTTGTTGTAGCGCTCGCCGTTGGTGATCGCCCCTTCGAGGTACTGCCCTTCGACCTTGATGACCTCGTCGCGGGCGCGATCGACCAGCGCCTGCTTTTCGCTCGGGATGACCAGGTCGTCGATGCCGATCGACAGACCGGATTTGGTCGCGTAGGTGAAGCCGAGGTTCTTCAGCCCGTCGAGCATCTCGACGGTCTTCTCCAGGCCGTAGCGCAGGTAGCGGTACTGCACCAGCTGCTGCAGCCCCTTCTTCTTGAGCAGGCCGTTCACGTACGGCATGCCCTTCGGAAGTGCGGAGTTCAGAATCACGCGACCGACCGTGGTATTGATGACCTTACTGGTGACTTCCTGCACCTCGGCGTACTGCACGCCCTGGTCGTCGCGCGCGACGGTCAGGTCGATCAGCTCGCCGCTGATGCGCAGGCGGATCGGCGTCAGCGTCTCGAGCTCGCCCGCCTCCAGCGCCAGCACCACATCGTCCGGTGTACCGAACGCACGTCCCTCTCCCTTGGCGCCGGGCCTTGCCTTGGTGAGGTAGTAGCAGCCCAGCACGATGTCCTGCGACGGAATCGCGATCGGCTGGCCGCTCGCCGGCGAGAGGATGTTGTTCGACGACATCATCAGCACCGACGCCTCGATCTGCGCTTCGGGCGCCAGCGGAATGTGAACCGCCATCTGGTCGCCGTCGAAGTCGGCGTTGAACGCCGTGCAGACGAGCGGATGAATCCGGATCGCCTTGCCTTCGACCAGCACCGGCTCGAACGCCTGGATGCCGAGCCGATGCAGCGTCGGCGCACGATTGAGCAGGACCGGGTGCTCGCGGATCACCTCTTCGAGGATGTCCCACACCTCGGGCCGCTGCTGCTCCACCATCTCCTTCGCCTGCTTGATGGTGGCGACGAGACCGCGCTCCTCGAGCTTGTTGTAGATGAACGGCTTGAACAGCTCGAGCGCCATCTTCTTGGGCAGCCCGCACTGATGCAGCTTCAGCTCCGGTCCGACGACGATGACCGAACGGCCGGAGTAGTCGACGCGCTTGCCGAGCAGGTTCTGACGGAACCGTCCCTGCTTGCCCTTGAGCGTATCGGACAGCGACTTCAACGGCCGGTTGTTCGCCCCGCGCAGCACGCGGCCGCGGCGGCCGTTGTCGAACAGCGCGTCCACCGCTTCCTGGAGCATGCGCTTTTCATTGCGGATGATGACGTCCGGCGCTTTGAGCTCGATCAGCTTCTTCAACCGGTTGTTGCGGTTGATGACGCGGCGATACAGATCGTTGAGGTCCGAGGTCGCGAACCGGCCGCCGTCGAGCGGCACCAGCGGCCGCAGCTCGGGCGGAATCACCGGGACCACGTCGAGGATCATCCACTCCGGGCGGTTGGTCGACTTGCGGAACGAGTCGACGACCTTGAGCCGCTTGGCGTACTTCAGCTTCTTCTGAACTGACGACTCCGCGCGCATCTTGTCGCGCAGCTCGCCGGCGAGCCGCTCGATGCTGACGCGCTTGAGCAGCTCCTTGATCGCCTCGGCGCCCATCTGGGCCCGGAACTTCTGGCCGTAGTCCTCACGCGCCTTGCGGAATTGCTCTTCGCTGAGCAGCTGGTTCGGCTTCAGATCGGTGTCGCCCGGCTCGATGACGACGTAGGCCTCGAAGTAGAGGATACGTTCGAGGTCGCGCAGCGAGATATCGAGCAGGTGACCGATGCGGCTCGGCAGCCCCTTGAAGAACCACACGTGGCTGACCGGCGTGGCCAGCGTGATGTGCCCCAGCCGTTCGCGACGGACCTTGGCCTGCGTGACCTCGACACCGCACTTGTCGCAGATCACGCCGCGGTGCTTCATCCGTTTGTACTTGCCGCAGAGGCACTCCCAGTCGGTGACCGGGCCGAAGATCTTGGCACAGAACAGCCCGTCCCTTTCGGGCTTGAACGTCCGGTAGTTGATCGTTTCCGGCTTCGTCACCTCGCCGTGCGACCAGGAGAGAATCTTCTCCGGCGAGGCGAGGCTGATCCGGATGGCATCGAAGTCCGTCGTGAGCGATCCGCGGTTATCGAATGATGGTCTCATCTAGTTCCTTCAGCTGAATGGTGACTTCGGCGTCAACGCCCACTTGCCAATTTCCCAATTCCCAAGGAGATTTCCCCGGGAGTTGGGGTTGGTCGCTGGGAGTTATCACCCTTCCGCCAGCACGGGCACCCCTTCGTCAGTCGTCGGTGCCTCGGGCTCAACAACCTTCTTCTTCGTCTTCATCAGCTCGACGTCGAGGCACAGCGCCTGCAGCTCGCGGATGAGGACGTTGAACGACTCCGGCAGACCGGGCTGGAACGAGGCGTCGCCCTTGACGATGGCCTCGTAGATCTTGGCGCGGCCGGTCACGTCGTCGGACTTCGCGGTGAGCAGCTCCTGGAGGATGTGCGCCGCGCCGTAGGCTTCGAGCGCCCAGACCTCCATTTCGCCGAACCGCTGTCCGCCGAACTGCGCCTTACCACCCAACGGCTGCTGCGTGATCAGCGAGTACGGACCGATCGACCGGGCGTGGATCTTGTCGTCGACCAGGTGCGACAGCTTCAGCATGTAGATGTAGCCGACCGTCACGTCCTGCTCGAACTCGTTGCCGGTCATGCCGTCGAAGAGGCGCGTCTTGCCGCTCTTCGGCAGCCCGCCCTCCTCGAGCCAGTGCTTGATCTCCTTCTCGGTCGCGCCGTCGAAGACGGGCGTCGCGAAGTAGAGACCGAGCGCGTGCGCCGCCCAGCCGAGGTGCGTCTCGAGAATCTGCCCGACGTTCATACGGGACGGCACACCGAGCGGATTGAGCACCACCTCGACCGGCGTGCCATCCGGCAGATACGGCATGTCTTCCTCGGGCAGGATGCGCGCGATGACGCCCTTGTTGCCGTGCCGGCCGGCCATCTTGTCGCCGACCGACAGCTTGCGCTTCATCGCCACGTAGACCTTGACCAGCTTGATGACGCCCGGAGGCAGCTCGTCGCCGCGACGAACCTTCTCCTTCTTCTCCTCGAACTGGTTGCGGATGACCTCGACCTGACGCTCGGTGCGCTCCTCGAGCTCGCGCAAATCCTCCTCGAGCCTCGGGTCGTCGGTTTGCACCTTCAACCGGACGATCGCTTCGTAGGGCAGGCCCTGCAGCACGTCCTGGGTCAGGACGGTGCCCTTGCGCAGCAGCCGCTCGCGGCCGTGCTCGTCGTAGAGGTCGGCCCGCGACTCCTGCCCCTGCAGCATCCCGACCACGCGCTTCTTCACCTCATCGTGAAGAATGCGGATCTCGTCCTGCAGGTTCTTCTCCATCATCTCGAGCTCGTCGTTCTCGATGGCCTTGGCGCGCTCGTCCTTCTCGATGCCCTTGCGCGAGAAGATCTTGACGCCAACGATGATGCCTTCAATGCCCGGCGGGCAGACCAGCGAAGCGTCGCGCACGTCGCCGGCCTTCTCGCCGAAGATCGCGCGGAGCAGCTTCTCTTCCGGCGTCAGCTGGGTTTCGCCCTTCGGCGTCACCTTGCCAACGAGGATGTCTCCCGGCTTGACCGACGCGCCGATGCGGATGATGCCGCTCTCATCGAGGTCGGCGAGATAGCCTTCGCCGACGTTCGGGATGTCGCGGGTGATTTCCTCCGGACCGAGCTTGGTGTCCCGCGCCTCGATCTCGAACTCCTCGATGTGGATGGACGTGTAGGCGTCCTCCTTCACCATGCGCTCGGAAACGAGGATCGCGTCCTCGAAGTTGTAGCCGCGCCACGGCATGAAGGCGACCAGCACGTTTCGACCGAGCGCGAGCTCGCCCAGCTCGGTGCACGGTCCATCGGCCAGGATCTGCCCCTTGTGGACCTTCTGATCCACCCGGACGATCGGCTTCTGGTTGATGCACGTGTTCTGGTTCGAGCGCTTGAACTTCGTCATCGGGTAGATGTCGGCGCCCATCTCGCGCGAGGCCGCGTTCTCTTCCCCTTCGACGCGGACCACGATGCGCTGCGAATCGACATAGTCCACCGTGCCCGACCGGCGGGCGACGATGCAGGCGCCGGAGTCGCGGGCGGTGATGTACTCCATGCCGGTGCCCACGTAGGGCGCGCGGGCGCGGAGCAGCGGCACCGCCTGGCGCTGCATGTTCGATCCCATCAGCGCGCGGTTGGCGTCGTCGTTCTCGAGGAACGGGATCAGCGAGGCCGCGACCGACACCAGCTGCTTCGGCGACACGTCGATGAAATCGACCTTGTCGCGCGGCGAGAGGATGAAGTTGCCGGCCTGCCGCGCGTTGACGCGGTCGGTCGTGAACTTGCCGTTGTCGTCCACCTGCGCGTTGGCCTGCGCGATGATGTACCTGATCCTCTTCCCACGCCGACAGGTAGTAGGAGTACGGCTCGTACTCCAGGCCACGCCGGCGTCGGCCGCCCTGGCCCGGCTCGCCCTTGTCGGCGCCGACGTCCGAGGCCTCGACAATCTCACCGACCTTGTACTTGGTGTTGCCGCCGGCGTTGGTGACGACGACGTAGTCGACGACGCGTCCGTCCTTTACTTTCCGGTACGGGCTCTCGATAAAGCCGAACTCGTTGATCCGCGCGTAGCACGACAGCGACGAAATCAACCCGATGTTCGGACCTTCCGGGGTCTCGATCGGGCAGATCCGGCCGTAGTGCGTCGGGTGCACGTCGCGCACCTCGAAGCCGGCGCGCTCCCGCGACAATCCGCCGGGGCCGAGCGCCGAGAGCCGGCGCTTGTGCGTCACTTCGGACAGCGGGTTGGTCTGGTCCATGAACTGCGACAGCTGCGACGACCCGAAGAACTCGCGAATCGCGGCCATGACCGGCTTCGCGTTGATCAGGTCGTGCGGCATGGCGGTCGCCATTTCCTGGTAGACCGACATCTTTTCCTTGATCGCGCGCTCCATGCGGACGAGCCCGATCCGGAACTGGTTCTCGAGCAGCTCGCCGACCGAGCGAACGCGCCGGTTGCCGAGATGATCGATGTCGTCCACGTTGGCCGGATAGCGGCGCAGCTTGAGCAGGTACTTGATGACCTCGTAGAAGTCCTGCGGGTGCAGGATCTTCTCGTCGAGCGGCGTGTTCAGCTTCAGCTTGGTGTTCAGCTTGAGCCGGCCGACGCGCGAGAAGTCGTACTTCTGCGGGTTGAAGAACATGTTCTCGAACAACGACCGCGAGCTGTCGAGCGTCGGGGGATCGCCCGGCCGCAGACGGCGGTAGATCTCGATCAGCGCCTCTTCGTGGGTGTGGATCGGATCCTTCTTCAGGGTCGACGACAGCACCGAGCCGACGTCGTCCTTCTCGGGGAAGAAGATCTCGAGCTTCTCGACGTTCTTCTCCTGCGCCATCGAGACGACGCGCGGCTCGAGCGGCTCGTTGGCCTCGAGGATCACTTCGCCGGTCGACGGATCGACAACGTCCGACGCGGCGTAGGCTCCTTCGAGCTCGGCGTCGGCGACTTCGACCGCCTCGACGTTCCCCTTCTTGAGCGCCGCCAGCGCGCTGGCGTTGATCTTCTTGCCGGCGGCGGTGACCGTATCGTTCCCGACCTTGATGTCCTTGGCGGCGCGCAGCCCGAGCAGGCTGTCGGCCACGCCCCACAGGATCGAGCCGCCCCGGACGTGCAGGCGATCGACGGTGTAGAAGCTGCGGATGATCTCGTCGGCGCCGCGCAGGCCGAGCGCGCGCAGGAACACCGTGGCCAGGAACTTCCGCTTGCGATCGATGCGGACGTAGAGCAGGTTCTTGGCGTCGTACTCGAACTCCACCCAGGAGCCGCGGTAGGGGATGATCTGGGCGATGAACAGCGTCTTGTCTTCCGAATGGAAGAACGCGCCCGGGCGAGCGGTGCAGCTGCGAGACGATGACCCGCTCGGTGCCGTTGATGATGAACGTGCCGTTGTCCGTCATCAGCGGGATGTCGCCGTAGTAGACCTCCTGCTCCTTGATGTCGCGGATGGTCTTGACGCCGGTCTCGGGATCCTTGTTCCAGACGACGAGACGGATCGTCACCTTGAGCGGCACGGCGTAGGTCATGCCGCGCTCCTGGCACTCGTCGACGTCGTACTTCAGCTTGAGCCCGACGGTGTTGCCGCAGATATCGCAGATGTCGCCACGCGCCTCGTTCGGCTTGCCGCATCGCGGGCACAGCACCTCGTGCTCGCCGTACGGATCGGCGATCAGGGTGTGGCCGCAGTTGACGCACGGCTTCCGCAGGTGATGCAGGCCGGACAGACGTCCGCACTTGCACTCCCAGTTCCCGATCGAATACTCGATGAACTCGAGCGACGAGTTCTCGCGGAAGTCGCTGATCGGGAACACCGACTTGAACACGGACTGCAGCCCGGCGTCTTCACGCTCCGACGGCAGCCGGTTCATCTGCAGGAACCGTTCGTATGACTTTTTCTGAATCTCGATCAGATTCGGGATTGGAACCGTCGTCTTGATCTTGGAGAAATCGATGCGTTCGCGATAGACGTTCTTGGGAAGGCTGTACATGCTTCAAAAACCCTCGGGATGCGGGGTTTGGGAACCGGCGAAAACCACACGACAGGAGACCGGGCGGTCGGGAGCCGAGGGCCCCTGACCCGCCGATCTCGTGTCCAGACGCAGGCCTCGCGGCCGAACTACTTGACTTCGACCTTGGCGCCGACTTCTTCGAACTTCTTCTTGATGTTCGCGGCCTCGTCCTTGGTCACGCCTTCCTTGATCGGCTTGGGCGCGCTTTCGACGAGATCCTTGGCTTCCTTGAGGCCGAGGCTCGTGACCTCGCGAACGACCTTGATCACGTTGATCTTGTTGGTCCCCACCTCGGTGAGCGACACCGTGAACTCGGTCTTCTCTTCAGCCGGTGCGGCCGCTGCCGCGGCACCGCCGCCGGCCGGCATCGCCATCGGCATGGCGGCTGCCGCCGACACGCCGAGCTCCTGCTCGAGGGCCTTCACGAGCTGCGAGAGCTCAAGGACCGAAATCCCCTTGATGTAGTCCACCACCTGCTGCTGATTCAGTTCGGCCATTTACCTGCTCCTGACGATGAAAGCTTCCAGTAACCAGCTTCCAGTTGCCAGCCCGATCCGGCCGCGGCCGGGAGCTGGAAACCGGGAGCTTCCTTTATGATTCCGATTCCGACTTCTTCTTCTCTGCCTGCACGAGCACGCTCATGAGATCGCGTGGCGCTGCGTTCAGCACGCTGACCAGCTGCACCATCGGCGCCTGCAGCACGAACAGCAGCTTGGCGTAGAGCTCAGGCTTGCCCGGCAGCGACGCGAGGTCGGTAACCTCGGCCGGCTTGATTGTCCGTCCCTGCACGACGGCGGCTTTGATCTGCAGCGCCGGCGCCGTCTTGGCGAACGTCGTCAGCACCTTCGCGAGCGCGACCGGATCCTCGCCCGCGTAGGCGACCGCGGTCGTGCCGACGAAGTGCTGAGACAGCGTCTCGAACGCGGTCCCCTTCAGGGCGCGCTTGGCGAGGCTGTTCTTCACCACGCGGTAACGAGCCTTCGCTCCCCGCACCTGGCGCCGCAGCTCCGTCACTTCCGGAACCTTGAGCCCGCGGAAGTCCAGGAGGATCGCGCTCTCGGTTCCCTTGAACGCCTGCTCCAGCTGCTGGAGCTCTTCTTCTTTGCTCGCTCGTGTGACCGCCATTAGTGCTTCACCGTCTCCGTCACGTGCGTCGTATCGATGGTGATTCCCGGTCCCATCGTCGACGACATCGTCACGCTCTTGAGGTACTTGCCCTTGGCCGCCGACGGCTTCGCCTTGACGACGCTGTCGACCAGTGCATGGGCGTTCTCGATCAGGCTCTGCGCCGGGAACGACATCTTGCCGAGCGGCGCATGGATGATTCCCGTCTTGTCGACGCGGAACTCGACTTTGCCCGCCTTGATTTCACGGACCGCTTTGGCGATGTCCACCGTGACCGTGCCGGTCTTGGGGTTGGGCATCAGGCCGCGCGGACCGAGCACTTTGCCGAGCTTGCCGACCGCCCGCATCATGTCCGGGGTCGCGACGACGGCATCGAAGTCCATCCAGCCGCCCTGAATCTTGTCGACCAGCTCTTCGCCACCGATATGATCGGCGCCCGCGTCGCGCGCCTCGCGCTGCTTGTCGCCGCCGGCAATCGCCAGGACCTTCTTGCTCTTGCCCAGCCCGTGCGGGAGGACGACGGTGCCGCGGACCATCTGATCGGCGTGCTTCGGATCGACGCCCAGGCGAAGCGCGAGCTCGACGGTTTCGTCGAACTTCGCGAACTTCACTTTCTGCATCAAGGGAACGGCTTCTTCGATCGTGTGCGGACGCTCAGGCACCTGTTGCCTGGCGGCCGCGAATTTCTTGCCCGATTTCGCCATGACCTACCTCGTGTGGTGCAAACGGCCGCCGTCTGCGGCCTCCCACTCTTTCGATGACGCTGCCAACTTCCAGCTTCCAGTTCCCACTCCCAAACGACTCTCAATTTGGGAATTGGGAGTTGGGCGGCGGGAATGTCTCTACCCGATGACGTCGATTCCCATCGACCTCGCGGTGCCGGCCACCGACTTCACCGCGGCGTCGAGCGTGTCGCAGTTGAGGTCCGGCAGCTTGGTCTTCGCGATGTCTTCCACCTGCTTCTTCGTGACCGTCCCGACTTTGGTCTTGTTCGGCTCGGCGGACCCCTTGGCGAGGTTCGCGGCGCGCTTCAGCAGAATGGAGGCCGGTGGCGTCTTCGTGATGAACGAATACGACCGGTCGGCGTAGACGGTCACGACCACCGGGATGATGAGCCCCTCATCCTTGGCCGTCCGCGCGTTGAAGTTCTTGCAGAAGTCCATGATATTGACGCCGTGAGGACCGAGCGCGGTTCCCACCGGCGGCGCCGGCGTCGCCTTGCCGGCGGCAATCTGGAGCTTCACCATTGCCTGAATTTTCTTCGCCATAAACTCTCGGGCTCTCGATCAGTTGACCGTTGACCTGCGGCCAGCGTCCGGAAGGACACGGCAGGCTGGACGGCGACAACTACAGTTTTTCGACCTGCAAAAAGTCCAGTTCGACCGGCGTCGACCGGCCGAAGATGGTGACCATCACCTTGAGCGTATTCCGCTCGTTGTTGACCTCGTCGACCAGGCCGTTGAAGCTGGTGAACGGTCCTTCGTTGATGCGGACCTGATCGCCCTTCTCGAACGAGTACTTCGGCTTCGGCTTTTCCGCCGCCTCGGTGACCTGGTTCAGAATCTGGTCGACCTCTTCACGCGTCAGGGGGGTCGGCTTGGCGCCCGCGCCGACGAAGCCGGTCACCTTGGGCGTGTTCTTCACCACGTGCCACGCGTGGTCGGACATGTGCATCTCGACCAGGATGTAGCCGGGAAAGAACCGCTTCGAGCTGACGACCTTCTTGCCGCCGCGCATCTCCGCCACCTGCTCGGTCGGGATCAGGATCTCGCCGATCTCCTCCTGGAGACCGTAGGCGTTGACCCGCTGCTCGAGCGACTCCTTCACCTTGTTCTCGAAGCCGGAGTACGTGTGGACGATGTACCACTGCTTCGTGTGATCGTCGGTCATCGTTGTGCCGCTTCCCGGTGTCGTGCCGCGTTCTGCGTCGCCGGCCATCACGCGGCTCCCAGCGAGCGGTAAACCCACCCGATGACGAAGTTGAGGAACAGGTCGACGCCCCAGAGATACACACCAAAGAAGATGGACGTGAGGATGACGACAATGGTCGTCGCGTACACTTCCTTGCGGCTGGGCCAGGTCACCCGGCCCATCTCGTTGCGCACCTCGGACAGGAAGCGGCGCGATCGCGCCCACCACCCCGTCACGCTGTCGCGTGCGCGGCCGCCAAAAGAGTCGTCTGAGTCCACGGTCGCGGTCTTCATAGTGTTGTCCGAGGTCCGCGGTCTGAGGACCGAAGACCGTCACGTTCGTTGCCTCTGCTCACTCCAAACTGGCAGGACAGGAGGGAATCGAACCCCCAACCCCCGGTTTTGGAGACCGGTGCTCTGCCAATTGAGCTACTGTCCTTCCTCAACGAGGGGCTTCGCCCCTCGGACTCCCCTGCACCGTCGCTCGCGGGTACCCGCTTCGCGGCCCGCACCGCTCCGGTGGCTCGCTCACTGCGTCCGCTCGCGATCCCCAGCCTGCCTCGATTCCCGATTCGCGATTGCCGGATGAGAGATCCGCGATTCGCGATCAGCGTGGGGGATTCGCGATGATCTACTTCGTCTCCCGATGCCCGGTATGTTTGCGGCAGAAGCGGCAGAACTTACTGAACTCCAACCGCTCGCTCGTCTTTTTCTTGTTCTTGGTCGTGCTGTAGTTGCGACGTTTGCACTCGTTGCACGCCAGCGACACGATGTCTCTCATAGATCAATCCTCGCCAGGTGGACAGGTCAGGGCCGAACGGGTCGCCCGGCCCTCTCCGGTCCTGGCTACTCGAGAATCTCCGTGATCGTGCCCGCGCCGACGGTACGGCCACCCTCGCGGATCGCGAACCGGGCGCCCTTCTCGAGCGCGACCGGCACGTGCAGCTGGGCGGTGATCGACGTGTTGTCGCCGGGCATCACCATCTCGACCCCCTCCGGCAGCGTCAGCGAGCCGGTGACGTCGGTTGTCCGGATGTAGAACTGCGGACGATAGCCGTTGAAGAACGGCGTGTGACGGCCGCCCTCTTCCTTCGAGAGGATGTAGACCTCGCCCTTGAACTTCGTGTGCGGCGTGATCGAGCCGGGCTTGGCCAGCACCTGGCCGCGCTCGACGTCGGTCTTTTCCACGCCGCGGAGCAGCACGCCGATGTTGTCGCCGGCGACACCCGAGTCGAGCAGCTTGCGGAACATCTCGACGCCGGTGACGACCTTCTTCTCGGTCGGCTTGAACCCGACGATCTCGACTTCCTCGCCGACCTTGACCTGTCCGCGATCGACGCGGCCGGTCACAACAGTGCCGCGGCCGGAGATCGAGAACACGTCTTCGATCGGCATCAGGAACGGCTTGTCGATCTCGCGCTGCGGCATCGGGATGTAACTGTCGAGCGCCTCCATCAGCTTCAGCACGGACTCGACGCCCTCGGGCTCGCCGTTGAGCGCCTTCAGCGCTGACACGCGCACCACGGGGATATCGTTGCCGGGGAAGCCGTACGAGCTGAGGAGCTCGCGCACTTCGAGTTCGACGAGATCGACCAGCTCCGCATCGTCGACCGCGTCGACCTTGTTCAGGGCGACCACCATGGACGGCACGTTGACCTGCTTGGCGAGCAGGACGTGCTCGCGCGTCTGCGGCATCGGGCCGTCGACGGCGCTGACCACGAGGATCGCGCCGTCCATCTGCGCCGCGCCGGTGATCATGTTCTTGATGTAGTCGGCGTGGCCCGGGCAGTCCACGTGCGCGTAGTGACGGTTCGGAGTCGCGTACTCGACGTGGCTCGTCGCGATCGTCAGGATCTTCGTCGCGTCGCGACGTCCCTGCGACTCGGACGCCTTGGCCACCTCGTCGTAGGGCACGAACTTCGCCCAGCCCTTGTCGGCGGCCACCTTCGTCAGCGCGGCGGTCAGCGTCGTCTTGCCGTGATCGATGTGACCGATGGTCCCGACGTTGACGTGCGGTTTTGAGCGATCGAATTTCTCTTTAGCCATGTCGTTGTACCGTCCCTCGTTTGCTTCGGTCCGCCTTCGCGCTCCGCGCTACGGTGGACAACCTTCGCTCTACTCTTACCTGCCTGGCTTGTCGTACTCGCCTGGCTTGCCAACCATCGCTCGCGTCCGCGAGCGGAGGCTGGAGCCGATGACCAGGATCGAACTGGTGACCTCGTCCTTACCAAGGACGCGCTCTGCCAACTGAGCTACATCGGCATTCACCGAGGGGCTTCGTCCCTCGGGCTCCCCTCACACACGCGTCCTGCTCGAACCACCGTTCGCGTCTGCTCACTCGCGCTTCGCTCGCCTTCGTCCGCGCTCTCGAACGCGCGATCAGCGCGAGCGCCCCGCCGGAGCGGAGCGAGGCCCCCAGGCCGCCGCGAACGACGGCGAGAAGGGGTCCGGCGGGACGAAGTCCCCCGGACAAAACTGGAGCGGGAGACGGGGATCGAACCCGCGACCAACAGCTTGGAAGGCTGTGACTCTACCACTGAGTTACTCCCGCCTTCGCGGCTCGCGTTCTGCCGCTCACTCGCCGCTTCGGCGGGCAAGCCCGCCGACGTTCGTTCAACCAATTGCCCGCTCCGATCAAACCGGTCAGCGAATTGGTCCGGCCTGCCATCCGCTAGCCCATCTCCGCGCGAAGCGCGCTGCGGGCGGAGGATGGTGGCGAGGGAAGGATTCGAACCTTCGAAGCCGCTGGGGCGACAGATTTACAGTCTGTTGCGTTTGACCGCTTCGCTACCTCGCCGATCCCTGCCGTACGTGCGCGGATGGGCCCACCACCATAACGTCCGGTTCGCGGCCGGACGCTATTGATGCAGCGTCGGGCCCGAGCCAGACGCCGCACATGAAAACCGTGGATGCATTGTTAGGATTGCGCCCTGCCGGCCCGCTCGACCGCCGTAGCTCCAGAGAGCGATGGCGGAGCTGATGGAGCTGGCGAAGGGATTTGAACCCCCGACCGGCTGATTACAAATCAGCTGCTCTACCGGACTGAGCTACGCCAGCCCAGACAAAAGAGTATTTGTAGCACGGCCCGTGCCACCGGCGCAAGTGTCGGTCCCGAGGCAGCTTAGTCCCCGAAACCAGCCGAATCGCGGGTTGTGGGCGTAAGCTTTTGATACGCCTGCACTTAGCCTGAGACGCCGGCCTTCCGAGCTCGTTGCCTCAGTGCCTCGTAGAGCACGATTCCGGCGGCGACCGAGACGTTCAGGCTCCCCACCATGCCCACCATCGGAATCCTCACGATCCGGTCGCACCGCTCACGAACGAGACGACGAAGACCCGAACCCTCGGCGCCGAGCACGAGCGCAGACGGCAGCGTCCAATCGACCTCGGTGTAGAGATCCGGACCGTCGCCCGCGAGCCCCACCGCCCAGACGTTCGCCGACGTCAATTCCTCGACGGCGCGCGCGATGTTGACGACGGTGGCGATGCGGACGTGCGCGAGCGCACCAGCGGACGCTTTCCCTACGACGCCGTCAAGCGTCGCCGCGTGCCGGCTTTGGCGAATAATTCCGCTCACGCCGGCGGCATCGGCCGTCCGCAGAATCGCCCCGACGTTGTGCGGATCCTCGATACCGTCGAGCACGAGGACCAGCGGGGCCGCCGGCCCCTCGGCAATCAGGTCGCCGACCGCGTAGTCGGCCGCGCGATCGAGATCTGCGATAACCCCCTGGTGCACGGCATCGCTCACCGCGCGATCCAGCACGCTTCGATCGACCCGCTCGATGGTCACCCGCTGCGCCGCCGCCAGCGCCAGCACTTCCGCCATGCGCTTGTCATCGCGCGCCGCGATGCGCAGCCGCCGCACCCGCTTCGCGCGAAGCGCTTCGAGGACGGGGTTGAGGCCGTAGACGATCATGAGCACCGTTGCTTCACTTCGCTGCCCTGCTCGCTGCCTCCGCGAACGCCCAGGCCCGGTCCCGGCAACCCATGACCGGAGCGACGCACGATCCGGTTGGGAGTGCAGCACCACGCTCGATCGCCGGGACGGCCAGATCGAGCTCCGGGCCGCCGCCCTCGCCGGTCAACGCGACGCGGATCGGATGGAAGAGCGCCTTGCCCTTCTGGCCGGTCCGCTCCTTGACGCGATTGGCCATCGCCCTGAACGTCTCGCGATCGACGAGCGGAGTGTCGATCTCGTCGGCGAGCGCGGCAATCACGTCCCGCGCACCGGATTCGCGCACGACCTCCGCCACTTCCGGGCGCTCGAGCGCTGTCGACGCTTCGTAGGTGAAGAGGAACGCGAGCCGATCCGGAATTTCCTCGAGGCGATCGACCGAGCCCACCGCCATCGGCAGCAGCGATTCGATGTAGCCGAACGCAATGTCGGTCGGTCGCTCGACGAATCCACGGGCGATGAAGAATCGGGCGGACTCCGCCGCCAGCCGCCCCGGAGCGGCGGCCTTCATGTAGTGGCGGTTCATCCACGCCAGCTTCTCGAGATCGAAGATCCCGGCACTGTGGCCGACGTGCTCGAGCGCGAAGCGCCGCGCCAGCTCGTCGAGCGGCAGCAGCTCCTCGGCGGTGCCGACGCTGCCGGCGTCGGTACGCGGCGACCACCCGATCAGCGACAGGCAGTTGGTCAGCGCCTCGGGGAGGTAGCCGCGGGCGCGGAATTCCGAGACCGACGTCGCGCCGTGCCGCTTCGACAGCGGCGTATGGTCAGGACCCATCACCAGGGCCAAGTGAGCGAACTTGGGCGGCGAGAATCCCAGCGCCTGATAGAGGAGTACCTGGCGAGGCGTATTCGAAATGTGGTCCTCGCCGCGAATGACGTGCGTGACCTCCATCAGCGCATCGTCGATCACCACCGCGAAGTTGTACTGCGGCCGCCCGTCCGATCGCACCAGCACGGGGTCGCCGATCACGTCGGTGTTGAAGGTGACATCCCCACGGACCAGATCCTGGAAGGTCACCTCGACGTGCTCCGGGACGCGGAATCGGACGACCGGTCGCTCGCCGCCCTCGATGCGGCGCTGGGCTTCGTCGGGACCGATTGATCGACAGGTACCGGCATAGCGCGGCGGCTTGCCCTCTTCGAGCATCCGCCTGCGGTCCTCCTCGAGCTTCTGGGGCGGGCAGAAGCAATAGTACGCGTGTCCGGCCGCCAGCAACTCGTTGGCGTAGGAGGTGTAGAGGTGCAATCGCTCGGACTGGCGATAGGGACCGCATGGTCCGCCGACGTCCGGCCCTTCGTCCCATTCGAGACCGAGCCACCGGAGATCCTCGAGGATGCCCTGCTCCGAGGCCTTGGTGGACCGCTCGGCGTCGGTATCCTCGATGCGCAGGATGAAAGTGCCGTCGTGGCCGCGCGCCATCAGCCAGTTGAAGAGCGCCGTGCGCGCATTGCCGACGTGGAGCAGGCCCGTCGGGCTCGGGGCAAATCGTACTCTCACAACTGCCTCAGGAGCACGACCGCGTGCGCGGCAATCGCCTCGCCACGCCCGACGGCATCGACACCCTCGTTGGTCTTGGCCTTGATGCTCACCCGAGCCGCGTCCACGCCGAGCGCACCGGCCATCGCCGCGCACATCGCCTCGATGTGATCCTTCAGCTTCGGGCTCTCGAGAATCACGGTGACGTCGAGGTTGGCGAGCTCGTAGTGATGCCGGGACACGAGCTGGGTGGCGCGGCGCAGCAGATCGAGGCCGGCCGCACCCTTCCACTCAGGCGCGGTATCGGGAAAGTGCCGGCCGATGTCGCCAAGGCTTGCCGCACCCAGCATGGCGTCGATGGCGGCGTGGCAAGCGACATCGCCGTCCGAGTGCGCTGCCGGACCCCGATTCGACGGAATCGCGATGCCGCCGACATGCAAAGGACGGTCGTCGACGAGACGGTGCAGGTCGTATCCCGTGCCGACGCGTCCGGTCGCTTCGGCGCGCCGGCGCGCCGCCACGAGATCCTCTTCTGTCGTGATCTTCACGTTCCCCGATTCTCCTGCCACGACGTGCACCGGATGACCGGCGCGCTCGGCGAGCGACGCCTCGTCGGTGGCTTCGACCCCGGATCGCCCCAGCGCGACAGCCGCGGCGAGCACTTCACGGCGGAAGCCCTGCGGCGTCTGGGCGAGAAAGATCTCGTCCCGCGCGATCGTTTCGACGATGAGCGCGCCGTGCGGATGGCGCTCGACCCGCTTGACCGTGTCGCTCGCTTCGACCGCGGCGATGGCCGCGCCGTACGCGGCCGCAGCCTCGATCGTGCGATCGATCACCGCGGCGCTGACGAACGGTCGCGCGGCGTCGTGAATCAGCACGATCTCGGCAGACGGATCGACGCGCGCGAAGGCGTTCGCCACCGAATCCTGGCGGCGGGGGCCGCCGGCCACGATCGTCAGCGGCCTCATGGTCGGGCCGATGTGGGCCTGAGCCTTGCTCGGTTCGAGCTCCTTCGGGTACCACGACCACCAGGTCGGAGACGCCGGGGTGCGAATCGAACGCGAGGACGCTGCGCGAAAGAATGCTGCGCCCACCCAGATCGAGAAGCTGTTTCGGCTGACGGGAGCCCATCCGGCGTCCGGCGCCGCCGGCGGCGATGATTGCGGTCACGCGCATGTAGCGGTCTTCATTATAGATGCGGGCTGTTGAATTGCGGCGCTCGCCGAAACGACGCGGCGCATTCTTGCTGCGCGCCGACGCGGAAGAATCGTTGGAGAGCGAATTATTGGATAGTCGTCGTCGATTGATGACTCGGATTCCAATTCAGATCGACGCCGGAAGGCTCCGGTACCGCCGTTCGCACGATCTCCCGAACCTGCTCGGCAACGGCGCGCACCGCGTCCCGCGGCAACGACGCCGTCTCGACCGGCGCATGAACCGTCACGGTCACCTCGCCAGGACACACCATCAGCCGGCCCTTGGTCATCACCTGACGGCTGCCGACAACGCTCACGGGCACGATCGGCAGCCCCGAGTCGACCGCGAGCACGAACGATCCGCCTTTGAAGCGCGCCACCGTTCCGTCAACGCTCCGCGTGCCCTCGGGAAACACGATCAGCGAATGATGCTCGCTCACCAGCCTCGTCATCTTCTTGACGACCCCGGCGCCCGGCTTCGATCGATCGACGAGCAGGTGACCGGTCCGTCCGAGATGCCAGCCGAGAAACGGGATTCGCCCCAGTGAATTCTTGGCGATGATCCGCAGCTGAAACGGCAGCGACGCGAACAGAATTGGAATGTCGTAGATGCTCTGGTGGTTGGAGGCGAAAACGTAGGTCCGGTTCCGATCGAGCTGCTCCAGCCCGGAGACCTTCACCCGTACGCCGGTGGTCTTGAGAATCAGGTCCGACCAGAGGCGCGCGCAGCGATGTCCGAAGTCACCGCTCCGGTCGAAGACCGAAGACACCACCGAGATCGTACCCAGGACGATGGTGTAGAGCGAGACCGCGGGTATCAGATAGAAGATGGTCCGAAGCAGATGAAATGGCGGCACAACGGATCATTTGACGTTAGGCATCGGCACCTTCTGCGGACCCGCGGTGGCCACCGCTGGGGCAGCCGGCGCGGCCGCGCCGGTTGGCGCCGGTGTCTCGATGTATCGCCCGAAGATCATCTTGCCCGCCGTCGTCTGCAGCACGCTGGTGACGACGATGTCGATGTTGCGGCTGATCATGCGCCGCGCGTTGTCGACCACGACCATCGTCCCGTCGTCGAGGTACGCGACGCCCTGGTTGTATTCCTTGCCTTCCTTGAGGATGAATACCTTCATGAACTCGCCCGGCAGCACGACCGGCTTCAGCGCGTTGGCGAGCTCGTTGATGTTGAGGACGTCGACGCCGCGCAGCTGCGCGACCTTGTTGAGATTGAAATCGTTGGTGACGATCTTGCCCTGGAGCGTGCGTCCCAGCTCGATCAGCTTGAGATCGACTTCGCGCGTTTCGGGAAAGTCGATGTCCGAGATCATGACGTCGACGCCGGCCATCTTCTGGATCTTCTGGAGAATGTCGAGCCCGCGGCGGCCGCGGTTGCGTTTCAGCGAGTCGGCGGAGTCGGCGACGAGCTGAAGCTCCTTGAGGACGAACTGCGGGATCACGAGCGTGCCGTCGAGGAACCCGGTCTCGCAGACGTCGGCAATGCGGCCGTCGATGATCACGCTGGTGTCGAGAATGCGATAGCGCTTCTGCGGGCCGGTGTCACGGAAGAGCCCGGCCAGACGCTGCGGCTGGAGCCACTCCCCTTTCCTGGCGCCCATGACGATGCCGAGATACGGAAAGACGAGCAGGATGAAACTGTGCAGGAAGACGACGCGGTGATCGGTCGCGTCGGCCCAGAACAGCGCGGCGCCGATCGTCTTGGCCAGACCGAGGCCGATGGCGCCGCCGATGAGCGCGCCAAGCAGATCGGTCACCTCCGACTCCCGCAGCCGCGTTTCGATGACCACGATCAGCGCGCCGAGCGCCGCGCCGATGACGATATCGACGACGAGCAGCTGATGGAACGGCCGGAGAAGCGCCGCGGCCCAGGCGACGGCGGCGACGAAACACGCGCGAGCGACGATATGCCAGGACATGGGTATGACTCCGGATATGAATAAGGCTCAATCATACCTAAGGTAGTTGCGGTGTGGTGCTAGGGGTGCTGGGGTGCTCGGGTGCTGAGGGTGCCGGTGCTCAGGGTGCTCCTGGTCACCTTGACACGTTGATGGCGGGTGTCCATGATGAGTTTGATGGCTGCGGATTTCGCCGACGTCGCGCGGCGATTGGCCGAGGTTGGCCGCCGGTTCGATGCGCGGGGCTGGGTATCGGGACGAGCGGCAACTTCAGCGCCGTCGTCGCTACCGCTCCGCTGCGGCTGGCCATCACGGCGAGCGGGCTGTCCAAGGGCGAACTGACGCCCGAGCAGATTCTCGAAATCGACGATCGGGGCACGATCGTCGGCTCGCATGCCGGTAAGCCATCGGCCGAAGCCCAGCTGCATGTGGAGATCGTCCGCGGGCGAGGCGCCGGCGCGGTCCTGCATACGCACTCGATCTGGAGCACGCTCCTTTCCGGGAAGCACGGAAACGAGGGCGGACTCGCCATCGAGGGCTACGAGATGCTGAAGGGGCTCGACGGCATCACGACGCACGAACACCGGGAGTGGATTCCGATTCTGGACAACGATCAGGACATGGCACGCCTGTCGGTCAACGTCCGGGCCACGTTGGCTGGCCAGCCAGCCTGCCATGCGTTCCTGCTGCGACGCCACGGGATGTATACGTGGGGCGCGACACTGAGTGATGCGGTCCGGCACGTCGAGATCCTCGAATTCCTGCTCGAGAGCACGGGACGTGCCGGCGCGGTTGCCTCGGCCAACGCCGGAGCGGCCGCTTCCGAAATGATTGAGATCCGCTGATCAAGAGGAGGCCTGTCAACATGGCCATCGTGAACATACCCGCGACGAGCACGACGCATCGCGATCCCGAAAGCGTGACCGGATTTCTGGCAACCTACGGGATCGAGTACCAGCGGTGGACGCCCCGGCATCCGGTGGCGGCCGACGCGCCGGCCGACGTGCTGCTCGCCGCATACGCGGAAGAGATCGACGCGCTGAAGGCGCGCGGTGGATACGTCACCGCGGACGTCATCGACGTCAAGCCGGACACGCCGAACCTCGACGTGATGCTCAACAAGTTCAGCCGCGAGCATTGGCACGACGAAGACGAAGTGCGCTTCATCATCGAGGGTCGAGGGTTGTTTCACGTGCACCCGGCGCAGGGCGACGTCTTCGCCATCGAAGTCGAGGCCGGCGATCTGATCCGCGTGCCGCGCGGCACCCATCACTGGTTCGATCTCTGCGCCGAGCGCAGGATCCGCGCGATTCGTCTGTTTCAGGACATGTCCGGCTGGACGCCGCACTACACCGACAGCGGCGTCGACACCGGCTTTCAGCCGATCTGTTTCGGCCCGTCGTACGTGCCCGGCGCCGCGACGCAGCGGACGTGATCGAGCCGCGCGCCGACGCGATCCGAGCCATCCTGCTGGATGTCGAAGGCACGACGACGCCGATCTCCTTCGTGTATCAAACGCTGATTCCGTACGCACGCGCGAATCTGCGTGCCTATCTTGCCCGGCACAACTCGCAGGCCGATATCCAGTCGCTGCTCGAACGACTGCGGCAGGAGCAGCAGTTGGACGCTGGCGATTGCCCCTCGCTCGTCGAAGTCATCGAATCGCTGATGGATCGCGACCGCAAGTCGACCCCGCTGAAAGAGCTTCAGGGCCTGATCTGGCAGGAAGGCTATCAGCGGAAAGAGCTGAGAGGCGAGGTCTTCCCGGACGTGCCCGCGGCTTTCGAACGCTGGAGTGGAGCCGGCATCGGACTCGGCATCTTCTCATCGGGCAGCGTGCTGGCCCAGCAGCTGCTCTTTCGACACTCGACGGCCGGCGACCTGACGATATGGTTACGCTGGCACTTCGATACCACCGTCGGTTCGAAGCGGGACGTCGCCAGCTATCGCCGTATCGGCGAGGCGATGGCGATTCCTGCCGGCGCGATCCTGTTCGTGTCCGATGTCATCGAGGAGCTGGATGCGGCTCGCGCGGCCGGGATGCAGACGCGACTGTCGGAGCGGCCGGGAAACTCACCGGTTTCCGACGGCCACACGCACGTGGCCGTCGAGGGATTCGATGATCTGCGCCTTCGTTGAGGAGAGGCCATGATTGGACGACTGATCGCAGTTACCGCCCTGAGTCTCTCGGCTCTCGCTGGCGCGGCCATGCTGCAGGAAGGCCAGCCAGCCCCGGCGATCCGCCCGAGCCAGCACGGATCGGTCAGCCAGCATATCGGCGGGACCATCATCACCATCGAATACAACCGGCCCGTCGCCCGCGGTCGCGAGCTGTTCGGCGCGCTCGTGCCCTGGGGTCGCGTCTGGTGCCCCGGCGCCGACACGTGTACCAGCATCGAGCTCTCGACCGACGTGAAGATCGCAGGGCAACCCCTCGCGGCAGGCTCGTATTCCGTGTGGGCCGAGCCGAATCGTGAACAGTGGACGATCATCTTCAACAAGTCGACGCCGGTGTTTCATACCCGCTATCCCGCCGGCCAGGATGCGCTCCGGATCCAGGTCGCGCCGAAGACCGGCCCGCACATGGAAACGCTGACGTTCTACTTCCCGGTCGTGGACGGCAAGCAGGCGGCGCTCGTGCTGCATTGGGGGACAACGATGATCGTCATGCCGGTTGATGTCCCGTAGCGATCAATGACCGCCTTCCTCGGTGGTCCAGCGAGCGAGAAAGAAAATTACCGCCATCGCAGCGTAGCCGAAGACGAACGGCCATGCCGGCGTCAGCTTGAGCGCGGTGTCGGCCGGCGTCCACTGATACGAGTGCATCAGGCCCGTCGCTGACAAAGCCGCAGCGACCGTGCACCACGCCGCCGCCACGGTCCATCGTCTCTCGATCACGCCGACGACCGCGGCGGAGAGCAGCATCGCGGTAAACAGAAATCCCTGTTCGAGCGCGAACGCTCCCTGGACCCAGGTGTCGCTCTTGAGGAATTCCCCGATGATGGCTTCGGAGAACGGCCGACCGGATTCGCCGAGGCCGGCGGCGTGGAGACCGTTCTTCGCCATCAGCGCGCCCCAGGCGCCGATTCCGGGCAGCAAGCCGACGACCACGGCCGGAGCGTGCTCGCGCGGCGTGGCTTGGAACGCCTGCGCCACGATCATCATCCCGATCCAGAGCACGATCGCCATGCCCGCGTCGATGGGAATTGCCCAGGCGATCCACGCGAGCGTGCCGGTCACGCAGATCGCCGTGACGAAGATCCCGTTGAGCACGGAGTATCCGGCCCGGGCACCGAGCGCCTTCCATCCGGGGTGGCCGATATAGATGGTCGTCGGGAACGCCGACCCGAACAGCGCCGCAGCAACCGAGCCGACACCATTGACGATGAGCGAGAACTTCGTGTCGTAGGAGTCGCCGGCCGCCTCGGCCGACTCGATGTTCTGCAGCGAGCCGAGGACGTTGAAGAGGCCCATGGCAACGATCACCGAAAGGTAGGGCAGCAGATGCCCGCCGCCGATCGACGCCGCCAGGTCGCCGATCACCGGTATCGGAAGATGGAGGGCCGCGCCCGTTGGCCTGGCGCCGACCGGTGCGATACCGGTCAGCCAGCACAACATCGTGCCGACCGAAACGGCGACGATGCCGCCAGGAAGGTGTCCTTTGAAGCGCACGCGCCCGAAGTAGGTCAGCATCACAATCCCCAGCGTCGTCAGGCCAACGACCGGGCGTGCGAAGGTGCGAAAGAGGAAGCCGAGCGAAATGAAGCTCAGCGCGATGCCGGCCAGCGTCGACAGCAGCGCCGCTCGCGGCGTGGCCCGACGGACCCGTTCGGCGATGAACGCGCACGCGAGCTCGATCACGCCCGAGATCAGAGTCGCGAAGAGACCCGCCTGCCAGGCGATCCGGGCCGGATCCGGGGCGCCCGCGGCGGTGGCGAGGACTTTCGCCGGCAGCATGACCAGGAAGACGTGCGCGAACAGCGACACCGTGTTGATGCCGTAGGGCAGCGCGCAGACGTCAGTGCGACCGGTGCGCGCGGCGAGTTTCCTGGCCTGATACGCGTAGCAGACGTTGCCGACGAGAACCGAGACCGCGGCGCCCGGCAGGATCCGCCCGTAGACGAGGTCGGCCGGGAAGCCGAGCACGCCCCGACACAGCGTGTCGATGAGGAGCAGCTGAACGAGGTTGTCGAGCGCGAGTCCGAAGAACCCGTCGATGTCACCGCGAACGATCCAGCGCACGGATGGAGCTTAATCGAAAAGGCGGTTGTCCCCTTTTTACCGGTCCGCGCGGTCGTCCATAACGGCGTACATGCGGGCCACGACGAAGGGGCTGACGCCCGGCGCCGTGATCGACGCGAAGTGCGCCTTGTGGGAGGTCATGTCGATCTGCCTGGCGGCTTCCTCCGACGGCACGTGCGCGTCGTGGAGCTTCGCCGCTTGTGCCCAGATGTCGCGGAGGTAGGCCTGGAAGAATCCGATCCGCTCCTTACCCTTGAACGGCTCCCCATGGCCGGGGATCACGTCGTCGAAATCGAGCGCCGCCAGCTTGTCGAGCGCCGCCGGCCACTCGTTGACGTAGCCATCGAACAGATTGGCGACGCCGTTGACGAGCAGATCGCCGGTGCAGACCAGACGCTCCGCGGGCAGGTAGACGACGACGTCACCTCCCGTGTGCCCGCGACCGAGAAACAGCAGCCGGATCTCCCGGTTCCCGCGAATCAGGGTCATGGCATCGGAGAACGCCACGTTGGGCGGCGTTGGCTTGATCTCTTTCAGCTGCTCCTGGTAGGCACGCTGAACGCTGACCTGTTGCAGCAGCCGCGCCTTGGCGGTCGGATCGGCCTCTGACGCCGCCCGCGCCTCGAGATCGGCGATCTGCTTGGGGAGCGCGGCCACCGAATTGACGAAGATCGGCTCGTGCAGGAAGTCGCCGGCCAGCTTCCGACGGGTGAATTCGTGGCCGATGATGTCCACGCCTGGACCGAACACCTGATTGCCGTCGGTGTGATCGAAATGGAAATGCGTGTTGACCAGGAACCGCACCGGCTTGTCGGTGAGGGTGTGAATCTCCCGCAACATCACACGCGCAGCTTCTGGGGTGATGTGAGAGTCGACTACCACCACGTCGTCCGAATTGACGATGACCGCCGAGTTGGATCCGACGTTCAACGTACCGGTCCCGATGGCGCTGTAGATGCCCGGGCGGATTTCCTGAAAGCGATACGCCGTCGTGGCCGGCGGAGCCTGCGGGACGAGGGCGAGGCCGAGTCCGGTGGCGGCGCAGAAGCCGATGGCGGTGAGCAGTCGCGGCGCGGCTGTTATCAAGCGCATGGTGCGCTAGAGCATAGCCTGTCCGGTATGATAGGATAAGTTCATTTCGGACATATCCATTATGGACTCTTTCATCCCTCTTAAACCCGCCGCGTTCCACATCCTCCTTGCGCTCACGTCCGGCGACAGCTACGGCTACGCCATGATGCAGTCGGTACGCGAGCAGTCGGCCGGACGGGTACCCCTGCAGACCGGATCGTTCTACCGCCACCTCGGAAAATTGATCGATGGCGGGCTGATCGCAGAGGCGCCCGGCCCAGCCTCCGCGGATTCGCGGCGGGGCACCTATTACCGGCTGACCGCCAAAGGTAAACGCGTGCTGAAGGCCGAGCAGGAACGTCTGGCGGACCTCCTGGCGGTTGCGGCCAGCATCCGGACAGGGGCAAGGAAGGCGGACGTATGAGCGCGGAACAGTTCTACGCCCTGCTGCTGCGGGCATATCCAGAGCGCTTCCGTATGCGCTTCGAAGCGGGCATGCGCGACGCGTTCCACCGCGACCACGCCGCGGCACGGGATCGGGGACTCGCGGTGGTCGCGCGCTTCTGGGCGCTCACTGTCGTTCAGGCTCTATGGTATGGCCTGGCCGAACGCTGCGGTCGGAAGGTCATGGGAGGCTTCTCTGACTCGCGCGACCGGAGCCCGACGAGCCGCGCGTCCTGGTTCAGTGTGGACTGGCGCGATGCCTGGCGCTCGCTGATGGCGACGCCGACCGTCACCAGCGTCGCCGTGTTGTCGCTGGCGCTGGGCATGGGCGCAAACCTCGCGCTGTTCACCATCGCCAACAGCCTGCTGCTGAAGCCGCTGCCCGTGCGCGAGCCGGATCGCCTCGTCCTTCTGGGTGAAATGTCCTGGACGAACCCGATCTGGGAGCAGATCCGGGATCGTCAGGATCAGCTCTTCGATGGTGCTTTCGCATGGTCGAACGAAACCTTCGACCTGTCGACGGGAGGCGTCAAGGACCCCGTCGAGGGAGCCTATGCCAGCGGTCGCCTCTTCGACGTGCTCGGCATCCCGGCCCTCGTCGGACGAACGTTCACCGACCGCGATGACGCGCGAGGAGGCGGGCCGGATGGCGCGGTCGCGGTCATCAGCCATGCATTCTGGCGTCAGCGCTTCAACGGCGCCTCCGATGCCATCGGTCGCCGCCTGATGATTGACCGAGTCCCCTTCACGATCGTCGGCGTCATGCCGCCAGGTTTCTTCGGCGCTGAGGTGGGGCGGGCGTGGCACGTCATCATTCCGCTCGGCACGGAAGCGATCGTCAAGGGCCACGACTCGAGCCTGGATGGACGCACGGTCTGGTGGCTCAACGTGATGGCGCGACTCAAAATCAATCAGTCCGCGGACACCGCAACAGCCGCATTGCGCGCCGCTCAGCCGGACATCCGGCGTGCCACGCAGCCCCCACGCTATCCTTCTGGCGAGCAATATCTGCGCGATCCGTTCACGTTCGCACCAGCCGCCGGTGGTCGCTCCACGCTGCGGCTCCGTTACACGCGGCCGCTCGCCATCATGATGGGCGTGGTTGGTGCAGTGCTGCTGATTGCGTGCGCGAACATCGCGAACCTCATGCTGGCGCGCGCATCCGTCGCGGCGTCACGATCTGAGCGTGCGGCTCGCGCTGGGCGCGTCCCGCGCGCGCATCGCGCGCCAGCTGCTGGCGGAGACGTTCATCGTCGCGGCCGTTGGTACGCTCGCCGGTTTCCTGGTATCGAACTGGTGCAGCACCGTGCTCGTGCAGCAGCTCGCGACGCCGCGGCAGACGCCGTTCCTCGACCTGTCGGCCGACTGGCGGCTCGCGGCGTTCGTGGTCGCTGTTGCGGTGGCAACGGCGCTCCTGTTCGGCTTGGCGCCGGCGCTCGGCGTCTCGGCGATTGCCCCCAGCGACGCGCTGAAGGAGCAGACGCGGACGATCGCCGGTCAGCGCGGCGTCGCGCTCCGTGACATGCTCGTCGCCGCACAGGTGGCGCTCTCGCTCGCCGTGATCGTCGGAGCGGGACTCTTCGTCGGCACGTTCACTTCGCTGGCGCGAACCCCGCTCGGCTTCGACCCGGCGCAGCTGCTGGTCGTCACGGTCGATCTGCAGCCGACACAGGCCACGTCGCAATCGCGGGTGCACATGTTCGAGGCGCTCAAAGACGCCGCCTCCGCGACGCCGGACGTGGCGGCGGTCGGCATCTCCGCAATCACTCCCGTGAGCGGCTCGGGCTGGAATACACGCATCTCCTTCGCCGGAAAAGACGTCCCGCCCAGTGCCGGGCGCGCCGCCATGTCCTGGGTCAACGCCATCTCGCCGGACTGGTTCGCGACGTATGGGATGAGGATCACGGCTGGCCGGGGATTCACGAGCGCCGATCGTCTCGGCGCCCCTCCGGTCGTCGTCGTCAACGAGGCGTTCGTCCGGCAGTTCTTCGAGGGGCGCAATCCCGTCGGCGACGAAGTGGCGGCGGAATACGTCATCGTTCCGGGCGTGTCACGATTCCGCGTGGTTGGCGTGGCCTCGAACGCGATCTACCGGTCGGCGCGTGCCGGCATGAGCCCGACGATGTACGTGCCGGTGGCGCAGCGTGATGCAGCGCCGGCCAGCATGGGACTCACCATCAGACCCCAAACGGCTTCGGGGCGGCTGGCAAGCGATCTCGCAGAATCGCTGTCGCGCGCCGTCCCTGGTGCAGCGTTCTCGTTCCAGGGCATGGACGATCTGGTGGCTGCGTCGGTGGCGCAGGAGAGGCTCCTGGCCGTCCTGGCGGGATCGTTCGGTGGTCTCTCGCTGGTCCTCGCGGCGCTTGGACTCTACGGCGTGACGTCGTACTCGGTGAGCCGGCGGCGCGCGGAGATCGGCATCCGCATGGCGCTCGGCGCGGACCGCGTCAACGTCACGATGATGGTCATGCGACGCGTCGCGGCGCTGCTCTCGGTGGGCTTGCTTGCTGGCGTCGCTCTCAGTGCCTGGGCATCGCGATTCGTCGGGACGCTGCTCTTCAACCTCGAACCGAGGGACCCGCGAACCTTCCTGATATCTGTCACGGTACTGATTGCAGTTGGCGCACTCGCTGCCTGGCTGCCTGCCCGCCGCGCCGCACACACAGACCCGATGAGCGTGCTGCGCAACGGATAGCGCGACCTTACCCCATCATCAATTCGTCGAGCGCCTCGCCGACGGTCTTCACGAACACCAGCTCGCATCCCGCGGGGGCTTCGTCCGGCGCACAGTTGCCGTGCGGGAGGATACAACGGGTGAACCCCATCTGCGCCGCCTCGCGGACACGCAGTGATCCCTGGCTGGTGCCTCGAATCTCGCCGGCCAGCCCGACCTCGCCGAAGACGGCGGTGCCGGCACGAATCGGGCGATTCCTGAGACTCGACGCGACCGCAGCGACCACTGCCAGATCCGACGCGGGCTCGTCCACGGTCATGCCGCCGGCCACGTTGATGAAGACGTCCTCGCCCATCAGGTTCAGGCCCGCACGCTTCTCCAGCACGGCGAGCAGGAGCGAGAGGCGATTCTGATCGATGCCGCTGGCCATACGCCGGGCGTTTCCGAACGAGGTCGCGCTGACCAGCGCCTGCACCTCGACCAGCAGCGGCCGGGATCCCTCCATGCAGCACAGCACCGCGGAACCGGGAGCGTTGGCCGGACGCTCGGCCAGGAACAGCGCCGACGGATTCGGCACCCCCTTCAAGCCGCGACCGGTCATCTCGAAGACACCCAGCTCGCTGACGGCGCCAAACCGGTTCTTGACCGCGCGCACGACGCGGTGGGAATGATGCTTCTCCCCTTCGAAATACAGCACCGTATCGACGATGTGCTCGAGCGCCTTCGGGCCGGCGAGACTACCGTCCTTGGTGACATGGCCGACGAGGAACGTCGGAATGTTCTGCCCTTTCGCCGCAAACAGGAGCTGCGTCGCCGCTTCGCGAACCTGACCGATGCTGCCGGGAGCGGATTGGAATTTCAGCGAGAAGACGGTCTGGATCGAATCGATGATGACGAGCGCCGGGCGAAGGCGGGCGATCTCCTCGAGGATGCGCTCCAGACAGGTCTCAGCCAGCAGGTAAAGGGGCGCGCGCTCGACGCCGAGCCGGTCGCCGCGCGACCGGATCTGATGCTCCGATTCTTCGCCCGAACTGTAGAGCACCGTGCCCAGGGTCTGCGCGAAATGCGCTGCCGCCTGCAGGAGGAGGGTCGACTTGCCAATCCCGGGCTCACCGCCGATCAACACCAGCGATCCCGGGACAACGCCGCCGCCGAGCACGCGATCGAACTCTTCTATCCCGCTCGACAACCGCTCGGCCACAACAGTGTCGATTTCTTCGTACAACCGCGGTCCGGATGTGGACGCCAGTGAGTACCGGGCGCCGGCACTTGCCGCCGCGGCGCCAGCTCCGGCGGTCGCCGGCACCGGACGCTCCTCGACCAGCGAGTTCCACGCGCCACAATCAGTGCATCGACCCAGCCATTTGGGCGACTGCGATCCGCACTCCTGGCAGACGTAAACGACTTTCGGCTTCATTGCTCAAAAGACCGAGGATCGAGGGCCGAGGCGCGAGGGTCGAGAGCCGAGGACCGAGGGTCGATACCCGAGGCTCGAGGGCGGCGAGGCTCGCCCTTCTGGTCGTTCCCCTCGTAGACGCGTTCAATTCTGGTGCCGACGCGGCAGAGCAGCTCATACGGGATCGTGCCTATGGCCGCCGCCATCTCCCGGACGCCCATCGACTCCCCTTCCTGCTCGCCGATGATGACGACCTCATCGCCGGGGGCCACATCGAGCCCGGTGACATCGATCATCGTCATATCCATGCACACCGAGCCGACGATCGGCACGCGCCGGCCCCGCACCAGCATGCTGCCATTGCCGGCCAGGCGGCGGTCGAGACCGTCGGCGTACCCGGCCGGCACGATGCCAATGGTCGAAGCGCGATCGCCGACACGGCGCAACCCGTATCCGGTCCCTTCTCCGGGCTTGATGCCCTTCACGTGCACGATACGACTATGGAGTGACAGGGCAGGTCGCAGCGGCAGGGTTGACGCGAGCGGCGGCGGCACGATGCCGTAAATCAGCAGGCCCGGACGGACGATGTCGTACCAGACGCGCTCGTCGCGGAGCAGCGCAGCGCTGTTCGCCGCGTGCCGCACGCGCGGGCGGATGCCCAGCGACTCGAGAACGGGGATCGCCTGCTCGAATCGCTCGCGCTGAAGCGCAAACGCCGGACTCTCGGGCTCGTCGGCGGTCGCGAAGTGTGTATAGACCGCGTCGATCGCCAGATTGGCGCTGCCGGCAACCTCGGGCAGGGTGCGCCGCAGGTTATCGTGGCGGAACCCGAGACGATTCATCCCGGTATCGATCTTCAGGTGACAGTGCAGCACCGCGCTCCGCCGCGCGGCCGCCGCCTGCAGCGCCCGCGCCGCGGACGGCGTGGAAATCGTGGGCGTCAGATCGTGCTCGAACACACCGTCGAGATCGCTGATGCCGAGCGCGCCAAAGACCAGGATCGGCAACGTGACGCCGGCCGTGCGCAGGACAATCCCCTCCTCGATGTCAGCGCAGGCGAGCATGGTGGCGCCGGCGCGCTGCAGCGCCAGGGCGACCTGCGACGAGCCATGTCCGTAGGCATTCGCTTTGACGACCGCGATGATCGACGGAGGAGCGCTGCGGGGGGCCGCACCCTGACGCAGGAACGCGGCGATGGCACGCAGGTTGGCCTCGATGGCCGTCAGATCGACGCGCGCGACCGTCGGCCGAATCACATCCCGCCCTGCGCGAGGTTCTCGAACCGGGTGTGCTCTTTGATGAACGCCAGCCTGGCGACGCCGGTCGGCCCGTTGCGCTGCTTGCCGACAATGATCTCGGCCACCCCTTCCGCTTCCTGATTCGGCTGCCCTTCTCCGTCGCGATACTGATCTTCGCGGAAGATGAACATCACGACGTCGGCGTCCTGCTCGAGCGCGCCCGACTCGCGCAAATCGGAGAGCTGCGGCCGGTGGTCGGAGCGTGTTTCCGGCGCCCGCGACAGCTGCGACAGCGCGACGATCGGCACGTGCAGCTCCTTGGCCAACCCCTTCAGCGACCGCGAAATCGAGGCCAGCTCCTGCTGCCGGCTCTCGAACCGGCCGCGACCCTGCATCAGCTGAATGTAGTCGATGATCAGGAGATGCAGGCCGTGCTCGGCCTGGAGGCGCCTGGCCTTGGCCCTCATCTCGAGGACGCCGATCGACGCCGTGTCGTCGATGAAGACGCGCGCCTCGGCCAGCGTGCCGAGCGAGTGCGACAGCCGCCCGTAGTCCTTCTCGTTCAGATAGCCGCTGCGGAAGCGATGGGCGTCGATGCGTGCTTCCGACGTCAGCATGCGCATGAACAGCTGCTCTTTGGACATCTCGAGGCTGAAGAAGCCGACCGTCATGTCGGTGTGAATCCCGACGTGCTGCGCGATGTTCAGCACGAAGCTGGTCTTCCCCATCGACGGCCGCGCCGCGACGAGGACGAGATCCGACGGCTGCAGCCCGGACGTCATCTCGTCGAGATCGACGAAGCCGGTGGGCACGCCGGTGACCATCCCCTTGTGCTGCTGCAGCTTCTCGATCGTCGCGAAGCTGCTCTGCACGAGGTCGCGCAGCGGCACGAACCCTTCGCGGATGCGATCCTCGGCAATCTCGAAGATTGCCTTCTCCGCATCGTCCAGGATCAGGTCGGCATCCTGCTCCGCCTCGTAGGCGGTGGACAGGATGCGGTTGGCCGAATGAATCAGGTTGCGAAGGGTGGATTTTTCCTTGACGATCCGCGCGTAGTGCTCGACGTTGGCGCTACGGGGGACGCCGTCGGCGAGCGACGCGATGTAGGCGGGCCCGCCGACTTCCTCGAGCTCGCTCGATCGCTGCAGCTCGTCCTTCAGCGTGACCAGGTCGATGGCGTCGCCGCGCTCGCTGAGCACGATCATCTTCTCGAAGATGCGGCGATGCGCATCGCGAAAGAAATCGCGCGAGTCGATCAGCTCGGCGGCGTGGTTGAAGGCCTCGTTGTGGATCAGGATCGCGCCGAGTACGGACTTCTCGGCCTCGAGGTTGTGCGGCAGCGTCCGTTCAGAGGCAGCGACCTCAGGCATCAACCCACCCGCGAGCGCGCGCTCAGGCGTTTTCCGGAACGACCTTGACGCGCAGCTGCGCGGTCACGTCGCGGTGAATCTTCACCGGTACCGTGGCCTCGCCCAGCGCCTTCAACGGATCGGCCAGCTGAATCTTGCGCTTGTCGATCTCGAACCCTTTGGCCTGCAGCGCGTGGACGATGTCGGCGGAGGTGACCGATCCGTAGAGCGTCTGGTTCTCACCGACGCGCCGCGCGATCTCAATCTCGATCTGGCCCAGGCGCTGCGCGATGGCGTCGGCCTGCGACTTCTCCTCGGCGTCCCGGACTTCGGCCACCTTCTTCTCGCGCTCGATCTGCCGCTTGTTGTTCTCGGTCACCGCCAGCGCCAGCTTGCGCGGCAGCAGATAGTTCCGGGCGTAGCCTGCCGCCACCTTCACCACATCTCCCCGGCGGCCCAGGTTGTCGACATGTTCTCTGAGGATGATTTCCATGTTTGCTGCCTTCGCTCAGGTTCGGGGTTCGGGGTTCGAGGTTCTGGTTCGGGTTCATGGTTCAGGGTTGGTTCAGGGTTCGAGGTTCGCAGTTCAGGGTTCCATGGGTTCGCAGGTTCGGACGAACCGTGAACCAACCCCGAACCTGAACCTGGACCCCGAACCCGAACCCCGAACCCTCGAACCAGTTCCTTAGTCCCTAGTTCGAGTCCCTGCGTTATCTTCAGTCGGTCACATACGGAATCAAGGCCAGCTGCCGCGCCCGGGCGATCGCGGTCTGCAGCTTTCGCTGGTGCAGCGCGCACGTGCCGGAGATTCGCCGCGGCTGAATCTTGCCGCGCTCGGGGATGAACGGCATCAGCAGCCGGACGTCCTTGTAGTTGATGTAGTCAATCTTGTCCGCGCAGAACTTGCAGACGCGGCGACGGCGGAAGAATCCGCCACGCGGGCGAGCTTCTCCTTTAGCCTTGTCGCCGCTCTTGCCGCCGCGGCCGCGGCCGCCTCGCTCGTCGCTCATCGCTGGACCTCCACCCCTTCAAGTCGATCGTCTTCATCGTCGGCATCACGTTCGCCGCGACGCTCGCCGACTGCCGGCTCGGGCGGCAGGCCGCGCGCGGTCCGGCGCCGCGCCTGCGTCGCCTTGCGCGCGTCACGGTGACGGTCAGCCACGCGGAGGTCTTCGTCGACCCGAACGATCAGATGGCGGATGACGGAGTCAATCACGCGCAGGCGCCGATCGATTTCCTTCATCAGGTCGCCGGATCCGCGGATCGTCTCGACGACGTAGGTGCCTTCGCGGTGGTGGCCGATCTCGTAGGCCAGCTTCCGCCGACCCCAGTTCTCGGATTTTTCGATGGTTCCCTGGAACCGCTGGACGATCTGCTCGATCTGCGTGTGCAAATCGGTGATGTCCTGCTCGCTCGTCTCGGGCGAGACGATGTAGACGAGCTCGTAGTCTCTGTTCTGACTCATGACTCTCCTTCTGGACTAAGCGGAGACATTTCGATCGACTGCCGGTCGATCCTGTTGTCTCAAGGAGACGATCGGTTAGATCTCTTCCCTGTCCGTCGTCCTGTCGTCTTTCCGGTTGTAGCCGTTCATCGCGGCGACGATCCCTTCCCTGATGAACGTTTCGGCGGCGTCAGCCGCCCGCTGCACGGCGTCGTCGATGACCGGCCGTTCGTCCGGCTCGAATCGCGACAACACGTGATCCCCGAGGTCGCGACGATTGTCCCCGCGGCCGACCCCGATCCGCAGTCGCGGGAACGCGTCGGTTCCCAGCACGCCGATGATCGACTTCAGGCCGTTGTGTCCCCCGGACGATCCGGACGGACGAGCGCGAAGACGGCCGAGCTCGAGCTGCGCTTCGTCGACGATCACGAAGAGGTCCGGCACCTCGATCTTGTAGAACTGCAACAGATCGAGAACCGCTTGACCGCTCAGATTCATGAACGTCAACGGCTTGGCGAGCAGGGTGTTCTCCGCGCGCCACTTGCCCATCAGGGCCTCGGCCGGGGCCGACTCCCAGGCCGTCCCGTGCCGGCTCGCCAGCAGGTCGACCGCGGCGAAGCCGACGTTGTGGCGGGTGCCCTCGTACTTCCTGCCGGGATTCCCCAGGCCGACAATCAGCTTCATGCGACCCGACGATCAGCCGGCTACTCTTCTTCCTTCTCCTGCTTGCCCTTCTTGATGACCTCGGGCTCGGCCGGCGCCGCCGGCGCCGCCCCCACCACTGCCGCCGCTTCCGGTGCCGGCTCCTCGGCCTTCACGGTCACGACGTGGACGATCATCATGTCGGGCTCGCTCACCGGCTTCCACTTGGCGTCCTGCGGCAGGTCGCGCACGCGGATGCCCTGATGCAGCATCAGCTCGCTGACGTCGATCGTGATGTGCTCGGGGATGTCGCCGGGCAGCGTCTCGACCTCGAGCTCGCGGTTGACGAAGTCCACGACGCCGCCCTGCACCTTGACGCCCTTGGGCTCGCCCTTGAGGACGATCGGCACGGTCACCGTGATCGCCTTGTCCATCGCGACCGCGTAGAAATCGGCGTGGAGGATGTGGTGGTTGATCGGATCGAGCTGGTACTCCTTGACGAGGACCTTGCCGCCGCCGAGCTCGACACCCTGCAACCCAATCAGCGTGTTCACGCCGGAGTGAGAGTGAAGGATCCGCATCAGGATCTTCGGGTCGACCGCGATCTCGACGGCCTTACCCTTCTCGACCCCGTAGACGACCGCCGGAATCCGTCCCGACGCCCGCAGGCGCCGCGCCTCGTTCTTCCCTCGTCCGTCGCGCTTTTCTACTTGAAGTGTCGCATCCATTTCAGTTTTCCCGTTCTCAGCTTCATCGTTCCAGCGCCCGGCCCAGGCCGCCGCCGGACTCGGCTTACACGAACAACGACGAGACCGAGGTCTCCTCGTGAATACTCCGGATCGCCTGACCCAGCAGCCGCGCCACCGAGAGCTGCTTGATCTTCTTGCAGCACTTGGCGCGCTCGACCAGCGGGATCGTGTTGGTGATGATCACCTGATCGAGGGGCGCCGCCTCGAGCCGCTCGATGGCCGGTCCCGAGAGTACGCCGTGGACCGCGCAGGCAAACACGCGCTCGGCGCCGTTGGCCTTGAGCGCGTTGGCCGCCTTGACGATCGTTCCCGCCGTGTCGATGATGTCGTCCTGCAGAATACAGGTCCGACCGCCGACATCGCCGACCACGTTCATCACCTCGGCTGTCCCGTCGTCGCTGCGGCGCTTGTCGATGATGGCCAGCTCGGCATCGAGGCGCTTGGCGTAGGCCCGCGCCCGCTCGGCACCGCCGGCGTCGGGAGACACGATGGTCAGATTCTGGCTGTCGAGCCGGGTCAGATGATCGATGATCACCGGAGCGGCGAACAGGTGGTCGACCGGAATATCAAAGAACCCCTGAATCTGCGCCTTGTGCAGATCCATCGTCAGCACGCGGTTGGTGCCGGCCGCGCCGAGCAGGTTGGCGACCAGCTTGGCTGAGATCGGCACCCGCGGCTTGTCCTTGCGGTCCTGGCGCGCGTACCCGTAATAGGGAATCACCGCCGTGATCCGCGACGCCGACGATCGGCGAAACGCGTCGATCATCACGCACAGCTCGATGAGGTGCCGATCGACGTCGGCGCACGTCGGCTGTACGACGAAGACATCGGTCCCGCGGATGTTCTCGTCGATCTGGAACGAGACTTCCGTGTCGGGAAACCGCTGCAGCCGAGCGTGACCGACCGGGACCTGAAGGAACTCCGCAATCTCTTCGGTCAGCGCCGGGTGAGCGCTGCCGGAGAAGATTTTGAGTTGCCCACGAGCCATTGGCGCTGTCGCTCCAATCAATGAACCCGGACGGCCCTCAAAACCCGCCGTCGCGATCCGCCCGCCCTCGCTGGCCCAGTCCGATCGTCGATCGCGCTCTTGCCGACGCCAGCCGTACCAACCGAGCAACATGGTTGGGGCGGGAGGATTCGAACCTCCGAATACGGGATCCAAAGTCCCGCGCCTTACCGCTTGGCCACGCCCCATCCGGCCATGGATCGGCTACCGCGTCAGGCGGCTTCGATTTGGTGACGAGTCCCCGACATCAGACACCACGGCGCGACCCGCTGGCACGTCCGCAAAAGGTTAAGTCTACAGGATCCGCCGCCGGCGGGCAATCGGACGGGCCCGACGCTCGTGCTCGCTGCGGCTCACGGTGCGGGTGAGGAGAGCGCGAGCACCACCGCGGCTCAACGGCCGCACCACACGCTCGGCGGCGGCGCGGCTGCGAAACAGGCCAAAAACCGCCGAGCCGCTGCCGGACATGGCCGCCGCCACGGCTCCGGCCTCCTTGAGTTGCGCCCGGATCGTCCCGATCTCGGGATGGCGTCGAAGGACCGGGGGTTCCAGATCGTTGATCATCTGGGCAGCGCGGCTCGGCCAGGGAACCGGCAGCATCTGGAGCTCGCGCATCTCGCGCAGGCCGGCGGCGCGATCCTCGTCGTACCAGCCGTACGCTTCGGCCGTGGAGACGCCGAACGGCGGGCGGGCGATCACGATCCAGTGCGGCGGCAGATCGACGAGCGGGTAGATCTCCTCGCCTCGTCCCAGACCGAGCGCCGTGCCGCCGGAGAGAAAGAACGGCACGTCGGCGCCAATGCGCGCCGCGATCTCCCGCAACGTGCCCAGCGGTGCGCCACCCCACAACCGCGCCAGCGCGGCCAGGGCCGCGGCCGCGTCGGCGCTGCCGCCGCCGAGCCCCGCCTGCACGGGAATACGCTTGTCGATCCTCACGGTCGTGTCGCGCATCTCCCCTTCGCGTCCGAGCGCGGCCCAGAGGAGCGCACCAGCCTTCCAGATCAGATTGTCGTCATCGAGGGGAATGCCGGCGGTCCGGCACTTCAACGTGAACGGCCCCGGACGCTCGGCGCAGACGAGCGTGTCGTGCAGCTCGATGGTCTGAAAGACCGTGCGCAGCTCGTGATAGCCATCCGATCGCACGCCGAGCACCCGGAGGTCGAGATTCACCTTCGCGTGGGCACGGATGGTGATCGGTGGTCGCTTCTTCATACGGCTGTCACTGCGGGTCGCCGGCCGCGCCCTTCGCATCGCCGAGGGGTCCGCTGCGCCGCAGCTCGTCGAGGGTCAGCGGCGATGCCTGCGGCGGAATCTCCTGATGAAACGTCCGCGGGTCGAGTGTCGGATTCACCTCGATCTGCGACAGACGCAGAATGAGATCGGCCGATCCGCTGGTGCGTCCCGTCTGGATGTGAACGGTGCCTGGCCTGCCGTTCTGAAAATCGGCATAGAACACGGTGAGCGCCTCGTGAGCGGCACCGAGGATCTGCCACGCTGTCCCGCTGCGCCGCAGGTAGGTGGTCGTGCCGGCGACGTCCACCGCGGCCCAGCCGCCGGTATAGGCCCGGCCGCCGGTCGGCGACTCCCCCACCGCCAGGCCGCAGCCGCTGAGGATCGAGCGCAACGCGTCGGGCGTCAGCGCGACACCGGCGAGCGCCTCGACGATCGCCGACGGCGAGGCACCGGCCAGTACCCGCTCGTCACGGGGAAGCACGAGCGTCGCGCGATCCGCTTCCGAGGTCAGCACGAACACCGGGCGTCCAAACGGCGCCCGCCCCTCCAGCCGCATGGCCGCGGGCGCCGCAAAGCCGGCATCCACCCGGCCTCGCAGCCTCACGCCGTTTGCTTTTCCGGAGAGCACCATCGACACGGTGAGGGTCCTGGTCGCGCGGCATGATCCGCTGGCCTCGGCGTAGGCCGGCGCGAATTCAGCAAACGGCGTCGTCGAGCCGGTCGGCAGCGCCGGAGCCGCATGACCGCACGCGACGAGAAGGACCAGGGCAACGACGAAGAAATACCGCGGGCGCCTGACTACCTGCCAAGAAGCAGACTGCATCGCTATTTCTTGGTCTGCTTCGTGGCGATGGTGATCTTCTGCTGGATTTTCTCGCGATCGATGGAATCGCCGTCGCCGGCGAGCGCCCGCTTCCAGGCGGCGATGGCGTCGCCCGGCCGGCTCTGCTTGAGGCGAAGGTCACCGAGGTGTTCCTGAATGACGGAATTCTTGGGCAGTTTGTCGGCGGCGGTGCTCAACGGCTGGTCGGCGAGATCGAGCTTGCCCTGCTGCACGTAGGCCCAGCCCAGACTGTCGAGGAACGAGGGGTTGTCGGGGTCCACTTTGAGCGCGCGCTGAATCAGGGTGACGGCCTCGTCGAGCCGCGTCGCATGCTCGGCGAACATGTAACCAAGATAGTTGAGCGCGTTCGCGTCGAGCGGGTCGTTCGCGATGATCTCCCGGAAGGTCCGCTCGGCGTCGTCGCGACGACCCGATCGATCGAGCGCGGCGCCCAGCTGATAGGCCACGCCGCTGTCGTCGGGAAACTTCGCCCGTGCGGCCTGCGCCGCGGTGACGGCCTCGGCCGAATGGTTGGCGGCGGTCAGCCCCTGAATCAGGACCGCATGACGGACCGCTTCGTCGGGCGCGCGTTGCACCGCTTCCTTGAAGGCGGCGATCGCCTCATCGTGCCGTTGCAGCTCCTGCAGCGCGAGTCCCTGCGTATCGAGCAGCAACGCGACCTGGCTGGCCTGATCGTTGTCGGTCTTCAGGCGGGCGATGGTCGGCTTCAGGAGATCGACCACTTCCTGATACCGACCGCGCGATTCGAGAATCTGCGCCAGCAGGTACACGCCCCGTACATCGTCGGGCCTGCCGGTCTGGAGTTGGCGGGCAATCGTCTCGGCGGCGTCGAGGTTGCCGAGCTCCCGTTCGCTTTGCGCCAGCAGATACGAGAGGCGGGCATCTCCCGGCTTGAGGGTGAGGGCCTGGGTGATGACGGTCCGGGCCTCGGCTGCCTTGTCGGCGTTCAGCAGCGCGCCGGCCCGGCGGGCGGCAATCTCGGTGTTGCGCTCGTCCTTGGCCTGGGCGTCGGCCCAGGCGTCGGCGGCCTGCGGCCATTGCCGCGACCGCTCGTAGAGCTCCGCCAGACCTACTCGCGCCCGGAACAGCGTCGGCAGCTCCTCGAGCGCGGCCTTCAAGACGTCGGCGGCCTCGTCCGGACGCTCGGCCGCCTCGAGCGCGGTCGACAGCAGCAGCCAGCCGTCGCCGAAACTCGGCTGCTCGTCGATGATCCGGCGCAGCAGCGGAACGGCGTCGCCGGGCCGATCCTTCATCAGATACAGCCGGGCGAGGGTCAGGTCGACCGCCAGATCGGGCAGGGTGTTGGCGCGAGCGATCTCGAGCGCGGCAATCGCGCGTGTCTGGTACGAATCAATCTCGGCCGCGGGTCGACCGCCGCCCCGCTGTTCCGCCATCGCGGCGAGGACCGATCCCAGGATCCGGTTGGCTTCGCGATTCTGCGGATCGACCTTGAGCGCGTCCTCGGCGGCATGAACCGCATCTTCCACCCGGTCCTGCCGCGCGTACAGCGCCGCCAGCTCGGCCCGCGGCTCGGCCGCGTTCGGCTCGAGCTGGATCGCATGCTTCAGCGCCTCGATGGCGTCGGAAATCTGTCCCTCGCCTTCGAGATAGCGGCCGAGGACAAAGTAGTACCCCGCTGTTGGTTGATCGGCCTGCGCTTCGATCCCGGGCGGTTTGGAAGCTTGAGCGCCGAAGTCAGGAGAAGCCGCGATGAGCCAGACGAGAGCAGCAGGAGCGATCAGCATGCGTCCACTGACTATAATGACGGCAGCACCGCCACCGAGGCAAATCTGTGGTTGAATGGCCGAGGACGAGGGACCGAGGACCGAGACCCGGGACTCAGGACCCACGGCCAGGGACCAAGGACGAGAGAATAGGGACTCAAATGTCAGTCGCTGCTGACCTGCTCGAGATTCTGGCGTGCCCGAAGTGCAAGACGAAGGTTGATCTGGTGAAGGATGGCACGGCGCTGAAGTGCGCGCAGTGCAACCGCGTGTATCCCATCAAGGACGACATTCCGGTCATGCTCATCGACGAGGCCACGATCGAATCGTGAGCGAATGGCGCCGGCGACGGCCGGACCCTGTCGGCGCGGCGGCCTGAGATCGTCGAGCGTGAGCCCTGAAAATTTCACAGTCTCCACAAGTCAGGGCGAGTGAAGATCCTGTTGCTCAGACTGCGGCTGATTGGCGACGTGATGTTCACGACGCCGTTGATCCGGGCGCTCAGACGCGAGTACCCGGACGCCTGCCTGACGTACGTCGTCGAACCAGCAGCGGCACCCCTGGTCGAGCACAATCGTCATCTGGACGAGGTGATCGTGGCGCCCAAGACGCGGGGGTTGCGGCGTCTGGCGGACGACCTGTCGCTGGCGAGGCGGCTGCGGCGCACCGGCTTCGACCTCGCGATCGATCTGCACGGCGGGCCGCGCAGTGCCTGGCTCGCGCGTGCGAGCGGCGCCCGCGAGCGCATCGGCTACGACATCCAAGGACGCGCCTGGATGTACACCCGGGTCGTTCACCGCGCCCGGGACCTCCGGCCCAGGCACTCGGTCGCGAACCAGTGGGATTTGCTCGAGGCGATCCCGGGGTGGCGCGGTGGCCAGCCGACACCCTCGGCCGATCCGGTCGAGATGGTGCTCGACGCGGCAGCCGACGACAGGATGGCCCGACGTCTGCGCGACGCCGGCGTGCTGGACGCGCACCAGCTGATCGTGGTCCACGTCAGCGCCGGGAATCCGTTTCGCCGCTGGCCGGAGACCTTCTTCGTCGATCTGGCCGCTCACCTGGCGGCCGGCGACGAGCGACGACGGATCGTGCTCAGTTCCGGGCCGTCCGATCGGGATGCCGCGCTGCGAATCGCCGCCACCGCCCGGCAACAACTGGCTGCGACGGCAGGCCGAATCGTGGATATCGGAGAGTTCGACCTGCAGGAGCTCCGGGCGCTGATCGGCCGCAGCCACCTGTTCGTCGGCGGGGATACCGGTCCGCTCCACATCGCGGCCGCTACCGCGACCCCGATCGTCGGCATTTTCGGCCCGACGCTCTCGGCCCGGTCGGCGGCGTGGCGCGGCGACGGACCGCGGACGATGTCGGTGGAGCTCGAGGGACTGCCCTGCCGGCCGTGCGATCAGCGGGTCTGCATTCCTGGTGACTTCAGATGCCTGACTACGTTGATGCCCGATATGGTGATTCGAGCGGCCGAACAGGCGCTGGCGCCGCGATGACCGCCTCCTACACCGGACGAGTCGCGCCGGGGGCGGGTGCCGACGCGTTCGCCTCGCTACCCGCTGGTCGTCTCGAGCGCGCCGCCTGCCTTGCGCTGTTCGCCTTCGCCGCCGCCCTCCAGGTGTCGATTGCGGCGGCCGACATCCTCCTCACCCTGGCGACGATTCTGTGGCTTGCGGAAGTCATCCGAAAGCGCGAGCGGATCATCGTGCCGCCGATGTTCTGGCCGCTCGCCGCCTACGGCGCCGCGACGCTCGTCGCGTCAATTTTCTCGGTGGACCCGCGGGTCAGCCTCGTCGATTCGAAGCAGCTCGTCCTGTTGGTCATCGTGCCGCTCGTCTATCGGCTGCTGCCCGGCCGACGGAGCCTGGCCGCGGTCGACGTGATCATCACGGTGGGCGCGATGAGCGCGACGTGGGGGATCATCCAGTACCTGATCCTGAACTACGACCACCTGGGTCGGCGCCCAGCCGGCACGCTCGGTCACTACATGACCTATTCGGGGCTGCTGATGCTGGTCGCCTGCGCCGCGGTGTCGCGCGTGATGTTCGCCAGGCACCACCGGATGTGGGCGGCGCTGGTGCTGCCGGCACTGGCGCTCGCGCTCGGCTTCACGTTCACGCGGAGCGCCTGGGTCGGGGCATGTGTCGGGATTGGACTGCTGTTCCTGCTCCGCGACTTTCGGCTGCTGGCGCTGCTGCCCGTCGGTCTCGGCCTGTTCCTGACCGTCGCGCCCGCCAACCTGACGGCGCGCCTGTACTCGACCTTCAGCCTCACCGATCCGTCCAACATCGATCGCGTGGCGATGATGCGCTCGGGCCTGCACATCATCAAGGACGATCCGCTGACCGGCGTCGGACCGGACATGATCATCCAGGTCTATCCGCATTACCGCGACAAGAGCGCCGTCAATCAGCTCAATCCGCATCTGCACAACGTGCCGCTGCAGATTGCCGCCGAGCGCGGTCTGCCGGCGCTGGCGGTCTGGATCTGGTTCATCGTCACGCTCATCCGCGACTTTCTCAAGCGCCGGACCGGCGAGTTCCGGTCGCTGTCGAACGGTGGCCTGGCGGCGATAGCGGCGATGCTCGCGGCCGGCCTGTTCGAATACAATTTCGGCGACTCCGAGTTCCTGATGCTGTTCCTCGTGCTCATGACGCTGCCCTACGCCGCCGACCGTGAGCTCGACGCCGCTGCGGCCCCGCCACATGTCAGCCGCGCGGTCTGACCTGCAGGCGCTGCTGAAGCGCTCGCGTGGTCGCAGCGTCCTTGTCGTCGGCGATCTGATGCTCGATCACTTCATCGTCGGGACGGTCGAGCGGATCTCACCCGAAGCGCCGGTCCCCATCGTCCGCTTCGAGCGGGAGGAGTATCGCCTCGGCGGCGCCGCCAACGTCGCGCACAACGTCGCGGCGCTGGGCGGCCGCGTCGAGATCGCCGGCGTCGTCGGATCCGATGAGAGCGCGACGCGGCTGATCGCGGCGCTGGCCGCGGTCGGCGTGGACACCAACGCGGTCGTCGTCGATCGGGCTCGCGGCACCACCCGTAAGCTGCGAATCGTCACCACCCGCAATCAACAGGTGGCGCGAATCGACCACGAGAGCGACGCCGACGTGTCGGGTGCGGCGGAAGAGCAACTTGCCGATGGCGTCCGCGCCGCCGCATCGCGCGTCGACATCATTCTCGTGTCCGACTATCAGAAGGGCGTGGTCACGCGCCGGATCGCGCGGGCCGCCATCGATGCGGCGCGCGACAAGGGGATTCAGGTGCTGGTCGACCCCAAAGTGCCGCACATCGACTACTACGCCGGCGCCAGCCTCATTACGCCGAACCATCACGAAGCGGAAGCGGTCACGCTCATGCGGATCCGGACGATCGACGAGGCGCGCGCCGCCGCGATGCGCTTCAGAGAGCGGGCACGGTGCGACAGCGTGCTGGTGACCCGCGGCGAGCACGGCATGTGGCTGCTGGGCCCCGACGGCGAGCAAGATCTCCCCGCTGAGGCACGCGAGGTGTCGGACGTGACCGGGGCGGGCGATACCGTGATTGCCGCGATCGCGCTGGCGCTGGCCGCCGGCGGTCCGCTGGAGCACGCGGCTCGGCTGGCCAATGTGGCTGCCGGGCTGGCGGTCAGCCGATTCGGACCGGCGGCGATTACCGCGAGCGAGTTGGGCGCCGCGCTCGGCGCGGACAACGCCCGCGGCTGATGCTCGGCCTGTTGGCCTGTCCATGCTGAACGAGGTCCAGATCGCGGAGCGCGGTGCCCGGATGGCAAGGCGCGACGACCGCGAATACCGCGAGTATTTAAGGGAGGAGCAACGCCGCCAGCCGGGATGCCCCGCCCACGAGGTGGTCCTTGTTCAGCATGGACAGGCCACTAGCGGCGCCCCATCCAGCGACGTAGCTTTTCAGTGCGGGTCCGCCGTAACTCGACCGGCAGGTCGATCGGCCGCTCGCGGTAGCGGGCGGCGGCTTCCTTGACCGACAGCCCCTCGATGAACGCGTCGGCCAGCCGGCGCGCAATCTCGGCGTCGTAGCCCGGCCGGTTGCCCCAATAGTGCGCGAACCAGGGTTCGGCAGCATGGAGCCGACCGGTACGACCGAGGACCAGGGACTCGACAAGCTGCTCCGTGGCGAAGTGTCGGACGCCCGCGGCGCCCATCGTTTCATACAGCTCGAGTGCCTGGTCGACGAGCGCGCGGTCGCCGGCCGATACGCCGACGACGCCCGAGTTCCACATCGCATCTTCCTCGGCGACCTGCCACGCTCCGAACGATCGACCTCGAAGCGATTGCCATAATCGACGATTGCCGATCCGCCTCGTGCGACCGAACTGATACTCGCGCTTGTGCATGAACAGCTGACCGCGGCCGAGCGCATCGACGAACGGTGAGAGATCGGCCGTGGCGATGAGGTCGGCGTCGAGCAGGACGATGTAGCCGTCCTGCGGCCAGACGACCTGGAGCAAGGCGATCTTCTGCCGCATCGAGAAGGGGTCCGGTCCGCGCCAGGAATCGAGCCGCGGTGTGTCGAGATACTCGATCTCGATCCGCGTGCCGAACCACACGTACAACTCCGGCCGATCAGTCGCCACCACGAGCTCGTACGGCCGTGGCGCGTGCGCGACCAGTGACACGAGCAGCATCAACGACTGGCGATACACGCCAGGCGCGTCGCCGTAGGCGAGCGTGACGTAGCGGACCGTATGGCTCTCGGGCACAGCGATCAGCGGTGAGCCTTCGGCGGTGCGGTCCGCCCATGCGAAGGCGTCATCGGTCCACCTGGCACTGGTTGGTGATCAGGAGAAGCTCGGGCAGCGGTTCGCGGGCGAGAACGTCCTTCAGCTTCACGTCGAATGTCGGACGCCGAAAGAGAATGCACGTCCGGCCGCCGATCGTCTTCTGCAGGTCCGCGTAGTCCTCATCCGACAAGACGGCGTAGACGCGTCGAGGCGACAGGATGGCGCGCACGAACGGCTCCTCGTCGAAGTACTCGTCCACGTGTCGCGCGAGGTAGTACACCATGCTCGGCAGGGCCACCTGGTAGTTGGCCACGATGTCGGTCGCCTGCAGTCGCGGCGCCAGGAGCGACGCAATGGCGGGTACCGGCTTATAGCGCTCGAAGTCAGGCAGCACGCGGGCGACGAAGGTGTAGTCGACACCGATCATCGCGACGATCAGGGCCAGCATCGCGGACGTGACTTTCCTCGCCGCCGTGAGCGCCACGATGGCCAGGCCGCCCGCGAGGCCGAGCGCGCCGACCATCGATGCGCCCTTCAGGTTGTAGACCCGACCGTGGGCCACGAACAGCCAGAGCACGGCCGCGCCCACCAGCGCGACCAGCACGCCGGTGATGACGAGCGTCAGGCGGCCCCATAGCTGCCAGGCCGGATCGTCACTGACGCGGACCATGGCCGCGCCACCGAGACCGGCAACCGCCGCGACGATTGGAAAGATATAGAGATCCTGCTTGCCGGCCGAGAAGGAGAAGAACACGACAATCGCGAGAATCCAGCACCACAGCAGCGTCTGGATTGGGGTGCGCTCCCGCCACCACATCGCCGCGGCGGCGAAGAGAAAGATCGAAATCGGAAACGAGTCGCTGAGAACGACCGGCAGGTAGAAGGTCAGGCCTCGCTGCTGGCGAACGCCGAGGCCGGCGGTATACCGTTCGAGATTCTCGCTGATGAAGAACGAGGTGATGTAGGTCCACCCGTGCTGCGCGTACAACGCCGCGTACCAGGGCACGACGATGGCCGCGACGATCACGATGCCGAGCGGAATCATCATCTGTCGAATCCGCCACAGCTCTCTCCGGGCCAGGAGATACAGCGCGAAGGAGAGACCCGGCAGCGCGATCGCGACCGGGCCCTTGGTCAGGACCCCGAGGCCGACAGACACGTACATCAGGCCGAGGAACAGCCGCCGCCGATCGGGATATCGCTCGCTGAGGGCAAAGCACGCCAGCGTCAGGGACATGAACGCGGTGATCCAGATGTCGATGAAGATGCGCCGCGCGAACATCACCAGTCTCGGCGCCGAGGCCAGCGCCAGGGCGGCGAGAATCCCTGGTCTCACGTCCCTCTCCCCCGGCGGTTCGGTCCGTGGTCGGTCGAATCCCGCCAGCTGGCCCAGGATGAAGGCGCAGCCGATGATCACGAGGGCGCCCAGCGCGATCGGCAGACGCTGCACGCCGACGGAGACGCCGAACACCTTGTAGAACGCCGCGACGATCCAGTAGCTGAGGACCGGTTTGTTGAAGCGGGGAACGTAGTTGAACGACGGGTTGATGTAATCGTGCGCCGCCATCATCTCGCGCGGGGTCTCGACGTAGAACGCCTCGTTCGCGTCCCAGATCGACACTCCACCCAGCGAGATGAAGTAGATACACGCCACCAGCGCCAGCAGTATTGCCGGCGCGATCCGCTGGAACGCCGGCCGGAGGGGACGGTCAGTGCCTGAAATGGCGGCGCCCCGTGAAAACCATCGCCAGGCCGCGCTCGTCGGCGGCGGCGATCACCTCGCTGTCGCGAACCGATCCGCCGGGCTGGACCACCGCGGTGGCGCCGGCCTCGGCGATGGCGTCGAGACCGTCGCGGAACGGGAAGAAGGCGTCAGACGCCGCGACCGATCCCCGCAGCGCGTCCGGCGCCGCTTTCAGCACCGCCACCTTCACCGCATCGACTCGGCTCATCTGACCGGCACCAACCGCCAGCGTGCGATCGACGCCGGTGAAGATCACCGCGTTCGACTTCACGTGGGCGCAGACGCGCCACGCAAACCGCAGCGCGACCCATTCGTCGGCAGTCGGCTGCCGCCTGGTCACGATCCTGGGAAACCCGTCCTGCGGCCAGGGCTCGCGCGCTTCAGTGACCTGATCGCGCTCCTGGGTGAGCAGCCCGCCCAGGATGCTGCGGAAGTCGCCGCCAAGATCGAAATCGCCGCCGGGCGGCAGCGCTCGAAGCGCATCGAAGCTGACAGTCACCACGCGCATGTTCTGCTTTGCCGCGAGCACGGTCTTGGCCTCGTCCGCGACGGCGGGCGCGATCACCGCCTCGATGAACGTGGACGTAATCGCTCGGGCCGTGTCGACGTCGAGCGGCCGGTTCAGCCCGACGATCCCGCCGAATGCCGACAGGGGATCGGCGTCCCGGGCGCGAACGTAGGCCTCTGCCGTGGTGGCCCCGGTCGCCACGCCGCACGGATTCGTGTGCTTGATGACCACGGCCGCCGGCTCGGTGAACTCGAGCGCGATCCTGACGGCGGCGTCGAGGTCGAGCAGGTTGGTGTAGGACAGCTCCTTCCCCTGGTGAATGGACCACAGCCCCCACCCACCGCCATGCCCCCGCAGCCAGGTCGCCTTCTGATGGGGGTTCTCGCCGTAGCGCAGGTCCTTCTTGATCTCCGGCACCGCCGCGCGGACGAATTCCTGCCCCTCGACGTGAATCGCCTGCAGCGTCTGCGCGATGAGCGCGTCGAACTGTGCGGTGTGAGCGAAGGCCTTCTGCATCAGCTCGAAACGGAACGCCAGCGACGGCCCTCCCTCGCGAGCGAGTTCCTCGAGCACTCGCGGGTAGTCGGCCGGCTGCACGACGACGAGGACATCGCGGAAGTTCTTGCCGGCGGCGCGCAACAGCGACGGCCCGCCGATATCGATCTGCTCGACCAGCTCCTCGAACGTGCGTCTCCGGATTCTTCGCCGCCGCTTCGAACGGGTAGAGATTGACGACGACCAGGTCGATGGGCTCGATGCCCTGTGCGGCGATGGCGGCCAGGTCGTCGGGGCGGTGGCGCCGCGCGAGAATGCCGCCGTGCACCTTGGGATGGAGGGTCTTGACCCGGCCGTCCATCATCTCGGGGAAGCCGGTGACGTCTGACACATTTGTGACGGGAAGGCCGGCTTCTGCCAAGGCCCTGGCGGTGCCGCCGGTCGAGATGAGCTGGGCCCTAAGGGCAATCAACCCAGTCGCCAACGAGACCAACCCAGCCTTATCGGAAACACTCAAAATTGCGCGCATATTGTGAGAATTCTTGACACACTGCTGGGCCGCCCGCTACTATCATTGCGGCGCTGGCGGGCCAGCGTCGTAAGCCGAGGCCGCGCACTCGCGGTCTTTTTTTATGTCCGGGGGCAGTCCTAGCTACGGCCGAGCTGCTCCGTCCATTGCAAGGCAGGAAAAGTACGATGCGTATCACAGGCAAGGTCAAGTGGTTCAACAACGCCAAGGGTTACGGATTTATTGAACGCGACGGAGGGAGCGACGTCTTCGTCCACTTCTCGGCGGTCCAGGGCAATGGCTTCCGGACACTTGAAGAAGGCCAGGCGGTCGAGTTCGAGATCGTTGACGGTCCAAAAGGCCCGCAAGCCGGCAACGTCACGAAGCCCAGCTAGTTCCGGGATCGGAGACCGGGGGCGGCCACGCGGCCGCTCCGGTCGCCGGTCGTTTACTCCGCGTCATTCTTCTTCACCGCACGCACCGTAAAGTTCACTTTTCCTTCTTTCCTCGCGACGCGAAACGCCACCTCTGAATTGCCGGCGTCGCGCAGCTTGGCAACCTGATCCTTGACCAGCGCGGCAAAGCGATGGAAGGGCACGGTGTCCTCGCCCGCCTCGCGGCGGGCGTCCATCAGCGAGTCGTAGAGAGTGTGCAGCTTGTCCATCTCGCGCATCGGATCGCGAAACGCGGTCACATGTACGACCTGGCTCTCGGGCTCACGCGTCCTGGGCGGCGGCGCCTTCGGCGGCGGCAGCGCGAAGGGTCCCGGACGGCCTTCCTCACGCGCGCGCAGTCCGCGATCCCAGAGGTCGATGAAGGTCTGAAATCGCCGCTGCAGGCTGTCGAACTGAAAGCGATCGGCCGCCGATTGAATGTAGCCGCGATCCCACCGCTTGATCAATGCTTCGACGCGCCCACGGGTCTCCGAGCGGCGGCCGCGGCAGCCGGCCGGCGAAGAACATGTTGTACTCCGCCTCGAGCTGCTTCAGACCGGCGGTGAGCGCCTGCAGGTCGCGCTGAATGTCTGGTGATTCAGCCATCGGATCTCGGCGCCCGGTTCAGCGGATGAGGAACCACATCAGCGGCAGCCATAACTCGCGCGCGTACGGCACCGGACGATCGTCGACCAGCACCTCGGTGCTGTCGTATCGTCCGACCAGCTCGAACAGCTCGCGCAGGCGCACCACGTCGCGCGGAAAAAACCGCGCGCGATGCCGTCGTCGATCGTCCTGCCCAACCTCGCGGTACTCGGCCGAGGCCTGCGCCAGCGCCAACGCCCGAGCGTAATCGGATTCCTCGAACGGCGCAAACTCGATCGTGATCGAGAACGGCAACGCCGGCGTGCCGAACAGCACCTCGCTCAGCTCGGGGCTGAGCGCCGCGATCTCTTCCGCGCTCGGCTGCTCGGCGAGATCGGCGTACGGCCAGAACCGCTCGATCGGACGATAGTCTGGCACCGGGACAGGAGGATCGGCGTTGGATGACATTAAAATGGAGGTTTGAAGCCACGATAGTACTCCATGTCCGACCTGCGCGTCATTCCATCCATCGAACAACTCCGCCAGCGTGACGCCATGCGTACGCTCGAGACGCGGTACGGCCGCGCCGCGCTGATCGACGCGTTGCGCCTGGAGACCTCGGCGCTCCGCGATCGCCTCGGCTCCGGCGTGGTCGCGGCGGTCACGGTCGGCGAAGCGATCGAGGCGATCGAGCTGGGGGCGGAGGCGCGGCTGCGCGCTGCCATGCGTCCCTCCCTGGTCGCGCTGATCAACGCCACCGGCGTGATCCTTCATACCAATCTCGGTCGTGCCCCTCTGTCCGAGTCGGCGATCGCGCGCATCCGACAGGTCGCCGCCGGCTACACCAACCTCGAGTACGACACGTCGCTGGGCGCACGTGGTCGCCGCGACACCCACGCCACCAAGCTGCTGTCCCGCCTCACCGGCGCCGAAGCCGCCGTCGTCGTCAACAACAACGCCGCCGCGACGTTGCTGACGCTGGTCGCGCTCGCGGCCGGACGCGAGGTGATCATCTCGCGCGGTGAGTTGGTGGAGATCGGGGGCGGCTTCCGGGTCCCCGACGTCATGGCGCACTCGGGTGCGATCCTGCGCGAAGTGGGAACGACCAACCGCACGAGGATCGCGGACTACGCTGCGGCGATCAACGACAAGACGGCACTGATTCTGCGCGTCCACCCGTCCAACTTCCGGATCCAGGGCTTCACCGAACGTCCTGCGCTTGCCGACCTCGTCGCCCTCGGCCGTCGCTTTGCCACATCGGTCGTGGAGGATCTGGGCAGCGGCTGGCTGGGATGGCCGGAGCGCGATCAGCTGCCCCCTCCTCTCCGCGACGAACCGATCGTTTCGGAGAGCATCGAGCAGGGCGCAGACGTCGTCTGCTTCAGCGGCGACAAGCTTCTCGGCGGCCCGCAGGCTGGCATCATCGTCGGCCGGGCCGCGGTGCTCGAGCCGATCCGCCGCCACGCGCTGATGCGAGCATTGCGCGTGGACAAGCTGACCTACGCGGCGCTCGAGGCGACCCTCGAAGAGTACGCCGTCGGTCGCGCCGAGGCCGTGCCGGTCATGCGCATGCTCCGGGCATCAGCCGACGAGATCGGGAAGCGCGCGCAAACGATCGCCAGAGCCGCGCAGACGGCCGGCTGGAACGCCGCGATCATCGACGGATCGTCGACGGTTGGCGGGGGCAGCGCGCCGGGAGCGGAGCTGCCGACTCGCCTGTTACGTCTGCAGCGGGACGGCCTGACCGCGCCGGACATCGAGCAGCATCTCCGGTCGCTCGAGCCGCCGGTCATCGCGCGTATTCACGACGGCCACGTGGTTCTGGATCTACGGACCGTCTCGCCCGATCAGGATCAGCGGCTGTCGGCGCTGCTCACACACCACGAGCCGACAGCGACCTGAACCTCAGGTCATTCGGTGAAGGTAATCGGATCGTCGGTCTCTTCGGAGAGGATGATCAGGTGGCCATCGGGATCGCGAAAGGCCAATTCGCGCCGATGGTAGAAGTACACCTCAGGACCCCACTCAATCTTCACCCGGGTCTGGAGCGCGGCATGAAGCGCGAGCGCATCGGTGACGTCGAAGTAGAGGGTGCACGAGGGACGCTCGCCGTCCGCCTTGTCGGCGTCGATGCCGCCGATCTGCAGTCCCACCCCGTCGCGGCTCATGATGGCGAACGACGGATTCTCGCCGGGAAACGTCACCTCGAGTCGTGAATCCGAGCACGTCACGGTAGAAGGCAACGCTGCGGCGGAAATCGGCCGTGTGCAGCCTGGGCTCGAGATGATTGAAGCGAATTGGCAACTGGCACCCGAAGAAAACGTCAACGACTCCCGGGATCGGCACCGAGTGTAGCCGATCGAATTTCGCTCCGCCAAGCGCAGGTCAATTTTCTCGCTCCCCAGGGCGATTCCGGATAGGCTGGACGGCCGTGCCCTCTGCCATCATGGCGCTGACCCGGGCCGTTCCGACGTCGGTCGCGCGCTGCGAGCTGACGCACCTCACGCGAGAACCGATCGATTTCCACCGCGCGGTGGCGGAGCACGACGCCTACGAGGCGGCGCTCGAGGCTCTGGGGTGTCGGGTCGAGCGCCTTCCCGATGCCGCTGATCTTCCCGACGCTGTGTTCGTCGAAGACACCGCCGTCGTGTTCGACGAGCTTGCCGTCATCACCAGGCCCGGCGCGGCATCGCGCCGCCCCGAGATCGGCAGCGTCGTCTCACGCCTGCAGGGGCTGAGGTCGCTGGCGTTCATCCAACAGCCCGATACGCTGGACGGTGGCGACGTCCTCGTCACGCCGAGTCGGGTTTTTGTCGGCGTGTCGGAAAGGACCAGCGAGGGCGGGGCCCGTCAGCTGGCGTCGTTGCTGGCGCCGCTCGAAATCGAGACGAGCCTGATCCCGATCGCGGAATGTCTGCACCTGAAGAGCGCGGTGACGCTCGTCGACGACGAGACGCTGCTGATAAACCCGGCGTGGATCGCGGCCTCCCACTTTCCCGGCTTTCGCCTGCTGCAGGTCGACCCGAGCGAGCCATTCGCGGCCAACGTCTTGCGGATCGGACCACACGTTCTGTGCGCGAGCCAGCATCCGCGAACCCGGCAACGCCTGGAGGCGGAGAGGGTCGCCACGATGGCCGTGGATGCCACCGAGCTCGCGAAGGCAGAGGGCGGCCTGACGTGCTGCAGCCTGATCCTGAGAGACGAGGTGCTAGGGTGCTGAAGGTGCTGGGAGTGCTGGTGCCCTTAGCACCTTGAATCTCAGAAAATCGTCTGGATCGACTGCAGCGCGTAATCGATGACACGACTTGGCAGGACGCCGAGGTAGAACGTCGCCAGCATGGCGAAACCGAGCGCCGCCATCGCCGGAATCGACACGGCGGGACGAGGCGGCGCTGCCGTCTCTTCGGTCATGTACATCATGACCACGATGCGGAGATAGAAGAAGACCGAGACGACGCTCGAAAGAACGCCGATGATCGCCAGCCAGAAGTGCCCTTCCTGCACGGCGGCAGCGAAGATGTACCACTTGGCGATGAAACCGGCGGTCGGCGGAAAGCCACCAAGCGAGAGCAGGAAGACGGTCATCAGACCGGCCAGCCCGGGCCGCGTTGACCACAGCCCGGCGAAGTCGCGCAGCTGGTCGTGCGCGTGATCGCCGGTACCGAGGAGCGCGACGATGCCCAGCGCGCCGAGATTCGCGACCGCATACGCGAGCAGGTAGAAGAGGACTGCGGCCTTGCCGGAAGAGTTCGCCGCGATCAGGCCGAGGAGCAGGTAGCCGGCGTGGGCGATACTCGAATACGCGAGCATGCGTTTGATATTGCTCTGCAGGACGCCTACCACCGTGCCGACGACCATCGTCATCACCGAGATCACCGAGAGCACGGGGATCCAGTGTCCCTGCATCGGCTCGAGCGTGGAGAGGAAGACGCGCAGGAATGCCGCGAAGGCAGCCGCCTTCACAGCCGTAGACATGAACGCGGTGACGACGGTGGGGGCACCTTCATAGGCATCGGGCGTCCACATGTGGAACGGAACGGCGGAGACCTTGAATGCAAAGCCAACCGCGAGGAGCCCGACCGCCAGCAGCGCCAGCGTCGTGCTTGGGCCCGACGCCATCGCGGTACCGACTTGATCCAGCCGCGTCGAGCCGGCGATCGCAAACGCGAAGGCAATCCCGTAGAGGAAGAACGCGCTCGAGAAGGCGCCGAGGAGAAAGTACTTGAACCCGGCTTCGGCGGCGGCCGCGCTGCTCCGCCGCAGCGCGGTAAGCACGTATACCGCCAGCGACAGCACTTCGAGAGCCAGGAAGATCACCAGCAGATCGGTTGCCGCCGCCATCAGCATCATGCCGCTGATGGCAAAGAGCGTCAGCGCGTAATACTCACCGGCAGGGAGGTTGTCCCGCTCGATGACGTCCGCCGACAGGATCATCGTCAGGATGCCGATCAGGCAGAGGATCAGGTTGATGAACAGGGCGAAGTTGTCGGCCCGCACCACGCCGAAGCTCTGCGCGTCGGTATCCCAGAGGAAGCAGGATGCGACCGCGGCTCCGACCAGGCCAATCAGCCCCAGCCCCGCAATCGGCATGCGCTCGCCCGGCTGGCGGAAGGCTTCCGCGAGCATCGCGGCGATGGCCGACAGGACTACGATCAGCATCGGGATGGTCGCCTGGAAGCTATTCATTGCTGATCGCTCGCTTCCCCGAATCGCTGGCGTGCGCGCCCGACACGGCCGGGACCGGCTGTCTGTTCTGCGCCCGTGACGGCTGCGTTCCGTTGATGCGATCGACTGCCCGCACGATCGACGGCTCCATCGGCCGCAGGAACAGGCCGGGCAGCACCCCCATCAGGATGGCCATGGCGATGGTCGGCACCATCATCAGCCACTCGCGCGGCGTCAAATCCGGCAGCCGCCGGTTCTTCTCGTTGCTGACGTCCCCGTAGTTCACCCGCTGGAACATCCAGAGCATGTAGACCGCCGAGAGGATGACCCCGGTCGCGGCGACGGCGGCAAACCACGGATGCCACCGGAACGCCCCGAGCAGAATCAGGAACTCGCCAATGAAGCCGTTCAAACCTGGCAGGCCGATCGAGGAGAGCGTGATGAGGAGGAACGCGGCCACCAACCGAGGCGTCACGCCCTTGAGCCCGCCGTACTCCGAAATCAGTCGTGTATGTCGCCGGTCTGAGAGCATGCCGACGAGCATGAAGAGTCCGCCGGTGCTGACCCCGTGATTCAGCATCTGGTAGACGGCCCCCTGTACGCCGTTGACATTCAGCGCGCACAGGCCGAGCACGACGAACCCGAGATGGCTGACGCTGGAGTAGGCGACCAGCTTCTTCATGTCCGGCTGGACCATCGCGACCAGCGCGCCGTAGACGATCCCGATCACCGCGAGCACGGCCAGCACCGGCGTCCACTCGGCAGCCACGTTCGGAAACAGCGGAAAGGAGAACCGCAGCAGTCCGTAGGTGCCCATCTTGAGCAGGACGCCGGCGAGGATCACCGAGCCCGCTGTCGGCGCCTCGACGTGCGCGTCGGGCAGCCAGGTGTGAAACGGGAACAGCGGGACCTTGATGGCGAAGGCGACCGTGAAGGCGAGGAAGAACCACGTCTCCATCGAATGCGACAGGTGCAGGCCGTAGAGATCCAAGAGGTTGAAGCTGGGCTGACCGGTCGTCGCCGCGTGGGCGTAGGCCAAGCCGATGATCGCCACCAGCATCAGCACGCTGCCGGCCATCGTATAGAGGATGAACTTGACGGCGGCATAGATCCGCCGCTCGTATCCCCACACGCCGATCAGGAAATACATCGGAATCAGCATCGCGTCCCAGAAGACATAGAACAGGAAGAGGTCGAGGGACACGAAGACGCCGAGCATCGCGGTCTCGAGCGCGAGCAGGAAGAACGAGAACATCTTGACGCTCTTGTGGACCGATTGCCACGAGGACAACAGCGCCAGCGGCGTCAGGAAGCCGGTGAGGACGAGGAGGAAGAGGCTGATGCCGTCGACGCCGAGGTGATACGAGACGCCGAACTGCGGCAGCCAGGCGTGCTGCTCGATGAACTGGAAGTCCGGGCTGAGGGGATCGAACCGCCACCACAGGTAGAGCGTCGCGACAAAGGTCAGGAGCGACGCCACCAGCGCCAGGGCGCGAACGACGGGTTCGCGATCCGGACGGTCGCCGCGGCCCCCGGCGAGGAGCACGAGCAGTGCGCCGGCGAGCGGAAGAAATACGATCAGTGACAGCAGCATCTCGTCCTATCGGGACAAATACCAGCCAAGAATCACGACCACGCCCAGGAAGAGCGACGCCGCGTAGGTACGGATGGATCCGGTCTGCAGCCGCCGCAGGACCGCGCTCGTCCCGCGCACCAGGCCGCCGACACCGTTGACGGCACCATCGATCAGCCCGGCGTCCGCCCCCTTCCACAGCGCGACCGTGGACATCTGTTTGATCGGCTGCACGATCGTCGCGTCGTAGATCTCGTCAACGTAATACTTGTTGAGGAGCAGCGTATAGATTGGGCGGAATCGTTGCGCGATGGCGTCCGACGCGCGTCGGTTTCGCAGGAAGAAGTAGGCGGCGATGCCAATCCCGGCGAGCGCGATGCCGCTCGAGAGCGCCATCAGCATCAACTCGGTGCCGGCCTCCGGCTGAGCGGTCTCCGGGTGCGACTCCACCGGCGCTGCCGCCCCTTCGATCGACCGCGACTGCGTCGGCCCGAACTCACCCACCGCGACGTGTTGCGCTTCGAACGACGGCTCGAGGAAGGCCTCGATCGCATTCGATCCGCCGAGCGCATGCGGCACGCCGACGAAACCGGCGACCACCGACCCGACCGCCAGTACCAGCAGCGCCAGCGCCATGGCCGGTGGCGCGTCATGCAGATGATGCGACGCGCCGTGTCCGGACGCGTGAGCACCGTGGGCGCCAGCCGCGGCTTGCTCGGCATGAGCGTCATGGCGCCGCTCGCCGTGGAACGCCAGGAAGACGAGCCGGAACATGTACGTGGCGGTGAGCAGCGAGGTCACGATGCCGATCGCCCACAGCAGGAGGTGCCCGGCCGTGAACGTCCGGAACAGAATCTCGTCCTTGCTGAAGAACCCCGCCAGGGGCGGCACACCGGCGATCGCGATCGCCCCGATCAGGAACGTCCAGTACGTGATCGGCAGATCCTTCTTCAAACCGCCCATGTGGCGCAGGTCCTGCTCGCCGGACAGCGCATGAATCACCGCGCCGGAGCCGAGGAAGAGCAGCGCCTTGAAGAAGGCGTGAGTGTAGAGATGGAAAATCCCGGCGGCGTAGGCGCTGACCCCCATCGCCAGGAACATGTATCCCAGCTGGGAGACGGTCGAGTACGCGAGCACTCGCTTGATGTCGTTCTGGACCAGGCCGATCGTACCAGCCATGAGCGCCGTCGCCGTCCCGATCACCGCCACGACGGCCAGCGTCTCGGGCGCGTGGGAGAACAGGACGGCGTTGCGCCCAATCATGTAGACGCCGGCCGTCACCATGGTCGCGGCATGGATGAGCGCCGACACCGGGGTCGGACCTTCCATGGCGTCCGGCAGCCAGACATACAGCGGAATCTGCGCCGATTTGCCGGTGGCCCCCAGGAAGAGCAGCAGCGTCGCGATCGTGATGACGCCGACCGAGGTTTCGGGCGCCAGTCTGGACACCTGCGAGGCCAGCTGCTGGAAGTCGAGCGTTCCGAACCTCGAGAACAGCAAGAACATGCCGAGCAGGAAGCCGAAGTCGCCGATGCGATTGACAACGAACGCTTTCTTGCCGGCGTCGGCCGCCGACTGCTTGCGGAACCAGAATCCGATCAGCAGGTATGAGCAGAGGCCGACCCCTTCCCAGCCGACGAACATGACCGGGAAGGTCGAGCCGAGGACCAGCACCAGCATGAAAGCGGCGAACAGGTTCAGGTACCAGAAGTAACGCGCGAACTCGCTGTCGCTCTCGTCATGCATGTACGCCGTCGAGTAGATGTGGATCAACGACCCGATGCCGGTGATGACGAGGATCATCAGCGCCGACAGCGGATCGACGCGGAGAGCGAAGGGAATCTGGAGATCCCCGGAGGCGATCCAGGTGAAGACCGTCTGCTGGAGCCCGCCGATGCTGCGCAGCGCCAGCGCCGCGACCAGCGAGATGCCGAACGCGGCGATCATCGCCAGGCACGCCACCGCGCCGGAGATCGCCTTCGGCAACCGCCGGCCGATGGTGGTGTTGATGAGAAAGCCGACGAACGGCAGCAGCAGGATCAGCAGCAGCACCGGATCACCATTTGAGCAGCGTGAACGCGTCCGGGCTCAACGTCTCTTTGTGCCGGAAGAGCGAAATCACCAGCGCCAGGCCGACCGCCGCTTCCGCCGCGGCGACCGTCATGACGAAGAACGTGATGATCTGGCCGTCGACCGTGTCGAGATAGCGCCCCACCGCCACGAACGTCAGGTTCACGGCGTTGAGCATGATCTCGACCGACAGCAGAATGGTGATCAGGTTGCGCCGCAGGAACACGCCTGCTGTTCCGATGGCGAACAGCACGCCCGAGAGCACCAGATAATGATTGAGCGAGACCACGTCAGTGTTCTTTCCGCGCGATGACGACCGCGCCAACCATCGACACCAGGATCAGGATCGACGTCACTTCGAAGGCGAATGCGTGCGTCGTGAACAACGCACGGCCGATTCGCGCGACCGAGCTGATCGAGCCGCCGCCCGCCTGCGCCACGCCGAAGCCGCTCACGCCGAGACGGGACAACGCCCAGACCACCTCTCCGGCCAGCGCCACCGACAGCACGGCGCCGATCGCCATGCCTCGACCGGACAGCAGCGGGCCCGCAGCCTCGTCTTCCGTCTGCGCGTTGAGCAGCATCACGACGAAGAGGAACAGCACCATGATCGCGCCGGCGTAGATGATGATCTGCGTCACCGCCGTGAACGGCGCGTCGAGCAGCACGTACAGCCCGGACAGGGCGCCGAAGGAGACGATCAGCAGCATCACGCTGTGCATCGGCTTGGGCTGCCCCACGACCAGCAGCGACGACACGACGGCAATCGCGGCGAACGCGTAGAAGCCGAACAGTTCGATAGTCACGTATTGAGCCCCGTCAGCCCAGCCAGATCATCAGCCCAGCCAGATCACCAGCGCCGCCGTCACGATCAGGTTGAGAACCGCCACCGGCAGCAACCATTTCCACCCGAACTCCATCAGCTGGTCGTAGCGATACCGCGGCAGCGTCCAGCGCATCCAGACATAGAAGAAGAGCAGCAGCAGGACCTTGACGAGGAACCAGATCCATCCGAGCCACGAGGGCAGGAACGGGCCGAGCCAGCCGCCCAGGAACAGGCTGGTGGCAACGGCCGAGACCGTCACCATGTTGATGTACTCCGCGAGAAAGAACATCGCGAAGCTCATGCTGCTGTATTCCGTGTGATAGCCCGCGACGAGCTCCTGCTCCGCTTCGGGAAAATCGAATGGCGCGCGGTTGGTTTCGGCAACGCCGGCCGTCATATAGATGAGAAACCCGACCGGCTGCAGGAAGATGTACCAGCGCGGAATGACGTGCCACCAGTAGCCGGTCTGGTTCATCACGATCTCGCGCAGCGACAGCGAGCCCGCCAGCAAGATGACCGCTGCGAGCGACAGCCCGTAGGACAGCTCGTAGCTGATCATCTGTGCCGCCGATCGCAACCCGCCGAGCAGGGAGTATTTGCTGTTGGAGCTCCAGCCGGCAAGCACGATCCCGTACACGCCCATCGAGGCGATGGCGAAAATGACCAGTACGGCGACATTGACGTCCGTCACTTCCAGCCGAATCGGCTGAGCCAGCAGACCGAAGAGGGTCGTTTCGCCGCCGAAGGGGACGACCGAGAAGGCGGCAAACGCCGCGCCGGTGGACAGGATCGGCGCCAGGATGAACAGCAACGTGTCGGCGGCCTTGGGCCGCAGCTCTTCCTTGAACAGCAGCTTGATGACGTCGGCAAACGGCTGCAGCGAACCTTCGAGACCGACGCGGTTCGGCCCGACGCGATCCTGGATGTAGGCGCACACCTTGCGCTCCATCCAGACCATGAAGGCGGCCGAGAGCACGAGGCACTGGAAGACGACGAAGATCAAAACCAGGTGCGCGATGATCGTCGGGTTGAGAATCGCAGACATCGCCTAGGCCCTCGATCCTCGAGCCGTTCGTGACGTTCGCCGGGACACGCCGCTCGCCGAACGGGTGATCGCCATCAATGCGCGGCCGCCATGACGGCGTGGCCACGCCAATCGGCCGGCACCGGGCATCGGCCCTCACGAATGTGCTGCTCGTACTCGGCGCGGAACAATTTCAGCGTCGTCAGCGCCGGCGTCGCGGCAGCGTCGCCGAAGGCGCAGAGCGTCTTGCCGACGATGTTGTTCGACACGCTGAGCAGCAGATCGAGATCGCGCGGCTCTCCCTCGCCTCGGTCGATCTTGGACAGCAGCTTATGCAGCCAGTCGCCGCCCTCGCGGCACGGGGTGCACTTGCCGCACGACTCGTGCTTGTAGAAATGCAGCAGATTCTGCGCCGCCCACACCATGCAGGTCGTCTCGTCCATGACGATGATGCCGGCCGAGCCGAGCAGCGATCCGGCCTTGGCCACATCGTCGAAGCTGGCGGGAATGTCGAGCTGATCGGGCAGCAGAATCGGCACCGACGAGCCGCCGGGGATGACCGCCTTGAGCCGATGGCCGTCGCGGATTCCGCCGGCCATGTCGAAGATCAGCTCCTTGAGCGTCGTGCGCATCGAGGCTTCGTAGACGCCCGGCTTCTTCACGTGTCCGCTGACGCAGTACAACTTCGGCCCGCCGTTCTTGTCAGGTCCGAGGTTGACGAACCATTCCGCGCCGTTGGTTATGATCGACGGCAGGTTGCATAGCGTCTCGACGTTGTTGACCGCAGTCGGGCAATTGTAGAGCCCGGAGACGGCCGGGAACGGCGGCTTGATGCGGGGCTGGGCGCGCTTGCCCTCGAGCGACTCGATCAGCGCGGTCTCCTCCCCGGCCTCGTAGGCGCCGGCGCCGCGATGGATCACGATGTCGCAATCCCAGCCGCTGCCCATGATGTTCTTGCCGCAGTATCCCTGCGCGTAGGCCTTGGCCAGTTCATCCTCGAGCACTCTCTGCACGTGGAAGAACTCGCCGCGGATATAGATATAGGCGACCTTGGCGCCGATGGCCCAGCAGCCGATGAGACATCCCTCGAAGAGCAAATGAGGGTTGCGCTCCATCAGCACGTGATCCTTGAACGTTCCCGGCTCGCTCTCGTCGGCGTTGCAGGCGATGTATTTCGGGTTGGGCGTCTTCTTGTCGACGAACTGCCACTTCAGCCCGGTTGGAAATCCGGCGCCGCCCCGGCCGCGCAAACCCGACGCCTTGACGATCTCGATGACGTCATTCGGTTGAGTCGCGAGCGTCTTCTTGAGCCCCTGGTAGCCGTCGTGCTTCACGTAGAAGTCGAGCGTGTAGCCGTTGGGCTCCCGCACGTATTTGGTGAGAACTGGTTCCATCGATCGTCTGCTATTCAACCTTCAGATGGCATCCGCTGAGCGCCGCGGCTCCGCGCGCCTTCAGGTCGTCCACCAGCTTCGCGCAGCTTTCCGGCGTCGCCCGCTCGTGCCAGTGCTCGTTGTTCACCATCACGACGGGTGCGCGGTCGCACGCACCCAGGCACTCGAACTCGAGGAGGGTGAACGTGCCGGAGGCGTCGGTCGCGCCGTTGACAATGCCGAGCTTCTCGCTCAACGACTCGGTCACGCGCTCGGCGCCGGCAAGCGCGCACGACAGCGTGCGGCACACCTGCAGCACGTACTTGCCGACAGGCGCCTTGAAGAACATCACATAGTAGGTCGCGACGTCCTCGACCTCGGCTGGCGTGATCCGCAGGAACTGCGCCACGTGCCGCATCGCGTTCGCCGTCAGATACCCCTGCTGCTCCTGCGCCAGGTAGAGCGCGGCCAGCACCGCGGACTTGCGCTGCTCGGGCGGGTACCTGCCGCAAATCTCTTCGAGCTGCGCCGCCCGTTCCGGCGTGAAGGCAAACGGCGCGCCTTCCTCGAGGAGCACGCGCTCCGACTTGTGCCAGCCCTTGCCGTACGGCATCAACGGGTGAAAGCTCATCGATCCACGTCTCCCATGACGACGTCGGTCGAGCCGATCACGGCGATGACGTCGGCAATCATGCCGCCTTCGATCATCTTCGGCAGCCCCTGGCAGGCATAGAAGCTCGGGGCGCGCAGCTTGATGCGGTAGGGACGATTCGATCCGTCGGACACGATGTAGAAGCCGTGCTCGCCGCGCGGCCCTTCGACCGGCACGTACGAGTCGCCGCGGGGGACGGTGAAGCCCTGCGAGTAGATGAGGAAGTGCTGAATCAACGCTTCCATCTCGCTGTAGACCTTGTCCTTCGGCGGCGGCACGATCTGATAGTCCTGGATGTCGTAGACCCCGCGCGGCGAGATGCGCGAGATCGCCTGCTTGGAGACGCGCACGCTCTGCCGCATCTCTTCCATGCGTACGAGGTAGCGCTCGTAGACGTCGCCGGCGGTCCCAGTCGGCACGTCGAACTCGAAGGTCTCGTAGCTGGAATACGGGAACGCCTTGCGGACGTCGTACGGCACGCCCGACGCGCGCGCGATGGGCCCGACCAGCCCGTACGCCATGGTGTCGGCCGCTGTGAGCACGCCGACCCCGCGCGTCCGCTTCAGCCAGATCTGATTCTTGGTGAGCAAGTCTTCAAACTCACTGATCTTCGACGGAAACCGATCGAGGAACGCGTTGACCGCCTCGTGAAAACCGGGCGGCAAGTCTTCGCGCAGTCCGCCGATCCGAAGATAGCTGGGGAACATCCGGAAGCCCGCGATCAGCTCGTTGATGTTCATCAACAGCTCGCGCTCGCGGAAGGAGTACATCATGACCGACACCGCCCCGATCTCGAGGGCGTGAGTGCCGAGCCAGACCAGATGGCTGGCAATGCGCTGCAGCTCGGCGATCAGCACCCGCACGTTCTTCACCCGCTCGGGGATGCGATTCTCGATCCCCATCAGCCGCTCGGTGGACAGGATGAAGGCGAGCGAGTTCGACTGCGCGGCGAGATAGTCCGTTCGCTCGACGAGCGGAATGACCTGTTGCCACTTCTTCTGCTCCGCCGTCTTCTCGATGCCCGTGTGCAGGTACCCGACCGTCGTGTCGGCACCCAAGATCGTCTCGCCGGAGAGCTGCAGCACGAGGCGCAGCACGCCATGCGTGCTGGGGTGCTGCGGCCCCATGTTGACGGTCATTGTTTCGCTGCGGAGTTCGGGCATAAGACAGTGTGGCGCCTTCGAGCGTTCAGCGTTGGTCGATCAACTCGCCCATGACGTGCAGCCCAGATTCTGCCGCATGCGCTCGGGCAACGCGATAGCGGCCACCAACGATGTGTACCAGGTGCGCCGGATCGACGACCGGCATCGCCGCGACCGCTACTCCCGGTGCGCCCGCCCGCGCGTGCGCACGTTGTTGGCAAACTCCTCGGGGGTCAGCTGCAGCGGCTCGTAGACTTTCGGTGTCATCGAGATCTGCACCGGATAGTCCTTGCGAGCCGGATGGCCCTCCCAATCGTCGGGCATCAGAATCCGGCGCAGATCGGGGTGTCCGTCGAAGCCGATGCCGAACATGTCCCAGACCTCGCGCTCGGCCCAGCCCATCGACGGCCACACGCCGGACAGCGTCGGCAGCACCGCGTCGGCGCCGGGCACCAGCACCTTGACGCGGAGTCGCTTGGGCACGTCACCAAAGCCGCCGGCCCCTGGCGACGCCAGATGCATGACGACCTCGTATCGCGGCTCGCGCGGCAGGTAGTCGACGGCGGTCATGTCGAGGGCGAGGACGAAGCGCAGCTCGGCGCGATCGCGCAGCTCGCGACACACGTCGACGAGGTGTGCGCGCGCGACCGTCACCGTCGGCATCGCGTCTCCGGCCTCGGCTACCTCGATCGCGCCGGCCGGCACGAGGTGCTTGAGGCTCTCGACAATGGCGCTCGCTGTCATGGTTCTACGCTTCCAGGCTCTCGCGATCCTGCATTTCCATCATCCGCGTTCTCGCGATCCGCGCTCCGGCACGCCGCCAGAGCCCGATCCGTTTACGCGCTCATCTTCATCTGGTCGATCTTCTTCTGCAGCTGGACGATGCCGTAGATCAGCGATTCGGGGCGAGGCGGGCAACCCGGCACGAAGATGTCCACCGGCACGATCTGCTCGACACCCTGGACGATCGCGTAGTTGTCGAAGACGCCGCCGACCGAGGCACAGGCACCCATCGAGATCACGTATTTCGGCTCCGGCATCTGATCGTAGATGCGGCGCAGGACCGGCGCCATCTTGCGTGACAGGCGACCGGCGACAATCATCAGGTCGGACTGACGCGGCGAGCCGCGAAAGACTTCGGCGCCGAACCGGGCGATGTCGTAGCGTGACGCGCTCATCGCCATCATCTCGATGGCGCAACAGGCCAGGCCGAAGGTCACCGGCCAGATCGAGGAGCGACGGGCCCACTGCACCATCTTCTCCACGGTCGTCGTCAGTACAGGTATCTCGAATTCAGCCATGATGTTGTGATCCGGATCGGAGCGCGAGGCACCCCGCCGCGCGCTCAGTCGCGATCGCGCCCCCAGTCCAGGACGCCCTTGCGCCAGATGTAGACGTAGCCGGTCAGCAGGATCGCGAAGAAGACGATCAGCTGGATGAACCCGGTCCAGCGCAGCTCGCGAATCGCCATGGCCCACGGATAGAGGAACGCGACCTCGATGTCGAACAGGAGAAAGATCATCGCCACCAGGTAGAACTTGACGGGATGACGCTCCCGGGCATCGCCAACCGGCGGCATGCCGCACTCGTACGGTGCGAGCTTTTCAGGCGTGGGGCGCTTCGGACCGACCAGCTGCGACAGACCGATGTTCACCACCGCGAACCCGGTGCCGAGGCCGATCATAATAAGGATAGGAAGCCAGCCCTGCATGCGCTTGTGAATCTTTTCTCAACCGCTCAACCCGGGAATGCTATCACAATCATTTCGACATGCGCCTCGCCTGGTTTAGCCCATTCCCGCCCGCGCGTACGGGCATCGCCGGACGGAGTGCTGAGCTGGTGGCGGGCCTGCGCGAGCGCGGCTACGAGATCGACGTTTTTGTCGACCTGAGGGCGTCGGACGCGCCGGACGGCGTGTGGTCGGCTCACGATTTCGTCTGGCGCCAGGCGCGCCACCCGCATCATGTCGTGGTCTACCAGTTCGGCAATTCCTCGCATCACGATTACATCTGGCCCTACGCGCTTCGCTACCCGGGGCTGGTCGTGCTGCACGACACCCGTCTGCACCACGCACGGGCGGCACTGCTGCTGCGGGAGCGGCGCGCCGCCGACTATCGCGCCGAGCTGTCCTGGAGCCATCCGGATCTGAACCCGGATCTGGCCGAACTGGCGATCGCCGGCTTCGATTCGGCGTTGTACTACGACTGGCCGATGCTCCGCCCGCTGGTCGCCACGGCGCGCGTCGTGGCTGTCCACGGCGCCGGCGCCGCCCATCCGATCGCCGAGGCGTTTCCCGGCGCGCGCGTGCGATCGATTCGCCTGGGCGAAGGCGAACCGCTGTCGCTCGAGCAGCGGGCCGACGCCAGTCGCCGCATCCGCGAGCGCTATGGAGTAGCCGCGGAGACGGTGCTGATTGGCGCGTTCGGCGGCCTCACGCAGGAAAAGCGATTGACGCAGATTCTCGATGCGCTGGTCGCGATCGAGCCCTATGCGCCCTCGTCGCGACTGATCCTCGGTGGTTTGGTGGCGCCCTATTTCGACGTGACCGCGGAAATCCATCGCCGGCGTCTGCAGCATCGCGTTCTCGTCACCGGTTACCTGGCGAGCGACGCCGATCTCACGGATCATCTTGCGGCCTGCGACATCAGCCTGAACCTGCGCTGGCCAACCGCCGGTGAGACCTCGGGGCCGTGGCTGCGAGCGCTGGCGCTCGGACGGCCGACGATCGTCACCGACCTGGTCCATCACGCAGATGTCCCGTCGCTCGATCCGAGGACGTGGAAGGGGAACCGGGTGGTCGATCCGATCGCTCGGCCGCACGCGGCATCGCTCGATCCGGGGCGCAATGCGGGCGTCGATTCGGCGTCCGCGATCTGCGTGGGCGTCGATATCCTCGACGAGGACCACTCGCTGCGGCTGGCGTTGCGGCGGCTGGCGACCGACGCCGACCTCCGCGCCACGCTGGGCCGCGCGGCATATGCCTGGTGGCAGCGTGAACACTCGGTGCCGGCGATGCTGGACGACTACGTCCGTGTCATCGCGGAAGCGGCGTCAGCGCCGGCACCCGCGGTCGAGCTGCCGTCGCACCTGCGCGCCGACGGCTCCGCCACGCTGCGCTCCCTCGGCGCCTCATTGGGTCTCGCGGATGCGCTGTCGCGGGACGGACTTCTGGAGTAGACTTTGACCATCACACTGAACGGCGATGCGTATGCCGTTCCAGGCCCTCTCACGATCACCGAACTGCTCGCCAGGCTCGAGATCGATCCGCGCCGCGTGGCCGTTGAACGAAACTTTCTGGTCATCAAGCGCGCCGCCTACGGGACCACGACGATCGTGGAGGGGGACGAGATCGAAATCGTGAACTTCGTCGGCGGCGGCTGAACGACGCTTGCCGGCTGGGCAACCTATGATGGATCCTCTCACGATCGCCGGACGCACGTTCGCGTCGCGGCTCCTCATCGGCACCGGCAAATATCCGAGCCACACCGTGATGGTCGCGGCGCACGACGCGTCGGGCGCCGAGATCGTCACGGTCGCGGTACGGCGGGTCAACATCAGCGACCGCAGCCAGGAATCGCTCCTCGACTACATCGACACGAAGCGCTATTTCATCCTGCCGAATACCGCCGCCTGCTTCACCGCCGATGACGCGATCCGTACCGCGCGCCTGGGGCGCGAGGCCGGACTGTCGAACTGGGTGAAGCTCGAGGTGATCGGCGACGAGAAGACGCTCTTCCCCGACACCGAGGCGCTGCTGGAGGCGACCCGCGTACTGGTCGCCGAGGGTTTCGTCGTGCTTCCCTACACCAACGACGATCCGGTGGTGTGCCGCAAGCTGGAAGAAGCAGGCGCGGCGGCGGTCATGCCGCTCGGCGCGCCGATTGGCTCCGGCCTCGGCATCCAGAATCCCAACAACATCCGGATCATCAAGGCCCAGGCGCGCGTGCCGGTCATCGTCGACGCCGGCGTCGGCACCGCCTCCGACGCGACCGTGGCGATGGAGCTCGGCGCGGACGCCGTCTTGATGAACACCGCCATCGCCCTGGCCGACGACCCGGTCGTCATGGCGCAGGCGATGAAGCTCGCGGTTGCCGCCGGGCGGCTCGCGCATCAGGCCGGCCGGATTCCGCGAAAGTCGTATGCGTCGGCCAGCAGCCCCGTCGATGGCCTGATTGCGCCCGCGGTGGCGCGCCCCTGATGTCAGAGCGGCCGCCCGAGCAGGACGCTCCCGACGAACCCGCACCCGAGCGCCTGGAGGCGACACTCGAGAGACTCTCGCGGGAGCGCGCCGAGGCCGATCGCCGCTACAACGACGCCCTGACGGCGCTCGACCGCGCGATCATGCGGTCGGCCGACCTCGCCGCACCCTCACCCCCGTTCGACGATTACCAGCTGGAAACGCTGAACGAGTCGTGGGCCGTCGCCACGCGTCCCACCAGCCGGGGCTGGAAAGGGCGGATCGCCGCGATTGTCTGGCGGGTCGTCGGCCCCAGCCTCGAGAAGCAGACGACGTTCAATTCGCGGGTGGTCGATCATGTCAATCGCAACGCTGCGGCCGCACGCGCGTCCCATCAGGCGCTGACCTCGGCGGTCGGCGAGCTCCGCGGCCGGCTCGCCGATCTGATCGCCTTCGAATCGCAACTGATCGCTTATCTGCAACAGATCACCGCCTACGTCGACACCAGGGATCGTGACGTGGGCGGTCGGGCGCTGATCGTCAACGCCGCGGTCAACGGGGTGGCGGACAACCTCGCCAAACGCTGGGAATCGATGGTCGCGCGCGAGCAGCGCTTCGACGCCGCCGTCGCGTCGCTGTCCGCGGCACAAACGGAGATCCGCACGCTGGCCAGCGTGTCGCAACAGGCCTCGCTCTCGACCAAGCGTGAGCTCGAGCGATTGCTCAAGGCCGACGCCACGTCGATCGCGACGCCGGCGGCACCGCAGCAGTCGGCCGCGGCGTTCGCTCACCGTCTCGACTCCTACAAGTACGTCGGCTTCGAAGACCAGTTCCGGGGCTCGCAGGAGGCCATCCGCCAGCGCCTCGAGAGCTATCTGCCGATCTTCGACGGCGCCAGCGACGTGCTCGACGTCGGTTGCGGCCGCGGGGAGTTCCTCGACCTGTTGAAGGGGCGAGGAATCACCGCGCGCGGGCTCGACCTCAACCACGAGATGGTCGAAGTCTGTCGCGCCCGCGGACTCGACGTCGAAGAATCCGATGTCGTCTCGCACCTGGCGCGGGCGGCAGATGGATCGCTCGGCGGGCTGTTCGCCGCGCAGGTCGTCGAACATCTGGAGCCGGGCTACCTGTTGCGGTTTCTGGAGCTCGCGCACCATGCCCTTCGCCCCGGGGCTCCGCTTGTGCTCGAGACGCTCAATCCGGCGTGCTGGGTCGCGTTCTTCGAGAGCTTCATCCGGGATATCACGCACGTCTGGCCGCTGCATCCCGAGACGCTGCGGTATCTGGTGCTGGCCAGCGGCTTCAGCACCGCGCAGATTGAATACCGGTCGCCCGTCCCCCCCGAGGATCGACTGCAGACCATGGCGGTCTCGGCAGGCCTTCCGGCCGACGTCGTCGAGACGCTCAATGCCAACGTCGAGAAACTGAACGCGCGGATGTTCACGTCCCTCGACTATGCGATCGTCGCGCACCGTTAGGCTCCGATGAACGCCGACCGTCCGTCCGACGCCGCGACCGGCTTTGGAGCGTTGCGGATGCTGCGCACCCTCGGCGCCTGTGTCGGTGCGATCGTCTGCCTGGTCCTGCTCGGCTCCTTGTGGAGCCTGGCCAACGTGCCGACGTTCTTCCTCATCGCCCTGCTCGCTCTCATCGCCCTGACCGTGGTCCGGCCCCACGTGGGGTTGCTGATGGTGGCCATCGCCGTTCCGGTCGTGAGCTGGCTGTGCCGAGGCTGGACGTATTCGGTCGCCTGGGCGGAGACGGTGGTGGTGGCCTTCGCCGCGGGCTGGTTTGTGCATGACCTCCGCGCCGCGCGGCAGGCCGACGACCTCGATCCACCCATTCACCTCGTGTGGACGATCGTCGCGGCTTCTCTGCTCGTCTATCTCACGGCGGTCGCCTGGAAGCTCACCGGCAATCCCCTGTCGCTGGGGCTGGGCCAGGTGATTCAGCGTTTCTTCGGCGTCAAGGCCAGCGGTGACGGACTGGACGCGGCGGCCAGACTGCTCGAGTGCGTGGTTCTCTTCCGCGCCGCGTCGGCGGCGGCCGAGGCAAACAGCGAGTTCACACCAGCACTGATGCGCTGTCTCGTCCTCGGTGCAACGGCCGCTGGCTTCCTGAACATCCAGAGGCTGTGGGAAGCGGCGCAGCGATTGAGCTCGCCGCTGGCGACCTTCTTCCGCTATCTCGCCACGATTCGCGAGAACGTCGTGTTTCCCGATCTCAACGCGGCGGGTTCGTACTTCGTCCTGGCGTTGTTCGCGGCCATTGCGCTTGGCAGCCAGCGGCGGAGGTGGCTGATCGGCGTCTTCATCATCGCCGTGGCGCTGTGGGTGACCGGTTCGCGCGCCGCACTCGCCGCCGGCCTCGTCGCCGGCGCCATTCCGCTCAGCCGGACGATTCGCCGGATGGACCGGCGGCGAACGTGGATCGCGCTGACGGCGATCGGGCTTCTGCTGGTGAGCACCGCCGGAGTGGCGGCGTATCTGCTGCCGCAACGCGGCAATCAGCCGACGTCGTTCGTCGCGCTGCGCGTGCGCTGGGAGCTGGCCAAGGACAGCGTCAGAATGACCGCGAGCCATCCGGTCTTCGGCGTCGGCGTCGGGCAGTACTATCACCTGTCGGGCGAGTTCGGCTCGGCGGAGCTGCTGCGGCTCTTTCCGCCGGCGCGGAATGAGAACGCGCACAACAACTTCCTGCAGCTGCTTGCGGAGCTCGGACTGGCCGGGTTCGCGGCGTTCGGCTGGTTGTTCGTACGCGCGAGCGCACGGATCGTCGGCGTCCTGCGCGAACGGCGGATGGACCCCGTCGCCTGGAATCTGGCCGGCGGCCTGGTCGCGTTCATGCTCACGTGGTTCGGTGGGCACCCGTTGCTCATCGACGAACCGGCCTTCACGTTCTGGTTGCTGCTCGGGGCGGCGGCCGGCTGGGCGGGCCGCGGCGCCCCGCCGTCACCGCTCGTCCGGCGATTCGCGGTCGGCGCGTCTCTGCTCGTGCTGCTGCTCATCCCCATCCGTGCTGAACGCCAAATGGCTGAGATGGATATGGAGCATGTCGGCTTCGGTCTCTCTGCGTGGCAGACGGACCGGGAAGGCGTCCGTTTCCGGCTGTCCACGGGGCGAAGCTCGGTTTTCGTGCCCGTTGACGCACGCACCGCCACGATTCCGTTGCGCAGCGTCGTGGCCGACCAGATACTGCACGTGCAGCTGCACCTTGACGGTCGCAACGCCGACACCGTGATCGTGCCCTCCGACCACTGGACCGAGGTGCGGTTCAGCCTGCCCGAAGGCCAGCGGCCGCCACGATTCCGTCGGCTCGATCTCGAGGTCACGGATCCGCACGCCGACGGGATCGACATCCTCATGATCGGGCGCGTCGAGCCGCGCTGACGCTCGAAGCCGGATCGCTCGATAACCGGGAGAGCGTGTTACCATCGCTGAACTTGCAACCCTTGACGCGATACCTGGACCGATGACCGTCCAGCTCCGTCGCCCGCGCCGGCTCGTCAAATGTCGCCGTCGTTGACCCAGGTTCTCTCCGCGCTCATCATCGCCGCAGTCGTTACCGCGCTGGCTACTCCCCTCGTCCGCGCCCTGGCGATGAAGTGGGGCTACTTCGTGGCTCCGGTACACGATCGCTGGCACAACCGGCCGGTCCCCTTCCTCGGGGGACTGGCCATCATTGCCGGATTCGTCGCCGGCCTCAGCGTGGTCGACCAGTGGCGGCCGTTGCTGCCGCTCCTCCTCTGCTCGGGTTTGATGGCCCTGCTCGGCATCGTCGACGATTTCCGGAAGCTGCGCCCGCTGATGAAGCTCGTCGCCCAGATGCTCATCACCGGTCTGCTGCTGATACTCGTGTCGCCACCCACGATCACAGGCTCGATCATCATCGACCAGCTGCTGGCGTTCACCTGGATCGTCGGCATCACCAACGCCTTCAACCTGCTCGACAACATGGACGGGCTGTCGGCCGGTATCGCCGCCATCGCCGGCATTGGCTATCTCGGCTTTCTCCTGTCCGGGCACGGCAGCGTGTTGACCATCCCGCTGGCGGCGTGCGTCGGCGCGGCGGTCGGATTCCTGATTCACAATTTTCCGCCGGCATCGATCTTCATGGGGGACGGCGGCAGCTTCTTCCTCGGATCGTTTCTCGGCGGCGTCTGGTTGCTGGTCGCCCCCAACGAGTCCCGATCGATCAACACCACCTTCGTGCCGATGCTGGTCCTGCTGGTGCCGATCTTCGACACCGCCTTCGTGACCTACACCAGGCGCCGCGCCGGCCGCAGCGCCATGGTGGGAGGCCGGGATCACACGTCACATAGGTTGGTGGCACTCGGCGTCAGCGAACGCACCGCCGTCCTCACCCTCTACGCTCTGGCTTCGGCCGGAGCGTTGCTCGCGATCGGGCTGGGACGGCAGCCGATCGGTCCAACGCTCGCTGCGGTTTTTCTCTACGGCATGGTGGTCGTCACCATCGGCATCGTGCTCGGCAACACCGGTGACCCGACATCCCAGGCACCGGCCGAGACCGCGCCGCCGTTGATCTCCGAGATCGCGCAGCGACGTCGCGTCTACGAGATTCTCGCCGACACGGGGCTGCTCGCCGTCGCCTACTACGCGGCGTTCCGACTGAGGTTCCAGGGGGCGGACTTCAACGTGTTCCTGCCGCCGTTCGTCCGCTCGCTGCCGATCGTGATCGGGCTGCAGGTGGCGGGATTGTATTTCGCCGGGAAGTACCGACAGGTCTGGCGCAGTGTGTCGGCCGCCGAGCTCGGCACGCTGATCAAGGGGATGGCGGTCGGGATGACGGCGTCAGTCCTGTTCGTGCTGTTCGTCTTCCGCTTCGAGCGGTTCTCCCGTGGCGTCTTCATCATCGACGCGCTGGTGGCGTGGTTCCTCCTCGTCGGCGCGCGCGCCGTCACCAGCGGCATCGACGGCTATCTCCGAAAAGTGCGAGTGCGGGGGCGACGCGTGCTCGTCTACGGTGCGGGCCGCGGCGGCACGCTCCTCGTCCGCGAAATCCTGCAGAATCCTGCGGCCGGGTTCCTGCCGGTTGGATTCATCGACGACGACCCGGGCAAGCAGCGGCTGCGGCTCGAAGGTATTCCCGTGCTCGGCGGAAGCGACAGCCTGTCCGGCATCGTCGCCCGTCACAAAATCGTCGAGGTCCTGATCAGCATCCGCGACATCGAACCGGCGCGGCTTGCGGAGCTGCTCGAGTCGTGCCGCAGTCTCGGCGTGACGCTGCGGCGCATGCGCTTCACCCTCGACGAGGTGCGAACGCCGTCGATCGTTCGACGCGATCAGCACGGCTCGAGGGGCGCCTGAGCGCTTTTCGGCGTGGGTGGCACCCGCTCGGAGCTGATTGAGCGGTTCGACGAGGCTGACCGGCCGCAGGGCGCGGTCTCGATCTCAGGGAATCGCCGGGGCCGGCGAGGGCGCACTCGACAGACGCCGCATGTCGGCGTCCACCATCATTCTCACGAGCGTGGGGAAATCGACGTCCGGAGACCATCCGAGCTTCTGCCGCGCCTTTGACGGATCGCCGATCAGGTGGTCGACTTCGGCTGGCCGCAGGAGCTTGGGATCCTGACGGACGCAACTCTTCCAGTCGAGGCCGACGTGCTCACAGGCGAGTTCGACGAGCTCGCGGACCGAATGGCTCACTCCGGTGGCCACGACGTAATCGTCCGCCTCGTCCTGCTGGAGCATCAACCACATCGCGCGCACGTAGTCGCCGGCAAATCCCCAATCGCGCCGCGCATCGAGATTACCCAGGCTCAGCGTATCGGTCAGTCCCAGCTTGATCCGGGCGATCCCGTCGGTCACCTTTCGCGTCACGAATTCCAGGCCCCGACGCGGCGACTCGTGATTGAAGAGAATGCCCGACACCGCGAACAGATCGTAGCTCTCGCGATAGTTGACGGTGATGTAGTGAGCGAAGACTTTCGACACACCGTAGGGGCTGCGTGGATAGAAGGGCGTCAGCTCTCGCTGCGGCACCTCCCGCACCTTCCCGAACATCTCGCTCGACGACGCCTGGTAGAAGCGGATGCTGGTGTCGACCTGACGCACCGCATCCAGGGCTCGGGTCACGCCCTGCGCGTTGTACTCACCCGTCAGCATCGGCTGATCCCACGACGCCGGCACGAACGACATCGCGGCGAGGTTGTAGAACTCGTGCGGCCTGACCTCATCGATGACGCGAATCAGCGACAGCTGGTCGAGCAAATCGCCAGGCTTCAAAGTGATCCGGTCGAGAATGTGCTCGATCCGCCAATAGTTCGTCGTACTGGCGCGACGGACGATGCCGTAGACCTCGTAACCTTTGCTGAGAAGGAGCTCGGAGAGGTAGGACCCGTCCTGGCCGGTGATTCCGCTGATCAGTGCCCGCTTGCCCATGTTGAAGCCCGAGTCTATAGCAACATCGCAGAACGGTAAACGACCTCGCCGTCTCGCGAGAAGGAATTACACGGCGGTTTGGCCGCTCGTGTATTTTTTTTGTCGCGACGGCACAAAACGGCAGACGCCAAGTGGATTGCCGGAAAAATCTTGACGACTAGGTTCGTGGATCAGCCGGCGTGTAACGAGACAGATACGGCGCTGTCAATCCCCGGCTCATCGCGCGGCGAAAGGTCCACGGACTCACCCGAACACTCCGCTGCACGAGCCGCCGCTGTCTTAGCGTCTCCGGCAATCCGCGAAGCGCGTCCAGTTTCGCCCTCAAGACCGTCCTGCCCTGTTTGCGCCATGGATAGTAGATGAGCGCCGACACATTTAATAGAAGATGCTGCGGCAGGTACAGCCACAACAGCGGCCCCGGCATATTCTTGACGAAGGTCCAGACGGCATTCCGTTCCCCATGGTAGACGGCAAAATCACTGCGATAGCCGCTCAGTGCCGAACTGACGTGGCGGACAACCGCCGAGTGGACGTACAGGGAGCGGTGACCGCGAAGCCGAAGGCGAAAGCCCAGGTCCACGTCTTCGAAATAGCAGAAGTAGCGCGAATCGAAGCCGCCGATATCGTCGAAGGCGTCTCGGCGGTACAGCGCGGCCGCCGCGCATGGGGCGAACACTTCGCCGTCAACGGCCGGCCATCGGTCGGCCGAGATCCGATGACCGTTTCTCCAGGCCCGGCCTGAGACGTGATAGCTGTCTCCGGCGCCGTCGAGATATTCGACGGCGCTCGCCAGCCGCATCTGGCTCGCGAAAGCCGCGACGGTCGGCTCGCGTTCGGCCGCCCGCACCAATTCCGCCAGCCATCGTGGCTCGGCGACGGCATCGGGATTGAGCAAGGCGAGCGCCTCGGAGCCGGCCGCTCGCGCCCCGATGTTATTCGCCTCGGCAAAACCCTTGTTGTCCGGCAATCGAATCAGGTGAACGTCGCGCAGTTCCAATTCGGCGCGGGCCAGCGAGTCATCTGTACTCGCGTTGTCGACCACGACCACGCGGTCTGCCGGGCGTGTCTGCTCTCGAAGCGACTCCAGACACTGACGCAGCAGGTCGCCGCCGTTCCAATTGACGATCACCACGCTGACGGTCACGGCTTCCTGGCCCCACATCCTGGTCGGCAGGCGTCGTCGGGCCGGCGGCCCAAACACTGATTTCGATCACCTGAACTGCCATAGTGTAAGTGTTACAACGATTCTGCGATGTCCCAAAAATCTCCGATCGAAGGGCGCCATCACCGCTTCCGGTAACTGACAGATCCAGCAGGGTTTTCAGAGCCTCGTTACTGATGAGGCACGTGGCACATGCGTTGCTGTGCCGTTCCGCCATGCTGAAGCACCTTGCCGCTCGACTGGCGAGCGCTGTTGGTTTTGTGATTCTGAGCGCGAGCGTGGCCCAGGCGGCGACGACCTTGAGCCTGGCCTGGAACGCGAGCGCGGAACCCGTCACCGGCTACGTGTTGTACTGGGGGACCACCTCGGGGCAATATACGCAGAGCGCGGACGTCGGGAAAAACGTCACAGCCACCGTTACGCCGACGACCATCAATCGCGTCTACTACTTCGTGGTCAAGGCCTACAACTCCAGCGGCATGAGTGCGCCATCCACGGAAGTGGCTGCCTGGCTCGGGACGGCGTGGAGCACGCCAACGCTGATGTCGACCGCTGATTTCGACGGCGACGGCAAAGCCGATCCGATGATCTACCGTGGAAATACCGGTCAATGGTTTGCCAGCAAGACGACCGGCGGGATGCTCTCAGCCACGTGGGGTGCGCCCGCGCTCGGAGACGTGCCTGTCCCGGCCGATTTCGATGGCGATGGAAAGGCCGACATTGCCGTCTACCGCGCGACGACCGGTCAGTGGTTCATCAATCAGAGTCACGCGGGACCCCGCAGCCTGGCGTGGGGAGCGCCGTCCATGCAGGACGTTCCCGTGCCGGCGGATTACGACGGTGACGGCAAGGCCGACGTCGCGATCTACCGCCGCGCGACCGGTGAGTGGTTCATTCTCAAATCTTCGAACGGACAGCTCAAGAAAGTGACCTGGGGCGCGGCGGGGACCGGCGACATCCCGGTTCCTGGGGACTACAACGGCAACGGTATCGCCGACATCGCGATCTATCGCCGGTCGACCGGTCAGTGGTTCATTCTCTATGACAACGGCAGTTCGACGACGGTCAACTGGGGTTCGTCGGTGGTGGCGGACGTGCCCGTCCCGGCGGACTACGACGGCGATGGCAAGCTGGACTTCGGTGTGTTCCGCGAAACGACCGGAACCTGGATTGTGCATCTCTCGTCGAACAACACCTCGAAGACGCTGGCGTGGGGATCGCCGTCGCTCGGCGACACGCCGATCGCGAGTGACTTCGATGGCGATGGCAAGGCCGACTTCGCGGTCTTCCGTGCCACGACGGGCGCCTGGTACATCGCGTACTCGTCCGGTGGATCGACGTCATTCAACTTCGGCGCGCCGTCGCTGGGCGACACCGTCGGCGGCATGAGAGAGGTCGTCGTCCTGCCGCTGCAATAGTCAACGCGGGTGCGCCCGGCCTGGCCGGGCGCATCCGCTTCGATCGCGTTCTCCCTGCGCTACCCTCGTCGTTTTCGTCCTCTTCTCCTCCCGCCCCGACACCCGATCGATGAAGCGGTGGTATGCTCCCTGTTCGGTTCTGCGTATTGCACGAGACGAATGTCCGCGGTCGAGGATAATCTGACCGTCGGAGCTGAGGCCGAACCTCAGTTCCGGCGCCCCGTCTGGCCCGTCGGCGTTCTGATGGACGCCCTCCTGGGCATTGCCGCCTACCTCGCTGCATATTGGCTGCGGTTCCATGGTGGATCGCTGGCCACGTTCATCCCCGGTGTGTGGTCGACGGCGCCACTGGTGGTCAGCGCCCAAGTCCTGGTGCTCGCGCTGCTGCGTGCCTATGCACGACTGCCGAAAGGGAGCTGGTTGACGCGGGTGGCGGTTGGCACGGTGCTCGGGACGCTTGCGGGCACCGGTCTGGTGGCGGTGACGCGGGGCTTCAACGGAGTGTCGAGGGTGGCCCTCGCGGCCGATGCTCTGTTCTTCGCCGTGGCCGCCCTGACCTGGCGCTGCGTCTGGGTTCTCCGTTCGCGCAGCCAGCGGGCCCTCGAGGCAACTCCCGGTACCGATCTCGTCGACCGCGCGGCCGAGCTCACGACCGTCCGCTCCGTGGTCTTCAGTTTGTACAGCTACCGCGAGCTGCTGAAGAATCTCGTCTTCAAGGACCTCAAGCTGAAATACCGGGGCTCGGTGTTCGGGTTCCTGTGGTCGCTGGCGAACCCGTTGCTGATGATCGCGGTGTATACGCTGGCGTTCACCTTCATCCTCCGGATTCGCAGCGAAGGCTTTGTGTTCTACCTGATGTTGGGGTTGCTGTCGTGGACGTTTTTTGCCAACTCGGCAGGCATGTCGACGGGGTCCATCATCGACAACGCCGGGTTGCTGAAGAGCGTGCTGTTCCCGCGTGCGATTCTGCCAATTGCCACGGTGCTGTTCAACCTGGCGCAATACCTCCTGACCGTCGCGGTATTTCTGCCGGCGATGATGCTGTGGTACCGGGTGGTCCCGGCGCCGCCGATGCTGCTGTTCCCGGTGTTCCTGGCGCTGAACGTGATCTTCACGATCGGCGTCGCTCTGGTACTGGCGACCGCGACCGCCTTCTTTCGCGATGTCCGGCATCTGCTGGAGGTCGCGCTCTCGGTCCTGTTCTGGACCACGCCGATTATCTTCGAGCTGCGCCAGGTACCGGAGCGAGTCCAGCTGTTGATGCTGCTGAGCCCGATGTCGTCGTTCGTCGTGGCCTACCAGCAGATTTTCTACTATCGGGTCTGGCCGGACGCCACCATCTGGGTCATCGCGTGCGCGCACGCGCTGGGCGCCTTCGTGGTGGGGGTTCTGCTGTTTCTCGCCTGCGAGGATCGCTTCACCGAACAGCTCTGATGCCGATCATCGAAGCGCAGGACGTCTCGAAGCGGTTTCTCCTGCGGCACAACGCCGCCGTCGAGCTCAAGGTTCGCTTTCTCGCCATGTTCCGGCCCGAGCAGCGCCAGTCGATCGAGCGCTTCTGGGCGCTGAAGCGAGTGTCGTTCGCGGTCGAGCCCGGCGAAGCGATCGGGCTGGTCGGGCGGAACGGGTCGGGCAAGAGCACGCTGCTCAAGCTGATCTCCGGGACCCATCGCCCCACGACCGGACGGCTGCTGGTGGCTCGCGGCGCAAGGATCTCCTCGATGATCGAGCTTGGAGTGGGCTTTCATCCGGAGTTGACCGGCCGGGAGAACGTGTTCCTCAGCGCCTCGATCCACGGCCTGACCAAGAAGCAGATTGAGAAAATCTACGATGCGGTCCTCGATTATTCGGGGCTCGAGCACTTCATCGATGTGCCGCTCAAGAACTACTCTTCGGGAATGCACGTCAGGCTCGGGTTCGCGATTGCCGCCAACCTCGATCCTGACATTCTTTTGCTGGACGAGATTTTCGCAGTGGGCGACGCCGACTTTCAGCAACGCTGCACTGCAACCATCGAGCGGTTCATCGCTGAAGGCAAGACGATTGTGTTCGTCTCGCATGCGCCCTCGGCGATCCGTGCAATCTGCAGCCGGGTCTGTGTGCTGGAGCACGGCGAGCTGGCGTTCGACGGGCCGGTCGATGCCGGACTCCAGCTCTACTCCAACCTCGTGACTCCCGGAACCGCCAGCGTGGCGATCCCACCGCCGCCGCACTAAGCCGGGTCGGTTGGATTGCCTGAACACCTGCTTCGACGGTAACATCGTCCCAGTCTCGTGCAGTCTCCACGTTCGAACGACGTGTTAACCGCGCCCCCCGCTCCGGCTCCTCATCCGCTGCGGCAGCTGCTCTATCGACCCATCATCTTCCGGCAGCCCGAGCGGGTGGTTCATCCACCGTCCTGGCTCGAGCACATCCCGTTCGCGTTCTGGATAGTGGACGTGCTCCGACCGGACGTCATCGTCGAGCTCGGCACGCAGTCGGGCGACAGCTACGCGGCCTTCGCGCAGGCCGTGCAGATGACCGGCCTCGCCGCCAAGACCTACGCGATTGACACCTGGAAGGGAGATGCCCACGCTGGTTTCTACGACGAGTCCGTGTTCACGGAGTGGGTCGCGTATCACGACGCCCGGTTTTCGTCCTTCTCACGGTTGATTCGGTCGACGTTCGAGGAAGCGGCGGCCTACTTCGGCGACGGCGGCATCGACCTCTTACACCTTGATGGATGCCACACGTATGACGCGGCCCGGGCCGACTTCGAGATGTGGCGCGGCAAGATGAGCCCGCGCGGTGTCGTGTTGATGCACGACACCAATGTCCGCGAGAGGGATTTCGGCGTCTGGCAGTTGTTTGCCGAACTCAGTCGGGAGTACGCCTCGTTCGAGTTCCTGCACGGCCATGGCCTCGGCGTCGTCGCGGTCGGCAGCGAGATGCCAGACGCCCTGCGCTGGCTGCTTGGACACGCGAGCGCAGATCCCGGGGACGTGCGCGCGATTCGCGAATGCTTTGCGCACCTCGGGGGGGCGATCGGGACGCGTTTCACCGCCGCTGCGATGGAGCATCAGTTGCGGCACGAACTCGAGACTCGTGGCGTCGCGGCCGCCGAGACCGCCCAACGGCTCGCGGAGGTCAGCATCCAGCTCGAGACCACGTCCGCCGAGCGCCGCGATCTGGAGAATGCGGTGGCACTCAAGGATCAGGTGATTGCCGATCTCCGCTCGATCGTAGCGGAACGGGAATCGGTGCTGCGATCGTTGGAAGCGTCGGTGCGCGAGCGGACGGAACGCGTCGAGATCCTCGAAGGTAATCTGGCGTCGGAGGTAGAACACCGACAACGGGCGGAGGCTGAGCGTGACGACCTCTCAAATGCGACGCGCGCGGGCCAGCTCGGAACGGCCATCCAGTCCGGCATCAAGGGTCTCGAGTCGGGTCCGAGGAAGCGGCGCCGCTAGCTGTGCGCCCGCGCACCCCGCGGCGCGAAGTGTAATCGGGTGCTTCCTCTCGAAACAGTTGCCGCAGCAGCGGCGAGCCCGATCAAAACGGTCAGGCGATTGGCCCCTGCACGGACTCTGCAGCGCAAAGTCTGTTCGGCGCGCGCCGTAATCCCATCCATGGCAAACGGTTAGGACCGCAGGCGTGGCCGAGGGGTTGTCCGCCCTGGCGCCGACCTTGCACGTCTGGGCCCGGGCGGATCGGGAGCTCGGCTCGGTTCTTGCCCCTTGGCAGATCGGCGTTGGACCCCTGCGACCACGTTTGGCGCGGAGGCCGAGCCGAGGAATTACGAATGCGACTTCGATGCGGTGTGTTGAGCGCGGCGCTCTGGATCATGGGGAGCGGTGCAGGCTTCGCCCAGACGGTGAAGGTGCCGGGAAACTACAGCTCTATCCAGGCGGCAATCAACGCGGTTGTCAACGGCAGCGCCCCTAACGGCAGCACCATCGAAGTGCAAGCCGGAACGTATGCCGAAGCACTGCTCATCAACACGACGTCAAAATCCCTGACTCTGCGCGGCGTAAGCGGACCGGCGGCCACTATCGTGAACGCCTCCGGGAAATCGACGTCGGCGTTGCGGATTCTGAAGGCGTCCGGTGCCATCCGCGTCGAGGGACTGGCCTTCCGCGGCGGCACCGGCGTGCCTGGCATCGGCGGCGGCTTCACCCTGGAGGACTCGTCCCCGGCGTTGGTCAACGTGGTGTTCGAAAACAACACCGGCTACGACGCGGGGGGCGGTGTGATGAGTCGATCGAACCCGCTCTTCCGGGATTGTTTCATCCGAAACAACACGGCGGCGCGGTTTGGCGGCGGAGTCGTGATCTCGACCGGATCGCGTCCAATTTTCACGAACTGCCAGATTCGCGACAATATCTCCGGAACGGGGGGCGCTGGCGCTGGCAATATCGGCAGCGGCGGCGGCGTGCACGTCAACGACGCCTCCCCGACCTTCCGCGGCTGCCTGATCACGGGCAACCAGTCGAAGTTCGCGGCCGGCGGCATCCTCCACATGGGGATCTTCGGCTCCGCCTACGGCCCGGCCATCCTCGTGCTCGAGGACACCGAAGTCTCCAGCAACATCTCCTCCCGCTACAGCGCCGCGGACAACCCGGCGGAAGGCGGAGGGGTACACGTCGAGGACAACGCCGTCGGCTACCTGATTCGGTCACGGATCGCCAACAACACCGCCAACACGTCGGGTGGCCTCAGCTCCTATCGCGCCCGCTACGAGATCACGAGCTCGACGATCGAGGGCAACCACGCGCAGGATTCGCAAGGCGTCGGTGGCTTCGGTGGCGGCATCGGGATCAGCTCGAACAACGTGTCCATGCCGCTGCGACAGGCCGCGAGCCTCCTGATGATTGACTCTGCGGTCCGCAGCAACGATGCTCGCAGCGGTGCCGGCATCTTCGCCACCGGCGACCAGATGTGCGGCTCGACCACGCCCTCGTGTAACCCGGCATCGGCGACACGCGCGACCGTACAGATTGCTGATTCGCTGATCGACGGGAACCAGGCGGGGTTTCAGGCCGGCGGCCTTCGCCTCGATCGGGTCGACCTGACCATCACCAACAGCCACATCATCAGAAACACCGTGACCGCCTCGGGCTCGTCGTTCGGCGGCGGCATGCTGATGGCGCTCGGGTCGCGGGCCTCGCTCACCGGCGTCACCATTGCCGCGAATTCGGCGGTCGATTTCGGCGGCGGCCTCTTCATCGACGACGGCGCGGTGCTGAACATGGCGCAGTCGCGCATTTACCGCAACTCCGCCACGAGCGGCGGCGGCCTCTACGTCGGGAACAACGGACCGCCGTCGGGCACAATCCAGTCCAGCATCGTCTCGGACAACAGCCACTATCAGATTCACGAACAGGCGTGCGCGCCGCTGCAGCGAACGATCCTGACGTACCAGAACAACGTGATCGCGCCCAGCACCGGGCAGTCCGACCTGTTCTTCTCGACCTGCGGCGGCGGCACGTCCTCGATCTCGGCCTTCAACAGTCTGCCGAGCGGTCGCGCCTCCGGCAACATCTCGGCACCGACCAACTTCAGTAGCTTCCTGGCCTCCCCGAAAGTCGGGTCGACGGTCCTCAGCTGGGTGGTGTCGCACGTATCGAGCGTCACGATTGCGGGTCTCGGCAATTTCAGTGGCGACACCGGATCGACGGTAGCGACGCCGGCAACCTCGACGACCTTTACTCTCACCGCGGCGGGCGGCGTGTCCGCCGCAGCCTCCGTGACCGCGAGCCAGATCTGGGGTGCGGCCGATGACGTGTCGGTGGCCGGAGATTTCGATGGCGACGGCCGGGCCGATCTTGCGGTCTACCGCCCGGCGACCGGTCAGTGGTTCATCGCCCGCTCGACGGCGGGCTTCCTCCAGGTCGCCTGGGGCGCACCTGCGCTCGGCGACATTCCAGCGCCGGCCGACTACGATGGCGACGGCAAGACCGACGTCGCGGTGTTCCGCATGGCGACCGGACAATGGATCATCCTCAACTCGAGCAACGGGACCTCAACGGTCGTGGCCTGGGGCGCGCCGGGACTGGGCGACCGGCCGGTCGCCGCTGACTACGACGGCGATGGCAAGGCCGACATCGCGGTCTATCGGCAGACGACCGGCGACTGGCTGGTTCGACTGTCACGTGGCGGCAGCTGGCAGGTGCGGTGGGGCGCACCTTCGCTTGGTGATATTCCCGTCGCGGCTGACTACGATGGCGACGGTCGTGCCGACGTCGCCGTGTACCGCGCCACCACCGGACAGTGGTTCATCTCACAGTCGACCGGAGGACCAATCACCGTGACGTGGGGGGCGCCGTCCTTCGGCGACCTTCCGGTCCCAGCTGACTACGACGGCGACGGCAAGACCGACCTCGCCGTCGTCCGGCAGCTGAGCGGAGACTGGTACGTCCGTGGATCTCGGGGCACGATGACTGTGACGCGGTCCGGCGTCGGCGACGGCCAGGCTCCGGGCGACTTCAACGGCAACGGCCGGGCCGAGATCGCCATCTGGCGTGCCGCCACCGGCAGCTGGCTGATCCTGCCCTGAAACGCACCGCGGCCGCCTGCGGCGATCGGCCTCGCCTCGTCACCGCCCGGTCCGGCCTGTCGCGCTGGAACGTCTTGAAGCCAGCAAGAATTCCGTAATAAGATCAACGTTTGGTTCTGCGCCGCGTGGCGTCTCGATTTCGCCACGACGCACGCATCCAGACGACCGCCAGATGCTCCAGAGGCACCCAATCCTTCCCGGAGATTCGCGTCACCGGTCCTCGAGGATTAGAATCAGTCGCGCGTCCGAGCACGCTCCGCCCGGTGACGCGTGACTGAGGAGACAGCATCGAACATGACAGTGGAATTGACCAACGACGCTCTACGCCTCGACACCGTCTGGCCGCAGGCGGACTACGAGCGCTACCAGCGCGAGATCGAGGCCAAGCGATCGTGGGGCTACTATCAACGCATCATCATCGAGGATGCGGCTGGCAAGCGGCTGGAAACGCCTGGCCCGCACCAGTGCCTGGGAGTCATTCGCGCGCTCGACCGGCACGGGTTCCCGGCAGGAATGGCCGGAAAGACGGTCCTCGATATTGGCTGCAACGCCGGCTTCTACTCGACGGTGGCCAAGCTCCGAGGCGCCAGCTCGGTGGTCGGGCTCGATTCGCAGCAGCATTACATCGCGCAGGCGCTCCTGATCAAACAGATCCTCGGCACCGACATCGATTTCAGGATCGCGGATGGCCATACCCTCGAGGGTGATGTCGGGCCGTTCGACATCGTGATCAACACCGGAATCATCTACCACCTTCAGAACCCGATGGATTTTCTGGCCAAGATGGCCAAAATCACTCGTGAGTTCATGTATCTCGAGACCGAGGCGCTGACCAATCCAGCGCTCACCGAATACGCCTGGTTCATCGAGCATGCGTACGGCGAAGACGTCTCGAACTGGTGGATCTACGGACCCCGATGCGTCGAGCGGATGACCCGTGCGGCTGGCTTCGCGCGGTGCGAGTTCCAGGGCTACGTTTGGACCCCGCCGCCGGGCGAGAAGACCAAAGAGGGTTACGATCGACAGGGCCGGGCGGCGTTTGCCTGCTGGAAGTAGGGTGAGCCGCTCCTGGCGAGCGTCGTCGGGTCGGGCGCCGCGGAAACGTCCTATCAAGTACAATTCGCCCCATTGCCCTTCTGGAGCACCAAGCCGTCTTCGTCCCACAGCGGGAGTTCCACGGACGTGACCGCGCCGGCGCGAGTCAGCGCGGGTTGGAAACGATCCCTGAACCTCGGAGAGCCGATCGACATCCGCCTCGAGCTCGACGATCCGGCCATCGAGACCCGGGTCTTCCTCAGGCACGACGGCTTGTCGTACTTGCAGCCGCTTGGTGACTGGGGCTCGCGGTCGGAGATTCGTTTTCTGCCCGAAGCCCCTGGATCGTACGGCCTGGCGATCCAGTGGCGCACCCGAGATGGCAGCGGCTGGATCGATGAAACCTTCGAGGTTGGCGGTGCCGATACCGATCCCTCCCCTCGATTGGTCACGGCCGAGGGGGACATTCGCCTGTGGACGCCGTCCGCCTGGGAATCTCAGTTGGCTGCCAGTCACGAGAAATCGGCGCTGGCGCTGGCCGCACAGAACGTTCGGCCTCGCAGCGTGATTTACGACATCGGCGCTAACCTCGGTTTGTATTCGATCCTGCTGTCAAGGATTGCGGGCCCTGGCGGCCACGTCTACTGCCTGGAGGCCAACCCCGTCTGCTTGTACTTTCTGCAGGCGAACCTCAGATTGAATCGGGTCCCGAGCTTCGAGATCCTCCCCGGCGCGGTCATGGGTACCGGCGCAACGACTGAGTTCAGGATCAACTATCGAAACCTGCTCGTGGGCATTGCCGGCGCGGTGCCCTATTTCGGCAAGCCGGGGCATACCATCAACGTGTCGGGGGAGCCGCTCGACGACCTCATCGACCGCCACCGTCTGCGTCCGCCCGACTTCATCAAGATGGACATCGAAGGAGCCGAGGTTGAGGCGATCAAGGGAATGCAGGCCACCATTGGCCGCTACCACCCGACGATTCTGATGGAGCTCCACGGTCGAGCAGCTGCCCGCGGCACGTTGGAGGGCGGTGACTGGAGCGGCTATTCCTTCCAGGAGGCGGCGAGCGGAGAATCCTTTGCCGACGCGTCCGGCTTGACCGACTGGTTCCCTGACGCGTGCCTCCAGGTCGTTGCCCGGCACGGCTGACGTCGCGATCAGCTCGACGAAATCTGTTGCATCACCATCCATCCGCGGCAGAGGGAGTTTCACGCACCGCTGACGTGATCGACTCGCGGACCCTGCTCGGACATTCGATGAATCCGGCCTTTGCCACGCGATACATCTCGCTCGCACACCTTCAGCGGATCGCGAAAGTCTTGGAGAAAGCAGATGCAGCCCGACGATTTGTTCCTGGTGTTGAGCCCTGCCGCAGGTTAGAATCTTCCAACTCAGAGCTGGTGCATGATTGATCGCCCGGCTCCGCCCGGACCCTCAGTGGCCCGGACCGACCGTGTTTCGTCGACAGCGAAGCTCGGAGCGAGGCACGATCTGGGCGCGACCGGCTTGGCCTCCTGGACCGGCACTCTTGAGCCTCTGACATGACGCAAGAGCTGTCTCGTGGAATGGTCCTGCCCGATGATGGACTGACGTCGATCGCAGTTTCCATCATCATCCCGGTTTTCAACAAGTGCGAATTCACGGCGCAGTGTCTCGACCGTATCGCGCGGCACGCGACCGACGATTTACCCTACGAGATCATCGTCGTCGACAACGCCTCGACCGATCGAACGCAAACAGTCGTACGTGATCTGGCCGAGCGGGACTCCCGGATCAGCTATCTCGGCAACACCACGAACCTGGGATTTTCGAAGGGCAACAATGCGGGCGCGCGGGTTGCGAAGGGCAAGTACCTCCTCTTCCTGAACAACGACACCATCGTCCAGGAGGGCTGGCTCGCCGCGATGGTCGACATCGCCGAGTCCGATGAGCGGGTCGGAATCGTCGGGATCAAGCAGCTCTTCCCCTACACGAACAAGATCCATCACACCGGCATCATATTCACCGCCGATCGCCGGCCGCAGCACATTTACCCGCACACGGACGCTTCATTCTCGTACACCAGCAAGCAGCGGGCGTATCAGGCGGTGCAGGGATCCTGCCTGCTGATCGCACGCGATCTGTTCGACGCCTGCGGCATGTTCGACGAGGGTTACGTCAACGGCTACGAGGACGTCGACCTCTGCCTCACGGTTCGTGCGCGTGGTCGCTCAGTGATCTGCTGCACGAAGGCGTTCATCTATCACTACGGCCAGATCACCGAGACACGGACTGCCGACGACGACAAGAACGCGGCGCGATTCCAGTCGAAATGGGGCAACCGGATTCAGCCCGACGAGCTCACCTACTTTCGACAGGACCAGCGGGAGATCGAGGCGGCGCGGGCCGCTGGCCGTACAGCCGTCGCGCCGAGGCGGGTGCCCGACGATCAGCTCTACTTCGGCGACGACCTATCGGCCGCCAGCGCCCTGACCTGGGTGACCTCCGATCTGGTCCTGGCGCTGAAGGACCTCGGGACGCCGGTGACGATCAAGCAGTCGACCCTGCCGCATTCGACCGAGCCCGCCAGGCGCCGTGCCCTCGAGTCGCTGATGGTGCCCACGCCGCCGGTCGGCGGGGTTCAGATTCGCTGGTCGCACTATTGGCCGCAGCACCTGGGGTTGGATCTGAGCGGATCGGTCAACCTGGAGCTGTTCGTCATCAACTATCTGTATCAGGCGCCGGGATCCGAGCCGTGGGATTACTGGATGCAGTGCCTGGCGCAGAATCGCTACGGCAAGCTGCCGCTCAGTACATTTTCGCGCGACGTCCTGATCCAGACCGGCGTCTCACCGGCAGACTGCCACATCCTCAGGCCGGGCTATTCGCCGGAAGTCCACACCGTGGCTGCCCCTCCGCGTCGGTCCTCGGCGTTCCGTTTCCTGACCGTGACCAACTCTCACGATCTCGAACGCTATGGAACCAAGCTGCTCCTCGAAGCCTACTGGCAGGCTTTTTCCGGACGGGACGATGTCGTCCTGGTGGTCAAGGACTATGGAGCCAGCTCGAACGACACGTCATTGCGCCAGCTGCTGCGCGAGAACGTCGGCCGCGCGCCGATCCAGTACCTCAGCCAGTTCACCAGCAAGGACGCGCTGATCGAGCTCTACAAGTCATGTGACGCCTTCGTGTCCGCGCATCGCGGCGAGGGCTACGGCATGAAGATCCTGGATGCGATGGCCTGCGGCCTGCCGGTGATTGCGCCGCTGTTCGGCGGCCCGACCGATTTCTGCACCGCCACCAACGCATTTCCGGTGGACTTCTCGCTCGTACCGGTCGGCGACTGCCTCGATACGCGGTCCCTGACAATTACCAACTCGCCGGTGTGGGCCGAGCCCGATGTCGAGAGCCTGGCGTCTCAGCTCCAGCGTGTGGCAAGCGGACCGCGAGGCCGCGCGCCGGATCGGCGAGCAGGGTCGGCGCGAGGTGATCGATCGGTTGACCTGGGAGCAGGCTGCCAAGGAGTTCACCAGCTTCATCGGCTCGATCGAGCGCAAGCATCCGCGCGCCGTTCCGCCAGCCGTGGCGGTGGGCGGGCCACCAGCAGAGCGATCGCCATACTGGATGGGCACCCGCGTCAGCGTCGTCGTGCCGACTTACAATCGGAAGGACGCGCTGCACAAGTGCCTCCGTGCGCTCGAGCGTCAGACGATCCTGCCGCAGGAGTTCGAGGTGCTGGTCGTCGATGACGGATCGTCCGACGGCACGCGGGCGATGGTCGAGGCGCAGCACGTTCCATACAAGCTCTCCTACCACCATCAGACGAATCAGGGACCGGGCGCGGCACGCAATGAGGGAATCCAGCTGGCCACCGGCGAGCTGGTGCTCATCATCGGCGACGACATTCTCGCCGATGAACGCCTGCTCGAAGAACACCTCGTGAGCCACGCGACGCGGCCGAGTCCCGGCGCCGCGGTCCTCGGGCATATCGACTGGCCGCCGGAGATGGAGCGATCGGCGGTGATGGATTTCGTGTGCGGCGAGTCGAGCCTGCAGTTCGCCTACTCGTTCATTCCCAAACTGAACACCCTCGACTTCCGCTTCTTCTACACGAGTAACATTTCCGCCAAGCGACAGTTCCTGCTCGACGCCGCCGCGGACGGTATCCGTTTCGATCCGCATTTTCGCCACGCCGCATTCGAGGACTCGGAGTACGCGCTTCGCCTGCAGAAGCGTGGACTGGAGATACATTACGCAGCCAAGGCGCTCGCCTTCCACGACCACTGGATGGATCTCGACAGCTTCTCACAGCGCGAATTCGTTGTCGGCAAGATGGCGGTCGTGTTCTATCGCAAGCATCCGCAGATCGACGATCAGCTGCAGGTGCGGTGGGTTGGCGACTGGATCGATGTCGTCGATCGCGTTGCCAACAGTCCAGAGCTGGACGCCAAGCTTCGGGCGCTCGATACCGACACCGATCAATTCCTGCGCGCCCTCGCGCATTCACTCGAAAGCCTGACCGGGGTGCAGGCCGAGCTCACGTCGTTGCAGGGGCAGTCGGCCTTCAATCCGGCCGCGCTGACCAAATCGCTCGACGGGGTCCTGGCGGTGGTCTTCGACGTCCAGCGGACGCGCGGCAAGGTGGAGGAATGGTACGCCTCGGTGCACGACCGCGAGCGGGTCGACATCGCCAAGCGCGTGATCGGCTGCGTGCGCAAGCTCGAGTTCTTCTCGGCGCAGCCGGCGGAGCTCGAAAAAATGCGCGGCACGTTGGCCTGGCTGAGCAATGACGTCGTCTGGAACCTTCGTAATCGTGTCGCCGATCTCGAACGGCAACTGGGTCGAAACGGGCGTCCCGGCTTTCTGCGGCTGGATCGAGCGGCGTGGCGGGCGGCGCGACGCGCTGATTCGTTCATCCAGCAGCAATTGAGCGGCCGCGGCCGCCTGTTCGATCAGTATCAGTCGGTAAGAGGCGGCCTGAAGCGCTTGCTGCGCCCGTCGTCGGGACATTCTCACGGATAGCTGATGCCGATTGGACAGCCGTGTCCTGGCAGACGTCGGGCGGTGAGACCGTCTCCTGAGCAACGGCAGGTCAGGCTCGCTGATGATCGGCGATCAGACGTTGTAGGATCTTCCGGTGGAGTCCGCGCCGTGCGCAGCGGTGGATGTCATCATCGTCAACTATCGAAGCTACGATGAGCTCGGGCGCTGCCTGACGTCACTCGAGCCCGGTCGGGCGCAACTCGGCCACGTCGTCGTCGTCGATCACGAGTCTGATCTCGAGGCCGCCTCGCGGATCACCGGCCGCTTTCCGTGGGTTCGCCTGATGGAGCGATCGACGAACGAGGGGTTTGCGACCGGCGTCAACCTCGGAGCGCGCCAGACCGGTGCACCGTTCTTCCTGCTGCTGAACCCCGATTGCATCGCCAGCCCTGAAGCCATCGCCCTGACGCTCGAGTATATGGACACGCGGGCGGACGCCGCGATTGTCGGCCCGCGCATTCTCGATTCCGACGGAACGATTCAGGGATCGGCCAGGCGCTTCCCCGGGGTGACGACGGCGATCGCCGGACGAAGCTCGTGGTTGACCAAGCGGTTTCCCAACAACCCGTTATCGCGTCACAACCTGCCGGCTCTCGAACATCGCGCGGAGCCGCTCGACGTCGACTGGGTCTCCGGCGCCTGCATGCTCGTGCGGCGGGCGGCGTTCGAGCAGATCGGCGGAATGGACGAACAGTTCTTCCTGTATTGGGAAGACGCGGATCTCTGTCGCCGACTGCAGATGCAGGGCTGGCGCAGCGTATATTTCCCCGGCGCAACCATCGTGCACGCCGGCGGCCGCAGCAGCATTCATGCCTTTCGCGAATCGCTGGCCGCGTTCCACCGCAGTGCTCTGCTGCTCTTCCGCAAACATGCCCCCTGGCCAGCTCGCCTGCTCACCCCCCTCGTGTCCGTCGGGCTGCACCTTCGTCTGCAGATGTTGTTGTATCTTTATCGGCATCGGTTTTCGCACATCGATCCCGTCGGATCTGCCAAGAATCCAGCGCATGACTGACATCGGGGCCATCGGCGGCGGACGCTTGACTGAAACGAAGTGATAACGGTGGACCTGGCCGATGCCCTGGCGATGCCAACCGGGAGCCACCGTAGTCCACGGGGTTGCGAGATGCCGGTTCTGGTGTCGTTCTGTAACATGCCCGCCGCGCGACGCTCCGGAGTGTTGTCGATCGGCGATGGCTTCAGCGAGATTACCTGGGTCGCCATCGGTCCGACTTCGGAAGAGGTCGTCAGTTGTTCCGGATTGTGGGTCGGAGCTGGGATCGTCCATTGTGTCTGGATTGACAGCGATGGAGCATCGCGTCTGACGTTGCTCGATCGAAAGACCTGGACCCCGCTCGCGACCGGCCGGCTCGAGGGAGTGAAAGATCCACATTCCGTTGCGGTGCTGGATGGCTGGTTGTACGTCGTGTCGACCGGCACCGACGAAGTCCGGCGGTTGCCCGCGAACGATGCCGGAGGGCCAACCGAGTCGGTCTGGAAGGCGAGCGCGGCTGGCGTTGATACCCATCACCTCAACTCGATCCTGCCGCTGAACGGTCAGCTGCTGTGCTCGGCCTTCGGACCCAAGTCGGGCGACCGCTGGAGCACCGCCCTTAACGGGTACGTCATCGACATCAGCTCGGAGCGCGTGCTCGCAGCCAGGATTGAACAACCGCACAGCCTTTGTGCCGCAGCCGGAGGCCTCTACGTGATTGAATCGCGACGCAAGCGGATCCGACGTTTGGATCATTCCGACGGGCTCGTGGTGGATGGCTACGCAAGGGGCCTGACGTTCCTGGACGCAACCCGAGGAGTGGTCGGACTCAGTCGCGGGCGTACCGGATCGCGAAGCCTGGGGATCATCGAGAACCCGTGCGAAGACCAGAGTGATTACGCTGGGCATGCGGGCCTGGTCGAATTCCGGGGCGATCACCAGGACTTCGTGCCGCTGCGTGAGATTGATCTGTCGGAGTACGGCCCGGAGATCTACGACGTTGTGGCGGTCTGACCGGCGTTTCCACAAGGGGAGCGGCTTGGCTCGATCGCTTGGGACTCATGACTGAAATCGACGTGGTCGTCATCGGCGCGGGCGTAGTGGGACTGGCGTGCGCCGCGGAGTTGGCCGCCGCGGGCTCGAGCGTCTGCGTCCTCGAACGCCACCCGAAGCCCGGCATGGACACCAGCACGCACAACAGCGGCGTGATCCATGCCGGCATCTACTATCCCGAGGGCTCGCTCAAAGCCCGCCTCTGTGTCGAAGGCCGCGATCAGCTGTACGAGTATTGCGAGCAGCGGCAGGTGCCGTACCGCCGGACCGGAAAACTCATCGTCGCGTCAACGCCCGACGAAATCCCGGCACTGCAGGTCCTGCACGATCGGGGCAGGGCCAACGGCGTGACCGATCTGGAGATGGTCGATTCGCAGTTCGTCCGTCGCCGTGAGCCACATGTCGCGGCGGTGGCGGCGCTGTGGTCGCCGTCCACCGGCATCGTTTCGCCCGAAGCGCTCGTCCGCAGCCTGCTGGACCTGTGCGCGGATCGGGACGTGGCCGTTCTGCCGTCGACGCCCCTGTCGGGCGGAATCCTGAGCGCCAGCCTGGCCGAGATCGAGACCGGCCGTGAACGAATCCGCGCCAAGCTGGTAGTCAATGCCGCCGGGTTGTTCGCCGATGAGGTCTCCGCCGGTCTGGGCGGTGAGCAGTACGAGATCTATCCGTGCCGTGGCGAATACGCGGAGCTCACGCCCTCGCGACGTTCGCTGGTCAATGGGCTCGTCTATCCCGTTCCGCACAAGCCTGGCCACGGCCTGGGCGTCCATCTGACACGCACCATTGATGGCGCGGTTCTGATCGGGCCGACCACGCATTACCAGTCCAGCAAATCCGACTACGAAACGGGCCGTCAGGCGGTCGAGGACTTCCTCCAACCGACCCGTCAGCTGCTGCCCGACGTCCAGCTTGCCGACCTGCGCCTGGGTGGCAGCGGCATCCGGCCCAAGCTCTGTTCGCCGGAGGAATCGTTCGCGGACTGGATGATTCGGCCGGACGCGCAGCAGGACGCGCTCATACACGTGGCGGGTACCGACTCGCCCGGCCTGACCTCTTGCCTTGCGATTGCGAGGATGGTGGCGGGCATCGCCGCAGAGCGGCTGCACTGACGCCGTCAGCGACTCAGGCCAAGCGACTGCAGGTAGCGCTCCACGGCATCTTCCCACGCGGGCAGCGAAATACCGACCGCCGAGAGCTTGGCGTTGGAGAGCGCGCAGTACTGCGGCCGCCGCGCGCGGAAAGTGACGTCCGCGGTGCGCACCGGAACCAGCTCGCCCGAACCGGCCATCAGCCCGCGGATGCGCGCCGCCAGCCCGAGCCAGGTCGTCACGCCGCTGTTGACGCAGTGGTAGAGGCCGAATGCGGGTCGCGTCTCGATGAGACGCCAGGTCGCGGCAGCGACGTCGGCGACGAAGCTCGGCGTGACCGTACGATCCGAAAACACACGCGTCGGCGTCCCCTCGGTCAGCGTCGCGACAATACGGTCGATACTGCTCCGTCGCTGTCGTCCACCGAACAGGCTCTCGACTCGCAGCACGAAGCAGGACGGCGCCTCGGCCGCGAACCACTCGCCCAGCAGCTTCGACGCGGCATACGCGCTCTCGGGCCGAGCCTCGTCGGTTTCCGAATACGGCCGATCGCTCCGACCGTCGAAGACGAAGTCGGTGCTGTAGTGGATCAGCAATGCGCCGGCGTCCCTCGCCGCCCTGGCCAGAGCGAGCACGGCAAACGCGTTGCTCGCGAGGGCGGTCTCGACGTTCTCCTCTGCTCCATCGACGTCGTTGTAGGCGGCACAATTGATGATCACGTCAGGCCGTTCGCGGGCGACTGTGGCGCCGACCGCTGAACCATCCGTGATATCCAGCGCAGCCCGCCTCAATGCGACGACGTCAGCTCGCGGCGAGAACGAATCGACGATGGCGGTGCCGAGCTGTCCGCCTGCGCCAACGACAAGGATGCGCATGCGTCAGGCCAGGGCCGCGGCGAGAGCGGCCACCACAGCCCGCTGTTGCACGTCGGTGAGCTCGGGAAAGATGGGCAGCGCCAGGACCTCGCGCGCCGCCTGTTCGGCGTGTGGAAACGCCCCGCTGCGATAGCCGAGCGAGGCAAAACACTCCTGCAGGTGGAACGGCACGGGATAGTAGACCTCGGTTCCGATGCCGGCCTCCTCGAGTCGCGCGCGCACCTGGTCGCGATCGGGAACGCGGACCACGTACTGGTTGAAGATGTGGTGACGATCCGCCGGCCGGGTCGGAAGCGTCACTCGCCCCGCCAGGCCCTGCTCGGCAAACAGTCGATCGTATCGATCGGCGTTGGCGCGCCGGGCTGCGGTCCACGCCTCCAGGTGCGGCAGCTTGACCCGCAGTATCGCCGCCTGCATCGCATCGAGCCGGAAGTTGCCGCCGACACGCTTGTGAAAATACTTCGGCTCGGCGCCATGATTACGGAGCAGCCGGATTTCATGTCCGAGTCCCGCGTCATCGGTGGTGACGAGACCGCCATCGCCAAACGCGCCGAGGTTCTTGCTGGGAAAGAACGAGAAACAACCGATCGTTCCCATCGTGCCGGCCGGACGCCCTTTGTAGCTGGCACCGATCGCCTGCGCCGCGTCTTCGATCACCGGCAGGCCGGCGCGCGCCGCGACGTCGAGCAGCGGATCCATGTCGGCGCAGAGCCCGTAAAGGTGAACGGGAAGGATCGCCCGAGTCCGCGGCGTGATGGCGGCGGCCGCTGCTGCGGGATCGATGTTGAACGTCTCGGGATCGATGTCCACCAGCCGCGGCGTGGCGCCAACGCGGACGATGGAGCCGGCGCTGGCGAAGAACGAGAAGGTCGACGTGACGACCTCGTCGCCGGGCCCGATGCCCATCGCCATCAGCGCCACGATCAATGCGTCGGTGCCGGAGGAGACGCCGATGGCGTCCCTGACGCTGATGTAGGCCCTCAGCTCGCGCTCGAGCGCTTCCACTTCCGGTCCGCCGATGAACCGCTGGCTTTCGCAGACCCGGGTGACCGCGGCAAGAATCTCGTCGCGTAGAGGACGATATTGCTCCTGAAGGTCGAGCAGCGGGACGCGCATGCCGGACCCGATTCAGCGCGTCACGATCTCGGGCGCACCCCAGAGAGGCAGATCGTTGCGGCTGTCGGCGCCTTGACCAGGCGGACTCTCGCGCGTGTTGAAGATGATCTCCATGTCTTCACCGGCGTAGGCAGACAGATCGACCGTTACGGGAATCCACCGGCGCTCGGCCTGATTGGCGTAGGGGTTGACCGCCTGCGTGAACAACTGCTCGAACGCCCGGCCATCCGACACGCCGACGAAAAAATAGACGCCGTTGCCTTCCTTGGTCCACGCCTCGGGCTTGAGCCCGAGCGACACCTTCAACCAGCCATCGTCGGGAATGCGGGCGTGAAAGTGGAGGCGTCCATTGGGCGGTGCAGCAATCGCGCGTTTGGTATCGCCAGCGAGCGTCGCCTCTTCGACGTTAAACGGTCCGCCGTCCTTTTTCGCGCTGTCGAATTGCGTCAGCAGATCGATCCGTTCGCCGCCCCCACGCCGGAACAGCCACCAGCCGGCGATGGCGATCACGAGAATGACGATGGCGGTGAGGACCGCTCGATTTCCCTTCATGACTCTTCAGCTGCCTCCAGAAGCCGTTAACTTTATCATGGCGCCACGGACGCGGCGGCCTCTAGCGGCGCCGTTCTTTGATCGCCGCGCGTGTCTCGCGATCGGTCTCGCGACGCTTGATCGTCTCGCGCTTGTCGTGCGCCTTCTTGCCCTTGGCCAGGCTGATGGCGATCTTGACGCGGCCGTTCTTGAGATACATCCGGACCGGCACCAGCGTCATCCCGCGTTCGACGGTCTTCCCGATCAGCTTGCGGATCTCCCGCCGGTGCAGCAGCAGTTTCCGCCGCCGTGTGGGATCGTGATCGGCATAGCCGCGATTGCGGTACGGGCTGACGTGGACGTTGTAGATCCAGACCTCCCCACCCTCGATCCGGGCGAAGCTGTCGCGCAGGTTCGCTCCACCCTCGCGAATCGACTTGACCTCGGTGCCGAGGAGCGCCACCCCGGCCTCGAAGGTCTCGAGCAGGTGATAGTCGTGATGCGCCTTGCGGTTGTCCGCGATGATCTTCTGCGCCTCTTCGCGCTCTGTCTTGGTCACGCGTGGATCCTCGAAGCGGCCAGGCGGGCGGCGAGGCGGACGGCCTCGACGAGGCTCGCATGATCGGCGGTGCCCTGACCCGCGATGTCGAAGGCGGTGCCGTGGTCGACCGATGTGCGGATGATCGGCAGCCCCAGCGTCACGTTGACCGCCCGGCCGAAGGCCAGGAGCTTCACCGGAATGAGCCCCTGGTCGTGATAGCAGGCGATCACGGCGTCGAACTCGCCTCGCGACGCCCGCCCGAAAATTGTATCCGCTGGAAAGGGTCCGGACGCCTCGATGCCGCGGCGCCGCGCTGCCTCGATCGCCGGGACGAGCACCTCGTCCTCTTCCCGGCCGATCACACCATGCTCACCGGCGTGTGGATTGAGTCCGGCGACAGCGATGCGAGGCGCCGGGCAACCGAACCGCGGCAGCTCGCGCGCGGTGATGTCGAACGTGAATTCCAGGAGCTCCGGCGTGAGCAGTCCGGGCACGGCGGCCAGCGGCACGTGAATGGTCGCGAGGACGACCCGCAGCGCCTCGGCGTAGAACATCATGGCCACGCGCGGCGTGCCCGTCAGGTGCGCGAGAAGCTCGGTGTGCCCTTTCCACGGCAGCCCGGCGAGCGCGAAGGCCTCTTTGTTGATCGGTGCGGTGGCAATCGCGTCGAGCGTGCCACGACTTGCGTCGGCGGTGGCGTGGACGATCGCGTCGAACGCGGCGCGACCGGCGGCGGCGGACAGCTGACCAGGCGGAAAGCTCGCGAGGTCCTGATCGGTGTGCGGACCGTACAGGATCGGCTCGCAGACCTCGCGGACCCGCGGGTCGGCGGCGGCTCGCACCGCGATCTCCGGGCCGATACCAGCCGGGTCGCCGACGGTGATCCCGATACGGGGAAGACGCGCCACAATGATGCTCGAGTTTTTCTCAGGACCCGCAGGTGCCGCAGCCGCCGCTGCCGCACGAGCCACACCCGGGGCCGGTCGGATTCGAACAGGTTCCATGATCGGCGCAGCCGCCGTGCTTGACGCCATTGCCGTTGGGCAGCTCGTAGCGGAGACAGCACTTCAGCCGGCCGCACTGGCCTGACAGCTTCGACGGATTCAGGCTCAGGTCCTGTTGCTTCGCCATCTTGATCGAGATGGGCTCGAAGGTACGGAGCCAGGTGGTGCAGCAGAGCGGCCGCCCACACGAGCCGTAGCCGCCGAGCATCTTGGCCTCGTCCCGCACCCCAATCTGACGCATCTCGATTCGGGTCTTGAAGTGCGCCGCCAGATCGCGCACCAGCTCGCGGAAATCGACCCGCGAGTCGGACGTGTAATAGAAGACGATCCGCGAGCCGTCGAAGAGCTGCTCCACTTTGGTCAACTTCATCGGCAGGCCGCGCTCGCGAATCTTCAACTGCGCAACGCGGTGCGCCTGCTGCTCGAGCTGCTGCTGCTTCAGGCGCTGCACCACATCTTCCCGCGTGGCCCGCCGGATTACGACCTGGGGGGAATCGGGAGCAGGCTGACGGCGTTCGGCATGGGCCGAATTCGTCCGCGTGACGGTGCCGATCGCCGGACCTTCCGGCGTCTCGACGACCAGCTGCTCACCGGGCTGGGGACCCGCGGCTGCCGCACGATCGCCGGCAGTGGGATCGTCGAGGGCAAGATCCGGCAGGAGGAACGAAAAGGTTCTGCCGGCTGGCGTGAAGCGTAGGCTGACGAACGGGCGGTGCGACCCGGCGCTCATGCGGTGCCCTCATCTATACGGCCGAACCAGACAGCGCTGCCGGGCCGTCGACGTAGACGATGTCGACGATCCGCCCTTACAGCTGGAGTGCCACCCAGTCCGCCACAATCTTCGGGCTGGCGTTTCGCTCGAGCGCCGCAAGCGCGCGGTCCACCGCCGAAAACGCGCGAATCGCGCGATCGCTGTCGAACGATCTGAGGAGCGGCTGCAGCCGCGGCTTCAGGTCGGCGTTGGCGAGCGCGCGGTCTTCCGCGCGGGAAAGCAGAAGTCCAAGATCGCGAAGCAATGAGGACAGCGCGCGCAATCGACGCGCCATGTCGTCCCGATCGCTTCCCGCACCGCCCAGCGTCCGGGCCGCGTCGAGGCGGCGCCGGGGATCGGTTGAAGCCGCGGCCTGTTGCAGCGCACTCGCCGCCGCTTCGCGCGCCTCCACGGCCTTTTCCCCGCCGCCGTCGAGTGCCGCGCCAATACTGCCATCTGCCGCGGCGGCGGCGGCATGCGCCTCCGTCGGCGAGACATCGTGGCGCTCGATCAGGGCCCGCGCCACGTCCGCTTCGCTCAGCGGGCCGAAGCGCAACTGCTGGCAGCGGGAGCGGACCGTTGGCAGCAGTACGTCGGGCCGCGACGTCACCAGCACGAACATCGACGCCGGTGGCGGTTCCTCGAGCGTCTTCAGCAGCGCGTTCTGCGCCTCGGGCAGCAGCGCATCGGCGGAGTCGATGATGACGACCCGCCGCTTGCCCTCGAACGGCCGATACGCGGCGCGATCGATCGCCTCGCGAACCTGATCGACTTTGATCGCGCCGGTCTCTCCCGGCTCCAGCCGCAGCACGTCGGCATGCACGCCTCGCGCGACACGACGACACGACGAGCAGGTTCCGCAGGCGGTGAGACCGGGATCGTCGACGTCCCCCCACGGCTCGGGACGCTCGCAGTTGAGTGCCTGGGCCAGCGCCACGGCGATCGTACGTTTACCGACACCGTCCGGGCCGGAGAAGATCAGGCTGGCCGGCACCGCCTTGCGTCCGACGGTACGCGCCAGCAACTGCAGCAGGGGGCCGTGTCCGACTATCTCGCGAAAGGACATCGAAAACTGCGGCCGATGGTATCACCCTTCAGGGGCCACCATCCGGCTTCTTCTTGTCCTTTTTCTCGTCCTTCTGATCGTCCTTGTTGCCGCCGAAGATCCGCGACCAGAACCCGCGCTTTTTCTTCTTTGGCTCGTCGGCGGTGCCGCCCGACATCTGATCGCCCTGGCCGGGTGCGCCGCTCGTGGCCGTCGCCCCTGTCGCCGTCGTCGGATTCTGACCGGGCGGCAGGATCGATTGATCGGCGTGTACCGGGTTGCCGACGTGCGCGCCGACCGCGCCGGCAAGCGCATCGAGGAACGATCCCGGCTGATGGAGCTGACAGATCGTCGTGGGTTGCGAACCCTTGACGAAGTAGTCCGTGTAGACCATCGATCGGGTCTCGAGATTCCCCGCATCGTCGACGACCTGGACGTGATCGCAGCCGGCGTTGGGCAGCATGCCCGACAGACGGCAGACGGTGACGCCGACGACGTTGGCCGGGCGATCGAACCAGTCAGGCTTGTCGCCTTTCGTCGCCACCTTCATGAAGGCGGCCCAGATCGGTACGGCGAGCTCACCGGCATATCCGTTGGAGACGATGGTCTGCGGTTGATCGAATCCGACCCAGACGCCGGTGATCACGTGCGGCGTATAACCGACGAACCAGGCGTCGACGTAGTCGTTCGTGGTCCCGGTCTTTCCCGCGGCGGGCAGAGTGAAGCCGGCCTGTCGTGCCTTGTAGGCCGTACCGGCGTTGACCACGTCCGCGAGCATGCTGGACATCAGGAAAGCGGTGCTGTCGCTGACCGCCTGCTGCGATTTGGGTTGAGCCTCGTACAGGACCTTGCCGTCGGCGTCCTCGACACGGCGAATGAGAAATGGCGTGTGCACGACGCCGCCGTCGGCAAAGGCACCGTAGCCGGAGGTCAACGCCATCAGCGTCACGTCGCTGGCGCCGAGCGCCAGGGATGGCACGCTCGGCGGCGTGCCGACATTCAGCTTCTGCGCGAAGGAGACCGCCTTGGGGATGCCGATCGTGTTCAGCATCTGCACCGCGGCGCGATTGCTCGACATCCTCAACGCTGCGCGCATGGTCATCGAGTCGGCGGTGGAGTGCTCGTCCTCCGGCACCCAGTTACCTTGCTGCGTGAGGATCGGATCGTTGAGATTGGTGATGAGGGAGGCGGGAGCGTAGCCGTTCTCGAGGGCGGCGGCGTAGACAAACGGCTTGAAGGCCGACCCGGACTGGCGTTTCGCCTGCGTCGCGCGATTGAAGCGACTCTCGTTGAAGTCGCGGCCGCCGACCATTGCCCGGACCGCACCGCTGGTCGGGTCCAACGAGACGAGCGCGCCCTGCAGGTACTCGGGGAGGGCCTCCCCTTTCTCAGAGCTGTTCTGCAGATGCCCTGCGGCAGGTCCCGCGCGAGCGGGGTGCGGGTAGCCGCGGCGATGCTCGATGCTCGTCAAACCAGCCTCGAGCACTTTCTCGGCGGTCTGCTGCAGAGTAGTATCGAGCGTCGTGTAGACCCGAAGGCCGCCCTGCGCGAGACGAGGCCAGCCGAATCGTTCGACCAGATCCCGGCGCACCTGCTCCTTGAAATAGAGACCGAACGACTCCCGCATCTCGAGGCCGTTGGTCAGCTTGATCGGAGCCTTGCGGGCGCGCTCGTAGACGGTCTGATCGATGGCGCCCGATCCAACCATCGTCTGCAGCACGATGTTGCGGCGCGCCATGGCGCGATCCGGATTGCCGGTCGGCGCATAGCTGGAGGGGGATTGAATGAGGCCGGCAAGCAGCGCGGCCTCTTCGACGTTGAGCTCGCTGGCGGACTTGGCGAAGTAGCCGCGCGAAGCGGCTTCGACGCCGTAGAGGCCATCGCCGAAGTACACTTTGTTGAGATAGAGCTCGAGGATCTCGTTCTTCGAGTAGACGTGCTCGATATGGGCCGCGAGGATGACTTCCTTGAGCTTCCGGCGAAGCGTCTTGTCCCTCGTGAGAAAGCTCTGTCGGGCGAGCTGCTGGGTAATCGTGCTGCCGCCTTCGGCGCGCCGGCCCTGCTCGATGTTGCGCAGGACCGCCGCCATGATGCGGATGACGTCGACGCCGCTGTGCTCGTAGAATCGCTGATCTTCGACCGAGATTACCGCCTTGATCAGGTTCGGCGACATCCTGTCGATCGGGATCTCCAGCCGCTGCTCTTTGAAGATCGTGAAAGCCGGATGATCGCTGGCGTCGAGGATGGTCGTCGCCTGCGCCATGTCGCCCAGGCCGCGGACGGCGGTCCTGTCGGGAAGGCCGGTCGTGACGTCGTAGGCGAACCAGACCAGCGAGGCGGAGGCGACGAGGGCGAGCACCGGCGAGCACGACGACCGCGGCCGTCAGGAGGCGAGGCCTGCCGGCGAGCGTTCGCTGCAGCCGGACGTGCAGAGGCGCCAGCCACTCAAGATAACGAGACATCACTGTTCACTTACCGCAAGATACGCGCCGGCGCCGATCGGGTTTTCGTGTAAACTGCCGAGCTTTCCCGTTCGGCGCTCGCAACAGGTGCGACCACATGATGATACGGTCATTTCTCTTCGCGGCGGTCCTGAGCGTCTCGGTTTTCGCTCAAACACCGCCACCGCTGCCCATCACCGCTGTTCGTGCAGCTCGGCTGTTCGATGGCGTCCATGACACAACCGTGCCCAACGGCGTCGTCATCGTGGAAGGCAGACGGATCACCGCGGCGGGCCCCAACGTCGCGATCCCCGCCGGCGCGACGATCGTCGATCTGGGTGACGCGACGCTGCTGCCAGGCTTCATCGACGCGCATACCCACCTTTCGGGCGAGAGCTCAGACGACTGGAATGCGGATACCATCGCCGGCTTCCGCTGGACGGTCGCCGAGGCGGCCCTGCGGGCGTCCGACAACGCGCGGCGCACGCTTGATGGCGGGGTTCACGACCGTCCGCGATGTCGGCTCATCAGACTACATCGACGTCGGGCTCCGCAACACCATCGCCGCCGGCCTCGATCGTCGGGCCGCGGATGCTCGTCGCGGTGCACGCGCTCGGCGCCCGCGGCGGCCACTGCGACAATACCGGTTTTGCCTATCAGCGTTTCGGCGCAGAGACCGGGATCGCCGACGGCATCGCGAGCGGGCCGGATCAATTCCGCGATGCGGTGCGCTTCCAGGTGAAATACGGCGCCGACGTCATCAAGGTCTGCGCGACCGGCGGTGTGCTCTCGCTCTCCGACGAGGTCGATACGCCTCAACTCACGCAGGCCGAAATGGATGCCCTCGTCGATGAAGCGCACCGGCTGCACAAGCGGGCGGCCGCACACGCGCACGGCGCCGAAGGGGCGAAGGTCGCGATCCGCGCCGGCATCGACTCGATCGAACACGGGTCGTTTCTCGATGACGAGGCCGTGCGGATGATGAAGGAGCACGGCACCTATTTCGTGCCGACGCTGATGGCCGGGGAATACGTCGCCGGAAAGGCGAGCGTGCGGCACTATCCGCCGGAGATCGCGGCCAAGGCGCAGGCGGCGCTCGCGGCGCGATCGGCTGCCTTCGATCGCGCGCTGAAGGCCGGGGTCAAGATTGCGTTTGGCACCGACTCCGCGGTCAGCCCGCATGGACTCAACGCGCAGGAGTTCGGCCTGCTCGTGAAGAACGGGATGACCCCGGCGGCGGCACTCGGGACGATTCACACCGCCGCGATGCTGCTGGGAGTGGACAAGGTCGTCGGATCGATCGAGGCGGGCAAGGAAGCAGACCTGGTCGCGGTGCCGGGCGATGTGTTGAAGGACATCACCGCGACCGAGCACGTTCGATTCGTGATGAAGGGTGGAAAGATTTATCGGAACGAGGCCGCCGGCGCGCCGCGCGCCACCGCCACCCGGTGACCGGCTCGTCCCCTCGTCTCTTACTTCACAGCGGACTGGCGGCGCAGGAACTGGAGCCCGTCCCGCGCCAGGGAGTCGACGTCCGGGGCGATGTCACGCCAGATCGCCGCCGCGGCGCTCAAGTCGCCGAGCGTGAAGCCGAAGCTCTCGATGGTGAGCCAGCCGTCGTAGCGCATCTCGCGCAGGGCGGCGAAGACGTCGGCCCAGGCGACGTGGCCGGTACCCGGCGTTCCCCGATCGTTCTCGCACGTATGCACGTGCATCAGTCGGGGTCCCGTGGTGCGGAAGGCCGACCCGAGCTGCTTCTCCTCGATGTTGGCGTGGAACGTATCGAGCAGCACGCCAACGCGGGGGTCGCCGACGGCATCGCACAGTGCGCGGGCGTCCTCGGCGGTATTGAGGAAGTAGGTTTCGAAGCGGTTCAACGGCTCGATCGCGAGCGTGACGTCGCATGACGCCAGTGTGGCGCCGAGCGCCTGCAGCCCCTCGATCGCCCGATGCCACTCGTCCTCGGTCCGACGCCGCCCGACCAGCCTTCCGACCGGGCTGTAGAGAGGACCGGCGACCATCCGGGCGCCGGCCTCGGCCGCCGCGCGAATCACCTCGTCGACGTGGGCGATCGTTCGCCGCCGCAACGAGGCATCCTCGCTGATCAGGCTAAGATCGCCGGTGAGCACCGATGAGGCGAGGCACTCCAGCTGCTCCGCTTCGAACCCGCGCCGAATCTCGTCGGCGGGAAACTCGCGCGGGCGGAACAGCGGGACTTCGGCGCCGTCGAAGCCGAGCGCCTTGACGTGCGGCAGGAGCGGCAGCTGCGCCGCGCCGAACTCCGCGGACCAGAGATACGTGGTGACAGCGAACTTCATGAGGTGACGATCCCCGGGCGTCCGGCCCGAATCGCGCCGGCCGGCTATCTTCCGTGAATTTCCCTCACTGTGCAATGACCGACAATCTTTTCGATACGTCTGACGACGACCTCTTCGACATTTCCATCCGGGCCCAAGGGCCTGCCGGGGCGCTGCCGCTGACGCCGGAGATGCTGCGTTCGCGGCCGTCCGGGGATCTCTTCGGCTGGACCCAGAACGCAGGCATGGGCTGGAATCCGTCAGCCCTCGGCGGCAAGGAATTCCTCATGCTCTCGACCCACGGCGGGATTCGCGCGCCCGACGGGTCGCCGATCGCGCTCGGCTATCACACCGGGCATTGGGAAGTCGGCCTGCTCGTCGAGGAAGCGGCCGCGGTCTTCAAGGCGGCCGGCGCGATCCCCTTCGCCGCCGCGTGCACCGATCCGTGCGACGGCCGATCGCAGGGCACGACGGCGATGTTCGACAGCCTGCCGTTCCGCAACGACGCGGCGACGGTCTTCCGGCGGCTGATCCGCTCGCTGCCGACCCGGCGCGGTGTCCTTGGCGTGGCGACCTGCGACAAAGGGCTGCCGGCGATGATGATGGCCCTGGCAGGGCAGCATCGATCTGCCGTGTGTCCTGGTCCCCGGCGGCGTGACTTTGCCGGCGGCCGAGGGAGAAGATGCCGGACGCATCCAGACGATAGGCGTGCGGTTTTCGCACGGAGAGCTGACGCTGGAGGCCGCGGCGGAGCTCGGCTGTCGCGCGTGCGCCTCACCCGGCGGCGGCTGTCAGTTTCTCGGAACTGCCGCGACCGCGCAGGTGGTCGGCGAGGCGCTTGGCCTGTCGCTCGGCCACACCGCGCTCGCCCCTTCCGGTCAGCCGATCTGGCTCGACATGGCGCGCCGCTCGGCACGGGCGCTGATGCAACTCGAGGCGGACGGCACGACCGTGCGTCACATTCTCACCGACGCCTCGATTCGCAATGCGATGGTGACCCACGCCGCGTTCGGCGGGTCCACGAACCTGCTCCTGCACCTGCCGGCGATCGCGCACGCCGCCGGCCTCCGCCGCCCCACGGCGCAGGAGTGGGCCGACGTGAACCGACAGGTCTCCGCGCCTGGTCGACGCGCTGCCGAACGGGCCGCGCAATCATCCGACGGTCGAGGTGTTCCTCGCCGGCGGTGTCCCCGAGGTGATGCTGCACCTGCGTCGCGCCGGCCTGCTCGACACGCGCGTGCGCACGGTCAGCGGCCTCACGCTCGGCGAGCAGCTCGACGCCTGGGAAAGTTCATCGCGTCGCCAGCGCGCGCGCACCCTGCTGCGCGAGCAGCAGGGGGTCGATCCCGACGACGTGATCATGTCGCCGGAGACGGCGCGGTCGCCGCGGCCTGACCTCGACGATCTGTTTTCCGCACGGCAACCTGGCGCCCCAGGGATCGGTCATCAAGAGCACGACGATCGATCCGTCGGTGATCGATCCGGATGGCGTCTATCGGCTGACCGGCCCCGCCAGAGTGTTCATGACCGAGCCGGCGGCGATCGCCGCCATCAAGGAGCATCGAATTGCCGCCGGCGATGTCCTCGTGCTGATGTGCCGAGGCCCGATGGGATCGGGCATGGAGGAGACCTACCAGCTCACTGGAGCGTTGAAGTATCTTGCCCTTCGGCAAGCAGGTCGCCGTCCTCACCGATGCGCGTTTCAGCGGCGTCTCGACCGGCGCGTGCATCGGCCACGTGACGCCGGAAGCGCTGGCCGGCGGACCGATCGGCAAGCTGCGCGACGGCGACATGATCGAGATCGTGATCGATCGGCGAACGCTGGAGGGTTCCGTGAACCTGGTGGGAGAAGCCGGTGTGGCCGGCACCGTCGCGGACGGCACGCGGATTCTGTCGGCCCGTCCGTCGAGGCCCGACCTCGCGCCGGATGCCGCCCTGCCGGCAGACACGCGCGTGTGGGCGACGCTGCAGGATGTCAGCGGTGGCGTCTGGGGCGGCTGCGTCATCGACGCCGACGCCATCGACGCCGTCGTCCGCGCGGGCAAGGCGGCGATGGGCGAGACACGCTAGTGGCCTGTCCGCGTCAGTTGTGCAGCGAATTTCGGAGCGCGGCGCCCGGATGGCAAGGCGCGACGACTGAGAATACCGGGAATATTTGATGGAGGAGCAACGCTGCCAGCCGGGATGCCCCGCCCGAAAGTCGCTATACAAATGACGCGGACAGGCCACTAGTTGGTAGTCCTTCGTCCCACGTCCTGGGTCCTTCGTCCTGGGTCCTTGTCCGTCCGCGGTCGCGTCGACTGTGGGAGTCGTCGCTGATTGGACGCGCGACTGAGGACCCGAGACCAAGGACGAAGGACCTGGGACGAGAGACGAGGGACTACCGGGTGGCGAAGCCTACTCGGTCCAGCGCCGAGCCGATTTCGGGGTTCATCATGAACCACGACCACACCCGGTTCGATCGCAGGTTCTCCGCGCTGAGCAGCGTGATGCCCAGGTCGATGCCGATGACGTCCGGATTCACCCAACCATCGGACGGGTGAAAGGCGTCGGCGAATCCGTAGCGTCCATAAATTCGCGCGCCGAACCGGCGCCGCATCTCGCGCAGGGCGGGAAGCGAGAGCGCCGGCGTGAACATCAACGACCCGGCCGCGGCCGACGGCACGACACTGCCGTCGATGTCGGCGCTGCGTGGCGGCCCACCCCAGGCGACATATCCCTTGCGGCTGTCCGAGGCCGAGATGCCCCAGATGTTGTCGGTGTAGCCGGGAAAGTCGCTCGCCAGCGTGAGACAGAACGCCTTGTGCGCTTGGGTAGCGGCGATCGAATTCTGAAACCAGTCGATCTGCGGCGGTTCCCGCTCCCGCCGCCCGCGAAAATCGATCCACGCGTGTGAATACTGGTGCACGAAGAGCGGGTCTGGACCGCTCACGTAGGTGAAGCGCTGAAACCTCATCGTCGGTCTCGACCACGCCCGCCAGGACGCCGGTGGCAGCGCATGCGTCGGTGACCCGACGCCGAGCAGGTACAGAATCATCAGCTCGCAGTAATGGTCCCAGCGTCCGGCGAGAAACCCTGACTCCGGTTTCCACCCGTGCGACAGGACCAGCGGATCGCCGGCGAGCATCCACGGGAAATCAATGCGGCGGTAGATCGCATCGGCGAGCCGCACGACCTCGGAATCGACGTCGAAACATCGACGGACCGTCAGCACGCCGCCGAGCAGCAGCGCCGTGTCGATCGACGAAAGCTCGCTCCGCCACTCGCGTACGCCGGTGCGCAGATTGACGAAGTGAAAGAACCAGCCGTGCTCCTGCGGCATCCGCTCCGCGAAATATCGTAGCGTCGTCCGCGTCCGCTCGAGCACCCGCTGGCGTGGAATCCAGCCGCGCTCGGCCGCGATGCACATGCCGGACAACCCGAAGCCCACCGCGGCGATGCTGCCGATCTCGCGCGCCTGCTCGCTCGAGGGCTGGCCGTCGGTGCGGGAACGGTCGCGGATGATGCCCGTCCCGGGATCGGCCTGCTCCCAGAAGAACATGAACGTGCGGCGGGAGAGATCCTCGAGGAACGCATCATCCGCTTTTGACAGCGGCGCAGATCGCGTCGCTCCCGGCGGCGCGCTCGGCGTCAACACCTGCCACGCGACGAACGCAAGAACCGCGCAGGCGGGCCACTTCACGATGGCCGCCGCATCGCGCGAGTGCGGCGGTGCCTTTCGTCGTGCATGTCTGCTCCGTCACCTGGAACGAATATCTGAGACCCAGCTGAAGACGACTGCAGTTGCTGTCGCAATCGTACATGAGCTCCGCAGGATAGAGCCTGCAGGAGCACCCGACTCAGGCAGTCTTGGCGACGTTGGGCGTGGGGATGGCGTTGGGGACGGAGAGCGACGGCGTGCGATCGACGCGGCTGAACAGGTCGCGCACCTCGCGCCACGAATCAACGCGATGGAATCGTCGCTCAGCGGAATTGTGCGGCGCGGAGAACAGCAGGGTGTGTCCCTTGAAGTGCTCCAGGTGGCGCGGCCGATCGTCGATCAGGTAGTCGGCGTCGACGATGCCCTTGTCGCCGCAGAAGACGATGTTCGACGGCGCGATGAACGGAAAGTGGCGGCGCAGCCAGCGATACTTCGCGTCGAAGGAGCACGGCACGTCCATCGCGGCAGTCACCACGAAGACGTCGTGACGCGCGGCGAGCTCGGCGACGACCTCGCGGCACTCGGGCATCACCGCCAGATCGGCGAAGAAATCCTCGTCGATCATCGCTTCGGCGGCGGCGCGGTGTGCCGGAGGCACGGCATGCTCGAGATGAGCGCCGTACAGCTGCTCCCTGGTCAGGGCGGTGCCGAAGGCGGCGTTGTAGCGGCGGAGGTGCTCGGCGAACGCGTCGGCCATCACTTCGTCCATGTCGATGGCGATGCGCAGCCGGCGAACCGCCGGCGCTGCGAGGGCGGCGTCGGAGCGGATCTTCATTACCGCGATGGCGGACACCAGCCCGAGCGCCACGATGTTGGCGGCGATGACCGCGATGGCCGCATTGAGGATGCCGTAGATCAGCCACAGGATCGCGCCGGTGAGATACATGCACAGCATGGCCAGGGACAGATCCTGCGCGCCCTGGCGGCGAACCTTGACGAGCTGCGGCCAGAACGACAGCGTCGTCGTGAGCGCGCCGCCAAGACCGACGATGAGACTCCAGGTGGCTATTGACATGGTGACTATCGAGGGCCGAGATCCGTGGGCCCCGCACCTCGTTCTACCATCGTCGCGCGTCGGCGTCATGCCGTCAAATGAAAGATCTGACCTGTTCTGATAACATTTGGTTATGGATATCGACCTCAGCGATCTGCGTGCGATCAGCGTCCTGGCGGAGACGCTGCACTTCGGCCGCGCGGCGGAACGGCTGCACGTCTCCCAGCCGGCGCTGAGCAAACGCGTGCAGCGCCTGGAAGACCGGATTGGCGGGCGTCTGCTGCTGCGCGGCTATCGCGACGTGCGGCTGACCGAGGCGGGACGCCTGCTCGCCACACGCGGACGGCAGGTCGTTCAGGATTCGGCGGAGATCGTCACGCTCGCCGAGCGGGCGGCACGGGGCGAAGCCGGCGCGCTGCGCATCGGGTTCGGCATCGCCAGCATCCTCGGCTTCCTGCCCGAGATGCTGCTGCGATTCCGCCGGGCCCATCCCGGCGTGCTGCTCCAGCTGCGCGACATGCCGACGCCCGACCAGGTCCAGGCGCTGGTCACGCGCGCCATCGACATCGGTTTCGTGCGCCGCCCGGTTCGCGACGACCGCCTGGTGATGCGTCCGGTCCTCAACGAGCGGCTCGTCGCCGCGCTCGGCCCGCGCAGTCCCTGGGAGCCAAAGCGCGGGCTCGCGTCGGTCGCGGCCGAGCCCTTCATTCTGATCTCCCGAGCCCGCTCCGCCAGCTTCTACGACCACGCCCTCAGCGTCTGCGCGGCGGCCGGCTTCGCGCCGCGAATCGTGCAGGAGACCGACGAGCTCTTCACCGCGATCTCCCTCGTCCGTGCCGGCCTGGGCGTTTCTCTCGTTCCGCGATCCGCCGCGCTGATGCGCCTGCCGGGGGTCCGTTTCCGCGAGCTGACGCTGCCGGAAGCTGCCTGGAACATCGCGATGGCGTGGCACCGCGACTCGGCCGACGAGCCCCTGGTCAGGCGATTCGTCGAAATCGGTATCAAGGGGTAGCCGCGACATCGGCTTTGCGTCCCCCCACCCCAAGCGCTACCATGCCTCAAACTGTGCGGGACCAGCACCCTCGGATCATCGCCCTCGCGGCCCTCGGCCTGCTTGGATGGCTGGCCGCCCCCGCCATGGCGCAGACGCCTGCGGTGGCCCCGCTGCCGCTGCTCACCACCATCAAGCAAATCCGGGCGCTCTCTCAAGATGAAGGGGCGCGCGGCTACCCGGTCCGCGTCCGCGGCATCGTCACGCACTTCGACGAGCAACACGACGTCACGCTGATGATTCACGACGGCGTGTTCGGCCAGTTTGTCGCCACACCCAAGGTCCCGGGATCGGTCGAAACGTGGCACGGTCTCCGGCGCGGCGATGTCGTCCAGATCGACGGACGAACCGTCCGCGGGGGCTTCGCGCCGAACATTCTGCCGACTTCGATCCGAAAACTCGGACAGGAGGCGCTGCCGACCCCCAAACGGATTCCCTTCGCGTCGATGCTCAGCGGGCGCCACGACTGCGACTACGTCGAAATAACGGGCGTCATCCAGCGCGCCTGGGCGTCATCCGATCAAGAACACACGTTGTTTGCCGAAGTGGCCGTCGAAGACGGCGTCGTGCGCGCGGCTTTCTGGGATTACGCAGGACAGGACGTACACGGCTTGATTGACGCACGCGTGAAGCTTCGCGGTAATCTCGGCGCGCTCTTTGGCCGTACCGAGCAGCTGCGCGGCGTGTCCCTGTTCGTCGGGCCGACGAGCGACATCACGGTCCTCGAATCGGCGCCCGATCCGTTCTGGCTCCCGACCCGGCCGATCCGGAGCATCTACAACTACTCGGCCGCCGGCGAAGTCAACCGCCGGATCCGCGTACGCGGCGTCGTCACCTGCTACATTCCCGGTCATCCGGTCGAGGTGAGCGACTTCACGAGCACGGCTCGATTCCGCTACGTGCGCCACGTGCTCTATGTCAACGACGGAACAGGCGGCGCGCGCATCGAGACCGAACAGCCCGATCCGCTGCGCCCAGGCACGGTGGTGGAGGTCGCCGGGTTTCCCGCGGTCACGCCGGGCAAGCCTATTCTCACCAACGCCATCTTCAAGGTTGGCGGAGAGGCGCCGCAACCGGCCCCCACACCCATCGGGGCTGCGACCGTCCTCTCGCCAGAGAACGACGCCATGCTCGTGCGCATGCAGGGGCACTTCCTCAGCATGCTCACCAACCCGACCCAACGCATTCTCGTGCTGAAGGTGGGTGAAACCGTTCTGGACGCCGAACTCGACGCCGACACCGCCACCGATGCGCTCGAGCAGATCCGGCCAGGCAGTGTGATCGCGGTCACCGGAGTCTACTCGTATCAGTGGGGCCCGCCCCCGTCCTTTCGACTATTCCTCCGATTCGCCGAAGACGTCACTGTGGTGTCGTCGGCACCCTGGTGGACGTTGCGCCACACGGTCGTGATGGTGACGATGCTGGCGCTCGTCGGGTGCGTGGCGGCCTTGTGGGTGCGGACCACCGCCAATCGCAAACGACAGGAATATCAGGCCGTCCTCAACGAACGGAGCCGCGTCGGGCGGGAGCTGCACGACACCCTCGAACAGGGGCTGGCCGGCATTGCGCTGCAGCTCGAAGCGGTGGCCGGAAGCCTGCACGCGTCGCCGGCGGCAGCCCATCGCTCGCTGGACGTGGCGCGGCAGATGCTGCGCTACAGCCAGGAAGAGACGCGGCGGTCGATCATGGACTTGCGCTCGCAGGCGCTCGAAAGCCGGGATCTCGCCGGAGCGCTGACCGACCTCGCACGGCAGATGATCATCGGCACCGGCGCGGTCGCCGAAGTGCATGTTGAAGGGACGCCGCATCGGCTCGACGCCTCGCACGAACATCATCTGCTGCGTATCGGGCTCGAGGCGCTGACCAACGCGCTGAAGCATTCGCAGGCGCGGCGCATCGACATCGATCTCCGCTTCACCCCGGAGCGGACCGATCTCGTTGTCCAAGATGATGGGTGCGGCCTCGAACCGGGAGTCGAGGAAAGCAGCGGGTCGCATTTCGGCCTGCAGGGCATTCGCGAGCGGGTCGACAAACTTGGCGGCGCGTTGCGAATGGACAGTACGCCGGGCGGCGGCACCCGGTTGGCCGTCAGCGTGCCGTGGCGACACGGACAACCATCGGACGTGGGCAGGCCGGTTCTGGGTGAATCATGGCGGACAAGCTGAAGGTCATGCTCGTCGACGATCACTATCTGGTCCGGATGGGCCTGGCGAGCATCATTGGGCTCGAGCCGGACATGACCGTCTGCGCCGAGGCGTCCACGGGCGAGCAGGCGCGGGCGCTCTTCCGAACGCACAAGCCGGATGTGACGCTGATGGATCTCCGGCTGCCCGGCATGAACGGGTCGGAGACCATCCAGGCAATCCGCTCGGAATTTCCCGACGCGCGGATCGTGATGATCTCGACCTATGTCTGCGACGAGGAAATCTATGGCGCGCTGCAGGCAGGCGCGATGGCCTACCTGGTGAAGTCCGTCCAGCGCGAAGAGCTGACCCGCGCTATCCGGAAGGCGGCCGCCGGCCAACGACACATTCCCGCCGAGGTGGCCGCCCGGCTAGCGGATCGCGTCTCCCGGTCCCAGCTTTCGACCCGTGAAGTCGAGGTGCTGCGCCTGCTGGTCGGTGGCCGGCGCAATCGCGAGATCGCCCGGTCGCTCGACATCACCGAGGGAACGGTCAAGCTGCACGTCAGCAGCATTCTGGGCAAGCTCGGCGCGGCGGACCGGACAGAGGCCGTGACAGTCGCCCTCCAGCGCGGAATTGTCCAGCTCGGATAGCCCAAAATTACACGATCCTGCACGCCTGGGGCCCCTGGTTGAAAAAGAATAAGGTCCCCCGTCGGACCTCAACAGCGGGTCGCCAGTGCCCGGAACCGGGCACCTCGAGCACCGGACCCCCAGCACCCGCAGCACTTTAGCACCTGCACCGCCAGCACCCGAGCACCTCAGCACACCGAGCACCTATGACGAAAGTATGTCTTTTGACATATATCCGCCTCAACCTTCAGTCATTGACGCAACCACTAGTATTTATGTATTAATCCCACGGTGCATCGTGGGTATCCGGCCCACCATCGGGCACCCTCTCCGAGGAGACACATGTTGCGAGCGCGCTCGAAGGTAGGATCAGTCGTCGGTTGGGCGGGAGTAGCACTCTGTGCTCTGCTGTTCACCAGCACGAACGCATTGGGTCAAGGCTCGACCACTGCGACCGTTCGCGGGAACATTCAAGACTCGAGCGGCGGCGTCGTGCCGGGCGCTACGGTCACGCTCATCAACACTGGAACCAAGGCCGTGCAGACGGCTGTCAGCGACGATCGCGGACAGTACCTCTTCAGCGGTCTCTTCCCGGGCACGTACGACCTCAAGGTCGAGCTTTCGGGCTTCAAGTCTTATGAGCGGAAATCCATCTCGCTCAGCCCCAGCGATAATCGCGGCATCGACGTCCGCCTCGATGTCGGCCAACAGAGTGAAACCGTCACCGTCACCGCGCAGCAGGAAGTCATTCAGACTGAAACCGGCGCGCGCGAAGGCGTCCTGACCGCCAAGCAGATCGACAACCTCTCCGTGGTCGGCCGCAGCGCTCTCGAGCTGCTGCGCATCCTGCCCGGCGTCGTGGCCGACTTCAACCAGGGCGAGTCGGTGAGCTTCGGTGGCGGCGGCAACAACACCCAGGCCTATTCGGTGAACGGCATCCGCTCATCGAACAACACCGTCGCCCTCGACGGCTCGTCGTTGATCGACATTGGCAGCAACAGCGGCGTCATCGTCTCCCTGAACAACGACATGGTTCAGGAAGTGAAGGTCCAGAGCTCCAACTTCGCCGCGGAATACGGCACCGGCGGCATGAACGTAAGCGGTGTGACGAAGTCGGGCTCCTCGAAGTTCCACGGCGAGGCCTACGACTACCTGCGCGATTCGTCCGTCGCGGCGAACGATCGCTCCAACAGCATCGCCGGCACGCCCAAGCCGAAGAGCAAGTATCAGTATCCCGGCGGCAACATCGGCGGCCCGATCACCTTTGGCGACAACTACACGAAGAACCGCGACAAACTGTTCTTCTTCGTGGCGTTCGAAGGCCAGCGGCAGCAGGTCGACTCCGGCTCCCGGTTCTCGCGCACCTACACCCAGGCGATGCGCAATGGCGACTTCAGCGAGCTCCTGGCAGAACCGGGGCTCGAACCTGAACAGCCAGGCGCAGTTGAAGATTCCGCAGGGGTTCCCGAACGCCGGCCAGGCGCGCCGAACAACGACATGACGCCCTACATGTCGGCGACCGGGAAATATTTCGCCAGCTTGTATCCCCTGCCGAACTACAACGACCCGAAAAATCTTTACAACTACGTCTACAGCCGGCTCGAGCCGACCAACCGCACCGACTTCAAGTCGCGGTTCGACTGGAACATCAGCAACAACACCAAGGCCTACGTGCGCGTGGCGCATGAGACCGAGACGGCTGAAAGCCCGCGCGGCGTGTGGTGGGGACCGTCGGACGTCGCGCTGCCGACGCCGAACGTTGGCGAGAACGTCGGCCGCTCGTACGCCGGCAACGTCGTCACGGTGCTGAGCCCGACGATGACCAACGAGGCGCTGGTCAGCTACAGCCGCCTGACGCTCGACAATCACTTCAAGGATCCGAGCGTCATCTCGCAGGGCGCCGGTGGCATCACCTTCAACGGCATCTTCCCCGCTGGCACGACCAGCCCGTATCTCCCGACCGACCTGTTGCACGGGTGGGGCGGCAGCGGTCAGGTCGGCAACCTGTGGGCGGCCGCCAACGACGTCTACGCGCACAACGATGCGCTGCAGTTGAGCGACAAGCTGACCAAGCTGATGGGCACGCACGGCATGAAATTCGGCCTCACCCTCGAGCGCGGCCAGAAGCAGCAGAACTTCCAGAACCAGGAAGCCGGTCAGATCTGGTTCGGCACGGACAACGGAACGGGCACGGGCAACTCGGCGGCCGACATGCTCGTGGGCCGCATCGGCCAGTTCAACCAGGGCACAGCCGCCAAGGGCAACCCGTCGCCGGGCGAGCCGTTCGGCGAATTCCGCTACTGGGACGTCGACGCGTTCGCGCAGGACAGCTGGAAGCTTCGCCCGAACCTGACGGTCGAGTACGGAGTCCGCTTCGGCCGCTGGACCAACAACCAGGAGCTGAACAGCCTGGGCGGTTACTTCACGCCGTCGCTCTACGACCCGACCAAGGGCTCGTTCCTCGACCCGGGCACCTACCAGCGCGTCAACGGTGAGTGCTACGTCTACACGGGTTGCGCGCCGGCCGGGATTCTTCCCAACCGCTCGCCGTTCGTGCTGCCCCGCGCCAACGTCGCGTGGGACATCGACGGCCAGGGCAACAACGTCGTCCGCGGCGGTTACGGGATGTTCTACAACCGCAACATGGGCAACGTGGAGTACGACCAGACGCTGCGCCTGGCACCGAACGCCTACGCGCTCGAGACCGATCTCTGGAACGGCGGCGGTTTTGGCAACGGCACGGGTCTGACCTACGACACCCTGCACGAAGCCACGTTCGCCAGCCGGATCGGCAGCCTGGGCGTCAACTCGCTCACGCCGGATTCGTTCAAGTGGCCGAGAACGCACAGCTACAGCGTTTCGTACGCGCGCCGGATCCCGTGGAACCAGGTCATCGAGGCCAGCTACGTGGGGACCCGCGGGCGCGATCTGTTCAGCCGCCAGAACGGCAACGTGATGCCGTTCGGCATCTTGAGTTCGGGGACCTACAACGGCGTCGACCTCTCCAACCCGGTCAACCGTGTAGCGGTCGCCAGCGTCTCCGACAATCTGGCGCACTTCCGACCCTACAACGCCCTGAGCAGCATCCTGACCTACGACTTCAACGGCGTGTCGAACTACGACTCGCTGCAGTTGACGTTGAGCCGGCAGACCGGCCGCCGTCTGCAGTACTTCGTCGCCTACACATACGGCAAGACCCGCGGCACGCTGGGCGGCGAGTACTCCAACATCGACCCCTACGATCCGAGCCGAACCTACGGTGTGCTCAATGAGGATCGCGCGCACGTGATTAACGTCTCCTGGAACGCGTTCCTGCCGGACGGTGCCAAGGGCGGCATGGATAACGCGATCGGCCGGGGCATACTGAATGGCTGGCAGGTGTCAGGCATCTCCTCGCTGGCCAGCGGGATCCCCATCCGCCTCAGCTTCACGGGAGCGGCGGGGAACGCCAACGTCGCCACCGCCTACTTCGGCACGGCGGATGTCGTCGGACCGAGCGGAAACGCCGGTAACGGTCTCGCGCCGGTCTACTCCTGCGATCCTCGACTCGGAGGGACGAGCGTCGGCGAGAAGCTGTTCGACCTCAACTGCATCTCGGTTCCCGCGTTCGGCAGCAACGGTTCCCTCGTGCCGCCGTACGATCTCCGGACGCCGACGCGCTACAACCAGGACCTGACGCTCTTCAAGAACTTCGCAATCAAGGGCGACCAGAAGATCCAGTTCCGGGTCGGGTTCTTCAACCTGTTCAACAACGCGTTCGCCACCACCACCGTCTCGGCGTCGGACATCAACCTGACCCTGGATACGGTGTGCAATGTCACGGTCAACCACGTGGCGGACGGCACCGGGAACTTCCAGGACAACGTCTGCGATCCGACGAAGGGCTTCAGTTACACGCCGCAGACGAAGGACAACTTCAGCAAGATCAACATCCTTCGTGGTCACCGCGTCGTCGAGCTGGTGCTGAAGTACTACTTCTAGTCCCCGACTGACGCCGACAGGCGTCGCCGGCAATTTGCGAGGAGGAGAGCTCAACGGTTCTCCTCCTCGTTGTCTTTTCGGCCGCTGATCCGGCGGCGTTGGTTCCCTTCTCAGGGCCGCGGGATCACGCGGGGTTGGTTCTTGTCCAAGGCCGGGGATCACGTGGAACACGCGGAGATCGCGCTGGCTCTGCTTCGAGGCGCGCGAATCACCCGGAGACGGACCAGGGAGTCAGGACCGAGGACTCGCGACCAGGGCCGAGGGACTAAAGGACTTCCCTCGCGGCTGCTACAATTGAGACCCATCTACCCATGGTCCGTTTGTCGATATTCGTCCTTTTCCTGACGCTGATTGCCGGTCCGGCGTGGTCGCAAACCGGCACCCCTGAGGACTTCGAGCGGCTGTTCGCCCGCGCACTCGAACTGCAGCAGGCCGGAGACACTGCTGGGCGCTATCGACACCTACAAAGCGGCGCTGACCATCATCCCCGACCGGGCCGATGCCTTGTCGAATCTTGGCGCCGCCTACGTGCGGTTGGGACAATACGACGACGCGATTGCCCAGTATGAAGCGGCTCTGAAGGCCGACTCGACCACCAATGCCATCCGCCTGAACCTGGCGCTCGCCTACTACAAATCCGCCCGGCCCAATCAGGCGATCCCTCAGCTCAAGCGGATCGTCGCCTCTGCGCCCGATGCCAGGAACGCGTACCTCGTGCTGGCTGATTGCTACCTGCAGACCGGGCAGGATCAGGAGCTCATCGCGCTGCTCAAGCCGCGGGAGCAGATGTTCGGCGGCGACCTCGCCTACGCTTTTCTGCTCGGCACCGCGTTGCTGCACACGGGCGACAACGACGAGGGGCAGAAGTACGTCGACCGGGTATTCGGAGCGGGCGAGTCGGCCGAAGCGCACCTGCTGCTCGGCACCGCGCACCTCAGCCGGCAGGACTATCCGGAAGCCAAGATCGAGCTCGAGAAGGCCGTGAAGTTGAACCCCAATCTGCCGACGGCGCATTCGCTCTACGGGCGGTCGCTGCTGGCGCTCGGTGAGCAGGACGCGGCCGAGCGTGCCTTCCGCGACGAGCTCTCCTTCAACATCAACGATTTCGAAGCCAACCTGCAGCTCGGGAACATGCGGAAGTCGGCGCAGAAGTTCGGTGAAGCCTCGACCTACCTCGAACGCGCGACAACGATTCGACCCAACGATCTGACCGCGCGCAAGCTCCTCGCCAGCCTGCGCCTCCAGACCGGCAAGGTGGACGAGGCGGTGACGATGTTCGAGGCGATCGCGAAGGAGGCGCCGAACCTCGTCGAGGTCCACGTCCAGCTCGCCACCGCCTACAATCGCCTCAAACGCAAGGAAGACGCCGACCGCGAAAAAGCGATCGTCGATCGCCTCAATGCCGAAGCCCAGGCCAAGCAGAAGGGCGGCACCGATCCCGGTAAGGGTTCGGAGCGATGACGCGGCGAGCGGCGCGGCGTCGTCGCGGCGTTGATGTCGGGTGCGCTGCTTCAGGCTCCGCTGTGTGCCGCGACCACTCGCACGGATCAGCAGGCGACAGCACCGGCCCAGCGGCCGGCGCAATCGACGCCGCGCAAGCCGGCTGCGACCGGGACGGGCACGGCCGAATTCGATCGACTGGTGAAAGAGGCGACCGAGGCGCGACAGGCGGAACACTGGGAACAGGCCATCGCCCTCTATGCGAAGGCGGTCAAGATCAAGCCGACCTTCGTCGAGGGATATTGGTTCCAGGGCACCGCCTACTACACCCTGGACGACTTCACCAACTGCCGCGAGGCGTTTCGCAAGGTCGTGCGACTGGCGCCGAAGAACGGAGCCGCGTTCGCGTTCCTCGGACTCTGTGAGTTCGGTCTGAAGGATTACGACCGCTCGCTGCAGCACCTGCTGCAGTCGCGGATCTACGGCGTCGGCGACACCGGAGAGCTTGGCGGCGTGGCGCGCTACCACGCGGGAATCATGATGACCCGCCTGCAACAGTACGAGCAGGCGCTCGAAACGCTCGGTGAATTCGCCAACGAGGGGGACGACAACGCCCGGGTCATCGAGGCGATGGGGATCGCGACGCTGCGCCTGCCGATGCTACCGGACGAACTGCCGCCGGACCGCCGTGACATGGTCCTGATGGCCGGACGGGCGAGCTACATGATGGCGACGCGTAACACCGCCTCGGCGGGAACGGCGTTCGCCGCGCTCGTCGCCCGATATCCGGAAACGCCGACCGTGCACTATGCCTACGGCGTCTATCTGCTTCAGGAGCAGCCCGACAAGGGTATCGAGGAATTCAAGAAGGAGCTCGAGCTGCAACCGGGGCACGCGTACTCGCTCCTGCAGCTTGCCTACGAATACTTGAAGCGCGGTGACGCCGCCTCGGCCCTGCCGTGGGCACAACAGGCCGTGGCCGCCGCACCCAACACGTTTACCGCGCACAAGGCGCTCGGACAGTCCCTGCTCGAGACCGGCGACGTGGACGGTGCGATCAAAGAGCTTCAGACGGGCATTCAGATCGCGCCGGACAGCCCGGGGCTACACTTCACGCTGGCACGTGCATATCAGCGGGCCGGCCGCATCGAGGAAGCGACCCGGGAACGCGAGGAATTCACCAGGCTCGATCGGCTGGCCAGGTCGCAGCGTTCCGGGGCGCAATCGATCGGCGGCAAATAGGGCCGCGGAACACGCGGAATACGCAGACGGTAACACGCGGACGCAGTCCTCGGCGTCAACGGGACACGCGGAATACGCGGACGGTTCCTCAGGTCAACGGGCCGCGGAATACGCGGAATACGCGGACGGTTCCTCGGGTCAACGGGCCGCGGCATACGCGGAATACGCGGACGGTTCGTCGGGTCAACGGGCCGCGGGATACGCGGAACACGCGGACGGTTCGTCGAGTGTTCCGCGTGATCGCGTGGCCGCGCCGGATCATGCGGAGGAGGACCGCATTTTCCGCAGATAATAGTGTGTCCGCCTGCTGCGGACGGCAGATGAGGAGCCGAATGAGAGAGCGTGGCGTACGGACAGCGGGAGCCATCGTCGTCCTCCTGAGTGTGGGAATCCTGGCCGGCGACGCGCAACAGCCGCCGCCGCCGGCGCAGCGCGCCACCGGCACGGTCAACGAAGGCGTGCGGGCGGTGCTCGTGGATGTCGTAGTACGCGACAGGAAAGGCGCGCCGGTCCGCGATCTGGCGCAATCGGATTTCGAGGTGTTCGAAGACGGCGTGCCGCAGACGATCGGCTCGTTCAGCGGCGTCTTCGATAACGTCGTCACTTCTCCGGCAGGTCCCGCGCCCCCCGCGAGCAGCGCCGTCGCGGCCTCCGGAACTCCCACCGCCGCCCCTCCTGTCATCAACGCGGGCCCGACCGTGACCGCGCTGGTGTTCGATCGATTGAGCCCCGAAGCCACGCGCCTCGCGGTTCGCGCGTCCGAGAACTATCTGGGCGGCAAAGGCAAAGAGGAGGCGCCCGGCTACGTGGGCATCTTCAGCGTGGACCTGGCGCTGACGCCGTACGCGCCCTTCACGAGGAACACGCACGTCCTCCGGGAGGCCCTGGCGAAGATGGCCAGCCGTGGCTCTGCGTCGTTCAACGGCGACACCGAGAAGGCTCAAGCGCTGGATCAGCAGGCGGCCTCGGCCTCGCAGACGGCAGCCGCCGATGAAGCGAGCGCCGGACGTGGCGGCGGCGCGGGGACCTCGGCAGGCGACGCGATGCTGGCCCAGATGGGGTCGAACATGATCCGCGACTTCGAGGTGATGGCGCGCGATCAGCAGGGCTACTCCACCACCAACGGTCTGTTCTCGATCATCAAGTCGCTCCGCAACCTCCCCGGCCGCAAGAGCATGATTCTCTTTTCGGAAGGGATCGCCATTCCGCCGGCCGTGGTCCGGCTCTTTCTCGGCGTCATCGACGCCGCCAATCGCGCCAACGTGAGCATCTACACGATGGACGCCGCCGGTCTGCGAGCGGAGAGCGAACAGGCGAAGATTCGGGATCAGGTCAACCGGTCCGCGGGCGGCGCCACCGGCATCCTCGGTTCCGGAGCTGCCAACGGTGAACCGCTTTCCAAAGCCCTCGAAAAGAACGAGGATGTGCTTACTCAGGATCCGCACAACGGGCTCGGCGAGCTCGCGCGGGGAACTGGCGGCCTGGTGTTCGACAACACCAACAATCTGCGGCAGGGATTCGATCGGGTCGAGAGCGATCAGCGGAACTATTACCTGCTCGGGTACACGCCGGCGAACGAGACCTACGACGGACACTTCCGCAACATCGAGGTGAAGGTCAAGCGGTCGGGCGTCGTCGTCGCGGCTCGCAAGGGTTATTTCGCCGTGCGCGATCCCTCGGGGACCCCGACCAACTCCTGGGAGGCGCCGGCGCTGGGCGCCCTCGAGCAGAAGCCGGTGCCCAACGCGTTTCCGGTTCGAGCTGCCGGCCTTCTCTTCCCCGAGCCCGATCGCGCCGGCCTCGTCCCGGTCGTCGTCGACCTCAAGACCGCGCCGCTGACGTTCCAGACAGCTCCCGACGGTCAAGGCTATTCGTCGGACTTCGCCGTGCTCGTGCGTTTCCTCGATCAGCAGAATCAGGTCGTCCGCAAGGTGAGCCAGCATTACGAGATCAAGGGTCCGATGACGGAGATCGATCGGGCCAAGCAGGGCGAGGTGCTCTTCTATCGTGAACCGGAGTTGCCGCCGGGCATCTACTCGATGGATACCGTCGTGTTCGACGCGCCTGTCCGGGAAATCAAGCGTTCGATTCGCCACGATTGAAGTTCCCAAAAACGATCCCGCCAAATTGCGCATGAGCAGCCTGATCCTGGTGAAGCGCGCCGAGAAGGTACCCGACAAGGACCGCCGCGCCGATAATCCGCTGCTCGTCAAGGATCTCGTGTTGTATCCAAACATTGGTGAACCGGTCAGCAAGAGCACGAAAGAGGTCGGTTTCTTCTTCACCGCCTATCCGGCCAAGGGTGGACCGAGCCCGCAATCGGTCCTCGAGCTGATGCTCAACGGCAAAATGGTGGCGCAATTGCCGATGACGCTGTCGGCCGCCGACGCCGCCGGCCGCATTCAGCAGGTCGGCCGTCTGCCGCTCGATCAGTTGTCGCCGGACACCTACGAGCTGCGCGCGGTGGTCAAGCAGGGCGATGTCCAGGTATTCCGTTCGGTGATGCTCAGGGTAACCGACTAGCGATTGGCTGACAGTCGATAGGCTTCAGGGGGCCGTTCATGACCAGGCTGTACGTCGCGACTGCCGTAGCGCTCCTGTTGGTCGATGGCGGGACGGCCCGCGTCAAGGCGCAGGCGCCCACCGAGCGTCAGTCCTTCACCTCCACCGCCACGGCCATCCTGGTGGATGTCGTTGTGCGCGACAAACACGGGCGGCCGGTGACCGACCTCGCCGCGCAGGATTTCGCCATCTCCGAGGATGGTATCCAGCAGAAGGTCGATTCGTTCAGCCGCGTGTCGCACGGTGGCGGGATCGGCGTCGGCGTCGCGTGGAAGTCTCCGCAGGGGACCGTCGCCGTCAAGCCGACCGACTGCGAAGGATGCGCCGCCACCAGCCGATGAAACGCTGGACGATGCGACCACCGCGCTGGTGTTCGACCATCTGTCGTCGGAAACACTGCGGCTGGCGCAGCGGGCGACGCTCGATTACGTGCCGATGACCGGCGAATCAAAGGTCCGCGTCGGCGTCTTCGCCACCGACCCCGGCATCCGCGTCGTCCAGGCCTACACGACCGACCGGTCCGCGGTGCGAAAGGGCGTGGAGCGGGTGCTGCCATCGGGAACGACCGCGCAGGAGCAGAAGGCCGACCGCAACGACGAGTTGCTGCAGCGCCGCCGGGAGCTCTGGGGCCAGGCGGACTCCGGCGGGTCGGGCGTTCTGCAGGCGGGCACCGGCGCCGGAATCATGGCGCGGGCCGCGCAGATCGGCGAGCGTGAAAACGAGCTGCAGCTGATTCGAACCGAGCTGAACATGATGCGCTCGTTCGACAATCTCGACCGCGACCATCAGGGCTACGACACGGCGCTGGGACTGCTCGCGGTGATCGAGACCTTGTCGTCGTTCCCCGGCCGCAAGACGATCGTCTTTTTTTCCGAAGGGCTGCCGGTCTCCCCGACCCTTTCGGCCAAGCTCGATCACGTGATCGACGCCGCCAACCTGCGCGAACGTCACGGCCTACGCGGTAGACGCGAATGGCCTGCGTACCAAGAGCGCGCTCACGAATACTCGCAAGGAGATGGACTCGTTCGCCGAAGAGCGGATGAATCAGGTCGCGACCGGCTCCAATCGGACCGACCAGCCGCTGACGATGGCATTCGAGCGGGTCGAGGACACGATGAAGCTGGACTCGCGAGCGGGCCTGGCGCGGCTGTCCGAGGACACCGGCGGGTTCCTGGTCGAGGAGTCGAACAATCTCGGCGCGGCGTTCAAGCGGATCGACGAGGACAACCAGTTCCACTATCTCCTCAGCTACTCGCCGAGGAACTCGGTCGCCGACGGCAAGTTTCGCGCGATCCAGGTCAAGGTCCATCGGCCCGGCACGCAGGTCTTCGCGCGCAAGGGCTATCGCGCCATCGGGTCGCCGCGGTCGGTCGACGCCGGTGATTATGAGACTCCGGCGCTCGCCCTGCTCGCGCGCACGCCGCTGCCGAACGCCTTTCCCGGTACACGCCGCCGGGTTCAATTTCCCCGATCCCTCGCGTCCGGGGCTGACGCCGGTCGTCGTCCACGTGGGCACCGACTCGCTCCAGTTCAACATCGATCAGCAGCGTTCGACCTATTCCGCACAGGTTGCCGTGGTCGTCCGCCTTCGCGATGCGCAAGCCCGCGAAGTCCAGAAGGTGAGTCAGCAGTACGTGCTGGCTGGCGAGGCCAAGGACGTGGACGCGGCAAAGCAGGGAGAGATTCTCTTCTATCGCGAAGCGGACCTGCCGTCCGGCATCTACACGATGGAAACGATCGTCTTCGATGCCATCGCGCAGCGAGGCAGCGCCCGACTGTCCACGCTGACCGTGGCGCCGGCGGAAACAGGCGGCTTGTCGATGAGCAGCCTGATCCTCGTCAGGCGGGTCGAGGAAGTTGGTGGCTCGACCAGCGGCACGACCCCGCTTTACGTCGGACACTCACTGCTCTACCCGAATCTCGGCGAGCCGATTCACAAATCGTCGATCGGTGAGCTGCCCTTCTACTTCACGCTCTACGGCGACGTCCAGCAGCCGAGCATGTCGGTTCAGCTGATGCGGAACGGTCAGGCGATCGCCGAAGCACCAATCCAGGCGGCCGCGGAAACCGGTTCACGGCTGCAGCAGGTCGGCCGGCTGCCGATCGCCTCGCTGCCAAACGGAACCTACGAGCTGCGCGTCAAGGTCACCGACGCTGGACGCGAGGCCTCTCGGAGCGCATTCTTTACGTTGTTGGACTAACAGGGCTGTCGGCCGAGTTTTCAGCGCACTGCTAACGACGAGGGACCTGCATCCAGACGTCGACCCACGACGTCATCGGTTTTTCGATCGAGAAGTTGCCGACGACAATGTCGAGGCGTCCGTCGCCGTCGATATCGCCGACATCCAGCGTCGCGTGCCGCGGTAATCCCATTTCGATCGTGTGCCGCACGAACACGCCGGGCTTGGTCTGCTCGAGCCAGATCAGCGCCGGCAGAGTTTTTTCGTCCAGATCGGAGCCGCTGGCGAGCAGCGCGCACGCCACGATGTCCAGATCGCCATCGCCGTCGATGTCCGCCGCGATGGCCCTGGACACCCCCGGCATCTGCGCCAGCGTGTGCTCGACGAACGGGTAGGTCCCGGTGTTCTCCAGCCACTGGATCCCGTGATACGGCTTGACGATGCCGTCGTCGAACGTGTCGCCGTGCGTGAGGAGCACGTCGAGGTCCCCGTCCTTGTCGAGATCGACCAGCTGGATGCCGGACGAGCCCCAGTTCGGGTGTGGTGCGGCATAGATGACTTTCTGCTCGAATGAGAAGTCGCCGGTGCCCTTGTTGATGTAGGCGAGCACCGTCTCGTGCTCCTGCGCGAGCAGGGTCACGAAATCCATCTTGCCGTCGTGGTTCAAGTCGACGGGAATGATGTGAATGCCGCCGGTGCGGGGATCGATCGTGTGATTGGTGAAGACCGGCTGCGAGGGGTTCACGGTCTTGTTCTCGAGGATCGAAATCTGTCCGGTCTTCCGCCACCCGAACGCGGCGACAGCGAGGTCGGCCTTGCCGTCACCGTTGAAGTCGGCTGCCTCGACATCGGCGACCCGCGGCCATCCGTCCAGCCAGAAGGCCCCGAACTTGCCCGCGCCGAGACCGCGCATCCAGATCACGGCGCCGTCGTGATGGTCGGCCGGAAAGAACTGCCCGAGATCGGCGACGAGCAAGTCCTGCTTGCCGTCCTGATCGACGTCGGTCAGCACCACGTGCGCCGGATGCGGGATGCTGGCAATCGTCGAGAGTGCGCTGTCCGGCCGCGCCGGCTGACCGACGAACACGAGCCCCTGCCGCATGTCCGTGCCGAGGACCTCGAGCTGTTTGTCGCTGCTGTAGTGCACCAGGTTGACGTTCGACACGGCCGGCGTGTTGGGCATCTCCGGCATCGTCAAGGAATGCCGCTTGAAGCGAACCGGCGACTCGCTCGGATCGGGCCACGTCTCCGGCGCGGGCAGACGCTCGGGGGCATGGCTGGTGAAGAACGGCAGGACCTGCGCCATGTCGGGAGGCAGCTGCACCGTCCGGTTGACGACTGCCGGCGGGCCGATCGGTGGCAGGCGGTTCTCGCGAATGAACATCATCCGGATGAACTCGTCGCGCCACGCGTTCCGCGGCAGGATGTCCGGCGGCGGTAACGGATGGCACGTGCCGCAAACAACCTTCGCCTGCTGCTCATCGCCGCCACTGACTCCTGCGGTCTGCGGCTCGGCCGCGACTGCGGTCACCGACGGCGATCGCCAGTCGATCGCGACGATCTGGACCGCCGCACACGCGGCGACAATCGCCAGCGCGGAGGCGCATCGATTCAGGGAGACCATCGAATTCGATGCTAGCACACGGGCTGTGAGGCACCGGCCGGTGCTACCATGCAGCCGTCACAGAGGTGCAAATGAGTTGCAACAGGCGCACGTTCTTCATGGCCGCTTCAGGTCTCGTTCTTGGCGCGCGCTCGGCGCTTGCCGCCAACCAGGGTGCGAATGATCGGGTTCGCGTGGCGGTGATTGGTACTGGCGGCCGGGCCCGAGGGCTGATGAGTCTGTTGAAGCGCCTCCCTGGGAACCAGATGGTCGCTGTGTGCGATGTCTACGAGCCGAACCTGCTCCAGGGTGCCGAGATCGCCGGTCCGGGCGCAGCGAAGGTCTCTGATTATCGGCGAATCCTCGACGATCGCCAGATCGACGCGGTGGTGATCGGAACGCCCGATCACTGGCACAAGGCGATCGCCCTCGAGGCCGTGGCCGCCGGCAAGGACGTCTACGTCGAAAAGCCGGTCTCCCACACCATCGCCGAGGGAGAAGAAATGGTCCGGACGATCGAGGCGTCGAAGCAGATCGTCCAGACCGGCACGCAGCAGCGCAGCTGGGACCATTGGATCCAGGGAAAGCAGATCATCGATTCCGGGCGCCTCGGCCAGATCACCTTCGTCCACACCTACTGGTATCAGCACGCGACCGCCGGCAGCTACCCGCCCGTGGAGATGGAGAAACTCGATTGGAGGCGCTGGCTCGGGTCCGCTCCCGAGCAGCCGTTCCGCCCCGAGCGCTTCTATCAGTGGCGGCATTTCTGGGACTTCGGCGGGGGCTGCCTGACCGACCTCATGACCCACTGGATCGACGTCGTCCACTGGTACATGAACGTCGAGGCGCCGCTCTCGGCCGCAACCTCCGGGCATAACTACAACATCAAGATCTGGGAGGCGCCGGACACCGTCACGACGGCTCTCGACTTCCCCAACTTCACGGCAGCCTACCTCGGCACCTACGTGAGCCGGGTCGACGACGGCGGCCTGGAGTTTCGCGGCGAGCGCGGAACGCTGAAGATCGATCGCGCACGGCTCGCGCTGTATCGCGATGACGCGGCGTACGCGCCAGGGACGAATACACCCGAACCCGAGCTCTACGTGCGCTCGAGTGGTGACGGCACGCTGTCGCACCTTCAGAACTGGCTCGACTGCATTCGCAGCCGAAAGGCGCCAAACGCGCACATCCGGATCGGCCATCAGGCCGCCCGAACGTCACACATTGCCAATGCCGCTTTGAAGGCCGGCCACGCGGTTCGCTGGAACAGCACTTCGAGCCGAATCGAGACCATCTAAGCATGCCGATTTCGTCTTTCTTTCACCCGTCCCGTCGCCAGTTCCTTCGACTTCTCGGTGTCGCTGGCGCGTCCAGCGCCATGGGCTCGTTCCCTTTTCGCGCCGGCCTGGCCGCCGCCGGTCCGTTGTTCGAGGAGATTCCGGCGTCGGCGAGCGGCATCAGTTGGGTGCACGACAACGCGATGTCGTCGGATCGCTACCTGCCCGAGACGATGGGGCCGGGTGTCGCGTTCTTCGATTACGACAACGACGGCTGGATGGACATCTTCCTGGTCAACAGCGGGGCCAGCGATTTCTATACGCCGAAGGCACCGCTGAAGAACGCGCTGTACAAGAACAACCGCGACGGCACGTTCACCGACGTGACCGACAAGGCCGGCGTGGCGGGTGGCACGCAGTTCGGCATGGGCTGCGCCATCGCCGACTACGACAACGACGGCCACCAGGACATCCTCGTGACGTCCTACGGGCGGTGCACGCTCTACCATAACAACGGCAACGGCACGTTCACCGATGTGACCGACAAGGCCGGAGTGGCAGCGCCCGGGTGGACGACCAGCGCGGTGTGGTTCGACTACGACAACGACGGCAAGCTGGATCTGTTTCTCTGCAGCTTCGTCGAGTTCTCACTGAAGAACAACGTTTTCTGCGGCGACAACAAGCTGGGGAAGCGCTTCTATTGCATCCCGCGGGTGTTCAAGCCAACGCCGAACCTGCTGTTCCACAACAACGGTGACGGGACCTTCACCGAAGTGAGCGCCGGCACGGACATTCAACGGGCGAAGGGCAAGGGGCTGGGGGTCGTCGCCACCGACATCAACGGCGACGGGCTGATGGACCTGTTCGTCGCCAACGACACGGTGCAGAACTTTCTCTTCGCGAATCGCGGCAAGGGTCAAGTGGGACGAGATCTCGCTGTCGGCTGAAGTCGGATTCAGCGCCAACGGGACCCCCCGATCGGGCATGGGCGTGGACGCGGCCGACGTCAACGGTGACGGCAAGCAGGATCTCTTCGTCGCCAACGTCGACCAGGAGATGTTCTCGCTATATCGCAACGACGGGCACGAGTTCTTCTCCGACATTGCCGGCGCCAACGGGGTGGCGCAGGCCACCCGCCTGCTGAGCGGCTGGGGACTCAAGTTCTTCGACTACGACAACGACGGGCTCGTCGATCTGTTTCTCGCCAACGGCCATCCCGACGACATGATCGACCAGTACTCGCAGCAGGTCCACTACAAGGAACCGCTGCTCCTCTTTCACAACGACGGCACGAAAATGTCGAACGTGAGCGACCAGGGCGGCCCGATCTTCAAGCAGATGTTTCCGGCGAGAGGCCTGGCCGTCGGCGACTACAACAACGACGGCCGGATCGATGTCCTGATCGGCAACAACGGCGGCGCGCCAGTCCTGCTCAAGAACAACGCCGAGGGCAATCATTGGCTGGGCCTCAAGCTGCAGGGCACCAGCTGCAACCGCGACGCTATCGGCGCGACGATCACCTGGTCGGTTGGCGGTAAGACCCGCAGTCGCTACAAATCGAATGGTGGCAGCTACCTGTCGTCCCACGACCTGCGCGAAGTGATCGGGTTGGGGACGGCCACCAAGATCGATTGGGTGGAGATCAAATGGCCGCCGCCGAGCGGCCGTGTCGAACGCCTGACCGACCTGCCGCTCGATCGTTACGTCACGATTGTCGAAGGGAAAGGCCGCCTCGAGGGCTGACGCCATGCCGCGTCGCCATCCCCTCTCCAAGACACGAGCGCTCCGGGTGCTGAAGGAGGTCGCCGAGGCGCTCAATGGTGCGACGACCGAACAGCGCGCGGCAAGCGAAGCCCTGGCGCGCATGGCCGATCTTCTCGGTGTCGCGACGGGCTGGGTCTGGCTGCGCGAGCCGGCCGCCGATCGGTTCTACAGCGCAGCTGCGCAAAGCCTGCCGCCCTACCTGCAGGAGCCCGTCAGGATGGCCGGACGGTCCTGCTGGTGCCTGGAACTGTTCCGCAAGGGCAAATTGACCGCCCGCAACATCGACGTCGTCGAATGCAGCCGCCTCGCACCCGCGATTCGGTCGCGGCCGAGTCGGGAGACCCACGGCCTCCGGTGCCACGCGAGCGTGCCCCTCTACGCCGGCGGTCGGCCGCTGGGCGTCATGAATCTGGCGATGCGCGACTGGCGGAAGCTCACCCGACGCGAGCTGGATCTGCTGACAACGCTCGCGGACCTGGTCGGCGTCGCGATTGAACGGGCCCGGCTCGGCGAACAATCGATCGAGCGAGCGCGGACCGACGAGCGGTCGCGGATCGCCCGCGAGGTCCACGACACGCTGGCTCAGGGGTTCACCGCGGTTGCCCTCCACCTCGAAGCCGGCCTTTCGAGCCTTGGCCGGAACGATCGCGCACGCCCCGCGCTCGATAGGGCCCTCGACGTCGCTCGCGCGAGCCTCGATGAGGCCCGCCGCTCCATTCGAAGCCTTCGTGGTACGCCCTTGGGCGACCGATCGTTATCCGAGGCGCTGAGCGCTCTCTCCCGCCAGTTCACGGCCGACTCCGGCGTCCGGGTTCGCGTCGAGGTGACCGACCCTGGAACGCTGCCGGAAGGCGTCGAGACCGAGCTGTACCGCATCGCGAGCGAGGCGTTGACGAACATCCGCAAGCATGCTGGCGCGCGTGACGCCATCCTTCGCCTGGAGAAGCAGCGGGGACGACTGCGGCTCACCGTCGCGGACACGGGCTCGGGATTTCGCTTGAAGGATGCCCGCCGTCGCGGCTTCGGCCTGATCGGCATCGAAGATCGAGCGCGGCTCATCGGCGGACGCGCGACGTTTCGATCGGCGAAGGGTGACGGAACGACCGTGACTGTCACCGTGCCGTTGACAACCGCGCGGTGATCTGGCGAATGGCAAAAATCCGCGTGCTCATCGTTGACGATCACCCCATCGTTCGCGAGGGGGTCGAGGCGGTGCTCGAGCGGGAGCGCGACATCGAGGTCGTCGGCTCGGCCGATGCCATCGATCCCGGCCTGCGCCTCGCCGCCAAGGTACGTCCCGATGTAATCCTGCTGGATCTGAAGCTTCCCGGTGACCAGGGCGCTACGGGAGTGACGACCTTCGTCCGCGAGGGATATGCGGTGGTGGTGTTCACCGCCCACGACGGCGAGACGGACGTCCTCAACGCGCTTCGCGGCGGGGCACGAGGCTATCTCCTGAAGGGACTTCCGGCCGTAGAGATCGCCCAGGCCATCCGGCAGGTCCACGCCGGCGACTCGTATCTGAGCCCGCGAATTGCGACGATGCTCGTCAAGGACGCGGCACAGCCCGTGCGGCGCTCGGGAGCGCTGAGCCCGCGGGAACTGGGCGTGCTCCGCCTCGTCGCGGCCGGCCTCTCGAACCGGCAGATCGCGTCTGCGCTGAAGATCTCCGAGCGAACCGTGAAGTTTCATGTGACGGCGATCTTCAACAAGCTGGGCGCGGAGAACCGGGCCCGGGCGGTCGCGCTCGCGGCCGAACGTGGCCTGCTGTCGGCGTCGTAAAGCGGGCCGAGACCTGTCCGATCGGACAGGTCGACAGCCTGTCCGTCCGACGGAAGCAGCGGCGCACTCCTGCGGCCTACGATCGTCCGCAGGAGATCGTCATGACCGTACACACGGAGCTATCTGCCGCGGCGAAGCTCGTTGGACTTCGCGTCGCCATCACAGGCGGGACATCCGGGCTCGGCCTCGCGCTGGTTCGCGAATTCGCCGGCCGCGGCGCGCACGTCGCCTTCGTCGCCCGGAATCGCGAACGAGTCGAGAAAGTCGCGGCCTCGGATTCCCGGATCGTCGGCGTTGTCGCCGACATTGCCCGCAAGGAGGACATCCATCCGATCGCGCTGCAGATTCTCGGCACGCTTGGCGGATTGGACGTCCTCGTCAACAACGCCTCGAGCCTGGGTCCAACGCCGCTCGCGCTGCTCGGCGACACCGAGTGCGAGGACCTCGAGCTCGCCTTTGCGACCAACGTCGTGGGCCCGTTCAGGCTGACGAAGGCTCTTCTGGGTGCGCTCGCCGCCGCCGCACGTGACGGTCGCGGCAGCCTCGTCGTCAACATCTCGAGCGACGCCGCGATCAACCCGTATGTGCGGTGGGGTGCCTACGGCGCGAGCAAGGCCGCCCTTCACCAGATGAGCCTGATCTGGAACGCCGAGCTCGCGGCCGACGGGGTGCAGGTGCGATCAATCGATCCCGGCGACATGGACACGCCGCTGCACGCGCTGGCGCTACCGGACGCCGACCGGTCAACGCTCGCGGCGCCGGCTGACGCGGCCCGGTCGATCGTGGAGACTGTGGCCGCGGCGCTTCCCAGCCTCGGCCGGCCGGTCGAACATCCAGACATGCAGGAGGCGCATCGGTGATTCCTGCGAATCAACCCATTCAGCGTCCCTCGACCGCGAGGCTTCTCGTCGTGGACGCGGCCGGAACGATTACTGACGCGCCGCGGTCTCACCTCGTCGAGCTTCTCCGCCCGGGGGATCTCGTCGTCGCCAACGACGCCGCCACTGTTCCTGCCAGCCTGGAGGGCGTGCACCTCGCTTCCGGCGGCGACATCGAAGTTCGGCTGGCGGGATGGATCCCTGACCTCAACGTTCCGGTCTTCGACCACGCTGCGGGTGACGTCCGCTTCAAGGCCGTTGTATTCGGGTCGGGTAACTATCGGATCCGAACCGAAGATCGGCCGCTGCCGCCGGCGCTCCATCCTGGCGATCGGCTGGCCCTTGGCTCTCTGGTCGCGACCGTCGAGCGCCTCCTCGACCACCCACGGTTCGTCTCGATTCGCTTTGATGGCACGTGGAAGGACGTCTGGGCCGGTCTCGGCCGCCACGGTCGCCCTATCCAGTACGCGCATGTGCCCGATGCCCTCGCGCTCTGGGATATGTGGACGCCGATTGCGGCGCTGCCGCTGGCGTTCGAACCGCCGTCGGCCAGCTTCGCCCTCGACTGGCGCTCGATTCACCGGATGCGCGATCGAGGCATTCGCTTCGAGTCGATCACGCACGCCGCAGGGATCTCCTCGACGGGAGATCCCGATCTCGATCGGCGACTGCCGCTCGACGAGCCGTATCGAATTCCGATAGCCACGGCTGCCGCTGTCAGGCTGACCCGGGCGATCGGCGGTCGGGTCGTCGCGGTCGGCACAACCGTCGTGCGGGCACTCGAGCATGCCGCTCGCAGGAACGGTGGCGTCGTGGTCGCGGGAAATGGCCTCGCGGATCAGCGGATCGGGCCGACGACAGACTTGCTCGTCGTCGATGCCATCGTCTCAGGTACTCACGAACCCGACAGCAGTCACTATGAACTGCTGCGGGCATTCCTCAGCGAGGAGACGCTGCGGCACGCGAGCGCCGTGCTCGATACGCTATCCTACCGAACTCACGAATTCGGCGATTCGATGTTCATCGAGCGCGGGAACCGCGCGGCGCTCTCGCGAGAGCCGCCAGATTCAGGCCGGAAGGCGGCCGCATAGGCGAATCATGGCGCCACCGCGACATAGCCGATGCGCGACCGGACCGTCACCTTCGACCGCTTGACCTTGACCGTCACGCGCCTGAACGTGCCGTCGAGCGCGCTGTTGGTGGATTGGTACGCCAGCAGATAGTAGGTCGTGCGCTCGAGCTTCATCCGCGCGACACCCGCACCGAGATCGTTCGTGTTCTCGAGGAGAAAACCGCCGGTCTCCTTCGCCAGGCGCCCCAGCACAGCGGTCGGCCGCGACGACAGCATCTGCTCCTGCCGCTCCATTTCCTTCGTGTACGGGCCGTCCCCGCGCGCGGAATCACCGACGCCCTGTGCACCGGCCAAGGTCACGTTCCGCCCGAGCTCGGCCTCCTTGCTGTGGATGCGCAAGCCGGCAGCGTCGACCGGGTAGACGACGATATTGGCGCGATTCGCCCGGCCGATCAGCGTGTCGAAGCGCGGCTTCAGACGGCTCGTGATCGGGAGGTCTTCGGTGAAGTAGAGGATCGTTTTTCGGCCGGCGAGCGCCCCCATGGCGTCGACGACTGATTGCAGCCCGGCCAATGACGCCTGACTCTCGGATTCGGCCATGAATTGACCGTACGACTGCTCCATCCGGAGCTCCAGTTCCGCGAGCCGCTTTTGTTCCGGGGGCATGTTCGCGAGCCGGTGCTCGCGGTCGGCAACGCTCACGTAGTTGTCCGCATACTCTGCACCAGCGGTGACCGGCACACTCGGATCCAGACCGCCCGAGTTGGGCCGATTGCGCGATCGCTCTGCTTCAGGCGACAGGTTGCTGGGTGCCGTGCCCGCCACTCGATCGATCGCGCGGCGAAGATTCTCCTGTTGCGTCGTAAACGGCTGAAACGTGGTCAGCTTGAGATCTGCCAGAAACACCCCCGCATAGTCGGCAGACGGCGCCAGGGTCGCCACGTAGGCCAGCGCCGCCTGATGCGCCAGTGGGCGCGCTTCCGACGACAGGCGATCGAAGAGGATCGCGGTGACAACCGGACCCTGTTGCTCAGCGGGGCCCGGACTTGCCGCACTTGCCGGAGTTGTCGCGCCGGCGGCGGGAGTATTGGGCTGAACCGCGGCGTCACCAGCGGAAGCCGGCTGGCTGCCGGCGCCGTGCACGAGCGTCGCCGATACGATCCGTTGAGCCTTGCCGTCCTCGGACAGCTCGAACTCCTCCGGCTTGAGGTCGAGGACGGCTTGTCCGTTTCGATCCAGGACCGTGACGTCGATCAGCACGCCGGCCGTCGTCGTCCTGGCGACGGGTGGTTGGGATTGGCTGAATGCGAGCGTGCAGGACAGGCCGGCGATCACGAAGCAGGGGGCGAGCTTCATAAACGACCTCGATGCGGGCGGTGGCGCGCCGATTATCTGCCAGGCGGCATCTGGGCTCAAGACCGTAGATCCGGTCAGTCACACGCTCGTCCGTGCAGGCCGGGGAGCGGCTGCACGCGTTTTGCAACCGTCTGGTGAGCCTCGCGCCCAGCACAAGATCAGGCTGTGGCGCTTGTGCAGGAGGTTACATGGACACGTTCGAGCTCACGCCCCCGCTGCTGGCCTTCATCGTCGCAACGCGCGCAGCCCTCGGCCTGGGCATCGGGCTGCTCATTGCGGACCGGATTCCCACCGGCGAGCGGCGGACGGCAGGCCTGACGCTGGTGGCGCTCGGTGTGGCAACGACGATACCGGCCGCAGTGTCAGTGTTTCGACACCGGCGCGCGGCTAACCGCCTGCCATAGCACCGACGACCAGCAGGGGCTCGGCGCCACGCACGACGGCATCGGGCAGCGGCGCGTCCGGCAGCTCGTGCGACAAGTCCTGCTCGCACGCATAGAACCGGACGAACGGTCGGCGCCGCTTGGTGACGTGGTCACGGATCGTCCCGCACAGCATCGGGTACGACGCTTCGAGCGCGTCGAGCACGGCGCGCTGCGTCGATCCATTGGTGTCGAGGACAACCTCTCCCTCGACGCGCGCCAGCGTTCGCAGGTGAGCCGGAAGGACCACGCGAATCATGTCAGCGTCTGGACCTCGACCGACAGAACGGCTGGCAGGTTTTCGACGATAGCCGACCACGTGTCGCCGCTGTCGGGCGAGGCGTAGACCTGGCCACCCGTGGTGCCGAAATAGATGCCGCAGGAGTCCAGCGAATCGACCGCCATGGCGTCGCGAAGGACGTTCACGTAGCAGTCACGCTGTGGCAGGCCGTTGGTGAGCGCCTCCCATTCGTTGCCGCCGCTCCTGCTTCTGTAGACGCGCAGCTTGCCGTCAGGTGGATAGTGCTCGGAGTCGCTCTTGATGGGGACGACGTAGACGGTTTCGGGGTCGTGGGCGTGCAGGTCGATGGGAAAACCGAAGTCGGTCGGCAGATTGCCGCTGACCTCGCGCCAGGAATCGCCGCCGTCGTCGCTTCGCATCACATCCCAGTGCTTCTGCATGAAGAGGACGTCCGTTCGCGTCCGGTGCATCGCGATCCGATGCACGCAATGCCCGACTTCGGCGTTCGGATTCGGGATGCCTTCCGACCGCAACCCGCGGTTGATCGGCTGCCAGGTCTCCCCGGCGTCGTCGCTTCTGAACGCTCCGGCGGCGGAGATCGCGACCAGGATTCTGTTGGGACGGTGTGGATCCAGCACGATGGTGTGCAAGCACAGGCCGCCGGCGCCCGGGTGCCAGTCAGGGCCCGACTTGTGACCGCGCAGGCCCTTCAGCTCCTGCCAGGACTGTCCGGCGTCGGTGGATCTGAACAAGCCCGCGTCCTGAACGCCGGCATAGACCGTGTCGGGATCGGTCAAGGACGGTTCGAGATGCCAGACGCGCGCGAACTCCCAGGGATGCGGCGTGCCGTCGTACCACTTGTGCGTCGTCGGGCCGCCTTCGAAGGTGAACTTGTTGCCGACCGGTTCCCAGGTTGCGCCGCCGTCGTCCGAGCGCTGGATGATCTGACCGAACCAGCCGCTGCTCTGCGACGCGTAGAGACGCTGAGGATCGGCGGGAGACGCCTTGACGTGATAGATCTCCCAGCCTCCGAAATAGGGACCGCTGACGTCCCAGCGTTTTCTCGTGCCGTCAGAGGTCAGCAGGAAGGCCCCTTTGCGAGTGCCGACGGCGACGCGTACTCTGCTCATCTTCTGCTCCTCCGGTGTTGAGCTTCGCCCGTAGAGGTCGGACTCCCAGGCGCGGCGCTTCTCACAGTATTGTCGATCGTCGAGCGACAAATTCGACAATGGGTGCAGAGAAAAGTCCCGATGACCTATTCGATGCGCAGCGCCTCCATCGGGTTCACGGAGGCGGCCCGTCGCGACGGAATGTAGCTCGCGACCAGCGCGGATGTCCCCAGGACGACGGCCACGAGCGCGAGCGTGGGCACGTCCCAGGAGCGGACGCCGAAGAGCAGGTCGCGCATGAGCGACGCCGCGCCGATGGCTCCGGCCAGGCCCAGGACCACGCCGATGATCGTGAGCTTTGCCGCCTCGCCGAGAATCAGCCGATGCACCGTGCGACGCTCGGCCCCGAGCGCCATCCGCACGCCGATCTCCCGAGTGCGCTGGCTCACGGAATAGGCGACGACACCATAGAATCCGATCACGCCGAGCAGCCAGGCCACCGCGGCAAACGCACCGACCAGCGATGCGGCCGATCGCCGGAGGTAGGCGGATGGCGAATCGTTGATGAGCCTGGTCATCGTCGTTCCAAAGAACGTCGAGATCTCCGGATCGATCTGGTGAATCGCGCTCGTCAACGTCGAGAGGATGGCGCCATCCGCCTCCGACGTCCGCACGAAGACGGAAAACCCGTTGGTCGGATCCTGCTCGAAGGCCACATACATGGTCGGCGCCGTCACGCCGTCGAGGGGCCCTTCCCTGATGTCCTCGATCACGCCGACGATCTCCATCGGCGGCTGGGTCGTGGTCGGGGCGTAGAGGAGCTGTTTTCCCAGCGGATCCTCGCCGGGGAAATGCTGCTTGGCCATCGTCTCGTTGATGATGACGACCGGCGGCTTCGACGCATCTTCGTCCTCGCGGAAATATCGGCCGCGCCGCAGACGCGCCTGGAGCGTGGTGAAATAGCCGGCGCTGACCTCGCGATACTGCGTCTCGTTGTGCTCACCGTGATACGGCCGTCCGACGACCCGGATCCACATGGTGTTCCCGCCGGCGAGGGGCGCCGTGCTCGAGACGCCAACGGATCGAACGCCGGGCAGATTCGAGAGATCGCCGACGATCCGTCGTTGCAAGGCGGCCTGCTGCGCGTTGGTGGAATATTTCACCGCCGGGGCGGCAACCGTCAGGGTGGCCAGCCGGTCGGCTTGCAGTCCGACGTCGACGCGCAGCAGACGGTAGAGGCTCTGCCCCAGCAGGCCGGCACCGACGAGCAGAACCATCGCCGTTGCCAGCTCGAGGACCACCAGCTTGGAGCCGACGCGTCGCCAGGTATTGCCGGCGGATCCGCGGCTTCCCTCGCCCAGGGTGGCGCGCCGACCGGTGAGCGACAGGTGCAGCATCGGCATGACGGCGAACAGTCCGGCCGCGAACAGCGCGACGAGCGCGGCGAAGCCCGAAACCCGCGGGTTCAGTCCGAGATCGCGCAGGTACGGCATGCGGGCCATGAGATTTGCCGGGACGAGCGCACTCAGCAGCTGCATCGCCCACGAGGCGAGCGCCACGCCGGCGATGGAACCGAGCGCCACGAGCACGAGGCCTTCGGTGACGAACTGCCGCACCACGCGCGACCCTGAGGCGCCGAGCGCGCGACGCACGGCAATCTCGCGCCGCCGGCTCTCGGACCGGACGAGCACCAGGCTCGCCACGTTGACGCTGGCGATGACGAGCAGCAGGCCGGCACCGCCAAGCAGCACGAGCAGGATGGGGCGAACGTTGCCGACAATCACTTCCGAGAGCGCGACCACGGTCGCGCCCTGGCCGCGATTCGAGTCCGGGTACTGAATCTCCAGCTGGCTGGCGATCGCCTTCACGTGGGCATCGGCCGATTCGACTGCCACGCCGTCGGCCAGTCGCGCCACGCCGTACAGGTTGTGACACGAACGCCTCGAATCACACGACCCGACGGCATGCAGCGTCGTCCAGAACTCCGGCGAGCCCACGGGAGCAAAGTGAAACTCCCGGGACAGGACGCCGACGATGACGTTCGGAGCCCCGTTCAGGGTCACGGTGCGCCCGAGCACGTCCGTGCCGCCGTACCGCTTTTGCCAGGCGTCGTAGCTGAGGATGACCGTGCGCGGCGCTTCGGGCTGATCTTCGCCGGGGCGGAAATCGCGACCAAGTACCGGGACGACCCCGAGCGTACGAAAGAAGTCGTCGCTCACGCGCGCGCCAGGTGCTCGCTCGTTGCCAGCTGGCGTCACGAGCAGCACGCCGCCTCCCTGATAGGCGGACAGCGACGTGAAGACCGTGTTCAACTTCTTCCAGTCGAGATAGTCCTTATAAGAAAGATTGGACCGCGGGAACAGCGACACGGTTTCGTAGACGCCAACGAGGCGAACGGCCTGCGGATACGGCAGCGGCTTGATGAGCGCCGCGTCCACGAAGGCGAAGATGGCGACGCTGGCGGCGAGGCCGAGCGCCAGCGTGACGACTGCCGCGCCTGTGAAGATGGGCGCTTTCCGCAGTTGACGGAGCGCGAAGCGGCCATCCTGCCACAGGTTGTCGAGCAGATTCAGTCCCCGCATGTCGCGACACTCCTCTTTCCGTTGCTGGATCCCCGCCGCCGATCGACGAGCCGCGGCGCGAGCCTCTTCGGTGGACAGGCCGGCGGCCAGGTTTGCGTCGATCTGGCGTTCGATGTGGTAGCGCAGCTCGTCGTCGAGCTCCTGCTCGACGCTGGCAGGTTGCAGAAGCGATCGCAGTCGAAGACGGATGACGCTCAGCAGGCGCACTGGAATGACCCTCTCACACCGTACGAACGATCAGGGAGATCGCCGAGGACAGGCGCTCCCATTGCGCCGCTTCCTGATCGAGCGCCTTGCGACCTGCTCTGGTGAGCGTGTAGTACTTCGCGCGGCGGTTGTTTTCGCTGACCGCCCATTCCGCCGAGATCCAGCCGTTCTGCTCCAGCTTGTGCAACGACGGGTAGAGCGCGCTCTGGCCGACCTGAAGCACCGCTCCGGACATCTGATGAATACGCTGGGCGATCGCCCACCCGTGCATCGGCTCAAGCGCGATGACTTTCAGGATCAGAAGATCGAGAGTGCCCTGCACGAGATCGGTTGGCTTGCTCACGCACGCTCCTCTCAGTAACTGACAACATGATAGGAGGCCATGCCGCTAAACGCAAACCGATGACTAGATGTCACCAAGGGGTCGACAGTCGCTCCGTCCGTCTCCCGTCCATCCGTAGGCCTCGGGCCGTCACTCGTGGCGAAGTGCCGCAATGGGGCTGACGGCGGTCGCCCTGCCGACTGGCAGCGCGCTCGCGACAAATGTGGCGGTCGCGACGAGCAGTGCAGCGACACCGATGGTCGGCCAGTCGACGGGGCGCACTCCGAACAGTTGGCTCTCGATCAGCTGGCCGAGGATGCCAACGGCCGGCAGCGCCAGTACGATCCCAATCCCTAACATCATCGCTGCGTCGCGCATGATCAGCCACATGGCTGATGCTCGAGAGGCCCCGAGCGCCAGACGAATACCGATTTCACGCGTCCGATGCGCAACGACGAACGACAGGACCCCGTAGACGCCAACCACCGCGAGCACGACCGCGAGCGCAGCGAATCCACTCGCCAGCATCGCCAGCAGCCGCTCGTTGAACAACGAGCGGTCGAGTTGATCGTCCAGCGTCCGGATTCGCCCAATGGACAATCCTGCATCCACTTTGTGGACGGCGGCCCGGATCGATGCAAACGCCGAGTCCGACTTGACCCGTGTCCGGATCCAGAACGTGCCACCGCCGACGGGCCCCTCGAAGTACGGGAAGAATGCCTGGTCGTCGGTCTGGCGGAGGCCACGATAGCTGAACGTCCGTACCACGCCGACCACTTCGATGGTGGTCTTCAACCCGGGCTGGTTTCCAAGCCCCAAGCGGGCGCCGATGGGATTGCGATCGCCGAAGTATCGCCGCGCCATGCTCTCGTTGATAATCGCCGAGCGAAACGGGAGGTCGTTTGGGCCTTCCATCAAATCGCGGTTGGATGGCGCCGACACGTCACGAGCGTTGAAGTCGCGCCCGCCCAACATCGACACGCCCAGCGTGGCGAAGAAGCCATCGCTCACCGCGTTGCAATGCACGACGGCATCGGTCACGAATCGTCGTCCGGCATCGATCGTGAGCTGCTGGTTCCAGCTGCCGCCGCCGAGGAGCTCGCCGGCTGAGAGCGCCACGCTCGCGTTTTCGGGCTGCTCCCGAAGCGTCTGCAGCAGACGCTGCATCAAGACGAAGGCTCTGGCCGGAGAATAACCGTTGCGGGCGGCATCGATCCGCAACATCACCTGGTTCGTCGTCGCGAACCCTGGCCCCTTGGACCTCAGGCTGTCGAGCGTCCGGACGAACAGCCCCGCACCAATCAAAAGAAGCAAGGCGAGCGAAATCTGTGCGATCACCAGCACCTTGCGGAGGCCGATGCCGGCGCCGATCGTCGACGATTCCTCCTTCAGGGCGAAGGCGGGGCGCGCGCGGGAGGCGCGAAGCGCCGGCGCCAGACTGAAGAGCACGGCCGTCAGCACCGCTGCCGCGAGGGCGAACCCGAAAACCTGAAGGTTCACATCCGCGCCAAGATCGACGCCGGCTACGTCCGCTGGCACGAACGAGAGCAGCGCCTGCGTCACGAGCGGGACGAAAGCCAGGCCCAGCAGTGCACCACCGACGGCAAGCATGACGCTCTGTATCAGCAGCTCACGGATGATGCGGCCGCGCGAGGCGCCCAAGGCCAGGCGCAACGCGGTCTCCCCCCGCCGGGCAAAGCCGCGCGCGAGAAAGAGATTGGCCACGTTCAGGCACGCGAGCAGCAGCACGAGGGCGGTCGCCGCCAGGAGGACGAGCAGTGGCCGCTCCATGCGCCCGCGCAGGTCGGATCGGCCGCCGGCGGCCCGTAGAACGCGAACGGAAGAAGCCAGATAGCGCTGCTCCCGGTCCCTGTCCACCGATGGCCAGTCCTCACGCCTCGTGTCGGCCTGAAGCATTGCCTTGAACCACGGCTGCAATCCAGCCTGCGCCTGCTCGCGGGTCATGCCGGGCTTCAGCCGCCCGAACACGTGCAGCCACCGTCCCCGCCGATCGGCCAGCCAGTCGAAATCCGGCGTCGCTTCCCGCTTCATCATCGTCGGAACCCAGACCGACGGAACCTCTCCCCAATCAACACCACGAAACCCCTCCGCGGCCACGCCGACGACGGTCATCGGGTGGGTATTGATCAGGACCGTGCGTCCGACGATGTCGGGGCGGCTGCCAAGGTGATTCCTCCAGTAGTCGAACGAGATGACGACGAAGGGGTGCGCGCCTGGTTGGCGATCGTCGGACTCGTCGAGCACACGACCAAGGTGAGGATGGACGCCGAGCACCTGGAAGTAGGAGCCGGTCACGATCTCGGCGCTGACCGGTTCGGCGTTGTTCTCGAATGACAGATCGACGGTGGTTGGTGCACGACCGAACACGCCGTCGAACACGTCGGTCTGGTCACGCAGATCGGTGTAGAAGGGATACGACATCAGGTTGTCGCTGCCCCAGCCGTGACCGACGAACTCACCCTGCCAATCGAGGAGTACGAGCCGACCGGGGCTGCTTACCGGCAGCATCCGGAACAATGCCTGGTCCACGAGAGAGAAAATCGCCGCGTTTGCGCCCACACCGAGGCCGATGGACAACAGCGCTGTCAGCGCAAATCCCCGGTCCTTACGCAGGCCACGGAAGCCCAAGCGGAAATCGCGACGAAGATTCGCCAGCATGTCCGGATTGGACGCAGGCGATGCCGAAAGGGTTTAGGGAATAAACGCGGAGACGGCCGTGCTGAGCCGGCCTCGGCAGGTTCCCCCAGACCGCAGGAACCTATCCGAGGCTGACGGAGAGCGAGGTCGGCCTTACGAGCGGCGCGCGGTGATGATCGCGCCCACCTTCTGGCGAACGCCGAGAATCGCCATGGCCGAACCGAGCAGGATCAGCGTGCCCGGTTCCGGAACAGGTGCGACCGGAGGCGTGGGCACGCTGAAGGTTACGACGTAGTCGTTGTAGTCGTGATCATTGGACGGAAAGCACAGCGGGATGTCCTCGATGCCCAGGAAGTACTGCGTCACCTGAGGACCGACCAGCCGGAACAGCGCGTACTGACCCGGGTTGTCCCATGAGTTCGACTTGTGATCGTTCGGCGTGTCGTAGGCGAAAACCCCGTTCGCGTAGATTTTCAGAGTGCCTGCTCCCCAGCCGGTCATGCTGGTCACGAGCGTCGGCGTGATGTCCTCGTCGTCGAAGCGGAAGCTCGAGGCTCCGCCCGCCCCGTCATTCAGGTATTCGAGCTGCGGATTGGTGTAGGCACCGAGAAGGTAGCCAATGCCGCACTCGGCGCAATCGCCGGACAGGCCACCCCAGAAGGGCGCCAGTGTGAGATCGCTGGCACCGCCGGAACCGGGCGACACCGAGCTCCAGGTGCTGCCAGCGGCCGTGATCGGGCCGGCACTGGCGACCACTGGCGTCAGCACGCCGAGCGTAAGGAGAAGGACGGAACGTCGGATGGTTTTCATGGTCGCCTTAGTCATCTGGTTCTCAGACTTTTGTGGTGGTCACGAGCGTCTATTGTGGACGCTAAACCCCACCATTTCTTCGGGTTGCCGAATTCTCGGCGCCGCGTCTGGCTCTACTGCAAGATCCACGCACAACCTCGACCGCGATTTATGGAGGAAAACAGGCCGTTGTTCGATTACCTGGTGAAGGGAGAGGCGGACGGGGTTTCTGTGAGTCCGCTCGGCGTCAGAATGCAGTCTGGTCTGAGGCAGACTTCTTGGGCGCCAACCTTCAGTAGATGTCGAGGTCCCGCCCGACCACGACCCGGCCGGAATAGCTGCGGGCTATCTCCTCCAGGTATCGCGCGTCGGGGATTTCGCGACCGCGTGGCCCGACGCCTCGGTGATAGAGGATGAGCAAGCCGGGCTGCGTCTTGTTGGCGATCTCCGCCAGCTGGGTGGTCGTGGTGTGATATCTGGCGCGATACTCGACCCAATTCGGCATGTTCGCCGGCCGATAGTCTTCGGCGTAGACCTCATGGATCAGGACGTCGCATTTCTGGCAGTGTTCGACCAGCGCCGCGCTCGGACTCGTGTCACCCGAGATGACGATCGTTCTGTCGGCGGTCTTGAATTGATACCCGAACGTCTGCCGCCATTCTCCGTGCGCGTTTTGGAACGCCGTGACTTTGACGTTGGCATCCTCGAACACCACGCCCGGGTTCACGTCGTGGGCTTCGACCGTCAGGCCTGTCCGGCTCCGATGTTCGAGACCAGTGGTACGGATGTCGATATCCGCCTTCCACGCCGCCATTACGTGGCTCGTCATCTCCTCCAGACCTTCGGGTCCGTAGACCTTGAGCGGACCGCGCCGGCCCTGCACCCACGTCGTGAAGATCAAATCCGGGTATCCCACGGTGTGGTCCGAGTGCAGATGGGTGACGAAGGCGGTCTGAAGCTTGTCGGGCGCGAGCGCGGCAATCCCCTTCTCGAAGGCCGCAGCGGCACGCCGAACGATGCCGGGACCGAAATCCACGAGATAGGCCGTATCGTTGACGACGATCGCTGTGGCAGGGCCGGAGCGCTCTGGCTCCGGCCGCGGCGTGCCAGTGCCGAGCAGGACCACCTGCGTCCGCGGCTGGTTCCATGCTGTCACGGTGACCGACAGAGCCAGGAGGCCGACGAGTAGGCGAGACATACCGTCGAATGATGCTCGGGCGGCCTCGTGGGCACAAGGGATAACTGATTGATGATGGCAACAATCACCAGGTCCGAAATCGCTCATAATCTGGTTCGTGCAGGCCGCCTCCTGTGAATGGCGGAGCCAGAGAGTGATGCGACGCTCGATCATCAACTCGCGCGGACTTGTGGCGGTTGTCGGCTTGTTCTGGGCCACCCAGGGGCGAGCGCAGCAGACAACGATCCCATCGGATACCTCGATCACACTGGAGCGCACGGCCTGCTTCGGCGCGTGCCCGGTCTATACCGTCAGCATCGATGCGACGGGCAACGTCGTCTTCGAAGGCGCCAAGTACGTGAGAGTACAGGGACGGCAGACCGATCGAATCCCCGAGTCACGCGTGGCCGCCATTCTGGAGCACGCGGACCGTCTCGGCTTCTTCGACCTGGAAGACGAGTATCGAGTCATCAGGAATCAAGATGGATCGACCAGCACTGTCACCGATCTGCCGACGGCGATCGTCGGCATCGTACGGGGCGGACGGTCGAAACGGGTTTTGGACTATTTCGGCGCGCCGAAAGCGCTGAAGGATCTCGAACGCGAGATTGATGAAGCGGCGCAGACGAAGCGATGGACGGCACCATGGGGAGATCCGGGCGTGATCCGCAATCCCGAGGACCAGGAGCGGGTCAATCGCCGTGGACTCACGTCGGCAGTCATGACGCTTCGACGGTGATGTGCACGCTGAAGCGCTGATCGCTGTCCTTGTGGCCTTCCCACTTACGTGACTTGATCAGCTCGAGGCGCGTGGACCCCGCCTTCCTGGCGCGGAAGACCCACGAAGCAGAGCCGCCGCTGCCGGGCCGATCGGCCCCTGGTTGAAACGCCGCCGTCTCCGTGTCCAGAACGGATCGATCCAATTCGGCGACGTTCCAACGGTACCCGGTGGAGGCGTTCTCCGCCAGCCGCAGGGTGACGCGATCGCCGACATGGATGGTGAAACGCCCATCGGCTTGGCCATCGGTCAGCGTGAGATCAGGCATGGCGTTTGGTAGCGCCTTCGTGCCGTGGGGAACAGAGGCGACGGCTGCCGTGCGCGGACTCGCATCGGCAGCCATCGGCCGCTCGATCACACCGTGATGCCGTAGGACTCATTGAAGAACCCGGCGGCGATGTAGGCGGGCGACACGTAGCCGAAGCCACGATCGCCCCAGCCGGTCCCCCAACTGTTGCGGACGATGAACCGGCCGGTCGAGGTGTAGCCCACCACGGCAACGGCATGACCACCGCGCACCGTATTGGGGACGAACACATCGATGTTTCCGCCCGTTGAGGTCGCGTTGTCCCACGTCTGGTCGACGCTGAGGCCGACCAGAATCGGACCGTGCGCCGCCAGCCACGCCTTCCACTGATTCAGGTTCCGCTGCAGGTTGAAGTACGCGGCTGCCTTGAACTGCGACGCCTGGGCGTAGAACGCGTTCTCGCCGGCAGTGTACATCTTCGTGGTGATGTGGAACGGCAGCAGGTTCATGGTCACCGCGCCGTACTTGCGCACCAGATCCATGGCCGACTTGAGAGACGTGCCAGCCTCCTCGATGAAGCTCTCTGGACGGTTGGTGAATTCGTCGGTTTCCTTCGACCCCATCCACACGAAACGTGGCGACAGCTGCACGTTCTTGGCGAGCTTGTTCGCCTTCACCATCTGGTAGCGCGCGACGCCGTCGGCCGTCGCCCAGCCGACGCACGACCCGGTGTCTTCCTGATCGCCGATGGTCCACCAGGCTGCGCGAAGGTCGACCGACGCGGGCGGCGCGCTCACGGCGCCGAGCGCAGCGGACGCTACGGCGTCCTGGAACGTCCAATCGGTTTCGGTCCCCTTCGACGGCACCACGTTGCAGATCCGTCGCACGGAGGACACTGTGCGGGAGCGGGTTCCCGAGGGCTTCTTTTTGTTGGCAGTTGACTTGGCCATGGACTCCTCCTGTCGGAAGCGAGCCGCGTCAGCGGCGCAGCATCTCGTCCATAAGCAATCAACGATAAGGCGGGCCGGAGCGCACTGGATGAGGTGGCCTCCATCCGGCGCCCCTCATCGTTGATCCCACACATCTATACGGAGTCCGGCAGGAACCTGGCTCAGCTGCGGAATTGTGATATCCAGCAGACGCTGGGCCAGGACTGAGTTCCTTTCGCGGGCTCCGCGTGATCCGCGGCCCGTGATCCGCGGCCCGTGATCCGCGTGCTCGGCGTGATCCGCGGCCCGTGATCCGCGTGCTCGGCGTGATCCGCGGCCCGTGATCCGCGGCTCTATTCCGCGGTCCGAAGGCGCTCCTTGACGGTGCTCCACTCGAGGTCGAATCGCGCCAGGTACTTGCGCAGCCGGTCGGCGTCGTTCGCGATCTTCTTCCGTTCGCGGGACTGTTCAAACAGCGCTCGTCCTGCGACCGAGAGGCTGGCGGCACGGCGACAGACCACCAGCACGTCCTCGAGCAACCTCGAAGCCGATGCCGTGCAGCAGTTGAAGAACGCCTGCCAGTTGCCGATCGCCGTGTCGGCCGCCCTCATGCCCGATGCTCACGTGGGCTCTGGGCTGCCAATCGGTGGTGTGCTGGCCACCCGTGATGCTGTCATTCCGTACGCGGTCGGTGTCGACATCGCCTGCCGGATGAAGATGACGGTGCTGGACCTGCCGGTGCACGCGCTCACGGCCAACCGGTCGCGGCTCTCGGACGCGCTCGAGCGCGAGACGCGGTTTGGCATGGGCGCGTCGTTCACGACGCCGCGTCAGCACGACGTCATGGATCGCGACTGGCGGGTGACGCCCGTCACCGCCAGGATCAAGGATCGGGCGCGGACGCAACTGGGGACGAGCGGCAGCGGCAACCACTTCGTCGAGTTCGGCGAGCTGACGGTCACGGACGAGGGCGCCGGCCTGCCACCGGGCCGCGACTTCGCTCTTCTGAGTCACTCTGGCAGTCGTGGGGCTGGCGCGCAGGTAGCGCAGCACTACAGCCGGTTGGCACGCGAGCTCCATCCGGATCTGCCGCGCGAGTCTACTCGGGGGCCAACCGGACGCGAATGCCTCTCAGCGGATTGTCGTTCGAGTCGAGGAACCGCGCGCAGAAATCGGTCGCGCCACCGGCGTTGATCACGGCGGCCCGAATCGTATTCAGCCCCTTGGTGAGCGTGACGCGCTTCGACACGCCATCATCGATGACCGTCTGACGATCGCCGTAAATGCCGACGACCTCTTCGCCATTGAGCCACCAGATGGACGCCGCATTGGAGCCAATCGCCAGGCGAACGTTGCGCATCTCGTGCGGAACGTCGACGCGCGTCACCGCCCAGAACAGGACGTTCGAGGTCGGCTTGTTGAGCGCATCGGCGAAGTGGTACAGGTTCACGTTGTAGTTCGTCGTGTCTACCGCATGCCAGGCGAGTTGTTCGTCAGCCACCGTGACGGTTTCCCCGTCGTGTGGAACGACGGTGAGCTGGTCCGTGAAGTACCGTTTGTCGATGGCCGCGCGCACTGCGCTGTCGGTCAGTTGCCCCGACACCTTGATGGGCTCGAGCAGGACCCAGCGCTGCACAAATCCGGCACCATCCACCGCTTTGGCTGGCGTAGACGGCCGGGCCAACGTGGGCGCCGGGGCGCGCTTGACGGACGGCGGCTGCTGCCCCGAGACGTGCACCGCTCCGAAGACAATCGCCAGCGCGCCGAACGCGGGCAACCACGTGCGCGAACACTTCGTCATGGTGTCTTGAGTAGCCATCTCTGGCGATCGCTCCCGGCGTTGAATTTCTCGAGAGTTGGCATGCTGCTCCCCACCGCCGAGAGCGCCAGCGGCTCTTTGGAGTTCGGCGTCGCTTTTGGCATCAGCCGATATGTACCGTCGGTCAGCTGATCGATGCGCCAGAGTTGGTCGGATCCGCCCGTGAACACCGGGACCACCGTGAGCTCGGCGTCCGCGGTTGCGGCAAGCGCGCGCTCGGTGCCGGCCACGGTGATTTTGAAATAAGGCGACCCAGGATAACCGCCGGCGTTATCGACGGGCGCGATCGACCACTTCTGCTGGGCCTGCAGCATGAACGGCCCCATGCGGGCGCCGACCGGCCCGGCTGGCCAGGAGGTCCCGACCTGCGCCGCGTCCTGGTTCGGAACGGGAGGCGGCGGCGCCGGCGGCGGCGTATCCCCGCGTCCGGGCGGTGGACCGCCGCGGCCGGCTCCGCCACGCCCACGGGCGCCGCCGACGGGCACGCCCTGGACCGCCATCTCGAGCGCCGTTCCCGAGCGCGCCGACTCGATCTCGTAGGTGCCGGCCGTCACGTTGTCGCCGGCAACCGGCCAACCGTCACGCCACAGCAGCGGACGAATGTCCAGCACGCTGATCCCGCCGCGATCGAGATCGGATTCGTAGTGGCAGGAGAACTTCTGCACCCCGTCACCGAGATCCAGCAGTCCGAAATGTCCCGGCCCGATGTGCCGGCCGCTCGATCCGGCGAACAGCTTGCCGCCGCCCTGCAGCATGTCGATGCCCATGTTGTCGAGGAACGGGCCGGTCACCTTCCTGGACCGGCCCATGCGGATGTTGTAGCTGGAGTTGCCGCCCGCGCAGCACGATCCGTGCGTGACCAGCAGGTAGTACCAGCCGTCGTGAACGATCATCACCGAGGCTTCAGAGTTAATCGCAATGTTGACGGGCTTGGCCTCGGGACGTAGACGTTTGCCACTCTTTGGATCCAATTCGACGAGACGGATGTAGCCAAAGTACGACCCATAGGTGAGCCACATGGTGCCGTTCGTCGGGTCGCGCATCACGCCCGGATCGATCGCGTTGCTGTCCTCGACGCCGTCCGACCAGACGATCGGGCCGCCGTCCTCCCATTTGTAATCCGGCGATGCCGGATCGAGCGTGCGGCCGACGAGCAGCCCCACGGCCGCTTTCGGCTGCGGGCCTGGCGCCGCATAGTAGAGAAAATACTTGTCGCCAGAGCGAATAATGTCGGGCGCCCACGAGTTGTTGCCGCCGCGCGCGATGACGTCGGGTCCAGGCTTGCCGCCCGGCACGGCCTGCATTACCGAGCCGGCCCGGTGCCACGTCCACCCGTCTTCCGACTGGAACGCTGGCAGTCCGTTGCCCGTCGCGTAGACGTAGAACTTGCCGCCCGCCTCGATGACGGTCGACGGATCGTGCATGGCGGGCTGACCGTCGAGCGCGAGCGTCGGCGCGATGGCGAGTAACATCGCGAGGCTCGCCAGACCGAATCGCCTCATTGCTTGACCGGCTCGAACGACAGCGTTCGGCTGAAGAACGGGATCACATGCTCCTGGAAGCGGACCGCGACGTCGCTGGTGTGCGTCCCCGGATAGATCTCGAAGCTGTTCGCGATCCCGTACTGATCGAACACGTCGTGCAGCTTGCCGGCGTCGACACGCAATCCGTCCTGATCCCCGACATCCATCGCGATGGCGCGATACCGCTTCAACTCGAGGACGTACTGGTCGACGAACGCCAGTGGCGCATTGGCGGCCCACTTCGCCAGGACCGCCGGCGCCTGATCGCCAATCGGCAAATCGAGGTACAGCGGCGGGTTCTTCGGGTTCGGCGACCAGGCGGCTGCCGATGCCAGTTGCGCGCGGAGTCCGAACGGCAGCTTCGCCGAGTCCGCCGGTGTCTTGACGGCGGCCAGCGCCTCGTCGTTGGCGGCGTTCGGCGCCGGAGCGCCGCGGCCGCCGCCGCTGCCGCGCGCCGACAGGCAGCATGGACTCATGATGTACAGGCTGCCGAACACGTCAGCGTGCTTCATGCCGATCCGCGTGGCGCCGTAGCCGCCCATCGAGTGACCGACAAGGCCACGGCTCTCGCGGCTCGCAATTGTTCGATAGTGCGCATCCATGTACGACACGACGTCGCGCGCGACGTAATTCTCGAAGTCTCCTGTCGTCACCGAGCTGGAGTACATCGAGCCGTTGTGCACCGTCTTCGAGTCGGGCAGCACGACAAGCATCTCGTGCGCCCCTTTGGCGAACGCCCCCTCGATCGTCTGCGGCACGTGGACTTCCTGGCTCCACTGCTCCGCCCCGATGGAGTAGCCGTGCAAGGCGTAGACGACGGGATACCGGCGCGTGCGGTTCTGGTTGTAGCCCGGGGGCAGGAAGACGATCGCGTCGCGATCAACGGCGTCCCCTTCGAGGTTGCCCTCGAGCGCTTTCCCGTGAATCTTGATCCGCTCGACGCTGGCCGGGCGCGCGCCCGCCACCGGGTCGGGCACGTTCGTCTTGACCTGCGCGGCAATCGTCAGGAAGCCCGCCGTGACTGCAACTGCCATCGCCAGAGCGGCCGCGCCTCGATTTGAAGTCCTTGCGTCCGTCATGTCACGTGTCCTTTGCTGTGGGTCATCTGGCCGTGATCTCCACGACCGCCACCGTGTAGGCCCCAAGATCAATCGTCAGGTCGGGCCGGTACTCGACCGTACGCTCGACGGGCTGTATCTGGTCGGGCCGCTCCAGCGATGCTGCGTCGTGCAGACCGGCGGTGATGGTGTAGACCTTGACCGTTGCGCCTGCCGGAACCCGTAAGCCCTGCAAATGCACGAGCAGCGTGTTGGCGCTGCCGCTATAGTTCACCGCCTTGACGACGATGCGCCGGCCGTCGGCTGACGCGGTGGCGATGGCATCCACTGTTCCTGGTTGCCACGCCTCGGGCTTCATCTGCGAGATATCGGTGAAAAAGGTCGCACGGTCGGCGATGTCTCGGAACGTGCCGGACGTTGACGCGAGGTACGTCTCGGCGAAGTGTTCACGGAACAGTTTTTCGACCACGTATCCGGCGCCCGGAAACCACAACACGTGATCGTGATAGATGAAGGCCGTCCACGTCGGGTCGTCCGTTGTGTTCCGCATCAACAGCGCCGGAGCGGTCATCGTCAATTCAGGAGCGAGGGATTCGTACATGATGAGGCTGCCGGCCGCGTGCAGGCCGGCGCGCCAGTCGTACGTCCGGCTCAGGTTCCATTCGAGAACGGCGAGCCGGATGCCGGGATGCGCCGACGCGCGTACGTAGTCGCGCAGCTTGACCAGGTAGTCGCGTATGCGTCGTACGCCGGATTCGAAGAGGTCGCTTTCGTACTCGTAGTTGTGGACGCCGAGGACGTCGAAATTGCTGCCGGCAAGATCGATGACTTTCTCGCTCCATGCCATGTCGTTCGAACGCTTCTGGCCGCAGGCGATGATGACCGACTCGGGCGCAATCTGGCGCAGACGGCTTCCGTAGAGATTGACGATCGCCGCGTAGCGCTCGGCCGTAAAGCCGTTGTTCATCGGCTCGTTGTCGATCTGGAAGTAGCGGACATGGTACGGATCGGGATGTCCGTTCCGCGCGCGCGCCTGTCCCCACGTGGTCGTCGGCGGATCGTTGACGTAGTGCACCCAGTTCATCGCGTACTCGACCGACTTCGGGCCTTCGTCAGGCGCCGGTAGGACGATCAGTGGATCGGTCCTGAGCTGACGGGTCAGCTCCAGGTACTCGTCGGTGCCGAAGCCGTAGTAGTCCGAGTAGCCGCCCCATACTTCGTTGGGGTGATAGACGCGCGAGGCCAGCGGACCAATACCGTCCTGCCATTTGTAGGTCGAGGCAAATGAGCCGCCCGGCCAGCGGATGAACGCGGGCCCCAATCCACGGAGCGCCTCGAGCAAGTCGGGGCGCAGCATGCCGCTCTTGCGCACATCTGCACGCATCAAGGACAAGAAATCGACGAGCGCGGCGCCGCGTCCGGCGGCCGCGATTTCGACCGTGGCGTCGCGATCGGTTCGCGCACTCGCAAACGAGAACGGCACTTCTCGCCAGGCCGCTGCGCGCGACTCGAGGGGACGTTCGGCCAGGACGCGGCCGTCCGCGGCCACGACGCGCAGTAACAGGCGTGGCGCACCCGCCTCGACCTTGATCCAGACGGACCCGTCGTACCTGCCGCCGGACTCCACGAAGATGCGTCGCTGTCTGATCCCGGCCACCTCGCGACCGCCAGTGATCCGCACGCTCTTCGTGCCACGCTCGAACGGAGTCTCGACGATCCGCACCGCCTCCGGCGGTCCAAATGCGGTCCAATACGTCTCGAAGTCGCGCCCCTCGAACCCGGCGCCACGGATCTGCTCGGCGAACAGGCCATCCTCCACCGAGTGGTTGATGTGTTCGAGAAACTGGCCGTAGATCTTGGGGTCGATCGTGCCGATCCGGCGATCGGTGTCGACCTGGAGGATCGCGATTCCCGAGGTTGGCTGAGCAGACTGGGGAGCCCCCAGGACAAGCCCCAGCAGCGCGGCCGTGATGGCGACCTTCATTCCCGACGCCCCCCTGCCGCCGGCTTGCGCAAGTCATCGCCGACCAGCGTCAGCGTTGCACCGGCCGTGGTCTCGAACATGCGGAGCGTCGTACCGCGGCGCACCCGCAACGGGTGTCCAAGCAGCGAACGAATCGTCGCGCGCTCGAGCGCCCCGCGCTTCCAGGTCAGACCGATCTCGAATCCGCCTGGCGCTCTCAACCCAGTGACCTGACCGTCCGGCCATGCCGCGGGCAGTGCCGGCAACAGGCGAGTCTCTCCCTGGTCGCCCTGCAGGAGCATCTCGGCAATCGCCGACGTCCCGCCGAAGTTGCCGTCGATCTGAAACGGCGGGTGCGCGTCGAACATGTTGGGGTAGGTGCGCTCGGGGCCGAGCAGGAATCTGAGAATGTTGTACGCGTGGTCGCCGTCGGCGAGCCTGGCCCAGAGGTTGATGCGCCACGCGGTCGCCCAGCCCGTCGCCTGATCGCCGCGAATCTCGAGCGAACGTTTCACGGCCGCGGCGAGTTCCGGCGTGCGCCGGACGTCGATGTCGTGGCCGGGAAAGAGTGCGAACAGGTGCGAGACATGCCGGTGGTGGATTTCGGGCGCCTGCATATCCCAGTCGTCGAGCCACTCCTGCAGCTGGCCGGCGCTACCGACCTGCGGCGGCGCCAGCCTCGCGCGAGTGGCGCGCCACTTGGTCTGAAGATCTGCGTCAATCCCGAGTACACGTGCCGCCTCTGTCGCGTTGCCAAACAGCTCGCGCAGGATCTCCTCGTCCATCGTCGGCCCCGCCGTCAGCGACGTGCCGAATGGGTGTGGGTTCTCGGGCGACAGCGAAGGCGAGGTGACGAGCCACTGGTGCGTCGGTTCCTCGACCAGCGTGTCGAGGAAGAACTGCGCCGCGCCTTTGATCAACGGATAGATGCGGTCCAGGTAAGTGCGATCGCCGGTGTATTGGTAGCGGTCCCAGAGCGGCAGCGTCAGCCACGCGCCGCCGGTCGGCCACATTCCATATTGGGGCCCATCGATCGGTCCGGTGGCGCGCCACAGATCCGTGTTGTGATGCGCCACCCACCCACCGGCGCCGTACATCTCGCGCGCCGTGCGCGCGCCAGTCATCGAGAGATCCGACACCATCGCCGTCAACGGATCCATGGTCTCGGCCAGGTTGGTCGAGAGGGCTGCCCAGTAGTTCATTTCGGTGTTGATGTTGATGGTGTACTTGCTGCCCCACGGGGGCGACATGCTCTCGTTCCAGAGGCCTTGCAGGTTGGCGGGTTGTGAACCGCTACGCGAGCTGGCAATCAACAGGTAGCGCCCGTACTGGAAGTAAAGCGCGGCAAGGCCGGGATCGCCCCCCTCGCCGAACGTGCGGACGCGTTCGTCAGTCGGCAGCCGCTTCGAGGCGCCGAGATCGAGTGTGACGCGATTGAATAGTTGCTGGTAACCGCGGACGTGCGCGGCACGCAGCGTGTCGATGGTCTTACGCGAGGCGGGATCGAGCGCTGCGGCGACCCGAGCGGCTGGATCGGCAGTCACGTCTTCGTAGGTGCGATAGCTGGTTGCCGCCACGATGAGTAACGTGACGGCGTCGGCATCGTGAACGATGATGCCGTCGCCGCTGACACTCCTGGTGCCGCCCGTCGGCAGCACCCGCAGGCGTGCCTCGAAACTGAGCGCGCCGGTCATCGGGCGGCCGTCGGCCGTGGCGCCGGACCCGTCACCGTTGACGCCGCGCATCATGAGGTCGCCATTCGCGGTGGCCTCAACTGTCGCGCGCTGAGGCGTCTGCATGCGCGCGGCGAAGGAAATCTGCCCCGGACGGCTGGCCGTCAGCCGCACGACGATGACCTGGTCGGCCGCGCTGGCGAACACTTCGCGCGAGAACGTTACGCCGCCGCTGGTATAGGAGACGTGGGCTGTGGCCGTCGCGAGGTCGAGATCGCGTCGGTAATTTTCCGCCGAGTCGACCTGCGGAAAGGTCAGCGCGAGATCGCCAAGCGTCTCGTAGGGCATCTGCGCGAGAGGCTTCGACATCACCCTCTCGCCGACGAGCTTCGCCGCCTCCGGATACTTGCGCTCGGCGAGCAGCCGCCTCACTTCAGGAAGCGTGTCCTTCGCCTCTGGATTCACGGGATCGTACGGTCGCCCCGCCCACAGCGTGTCTTCGTTCAATTGAAGGCGCTCGTGGACGACGCCGCCAAACACCATCGCACCCAGACGGCCATTTCCTACCGGCAGGGCCCGCACCCACTCGGCGGTGCCCGCCTGGCGGCTCTGCCGCGGCGCGTCGAGCGGCAGGAGTGGATGATCCGAGGCGGGCGCGCGATACCACAGGCTCAGCGGCGATGCGGGTGGCTGCGCGTCGCCCGCCAGCCTCGGCGAGGCCGGCGTCTGCGTGACCGCCACCATCGCGGCCGCGACGAGCCCCGCGGCGATTCTCACTTCGCGTTTCTCAGCGTCTCGACCACCGCATCGAAAGCCGGCTTGGGCTGGCGCTGACGGTCCCAGAGCAAGGGGAAGTTCATGCGTCCGCGGTTCAGCCACGAATCCGCGTCGCTCACTCCCCAGAAGGTGACGCGGGTGACGGCGTCACGATGTTTGAGGAACACACCGAACACGTCGGCATAGCGTCTCGCGAGCTGCTGCTGCACGGCGTCGGGCAAGCCGTTCGCGTACGGGTTGGTCTCGGCGGCGTCGGCGCCGCGTGGCGTGTTCGGCAGCAGGTTGATGTCGAGCTCGCTGTACATCACCTTCAGACCGGTCGTGTGCAGCTCGACGAGCGCCGTGTCGATCTCGTCGATCCTCGGCGTGTCCAGCCGCCAGTGCGCCTGGTTGCCGATGCCGTCGATGCGCAGCTTGCGTGCCTGCAGGTCCTTCACCAGCTTGATGACCCCGGCTCGCTTCGCCGGCTTCTCGAGGTTGAAGTCGTTGTAATAAAGCTCGGCGTCGGGGTCGGCCTGGTGCGCGAACTCGAACGCCTTGGCGACGTAGTCGTCGCCGATCCCGACCTGCCAGGGCGACTTGCGCATCGAGCCGTCCTCGTCGATCGCTTCGTTGACGACGTCCCAGCCGTGGATCTGGCCGTTGTAGCGGCCGACGACGGTGCGAATGTGATCCCGCATGCGCGCGAGCAGCGTGTCGCGATCCGCCGGCTTGCCGTCGGCGCCCTGGAACACCCATGCGCCGGTCTGTGAATGCCAGACCAGGTTGTGCCCGACCACCTGGAGGTGATGGTCGAGACCAAACTGGACGTAGCGATCCGCCGCATCGAATGTGTAGCGGTCGGCGGCCGGCTGCGTCGGCTGGAACTTCAACACGTTCTCGGGACTGATCTGGTTGAACTGTTTGGTGATGATGCCCACGGCGGCAGGGTCGGTGCCGTCGAACTGCCGCTGGCTGATGGCGACGCCAACCACCATTCCCTTGGGCATCAGGTCCTTCAGTGCGGTGTCCTGGAGCGCCGTTGCTGGGAAGAGGCTCAGACCGGCAGCAAGAAGGGTCGTGCCCGGCGGCATGAAAGGCCTCATCGTGCGCAGCATTGTATACGTGCGATGATGTACGCGCTTACATGATATTCGCCCAGCGACACAGGACCGCCCTGGCCAGATCACGGCTCATCCCACTCCTCGTCTGGGCGGTCCAAATGGTGTCGCTACGGCGCGGAACGGCGGACGATGCCGGCACGTTCCAGTGGCTGGAGACTTTCGACGGCGATCTCGTCTTGATGTCGCTATCGACCCACCGCTACCTGCGAATGGACACAGCAGGCCGCCTCCTGGCCGACAGTCCGGGGCCTCGCCCCGACGGGCAGGATGGTGGGCGCTGGCGGTGGCGGACGAAGTGAGGGATCCCCTACGTCCGCAAGCCCGGTGGCGGCCCGGTGGATTCACGGAGCACGAGCTCAGGGTCGATCACGAACTCGTGCGGCAGGGGCGCCTTGCCCGGGTTCATCAGGAAGTCACAGACCGTTTCGCCAATGGTGTCGCTGGGAATGTGCACCGTGGTGAGCGCCGGTTGGCAGAACTGCGCGAGCGTGATGTTGTCGAACCCCGTCACCGACACGTCCTCGGGAACGCGGCGGCCTCTCGTCCTCAGCTCGCGCATCGCCCCGACCGCCATCAGGTCGTTGACGCAGACGACCGCCGTCACCCGCGGATGGGCATCGAGGAGCGCCCGCGCTGCACGGCGTCCGCCTTCGAGCGTGTCGACGTCGGCGGCGGTTGCGACCTGCACTCCTCGATGTCGTCGTGCCGCGGCCTGGACCGACTTCTGCCGCTCGTTGAGAGGGCCAAGCGTCGCGTGGTGCGCAACAAAGCCGAGGCGGCGATGCCCGAGGCTGTAAAGATACGACGTCAGCTTCGACATCCCGCTCGCGTAGTCGACGCGGATGTTCGTGATGTTCCGACGCGGCGTACCGACGTCGTAGAAGACGACGGGAATCCGCTGCGCGCTGAGCTCCGTAATCAACTCCGCGTCCATCTCGGACACGATGGCGGCCAGCCCCGCAACCCGGCGACCGATCATCAGCCGGATGCTGCTGACCAGGCGCTCCGACGTGTAGTCCGTGTGGGCCATGATCACCTCGTAGCCCGCCTTGTGCGCCCGAGTCTCGACGGCGCGGTAGACATCGAGAAAGAACGGATTGTCGATGTTGGAGACGATGACCCCGATGCTGCGACTCTGGCCGCCGGCGAGACTCCGCGCGTGAAGGTTGGGACTGTACTTGAATGCCTCGATCGCCTTCAGCACGCGGGCGCGCGTCGAGCCCTTGACGGGTCCTGTGTTGTTCAGGACCCGCGACACGGTCGCGGTTGACACCCGTGCCCGGCGCGCCACGCGTTCCAAGCTCATGAAATCATCATCTCACGTGCGTCAGCTGAGTCGATTGAGGGGGGCATGAAGAAGGAGCTCGCGACGTTCCTGCTGCTCGTGGTGCTGTGTACGGTGGTCACGGTGCTCAACCCGCGCTTCCTCTCGCCCGCCAATCTGCAAAACACAGCGCGATTGATCGGAGCGTTCGGCATCTTCAGCCTCGGGCTCGGGCTGGTCATCATCACCGGCGGCATCGACCTGTCGGTCGGCTCGGCCTTCGCGCTGCTTGGCGTGCTGCTGTCCATGCTGCTGACCACGTGGCACCTGCCCTGGCTCGCAGCCGTGCTGATCATCATCGCCCTCGGTGCACTGCTGGGCGCGTGTCATGGTCTGCTAATCACGCAGCTGCGGTTGCAGCCGTTCATCGTCACGTTGTGCGGCCTGCTCCTCTATCGCGGCCTGGCGCGGTTCATCGCCAGTGACGAGACGAAGGGCTTCGGCGATGCGGCGGGATTTCAAACGCTGCAGCGGCTGGCGACAGGCACCGTCGCCGGCGTGCCGACGCCGTTTGTCGCGCTCGTGGTGGCGAGTGCGGTGATGTGGGTCGTACTGCATCGATCCGTGTATGGACGACACCTGTTCGCCACCGGCCGAAACGAGGTCGCTGCGCGCTACTCCGGCATCCGCGTGCACCGCGTCATCACCAGCGCCTACGTGATTCTTGGCGTCCTGACCGGCGTGTCGGCGATCATCTTCGCCTTCTACACCAACTCGGTGTCCCCCTCGTCGCACGGCAGCTTCTTCGAGTTGTACGGCATCGCCGCAGCGGTGCTTGGCGGCTGCAGCCTGCGCGGCGGAGAGGGATCGATACTCGGGATCTTAATTGGCGCGACATTGCTCCAGGTGCTGCAGAATCTCGTCAATCTGCTAGGGATTCCGAGTTCACTCAACTTCGCCGTGATGGGCGGCGTCATCCTCATCGGCGTCGTCGCCGACCAAGTGGTGCAAAACCGGGCGAGACGTGCCGCAGTGTAGCGGCGCAGGAGAATCGAATGAGCCATAAGACTGCCGTATTCCTGACCTGTGCGAGCCTCCTCTTGCTGGCGGGTTGCTCACGACCGGGATCCTCGAAATCACAGATCGCCTTCATCACCAACAATGCCGCCGACTTCTGGACGATCGCGCGCAAAGGGGTCGAGAAGGCCGCCGCGGAGATGCCCGACGTCACGGTCGAGTTTCGTCTCGGCGACGGGACTGCGGCCGAGCAGAAACGCATCGTGGATGACCTGCTGGCCAAGGGCGTCGCCGGCATCGCGATCAGCCCGGTCGATCCGGCGAACCAGGTGGCAATGCTGAACGACGTGGCGCAACGGGCCGCCGTCTTCACGCAGGACAGCGATGCCCCCGACTCCAAGCGCGAGTGCTACATCGGCACCGACAACGTCGCCGCCGGCCGTCAAGCCGGAGATTTGATCAAAGAAGCGGTGCCGCAGGGCGGCAAGATCGCGCTCTTCGTCGGCAAGCTCGACGCCCGCAACGCGCAGGAGCGGCTGCAGGGCATCAAGGAGGCCATTGCCGGAACCAAGATCGATATCCTCGACACTCGCACGGACGACACCGATCAGGTTCGAGCGAAGGCCAACGTCGCCGAGATGCTCGTCAGCCACCCCGAGGTCGCCGCGCTCGTGGGGCTGTGGAGCTACAACGGGCCAGCGATCCTGAATGCGGTGCGCGACGCCGGCAAGACCGGGCAGATGAAGATCATCGCGTTCGACGAGGACGACGAGACGCTCACCGGCGTGAAATCCGGCGCCATCATCGGAACGGTGGTGCAGCAGCCCTATGAGTTCGGCTATCAGTCGATGACGCGGCTCGCGAAGGTCGTCAAGGGCGACCGCTCCGGCATCCCAGCGACGCACCGGATCTTCATCCCGACGAACGTCATCCGGCAGAACAACGTGGACGACTTCCGGGCCAAGCTGACTCAACTGCGGGGTCGCTGACGCGCCCCGGCGACATATGGCCAACCCGGTCCTCGCGCTTCGCGGCATTCACAAGCGCTTTCCCGGCGTGCACGCGCTGCGCGGTGTCGACCTCGAGGTCTGTTCCGGAGAAGTCGTTGCGCTGCTGGGCGAGAACGGCGCGGGCAAGTCCACGCTGATGAAGATCGTCGGCGGGATCGAGCAGCCCGACTCCGGCGAGGTGCTCATCGACGGCATGCGAACGGTGATCCACGATGTGCAGGCGGCAACCGCGCACGGCATCGCGTTCATCCACCAGGAACTGAATCTGCTCGACAACCTGGACGTGGCTGGGAACGTCCTGCTCGGCCGCGAGCCGACGCGCGGCGGAGTGCTCCGCCTGGTCGACCGCCGAAAGATGCGCGATGCGGTAAGACCCTATCTTGCGCAACTGGGGATGGAGGTGCCGCCCGAGACGCCGGTGGCGGCGCTGTCGATCGCCCAGCAGCAGCTCGTCGAAATCGCCAAGGCGCTCTCGCTGAACGCCCGTGTGCTGATCATGGACGAACCGACCTCGAGCCTGACGCTCGCCGAGACCGCCCGGCTGCACGACGTCGTCGCTGGCCTGCGCACCCGAGACGTCGCCGTGATCTACATCACGCATCGACTCGGAGAAGTGCAGACAATCGCCGATCGCGCCGTCGTGCTTGCGAGACGGCACGAACGCCGGAGCGCTGCCCCGTCAGGAGTTGACGCACGACGCCATGATCCGGCTGATGGTCGGCCGCGACCTCGACACCTCGCACCAGCCCACGCATGCCCAAGGTCCGCGAGACTACTTCAGAGTCGAGGCGCTGCGCACGCGGCGGTATCCGCAGCACGCCGTGTCGTTTGGCGTCGCTCGCGGCGAGATTCTTGGCGTCGCTGGGCTCGTTGGCGCGGGTCGGTCAGAGGTGGCCCGAGCGATCGCCGGCGTCGATACGCCAGTTGCGGGAAGCATCCTCCTGGACGGGACGACCATCACGATCGGTGAGCCGGCGGACGCCATACGCGGCGGGGTGTGTCTCGTCCCCGAAGATCGGCGGTCAGCCGGCCTCGTCGTGGCCTCGTCGATCCGCGAGAACGTCTCGCTGCCTTCGTTGCACCGCTACTCGACGTATGGGCTGGTCTCGGAGGCACGCGAACGCGAAGGCGTCGGCGCGATCTGCCGCCAACTGCACGTCAAGGCGCCGTCGATCGAGGTCACCACCGCCACGCTCAGCGGCGGCAACCAGCAGAAGGTCGCGCTCGCCAAGTGGCTCGTCCTCGGCCCCAGAGTGCTGATCGTGGACGAGCCCACGCGCGGCATCGACGTGGGCGCCAAGGCCGAAATCTACCGGTTGCTGCGGAGTCTGGCCGGCGATGGCGTATCGATCGTGATGATCAGCAGCGATATGGAAGAAGTGCTCCTCCTGAGCGACCGCGTGGCGGTGATGTGCGAGGGCCGCCTGACGGGCATCCTCGAACGGCAGGACTGCATCGAGCCGCGGATCATGGCGCTCGCGGTGGCAGCCGGGGCTTGACACCGTCCCCGCTTCGGTTAGGCTCACCGCGGCAGGCATGTAAGCGTTTACACACGAGGAGGGGCGATGAAGTCGGTCGTTGTTGGTGTGGTTGCGGCGTTTTGCGCAGTCTCGAGTGCACACGTGGCTCGGGCGCAAACACCCGCAGAGTGCAAGCCGTCGTCATTGAACATTCCCGAAGCCAAATACCCGTGCGTCTATCCGGACAATCGGGTGACCTTTCGCGTCATCGCGCCCAACGCCGAGAAAGTGCGCATCCGGGTCGGTTCGGGCTTCGACATGCAGAAAGGCCCCGACGGCATCTGGGACGTGACCACCACCCCGCTGGTCGTCGGCTTCCACTACTACACGGTCCAGATCGACGGCGCCGTCGTCGCAGACCCGTCGACGATGACGTTCTTCGGATCGGGCTGGTGGAACAGCGGCATCGAGATCCCCGCGCCCGACGGCGACTTCTACGTCGCCAAGGACGTGACCCACGGCCGCGTGGCCCAGCAGCACTACTACTCGACGGTGACGCACCAGTGGCGGCGGGCGTACGTCTACCTGCCCCCGGACTACGACAGTCAAGCGCGGAACAGCTATCCGGTGCTGTACCTGCTGCACGGCTGGGGCGAGGATGAAACCGGTTGGTACCGGCAGGGCCACGTCGATTTGATCATGGACAACCTGATTGCGGCCGGAACAGCCAAGCCGATGATCATCGTGATGGACAACCTGAATGCGGTCAAACCGGGAGAGAGCGCGGCCATCTTTGGCGCGCGCGGCCAGGTACCGCCCCCCTCTGACGCGCCGCCGCCACCGCCGCCCGCGCGCGGCACGCCGCCAGCACCTGGCGGCCGCGGCGCTGGCCCCGGCGCAGCCGGCCGTGGGCCGGGCGGGCCGCTCGGCCTTCCCACCTACACGGAGATGATGTTTACCGACCTCGTGCCGATGATTGAGCGCACCTATCGCGTCCGTCCGGGCAAGGAGAATCGGGCGATGGCCGGGCTCTCGATGGGCGGCGCGCAGACGTTCGCAACGACGTTGACGAACCTGGACAAGTTCGCTTACATCGGCGGCTTCAGCGGCAATTGCGGCGGCTTCGGGCGCGGTAACGATGCGCCGGACATGAAGGCCCTCTGCGGCGGCGCGTTCGCGGACGCCGCCGCCTTCAACAGCAAAATCACGGTGCTGTTTCTCAGCACAGGCTCGGTCGAAGGCCCCGGCACGAAGGCATTCAGTGATGCGCTGACGCAGGCCGGCGTCCATAACGTTTACTTCGAATCGCCCGGGACAGCGCACGAGTGGCTGAGTTGGCGGCGGGCCTTCAACGATTTCGCGCCGCGCCTGTTCAAATGAGACGCGATCGCCGCGACTTTCTCTCCGGCCTCGGCAAGACCGGTCGCTGCTCGCGACAGCGCGCCCTCGCCGCAGACGATCGGATACGCGCACATCGCCCGCGGGCCGGCCCACGTCGCCATTCGCCGTGGGCGTTTAGCCGATTTGGACCGGCGTCTCCTGGGCTCGTTCCTCGAGCATCTGGAAGGGCGACTTACACCGGCATCGACGAGCCCGGGTCACGCCTCTCGGACGCAAAGGGCTTCCGCACCGACGTCGCACGCGAAATCAAGGAACTCGGTGTGCCCGTCGTCCGTTATGCGGGCGGCAACTCATCTCCGGGTACAACTGGCTCGACGGCGTCGGGCCGAAGGCTTGCGTTGCTGTCTCTTAGGCGTAAGTGGCGGGGCCGACGAGACTCGAACTCGCGACCTCCGGCGTGACAGGCCGGCGTTCTAACCAACTGAACTACGACCCCGGTGTGAGCGTTCACGCACGACTCGATGCCGGACGCCTGGTCGGAAGAGTGTCCTGTCACGAGCGCTCTTCCACGTCCAACACACGACGCTATCGTGCTGCGCAACCTTCGTGTGCGGTGCGGCGAAGGCTGGTGGGCGGTACAGGATTCGAACCTGTGGCAGCCGGCGTGTAAAGCCGGTGCTCTACCACTGAGCTAACCGCCCGTTGCGGCCGTCCCTGGCTCGCCCAAACATTGATTATAGAGGGGGGCCCGCCGCCGACGCAAGCGGCGGGAGGCCCGCGCCGACGAACGCGGGTCGTGCGAGAATCTCGTCACTCCGATGACCTCGCCCGAACCCAAGCGTATTCGCGTTCCCGGAAGGATGGCCGACTGATCCCTTTGGCTCGCTCCCCTCAGCGGCCTCTCAGTGCCACCAACCTGGTGGCGGTTTTCGCGCTCACCACCGCTGCGCTCACTCTGGCCGCCGCGCCCGGACCAGCGCGCGTGCCGGTCCTGAACCAGATCGCCCTGCCGCACAATTACTACTACCGCGAGCTCTACCTCCCGCAACTGACCAGCGGGCCCTCATCGGTTGCCTGGTCGTCCGATGGGTCGTCGCTGATCTACTCGATGCAGGGGAACCTGTGGCGGCAACGGGTCGACAGCCCTGACGCCGAGCAGTTGACTGACGATCGCGCGAGCGACTATCAGCCGGATTGCTCGCCGGACGGCCGACGCGTCGCGTTCGTGCGCTACGACGGCAAGTCGATGGAGCTGATGCTGCTCGACCTGGCGTCGCGCTCGGTGCGCCCCCTGACCGCCAATGGCGCGGTCAACGTCGAGCCGCGGTGGTCGCCAGCCGGCGATCGCCTGGCCTTCGTTTCGACCGCACAGACCGGCCACTTCCTGCTCCACGTGGCCGACGTTCGCGAGGACCGACTGCAGTCGTTGCGTCCGGTGATGCCGGATCGGCGCAGCGCCATCGCCCGCTACTACTACAGTCCATTCGATCACGCGATCAACCCGGCATGGACTCGAGACGGCCGCGAGCTGATCTTCGTCTCGAATCGTGAGATCGGCCACGGCACCGGAGACATCGTGCGGATGCCGGTCAGTGGAACGGCGGTGCCACGCGTCCTGCAGCACGAAGAGACATCGTGGCATGCCAGACCTGACGTGTCACCGGATGGCACCAGGTTGGTGTACAGCAGTTATCTCGGTCGTCAGTGGCAGCAGCTCTGGGTGTTGCCGGTCGCTCGTGGCTATCCCTTCCCGCTCACCTACGGCGACTACGACAACACCAGCCCGCGCTGGTCGCCGGACGGCCGCATGATTGCGTTCATCTCGAACCGCTCCGGCAATACCGCGCTCTGGCTGGTCGACGCGTTCTCCGGCGAGCAGCGTCCGCTGCCCATCGCGGAGCGTCGCTTCCTCCAGCCGCATCGGGAGCTCGATCTCCGGATCGTCGACGAGGCCGCAAACCCGATCGCGGCGCGGATCGCCATCGTCGACAGCCGGACAAGGTCGTACGCGCCCGATGACGCCTGGGTGCACGCGGATGACATGCTGGTGCCGCAGCGCCAACCCGTCGAGACGCGCTACTTCCACAGCGCCGGCCGCAGCCTGGTCACGGTGCCGATGGACCGGCTCACCATCACGGTCAGCCACGGGCCCGCCTACGAGGTTGCACGCGTCGAGGAAGACACGCGCATCGGCGCGGGGAGCGCAACGCGCACGGTGACCCTGCGCCGACTGCCTGCCCCGTCCGGCTTTCCGGAGATGTGGAGCGGCGACCTTCACGTTCACATGAACTACGGCGGGCTCTATCGGAATACTCCGGCGCACCTCGCGGAGCAGGCGCGCGCGGAGGATCTGAATCTGGTCTACAACCTGATTGTCAACAAAGAGCAGCGGATACCGGACGAATCGTCGCTTTCGTCCCGATCCCGATCCGGTGTCGACCTCGAGCCTCCTGATCCTGCACGGACAGGAATTCCACACCAGCTACTGGGGACACCTGAGCATCCTGAATCTCACGCACCATCTGCTCCTGCCCGGCTACGCGGCGTATCCGTTCACGGCGGCCTCCAGCCCGTACCCGCACAACGCCGCCATCGCCGATCTGGCGCACCTGCAGCACGCGCTGGTCGGCTACGCGCACCCGTTCGACGAAGACGTCGATCCGGGCCAGGCGCAAGCTCTGACCAACGAGCTGCCAGTCGATGCCGCGCTCGGCAAGGTCGACTACTACGAGGCGGTCGGATTCTCGGACCACAAGTCGACCAACGCGATCTGGTATCGCCTGCTCGACTGCGGCCTCCGGGTGCCGGCCGGCGCCGGCACCGATGCGATGGCCAACTACGCCAGCCTTCGCGGTCCCGTCGGTATGAACCGCGTCTACGTGCCGTCAACCGGGCCGTTGACTGCGGAGAGGTTCCTCGCCGGGCTCAAGGCGGGACGAGGCGTCGCAACCAACGGAGCGCTGCTCCACCTGAAGGTCGGAGACGCGAGCCCGGGTGATTCCGTCGAGATGACCGATCCGGGCCCGCTCGAATATCACGCGGCCCTGCAGGCAAACTTCCCCACCGATCACCTCGAGCTGGTCATGAACGGCGCGGTCGTCGCCAGGCTGAACGTGGACGCGACCGGACGATTCGCCGACGTTCGTGGAACGATGACCGCCGACACGAGCGGCTGGCTGTTGCTGCGCGCGTGGAACGACAATCCGGATCCGGATTTGATGGATGTGTATCGCTACGCAACCACCAGCCCGATCTACGTGCGCGTCAAGGATCGACGGCGCCGTTCGTCCGAAGCAGGCGCCTATTTCCTTCGCTGGCTGGATCGGCTTCGGTCGGCCACCGAGACGAACGCCGGCTATCGGACTTCGGAGGAGCGGGGCAAGGTGCTCGAGGATATCGACAAGGCTCGGGGCGTCTACCGAGAGTGCCGCGACGCGGGCGCGTCGAATCGTTGATGGAAGGACCGCAAGAGGGCCGTCAGGCGCCGTACCACGCCTTCAGGCTCAACACGCTCAGGACAACCACAAACCCGACGAGCGCACGATACTCGCGATTCCGAATCGCGCGGGCGAGGCTGAAACGCCGCTCGGCCCCGACCTTGCCGTCGCGGTAGTCGGGATAGGTCGCCCCAAATGTCGCCGTGAGATGCGCTTCCTCGGTCTTGATCGCCGCCGTCAGCGTTGCCGCCAGATACACGCCCACGAGGAGTGCCACGATAAGGCTGCCGGCCGCGAACGCCACGCCGAGTCCCATGAGGCTCGATCCGACGTAGAGCGGGTGCCTGACGAATCGGTAAGGACCGGATGTCGTGACCTCGCGACTCTTTTCCAGATGCCCGGCCGCCCAGATGCGTAAGGCTTCGCCGCAGACTCCGATGAGGGCACCGATCAGGATGGAGACAGCGCTCGGTCGGGCCAGCCACAGAACGACAAGGCCCGAGACGAAGCCGATGGGGACGCGCCACCGTGCCAGCGGCCGTAAGACACTATCCATGTTGTCGCTTGCTCGATAGTCGCTGCTGCACGGCGGCGCAGACCTCCGCGGTCGTGACCTCGCCGAGACACCACGGCTTCTCGTGGCAGCGTCGCTCGTAATGACAGCCGCAGCGCTCGTAGACCGACACGCTGATGTCGTCAGGAACCCACGGCCCGTTGCGTTTCGGGTCGGTCGGTCCGAAGAGTGCGACGACCGGCGTCCCTACCGCGGCGGCAATGTGCAGCGGTCCGGTATCGCCGGAAATCACCACGGCCGAGGCGCGGGCGAACGCCACCAGATCGGGAAGCTCGGTGCGTGGGGCGATGAGCGCCGTTCCAGACGAGGCCTCGACGACCGAGCGCGCGAGCGTTTCTTCGCCAGGCCCCCACAACACCACCGGCGTCAGGTCGCACGCCTCACGCAGAAAAGCCGCCAGCTCGCCGAAGCGCTCCGGTGGCCACCGTTTGTTCGGCCACGCCGCACCGGGATTCACCAGCGCCATCCGGCCGCCGGCTGGTAGCTGCCCAAGCATCCGGTCCAGCCCGGCAGACGTCACGTCCGCAATCGGAAACGCGATCTCCTCGTCGGTGACGCCCACCGCCCGCAGGAGCTGCATGTTCTTGCGTACGATGTTCGCAATCTCCGGTTCGGCGGTCGTGGTGTAGAACGGTCGCGCGATCTTTTCCCGAAGGTGCCAGATCGAGAAACCGACGACCCGGGCGGCTCCGGACGCCCGCGCGAGGACCGCCGATTTCATCAACCCCTGGAGATCGATGGCCATGTCATAGGCGGTCCGACGGAGCTCATGAATGACCGTCTTCCAGCCGTTCATCGTCGGCGCTTCGAGCACCACGGTCCGATCGATGGCGGTGACCAGATCGACCATCGCGCGATGCCGTGCCTCGACGAGCCAGTCGATCGTCGCTCCCGGATGCGCTCGCCTCAGCGCCGCGGCGGCCGGAATCGCGTGCACGATGTCGCCAAGCGCACCGAGCCGCACGATGAGGATATTCATTTTCTGGGAGGGGCCCCCGGCTCCGCGCCACTGCGGATTCTCGAGAGCAGGTCGCGCGTGGAGTGATCCTTAGGATCGCCGACGATGGCGATGCGGCCGCCGTAGGCGCGCACCGTATCGCGCTCCGGAACGGTCTCGATGGTGTAGTCGGTGCCTTTGCAGTGAACGTCCGGGCGCAGCGCCAGCAGCAGCGGCGCGACCGTCGGCTCGGCGAAGAGCGTGACGTAGGCGATCCCCCGCAGCGCCGCCACCAGCTCGGCGCGATCGTCGGCGCCCATGATCGGACGGCCTGGCCCCTTGAGGCGCCCCACGGACTCATCGTCGTTGATGGCGACCACGAGGCGGTCGGCTTCGCGGGAGGCGGACTGCAGATATCGCACGTGGCCGACATGGAGGAGATCGAAGCAACCGTTGGCCAGCGCGATGGAGCGCCCGGCGGCTCGATCCTCCGCGACACGTTGGAGCAGCGCCTCCCGGGAAAGTATCGTGCCCACGGTCTAGCTGTCAGCGGTCGCGATCGCATGGCGCAGCTCGCCGGCGCTGACGGTCGCGGTACCGCGCTTCATCACGACGATGCCGCCGGCGTAGTTGGCGAGATGCGCGGCTTCCTCCAGGCTGGCGCCCGACGCGAGCGCCAGGGTCATCGTCGCGATGACGGTATCGCCGGCGCCGGTCACATCGGCAATCTGATCGGATCCCACGATCGGGATGTGCACCGTCGATCGATCGGCCTCAAAGAGAGCCATGCCGCGGCTGCCCCGCGTGATCAATACGGCGGTCGACCGGGTGCGGCGCAGAATCTCCCGTCCGGCGCGCTCGAGCACCCTCACGTTGTCGCCGATGCGGACGCCCAGGGCCTGCTCGACTTCCGATTCATTGGGCGTGCAGGCGGTCATGCCGCGATAGCGCAGCAGCCCGTAGCGGGAATCGACGAGGAGGACGGGGGAAAGTTGTGCGTTTCGATTGGGTCGTTGCCTGCCGGGCCTGCCGGGCCCGCCGGGCCTGCCGGCGCCACGGCCTCTTCGTCCGCGTCCGGAATGGAGTCGCGTTTGCGCCTCGCTGACGAGGCGTGGCGTCACCAGCCCGCTCCCGTAGTCGGAGACCAGCATCGCGTCGCAGCCGTCGACCGCGGCAAGAACGCGAGCCGCGAACGCGGCGCGCACCCTTTCGTCCAGTCTGGGGGTCGCGGCGCGGTCGATGCGAACCACCTGCTGCTTGGCGGAATGGATGCCGCCGGCCAGGATGCGCGTTTTGGTCGGCGTGCGATAGCCGGCAGGACGAAGCATGTACCCGACATCCACCCTGCGGCGCCGCAGCGTCTCGAGCAGACGCCTACCCGATTCGTCGCGCCCGGCGAGGCCGATGGCGCGCACACCTGCGCCGAGGGCGGCAATATTGCCGGCCGCGTTGCCGGCGCCACCCGGTACGAGCTCCGTCGAATCGTAGTTGAGGATCAACACGGGAGCCTCGCGCGAGACGCGGGCAATCTCACCGTAGATGAACTCATCGGCGATCAGATCGCCAACGACCGCCACGCGCTGCAGACGCAGCGTGTCGACGAGCTCCAGCAGCCGCGCGGGATCCACGGATGCCATCACGAGGTGCGGAAGATCCACGAGGCCGCCGCGATCAGATCGTCGACGATGCCCACGGCGCCGACTCCGGTCGTGCGTTCGGCCTCACGGCCATAACCGGTCCTGACCAGCAGGCCCCGCGCGCCGACCGCGGTTCCGGCCTGCAGATCGTGCCAGCGATCGCCGACCACCCAGGATCGCGCGAGATCGAGGTCGAGCTCGCTCGCGGCCTGCCGCAACAGGCCCGGCTGCGGCTTCCGGCAATCGCAGCTCCGGGTGTACTGCGCAACGGTGCCTTCCGGATGGTGAGGACAGTAGTAGAAACCATCGACGTGAGCGCCGCCGGCATCGAGCACGTCGGCGATATGGCGGTGGGCCTTGGCCACGAACGCCTCGTCGAAGATTCCGCGGGCGATCCCCGACTGGTTCGTCGCCACCACGACCCGATATCCGGCCCGGTTCATGAGCCTGACAGCATCGACACTGTAGGGAAAGAACGCCAGCCGCTCGATCCGATCGAGATAGCCGACTTCTTCGATCAGGGTGCCGTCACGATCGAGGAAGACGGCCGGATGTCCCGAGGGCAAGATGCTTCTCCACAGATGCGATCACGTCAGGGGCGGCGATCCGCTTCATGCACCGGTGATCAATCGGGCACTCACGGAGCATGCACGGTCGGCAGAACACGTCCCGGACGAGGACGTCGCGCGTGCCGGGCCCCAGGGGGGCCGTGACACGTTCGTTGGTCGGGCCGAAGATCGCCGTCAGCGGTATCCCGAGCGCCGCGGCGATATGCATCGCCCCGGAATCGTTCGACACGAACGCGGCCGACCGGGCAATCACGCCAATCAGCTCCGTCAGCGTCGTCCGGCCGACGAGATCGATCGCGCGAACGCCTGGCGGCACCGCTGATTCTATCGCACGAGCCGTATCGCGATCCGCGGCGGCGCCGAGGAGCACCGACTGAAGTCCGCGTGCGCTCAACCCGGCGACGACCTGCGCCACGCGGTCGGGAGGCCACCGTTTGGCGTGGCCGTACGCCGCGCCGGCGGCGAAGCTGACGATCGGTTGACTGAGATCGACGCCGGCCTTGACGAGCAGCGTGTCCGCCCGTTGCCCGGTCGATTCACGGACGGCCAGACGCGGGACGGCGTCTGGCGCGTCGATGCCGAGGGCGCGCATCAACCCGAGGTAAAACTGCACGTGGTGCACTTCCCCTTTGGGCCGCGAGGCGGTTCGCGTCATCAGCCACCCGCGTCCCCCCGACGAGTACCCCCATCGTTCCGCTATGCCGCTCCGATACGCGACCCATGCGCTCCTGAAGGAGTTCGGAAGCAGCACGATCGTGTCTGCCCCGATGGTTCGCAGCTGGGCGGTCTCGCGGTCGCGGTCCACCACGACGATCTGGTCCGCGGCGAGTGCCTGCGACTCGGCAAACAGCGGCGCCACCGACGCCCTTGCCGCAATCGTGAGCCTGCCATCGACGTGCTGCCGCATTGCCACCATCGCGGGAAGCGCCATGACGGCATCGCCGAGCCAGTTCGGCGCGCGCAGGATCACATGCCGCGCCTGACTCATGGCGAGCGCCTCTCCGGCCGCCAGGAGGCGGGACGCGAGATCACTGCGCGTCCTCGTCCGACTCGGCTGCCGGGAACATTCCCTTGACGTCGGGCTGATCCGCCGCGTCCCGCCACCGTCTATGCATCCAGAGCCACAGCTCGGGATATCGCCGCACGTACATCTCGAGCACGTCGGTGCATCGTTGCGTGAACTCACGCAGCGCCTGCGGCTCGTCGGGCCGCGGCGGCTCGACGGCGTGCTCGTAGACCATCCGAAAGCGGCCGCCGGAAAGTGGCAGCGCGAAGACCGGAATGACCGGCGCGCCGGTGCGCAGCGCCAGCGCGGCCAGCGCCGAGGTCGTCGAAGCGGGCCGGTTGAAGAACTCGACCGAGACGGCGTCGGAGGTCTGAATATGCTGATCGATCAGCAGCGCAACCGCCTGGTTCGCCGCCAGCGCCCGCAGGACTCTGCGGATGGCGCCACGCCGATAGATAACCGAATTCCCGGTCCGGCCGCGAACCTCCTCGAGGAGATCGTGCAGCAGCGGGTTGTCGAGCGGTCTCGCGAGAACCGCCATCGGATGGAGCTCGAGCGCGTGGACCAGCGCGTTGATCTCCCAGTAGCCGAAGTGGCCGGTGAACAGGAGCACACCTCGATCCAGCGCGTGGGCCGCGACGACGCGGTCGGCTCCCTGGAACTCCACGCACGCCATCATCTGCTCGCGGGACAGCGTGCTGAACTTCAGGAGCACGGTCAGGAGCCGGCCGAAGTGGGCGAACATGTCGCGGGCGATCGCCGCACGCTCCCGCGGCGAGCGGAGCGGAAACGCCGCCTCCAGATTGCTCAAGGCCAGCTTCCGATGACTCCGATCGACGGCGTGAAAAATTCGCCCGAGCACAGTGCCGACAAGGAGGACCGCAGACATCGGCAACAGTCGCATCGTCCCGCGAGCGGTGGCGACGGCGCCGTACTCGAGTCGATGGAGGATCGTCGGGCGATCGCTCACTGCCGCGCCTCGCGTGCCTGACGGATCGCGCCGGCCAGCCAGTCGTCGAAGGTGGCCCGCGGCTCGATCGTCGTGATCAACGGCACACCGATCAGGGGAAGGGGAAACGGGCGAAACGGCAACAGCCGGACGAGATCCTTTTCCGTGGTGACCACGACGGCTGCCGAGTGCTGTCGCGCGGTGCGGAACAGGCGCTCGACGTCGCCTGCCGAGTAGGGGTGATGATCGTTGAAGGACAGCTGGCCGGAGAGCTGCCAGCCTGCGGCGCGCAGATCCGAGAAGAAACGGTCGGGGCGCGCGATACCGGCGACCGCCAGCGCGGACGTGTCCTCAGGTCTCGCCCCGCCACTGGCAGCATCGAGAGCCGTAGGTGGTCCCAATCGTCTGAAGGCTCGCCACGTCGGCAGCCGACCGCCCAGCCGCGTCGATTCCTCATCGAGCGCGATGATCGCGTCGGCCTCATCGATCGCGGCCAGCGACTCGCGCAGCCGACCGAGCGGGAGCGTTCGCGGATTGTCGAGGTCTTCCCTGGCGATGCTCACCACGTCGATATCGCGATACAGCTGAAAGTGCTGGAACCCATCGTCCAGCACGTGAATCGAGGTGCGGAAGTGGTGCTCGGCCAGCCGCCCGGCCAGATAGCGGTCGCTGCACGCCAGGACAGCGACACCGTCCAGCTGACGTGCGAGCATCAACGGCTCGTCTCCGGCCCGATCGATGTCGGCAGTGATGCGATCCGGCTCGCGCACGACGACCACGCCGTCCGCCGGCGTGCGGCGCGCGTACCCTCGACTCAGGATCGCCGGGCGCTCGCCCATCGCGCGCAGGCGTGCGGCGACCAGCGCCGCGAGCGGCGTCTTGGAGCGGCCACCGACCGACAGGTTGCCGATGCTGATCACCGGGCGGTCGAGGCGGCGCTGCCGTTCCGGGTGCCGCGTGTAGAAGCGCCGGCGATAGCGCGCGCCAGCAGCGTAGATCTGATCGATCACGATGGCACGGCGGAGAGCGGCGTCTCCCGGTGAGGGGGCACCGTCAGTGGACGATCCGGAACGGGCGGACGTTGCCGGGATCCTGAGGGGGAAAGACCTTGGCGATCGCGGTCATGGTTTTGCCGCGCGCCCCGCGATTGGCCTCGACGAGCGCACGGGCGGCCGCGCCCAGCTTGGCTCGTCGCACCGAATCGTTGAGCAGGCCGAGCAGCGCGTGCTCCAGATCCCGTGCCGACCGCACCTGGATGGCGGCCTCGTGCTCGAGGAACGCCCGGGCAATCTCCGCGAAGTTCTGCATGTACGGACCGAACACGATGGCCTTGCCGAAGACCGCCGGCTCGATGATGTTGTGCCCTCCCTGGTCGACCAGGCTGCCGCCGACGAAGACGGCCGTGGCCACCTGATATAGCTGCGCCAGCTCGCCGATGACGTCCAGCACGACGACGTCGTGCCTCGGTTCCGCATCGACGCGGAGCTCAGTCCGGCGCGCGACGTTCCAGCCGCCTCGCCGTGCCAGCTGCTCGACTTCCCCGAACCGTTCCGGCTTGCGCGGCGCCACGATCAGCAGCGTGTTCGGCACCCGGGCGCGAATGCGCTGGAATACTTCGAAGACCGACTCCTCTTCTCCCTTGTGGGTGGAGGCGGCGATCAGCACCGGCCGGTCGCTGCTGATGCGGAAGTAGCGGAGCACCCGGTTGCGGCCGCGTTCGTAGGCCGGGCCGCCGACGTCCATCGAATCGAACTTCAGGCTGCCGGTGACGACGACCCGGTCGGGCTCGGCGCCGATGTCGACGATCCGGCGCGCCGATTCCTCGCCCTGCATGCAGAAGCGATCGACGTTGGCCAGCACGCGGCGGAAGAACGGCCGGGCGAGCCGGTACCGCGGATAGGAACGCGACGAAATGCGGCCGTTGACCAGCACCGTCTTCACCCCGGCGCGGCGGCAGGCGCGAAGCAGATTCGGCCAGATCTCGGTCTCCATCAGGATGAACAGGCGCGGCTTCACCAGACGCAGCGTGCGATTGACCGTGAAGCCGAGGTCGAACGGAAAATAGAACACCTCGTCGATGTACGGCAGGTTGGTCCTGGCAATCTGCTGCCCGGTCATCGTCGTCGTCGAGAGAAAGATCCGCAGGCGGGGATAGCGCTCGCGGAGCTGGGGCAGCAAGGCTCTCGCGGTGAGGACCTCGCCGACCGAGACCGCGTGGATCCAGATCGATTCGTCGCCGTCGAGGTTGAACGAAATGGGGAGATAGCCGAACCGCTGACGGAGATTGCGAATATATTTGCGATACCGCAGCGCCTGCCAGGCCAGATACGGCGACATCACGACGAAAAATGTCACGATGAGGACACTGTAGGCCGCGTACATAGGAGGAATCCCGCCTACTCTAGCTTGCGGTTTGACCCTCGTGCAAGCCGTTCACTAGAATCAAGAGTTTCGGGAGGCGCGGACCGCGACGACGCGGAGCAACCTGCAGTTGGTCCTTGGCTCTTGCCTTCCGTCAGTGCAACGTTGACCGCGGACGCCGCGGGGACCCGCGGGGTCCGGGGATCAACCCGGGCACTAGCGTGTCGGAGGACTAGATGGCTATCAAAGTTGGTATCAACGGATTCGGCCGCATCGGTCGCAACATCATGCGCGCGGCGGCGGGCGGCGGCGAGATCGATTTCGTCGCGGTCAACGACCTGACGAATGCCGCGACCCTGGCGCATTTGCTCAAGTACGACTCGATTCTCGGCAATCTGAAGGCCGACATCAAGGCGAGCGGCGACAAGATCACCGTCGACAAGGATCAGTTCCAGGTCCTCTCCGTGAAGGACCCGGCACAGCTGCCATGGAAGGACCTGGGCGTCGACATCGTGTTCGAGTCGACGGGCCTCTTCACCGACCGCGACAGCGCGGCGAAGCACCTGGCCGCCGGGGCCAAGAAGGTGATCATCACCGCGCCGGCCAAGAAGCCGGACCTCACGGTCGTCCTCGGCGTCAACGAGGACAAGTACGATCCCAAGGCGCACCACATCATTTCCAACGCCTCGTGCACCACCAACTGCCTGGCGCCCGTGGCCAAGGTGCTGCACGAGCGCTTCGGTATCCGCAAGGGCTGGATGACGACGGTGCACTCGTACACCAACGATCAGCAGCTGCTCGACCTGCCGCACAAGGATCTGCGGCGCGCGCGGGCGGCGGCGCTCTCGATCATCCCGACGACGACCGGCGCCGCGGTGGCCGTCGGCGAAGTGCTGCCGGAGCTCAAGGGCAAGCTGGACGGCATCGCGATGCGGGTGCCGACACCGAACGTCTCCGTCGTCGACCTGGCGGCGCTCGTGGACAAGAAGACCTCGGCGGCGGACGTCAACGCCGCGTTCGAGGAGGCGTCGAAAGGGCCGCTGAAGGGGCTGATGGAGTACGTGACCGCGCCGCTCGTCTCGATCGACTTCAAGGGCAACGCACACTCGTCGATCGTCGACTCGGCGTACACCAGCGTGATGGACGGCGACTTCGTCAAGGTGCTGGCCTGGTACGACAACGAGTGGGGCTACTCGAACCGCTGCGTCGATCTGGTTCGTCATCTGGCCAAGAAGGGTCTGTAGTGGCCAAGCGCACGATCGAGGATCTCGAGCTCGCTGGGCGGCGCGTGCTGATACGCGTCGATTTCAACGTTCCGATCAAGAACGGCGAAATCAAAGAGGACACGCGCATTCGCGCGTCGCTCCCGACGATCGAGTACGCGCTGTCGCACGGCGCGGCGGGCGTCATCCTGTGCTCGCACCTGGGCCGTCCGAAGGGAAAGCCAGCGCCTGAGTACTCGCTGCGGCCGGTGGCGGGCCGCCTCAAGGAGTTGCTGGGGCGCCGGGTGACGTTCGCCGACGATTGCGTCGGCGAGCCGGCAGAGGCTGCCATCGCCGCCGCCGGACCAGGCGGCGTCGTGCTGCTCGAGAACCTGAGGTTCCACCCGGAGGAGGAGAAGAACGACCCCGCCTTCGCCCGCCAGCTTGCCGCCCTTGCGGAGGTCTACGTCAACGACGCGTTTGGCTCGGCGCACCGGGCCCATGCCTCAACAGAGGCGGTCGCACACCTGGTCAAGGATGCCGGCGCCGGGCTGCTGATGACCGCCGAACTCGAGCACCTCGGTCGCGTGCTCGATCGTCCCGACCGGCCGTTCGTGGCGGTCCTCGGCGGTGCCAAGGTCTCGGACAAACTCGAAGTGATCGAGAACTTTCTGTCGAGGGTCGACGCGCTGCTGATTGGCGGCGCGATGGCCTACACGTTCTTCAAGGCGCGCGGTCTGCCGATCGGAAAATCTCTCGTCGAGGACGATCTGCTCGGCGCCGCGCGTGACATCGAGCAGCGTGCGGCCGCGCGTACCCTGCGTCTCGAGCTCCCGGTCGACCACATCGTCGCGGCCAAGGTCGAGGCGGGCGCACCGGTCGAGACGCTGGCCGTCGGCGACAGTGCCATCGGCGAGCGCATGGGCCTGGACATCGGGCCGCAGACCACCGAGGCCTACCGTGCGGTCATCGGCGGAGCAAAGACGGTCATCTGGAACGGCCCCATGGGCGTCTTCGAGATCGACGCGTTTGCCAGGGGGACCATCGAGGTGGCCAGGGCGGTCGCCGACGTCCACGGCACCACCATCGTCGGCGGCGGAGACTCGATTGCGGCCGTCGCGAAGGCTGGGGTGACCGACAGAATCACCCATATCTCGACCGGCGGCGGGGCGTCGCTGGAGTTCCTCGGCGGCCGGGAACTGCCGGGAGTAGTGGCGTTGCCGGACAGAAACTAGGGGGATGGTAAGGGTGCTAAGGGTGCCAAGGGTGCTAAGGGTGCTAGGGGTGCCAGTGCTAGGGTGCTGTTGGTGCTAAGGTGCCGGTGCTAGGGTGCCGGTGCTAGGGTGCCGGTGCTGGGCGTGCTGGTCTTAGGCGTGCTGGTCCCAGGCGTGCCAGTCGTAGGGCGCCGCCGCTGCACAGAGCACTGTCAGCACCCGCACTTTTGGTTAAGCACCGGCACCGTCAGCACCTGGTAGCACCCTAGCACCGGCACCGTCAGCACCTGGTAGCACCCTAGCACCCTAGCACCGGCACCGTCTGCACCTGGTAGCACCCTAGCACCGGCACCGTTAGCACCTCTACCACCCTTAGCACCATTAGCACTATTCTTGGGGGCAGGCTTTCATGCGAACGCCATTCATTGCGGCGAACTGGAAGATGTACAAGACCGTGCAGGAAGCGGTGGCGTTCATCAAGGAGTTTCGCACGCTCGTGAAAGACGTCCACGACGTCGAGATCGTCGTCGCCCCGCCATTCACCGCGGTGCGGGCGGTCGCGGAGGCGGCGCATGCCACGAACATCGGCGTCGCCGGACAGAACGTCTACTGGGAGCGCGAGGGGGCGTTCACCGGCGAGGTGAGCGCGACGATGCTGAAAGAGGCGGGGGCCGAGTACGTGATCATCGGACACTCCGAGCGTCGCCGGTTGTTCGCCGAGACCGACCAGACCGTCAATCGCAAGGTGCTGACTGCCGTCGCCGCGCAGCTGACCCCGATCGTCTGCATCGGCGAGACGCTCGACGAGCGAGAAGGCAATAAAACCCTCACCGTGCTCGATCGCCAGATCAAGGATGGGCTCGACGGCCTGTCGGCCGACCAGATCGGCGGCCTCGTCGTCGCCTACGAGCCCGTGTGGGCTATTGGCACGGGACGCAACGCGACCCCCGAGCAGGCCGGTGAGGCGCACGCGCACATCCGCGGCCGCATCCGGCAGTGGTTCGGCGGCAGCGCGGCCGACCTCTGTCATGTGATCTACGGGGGCAGCGTCAAACCGGACAACATCAGGGAGTTGTCGTCGCTCGCCGACGTGGACGGCGCCCTGGTGGGAGGCGCCAGCCTCGACGTGCGGGGCTTTTTCGATATCGTTTCGCGGGGGCGGGCAGCCGCGGCGTAAGGCGGGCGCCTGCGGTTGACGCCTCATTTCGCAATCCTGGTTCTCCCGCCGCTCGGGCTACGATCTGGTCGGACTTGTCGCCTCTGACGCACCCTCCCCGCTCGAGCCTCGGCCGGTCGGAGATCCTGCGGAACCGGATCTTCGCGCTCGCGCGTACTGCGCTGGTCGCACTCGCGATTGCATTCGTACCGCAGGGAATCTGGTCCGCGCTGATCGCTGTGAATCTCAGGATCGGTCCGACCATTCCGTGGGCCGTCGTCGTCATGGCGGTCCTGCTCTCAGTGGTCGCGCGCTACCTCGCGAGCCGGCGCGGGCCGGCGGGTACCTCCGGGACCAGACACAGGCCGCCGCGGGCCGGTATCGTCTCGCCGTCGTTGCTGATGTGGGCGTGGCTCGCGGGCGCCTGCGCCGTCGTTGCCCTGGTCGGCTACTGGATCATCTTGGCGTCCTTCGTGCGGATGCCAGGCAGTGTGCTCCCGGATCTGTCGGCGTATCCGTGGTGGACGGCGAGTCTCGCGGTCGCGGCAGGCGCAGCCATCTCGCCGCTCTGCGAGCAAGTGGGCTTGTGGGGATATTGGCAAGTGGCGCTCGAGCGCGAGTATTCTGGCCCGACGGCGATCATCGCCACGGCGGTGTTCTTTGCCGTACTCCCGCATCCGCCCGTACACACAGCCCTCTGGCCTAAGTGGATCTTCTTCTTCCTGGCCGGCCTCACGTTCTCCACGATGGCGTACCTCACCGACTCGATCTTGCCGGGTCTCGCGGTGCATGCTGTGGCTTTGTTGATGTTCTTTGTATTCGTCTGGCCGTACGACCCGCAACGACGTCTCATCTTCGAAGCCGGCACGGATGGATGGCTCTGGACGCACGTCGCTCAGGCGGCCATCTTCTCGGTCCTGGCGTGCTGGGCATTTCGGCGGCTCCGTCAAGTCTCGCGTGAGAATCCAGGCAGGGGTCCCATGTAACGCCGCAGCGATGTCCTATTCGACCCGGACGATTTGTCGGCACTTCGCGACTTTTGGTTACTATGAGTCGATGGGTCGCAATCATCGGCCAACGTGCGCAGCCGCGTTGATCGCGTGGTCGGTCGTCGCGGTGGTCTGGGCAGGACACGATCCGTCGATCCTTGGTAAAACGACGTTCGTCATCGACGGGAACCGAATATACGCGGAGCTCGGCTTCGTGCGTCCGGATGGTTCCCTTCATCGAGCGCTGGCCTTTGTCGATATGGGCAGTTCGAGGATGACGATTCGCGAATCGTTGGCGAAGGACCTGCAGCTCGATCACCGGGAGAGTTTCGCGTTCAGAGTCGGCGATGCGACCGTTGACGTCCCGACACGCGACGTGGTGAACGAGCCGCGCGCGCCTTCTTCAGTGGGGTCGGACTTGAAAGTCGAAGCGATGCTGTCCGCACGCATCCTGCAGCGATATCAGGTCGTCATCGATTACCGCGCGCACTCGCTCGTGCTGGCCGGCCCAGGCGCACGCAAGCCGCAAGGCATCGCCGTGCCGTTCTCGATCAATCCTGCAACCGGCCTTCTTGCCGTCAATGCATCCATCTCCGGGGCTACCTACGCGATCACCGTTGATAACGGTTCGGCCTATACGTGGGTCACCCAACGCGTAGCGAAGCCGTGGATCGCCGCGAATCCTGGTTGGGAGCGCGGTGTGGGCGCCGTGGGCCCCAGCAACATGATGATGTCTGGCGACACGACGGAAACACTAGGCGCGTTGCTACGGATTCCTGAAATCACCATCGGATCGATGAGCATCAGAGACGTCGGGGCACTCGCGGCCGGACCCACGCGACTCATCCCGGGATACGCCGACCTCTTCGATTGGTACTCGGAGAAGAATCCTGTTCCCGTGATCGGCTGGATCGGCGGTAACGTCCTCAAACACTTTCGCCTGACGCTGGACTATCCGAATCACACGATGTACTGGCTGCGGCAGGAGGAATCCGATTCACACGATTTGGACCAGGTTGGCCTCACGCTGCGCTCGGACAGCGGCGCTTTTTACGTGGCGGCGATCGTCACGAAAAACGGCAAGCCCACCGTGAACGGGGTTTCGCCTGGCGACAAGCTCCTACAAGTCGGCGACGTCGAACTCTCAGCCGCCACATGGGGAAGAGTCTTCCGAGCTATGCACGGCTCACCGGGTCAGTCTCGTACCCTCGTCGTCGAACGGAACGGCGTAAGACTCAGGATTGTGGCGCCAGTCACGAGGTTCTGAGATTCAGCGATGCACCGCACACAGGAGGTTCACATGAAGCGAGTCACTGGCATCGGCGGCATCTTTTTCAAGGCAAAGGATGCACCGGCGCTGCAGGCTTGGTACAAGCGGCATCTCGCCATCGATGTCCAGGACTGGGGCGGTACCGCGTTCACCTGGGCCGACTCGGATGGCAAGCCCACAGTGGGCACGACCGTCTGGTCTGTTGGTCCGGAGGAAGGCGACCAGTTTGCTCCAAGCAAAGCCTCCTTCATGATCAACTACCGGGTTGAAGACCTTCACGCTGTGGTCACGGCGCTCAAAGCGGAAGGCTGCAACGTTCTCGACAAGATCGATGACTCTGAGTACGGCAAGTTTGCCTGGGTCATCGATCCTGAGGGAAACAAGGTCGAATTGTGGCAACCCCCTGCCGGTCAATGAAACGCGCCCGCGATCCCGGCGAACAGTCGGCCGCGGAGACAATAGGATCATTTTTCCTCAACTGACGGTTACGTACATGCGCGAATTCTCGTTTGAAGGCCGGGGCGCTCGATTGTTCGCGTACCGAGGACGGCAATGGCCCGCTGGTCGTCATGCTGCACGGTGGCATGGCCAATCATCTGGCCGCGCTGCCTTTCATCGCACCGCTGGCCGAACGGTATCGCATCGTTGCGCCTGATCTCCGCGGGAGCGGTAAATCCTGGCATGGCCGCCCGCTGACATTCGACCAACTCGTAGACGACATCGAGCTTCTCTTAGATCACCTCGGCGTCAGGCAGGCTGTCGTGGGTGGAGTGTCGAGCGGCTGTGGGGTCGCGCTGCGCTTCGCGCTTCGACATCCCGGCCGAACGCTCGGGCTCGTTCTCGTCAGGCCGATCTCTGCTGGCGAAGCGCGCGGCTACACCGAAGATCAGAAAGCGACGTTCGACTCGATGAACGCCATCGCTAGTCGGGCTCTCGAGGAAGGCGTCCGGGTTCTGAGACCACTCTATGCAAATCTGCCGGCGGGCGTACGAGACAGGGCCTTGGCGATGGTGGAAGACTTTGACCCGGCAAGCGTCGTGGCGACGAGCCAGTTCCTCGCATCGGGCACCCAGCCATTCACTGCAGCAGCAGAGTTGGATTTGCTGGAGCCCCCGACGCTCCTGGTACGTGGCGACGACTCCATGCATCCGGCCGAAGTGTCGGACCTTTATGTCGCTCACATCCGCAAGTGCACGGTGCTACCGGCGTCGACAACGGATATCGCGGGAGCGATCGGGTCGTTTGTTGGTCAATGCTTGCGGACCGCAGCCTAACAGGCGCTCCACCCGACGGCCGCCGCTGGTATTGTGAGCGTCCGCAGGTAAGTGCCGGCCGTTAGGCGGACAGAGACGGGGCGAGCGACGAAAAGGTCCCCCGCAGCGGGAAAACGTTCAACAAAATGATCCTCTCTGCGACGCGCTTGCCCCGGATGCGACTTCGTTGGTAAAATTGAGCGTTATGGTCTATTACTTTCTGGTGGCCTTGTACCTGTTGATTTGTCTCCTCCTGTTGTTGGTCGTTCTCCTGCAGCAGGGCAAGGGTGGCGACATGGCCAGCGCGTTTGGCGGCGGCGGCAGCAGCCAGACCGCGTTCGGCGCGCGTGCGGGCGCGACCGTGCTCACCCGCGCGACTACGGTCCTCGGGGCGCTGTTCATGCTCGGGGCGATCATGCTCGGCATCTACGGGCAGCGCGGGCCCGGATCCCTCTTGAGCGGCGTCAAGACACCAGTGGCCCCCGTGCAGCAGCCGGCGGCGCCGGCCTCGACTCCGGCCCCCCAGCCGCAGAAAAAGTAAGTAAAATCGGAACACCTCGCCTCGATTGCGGAAGTGGCGGAACTGGCAGACGCACCAGCTTGAGGGGCTGGCGCTCGCAAGAGCGTGAAGGTTCGAATCCTCTCTTCCGCACCAACAACTTACGGCGATCCATTAGTGTCGGCAGCGGTCAACTGGTCAAGTGATTGGTCAACTCGGCCGCCGCGAACCTCACTGCCTAGGGCCGCCATGGGCCTCATACGAACCCGCTCTCCGATGATGATCCCGGTCCGGTTCAGAGCCGGCGGCGCCGAAGTCGGGTGACCTCAGCATGCGCCGGAACGAGGCGTTCGAGAGATGGCCAGACCGCGATGTGCCCTGTGAACCGACATGGACTCCGAAGAGAGCAACGAGGTGAAGCACGGATCGCGCGCCGACGCTCCGCCATGTTCGTCATCAACGCGACGAACATGTTGAGTTCAAACTTGAACGAGACGAGCAAGCGCCGAAGATAGTGTTACCGATCGGTTCGTGCACCCAAGCGATTCGGAGACTCTTCCACCACACCTCAAGCATCTCGTCCTGGTCGGGCACCGCACCTCGTGAAGACTGTAGAGAAGCTGCTGTCCGCCGCAAGCGCGAGGAACTTGATTGATCATACGGTACCCAAATTGGTTGGCCATCGGAACAATGACCATCGACACGGTTCCCGTGGTAGATGCCTACGTTGCGCCCATTGGTGCCCCCGGATGCTCGGATTACGGCGAGAAAGTCGTGACCTCCAGCCGCGAAGCCTCAATGTTCGCGCACGTACTTGTAATGGTTCGTCCGCGGCGTACGCTATGGGATTCGCTGAATCTCCACGCCGAGGATGGCGCTTCGTCGCGCTGCCGCTTCTGCGCCGTGATGATGCCGCAGCGTCGCGAACATGGACACGCCAAAATTTCCCGGTCATCGCGACGGCGAGGCGGCGAGTGGGATCACGCTGAACTACCTGCCCAGCAATGGGTCACTCGGGCGCGTCCGGCGCTTCGCGAAGAGTGCCTACGTGTGGCAACCCGACGATGTGGCCGACCGAATCTATGTCCTTCGGAAGGGCCGAGTCGTGCTCACCACCGCTATGCCGCACGAACGGCCGATTGTGTTGCGTCACGATCGCGCCGGAGCAGCCCTTTGGCGAGCTGTGCGTGTGCGCCGCGTCCGATCTTCGGGGAACTACGGCCTATGCGCTCGTCGACAGTGAAGCACTCGAGATCAAGCTGAGCACCTTCCTGCCTTACCTCCACCAGAACCGCGCAGCGCTCGACGCCTTGATGGTCACAGTGTGCCTACGGCTGAAAGACGCCTACCATCGAATCGAGGTGATGGCGCATCGCGGCGCGGAGCAGCGGCTTGGCAGCCTCCTGCTCCGTCTCGCGACATCGCGCGAACGTCAGGGCCGCGTCGGTCGCAGGGATAGAGTGACCGTGTCGGTCAGTCACAACGAACTGGCCCAGCTCGGCGGCATGAGCCGTCCGCACGTTACGGTCACGATGGGACGGCTGAGGGCTCGCCGCCTGGTCGATACGGAGCGTGAAGGTGTCGTCCGCGTCGACGTGGCGTCGCTCACGGACTTCCTCGCTCGCGTCCCTGGCACGAGTAGGCGCACAGGCGCGTTAGCGAGCGGACGCCAACAGCCGAATCGAGCTGCGAAGCACACCGACTAACGGCTCAGGGCTCTTGCTGTTGAGCTGCCTATAGTCGCTCGACTGGATGTTCGCAGGCGAACTTGCAATCCCCCAACGGCTGAGTACGCTAGTTGGGTTCTTTGACTGTCACTCTCACAGCTACAGTGGCGTCGTACCGCCGTGTCCGCACGGTTTGATGGCCTGAGCATCGCACCATGGACACGCCAAAGTTTCCGCATCATCGCGACTGCGAGGCATTAACCGGCATCACCCTGGACCATCTGCCGCGCGATGGGTCGCTGGGGCGCGTGCGGCGTTTCGCGAAGGGCGCATTCTTGTGGCGACCGGACGGCGCGGCCGACCGCATCTATTTCCTTCGAAAAGGCCGGGTCCTGGTTTCTACCGGGAACCCTCACGAGCGGCCGGTTGCCCTGCGCACGATCGAGCCGAACCAGCCGTTCGGCGAACTCTGTCTCTGTAGCGTTCGGGCAGGGCTTCGGGGAACGACGGCTTCTGCTGTGGTCGCGAGCGAAACCTTCGAAATCAAGCTGATCCAGTTCTTGCACTATCTCCGCCAGAACCGGCCTGTCATCGAGGCGATGATGTTCACCTTGTGCATGCGGCTGACCGACGCCGAGCATCGCATTGAGGTGATGGCGCATCGCGGCGCGGAGCAGCGGCTCGGGCGCCTGCTGCTTCGTCTCGCCTCTTCCCCCGGACGCAAGGGCAGCCTCGGCATGAGGGACACAGTCGCGGTATCGGTCAGTCAAAACGAGTTGGCTCAGCTCGCCGGCATGAGCCGCCCACACGTCACGGTCACGATGGGGCGGCTCCGTACTCGCAAGCTCGTGCATTATGAGCGTGAAAGTCTGGTTCGCGTCGATGTAACGGGACTCACCGAGTATCTCGGTCGCATCGTTCGCGGCGAGCGGGCGTAAACGCCGCTTGGAGGCGCGGAGACCAACAGCTGGAACCGTCCTCGTCACATTGCGAACCTTTATGTCGCCTCGAGATTCGTCTATCGCGCGCGGCCGCGACCCAGGATGACGGCGCTTGGAAACGCAGGGCTGCGGCAGCTGGCGCTGAAAGTGCTGGCGCAGCGCGCCGGAGCCGCCGCGGATGCGAAGGCTCTGGCGGCCGCCGCGCACCGCGCCTACGACGACCTCGATCGGGTCTCGGTTCCACTGATCGGCCGGGTCGGCGTTGACGCGCTGACCGGTCGCGCGTTCCATCTCGTGCAACAGGAATACCCATCGCTCGTCCGCACAGGCGAATCGCAGCAGGGCGAACGGCCATTTGCTCAGGTGATTTTCTCTCTGGAGCGGCAGGATCCTGCCGTCGCCGTCGAGGCCGCCGGAGCGGTGTTCGCCACATTCGCGGGGTTGCTGATCACATTCATCGGCGAACACTTGACCGCTAGCCTGTTGCGAAAAGCGTGGCCCAGTGCCTTTTCCGACGCGGGCACCGAGGAGACATGAAGCATGACCGACCGGGTGGCGCTTCAACGGCTTCCCACCGGCGTTCCGGGGCTCGACGAGATCCTCGGTGGCGGCCTGCCGGAGTTCTCGTTCAATTTGATTGCCGGTGCCCCGGGCGCTGGAAAAACGACGCTCGCGCAGCAGATCATGTTCGCTCTCTCGGGACCCGAACGTTCCGCGTTATATGTCACGGTCGCCGGCGAGCCTCCTCTCAAGATGCTGCGCTATCAGCAGCAGTTCGCGTTCTTCGAGATGGCCCGCGTGAACGAGTCGGTCCGCTTCGTCAATCTGGGCCTCGATGTGGTCAACGACTCGCTGGAGAATCTCCTCGCACGCATCGTTCAGGAAGTCGAGGCGACGAGCCCCGGCGTCGTGGTGGTCGATTCCTTTCGAACACTGGTCCGGGCCGGCGAACGCGCGGACAACGCCGCCCTCGATTTGCAGCACTTCGTCCAGCAACTGGCTGTGCGCCTCACGAGCTGGGAAGCGACGACATTTCTCGTCGGCGAGTATCAGCCCGAGGAGGGGGAGCAGAATCGCGGTCTTCACTGTTGCCGATGGCCTGCTGTGGCTCGTGCAAAGCCTCGATCGGAATTCGATGGTTCGCAAGATGCACGTCATGAAGATGCGCGGACAGGCACCGATTCCGGGGTTGCATACGTTCCGTATCACCGACGACGGCATCCAGGTATTCCCCCGCGTCATCGGAGGGGTCGGCGAGAAGGCGGCGGCTGTGCCAAGCACGAAGCCTGAGCCGCGGAGGCGGCTTTCGGTCGGCGTCAAGGGATTGGACCAGATGCTCGGCGGGGGCATTCCGGCCGGCTACTCCGTCCTGCTGGCCGGCCCATCCGGGTCCGGCAAGAGCGTACTCGCCACCGAGTTCATCCTCGAGGGTGCGCGCCGTGACGAATCCGGGATCATCGCCGTGTTCGAGAAGCGCCCGATCGAGTACTCGCAGGGCGGTCGAACTGGACAGCAGTTCGACCGGCTCGTACGCGAGGGCAAAGTGGGCGTCATCCACACGCGCCCTCTGGATCTCTCCATCGACGAGATGCTCAACGAAATTGTCGAAGCCATTCATCGTCTCAAGGCGCGCCGGTTGGTGATCGACTCCCTCTCCGGCTTCGAGTTGGCGCTGGCGCCGACCTTTCGCGAGGACTTTCGAGAGTCGCTCTATCGCATGGTCGCCGTGCTCACGGGGATGGGCATCACCATGATGATGACGGCGGAGCTAGAGGACAGCTACGGGGATCTGCGCTTCAGCCCGCACGGGACCGCATTTCTGACCGACGCGATCATCATGCAGAGGTATATCGAGGTGAAGGGTCAACTGCAGCGCGTCATGGCCGTTGTGAAAGTGCGTGGCAGCGCTCACAGTAAGGACCTGCGGGCGTTCCAGATCACCGAGCAGGGCATCGTCATGGGAGAGACGCTCGGCTCTTACGAGGGCTTGCTGACCGGCAGCCCGAAGCTGATCTCCAGCGCGTCGTCACAGACGAAGGACATCAAGCCGCGTCCGCGACGCTGAGTATGACCGAAGAAAACAGAGCGGCGAACCGACTATCGCCGGGCGGCGCGAGGGACGAACCCGCCGCTCTGCGCGAGGAGATCTCGACGCTTCGCGCGGAGGCTGTACGCGCGCGGGACGAAGCGGCGCGGGCGCGGGCGCAGTTGGAACAACTCATGACCGAGCTGCGCGAAGCGAACGAACATCTGGTCGTCGGGTCGGTCCGTGCGCAGACGATGACCGAGGACGCCGAGCAGGCCAACCGCCTCAAGGACGAGTTCCTCGCGACGGTCTCGCACGAACTTCGCACGCCTCTGAATGCAGTGCTCGGGTGGTCTCGCATGCTGGGGTCGAAGCAATTGGCGCCCGACCGCGCGACACTCGCGATCGCGACGATCGAGCGAAATGCCGTCGCTCTCGCCCACATGATCGATGATCTGCTGGATCTGTCGAGGATCGTTGCGGGAACTTTTCGCTTGGCGCTCCAGCCCGTCGATCTCGTCGTCGTGGCGCAGGGGGCACTCGACGCCGTCCGCCCTTTGGCGCTGACCGCGAACGTCCAACTTGCGTTCTCGCCCGGTCTCGCGGCCATCGAACCCGTCAGCGGAGACAGTGGCCGCCTCCAGCAGGTGCTGTGGAATCTGCTCGTGAATGCGATCAAGTTCACGCCAGCGGGCGGGCGTGTCGACGTCTTCATCGAGTCATCGAACGACCACGTGGAGGTCAGGATCGTTGATTCCGGCCAGGGCATATCTCAGGAGCTTCTGCCACATGTGTTCGAGCGCTTCCGCCAGGCCGCCGGCGCAACGATGCAGAGGCACACCGGACTTGGTCTCGGGCTGGCGATCGTTCGGCAACTCGTTGACCTGCACGGCGGGAGCATCACGGCGGCCAGCGAGGGCGAGGGGCGCGGCGCCGCGTTCACCGTCTGTCTGCCGATTGCAGCCCCCGAGATTCAGCAGGGTCGAGCGGTCGTTCTCGGAGATCGACGTACCGCGGCGTCGAGGGCCTCGCCGACACCGCGGTTACCGCGGCTCGACGGCCTGCACATCCTGATCGTCGACGACAGTGCCGACGGACGGACGTTGACGTCTCTGGTGCTGAGTCAGGCGGGCGCCAGCGTGAAGGCGGTGGCGTCGGTGCGCGAAGCGCTCCGGACACTCGAAATGGAGCGGCCCGATGTACTGGTCACCGATATCGGCCTGCCGGATGAGGACGGGTTCGCGCTGATCCGACATATTCGCCAGTCCGAGGCTGGACGCGGAGGCTTCCTTCCCGCGATCGCGCTGACAGGCTACGCGCGGGCCGAAGATCGAGTTGACATCCTGGCGGCAGGATTCCAGGCGCACATCACCAAGCCGGTTGAGCCTGTCGAGCTCACTGCGGCGATCGCGAACATTACCGGCCATGTGCAAGACAGGCAACCCTGATGTATTGCGCTGCGGCTACCGAAAGGCCGTTGTGCTTCGCCATTATTGTGACCGCCGTCCCAATTAATCACGCCCACGTGCACTTCGCCGTCCCAACCAAGTACTCTCGGCCGTAGCCGATCCGCTTTCCGGAAAGCCCGACGATGTTCGACCGAATCCATCGACGCTCAATGAACGAGAAGCGAGCTGACGATGTGAAAAGCAAATAGACTGACCGTGACGCCGGGGCGGCCATGTCTATCGCTATCTCGAGCTGCTGCGCGAACATGGGTTCGACCTTTTCGCCGAGGCGCAGTGCGCCGGCTTTTACGCGGAGACGATGGGCCGGTCGGGATTGACTGCTCGTCGCGCGCGAGACGTTGAGAGAGCAAATGGACGGTGCCGACTCACTGTAAGATTCCTCGCTTGGTCAAGTGTGGTCAATTCAATGTAGTGAAATTTGAACCAGTATTCATTGAGGTAAATAGCAAATGAGCCAGCCTGTTAGGCTCGTGCAAGCCTCGACATCAGTAGCGGTTAGACAATCGAACGCACCAGCTTGAGGGGCTGGCGCTCGCAAGAGCGTGAAGGTTCGAATCCTTTCTTCCGCACCAAACCCTGAAGACCAAGAACGAGCAGGTTACTCGGCGTGGACGGCGCGTTGACGTCGTCCGCGTGACTCCTGGCGAAAACATTGGCGCAGCCCTTACACTCGTGGGATGACCGGCGGAGAGCTCGCGGGAATCCTCATCGGCGCCACGTTGCTGTTCCTGGGGTGCTCCTCCGTGCTGGCGTCGACGCTCAGACCTCGCCAGGGCACACGGCTCCTTCTTGCGTTCGGCCTGTCCGTGGGGCTGTACGGCGCCCGGCTGCTGGCGGAACAGCCAGCGGTGCGAGCGACCATCGGTGGGACCTCGTCCGGGTGGCGATACTTCATCGCAATCGTCACCTACGTGATCAACGTGCCACTCACCTACTTTGTCAGAGCCATCATCGGCCCGGGCTGGAAGGACTCGGTTCGTTGGGTTTCGCGCGCGGTTAGCGCGTTCGCCATCGCCGCCATCCTCGTCGACCTTGCACTATCCAGATCTGGTGCGGCGAATACGGCGAACAAATTTCTGGTCCTGATCCTCATCGCCGTTGCGTTTGGAAACGTCCTTCATGCCTCCAGGATCGGTCGAGCCCCGACGGTGTTGACGGACCGAGTCGCGGTCCTCGGCACCATCGTGTTCGCATTGTCCATCGTCAATGAGAACCTGGGCGAGCTCGTTCTGCCGGGGACGAACGTCGAGCCCATTGGCATGCTCTGCTTCGTCGTGTGTCTTGGCTACGCTGTCGTGCGATCGGTATTTCGCGCGGAAACGGAATTCGCGAGTGTCCAGCGCGAGCTGGAGACCGCGCGTCGGATTCAGATGTCGCTGCTGCCTCATCAGGTCCCACAGGATGCCGACCTCGACGTCGCCGTGAGGTTCGTGCCCATGACCGCCGTCGCTGGCGACATTTACGATTTCGTCCGACTCGGACCGTCCCGCCTCGGCATCTTGGTCGCCGACGTATCCGGACACGGCATCCCGGCCGCACTCGTCGCATCGATGGTCAAAGTGGCCTTCTCGGCTCAGGTGGATAATGCCGACGATCCGGCCAGGGTCCTCGCCTCCATGAATCAGATCCTCTGTCGCCATCTCGAACATGCCTATGTGACGGCCGTCTACGCGGTTGTGAACACCGATCGGCAGACCGTCACGATCGCGAATGCCGGCCATCCGCCGGCTCTGCTTCGCAGATGCGACGAGACTTTGATCGTCGAGCACAGTCACGGGATGATCCTCGGCTTTTCTCCCGATGCCGAGTACACGAACACCGAAGTCGCACCCTTCGCCCCCGGCGATCGTCTTTTGCTCTATTCGGACGGCATCCTGGAGGCACGCGACCGCTCTGGTCAGTTCTTCGACGGCGACCGGGTGGCGCGCTGGCTGTCAGACATCGGGCAGACGTCGGCCGAACAATTCGCCGAAGCCGCACTGGGAGAGCTGACGAAATGGACAGGCGGTGGGTTCGACGATGACGTGACGTTCGTGATCGCCGAACGCGGCCGATGACGCACCCCTGTTGACATGGGCATTCAGGCTGGTTTCGAGAGGGGCTGGGTGTGGGTGCTTCAACGCTGACTCAGCTCGTTGTACAGCCACGCTCGCGCCACTTTCCAGTCGCGCATGACGGTCTCCGGCGAGACGTTGAGCACTTCAGCGGTTTCCTCAACGGTGAGTCCGCCGAAGAACCGTAGTTCCACCACCTGGCTCCGTCGCGCGTCTGCCGCGGCGAGTGCGGTGAGCGCCTCATCGAGCGCCGCGAGGTCGAGCCCGAGCGCTTGTTCAACGGCCGGCGCATCGTCCAGCGTCACACGGATCTGATCGCCGCCACGTTTCTGCGCACTCCGCGCACGCGCTGCGTCAACCAGAATCCGCCGCATCGATTGCGCGGCCACCGCCAGAAAGTGTGCGCGGTTCTTCCATCGGACCCGGCTCGAGTCCACGAGCCGGAAATAGGTCTCGTGTACCGAGGTCCGCTGTCAGGAGCGTGTGTTCAGGGCGTTCCTTCTGGAGCTCCCGATGGGCCACCTGCCGTAACTCCGCATAAACCGCTGCAATCAGCTGCTCGAATGCAGCGGCATCGCCGTCTCTCCAGGCCAGGAGCAGTCCGGTCACATCCTGCGGATGGGACGCGGGTGGCTTCGCCGTCGAGTCATCCATGACAGTCCGTCACAAGTTTTTCCGCCTATACGGATGAAGGCCGCTGTCCCCCGCCGGTCTTGGGCGGATGCACGCGGAGTCTATCAGGAGGAAATCATGGACGCTACAAACTCGATCACCGGTCGTCGGGGGCTGACCTGCATCGTGGGCCCTCTTGCGCTTTGCCTCGTCGCAGCGACCACGAGCGCATCAGAACCAGACAAGGGACGCCAGTGCCTTTCGGTCGGCGGTACCGTAATGACCAACTTCATCGCGGAGACGACCACGCTCGGTACCGCGACCGGAGATCTCAAGGGCGCGGTGTCCGCCACCCTTCTCGGCGAGGCCGCCAATGGCGATTCATTCGTCTTCACCATCCAGCATCACTGGGTGACGGATGGCGGTGACACGATTCTCATGGGAGTCGCGCAGGCGACGGCGAAACCCGTGGCGGAAGGATTGTTCGCGATCGTCTCGTACCCGGTGACGATCAGCGGCGGCACGGGACGGTTTGCCGGCGCCAGCGGGCACCTGGAGAACATCGGCGAACTGGACGCCACGACCGGCCGGACGGTGTTCCGCTATCATGGCGAGGTCTGCTCTACGGGATCGGTGAAATAGATTCAGGTTCTCGATGTTCCCGCAGGCCGCCGTGAGAGGGACGCGACGCTGATGGACGCGCAGTGCTGGCACAAGGCGGCCGACATCTTCCTGGTTGCACTCGATCTCGAGGGCACTGAGCGCGATTCGTTCGTCGAGAAAGCCACGGCCGGCGACGCGCTGGTCCGACGTGAGGTGGAAGTACTTCTCGCTTCTCACGAGCGCGCTGGTGACTTTCTCGAGCTCCCGCCGCCGTCAATTCCGCGACTTCCGGCAGCGATCGGCGCTGAGGACAGCCGCGCGCTCGACCGCGCGCGGCAAATCCGTCGATTGGGGGACTATGAGCTGCTGGAGGAGATCGCGGCCGGAGGGATGGGGGTCGTTTTCAGGGCCAGACAGATCAGCCTCAATCGCATCGTCGCGCTCAAGACCATCGTTGGCGGTCCGCTGGCGTCGAGCTCGATGGTCGGACGTTTCCGAACCGAAGCCGAAGCGGCCGCCAACCTCGATCATCCGAACATCGTGCCGATCTTCGAGGTTGGCGAGCATGCAAGGCGTGCACTACTACAGCATGCGCTTCATCGAGGGCGGCAGCCTGCAGGATCACATGGGCGATTACGCGCTGCCGCAAGGATCGGAGGCGCGTGCGCTCTCGCGTGCCGAGATGGACACGCGCCAATCGCGTGTCGCGCGCCTGCTCGCCATGATCGCGAGGGGCGTTCACCACGCGCATCAGCATGGCATTCTCCATCGAGACCTGAAACCAGCGAACATTCTGCTCGGCGCCCAGGGCGAGCCGCTGATCGCCGATTTCGGGATCGCGAAACTGCTCGTCGGCGACGGGAACTCGACGCGAACGGCGACCGTAATCGGCACGCCCAACTACATGGCGCCGGAGCAGGCGGCCGGCGGCGTTCGACCGCTCACCACCGCGGCCGACGTGTTCAGTCTCGGCGCGATTCTCTACCAGCTCCTGACCCGCCGGCTTCCGTTCCAGGGAGCGACACCGCTGGAGACGCTGACGCGGGTCATCGAGCAGGACCCGCCGCCGCCACGATCATCGAACAAGGGAATCGATCGCGATCTCGACACGATTTGTCGCAAGGCGCTGCTCAAGAATCCAGCGCAACGATACGGATCCGCAGAAGTGCTCGCTGACGATCTCGAGCGCTGGCTTCGTGGCGAGCCAATCGCGGCGCGGCCGGTTTCAGCGACCGAACGCACCTGGCGGTGGTGCCGCCGCAAACCCGCGCTCGCAGCGATGAGCGCCGGCCTGATTCTTTCGATCGTGACCGGCCTGGTGATCTCCATCTGGCAGTGGCGTCGTGCCGACCGTACGTCCGCCATTCTCGCGCAGAACCTCTACGTCTCCGATGTCGGCGTCGGCTACGGCGCGTGGGAATCGGGGAACATCGAACGGGCCCGGACGTTGCTCGACGGCCAGCGGCCGCGTCACGGCGACCCGGATCTGCGGACTTTCGAGTGGCGCTATCTCTTCGGTCTGACACGACCCAGAGAAATCCTGACGATTCGAACCGGTGCCGACCAAGTCTGGGGAAGCGCGGTCTCGCCAGACGGCCGGCTCCTCGCGACGGGAAGTGGCAACGGCAGGATTCAGCTGTGGGATTTGCCATCCGGCGCGCCGCTGGGGACACTGCAGGCATCCTCGGGCATCATTTACTGCATCGCGTTCTCTCCCGACGGAGCGCTCCTGGCCACGGCCACCGATACCAACGAGGTTCACCTCTGGGACACCTCGAGACGGCAACTCGTCGGGCGTCTCGTCCACCGCGGCGCGACAGCCTCGCTCGCCTTCAGCCCCGATGGCCGTACGCTGGCGACCATGGCCGGATACCTCTATGCGATTGACACGCCGGCGGAACTGTCGCTGTGGGATGTGGCCAGTCGACAAAAGGTGAGTTCGCTCGTCGGCCACACCTCGTCGGCCGGCTGGATGCATTTCTCCCCTAACGGACGCTTGCTCGCGACTCCGCAGGGAGACGGTTCCGTGACGCTGTGGAACGTTGGGTCGGGGACACTCGCGGGCCGGTTAACCGGCCACAAGGGGTTGGTGATCTGCGCAAGGTTTTCGCCCGATGGCACCATCCTCGCGACCGGCGGGATCGATGGTAGCGTCCGCCTGTGGGATGTCGCGACCCGTCAGATGCTGGTCGTGCTCGGCTTTCACCAGGGCGCCGTCTACTCCCTCGCATTCTCTCCTGACGGCGAACGACTGGTCTCGGGCGGCCTCGATCACACGGCGCGTCTCTGGAACGTCAAAGCGCAGCGGCCCGTTGGCGTGCTCAGGGGGCACGACTCCCGCGTGTTCAGTGTGAGCTATACACCGGACGGCCGGACCGTGCTCACGGCTAGCCTCGATGGAACGGCAAAGGTCTGGAGCTCGAGGGATGCGCCGGAGTCAGAAGTGTTTGATCGTCACCCAGGCAATTGGGCGACAGTGGACTTCTCTCCAAACGGGCGGTTGATGACGCGCTCGGTGGCCAGTGCCGATCGCATCACGCTGTGGGATGCGCAACGCCTGGGGAAGGTGGCCGACATTCCACACCGCGATTCGAGCTTCTCGCCGGACAGTTCGTTGCTCGCCACAACATCGGCGGGTGGCCTGACCTTGTGGGATGTCACAGGCGGAGGGCCCAAGCTGGTCGCCAATATCGCGCTCGACGCTCCGCCGATTCACACGCCCGTCTTCTCACCTGATGGACAGGTCCTCGCGGCCTCTCTCGGAAAGCCTTCGCCAAGAATCGAAATCAGAAGTGTCGCGCACCGCGACCGGATGGCGCAGCTGATTGAAGCTCCGAACAGGGGGGACGTTGCGTCGTACGCGTTTTCGCGCGACGGTACACTGTTCGTCACGGGGTACGATGACGGTCGGATTCGTCTGTGGGACGCTCGGACCTGGACAGCGGGACGGCTGCTGGAAGGTCATACGCAGAGGGTAAACGCGGTGGCGTTCTCCCCGGACGGCCGGCTTCTCGCGACCGCGAGCGCAGATACCACGGTGCAATTGTGGAGCACGACGTTTCACACCGCGCCAACCGCGCTGCGCGGCGACGGAGGAGCGATCATCTCGGTCGCATTCTCGCCAGATGGCCAGACGCTCGCGGTTGGCAGCGTTGATGGTACCGTGAAGTTCTGGAACGTCCGGACGCGACGCGAAGTCGCCACGATCAAGGCGCACGACTCCGTCGTCACGTCAGTCGCCTTTTCGCCGGACGGCCGGATGCTTGCCACGATCTCAGTCGACCAGACGATGAGGCTGTGGAAAGCTCCTGCGCTCGCCGAGACCGATCGCTGACTAATCTCGCCGACAGGATGGTCATGATGCGCTAACCGCTCCAGCACGCTACCTGGGCTGCGTCGGCGTCGCTGCCGTCCACGGCGTTGCGCCGCTCCGCTTCGACGGCCGCCGGTAGATCTTGTCCCCGTCGGTCAGATACAGCCATTGCAGGTTCGGGCCAGCGAAGAACACGTCGGACACACCAGCGCTGCCGGGCGGCGGCTGGATGATCGCTGCCAGGCGGCCGGCCCGATCGAATACCTGCACGCCGACATTGGTGGCGACGTAGAGGAATCCTTCGGTATCGAACGTCATTCCGCCGGCGTCTGTCTCAGTGGACCCATTACGCATTTCGAGGTGGTAGAACTGCTGGCCGTGCGACAACGAACCATCACGCAGAATCCGAAACGACCAGACAAAAGTCGTGTGCGGGTCGGTGACGACAACCTGGGACTGGTCCGGGGAAAGCAGAACGACGTGTGGCCAGTTGACGTCGCTGGTTGCCGGCCGCCTGCTTCCCGCTGGATCGATCAGCCAGATCGTATGGTTGGGCGCATCGGCACAATAGACTGCGCCACGTTTCGTGATCGTGAGGTGATGGGTTTGCACACCGTCAGCCACGATCGTCTCCTTGCCGTTGGGATCGAGGGCAACGATCCGCTTGCGATCGTGCTGGCCGGAGTACAAGCGGCCATCCGGCCCGGATGCGATGCCGTGCGCGCCTCCGCTTTCGTTTTTCCAGACCGCGATCCCTCCGTTGAGATCGATCTTGAGGATCCGGTTGTGTCGGGCGTCGGTGAAATAGACGGTGCCATCCTTGGCCACCGCAGAGTCGGCGGTCAGTTGGTAGCCCTGCCCCAGCAGTGCCCAGTCCTTCCCCGCAACCAGAAGTGAAGAAGGGCCGGCCCTCTGGTCGTCGGCCCGGATCGGTGACGACCAGAGCAACAGCAAGAAGGCCACGCTGGCGACGCTCTGCACGCCACGATTCTAGCGTCGAGAGGCCTACTTATTCGTAGCGCAGGGCGTCGATCGGGTCGAGCCGAGCCGCCCGGCGGGCGGGGTAATAACCGAAGAACATGCCGATCGCGGCGGCAAACGCGAGGGCCAGCAGCAGCGCGGACTGTGAGACGCGCGTCGGCCACGCAAACATCTCGGCGATCGCGCGAGTCCCGACCATTCCCAGCAGCACGCCGATCGCGCCGCCGGTGACGCTGAGCAGCACCGCCTCGCAGAGGAACTGGCGCAGCACGTCGCGACTCCGTGCGCCGATCGCCAGGCGCAGGCCAATCTCGCGCGTCCGCTCGGTCACTGACACCAGCATGATGTTCATGATGCCGACGCCGCCGACCAGCAGCGACACCGAGGCGACGCTGGCCAGCAGCACTTCCATGGTGCGTGCCGATTCGGCAACGGTTTGGGCGATCGCCGTCGGATTGCGAAGATTGAAGTCGTCCTGCGCGCCGGGCTGGATGTGATGACGCGCACGGAGCAATTCGGTCAGCTGCACCTGAGCCACATCCACCAGGTCGGCTGAGAGCGCCGACATCAGAATATCGTCGAGCCACGGCGTCCCTTTGATCTTCTTCATCACCGTCGTGTAGGGCATCAGGAGCGTGTCGTCCTGATCCTGCCCGGTCGCCGTCTGTCCTTTGATGCCGAGCACCCCGATCACGGCGCAGGGCAACCCCTGCACGCGAATGGTCTGCCCGATGGGATCCTGATCGCCGAAGAGGATCACAGCGACAGTCTGGCCGAGCACGCAGACGGGGGCGGCGCGCTCGATCTGCTGTTCCGTGAACATGCCGCCGCTGACTACCGGCCAGTTCTTGAGCGTGACGTATTCCGGGGAGACGCCGCGGGCACTCGTGTTCCAGTTCTGATTGCCGTTGACCAGCTGCACACGCGTGTCCGCCTGCGGCGACACGTTGGTGACCGTCGTGATCTGCTGCCGAATCGCCATCAGGTCGGCCACGGTCAGCGTCCGCGTCCCACCCGACCCGGTCCGGACCCCGTTGCGGTTCACGCCGCCGGCCTCGACCCACACCAGGTTGGCGCCGATGTTGGCAATGGCGGTGCGTATCTGCCCGGATGCCCCTTCACCAATCGCGATCGTGCAGATCACCGCGCTCACACCGATGATGACCCCGAGCATCGTCAGCACGGTCCTCATCACGTGACGCCGCAGCGCCTTGAGCGCGAGCGGCAGAATCATCAACACGTGCATCTGCGGGCCCTGATCTTGGGACGGCGATGGTCAGCGGGCGCTCGAGTCGCGCTCGACGACCATCAGGGTGAAGGCGCCGGGAGCAGCCGGGCCGCGGCCACTCGCGGCGGGCGGAGGCCCACTGTATTTCGACGAGACGAGGAAGAGTCGATGGGTCTCCGGATTGAGGCCCAGGTTACGCGCCCCGGGCGCGGTCTTCAGCGTCTGCACCACACTGTACTTATCGGGGCTGTCCTGATGGATGACCGTCAGCGTGCCATCGGCGTTGGCGGCAAACGCGTTGCCCGAGCTCGCGTCGAAAGCGGCGCCGTCCGTGCCCGACCCGATGGGCGCGCTGGCGACGACCCGTCCGGCGTCGTAGTCGGAGACGGCCATCACGCCGCTGCGGCAGCCACTGAACAGCCGATGATGCGCCGTGTCGATCGCCATCGCGACCGGGTGCGTGCACGGCGCGGTCGACCAGCGACGAAGCACCTTGGCGCCTGCGGCGTCGATCTCGACCACTTCGTTGGTGTCGGCCAGATTCGCGTAGACCTTACCGTCGCCGGCCGATGCGCCGTACTCGGGCTTGCCGCCGAGCGGCAGGTTGGTGATGACGGTGCCCGCGGCTGGATCGATGATCGTCGAGGAATGCGCGTCGCCGTTGAAGGTGAAGACGCGTTTCGAGGCCGGGTCGTAGATGATCGCGTCAGCGTCCTCCGCGGCGTGAATGCGGCCGAGCACCTGGTAGGTCTTCAGGTCGAACATGACGACGGTCTCATCGGCCCCTGACGTGGCAAACCCGTGCCCCGTGTCAGCGACGATCGCCGTCCCATGCGCCCCCTTCAGGCCGGAGATCTCGCCCGCCACCGTCCCCGTATTCTCGTCGACGACCATGACCCGATTCTGCCGGGCGATGAACAACCGGTGCGTCGGCGGGTCGGGGACGATGTAGTCATTTCCGCCGTCACCGCCAACCGCGTAGGCCTGGGTAATCCGATACGTCGCCGGCGGCTGCGCGAAGAGCGGCACCATCGCCACCGTCATCAGGATCACCACGCTGCTGCGCATAGATAGACTCCATTAGATCGACCGTCCAGGCCAGAACGGCCCAGGCGCAGGACGCTCGCCTCGGCTGGCTGACCCATGTAAAGCTCACCGGTCCACGTATCATCGTGCGACAAGGGTGAACGTCCGATGAATCCTCATCAGTTCGCCCGGTCGTGAGCTTGCGTCACGGGGCGGCGATCTGTCCGCCGCTCACCTCTTCAAAAAGCCCACTGACGCGGCAGCTGCCTTGCAGATCGAGCTGGCTCCCGAGCCGTCGCGATCGTTTCGAGTCGAGCGATCCGTTTTGAGAGGAGTGCATGATGGTGACCTGCCGATGGATCCCCTGGTGTCTCGCCGCGCTGGTCCTGGTTGCGGCTGATGCGTCCGCACAACAGACGATTGTCTTGTTCCGTCATGGAGAAAAGCCGGCGGGCGGTCTGGGACAGCTGACTTGTCAGGGTCTCAATCGCGCGCTCGCGCTGCCGCAGGTGTTGGGGGCCAAGTTCGACCGGCCAAGCTATCTCTATGCTCCCAATCCGTCGGAAAAAATCACGGACCCTGCCGGCTCATTTTTCTACGTTCGGCCGCTCGCGACGATTGAGCCGGTCGCGGTGAAGTTCGGCGTATCGGTCAACACCAATTACGGCTACACCGACATCGCGTCACTCCAACAACGCTTGATCACCTCCACGAAGGCGAATACGACAATCTTCGTGGCCTGGGAACATCAGCAGCTCGTGAAGCTCGCACAGACCATCATGAACACGTACGGCGGCGGCATCCAGGTGCCGGCGTGGACCTCTGGAGACTACGACAGCCTCTACATCCTTCACGTCAGCTACGCGGGTGGAACGATCCACGCGACCTTCGAGCGTGACAGCGAAGGGCTCAACGGCCAGCCGACCACCTGTCCTTTCTGATCTCCACACGCCTTCGGCCCGATCGCCGCGGCGTCGCCTCGCAAGCGTCCGACACGCGAGGCAGGGTAGAAAGACGGTGGACACGAAGGAGCCACCGTGCAGGACGTTCACCTGCCCCAGGTCGAAGAGCCCGCCGAAGTTCTGGAGCCGGCGCTGTTGACGCTGTATGAGGAGGCACTGCCCGAGATTGATCGGGCGCTAGGCGAGACGAGGACAGCCGCGACACCGCAGCAGTGACTACGGCAGGGACCGTTACGTCGAACGCAAGACTGTCGCGGGATCAGTGCCTACCGCGGCGCGGACGGGTAGCCACACCGCCAGCAGTGCAGTAACCATCACCACGGCGGGTACGGCCACGAACACCACGGGATCGCGGCCGCTGACTCCGACAAGAAGCCCGCGCATGATGCGACCCATCACGAGCGCGACACCAATGCCGACAGGAACCGAGAGCAGGACCACCTGCAACCCCTGCCAGAGGAGCATGTTCCGGAGGAGAACCGGCTCAGCACCCAAGGCCAGCCGAATGGCCACTTCTCTGTGGCGATGCTGGGTGGCATAGCTCGCGACCCCGTTCACGCCGATCCATGCAAGGAGTAAGGCCGCAGCTCCGAGCAGACTCATGATCGCGAGATAGAAGTCGTTGTCCGATGTGGACGACCGCACCAGCTCGGTCAATGGCTCGACCTCGGCAACAGGAGAACCTGCGACCATTTCGAGTTCGCGTTGGATGCTGAGGCGCAGTCCCGCGGAATCCGCAGAGGTCCTGACAATCCACGTGAGAGGCAGAAATCCCATCGCTTGTCGCATGACGCTGTCGGGGAGCTGCGCGATGGGAACGTAGATCGTGGGTCTGGGCTCCGCGCTAAGAGTCGCGTCGCGGACGTCCCCGACAATGCCTACAATCCGGCGCGTCGGCTCAGACGCGAACTGAGGCCCCAGCCCCCTCCCGATCAGAAGACTGTCGGCGAGTGGATCTCCATCCGGCCAGAGTCCAGCGGCCATCGCCCGATTGATGATCGCGACGGGAGCCGCGCCGGCGCGATCGTCTGCGGTGAACCAACGTCCACGAACGATCGGGATTCTCAGCGCCTCGAAGTAGCCTGCCGACACCGATCGCCAGCTGCCCATGCCGTGGTACGGACCGCTGAGAGGGCGACCCACGATCACAAACCGCAACCTGGTGTCGTTCTCCAGCGGCATGCAGCAGGTAGCGCTCGCCACGGCGACACCTTGGATGCTGCCGATCCGTTCGATGCCATTGCGAATCGTCAGTTGGACTCTGGCGTTGCTGATCAGGCTCGGGTCGCCGAGCGGCAGCCGCATAGTCAGGACGTCCCTCGCATCGAATCCAGGATTCAGCGAACGAAAGGCCAGAAATGTTCTCCCGAGCAGCCCGGCCCCGATCAGGAGCACGACGGCAAGAGCGATCTCCGCGCCAACGAACACGGATCGAATCCTCTTTTGACGCTGAGTGGCCGTCGATCCCGTCGCTCTGAGTGCACTGTGGAGATCGGCCGTAAACGCGACGGAGGCCGGAACCAGGCCTGCGGCGGCGGCGGCGACCGCCGTCACCACCGCAACGAAGGCCACCACGTTGGCATCAAGAACCGCGCTGCCAATCCATCCGAGCTTGTTGGGATAGAAGTTAAGGAGTGCGCGGATGCCGAGCACGCCGAGCCAAAGGCCGAGCAGTCCCCCGGCAAACGACAGCAGCAGACTCTCCGCGAGGACCTCCCGCATGATCTGGCCTCGCCCTGCGCCGAGTGCCACCTTTATTGCCGTTTCACGGGCGCGACCGGTCGAACGGACAAGGAACAGGCAGGCGACGTTCGCGCAGGCTACCAGCAAGACGAAGCCGACGGCGCCCTCAAGGACGATCAGAGATGACCGGACATCTCCAACCAGCTGATCGCGCAGGCCCTCGACGTCGAAGACGTCCGTAGACCCGAGGACGCCGGGAAAGGCCTGGATGAACCGCTCGGTTGCACGTTGAAGGCGCGTCCGCGCGTGCTGAAGCGTGACGCCTGGAGCGAGCCGTGCCGCAGCGAACAGCGTGTTGCTCTGATTCGCCCGACTCTCATCCATCGCGAGCGGTGTCCAGACGTCGGGACTTCCCAGCACCGGTCCGGCCAATGGCTGGGCATCGAAAGTGCTCTTCAGCACCCCCACGACGGCGAGAGCCTCGCCGTCGAGCCAAACGGCTTTCCCGACCACGTTTGCCGAGTGCGCGAATGACCGGAGGGCCAAGCCTGAACTTACGATAGCCACCTTACTTCTGCTGCGACCTTCATCAGATGTAAAGGAACGGCCTTGCTCGAAGGACGCGCCGAAGAGCTGAAAGAAATCCGCACTCACCTCACCGACCGAACCGGGGTGAGTTCCGGTTTCGGTCCTGACGTTGACGACTCTGAAGCGATAGGCCGCCAGATCCTGCAGGCTTTCGGGCTCGCTCTCCCGGAGAACCGTGAGCTTGGGCATTGACAAGCCGGGGGATGAACCCTGCGGAGTCCTTGTGGTCAGCACCACGATGCGGTCGGCATCGGGATATGGGAGAGGTTTCAGGAGGACGGTGTCGGCAACTGAAAAGACTGCCGCGTTCGCGCCAATACCAAGTGCGAGCGTGGCGATGGCGGCAACGGTAAACCCTGGGCTCTTGAGCAGCAGACGCGCCGCATCGTGGAACTCGCCTGGCCATCCCTTCATGGTTGTACGCAGAATTCTACGCGCGCCGCCAAGCGCGCGCGCTCGACCAAACCCGCCCAACCATCTGACATTTCCCGACGGCGGGGCATGGACAAAAATTGTCGGTCTGCCGAAAAATGCGCCCGATCCGGCGCGGCGAGACACCCGGCGAATCCCGTTATCTCTCGACTGATGTGAGAGTTGCCTGCGATGGCCAAGCTGCCGATTCGACCTGGTACCGCCGTTGCTCTAAGAGCCAACGTGCCGCGACGAACGAAGAACTCGAGCGGCCACTGACTTCGACACTGAAAATATTTTTGAGGAGATAGGACAATGCAGGTTCGCAATCAGAAGGGTTTCACGCTCATCGAGCTGCTGATCGTTGTCGCGATCATCGGCATCATCGCCGCCATCGCGGTGCCCGGGCTCCTGCGAGCGCGCATTTCGGGTAACGAAGCGTCGGCGATCGGATCGCTCCGCGCCGTCAGCAGCGCGCAGTCCACGTTCTCCGCGAGCTGCGGCAACGGACAGTACGCCAAGTCGCTGGACGTGCTCGGCAGCGGGCCTGCGGGTGGCTCGGCCTTCATCAGCCCGGACCTCGGGGCGGCGGCGACGGCGACCAAGAGCGGCTACGAGGTGTCCATGGACGGAGCGGGCGGCGGCACGTCGGCGGCCTGCAACGGCTCGGCGGCCTCGGCGCTGTCGACCGGCTACCACGCCTGGGCGAACCCGGTGTCGACCTCGACCGGCACGCGCTACTTCGGGACCAACACGACCGGGACGATCTGGCAGGGAACCGCGACGCTGAGCGGCATGTCGGACTCGGCAGTTCCCTCCGGCGGCACCGCGATTCAGTAACCCTTCACATAAAATCCGGCCAGGGGATGTCCAGCTGCGAAGGACATCCCCTTTCTCTTTTTCCGCGGCCGACCGGCCGCATCGGCTGCCTGCCTCAGGTCACCTCCACGAATCGGCCTTCGGGATCGACACGGACGCGATGGAGCTCGTCGAAGCCCTCCTCGAGGAACGGCGGGGCCAGTCGCTTGGCGCAGGTGAAGATGGCGACCTTGGGAACGCGGGCTCGGCCTTCCCGTTTCTCGTTGCGCGCCACCGCCTCCCGCGTGCTGGCGTCGATGTAGTAACCGATGATGCGAGACTGCCGTTCGCGCGCGATCCGGATAATCGCCGCCCGCTCGGCAACGGTGACGTTGGTATTGTCGATGGCCACCGACGCGCCGCGAGCGAGCGCGCTTCGGATCAGCGAGTCCTGACGCTGCTGGCGGTCTTTGACGTTGGGCAGCAAATCCTTGCTGACGAGCTCGTGCGTCGAGGCGAGCCGGTCGCGATAGAACGTCGACTTGCCGGACCCCGGAAGCCCGACGAGGATCACGCATTCGGACGGCACCCCTCATTGTCGGGTACCGGAGGCGTCCTGGCGACCGGCCGTCGATTCCGTCAGCCCTCGCTCAGCCGATACCGCCCGAGCCGCGCCAGGAGCGCCGCTTTCAGGTCGGCTTCCGACGTCGAGGACGTCAGATCGACGTCGGCGTCGGCCACGGCATCCAGCAGCGCGCGAATGAGCTGGGCGCGGCTGATGGCTGAACCGTTGCGGGCCCTGATGCTGGCCGCCAGCCGATCGAGAAAAACAATCTGCCTGTTGAACAGCACGACCGTCACCTTGGTCCAGGCTTCGTCGTGCACCGGGGGGCGGCCGGGCTTTCGATTCTGTGACCCCTTCGATCCTTGCCGGGCGCGCGCCATGTGGTCTCCGAAATTGGTCATCTTCAGCCCATATTTCACGCCATCCCTAATCGGGACTTCGGTGGCGCGGTGAGCAGGGCACGTATTCAACACGAAGAAGGGCAGGGACTTCAAGCAGTGCATCGGCCGTGACATGGATTCCTGTTTATTTCCATCCTTAAATACCCTCGCCTGCAGGCCGGTCCCGAGCCTTGACGCTCACGCAAGTGACGGACGACACTCGTCAAGCACATCGACACACGCATGGGACTGTTCGGCTGGCTGAAACGCTCCGGCAACGGGGCGAACGCACGTATCGAGACCTGGCGGGCCGACTGGAATCGCGCCGCCGCCGCCGCAGACGCACAGGCCATCGCGCCGCTTCGCGCGGCGCTCGAGGCCCACCGGCCGCTCGCTCCCGATCTCGAGATTGAGGAGGAGATGCTCGAGGGACTCGAGCGTCTCGTCACGCTGACGCGGGAGCTCCACGCGTCGCAGCTGCCCGTGGTCGACACCACGCATCGCGTTGTCGGCGCCGACCGCTGCCACTACAGCGCGCCGGCCTCGATGCCCGACGATCCCGCCCAACCCAGCGGTCGGCTGCTCCTGACGTCCTCGCGCGCGGTGTTCATCGGCGGCGCCAGGCTGACCGCGCTGGCCTGGCACGCGGCCGCGCAGGTCGGCTGCGGAGAGCGTGATCTGCTGCTGGTACGCTCCGACGGACAGGTGGCCCATCGCTTCCGCTGCAACAGCTACGCAGACGCGTTGTGCGGCGCGGCAATCGCACGGCACCTGATGCAGACCGCCCGCGACCGACGTCCGATCCGCAGCGCCGACTTATAATCCGCCGATGCCCGTACGTCTCGGATTGGATCGCCTGCTCGACGGTCCGGATAAGAGCCTGATCGCCGGCCAGCGCGTCGGCCTCGTCTGCAACCCGGCTTCGATCGATGCGCAACTCCGGCATGCCGCGGATCGCTTCGCGTCGCCGGGGGCCTGGACGCTGACGGCGATCTTCGGCCCGCAACACGGGTTCCGGTCGGACCTGCAGGAAAACATGATCGAGTCGCCGCACGCGACCGACGCAAGACGACGAGTGCCGGTGTATTCGCTGTACAGCGAGACCCGCGAGCCGACGCACGAGATGCTCGCGGACGTCGACGTGCTGGTCGTCGACCTCCCAGATGTCGGCACCCGGATCTACACCTACATCTACACGATGGCCAATTGTCTGCGCGCCGCCCGCCGGCACGGCATCCGCGTGGTCGTTTGCGATCGGCCGAATCCCATCGGCGGCGCCGCCATCGAGGGGCCGACGCTCGACCCGGCGTATGCGTCGTTCGTCGGCCAGTTCCCGATTCCGATGCGCCACGGCATGACCATCGGCGAGCTCGCCCGCCTCTTCAACGATCACTTCGGCCTTGGCGCGGCGGTCGACGTGGTGCCGATGGAGGGCTGGACGCGAGGGATGTTCTACGACCAGACCGGCCTCCCGTGGGTGCTTCCGTCACCGAACATCCCAACGCTCGACACCGCGATCGTCTATCCCGGTGCCGTGCTCTTCGAGGGCACCCTGCTCTCGGAGGGACGCGGCACGACCAGACCGTTCGAGCTGATTGGGGCGCCCTGGATCGACGGCGACCGCTTCGCCGATCAGATGAACCAGCGGGGCTTGCCCGGCGTGACGTTCAGATCGGTCGTTTTCGAGCCGACGTTTCATAAGCACGCCAGGGAGACGTGCGGCGGCTGCCAGATTCACGTCACCGATCGCACGGCGTTTGCGCCGATGCGGACGGCGGTCGAACTGATCGCGGAATTTCGCCGTGAGGCTCCCGACACGTTTGCCTGGCGACAGCCGCCGTACCAGTACGAACACGACAAGCCACCGATCGACATCCTCTACGGATCGGATCGACTGCGCCGGGGTATCGACTCGGGAGAGAGCGCCGCCTCCATCGCGAGCCGCTGGCCGGGGGACGAGCAGGCGTTCGCGACGGCGCGCCAGCCCTATCTGCTGTATTGACCGGGATCAACCGCGGGTCTTGGCGATAGCGGGGACGCGGGCTTCCTGCGGCGTCTCGGGCACGAGGTGGTGGCTCAGGAGGTGGGTTCGCAGGCGCTCGAACGCCTGATCGGGCGTGTCCACCCACTGAAGCAGATCGAGATCCCTGGGAGCGATCGCTCCCCATTCGAGCATCGGCTGCAGCTCGATGATGCGCTCCCAGTACTCCCGCCCGTAGAGGATCACGCACATCTTCTTCGACAGCTTGTTGGTCTGTGCCAGGGTGAGGATCTCGAACATTTCGTCGAGCGTGCCGAAGCCGCCGGGAAAAATCACCAGCGCTTTGGCGAGGTAGGCGAACCAGAACTTCCGCATGAAGAAGTAGTGGAACTCGAAGTGCAGGCCTGGCGTGATGTAGCGATTGGCGCCCTGCTCGAACGGCAGCCGGATGTTCAGGCCGATCGTCTTGCCTCCCGCCTCGTGCGCGCCGCGGTTGGCGGCTTCCATGATGCCCGGACCGCCGCCGGAACAAACGACGAAGCGGTGGCGGGACTGGTCGAGCGAACGGCTCCATCGGGTCAGATCCTTCGCCAGCCGTCGCGCATCCTCGTAGTAGCGGGACCACTCCACCGCCTTGCGGCTGCGCTTGAGGGCGGCGGAATAGTCGCGGCCGTGTTTCCCGTTCCGCAACCGCCGCAGCGCCCCCTCGGCGCGAATCCGGCTGTGTACGCGCGCGGATCCGAAAAAGACCACCGTGTCCTGGATGTTCTGCAGGCGGAAGCGTCGGAGCGGTTCGAGATACTCCGAGAGGATCCGAATCGGGCGCGCCTCGTCGCTATCCAGGAACTCAGGGTCGAAGTACGCCAGCGGCTGGTTGTGCATGCGTCAAAAAATGTATCATTGTCGGATGTGTCGACGGTGGCTGTTACTCACAATCGCACTCTTCTTTTCGCTGACATCGCTGGCCGTTCTTCACGGGGAAAACCCGCTATCGTCGCCGACGCCTGTTCCGCAGGAGAAGGAGCGGCCGGGGGGGTGGACGATTCCGCCGACCGCGCAGGATGAGAAGAATCCGCTGAGCGCGGACACGTCCGCCGTCGCCAGTGGCAAGCAACTCTTCGAGAAGACATGTAAGAAGTGCCACGGACCTGGCGGTAAGGGAGACGGACCCGACGCGGATCCCGATCAGCAGCAGGACATGGATCTCACGGTCGCGCGCCGCGCCGCGCGCAACCCCGACGGCGTCGTCTTCTACAAAATCTGGAACGGCCGCCAGAAGCCGAAGATGCCGGCGCAGAAAAACGACCTGACGAAGGAGCAGGTCTGGGCGATCGTCACCTACGTCCAGACCCTGCGCCAGAAACAATAGCGCGGTCAGAGCAGCTTCGTAATCAGCTCACCGATCAGATACGCGACCGCGGCGACGCCGAAGCCGACGATGAACATATCGCGGCCGCTCGCCCATAATCCCCGGCCGGTGAACAGGCTTCTTGCTGCACCGATTCCGAAGTGGGCCGTCATACTGAACATCAGCGACACCCACAACGCCGAGCCAGGCGGCAACAGCAGGAACGGAGCGATCGGAATGATCGCGCCCACGGCGGTCGCCGAGCCGGTAATCAATCCGTCCTTGAGCGGCGCGAGCTCGGCGGGATGGATGTTCAGTTCCTCGCGGACCTGCGTGGCCAGCGCCTGCGCCGGATCCTTCATCACCGCCTGCGCCGTCTCGCGCGCACGTTCGGGCGTCAACCCCTTGGTCTCGTAGATCAGCGCGAGCTCGTCCTCCTCGAGATCGGGCATCAGGCGCATCTCGTGCCGCTCCATCTCGATCTGATGCGCTTGCACTTCCGCTTCGCTCTTGGCTGCCAGGTAACCGCTCGACCCCATCGACAGCGCGTCGGCCAGCGCACCTGCCAGACCGCTGATGATGACGACGTGCGGCGAGACGCTGGCGCCGATGACCCCGGCGACGAGGCCAAAGTTCGCCGTCAGGCCGTCGTTGAAGCCGTAGACGACGCTGCGGAGCACGCCGCCGGCACCTCCGACGTGCCACGGCTCCCCTTCCCGCCCCATCACCTCGGACAGCTCGCGCGCGTGTACCGCCGAATCGGACGCGATATCGACGGCGGCGCGGTGCGTCTCGCGGTTCGTCGACTGCCGGGCCAGGCCGAGGTAGGCCTGGACCTCCCGACCCTCCTCGGCAAGGACGAGCGGCAGAATGGACGAGGGCCCGAACGCACGAGCAATTCGCGCCAGCGCCCGCGTCCGCCACGACGTCAGGTACGGTGGCAGCCGACGGCCAGCACCGACGAACAGCTCTTCCCACCGGGCGACGTGACGGTCCTCGACGACGGCGAGTCGTTCGAACAGATCGCGGCGGACGCTGTCGCGCTCCACCTCGGCCAGCGCGCGATAGAGAAACGCCGCATCGCGTTCGTCCCGGTAGTGCTCATCCCAGCTCTCATCGGCCGTTGGCAGTTCGCCGTCCACGGAAACAGCATAGATCAGCCGTCGACAGACCGTCTGGGAGAGCTCCGCTCGAGGTTCGGTCACGAATGTTACGATCGGCGGCGATGCGCAGCCGTGCGTCGAAGCCCGGCGCCAAAGCCGGCTTCGATCAGGAATTGGCGATCGAGGCGAGCCCGACGCGAGTGCTTGGATCGTTTTTCGAGCCCCAGGCGCTGGCGCACTGGTGGCACACCATTCGATCGGTGACACCCGCCCGGGTGCTGGGGGTCTATGCCGTGGAATGGGCCCCGTCCGCCGAGGCGGACGAGGTCCTGGGACGACTCGGTGGAGTGTTTCACGGCACCGTGGTCGAATACATTCCGGGCCAGCAGCTGTTCGTGGCCGATGCGTGGTGGCTGCCCCCCGACGGCGATCCACTGGGTCCGATGGGTCTGGAAGTGACGTGCACGACGGAAGGATCCGGCTGTCGGCTCCACGTTCATCAGGCCGGCTACGAGGACACGCCGCGGTGGCGGCGGTATTACGCCGTGATCGCGCCAGGCTGGCGCTCGTCGCTCGCCGCACTGAAACAGTATTTGGAGACCGCATGAGCGACAGCACGTCGGGCAGACCTGCGTTCATCAAGTCGCTCGGCCTCTGGGACGTGATCTTCATGAACATCGTGGCCGTGGTCGGCCTGCGGTGGATCGCCCGAGGCGCACGTGCGGGTCCGGAGTCGGTCACGTTATGGATCCTCGCGTGCCTGGCGTTCTTCGTGCCATTGGCGGCTGCGGTCGCGGAGCTGTCGAGCCGCTATCCCGATCAGGGCGGTGTCTATGTCTGGGTTCGCAAAGCCTTCGGTCTCGGCCACGGGTTCATCTGTGGCTGGTGCCTGTGGGTCAACAACCTGTTCTACTTCCCCTCGGTCCTCCTCTTCGGCGCGGCGAATCTCGCCGCCATGGGCGGCGAACGCTGGGCGTGGCTGGCGACGTCGCGCTGGTATGCGGTCTGGTTCGTGCTGGCCGGGATCTGGATCGCCGCGGGGATCAACATCGTGGGGCTGCGCCTCGGCAAGTGGCTGCAGAACGCCGGCGCGCTCGGATTGTGGGTTCCGGCGGGACTCCTGATTGGCTGCGGCGCTCTCGCCTTCCTCCGATTCGGCTCGGCGACGACGTTTTCGGCCAGCACCATGGTGCCGCACGGTGACGCGCTCGACACCATCGGCCTGTGGTCGGCGATGTGCTTCGCCTTTTCAGGATTCGAGATCACCTCGCTCATCGGACAGGAGATCCATCGCCCGCAGCGCGTGATTCCGCTTGGCGTCCTGATCGCCGGCGTCCTCACCACCATCATCTACATCGTCGGCTCGACGTCGGTGCTGGTGGCGGTGCCGTCATCGTCGTTGAAGGAGCTGAGCGGAATCACCGACGCCGTGCAGCTCGTCGCGGGTCGCGTCGGGCTCGGCGGCCTCGGCGCGTTGACCGGTGGTCTCCTGGCGCTCAACGCGCTGGCCGGGACGGCGTCGTGGACCGCCGGGGCGGCACGCGTGCCCTTTGCGGCCGGTGTCGACAACGTGTTGCCGGCCGCCTTCGCCCGGCTCCATCCTCGCTATCGAACGCCGCATGTCGCTCTGATCGTGCAGTCGATTGCGGCGTCTGCCATCTTTCTCGCCAGCGTGTTCGTCGTCGTCGCCGGCCGGACGACGTCCGTGCAGGAGGCGTACGACATCCTGGTCAACCTGACCATCCTGATCTACTTCGTTCCGTATCTCTATCTGTTCGGGGCGTTGATTCGTCTGCGGCGGGAAACCGGCGCACGGGCCGTCGGGGAGATCCGCGTTCCCGGAGGTCGCGTGGGTGTGTGGGCAATTGCGGCAACGGGGTTTATCGCGACGGCGATCGCGCTCGGCCTGACGTTCGTGCCGCCGCCAGGAGCCAACGCCGTCACCTTCGAAGCAAACCTGATCGTCCAGGCAGCTGTGATGATTGGCGTCGGGATCGTGTTATACCGCGTGTCGCTGCTGCGCAGACGGACGGTCTAAGCGCCGCTCAGGTGTCGAGCTGTTGAACGTTGAGGAAGTTCGCGTCTTCCCGTTTGACGTCGGGGCTCACGTTGATGAACACGACGACCGGATTGAGCGAGAGGCCGGCCGTCGCAATCAGGGTCGAGGCAAGATTGCGCGGATCCTGCTCGGACGACACGACCGGCGTAACTCCCCAGAGCAGCGCCAGCCGGTTGGCCACCTCCGGTGAGGGCGTCACCGCAAGGACCTGCGCCCGCGGGCGCAGGCAGGACAGCAGGCGGGCGGTGTGCCCTTTCCGCGTCATGGCGACGATCGCCTCGGCCTGGCCAGTCGAGGCCAGCGTGACGGCGGCCTCGCACAAGGCACGGCCGTGGCGGCTGGCCGCGGTCGGCAGCGGTAACGGAATTGATGGCCCGGCCGGCGGGAGCCGTTCGGCCTCGCACACAATCGCCGCGAGCGTCTGCACGGCGATCACCGGATACTGACCGATCGCCGTCTCTCCGGCGAGCATGATCGCGTCGACCCCCTGATCGACGGCCGTTGCCGCATCGCTCACTTCAGCGCGCGTCGGTCGAGGCTCCGTCCGCATCGATTCCAGCACTTGCGTGGCAACGATCACCGGGCGGCCCCGTGCTCGGGCCTGCCGCACGATCTCCTTCTGCATCCTCGGCACGTGCTCGAGCGGACACTCCAGCCCGAGGTCGCCACGGGCGACCATCACGCCATCCGCGACCGCGAGAATCGAGTCGAGATTGGTGACCCCTTCCGGCCGCTCGATTTTCGCGATCAACGGGACGTCTGAGCCGGCGCGATCGGCGATCGCCCGCGCGCGAAGGACATCGTCGGCCGTCTGAACGAAGCTGAGCGCAACGAGGTCCACGCCGAGCCCGATTCCGAAGCGAAGGTCGTCCTCGTCCTTCGCCGTCAGCGCACCAGACGGCAGGCGCACTCCAGGAGCGTTGATGCCCTTGTGCTCGCCGAGAAGGCCGCCGTGGACGACAACCGTTTCGATCTCGCCGTCGGTGCGGCCAGACACGCGCAGCTCGATATGGCCATCGTCGAGGAGCAGCCGATCGCCCTGAGCAACAGAGGAGATCAGGGGCTCGTATGGCGTGAACACGCGTCCCGGCTCTCCAGGGCCCTCGCCGGCGGAGATTCGCAGCGTCTCGCCGGCGCGAAGATCGATCGCCTGATGGTCCCGCAACGGCCCGATGCGAATCTTCGGACCGCTCAAGTCCTGAAGGACGGCAATGTGGCGGCCGCGCGTGGTCGCGGCGGCCCTGACGTTACGGTAGGCCGCCTGGTGTGATTCGTGGCTTCCGTGCGAGAAGTTGAGCCGGAAGATGTCAACACCGGCGGCGATCAGAGCGTCGAGTCGTTCCGGATCGCAACTGGCGGGACCCAGGGTGGCGATGATCTTGGTGTGCCGGATCATGCCCACGGATCGACCAGCGCTTTCGGGATTCGCATCTGTTCCGCATCGACGAGCGCGTCGTTGAGTTGGCCCAGACCGTACCGTCGGCCGCCGATCCGCCGCCACGGAATTTCGGCGGCGTGACGCTCCAGCAGCGCCAGCGCGCGGAGGAAGTGCCGGGGTTCGCTGCCCCAGCATCCGCGGATCTCCAGATGCTTGCGGTTGATGTCCCGGTGGGCATTGATCGCGGTATCCCCGACGTCGGTGTAATGGCCGGCGATCACGTAACGCCCGCCGTTGCGAACGAGCGCAAGTCCCTCCTCTACAGCCTTCGCCGATCCTGCCGCCTCGATGACGACGTCGACGCCTTCACCGTGGGTGGCTGCACGCACGTGATCGAGCCGCTCGGCGGGCGTGCTCGACTCGAGGTGGAAGACGTGATCGGCCCCCATCTGGCGGGCCAAGTCGAGTCGTTCGTCCGGGGCGCCGATCGCCATCACCGTGGCCGCCCCGGCAAGGCGCGCCAGCGCAATCGCGCTCAGGCCGACAGCGCCCACGCCCTGCACGAGCACGCTGTCGCCCAGCGAGATGCCCGCGCGTTCGATGATGTGCACCGCGGTCATGAGACCGCACCCACCGCCGATGTAATCCTCGAGTGCGACCGCCTCCGGCAGGTGCGCAATCGCGACGCCCGGCTCGAGGTAGATCGCCTGGGCCCATCCTCCGAACAGCCCTTCGTCGGCCGAATCGGTGATGCCGTAGACGCGGCGGGACGGACACCGCGTCGGCGTTCGATGAACCGTGCAGGCGCGACACCGCCCGCAGGCGCGATGCACGTCGAAGAACACGACGCGATCGCCCTCGCGGAGCGACACGCCGTCGATTCCTTGCACGCTGCCGCGAATCGACTCGAGCGTGCCGGCCGAGATGTGGCCCGGGATGATGGGATACGGCACTCCGGCGAGGCGGCCGTGCCAGAGATGGACGTCGGTCCCACACACCTCGGCGCAGGACGTTCGCAGCAGAGCGCCCCCCTCAGCCAACTCAGGGCGGGGGAACTCCCGGACCTCGACGCGCTGACGGGGACCGGGCAAGACCGCGGCCAGGATGCGCTCGCTCACAAGGTTTACGTTATCCTTGATGCGAATGTTGTTTCAAACCGCCTTCATGGTTTCGCTCACCGCAACGCTCCTCGCTCCGGCGCCCGTCCAGCATTCGACGTATCAGGGACAGAAAGCACGACGTCATTTTGTCAGCCTGAGCTACGACTGGCAATATATTCACCCGCTCGCCTTTCACCACCATCCGCTCGAGGATCTGCTGGGACAGCCTGTTTCCGAGGTGCATCTGGAAGCAGTCGACTACCGGACGGCCGATGGGCTGACGACCGTGACCGTGCAGGAGTTCACGCATCGCGGTCAAGGCGTCGGCCTGACGGTGTACCCGCTGGGATCGAGCGAGGGGGCCACGCTCGCGATCCGCGGCAGCATCGAAGGCTTGCCGACGCTACGCCTGACCTTCTCAGGACCATCGCCGATCAGCTCGTACACGCTGACCAATGCCCGAGCGTATGACGTGTCGGTCGGCCTCGAGATGAGCGACCGATCGCCGGGCTGGGGCCTCGGCAGCCACGCCTTCATCCTGGGCGGGCTTGGCCGGGTGCGAAGCGATGAGCGGGATGGCACGAGATACTTTGCCGAGGGCGGTGGCGGCGTGATGACGGGCCCGCTCGGCGTCGACATCTCGGTCAAGATCGCGACCAATCGCTTTACGACGCCGATTTCCCACAGCTTCCTGACCATACCGGTCAGCGTGCGCGGCACGTTTTCCTTCTAGCCATGGACGTCCAGGACTGGCTCCGGCTGGCAACGACCGACGCCGAGGCGCGCGGGCTCAACGGACTGCGGCCGCTTCTCGAAACGCTGGCCCGCTCGACGCAGGCCCTGCGGGACGCCGATCCCGAGTTCGCCCATCCAACCGCGGACACTGCCGATGACGACGATCCCGCCTGATCTGACGCAGGCCGCTCACCTGATCGAGCGCAAGGAGATCTCGCCGGTCGAACTGACGCAGGCGTGCCTCGATCGCATTGCCGCGCGTAACGGTGAGTTGTGCGCGTTCATCACGGTGCTCGCCGACGAGGCGCTCGCCGCGGCCCGACACGCCGAACAGGAAATCGCCAAGGGCCACTACCGCGGCGCGCTCCACGGGATTCCCGTTTCGGTGAAGGACCTCGTCGACATCGCCGGCGCTCCGACCACGTCCGGATCCGCGCTCCCGCCACGCCGCCCCCGCCACGACGCACCGGTGGTGACCAATCTCCGTCGTGCCGGCGCGGTCATCGTAGGCAAGACGAACCTTCACGAGTTCGCGTTTGGCACGACCAGTGACGAAAGCGCGTTCGGTGCAGTCCGGCATCCACGGGACACGACGCGATCCGCGGGCGGATCGAGCGGCGGTGCCGCGGTGGCGATCGTCGAGGGCATGTCGCTCGGGTCGATCGGCACCGACACGGGAGGGTCGATCCGCATCCCGTCGGCGGTCTGCGGCATCACGGGGCTGAAGGCGTCGCACGGAGAAATCTCGACCGAAGGGGTCGTGCCGCTCAGCGGCACACTGGATCATGTCGGGCCGATGACCCGGACCGTCGCCGATGCTGCGGTGCTCTACGGCGTGCTGCGCGGCGATCCGTTGACGCGGACTGTTGCGACGGGAGCCGTGGAGTCACTCTGGTTGGGCGTGCCGGTGCCGTACTTCCTCGACAAGCTCGATCGCCCGACGCGCGATCTTTTCGACGCCGCCCGCTCGGCGTATGCGGCAGCGGGGCACAGCCTGCGCGACGTGGCGATCGCCCACGCCGATCGAACCGCCGACGTCTACCTTCACATCGTCCTGCCGGAAGGCTCGTGGTATCACGCGCCGCAGCTCGCGACACACGCCGACCGCTACTCGCCAGGCGTGCGATTGCGGCTCGAGATGGGTCGTTACGTGCTGGCGGAGGACTACCTGAGAGCGATGCACGCGCGAACGGTCCTGAGGGCGTCCGTGGACAAGGCGCTCGAAGGGCTCGATGCACTGCTCCTGCCCGCGCTTGCGATCGGAGCGCCGCTGGTCGGCGCCCAATCAGTCATGATCGACGACCGCGCGGAGCCAGTGCGAGCGATCATGCTGCGGTTGACCCAGCTGTTCAATATCACCGGCCACCCGGCCATCGCAATTCCGTGCGGTGTGGGTACCGACGGGCTGCCGCGCGGCCTGCAGCTCGTCGGGCACCGCGGCGCGACCCCACGCCTGCTCGAAGTCGCCGCCGTACTGGAGCGTCAGATAATGGACTCGCCAGGGTCGGTCGGGGGTGGCGTCGGCTGAACCTCCGGCCTGGTGTCTCCCTTGTGTATTTCTTCAGGCAGCGGCGGGGTGATGTCCCCCGGCTTGTTGACCACATCCGGGACCTTGGGAACGTCGGGTTTGGGCGGTTGTTCGATCATGGCCCTGACATGTGCAACCAGGAAGCCATCCTGGCGACCGTAATCGGGGGCCTGAAACATACGAAATTGAGATGGTTGGTGTCTTTGTGATCAAGCAATTGTCGGTGCGGGAAGCTCATCAGGAACAGCAGACAGGCGGTGTCTACCTGGACGTGCGGTCCATTCCTGAATTCCAACAGGCTCATCCGGGCGGCGCGTACAACATTCCGATCTTTCATCTCGACCAACGGACCGGGCAGATGCGGCCGAACGCGGAGTTCTTGGACGTCGTGCAGGCAAGCTTTTCGGCGGAGACCCCGCTCATCGTCGGCTGTCAGGCCGGCGTGCGATCGCAGCAGGCGTGCGAGATGCTGTCCGCCTCGGGATTCACGAACGTGGCGAATGTCCTCGGCGGATTCGGTGGATCGCCGTACGGCGATGAAGGCTGGGTGACCGCGGGATTACCGGTCGAAACGTCCGCGCCCGATCGGGAGTACAGCACATTGAGCGAGAAGGCGTCGGGGGCCGGCAAGGCGTGATCTCGCGCGCCTTCTACACCTGGGAACGGCGCCTGGCGTCGGCGGCGACGAACCGCGCCGTCCGTCCCTTCGAATGGGGCCTCGACTGGCTCGTCGACGACGAGTCTTTGCCCGGGCTCCCGGTCGACCTGTCCGACCCGGCGACCACGTTGCAATCGTGGGGCGAGCGGATCGTGGACCACAGCGAGCCCTTCTACGATGTCACTCCCGCGACCGACTATACCCTTGTTGACGATGTCTTGACGTTCACGAGTGCGGTGGACACGCCGCACGCCAAGAACAATCTCGTGGCGGCGAGATATTTTCCCGATCGATCCGCGCGTGGCCGTCGACGCGCGGTCGTGGTCCTGCCCCAGTGGAACGCCGATGCCGAAGGGCACGTCGGCCTCTGCCGCCTGCTGAATCGATTCGGCATCTCGGCGCTCCGTTTGAGTCTTCCCTATCACGACGTACGGATGCCCCCCGAGCTGTCACGCGCCGACTACATCGTCAGCTCGAACATCGGACGAACGACGCAGGTTTGTCGTCAGGCCGTGCTGGACGCGCGGCGCGCGATCGCGTGGCTGCACGGGGAGGGGTACAAGTCGATCGGCATTCTCGGCACCAGCCTGGGATCCTGCCTGGCGATGCTCACGACGGCTCACGAGCCGCTGATCCGCTCGGCGGCGCTGAATCACATCTCACCGTTTTTTGCGGATGTGGTCTGGGAAGGGCTCTCAACCGCCCACGTGAAACAGAGCCTCGACGGCAACGTGACGCTCGACGAGCTGCGCCGCATGTGGCTGCCGATCAGCCCGCTGCCGTTTCTCGACCGCGTGCGCGGCCGCAAGATCCTGCTGATCTACGCGCGCTACGACCTGACGTTCCCGGTTCATCTGTCGCGGATGCTGGTCGACGAGTTCCGTCGACGCGACATCCCGCACCGGCTGGCGATCCTGCCGTGCGGTCACTACAGCACGGGCGTGACGCCGTTCAAATGGATGGACGGGATTGCGCTGTGTCGATTCCTGAATCGTACGCTGTAAGCGACGGCTACAGGTATTTCATGAGGCCCTGCAGCGCGTCGTAGAGGACGCCGGCCAGGGCCTTGACCAGCGGAGACACTTCGCCTTGCGCGACGGCGTCCGCGATCGTCACGGGCTGAGTCATGATGAGCCAGATCGTTGCGGTTGCCAGCGCCGCCGCGATCACCCCTACAACTCCGGCAAGACTGAGGCTGAGCCGGGCGAAGCTCATAGCGAAAGCCAGTGTAACACCGAGGTTCTGTGACTTGGACGGCGGGACCAAAAGCCCGGTTCCGCCGGCCCTCCCTCAGACCGAGAGGACGATCTTGCCAAACTGGCTGCGATCCTCCAGCGCCCGCTGGGCGGCGGCGGCTTCGGCGAGAGGCACGACGGTGTCGATGACGGGTCGGAAGGTGCCGTCGAACAACCGCGCGGCCGCCTCGTGGAGCTCGGCAAAGCGGCCCATGTAGGAGCCGAGCAGGGAGAGCTGCCGCGCGAAGAGGTGCCGCAGATCGATGCCAGCCCGGGGCCCGGTCGTCGCGCCGCAAGTCACCAGCCGCCCGCCGTTTGCGAGCGCGCGGACGCTTCGGTCCCACGTCGCCTGCCCGACATGTTCGACGACGACGTCGACGCCGCGGCTGTCGGTGAGGCGCCGCGACCTCTTTCGAGAAATCGCCCTCGTAGTGATCCAGGACCGCGTCGGCTCCAAGCGCCCGGGTGCGATCCATCTTGGCTGGCGCCGAGGTCGCCAGGACGCGCGCGCCGACGCATGCGGGCGACTTGAATCGCGGCCTGACCTACACCGCTGCCACCGGCCAGGACGAGCACCGTTTCCCCGGGCTGCAGCTGGGCCCGGGTGATGAGCATGTGCCAGGCGGTCAGGAACGTCAGGGGAAACGCCGCGGCTGTGACGAAGTCGATGTGGGCAGGAATCGGCACCAGGTTTTCACCCGGCACAGATACCAGCTCGGCATAGCCGCCGTCGGACCGAAGACCGAGCACGTCGTAGCTCGGGCACTCGTTGTCGCGACCGGCGCGGCAGGCGGCGCAGGTTCCGCATCGCAGCCCCGGCTGCAGCATGACTCGCGTCCCGGATGCGATGGCGGCCGATCCGGAGTCGAGGACTTCACCCGAGATGTCGCTTCCGGAAATGTGCGGCAACGGCAGGACGACCCGATCGATGCCTCGTCGCTCCCACAGATCGAGATGATTGAGCGCGCAGGCGCGGACGCGAACGATCGCGCGGCCGGACATGGCGAGCGGATCCGGGGCGTCTTCGTATCTCAAGACCTCCGGGCCGCCGTGCTCGTGAAAACGGACCGCCTTCACGTCACCGTAACTTCCGAGGCGGCGCCGAGATCCAGCGAGGCCACCGATGGAGTGATCTTGTCCCGATCCCCGACGATCACGGCGACCAGCCGCGACGGATCGATGTGATCGGCGGCGACGCGGGTGATATCCGGCGCCGTCAGCGCGAGCACCTTCGGGACGAACGTGGTGAAGTAGTCGTCCGGCAGATCGTAGAGCGCGAGCTGCGCCGCCGCGCGGGCGAGCTGATCGGCGGTCTCGAAATTTCGCGGATATCCTCGGGTCAAGGCGGCGCGACCGGTTCCGAGCTCCTCGGTGGTGACCGGGCGTTCAGCCCTGATGGCGCGGATCTCGCTCAGCGCCTCCCGCGCGGCGTCGACCGTCGTATCGGACTGGACGCTGGCCTGCAGCACGAAGGGCCCAGGAGCGCGGCGGAATTCGAACGCGGTCCGGGCGCCGTAGGTGTAGCCCTTGTCTTCCCTCAGGTTCATGTTGATGCGGCTGACGAACTGGCCGCCGAGAATCATGTTGAGCACGAGCGCGGCGTGATAGTCGGGCGTCGAGCGCGCGAGCGCAACGTGTCCGATTCGCAGCTCCGATTGTGCCGCCCCCGGTCGGTGCACGATCGCGAGGCGGTTGGGGGGAAGAGTCGGCGGCGCGAACGTCGTGGGATCGGGTGGCGGCTCGACGTTGGCGGCAGTCTTCCAGCCCTCGAACGCTCGCTGCGCCGCATCGGCCAGCGCGTCGTGCGTGGCGTCGCCGACGGCAATGAGCGTCGAGCGTTCGGGGCTGAACGCGCGGCGGTGAAATTCCCTGATGTCGCGAACCGCCAATCCGCGCAGCGATGATTCCGTCCCGAGGGGAATGTGACCGTAGGGATGGCCGCGATACAACTGCTGGGCGAACACTCGATCGGCAACCGCGGGCGGCAGATCGCGGAGCTGAAGCAGCCGATGCATGCGCAGGTCGCGCACGCGATCGACTTCCCGCTGCTCGAAGCGAGGCCGCAGGATCATGTCGGCCACCAGCTCGAGGCCGCGATCCAGGAATCGCTGCAGCGTCGTCAGGCCGATAACCGTGGCGTCGTGGCCGACATCGGTGTCGAGTTGCGCGCCGATGCGGCCCAACGCTTCGTGGACGTCGAGGGCCGAATACTCTCCGCAGCCCTCATCGAGCATGTCGGCGGTGATCGCGGCCAGCCCCGGCCGCTCGGCGGGGTCGGCGGATGCGCCCGCCGGCACCACCAGCAGCACGCTGACGAGCGGAACACGGTGATGTTCGACCGTCAGGATTCTCAGCCCGTTCGGCAACGAACGGCGCAGGATAGCTGGAAACCGGAACGGGCGTTCGGGACCCGGGACCGGCAGCTGGGATCGATCGGCGGCCGTCACGATACGACCACCGGCTTCGACGCCTCGAGGGCCAGGCCCAGCCGGCCGCGCGGCACGACGCTCAGCACGACGCGCTGGCGTGGAAACAGAGTGCGAGCGGCGGCATGTTGCAGCGACGCGGCCGTCGCCGATCGATAGCGCGACAGATCGCGCGGAAAGTAGCCCGGCTCGCCGAGAAAGATGTTGTAGGCGTTGAGCTGATCCGACTTTCCGCCGAAGCCTCCGATCGTCTGGAGGCGGAAGATGAAGTGCGATTCGGCTTGGGCGAGGCAACGGTCCATTTCGCCTGAGGTGGGCCCGCGCTCGATGAGGCCGGCGACCTCCTTGGTGATCGATCGCTCCACCTCGGCCAGCGCCCGCCCCGGAGCGGCCGTCGCCACGATCTGGAAGAAGCTGCCGGCCTCGCGCGAGTTCTGGGAGGCCGCGACTTCCGTCGCGATGCGCTGTTCGTAGACGAGCGCTCGATACAGGCGCGACGTTTTACCGTTGGCGAGCAGATCCGCGACCAGATCGAGCTCGGCGTCGCCGTCGGCAAAGAGCGACGGGGAATGCCAGGCGATATACAGCCGCGGCAACTCCACGCGATCCTCGAGGACGAGCCGGATCTCGTCGGCTGGTCCTGTGCAGGGAGCTGGGGTCACGCGCGGCGGTCGCGGAGCGCCTGGTATCTCGGCGAAGTACTTCTCCGCCAGGCGAAAAGCCGCATCGGGTGTGATATCGCCGGCAAGCGCCAGCGAGGCGTTGCGCGGATGATAGTAGCGCTGGAAGAACGCCCGTACTTCGTCGAGGCTCGCCGCGCGCAGGTCGTCGGTGGCGCCGATCGTCAGCCAATGGTACGGATGGTCGGGCGGGAACAGGGCGGCGACGATGGCCATGCCGGCCATGCCATACGGGCGGTTCTCGTAATTCTGCCGGCGCTCGTTGAGCACGACGTCCCGCTGATTCTCGAACTTGGCGTCGGTCAGGGCCGGCAGGAGATAGCCCATGCGATCCGATTCCATCCACAGCGCCAGATCGATCGCGTTGGTCGGCACGACTTCCCAGTAGTTGGTGCGGTCGGCGTTGGTCGAGCCGTTCAGGGAAGCGCCGGCGTCCTGGAGCGGATGGAAGTAGCCGCGATCGTAGTGCTGCGATCCTTCGAACATCAGATGCTCGAACAGGTGCGCGAAGCCCGTACGCCCACGGACTTCGTTCTTGGACCCGACGTGATACCAGACGTTGACGGCCACGATGGGCACGCCATGGTCTTCGTGGACCAGCACGTCGAGCCCGTTTTCGAGTGTGTGTTTGCTGAACGGAATATCCATGCGTCGGGTCTACCAGGCAACCACGGCGCGCTCACGACGGAGGTCGGCGCCTCCGCGGAGACGTCCGCTGCCGGGATCGACGCCGGCCGCAACCACACCGGTCGAGATGCCGTAGGGCGGCCGCACGCGAAGCACGTGGCCCCGTCCCTCGAGATCCTTCAACACCGCCGGGCCGAGCGACGCCTCGGCTTCGAGCACGCCGGGCTGCGGGCGATGATTGTCGAACGAGCTCACCGGATGCAGCGAGTTCACCCGCGGCGCTTCGATCGCCGCCTGCACGTCCATGCCGAAATCGATGATGTTGAGCAGAACGAGCAGGATCTGCTGATCCTGGCTGTCGCCTCCCGGTGTGCCGATGGCCAGAAACGGCTTGCCGTCCTTGAGCACAATCGTCGGCGTCAGGGTGGTGCGGGGACGCTTGCCGCCGACGAGCACGTTGGGGCTGGCCGGATCGAGGCTGAACGCCTGCATGCGGTTGCTCATCGGCACGCCGGTGCGCCCGGCCACGAACGCGCCGCCGAGCAGCCACCCTGAGCTCGGCGTCGCCGAGAACAGGTTGCCGTCGGCGTCAACCGCTTGCACCGATGTCGTGTCGCCCGGCTCTTTTCTGACCTGATCGTCGGGACGGGGCACGGTGGCCGGCGGCAGATCCGTGGTCAGCGCCCGGGTGTTGGCTGGATCGCCTGGACGCTGTTCCAGGCTCGCGTGTCTGGCGTCGATCAACCCGCGACGGGCAACCGCGTACGGCTCCGACAACAGAACCTCTCCCGGCACACGCACGAAGTCCGGATCGCCGTAGTAGCGGTCGCGGTCCGCATAGGCCAGCTTGATCGCCTCGACCGTCGTATGCAGCGCGTCCGCCGAGCCCTGGCCCATGGCGCGAAGGTCGAATCCTTCGAGAATCCTCAGCGTCTGCAGGAGGACTGGGCCCTGGTTCCAGAATCCGGTCTTGTAGACGCTATAGCCGCGATAGGGAACCGAGAGCGGCTCTTCGATCTTGCTGTGATAGGACGCGAGATCCTCTTCGGTCATGACGCCGCCGGCGTCCTTGACCGCCGCCGCGATGTCGCGCGCCGTGGCGCCGAGATAAAACGCATCACGCCCGGCGGTGATCCCTTTCTCGCGCGTCGCTCCCCCGGCTCGGGCATCGCTGTCGGCCTTCGACATCAATCGCAGCGTAGCGGCCAGGTTGGGCTGACGGAAGATCTCGCCGACCGGCGTGATGCGACCGCCGGGATAGTACGTGCTCATGGTCCACGCGTAGGGCTCGCAGGCAGCGCGCTCGGTCTCGAGGTAATGATGCAGGAACTCGTACATCGGAAAGCCGTCAGCGAGCCGGATCGCGGGAGCCAGCACGTCGGCCAGTGACTTCGTGCCGAACCTGGCCAGCGCGACCGAGGCCGAATCCACGGCGGCGGGGACCGTGCCGCCGAGCGGGCCGTTCCCCGGGATGCTGTCCTTTCCGGCGAACATCGACGGCGTGGCCGCGCGCGGCGCCGGTCCCTGGCCGTTGATGACAGTCACCTTCCGATCGCGCGCGGAATAGACAATGATGGGAGCCTCGCCGCCGAGCCCGAAATGAGAAATCTCGACGACCGCCGCAGCAAAAATGGCGGCGACCCCCGCGTCGATCGCGTTGCCGCCCGACGCCAGCATCTCCGCGCCGGCATCAACGGTGAACGTTCTGCCGGCCGCGACCACGCCATGCGACGCTCGGATCTCGCTGCGCATCGGCGTGCTCACCGGCGCCGCCGACTGTTGCGCGAACACCACGCCGCCGGCCAGCGTCAGGGCCGCACTCGTACGAAGAACGGTTGACCAGGAAACCACAGGTGAATCCTATCGGCAATTCCAGCCATCGTAAACGGCAAACGCCTCGACCTGCCTGATGCGCAACGAAGCCGGAACGGCGATGGCCGGCCGCATGCTCGTGCTCGTCGCCCTTGGCGAACTGCTCGGCATGACGGTCTGGTTTTCCGCCACCGCCGCCGCGCCATCGATTGCGCAGGAATTCACCCTCGACCCGGCGGCTCGAGCGTGGCTGACCATGGCGGTTCAGGCGGGGTTCGTGGCCGGCACGTTGATCACGGCGACCACCAACATCGCCGACCTGATCAACCCGCGGCGCCTCTTCCTGATCGGCGGTCTCGTGGCCGCATGCGTCAACGGTGCACTCGCCTTCGTGCCGACCGCTACAGCCATCATCGCTCTCCGGTTCTGCACGGGCATGGCACTCGCCTGGGTCTATCCGCCAGGCCTGAAGATCGCCGCGGGATGGTTCCTCGAGCGCCGAGGCGCCGCACTCGGCTTCGTCGTTGGGGCGCTCACCTTCGGGTCCGCGCTGCCGCATCTGCTGGCCTGGCTGGGGTCGGGGCTGGCGTGGCGCAGCCTGGTTGACCTGGCCTCGATCAGCGCGGCGGCAGGCGCGCTGCTGGTCGGATTCGGGGTTGCCGACGGCCCGTACGTCACCACATCCGCACCGTTCGATCCGCACGCGCTCCGGATCGTCTGGCGCACGCGCGGTGTCCGGCTGGCCACGCTCGGCTATCTCGGACACATGTGGGAGCTCTACGCCATGTGGACCTGGATTGCCGCTTTTGCGGCCGCCGGGCTGGCCGGCCATGCCGGAACGACCGCCGGCTCGCTGATTGCGTTCACCACGATCGCCAGCGGAGCGATCGGATGCGCGGCGGCCGGCAACTGGGCCGACGCCTGGGGAAAACCGCAGATTGCCGGGACCGCGATGGTCATCAGCGCTTCCTGCGCGCTGATCTCTCCATGGTTCTTTCAGGCCTCGCTCGCATCCCTCATCGCCTTCACCGCCGTCTGGGGCTTCACCATCGTCGCCGATTCGGCGCAGTTCTCGGCGCTGGTCGTCGAACACAGCCCGCGAACGCTCGTCGGAACCGCGCTGACGCTTCAGATCAGCGCGGGCTTCCTGCTGACGATGGTGAGCATGCGGCTCGTGCCTGTGGTCGCCGCGCGGATCGGCTGGCGGTGGGCGTTCGTGATTCTGGTGCCCGGCCCGGCGTTCGGGGCGTGGGCGATGAAGCGCCTCAGCGTCCCTGGTCCCTAGTTCCGGCTCCCTGGTCCTCGTCCTCGATCCTCGGTCCTCGATGAAAGCCAGCGCCCGACTGGGGACCAAGGACCGACGATCTGGACGAGGGACCAGGGACGAGGACTGGAGACGGACGACTGTCTACCTGACCGGCATCAGCGGAATCGCGGTCTTCTTGTAGCTGGCGATGGAGATCTGTGCGGCGAGCTGCTCGGCGGCCGTCTTGAAGGCCTGCGCCGCGGGAGAACGTGGCTCCCCGATCACGATTGGAATGCCGGTATCGCCTCCGACACGGATCGGCTCGTAGATGGGAATGCGGCCGAGGAACGGAATGGACATCTCGGAGGCCAGTGTTTCTCCCCCACCCTTGCCGAAGATGTCGCTCTCGGAGTGGCAGGTCGGGCAGACGAAGTGGCTCATGTTCTCGATCAAGCCGAGCGGCTGAACGTTCAGCTTCTGATACATGCGGACGGCACGCCGCGTGTCGGCCAGCGACACCGTCTGCGGCGTCGTGACCAGGACGGCTCCCGCGACCGGAACGCTTTGACTCAAGCTGAGCGCCACGTCACCGGTGCCCGGCGGCAGATCGACGATGAGGTAGTCGACGTTGTTCCAGGCCACTTCGCGGAAGAACTGCTGGATGACGCCGTGGAGCATCGGTCCGCGCCAGATGACGGCGGAGTCGTCCTGCGTGAGAAACGCCATCGACACCAGCTGCAGCCCGTATTGCTCCGCCGGAACGATCTTCTTGCCGTCGGTCGTCAGCTGAGTCTGGATGCCGAGCATGATCGGCACGTTCGGTCCGTAGATGTCTCCGTCAATCACCGCGACGCGGCTGCCGGCCTGGCTCAAGGCCAGCGCCAGGTTCACCGCGACCGTGGTCTTGCCCACGCCTCCCTTGCCCGCGCCCACGGCAATCACGTTGCGCACGCCGGGAACAGGCACCTTGTTCAGGTCGTTCGGCGCCGCCGGGCGGACCTGCGCGGTCATGGTCACGTCGACCGATGACACGCCGGCGAGCCTGCCAACCACGTCACGGGCCTGATCCCGCATCTGATCTTTCACCGGACATGCCGGCGTGGTCAGCTCGATCGTGAACGAGACCCGGTCGTCCACGATTCGCACGTCCTTCACGAACTTCAGCGCGACGATGTCCTTGTGGAGGTCGGGATCGCGCACGGCGCGAAGCGCGTCGAGCACGGTTGCTTCGGAGACAGCCATCAATTCACCAGTTTCCTGTTCGCGAATGTCGCAGTCCTCTCAACAGCGTTCCGCGGCGATGGGGCCGACGATCGGCAGGGTGAAGTCTTCGCCCTGATACGCCTTGAACATCAGCACCAGCCAGATGACCGCCGAGCCGGGGATGATGATCAGCACCCCGAGGACGAAGCCGAGGATCGGCACCGCATTGAGCAGCACCCAGAGCAGCGTGATCGCGCCGAACGCGAGCACCGACTGCAACGCGTGAAAGCGCACGAAGCGGTTTTCCTTCTCGAGCAGGAGAAAGACGGCGCCGCTCACGAATCCCAGCAGATAGCTCAGCGCCGCCGCCAGATTCGCGTCCAGCCCGGTCGACGTCTTCTCGGTGTGAAGCTGCGGCATCAGGAAGTCGACGGCTCGAAAAGCGCCCGCGATTCGTTGTGCAGAAGCACCCAGAACGCGTAGATGGCCAGCGCGGTCCCAAACGGCAGGACGAACAAGTTCAGGACCGCGAGCCCGAGCGCCAGGAGCCGGCCCTGCGAACGATGGCTGCCAATGGCGCGTCCGACCCAGACGTTGACCCAGCCGGCCAGCGCAAGGGCAACGCCGAATACGACGAACAGCAGCGCCGTGAATCCTGCCGTCATCGGATCCGAGGCTGGTCCGGGCGATCGCCGCCGCTCCGCCGGCCAGTAACAGCAACGAGGCCGCGAGGAGCAACCCCATCCCACCCCAGGCCAGCTGGAGAATGCCGAGAAGGTGAACGTGAGGACGCACGGGACTGTCGGACGATTCTATCAGCTTGCGGTGACGAGCGGCCCGGCGGGACTGGAGGGAAAATCAGCGAACGACGATTCGCGCCAGAATCGCGGTCTCCGGCGCGCTCGAGCCACTCATGCGGATGCGGACGCGCGCGCCGTCCTTGACGCCGCGCGGAATGCGGAGCTGCACGGGATGGCGAACCGCCCGGTGGCCGACGCCGCTGCAGGCAGTGCACCAGTCGCCCCAAATCTCGCCGCGCCCGCCGCACTCGAGACAGAGGCCACGGGCCGGCAGGTAGACGTCGATCGTGGCCCCTTCGAAGGCCTCCTGCGGACTGACGACGACCTCGGGAACACCCGCGCCAATCGAGCTGTCCCCGAAGAACGCATGGCGCATCCGATCGAGGACGGTGGCGACGGACGGAAAATCAATCGCGACTTCGTCGGTCAGGCAGTCGACGACCGCCACCGCCGTCTCCTCACCCGAAATGTCCGGATGATAGCGGCGCGTCAGCTGCCGATGGGCGCGCTTGATTTCGTCTGCGCCTGCATCCGGCGATACGCCGAGCACATCGTAGTAGTCGCGCATGATTTCCAATCGATTGTGCTGCAGAAACGATGCCGCAGGCCGTCCACCAAGTCAAGATTGACAAAGCGCCGCGGGATCCCGAAGCTTGAGGGTAAATGAAAGAGTGCCCCCTCTGCGGCGAATCGATGCGTCTGACCACGCGCGAGCGAGCGGATCACATCGCCGGCACGAGCCAGACGACAACCCGCCAGGTGCGCGAATGGATCTGCCCCGATTGCGACTACTGGGAAGAAGCCGAGAACGGTGAGAACTAGCGCGCCCGGGGCGCGCCGCGAGGGAGCCGGGGTTCAGCGGGCGCCGAGGGTCACCAGCATCTCTTTCCGCACGGCGTCATCGAAGTCGTCGAAATTGAGTGCGGTCTCGCACTCATCGCACAGCACCTCGATCACCGCCGGGCGGCCTTCTTCGTTTACTTCCACCCGCGCATCGTCCAGGCGGACGACGTGCATCTGCAGGGTCTTGACCAGGAAGTTCCGGCCATTCCCGCAGCTCGGACAGGTCAACGCCATCGAAACGCGCTCCTCACAGCCCAACAGGGCCCGTAGAACTTACGAATTGTACGGAATGGCTTAAGCGTACGCAATCAAGATCTTCTGGCGATCGAGCATTGCGCGCGCATACGGACGAGGCGACGAGGCGGAATCGACGAATGCTGCGTCGAGTCCGCGCCGGATTCGGTCGTCTCTGCGAAAAACCGGGAAAATCTGGCGATCGACCGCGAGTTGCCGCTATTCGTCCTCGTCGGAATCGTCGAACTCGGAGGGATCGCCGAGCCGCAGAATCTGCCCGGTCGCGTGCCCCGAGAGGATGCAGTGAGGCCCTTTGGCCTCGAGCGAGACAACCGCGACGTCCCAGGGACGAGCGCGGTACGCGGCCGCCACACAGCCGCACGGCAGGCCTTCGAGCGCTTCGAGCTCGAAGATCGTCGCGGCCGGCTTGACGCCGACGGGTACTGAGCGATCCCGCTGGAACAGTCATAGCTGCCTCCGCTCGCCGATGGCTCCGATGGGTCCGGTACCAGCCGGCACCCTCGCCACTGCAATCCAGGCGCCAGCTATTGGGTTAGACAGAGAGGGGGGGTATTTGGTTCCTGGTTTTTCGCGAACCCGCCCAAATTCAGTCGGTTCGCGGGAATGCTCCCCGGCCGTTCGCCGCGCCCGGGGTGACACCCCGAGGCTACATGAGCCCCGGATAGCTGACCGCAGTGCCGCACACTCTTCCGAACTCGCTCATTACGTGTGGCTTAGCTTCGCCACCCCCCAGGATGTGGCGGACCGGAACACCTTGTGCCAGAAGTGCATCTGCCAGCAGTCGGCGGTGGCACTGCCACCACACTGCCTCGGCGCACATCACCGCAGTCGAGACATCGTGCGCAAATTCAAGCAGATTGGATAAGCCGTGCCGGAATTCGTCGCTATCCATGTGATCCGCGTAGCCGCGAAAGCTCGAGTTCTGCCAGGCGGTATTTACGGAGTTGGGTCGGGGTTTTCGCAATCCTCCAAGTGACGGAAAGTGGCGATAAGTGATCCCCTCGGCGCGCAAAAAATTGTCAAGACGCTCGCGGCCGAATTGGGGGTGCCGGCGCGATCGCGGCACGGTCCGGACATCCGCCAGCTGGCGAACGTCGTGGGTTCGGAGCAGCCGCAGGAACTCCTCGGCTTGGTGGGTCGAGTGCCCGATCGTGAAGACTTCGGTCACACCGTTGGTCACGGCGAATAAATCAAGAGACCGGAAACGGCGGTCCCGGGAAACAGGTCGCGCGCCGCCGCCACATAGAGGCCGAGTTGCTCCTCGTGTTCTGGTCTCGGCCGACCGGTCTTGAGCTCTACGACCGTAATGGCCCCGTCAGGGCTTCGGACCAGACAGTCGATCGACCCACGAAGGATTACGCCGGGTCGACGAGGATCGCGCATCGAGAACGGGACTTCATGAATCCGCTCGCCGGCGTTCAACACGTGGACGACGTCTTCGCGTCGGCGACACGCCTGCCAGATCCCGGCGGCGTCTCTCGCCAGGCCGTCGATGCCGGCGGCGATCGCGAGCTCGTCGGGCCGCAGAAGCGAATGCGCAACCTGCGCAAGCCGATCGACCGACGCGTCCTCGGAGACCAGCGGCTTTCTGAAAGAGCCGATGCACCAGCGTGCCGGTCAGCGCGTGCACGGCTCGGCAGCGAGACCTCCTCGAGTGAACGCCCCGTCGCAAACCCGGTAATGGCCTCGCGGGTGGGAGCGGCGACGAGATCCCCATCGCCAGGATCCAGCGGGAGGAGTGCAGAATCACTGGGCGCGCTGGTGCCGTCAATCTGAATCGTCGCGCAACGGTGAAAGTCGAAGGTCCGGGTCGACTGAGCGGACCACGGGATCGTGGCCTCCGCCGTCGACACCGCGGCGCGCGCGAACAACGCGCGAATCGAATCCGGCAGGACCTCTCCCAGACTGCCGCGGCCCGGGACGAACGCGCCGTTCTTGAGGAACGACGCGAGGTAGAGACGGTCGCGCGCTCTGGTCAGCGCCACATACAGGAGTCGCTTGGTTTCCTCCTGCTCGCGTGCCCGCTCCTCTTCGTCGGTCTCCGACACGAACGGACCAACCGACACGTCGTCGCCGCTGACCCTGACCGGCTTGGGCGGCCCACTCGCGCCCTTGGCCAGATTGACGACGAAGACGATGGGAAACTCGAGACCCTTGGCGGCGTGAACCGTCATGAGGTTGACGGCATCGAGCGCCTCGAGCACGGCGTTGGACTCGTCGCCGGCCGTCAGGGAATCGAGGTGATCGGCGATCCGCGCGAGCGTGGCGTATCCGCGGTTCTGAATTCTGCGGATCAGCCCGCGCATCTTCTTCACGTTCTCCCAGGCCTGCGCCGCGCGCGGCCCACGCAGCTCGAACGCGAATGCCGTCTCCGGCAGGATCTTCTCGATGAGGTCGGCCGGCGGAATCCGATCCACCTGCAACAGCCAGTCGCGGACGACGCGTCGGGCCTGCTCCATGGCCTGCCGGTCGTCCTCCTCCAGCTGTCCCATCACGCCTGGCGGATCCTGCTGGATCAGCGCCGCTGAGAATCGGGGCGCGAGGAGCGCCAGGGCCTCGTCCGACACCCGGATGAACCGCGATCGCAGGAACGCCGCGGCACGAAGGTCCGACGACGGATTCGCCAGGAAACGAATGAGAGACGAGATGTCCTTGATCTCGTCGGCGTCGAAGAACCCGAGGCCTTTGTAGACGTAGGTCGGGATGCCCAGCGTCTCGAGCTCGCGTTCGAACTCCCGATGACTCGTGCGCGATCGAAAGAGAATCGCGATGTCGCCAGGTCTCACCTGTCTGGCGACCCCCGTCTGCTTGTCGCGTACGGACTCGTCGTGAAGGAGCCGCCGGATTTCGTGCGCGACCAGTGTCGCGCAGACCAGCGGATCTTCGGCGGCGGCGATTCCGAGCGCCGGCCTGGTGGCTGAATCCAATCCGGCCTCGACCGGAAACCTGTCGCCGTCGCCGTAGGTGAAATCGTCGCGGCGCGGCGCGGTGCCGGCGATTTCAGCGAACAGATCGTTGACGAATCCGAGAAGTTGCGGCACGGCGCGAAAGCTGCGCGTGATCGAGCGGCGTGCGCTCGACCCCGGGCGCAGAGCCTCGACGAACGCGCCGGCGTCGGTCAGCACGCCCACGTCCGCGTCGCGAAAGCGATAGATCGACTGCTTGCGGTCGCCGACGATGAAGATCGACGGCTGGCCGGCGACGCCAAGTCCTTCGCCCCAGGCGCGAACCAGCAACGACACCAGCTCCCACTGCTTCCGGCTCGTGTCCTGGAATTCATCGACGAGAACGTGGTGATAGCGTCCCTCGAGCCTGAAGCGGCTCTGCGAGAACTCATCCATGCGGCTCAGCAGATCCACCGCGCGAGCGAGCACGTCGGAAAAGTCCAGCAACGATCGGTCGTCGAGGGCGCTGCGGTACTGGGCGAGTGCCACGCTCAGCATCCGTCGGACGCCCCGGGCGAGGATTCCGTTGAGATCCCGCGCGAAGCCACGCACGACGTTCTCAATCGCGCTTCCCAACGACAGCGCGATTCCGCGGTGACGCTTGCCCGCCGCCGGGCCGGGATAGTCGCCGGCGCCGTAGGGGTGGATGCGCTCGATCTGTCGAGGCTTGCCGGCCGACGTGAGGAAATGAGCGCTCACGCGATCGATCAGCCCGCGAACCGCGGCGTCGTCCGCCAATCGAAACTCGTCGAGTCTCCGAAGGTCGCGCGCGAGCAGCTGATAGCGCGGCCGTCTGACCGGACCGTCGTCGAGGAACTGGTTCGGACCCCCGGGAATCCCGCTGAACACGTCCGCCAGTCGATCGATCGTCACCTGGCACACCTTCCTGGCGTCCAGATCCGCGGGGGCACGCGTCAGGAAGCGATCGAGCACGTCCCATGCAACCAGGCGACGACCGAGCAGATGGGCCAGGCCCTCGCGCGTCCGGGACAAACCGAGCTGGGCCAGCACCAGCGCGATGTCCGGCTCGGTCTTCGCCAGCCGGATGAAGATGGCCAGCGACTTGTCGAGCGACTGATCGATCAGCCGTGGCACCTCGGTTTCGTCGGCCAGCGAAAAGTTGGGATCGAGGTCCGCCTCCAGCGGAAACTCGCGAAGCATCGACAGGCAGAACGCGTCGATGGTGCCAATCTGGATGTCTCCAAGCCGATCGCGCAGCTCGAGCCAACGGCGGCGATCGAACGTTGACTGTTCGGCGGCGCGACGCAGATCGCGCACGATCCGCTCCCGCATCTCCGCCGCCGCCTTGCGGGTAAAGGTAATCGCCAGGATGTTGACGGGGTCGACGCCGCTGATCAACAGCTTGAGATAGCGCGCCACCAGCACGGATGTCTTGCCCGTGCCGGCAGACGCTTCGAGGACGACGTGATGCTCGGGATTTTCGGCGTAGACGCGGGCCTCGCGATCGCGTCGCATGCCGTCGGTCTCGACGACGGTAACCGGCGCAGCCTCCTCGGCGTCAAACAGGGAGAGCTGATCATTCATCGCCGACGTAATCCTTCCGGCACACCGTCGAGTAGGCGCACCAGGTGCAGAGGTAAGGCTCGTCCGGCTGGACTGGAAACTCGCCGCGCTCGATGCCGTCCACCGCGGCGCACAAGCGGTCCCGTCCTTCCGCGAGCGCCTTGTCGAGCTCCTCCTGCGTCTTGCCGAGTGACACGAAGGGCTGCTTCTCCTTGAACGCCACGTATCCGGCGCGCGACAGATTCCACGAGCGTCCGTGGCGGCCATCGAGCGCCTGCGCGGCGCAGGCGCCGTAGACGGGCAGCTGCAGCGCTCGATCGCGGTTCGGCGCCCGTCCCAGCTTGTAGTCCACGATTCGCAACGAGCCGTCTTCGAGAAGATCGATGCGATCGGCCTTGGCCCGGATTGCAACCTGCCGCGTCGTGTCTCCCGTGGAAAACTCGAAGGTGTCCCGCAGTTCGTACTCGAGCAGGCGTTCGACTACGGGGGCGTCCTGCTCGATCTCGAACCCGAACGCCCGCTCGGCAAGGCCGGACGCCGCGGCGGATCCCAGCAACAGTGTGCGCTCCAACGCCCGATCGCCTTCGGCGAGCCGGCCGAGACGCCCCTCGGCGATCCGTCCGAACAGATCAATCGCCTCTCGCACATTGACCGTGGTGATCGCGCCGTGCCCCAGCCGCTGCCACTCGATGAAGAAGTCCTCGAACACTTCGTGGATGAACTGTCCGCGCTCCTGCGGTGTCATCCAGGCCTGCTCCTCACGCTCCTCCGGGAGCTTCAGCACGTAGGCGGCAAAATACTTGAACGGGCAGTTCAGGTAGCGCTCGACGTGACTGACGGCGTACGCCGTCGGCTGACGCACTCCGGCAGATCCTTTGAACCGCGCGCCCTCGCACGATCGCCGCCGCCGCAGCTCGAGCCACTGCCGGGCCGTATCGGAGACGGCAACAGCAGCAGACGATTCCCCCATCAGCGCTTCATGCGCGAAGACCCGCATCGACCGAACCGGGGCCATCGACTCGAGACGCAAACCGCTCGAGGACACCTCGTCGAGCAACGACGAAGGCGACACCAGCGCATCGTCCTCGAGCGTGAACGCCGACAGCGTGACGCGCTGGCGAGCCAGCCGCAGCAGATCCTGAAAACGGGCGCGGGCGGCCTGCAATCGTTGCTGTTCAGGTGGCCAGCCGAGCTGCGCGAGCAGCGACTGCGGGTAGAAGATGCTGCGGTCGGTCCGTTCCGGCCAGTCGCCATCGACCAGACCGACGATACGCGTCTCGTCGAGGTCGGCGAACTGCGCCGCGGTGGAGTCCATCAGCATGACCCCGGCGGATCCCAGTCGTGGCGAAAAAGTCTGCCCTTCGATCCACCTGCGGACGGCACCCGCAAGGTCCGTCGCGCGCAACGGTTCGGTGTCGTGCGCGGCGTGCGCATCGCGAAGCATCTCGAACGCGGACAGCACGGCCGCGCGGGCACGCAGGTGACGCGTGTGCCATTCGTCATGCCCCTGCGGCTGCACTTCGTGCTCGATCACGAACCGAAGGAGCAGACCGATCTGCTCCGGCGCTGACGGGGCCTCCACGGCGTCGACCAGCAGCGTCGCGACTCGGACGGCCGCTGCCAGCGCGCTGTCGGAGTGTTTCGGATTCGGATTGGTCATCGACTCGCTCGCCAGCGAGCGAAGCCGTTCGATAGAGCCCAGGTACTTGCGCTCGAACAGATATCTATCGAGCGCGACGACTTCTTCCCTCGCCACACCGAACGAGAAATGCGGACATCGCATCAGCTCGACGAGGGCGGCGCGCGTGAAATCCGCAGCGATGGCCGTGAACATCAGATCGACGGCGGCGGCAAACGGTTCGGCCGCCAGGGGCAGCGCGTCGAGCGCCTGGTAGGGGAGCGACGCGTCCGCAAAGACCTGCCGCGCCAGATACAGGTACGGAAGCGGACGCTGGAACACGACGGCCGTTTGCTCGAGCTGACCTGGCCCGGCAGATCCCTGCCGGATCGCACGCGCGAAGGCCGCCAGCTCCTCTTCGCGATCCCGATAGATGCACACCTGGTGCGGCTGCCGATCGGCGTGCGCCGGTCCGATCAGGGCGGGAGCAATCGCCACGCTGTCGCGGCGATCTTGCTCTATTTCCGGCACGAGATCGTGCAGGCGCTCGTGAAATCCCGTCGCCAGGATCGATTCGGTGGCGACGATCTCGATGCGCTCGAGCAATGGCAGTCGGCTGAGGAGGTCGAAATCTGCCGTCCAGAGACCGTGGGCATCGGCAGCCTGATCGGCAACGGTGACGATCACGTGACGATAGGTCGCGACCGGAGAGCTCAGCGCCCGCGATCGCACGAGGTGCTCGTCGGCAAGACCGGTCGCGCCCACCGCGCGCTCGAATCGCTCGAACGCGGACGCCAGGAACACCGTCTGCTGCAGCAGGCGAAACGCTCCCCGATCGTGCTCGGCGCTCGGTTCCAGGCTCCCCACCATCAGCCGCTCGAAGTCGGCGATTGTCTTGTGACGACGCCGCAGCTCGTCGTACAAGCGCAGAATTTCCACGATATGGCCTGGTCGGATCTGGAACGGCGGGGCGGCGCCGTCTGCGGTGGTCGCCCGCACCGCTTTGCTGAGGAGGACCTCACGGGCGAACTCGGTCAACAGCGGCGGCACGCTTTCGAGCCGCTCCGCGAGGGCGCGATAGAAGTCGACGCGCGTCACCAGCTCGGGTAAGGCGACCGCCTGGCGGTCGGATGAACCGCTGAGCAACGTCAGGTTTTCGATCGTCCGGCGCAGCTGCTCGGCGCTGCCGCGGGAGGGCACGATGACGGCGCAGTCCCGCGCGGCGAAGAGGTCCGATGGAAGGATCTCGATGAGCGTCTGGTGCAGCGTCTGGAGATCGGGCACGCGGATCAGGCGTGCGGTGCGAGGGGTAATCACTTCAATTCGGGGCCCTTGATCAGCTTCTGCAGTTCCTCACTCGCGCGATCGAGCAGCATCAGCGCGCCGGCCGCGGCCGATGCCGCCTCCCACGCTGGATGCATGTCGCCGCTGCTGACGGCCTGCTGCCGGGAGGTGACCGCGCGCGAGGCGAGCTGCGTCGCCGAGTTCAACAGGCCGAGCGCCGTTTCACCGCCGATGGGCGCCTTCACTTCCGCCAGCAGCCGGGTGACGATCGACGTCTGGCCGTCGAGCCAGATCAGGTTGCGCCGCGGCGTCGCATCGAGCTGGCGAATCGCCTCGAGACGGGTGCGACAGGCGCGCAACATCGCAAACGGCTCCGACAACGCCGTCTCGAACTCGCGGAGAATCTCCAGCCTGGTTGCCCACTGATCGCGCGCCAGGCGGAGCCGGCGGGCGGCATCGAGCTTGACGTCGAGCGACGCCATCAGCGCAGCCATCTCCTGCGGACGCTGCCGACCGAGGCGGTCGTCTTCGTGCAAGGCGCGCTGCTGCAGGCTCAGCACCCCTTTGACGTCGGCCTGCCTGGCGAATCGATCGGCAGTGCGAACCAGGTCGGCCGAGAGCAGCGAATAGCTCTTCTCGATGCGCTCTTCGGCGCCGAGCGCAAGCGACACCCGCCCCTTGAGCGACACCATCCAGCCCAGGTCGCCGCTGAGACTGGTCAGGCTGTCGTTGATGGCCCGCAGCAATGACGTCCGATCGCTGGGATCGGTCGTCAGCGCCGCCGCGCGCAACCCCGCTTCCGCACTTTCCTGCAGATCGGGCGCGTTCATCAACGGTACATCCGGCGGGGCGGCGATACCGGCTACGAGGGCCAGGCTGGTGTTGCGCACGCCCGACGCCGCACGCACCTCGGCGATGACATCGTCGAACAGGCTGGCGAGCTGCGCCACGTCCTTGGCGCGATAGGCAAAATGTTCCGCCGCCCACCGGGTGACATTCTGGCGCGCCTCGACGGCCATCGCCAGCTTCCGATCCGCGTCGGTCGTCACCGCGATGTCGCTCAATGCACGCGCGACCGCCTGCTGGAGCAGCGCGTACTCGTCCGGCCCCCGGGTTGCAGCAAACCGGGCGGCGCGCGCGGCATCGGCGTAGGCGTCCGTCCGATCCCAGTCGACGCTCGTGGCCGGAATGCTGAGCAGCTGAAGGCGCGGCGCGGCCGGCGTACCGCCGAGCGGTAGACTCAACACGACGCGATCCGCAACGCGGGCATACTCGCCGTAGCTGACGAGGGTCGTGCCATCCACGAGAAACACCCGAAAAAGCGTGGCTTCCGGCGGCGCGGCTTGTGCACTCGCCACGACGCTCGGCGCCAGCGCGAGCCCCAGGACCGCCGCACGAAAAAGGGCTGTGGAAAACATGTGGATGGAAGGTGGAAACGTTGTGGACATTCTGTCACGACGTAGATATTTTTTCGCGCTCTGCGCCTGATCCGCGGCCGCTGCTGCATGTGAGTGCGCCTTCGATGGTCCTTTCGCTTGCGCACCCGTGACGGGGCGCTAGAATGCACCGCGGTTCGACGAGCGTTTCGCCCCGCGCCCCCAAACACACGTGACCGTGCATCATTTCGAGCAAATCATCAACGGCCGGCCGTACCGGATCGAGGTTTCGGCCGTCGGGATGGACAAGTGGCGCGCGCAAATCGCCAAAGCCCCCGGCGGGTCGCGTGCGCTGATGCCCTTCTACGGCAGCACGCCCGATGAAGCGGCCGAGCATCTGAGTCGCTGGCTCAGCCTGGCACACGGCCGGCCCCCCTCTCAGGTATAGTGCAGGAGCGTGACAGATCGGGTCCGCCTTCGATCAACTCTTCTGATTCTGACGCTCGGATTATCCACGTGGTCCGTTTCGGGCCAGAGCACACCGCCCGCATCTCCCTCCCTCCCGCGCGTCCGCCTGGTTGCCACCGGTGGCACGATTTCGAACCGCGCTGGCGGTCGACTGAGCGCTGACGACCTCGTCAAGTTGCTGCCTGACGTCAGGCAGTGGGCGATTCCGGAGGCGGAGCAGTTCTCGAACCTGGCCAGCGCACAGCTCACGCTCGACCAGTGGATTGGGATCTCGAAGCGCGTTAACGAATTGTTGAGGGCGGAAGATGGACCGGCGGGCGTCGTCGTGACCAGCGGCACCGACACCCTCGAAGAGCTCGCCTACTTTCTCGATTTGACGGTGCGCTCGGACAAACCGGTAGTCGTGGTCGGATCGATGCGCAATCCCAGCACCCTCGGCTACGAGGGCGCGGCCAATCTCGAGGAGGCGTTCCGCGTGGCGGCCGACCCGGCGTCGCGCGGCCGCGGCGCGCTGGTCGTCCTCAACGACGAAATCAACGCCGCGCGGGAGGTCACCAAGACCGACGCGCTCAGGCTCGAAACCTTCCAGAGCCGTGTCTACGGCATTCTCGGCGTCGTCGATGCCGACCGGGTCGTCTACTACCGTCAAAGCATCAAGCGACACACCGCAGCGTCGGAGTTCGACGTGGCGACGATGACGGGCTTGCCGCGCGTTGATGTGATTCTCGTCTATCAGGGAGCCAGCGGCGATCTGATCAAGGCCGCCGTCGATCAAGGCGCCAAGGGAATCGTGGTAGCCGGCGCAGGTGCAGGAGCGGTCAGCGGCACCCAGAACGAAGGGATTCAATACGCGCTCGACAAAGGCGTGTTCGTGGTGACGACCACGCGGACGGGCGGTGGACGGATTCCTGCCGATCGAGGGAATCGCGGGCGAAGCGGCGACGGGGCCTCAACGCCACGGGTGGATAAGTGGATCGCGGGCGAGGATCTGTCTCCGATCAAGGCGCGCATCCTGCTCATGGTCGCGCTCACCCGAACGCAGGTCGCGTCAGAAATTCAACGCATGTTCACCGAGTACTGAGCGTCAGGCTCTCCGCGATCTCTTCGACGTGCCTTTCGCCGGCGGAGACTGGTGAGTGGCTCGCCGACGGCCGGTCGCTCGAGCGCCGGCCTTCCCTTCGGGGACACCATACGAGCGGATGAAGGCGTCCACGATCAGTTCACGGATGCCCGCGGGCTCTTTTCTGTCGATCAACGTCATGATGTGGGCGTAGACCATCGGGCCGACGAGCTGCGCCAGCGCAATGTCGATGCGGAGATCGGCTGGCAGCGCGCCGCGAGCAATCGCCCGCTCGAGCGCCGCGGTCAGCTGCACGCGGGGCGGCTCGAGCACGCGTACTCGCCACGCCTTGCCGAAGGCCGGATTCCGCACGCCGTGGGCCAGCAGGTGCGGCATCAGCCGTCGCCGCGCCTCGGCATGCTGTTCCGGAGGCTGATGGCTGAGCACGGTGACCAGGTCGGTGCGGAGGTCGCCGGTGTCGACCTCAGGCGGCTGCGCCTCGTGCCCGTGAATGTGCATCATGGCCTCGAGGCACAGCGCCTCCTTGTCCGGCCAGTGCTTGTAGATCGTGGCCTTGCTGACCCCCGAGCGCTCGGCGATCGCGTCCACGCTCGTGGCGTCGATACCGCGATCGGCAAACAGCCCGAGCGCCGCTCGCAATACCTCGCCGTGCGCGCGAATGCTCCTCGATCGGGCCACGTCAGATCTGAATCTTGGAAAATGCGCGCGCGCCGAGCCCGATGAACACTGCGGCGACGCAGCCGAGAATGGCGGCGTTGGTCGTGACGCTGAAGTGCGACGCGCCGATGAACGCGCCGCGCAGCCCGTCGATGCCGTAGGTCAGCGGATCGATGCGCGTGGCCAGCACCATCCCCAAGGGCAACCCGGCGAGGGGAAAGAGCGCGCCCGAGAGAAAGAAAATCGGCATCACCAGGAAGTTCATGATCAGCTGGAAGCCCTGCATGTTCTGCAGCTTCGAGCCGATGGCGATGCCGAGCGCGGCGAACACGATGGCGATGAGCGCCATGAACAGCGCCGCCAGCGGCAGCGTCGAGGCGTGCGCCGGACGGAACCCGGCGATCAGGCACATCACCAGGACCAGCAGACCCTGGATAATCGAGACCGTGGCACCACCGAACGTCTTCCCCGCCATGATCTGGAGCCGCGGTACTGGCGCGACCAGCGTTTCCTTGAGAAACCCGAACTGCCGGTCCCACAGCAGACCGATCCCGGAAAAGATCGACGAGAACAGCACCGACATGCCAATCACGCCGGGCGCGACGAACTGCAGGTAGCTGCCCTGGCCGGCTTTCTGAAAGACCGGACCGAGCCCGAAGCCGAAGGCGATCAGGTAAAGCATCGGTGAGCCCAGCGACGCGACGATCTGCGCCCGCGATCGGGAGTAGCGCTTCAGCTCACGCAGCCAGAGAATATAGATGACGCTCACGGCTCATTTCCTCCACATCTTGGCGAACTGCCGCATCTGATCGGCCCCGTCGGCGCGCTCGTCGCGGATCGTCGATCCGGTCAACGCCAGGAAGGCCTGCTCGAGCGACGCGGTAGTCGTCTGCGCCTTGAGCTCGTCCGCCGTTCCCTGCGCCACGATCCGCCCGTGATCGATGATCGCGATGCGGTGCGCGACCCGCTCCGCTTCGTCCATGTAGTGCGTGGTCAGGAAGACGGTGACCTGCTCCGTTTCATTGAGGTGCTTGACGTGGGTCCAGAGCTGATTGCGGCTCTGCGGATCGAGGCCCAGCGTCGGCTCGTCGAGAAAGAGAATCTTCGGCGTATGCAGCAGGCCGCGGGCGATCTCGAGCCGGCGCCGCATCCCGCCGGAGAACGTCTTGACGTAGCCGTCCCGCCGATCCCACAGCTCGAACAGCGTCAAGAGCTGCTCGATGCGCTGGCTGCGGAGCCGCCGCGGCACGTGATAGAGCACGCCGTGCAGGTCCATGTTCTCGTAGGCGGTGAGCTCGCCGTCGAGGCTCGGGTCCTGGAAGACGATCCCGAACCGCTGCCGCACGTCGTGCGGGTTCTTCGCCGGATCGAGGTTGTCGATGGCGATCGCCCCCGCCGTCGGCATGAGCAGCGTCGTCAACATCTGGATGGTGGTCGTCTTGCCGGCGCCGTTGGGACCGAGGAAGGCGAAGATCTCGCCGGCGGGAACGTCGAAGGACACGCCGTCGACCGCGGTGATCTCGCCGAATTTCTTGACCAGCTTTTCGACATGAATCATCGGTGTCTCCGTCTCCGAAAGCGGTGAATACTAAACGGTTTAGTTTAGTTCGTCAAGAGGCCACGGAGGACACGGAACACAGGCCGCGGATCACGCGGATTACGCGGATCACGGGCCGCGGATCACGCGGATTACACGGATCACGCGGATCACGGGCCGCGGAGCACGCGGATTACGCTGAGCTAATCGGGCCACGCCGATCGCGCTGATGGTTTCGGATCATCATCCCGGTGTGGTACCGTCGATTTCTTGATCAGAGGGAGTGCACAGTGAGCAAGGTGATTGCGGTTGTGGGCGCCACCGGCGCCCAGGGCGGTGGTCTGGCGCGGGCGATTCTCGACGATCCGAAGGGTGGCTTCGCGGTGCGGGCGCTGACCCGCCATGTCGACGGCGACCAGGCGCGCGCCCTGGCCGCGCGCGGTGCGGAAGTGGTCGCGGCGGATCTCGACGATGAGGAGAGCGTGACGCGGGCGTTCAGCGGCGCCTACGGCGCGTTTTGCCTGACGAATTTCTGGGAGCATTTCTCGCCCGAGCGCGAGCTCGAGCAGGCGAAGAAGATGGCCACTGCGGCGAAGCGCGCCGGGCTGCAGCATGTGATCTGGTCGACGCTCGACGACACGCGCGACCGCGTACCGCTCGATGACGACCGCATGCCCACGCTCATGGGCAAGTACAAGGTCCCCCACTTCGACGCCAAGGGCGAGGCGGACGCCTACTTCCGCGCCGCCGGCGTGCCGACCACGTTCCTGCTGACGTCGTTCTACTGGGAGAACATGATCGGGTTCGGCGCCGGACCGCAGAAGGGACCGGACGGTCGCTATGCGATCACGTTCCCGCTCGACGACAAGGCGATGCCCTCGATCGCCGTGGAGGACATCGGGCGGTGCGCCTACGGCATCTTCAAGCGCGGCCCGGAGTTCATCGGCCGGACCATCGGGATCGCGGGCGAGCACCTCACCGGCGCGCAGATGGCCGCCGCGCTCACGACGGCGCTGGGCATCGATGTCGCCTATAACGCGGTCGCGCCCGACGTCTATCGCTCGTTGGGATTTCCCGGCGCCGACGACCTCGGAAACATGTTCCAGTACAAGCGCGATTTCGCCGACTCCTATCGCGCCTCGCGCGATGTCGCCCTGGCGCGGTCGCTCAACCCGGCGCTCCAGGACTTCAAGGCCTGGCTGGGCGCGCACGCCAGGCAGATTCCACTGTAAACATCTTCCCGATCGCCTTCACAGGAGCCGCCGTTCCGATGGCGCGCAAGCCACAGCCGAAGTCCACGCCCGAGCTTCCGGCGACCGACCTCGATCGCTCGTCGCGTTATGCCGTGTCTCCACCCGTCGAGCCGATGCTCGCCAAGATCGCCGACACATTACCGGTCGGATCCTTCCTCTACGAGCCGAAGTGGGACGGGTTTCGCGCGATTATCTTCCGCGGCGCCGACGAGGTCTTCATCCAAAGCCGCGACCTCAAGCCACTCGACCGATACTTTCCGGAGGTACACGACCTCGCGCTGCAGCAGCTGCCGGCGGGCCTGGTCGTCGACGGCGAGATCGTGATCGCCACCGCGAAGGGGCTCGACTTCGACGCCCTGCAGATGCGGCTGCATCCCGCGGCATCCCGCGTCGCCAAACTGGCGCAGCAGACGCCGGCATCGTTTGTCGCCTTCGACGTGATCGCCGTCGACGGTCGCGACGTCCGCGGCCTTCCGCAGAGCGCGCGGCGGACACTCCTCGAACGGACGTTCGCGTCGATCGCGCCGCCGATTCACCTCACGCCCGCGACCCGCGACGCCACCGTCGCGGCCGAATGGCTGTCGCGGTTCGAGGGCGCCGGGCTCGATGGCGTGATCGCGAAACCTGACGCTGGAACGTACGAGCCGGGCAAGCGCGCGATGTTCAAGATCAAACACGCCCGCACGGCCGATTGCGTCGTCGCCGGTTTCCGGTGGCACAAGAACGGCCAGCACGAGCTGGTCGGGTCGCTGCTGCTCGGGCTCTACGACGATCGCGGCGGCCTCCATCACGTGGGCGTGACCTCGTCGTTCACGATGGCCCGACGCCGCGAGCTGGCCACCGAGCTGGAACCGTTGCGGGCAGGCGCACTCGACGATCATCCGTGGCGCGAGTGGGCGGCGGGCGCCGCCGAAGAGGCGACGCGGATGCCTGGCGGCCAGAGCCGGTGGAGCGCCGGCAAAGATCTGTCGTGGGAGCCGCTTCGGATCGAGCGCGTCTGCGAGGTGAAGTACGACCACATGCAGGGGTCGCGCTTCCGGCACGCCGCGACCTTCCAGCGCTGGCGCCCCGACAAGCCACCGCGCGAGTGTCGGTACGATCAGCTCGAGGTCACGACGGCCTACGAGCTCGAGAAGGTCTTCGGGGCCGTTCGCCGGCAGGGCCGCCAGTAGGCGGGGCCCAGCCGCCGTCGCGCAGGTCCTCGTCGGGATCGAGCGGTTCCTGCGGCGGCCTGAGCTCGACCGGGACGTGCTCGAGATTGAGCCGGATCCGCGTCCATGTCCTGAACCGGCCGCGCATCGAATCCACCAGCACGTCGGCGGCGGCCAGATGCTCCGCCGCCTCCGGGTGGCGCGCCTTCCAGCGCTCGAATCCAGCCAGTGCATCCTCTTTCTGCTGCGCACGTCCGATCTCGATCAGCGGTCGGGTCGGGACGCGGCGACGCGACGGCTGAACCCGCGCCGGCTCGCCCGCCTGCTTGCGGTAGTGTGGCGGCCACGGCGCATCGCCCAGCCCGTCCCGCGTGTGTCGCTCCGACAGATCGAGGAGGGAGTCGAGCGTGCACGCCGATCGGTTCATCGCCGCGTGCGGATCTCCCTTGGCCGCGTACCGTGCAGGCAGCGTCACCAGCGTGAAGTCTGCGGGATCGCAGTCGCCAATCTCGGCCCACGCGAGCGGAGCGGACACCCGCGCATCCGGCCGCGGCCGGACGGAATACGCCGCGGCGATGGTGCGGTCCTTGGCGTTCTGGTTGTAGTCGAGGAAGACGCCGTGGCGCTCCTCCTTCCACCACTTGCTCGTCGCCAGCGAGGGCGCGCGCCGTTCGACTTCTCGAGCGAAGGCGAGCGCGGCGCGACGCACCTGGTCGAAGGTCCAGCGCGGCTCGATCCGTACGTAGATGTGCATCCCGCGCGACCCCGACGTCTTGGGCCAGCCGACGAGTCCGAGATCGTCGAGGGTGCTCTTGACCACCTGCGCGACCTCGCGTACCTGGGACCAGGCCACGCCCGGCACCGGATCGAGATCGACCCGCAGCTCGTCGGGATGATCCAGGTCTTCGGCCCGGACCGGATGCGGGTGCAGCTCGAGGCAGGCGAGGTTGGCCATCCACACGAGCGCGGCCGCGTCACGCGGCACGACCTCTTCGGCGGTGCGGCCGGACGGAAACCGCAGCGTGACCGCCTCGATGTACTCCGGACGCGCCGAGGGCGCGCGCTTCTGATAGAAGAACTCGCCGGTGATCCCGTGCGGATAGCGGACCAGCACGTTCGGCCGGCCGCCCGCCGCGCGCAGGGCGCCGTCGGCCACCGCGATGTAGTAGCGCGCCAGATCGAGTTTCGTGTGACCGGCCTCGGGGAACAGCACCTTGCTCGGGTTCGAGACCACGACGTCACGTCCGGCGACGGTCAGGATCTCGCGTGGCTCGGCTGTGGGCATGCGCTCGGCTGATTCTAACAACCTGTCAACGCTTGACAGGAAACAGCGCTGACGTAAGACTCGTCCTTCGCCGGCGGTGGAGTCCGCCATCAACCGCCGTGAACGGACGGCCAATGACTCCTACGGGCTGCCGTGGGATTCATGTCGATGCCGCGGCCTCAGAGAAAGGTGACGCGCATGGAACGGCTGTTCTGGATCTGCCTGGCGGGCGCGGCGGGCACGGCCGCCCGTTATCTGGTCGCCATCTGGGCGGCGCAGCGATTCGGCAGCGCGCTGCCCTACGGCACCCTGATCGTCAACCTCGTCGGCTGCTTCGCGATTGCCCTCGTGATGCACGCGGCCATGACCCTTGGCTGGTCTCCCACCCTTCGGTCCGCGCTGACCATCGGGTTCCTTGGCGGGTTCACGACCTACTCGAGCTTCAACTACGAGACCACGCGTCTGTTCGAGGCCGGCGCGATCGGGGCCGGAGCGATCAACGCGCTGCTGACCATCGCCGGAGGGTTGGCCGCCGGGTGGCTCGGGCTGGTCTGCGCGCGGCAGCTGCTGGGCCGCTAGGCCACGGAAGACGCGGATTGTGTCGATCACGCTGACTGCGGGCCACGCAAGACGCGGGCGGGCCGGCCTACGCCAACAGCCGCTGCAGGTTCTCGTCGCTGAAGAATTGTGTCGAATCGATCATCCCGGCACGCGCCATCGCCAGCCGCGTCGCCTCGGCGGGATTCGATCGCACGGCTTCGCGGATCTTGAGGACCAGCGGCGGCACCGGCTCGAATCGGGCGGCGCTCAGATTCTGGTGGTACTCTGCCGACGACAGATCGTTGCGGGTGCGCTCGTAGTCGGCGAGCGCGTCCTCGAGTGGACGGCTGCCGCCCAGGCCGTCCGCAATCGCGGTAGTGAGGAGATCGGCATCACGCAGCGCGTCGGCGATGCCCAGCGCCATGTACGGGTCTTTGTGACATCCCGCGTCGCCGACCAGCGCCCAGCCGGGTCCATAGGGTCGGCGATAGAAATTCGGCAGGTCGGCGGCGCCGTAGAAACGTTCCGCGAGGCGCCCGGCGCGCAGTCGCTCGGAGAACTCGGGCACGAGATCGACCGCCTCCATGAAGTGTCGGTAGATGTCGGATCGAAGTGTGAGGAACTCGTCAATCGGCGCGCCGACGAACACGGCGAACAAGTCATCGGACGTCTTGAACGAGAAGATCACGCGTCGCGCGACCGTACGCTGATAGAGCTCGAACGCGTGGGTCTTCGCGCCGCTCCAATAGGAGAAGTAGTAACAGGCGACCGGCGGCGTCGAGTGGTAGACCTCGGCGTGAACCGCACGAGCCAGTGGTGAATTCCTGCCGTCGGCACCGACGACGATCGCCGCATGTTCATGGGAGACCACTCCGGTCGAGGATCGGCCGCCGATGCCGGTCATGGTGTCGCCATCGAACAGGTACTCGTCGACGATGAACCGGTCACGGAGCTCGGCGCCGCTCTCGGCCGCCGCGTCGCGCAGAACCATGTCGAGCAGGATGCGGCGCGGTCCGTAGCCCCAGGCGACGCCATCCTGAGCGATGTTCTGCGCCAGCAGCGGAAAGTCGCCGAGGTCGACGAGCTGTTCGCTGATCGCGGGGCAGGTCAAGGCCACTCGATCGAGCAGCCCCCACGCCTGCAGCCGCTTCGGCCCCTGCCGGTGGATGAAATGTCCGTGCGGGAGGTCGCTGGGGAACGTCGCCTTGTCGACCAGCAGCACCTTGAGGCCGCGGCGGGCCAGCAGGCACGCGAGCGGCGCGCCGGCACACCTCCCGCCGACGATGATCACGTCATACATGGCGGCCACGTCCTGGCAGGCCTGAGATTACACGGTCGCCGGCCGGCGGTGGTGTGCTTTTGGTGAGGATAGCATTAGCCTGACGTCACATGAGCGAAATCCTGTCCGTTCTCGAGTGCAGCGTCGAAGCCGATGTCAGCCTGGCCTTCGCATGGGCCTATCGCATCGATATTGCGACCTGGGACGATCCGCCGGCGACCTTCTCGCTCGAGGGCCCCTTCGCGCCCGGTTCGCGGGGGACGACAGCGCTGCCAGGACAGCCTCTGATCCACTGGCTCGTGCGGGAGGTGGTGCCCGAACGGATGTTCGTGATCGAGATGCCGCTCGATCGCGCGGCGCTGCTCTTCGAATGGCGCTTCGATCCGGTATCAGCGGACAGCACACGCTTGACGCAGCGTCTCATCCTGACCGGTGACAACGCTGCTGCGCACGTGACGGCCGTGCGCGACGGATTCGGCGCGACGCTGAGGGACGGTATGCGACGGCTGACGTCGGCGATGGCGGCCGATGCCGCGCGTTCTGGATCGCGCTGATCCGCCGGTAGCCGCGTGATAGGATGCGCGCCTGGAGGACGACATGAGCCGGAATCCCCTTCTGGCACCGGTCCGCAACGCGGAACACCGCGAGGTCGGTGGCGTTCATATCGATGTGGCGCCGGCGGGAACGGCCCGCGTCAAGCGCGTGGTCTACGAACCCGGCTTCCGCTGGTCGACTCACCTCAAGGACATGGTGGGCACGAAGCTGTGCATGCACGCGCACGTCGGCTTCCTGGTCCAGGGACAAATCCACATCCAGTACGAGGACGGGTGCGTTCTGGAGTTTGCCGCACCCCAGGTCGTGGCGATTGAGCCTGGTCACGACGGATGGGTCGTTGGCTCGGAACCGGTCGTACTCATCGAAGTCGACTTCGAAGGGGACACCGCACAGCGATTCGGGATGCCCGACGCCCATCGCCACGCGCCGACCCGAGGGTAGCCGGCGTCATACCGCTCGTCCCGCGATGCACCCGAGAGTCTCGGTTGCGGACAGACTGTCCCGTCGGCATGGAAGTGCATTGACGCGAATCGGAGTCGCAGAGTCGGGACAGGTTTGCTCGTCGCGCTGACCGAAACGTCGGCCATTTCCGACCGGGCCGCTGGCACGCCCCTTGACGAAGAGTGAGACGTGGATCAAATTACCCAGGACATTCGCTACGGTGTCCGGACCTTCCTGCGCCAGCCGGTCTTCGCCTTCACCGCCGTACTCGCGCTGGCGCTGGGCATCGGTGCCAACACGGCGGTCTTCAGCGTGGTCTATGCCATTCTGCTGAAGCCGCTGCCGTTTGCAGACCCCGCACAGCTGATCTACGCGCACGACACCTACCCCGCCGTTCCGCTGGCGTCGGTTGCGTGGCCGAAGTTCGTCGCTTTGCGTGATGGCAACCGGACCCTGCGCTCGCTCGCGGCGCTCGCCCCAGGAACCGCCACCATCACCGGCCGTGGCGAGCCGCAGCAGGTGTTCGCCTCCCGGGTGTCCGGTGACTTCTTCAACGTCCTCGGCGTGCCGCCCCTCGCCGGACGCCTGATCGGGCCGACCGACGACGTGCCGAACGGCGGCAAGGTGATCGCGATCAGCTACGCGTTGTGGGAGCGACTGTACGGCGGCGATCCAAAGGTGGTCGGCGGAGCGATCACGGTAGACGGTGAGCCGTACACCATCGCCTCGGTGATGCCGGCATCCTTCACGTACCCATCGGGTGCGGAAGCCTGGGTGCCGCTGGCGCTTCCGGCGAAATTTCAGGGAAACAATTTCCTGCGGCTCATCGGTCGTCTCAAGGACGGCAACTCCGTGGCTCAGGCTGCCGACGATCTCAATGCCATCTCGACGGCTTACAACACGGCGAACGGGCTCAAGCGGGACGTGAAGGTCTATTCCCTTCACGAGTATCTCGTCGCGCGCAATCGCCGCATGCTGCTGGTCATGCAGGGCGCGGTCGCGTTCGTGCTGCTGATTGCCTGCGCCAACGTCGCCAACCTGCTGCTCGCCCGCAGCGTGTCGCGCGTACGGGAGCTGTCGATCCGCGCGGCGGTCGGCGCCAACCGCTTCCGCCTGGTCCGGCAACTGCTGACCGAGAGCGTGCTGCTGTCGCTGGCCGGCAGCGTCCTCGGCGTGCTCCTCGCCAGCTGGCTGCTGCGGCTGTTCCTCGTGCTGGCGCCGCCGAACTTCGCCGGCGTCCAGACCATCTCGATCGATCTTCGCGTCCTGGCCTTCACGCTCGTGGTCGCCGCGATGACCGGTCTCCTGTTCGGGCTGGCGCCGGCGCGACGTGGCTTCGCGATCGATGCCAATAACGGCCTGCGTGATACCGGAACGCGCGGCGCAACCAGCGCCAGCACCAAAGGAGCCAGCCGCGTTCTGGTCGTCGCCGAAGTCAGCCTGGCCATGGTGCTCGTGATTGGTGCCGGCCTGATGGTGAAAAGCCTGCTTCGCCTCCAGACGCAGGACGCCGGGTTCAAGGTCGACGGGCTCATGACCTTTCAGCTCACGCTCCCAGCCTCGAAGTACGCGACCGGAGACCGCCAGGCGCAGACGTTCGCACGCGTGGTCGACGAAGTCGGCTCCGTGCCCGGGGTCAAGGCCGTCGGTGCGATCAACATGATTCCCCTGGCGAATTTCGGCATGAACGGCGGGTTCACGATCAGCGGCCGGCCGCCGTTCCAGCAGCAGGATCGCGCACCGGTGGTGGAGTACCGCGTGACAACGCCGGGGTATTTTGCAGCGATGGGAATTCCCGTCCGTCGCGGCACGGACTTCACGGCGCGCGACACGGCAACAGCCGAACCGGTGGTGATCATCAACGAGGTGATGGCCGATCAGTTCTGGCCCGGTGGCAATCCGGTCGGCGAGCATCTCCAGCTCGGATGGGATCCCCAGACCGTCGTCCGCCGCATCGTCGCCGTGGCTGGAAGCACGCGATCACAGGCGCTCAACGCGGCGCCGGTCGCCGAGACGTTCGTACCGCTGCCGCAGGCGCCGCTCGCGGCGATGGGGATTGTGATGAGGACCGAGACCGGCGACCCGGGATCGCTTCTGCCCGCGGTGCGCCAGAAGCTCGCCGCGATCGATCCCCAACTACCCATCGTCCGACCGCAGGCCATGCAGGCGCTGGTCGACATCTCGTCGGGCAGCACACGGTTGTCATCGGTGTTGACGTCGGTGTTCGCGATGCTGGCGGCACTGCTGGCGAGCGTGGGGATCTACAGCTTGATCGCGTATTCGGTCGCCCAGCGGGCGCGCGAGATCGGCATTCGGGTTGCGCTCGGGGCCGATCGGTGGTCGGTCGTGCGACTCGTTGTCGGTGAGGGACTGGTCCTCGGCGGCATCGGAGTCGCCGGTGGTCTCGCCGGCGCCTGGCTGCTGACCGGCACGTTGAAGACGCTCTTGTACGAGGTCAGCCCCGTTGATGTCCCGGTGCTGACCGCCACCTGCGCAGCGGTTCTTGCGGTCGCAGCGTTGGCTGCCTATGTGCCGGCGCGCCGCGCGCTGCGGGTGGATCCGATGATCGCCCTGCGCACCGACTGAGCCACATCACGACTGTTCTTCCGAAGCGATCCGTGGACATGATGCTACGATCGTCTGCACGCTGAAGGAGGACACATGGTCAAGGTCGGGCTGCTGGTTCGGTTGGAAGCCAAGTCGGGAAAGGAAGCGGAGGTCGAACAGTTTCTGCGGAGCGGGCTGGCCATAGTTCAAGAAGAGCCGGCTACGGTCGACTGGTTCGCGATCAAGCTCGGTCCATCGACGTTCGGCATATTCGACACTTTCCCGGATGACAGCGGACGACAGGCTCACCTGTCCGGACGTGTCGCGGCGGCGCTGATGGCCAAAGCCCCCGACCTGCTCGCCAAGCCGCCATCCATCGAGAAAATCGACGTGCTCGCCGCGAAATGACCGCGTCGCGCTGAGCGAGCTCTTCTCCTACTCCAGGTTCTCGGCGATCCGCGCTTTCACGAGCTTGCGCACGAGGCTGGCCGGCAGCGGCTCGTCCGGTTGAAATCGCACCGTTCCCTTGCTCGTGTCATAGCCGGCGAGCTCCTTTCTGAACTTCTCACCGATGGACGAGCTCATCAAATAGAACGCGCAGTGACGAGGGGTCGCGCCGAAGCCGACGAGCATGCCGTTCTGTCGGAACGCTGCGATCCCATAACTGATGCACTCTTCGGCCTTCGGCGCGGCCGATCGAATGATCGTCCTCAACTTCCCCAGCGCCACTCTCTGTTCGTCGCTCACCTTTGTCAGATACTCATCAATGGTCGTCGGTTTGGAAGCCATGGCTCGTCACGCGGATGGTGCGACATGGTGAAGGGAAAGACAAGTGGCGTGACTCGCCGCGGTTGACATATTCCGTTATAGGAATATAATTCCGGTATGCCTCGGGCGGCGACCACAGCGGATGTCTTCAACGCTATCGCGGAAGGACGGCGGCGCGACATCCTCGTCTACCTGGCGCCGATGGAACGTCCCGTCGGCGACATCGTCTCGGCGCTCGGCCTCAACCAACCGTCGGTCTCGAAGCACCTCAAGGTGTTGCGCGAAGTTGGCCTGGTGGCAGTGCGGCGAGACGCCCGGCAGGCGTTCTATCGCGCCAATGCCGAAGCATTGCGGCCGGTGCAGGAATGGACGCACACGTTCGATCGCTACTGGCGGCACCAGCTGATGCGGGTGAAAGAGCGCGCCGAGACGAAGACGCCGCCGCGGAAGTCACGCGGTGATGAGAGCAGTTAAAGGAGGAAGTTGTGGCACTGACAGCACCGACACTCGAGAATCTCACGCTCAACGTCGCGCACGATGTCCACGTGCAGGCCTCGCTCGACGCGACGTTCGACGCGCTGCTGGAACAGATCGGTCCGGGCAACGAAACGCCCGAGGGGCAGCCGTTGTCGATGGCGATTGAACCGTGGCCCGGCGGCCGGTGGTTCCGGGACCTGGGCAACAACAACGGGCATCTCTGGGGACATGTTCAGGCGATCAAGCGGCCGACACTGCTCGAGATCACGGGACCGTTGTTCATGTCCTCGGCGGTCGTTTCGAACGTGCAGTACCGCCTGACGGAGGTCGACGGCGGCACGCTGATCGCGTTCAGGCACACGGCATTCGGATTCGTGCCCGACAACGTCAGGGACGGCCTGTCGAAGGGATGGCTCCCTCTTCTCGAAGGAACGCGCAAACGTGCGGAGGCCCAGCGCCGCCCGCGGTGAAGTACAGAAGGAGTCTTACGATGTCGATGATCAACGCCTTGTTGCAGGAGCTCGACCACGAAGCCTCGGTTACCCGTCGCGTCATCGAGCGAGTACCCGCCGATCGCCTCACCTGGAAGCCGCACGACAAGTCGATGTCGCTCGGCCAGCTGGCGCTCCACGTCGCGACCGTGCCTGGCGCGATCGCCGAGATCGCCGGACAGTCGCCGTTTCAGCTCCCTGGCTTCAATCAGCCGAGTCCATCGAGCGCCGCGGAGCTGCTGCCGGCCTTCGACGAGAGCATCGCCAAAGCGCGCCGCGTCCTGGCTGGAATGGACGATGCGGCGCTGGGAAGCACGTGGAGGGCGATGCACGGCGACCGCGAGGTCATGGCGATTCCGGTTGGCGGCCTGATTCGCAGCATCATGCTCAATCACTGGTATCACCATCGCGGCCAATTGTCGGTGTACCTCCGGCAGGTGGGTGCGCTCGTGCCATCCATCTACGGTCCGAGCGCCGATGAAAACCCGTTCGCCGTCGCTCAGGCCGCTGGCGTGGCCTCATAACGGCGTTCGAGTCGAGATAACCCGGGTGACGCGCGAGGCGCGGGTAGACCGCCGCGCCTCGTCCACTTCGTGGCCGTTGGCGGGCAAGACTCGCGCTGGGTTCAGCGGGCAGATGCGGTTGCCAGAGTCTCGGAGGAACGATGCTTCGAGAAACGCCGGCGAAGATCGGGTCCGAATTCCGTCCAGAGATTGGTGGCGAGCCGACCGAGCAGACCATCGACGGTTCTCATCGCGGTTCCCTTGGATGTCGCCAGCCGTGATGGCAGCCACGCGTTGTTGAGCACGTTGCTCCCGAGATTGCCCGCGAAGCGGCCCCAGGCAGGCGCGAGATGCCCGTCCGGACGCGGCGCCAGAACGACCGTCTTCATCGCGTAGCCCAGACGAGGCCAGAACTTCTCGCGTCCCGATCGGATTGGACGGGGATCTTCTCCCCACAGGGCACCCAATCCACCCTCGAGGCTTTTCGATATCGCCGTGTCCGCCTCGTGTGAGAGATAGCGCTTCGCGAAACCGGATGACCCGCCCCACTCGCGCGGCGAATCGATCGCGCTTTGCCACGTCGCGCTGACGGTGCCAAGTGCCAGACTCTTCGGTCCGGCGATTCCGTCAACGATCCAGTCCTTACGCTCGCTCGACGTCATCGGCCTGATCGTCGGTGTCCTCGTCGACGTCAGCCTGGCCTCGGCATCGGCGCGATCAGGCTCGGGAGAACCGGAGACCTGCGCGCTCGCGACGACCGGGAAGCACATCGCCGCGCAGGCCACTGAGATCGTACGGACCAGGCGTCCTCGTCCGCTTCTCGCACCCTGCTGTTGACTCTGTGCAACGTGCCACATGCGTAGAGACCTATGGCAAGGAGGTGGCCAAACGCACCTCGACACTGGATCCCTAACGAATTCAGGCCTTTGGCCTGGACCTCCCATCCGTGCTGCTGGCAAGAAGGAAGCGCGTTACCTACGGGCGGCAAAAAGTCGCCACACACGAGCTCGAGCGAGTCGGATAGATCTGCAGGAGACGGAGCTTGATGCTGAGGGTCCCGAAGCCAATCACATAACTGGCGTCGGACGGTTGACTTCGTGCGTCGGCGTACCACCGAATCCTTGCAAACAATGGGCTTTGGGCGAAATCTCCGAGGTACGGGTCTTGCCGAATTCGCCGCGATGGCCGACGGTCCGAGCAATAAAGGAGTGCTGATCCTCGCGGCGGTCGTGACCCTCGCGGCGCTGTCGGTAGCCGCCCGGCTGAACCGCATGTCGCCGCGCGAGATCGTCGCGCCGGAGGCCTGGGCGGCGCTGGACCGGCGCGAGAGCGACCGCGCCGCGGAGCTGTTCGAGCAGGCGCTCCGGCAGCGGCCTCGCGACGCGGTGTTGCACTTCGGCCTCGGATCGGCGGAATACGGGCGAGGACGGACCGCGTCGTCGCTGGCGTCGCTGCAACGCGCCGTCGAGATCGATCCCCGGTTCGGTGACGCCCTGGTGCTGCTCGGGAGGGTGGCGTACGAGCGTGGAGAAACCGAGGTCGCGATTCGATCGATGCGGCAGGCGTCCGCGCTCCGCCCGCGCGACGCTCATGTGACCGAGCTGTTGGAGCAATGGCAGCATGAAGCGTCGGTCCAGAGTGGCTACCTCGAGAAGGCGGCGGAGCACTTCCGGATTCTCTACGAAGGCGGCACCCAGCAGGCCATCGGGGATCGGATCGCGCACGTCCTCGAGCGCGAGTACCTGGCGCGTCGGCAAGACCCTGAATCGATATCCCGCCGGCGTCGTGACGGTCACGCTTTACACGAACCAGGAATTCCAGGACATCACGCGGTCGCCCTCCTGGTCGGGCGGCAACTATGACGGGCAGATTCGCCTGGCGGTTGGCGGAGCCCTGTCGGCCGGCGTCGATCTCGATCGGGTCGCCACCCACGAGCTCGTGCACGCGATCATCGCGGATATCGCGCCGCGCCGGATTCCGTCCTGGCTCAACGAAGGCTTCGCCACCTACCTGGAATCAAGCGACCACGCGTGGACCGCACGCGCGCTGCGCAACGCCGCCGACGTCGTTCCGCTCGAGACATTGGCGAACGGATTCGGACGGCTCGACGGCGAGCGGGCGATTGTGGCGTACGCCGAGAGCGCCACCGCCGCCGATATCCTGTGCGCACAGCTCGGCACCAACGTCGGCGCATTCCTGCAGAACGTCGGCGGGGGTCACTCCATCGATCAGGCGCTGCTCGATTTCCAGATCCAACCGAATGCCTTCACCGCCGAATGGCGCCGACGCGTCGGTCTGCGCTGAGACTCGTCAGTCAGCTCGTCGTCATTCCGCCGTCAGGACGCGATGAAGGGGGCCGGTAGGCCGCGGCACGAGGCCGCGGTTGCCTAGAAGAGACGAAACAGGTGGGGCCACCAGGCGCGGGCGTGCAGAGAAGTCAGCACCTCGCCCACCAATGGAATCCAACACCAGCGCGATGCGCGCGCGCACTCCAGCCTGAGCGAGTGCACATCGAAGCGCGGCTTCGGTGGCGAGTTGTAGTGCTGCCACGACGGCCAGAAACGCGGAACCCGCTCGCTGTAGGCCTTGTATTCGTCAGGATGTCTGGAAGCGAGCACAGCTTCCTCGACCGGAACCGTCGCGGTCGCGTACATCACCGCCACCGCCGCGAGCGCCAGCTCGAACATCACGCTCTCCAGAAACAGCCCGGCGCTCACACCGATGAGCAGCGACCCGACATAGAGAGGATGGCGGACGATCGAATACGGACCGTCGGCGACGAGCTCGCGCTCTTTGCGTCCGCCGACGTACAGGGTGGCCCAGAAACGGAACCCGCCACCGACCAGGAATGTTGCCCACGCCAGGGTGCGCACCGCGAAGTGCCACCAGGAGGCTTCTGCGAACAGCGGCGGCGAGAAAAGTGAGACCAGGGCGGCCGGAACGAGGAGGAGGGTTCCGACACTACCCCGCCATCGGAACCTCCGATGATGCACGGCTTCGCTGACTGGCGCTGCACCCACGTCAGTCGTGTGGTCCACCTCAGTGAGGATGTCCGAGACGCGATGAACGGGTGATGACACCAATAGATGAAGAGTACCTTGACTGGCGCTGATCGGATCTATATTATCCCAATTAGCTAATTAGCTATACGGTAGAATATGACTCTTCAGCCAGACCCTCTCAGCAGCACGTTCTCGGCCTTGGCGGATCCGACCCGGCGGGCGATCCTGGCCCGACTCGCTGACGGCGAAGCCACGGTCAACCAGCTGGCCGAGCCGTTCCACCTCAAGTTGCCGACCGTGTCGAAGCACCTCAAGGTGCTGCAGCGGGCCGGACTGGTAACCCAGGTCCGCAAGGCGCAATGGAGACCCTGTCGACTCGAAACGGCGCCGCTGAAAGGCGTCGCCGACTGGGTCGATCAGTATCGACGCATCTGGGACGAGCGCTACGGTCGGCTCGATGCCTACCTGACCGAGCTTCAAGAAAGGGAGAATGCCCGTGGCCACGATCGATAGGACCAATCACGCCGGCCGACCGGTCGGCAAGATGACGGTGAGCGTCAAGTCGGATCTCGAAGTGGAACTCACCCGCGACTTCAACGCGCCTCGTCGGCTGGTCTTCGAGGCGCACAGCACACCAGACCACATGCAGCGCTGGTGGGGACCGAGGGACACCACCATGGTCAGCTGCGAGATGGACTTCCGCGTCGGCGGCAGATACCGCTACGTGCTGCGCAAGGCCAACGGACGGGAGTATGCGTTTCGCGGCGAGTTCCTGGAGATCGTGCCTCCCGACCGCCTGGTGCAGACCTTCGAGTTCGAGGGAATGCCGGGTGAAGTGTCGGTCGAGACGCTGACCTTCGAAGAGCACGATGGCCGCACGACCCTCAGATCGACCAACAGGTCGAGCTCGATCGAGGCGCGCGACGCGATGCTGCAGTCCGGTATGGAGAAGGGTGCCGCCGAGACCTACGATCGTCTCGAAGAGCTTCTTCGCGCCATCGTCTGACTCTCGGTGAGTGACGCTGACGTGGCCGGCCACGTCGGCGTCGTCCATTGCCCTGATGCGAGATCGCTCAGTTCTTGACTGGATACGGATATCCGCGCGCCAGCGCCGCGTCGAGCGCGCGATCGTGCCCGTAGATGTCTTCGACGAAGAACATGACCCCCTCGGAGTTCACGTGGACGGTGTCGTAGAACAGCACCACGGTGAGCGGATGCTTCAGGTTGACGCGGGTGGGTCGCTCACCTTGCATTGCGGCTTCAATACGCTCTTTCGTCCACTCCGGCTGATCGCGTAAAACCCACTCGGCGAACCGCTCCGGATTCTCGAGCCGGATGCAGCCGTGGCTGAAGTCCCGGCGCGCGCGCGAAAACAGTTGCTGCGCTGGGGTGCCGTGCATGTAGACGTTCTCGTCGTTCGGGAAGATGAATTTGGCCAGGCCGAGCGAGTTGTGCGGCCCTGGTTTCTGGCGCAGGCGGAGCCGGCCGGCGACCACCTGAGACAGATTCTCAGGCGTGGCCTCGAGCGCGGTCGCGTTGTCTTCGCCGCTGGCGACAATCTCCATATCTTCGTGGGCCAGATACGACGGGTCGCGTCGCGCCTTCGGCACAATCTCGTTCACCGTGATACTTGGCGGCGGATTCCAGTAGGGCCGGAAGATCACGTATTCCATCTGCTCGACGAAGATCGGCGTCTGGTGATTGAGCGACTTGCCGACGACGACGTTCATGCGGAGGGGTTCTGCGCCGGTGCCCGGATCGGTAGCCCACAGGCGGAACAGCGGCAGGTTGACGAACACGTTGGGTTGATCGCTGAGCGTCGGCAGCCAGCGCATTCGCTCCATCGCCAGCTCGATTTGACGCTCGCGCTGCGCCAGCTTGACGTTGACCGCTCTGATGGTGCCGGCGCCGATCACCCCATCCGCGTCGAGACCGTGACGCTGCTGAAACTGCTTGACGGCCGTGACGAGCGCCGGGTTGTAAGTCGCTCCATCGACCGTGGCATCGCGCGGCAGATCGCCCAGCACCCGCAGGCGCGCCGCCAACGGTTTGAGCCCGACCCAGCTCTTGCCGGCCTCGACCTTGGTCTGCCCTTTCGGCAGATCAGGCACAGTCTCGGGCTCGCCGGCCCGCGCGAGCGCCTTGTAAACGGCCAGCGCGTGCCGCGCCCGGGTGTAGTGGCTGACCGCCGGGGACAGCGAGTCGAGCGTCGCCGCAAGCCCTTTCTCATCACGGCTCGTGCGCATCAGCGCAGGAATGTCCAGCTCCCTCCCCGTGACGTCGTAACCCCAGTACATCGTCGCCGGATCGACTCGGCCCATGTGGACGGCCTTGAGGATGCGGGCGACGCCGACACTGACGCCGAGATCGAACAGGGCGCGGTCGGCTCCAGCGATCGTGCGGCCCTTCACGGCGGTCCATTGCTCCTTGAGCAACGCGGCGTCGTAGTCGGCTGGATCGAGCCCATGATCGCCGGCCGCGACGAGGGACGCGACGGTGGCTTCGAGCCGCGGGGTCGGCGACGATCCGTTGAACCAGAACAGGCGATCGGGTTCGGCGCTGTACAACGCCTTGAGGACCGGCGCGACGTCAGGAATCTTTCCCCATTTCAACCCGGGATGTTCGGCCGAGGACAGGACGTGATCGACCGTACTGGCGACGTCTGGATCGGGCGTCCCCCCGGCCTGATTGGTTCCCACGGGCGCGGCGGCAAGCGACCGTTCGCGTGAACCGGGCGCCAGACAACTGAAGACGACAACGACAACGGCGGACACCGACAGCCGCCACACACGAGCCGCCAAGATCGAGATCATCGCGCCTCACCAGAGTCCGAACGACCGAATCCGGATTTCAGAGATGATCTTACGTATCGCTCCAGGGCGCCACTATTTCTTCGGCGCCGCCGTCGGCGGCAGAATGTCGTTCAAGCGCAGATACGACGCCGCCGTCGAGTAGTGATCGGCCCAATCGGACGCGATCGTAATCGTCGCGCTGGCTCGAGATCGTCCGGTCTTGCGGCCGAAGATTGCCACCGCCAGCTTCTCATGCCTTGACATCGGTTTTACTTTGCAATACAAAGTATAGATAGACATGCGCTCCCTCAGCGTCAAGTTCATCCTGCCGGCACTGACCGAGGCGACGAGCCCGTACTGGCGCCCGATCAAGTACTCGCTCTTTCCGCCGCTCGGGTTGGCTACGCTTGCCGCCTATCTCGACCCCGGTGACCGCGCGGTGCTCGAGGACGAGCATGTCGGCCCGCTCCATCTCGACGACCACCCCGATCTCGTCGTCATCCAGGTCTATATCACCAGCGCTCGGCGTGCGTATCAACTGGCGGATCATTACCGCGCCCGTGGTGCGGTGGTCGTCCTGGGAGGTCTACACGTCACTTCCCTCCCCGAGGAAGCGGCCGCGCACGCCGATGCCATCTTCCTCGGACCAGGCGAGCAGACGTTCCCGCGTTTTCTGGACGATCTGCGGGCGGGCCGCGCGGCGCGACGATATGTGTCGACCTCGGGACGGACGCTCGACGCTGTCCCGCCAATCCGCCGCGATTTGATCGACCGTCGCAAGTATCTCGTGCCGAACTCGATTGTCGTCACGCGCGGCTGCCCGCAGCACTGCGACTTCTGTTACAAGGACGCGTTCTTCGGAGGCGGCCGGACCTTCTACACGCAACGCGTGGATGCAGCCCTGGCTGAGATTTCGCGCCTGCCCGGACGCCATCTCTACTTTCTCGACGATCATCTGCTCGGCGATCCTCGGTTCGCCGCGGCGCTCTTCGAAGGCATGCGCGGCATGGGCCGACTCTTCCAGGGCGCGGCGACCGTTGATTCGATTCTTCGCGGCAATCTGATCGAGGCGGCCGCCGCCGCCGGCCTTCGCAGCATTTTCGTCGGCTTCGAAACGCTGGCACCGGCCAACCTGAAGAGTGCGAACAAGCGCCAGAACCTGGGACGCGACTACACGGCGGTGGCCAACCGCCTCCACGACCTCGGCATCATGATCAACGGCAGCTTCGTGTTCGGTATGGATGATGACGGTGAGGACGTGTTCCGGCGAACAGTCGACTGGGCGATCGAACAGGGCATGACGACCGCGACGTTCCACATTCAGACGCCCTATCCGGGAACGCGGCTGTTCGATCGTCTACAGTCGGAGGGGCGCATCCTCACGCGCAACTGGGATCGCTACGACACGCGCCATGTCGTCTATCGCCCGGCACGCCTGACACCCGAAGCCCTGAAAACCGGGTACGACTGGGCGTATCGCGAATTCTACCGGTGGCCGTCGATCGTTCGGGGCTCGCTCTTTCATGGATCCGTCAAGCACCAGACCAAGCATTTCTTCTATGCTGCAGGGTGGAAGAAGTTCGAGCCGCTCTGGGACGCGGTTATTCGGGCGAAGCAGCTGCCGGCAATGACGCCGCTGCTCGAAGGGGTGCTTTCAGCGGTCAGCCCGCAGCGTCGACGGTCGGGCGATCTCCAGCCAACCGCCGAAGAGCCGGCCAGCGCACCTATTCGGGCTTGAGGCTCAGCATCCGATCGACCGCAGCCGCACTGGCGACATCGACGTTGCGAAGCTGAACCAATCGCTCTGGAGCCGGGATCGACAGCGGCCGGAAGAGCACTGCGTCGGCCAGCGTGAACATCGCTGTGTTGCGCCGATCCCGAGCGCCAGCCACAGGACCGCCGCGCCGGTGACCCCGGACTGCGCCGCAGGAATGAAGGACGAACCATCGATGGCCAACGCGTACAAGGCGGCACGCGATTTCCTGCTGACGCACCGCACCGACTATGCGGTCTGTTCTCGCGACTTCCGCTGGCCCGCGCTCGATCGCTTCAACTGGGCGCTCGACTGGTTCGATGCCGAGCTGGCCCGCGGTCTGTCGGCCGATCGGCCCGCGCTCGCGATCGTCGGGGATGCCGCGGCAAGCCTGACGTTCGCCGAGCTCTCAGACAGGTCCAACCGCGTCGCCAACGGTCTTCGCGCGCTTGGCGTGAAGCGCGGCGACCGCATCCTGTTGATGCTCGGCAACGTGGCGCCGCTGTGGGAAATCATGCTGGCGGCCATGAAGCTGGGCGCCGTGGTGATCCCGGCAACGACGCTGCTCACACCTGACGACCTGGCGGATCGATTCGCGCGCGGACGGGCGCGGCATGTCGTCGCGGCGTCGAGCGAATGCGGCAAGTTCACGGGCGCCGACACCAAGGTGACCCGCATTGCGGTTGGCGACGCCCCTTCCGGGTGGCACCGCTACGACGATCTCGCATCGGCGAGCTCCGGCTTCGTGCCGGACGGCGAGACACAGGCGGACGACCCGTTACTCGTCTACTTCACGTCCGGCACGACCGCGAAGCCGAAGCTCGTTCTTCACTCCCATCGCAGCTATCCGGTCGGTCACCTGGCCACGATGTATGTGATCGGCCTGCAGCCGGGCGACGTGCACCTGAACATCTCGTCCCCCGGCTGGGCGAAACACGCGTGGAGTTCCTTCTTCGCTCCCTGGATCGCCGGTGCCACGGTCTTCGTCGTCAACCAGCCTCGGTTCAACGCCCAGGTGCTCTTGAAGGCGATCGTCGATCATCGCGTGACAACGATGTGCGCGCCGCCGACGGTCTGGCGAATGCTGGTCCAGGAAGATCTGGCCTCGTGGACCACCTCGTTGCGGGAAGTAGTGGCGGCGGGCGAGCCGCTCAATCCCGAGGTCATCGACAAGGTGGAGAAGGCCTGGCGACTGACGATTCGGGATTTCTACGGCCAGACCGAAACCACGACGCAGATTGGCAACCCGCCAGGGCAACAGGTGAAGATCGGGTCGATGGGGCGGGCCCTGCCAGGCTACCGGATTCAACTCCTCGACCCCGACGGGCACGCCGCCGAGGAAGGCGAGATTGCGATACCGCTCGCCGAACGTCCGGCAGCGCTGATGCGCGGCTATCAGAAAGACGATGGCTCGATCGCGCCGCTCGAGGGGGACTTCTATCGGACGGGCGACATCGCTGCCTGCGACGACGAGGGGTTCGTCACCTACATCGGACGAGCCGACGATGTATTCAAGGCGTCCGACTATCGCATCAGCCCGTTCGAGCTCGAGAGCGTGTTGGTCGAGCATCCGGCTGTCGCGGAGGCGGCAGTGGTCCCCGCGCCAGACGCGTTGCGGCTGGCGGTACCCAAGGCTTACGTGGTGCTCGCGGCCGGCCACGCACCCGATCGCGCCACGGCCCTCTCGATCTTCCTCCATCTCCGGGCGCGACTTGCCCCATTCAAGCGCGTGCGCCGGATCGAGTTCGCCGATTTACCCAAGACGATCTCGGGAAAGATCCGTCGCGTCGAGTTGCGGCAGAAAGAGATCCGTGCTGCCGCGGACAACCGCGACAAGGTGATGGAATTTCGCGAAGAAGACTTCGCGGAGCTGACCAAAGCTGTTCCGTAGTCGGCGACGACCAAGCCCCAAAACCGACCATTCGGGCAAGGCTGCGCAGGACCTGGCGGCCGAAGCTGCGGGTCTTCGACCTCGGCGGATGGGGAACAAGCCGTAGACGTTCTACGTCTGAACGCCGTAGACTGTCTACGACTATGGCCAGACCTTCCGACGACCGGCGCCTCGAGCTCCTCCAGGGCACCCTCGACATGCTCATCCTGCGGACGCTGCAATGGGGCCCGCAGCATGGTCACGGCATCGGCCAGACCATCCGGGCCCAATCCGAGGACCTGCTCAAAGTTGAAACCGGCTCGCTCTATCCGGCGCTGCATCGCCTCGACAAGCGTGGCTGGCTGAAGTCCGAATGGGGGGTCAGCGAAGCCAACCAGCGGGCGAAGTATTACCGGCTGACGGCAGCCGGGAAGGCCCAGCTGCTGCGCGAGCGGGATCGGTGGTCGCTGCTCGTGGACGCGATCGGACGGGTCATGAATCCGGCACCGGCGGGGCCGTCAACCAAAGAGTAGCCATGCGGCCCGACACGCACGACTTCGACGACGAGATCCGGGGCCACATGGCCTTGAGCGTGCGGGAGCGGATCGAGCGCGGCGAAGATCCGGAAAGCGCACGCCTCGCCGCGATGAGGGAATTCGGCAACGTCACGCTGACGCGCGAGTCGATGCGCACGGTGTGGCGCCCGCCCGGGGTCGAGGCGGGCGAAGCGCTGTGGCAGGACATCCGCGTCGCGCTGCGCTCGCTGCGCCGTGCCAAGGGGCTGGCAATTGCGACGGCGATGACGCTGGCCCTCGGCATCGGTGCCAACGCCGCGATCTTCAGCGTCGTCCGGCAGGTGCTCCTCCGCCCGCTGGTCAATCGCGACGAGGGCCGCCTGGTCTACATCCGTCAAAGCGCGCCCGGCCTTGGGGACGAGAACACCACCTTCTCGGTGCCGGAGATCAACGACCTGCGATCGAGCACGACGACGATCGGTGCCTTCGGCGACTTTTCCACCATCGACTTCACGATGATCGGCTTCGGCGAGCCGCGCGTGGTGAAGGCGGGGGTCGTCGGCGGCTCGTACTTCGACGTGATGGGCCTGCGGCCGGTGCTCGGCCGGCTCCTCGATGCGCGAGATGACGGTCCGACCGCGGCCGGTGCCGCGGTTCTGACGTATCGATTCTGGAACACTTCGCTCGACAGCGATCCCACGGTGATCGGCAGGACGGTTCGGCTCGGCTCGCGCCACGCCACCGTCGTCGGCGTGCTCGAGCCATCGGTGCCGTATCCGGTGGACACTCAGATCATCGCGAACGTGGTGACCAGCCCGCATCATCTCGGCGCGACAATGGTCACCCTCCGCAGTCATCGGATGACGGAGCTGTTCGGCCGACTCGCTCCCGGCGCCACCCTACAATCGGCGCGCGCCGAGCTGACCGCCGCGCACACCGCGATGATGCAGCGCCACCCCGACTCGTACTCGACCGGCGCGAACGTGCAGCTGAGCGTCACGCCGTTACGAGATCAGATCACCGCTCCGGCGCGGCCGGTGCTGATCCTGCTGCTGGCCGTCGCGGCGGTGGTGTTTGCCATCGCGTGCGCGAACATCACGAATCTGATTCTGGCGCGCACGGTGCGGCGAGAGCGAGAGCTGGCGGTGCGCGCGGCACTTGGCGCGAGCCCGTGGGCGCTCCGCCGGACTCTGCTCGCCGAAAGCCTGGTCCTCTGCGGCAGCGGCGCGGTGCTGGGGCTGGTCGTGGCGCGTCCGTTTCTGGCGATCGTTGGTCGCTACGCGGCCCGCTTCTCCGTGCGAGCGCTCGACGTGACCGTGGACGCGAGCGTGCTGTGGGTTGGGGCCACGCTGGCGATCGTCGCGGCCATCGTCCTCGCCTACGTTCCGAGGCTACCGACGCCGGACACCGGCGCCACCGGTGCTTCAGGGCGCGGCCGAAGCCGTCGCGGCGCGGGCGGCGCTCAGCCGAGCGGCGCTCCCCGGATGACGGCGGACACCAAGCGTCGCCTGCACGCGTTCGCCATCGTTCAAGTGGCGTTGTCGTTCGTCCTGCTCGTCGGCGCCGGGGCGCTTCTCACCTCGCTCGCCAACCTCGAATCGACGAGAACCGGCTACGACATGCGCCAGGTACTGGCGGTGGACGTACCGATGCCGATCGAGTCGTTGGGCCCTGAGTCGATTGCCTTCTTTCAGCAGGCGATGCAGCGCATCGCGACCCTGCCCGGCGTGCAACGTGTTGCACCCGGCAATTTCGTGCCGTGGCGCGACGCCGGGACCCTCGGTGCGGGCAGCCGGTTCAGGGTGGACGGCAACCTCGCGCCGGACGCGGAAGACCCGCACGGCCGGTTGCGTATCGTCGGGCCCGGGTTCTTCTCAGCACTCAGCATCCCCGTGCTGGCCGGCCGCGACTTTACCGACGAGGATCGACGCGATCGCGAACCGGTGGTCGTAGTCAGCCAGAGTGTCGCTCAGCGACTGTTCGCCAAGGGCGACGCGTTGAATCGGCACGTGTGGTGGACCGATCCGTACTTCGGCAAGCCGCTGCCGCGGCGCATTGTCGGCATCGTGGCGGACGTGGACGACGAGCACGTGGTGCCGACGCCGGCGCTGACGATCTATCACCCCTTCCGGCAGATGCCGTTCGTCAACCGCCTGTTCGTCCACACGACCGGAGATCCGCACGCGCTCGTCGCGCCGGTCACCAGAATCATCCAGGAGATGTCTGCCGAGCAGCCCGTCGAACGCGCCGCAACCCTGGCTGAGGTGCGCGCGGAGGTCCTGGCTCCCGAGCGGTTGAACGCGTTCGTCTTTTCGGGATTCGCCGCTGTCGCCGCGCTCATCGCGGTGATTGGCGTGGCCGGCGTGCTCGCCTTTTCGGTCAGCGCGCGGACGCGCGAGTTCGGGGTGCGGCTTGCGATCGGCTCGGCGCCGGGGCGTCTGCTTACCAACGTCCTCTCGGACGGTGTGCTCATCGCGGCGGCCGGCATCGTCGCCGGCGTCGTGGTCGGCTACGGACTGGTCCGCGTCTCCACGATCTATTTCGCTACCGTCGACCTCCCCGGGGCGCTGCCGGTGTGTGCTGCCGCCGGCGTCCTCATGGCGGCCGCCGCCGCGGCATCGCTGATGCCGGCGGCGCGAGCGGCGCACGTGGATGTCGTGCAGGTTCTTCGCTCGGAGTAGATCTGATATGACCATCGACACTCATACCCACCTACCTGCCTCCCGACCACTTCGCCTCTGGCCCGGAGTGCTCGTGGTCGTCCTGCAACTGCTGCTGTTCGTGGGGGCGCCGCTCGTCGTCCCTGATGGTGGCGGTATCGCGGTGATTGGCGGAGCCATCGGCGGGATGGTGATCCTCGTGTGGTGGCTGTTCTTCAGCCGCGCCCCGTGGATCGAGCGAATCGGTGCACTGGTCGTAATGGTCGTCGCGGTGTTCGTGACGAAGAGCATCGTTCATGCGTCCATCGCGAACGGGATGATGGGGATGATGCTGCCCGTCTTGTCGATCCCGGTGCTGAGCCTGGCGCTGGTCTTGTGGGCGGTGGCGACCCGCAGCCTCTCGAGCGGACCACGCCGCGCGCTGATGGTCGTCGTCATTCTGCTCGCGTGTGGAATGTTCACGCTGGTGCGCACGGGTGGAATCAACGGCGCCGCCAGGTCGGACCTTCACTGGCGATGGACGCCTACTCCCGAGCAACGTCTCCTGGCCCAGGCCACCGACGATCCGGTGGCGCCACCGGCAGCGCCCGCACCGGTCGCCCCGACAGCCGACAGATCCCCCGCCGTCACCGCCACGGGCGCAGCACCGACCCCGTCGGCTTCGACGGTCGCGAAGACAGCCGAAAAGCTGCCACCACCGGTACCCGAGGCGCCATCTATATGGCCCGGCTTTCGCGGACCTCAGCGGGACGGCGTCGCGCGCGGCGTGCAGATCGAGACTAATTGGGCGAAGTCGCCGCCGGTCGAGTTGTGGCGACGCAAGATCGGGCCTGGCTGGTCCTCCTTTTCAATTCGCGGCAATCTCGTTTACACCCAGGAGCAACGTGGAGACGACGAAGACGTCTCCGCGTACAGCATGACAACCGGCAAGCCGGTATGGCGGCACCGGGATCCGGCGCGGTTCTGGGAATCGAATGGCGGTGCGGGCCCGCGCGGGACGCCAACAGTGAGCAACGGTCGAGTCTATACCTTTGGGGCGACCGGGATCGTCAACGCGCTCGACGCACGTGACGGCTCCGTGATCTGGTCGCGCAACGCGTCAACCGACACCGGCGCCAAGCTTCCGGGCTGGGGCTTCGCGAGCTCGCCTCTGGTCATCGACGACACCGTCATCGTTGCCGCCTCCGGCCGGCTCGTCGCCTACGACATCGTCGACGGCAAGCCGCGGTGGACCCGGACGACCGTTGGCGGTGGCTACAGCTCGCCACAACTGGCGACCATCGACGGGGTCGCTCAGATCGTTCTGTTGAGCGGAGGCGGCGCCACCGGCGTCGCACCGGCGAACGGCGCCAAGCTCTGGGACCACAAGTGGGAAGACGGCGTGAGCATCGTGCAACCGGGCCTGATCGGGAACAGCGACGTCCTCGTCAGCGGCGGCGGCACGATGGGCGCGATCGGCCTGCAGCGCATCGCGATCGCGCACCGACCTGCCGGCTGGACGGTCGAGGAGCGCTGGACCTCGCGTGGGTTGAAGCCATACTTCAACGATTTCGTCGTTCACAAAGGCTTTGCCTTCGGCTTCGATGGCAGCATCCTCTCGTGCATCGATCTCAACGACGGGCAGCGGAAGTGGAAAGGCGGTCGATACGGGAACGGGCAGATGATTCTGCTTCCCGATCAGGATCTGCTTCTCGTGCTGTCGGAGGAAGGCGAGCTGGCGCTGGTGAAAGCTCTCCCCGATCAATTCACGGAGCTGGCGCGTTTTCCAGCGCTCGAAGGCAAGACGTGGAACCACCCGGTGCTCGCCGGCGACGTCCTGCTGATTCGCAACGGCGAGGAGATGGCGGCGTTTCGACTCTCCCGCACGGGCAGCTAACAAGGTCCACGCCGTTCAGGTCGTCCGGTCGCAGAGCCTGCCCACCGCGAGCAAATTGGATTGTCGTGCTAATCTGACCGCGAGTCGACGCCGGCCAGGCGCGGCCTCAGGAGGATGACATGACTCGACTTGCGGTCACGGTGACGTTTCTGGTTTCGGCGATCGCGTTCGCTGGCTGCCAGCCAGCACCAGCGCCGCCGCCCGCTCCAGCGACGCCCGCGGCGGATGCCCCTGACGACATCGCCGCGTTGAACGCCGCGCGCAAGGCTTTCATGGCCGCCTACGAGGCCGGGGACGCGGATGCGATCGGCAAGCTGTACGCGTCCGACGCGGTCTCCGAGCCCGACAACCAGCCGACGCTCAAGGGGCGCGACGCGATCGTGGGCAGCCTGAAAGTGATGTTCGAGCGGGTCAAGGTGAAGCCGGAGCTGCAGCCGGAGGAGACGAAGACCCTCGGAACCATGGGCGTTGACCGCGGACGCTACGTCGTGACCGTAACGCCGAAGGCCGGTGGCGCGCCGACGTCCTCCGAAGGGCGCTACATGGTGGTCTACGTCAAGGACACGGATGGAACCTGGCGCGTGTGGCGCGACATCGACAACGACAGCGTCGCGCCGCCAGCCGAAACTGCCGGCGCCGACGCCGGGGCGAAGAAGAATTAGGAGCCGATCATGAAGCATTCCTTCACGGCTCTCTGCGTCTTCGTCGCCTGTTGCTGCGTCGCGTCGACGGCGTCGGCTCAGTGGGGCTACTCCCCTGCACCCTCGTCGGGTGCGTGTTTCTACGAGGACATCAACTACGGCGGACGCTACTTCTGCGCCCGGGTCGGCTCCGTCAACACCCAGGTGCCGGTAGGGACGAACAACGAGATCTCCTCGATCAGGGTGTTCGGCAATGCGGAGGTCACGGTCTTCCGGGACACCGGTCTGCGTGGATCCGCCAGGCGCTTTTCCTCGAACATGCGCGACCTTCGTGGTGCCGGCTGGAACGATCGGATTTCATCCTTCCGCGTCGACCCGCGATCGTCAGGGAACGGCAACTGGGGTGGCGCCTACGGCGGTGGCAACTACGGCGGCGGCTACGGCGGCGGCTACAACGGTGGCTACGGCGGTGGGGCCTACGGCGGCGGCTCGTACGGCGGCGAGTGGGGCCATTCGGGGGGAAGTCGCTTGACGCATCAGCAGGCCCAGGAAATCGTTCGCCGCGCCTACCGGTCGGTCCTCGACCGTGATCCGGATCCGGCTGCGAGCGGATGGGTCAATGAGGTGATGAAGAACAACTGGAGCCAGCAGGACCTCGAGGCGCAGTTGCGCAATTCCCAGGAGTATCGCGACAAGAATCGCCGCCGCTAGGCCTTGCACCCGCGGGTGCCAGCCTGACAGACCCGGCGATCGCGGTCCCACATGGACGGGGGGAGTATCGAGACCGCTTCCCCTGTGACCAGGCGCACGATATCCGCTATTGTGCTTATGGCCCCCCGTTCAGCCCGCCTGGTGAGCCATCGGCATGTGGACACTGTCGGTTCCAATCTGGGAACTCGTCGTACGCTCGCTGCTCGTCTACGTGTTCCTTCTGTTACTGCTCCGGCTGACCGGCAAGCGCCAGGTCGGTCAGCTGGCCCCCTTCGATCTCGTTCTGCTGCTGGTGCTCTCCAACGCCGTTCAGAACTCCATGAATGGCGGCGACAACTCGCTCATTGGCGGCCTCGTTTCCGCCACGACCCTCGTCGTCCTCAATCTCGGCATCGGCTTCGCCACCTACCGCAGCAAGCGGCTCGAGGCGCTGATCGAAGGACGGCCGCAGATCCTCATCCACAACGGCACGCTCTACGAGGAAGTCCTGAGGCAGGCCAAGCTGACGCGCCACGAGCTGAACGCCGCCCTGCGTCAAAATGGCTGCGACTGCGTGGATGAGGTGCATCTGGCCGTGCTCGAGAACAACGGCTCGATCAGCGTCGTCCCGAGAAGGCACGAGTCGAACGCTGCCGCCTTGCAAAGCTGACGGTGGCATAACGAGGCGGCGTCAGTCGGTGACCAACGGAATGGTCGTCCGTGGCCGCGCCTGGCAATCGGCTTTGTAACGGCCGACCGAGTACGGTAGGGTCGGCCGAGCAAGGAGGCGGCTGTGAAACAGATAGTGCCACTTCTCCAAGTCGCGGCCCTGGGTCTGGCGATGGCCTCCGGGGCCGGATGCGGGTCGAAGAGTCAGCCCGCTCCAGAGAAACCGGGACTCAAGATCGCGATGATCGCCAAGAGCTCCACCAATCCGGTGTTCCGCTCCGCCCGCGCCGGCGCCGAGGCGGCGGCCAAGGAACTGCGGCAGCGAACCGGCCTGGTGATCGAGATCGCGTGGCTGACGCCCGAGATGGAAGACGGGCAGGTCCAGGCACAGCGCATCGCCCAGGCGGTGAGCGAAGGGGCCAACGCGGTCCTCATCTCGTGTTCCGACGCCAGCAAGGTCACCGCCGCCATCAACGACGCCGTCGCGCACAATGTGCCGGTGATGACGTTCGACAGCGACGCGCCCGAATCCAAGCGCTTCGCGTTCATGAGCATCGACGACGTGAAGGCTGGTGAGCGCGTGATCGAGGAGCTGGCCGAGCAGATCGGCGATGCCGGGAGCATTGCCGTGCTCGCCGGCAACCAGGACGCTCCGAACCTTCGCAAGCGCGTCCAGGGAGTCATGGAGGGCGCCAAGGCGCATCCCAAGATCAAGATCGTCGGCACGTACTACCACGTCGAAACGCCTGAGGCCGCGGCCGCCGAAGTCCTCCGCGTGGAGAAGGCGTCGCCGCAGATCAAAGGCTGGGCGATGATCGGCGGTTGGCCGCTCTACAACGAGACGCTCCTCAACACGCTCGATCCGAAAAAGGTCAAGATCATCGCGGTGGACGCACTGCCGATACAGCTGGCCTATGTCGAGAAGGGGCTGACGCCGGTACTGCTCGCCCAGCCGACCTACGACTGGGGCCACGAGGCGGTGCGCATCATCTTCGAGAAAGTACAACAGAAGAAGGAGCCCCCGTCGACGATTCCGATGGAGCTCTTTCGCGTGTCGTCGGAGAATCTGGGTACCTGGGCTCGCCAGCTGAAACGATGGGGATTCACCGACGTTCCCGAAAAGTATCTTTCACTGCCCTGACGCCGGGATCGGCCCCAGCTAGTCGGCCCCGCGCCTCGAGTGCGCCGCCGGCTCTCGATCGAGCGCCGCGATAGCTATGTCGTTGGCCGGTTGTCGAGGTAACCGGCAAGATGATCGACCACGTCTCTGGCGTCGTCCTCCGCGCCGTGGATGAACGTCGATTTTCGGCGGCGGAGGACTGGCAATCCAATCGCGTACAGACCGGGCGCGTCGACCACGCCGCCGTCGTGTCGCAAGCGCCCCTTGCGATCGAGGACCGGCACATGGAGCCAGCTGTAGTCGGGTCGATAACCTGTGGCCCAGATGACGGATCGGACTTCGCCGCGCGTCAGATCGAGATCGAGCCGCGAGGAGGCCGGTACGCGCGTGGCCTCGAAGCGCTCGGGGGCGCCGACATCGCCATCACGGCCGTGGGCGCTGCCCACTCGTCGAACAGGTCCAGCAGTCGATCCATCTTCAAATCGGCCAGCGCGAACAGGTTGCGGAGCCCACCCGAGAAGAGGGCCCGCCCGTCCCGTACGCCGGCCAGTCGCCCGACGATCTCGACGCCCGCCGCGCTCAGCGTGTTGAGCTCCAGCGTGGCACGCCCCGGCGTGCCGACCAGTTGCGGCGACGGCAGCCGGCGCGCGCGTTCGAGCTCCTCGATCTCGTCGTACCGCTGATTCCAGACGCCTGACGCGTCCATCCACCACAGCACGTCGCGGCCACGATAGGTTCTCGGCAGCCGGACATGTTCGCCGACCGAGAGCGTCACCTGGTGCCCGGAGCGTTGAATTTCGTCTGCCAGCTGCACGCCGGTCGCGGAGGCGCCCACCACCAGCACACCGCCGTCGGGCAGCTGCCCGGGATTGCGATAGTCGAACGTCGTGAAGGATTCGACGGAGCTCGGCACGCCCTGTCGGAGAGCCGGAACACTGGCAAGGTTGCACGCGCCGCTCGCGATCACCACGGAGCGGCAGCGAAAACTGCTGTTCGACGTAGCGACCTCATAGCCGTCGTCCAGCCGTTGGACCGACGTGACGGTCGTGTGCGTACGCACCGGCGCCTCGGCAATCGCGGCAAAACGTGCGATGAACGCGACGACCGCGTCCATCGTCATGTACCCGTCGGGATCTGCGCCGTCGTAGCGGTAGCCTGGCAGACGGCTCTGCCAGTTTGGCGTCAGCAGCCGGAGGGAGTCCCACCGTTCGCGGCGCCAGGAGTTCGCGACCTCACCCCGCTCGAGGACGACGTGATCGATCGAGCGGTCAGTGAGATAGCGGCTGGTCGCCAGTCCGGCGTGCCCGGCTCCGATGACGACCGTCGTAACGCGTTCGATGGTGAGCTCCGCTGCGGCCGCCGCCTGTGGCTAGACGACCTCGACGGTCACGTTGGTCGGGTTGGTGACGATGTCGTAAACAGCCGAGCGCTTCTGCGACTGCGCGACGATCGCCTCGATCTCCTTCTTCGACGCATCCGCGTCGATGTGGAAGGTGACCTTGATGTCGTCGTAGCCGTTGCGCACGTCGCTGTCGATGCCGAGAATGCCCTGGATGTCCATGGACCCCTCGAGCTTGGCCTCGACCGATCGCAGCTGAACGCCGCGATTCTGCGCCACGGCAGCGACGCCGGCCGTCAGACAGCTGGCGAGACCGACCAGGACCAGTTCGACGGGGGTCGCGCCGAGATCCTCGGAGGCAAACACCTCAGGGTGGTCGGCCTCGAACGAGAATTCGGTTTTGTGCTTCTGCTCCTCGCCTAGACCGCGGAACCCCTGGACTTTGGACACACTGTGGGTCCCGTTCTTCCACTTGCAGGAGGCCCGCCAGGTAAACTTTGCCGCCTGCGGCGCACCTTTCAGCGCTTCCCGCGCTGCCAGCAACGCCCCGACATTGACGCCATTGTTGACACTCGTCTCAGCCATCGTCAGCCCTTTCGATGAGGGTTGATGTTGCTTCAGATCCGCTCCGACCAAGCTCCGGATCATACATCGGCGCCACCATCCGTTGGGAAAGAGAACCAGGAGATATGATCGAGGGATGACGACGCCGGCGTCGAAGGCCGTGGTGGGCTCGGTTGGCACGGTGGAGACGCAGTTTCTGGAGCTTCCGCGGCCGCTGGCGCTCGACTGTGGCCGCGAGCTGAAATCCGTCCGCATCGCGTACGAGACCTATGGCACGCTCTCGCCCGCCCGCGACAACGTGATTCTGGTCTGCCACGCGTTGAGCGGCGATGCGCACGCGGCCGGCTTCACGGCAGTGCCCGTGGATGAAAGCACGCGGGACGGCTTCCGCGCCGACGAGCGCGACGGTTCGAGCGGTCGGGGTCTCGGCTGGTGGGACGGCATGATCGGTCCCGGCAAGGCCTTCGATACCAACCGCTTTTTCGTCGTCAGTTCGAATCTTCTCGGAGGCTGCCGCGGCACGACCGGACCCTCGTCCACGAACCCCGCCACGGGTCGGCCCTACGGGTCCGACTTCCCGGTGATCACCGTCGGGGACATGGTGCGGGCCGAGCGGGCACTGCTGGACGAGCTCGGGATCGCGCGCCTCGCCGTCGTTGCCGGCGGGTCGCTGGGCGGCATGCAGGCACTCGAGTGGGCCGTGCAGTACAGCGATCAGGTCGGCGCGATCATTCCAATCGCGAGCACCCACGCGCTCCAGCCGCAGGGCGTCGCCTGGAATGCGATCGCGCGAAACGCGATCACTGCCGATCCCGATTGGCAGGGTGGCCACTACCACGGCACAGGACGCGCGCCGACGGCGGGCATGGGTATCGCCCGCATGGTCGGACACATCACGTATCTGTCGGCGCTGTCGCTCGAGGCGAAGTTCGGCAGGCGACTCCAGTTCGCCGACGACATTCGCTACCTCCTGACGGAGCCCGAGTTCGAAGTCGAGAGCTACCTGCGGCACCAGGCGGATGTCTTCGTGAAACGCTTCGATGCCAACACGTACCTGTACACGTCCCGGGCGCTGTCCTACTTCGATGTCGCCCGCCAGCACGGCGGCGGCCAGCTCGCGCGAGCGATTCGCAACGTCTCCGCCAGGACATTGCTCATCGCCTTCAGCTCCGACTGGCTCTACCCGCCGAAGGGCTCCGAGGAGCTGGCTGTCGCGCTCCGCGGGGCGGGCAAGGACGTCGAATTCCACGTCATCGAGGCCCCCTACGGGCATGATTGTTTTCTGCTGGAAGAGGGGCGCCAGACGCCGATGATCCAGCGATTCCTCGCGCGCTAGGAGAGCGTTCATGGACGAGTTGCGCCATTTCGGCTTCGACACCCGCCAGGTCCACGCCGGACAGCGGCCCGATCCCAATACCGGGGCGCGCGCCGTGCCGATCTTCCAGACGACGAGTTACGTCTTCGAGGATCCTGAATCAGCCGCGGCGTACTTCAACCTCCAGGAGTACGGCAACACTTACTCGCGGATCATGAATCCAACGGTCGCCGTGTTCGAGGAGCGCATGGCCAACCTCGAAGGCGGATGCGGCGCCGTCGCATTCGCGAGCGGCATCGCGGCGCAGGCGGCGGCGCTGTTCACGCTGCTGTCGCCCGGCGATCACGTCGTATCGTCGTCGGCGCTCTACGGCGGCACGGTCAACCAGCTGAAACATCTCCTCCGTAAGATGTCGGTCGAGCTGACGTGGGTCAATCCCGATGATCCCGACGCGTGGAGGGCTGCCCTGCGGCCCAACACCAAGGCTCTGTATGGCGAGACGATCGGCAACCCGGGCGGCAACGTCATGGACATCGAAGCCATCGCCACCGTTGCCCACGCCCATGACGTGCCGCTCATCGTCGACAACACGTTCGCGACGCCGTTTCTCTGCCGCCCGATCGAGTGGGGTGCCGACATCGTGGTGCACTCGGCCACGAAGTTCATTGGCGGTCACGGCACGAGCATCGGCGGCGTCGTCGTGGACTCGGGTCAGTTCAACTGGTCGAACGGGCGCTATCCTGTCATCGCCCAACCTTCACCGGCGTACCACGGTCTTCAGTTCCACGAAACCTTCGGCACGTATGGATACCTGATGAAACTTCGGGCCGAGACGCTGCGCGATCTGGGCGCGTGCATGAGCCCGTTCAACGCCTTCCTGTTCTTGCAGGGCCTCGAGACGCTGTCGTTGCGGATGACGCGCCACGTCGAGAACGCCGCCGCGGTGGCGCGCTATCTCGAGTCGCACGAGCGTGCCTCGGCAGTGACCTATCCTGGCCTGAGTGGAAGCCGCTACCTTCCGCTCGTGGACAAGTACTTGCCGCGAGGAGCGGGCGCGGTCTTCTCGTTCGACTGTCAAGGCGGCCGGACCGCCGGACAGAACTTCATCCGCGGCGTGAGCCTGTGGTCGCACCTCGCCAACGTCGGCGACTCGAAGAGCCTGATTATTCATCCAGCCAGCACGACGCACCGACAGTTGAACGACGACGAGCTGCGCGCCGCCGGCGTGAATCCGGGAACCATCCGGTTGTCGGTCGGCATTGAAGCGATCGACGACTTGATCTGGGACCTCGAGCAGGGCTTCGCACGGGTTGATGCATCGGCGGCGACCGAGGTGACCTCGCGATGACGCCGTTCGACCTGAGCCGCTATCAGGATCCGTTGACGATCCAGCACGTCCTGCACACGACGAAGACCATCGCCATCGTCGGACTCTCCGGAAATCACCTCCGGGCGAGCTATTTCGTCGGCTTCTACCTCCGCCGACACGGCTACCGCGTGATTCCGGTCAATCCTCGCGAAGCGGAGATCTTCGGGGAACGGAGCTTCCCGACGTTGGCCGAGGTGCCGGTTCCGGTGGACGTGGTCAACGTCTTCCGCGCCCCTGACGCGCTGCCCGCGATCGCCAAAGAGGCTGTCGCGATCGGCGCGACGAATCTCTGGTGTCAGTTCACGGTCATCAACGAGGAAGGAGCCCGCATCGCGGAGGCGGGCGGTCTCTCTGTCGTCATGGACCGGTGCCTCAAGGTCGAACACGCGCGGTATGTCGGACGGATGCACTGGCTCGGCTTCAACACCCAGCGCATCACCTCGGTCCGAGGTGGCCTGCAGTAGCCGGACCAGCCAGGCTGAGGTGCGAAGTCCGCGTGCTCCGCATCCGTATTTCGCGGCCCCGATCGGTAGCTGGTCTTCCGCGTATTCCGCGTACTCCGCGTATCCCGCGCCCGTGATCCGCGGCCCTCAGCGGCCAGAGGTGAGGGAGATCGACAGCGCCGCCTTGAACGCGTAGCTCGCACGCCGCGTGTCCGGCGGCAGATCGCGGAACGCGTCGCTCGACCGGCCTGTGTCGGATGGATGGAACAGCGGCCCCCCTGTCGCGATCAGTTGCCACCGTTGCCCGGCAGGCGACACGTGAAGGCTCGGACCAACCAGGAGTCGCGCTCCCCCCTCGGCCTCCTCGGGATCCCAGAAGCCCTCGAGATCCTCGCCGATAGCCTCGACGCCGAGCGCGACACCGTGCGGGAGCTTTCGCGTCCATCCGGCGCTCGTGATCAGATCGACAGCGTCGCGACTGGCCGCGAGCGGCTTCTGAAAGAGAAGGTTGCCATTGAGCCCCCAGCCGTTCGAGTCGTGGCCGGCCACGACGCGCGCGAGCAGGACGTTGACGCCGGTGGGCTCATGGAGGACACCGCCGCCGGCCGCGAACGCGACGCGGCGTGACGGACCGGCGATCGAGTAGAGCACTTCTCCCGACTGCGAACTCTGATACGCGCTGCCGATCTCCGCGATGCCGACGCGCCCCAGCAGTGTCAGTCGTCCGTAGGTGGCCTGCACACCGATCCGTTGCTCGGGCTGATTCGCCGTGTCACTCTGAAATGCCCGCTCACCGACGCCGACGTCGTAGTCGAATCGCACCGCCGGTTTACTCTCCGGCGCGGCCGAGACCGAGAAGAGGAAGGGGCGATCTTGCGCGACGGCCGGCGCGGCCGTCGCGATCAGAAGCGCAATCAGGACAGTGAGTCGCATGTCAGTCTTCGAGGCTATTGTGTTCTTTTGAGGGCGCCGTTCGAGCGCGGCAGTCCCTCGGACTTCATGATGGCCGCCTGCAGCTTGAGCTCGTCTGCGTCGGGACGGCTGAAGTCGATGTCCCGCGTCAGCGCGCGCCAGAATGGATTCCCACGCTGCGCAAACTGAGTCGGCTGGACGTTGTAGGGGCTGAAGTCCGGCCTGCTCGGTGAACATATCGCGCAGGTCCGTCGCCGCCGCGTCGTACTGGTTCAGCGGCGGCAGGCCGAGAATCAGATCCACGGTCTTGAAGATGCTCGCGAGGCTCGTGTGTGTCTTGCTCACGTATTGCTTCTTCACCCACGGGCTGATCGCCAGGAAGATCGAGCGATGCCCGTCGACGTGATCGGCGCCGTTCTGCGTGTCGTCCTCGACGACGAAGATCACGGTGTCCTTCCAGCACGGGCTGTTCGAGAGGAGCTCGACGGTCAGACCGAGCGCCGAGTCGTTGTCCTGGACGAAACGGTTGAACGACCAGTCGGGCCCGTCGGGGTTGATGTCGCGCGCGCCGCCGCCGTGATCGTTGGGATAGTAGAGATCCACGTACTGCGGCAGCTTGCAGCTGCCCCGACGCCGGTCGACGAATCGCGATTCGAAGACCTGCTTGAAGCGGTCGAAGCGGTTGAACCGCGATCGGATCCTCCGGCAGCGGCGCATCGGGAATGTGCGTGTTGAACGTCGGGAACAGGTGATCGCTGTTGTCGCGGACGACCTTCTCCATCGGCACGTTCACGTGCTCGCGGGCGCCGGTCGGCTCCGCGCCGCCGGGCTCGTCGATCACGGCGAACTCGAAGCCGTTGCCGAAATTGATGAAGCTCTTACCGTTGCGGCTCAAGTGCAGGAAGATCCCGCCCTGTTCGTTGTAGTCGTTCGGTTCGGGCGAGGCGTTCGCGTCGGTGAACCCGATGCGTCCCGGATAGTTCTTGATGACCTCGGGATCGTCGCCCGAGTCGTTGCCGCCGGCCGCCGTACGACGCCGGCCAGTGGGTTTCTTCGGATTCGGTGGTGTACTGTCCGGTCAACCAGCGGTGGCCATCCGACGACACCGACGGCTCGAGGAAGAAGTTGTCGCTGAAGGCGAAGCGCAGCGCCAGCTCGTGGTGATTCGGGCTCGCGTCGTACCCGAGGGAGAACGACGGCTGCCCGTTTACCGGCACGCCTCGCGGGTCTGCGTGATGTCGCCCAGGAGCAGATCGTGCGTGGCGTTTTCCTTGTTGATGAAGATCACGTGCTTGATCTGTGAGCTCGCCCTGCCCAACCTGGCTCGGAATCGGATTGTCCCATCGTCGTGATGGCCGAACCAGAATCTGCGGTCGTCGTCGTCGTCGCATGCCTTGCGGTGGCGAAGCCGTTGTTGGCGTAGACCCGCGCGGTGTACGCGTCGAGCTGCCGCTGCTGACGGCGTCGGCGATGATGCTGACCGTCCCGAGCACGCTGAACTTGGGCGACTGGCTCTCGCCGACCAGATTCGGCCCGGCGCCGCGGCCTCGGGCGTTGGCGACGTACAACGACTTGCCATCGGCGCTGACGCGCACGCTGCTCGGCCACCAGCCGGTCGGGAATGTGGCCGATCACTTCGCGCCGTGTCTTCCCATTGAGCCTGATCACGCCGACGCGCGTTGACGCCTGCCTCGGCCACGTACAGGATAGTCGCCGTCGGGACTCAGAGCGAGGCCGACCGGCTGCACGCCCTCTCAGCGTGCGATCCTGACCGCGGAGCAGCGAGAGGCCGATGCGATCGCGTTCCTCGTAACGTCCGCGGATCGAGGACCGAAATGCTGTCGTTGTTGCCGTTGGCGACGTAGATCGGCCTCCCGCCCGACCGACGACCGCGTTCGGATGGCTGCCGCTGTAGGCGGCGATGCCATCCTCGCGCTCGCCGACCAGCGGTCCGGTCTTCACGATCTCGCGCCGCTCGGGTTCTGCGCGGATTGCTGACGTCGAGCACATAGACGGACGACGACTGCGGCGCATTCGGGCTGCCGAGTCCCGGAACGGTGTAGATGGTGATCGGTCGGGACGTATCCGCAACGGATGCCGTCGGGATCGCGCAGGCTGTCGGGCAGATTGCCGCGGATCGACCTTGTTGATTTCTATCACCCGATCGTTGCGCGTCTCGTCGGGATAACCGGCGCCCGGGTAGCACAGCGGATAGTCGACGTTGGCGTCTCCGGTCGGATTCGCCGGCCGCAGGTGCGTGTACTGGAACACGCCGACATGGGTGACGAACAGCGTGCGATCGTCGGGCGACAAGGCGATGCCGAACGGATAGCGCCCGACCCGGCATGTCCGATGACCGCGGCGAAATTGTCGGGCTCGATGATCCGCCCCTGCGCATCGAGCCCGGTCTCGATCTTGGTGACGTCGATCACGTGCACCTGGAAGCTTCCCTGGTCGACGACGTACAGGTAGCGTCCGTCGACTGGTCAAAGCCATGTTGCCTGGGAATGCCCCTTTGAAATGCAGCTGCCGGCGTGGTCACCACATCGAGCGGGCGATCGAGCGGGATGGGTCGGGCCGTTGAGGTTGACCGACCCGATGATCGCCCGGCGGCGGCGTCGCGCGATCCAGATGTTGCCGTTTTCGCCGCCTGAGAGATAGACGCGCCTGCTGTCAGGCGAGAACACCACGCCCATGAAGCTGGCGTTGACGTCGATGCGCTTGACCGTCGGCGTCGCCGCTGCTCGAGTTGCGTGATCAGCGTCAACGAGAACGGACCGGCGCCGCTGTTGAGCGTCGCCAGCGTCTCGCCGTCCGGCGACAACGCCAGACCGAACGGCTTTGGCGCCTGAACGTTCACCTCGGTGCCCGCCGGTGTGACCAATCGGCCGTTCGGCAGAATCGGCGGCTCTTACGCCGTCGATCACGGTGTCGGTGGTCGCCGGCCGATCGCCGGCCGGTGCCGAGAAGCGGAGGAAATCAGAAGAGCGGCCAGCGAATTCTGCATGCGACGCGGCAACGACCCAGACGCCAATCAACACGAGAGCAATCGTCAACGCGACCCGGGCTTTGTGTCGGACGAGATTCCGCATGAACGTTCCTTCCTTTCGCTTCCACGAGCTCAGCCGATGGAGACGAGCCGCTTGGTTGCAGCAGGGAGGAGACGATAAGCCCCGGATGTGTACTCTGTGTGATTGCGATGTAACTTCGTCGGCGATGTTGTGCCGCGCGCGTCGTTCGGCCATCTGACCCGCGTAGCCGTTCCGTTACACGACCGCGCATGACTTCGCGAGTGATGCGCGTTAGGATGCGGCGCCGTGATGCAGCAACTCGCCGTCGAGGCCCTTGGAGTGTCAAAACGGTACGGCTCTCGCGCCGCCCTTGCCGGTGTCGATCTCGTTGTCGGACCTGGTCAATTGCATGGGCTCCTCGGCCCGAACGGCGCCGGGAAAACCACGCTCATGCGTGTCTTGCTTGGGCTCGTCAGGCGAGACGCCGGCACGGTAAGACTCCTCGGCCACGACCTGAACTCGATGCAGTCGGCAGTGCCCATGGGCGTGGCCGGCTTCGTCGAGGCGCCGGCCTTCTATCCGTACCTGTCGGCCAGGGGCAACCTCGCACTGCTCTCACGTCTCGACGGCATGAATGGCTCTGGCGGTCGCGATCGCGTCGATGCAGCGCTTGATCGGGTCGGGCTCTGCAACGACGCCGACGTCGCCGTGGGAGCGTACTCGGCGGGAATGCGCCAGCGCCTCGGCCTGGCGGCGTCGCTGCTCAGATCGCCCTCACTACTCTTGCTCGACGAACCGACCAGCTCCCTCGATCCGGCTGCGGCACGCGACGTCCGCGGGCTCATCCGCCGCCTGGCCACCGAAGGGGTCGCGGTCGTCTTGAGCAGCCACGACATGCTGGAGGTCGAAGCGCTCTGCGGCAGCCTGACGATCATCGACCACGGTCGTGGTGGTGTTCTCCGGAGCGGTCGAGGACCTGCGGAAGCTCGCGCCGGCTGCCTCACATGCGCTGCGCACCAGCAATGACGAGGAGGCCCTCGACCTTGCTTACAACTGCCACCGCATCGAGGCGGCGGCCGCCGGCGACGGCGGTCTCGAGATCTCGGGCGATGACGATGCGGTTGATGCTTATGTCGTCGCGCTCGGACGCGCCGGCATTGCGGTCCGCAGTCTCACGCGCCGCGCGCGCTCGCTCGAGTCCCTGTTTCTCAATCTCACCGCGGGCCCGGCCTCCCGGCTCGGAGCCGGAGCTGCCACAGGAGAGCCAGTCGCGCCATGGTGAGCCTCCGTGGAATTCTCGCGGCAGCTGCTGCGGAGCGATCGAAACTGTTGTCGCAAAACAGGGTGCGCCTGGTTCTCGCGTGCTGCGTCGTGGCGCCGTTCATGTTCGCCCTCGCAATCCAAGCCCAAAGCAATGCCCCTACGGACACATTGTTCGGACGATCGGTGACGGACTCCGGGTTCGCGGTACCCCTGGTCACGCTCGGCTTTGCCGCGTTATGGGTCCTGCCGGTTCTCGCCAGCCTCGTCGGCGGTGATGTCTTCTCGGCCGAGGACCGGTACGGAACCTGGAAGACGATCCTCACGCGCTCTCGCAGTCGTGCCGAAGTCTTCGCCGGAAAGGTGCTGATCGCCGCTGGGCTTCTCCACCATCGCCCTCGTCACGCTGGCGGTGAGCAGCCTGGCCGCCGGACTGGCGATCGTCGGTCACCAGCCGCTGATCGATTTCTCCGGCGTTGCCCTGCCGCCAGACCGCGCGCTGCTTCGCGTCGCGCTCGCATGGGTGTCTGTACTGCCACCGACGATGGGCATTACAGCAGCGGCAGTGCTCGTGTCCATCGCCACACGGAGCAGCGCGATTGGAATTGGCGGGCCTGTCGTTGCCACCCTGGTCATGCAGTTGTCCTCGTTCGTCGATGGACCCGAGATTCTGCGCCGTCTGCTCGTCACCTCGGCGTTCGGTGCGTGGCATGGGCTGTTCACCGAGCCTCACTACTACGGTCCTCTTGTCCACGGAACGATCGTGAGCGCGGCCTATCTCGTCGCGTTCCTCGTCATCGCGCACCGCATGCTCGTTCGCCGCGACATCGGACAGTGAGGGTGCAGCCGATATGGGCGTTCGACACCAACTGATGCTCGTGACCCTGGCCGTCCTCGGTCTGTCCGGCTGTGGCTCGAGCCCCATCTCCGCCGGCCGGATTCGAGAAAGCGGTCGCGACGACGTTCGCGAACCGTGTCGAGTTGCAGGCGGCCAGCCTGGGGCTGCCGCCCATGAGGGCGTCGGATTTCGCGGTTTCAGCCGTCTGTCGCAAGCAGGTGCCGGGCCGCGACTCCGGAGCCGGCGAGTGGACGTGCCGGCTCGCCTGGCGGAGCCCGATTCAGCAGCCGCTCCAGGACACGCTCGACCTCGAGGTAACCGCCGACGGCTGCTACACGGCGAGCGTGGAGGGCGAGAGTCTGGTGGGCCACTCCTCAAGCGCGCTGACGGTCGCCTCGTCAAGAATCTGCTGCACGAATTCGAGGGCTGCTTCGACACCACGTAACATCGACAACCTTCCGCGTGTTCCGCGTGTTCCGCGTGCTCCGCGTGGTCCGTGTTCCGCGTATTCCGCGCGCTCCCGTATTCCGTGTGCTCCGCGTGCTCCGCGTATTCCGCGTGCTCCGCGTGATCCGCGGCCCGTTTACGCCGGCGACATGCGAATGCTGCCTCATTGTCATATCCCTCGCGCATAGTGCCCTTGTCCCTTGCGGGATCCCCACCCCAGTTTGGTCGACCGTACCCAGACGGCGACTCGATCGCACGCCTTTTAGAGGAGGTTGCGGTGAGTCTGCAGACACGTCTTCGCGTCAGCGCCATCGTCTGTGCCTACAACGAAGAGAAGCTGCTCGAAGCAGCCCTCCATTCGCTCTACGCGCAGACGCGTGTGCCGGACGAAGTGATCGTCGTCAACAACGCAAGCACCGATCGGACCCGCGCGGTAGCTGAAAGAGTCGGCGGAGTCCTGGTTGTGGACGAACCGGATCGGGGGCTGGTCAAGGCGCGAGCGCGAGGTCAGCGGGCGGCGACCGGCGACCTGCTGTTCTACATGGACGCGGATTCACGCGCGCCGCTGAGGCACGTCGAGCGCCTGGAGCGGCTGTTCCACCAATCGCCGGCCCTCGTCGCCATCACGGGTCCGTACCGTTTCTACGACTGGGACTGGATCGGCGTCGCCGCGGCCCGGATCTACGACTACACGCTCGCGCCGTTCACGCAGCTGATGACGCAGCACGTATTACGGGTGGGCGCCGTCCTCTATGGCGCCAACTTCGCGGTCAGGCGCGACGCGCTGGACTCGATTGGCGGTTTCGACACCTCGATCGAGTTTCATGGCGAGGACACGAATCTCGGGCGACGTGCTCGCGGCTCGAGGCCGGGTGCGCCTGGACAACGTCGCTGGTTCATCTACACCTCGGCCAGGCGATACAAGGCTTTCGGACGCGCGCACGCCTTCAGGCTCTACGTCCGCAACTTCTGCTCCGAAACCTTCCAGCACCGGCCGGTCGACGTCGTCCACGAGGACATCAGGCTCTGACATGCCGGGCTATGAGCCATATCTCCTGTGCGACTTCCACACACACACGACCTGGAGCGACGGCCGGTTGAGCATCAGAGAGCTCGTCGATCTGTATGGCCAGACCGGCACCTTCGATGTGATCGCGATCACCGACCACATTCTTCGGCGACACGATGTGCTGGCCAAGGCGGCCCGCGTCGTCACCTTCGGCCGGCGCCGCTACTCCGTGCTCGAAAGCTCTTTTGCCGAATACCTCGGCGAGATCGCGGAAGAGGCGCAGCGAGCGCGCCGACTCTACGGGATGCTGGTCCTGCCAGGCGCCGAAATTACCAAGAACCACGTGCGGGCACAGAAGAATGCACACATCATCGCCCTTGGCATCCGTGAGTACATCAGCGCGGACCAGACACCGCGACAATCCTGAAGGAGATTCGCCGCCAGGGCGCAATCAGCATCGCCTGCCATCCGCATCATCGGACAACGCGCCGAATCGAAATGAGCACGTGCTATCTCTGGGACAATCGCGAGGAGCTCATCGACGTGGTGGATCTATGGGAAGCCGCCAACCGCGACGATCTGTTCTCGGTCACCAGCCTCAAGCACTTTCCCTACGTCGCCAACAGCGACTTCCACCGGCCAAAGCATTTGTATTCGTGGAAGACGCTGGTGAGGAGCCGGAAAGACTGGCCGTCGCTCAAGACGGCGCTCTGTGAGAACGTGAACCTGGCGATCACGCTCTATCGGGGAGAGTCGTGGACCGACGCACGCGCGCGGGCGAATTCAAGCGCACGTTAGTCGCTCCACCGATTCCCGAGAGCGTGTTCCGCATGCGCGCCTGAAATTCGTCGGGTCGAGGTCTTTACTCTCTACCATCGAGAGGGTAGCGTACTCTCAGGAGTGATTCCATGAGACGCGTTTTTCGTCGACCAACCTCCCGCGTCGGATCGGCGCCGCTCGCGGCCGTCATTGGCGTGGCACTGATCGCATCAGCGGTGGCTGCGGCTCAGGCCCGGCACTACGCTCTGGACTCGAGCAGCGGCCTGCAGCTGCACAACGTCACCGCCGAGCCAGCCGTGCTCGAGGGCAAGCGTGGGCTGCGGGTGACGATTTCCGACGAGGCGTCGCGACGGCTCAAGGACATGTCTCCCGCCGACCAGGCGCAGGTTCAGCAACTCGCCGTTGTCGATGGGCTTGAATTCGCCAACGGCGTGATCGAGGCGGAGATCGCCGGTGCGCCGGCCCCGGGCGCGCCCGAAGGGGCCCGCGGTTTCGTCGGCCTCGCGTTCCGACTGCAAAGCGACATGCGCACCTATGACGCGTTCTACCTGCGCCCCACCAACGGCCGCGCCGACGATCAGGAGCGACGCAACCACGCCGCCCAGTACATCTCGCACCCTGACTGGCCGTGGTTCCGCCTGCGCAAGGAGACGCCCTCCAGATATGAGGCGTACGTGGACCTGATGCCGGGAGCCTGGACGCGCGTCAAGATCGAGGTCCGCGGTGAACAGGCCCGCCTCTACGTCCACGGCCAGGAGAATCCGACGCTGATCGTCAACGATCTGAAAACCGGAGCGCAGGGGAAAGGGGCGGTTGCTCTGTGGATCGATAACGGAACGGTCGCGCATTTTCGCAACCTGACCGTGACCCCGTGATTTCAGCCTCACGCGCCTTCACACGGCCACCTCGACTGGGGTGCCGGCCAGGACGGTCTGTTCGTCGAACAACTGATGCGTCGGATCGATCCCCAGCCACAGCCACGCTCCCAGGCACAGGGTCGCCACCATCGGCACGAAGGGAGCGTTGTAGTTCCCGAAGTACGCCACCAGGTATCCGAACACGATCGAGGACACCGCCGACGCAGCGTTCGCCGCCGTGTTCATGAATCCAAATACGGCTCCGGCATGACCCCTGCCGGTGTCGAGACAGACCGCACAGAGGTTGGGCTGTTGCGCCAGGATTCCCGCATACGCGAGCGAGAGAAAAATCAGCGCCCAGCCGCCGCTGGCGGTGGCGATCGTGGCCGCCATGAAGATCGCCGCGACGCTCAGGCCGACCACGCCAAGCGCGCGGCGACCCGTCTTGAGGCCGAATCGGCGAACCAGCCAGTCACTGGCCACGCCGCCGATCCCGTTGGCGCAACCGCCCACCACGTACGGCAGGGACGACAGCACCAACGCCGCTTCGCTGTAGCCGTGGCCCTTGACCAGATAGGTCTGCAACCACGACTGAAAGAAGGCAATCGCGTACACGTAGCACGCGCCAATGGCGGTGATTCGCCAGAGCGTCCCGCTGCGAAGAGCCTGGCCCCAGGGCATCCCGCCATGGCCGACGGGTGGCTCCCCTCCGAGCTCCAGCAGCTCGACGGACGTCACCCCGGGTTTCTCGGCTGGCGAATCGCGAAACCACGCGTACCAGACCGCGGCCCAGATGACGCCCAGAAAGCCGAACAGATAAAACGACGCCCGCCAGCCGTAGCGCACCTGGATCGGCACGACGAGCAGCGGCGACAGCGCCGCGCCGATCTGGCTGGTCATCCATACGACCCCCCAGGCCTGCGCCCGGCGACGCGGCGGAATCCAGCGCGCGATCACCGTAGAGGCGTTCGGATAGGCTCCCGCCTCGCCCATGCCGAAGCAGAACCGGACCAGCAGCAGCAGTGAATAGCTCGACACCGTTCCGGTCAACGACGTGAATGCCGACCACCACAGCACGATTCTCGTCAGCACCCGCCGCGGGCCGATGCGATCCCCCAGCGCTCCTGTCGGAATCTCGAACGCGCTGTAGGCAAGAAAGAAGGCGCTCGTGACCCAGCCCCACGCCTGGGGGCTGATGTGCAGGCTGTCCTGCATTCGTGGTCCGGCTACCGCAAGACACACCCGATCCAGATACGTAATGACCGACAACAGTGCCAGCATTCCGAGGACGCGATGTTGATGCTTCACGCGGAATGCCTCAGCCTCTCACCGCAGGCTCGGATGGCCGGATGGTCGCGCCGATAGTGCGCGTCGCGGGCACGATCGCGGCGAGCAGCCGTGACAGAACGAGCGACTCCCGGCTCGTCCAGAAGAACAACGAGCGACGAGTTCGCAGCCTCGAGACCCGACGGGTCAGCGCCCCGGCGCGCGGTAGGTCACCGCCCGCTTCGTCGCCTGGTCCATCTCTTCCGGGGTCAGCAGCACGACGGTCCTGGTGTGGACCGCGCCGGTGGCATTGATGGCGACCGACGCTGCCGCAACGCTGGCATGATCGGGCGCGTCGATGATGATGAACGCGTCATGCTCGCCGAAGGCGAAGTAGAACGAGTCCAACTTGGCCCCTGCGCTCTTGAGGGCCTGCTCCGCGGCCTCGCGACGCTTTGTTCCGCCTTCCTTCATCAGGCCCTTGGCGCCGTCTGCGGTGTACGAAGCCGTGATCAGGTACTTGCTCATCCCTCACCTCCAATGACCGCAGTATGATCTGGTCAGTGCGGCGCGCTACTCTATCACGGCGCGGAGGAATCGCTCATCCCTCATCGCTCATCCGGAATCCCTCATCGCGGATCCGGAATCCCTCGATCACGAATCGGAATCGCTGGTGCTCAGCGATTCACGACCAGCAGGATTGCGGAAATTCAGGACCGCGATTCTGGATGAGGAATCCGGGATTCGAGAGAATTGGCGATTCAGCGATCAGTGATCAGCGATGAGGGATTGGCGATGGCCCAATCGCTCATCCCTCATCGCTCATCCGGAGTCCCTCGTCCCGGATCCGGAATCCCAATCCTCGATCACCGAATCGCGAATCGCTGGTGCTCAGCGATTCACGACCAGCGACCCGGGATCAGCGAGATCCGGGATTGAGATTCGGGATGAGGAATCCGGGATTCGAGACAAGGGATTCGCGATTAGTGATGAGGGATGGGGGATGGGTTTAGACTCGAGACTCGATGCCAAACAGATTCGAGCTCGGCCTTGATACGTTCGGCGATGTCACACTCGGGCCGGACGGCGCGCTCCAACCGCAGGCCCGTGTGCTCCGTGACGTGGTCGAGGAAGCCGTCCTCGCCGACGAGCTCGGGGTCGACGCGTTCGGCGTCGGCGAGCACCATCGGCCCGACTTCGCCATCTCGGCGCCGGAGGTCGTGCTCGCGGCGATTGCCGGCCGCACGAAGCGGATCCTGCTCGGATCCGCCGTGACGGTGCTGAGCACGGATGATCCCGTCCGGGTCTTCCAACGGTTCTCGACGCTCGACGCGGTGTCGAACGGACGCGCCGAAGTCATTCTCGGCCGCGGATCGTTCACCGAGTCGTATCCCCTCTTCGGCTACGACCTGTCGCAATACGGCGAGCTCTTCGAGGACAAGCTGTCGTTGTTCGCCGAGCTGGTCAAGGGAGGACCGGTGACGTGGAACGGGTCGACGCGGTCGGCGGTCGCCGGCGCGAGGATCCACCCGCCGATCGAGAACGGGACGCTGCGGACCTGGATCGGCGTGGGCGGAAGCCCGGAATCCGTCGTGCGCGCGGCGCGCTACGGCCTGCCGCTGACGCTCGCGATCATCGGCGGCAGCCCGGCGCGCTTTCAGCCGTTCGTCGATCTCTATCGTCAGGCGCTCGAAAAACTCGGCCAGCCGGTGCTGCCGATCGCCGTGCACTCGCCCGGGACACGTGGCCCCGACCGACGACCAGGCAAAGAACGAGCTGTGGCCGCACTACGAGACGATGATCAACCGCATCGGCGGCGAGCGGGGTTGGCCGCCCGTCACGCGGGCCCAGTTCGAGCGCGAAGCCAGCCCCGACGGGGCGCTCTGCGTCGGCTCGCCGGAGACGGTTGCGGCGAAGATCGGGCAGACGGCGCGGCTCCTGGGCTTATCGCGGTTCAATCTCAAATACAGTGCCGGCACGCTGCCGCACAGCGCCTTGATGAAGAGCATCGAGCTGATCGGGCGCGAGGTGGGGCCGCGGGTGCGGGACATGATCCAGGGCTAGGCCGCCGGCCACCCGGCGTCGGAATACGCGGAGTTTCGGCCGCGGAATACGCAGAATACGTCTTCGACGGCCCATATTCGTGTCGTAGCCAAGCACCCAACGAGGTCGAGGTCCGCCGTAGCGCTGCGGGACTGTCACACCACCCCGCGCGGCCCGTCTAGGTTTGTGTGGGGCAACACATCGTCACAGTCGAGGCCGTCCCGGCACGCACTCTCGCAGACAGTGAGGCTCGTTCAATCCGCCGCCAAAGCGAGCCGGATCGAGCGGCGTGGTACTTCAGCGACACAGGGTCGGGTCGACCACTGATCCTGCTGCACGGGATCGGCATGTCGCACGCTGCCTGGAATGCCCTCGTCCCATATCTGTCCCTGATGCGTCGGGTAATCGCATTTGATATTGCGGGATTCGGACGAACGCCCCCGTTGCCTCGAGGGACGCTTCCGACGATTGCCAACCTCGTGGACGGACTCGAAGCGTCACTCCGGGCGATGGGCATCGAGGTCCCGGTTGACATCGTCGGGAATTCGCTCGGCGGCACCATCGCGCTGGAGGCGGCAAATCGCGGGATCGCACGGAGTCTCGTCGCCATTTCTCCGGCCGGGTTGTGGAAAGAGCATGGCGCGCTGCACGTGGACTACGTGTTCGGAGGTCTCCGGTTCATGGCGAAATGGTTTCCCGCGCTTCATGAAAGCTACAGTCCACGTACCGTGGCTACGGGAAGTGGCGCTCGCGGTTCCGATGTCCGTGGGAAGCCGGCGCATGCCGGCGAGCGATGCCGTTCGTGCCGTTGACGATCTCGCGGCCTCGCCGGCATTCGAAGAGACCTTCGACAATACGCGCTCGCCCTTTTCCTGCAGCGATATCGCGGTCCCGGTGACGGTCGCGTTTGGCGATCGCGACTGGATCCTGCCACGGCGGTCACGAAATCGAGACGCCCTTCCGTCACATGCCAGGTGGATCACGAAGCACGGTTGGGGACATGTCCCGATGTGGGTCGATCCGGTTGGTGTGTCGGCCCTGATCCTGGAAGGCACCAGGTAGCGAAAGCTCACGCAGCCTCGCGGCGACAATCTACCGGCTGGATCGTGCCGACCGCGACCAATCAGGACGCGGCGAGCTCCCTGGTGAGAACCGCGGCCGGAATCTCCTTGCACCCAGTTACGTTCTGGCCGGCCCATAGCGGTGAGAAGTCGCTCTTCCCGAGAGGTTCGGCCTTGGCCCGTAACGGTGCGATCGCCGCTATCGCCAACGGGAACTCCGGGGCGGTGTCGCAGATCGGCCCCAACTCGCGAATCAGGCGGTTGACGATGCCGCGAGCAGGCCGGCCGGTGAACAGGTTCGTGACCACGGTGAGCCGGGCTGCATCGCTCTTCAGCGCCGTACGATGCACATCGCTAGTCGTCGCTTCGGGACACAACAGGTAGGCGGTCCCGATTTGTGCACCAGCCGCGCCGAGCGCGATGGCCGCCGCGACGCCTTTCGCATCCGCAATTCCGCCGGCAGCGATCACCGGAACCCGGACGGCACGCACGATCTGAGGCACCAGCGCCAACGTGCCTGTCTGAGAGGTGAGATCGTTCGAGAGGAACAGACCGCGGTGGCCGCCTGCCTCGAGACCCTGCGCAACGATCGCATCGACTCCATGCGCCTCGAGCCAGAGCGCCTCATCGACCGTCGTGGCCGACGACAGGATCTTCGCCCCGCAGCTGCGCACCCGAGCGACCAGATCGGCCGCGGGCAGGCCGAAGTGAAAGCTCACCACCGCCGGTCTGAACTCTTCGAGCACGTCGGCAGCGTCGCTGCCGAAGGGTACCCGACCCGGACCCGCGGCGATGGTGCTTGGATCGATTCCGTACTCCGCGAAGTACGGCGCCAGAGTCGCCCGCCAGGCCCGTTCACGCCCGGCGCTGGGCTCGGCTTGCCGATGGCAGAAGAAGTTCACGTTGAAGGGGCGCGCGCTCTGCGCCCGAATGCGCGCCAGCTCGCCGCGCAGGGCGTCCATGCTGAGCATGGCCGCCGGAAGCGAACCGAGCCCTCCTGCAGAGGAGACGGCGACGGCCAGCGCGCCGCCCTGCACGCCCGCCATCGGCGCTTGAATTATCGGGTGCTCAATCCCGAGGAGCTCCTGCAAAAACATCGTTCGGCCTACGGCCTCTCTCCGCGCCCCGGTAGAAGCCCCGCTCTCACACTGCGACAGTCACGCGCAGGAAGGTGGCAGGAATCGAGGTCGCATCCTTCCGCGGACTCTTGTTCTGGCTGTTGAACAGTGCCTCCAGCTCCTGCTGCAGATCGGCGGCGCGACCGTTCTTGTCTGCGGCTTCGAACGCGTTCATCGTCGGGCCGTAGTAGTTCCGGAACGCCGCGACGAGCGCCGTGGGCGCGCTGGAAGAATTGAAGGTGTAAGTGTCTCTGACGAACGAGATCTTGTCTTTCGGAATCCCGGCGCCGGCAAATCGCTCGATGACGTTGCTCTCGATTCCCCACGTCATCGGGCTGATGAAGCCCTCGGGCGGTGGCGGCGAGTAGGCGGAGCTGATCTTCAGAATCTGCGCGACCAGCGTCGGATCGTTGGGAATCCAGTTCCCCATGACGATCCGCCCGCCGGGCCGGGTCACGCGCACCATCTCCTTGGCGACGTCGAACGGCTTGGGCGCGAACATCGCGCCGAAGATGCTCACGACGAGGTCGAACGCTGTGATCGTTCGAGCTCGTGCAGATCGGTCGCATCGCCCTCCTGAAACCTGCAGTTCGTCAGGCCCTCTGCTTGCGCGCGCCTGTTCCCGGCCTCGACAAGGTTGCTCGCGATGTCGACGCCCAGCACGTCCGCGCCGAGGCTGCGCCGCCGGCAGCGCCGTCGTGCCGTCGCCGCAGCCGAGATCCAGCACCTTCAGTCCCTGTGGTGATGCCGAGTCCCTTGACGAGCGCCTCGCCGCTCTCCCGCATGCTCTCGGCGATGCGCGTGAAGTCGCCCTTTTCCCACAGTGCCTTGTTCGGATTCATCGAAGTGATCCTGATGTCAGCGCGATTTCAGCTGTCTCGCCCTTCATTTCCATCTTCGTCCCAAAGGGCTTTGACGCGTCGGCCAGGCGCTGGAGGATGTAGCCCGCTCTCGCGCCGGTCGCCGGCGCCGGCAAGCCGCGCGTGTGCAGGAACTGGTTGCTGGCGTATTCGCTGTGCACATCGGGCTGGCCCTCGCCGATGGTGTTCAAGACGATCGGCCGGAGCGAAATCGATCTGGACGTCGAGCCGAGCCGTTCGCTCTGATCCCTCGAACTGGACGGACGCGACCACGCTCTCCCACGCCATCGGCTCGTCGATGTAGGTCAGCGTCGGCGGCACGTTGTAAATGAAGTTGCCCAGGTCGTAGAAGATTGGCCGACCGTGATAGATCTCCACGCCGTGCAGCAGCGGCGCGCCGTGCATGACGACGATGTCGGCGCCCGCGTCGATCTCGGCGTGCGTCCACTTCATCAGCCACGCATTCGGCGCCAGCCGCTCCGGCATCCCTTCGGTGAAGATCGTCGAGAACGACGCGATTCGCGAAGACGTGATTGTGCTGGTACACGATCACGAGGTCCGCGCGCTGGCGCGCGTCGCGAATGCTCTGCAGAATGCGCCGCGAATCCTCCGGATTCGGCGTGTTCGGCGGCGCGCCGGGCAGGTCTTCAGTCGCTTCGTTCTCGCGGTCGCCGGCCGGCCACGCGAAGCTCGTTCACGCCTGGCCGTTCCGCCGTGGCGCTCCGCCCGGCTGCAATCAAGCCTGACGCGCTCGCGACCAGCGCGACGGTGCCCTTCGGGTCTGCAGATAGGCCGGCGCTGCCGCTTCGGCGAGCGTGTTGCCGGTCCCGGCATGAACGATCTTCCGGCTGTCCGTCTCGCGGAGCGTGTTCCGAATGCCTGTCTCTTTCAGATCGAACGCGTGGTTGCCGGACAGCGCCAGCAGGTTGAAACCCATAGTCGTCAGCGCATCGAGCGCTTCCGGCGGAGTGAGGAATCCCCGGCCCTCCTGGGTCGTCTCGCCCGGCTCGGCGACCGCGGATTCCAGGTTGGTGAACACCACGTCGCCCTTCAGCAGCCCTTGGATCGACGGGCACCGCCGCCGGTGCGGTGGCGCGGATATCCGAGCGGATCATCGACTGGCCGGTCAAGGCGATCGTGATCGCCGGCGACTGCTCCCCAACGCTCACGGCGATCGCGCACACGTTAGCGAGGAGGACCACAAGGCCCGCAGTGTTCGCGAACCACCTGCCAATTCCTTTTCTCACAGCGATAGTGACGCCAATCCTCCTTCGTCGGCGCATCACCGCGCAAGCGATTTCGAGAGCCCCGGGCCTATTTTGCAGACATCACGGATTCGTAGGTCGCGAGAAATCGCCGCACGTCGACGTCGGTCGCGGTCGTCACCAATGGCTGACCTCGCCACGACGGCAGATTCATCTGATAGTCATAGGCCGGCATGATCGTTTCTCCGATGGCGATGCCTTCGGTCGCCACTCGTACGGGTCCCTGTCTCACCGTGAAGATACTGGGATCGATCAGATACATGACAGCCGACGGATCGTGCACGAAGAAGCCGCCTTCGACATGGTTGACGTTCTTGTGAAAGTCCAGATAGAACCTGGTAATGGCAAACACGAACGGCCCGTAGCGGCTGTTGGCGTCTCTTATCCGCAGCAGGATCTCGTCATTCAGTTTGACCTTGGTCGTGGTGTTGAGGGCGATCATCGTGACCTTCCACGGAGCGGTCAGCACGATGTCGGCCGCATCAGGATCGCCGCCGATATTGGCCTCCGCGACCGGGCTCACGTTGCCCGGGAAGTTCACGGCGCCACCCATCAACACAACTTCCTTGATGTTCCTCGTGAGCGCGGGATCCAGCTTCAGCGCGTTCGCAAGGTTGGTCAACCTGCCAACTGCCAGAATGGTGATTTGTCCTGGATAGGCTTTGGCCGTCTCGACGATGAATTGAGCGGCCGGTTTCGCAGCAGGCGAAGTCTTCGGTGCCGGTTGATGGGTATTTCCCAGTCCATCCTTGCCATGGACGAAATCAGGGGGTGGGCCTGGCTCGATGCGGAGTGGCCTTGCCGCACCCTTGTAGACCGGGATTGACTTCCCTGACAACTCCACGACCGTCAGCGCGTTCCTGGTCGCCTGGTCCAGGTCGGCGTTGCCGAACACGGTCGTGATGCCGACGATGTCAAAGCCGGGATACTGCATGGCCAACATGATGGCCATCGCGTCGTCTATCCCCGGATCACAGTCGATGATGACTTTTCTTGATTGGGCGGCAACGTCGAGCCGACCAAGGTGAAGCAGGATCAATACGATCAGCCAGCGGTTCGTGTGCACGCCGTGATTCTACCGGGTGTGGCCAGCATCGGCGATGCCCGGTGCAGGTCACCGGGCGGCCGACCACGACGGCGGTGTCGCCGTACACGCGGACGGTCAGATCCGAGATGGTTCGGGTGTCGTAGTGGAACGAACCGGATTTGAAACCCTTGACGATCTCGTCTTTCGTCCGCAGCTCGCCGCGTAGCGTGATGAACGAATAGTCGGCGGCGGTCAACCGATCGAGCGCGGCAGCGTCACCATCCACTACGGCTCGATTGCGTTCGTTTTCGATCCGCATGATTTCCTGCTTGACCCCGGCTTGTGGGTCCGCGGGTTGCCTGGCCTGTCCGGCGGCCACGACGGTGGCTATGACGGCAACTGCTGCGGCAACGGTGAATGGCTTCATGGCGTCTCCTCGAGTCGCTGTCGTCAGTTCACGACCAGCGGGCCTGCCTTCGATCCCGTGAGCGTCTTGAACGACGAGGGGTCGTGGTCGGGGTCGGTATTGAGACGCGGACGCGCGTAGGCGATTGCCGCGTGGAAGGCTTCGGCGGGCGACAAGGTGCCGGGCCTACACCCCCCCGCCACGTAGGGATACATGAGGCTGTGGGTGTCCGAGACGTGAAAGAAGCCCATCGCGTGTCCGACCTCGTGCATCGTCACCGAGGGCGACACCCTGACGCTCCCGCAGCCGCACACATCCAGGTACAGGGTAATCGTGCCGGGATTCCGCCCGACATACGCGGTTCCGCACGTATCGCTCGACTCCGCGTGCATGAAATCCACGTTGATCCAGTCGGCCGCCCCGGGACGGACCTCGGTGCCGGTCGCGACGACCGCAACGGCGTATCGACCCGCCGTATAGCCGGACACCCCGCGCCGCAGCGCGTCGATGGTGGTGTCGATGACCCCGGACTCGACGGGATGGCCGGTGTCATCGAGGGTGCGCACGTAAAAACTCGGCGGCGTGGTCCAGCGCTGTAAGGGCCACGGTGACCCGTCGCTCTTGTCGTACATGTCGCGGATGAATTCGCGGTAGAAGTCCGTCGAGAATGGCGGCGCATCGCGAATCAGGTCCAGCGTCACGTTCGTTCGCGGGCCGAGCTGCCAGGTGATCCACACGTCATGCGAGATGAAGCCGGATTGCGAAATTGTCAGCGGGTAGGGGGCGGACGGCGGATTCACCCGATCGCCGAGCTCGTAATTCCCCGCCGCGTCCGCCGTCACCGGAGCGAGCGACCAGCCGGGCGTGAGCGTGGCGCCGCCGACATTCTGCTCACTTCCGGTCGCGACCACCTGGCCGGCGGTCGACCACTTGTTGGTCGGCGTCAACGTTGTCGGGGCGATTGGTGTACTGGCGACGGTGTTCGAGCGGCCGCTACCGCCGCAGGCAGCGAAGCCGAGCGCCGACACCGTTGCCAGGCCGCAGCAGTGCCACCACAGAGATCCACGATGAGCTTTCATTCGGGGCGGCGGATAGTAACACGGCCGCAGCCTGACCTCAACTGTCGTGCGTGTGACGGCCTCTGTGCTCAATGGCGCTCGAACAAGGCAAGAGGAATGGCATTCCCCTGGGCGACGTTGCCGGCGTCGTTGACATGCAGATGGTCTTCGGCGTCATAAGCGGGAAGGAGTCGCGTCGGCCGGGCCGGATCCCGCAACACCTGGTCGAAATCGACCACGGCGTCGAACTGGCCGCTGTGCCGTATCCACTCATTGACTGCACGACGCGTGCGTTCTCTTTCCGGTGTGTAGAAGGCAACGTTCAGCCCGGCGCCCGTGAACGTCGCGTCCTCGAACGGAGGAATCGTCGTCCCGATGACACGAATGGCCTTCTTGCGCGCGCGTGTGATGAGCTGACGATAGCCGGCGATGATGTTCCCTGCCGTTACGGTCTCGGTTGACGGGGTGAAGGGGAACTCGGGAAACAGGATGTCGTTGACGCCGAGACAGACCAGGACGAACTTGACGCCTGATTGCGCGAGCACGTCGCGATCGAAGCGCGTCAGGCCGGCCTGACCGAGGACCGGCCCGAATGGGTTGCTAGCCGGTCGAGGGCTGTCATGCAGCAAGCGATTGCCGATGATGCCTTCGTTCAGGACGCCGAGTTCGGCGGATCCGTCGGAGCGTTTTTGCAGCCGCTCTGCAAGAACGTCTGGCCAACGCCGGTTCGCATCCTTCGTGGAGCCGTCTCCATCCGTGGTCGACGAGCCGAATGCCGCAATCGCGGAGCCGCGCGGCGACGCCGCGACATCAACCCCGGTGAGGAACGGCCACGAAGCGATCGTCTTCGCGACCGGGAACCTGACCGCTGCTGTCGAGTCCCCCGTCTCGGACGAGACGTAGTTCGTCTGCAGCGCCAGCGTGTGCGAGGTCATTGCGACTGCCGCCGCCGGAAAGAAGAGGCTTATCGCGAGATCCGACAGCGCTGGCACATCCAGATCCACTGGATCGCTGACCACCATGGATCGGGCCGATACCGTGGTGGACGCGCGTCCCCGAAACATCAGGGTTCGGTCCGACGCCGGGTCGATGTCCGCCTCCGCCGTGCGACGAGCGATATGCGCGCGGCCGACCACCAACGGCTGGTCCCCGAACGCGTTCGACAGCTGGATTCTCAGTGTCCTGCCGCCGGCGCTCGTGTGCACGATCAGGCGAAGTGTCTGGTTCCGGAACGTCTGGGCATTGGCCGGGCGGGCGGGCTGGGCTGCTGTTGCCCAGGTTCCGATCCAGTGTCGATCGTCCTGATGGGCGTAAGGGCTCGATGCGGTGAGAGGCGGGGTCCATCCCGGGAGGGCAAGCGCTGCGAGAAGGAGCACACTCCGGCGTGTCCAACGCGCGTCGAAACGATCGCTCTATTCGGTTCATGACCTGCTGATCTCCTGCAGACCGGCGGTCCACCGCTCAAACAGTGAGAGCCGCTCCGCATTTGCAGGATACGGGGCCGGACACCAGGTAGGCCTGAACGTTGCTCTGAAACAGTCTGAATACTTCTGAAACGACGCAGCCCCGGAGATCACTGGGGCCGTCGAACCGGCCGTCCAGCGTCTCTTTACCAAGTAGCTATACTTCGGCAGAGCCTTTCGGCTGGCAGGAAGGGACGCTGATTCGTATGGAACCACCCCGTCCGGCAAATCTTCGGATCGGCGACTGGTGCGTCGATCCGGCGAACCGCCAGATTTCGCGAGACGGCCAGACTGCTCGGTTAGAAGAACGGGCGATGCGACTCCTGCTGTGCCTTGCTGACCAGGCCGGCAAGGTCGTCAGCATTGACGACCTGCTCAATCACGTCTGGTCCGAAGTCACGGTCACTCCGGACTCCGTCTATCAGGCTGTAGCATCGCTTCGTCGTGTGCTTGGCGACGATCCCAGGCAGCCGACATATATCGCCACGGTTCCCCGACTGGGGTATCGGATGCTGGCGACGGTCGGGCCCTGGACGGATCAGACCACCCCACAGACGGGCTCGTCGGCGCCCTCGGATGGCGAAGGTCGGATGCCGGAGACGACCGACGCGTTGACGCGGGCGCCGCGCCTCAGCGCCAGCCTTCGATGGGTCGCGCTTGCGGTCGCGCTCGTCGCCGTGTTGGGTTTTTTTCTCGCTGGCTGGCAACGGCGTGAACAAGGGCCACGCAGCCTCCGTCGCGTCGGCATCGCCGAAGTCGATCGCCGTGTTGCCGTTTCTCGACCTGACTGAGGGAATGAAACAGGAGGAGTTTGCCGACGGCATGACCGAGGAACTGATCGACAAACTGAGCAAGATCCAGGGTCTTCGGGTTCCGCCTCCCACCTCGTCGTTCTATTTCAAGGGCAAGAAAGTACCCGTCGCCGACATCGCCGCGAAGCTGAACGTGGCATACGTGCTCGATGGCAGCGTGCGCAAGTCAGGCGGGCGGCTGCGGGTCGCCGCGCGGTTGATTCGTCCGGACACCGGCTATGTCATCTGGTCTGAAAGCTATGACCGGCCGTGGTCGGACATCCTGATGGTCCAGGATGACATCGCTGCCGAGGTGACGAAGTCTCTCAGGGTGTCGATCGAGAGCAACCGTTAGGCGACGCCTCCTCACAGCCCAAAAGCGAAAGTGTCAGTTGGCGCGCAGAAACGCGATGATGTCCGCGACGCCCTGCGCGGTGAGGCCGAGCTGCGCCGCGCTCATCATCAGCGAGCCCGGCATCCGGCGGCGCGAGGCCACGCGGTCGGCGGGGATGATCTGCGTGATTCCACCCATGCTCCGCACCATCAGCGGGTCGCCTTCTTTGATGACGATTCCCTGAATCGTGAGCCCGTCCTTCGTCTTGAGCTCCGTGCCCTCGTAACCATGTGCAATCTCTGCGCTGGGCTGGATGAGCGCGGTGGCAATCACCGCGGCTGATTTGCCGCGGCCCCATCCATCGAGCGAAGGGCCCAGCTCGGCGCCGACGCCGCCGATCGCGTGGCACATCAGGCAAGGCGTGGTGGCGTTCTTCCCGCGCGCGGCGTCGCCGATGAGACGAGCGGCCCCTTCGATCGAGAGCTCGGGGAGATCCGGCGGTGGTGGCGGCACGACAGCCTCGCGCAGCTTTACCGAGTCGGGATCGTAGATGGCGGCCGCCTTGAGCGCGGGCCGCAGACCGTAGTCCGCCCAGTCGTTGGACATCCGATTCAACAGCCACACCGTCGCGGGTTGACGCAGCGGGCCATCCGCCTGCGCCAGACCGAGCATTGCCTTCGATGCCGCGGGGTCGCTGATGAACGCGAGCGTATCCATGGCGAGACGGCGGTCGGCGGGCGGCAGCGTCGACGACTGCGCGCGCACCGTCAGGTCTGCCACCGCCGACGGCACGTGCAGCCGCCACGTGAGCCAGGTGAACGTGGCCGGCCATGCGATCGGATCGTTTCCGACACCCAAATCCTGGCGGAGTCGCTCGTAGAGCGCCGGCTCCTTTCCGCTGGCGCCGGTTCCCAGCGCCTCCAGATAGCTGCGATCCTGCCCATCGAAGCCGCGCGCGATGTCGACCAGGATGTCCAGCGCTTTCTCGGCGGGCTGGTCGCGCATCGACACCGCCACCTCACGCCGAACGCCGGGATTGCTGTCACGCGCCAGCCGGGCGGCCACTGGCATCACGTCGAGACCCGCGCGGCGCATGGCGCGGTAAGCCGCGATACGAAGCATCGGCTCGGCGTACGACTCTGGCGTCCCCGCACGATGCTGTCCCTCAGGACCGAGCTGATTGAGAAGGTAGATCGCCCGGCCGCGCATGTACGGACTCGGGTCGTTCAGCAACGCCGCGACGGCATCGATGGCCGATGCGCCACGCCCCTTCAGGCCTTCGAAGCCGATCGCCCGGACGTTCACCGCCGGCGATCGGAGCGCGGTGATGAGACCGTCGATCGTGTTGGCGTCAAAGGCCGGGACCCTCGATACGAAACCCTTGGGAGCGATCCGGTAGATCGCCCCGGACAGCGAGTCGTCGAGATCCTGATGTCCGCCGACCCGTGCGTCGATCCAGTCGCTCACGTACAGCGCACCATCGGGACCGACCGCAACATCCGACGGCCGGAAGAGCGTCTCGATGGCCCCCTTGGCGGTGGAGTTGCCACCGACAAAGTCGGACCCGGCATATTGCTGCTTCGCGTTCGAAGTCAGAAAGACCGTCCGGTCGAGGGCAAAACCGGCGCCTTGCGGCGCCGGCTTGTAAGCAAATACCTCGTTCCGCCCGGCGTCCGCCGCGAAGAACGTGCCGTCCCAGGAGGGACCGAGGCCACCGTTCTCGTAGAAGACATTGCCGGTCGGTGATCCGCCGCCGTAGACATCGCCCGCCGGCATGATGCCCGGGTCTTCCTGGCGCCACTCCGCAACCGGAACCGACTGACCGGGGCGACGGTCCGCCTCCCACGTCCGCTGGCCGTCGTTCGACGAGAAGCCGAAGTTGGCATACTCCATCACCCAGCTCACGCGGCACGCCGGCGGGTCGTCGTTGTCGCTCTGGAAGACGTCGCCGAGCGAGGTGACCGATTGTTCGTAGCTGTTGCGGTAGTTGTAGCCGATGATCTCTGCGCCGGTGCCGTCGGGGTTCATCCGCACGGTGAATCCGCCCACGTAGACGTGGCCGTCGTCGCTCGGCTTTCCGGCATAGACCGCCGGGTCGTTCGGGAACTTGAACGGGCCGACGGGATCGGGACGGTACGACCCGAAGATGCGGAACGTCTTCCCCGACCGATCCGTGAACATCGCCCCTGTGTTGCCGGCGTTGAACACCCACTTGCCGTCGGGACCGACCGTCACCGAGTGGAGCGAGTGGTCGTGATTGATGCCCTGGAAGCCGGTCAGGATCACCTCGCGCTTGTCGATCGCGGGATCGAAGCGCAGGTTCCGATCGACGTCCGTGTAGACGATGAGGTCGGGTGGCTGAGCGACGATGATCTTGTTGTCGATGACCGACACGCCGAGCGGGGCGATCAGCGCCGGCTCCTGCACGAACGTATGCGCCGCGTCGGCTTTGCCGTCGTGATCGGTGTCCTCGATGACGATGATGCGATCGCCGTCGGGCTGGCGGGCATGATGCGAGCGGTAGCGAACGCCTTCCGCCACCCAGATCCGGCCGTCGCGATCGATGTCGATGTTGGTCGGATTGTGCAGCAGCGGCGTCGACGCCCAGAGCGTGATTTCGAGGCCGTCCGCTACCTGGAAGAGGTCGAGCGGAATCCGCACCGGCTGCAGGGTCGAGGCTTGACCCGCCTGCATCGGACGCAGCCCTGACGCCTGTTGTGGCACGACGAACGCCAGCAGCAGGACGACCAGCACGGTCACCCCTGAGCGGCTCATTCGCAGCATGTTTTTCTCCCCATGGCGGAGCCCTTGTTTCTGTGCCGGAGCGGGAACCGCCCCGGGCACTGACCCGCTGATGACGCCCTCAGGCTAGCGATTCATTGGGCTGGCATCAATGAGAAAAAGAGAGCGGTGCCGGCGGGTTCCGTCAGCGGAGATGGCGGCGTTGGGGGTCGCCGCCTCGAAAGGGTCCTACCGATTGCCTGTGAGTGGAGAAAGGATCAACGGGCGGGCGCGAGGGTGATCCTCGTCGAAGTCGAACATCCCCATCAGCGATCCGGCAATCGCATCAGACGACTGGTTGCCGATCCGCCCGAGGTGCCAGTTGTCTTCGATGAACCGCAGGGTCGACGACTGATCGGTCAACCGATGATCGACGTAGTTCTGCCTGGCCCACGGCGAGATGACCAGCAGCGGCTGGCGCGGACCGTAGCCGCATCGCCCCTGGAAGGTCCCCGTCGGCGCGATGCCGCAGTTGCCCATGCCGAACAGCCCGTCGTCGGGAGTATTGGACTGATGAACGATCGGTCCCATCTGATGGTCGTACCAACCATCCGAGTCGTCGTAGAGGATGATGATCGCCATGTGCGCCCACTCGGGGGACGCCATCAGTCGGTTGACCGTCTCGACGAGGAACGTCTGCTCGTCGAGCGGATCCGAATACGCCGCATGTCCATCCTGATACGCCGCCGCTTTCAGGTAGCTGACGCTGGGCAGATGCCCGGCATCGAGCGCCGCCCAGAAGTCCTGCAGGTCGTATTGATGATTCGCGCGATCGGTGCGGCCGATCATCGAGGTACTCGACGGAGCCAGGTGTTGCGGGTTCGCGGTCTGGGCGAAGTACTGAAACGGCTCGTGATGCGGGATGTAGTCGTACGAAGTGCCCGTGCCCGGCTGACCCGAGTGCGAGCTGCCGCACACGACGGGGCCGGTACCCCCCGGAGTATTCGAGAGCGGCGGGTTGGGGGCCGGCGCTGGACGGAAGCCGCCCTGGAACCATCCCCAGGTGACGTGGCGCTCGTTCAAGAGGTCGCCAATATTGCGGCCGGTCATCGTGATGTAAGTGCGCGCCGAGGCGGGCGCCGCTGGTGATGGCAAGGTGCAGTCATCGAGCGCCGGCGATGGACGTGGATCTCCGGTGACGCTGCCAAAGCCGGTCACCGAATCGATCGCCGTGACGTTGCCCGCAGCGCTGCCGCGACGACCTAAGAGGTCCGGAGCGATTTTCGCGCCGAAGGTCTGACCCGAGATCAGGTTCACCGCACCCGGCGTCGACGGCCCGAATGTTGTGCTGTACGAGTTGTCGCTCATCGCGAAGTGCTGCGCGTAGTTCCACAGCGCCGTGACGGTGTTGCCATCGTAGTAGCCCATGACGAGCCCGGTGCCTTTGCCGTAGTCGAGGCAGGGCGGGCCGCCAACCCCTACAGTCTCGGGGAAGCGGTTCATCGCACCCGAGTTGAACGATTGCTGCTCCGCCTGATAGCCGTGATCCTGATCGCAGGTGACCGCCTGCGCGGCGCTCAGTCGAAACGGTTGCGTCGAATTCGGGTTGTGATCGAGCAGACCGCCGGCGAACAGCCCGTTCACGAGCGGTGTGTCCGCCCTGGCCGTGAACGTCGATCCGTCGGTGTTGGCGGCGTGCGGGTACGTCGCGAAGTAATGGTCGAACGAGACATTCTCCTGAAAGATGACGACCACGTGGCGAATCGGCTGAGCGTCGTCATCGTCGCGATCGCGGTCGCGCTGCTGATCGGCGCGCCGATCCTGCCTCCCCGTGCCACCAGCGACGAGGGGAGAGGCCGTTGACGACGCGATCAGGACGCCGCCGACCAGCACACCCATCATCCGAGCCCACACGCTCTGTCTCCACTGCATAGAGTCCTCCGTCCGTCGGGTGGGAAATCACCCGGCAAAGAAGCACCGTATCGGTGGAGGTTGTCGGATCGGCGACATCGACGTCACAAGCGCGTGTCGGCGGCGCCTTCGTCGCCGTCAGATGAGCTACCGGGCTTCGCGTGGCGACCAGTCATTTGTACTGCCAGGTCAACATCGCATCGACCCGGCGCGCGGTCATCGTGTAGAACTGCCGTCCGGCTTGTAGAGCGAGTTCTGGCCGGCGGTGAGAACCGCCAGCGTCGTACCATCCGGGCTGAGCTGCGACCGTACGGCCTCACCGGCAATGAAGTTCGGATATCCGGGCAATCCAGGATTCAGATACTCCTGGACAGCATCCTCGATCGCAGTGGGGCTGACATACTGGCCGGTGGGCAGGCGGAGGAGACCATGATGCCGCCCGCGATCGTTGTCTTCACGGTCATGACGATCGTCGTCGCGGTCACGAGGATCGCTGAGGGCCTGTTGCTGATCGTTCGTGCGTTCTTGTAAGCCGGCGCGCGCTGACAGAGCCAGCAGAGTCACCGACGTCAGTGCAGTCGGCTTGAGGATCTGCTGCAGCGATCGCTTTGCCATGGTGAGTCCTTTCTAGAAGGCATTTAGCTCGGGAGATAGAGATGCCGACCTCGCGACATGACCGAGTTGAAGAGTGCTCTTGCCGTGTGACCTGGTCGCAATGACCGAGAAAAGCAGATGTAAGAAATGGTTTCGGGACCAGAATGGTCGTGGTGCGAATGCCCCAATCGCGCGTTCACGTTCTGTTCACGTTGAATAAGCCAGGGTGGGCGGCGTCGCGGCTGGCTCAGCCGGACGCCATCACCGCCAACGGCCAATTGATCAGAGGTAGCGAGGGAGATCATTGCGATGACGATTCGCGCGCATGTTCTGACCTGTCTGATCCTCGGTTTCTTCGCGGGGCCGGTGTTCGCCCAGGTTACGACGACATCCGACTACGTCACGACGGCCGAGGCCCTGTGCATGGTCGTCAAGAGCACGGATGCCTTGTCGGTGCCGCCGGCAGCTGTCTGCGGCTGCCGCACGCCGACCGCGAACGGTCCCGCAGAGTGCGCCCGCCCCGATGAAGAGTTGAGTCGGCTCGTCGATCACGACACCACGAACCATCTCGCCGCCTACCTGACGCTACTGACCGATCTCGCGGCTACGAAGCTACCGGCGGTGCAACGAGCGTACGTTCGGTTCATCTGGCCGACGGTGGACGGAGAAGGCAATCTGGTCGCACGGCAGATTCTCTATCGCTCCCGCAATGGGCCGCTCTTGATCGACACGCTCCCGGGTATCCTGGCCGGACCGTCGAAGCCGCCGACCGAGCGTCCGTACTACGACATCCTGGTCACGTTCGATCGCGTCGGGACCACCTCGAACGACGAGCTTCCGGCGCTCACCACCTTCTACGTGTCGAAGAAGAAGAACAGCCCGGAGTCGGAAACGGGTCTTCTTGGTCGGCTGGGCGTCGTTGAAGTGGCAGCCGCAGCGGAAGGCATGAAATTTTTTCGCGAGCGGGTCGGCAAGCCGGTCGACGTGGGCCTGCGAGGCTCACCCGCGATGCCCAGGACCGTTCTGAAAGTCTATGCCCCAGCGCTGCCCGAAAGGCGTGCGGAGATTTCGGTTCGTGACTGGATCTTTACGCCGCCAACGTCGGACCGATTAAAGGAAGCGGCGCTCGATCTGGCCGACGATCTCTCGGCCTCGTCCGGCCGGTTGTCACCCTGTGCGGCCAGCCTCGCCGTAGCGTACGCTGACGCCGTGTCGGACACGTCCAGCGAGTCGGCCGTGCCGACCATCTTTTCCCCGCAGGCCGTCGTGTTTCGCGACCGATTGAACGACGCGCTCGATGCGAGTTATGACGCGGTGCTCAAGGACACCTCGAAGTGTCCTAAGGACACCGGCTACGTCGGGGCCGATCCGGTGGCCAAAGTCGATGACGCCTTTCGCGATTTGGTGAAAGGGCTGGGCACCAACGTCGCGACCGGAGAAACGCAGCTGCACAACGATCCTCGCGAGCACGTGTCATTCGGGTTCCTCAGCGCGGCGCGGTTTGGTTCGGCGGCCGGAGAGGCACGCGTGCGGCTCGCCGACGACGGAACGGTGGTAGAAGACCCGTTGCCGCGATTGCTGAACGCGGTGATCGTGGACTGGCATCCGTTCGGATATCACAGCGCGGAGCTGGTGACCTTTCGCGATCGCGGGAGCGTGAAGCTGCTCACCGGCGCCACCGTGTCACCCGATTTCGGTGTCGTGGGGGGTGCCGGGTATTCGCCGCTGAAGGGTCTGTCGCTGAACCTCGGGTACGCGGTCCTGGTGGTCAACTCGCCGCGGGAAGGTGTCCCGCTCCACGAGCTGCCGCCGGAGGCCCTGAGAAACGATCCGTTCAAGTCGGCCCTGTCGCGCACGTGGTTCTGGGGGCTGAGCTACTCGTTCCAGTGAGCCATCCGTACACCGACCTGATTCTCGCGGTCGAAAGCTCGATGACCGCCTCGGAGCCTTCCCGTATAGTCTGATCCTCAGCGACCTCCATCGGCTGGAGGTCAACACGATGTACAGTGCCCAAGCACCTGGCCAACCGGACGGCATTGGTCACGACGCAGAGGAGTACACGACTGTGATGACTCGATTTCGTATCGTCGCCACTATTGCGGGCCTGACGCTCTGTCTTGGGCTGTACGACTTTCGAACGCTCGCGCAGGGACAGACCCCGGCGCCGCCACCCGGCGGGCGGGCGGGCGGCGGACGGGCCAATGTGCCGCCGCCGGACCCGACCAAACCGGCCAAGCTCGAGATCACCGACGGGACCAAAGCACGCTACAAGGTTCGAGAGCAACTCGCCGGCATCAACTTCCCCAGCGACGCGGTCGGCACGACCGAGGCGGTCAGCGGTACGCTCGTCGTGAACCCGGACGCCACGATCGATGCCGCGCAATCGAAGCTCACGGTCGACCTGCGCACCATCAAAAGCGATCAACAGATGCGCGACGGATATGTGCAGAGCCGCACGCTCGAGACCGAAAAGTACCCGATGATCGAGTTCGTCCCTCGTCGTGCCGTCGGTCTGCCCGCTCCGCTCCCGGCCGGGATGCAGGCGCAAGCGGGGTTTCAGCTGATCGGCGACATGACGCTGCACGGGGTGACGAAAGAAGTCACGTGGAACATCGTCGCGACATTTGGCAACGACCAGGTCGCCGGACGCGCAACGACCACACTCCTGTTCACGACGTTCAACATCAGCAAGCCATCGCTGGCTCGGATTATGAGCGTCGACGACAAGATCGAACTGGAGATCGAGTTCAGGTGCAAACGGAGCGCGCTGTAGGATCCTCCGCAACCCATTCCGTTACCGGACCACAACCTTGCCGATCATCTTTGGGTGAATCGAACAGAAGTAGGGAAAGGTTCCCGGCGCGCTGAACGTAAAGGAGAACTTTTCGTCCGTATCCAGCACCTTGGATTTGAACACCTTGTCCGTACTCACCACCGTGTGGGGAATGTCGTCGCGATTCGTCCACGTGACGGTGGTGCCCACCATCACCGTCAGCTCCGGTGGACCGAACGTGAAGTTGTCGACCTTTACGTCCATCGTTTCGGGCTTCGGCTGTGCGCTCGCCGTGACATTTCCTGGTCCGGCGCCGAGCCCCGCGATTCCCAGACCCAACGCCGCCAGGAACACTCCAGTAGACACACTCTTCCTCATATTGTTTCCCTTTCTTGTCGGACTGACTGTCGAACTGTTGTTTGTGGGTCGTTGACGGTCACGCGAGCGAAGAATCGACGACCGCCAGCGCGTGCTTCCCTCGCACGTAGGTCACATCCGTGATGCCCAGGATGCTCTTCAGTTGCTCCGCCGGCACTTTCATCGGTCCCGGTGAATCGGCGCTGCCTGGCTGCGGTTGGGGAAACGCTGTCGAGGCGGCCGTATGGAAGGTCACGTTTCCTTCGACCTTCTGCATCGTCTGGTGAATGTGCCCGTTCAGCACCGTGACCGAGCCGAACTTCTTGAGGTAGGCCAGCGCCTGCGCGCTGTCCTCCGTTCCCCAGCCCCACTGCGGATACACGCTCCACAGAGGAATGTGCGCGAACACCACGATCGGCGTGCTGTGCTTCAAGTGCCTGACGTCATCGCCCAGCCATTCGAGTTGCTCGCGGCCGAGCGTGCCGAGGCCTCCGGCCTTCAGGTTCATCACGTTCACCAGGCCGATGAAGTGCACACCTTTCTTATCGAAGCTGTACCATCCGGCTCCCTTGGCGCCCTTGCCGTAGCGCTCCAGATACTGTTTGCCGTCATCGTCGAGCACGTCGTGTTCACCCGGCACGAAGAACACGTCTTTCGCACTCGCGCTCTTCAGGATCTGGTCCACGGTGTCGAATTCTTCGGGTTTCGAGAGGTGGCTGATGTCGCCCGTGTGCAACATGAATTCAGGTGGCGTCGCCAGACCGTTGATTTTGTCTACGGCCGCCTTCAGCGTGCCGACCACATCAGGATTCGCCGGCTTGTTGAATCCCATGTGGCTGTCGCTGATTTGCACGAAGCTCAGCTCACCGTCCGACTTGTGTCCCAAGTTGGGCAATTTGCTCAAGCTGTACGACTTCAGCACGCCGCCCTGCATGACAAAGAACGCTCCGGTTCCGGCCCACGCCATGCATTTCAAGAATCCCCGCCGGTCAACTCCGTCGTTGTTGTGATCGTGCAACAGCTCGTCCTTTTGCTTTTCAGACATCCTCGTCCTCCTGGTCTGCTTGCCCTCTTGATTCCATCCGCGCACGCCAGCAGTTGGCGTACGGTGGCTGCCGTCGTCACTATGGCTGGCACGGCCGATCCGGGAAATGGACGGGACGTCCTGCGCCGCTGGAACGTAGGTCCCCTGGTAAGCGCACTTAACAGAAGACTTACAGGACGCCGTCCCCTTCCAGCGGTCCGTCGGATGTGTGGTACGCTTTCAAGCCTCAGGTTCACCTCTGCATGGAAGCGGACCATCAGGCGGGCGGGCGGCTCTGTTTTGGGGTTTTCGAGGTGGATCTTCGCGCTGGCGAATTGCGCAAGCGCGGCCTGCGCGTCCGGCTTCAGCAACAGCCCTTCCAAGTTCTGGCGATGCTGCTCGAGCACGCCGGCCAGGTCGTCAGTCGCGAGGAACTTCAGAAGAAACTCTGGCCCGCGGACACATTCGTGGATTTCGACCACGGGCTCAACAAGGCGATCAACAAGATCCGTGAGGCCCTCGGCGACTCCGCCGAGAGTCCCCGCTTCGTCGAAACCGTTGCTCGTCGCGGCTACCGGTTCCTCGCCGACGTCAGAGTTGCCGATGCGGCCGCTGTTCGCAGCCCTGACGCCGCAATTGAGCCCTCATCGCGCGGCAGACGATCGTGATCGCCAGGATCTCGCCGGCACGCTCGCGAAGCACTCACGCCGTCTTACCGCCGCGTGCGTGGAAGATTTCGACCGTCGTCGCTGCTCGCACTGCTGGCCTCTCTCGCCGCCTGGCGGCTATTCCCGGCAACCGTCCGTCGCCGGTCATTCGCTCCCTGGCTGTCCTTCCGTTGGAGAGCCTCTCGAGCGATGCGTCTCAGGATTACTTCGCCGATGGCATGACGGACGAGCTGATCTCCGACCTCGGCCAGATCAGCGCGTTGCGCGTGATCTCGCGCACGTCGGTGATGGCGTACAAACACACGCGCAAGCCTCTGCCGCAGATCGCTCGTGAGCTGAACGTGGACGCCGTGGTGGAAGGCACGGTCCTGCGTTCCGGCGACCAGGTCCGCATCACGGCGCAGTTGATCGACGGCGCTGCGGACAGGCACGTGTGGTCCCAGAGTTATCAAGGTGAACTGCGGGACACCCTGGCGCTCCAGAACAACGTGGCGCAGAGCCATTGCCGATCAGATTCGGATCAGCGTGAATCCGCAGGAACAGGCGGCGCTGAAAAACGTCGCGGTTGTGAATCCGGCCGCGTACGAGTCTTATCTCAAGGGGCGCTACTTCTGGAACAAGCGAACTGCGGATGGCTTGAAGGTCGCACTGGCCTATTTCAATCAGGCTATCGAGGAGGACCCGAACTACGCCCAGGCGTACTCTGGACTGGCCGACACCTATGCGTTGCTCGGCGACTGGCAGTATGCGGTGATGACTCCCAAGGAGGCACTCCCAAAAGCCAAGGCCGCGGCGATCAAGGCGCTGGAATTGGACAGCGCGCTTGGCGAAGCCCACAACTCGCTGGCATTCTGCCTGGACGGCTTCGACTGGGACTTTGACTCTGCCGGGAAGGAATTCCGGCGGGCCATTGAACTGAACCCGGGCTACGCCACGGCTCACCATTGGTATGCGTGGCATTTGGCTCTCCTGCGCCGGTATGACGAAGCGATCGTGGAAATGAGAAAAGCGGAAAGCGTGGATCCGCTCTCTCTCGTCATTAACGCCGACCTGGCAGAGCTACTGGCCCTTGCGCATTCGTATGACGAATCGATACGACAGAGCCGCAAGACGATCGAGATGGATCCCAATTTTGGTCTCGCACACAACCACCTCGGCCAGGCATACCTTCAGAAGCACATGAACGACGAGGCCGTCGCGGAACTGCAGGAAGCGGTCAAGCTTTCCGGTGGCAGCCCGACCTGCATCGCTAATCTCGCTCGCGCTTACGTCGCATCCGGCAAGAAGAGCGAAGCGATGAAGTTGCTGAGCGATCTGAAGAAGCGCTCAAGCCCCGGCCATTCGTATGCTTCGGAGATTGCCGTGATCTATGCCTCTCTCGGGGATTCGGATCAGGCCATGAGCTGGCTCGAGAAGGGCTACGAGGAGCGGTTCAACCCCGGCGTCCTGATCCGACCAGGCTTCGATCCTCTCCGCTCGGACCCGCGCTTTGAAGACCTCGCGCGCCGTAACGGCTTCCCTCATTGAACAGATCGGCGGCCGGCACGGGCGTCCTCGGTACGCGGGCGGTGCTCAGCGTCGTAGATAGGTGTCCAGGAAGGCGAACACGTCCGATTCCCAGGTGCGCACCGAACCGAAGACCAGGTTGTGACCGGTTCGGGTATCCGTGCCGAACGGTGGATAGACTTTCAGCGCGTGAGGCTTCCCGAGCCGCTGCAGCTCAGCGGCCAGCGCCCGGCCGGGCGCCGTCGAGTAATCGTTTTCTGCGTGAATGAACAAGGCGGCCGCCGACATCCGCTCAACCGCGGCGAGCAGATGCTCGCGCAGCAGCGCCGACCGATCCCAGCTCCCGGCCCCGCCACCGAAGATCACCGCCGCCCGGATCTGCGGATCCCGCGCCGCCATCAGCAGGCTGAGCGAGCCGCCGAACGAATGGCCGACCACGCCGATGCGTCCGGCATCGACATCGGCGCGCGCGCGTAGTCGGGCGAGCGCTGCCGTGGCCTCGTTCATCTGCTCACCCTCGAGCAGTCTCACCTGCACGCGATTGCGGGCTTCATTGCCTTTCGCCTGAAGCGCGTGCGCCATTTGATCGCCGTCGGACATTCCCTGTCCGGCCGACAGCCCTGTGCCCTGGCGATGCAGCCACAGGAAGACATAGCCATGACGGGCGAACACCGGCCCGAGCGTCTCCGGATCGGATCGTGGCAACGGTTCGGCAGTGCTGTAGCTGCCGTGATTGAACAGAACGGCCGGAAATGGCCCGCTGCCCGAGGGCCGCCACACCTGGGCGCGCAGCGTCAGGGCTCCGCTTCGCACGTCGAGCACCTCAGGAGAGGTCGCGGGCTGGCCAGCGGCTTCCGCCTGTTGCGCCGCGTGCAGACCGACGAGAGCGGCGATGGCGCTGATGACGAGGACGGCCGCGGCGCGTCTCATGGTGTGGATATATCACGCGCGACGAGCTACGTGCGCGCGAGCGAGTCCACCTACGAGATCCGCAGCGCGACGAGAGGATCCAGGTGGCTCGCCCGCCAAGCCGGACCTGCAGCGGCAGCGAGCGCCGCGGCCACGAGAATGACGACCACGCCGGTCAGCGCGGCCGTCTGATCCGCGTTGACCATAACCACCGACGACAGCCAGCGGCCTGCGTAGAACGCAGCGAGCACGCCAGGCACCGCGCCGCCGGCAACGGTCCGGAGCGTGTCGCCCATCACGACCCCGACCACAGCCCCTGGGCGTTGCCCAAGCGCGAGCCGGACGCCAATCTCACGCGTCCGCTGCGCGACGGCGTACGAGACGACGCCGTGCAGGCCGACGACCGCGAGCAGGAGCGTCAGCGCGGCGAGGGTCCCGGTCACGATGGCGCGGAACCGCTCGGGAGCAGCGCTCTCCGCCAGCCGCGCCTCCATCGTCGCCGCATCGGTCAAGGCGACGTCGGGATTGATGGACTTCACGCGCTCGCGCAACTCGGCCAGGACGGCAGCGGCGGGACGGCTGCTCTGCAGGAGGAGCCAGGTATTGTCGCGCACGACCTGGCGGCGCGGGACATATACGTCGGCATCGAGCGGATCGCTGAGCGCCGCGTGGCGAATGTCGCCGGTCACGCCGACGATCTCCCACGTGCCGTCGTTCCACTCGATACGCCGGCCGACCGCATCCTGGCCGGGAAACGCCACCTTGGCAAACGTCTCGCTCACCAGGAGCACGGGCGGCGCGCCGGCGCGATCCGCAGCGGAGAGTCCGCGGCCCCGGAGCACGGGAATGCGCATGACCGCCAGATACTCCGGGCTCGCCATGAAGAAGTGCGCCATCGGACCGCGTGGCGCCGCATCGGCCGTCCCGGCGCGCCGGTAGCCGTCGCCCCAGGAGCCTGGCGTGAATGGGATGAACATCGCGTGGGCGGCGGCGGTCACGCCCGGCAGCGATCCGGCGGCGTCGCGCAGACGGTCCTGAAGTGCCACAACCTTCTCAGCATCGCCGTCCGGCAGAGGCGGGATCGACGCCCGGATGGTGATCACGCTTGAATCGAATCCCGGTGTCGTGGACGTAAGGTTGATGAACGTTCGGAGCAGGAGCAGCCCGCCGAACAACAGCACAATCGATACCGCGATCTGTGTGGCGACGAGGACGCTCGTCATCCGGCGGTGCCCGCGAGTCAGGCCAGTTCGCGCATCGCCGCGGAGGTCGACGCCGAGCCGTGTGTCCCGCAGGCGGCGCGCCCGGGGGAAGCCGGCGAGGAGCGCGGCGGCGAGTGTCGAGGCAGCGGCGACCGCCAGGGCGCGTCCGTCGAGCGCCACGTCGGCGGCGAGCGGCACCGTGTCGGGATATCGCGAGACGAGCCACAAGGCGAGCGGGTACGCGAGTCCCGCGCCGAGTACGCCGGCGACCGCGAAGAGAACCAGGCTTTCCGTCCAGAGTTGCCGCGCCAGCCGTCCGGGCGAGGCGCCGACGGCGCCCCGGATTCCAAACTCCAGGGTGCGCGCGTGCGCCTGAGCGAGGAGCAGGTTGGCGATGTTCGCGCAGGCGACGGCCAGCAGCATCGCGACAGAGAGCGCGAGGAGCAGCATCATCGGCCGGATCGGTCCGACCATGGCGTCCTGGAGTCCGTCGAGGCCCACGGTGCGATCGCGGTTCGTCGCCGGATAGGTGGTCGCGAGCCGCGCGGCGATTGCCGAGGTCTCGTTCCGAGCTCCCGCGATCGTCGCATCACCGCGCAACCTGCCGATGGCCGACAGCGCGATCGAGCCGCGTTGATTCAGGAACGAGGCCGGCGGGAATGCGAGCGCGGTCCAGACATCGGCCCCGCCGGCGGGAAATCGGGCCGCTTCCGGTGGGAGCACGCCGACGATCGTGTGCCGCTCGGCGCCCAGCTGCATCGTGCGGCCGACCGCAGAGGGGTCGCCCGCGAAATGCGTTTTCCAGAACGCGTACCCCAGCATCACGCTCGGCGGCGCGCCGAAACGGTACTCGTCCGACAGAAGGGTGCGTCCGACGAATGGCCGGATGCCGAGAATCGGGATGACCTCCGCGGTGGCGAGCATCAGCGTGGCCGAGAAAGGCGGAGCATCTTCTCCCACGCGCACCGTTCCCGGCTCGACCTCATACAGGCCGATCGCCTCGAAGCGCGTCGAGGCAGCTTGCCAATCCCGCGCGTCCAGGTAATTCACTTCGGGGACGCTGCCGAGATTCGCGACCGTTGTGCTGAAGCGGACGAGGCGGTCCGGTGAGGGAAACGGCAGCGGACGGAGAAAGACTCCGTCCATCACGCTGAAGATTGCGGTGCTGGCGGCGATGCCCAGCGCGATGACGAGGGTGACGGAGATGGTGACGACAGGAACCCGCCGGCTCATGCGCCCTGCGTACCGCAGGTCGGTGACCAAACCCTGGAGCATGGATGTTCTCCCGCCGCGCGCAGCCGGCGCGGCCGAGGCCGAGAGGCCCGAAAGGCCCGAAAGGGACGAGACGAGGGTCGAGATACGGTGTCGGACCAGCGGCGGCGCCGAAAGACAGGCCTGCTTCCAATACCAGCGGCGTGCGGCCGCCGGGCCCGCGGTCGCTGCCAGGTCCGCGAACTCCTCAGCGAGATCCGCGGCGAGGCACGCGTGATCGCGGCCCACGGGGAGCAGCCGAACCAGGGCCTGTGCGACCAAGGGCGGCCTGGCCGCTGCTCGCCTCGTCACCACTGGCCACCACGCCACTTGGGCGAGAGGCCGGCGATCATGCGGCCGAGCATGGCCGTCGAATGCCGAAGCGCCCGAGCTCCGGGTTCGGTCAGCGTAAAGTATTTTCTGGCGCGTCCACCCTGCACCGGCTGCGGATCGGACATGCGGTACTGCACAAATCCTTTCGCTTCCAGCCGCGCCAGGGTGGCGTACACCGCCCCGATGGCAACCGTGCGGCCGGTGCGCGCCTCGATCTCGCGACGAATCGTGACACCGTACGCGTCCGCTCCCTGATGCGCGAGCGCGAGCATCACGTAGACCTCGAACTCGCCGAGAAAATCCCCTTTGGCCATGTTTATTCTACAAACGCGTACTTAGACGTGCGCCGCGGCGGAAAGGTTTGCTCGAGCCAGGCTCGGTCGAGGTTCCCTGTATAATTCGCGCATTCGCTCGACCCTGAAGTCTTGCTGGAGCCGCAGATAATCCCGCGCCTTCAATCCGACCTTCGTCACCGCGGGAGCTTCACGACATGATCGGCACGACCCTCGGGCACTATCGAATTGTAGAACTGCTGGGAAAGGGGGGAATGGGTGAGGTTTACCTCGCCGACGACACCCGCCTCCAACGCCGGGTCGCCCTCAAGATCCTGGCCCGTGAGTTGGCGAGCGACCCCGACCGGCGCGAGCGGTTCGAGCGTGAGGCCCGCGCGGTCGCGGCGCTCAACCACCCCAACATCGTCACCATTCACTCGGTCGAAGAAGTCGACGGCGTCCCTTTCCTGACGCTCGAGCTCATCGACGGCCAGACGCTCGCCGAGGTGATTCCGGAAAACGGTCTGGCGCTCGATCGCGTGCTGACCCTGGCCATCCCGCTGGCGGATGCGGTCGGTGCGGCGCACCAGCGCGGCATCACGCATCGCGATCTGAAACCGGCCAACGTGATGATTACCGGCGACGGCCGGGTGAAGGTGCTCGACTTCGGCCTCGCCAAGGTGAAGGAAGACGCGCGACTCGCCGCCGAGGCGGGCATGCCCACGGGTGCGCTCACCGGCGACGGCCGGATCGTCGGCACGGTCGCCTACATGTCGCCGGAACAGGCGGAAGGCAAGCCGATCGATCAGCGCTCGGACGTCTTCTCGCTCGGGGTGATCCTCTACGAGATGGCGACGGGTCTGCGGCCCTTCACGGGGGACACGCAGATGTCGATCCTCTCCTCGATCATGAGGGATTCGCCGAAGCCGGTCACGGAGGCCAAACGCAGCCTGCCCCGCGACTACTCACGCATCGTCATGCGCTGCCTGTCGAAGGACGTCGAGGATCGGTATCAGACGGCCAAGGATGTCCGCAACGATTTGCGCGCGCTGAAAAACGATCTGACCTCTGGCGAGATCGTGCCGGTCTCCGCGTCGGGCGAGACGCCGGCGCCCATGCCGATCAAATCCGTCTCCCGCGGCTTCCTCGTTGGTGTCGTCGCGGCGGTGCTGGTGGTCTCGGTCGTGGCGTCATTCGTGCTGCGATCGCGTGCCGCCGCACGACCAACGGCGACATCGAGACCGTTCGATCCCATGACGCTGACGCGGCTGACCACGACGGGCGCGGCGGGACTGGCCTCCATCTCCGGCGACGGCCGCTATGTGGCGCACGTCTCCACGAAGAGCGGCCAACAGAGCCTGTGGCTGCGGCAGATCGCGACGACCAGCAACGTGGAGATCGTGCCGCCGGCCGACGTGCGATACGTGGGCCTGACGTTCTCGCCCGACGGCGATCACATCTACTACACGACCTACCAGCGTGGGACCAATCTCGGCCTGCTCTATCAGATTCCGGTGCTCGGCGGCGGCGCCCGCCTCATCGTCGAGGATGTCGACACGGCGGTGAGCTTCTCGCCGAACGGTTCGCAGATCGCGTTCCTGCGCGGGGATCCGGATGCGCACGCGAGTGCGGTCATCGTCGCCAATGCCGACGGCAGCAGTCAGAGGAAGCTGGCCACGCGCAAGCGCCCGGCTGACTTTCCCTTACTCGGCGTCGCGTGGTCGCCCGATGGAAAGACGATTGTCGCGAGCGGCGCGCACGACGGGCAACTCCGCGGAGAGATCGTTGCCGTCGACGCGGCCACCGGCGCGGAGCGACTGATCGCGACACCTGATTGGCGGGTGGTAAGCCAACTCGCGTGGCTGCCGGACGGGAGCGGCCTCCTCGTCAACGCCCAGGAATCGGCGGGCGAGGCGTCGAACCAGGTATTTTTCGTCGGCCAACCGACGGGCGACGTCCGCCGCATCACGAACGACCTGAGCAGCTATGCCGGACTCAGTCTCGCACCCGACGGCAAATCGTTCGTGTGCATCCGCAACGAGTTACGGTCCACGATCTGGACTCAGCCGGTCGCCGACGCGGCTAGCGCCGCGCCGGTGGCGACCGACGCCGGCGCCGACGATGGCATTCATGGCATGGCGTGGTCGCCTGACGGTCGCATCGTGTTCACCACCGAAGCGAGCGGCAACCCCGACATCTGGATCATGGCCAGCGACGGCTCGCGCCGTGTGCAACTCACGTCCGCGCCAGGCCAGGACATCAGCCCACGCGTGACGCCGGACGGCAAGTATGTGGTGTTCGTCTCGGATCGCGACGGCGGCCTCCGTCTGTGGCGAATGGGACTCGACGGCAGCGGCGCGACACGTTTGTGCGCGGATCTCGTGGCGCGTGGCCGCGGGGCACTGTCCCCCGACGGCAAGTGGGTCTATTACAGCGAGGCCTCAGGCCAACTGCGGAAGGTCTCGATAGACGGCGGCGCGTCGGCGAATGTTTTCTCCAGCGTCGATGGCACACAGCTGCCACCAGGTTTTCACGAGCCGATGCTGGCGCCGGATGGAACGACCGTAGCCGGCCACTACACAGATCCAGCGGCGCAGGCCGAACGCATCGCCCTGATACCGCTGGCGGGTGGCCCGGCGAGACTTCTCCCGACAGTCCCCGCAAGCGCGACGTGGGCACCGGACGGGAAGGCCCTGATCTACATCGACACGCGCGGCGGCATTTCGAACCTGATGCGCCAGCCGGTGGCCGGCGGAGCGCCGACCCCGCTCACCAAATTTTCCGCCGAACAGATCTTTACCTATGCGCTTTCGCCGGACCAGCATCTGATGGGACTGGTGCGAGGTCACGTGAGCTCGGACGTGGTTTTGATCTCGGCCAGGAAGTAAGCGAGGTCTACCGAACTCACCATGTGCTCGATGACTTCCTGCTGGTAAGCGATAAACCTGGCAATGATGTCGCGGTCGATGCGCCAACGGCGACCAGGCGGCCCACTGGCTCAAGAAAGCGGCTACGTCTTTTTGGTAGACGAAGTGCCGTTCATCGAGCTGCAGCATCGTCCGGGCGCGCTGACCAATGCGGTCGAAAGGCTGGCTCGCGCGCGCATCAGCATCCGCTCCGCCTACGCGTCGACGGCCACGGCGTCGACTACTTCTGCAACCTGTTTTGCACCGGGGCGAGGCGGCCGACGGCGCGCGCGCGCAGACGCGTCTTGAGACCGTGCAGACCTCGCCTCGTGCTCTGGATCGCGGGGATGACTCCGGCAAACGGTGAGTTGGCCAGCGCGGCGCGAAGCGCCTCCTTGCGCCGCCGCTGGGTGACGGTCAGTTCGAGCAGATCTGTCAGCGCCGGGTCGCCATTGTGAGCGCGCACGAACGCCAGGTTCTCTTCGAGGAACGGCAGGCTCTCCCAGCGGACGACCTCGGCCCAGTGCGCGGTCGACTTGTTCGGAAAGGTCACCGCCCGATCGAGCATGCCGAGCGCGCGCAGCGGAATCATCGTCCGCACGCATTTCCGGCACTCGCAGCAGTTGTAGGCGCCGCCGAAGTTCATCACGCACACCCGGAGCGTCTGAAGGACGAGATCGGGATTCCATTCGAGGATGTGCCAGAGTTTGTCGGCACGCGGAAGATCCGCGCCGTCATGGACGATTCGGACGCGCTCGGTGGAGTACCGTTCATCGACGAGTGGGGTGCTGCCAATCGGCACAGGATCGCGATACGAATAGCTAGACGGGATGCAGACGTGGCCCAACCCGCCGCCGAGGCTCAACGCCGCGGCAGCCAGGCCGCTCCCGCAGTACAGATTCAGCCAGTCTGTGTCGAAGTAGTCCCGCAGGTTGCTCTCGCCTAGGATGCACTGCACGCCGACGGCCGCGGCGGTTTTCTGGACGAGCGCCTCTGCCTCCGCGACGCCCTGCATGAACCAGAGCGGCTTCTCGAGCCCGCGCATGAACAGGACGTGCGTCAGCGGCGAGGGAAGTGCCGCCGTGCGGCCTCGATACTTGAGCAGCGTGTAGAGGGAATCGACACCGCCCGAAAAACATGTGGCAGCGCGCTTGGCAGACGCGCTCGACTCGACGAGCCCGGCCGTAGTCTGAATCTCGGATCTGGTGAACTCCCGGTGCCACGAGCCGAAGATGTCGCGTATCCGCGGGAGCTCGAAATGCAGGCGCGGCGACACTGGAGGTCTGACATGAAGCGATTCCTGCCGTTGCATCGAGGGGACGAGCAGCGCGACCGCAAACGGATCGGGAGAGATGGATACGAACGGTTCGTACTCGATCGGGTAGTCGAAATACAGTTCGAAAGAACCTGGTGCGTGCTCGCTCACCACTTCGCCGACGAGGCGCACACGCTGAGCGATTCGTCGGAGGGAGACGGCATTCAGCTGCATGGCGTTCTCGGGAGCGTGCCAGCCGATTGTTCGCTCTGGATTGCTGCGGCGGGCACAGGGAGGACGGACCGGACGGGGCCGCCCACCTCCCAATAAGCAGCCCCCTTCCGCATACGCGGCGAGTTCGTCGAGGTTACTCCTTGGAAACACCATCCTCAAGAGTTCGTTACATACCGCGGCTTCAAACTCAGCTGTAGAGTGGAGAGCCGCCGGTGAACCACACCTCGGGCCGTGAGGGTCTCGAGTAAGCATCGCGCGGTCGAAGTCGGTCCGACCGTCGCAGCTAGCAGCGTATCGCCGCAGCGACGCAGTCGTCGATCATCAGCGTGGTGTCGGCGTTGTTGTCGCCGTGCGCCACCCTGAGAACGTGTTGTCGGCGGTCCGGCAGTGCGGGGCGTCGAACATCTGCGCGAGGCTGCCGCGTCCCTCCGGTGCGCCGCCGCACGAGTGCTTCAGTCGCGCACTCACAGTCCTTCCCAGCGAGGAGGTAGAACCCGACCCGAGTTATCCTGATCGCTCGGAGGCCGGACGGCAGCGTCAACCGTCGATCGGCCCGGCAAATATCCCTCCAGCCACCGTGAGCGAATTCGAAGCCCTGCTCGGCCTGCTGCTCGCCGCCCTCGTCCTCGCCGCGTTGGCGCGCAGGGTTGGGGTTCCGTATCCGGCGTTCCTCGCCCTCGGCGGCGCGGTGCTCGCGTTTGTACCGGGAGCGCCGGTGTTCGCCATCGAGCCTCGTCTGGCCCTGGCGCTGTTTGTGGCGCCGGTGCTTCTGGACGCGGCATTCGACGCCTCGCCGCGGGACCTGAAGGACACCTGGGTCCCGCTCCTGAGCCTCGTCGTGGGCGGTGTTGCGCTGACCACTGTCGTGGTCGCCGGAGTGGTCCACACTCTCGTGCCGGCGATGCCGTGGGCCGCCGCGATCGCGTTGGGCGCCATCGTCTCGCCGCCCGATGCCACCGCAGCCACAGCAATCCTGCGGCACGTCAAGCCGCCGCACCGGATTCTGACGATTCTCGAGGGCGAGAGCTTGTTGAACGACGCCAGCGCCCTTCTGATTTACCGTCTCGCCCTCGGCGCGTTGGCGGCGGATGCTTTCTCGATTCGACTCGTCGCGCCGACGTTCCTGGCCGCCGTCGTCGGCAGCGCCGTGGCCGGTCCCGCGGCCGCGTGGCTTCTCCTTCGGGTGACGAGACACATCCGCGACGTGCCCACCTCGATCATCGTTCAATTCATCAGCACGTTCAGCGTCTGGATTATCGCGGATCGGATCGGCCTCTCCGGCGTGTTGACCATGGTGTGCTTCGCATTGGCGGTGGCACGGCCGGCGTCAGAAGTCACGCCGGCCCGGATGCGCATTCCGTCGTACGCGGTGTGGGACACGGTGGTCTTCGTGCTCAATGTGCTGGCGTTTGTGTTCATCGGCCTGCAGATTCGCCCGATTCTGAGCGGTCTCGATCCCGCCGATCGCCTGCAATATCTCTGGGTGGCGGGCGCCGTTCTGCTCACGGTCATTCTCGTGCGCTTCGCCTGGGTGATGATCTACTACGCCGCTGTCAGGTGGAAGAGCCGGCATGACGCGGGTCATTCACGACGGTCGCGTTCGACGCCGTCCGTGGGCGGCGCGCTGATCGTGGGATGGTCCGGCATGCGCGGGATCGTCACGCTGGCCGCGGCGTTGGCGCTGCCGATCCAGTCGCGCGGAGCCGGGTTTCCCTTCCGCGACCTGATTGTCCTCACGGCCTTTGCGGTGGTGCTGGGAACCCTGGTCATTCAGGGGCTGACGCTCGGCCCGCTGTTGCGCAGGTTCGACCTGCGCGACGATCATCCTGTCGAACGAGAGGTCGAGACGGCGCGCGACCGCGCGTTGAAGGCTGCACTTGCCACACTTGACGGAGTCGATTCAGACACGGCTCGTGCCGTGCGTCAGGAGTTCGCCGCGCATCTGCGCCCGGCGCGGGGTGCCCGGGCCGATGCGGGGGGCGACCACGAGCAGCTCCATCAGTCAGCGCTTGCCGCTGCTCGCCGCGTGGTGTTCGACATGCGCGCGAAAGGTGAGATCGGCGACGACGCCTTCCATCAGCTCGAGGAAGAGTTCGACTGGATGGAGATGGCCAACGGCCAGCGAGCGTGACGCGCGATCTGCGCCACGATCGCTGCCCTATCAGGCCCCACCTGAGCCTCATCCCACGGTTGAGCCTTGTGAGATAACCCCCGTCGTGACGGGGTCATCGCGGGTTATGGTTGGGCGATCGCCTTCGCGAATGAGGTTGCGATCGCGAAGTACCCAATCGCATTGGGATGGACGTCCGGCCCCCTTGGCGCCGGCGCGCCCATCCACGTCCACGCCAACGCGATCGTGACGTTCACAAAGTTCACCGACGTGGCGTTGCTCCGAAACGTCCTTGCAACATCGGCGACGGGTACGCGCAAGGCTTGATACACCGCCACCAACGCACCATTGAACTCCGTCGTCGCCTGGAGAGAAAGGCTGGCGAGCGTGCCTCCGGTTGGACCGAAAGCGGCCGCAGCGAGCAGTGGATCGTAGTAGTTCATTCCAACGATGCGGACCCCCGGAGCGTTTGCCCGTAACGCGCTGAGGATTACCGCCAGATCGTTGGCGGCAGTTGTCGTGGCACTGATAACGCAGGCAGGATCGATTGGACGAGTGAGGCTCAGGCATCCCAGCAGATTGTCACCGCCAATGTCCACGGTAATCAGCACCACGCGATGCGACTGCAGAAACGCAATAGCCTGCGACAGTTGGCTGCCGGCTGGATAGGAGCACGGCGACTGCAGACCTGTGATCATCGAGCTGGTGGTCTCGCCGGAGCAACCGAGCTTGGCCAGTTGAAGCCCGGGAAGATGACTCCGATAGAACGAATGGAGATCGTCCGCGTACCCCTGACTTGTTGGTTTGAGCTGGCCATTGACGTCCGGCTGAATGCCGATCGCAAGCGAGTCGCCGAGGGCCAGGTAGTATGGAGGATCGCTGGCCCATGCGCCGTTGGCGGCGACCAGGAATGACACGAGAGCCAACCACATCAATCGAATTCGCATAGGAAGCCCTTTCAGCGCGGCATTCGCTCACGTCTGCGTCACGCCGCGAGGAAGTCTACTGCAGGAGTCTTCACGAGTTCGAGCCAATGTTTCTGGCTGAGTCAGCACGACCGGAAACGTTCTTTCAGGATCGTTACGACACCCTCGTCCCTGCGTCACGGATCGTCCCTATCTTCGCTGTCCGACGAGTGGAGGATGAGGGCTGAGATCACTCAACCGCCCCGCGCGCTCGCAGCAGAGCCACCGTTCTTCTCTGACTCGCGCCGCCAAACAGCAGCGCATATCCAAGGGGCGTGCACTCGACCATCTCGCCCGGCCGTTCGTAGTCTCCAGGAATTTTCACGCGAACCGCAAGATCGGCGCCGCGCTCGACCAACAACTGCGTGATCGGCAAGCCGCCATCGTCGAACTGCGTCACCGCATGGAAGATTGCCGTCTGGCCGCCGACGCCGGCCTCGTCGACGGTTGCGCGGGCGTTGACGTCCGCCCCACGGTCGAGGAGCAAGGCGGCCGCTTCGGGGCTGCCGTATTCCGCGGCCACATGCAGGAGCGTTGCTCCTTGAAGCGTGAGCTCGCGCCCACCGCTCATGCCGCAATCGAGTTCAGAGAAACGCCGATGCACGAGTGCGGGATCAGCATCGATCTGTTCAGCCAGACGATCGAGCCGACCGCGGAGCAGCTGCAACACCGGCGGGCGCGTCGTACTTGGTTGTGCCGCCTGCCTCGAGAAGGATGTCTATGCAGGCGCTCAGTCGCTCGGCGGAGCGCGCGTATGAGGCGATGAGGTAGTCGAGAGCCGTGCCGGAATATGAATGACCGGCTGCACTCTGTCGGGGGTCGCGACAGTTCGGATTTGCGCCGTGATCGAGAAGCCATTTGAGGGCAGTCGGGTCCAGTGACTCGCACGGGGCGAAGATGATCGGGAAATGTCCGTGCCACAGGGCGTTCACGTCCGCACCACGGGACACGAGAAGCTCCATCATCGGGATGCGATATCCGTTGAGCGCGGCTCGCATCAGCGGTCCGTCGCCTCCCTGGTGCACGTCCGACCCGTGCTCGAGCATCCATTCCGCCATGGCCAGCCTCGCCGGCGTTGGTGATTCCCATGGAACGCGGCACTCGGCAACCCACGTGAGCGGTCCATCTTTGCCGTAGCCAAGCGGCGCTGTGTGCAGCGTCGGGTTGCGCGTCATCATGGTTTTGACGCGACCGAGGTCGTTGCTGTCGATAGCCCGCTTGAGTTGCCCGATCTCCGCCAGGGAGTCGATATGCGCCTTGAGCTTTGGCCAGCTGGCAAACCCGTAGAGACCTGCGATCTTGAACTGCGCATCGGTGATCGAGGCGGCGGCGCCAGCCTTGAGCAGGTCCTTGGCCTGGTCCTTCAAATGGCGGAGATTGGGGCGATCGGGAAGCGGGCGTGGCTGAGGGCGATCGATCGACATGGCGACCTTCCTTCATCGAAATGCCCGTTGTCCGCATATCGGGCTGAAAGAAGGTGGCGAAACGTGAGGCTGAGAGGTGGGCTTCTACCCTTTCCGCGGACCGGATGCGTCCTCTACGCGAATGCGATCCTACCGCATCGCTCCCTGATCCGCCAGGCCTCGTGTCCGGACGACGTGCAGGCGCACGGCGAACGCGCTTGACAGCGCCGGCCGGCCGTGCGATATAGGTGGCGTGTCTACCGTAGACAGACTATCTGAGCGCCTCGAATTCCTCCAGGGGACGCTGGAGGTGCTGATCCTCCGCAGCCTCGCGCTGGGCCCGAATCACGCCTACGGCATCTCGCAATTCCTGCAGCAGGAATCCGACCATGAATTCCTGGTCGACAATGGCTCGCTCTATCCCGCGCTGCAGCGACTGTTGCAACGAGGCTGGATCGTGGCCCAATGGAAGACATCCCCCAACGCCCGTCGCGCCAAGTACTACCGTCTCACGCCGGCGGGCCGGAAGCAGCTGGTGGTCGCCACCTCGAAGTGGCAGCGATTCGTGCAGGCCATGGGACGCGTGCTGGCTTCGGAAGGATGACACCGATGCGCGCGTGGTGGGCCAAGATGACGGCCGTGTTCTCGCGCCACCGGATCGACGAGGAGTTGTCCGCCGAGTTCGACGCGCATCTGCAGATGGCCGTGGACGCGAACCTGGAGCGGGGAATGGCTCCAGGAGAGGCGCTCGAGGCGGCACGCCGGGCGTTCGGCAACCGCACCCTGATTCGCGAATCGTCGCGCGAGGCCTGGATCTTTCACAACCTCGATACCCTCGTGCACGACCTTCGCTACGCGTGGGCGTCGATGGTGAAGAGCCCCGGGTTCACGACGGTCACGCTGTTGTCGCTGACCCTCGGCATCGGGGCAAACACCGCGATCTTCAGCCTGATCAACGCTCTGATAATTCGACCGGTGGCGGGCGTGGGCCAGCCGGACGGACTCGTCCGGCTGATCAACGGCGACTTCAGCTACCCGACGTTTCAGGCGCTCGAGGCCCGGCGGATGTTCGCGAACACCGTGGCCTTTATGCAGACGCGCGTCCCAGCCGAGGTGAATGGCACGACGCAATGGACGCAAGCCGAGCTGGCAAGCGGCGATTACCATTCGGCCTTGGGGGTTCGCGCGATGCTCGGTCGAACGCTATCCTCGACCGACGAGCACACGCGCGCGCCAGTGGCTGTGCTCAGTCACGCCTTCTGGACGCGGGCGTTCTCGGCCGACCCCGCCGTACTGGGAAGGATCATCCAGATTAACGAGCTGCCGTTGACGATCGTCGGTGTAACGCCGCCGGAGTTTGCCGGACTCGTGGTTGACTCCCCGACCGACATCACGGTGCCGGTCACGCTCGTCCCGACACTCGTGCCGGCGATGGGACCCGACATCCTCACCAACCGATCAGGGATCTGGCTCAATCTGATGGCGCGGCTGCCGCCTGGTCGATCGCTGACGCAGGCAAACGCGGAGCTCCAGGTGGCATGGCCTGGCGTGTTGCGCCTGTCGGGCGACGACCGCATGCGGGCCGACCTGGCGGCCAATGGCACCGAGCTGGTGCCGGCCGGAAACGGCTTTTCGCGGCTGCGCGGGACGTATGCATCGCCCCTCTACGTCTTGATGGGCCTGGTGGGCCTGGTGCTGCTGATCGGGTGCGCCAACGTGGCGAACCTTCTGCTGGCGCGTGGCGCGGCGCGCCAGCGAGAGTTCGCGATCCGGCTCGCCACCGGCGCGGGCCGCGGCCGCGTCATCCGTCAGTTGCTGACGGAAAGCGTGCTGCTGGCCACGGTCGCCGCCGCCGGCGGCGTGCTGCTGGCGTGGGCGGCCACACGTCTGATGGTGCAGTTGATTTCGGTCGACCAGGTGCCGGTCCTGCTCGACCTCGGCCCGGATTGGCGGGTGCTGCTGTTTACTGTTGGCGTGACGACGGTGACCGCGCTGCTGTTCGGGCTGGCGCCCGCGCGCCGCGCCGTGCGCGTGGACGTGGCGTCAGCGCTCAAAGCGCAAACCCGCGTCCTGGGCGCCGGGACACGGCTACGCAGCGGACTGGTGATTGCGCAGGTCGCGCTCGCGATGCTGCTGGCCGTCGGCGCCGGGTTGTTCATCAAGAGCCTGCGTCACATTCTGGCCGTGGATGCCGGCTTCGACCCAACCAACGTGCTGCAGGTGCGGGCGAGCCCGACCGCTGCCGGATACGAAGGCCAGCGCACGATTGAGTTCTTCACCGAGTTGCTGGATCGCCTGAACTCGCGACCGGAGATCCAATCCGCTGCCATGTCGTTGTACCCGCCGGTCAGCCGCGGCGGGCACAGCCGTGGCCACATCTCCGTCGCAGGGATCCAGCCCCGAGCCGTTCAGAACCGTCTTGCGCTGCTCAATTTCGTCTCGGCCCGGTATTTCGAGACCATCGGGCAGAAGTTGGTGCGAGGACGAACGTTCACGGAGCTCGATCGGCAAGGCGCGCCCAACGTCGCCGTGATCGACGAGACCTTTGCCCGCCACTTCTTCGGTAGCGAAGACCCCGTCGGCCGCAGATTCGATCCGAGAGGCGGAACGCAGTTCGATTGGGAGATCGTTGGGGTCGTCCAGCATGCGTCCTACACGAGTCTGAAAGATCCGCCGAAGCCCACCGTCTACGTGCCCTACGCGCAACGACCAGACTTCATCCACAACATCGGCGGGCAGGACATGGTGGTCGAGGTGCGCAGCGCGTCTGCGGGCCCGTCCCTCGCCAGGGATGTTCGCCAGACGATCGCACAAGTCGATGCACGAGTCGTGGTGGAGACCGAGATGCTGCAGACCTACGTCGCCGGTTCGCTGGCGCAAGATCGGCTGCTGGCGCTTCTGTCGGGACTGCTCGGCGCGATCTCGTTGCTGCTGGTCGCTATCGGCCTCTACGGTGTGATGGCCTACTCGGTCACGCAACGGACCGGTGAGATTGGCATCCGGATGGCCCTTGGCGCAGGACCGGCATCCGTCCTGTCAATGGTCCTCCGTGAGGGCTTTCTCCTGGTCCTCGCCGGAATCGTCATCGGCGTGGCTCTGGCTTTTGCGTCGAGTCGAGCCATCGCCAGCCTGCTGTTTGGGATCACGGCTCGTGACATGGCCGCGTTCGCCGGAGCGGCCGGCGTGATGGCCTTGGCCGCTCTGCTCGCGACGCTCCTCCCCGCTCAACGCGCGGCCCGCGTGGATCCGCTCGTGGCGCTCCGCAACGACTAGCACACGCAGGAAACGATCGATCGGCACTACAGCGGGGGGACATCCCAGTTCCACACGTGACTGCGGAGGCAACTAGAGTGGCAACGACTGCGCGTTCGATGCCCTTCGATCCGCCGGGTGACAACTGCGGTCTTTACCGCGAGATCATACGGCGCATGTGCTCCGAATCCTGCCTGAGAGGTCGGCGGCAACGCGTTCTTGGCAACCTACAGTCTTTCACCGAAGTACAACGTGTGTCCTTGATCGTCCTTGATGACAAACTCGCGCGTTCCCCACGCCGTCTCGTGCACGTCCTTCACAAGCGGCACTCCGTTCCTCTTCAACGCGGCCGCCGCGGCCGAGACATCATCCGTTTCAAGGTAAAGATGAAAGTGCTCGCCCTTATCCACGAACGCGATCGAGGGATCCTGCTCGTCGGTGAGCTTGAGATGAAAGAGCTGACCACCCGCCCGAATGCCGGCGTAGAAGTCCTGGTACTGGAATTCCAGCGTGAGTCCCACCTTCGTCGTATAAAACTGGATCGATTCAGCGAGGTCAGTCGTCCGGAGCTGCGCAATCGCGCTCGATATCTGCATCTGCCCTCCGACAGCTTGCTAAGAGCCACCGCCGAACCACTTCTGGTACAGCCGATCGTAGGTGCCGTCCTCTTTGAGGTTCAACAGGACTTCGTTGACCCGCTTGCGGTAGGGGCTGTCCGTTGGAAAGACGATGCCGTAACTCTCTTTGCGGAAGATTTGTCCCACCGGCTGAACCTTTCCGTTTCCATCATGTGACGCATAAAACAGGAGGATCGGCGCGTCATAGACAATCGCGTCTGCCTTGTCGTCCTGGAGCGCCTGGAAGGCGTCTTCGATCCTGGGGAACTCCGTGGCATCGATATGGTGCTGCCTCAAGTACTCGGCCGACGTACTGCCCACGACGCTCGCCACGCGTTTGCCGGGCAGATCGCCTGGGCCATTGATGTCGCTGTGCAGTTGCTGCAAGGTGAGCGACGAGGTCACCGACGCCGTGAAGTACGCAATGAACACCACGCTGGCAAACATCCAAATCACGGCCACGATTCTGGCGAGCGCCGTGCGCGGCATCTGGTCCGCCTGCGTGGCCAGCGTCGATGCCGCCCACCAGCCGGCCTCGAGAATTCCCGGGTAATACGACGCGTGGGTCAGCACTCCGCGAGGATGGCGCCGCTCGAACAGCCACACCAAATGCGCGATGACGACGATGATCAGGAAGACGATGCCAAGGATTGGCAACGCCGCGGAGGAAAGGACGCTTCTGAAGATCGCCATGAATCGGCCACCGGCGGGTGCCTTCATCGGCGTCAGGATCTGGAGTCCCGCATCGAACATGGGCTGCGACAGATCCAGCTCCTGCTCGCGCTCGGACGTGATGGAGATCGCCGCAATGCCGAGCGCCGCCTCCTTCGTCTTCACGGAGTTGAGAAGGTCCTGGACGGTGGGTCTGACGAGAAACTCGGACTTGACGCCAAGCCGGCTGCTGATTTCCTGCCAGAGCTCGATGCTGAATCCCTTCAGCTCGCCCCCTTCGTCAAACACGAACGGCCGGACCGCGCGCGTGGCCACCCGCACGGTGGCCATCGGAGTCTGCGGCGAAGCCGGCCCGGCAAGGAGCAGAAGGAACAACGCTCCGGCAAGACGTCCCATGGTCCGCCGACTGTGGGGGAGTATGGTTGTGATCACAGTGTTCATCTCGATTGTCACCAGCGCGATCCATGGCAACGCGCCTGCTAGCTTACGCAAAAGCGGGCATCCACTGGCCAGCTGACATTGGACCACGTCCTGTCGCCAACTCTGCAACTTACTCGCGACGTAGAACCTCGATGGGGTTCACCGATGCGGCACGCCGGGCGGGGACGTAGGGAGAAGCACCGCGACCGAGGTTAGCAGACAGAACTTGCGGTTGCCAGGATGGGACAGAGCTAGAATCTCGTATGGCGCCGCGGCACAGATTCAACGTCTGCCTGATAATCCTGACCCTGATCGTCTGCTCGGTCGGCTGCAGTCCAGGTCTTCGCGTCACCGAGATTCAGCTCGGTCGATCGCTGAATTCCGACGGCACCGTCGGCATTACCGCCACCTCGTTCGGGCCAGGCGACACCGTCTATCTGTCCGTAGCCACCGACGGCGTCGGCTCGGGCACGCTGAGCGTGAGGTGGACGTACGCCGGACGGGTGGTCGACGAGCCGAAGAAACAGGTGTCGTACCGGGGTGCGGCGGCCACCGAGTTCCACCTGCAGAGCGCCGATCGGTTCCCACCGGGTCAATACGCCGTCGAAGTCTTTCTCAACGGGACATCCGTCGGCACCCGAACGTTCCGCGTCGCGAATCCGTAGGCTGAGGATTGCCCGCCATGCCGGATGAGTTCATGGTCACGTGTCCGTTTTGCGGCGAGCAGTTGGAAATCTACGTCGAGCCTGACGTCAAGGGCAGCTTCGTTCAGGACTGCGAGGTGTGCTGCAATCCATGGCGTGTCCACGTGTCCGGTCGAGGCGACGATCGGGTTGTCCACGTGATCCGCGCGGATGGATCGGAATGATGATTGGGGTCAACGACAGCGGGGTCAAGGTCGCGTCGGTCAACAAGGCGTCGTCCTGCTCTCGGGCAAGACGAAGTCGGTGGCGACGCAGCTCGAAGCCATCCAGGTGGCTGATGCCGTCAAGGGCGTGCATCGCGTGTCGTCGGAAGTGCAGAGATCGATCAGTAGTCGCTCGGCTACGAAAGCGAGATAATCGACGTGGCATGTCCGGCACGCTCAGTCTGCTCGCCGCCTTCTTGCTGGCCACCGCATCGATCGCCGCGCAATCGCAGCCGCAAGCGGCGGCTGACGCCAAACCCAAGCCGACGCCGATGCGCGATCTGGTTGTACGTGGCTGCCTCGAGGGCACGACGCTGACGCAGATCGAGCCGCAGACGCCGCCGTTGACATTTCCCAAGAGGCTGAAGGTCGCGAGCATCAACGTCATTCGCGACCAGGTGAAAGCGCTCGACGGACATCGGGTCGAGCTGACGGGAATCCTGCACGGCGTGCCCGGTGTGGAGAACGGCGTGCTGATCTCCGACGCCGACAAGATGAAGGTTTACGTGGGCGGCGGCGATTCCAACCTCGGTGAAGACCAGGACATGCTGCGGAACGAACGGCCGACCATGCACGCGCGAACGATCAAGGATCTGGCGCCCGTCTGCGCCACCGCGACGCCGAAATAGATCTGATCCACTTTCTACAGCGCCTTCAGAAACGCGCAGATCACGTGAACTGTTGCTCGAGTTCGACCTCGGCCTCGAGGTTCGCGCGGTCGCGCGAGATAGTGGCAACGGCGACGCGGCGGTCGTGCTCGAAGAAGGAGGCCATCGCATCCTGCTTCTCGAGCGATCCGTCAACCTTGATGCGGTCCCATCGTTCGGCGTGTCCGACGTATCGGATCGCGATGTCGTAGTGCTGGCTCCAGAAGAACGGCACCGCGTCGAATGGTTCGCTGCGGCCGAGGATGTTGCGCGCCGCGACCTGCCCCTGGCGCTGCGCGACGACCCAATGCTCGACTCGAATGCGCTCTTTCGAATGCCGATCCGGCCACCGCGCGACGTCGCCCGCGGCAAAGATCCCGCTGGCGCTCGTCTCGAGGTGCTCGTTCACGACCACGCCCTTGTCGAGCGTAAGTCCGGTGTGCTCAGCCAGCGCCGTGGACGGACGCACGCCGATGCCCATCACGACGAAATCTGCGTCGATCGTTCCGCCGCCGCTCAGGCGAACCGTGCGGCCATCGACCGACGCCACCGTCTGACCGAGGTGGAACACGACACCGTGCGCTTCGTGAAGACCCTGCACGAAGCGTCCGAGCTCGACCCCCATGACCTTCTCGAGCGGCACCGAATCCGGCGCGACCACGTCAACGTTGATAGCGCGCGTCCGCAGCGAGGCCGAGACCTCGAGGCCGATGAAGCTGGCGCCGACGACAACGACGCGCGAGACGGCCTTTGTGCGCTCCACGATCGCCCGGCTGTCCGCGAAAGTGCGCAGGTAGAGAATCCGGTCCTTGTTGTTGCCGGGAACGGGCAACCGCACGGGATCGGCGCCCGTCGCGAGCAGCAGCGCACCATATTCGCGGCGCGTGCCGTTCTCGAGGCTGATCGTACGCGCGGCCGGATCGATCGAGGCGACCCGCGTTCCGAGCACGAGCTCGACGTGCCGTTCCTCGTACAACTCCCTCGGCCACATCGGAATCCAGTCGTCCTGCGCTTCTCCGGCGAGATAGTCCTTCGAGAGGTTGGGACGATCGACCGGCGCGTCCTGATCGCTGCTGATAATCGTGACAGGGTTCGCGTAGCCTTCACGGCGCAGCATGTCGGCAGCCGCGTGGCCCGCGGCACCGCCGCCGACGATGACGACGGACGAGGGGTTCTGCGTCAAGGCTGGTGACGCCGTCGATGTCTTCGCGAGTTTCTCGCGCACGAACACCTTACCGTCCCGCTGTTCGACCTTCCAGCACGCGATCGGATCCAGCGCAGGCGCGCGAAGCGCTTCGCCCGTCTCGAGGCTGAAGCACGCGTGATGGAGCGGGCACCGGATCGTCTGGCCGACGACGAGGCCGTCGGCGAGATGGCCTCGATAGTGCGTGCAGCGCGCGCCCACCGCGAAGAAGCGACCGCCGGCTTTGACGATCGCCACTTCGTCGTCGCCCACCGTGCCTTCGACAGCCGAGTCATCGGTGAAGCGGCCGAGTGGAATGCCAGCGGTCAGATCGGGAAGGTCGCGCGCTTGAGAATCGGCCATGACGACATTATGGAAGAAGCCGTGATGTCGGCGTCAGGAAACTGCAGTATGCTGGAGTTGCGCGTGCAGGACGCGTCACGTCCGTTGGAAGGGATTCTCCCACCTGTCGTCGGTCTGAACATTCGATTGGCCTGACGAAACCTCTGCCCGTCTTCGCGGACGCGGGCACCACGAAAGAGGTGTCGTCATGGAAACTCTTCCTCCGAAACCCAATCTCGAGCTGCAGCGGAAGCGCGCCAAGGCTCTGCTTCGAGCCGCGTCGGGCGGTCAGGCTCAGGCATTGCGACGCATTCAGACGTTCCATCCGAAGCCGCCGTCTCCGGCCGCGCTCACGCTCGCCGACGCGCAGCTCGTGATCGCACGGGGCTACGGATTCGAGAGCTGGGCCGCGCTGCGGCGCAAGATCGATTCGCTGACGAAGACACCGGTGGAGCAGTTCCGCAGCGCCGTGCAGTCGGGCGATGTGGAAACCGTGCGCGCGCTGCTCGAGCGGCATGCGGACGTTCGGGCGTCGGTGAACGCGCCGCTCGGCGCGTTCGGCGGGCGTCCGGTGACGATGGCGCGTCACAACCTCCCCGTCATCGCCGTGCTGCTCGAGTACGGCGCGGATCTCAATCTGAAGAGCGAGTGGTGGGCCGGCCCGTTCGGGATCCTCGAGTACGACATCACGCCGGAACAGGCCGTTCCGTTAATCGCGCGCGGCGCGATCGTCGACATCTTCGCGGCGGCGCATCTCGACATGCCCGATCGCGTCCGCGAGCTCGTCGAGGCGGATCAGTCGCTCGTCTTTGCACGCGGCGGCGACGGCAAGACCGCGCTGCACTGCGCGCGCTCGGTCGAGGTCGCGTCGTACCTGCTCGATCGCGGCGCGGAGATCGACGCGCGCGACGTCGATCACGAGTCGACACCCGCGCAGTATCTCGTGCGTGATGCGCCGGAGGTCGTGCGCCTCCTCGTCGATCGAGGCGCGTGGATCGACATCTTCATCGCCGTCGGCCTGCGCGACCAGGCCCTCGTGGAGCGGTGCCTGCGCGACGATCCGGAGGCGCTCGATTACCGCACGTGGCAGGGAAAGTACACCGCCGTCCACAAGGGGCGTCCATCGACGCGCGAAGAGATTGGCGATCATCGAGGCGATATCTATCGCTGGGTCTTCGGCCACAACGTGTCGGCGCTCGATGCCGCGCGTGCGCTCGGTTTCGATGACATGTTGCAGGTGCTGCTGCAGCATGCATCTCCCACGCAGCAGCTGCTGGCCGCCTGCGGCGCAGCCGATCGTTCCGCGGCTGAAGCCGTCGTCGCACAGTACCCGCACCTGGTCGGCTCGCTCACGCGGGACCAGACGCGGCTCATCGCCGACAGGGCGCACGCGAACGACACCGGCGCGGTGATCCTCATGCTGGATCTCGGCTTCGACGCGCACGTCGAGGGGCCGGATCGCTTCGAAGCGATCCGGTGGGCGGTCTTCCACGGCAACGCCGCGATGACCCAGCGGCTGCTGCAGCACAATCCGCCCATCAACGTGCCCGATCCCACTTACGGCGGGACGCTGCTCGGCAACTGCCTCTACGGCGCGCTCCATGGCTGGAGCTGCGAGAGCAGCCCGTGCGACTACCCGGCGACCGTGCAACTGCTCATCGACGCCGGCGAACGCGTACGACCCGACGTCGTGCCGACCGGCCTGGACGATGTGGACGCGGTGCTGCGGGCTCACCTGGAACGGCGGGACGGCCGGCCGTAGAATCGCTGTATGTCAGACAAGTATCAGCGTGCGCTCTCGAAGACACGGGTCGTGCTGATCGTCGCCGCGTTGCTGTCGCGGCGACGATCTACGCGATTCGGCATGTGCTCGGGATGTAGACGATCAGTGAACTGAGCGCGGGATCAAGCTCCGTCCATCGCCGCGCGGCGCGGATCAGCCCAAACGCCGAGCGTCAGCACGCCCGCCGCGAGCGCTGTTGAAAGCGCGCGAGCATCTGTGGGCTGTCACGCGACAGGACCCGAGTGCCTCTTATTACTTCCTTGCGAACTATTGCTTTCCGGCGTTCGAGTCCGATGGGCTGATGTTCTTCGCCAACACGGGCGAGGATACGTATTGGGAGCTGGACAAGAGTCTGTTCAAGGATCCTCATATGTCGCCCCAGCTGCTGAGCGCCGGCTTCCTTCAGCTCGGGCATCCGCAGTTCTACGACTGCGATCCCGTCTGCTTCGATTGCAACGGTCCAGGGCCAGAAACACGCATCGTCCGGCTGGATCATGAGGCGATTCTGATCGACGGTGAGATGCGACTGGTCAGAGTGATTGCGCCGTCGTTTCTTGATTTTCTCGAGCCGGCGAAAGAGTGACACGCATGGCCAGACCATCCTCGAACCGGCTGAGACCCTTTCTTCTTGGCCTCATCTCGGGCGATTCGCACGATCCGGCGTGCAAATCAGTGAGCACCGCCAACGGGAGCCGCCGGAACCCGCACCTCCTCGAGGCGCGAGCGCACGAGCGTCGCGATCTCCTCGATGCTGATGCTCTTGAGGCACAGGTTGTCGTTGCAGGGCGATTGACGCTGGTTGAACGGACCGATGCACGGGCTGCAGGAGTATCCGGTGTGGATCACGTCCGAGCTGGTCGTCAGCGGCCGGTAGCGCTCGGGAACCTCTGGCCCGAAGAAGACGACCACGTGGATCCGTGTCAGCGCCGCGAAGTGGGCCGGTCCCGAGTCGTTCGTGACCAGCACGTGCGCGAGATCGAACAGGTGCAGCAGCTCCGTCATCGTCGTCTGGCCGGTCAGGTCGAGCGCACGCGGCGAGCCGAGCCGCGCGCACATGGCCTGCGCCTCTGGCTTCTCGCTCGCAACGCCAATGATCAGCACGAACACCTCGGGATCCTCCAGTAGATTCCGGGCGAGCTCGGTGAACGACTCGAGCGGAACGCGGCGCATGGGGAACCTGGCGCTGGCGTTTGGATTGAGAACCACCAGCTTGCAGGTCGGTCCGACATCGGCATGGATCGCGCGGAGCTTCCGCCAGACGTCGGCGGCCGCGCGCGCGTCGGTCCTGATCTTCGGAACTTCCAGGCTGTCCATGACCTTCGGCCGTTTCACGCGTGGCACCTGGCCCGGCGGCGCATCGAGAGCGTGCACGAGATCGAGGAACGTGTGCGCCGCATGGATGTGCGCGTTGTAGAGCACCTTGTGCGTCAGCAGATCGCCGGCGTACAGCCCTTCCTGGTTGAACCGGTGAAACCCGACGCGCCGGCAGGCGCCAGACAAGTAACTCAGCAGGCTGCTGTACCGCACGAACGCTTCCATGTTGATCACGGTGTCGATGCGGAGACGCCGGGCACGCCACAAAAACACGAGCGTGTCGCGCACGAGTGCCGGGCCGGAATGCGCATCGATGGTGATGATGTTCTCGGACGGGATGATGTCGAGGATCTCCACGCTCGGCCGAATCTGCGTGAAGCACAGAAAGTGCAGCGTGGCGTCCGGATAGAGCTCGCGCGCTTTCGTGAGCGAGGGATACGCCACGACCATCGTCCCCATCTCGGCGAGCTGAATGAACAGGATGTTCCGCGGCCTGCCAACCGGCGAAGTGGCCAGCCCGATCAGGCGCTGGAGGCGGTAGACGACGGTGAGGAGGAACACGAGTGGGATCCCGACCCAGTAGTCGATGGCCCGCATCAGGTTAGGATTCACAGCAGGGAACGCACCTCGTTAGGGCAGCATAGTAGGCCAATCCAGCTAAAAGAGTAGTACGTTGTACGCGTGCCGCCCTGGCCCAAATTACGCGTCTGGCCCATCCTCGTCCTGCTCGTGCTCCTTGTCGGCGGCTATGCTGCGGTTCGCCACAGGCGCGCTGAGCTCGTCGACGTCGCCGCGCCGCGGACCGCTGCGGCGCGCTTCCTGGCGACCGAGACTCTCTACCGGCCCGATGATGGTCACTACCAGTTCAAGTATCTGCCGGCGTTTGCACCGTTCATGGTGCCCCTGCTCTGGGTGTCCAAAGAGGCCGCAGAGTTCACGTGGTTCGCAGTGATGGTCGTCATGGCCTGGGCGTTCGTCCGCATGTCGCTCGCCGCCCTGCCCGACCGGCGGCGGTCGGGCAAGGTGCTCGTCTGGCTGACACTGCTGCTGACCGGCAAGTTTCTCGTGAGGGAGCTCGCGCTGGGGCAATTCAACCTGCCGCTGGCGCTGCTCCTGCTCAGTGCGGTGATTGCCGCGCAGCACGGCAGGCGATCCTCGGCTGGAGCGTTCGTCGCGGCGGGCGTGTTCGTCAAGCCGTATGCCCTGGTCCTGGTGCCCTGGCTGGCCTGGACGCTCGGCTGGCGGGCGTTTGTCGCGTTCGGCCTGGTGCTGGCGGCCGGGCTGCTGCTGCCGGCCGTAACCTACGGCTGGCACGGCAACCTGACCCTCTTGCATGAGTGGTATCGCACCGTCACAGAGACGACGGCACCAAACCTCATGACGCCAGAGAACATCTCTTTCGCCTCGATGTGGGCGAAGTGGATCCGGCCCGGCCCTGCGGCGGAGGGTCTTGCGCTGGCGTCGGCGGTCGCCGCCGTTGCCGCGGGTCTCTTCGTGATGTCGCGGCGGCAACACGTGGCCGAGCCGAACTACCTGGAAGGCGCGTACTTTTTCACGTTGGTGCCCCTGTTGTCGCCGCAAGGCTGGGACTACGTGCTCGTGCTCGCGCTGCCGGCCTACATGTGCCTCGTGGATCGGTGGCAAGACATGTCGCCCGGCTGGCGCACGGTGGCCCTGGTAGGCTTCTTTCTCACGAGCTTCACGATCTTCGACCTGCTGCGGCGGCCCCTCTACGTCCTCCTCATGCACCTGGCCGCCGTCAGCGTCGGTGCCGTGCTCGTGGCTGCCTGTGTGGTCCACTTGCGGTGGCGGGCGGTCGCCTGAGCGGCGGGCGGCAGATCCTCTACGCGCGTACCTACATCTACGGTGCGTCCCGCGGTGGACCGTGCCAATCAACGTGATCTTCGCCAAGTTGTCGTCGTTTGGCGCGTTCCCCGCGAGCGACCAGCTCGGATTCGGCGGATTCGTGGCGCATCCAGACATCGGGCCGTCGTGGAAGACCGCGGCGCCATCGTCATTCTTCGGCCGCGGCGCCGGTAGCGCTGACCCGCTCTCAGCGGTTCATGGCACCCGCACGACGGGCAGCGTCAGCGCAGAGGGATGCTGCGCGTCGTGCAGGATCGTGTTCGTCGCCGGCACGAACCGCTGCCCGGTGCCGTTGTCTTCGCCGGTATTCAAGTTGCGATCGAACCGCGGGAAATTGCTGCTCGACACCTCGAGCCGCAGCGCGTGACCCTTCTTGAACAGGTTGCTCGTGGACCAGACGTCAATCGTAAGCTTGTAGACCTGGCCCGGTGTCATCAGTTCAGGCGTTTCCTGGGAGTTGCGATATCTCGTTCGCAGAATGCTATCTGTCAGGTTCTGTGCGAACCCGTTTGGCCAGACGTCTACGAGCTTTGCCGTGAAATCCGTGTCTACCGCTGATGACTTGATGTACAGCTCCAGGCTCACCGGGCCGGTGACTTCCATATCCGACGCGAGTGGCGCGGTCGAGTACACGAGCACATCCTCTCGCGCTTCGACCGGACGTTGATCGCGCGGACCCGGCGGCATGTGCTCGCCGTCACAGCAGAGCGGTCCGCCAACGGTCGGCGCGGGGTTCGCCGGATCGTAAACGTACTGATCCGGCCCGTCCGTCGCCCCAGGCGCAGCCGTTGACAGCGTGCCATTCCCACGCAGCGAATTGGCCTTGCCGGTCGAATGCAGAAAATACCTGGTGGCCTGCGCGCGGGCGAGCGGCCAGTCGTCTTCCTCGCGCCACTGATTGGCGCCCATCACGAAGATCTTCACGGGCTTCCCGGCGAACTCGTTCCTGGCGTCCTTGAACAGGTAGTCGTACCACGCCAGCGTGGCCGCCTCATAGTCGAAGTGTGAGTCAGGCCCGAAGTCGACCTCGCCGATTTTCGGTCCGTCCCCCGCATGACCGCCGACGGCGACGAGCAAGTGTTGACCTCGCCGCGCCGCTTCGGTCGCGCCACGTGCCTTCACGCCGACGTAGTTCCTGATTGACCCGTCCTGGAAGATGTCGTACCAGGCGGCAATCGTCAGCTGCGGCACCGTGATCTCCGAGAAATGCGCTTCGATGGACCACTGCTTCCAGTACGCGTCCTCGCTCGGATGCGCGAGCCAGTCAAGGAAGTACGGCGCATGCGATTTGATCGAGACTGGTACTGCGCCGTCGGCGAGGTCGTTGAACAGGGCGTACGAGCCCACCGGCAGTTGCCAGATGCCCTTCGTCGCGTTCGTGCGATTGCTGACGTCTCGATCGAGCGCGTTCTGCGCCAGGCCGGAGGTCCAGGACTCGTTGAACCACTGCTCAAAGGCGCCGCCCTGGTAGGTCCAGTTCGAGTGGTAGTTGCTCCCCGTGACGAAGGGACAGATGCCAGCCAGATGCGGCGGACGCGCAATCGCCGCGAGCATCTGCGTTGCGCCGACGTAGGAGCCACCGAACATACCCACTCGGCCATCTGATTGCGGCAGAGCGGCGGCCCACTCCACCGTATCGTAGCCATCGTTCGACTCGTGCTTGAACGTGTACCACTCGCCTTCGGACGCGTAGCGGCCGCGCACGTCCTGAATGATCACGACGTAGCCGCGTGCGGCGGCCTTCAGTCCGAACGCGACGTCGCCATCCTTGTTGTAAGGCGTGCGTTGCAGCAACACCGGAAACTTGCCGGCTGTGTTGGGTCGATAGATGTCGGCACGGAGAGTGACTCCGTCGCGCATCTTGACGGGCGTGTTCGATTCGAAGGTGACGCCGTACTCGTCGGTGGCGACCGGATGACGATGAAGCGAGCAGAAGCAGGCCTGCGCTGACGAGCGCGACTGTGCGGGCGCGGGTCATGATGAGTCCTCTCCGACGCAATGCCGCCCGAAGCCTATCACGCCGTCCACAATCCGGTCGCGGTGGCGAAAGGCGGCGTGACGGCTACGTAGCCGGCCAATCTGAAGGTAAACTTGCGCTGCAGGATGGCCACGTCGGCCGACGCACCGACCGTGACGTCGATCAGCGGCGACGAGCACCGCCGGCAGCTCCGGCGCGCGGTCGCGGCCGCCGCGATCGGTACGACCATCGAGTGGTACGACTTCTTCCTGTACGGGACAGTCACCGGACTCGTTTTTGCGCCGCTCTTCTTTCCACACGCTGATCGGCTCGTCGGCACGTTGCAGGCCTTCGGCGTGTTCGCGGTGGGCTTCGTGTCGCGGCCGATCGGCGCGGCAATCTTCGGGCACTACGGCGACCGCGTGGGCCGGAAGGCCGCGCTGATCGCCACGCTCGTACTGATGGGCGCCGCGACGTTTCTCGTGGCCCTGGTGCCCACGTATGAGCGGATCGGCATCTGGGGCGGCGTGCTGCTGACGGTGCTGCGCTTCCTGCAGGGCATCGGCGTTGGTGGCGAATGGGGTGGATCGGTGCTGCTGTCGATGGAGTGGGCGCAGTCGAACCGGCATCGCGGCTTCATCGCCTCATGGCCCCAGTTCGGTGTACCGGCCGGCTTGTTTCTATCCAATCTCGCGGTCCTGGCGTGCAGTGCGTGGTCGGGCGATCACTTCCTGACATGGGGCTGGCGCATTCCATTCCTGTTCAGCATCGTCCTGATCGGCGTTGGGCTGTACGTCCGGACGGGGATTCTCGAAACGCCAGTGTTCGCGAGCCTCGCGACGGCTGGCCGGCTCGAGCGGGCACCGGTGAGCGAAGTGCTTCGGCGGCACCCGCGCGAGATCGCCCTCACCGCGTTGTGCCGCATGGCGGAACAGGGGCCGTTCACGCTGTTCTCGGCGTTCGTGTACGCATACGGCACGGATACGCTGCACCTGCCGCGGAACTTCCTGCTGGTCGCCGTGCTCACGCCGCGGCCGCGTCATTCGTCTTCATCCCGATGTTCGGTCACTTGTCGGACCTTCTGGGACGCAAACGGGGGTTCATGACCGGAGCTGGCAGATTTCAGCCAGTCCGACGCCAGGTCAGGCAATCACGGCTTCGACGACGCTCACCGCTGATGGGGTCGGCACCACGCGGGTGAGTCGGAGGCCGCCTTTGCCGAGCAGCACGCCGTACTCCTCTGCTGTGCGCTCCTGCCCTCCTGGCCCGACGAGCATCATCAAGTCCAGCAGCTTGCCAGGATGGGGTGCATCGCCGGGCGGCAGCACCATCTCGATGATCAGGAGGCGGCTACCGGGGTGCATGGCACGGCGACAGTGGCCAAGGATGGCGAGGCACTGCGCCTCGCTCCAGTCGTGAATGACGTGGGAGAGCAGATAGGCATCGCCGCCGCTCGGAACACGCTCGAAGAAACTGCCCGACTCGATCGTGACGCGGTCCGACAGACCTCGCGACTCGATGAGGGCTGTCGCATCGCGAACGACGTGCGGCAAGTCGAAGAGAATGCCACGCGCTCCACGATACCGGCCGAGGATCGTGGTCAACAGATTACCCGACGCCCCACCCACATCCACGATCGTCGTCACCTCTGAGAAGTCGTAGGCCGCCGCGACCGCCGGGGGCTCAGCGCCGTGGAAACCAATCATGGTCTCGCTGAAGCGAGAGGCCTCCTCGGGGTTCTTCGCCAGAAAGTCGAAGACCGGCATCCCGAGCGTTTTTTCGAATCCGCTCTTTCCCGTCCGGACGGAGTACTCAAGCTCTCCGAATCCGCGGAACCACCAGTCGCTCGCAATCGTCAACACGCTGGCGCGCGCCGAGCCCGGCGCCCCGCTCCTAAGCGCCTCTCCGAGCGGTGTCAATCCGAAACGGCGCGTCTCCGACTCGGTCAGAATGCCGAGGCTCGAAAGCGTCCGCATCAGGCGATACAGGGACGGCGCAAGAGTCGCCGTGGGCGCGGCCAGTTCTTCGGCGCTCTTCGGCCCGTCAGCAAGATAATCCGCCAGTCCCAGCTTGGCCGCCAGATGGACGATGCGGGACACCCAATGAGCCATCGCCATCTGAACGAGTTGAGCGTGCGGCGGCACTTCCGTGTTGCTGTTCTGAGCCTCGGCCATGTCGATGTCCTCGTTGAAGGCCGCCTGAGCGGAGGCCGGGAACGCATTCCCGACCTCACGGCACGGCCCTGCCGTCTACTTCGCCGGATAGATCCGATCCGCGATCGTGTCGCGGTGGAAACCTGAGTGTTGCCGGATGTCCGCCCAACCGCCCGCCGTGGCATCGGTCGCGGACCCGGCCGCCACGCGATCGCTTGCCAGATCGTTCCATGAGTTGTAACGGGTAATCGTGGCGAACGTCCAGTCGCTGCCCTCGAGGTGCTGCAGGAGGACGTTGCCCTGCTCGATCTTGCTCGCCGGACCCGGAGCGCTCAACGATTTCAGGAGCTGCTCGCGATGGCCGGGAACCGGGCGTTGAACGCCGACGATGTAGACCATGGCAGCCGCGCTTGCCGAACCGCCGATCCCCATCTGCTTGGTGAACTCTCCCCATGACGGCCCGCTCACGAACGTATCGTTGTGCCAGGCGTTGAGGGCTCGCTGGGCGTCGGTTGGGGGCGGCGCAGTGGCGGTGACCTCTGCCTTCGCGCCGAGGTGCTGGATAACCACATAGTCCCAGTCATCACCTTCCTGATGCCGAAGGACGAGGAAATGCGTCGGCATGGACGATGTCTTGTCCGGCTCAATGAGCAACTTGCCGAGAGCGCCGGCCTGGCCGGGCGCCGCTTTGGCGAAGTGAACGTGATACACATCCGTGCCCGTCGCCGGGACGGAGGCGTTCTGCGCGAATGCCGTCGTCGCGACGACTCCGCCGAATATGACGAGAGAAGCAACCAGGGATCTCATCGGACCTCCAATGCTCCAGGCTCTGAACATCAAACCGGCAGCTGGAGGATGCTGTGGACCTGTTCGGAAAACCGGGGGCGAGGCGACGGTATCACGGATGAGCTTCGTCGAGGGCAAGAATTCACTGCGGCATTGACGCAGGAGTCATCGTGCCGGCTGCTCAGCGTCGCTCAACCCATTTCCGCGTTGCCTCCTCGAGATACGAATAGAACGGATTCGACGACACCCGCATCAGGACGTCAATTGGCGCGACGAGCACAGCCCGCTCACCGCGCGGGCTCAGAAGCCCGAGACGGACGATCCTGCCGAGACTCTCGTCGGGCGACCGGCCGTAGACCGGATCGTCCGGCGAAAACGGCAGCGCGATGTGTGAGAGCGAGAAGGTATCGGGCGGCCACGCGAGGTTCGTCGGCGTTTCGGTGACGTCCGACGATCCGGGATCGCCGGAACGGGCGACGACATCGAGAGATGCGTGATTGAGGTTTGTCATTACGGTGAGACGGAAGGTGCGCTCACGGCGCTGCATCAGCCGGTTGAGCAGCTCGCGGTCCGACGGGCGCATGAACGCATCGAGGCCAGCCAGGCGGTTGATGTCGAACACCACGAGCTCGCTGCCGTTCCGCGGCAGCTTGTCGTAGAAGCGCGTCACGACCGCCTGAGCATCCACCGTCGCATCCACCAGCGACTGAAAGGCCAGCACCGGTGGCATCCTGCCGAGGCGGCCGTCTGCCGCGAGCCTGTCGATCTGGCCATGCAGCGTGCGCGTGAGCACCGCCGTCTGCACCGCGGCATGCGTCGGGAAGGAGTTGAACTTGAACGGGTTGTATTCGGGGATGACATCGAGCCATTTCGTCTTCTCGAAATACGGCACGACGCCCAGCGCGCCGACCAGGCGCGCCACACCGGCGAGCGGCGAAACGCCGATCATTGGCGAAATCAACACCAGCCGATCGGCGCGGGGCAGCGCCGGCTCCTCGAGCGCGTCGAGCGCGTACTTCACCGCCAGTGCACCCCCGTTCGAGTAGCCGACGACCGTCAACGGAACGCCGGGCCCGACACGCGCCCGGAGGTGCCGGACTCCGAGACGCACGACCGCCTCCCAGTCCGGCCACGACGCCTCGGTCAGCCCGCCCGGCACGGCACCGTGACCGGGCATGCGCGGCGCCAGCACATGACAGCCATCGGCATGCAGCCGCTCCGCAATGGCGCGCATGCTGTACGGTGAATCCGTCAGACCGTGCACCAGCAGGGCCGCACACACCGGCTTCGCGACGGTCATCTCGAAGGTGCGGTTCCAGTCGCGTTCCAATCGCGAGGGACTGGCCTGGCCCTCCCGATCGTAGCGATTGGCGGAGAGTCGCTCTTCCGGAGCGAGCTGGTTCTCGATCTGTGTGCGCACTTCGTCGAAGACCTTTTGCTCGCGGGCCAGATAGTCGTCGAGCGTGAACGTCGGTCCCACGTCCGACGCGTGCACTTCCGCCGAAGGCACGAGCTGGTGCCAGGGCTTCAGGTCAGGAACGCGCGATCGGGCGCTCACCGCGGCACCCACCACGATGGTCAGGGCGACGAGCGCGACGACGGCGACGAAGCGGAGGACCCACTTGGAGACGAATCGCATGGCGGGCTTGCGCGTGTGTAGTCTACACACTTACGGCTCGATCGACTGGGGATGACGGCCTGTCCCGTGGAATCGTGGCGTCGGATGTCGGTGGAATCCGCTCAACGCAAGACCGTTGGAGTGGCCCGAAGCCGATCGGCGATGGCGATTGCGATCCTGCGCGCGGTCGGCGCGTTCGGGTGCAAGTCCCCTGGAATCCGCCACCCATTTTCGAACTCCACGAACACGTACGCCAATCCAGCGTCGTCAAGAATCCGCCGCCGTAACGTCCGTTCGACGTCATCTTCCCGATTGAACTGGGGAACGACGATGAGCGGCGTGGCACCGCGTGCAGTGGCCAGCGCCGCCGTCGCGCGAAGCACTTCACACGTCACCGCAATGCCGCGCTCGATCGTCCTCTCGCGGCGAAACGGTACGATGAGCGTCGCCAGCGACATCAGCCGCGAGTGCGGGACCCCGGGCAGCCAGATCAATCTCGGTCCGAGATGCGGACGATTGTCGTCGAGATTTCGGCCGAAGAGCGCGGTCATGAAGAGCGTCACGAGCGCGACCGGCCGCTGAAAGCGCGGCAGCTCGGATTCGACGCGCAGGTACGACTGATCCGTCGCGTAGCCGTGCACCGCAAGGTTCGCGCTTTGCACGTGCATCAGCGCGCCGACCTGAGCCGGGATCGTCTCGTCCCAGTCCAGCCCTTCGCCGAACATCACCGACTCGCCCGCAAAGATAATCGTCGGCCGGGCGGGATCGACGGGCTCCTTGACGCTGCGCACCCGATAGCCGGCGGCGTCGAAGGCGAACGAGATCGTTCGTCCGCCGATGGTGTTGTGCCCCTCGCGGCTCGGGACGAACGTCCAGCCGAGTCGCGGATCGGGACGCCGCAGCGGCTCGACCGACTCGAGCAGCCACTCGGTCGATGGGTGCAGCCAAGTCAGAGTGAGTTGGCCTGCGCCGATCGCGAGAACGGCGGCGATCGCGGCGGCGATCACGGCAGACGGGTGTTGCGCGGCGAGTCGACCGATGCGCGGGCGCGCGACGAGCAGCAGCAACACGCCCGCCAGCGCGAGCGCGACTCGCGAGCACGATTCGAGGAACACGTACCAGCGGCGCATCAGATAGAACGACGGCAGCAGGTGATGGTCGAACCAGCCCTGCGTGAGGACGATCGCGAGCAGGATGAGTCCGATGCCGGTCAGTGCGACGAGCACTTCCGACATCGCGCGTCGCCGCGACAAGCTCGACGGTGTCAGGTCAGCCAATGAAAGAAACCAGTACGGTCGGGAGAGACTATGTTAGATGTAGAAGCTGCCGATGTCTGCTGGCTCCCGATCGGCGCCGTTGGATCGACTGCTTCGACCGCTGCACAAGTGGGTGTGGAGCGATCACGATCGGCGTGTCCGCAAGCTGCTGATCTTCGGCGACGTGGAAACCGACGGCGGTCGCGATATCCTGCGCGCGTCCGAGGTCACGCCCGATCCACTGCTGCGCCGGCTCTACCTCGAGCACGCGATCGACGAGCTGCATCACGGCGTGCTGTTCCGCGAGCGTGGTGAGGCCCTGCTGCGGCAGCGGGGCCTGCGCGAGGGCGGATTCTTTTCGGGAAATCCGTTACCTGGCGGACACGGACTCGATGACCTCGTCGTCGAAGACCAGGGCGATCCCAGGCTGCTCGCGTTCCTCCACATCGCGGAAAAAACTGCGGCCGGACGCTTTGCGATCTATAAGGATTGCGTCGACGATGACCCGGCGACGCACGCGATCTTCGAAGAAGTCCTGCGCGACGAAGTCTTTCACATGAACTACAGCTACCAGCAGCTCGGCCGCCTCACACCGGAGCTTCAGCGACGTCACGTCTGGCGCGCGCGCGGCACGAGGCTGTGGAATCGCTATCTCCGTGTCGCGGCCGCCATCGCTGGTCTCATCGGCAACACTCTCCTCACCGGCGTCTACTTCATTCTGTTGCCGCCGTTCGCGTGGGCCGCCCGCCGTGCGGAGCGGCGCGAGACGCCAGGCTGGCGCGCGATCGCTCCCCACCGAGCGGCCTCGCCGACCAGCCAGTACTGATATGAAGATTCTCGGTATCTCCGCGCATTACCACGATTCGGCAGCCGCGCTTGTCGTCGACGGTATGCCTGTGGCGGCCGTCCAGGAAGAACGCCTGTCACGACGGAAGAACGATGCCGGATTCCCACTGAACGCGATCGAGTGGTGCCTGGACCACGTGCAGCTCGACCCCGGCGATCTCGATGCCGTCGTGTTCTACGAACGCAGCATGCTCAAGTTCGCCCGGATTCTCACCTGCACGCTGCGTGCATTCCCGCGATCATGGCGATCGTTTCCGCATGCCATGAAGAACACGCTCGGCGAAAAGGTCTGGGTGCGCGGCATCATCGCGTCGCACCTTGGGGTCGATCGCAAGAAGATCCTCTTTACCGGGCACCACGAGGCCCACGCCGCCGCGGCGTTCCTGACGTCGCCGTCACGGCGCGCAGCCATCCTCACCGCCGACGGCGTTGGTGAATGGGCGACGCTCACGGCCGGCATTGGAGCCCGGGGCGAGTACCTCGGCGGCCCGGGTCTTCAGACCGGGGGAACCAATATCTCTCTCCTCCGCGAGATCCGATTCCCTCACTCGCTCGGCCTGCTCTACTCGACGTTCACCGCCTACCTCGGCTTCGCGGTCAACGAAGAGGAGTACAAGGTGATGGGGCTCGCCGCCTACGGCCGTCCCACGATGGTCGATCAGGTTGGCAAGGTGATCCGGCGCACGCCGGACGGCGCGTTCGCGATCGTGCCGGAGTACTTCGAGTACCAGACGACGGCGACGCGATCGTATTCGTCGAAGTTCGTCGATCTCTTCGGGCCGCCGCGTCCGTCCTACGAGCCGATCGACGTCGAGACCGCCGAAGGCCGGCGATTCGCCGACATCGCGGCGAGTGTGCAGCGCGTGCTCGAGGACGTGCTCGTGGACATCGCTCGCGCACTGCAGCAGGAAACGAAGCTGCCGGATCTCTGCTTCGGCGGCGGTGTGGCACTGAATGGCGTGGCCAATGCGCGCATCCTCGCGGAATCCGGGTTCGAGCGCGTATTCGTGCCGCCCGCGCCCGGTGACGCCGGTTGTGCGCTCGGCGCAGCGCTCTACGCCGATCGCCTGTACTTCAAGAACCCCGATCGCGACGTGCCCGATCATCCGTTCTGGGGCCCGGCGGTCGATGCTGCTCATCTCGCCAGGGCGGCGCGGGAAGACGACCAGCACGTGGACGAGCTCGACGACGCCGCGCTCATCGAGCGGGTCGCGGCCGACCTCGCCGCCAATCGCGTCGTCGGCTGGATGGACGGCGCCAGCGAGTTCGGGCCGCGCGCGCTCGGCCATCGCAGTCTGCTCGCCGCGCCGCACGCGATCGCAATGCGCGATCGGCTCAATCGCGACATCAAGCATCGTGAGGACTTCCGGCCGTTCGCGCCGGTTGTCACTGCCGAAGCAGCGGATCGTTATTTCGAGTTGCCCGCCGGTGGCGCGCGGCTCGCGCGATTCATGTCGGGCGTGTTTCCCGTACGGCGCGAATGGCGTGCCGAGCTCGCGGCCGTGACCCATGTGGACGGATCGGCGCGGGTGCAGGTGCTCGAGCGCAGCATGGCGCCGCGGCTGCACGCGCTGCTCGAGGCCTACGGACGCCGCAGCGGGATTCCCGTGCTCCTCAACACGTCGTTCAACGTGGCTGGCGAACCCATCGTCAACAGGGCACTCGAGGGCTACTCGACGTTCCGCCGGTGCGGCATCGACGCGCTCGTGGCCGGGTCGGCCGTCGTGACCAAGCGCGCCACCGCATCAGCGAAACTGGCGAAGGAGCACGTCGCATGATCAAGAAACGTGGCGGCACGACTCGACGCATCACGATCCTCGCCAGTACGCCCGGATCGATCGCCGATCTCGCTCGTGGCTTGTGGCGTCGCGAGTCCGGCGCCCGCTGGCTCGCGCCGCTCGCGATCTTCCTCTGCGTGTTCGGCCTGATCCTGATCGTCGCCGCGACGGTCGAGGCGCTCGCGCCGTTCATCTACGCGATCTTCTGACCGATGGACGCTCGGGAGCTCGTCGCCTGCCCGGCATGCGGCGGCGCGCTCTCAGCCGAATGGTCGTGCACTGGATGCGCGACGCGCTTCGACGTCGCTGACGGCGTCCCTAATCTGCGATTGCCTTCGGATGAGGTGACTGAGACGGTGCGCCGGTTCTACGAGAGCGCGCCGTTCCCGGGCTATCGGCCGCGCGAGAGTCTGCAGAGCCTCCGCGCGTGCGCAGAGCGCAATGCCTTCGCCCGACTCCTCGACCGCGCGATTGCCGGAGATGCGCGCATTGCGGACGTCGGATGCGGCACCGGCCAGATGTGTCTGTACCTCGCGAGCGCCGACCGTATGGTGGTGGGCGCCGATCTCACGCGCGCATCGCTCGCCCTCGGCGCCGCCGCGGCCGCGCGATTCGGTCTCGAGCGCGTGCAGTTTGTCGAGGCCGACCTCCGCCAGCCCGGCCTCCAACGCGGCGCCTTCGACCTCGTCTACTCGTCGGGCGTCGTGCACCATACCCGCGACCCGCGCGCGTCGTTCGGCAAACTGGTCGAGCTGGCACGTCCCGGCGGCGTCATCGTGCTTGGTGTCTACAACGCGATCGCGCGCATTCCCACGCGGCTGCGACGTGCGGTGGCGCAAGTGTCGGGCTATCGTGTCGTGCCCTTCGATCCGATCCTTCGGGATCGCTCGCACGACCCGGAGCGCCGCGAGGCGTGGCTGCGAGATCAGTACCGACATCCGGAGGAGCATCGTCACACCATCGCCGAAGTGCAGCGCTGGTTCGCGGAGCATGGCGTCGAGTATCTGCGCACCTATCCGAGTGCGGTCTTCGACGAGACGCCCGAGGACTTGTTCACGCGCGCCGCAGACAATTGGGGGCTCGAGAGCTGGCTCACACAGATCGCCTGGATGCGCACGCTCGGGCGCGAGGGCGGACTGTTCTTTACGATCGGGCGGAAGGAGGAGTCACCTGACGGCGACGCGCCAGCGTCGCCACGTCATACGACGCCTTCAACCCATCGAGGCTATTCGTCAACAGAGTTGCGCCACGGCTGAAGCCGGGCGTTAGGTGGACTCAGGTGGGAGACGGCTCCGAGCGGTGCTGCGTGCCGTCGGACTCGATGTCAGGGCGAAACCATGGCACACACTGATTCTCAGGTCACGATCCACATGGCGGCGAGCCTCGACGGCTTCATCGCTCGAAAGGACGGAAGCGTCGACTGGCTGGAGACCTCAGACGAATTCGTCGGCGGGGAGACCATGGACCCAGGAGTCGTCGAGGCGTTCCTCAAGACAATCGACTGTTACGTCATGGGATCGCGAACATATCAGACCGCGTTGAGCTTTGAGGCCAAAGGGTTGGGGTGGGCGTACGGCGACAAACCCACGTTCGTCCTCACTCGTCGCGAACTACCGCGGAGCCGGGATACCGTCGACTTCTACTCGGGTGATCTCGCGCAGTTCGTGAATGGGCGGCTGCGGTCCACGTTCCGTTCCATCTGGTTTGTTGGAGGCGGTGCAGTTTGCGCGGAATGCCTTCGTCTCGGGCTAGCCGACGAAGTTCGTTATTCGATTCTGCCGGTCTTGATTGGTGATGGGATCCCTTTCTTCGGGAAGCTCGACAGAGACATCGGCCTCCATCTGGCGGAAGTCAAAACTTACAAGAGCGGCATGGTGGAGCTTCGTTACGAGGTGCGAGGACAAGCGGCGCCTTAGAGGCGGTCCGCAAGCTGCCGTGGCGCAGAAGGATCGAGGGATTGGCAAGAGTCTATCGAAGGCAGCCACAGATGAGCAGAACGAGAGGCAAGAGCCTATGTTGTCTTTCCGCGACCATGCGACATGCATTCATCCTCACGCTGTTCTGTATTCTGCAGATACCAGTACTCGCCCAAACCAAGCGTTCACTCCCTCAGCCGCGCCAAGCCCAGGGTTCGGATCTTTCCACGAACTCCGCCTCGGTGCGTGACTGGGCAAATCGCCTGATGGCCAAAGACGCGAAGGTCCGGGCGACTGCCGAAGCCACTCTGGTCCAAGCGGCGCCGCGTTCGCTGCCCTTGCTGAGACGATTCCTCAGCCCTCGGAATGAAGACCTGCATGTGGTGACTCTTGAAATCATCCGGCGGATCGGTCCGCCGGCCATTCCGCTGCTGGTGGACCTGCTTCGGGATGAGCGGGTCTCCATGCGGCGCAACGCCGTTGATGCCTTGATTGACCTGGCACCCCAGACGGCATGGATTCAACAGGCGCTGAGACGGGCACTCAGAGACGAGGATGCGATGGTTGCGGGCGATGCCGCACGTGCTCTGGGCGCTTTGGGCCACAGGGCGAGTCCTTCGGTAGGCGCCCTCGTCAAGACTCTCTCGCACGAGGACCCGTACGTCCGCGTCTACGCGGCGGAGGCCTTGGCGTCCATCGGTCCGAAGGCGGCCGCCGCGACCGAGGACCTCGCCAGAGCGGTGGGCGATCCCATTCCCGGCGTCCGATGGGCCGCGTGTGAGGCCCTCGCAGGCATCGGCCCGGCCGCGGAGTCTGCCGTGCCGCAGTTGATCGAAGCTCTGAAGGATGAATTCCTCTATGTGCGCATCTTCGCGGCCGGGGCGCTGGGAAGCATCGGGCCGAAGGCACAGACGGCCCGGGAGGCGCTGACAGCGGCCGCAAACGATCCCGCGCTGCGTGAGCGACGCTGAGTGGGCGTTGAATCGAATCGCGGGCATCGAGTCTGCACAGCCTGTCGACTCACCGCTCGTGGCCGCGCCTTCCGTCGCACCTCAACCGGAGACGACGGTGGCGCAAACGGGCAATCCTCCGGTTGACTGGGATCCGACCACCGGGCGGAACATCGTCTGGAGTGTCCAGTTGGGATACGAGACGTTTGGCCGTCCCGTGGTTGTCGGCGATACGGTCTATGTGGGCACCGACAACGCCAGGCACAGGAACCCCGACTACAAGGAAGAAAGCGGCGTGCTCATGGCCTTTCGAGCGACGGATGGCGCGTTCCTTTGGCAGGACGTGGCTCCGCGAGTGGAGCGAGGCCTGCGGGAGTTCCTGCTGCCGTCGACGACAAGCGCGCCGTATGTGGAAGGGAACCGGCTGTACTACGTCACCGCCGAGTGCCAGCTCCGTTCCCTCGACACACAGGGTCTCCGCGATGGCGAGAACATGGTCCGTATCGGGAAGAGGTCTTCCAAGACACTGCGGCCGACATCGTCTGGGAGCTGGACATCTGCGGCCGCCTGGGTGTCTTTCCGCATGAAGCCACCAACAGCGAAGTGTTGCCCGTGGGTGATCTGCTGATGGTCTCCACCTCCAACGGCCAGAATGAAGGCCATATGCGCGTGCCGTCGCCACGCGCCCCAAGTCTGATCGCGGTGGACAAGCACTCGGGCGACGTGGTCTGGCGCGCGATCGGCGCGGGCGAGCAGGTGCTGCACGGCCAGTGGTCCAGCCCCGTGGCGGCCAACGTGAACGGCCGCATGCAGGTGCTCTTCGGCGGCGGAGATGGCTGGCTGCGCGCCTACGACGCGGCGTCGGGTCACGAAATCTGGCGATTTGACGGCAACCCGAAAGACGCCCGCTGGCTTCCGCGACCCGGAGTCCTTTCACGCAGTTCGATCATTGCGTCACCGGTCTTTGCTGACGGCCGCGTCTTCGTTGCGATGGGACAGAGTCCCGGGCACGGCAACGGACCTTCATTGATCCATGCGATCAGTCCCAACGGCCAGGGAGACGTCACCAAGAGCAGGCTCCTCTGGACGTCTCGCGAGGTCGGTCGCGTGGTGGGAACGCCCGTCGCGAAGGACGGTTTGCTGTACGTTGGGGATCTGGGCGGAACGATCCATTGCCTGGACGCTGCAACCGGAGCCCACGTCTGGAAGCACGAGACCCACGAGGCCATCTGGGGATGTCTCCTGCTGGCCGGCGACCGGCTTTACGTTGGGACCGTTGAAGGCACCATGACCGTTCTTCGTGCCGGACGGCGAAAGGAATTGCTGGCGACAGATCGAGATGGATGCGCCACTCTATTCGCGTCCGGCGCTGGTCGGCGATGCGCTTTATCTGGCCACCGCGAACCGGTTGTACCTCATCGCGGCAAAGCCTTGATCCGCTCACAGTGTTACCGATTCAGCACGAGGAGCCTGACGCGCTCCAGGATAGGGTTGCCACCACCGACGAGCTCTTCACCGCTGGCGCAACCTTCACCCTGCTGGCGTGGGCCTTCGCCTACGCCTACGCCGCGTGTGAGGCGACTCTCCCTGGAAGCTTCAGTGCGCCGATCAATCCGGCGGGGCCTCGCACGTGGATGGAGCTTCTCTTCCTCAGCGTCGCCGTGCTCTCGAGCGTGGGGCTGAGCGACATCCTGCCGGTGACGGGGATGGCGCGCGCGCTCGTGATGCTGGAGGGCGCGTCCGCAGAGCGGCCGGCGCCCAGCTGGTTCCGCATCAACATCCACAAGCTCGCCAACGAACATCGTCAGGCGAAAGATCCGCGTCCCGGTCGCCGTGATGAAAGGCGGCATGCGGCTCGGCGCGATCATCGCGACGTTCGCCGGCGAGAAAGCCGCGCAGCGCATGAAGGAGCGCGGCCTCGACCTCGACCTCTCGCAGATCAACGGCGATCTCTCGAAGATGAACGGCCCCGAGTTCGAGTCGTTCCTCAAGTCGCTCGACGATGTAAACATCGAGATCGACGACGGGAAGTCGCAGGTGCGGATCACGTGCGAGTAGGGGATCCGGTTGGCATCGAGCAATTATTGCAAGATGCGCGCTACGGCGATCCGTCGAGGGTCACTGCCGCCGCGTTGACCGCCGGGGCCGCTACTTCGCGATGTTCGTCATCTGCACTGTGGCGACCTTCCACGCCCCTTGCTGTTTGACCCACACGGTCGTGATCCAGGTCGGCTTCCCATCGACAGGCGTCTGCTGCGTGCTGATCGCAGTGTTTGGGCCGTACATCCGCCACTTCTGATTTGCGAGTGCCGTGTTCGCACCGGTGGGCGGGGTCGTCGTCCCCTTGATCTCCGTCATCCGCTGTGCCTTGGTCTTCACGCCACCGTCGGCTTCGATCACAATGAAATCGTCGGTGGTGTACTTGCCCCACCCCTCGGCGTCGCCGCTGGTCATCGACTTCAAACGTGTGGCTGAGGCGTCCTGCAACGTTTTCTCTGGTTCGCCCTGGCCCGACGGCGGCGATGGGTTCATCACCACCGAGGCCACCGCGAGCAGTCCCGCTACGAGGATCATCCGCATCTCCGCCCCTTTCGTCGCGGGTGCGTGCGCATTCGGAGCCGCGGAATGCAGGCCCATTGCGCACAGCAACGCCGGGAGGCTCTAGATGATACAGCCGTCCTGAATACGAAGACCGGAATGTCGTGTCAGGTATCACGCGCGGGGACGTGTGGCACGTCTGCCATTCGGTTCCGGTTGACATCTTACCCAAGATGGATCCATGCTCAGGTTAGATGTCTACCCGTAAGCCCGACGAACCGCTCGACCTCCTGCAGGGAACCCTCGATCTGCTGATTCTCCGGACGCTGATCTTCGAGCCGCAGCACGGCCACGCCATCATGCGCACGATTAAGCGGACGTCCGAAGACGAATTGCTGGTGGAGCACGGCGCGCTCTACCCGGCGCTGCAGCGCCTCGAGGCTCGCGGGTGGATTTCGGGAAAGTGGGGCGTATCCGAGAACAACCGGCGCGCGCGCTTTTACTCCCTCACCGCTGCGGGCCGGAAGCAACTCGTCAGGGAAACCAGCAAGTGGAAGCGTCTGGCCGGCGCGATCGCGCGCGTGCTCGATGCCCATCCGATCGAGGGGTGACGCATGTTCCGGCGCACGCGCGACACCGACGATTTCTCCGCCGAAATCGAATCGCACTTGCAGTTCGAGATCGACCGCCTGGAGCACGAGGGGCTCAGCCCGGACGAGGCGAGAGCGGCGGCGCGTCGCGCGTTCGGCAACGTCGCACTCTCGACCGAACGCTTCCACGAGTCGCATCGATGGGTTTGGTGGGACCGGTTGGTGCAGGACGTCCGCTACGCCGCCCGCTCGTGGCGCACAGCGCCCGGGTTGGCGCTCGTTGCGGCGTTGACCATGGCGCTTGGTATCGGTGCGACGACGGCGGCGTTCAGCGTGGTCGATGCGACGTTGCTGCATCCGCTGCCGTATCCGCAGGCAGACCGTCTCGTCAGCGTTGTCGACGACCTCCCCGGTGTCGCTTCATACGATGTCGGCCTCTCGCAACCGGAATGGCTCGACCTCGAGCGATCGGGCATCTTCGACCATATCGCGCTCGCGTGGTTCGATGAAAACAATTTGACCGGCGCATCGCGGCCGGCGCAAGTGCGGCTGATGAGCGTCACGCCGAACTACTTCGCGGTGCTCGGCGTCGCGCCACAGCTCGGTCGAACGTTCCCGGTGGAGAACCGATCGCCGGGCTATCTTGGCGAAATTGTCATCAGCGACGGTCTGTGGAGGCGTGACTTCGGCGGCGACCCGCATATTCTGGAGAGGAGCATCCGGCTCGACACCGATCTGTATCGCATCGTCGGCGTCATGCCGGCACGTTTCCACGCGCCAGGCCGGACGGTCGACGAGCGGAACGTCGACGTGTGGGCGGCCACGAGCTTCTATGGCCCGCCGCTGTCGTATCAGCCGCCGCGGCGCGTGCGCAATATCCCCACCGCGATTGCGAGGCTCACGCCGGACCTGACGCGGACTGCCGGGCAAGGCCGGATCGATGCGCTCGTCGGCGACCTGCGACGTCAGTATCCCGCTGATTATCCCGACCGCAGTGGGTGGACGGTTCGTCTGGTGCCGCTGCAAGACACCGTCGTCGGAGACGTGCGCCCATCGCTGATCTTGATGTTTTGTGCCGTGGGCCTCGTGCTCGCAATGGGGTGCGTGAACGTCGCCAACCTCCTGCTCGCTCGCGCGAGCACACGACGCCGAGAGTTCGCGGTGCGGCAAGCGATCGGCGCGGGGGCGAATCGCCTGACCCGACAAGTGCTGACGGAGAGTCTGTGCCTTTCGACAATCGGCGGCGCCGCCGGCATCGCGTTTCTCTTTGTGGCGAAGGCATCGCTCGTTCGCGCCATTCCGGAAGGACTACCCCGGCTGAACGACATCACGATGAATTGGAGCGTGCTGCTGTTTGCGGCCCTTGTGACGTTCGCGTCCGGTGTCATCTTCGGCTGTGCGCCGGCAATTGCCGCTCGCCGGCCTGAGGTAATGCCGACGCTCCAGACATCGAGCCGTGGCGCGTCGAGCTCCCGACGGCAGGCCCGCACACGGAGCGCGCTCGTCGTCGCGGAATTTGCCCTCTCGATCGTGTTGATGATCGCGGCCGGGCTGTTGCTGCGCAGTTTTCGTGATCTGAGCACCGTGCGGCTCGGATTCGATACTGCGAGCGTCATGACGGTACGCACGCGGCTGCCGTATCCGAACGACACGAGCATCGACAAATATCCAACCGCGGATAGGGAAGCGCCGTTCCTCCGCGAGCTGCTCCGGCGTACCCGAACGGTACCCGGCGTCGACCTTGCGGCCGTTGGCAGCAGCAGCGCCATACCGCTCGACCACGCGCACCGCGACATGAACGTCGTGCCATTGCTCGTCGAAGGGCGCGGCTACGATGTGGCGCAGGCACCTGTGGTGGACGGCTCGGTCGTCACACCAGAATATTTTCAGTTGCTCGGTATGACCGCGCGCCGCGGCCGTGTATTCACGGCCTTCGACAGCGAAACGACGCCGGCCGTGGCCGTCATCAACGAGGCGATGGCGCGCACGTTCTGGCCGAATGGCGATCCGATCGGGGCGCACGTGAAACTGTCGCGGTTGCCCAGTGCCTGGACGACGATCGTCGGCATCATCGCGGACGCGCGCACGGAGACGCTGGCGGATGCGAGCGTGCCGCAGATTTATGCCAGTGCGTATCAGAAACCGTCGAAGCACCTGGCGATCTTCCTACGCGGACCGATTGACACGGCGGCAACGGCGGATCGTGTCCGCGACATCGTCCAGTCGCTCGATCCCACGTTGCCGGTGTTCGGCGCGGAGCCATTGACCAACGCCGTGTCCGCCTCGCTCGCAGCGCGCCGTTTTGCCATGCAGATCGTCGAGCTGTCCGCGCTCACCGCGTTGTTGCTCGCGGCGCTCGGCATCTACGGCGTGATGTCCTACACGATTGCCGCGCGGACGCAAGAAATCGGTATACGTCTCGCTCTCGGCGCTCCGCGTGAGCGGATGCTCGCGGAGATCGTCAGCCCCGGTCTGACGCTCGCGATCGCCGGGACGGTCGTCGGTGTGCTGTGTGCCGCCGTCGTGGCGCGCTTGATGGCCCGTGTGCTGTATGGCATTCGTCCGCTGGATCCCATGACGTTTGCGGGCGTCCCGATCGCGTTGGTGATCGTCGCCGCGCTCGCGTGTAGCATCCCGGCGCGACGCGCGCTTCGTATCGATCCACTGCTTGCCTTGAGATGCGACTGATGACGCAGACGATGACACGCCGCGACATGATTACGGTTCTGGCCGCGGCAGCGCTGCCGCTGCAACCGCATCCGGGGAAGCCGATCATCCGAACGATCCTTCGCGACGTGAGCCCGGCGGAGATCGACGGACCGATTCTGATCCACGAGCACCTGTCGCTCGGCGGGACCGACTGGGGTATCGAACGGCCGACGACGAAGTGGTACGACGACGTCGATCTGATTGCGAGTGAGGTGGCGGCGTGCCGGCCGAATGGCGTCCGGTGCATCGTCGATATGGGCACCAGCGATCTCGGCCGCAAGATTGGCGCGCTCCGGACGATCGCGACGCGCTCCAAAATGTACATCGTCGCCGGCGGCGGGTTGCATGGGAAGTCTGACTACCCACCAGATACGCTGCGCAAGACCGCTGATCAGATTGCCGACGATTTGTATCGGCTTGCGATCGCCGAACGATGGGGCGCGATTGGAGAAATGGGTACAGGTACTGACGTGCCGATGGATCCTTACGAACGAACGGCGCTGATCGCCGCGGCAAAGCTCCATCACCGGACGGGCCTCGCGATCGTCACGCACACGTCCAACGGGTGCGCGCGGTGTGCGCTCGATCAGGTCGATCTGTTCGAATCAGTCGACGTCAGCCTCGATCGCGTCGTCATCGGCCATCTTAACGACATCAAGGAACAGCCAACGGTGGTGCCGAAGGCGATCGCGACGCGCGGCGCCTACGTCGCGTTCGATCACAGCGGCAGGCCTGACGATCCGCGTGCCGACGAGTACGTGAGGACGATCCTCACGCTGCTGGATGCGGGACTGGCGAACCGCATCTGCCTGTCATCAGACTTTGCCAGCGAGAGATACTTGCGCGAGAAGGGCGGGCCGGGCATCGACATGACGATCACGAACTTCGTGCCGCGGCTGCGTCGTGCCGGGGTTAACGACGCGACGCTTCGGACAATTCTTGTCGAGAACCCGCGTCGCGTGTTGAGTTTCGTTCCCCGTGCTTGAGGAGCTTCACGTGACGCGATCTGTTAGCACGCCGGTGACGTAACGATCGCGGCGACTCTGACCGTGATCACGAAGACCGCGAGCCTCGCGGTGACGTCGGCGCCGCCTTCGCCGCCGCCATCGCAGAGCGTGACGTTGACGGTAAATGCGACCGGCCGCAGCGGCGAGCGGATCACGTCGAGCCCTACCGGGATCAGTGTGACACCCACGAGCCGCACCCGACCTGATGCCAGACCGCACCCTATTGATACCAACCGGGGAGCTGGCTGTGAGGGAACCGGAGTTTCGGATCACTACGAGGGTGAGTCCGCGGCCGTTGTGAGGGGCCGTGCGGCGCAGAGTGACGGCTTCGGTCGCGTCTAATCCGCCCTCAAAGCCTCGGCGGGATCGACGCTCGCGGCCCGTCGCGCGGGCAGGTACGTTGCACACGCAGCGGTCACGCCGAGCGTGAACACCGCGGCAGCGAACGTCGCCGGGTCGGCCGGCGTGACGCCGAAGAGCAGCGTCGCGATCCATCGCCCTCCGGCGAGCGCGCCGGCTAGTCCCGCGCTCATGCCAACCAGGATCAGGACGGCGCCTTCGCGAACGAACAACCCCACGACATCGGAGCGCGAGGCCCCGATCGCCAGCCGGAGACCGATTTCCCGTGTTCTCTGGCCGACCAGATACGCGAGCACTCCATAGACACCAACGGCCGACAGGGCGACCGCTATCGCGCCGAACACCAGAAACACCAGGAGTGTGAAGCGGCGTCCGGCGATCGACGCGTCGACGAGATCCTCTAACGAGCTGATGTCGGCGAGCGGCAACGCCGGATCGACCGCTGCGACCTCTCTCCGTAACCCGCGAATCAGCGTGACGGCATCTCCCCTGCTCCGCACGGCCACGGTGAAGGCATCCACAGGCTGCTGCTGGTACGGGAGATAGATTTCCGCCGGTGTCTCCTCGTCCAGGCCGCCGTACTTCACGCTGCCGACCACGCCGACGATCGTTTTCGGCCCGTTGCGCGCGTGGCGCGCCAGTTCCGCGCTCACCCGAATCCGTTGTCCGATCGGATCCACCCCGGCAAAGAACCGCTGAGCGGCTCGCTCGTTGATGACCGCGACTTCGGGGCCCGTCGCGGTATCGCCTGTCGTGAAGAAGCGGCCGCGGCGGATTGGAATCCTCATCGTCTTGAAGTAATCGGCGGTGATGATCCGCAGCGAGGCCGATGGCATCGAGGCCGAGTCCGGCTCGGGCTCCCCTTCACGACGGAAGCCTGTCAGCGCATCGAGACCGCTGGCGAAGGGCAGGCCCATCGCCGCCGACGCCGAATCCACTCCAGGTTCGCTCTGGAGGCGCGACAGAAGCGTCGTCACGAACGCAGTCGGACTTGAAGGGTCGGAGTACCTGGGCCGCGGGTAATGCCAGACTGAATGTCGTGACGCCCTCAGGATCGAACCCGGGCGCGACGCGCTGGAGCTGCATGTAGCTGCGAATGAGAAGACCGGCGCCCGCCAGGAGCATGACCGCAAGAGCCAGCTCGGCGACGACCAACAGGCGCCGCGGTCGGGTGCTGCTTCCGCCGACGGCACCGCGGCTCAGCGCCAAGCCACCGCCGCTCGACCACCCGGACGCCGAGATGGCCGGTGTCAGCCCGAAGATGAGACTCGTCACGATTGCAGCGCCCGCCGCGAATGCGAGGACATGGATGTCGACCGTGACCTCTGACAGCCGCGGAATCGATGACGGACTCATGAGCACGAGAGCACGAACAGGCAGGACGGCCAGACCCGCGCCAGCGATCGTGCCAAGAACGCCGAGGACAAGGCTTTCGATGAGCAGCTGTCCGACCAGCTGAAGACGACTCGCGCCGAGCGCGGCACGGACGGACAATTCACGGCCACGCCTCTGGGCTCGGGCAAGGACGAGATTCGCGACGTTGGCACAAGCGATGAACATGACGAGCGTCACCGCACCGAACAGCACCCACAGGGTCGGCCGGCTGTCCTGAACAATGCGATCCTGCAGGGAGATCGCCATCGGCGTCGACTCACGCTCTGTTCCAGGAAAAGTCAGCGCCAGTCGGCTCGCCACCGTCTCGAGCGCTGTTGTCACCTGGCGCGGCGACACGCCGTCCTTCACTCGGGCAAGTACGCTGGACCCATTGGGCACCTCGTGCCTCGGGTGCTAGATCATGCGGAGTGAAGATCAGCGGCTGCCAGAATTCGGCGGTCGCTGGAAACCTTACTTCGGGTGAGGCGACACCGACGACCGTCACGGCATGGCCGTCGAGCGTCGTCGTCGAGTTGATGACGTCCTGACGGCCACCGAACCGGCGGCGCCAGAGTCCGTCACTCAGGACGATGCGATTGCCGTCGCCCTGAGCGTCGCTCTCGGTGAACCCGCGGCCGTGCGCAATGGGAGCGCCCAGCACGATGAAGTAATTCCAGGAGACTCTCGCGCCTTGCAGCCGTTCCGGATCGCCGCTGCCCGTCATGTTGACGGTGGTCGGCGCGATCGCGGCGGCACCCTTAAAGACATCGCTTTGAGCGACATAGTCGCCGAAGTTCAAGGGAGATAGCCACGGCGAAACTTGACCGTGATGCCCGTAGAAGAGCATCACCAATCGAGCGGGATCCCGATACGGCAGCGGCCGGAGCAGCACGCCATAGACAACCGTAAAGACGGCGGTCGTCGCGCCGATCCCAAGCGCCAAGGTCAGAATGGCGACGCTGGTGAACGCCGGCTCGCGCCGGAGCAGGCGACAGGCGTAGCGCAAATCGCGAAGCAAAGTCATGAACACCCACCTGTCCAAGCGCGTTGGTGACACCCAGCGTCTCCCCATCAGACGTACCGGGGCCCGAGAAGGTTGACAGCCTCGAGCTTTCGAGGCGCATTCGTCCGGTGACGAACGATGTGACGCCGCCTCCGCGAGCTGAACTATCTTCAGAATCTATAGAACGCCAGCGTAGCGAACGATCCACTCGGCGACTGCGGCAGGCTTGACCCCGCCTTCGCGCTCGACGGTGACGCTCCACGTCGCCTGGATGCTGTCTCCCATCTTGTCGATGCCGGCGAGCGCTATTCGCGCGCGGATTCGCGAGCCAGACGGCACGGGCGACACGAAACGCACGCGGTTGAGCCCGTAGTTGAGCGTCATGCGAGGGCCGTCGACAGACACGGCGTCGCGCATCAAGGTGCTGAGGAGCGACAGCGTCAGGAATCCGTGCGCGATGGTCGCGCCGAAGGGTGCCTCGGCGGCACGCTCGGTGTCGACATGTATCCATTGATGATCGCCAGTCGCATCAGCAAATGCGTTGATGCGGTCCTGCGTGACCACCAGCCAGTCGCTGGTGGCGACCTCGCGGCCGACGAGCCCGCCGAGGTCCGCCAGCTCGACGACGATCACGTCGCGCCGCCGTGGAAGGCATGGCCCTCGAACGCCAGTTTCTCCAGCAAGGACGAGGGCCGCCGGTAGTCGGCGAACACGACGTCGATGTCACTAGCGCGGGTGGCCTGTCCTTCTTCCGGGACTCGAGCGCCTTCGTTGTCGACGGTGATCAGGGCAACGCGGTCCCGCACCTCGTACCGAACCAGGTGTGACATGCGGCGCAAACGTATCATGCCGCACCAGATCGAGGACTCTCCGCCGTCACGCTGTCGCCGGCTCACGATCCCCCAATCGTCCACCCGCCGTCCACGACGATGGTCTGGCCCGTGATGTAGTTGGAAGCGTCGGACGCCAGGAACACGCAGACCCCCTTCAGCTCACCTTCCGCTCCGATCCGGGGAATCGGAGACGAGGCCTTCAGGGCGGGTTCGGCCAGCGGCAGGGCCGGATCGGCAAGTCGCGAATGAAAGAATCCCGGGGCAATCGCGTTGACGCGGATGTTCTGCCGTCCCCAGGACGCGGCCAGCTCGCGCGTCAGTCCCATGAGCCCGGCCTTGGATGCGGCGTACGCGGCGTAGTGCGGCCCGTGCACTGCGGCGTGCAGCCCGGCGATCGAAGAGACGTTGATGATGCGGCCGTATTCGCGCTTCAGCATCTCGCGCCCCGCTGCTTGAGCGAACCGGAACGCGCCCGTGAGATTGACGTCGATCACCTGCTGCCACTTGTCGAGCGGCATCTCCTCCGGTCGCGCGCCCCACGCGACGCCGGCATTGTTGACGAGGATGTCGATGCGGCCGTAGCTCGCCATCGTCTGGTCGACGACGGCCTGGACATCGGCTTGTTTGGAGACGTCGGCGACGAGGCCTTCGACGCGAACGCCGCGCGACGCGAAGCGGTCGAGCGTCGGCGTCAGCCACTGTTCGCGCCGCGCGCAGATCATCAGGGCGGCGCCTGCTTCCGCAAGGCCCTCAGCCATCTCCTCGCCGAGGCCCCGTGACCCGCCGGTCACAATCGCGACCCGGCCGGTGAGCGCGAACAATTCCTGGATGGACGGCATACCCGCCCGCTTATACTGGCGCTCCGTTCACCCTGTCAACCGGAGGACCCGTGCTGGAAGTCCATGGCGGCGGCGGGTTCCTGATACCGTCGCTGAACCCGGAGGACCTGTTCACCCCGGCGGATACCGCGTTCGGGTGATCACCGCGTCACCGATACGTCGCCGCGCAGCGACGGTGTCGACGCCGTGGTCATCCCTTCTGAGGCGATCGAGATGAATGTGCCCCTTACCCCGATTCGGTTCCTTCGTTACGCGAGCGAGCAGTTCGCCGGCGATCTGGCGATCGTCTGCGGCGACCAGCGACTCACCTACGCCCAGTTCGCCGATCGCGCGGCCCGGCTGGCCGGCGCCCTTCGGGCGGTCGGGGCACGGAGCGGCGACCGCGTGGCGTTCCTCAGCACGAACTGCCACCGCCTCCTCGAGGCCTACTACGGCGTGCTCGAAGCGGACTGCGTCCTGCTGCCACTCAACGTCCGTCTCGCACCGCCCGAACTGTCCTACGTCCTCAGCGATGCCGGAGCGAGATTCCTGTTCGTGGAGCAGGCGCTGTTGCCGCTGGCGGAAGCGTTCCGCCGCGACGTGCCAGGCGTCGAACGGATTTACCTGCTCGATGGCGCGCCGCAGGCGGACTGGCTGGCGCCTCACGGCTACGACGAGCTGATCGCGGCGGCGGCCCCGCACCACCGCGACGTGATGGACGTGAACGAGAACGCATTGGCGGAGCTCTTCTATACGAGCGGCACGAGTGATGCGCCACGAGGCGTGATGCTCACCCACCGCAACATCTATCTTCACGCCCTGTCGGTGATTGCATCTGGCCGGACGTCCCGGGACGTCGCCGCGAGCACGTCCTGCGAGTCGGTCATGTTGCACACCATTCCGCTGTTTCACGCCAACGGCTGGGGATCGGCGCATACCGTGACGCTCGTCGGCGGGACGCATGTCATGGTCCACCAGTTCGTCCCCGCGGACGTCTTTCGCCTCATCGAGCGGGAGAAAGTCACGAACTGTTGCCTGGTGCCGACGATGGCCACCGCGCTGGTGAATTGTCCCGACCGCGAGAAGTACGACATCAGCAGCCTGCACTCCGTGATGATCGGCGGCGCGGCATCCGCGCCCACGCTGGTTCGCGACGTCGAGGACAAGCTCGGGTGCGCGTGTATTTCCGGATACGGGCTTACCGAAACGGCTCCGGTGCTCACCGTCTCGTCAATCAAGAAGGGCGTGCCGTGCGACGATGAGACCCGGCATCACAAGCGCGCCCGCGCCGGCTATGCGATTCCCGGCGTCGAGGTGCGCGTCGTCGATGCCGTCGGCGAGGACGTGCCCCGCGATGGCGAGACCGTCGGGGAGGTCGTGGCCCGCGGTGACGTCGTCATGGACGGGTACTGGAACCGGCCGAACGACACGCTGAACGCGATGGAAGGTGGGTGGTTCCATACCGGCGACCTGGCGACGGTCGACGACGATCACTATGTGCTCATCGTGGACCGGAAGAAGGACATCATCATCAGCGGCGGCGAGAACATTTCTTCGCTCGAAGTCGAGAAGGTGCTGGTCGCGCACGCGGCCGTCTACGAAGCCGTGGTGATTCCGGTGCCCGACGAGAAATGGGGTGAAGTGCCAAAGGCGCTCGTCGTGCGGAAACCCGGCGCGGACGTCACCGAACCGGAACTGGTGGAGTTCTGTCGTTCGCGCCTGGCGCACTACAAGTGTCCCCAGTCCGTGGACTTTCTCGACAGTTTTCCCAAGACCGGTACCGGGAAGATCCTGAAACGAGAGTTGCGGAAGCAGTACCGGCGGGGGGGCAGCCGGGGTGAGGCTGCCGTCCGATTCGCTCGCGTCTGGCGGGAGGCGAGGTTGGTGAGCCGCGAAGGAAGCCCAATGTTTCCACTGTTTCTGGCCCACGAACGAAAGGGTGCGATGACCGCCGGCCGAGTCATCACCGGCGCGATGATTCTCGGGCTGGTGTTCGCAGGCAGTCCCCCGGTAAGCGCTGAGTCCACCCTCACGCTGCCTACGCCGCGCAGCCACTACGCGACCTTCACACCGGGAACCTCCGGCCTCCCTTTATTACAGAACCTGCTGAACGGTCTCGACCCGCAGACGCAGAAAACGTTGCTGACGTTCGTTGCGTCGTCGCAGTTGCTGAATGGCGGGTCGATGGCTGACCTCGGTTCACCAGGTGCGAACGCTCTGCTCAAGATGGCTCATGCTGCTGGAATCTCAGAGCAGACCACACTCTCGAAAGAACAAGCACTCGCTCGACTGAAAGAACTGAACTGGAGGCCCTGGAAACCGCTCTTACTGGAATTTGTCGTTCATCAATCGCAGGTGGTCGACATGATTCCGGAGACGTCTCAAGCGTTCTTTTACCCGATCGTGCATGATTTCCTGCTGTATTTTCTCGACCATCTTCCGGAGGATCGCCTTCTCGAGAAGTTAGTCGACATCGCCTATCTTCCTGCCGGCTCGAGTCGCAGCGCGGATCTGATGGCTTTTGTTGCCAGAACTCCAAGCCTGCAGAAGCTGGGGCAGATCCTGGCCAGGAATAAAGCGTTGTCTCTTGAGTATCAGGAGGCGCTCCAGCAATTGGAGAACGGGATCCACACGATGACCCGCGATGAGCTGGTTCAATTCATCGCGGACGATATGAGCAAGAACAATATCGCCAACAATCAAGTGGCATTCGCCGATACCATCCTGGCCGAAGGGAGTGTTGGCGCTGTCATTCGCGCGACGTGGACCCCACCTGGTTCTCATCAGACACGCGACGCCATCTGCAAAGTGATCAAACCGTACGTCCTCACAAATCTGCCGCAGGAGCTCGAGATCTTCGATGGACTGGCACGTTATTTTACCGACACGCATGATTTCTATGAGCTGGGAACCATGCCACTGGTTGAGATGTTCCAAGAAGTCAAGAAGGCTCTGACCAAAGAGATTCAGGTTGTCGATGAGCAGCAGAATCTGGCGCGGGCGCGGCAATACTACAAGAACAACAGGAACGTCGTGGTGCCGGAACTGTTTCCGATCTCAACCACCCACGTGACCTTCATGCAGTATGTGTCAGGCGAGAAAATCACCAGTGCTTTTGAGGGGCAACCTGCGCAACGCGCGATCATGGCGAGGCGGTTGGCCGATGTCATGACGCGGGACGTCATTTTTGCGTCGAGCAAGGAGCCGATATTTCACGGCGACCCGCATGCCGGCAATGTGTATCACGTGACCGGCAATGCCAACGACCCATACCAGATTGCGTTGTTGGATTGGGGCCTCTACGGGACATTCCCGCGGGAAGATCGAGTGGCGCTGATGCAGTTGATCCTTGGTGTCCAACTCAAAGATGCGAAACGGCTGCACAATAATGTCGGCGGGCTGCTCGCCAACGGAATGCCGGAGGATCCTCAGAAGGTGCAGCACATCGATGCGATCATCGCTCGGGTTCTTCAGGCCAAGGACAAACGAACGTCGTTTGAAGCGCTTCAAGAATTGCTCGTCGGTCTGATCGATGAAGGATATGCGACCAAATTCAGCTTGAACCTGTTCATCAAGTCGCGAATCACGATGGCCGGAATCCTCACGGAGTTGGATCCTGCTCTTGACCAGGATAAATATTTGTCGCAGCGTGTGAGGAGTCTCGTCAAGAGGGAACTCCCCAAACGACTCTTGTTCACGATATGGTTTCCCGCCTGGAACTCTCACAGCTATCGAAGTCTCCTGTCGAATGGGGATGTACTCGCCGCTCGCAAGATTCCCAAAAGGCTGATGAGCGCCCCTGCAGGTGGAAGGTGGAGGCGTTGACCATGGGCCGGCGGTTATGTGACCGGCCCCTTCTTGCCGCTACGCCCTAAACCGAGAGTTCCGCAAGCCAGGCCAACAAAAACGAGTCTTCGTCGAAGTCAGGATCTCGCAAGTGCGCCTGTGCGTGGAAAACCGATCCTCTCAGGCGGCCGGACCGACGAAGCATATGCCGTTGCCGTCAGGGTCGCGGACGACGAAGTCTCGTCCGCCCCACGCCTGCTTCTTGAGCTTCTGGCCGAACATCGCCCCCGCCGTGACGTACTCAGCATAGAGCGCTTTCACATTCTCGACCTCGATGAAGGCGGTAATGAATCCATCCCGGTCTTGCGCGCCAACAGCGAGTACGGGCTCGTGCACGAACTTGAGATGCACACACGCACCGTCGCGCGACACGGAGCCATAAAACGGTGGTTCCCCATGCAGAAAATCAATCGAGAAACCGAGAGTGTTCCTGAAAAACTCGGCGGACGCCTCCACATTGGCAACGAAGATCACCGGCACGGCGCGCGTCAGTCGAAGTGTCGGCGACTTGGGTTTGGTCTGCGCGGCCTCATTGGCAACCGCAACCTTCAATGCCGCCCAGCTCGCGTAGCCCGCCTCCAGCGCGATGATCTCCTGCGCCTCGCGAAGTGGAAACGCCAGCGCGAGCGCCTGACGGTCGGTCACCGTCCGGTAGCGGGCGAGACCGCGAATGCGCCCACCGATCGAGTGATTGCCCTCGCGATGCCAGCGAACGAGTTGTTTTGCCTGCTTCTTGTAAATGTCGAGACGAGACATGAGCACACCCTCCCTACGTGGTTGCTGTAGGTGGGCCGTGCCCTTTCGGCGAGAGCCGATGCGCCCTACGGACTGAGAGCGATGCGTATGCGCCCGGCCACTGCACCACGTGGTCAGGCCCTAGTGCTGCGCAGGTGGATCGTAATTGCCTCTCCCGCTCGCGTCAATATACGGGTCTGCCCAGAGCGGCCCTCGAGGCAATGTCGGTGCTTCTCCGTCCCTTCTGGCCGGAACGTGCACGTCAAGGAGCGGCCGCCCTCGCGCTCGACCCGATGGATCTGCGCTTCGATCCCCTGGCTATCCGCACGCGATATCCGGACATTTCGCTCACCTCAACCTCTAGTATGCGATTCTCCGCGACGGGTCCGCGTAGGACCAGCGGATGGGCGTCGCGGTCTTGTTGTAATGCTTGATATAGCGCATCAGCTTGCGGCGCAGGTCGGTGACGGAGGTGAAGATGCCGCGCGCCGTGACATCGCGCTCGATCTTGGAGAACCAGAGTTCGACTTGATTGAGCCAGGACGAGTAGGTCGGCGTGTAGTGGAGATGGACGGACGGATGCGCCACCAAGAAGGTCCGGACCTGCTGCGTTTTGTGGGCCGAGAGATTGTCCACGATGATATGCATCTCGCGCCGTCGGGGTTGCGTCTCGACGACGGTCTGCAGGAAGCCGACGAATTCCGCGCTCGTGTGACGCGCCGCGGTGTGGCCCACCACTTCGCCCGTCCGCGTGTTCAGCGCCGCATAGAGCGACAACGTCCCGTGTCGGTAGTACTCGAAGCCGTGCCGTTCGGCGCGGCCTGGCGACAACGGCAGGACCGGGTCCAGCCGATCGAGGGCTTGAATCGCCGTCTTCTCGTCGATGCAGAACACCACGGCGTGCTGCGGCGGATCGAGGTACAAGCCGATCACATCCGCGGCCTTCGTCTCGAATTCGGGATCGGTCGACCGCATGTACCGCTCGAGTCGATGGGGTTGCAGGCCGGCGTGGCGCCAGGCGCGCGCGATCAACCGTGTGTTGCACGCCCAACTTGCGGCCGAGCGACCGCGTCGACCAGTGGGTGGCGCCATGAGGCGGCGGTCGGCGCGTCCACGTCATGATGCGTGCTTCCAAGGCCGGCGTCAGCACGGTCGGCTTCGAGCCGCGATGGCGAGCGGCCAATCCGGCCAGTCCGTCCCTCGCGAAGCGCTGCTTCCACAGGGCAATCGTAACGTACAGCACTAGTTACTGGTGCTGTTTTCGCGGCAGGAGGGTGCGGGCAAAGTGAGCGCGCCGGGCGGTTCGACTAACGGAGTGGAGCGGCGATTCCGCCATTCGGAATCGACGACCTATTACCAGCTTCGCCCCTTGGACTCCCCGACACGCGCTCTCGCGCGCCGCGTCGCCGGCGCGCTCCGGTCGCGTGGCTCGCTCGCAACGCTCACTCGCGGACGCCTGTCAGCCACGTCGCGGTTTGAGAGATAGGTTCTAATAGTCAGGGGCCGACGCTTCGCCGGGCGTCGGCCTGGTCACCCCGAAACCTGGCGATCTAGGCGCGGATGCTGCCTGCCGACGTAGACCGGAACCACCTGGACAGACGTCCGCCACGCTTGTCGGTCGCATTGGCGGCCGGGGGCTTCGGGAGGTGAACCTTCACCACCATGTTCCCCGCAGGCTGCGCCTCCATCCACAAGTGGCCGCGGCAAGAGGCGATGAGGTCGACAAGGACGCCGAGGTCGACTCCGGGCGTAGCGGAGGATCGTGAACTCCGTTCGATGTCGTCGCGGAGCTCACCGGCTGCTGGCAGCTCCGTCACCGTGATGAGAACGTGATCCCCTGGACGGACGTTGGAATATCTGGCAACGAATCTGCGGCCGACGGCCGTCGTCGCGAGATCAATCCTGACCTGTCCGCCCGAAGGCATCCGCTGGCGTGCGTAGCTTGCCACGTTGATGAGCACCCGCTCGAGACGCTCCGCATCGACATCGACGGTGAACGAGCCGGTCGCCTTCGGCAAGACCAGCGCGATCTGGTCGCCGAGGAGACGCTTCAGCACGGGTGCGAGATCCCGCAAGACGCGTTGGGCGCTGACGGGCTCGAGCGCACGCACTTGCTCGTTCCCGTAGACCCCGAGCTGTCGCAGAAAACTCGCCGCCCGCGTCACCTGGGTCAGCACGCCTTCAACGTCCCGCCGCAGGGTGTCGTCGCCGCCGATCCTCGCCAGCCATTCGTGTGCACCCCGGGTGACGTCGCTGAGCAGCCCGTCGCAGGTGACGGCGACCTCCGAGGCCAGGCGCCCGACGGCCTCCATTCGCTCCGCCTGGCGGAGCCGTTCCTCGAGCGAGCGAACACCCGTGATGTCTTCTGCGACGATATCGATCGATTCCGTCGTGGTGGCGAGCGCCTGCAGCCGAACGACGAGACGGCGGCCCTCCCGAGTCTTCCACTGGGTCTCGACTGTCTCCGTCTTGCGCGTTGTCCGCGCTCGTTCGAGCAGCCAGCCCAGATCGCCAGCACTGTCGAGCGCGGCCGCCACGAAATCCATGTTCCGCAACTCATCGGCGCGCCGGCAACCGAGTAGTGTGACGAACGAATGATTGGCGTCGGTGATCGCGCCACTCTGCGAGCACCGGCACAATGCGTACGGTGCGCGCTCGAATTGCCGTCGCCTCTCGTTCTGGCTTCGTTCGAGTTGCGTCTGGAGATCCGGCACGCGCTCGGCGACACCGCGCAAGGCTTCGGCGTGGGTCCGGTTGGCGTCAAGCTCCCGGCGCAGCGCGTCGAGGTCTTGTTGAAGCCGCGCAATCTCGGAGTCGCCCGCGTCGAGTGCCTGCCGGAGCCTCTCCTGAAGCTCCGCGAGCGCACCTTGCGCGTCCTGTTCTGCGACCCGATGGCGTTCCGCCTGTGCGCTCAGCTGGCTGTCGCGATCGACGACGACGGCCTCGAGCCTGGCGCGCTCCGCCACGTGCTCTCCCGCGATCTGTTCGAGTGTCTGAAACGCGGACTGTAGCCGATCGAACGACTGACGGATCTGACCATACTCGGCGGAGACCCGCCGAAGCTCCGACTCGCTCGTCAACCGGGCGTGTTCGTGGGCCTGTCGCTCCTCCTCGACGGTGCTGTGAAGATGTTGCAATCGATCCTGCGTCGTGCCGAGCAGCTGTCGAAGCGTCTCGTGTTCCAGTGTAATCTGCCGGATTTCTTCGTCCTTTGCGCGAAGCACGCAGTCCGCATCGGTCCGCACGCCGGTGAGCTCCGCCTCGAACCGCGCCGTCTGCTCGCGGGCCCGCCGACGGTAGGTCGAGATGACGTACAGGCACCGATTCCGCCCGCGCGCGGATTCCATGCGGGTCCCGGCGAGATCCCGTTCGAGTGCCGCGCGCGCGTCGGATTCCCTCGTGAGCCGCTCGACGAGTTCCGCCTCGCGCGTCGACGCGGCAGCGAGCGAGGCGGCGGTGCGGTCCTCTGCTTGCTGATGCGCCGTGGCAGCGTCGATCAACCGTTGCTCCAAGGCGGCGTGCGCGACAGCGTGTTCCGTGACGGCCGTGTCGTACCTGGTCTGAAGCGACGCGAGCTGCGCCCCGGCCGCCGCCAGTTCTGAGGCGTGCCGCCGGTCGCTATCCTGCCGCGCAGTTTCCGCGGCGGACAGCTGCCGTTCAAGGCCCAGGCCTCTGTCCGCTTCCTGAGCGAGCCGGTCTTCGAGCGCCGCCTGACGCGCGGTGGCAGAGGCCAGATCCTCTGCGGCGCGCTGGATTGCGTGCTGGTGCGCAGACTGTGCTTCGGTCAGCGTGCCTTCGAGCGCGGTCCTCGCGGCATCCGCTTCTGCCAGTCGAGCGCCAAAGGCCGCTTCCATGCTGGCGAGCTGCCCGGCGGCCGCGGCGGCTTCAACTGTGCGCGCCCGACTCGCTTGCTCCAGGGCGGACGCGGCTTCGGCCCTCTGCTGCTCGAATGCGGCGCGGGCGGCGGCGTGTTCCTTCAGCGCGGCGTCGTATCGCGCGTGAAGCTCCGCGAACCCCGCGGCGGCCGTTGTCAGCTCCGCCGCGTGACCACGGTCCGCCTCCTGACGCGCGGCCTCAGCGGCAGTAAGTTTTTGGTCGAGACTCGTGCGCTTGTCAGTTTCCTGCGTGAGCAGGTCTTCGAGCGCTGCCTGGCGCTCATTCGCCGCGGCGGTGCGTTCCTCCGCTTGCTGGTACGCCGTCGCAGCGTCGGTCAACCGTTGCTCCAACGCGGCGTGCGCGACAGCGTGTTCCGCTACGGCCGTGTCGTACCTTGCCTGAAGCGAGGCGAGGTGCGTCCCCGCGGTCTCCAATTCTGAGGCGTGCTGCCGGTCGGTCCCCTGCCGCGCCGTTTCGGCGGCGGACAACTGCCGTTCAACGCCCAGTGCTCTGTCGGTTTCTTGAGCGAGCCGGTGTTCGAGAGCCGCCTGACGCTCGGCGGCAGAGGCCAGATCCTCTGCGGCGCGCTGCATGGCGTGCTGCTGCGCCGACTGCGCTTCGGTCAGCGTGCGTTCGAGCGCGGCCCTCGCGGCCTCGGCTTCTGCCACTCGAGCACCCAGCTCCTCTTCCCTGCTGGCGAGCTGCCGGGCGGCCTCGGCGGCCTCCGCGGTGCGCTCCCGACTGGCTCGTTCGAGGGCGGACGCGGCTTCGGCCGTCTCCCGCTCGAATGCGGTGCGGGCGGCGGCATGTTCCTCCAGCGCGTTGTTGTATCGCGCCTGAAGTTCCGCGCGCTCCGCCGTGTGACCACGATCCGCCTCCTGAAGCGCGGCCTCGGCGGCGGCAAGTTTCTGGTCGAGACTCGTGCGCCTGTCAACTTCCTGCGTGAGCAGGTCTTCGAGCGCTGCCTGGCGCTCGTTCGCGGCGGCAAGATCGATCGCGGCGCGTTGTCGGGTTTCCTGATGCGCAGCTTCCGCTTCTGCGAGCGCGGTGTCGAGCGCAGTTCTTCCGGCGACCGCTTCAGCCAGGTCGGCACGGAGTTCCGCTTCGCGCCGGCGGAGATGTTCGGCTGCGGCGGCCGCATCGGTCCTGCGAGCCTGTCGCGCCTCGTCGAGCGCAGCCGTTGCGATACTCAATTCAGCGGCGCGCGCGTCACGCGACAGCGCGGCCTGCGCCAGGCTCGCCGTGAACTCCGCGTGCCGCTTCGCGAGCTGGTCGGCGAAAGAGACCGCCTCTGACGCCTGCCGCTCGTCAGCCTTCCGAAGCGCACTCTCGAGCTCGAAGAGTCTCTGCTGCAGCGCCATGCAGATCCTGGTCTCGCGCGCCAGGGACACCGAGTGCCTGGCCCCCAGCTCGGTCAGTGTCTGCGTGAGGAGTTGCCGGCGGCTGCGCTCGCGTTCGATGGCCGCGGCCACGGTTCGAGGCAGGTCGGCCTCGAGCGACGGGCCGGCCACCACGTATCCGTCCGCGCCAGAATTGAGCGCCGCGAGCGCCGGTTCGAGTTGCTCGGATCCCGCGACGACCACGACTGGCGTCGTCAGACCCAGTCCGCGAAGCTGCTCGACGAACGAGGCACAGCTCTGCGCCTGGACCTCGACGATGACAGCTGCGGTGTCGCGGTTACCTTGCAGCCATTGAAGGGCGGAGGCCGGTGTCTGGGCCCATGTCAGCGTGACGTTCTCTGCAATTCCGTGAACGACACGCGCAGCCACCAACGCGGCACCGCGCTCCTGTGCGATGTGAAGAATCTTGATGGAGGCGAACGTCTCCATTTGCCGTCTATCGGTCGATCGTCACCAGAAGTGCAGAAGTTTGGAGACGGGGTCGAGAGGGGCCCCTCGGCGCAAAACGATCAATAAACCGGGGTACAACTGTCGGCGAGGCAGGGATTCGAACCCAGGATCCAGTTTTTTGGGCCGTATAACGGTTTTTCGAACCGTCACAGGTTCCAAAATCGCCCGAAAACATTGCCGTTTTCGCATGCCGTGCTGATGTCGTTTGGGCACACTCGTGAAAATGGTCCGGAATTCCTGCGCGCGCCGATGGCGCGCGTTGTGCGCAGTGGCCTTTTGCGGAGATGTTCCAATGGCCGCGAGAAGCTTGGAAGGCGTCACGTACTCTCCTCGACGCTCCTATCTCCGACGTAAAAGGCCACCTCAACTTCACACTCATCGCCGCCTGAGAACCAGACCACCTACACCGGTCTCCTGAACCGTTGCGTTCCCTGTTAAGGCCGCTTTTCAGTTGGGCCGCGACAGGAACGCCTGTGCCGAGGCGCTCTCGCTCATAGGAATGGACAGACAATTTCGTTCTCGGCCCCACGGTGAGCGGCCGACGTCGCACGCGCCACTGGCCAGAGCGGCCGTGATCGTCAAACCCTGCCTGCGTGGCTGATAACCGAGTGATGAGCTGAAATGCTGGAAACGAACCCTGGCACGCCGTCGTGATCAATGCAGCCCGTCGGATACGTGCAAATGGTGAGGATCGGGAGGGAACGAGTCTGTCGATCCCAGAGTCGCTCGAGTTCCACTGCTGCTTCAGGTATTCCTCGGCGGCAAAGAACGGCAGACATCTCGCCGACGATCGTGAGGTGCGAGCGCGGCCCGGCCGCCGAAGCTGTTCGAGCACCTTCAAGCGCGGCGACCATTTCGGCGATCGAGTCACGGTGAGGCCGGCCGTCTCGCATGACCCGATTCGCCGCTTCCTCGGCATCGAAGACCACGTAGCGGCCTTGCTTTCCTACGTCGGCGAGATTCCATCCTCGCTCTTTCATCCGGACGGCGAGGGCGTCACGATTCGATTCGATCAGGACTGTGGCGACGGTGTCGCCTCGATGGAGCGCGCTGCTCACCACGGCCGCGACTCGCTCGAGGCCGGAACTGTCATCTCCACAAAACTGAACGGCGTGTGTGTCCGCGCCGGTCATTATCAGCGGCGTTAGCGACGGCAGATACCGCCGTCCGGCGAGGGCGTGATGCAGTGCCGGGGTCAGATCCGACGAGGCGAGCGTCTTCAGCACGTAGCCCATCGCTCCACATCGGATGGCCTTGCTGACGAATTCGTCCTCCTGATGCATCGTCAGGAACACAATCTTGGCCCGCGATCCCAATCGTGTCAGTTCCTCGGCGGTTTCAAATCCGGTGAAGCCCGGCATCGAGATGTCGAGAACGACGAGATCGGGGTCGAGACGCGGCACCGCGTCCAGAGCTTTGCGCCCGTCTGCCACCGTGGCCACCACGTCGAAGTCTGTCGCCAGCGTTCTCGAGATGGCCTTCAGGATCCCAGCGTCGTCGTCCGCCAGGAGAACGCTTGGTCGGACAACGTCAGCCTGCATCATGCCGTGGGGACCGTTCCGCCATCGATCACGTACTCGGTTCCGGTGACGGCTCCCGCTCTCGGCGATACCACGAACGCGATGAGCTCGGCCACCTCTCGGGGTTTCGCCGGACGTCCGAGCGGAATGCCACCGAGCGACCGCATGATGATCTGTTTGCCGCCTTCGTAGTCAGTCCCGGCGTCGGCGGCAAGACGCTCGGCAAGTGCCACGGCCGCTTCCGTCTCGACCCACCCCGGTGAGACCCGCATAACGCGAATACCTTTTGGCGTCACTTCCTTCGACAGCGCCTTGCTGTATGTCGATAACGCGGCCTTCGCCGCCGCGTATGCCATCGTCGACTCGGGGAGCGGCAGCACGTGCTGGATCGACGTGACATGAACGATGACGCCCGCCCCCCGCGCGAGCATCGACGGCAGCAGCGCCCGATCGAGCCTCACCGCGGGCATGAGGTTGAGATCGATCTCCTTCCCCCACGCTTGGTCGTCAAGTGCGGCGAACCCGCCGGCAGGCGCCCGCGAGCCGCCCAGGACATTGACGACAATGTCGATGCCGCCGAGGTGGTTGAGAGCGCCTTGCGCGACTTGGGCGCAGCCCTCGGCCGTCGTGATGTCAGCTGCAATGTAGTGCACACTGGCAAAGGAGTGACGTGGAATTGAGCGGGCCGTGGTCACGACGTTCGCTCCGTTCTCAGAGAGCACCTCGACGACCGCGGCGCCGACCCCTTTGGTCCCGGCCGTCACGAGCGCGCAACGACCGGTGAGCTCGAGATCGAACATCATCCCGTGATCTCCAGCCTGGCAATTCTGTCATCCTCGAGCGTGAAGCGATACTGCAGTTCTATGGGACTGCCGGGGAATTCGCCGGTGACCCGTGCGATGACGGTCACGTCAGCGCCCGAGAAGTCTACCGCGAGTAGCTCGCTTGTATAGTGATACTTTGCCGTGGCCTCGGTCTTCCAGTGTCCGATGGCTTGCCGGCCGTGCTGCTCGCGCCACTCGTCGACGACGACGGCGTTCTCGATAAAACACGAAGCCACGTCGCCCGTGCCTGCCGCGAATTACGCCGCGATTGGGGTCGGCAAGTCGATGGGCGTTCTCGTGTGTGTGGGCATCGGAGTACTAGATACCGGGACGCGATGAAGCCGCAAGAACGCACGCGAAAGTGAGGAACTCACCTGTGAGTAAGCCTGCGCACACGCCGGCGTCGGCGGCCGCCGGGATCGAGCACGCCATCAGAATGCTGGAAGGTCGCTGGAAACTGGTGATTCTCTTTCATCTCTTCGGCGGCAAGACGCTGCGCTTCTCCGACCTGGAGCGCGCGATCCCTGGCATCTCCCAGAAGATGCTCACTCAACAGCTTCGCCAACTGGAGCAGGACCGCATCGTCACACGAACCGTGCACCCCACAGTTCCGCCGAAGGTTGAATATCACATCACCGAATGGGGACAGTCTCTCTGCCCGGCTCTCGACCGACTGTTAACTTGGTCCGAGCACCACCCCCCCCTGGGCGCTGAACGCCTCGAACAGAGGAGCCAAGAGCATCGAGGTCGGGACGACGCGTCCAATCAACGGCCCAGTGCCGTTGGTGATCGCCGAAGACTACGAGACCTTTCACAATTCGAAAAACGGGCGTCAAGGCGCAAGCCGTAAGTCTCACTGACTCTTTAGAACAGTGTCAGTCGAATGTGGATGAGGTTTGAATTTGAGGTTGCGGTCGTTAGGGGTGCGAACCGGAGACCGATCGAGGTCTTTCGACATGCAGCCAACGATCGCAACGACGCTCACAGTCTGACGATTACCGCACGTGCGGTCGGTAGCCGACGAGAACGCATGCGTTGGAGATCGCGTACTGTCGGGGCGGATGGTGCTGCGAGCCGGACACATCACGCGAAGAGCTCCGCGTTCAGCACCTCCGTTCGTGCCGTCCACTCGGCGGTGTCGCCTGCTCGAACGACTCTTGCAATGAAAGAGAACGACGGTGAGTAAGGCCCGTACAGCGACCAGCTTGATCCTAATGCTGGCATTCGGTTGCCGGCCTCGCCCTGTATCCTCGCAGGCTGCCGAAGGACACATTCAAGGAATCGTCGTTGATCAGCAGAGTCAACTGAGGGCCCAAGCGACCGTCCGGGCCGTCAATGTCGACACCGGCCTCACTCGCACAACCGTTACTGGCGACGACGGCACGTTCAGGATCGTTGCGCTACCACCGGGGGTGTACAAGGTATCCGCGCTCGGCGACGGCACTGTCCAAGGCGAAGAGCGCATGGTCAATGTGCTCGTCGGGCAGACTGCCGCGGTCGACTTCCGCAAATCGGTTCTCTTTGCCGAACAGGTGACGGTTGCTGCCGAGACGTCGCTGATCCAAATCGGCCAATCCCAAGTCGATCACGTCGTGTCAGGGATCGAGATTGAAACGCTTCCGATCAACGGTCCACTGTTCAACGGCCCAGCCGATGACGGTGCTGTAGTCCGCGCGCTGGCGCGGGACGGAGAGCACTTCGCGCGGCTGCCCGCCGGAACCACCAAAGTTGCGATAGTCGAAAGCGATAGCGGCGAAGCCCTCCTCGCGGAAGCGCTCGGCGAACGGGGCCAGTCCTCCTGCCTTGATGCCGCCGATGCCGTGGGCCATCACCAGGACGGTGTGGGGACCACTGCCCTCAGGCAGATAAACCCAAGCTCGATCATGTCGCCCGACGCGGTCGGGATCTGCACGGTGATGCGCTTCGGGGAGGGGGTAAGCATCGTCGTGATGCGGCCCGGCTTGTCGGCGGGCACAGCTGAGTACCGCTCAGAACGAAGCTCTAGGTAGCCGCCCGAGTCGACGGAAAACAATCGGATGTGGTCAGGTCCAAGGGTATGCAACACATATAGCGTCCTCGTCGATGGCGCATACTCCAAAGACTTGGCTGTCGCCTTTCCCGCTAACCGGGTTTCCTGTTCGCTTGACATCTAAGAGAGTCAACTTTCCGTTCTCAGCGACCTCGAAGGCGGAGACCGAGTTGTCACCCGCGTTGATCGCAAATAGTAAGCGTTATCCGGCGACAACAGTACGCTATTTGCGTTTTCGACTATGAGGCCTCGGGGAGTTACGCGATAGTTAAATGACCCGGAGCCTGCGCCACCGGTTCGTACTCGATCCGTTTCGCTAATAGTCCCATCAGCAGCCCGCAGAAAGTGGATGACAGCGTTTGGGATCTCACTCGTTTGGATATATAGATGGCCGCCTTCTGATTCCTTCGACACGTTCACTCCTTTGGTTGGATCCCGCCTCGCTCAGGGACGGGACGGCAGGCGATGGCTACAACCCGCCTCTATCAACGATGAACCGCGCGATTTGTTCGACGCCCTCGCCACTCTTCAAATTCGTGAAGACGAACGGTCGCGATTGACGCATCCGACGCGTATCCCCTTCCATCACGTCGAGATTGGCGCCCACCATCGGCGCCAGATCGATTTTGTTGATGACCAGCAGATCCGAGCGTGTGATTCCTGGGCCGCCCTTGCGCGGAATCTTCTCTCCTTCGGCCACGTCGATCACGTAGATCGTGAGGTCTGCCAGTTCCGGGCTGAACGTCGCTGCAAGGTTGTCGCCGCCCGACTCAATGAAACAGAGGTCGGCCTCGGGAAATCGGTCGCTCATGTCGTCGATGGCCGCCAGGTTCATCGACGCGTCCTCGCGAATCGCGGTGTGAGGACACCCGCCAGTCTCGACGCCCATGATGCGCTCGGCCGGGAGCGCCTCGGCGCGGGTGAGAATCAGTTGATCTTCCTTCGTATAGATGTCGTTCGTGATCACGAAGATGTCGTACTCGTCGCGCAAGCGTTTGCACAGCCCCTCGACGAGCGCAGTTTTTCCGGATCCAACCGGACCGCCAATCCCGATGCGCAAGGGAGTCGTCATGATCGAAACAGCCTCGTGTACTGGGTTTCATGTGACATGGACGCCAGATCGACCATCACCGAAGCGGACCCGAGTTCGTTGATGCTGGCTATCATGGCGTCCTCGCTTGCGTCCAGTACCGCGTCTTCGAGCTCGGCGATCGCGCGCTGTCCATCGGTCTGACCAAGAGGAATCAGCCGGATACCCGCGGTGACCAGATTGCCAATAAATCCGTGCAGGAACGCACACAATGCCACCTCGACTGGAACACCCTCCGCCGCCGACCGGACTGCGACCACAACGGGCAGTGTCGGCTTGATGCGCCGCAACCCGAGCGCTGCTGAAAGCCAGTCGATCTCCGGATCAGGCCAGACGGCGCGCAGCGTCGCGAGACAGGAGGTTCCCTGCTGCGACGCCTCGAGCGCGAATTCCGATGTTCCTCGGAACGCGGCCGAGAGTTCCGCAATCTCCAGCAGTCGCGTGTGGTGCCCGCCCGCCGCGTACCGCCATGCCTCAACAAAGAAAATCGCGTCGTTGCGCGCGGATCCGTATCGCAGATCCGCATCCACCCAGTCGACAAGCGTGTGACGGGTTCGGATCTGGCTCGACTCGATCGCCGCTTCGAGGCCATGTGAGTAGCTGTACGCGCCTATCGGGAATGCAGGCGAGAGCCAGCTTTGCAACCGGAGGAGCGACCGCGGCGCGACGACTCCGCCCTCATTGCGTTTGCTCGTGATCAGTGGGGCCATGATGATGACCATGTTGATGACCGCTGTAAGCGCCGCCTTCGGGCTGAAAGGCCGCTTGACGCTTGACGAGGACCGCTCCACAACCGCGCAGCATGTCTTCGATGACGTGGTCTGGCCGTATGCGGAGCGCCTGACTTCGGAGCTCGGTTGCGATATGTCGGTTGCCGAGATGCCACGCCAGACGCACGAGCTGACTGACATCGCTGTGAGTGACATCGACGACGGACTCCGCAGCCGCGCGAATGACGAACCAACGGCCGTCCTCGATCTGTAGGCCGTCTCCATCGCGCATCGCCGTCGCGGTGTTCAGGTGAAGAAGCACCTCGTCGCCCTGATCGCTGACCAGGCAGATACGACGCCGGTACCGATCGTCGTAATCGAGGGTGAATGAGCCCACGGCAAGCTCGTCAGGCCATTTGCCGATGCGTCGATGAAGGACGACACGCTGCCTCGCGTCACGGTCAGCCGTTATCTCAGTCGTCATATATCAGTACAGGAAATAGCGCTGTGCCATAGGAAGCACCGACGCCGGCTCGCAGGTGAGAAGACGGCCGTCGGCTCGCACTTCGTAGGTCTCTGGATCGACCTCCATGCGCGGCGTGGCGTCGTTCAGGATCATCGAATGCTTGTTGATTCGGCGCGTATTCGCGACGGGCACGAGTCGCTTCGCTAGGCCAAGTAACTGGCACCTGTGCAAGCCTGCCTGGCTTACGAATGTCACCGAGCTCTCGGCGAGCAGACGGCCGAAGGCACCGAACATCGGCCTGCTGTATTCCGGCTGCGGCGTCGGAATGGAAGCATTCGGATCGCCCATGAGGGCGGCGGCGATGACACCGGCCTTCAGCACCAGCTCCGGCTTCACGCCGAAGAAGGCCGGGTCCCAGATGCACAGATCGGCAAGCTTCCCAATCTCGATGGACCCGACGTGGGCGGAGATGCCCTGAGCGATGGCAGGGTTGATAGTGTATTTCGAAATGTAGCGTCGCACTCTGAAGTTATCGTTGTCCGCCTGCTCTTCGGCGAGTCGACCGAACTGCTGCCTCATCTTGTGAGCGGTCTGCCACGTTCGGATGATCACCTCACCGATGCGGCCCATCGCCTGGCTGTCGGACGACATGATGGAGAGCGCGCCGACGTCGTGCAGGATGTCTTCCGCAGCGATCGTTTCCTTGCGGATACGGCTCTCCGCGAATGCCACGTCCTCAGGTATGCGCCGGTCGAGATGATGTGTCACCATCACCATGTCCAGAGCCTCGTCGATCGTGTTGACCGTGTACGGCCGCGTTGGAGTCGTCGACGACGGAATGACGTTCAGTTCGCCGCAGACCTTGATGATGTCGGGCGCATGCCCACCACCGGCGCCTTCCGTATGAAATGTGTGAATCGTCCTGTTCTTGAACGCCGCGATCGTGTTGTCGACGAAGCCGCTCTCGTTGAGGGAGTCGGTGTGAATCAGGACCTGGACGTCCATGTCATCGGCGACCGACAGGCAGCAATCGATCGCTGAGGGCGTTGTGCCCCAGTCTTCGTGAAGTTTGAAACCACACGCGCCCGCTTCAATCTGCTCAACAAGGCCGGCGGCCGCGCTCGCGTTACCCTTCGCAAAGAAGCCGAGATTCACCGGAAAGCCGTCGGCGGCCTGCAGCATTCGCTGAATGTGCCAGGGGCCCGGCGTGCACGTCGTTGCATTCGTTCCGGTTGCCGGACCCGTACCGCCGCCCATCAGTGTCGTGATGCCGGCGTAGAGCGCTTCGTCGATCTGCTGCGGGCAGATGAAGTGCACGTGCACGTCGATGCCACCGGCAGTGATGATCTTGCCCTCGCCGGCAATCACTTCGGTACCGGGTCCGATGACGATGCTGACGTTCGGCTGGACGTCCGGATTTCCCGCTTTGCCGATGGCTGCGATACGGCCGTCTTTGATCCCGATGTCCGCCTTGACGACTCCCCAGTGGTCCAGGATTAGCGCATTGGTGATCACGGTGTCGACCGCGCCGTTGGCTCGACTGCGCTGGGACTGTCCCATGCCGTCGCGAATGACTTTGCCGCCGCCGAACTTCACTTCCTCTCCGTACGTTGTGAAGTCCTTCTCCACCTCGACGATGAGATCCGTGTCCGCCAACCGCACGCGGTCGCCAACCGTCGGCCCGAACATCTGCGCATAGGCTGCGCGGCTCATCCCGTAGGGCATTGCGGCTACCCCTTTGATTCCTGCCCACTCACGACGACGTCTCGGGTAGGGTGCCCATCACGAGCTGGTTGAATCCGTACACGAGCCGCGCACCTCCGTACGGCACAAGCCGCACCTCGCGGGACTGGCCCGGCTCGAACCGCACAGCCGTCCCCGCCGGAACATCCAGGCGATGTCCGAGCGCCGCCTTTCGATCAAAGGCCAGTGCCGAATTCGTCTCCGCGAAATGGAAGTGACTGCCCACTTGAATCGGGCGGTCGCCAGTGTTCGCCACCATCAGGGCGATGGTTGCGCGGTCCCGATTCAGGAGAATCTCGCCCTGCGCCGGAAAAATCTCGCCCGGTATCACGTCAAGCCACCATTGCGAGAATGCCGCCGAGCGCGGCAACAGCCCCCATCGTGCGCAGCGCGATTCTCCCGATCGAGCGGCTACCGACGCGGCACAGGCCGATGCCCGCTGCGTGAAGAGCGCCAGTGGCGATTGCGAGACCAGACGCGTAGGCCAGAAGGCTGCTCGTTGCCGCCTCCGTTCCATGGGCGTGGCCGTGGAAGAACGCAAACAGCCCGATGATCACCGCACCTAGCCACACCGGCGCGTTCACGGCGAGCGCGACGAGGAGTCCCAGGACGACGAGCGATGACCAGATCGCGGGCTCCACGAAGGGTACCGCGATGCCTGACACGGCCGTCGCAAATCCAACCAGCATCATCGCGACGAATGCCATCGGCCAGACGCGAATGGCGCGACCGCCGGCGAGCGCACCCCAGACCCCGACCGCAAGCATTGCGACCAAATGGTCCGCTCCGTGAAGCGGATGGATAAGTCCCGAGGCGAACGAAGAGGCGAGTTCCATCGTCATCTGCTCCTTAGCGAATAGGGTTGTGAACCGTGACGAGCTTCGTCCCGTCGGGAAACGTCGCTTCCACCTCCACTTCGGAGATCATGTCGGCAATGCCGTCCATGACCTGATCCCGTGTCAGCACTTTCCCGCCTTCTGCCATGAGGTCCGCGACAGACTTCCCGTCCCTCGCTCCCTCCAACATGACATCAGTGATAAGGGCGACGGTTTCCGGGTAATTCAGCTTGAGGCCTCGCGCGAGACGCCCTCGGGCGACGATCGCCGCGAGTGCGACCATCAGCTTGTCCCTTTCACGTGGCGTGAGATTCATCTCCGTCTCCGGCGTGCAGCGGCTCTTAACACGACCACATCTTCGGCACACGGAACGGGCCTGGCCCGAACGCGTGATCGAACTGCTGGAGCACGCTGCACAATCCCGCTCGCAGCGTGGAAGCCGCCGGTGCGGCGAAACGAACGACGATCAGGCCGCCGACCATGGTCGCCGCCGCGTGGCACGTCAGCGAAGCGGCCCAATCACGCAGACACTCCAGCCGTTTCTCGAGATCCGTCCCGACGTAGACGAGCGTGGCGACCGCGGAGCAGTCGGCCAGCAGTGCGTTGCGGCCGACGTGAGGGAATACGTCATCGGTGATTCGCAAGCAGTCCGCCCAGACGAGTCTGCCGTCCTTCTCGACCCGCCAGCTGTCGATGACCTCTCCGCTGACGACCGTCTCTCCATGCGCGGCTCGACCCAGGACCATCCATTCGAGCGCGAGCAGCTCGGCGCCGGAAGACACCGCGATGTGCGTCTGACGCTTCATGCGCGCGCGATCGAACACGATCGTCTCCTGCGGGCACCACGAAAGCTTCGCTGAGTTAGCGACGACCAGCGTGGTTGAGATGCGCGACGGCTGGTCAAGAGCGCGATAGATACGTTCAGCCGCCTGCGATGTCAGCGTGATGTGCGCATCTGCGAGCGCCGTCACCGCGGTGTCGAGCCGATCGCCGCCTGCGATGCCGCCCGATGTGTTGATGAGCACGGCTTCCTGCATGCCCGTAGGTCCGGCCTGCGGAAACAAGACGCGAACAGGCGAACGTTGACAGAGATCCACGATCTGAGTCCCGCGTTCCGACCCTTTTAGAACGATGCGGCAGGATCCGATCGACCGCTGCAGGTCCTTGTCCGACGTATACGGCGCATCTGCTTCCACGTCCAAATCAGAATCCCGCCAACCCCTCCGGGCAGTTGTAGGGGATGGCGACACTGGTAACCTCCTCCAGCGAGCCGTCTGGCTTGGTGGCGTACCCCACCAGCTTCGAGGCGTTCCCGTAGATCTGGTAGAGAAAGGCGCCATCCGGCGAAACCCAGTTGTCGCTCGGTCCGCTGCTGACGTCTCCACAGAGCCCCCTGAACGTGCCATCGCCCTCGACCATCGGGGCACGCAGGATCCTTCGCGACTCTGATCTCGGGGCCGTCGATGTGGAAGGTGGTGATGTTGCTGTAACCGAAAACCGTAGCGTACAAGAGTCGGTCATCGGGGGAGACGGCAAGCCAGCACAGTTCAGCGATCTTGCCTCGCCTTGTGTCGATCGGTACGACCTTGCCGACGCCAATTCTGCCGTCTTCGTCAATTCGGCCCATAGGCCGACTCCGTCACCGACGGCGTATCCGATGATGAAGGTATCCGGCCGGTTGTGGAGGAAGGCGATGAAGAACGGAGAACCGCCCCCTCCATCCTGGAACGAGGCGTCGCTGAGCGTGCCGTCGGCAGTTACGCGGAATATCACGATGCCGTCGGGATCTGGCGCATTCGAAGCGACGGACCTTACTTTGCCGTCTGGACCGGGCACCCAGACAATGGGTGAACCGTCCGGATACGTGCCGGAGATCGCGATGGGCAGATCGAACGTGGTGCCGACGAGGAGAAATTTCTCATCTGGTGAGAGCACACCCATCGTTGGAACACGGTGCAGCTTGTCTCGGCGTGTTTCGCCGTGTACTCGCTCCGTGCGCGGCGTGAGCTTGCCATCACTGGAGACCGACATGAGCCGGATATGATCGGGTCCGAAGGAGTGGACCACGTAAAGCATGCCCTTCGCGGGAGAATATGCCAGCGATTTGGCAGTACCGCTCTTTCCTTCCACCGCGTTCCCGGTCGGCTTGGTGTCGATCAGCGTGAGCCTGCCCTGGTCGCCCACGGCGAAGCTGGAAACCGAATTGTCTCCGCCGTTTGTGGCAAACAGAAACTTGCGATCTGGTGAGAGGATGACGCTACTCGCGCCTTCAAAGGAGTTGGGCGCGCTCTCCTGGCCGCTGATCGGCTTGAATGTGCCCGAACCAGCGACCGCCGGTCGCGATACGTTCGACCTCGGTGAGCGTGCCGTTTGCCGACCGACGATAGTGGATGATGAGATTCTCGACCTCGTTCGTCTGCATGTAGAGATGGCCACCATGACCGTTCTGCTACATCTCTCTCGACCCACCAATCGTTGACGTGACATGCCCATTTCTTCGACATCTTCCTTTCCTTCGACATGTTCATTTCTCCGGCCATGGTCTTCTCTTCACATCTGGAACGCGGTCTTGTACGCGTTCATCAACTCGGACAGCTTCTCACGCAACTCCACTCCAGCCGCTAATAGCCCGCCTTATCGCGGAGCAACGGGTAGAACTGAATCCACGTCATGTCGGTCTTCGCGACGTTGGCGACGTGACACCCACCGCATTCGGCTGATCGGCTTCCTCCGCCGCCGTGTCTCGTCGTACGGCAACGGATGATGCCCGAATGTGAAGAAGCCCCAGCCGTTCGTCTTCGCGAATCGCTTGCTGTCTTTCACCGTCATGTCGATGCCGTTGAACTCGCCATTGAAGATACCCGCGGCCGGATGGTTCCTTGCGAGAGCCGTCCGGAAACGTCGGACTGAGAACGCGGGTCAGCTCTTTTACGATGACCGTTCCCTCTGGGAACACCCCCGTCTTCAGATACGCGTCGACGTTTTTCTTCTCCACGTAGACGTGGTGATATTCGGGGAAATCCGCCATACCGTTGTTGAGGCCATTCGGGCGTCAGCGGCGCGCCAACGAACACCCAAGCGCGAAAGCCCGTCGGCAGTTTCACTTGTCCGTCGGGCAGGAAGACCGCGGTCGAGGTCTGGCTTTGGGCGGCAAGTGACGGCGTCGTGCCTGTCCAAAGGCTGGCCCCAACCAATAAGATTCCAGCGATCGCGATGAGCGGGTACTTACGCATCAGCAATCTCCTTGAGTGTTCCAACGCGGCCCCTGCGGCTCCTGATCACTTCGCGCCGAGAACCGGATAGCCACGCACGTAAATCCAATCAGTGTCCTGCGCGGGGATGTGACAGCCGAGGCAGTCTTTCTTGAAGTCCGTGGCGACCTGAGTGCCGGGCGCATCGGATTTGAAGAGCGCCCAGCCCCACCCGTTACCCCAGAGCGGATTATTGGGAAAGCGCCCCTTCTCGTCCTTGATCAGCACGAACCAGACCTTCGTGCTGTCCGCCCAATGGGCGTCGCCCGTCGTCAGTTGCGCATGGCTGGTAGCGCGGACTTCCTTTATCAGTACGGTTCCATCGGCAAAGTGGCCGTGTTTTCGGAAGAACTCTGCGGCCCCTGGCGAGGCATACGTGTAGTGCATCTCGTTGCCTTTCGGATCGAGCACCGTATACACGCCAAGCAATTGGTAGCGATCGCGATAGTCCGGCGGTCTGCGAATATTTCCGGTGGCGTCGACGAGATCCGGGAGACCGTGCGGCGCCTGACCCCGAAGCGTCACCGCGAGAACGCCTGTGAACAACGTGAGCGTCACGGCGAGGATCGAATGGCGGGTTGTCATCACGTGGCCGTTACCTTTCATCCGGCGTAACTGCACGTGCGAGGCCAATGTCGATGCACGCGTTCGTTTGCTGAAATACGTAACGGGACCAGCAGATCGGCCGCCATGTCGCTGCCTCGCCGATCCGGATGCGTGTCAATTAGCCGCCTCCGCGTCGTCATGTCGTCTTGACGATGCGCGGTTGTGACGTTTTGCGCGGTGGGTCGTTGCGCAAGGGATGTGGCACTGGTCCTGCTCATGTGGGCGAAGTTGCGGTATCAGGCAGGGACCGATGGCTCAATCGCGAGGTTTCGTAGGTCGAGGCGGCGCAGGGAACGTCAAGCTGCCACCCGGACAATACTTAACGGAGGAGTTCCCCGTGCTGTCGGCGGGTCCCACTCCTCGTGTGCCGCTCGAGGAATGGGAGTTGACGATCGATGACGGCAAGAACGCTATACGGCAATGGAACTGGAAGGCGTTTCGCGAGCTGCCAACTGAAGCCATCACCACAGATATCCATTGCGTGACGAGATGGTCCAAACTCGGAACGACGTGGGAAGGCGTATCGCTCGATACGCTGCTGTCAGACGTCACCGATGCAGCGTCATTTGCGCTCATCCGCTCCTACGGTGGGTACACGACGAACCTGCCGGTCGCGGATCTCAGGAACAAGAAGGCGTGGATCGCGTTCGGCTTCAACGGCGCCGATCTGGCGGCAGAACACGGGGGTCCTGCGCGGCTGCTCGTCCCGCACCTGTATTTCTGGAAAAGTGCCAAGTGGGTGCGCGGCATCACGCTGCTGGATCACGACGAGGCTGGATTCTGGGAGCGCAACGGGTATCACACCTATGGAGACCCATGGCGGGAGCAGCGGTACTCGGGCGACTGAATTGGCACGTCTGTACCGTCGTCGCGCTGAGGGATGAAACGGCTACGGCACGGACGATCGCGCTGCAGGTTCCCGACTGGCCCGGTCACGTCGCGGGACAGCGGGTCGACCTGCGCGTCACCGCCGCCGACGGCTATTCCGCCGTGCGCGAATACTCGATCGCTTCACCACCACGCGCAGACGGGCGCATCGAGCTCTCTGTCGAGCGTCTTCCGGACGGGGAGGTCTCGCCCTACCTCACGCAGGATCTCGTGGTCGGCGATCAGGTGGAGCTGCGCGGACCGATTGGTGGATGGTTCGTATGGCGTGACCACCAGACGGAACCGATCCAGCTCGTCGCCGGCGGATCCGGCATCGTGCCGCTCATGGCGATGATCAGGTCGCGTGAGGCAGCCGCCAGTTCGGCACCGTTTCGACTGCTGTACTCAGTGCGACATCCGGCAGGCGCCTGGTACCGCGACGAATTGCAGAGCCTGACGGCGAAGAACCACGGCGTCGACATCACGTACGTCTATACCCGGTCCGCCCCTCCGAACTGGCCACGGCCCCCCGCCCGCATCGATTCCGCGTTGCTCGCGGCCGCCAGTTGGCCGGCCGCCCTCACGCCGACGTGCTATATCTGTGGCCCGACCTCCTTCGTGGAGCACACTGCCGTCATGATGACCTCCTTCGGTCACAGGCCTGAACGAATCAGAACTGAGCGTTTTGGGCGTTCAGGAAATCGTCCATAGGGGGATCGTTTAGGACGCGCCCATCTGAACGCCGAAGCTCATGCTAGGGACCGCAACGAACGCAGCATCGGCTCGAAACGCCTTCTGGTCCCAACCACATCAATCGCGTCAATATCGTCCATGACGACGCGGATGTCTGCGGTCTGTCGAACCGACGATCAGCGTAGCGGGTATAGAATGCGACCGGTTGGAGCGATCCTAACGCCTCCTCGCGATCAACGCCGTAAGCACGGGGAATGTGACGTGGCCGAGCTAAGCCAATCCGAATATTGAGTGTGGAAGACCATCCGGTCTTCCGACAGGGGCTGGCCGCGATCGTCTCAACCGAGAACGACATGCTTCTTGTGGGCAAGCGTCGAACGCCGTGGAAGCGCTCGACCAGTTCCGGCGTTGTCGCCCTGACGTGACGTTTATGGATCTTCGCCTTCCTGGCAACACCGGCACCGATCCGCTGATCGCGATCCGGGTGAGTTTCCAGACGCACGAGTCGTGATGTTGTCGTCATCGGAGAGCGACGGAGAGATTCAGCGGCACTGCGTTCCGGAGCGGCGGGGTACGTTCTCAAGAGCATCCCGCAACACGAATTGCTCGCTGTGATTCGGGCAGTTCATGCGGCAACCGCCGGGTACCGGCCGCCGTCGCTGCGTTATTCGCCGAGCACCTCGGTGAAGAAGACCTGACCGGCCGTGAGCTCGTGGTCCTCGATCGGAATTATGCAAGCGTACGAGAAAGCACGGGTCAAAATCGCGGCTTTCGTCGTCGGCGCGTTAAGCCTGCTGCTCTTGTGCCCTTCCGCACTTGCGTTAGACCCTTCACTTGACCTGAGTCAATACGCTCACACGGCGTGGCAGGTTCGCGAGGGTTTCACGCAAGGCTACATCAGGTCGATTGCGCAGACGCCAGACGGCTACATATGGCTGGGCACTGGCTTCGGGTTGTTTCGGTTCGACGGCGTCCGCGTCGAGCATTGGCAGCCACCATTGAATGGCGAACAACTTACTAGCAATTTTATCGTGAGCCTCCATGTCGCCCGCGACGGCACTCTCTGGATCGGCACAATGGGAGGCTTGGCGAGCTGGAGAGATGGCAAACTCACCCGCTACCCGGACCTTGCTGGCTTGCTTATCGCTTCGATTCTTGAGGATCGCAACGGAACAGTTTGGGTCGGCAAGTCTCCTCACTGGCGTCGCCTGGAAAGCTCTGCACGATCGATGGAACACATGTTGACTGCCATGGATCGGACGGCGCCCTCGCTAAGGGGTAAGTTTCCTGTATGAAGATAGCCACGACGTGCTCTGGGTGGTGGGGCGCTGACGGAGTTTGGCGATGGAGGCCCGGCCCTCCCAGGTTCTATCACATGCCATTTGCGACGGCCTGGCACCAGACCTGCGTGAGGCCAGCGATGGAACCCTTTTGATTCCTTTGCCGGGAAGGCTCGCTCGATTTGGGGGCGGGAAACTGGAAACGCAATATCCGTACCCCGCTCCGGCACGCAACATCGATGGGACAAGGCTTCTTCGGGACCGCGATGGCGGCGTCTGGATTGGAACCGATGGAGCCGGTGTTGTGCATCTCCATCAGGGACGTGCCGACGTATTTTCGCAGGCTGATGGACTCTCCGGCGATCTCGTTACCTCGCTCTTCGAAGATCGCGAAGGTGATGTCTGGGTCGCCACGTTGGCCGGGCTCGATCGTTTTCGCAACTACGCGGTCGCGACGTACGCCCAACACGAAGGCTTTGGAACGATCCCCGGACGGGGCTCTGTGGTGACGGGCAAAGATGGAAGTATATGGATGGGCACCAATGATGGTTTGAGGATGTGGAATCACGGAGAAGTGACGATCTACGGCAGAGCCGACGATCACAAATCAGAATCAAGGACTGTATGGTTACCTGTGCGCTACCTGGCCAGTCGTGGGTTGCGTGACCATGTATCCGTGTCTGTTTTTGCGGACAATGCTGGCCGAATCTTGGTATCGACGCCATACGCGTTCGGCTACATGGAGAATGGCCGGTTTGTGCCGATGAGAGGCATTCCTGGGGGAGTTGTTTCTTCCGTTGCCCAGGACAGACAAGGGAATCTCTGGATCGCGAATCAAGACCAAGGTCTGCTGCGGGTATCAAAGGAAGGAACTGTTCAGCAAATTTCCTGGGCGAGCATCGGGCACAGAGACGGTGCGCAGTCATTTAGCGGCTGATCGCTCGACTGGCGGCCTGTGGCTTGGATTTAATGAGGGTGGAGTCGCGTATTTCAGCGACGGTCGGATCAAAGAGACCTACGGACGGGCGGAAGGGCTCGGCAGCTGGCAGGGTCAGCGCGCTGCACATCGAGACCGATGATACCGTTTGGGCGGCAACAGAAGGTGGCTTAAGCCGAATCAAGAATGGCCGAGTCCTAACGCTGACCAGCAAGAATGGCCTGCCCTGCGACGGGATTCATTGGATCACGCAAGACGAGAACCACTCGTTCTGGCTCAACATGACCTGCGGTCTGGTTCGCATAGGGCGCAGCGAATTGGATGCGTGGGCCGCCGATTCTCAACGGAAGGTCAAAACGACAGTTTTCGACAGCTCCGACGGAGTGTCGAATGCAGCCCATCGGCTTTCATGCAGGCTCTCAAGTGGTCATGTCCTTGGACGGGAAAATGTGGTTCCAAGGATTCTTGGGGGGCGCAAGCGTAATTGATCCGCAACATCTCCCGAGTAACAAGATTACGCCACCAGTACACATCGAGGGAATCACCGCGAATGGCAAAACCTACGATGCGTCGAACGGATTACGCCTCCCACCCGGAATCCGCGATCTTAAGATTGATTACACTGCGCTCAGTTTTGTCGCGCCGGAAAAAGTTCAGTTCCGCTACCAGCTCGAAGGGCAGGATCGCAACTGGCGGGAGGTTGCCAACGACCGCGAGGCGCAATATTCAAACCTGCCGCCGGGAGATTATGTTTTTCGCGTGACCGCAGCCAACAACAGCGGCGTGTGGAACGAAGCCGGCGCTGCAATCGAGTTCTCGATTGCGCCGGCGTATTACCAGACGACATGGTTTCATGTCGCGATCGCGACCGTAATCATGGCGTTGCTCTGGGCACTGTATCAGCTTCGCATGCGACAACTCTCGCACGAGTTTGATTTGCGGTTGGACGCGCGTGTCAACGAACGCACGCGTATTGCGCGCGAGCTGCACGATACACTCCTTCAGAGTTTTCTCGGCGTGAAGTTCCAGCTCCAGGCCGCGCGCAGTCTCCTGCCCGGTCGTGCCTCGGAAGCGATCGAAGCGCTCGATTGCAGTCTCGATCAGGCCGGACAAGCGATCAAGGATGGCCGCGAAGCGATCGAAGGTCTGCGCTCCAGCACGCTCGTCCAAAACGAGCTCGCCGACACAGTCGCGACTCTGGGAGCCGAGCTCGCCGCGCACGGTTCGAGCACGACGACGTCAGCGTTCAACGTGGCGGTCGAGGGCCGCGCACGCAATCTCCGCGGTGTTGTTCGGGACGACGTCCTCCGAATAGTGGCCGAGGCTGTCCGAAATGCCTTTCGACATGCGCGGGCACGTCGCATCGACGTGACAATTCGATACGATGACAGCGTGTTTCGGGTGCTGGTCACAGACGATGGCATTGGTATCGATCCGGATCGTTTCGAGAGCTACAGTCAAGGGCACTGGGGGCTGCAGGGCATGCACGAGCGCGCGGAGTTGCTCGGTGGCGCGCTGCGTTTGATGAGCAAGCCTGGACGAGGCACGCAGGTCGAACTGACAGTTCCAGCGCGGCGCGCATACGCCTCGGTGTCCTACGCTGACGCTTCTGGCGACGGAAGACCGCGGAACGCGAATGACCATGACACATTCGGTGATTCGGGTACCAGCTGTCGATGATCACCCGCTGTTGCGCAGAGGCGTCGCGGCGCTGATCTCGGCCGAACCCGACATGGAATTGGTCGCCTCATGCTCGAACGGGCGGGAAGCCATTCAGCAATTCCGGGCACTGCGCCCTGACGTCACGCTGATGGACTTGCAGATGCCAGAGATGAGCGGGCTGGATGCGCTAATCGCGATTCGCGGCGAGTTCCCGGATGCTCGCGTCATCGTGCTCACCACATTTAGCGGCGACGTACAAGTGATGCGGGCGATCAAGGCTGGCGCCTATGGCTACGTATTAAAGGAGGGCACTCACACAGAGCTCGTCGATATGATCCGCGGTGTCCATTCGGGCCGGCGCACCCTCTCGCCCGAGGCATCATTCCAGCTCGCGGAACACGTTAGTGACGATGCGCTGACGCCGGCGGAAATCGACGTATTGCGTCTGATCACCGCAGGAAACGCGAACAAACAGATCGCCGACCAACTCAGAATTACGGAATTTACGGTCAAGGGGCGAGTCCAGAGCATCCTCTCCAAGCTCGGCGCGGCTGATCGGACGCAGGCCGTCCTGATCGGGGTGAAGCGTGGAATAGTCGATTTACCCTAGTTTGTTGGCCAAAGAGACGGGGCTTCGGTTCTTTTTGGCGCTTTGTTAGATCAGCGCCGATGGGTACCCTGCGGTGAGGACCCATTGCGCCGCCTTTTCCCCGAATTCTTAACAGGGTGGCAGGCCCTCGGGCTGCTCCTCCTACGCCTGGCGTTGACAGCCGGCGTTCTCGCCCAGACGCCCTTGGCGCCGGTCGTAGAACGTGGCGGTGCCCTGCTCGTTCTCCTGGGTCTGGCGACGCCGCTGGGCAGCGCGTCAGTCGCGCTAGTGGAACTGGGGCGCATTACTTCCGCGGTCAACCTGACGCGGCCGTCGGCGCTAATCGCAGTGATTGGGGTCGCGCTGGCCCTTGTCGGCCCGGGCGCATGGTCGATCGATGCACGATGGTTCGGACGGCGCCAGATCAAGATTCCCACGCGTCGAAAGACTGAACCCGACGGTCGATCGAGTTGAACGTGCCGTCCAATTGACTCTTGTCCGCGCGTTGGGCCGAATTCACAATGCCCGCTGTTCGTAAAGTGTTGTATGAGCGCCTGCGTCGGGCACATCGTCAACAGTCTCCCCGATGCCGGTCCGAGTCCTTTCAGGGGGAGATGAGATGTCGACGTCTGAGCTCATCGGAGCCAGCCAGAAGTTTGGAGCTGTGCTTGACCATGTGCACATTGTCGCAGCCGCGGACTGCACGGTTCTGATCCAAGGCGAAACGGGGACAGGCAAGGAACTGATTGCACGGGCCATTCATGCGGCGAGCGCACGCCGGCACCACCGGTTTGTCGCGATTAACTGCTCGGCGATTCCCGCCGCATTGCTCGAGAGCGAGATGTTCGGGTACGAGCGAGGTGCGTTTACTGGGGCGGTGGCGCCCAGAATGGGACGCTTTCAAGTGGCGGATCGTGGCACGCTGCTGCTCGACGAAATCGGCGATCTGCCAATTGAATTGCAACCCAAGCTCCTCCGCGCGATCCAAGAGCAGGAGTTCGAACGTCTCGGAAGCTCGCAGACCACGCGCATCGATGCGCGGATCATCTCGGCAACGAATCAGAATCTTGAGGAGATGTCGGAGGAAAGACGATTCCGAATGGACCTGTACTATCGTCTGAACGTGTATCCGATCATGCTCCCGCCACTGCGCGAGCGGAAGGACGACATTCCCGTGCTGGTGCGGCACTTCGTTCATGCGTACGCTTGTCGTCACGGAAAATCGATCACACGCATTCCTGACGGGGTCATGGCGGCTCTCGTCAGGCATAACTGGCCGGGCAATATCCGCGAGCTGCAGAACTTCATCGAGCGCTCGGTCATCATGACGAGCGGAGGCGAGCTCCGCGCGCCTGTCGCCGAGCTCACGGACAGGCGCCCGCCGATCCCAGGCGTGAGCACGCTCGCCGATGCTGAGAGAGAACACATCATCTCGACGCTTCGCGAAACCAATTGGGTGGTTGGTGGACGTGATGGCGCCGCCGTGAGGCTCGGAGTGTTAAGAACGACGCTGATCGCCAAGATGCGGAAGCTCGAGATCTCGCGGGACACTGCGGCACGCTGGAGTCGGGATCTGCGTTCGCGCGAGCACATCCTGGCGAGCTGACGTCAGCCGAACAATTGAGGACAGGGACGCGCCTCCGTCCAGGTGAAGTGTCGTTCACTCGACACGGTGTCGACATCTTGCCATCCGAACACACGCCGACTCTGAATTCTCTCAACAAGTGAGCGCCTATCCTGGCGTTCGACGTGCAGTCGTAACCAGGCAGGCTTCCGCCGAGCGAAACGGACGAGGACAATCGATGGCCAAGGACGTGATCGACGCCCAAACGATCTTGAATCGCGCAAAGCCGTTGGCACATCAACAGGGGGCAGAAATCCAGCCATACGGACACTTGGTGAAACTGCCTATTGCGCTGGCGGAGAGCGCGTGCCGGGAAGGCGTCGACAATCTCAACCAGCTTCTCGCCGATACGATCACGTTACGAGATCTGTACAAGAAACATCACTGGCAGGTGGCGGGACCAACGTTCTATGAGTTGCACTTGCTGTTCGACAAACACTACGAGCAGCAGAACGAGCTGGTAGACAAAGGTCGCAGAACGCATCCAGCTGCTCGGCGGCGTCGTCTGGTTCATCGCCGAACACGTCGTCGACGTGCCGCTGACGCGGACCGTGTGAGGAAGGACGTCGTGCTGCAATGACTCGCCCGCCAAGCACGCCACCACCGCTCGAAATTTGCGCGACCCAAGAGCTTGTGGATGTCAACAGTTACAAGCAACGGCTCCTCGAACTCGAAGCAAGCCTGTCGAGTCACCTCAGGCGGGACGTCGCCTCCGGACGCGAGCAACTGGTCGACACCTCCGCCGATGTGGGTGATGCGAGCGTTGCCGACGAGTCCGAAAGCGAAGACTTCGCTGAAGCGGAACTCGACGCAACAACTCTGCAACAGGTGCAAGCGGCGCTACGACGAATTGAGAACGGAACATTTGGACAGTGCCTGGTGGACGGCGGGCTGATCGGGGTGAAACGTCTGGATGCCGTCCCGTGGGTGGCTTATTGCGTCAGGCACCAGAATCTGCTGGAATCAGCGTCTCGACCGAAGCCCACGCTCTAGAGGCCACGTGCCATCGCTGATGACGCGATGGTCCGCAATGTGCGTTCGCGGAATTGCGAACCCCACTTGTGTGAGATCTGTGTCAGGACGAATGCCGCGCTTGTTATCGACGCATCGTCGATGTAACGAAGCCCAGACATGAAGGCGACCTCACCCGCCCACTCGCCCCACGATCACCCGACGCCGGACGCGGCTCACGAAACTGCCAGAGGCCACGAGCACCACCGATCCCCGGCAACGACCGCTCACGACGAGCACGGCGGTCACGACCGTCATGAAGGCCACAGCGTCGCGATGTTCCGGGATCGGTTCTGGATCACGTTGCTGCTCAGCATCCCGACCCTTCTCTGGAGCGGGATGGTGCAGCACATGTTTGGCTTTTCGGCGCCGACCTTTCCCGGGTCTCGGCTACGTTCCCGCGCTCTTCGGCACTGCCGTCTACTTCTACGGCGGGTTGGTGTTCGTCAAGGGCGGACTGCGAGAGTTGCGCGATCGACTCCCCGGGATGATGACGCTGATCTCGCTGGCGATCACGGTCGCGTTCGTCTTCAGCCTGGCGGTGACGCTCGGGTATCCCGGCGAGGCGTTGTGGTGGGAGCTGGCCTCGCTCGTGACGATCATGCTGCTGGGCCACTGGATCGAGATGCGATCGATCTCGCAGGCGTCAGGCGCGCTGCGCGAGCTGGCGCGGCTGCTGCCGAGCACGGCGCAACGCATCGTCGGCGAGACCATCGAAGATGTCCCGATCTCGGCGCTCCGAGAAGGCGACGTCGTGCTCGTGCGACCGGGGGCGAGCGTGCCGGCCGACGGCATCGTGCAGAGCGGCAAGAGCGACGTGAATGAATCGATGATCACCGGCGAATCGGTTCCGGTGGTCAAAGGTCGAGGGCGCGAAGGTCATCGCCGGAACCGTCAACGGCTCCGGCTCCCTCCGCGTGACGGTGACGGGCACCGGCGAGCGAACCGCGCTCGCCAACATCATGCGGCTGGTCGAACAGGCGCAGACGTCCCGCTCTCGTGCGCAGGCCCTGGCTGACCGCGCAGCGTTCGTGTTGACGATCGTCGCCGTCGTCACGGGCGCGCTCACGCTTGTCGTATGGCTCGCCGTCGGAGCGACCGGCGCGTTTGCCGTCGAACGGCTGGTCTCCGTGCTCGTCATCGCCTGCCCGCACGCGCTCGGGCTCGCCGTGCCGTTGGTGGCGGCCATCTCCACCAGCCTCGGCGCGCAGTCGGGACTGCTCGTCCGCGATCGACGCGGTCTCGAGGAGGCGCGCAACCTCACCACCGTGGTGTTCGACAAGACCGGCACGCTGACGCGGGGTGAGTTCCGGGTCGTCGACGTCGCCACGGACGGGAGCCTGACCGCGGACGACGCGCTTCGGATTGCCGCGGCGGTCGAACGCGATTCCGAGCACACGATTGCGCAGGGCATCGTCAAGAGCGCCGAGGAGCAGGCGCTGCAGCGTGCCGAAGGCCGACCAGTTCGAGGCGATTCCGGGACACGGCGTCAAAGCGGTCGTCGAGGGCAAAGAGTTTTACATGGGCGGACCCGCGATGCTGAAGCGTCTCGCGCTGACGCCGCCAGCCGCCGTTCGCGAAGCGGCGGACCGGGCGGCGGCGCGTGGGCAGGCCTCCATCTATCTCCTGACGTCGACGGCGGCCGTCGCCGCATTCACGGTCGCGGACGCCGTGCGTCCGGAGTCACGCGAGGCGATTCAGCGGCTGCACGAGCAGGGGATCGAAGTCGTGATGCTGACCGGCGACGCGAAGGCGGTCGCCAACGCGGTGGCCGCGGATCTCGGAATCGACACCGTCTTTGCCGAGGTGCTACCGGGCGACAAGGTGGACAAGATCAAGGAGCTCAAGGCTCAGGGCAAACGCGTCGCGATGGTGGGTGATGGCGTGAACGATGCGCCCGCGTTGCTCACCGCGGATGTCGCGGTCGCGATCGGCGCGGGCACCGACGTCGCCGTCGAAGCCGGCGATGTGGTCCTCGTCCGGAGCGATCCGAGAGACGTGCCGCGAATCATCGCGCTCAGCCGGGCCAGCTATCGGAAGATGATGCAGAACCTCTGGTGGGCGGCGGGCTACAACATCGTCGCGATCCCGTTGGCGGCCGGCGTCCTGGCGGCGCGAGGGATTCTGCTGCCGCCGGCGTTTGCCGCGGTCCTGATGTCGGCAAGCACGGTCATCGTGGCGATCAACGCGCAACTGCTACGGCGCGCCAAGCTGTAACCGAACTCGGTTCATTACGGGAACAGCGCCACGGCCTGTCCATTTAACCGCGGCATTCGCACGATGGCCCCCAGGCACTCCCCACTCGAGAAGTCGAAGCCAACAACCTCGTCGCGGGCGACGCAGTACAGGAGCCCATTTGGGGCAAAGCGCAAGCCTCGTGGCTGACGCTGCTCGCGAACTGGCAACACCGGTTCGAGATCACCTCATTGACGTTCATGTTGAACTGCGTCCCGCTTCCGGTCATCCAGACATGCAGCGGAAACATGTCCTGGTGGGCACCGGCCAGGATCTCGTCGCAGCTCTGTACGATCAGGCGGTGCCTCTCGTCATCGAGGCGTCCGCCCGCGTGATTCGCAGTCGCCGCGGCCTTCTTCAAGATGGCGTAGGCAGACACCATCTCGCGCGGCATCAGGTCGTGTCCAATCGAAAAGTGTTCGAGCGATCGCTGGTCTGCGCGCCCCATAGCGCCGTGCCTGGGACCTCAACCTGATCGAGACTGTCGCTTTCTTCGCGAACGTCCGATGGTGGCAGATGGCTGACGTCAGACATCACGGGTCCTCTTCGGGTCCAGTGTGACCGTAGTGGCATCGCGCTCCCCGAGAGGAGTGCTCACGGAAGGGAAGGGACCACAGGCGACATTAGCTTTTGGCTGCGGCCTTCATCGACTTCACGAGGTCCGCTGCCGACGCGCCCTCCAGGGACAGCCCGTAACCGACTTCCCGAACCATGCGTTCCTTCAGCGGCTGTGTGAAATGTATGCGTGAATTGCGGCGCGTGATCTCAGGGACCTTGAGATACGAGTACGCGAGTTCAATCGCGCGAGACAGCGCCTCGCCGTCTTTCACCACTTCGGTGACCACGCCCCACTCGTGGGCTGTCCGCGCGGTCACGGCCCGTGGGTTGAGCAGAAAGGCCTCCGCGCGTCCAGCGCCGGCTCGATAGCTCCATGCGGCAAAAATTCCGTCTCCGGGCACGATGCCACCAGCGATATGCGCCACATCATTGAACGTCGCGCTTTCGCCAGCGACGATCACGTTCGCGATCAGTGCGTACTCGGAATGGACATCAACCCGCCCTTCCACCGCCGCGATCACGGGCACGCGGATGTTCAGCAGATTCTCCAGAATCTGGACACCTTCATCGTGGGCCTGACTCCACACCCCTGGGTCGGCAACGTTGCCGAATGTCGAGAAGTCGACGCCCGCAATGAAATGCCCCCCGGTTCCCGTGAAGATGACCGCTGTGTTCGTGCGATCCTGCCCGATGCGGTAGAAGGCGTCGACGAAATCCGTGTGGTCACGTGCGGTGAACGTCAGCGGCCCGCCTTTCGTGTGGAACTGCACAACGAGTACGCCGCGCGCGTCCCGATTCATCTTCAAGCTGCTATACGCCGAGAAATACTCCGGTTGAATCGCCGTCATTCTCATCTCCTGTGTCTGCTGTCGATCCTTCGCATCCTCACGCCAGCAGTCGCCATCTCATTCAATGTGCTATCGGCTGGCCGTTTCTCTCGCGGCCGGCGTCGGCTGTCAGTGTGTCGACACGGTGTGGACTTCTAGCGGTCACGTGGCGCCCGACCGAATTGGATTTCACGAGGTTCGGGATTAAGCCGCGACGACGACTCCGCCTGCTGCGCGAGCAATCTCGCCAGTGATCCCTCGATGTCGTCGCAATCTGCGAGCCAGCACTTGGTCGGCAGAGAGTGAAAGAAATGGCAATCAGGCCCGCGGGCGATGTCAATTGATCGACATCGTGTCGATATGTCGACTGAGACGTCCGCGGCTCTCGAGACGAACTAGTCGATTGCGGGCGAATCGCCCCTTAATGTGTAAAAGTGTGGACGTTCTTCGTGCCGCGCTGGGGCAAGAGAACGGTACAGTCGCAATCGATCTCACGGACGTCAGTCGGTCTGATAGATCCCGAGGCCGTCATCGTCCTCGTCGAGTCGATTTCCTCACTGGACCGAAGAGCGAAGGTCGATCGAATGGTTGAGCGGCCGAAGCAGAAGGGTGCGAGGCAGGAAGAGCCCACGCCAGCCAACTCAATCGATCTGTGAAGTGGAAAAGAGCGAAGGATTCACGAGGAAAATCGAAGCTGTCCGAGAGGCGGATTTCCGTTTAGCAAACCACCGCCTTCAGCCTCTTACCGCGGCGAGAAAGCTCGGTATAAACGAGATCGCGACTTACGTGCCCGGCGACTGTCCCCTTGATTGTCCCTGAAATTGTCCCTGCCAGCCCTGAAGATTGGAGCCGATCCGTGACGCTCCACGCACAGGGAGCGCTGATCCGAAGGCAGCACGGGCGCCTCGACGCGGTCGTGGCCAACGCCGTTGTCGACGACCACGCTCCCCTCGGAAAGATCACGGAGGAGCAGTTCGACAAGATGATCGGAACCAATCTGAAGGGCGTCCTGTTCGCGGTCCAGTCGGCGGTGCCGCTCATGTCCAGCGGCTCGATCATCCTCATCGGGTCGAGCGCCTCCGTGGCACCGCCTGCGGGCATGAGCATCTACGGCGCCATCAAGGCGGCCTTCCATGCTCTTTGCCGATGGCGGATTAACGCAGGTCACGTAAGGTCGCTCCATCCATCCTTGCGACAACGGATTCCGCGACGAGATCTGCACCCGCGTTGAGGATGAAAGGCCAGTGGCTGCCGCGCAGTCTCCGTGACCCATACGCCGCGCCGCCGGCGAGACCGAGGCGGGCGGCTGAGCCCAGGCTCAATCGACACGCCCGCATCGCGTGAACTGCTGGCTTGTTCAGAAGTAGGCGAGAAACGCAAACAAATGGTCGCCGAGAGCGTTCCGCTCGGAAGGCTCGGAACGCCCGATGAGACTGCTAAAGCCGTCGTGTTTCTCGCATCCGACGATAGCACCCACGTCACGCGAGTCGAATTGTTCGTGGATGGTGGATTCGCGCAAGTGTAGAGTCATCGGTCCTCTCGCACAGAGCCGCTTCCGCCGTCGGTGGTGTCGGCGCGCGATCTGTGTCCGCGTGTGCATTTCTTTCCGCTCGGTTCGCTTCCGCCCCATTCATTGGTCTATGCAGCCCTTGCCGCGTCGTGGCGAGCTAGGTACCCGATGCGGCGTCATAGGCACCGATGACGCGCTATCGACGAGCGGCGCAAGCCGTGACGGTTCCAATACGACGGCGGCTCTCGATTGTCGGCGATGCGAATGTGAACAACGATTCGTGGAAGGAGATGCTCAGTTCAGCTTCTGGAGCAGGGTCCGCAGCGATGCCTGCTGCGGCGCGCTCAGGCGGTCCAGCCGCGCGCCAAAAGCATCCGAGAGCAATGCCAGGCCGCGGGACATGGCCTTGCGTCCTTCCGCCGTGAGCACGAGACGATGACGGCGCAGGTCTGCGGAGTCGATTTCACGGCGCAGGAGTCCAGCGGCCTCGAGCCTCTTCAAGGTCACGGTCACTGTCGGCTTGGGCATGCACAGCGTGGCCGCTAATTCCGCTGGATAGGGGTGCTCGTCGATCTCCGCGAGGACGAACAACTCCTTGGTCTCCAGCCCCAGTGCCGCGATGTCGGGTGCGACGCTGGTGATGACCGACATCAGCAGACGGTAGTTCAGCGACCAGAGCTTCGCCGGGTCAGATTTCGGCATTCGACAGCGTCACCGGAATATGGTTTACTATGGAACTTATGTGGTCAATGAACTACATGTCTTGTAAACATAATAGCTCAGATCCGGAGTAGATATATGCCTCTCGATCACTACGTGACGCTCGGCCGCTCCGGCCTCCGCGTCAGCCCGCTCTGCCTCGGCGCGATGACCTTTGGTGAAGATCTCGGCTGGGGCTCCAGCGTCGAGGAGTCGCAGCGAATCATCGATCGCTTCGTCGAGCTTGGCGGCAATTTCATCGACACCGCGAACTTCTACACGAAAAGCCACTCCGAGAAGATCATCGGCGATCATGTCGGACGCCATGCCGCGCGGCGCGATCGCCTCGTCATCGCCACGAAGTTCAGCGGCAACCTCTATCCGGGAGATCCCAATGGCGGCGGATCGAGCCGCAAGACGATCGTCGCGTCCTGCGAGAATTCGCTGCGGCGCCTCCAGACCGATTACGTCGATCTCTATTGGCTGCACAACTGGGACGTGCACACGCCGATCGAGGAAACGATGTCGGCGCTCGAGGACCTGGTGCGCGCCGGCAAGGTGCGCTACATCGGCGTCTCCGACACACCTGCCTGGAAGATCGTCGAGGCGAACATGGTCGCGCAGCTGCGCGGCTGGGCACCGTTCGTCGGGCTGCAGATCGAGTATTCGCTGCTCGAGCGCAGCGTCGAGCAGGAGCTGGTGCCGATGGCCCTTCAGTTCGGGCTCGGGATCACGCCCTGGTCGCCGCTCAAGAGCGGTGCGCTCAGCGGCAAGTACACGCGGGCGACCGCCGGCCATGTGAAGGCCGACCGCGGAGCCTTTCTGGAATCATTCATCAACGAAAAGACCTTTGCCGTCGTCGATGCGCTCGAAGCCATCGCGCAAGCTCACGACAGCACCGTGGCGCGGATCGCGCTGGCCTGGGTGCAGGCGCAGCCCGGCGTGTCCTCGATCATCATCGGCGCGCGGCGGCTGGCACAGCTCGACGACAACCTGCAGGCGATCGATGTGAGGTTGACGGCAGATGAGCTCGATCGCCTCAACGCGCTCACCAAGCCCACATTCGGCTTCCCGCAAAACATGCAACCCATGTTTCCGGCCATCCACAACGGAGGAACCACGGTGAACGGTCTCTACGCTCCCACAACTGGCTTCGGGATCGAGAAGGGCGATCAGCCGGTACCTAGTTTCAACCAACAGAGGGTACGATGACCACCATCTCGAAGGATGCTCAGCTGATTACGTTGATCAACGTGTTTACCGTCGACCCCTCGAATCAGTCACAGCTCGTCGAGCTTCTCACCCAGGTGACCGACACATTCGTTCGCCGCGCGCGCGGTTTTATCTCCTCGACCCTTCACCGAAGCCTTGATGGGACCAAGGTCACGATGTATGCGCAGTGGCGTAGTCTTGACGATTACGAGACGATGCGAAGGGACCCGGGACCCATTCCTTATCTCCAGGAGGCCCTCACCATCGCGACCTTCGAGCCCGGGATCTACGACGTGGTCGAGTCATTCGCGCCGCCGCGTGACGGAATCTAAAGCGTCAGTAGTCTCTTCACCGGCGTCGGTTCCAGTGTGCACACCAGTGTGCTCAAACGAGACGCAAGAACCATCGCACGCGTGCGTCGAAGAACATTCGACTACGCGTACCTCCGTGTTGGCTATACATTGTGAAGGTTGACGTCTGGGAGCTCGGTGCGACCTCGGCCGCCATGACTATCAGACCTGTACGCACGACCGATTTCGATGCCATGTGGCGCATCTTTCAGACCATTGCGGCAACCGGCACCAGCTACGTCTTCACCCGAGACACCAGCCGAGACGACGCGCTGGCGTATTTCGTCGGACCCGGAATCGCGTCGTGGGTGGCGGAGGACGAAGGCCGCGTCGTCGCGATGTACAAGCTCGTGCCAAACCGACGCGATCGGGGATCTCATGTGGCGAACGCCTCGTTCATGGTCGATCCGGACCATGCGGGCCGCGGCGTCGGGAAAGCGATCGCGCTCCACTGCCTGCGTGAAGCGCGGCGCGCAGGTTTTCTGGCGATGCAATTCAACTTCGTCGTCAGCACGAATACGAGAGCCGTCGCCCTCTGGCAGAAACTCGGCTTCGAGATCGTCGGCAGGGTGCCGAAAGCCTTCCGGCACCGCGAGCGCGGGCTGGTGGATGTCTATGTGATGCATCGCTTTCTGGATGACATCGAGTTGACCGACAACATCGCATAAGCCGTCGCGCCCGGCACGCGACGGCGAAGAGCCGATGCGTCTACCAGGGCCTCTCGAACACCGCCGGCGCGCCGCCGCGGGTCAAGGCCTACCCGGCACGCTACGTTGGCTCCATCAACCCGAAGGCTGGACGACCGCCCAATGCCGGCCTTCACTCCACGAGGTCCTATCGGGCACCAGGTGTTCGAAGGCGGGGAATTTGGCGTGACGACACATGCCGGGCCGTTCGTCACGCTGGCCGCAGCTTACGCGGCGATCTTCCCGCGCGTTACTCAATTGCCGAGGCACCAACTGATCGGTTTGCCAGCCGTGGAGATCTCTCAGAAGGCGCGCGTGAATGCCCGGCTGCAGTTGAATGTCACTGACATCTGTTTGCCCGTGGTCGGTTCCAGTTAGAACCTTCTTCTCGCGGTTTCGCCTTTATGGTGGGAATTCAAGGCGGGTCGAGTGGGCACCACGATCGTGGACTTCGCGCGCAGACGGATTTGGGGGTTACTGTCTCAATTCGGCACACTCGCGCCAGGTCGACCATGGCGCGAAATTCACCTAACCCCTTCAAAACAGACAATTTTTCCCTCCGTCACGTTGGTGGCTTATTTGCCGTGAGCAGTTGCGCGTGGGAAGTCTCTCCAGGCGCGCCGTCACCATCAGCATTGCCCTGATGTGGGGCGGCGGCGCGATCGCGGCGTATCTAGCCGGCGGGCGCGATCTGACCCTGACGCTCGAGTGCGCGGCGTTGATGCTGGCTGCGAGCGCCCTGTCCGCCGTGTCCTTCGAGCGTTCGGTCGGGGCACCCGTCATGATGCCGCCGACGTTCGCCGCGACCTTCTGTGCCTTGCTGCTCCTTGGGTCAGATGCCGCGCTGCTCGTTGCCGCGATTGGCGCCGCGACGCCGCGCTGGAAAGGCGGTCGTCGCCGGTACCTGGTCGCCCGGATCCTGGGCAATGTGACGATCGCGATGATCGCCACGGAGATCGCGGGACTCGTTTATACGTCGCTTGGCGGCGCAGTGGCTGCCTTCACCTCGCCTTGGCAGGCGCTGCCAATTGCGGGAGCGGCCATCGGCTATTACCTGCTCGAGAGCGGCTTGGCGAATGTTGTGGTGGCGCTCGTCAGGACTCGATCGGTCAATCGCACGTGGTCGCAGTGGGCAATCCAGGGATGCTCCACGTTCCTCGTCGGCGCTGGCCTGGCCGCCGCGGCGGCCGAGGCCATCAATCATGAGAGCTGGGGACTGCTGGTGGTTGCCATCTTGCCGGTCACGTTTGCGTATCGCATGTACGCAGATTATGTCGCCCGGCTCGATCAGGAGGACCGCGATCGCGAGGTCGTCGCAATCCGAACAGAAGGCGTGTGCGTTGTCGATCGCAACACCCGCATCACCTTCTGGGATCCTTTGCTCGAACGGCTGCTGGAGTGTCCGCGCGAGCAGGCACTGGGACGGACGGTCGCCGACGCGATCAGTGCCTCGAGAAAAACCGACCTCCCCGGGGCGATGAAGGACGCCCTCATGAATCGCACGTCACGCACAATTTCGGTGCGCCTGGCGCTTGCGACAGGCGATCGGGTGCTGTCCGTTCGGATCCTCCCGAGCGGCGACGGGTTGTCCGTGGTGTGGCAGGACGTCACGGCTCGCACCCGTGCCGACGAGCAGCATCCCCCCGCGAACGAGTGGCTGGCGGTCGCAGCCGAAGCTGCGAACGATGGCCTCTGGGAATGGAATGCACGAAGCCGGGAGTTCTCCGTCACCGGACGCTGGTACGAGATGCTCGGTCTGGCTCCGCGGGCTGGAGCGGCATCGCGTCAAATCTGGTTCGAGCGTGTGCACCCCGAGGACATCGCTTCCCTCCGACAGGCACTCGACGCGTATCTCTCCGATGGGTCGGAGATCTTCCAGCACGAACACAGAATTCGGCATGAGGATGGAGCCTACCGACGATTTCTCTGTCGCGGCGTGGCCGTCACAGGACCAGGCGGCCGGCGCGACGGTATCGCCGGATCGCTGACGGATACCACAGAGTACACGACCACGCTCGAGCGGCTCCGCAGCGTCGGTGTGCTGGACTCGCTGACCGGCCTCTGGAACCGCGAGGTATTCGTGGAGGCACTTGGGCACCGGCTCGAGCAGCGGAAGCTGTCGCGCTTCCTCGGTACCTTCGCGGTGCTCTATATCGACATCGACCGCTTCAAAATCGTCAACGACAGCCTCGGGCACTTGGTTGGCGACGATCTGCTCATCGGCATTTCGCGTCGGCTCGAGTCCTGCCTGCGACAGGGCGACGCGCTCGCCCGGCTCGGTGGCGACGAGTTCGCGATTCTCGTCAACGGCCTGATCGAAGACGGCCAGGCGATTGGGATCGCGTTGCGGATCGAGGAGTCGCTGTCCCAGCCGTTCTCGATCGCCGGGCGCGAAGTATTTACGTCCGCGAGCATCGGGATTGCGTTCGGCCCGGCGCGCTACACCAACGCGGACGACATCATGCGCGACGCCGACACCGCGTTGTACCATGCGAAGTCGCGCGGCAAGGCGCGGCACGAGGTGTTCGACGCGGTGATGGACGCGCGCGTACGAGATCGGCTCAGCCTCGAGAACGACCTGCGCCGCGCGGTCGCCAACCACGAGATCGAAGTGCACTACCAACCGATCGTGGAGCTCACCTCCGGCATGTGCGTCGGGTTCGAGTCACTCGTCCGGTGGTATCGCGCCGAGGGGACAGTGCCTCCCGCCACGTTCATCCCAATCGCCGAGGAACTCGGGCTGATCGAGCCTCTGGGCACGTGGGTGCTCCAACAGGCGTGCCACACATTTGCCGACTGGCAACGGCGCTTCCCCGATGCGGAGCTGGAGTGCATCACCGTGAACGTCTCGAGCCGGCAGCTGATGCAGCACAATTTTCTGCGGGTCGTTCAGCAAGCGGTCGAAGCCTCTGGGGTGAGGCGTGAGGATTTGCGCTTGGAAATCACCGAAACCGCTCTCATGGACAGCCCCGACGAGGCCGCGGAACTGCTCCGCGCGCTCCGCAAGTACGGAATCAAGGTGTACCTGGACGACTTCGGTACGGGCTATTCCTCACTGAGCCACCTGCACACGCTGCCGGTGGACGCACTCAAGATCGACCGCTCGTTCGTGGCAAGCCTGCTCCTTCACGATCGCCCGGCGATCGTCGAAAGCATCCTTGCGCTCGCCCGCACCCTCAAGACCAGTGTGGTGGCAGAAGGGATCGAAACCCCAGCCCAGGCGCGCGAACTCGAACGGCTCGGGTGTACGCATGCTCAGGGCTTCCTCTTCTCGCGCGCGCTGCGCACCGACGCCGTCGAGGGGCTGCTCGCCAGGAATGTACCGCTCGGGCCCAAAGCCGAGCGCGTCAGCGGAGTGCGCATGCCGGCCTGACTGCACTGACGTCAGCGGTGATGGGCCCGCTTCATCCGCAACGTTGGTGTGATCGAAGAGATCACCGCGTGGTTGCGTGGGCGGCCGGGCAGCCCGTTGGTCATGAGATCGCCTGGTTTCTTGCTTGAGGCTGCGTTGAGCGGACGGGTCGACTTCACGGTGGGCGCGAGCCTGCCGATCTCTGGCCTGACTGCGTGGCAGGGACTGTTCGAGCACGGCCGCCTTCAGGCGGGGCAGAGCGTCCTCGTGCACGGCGCGGCCGGTGCCGTCGGGTCGATGGTGACGCAACTCGCACGAGAGGCCGGCGCCTACGTCAGCGGCACCGGACGCCCCGCGGACCGTCAGACGGTGCTCGACTTCGGCGCGAAGGAGTTCGTCGACCTCGACAACGACGCCCTGGAAGACGTCGGCGAAGTCGATCTGGTGTCGATGCCATCGGCGGCGACATCGGGAAGCGGTCCGCAGGCCCGCGCGCCGCTTTTGTTCGAAGGGATTCTTGCGGTCGCGAGTTCGACGCCCGAGGTTACGGTACACTCCTGCAGACGTGTCCCTCCCGTCGCTCACTCCCGGCACACGCCTCGGGCCCTACGAGGTGGTGTCCCCGCTTGGCGCCGGGGGCATGGGCGAGGTCTATCGGGCCCACGATTCCCGCCTAAACCGTGATGTCGCGCTGAAGATCCTGCCGGCCGACGTCGCCAAGGATCCGACTCGCCGCCAGCGGTTCGAGATCGAGGCTCGCGCCGTCGCCGCCCTGAGCCACCCCAACATCGTCGGCGTGTACGACGTCGGCGAGGGCTTCATCGTCAGCGAACTCGTCGAAGGCGAGCCGCTGCGGGGCGCCAGGTTCGGAGTCAGGAAGACGCTCGACATCGCGTCCCAGATCGCCGGCGGGCTGGCGGCGGCGCACGCGGCCGGCGTCGTGCACCGCGATCTGAAGCCGGACAACGTCCTGTTGACGAAGGACGGACGCGCGAAGATTCTCGACTTCGGCCTCGCGCGCATGCCGGAGCCGTCGGGCTCCCCCGACGTGACCAGGTCGCCCGCCCTCACCGAGCCGGGCGTCGTGATGGGAACGGTTGGCTACATGTCACCGGAGCAGGTGCGCGGACTGGATGCCGATCATCGCAGCGACATCTTCAGCTTCGGCGTGCTGCTGCACGAGATGCTCGGGGGCGCGCGGCCCTTCCAAGGTGAGACAGCAGTGGACACGATGCAGGCCATCCTGCGGGAGGACGCTCCCGACCTGCCGTCGACCGTGCCCGCCGGCGTGCGGCAGGTGGTGTCGCACTGCCTCGAAAAGGATCCGGCCCATCGCTTCCAGTCGGCGCGCGACCTGGGCTTTGCCTTGCGAGCGCTGGCCCAGGGCGACAGCTCCAGCGGGTCGGCCCCGGCCGTGGAGTCCACGGCTCCGCCGGCGCCGCACACCCGCGCGTGGCTGGCGGCGGGCCTGGCCCTGCTCGCCATCGGCGCCACCGCCCTCATCACCCGGGAATTCACGCGCGCGCCAGCTCCCACGTCGTGGTCCGCCGAGCAGCTGGGGGGACCGGCAGTCGCGTTGCACCCGCGTCGTTCGCCGGATGGCCGACTCCTGGCCTTCCAGGCGATGGTAGACGGGGCGACGCAGGTGGGCGTGATGGATCCTGAATCCGGCAACTGGAACGTGTTGACCAGTCGCCGCGACGTGGGAATCGTCGAGTATCTGTGCTGGTCATCCGATGGCAGCACGATCTACTTCAACCGGACCCTGGATGGGCCCACGGGCGTCTTCAGCGTGCCGTTCCTCGGCGGCGAAGAACGCCTGGTGGTCGAGAACGCGGCGAATCCGGCCGCGCTGCCCGACGGATCACTGCTCGTCGCGCGCCCCAACGGCGAAGGTCGCTCGCAGTTGACCCGCGTCTGGCCGGACACCGGACGGATGCAGGCGCTGCCCGTGGATGTGACGTTCGACCCGGGGTTCCGACCGTGGATCCGCGTGTCCGCCGACGGCCGGCGAGTGGTGGTGGCACTCGGCCGCATGTACGACACGCCAGGGAAACGGTCGCTGATCGAGGTCGATGTGGCGGCCGGGACGGCCCACCCAATCGAGATCGAGGGCAACCTCGAGGTCCGCGCCGTCGCGTTGTCCGCCGATGGCGCGTCGGCCATCGCCGCCGTGCCCGCCAACGCCCTCACGCGCATCGTGCGCATCCCGCTGCGTGGCCCCCGCGTAGCGGAGGACCTATTCACGGTGACCGGCGATGTATGGGACCTGGACCTCGCCGCCTCGGGCGCCGTCGACGTGAACGTGGCCGACCGGCCCGGGGAGGTCGTTCGTTTCGCGCCAAGCGGTGCCGAGATCACCATTCGCGGTCGTTTTCCTCGAGCCATCCTCTCGAAGATGGCGGTGGCACTCCCAGATGGGCGCGATGTGGTGGACGCACGGGTCTCCGGGCGCATGCGCCTGATGGTGATGGCGCAGAACAAGAACCCCGAGCCGCTCCTGAAGACCCAGGAGGAGTCCGCCGCACCGATGACAGCGGTTGCCGGCAACAGGATTGCGTTCGCCGTCGGACCGGAACCGCGCGAGACGATCGCCGTGGCAGACACCGCCACCGGTCGCCTCTCGGGCCGGATCTCGCCGCGCAAGGGCGTCATTCAGACGATGGCAGCTTCGCCTGATGGGAAGACGCTGTACTTCACGGCGAGTGGCTCCGTCTGGTCGGTGGCCACGGCTGGAGGAGAACCGCGCCGCATCTGTCCGGGTCAGTGGGTACTCGTGCACCCCTCTGGCAGCCTCATCGTGGCCCGGAACGACCGCACGCAGGTGCGCCTGTTCGAGGTCTCGGCGGAGAACGCAACGGAGCGCGCCATCGCCCTGGATCCTGGCGCCCGGTTTGTCTCCATCGGCGGGGTCCGCGCCGACGGCCTGCTGGCGGCGTCGCTGATGCCGGCCGACTCCTGGTTCCTCCAGCTCGGGCTCGTGGACCTGACGTCGGGGCGCACCACGCGACTACCAAGTGACGGGGGCAGCGAAGTGGTGTCGGCGGTGTGGACACGTGACGGGCAGATCCTCGCGCTCAAGCAGGGCATGGACGCCACGATCTGGACGTTCACCCGCAACGGCCAGTAGATCCAGGCGTCCGTGCGTTTCTGAGCGCGTGCTCGATGATGTAGCGAGTATCAGCCCGATGTCATCAGCGTCGCACTAGAGACGGTTCGCGGCGCGCGCCATGTGAGCCCACACCTGACCGTCCGCGGCGAGACCGCCATGCCGAGAAATTGCGCGAAGAGCTCACGCTCGCCCGGATCGACCGCCACTCAGGTCAGCTCGATGAACTCGACGTAGAAGGCCCAAACCTCGTCGTCTCGTCCGCTTGTCGTGACACGCGAACAGCGCTCGCATCGCGACCACCCGGATAACACCAGCGCTTATAATCCCCACGGAAGCTGGAGGCGATGATGCCAACGCGGACTGCGCGATTCGTTCCGGCGCTGCTCGTGACTCTGATGGGCGCCTCGACGGCCATTGGCCAGTTGCCGCCGCGCCTTGTCGATCCGATCCCGCTGCTCAATGCCGCAGCGCAGCCGGCGCCTGCCGCACAAAGACGAGTCATCGCGCCCCCGGGACCGAAGCCCGTTGGCCCCTATAGTCCCGGAATCATGGCCGGCGACTTCCTCTACGTCTCCGGCCAGGGCGCACGCGACCGCGACGGACGGCTGCCTGACACAATCGAAGGGCAGGTCAGACAGACCCTCGACAACGTCAAGGGCATCGTCGAGGCCGCCGGGTTGACGCTGGAGCACGTCGTCTACACCCAGGTATACCTCAACAACATGTCCAGCTTCGACACGATGGACCGTGTCTGGCGCGAATTCTTTCCGAAACAGCCGCCGGCGCGGGCCGTCCTCGGGGTTCACCGGATGCCCACCGACACTCCGGTCGAGATCAATGCCGTCGCCTTCCGCGATCTCTCCCGGAGAAAGCCCATCGTCGCCTGCAGGCTATCCGGCGAACACGCCGGCGACGGCCGGCGTGATGGCGGGCGACCGGCTCTACCTGTCCGGCTCCTTCGGCGCCGACCTCAAGACCGGCAGCGTGCCAGCGGATCCGGCCGAGCAGGTGCAGCTCGCACTGGACAACATGAAACGGACGCTGGACGCGGCCGGCATGGATTTCCGTCACGTGGTGTTCGTCAATCCTTACCTGACTGACCAGGCGTCGGAACAGATGAACGCCATCTACGCGAAGCACTTCGAATTCGGGAACACGCCAGCGCGCGCCACGATCCGCGTCGCCAGCCTGCCGGGCGGCAACACGATCGAATTCACCGGCGTGGCCGTCGCCGATCTCTCGAAGCGCCTCGCGGTCCGGCCAAAGAACATGCGGCCGAGCGCCACTGCAAGCCCGTGCGTCCTTGCCGACGACACCTACTTTTGTTCGGCCAAGGGGCCGTTCACGCCGGGACCCGACAAGGTGCAGGGCATCTACGCCGCGACCGTCGAGGCGCAGGTCCGCCAGACAATGCGGAACCTGCTCGATGGCCTGGAGGAGGCAGGGCTGACGTTCGCCAACGTCGTCGCCGCAAACGTCTACCTCGACAACATCGACGACTTTCCGCGAATGAACCGCGTTTACGCGCAATACTTCCCGGAGCTGTTCCCGACGCGAACGACTGTTGCTACGCTTCCGCCCATCGAGCGGAAGCCGGTGAGCGAGGACGTCTTTCCGGGCCTCGAGCAGATCTCGTCTGGTCGCGGTGAAGTAGGCAAGGGCTTGCGACGGAAGGCGCGAGCGAGCGAAGCGATGCGAGCCACGCGAACGGAGCGAGCCGGCGAAGCGGCTCGCGAGAGAGCGTGCAGGGGAGTTCGAGGGGCAAAGCCCCTCGATAAAAGAGGAGGAAAAATGGCGAAGGGCTTCACACGGCGGGAATTGTTCCTGATGGGCAATGCCCTTGCGGTGCCGGCCCTGCTCGGCCGGCTTGACGCGTCGCTCGAGGCCGCGGCGGCCGCCGGACCATTGGTGGCTGGACCGCAGATCTATCAGTCGCTTGGCGTCGAGCCGGTCATCAATTGCCGCGGGACTTTCACCATCATCGGCGGATCGGTGGAGCGGCCGGAAGTCCGCGCGGCGATGGATGCCGCAGCGAAACACTTCGTTCAGATCGACGAGCTCGCGGACGCGGTCGGCCGCCGTTTCGCCGAGCTGACCGGGGCCGAGTGGGGCATGGTCTCGGCCGGTTGCGCCGCCGGGTTGAAGCACGTCACGGTCGCCTGCGTCACCGGGGGCAATCCGGAAAAACTCATTCGCATTCCGGATTTGTCCGGTCTCGACAAGACCGAAGTCATCGTTCCGCGTTCGTCGCGAACCGTCTACGACCACGCGATTCGCAACGTCGGCGTCAAGATGGTGACCGTCGAGTCGATCGAAGAGATCGAACGCGCCATCAATCCGCGGACAGCGATGATCTACCTGATGGCCGACAGCGGGCCCAATGCGATGCTCGAGCCGGTGGCACGCATCGCCGGGCCGAAGAACATTCCCATCCTCGTTGATGCGGCGGCCGAAGTACTGACGATTCCCAACGTCCACCTGCAGCGCGGCGCCACCATCGTCGCCTACAGCGGCGGCAAGGCGATTTGCGGTCCGCAGTGCGCGGGGCTGCTGCTCGGACGAAAGGACATCCTGCAGTCCGCCTGGCAAGCGAGCGCGCCGCATCACGGCCCCGGGCGCGACAACAAGGTGGGCCGGGAAGAGACGCTCGGCATGCTGGCGGCAGTCGAAGTTTGGGTGAAGCGCGATCACACGGCGGAATGGAAGACCTGGCTCGGCTGGCTCGACACAATCTCGAAACGTGTCATGACCATCGACGGCGTGAAAACGGCCGTCCTGGAGCCCACGGATCTGTCGAACAAGAGCCCGTCTTTGGCCATCACGTGGGACGCAACGGCGCTGAACGTCGTGGGCGACGACGTAGCCGAGGAGCTTGCGACAACGAAGCCGCGGATTGCGGTCGGCGGCGGCGGGGGCGGCCGCGCGGCGCAGGCGGCAGCGCCCGGCACGACGGGGATCACCATCACTGCATGGCAGATGCAGCCGGGCGACGACACGGTCGTGGCGGAGCGCGTCCACGCGGTGCTGTCGCGCAAGCGTTCGCCGCGAACCACCGAGATGCCGCGCCCGTCCGGCGACGTCAGCGGCCGCTGGGACGTCGACGTCGAGTTCTACAGCAGCCGCAGTCAGCACACGCTGCAGATCGAGCAGGACGGCAACTGGATCCAGGGCTCGCATCGCGGCGATTTCTCGACCCGCGAGTTGGTCGGCATGATCGAAGGCGACAAGGTGACGCTGCGCAGCGTCGATCAGCGGCCGGGCGATTCGATCACGTTCATCTTCGCGGGGACTCTGGCGAATGGCACCATCTCAGGGCCGATTCACCTCGGCGAGTACTTGACCGCCAGGTTCACCGCCAGGCGTCACGTGTACACGACGGCTCACACGCGCATCCGCGTTCCGAGCGGACCGCCACTGGCGACCTAACAAGGGGAGTCATGGTCACACGACGAGAAGTTGTTTCCGCCCTCGCCGGCATTTCCGGGCTCACGACGCTCGGGATCCCGGTTGCCGCCGCTCAGACGCCCGGTCGCCGGCCCGATCTGCGACTTCAGATGGGTGAGAAGCTGGTGATGATCGGCGACTCGATCACCGACGTCGGCCGCGCAAAGCCGATCGGTGAGGGGCGAGCGGACGATGCACTGGGGCGGGGCTACGTGATGATGGTCGACGCGCTGCTGGGCGCGGTGTATCCCGAGCGCATGATCCGGGTCATCAACATGGGCGTCAGCGGAAATACGACTCGCGATCTCAAGGCGCGATGGCAGAGCGATGTGCTGGACCTGAAGCCGGACTGGCTGTCGATCATGATTGGCGCGAACGACGTCTGGCGCCAGTACGATTCGCCGAAGCAGACGGAGAGTCACGTCCTAATCGACGAATACGAGCGCAACCTCCGTGAGCTGGTCTCGTCCACAACGCCGTTGGTCAAGGGCCTCATCCTGATGACGCCGTACTACATCGAGCCGAACCGGCAGGATGCGATGCGCGCGACGATGGACCGGTACAGCGCCGTTGTGAAGCAGGTCGCCGCTGCGACAGCGGGCAGCGTGTTCGTCGACGTGCAGTCCGCTTTCGATCGACTGCTCACCACCTACTATCCAGCCACGATCAACTGGGACCGCGTGCACCCGAATAACACTGGGTCGGCCCTGATTGCCCGTGCCTTTCTCACTGCGATCGGGTTCGATTGGCAGCGAGGGCTCGACGGCGTGCGATAGCAGGAGACGCTGGCTGATATCGCATCGCTCGTCGCCGCGGTTAGTCACTACGGTTCCGCTGCCTTGCGGAACACGGCACGAATCGCTGATTGATTCTGCTGTTGGTCGGCCGCGAAGTCTCCGTGTTTGGAGAGATTGACGTCCTTCAGCAGCTGTTCGAGGCTTTTGCCAGCTTTCTTGCCGCTGGACACCTGCGTCCAGAGATCATCGAGAAACGCGCTTTGCGCGCGCAATGTGGCGACCGTTCCGAGCGCACCGTGTCCTGGCACGACGGTCTTCACCTCCCAGCGGGCGAGATCGTTGAGCACCTGTTACCCAGTGCTGGGGATCGGCATCGCGATCGCCGACGTTGTTGCCCGACCGCCAATTGACGCAGAGATCGCCAGTGAACAGGACGCCGTCTTTCGGCAGGAACGCGACCGCATCACCAATCGTGTGCGCCGGTCCGACACGCCGCAGCTCCAGCCGCCGTTCACCGTCGTCTATCGCCATGAAATCGCCGAAGACCACCGACGGCTGCTGCAGGCGATAAGGGGCCAGACTGTAATCTGCGGTCTTGCTCATCTGATCCCATTCCGTCTTCCCCTTGACCGCCAGCTCGCTGGCGCAACCCTGCGAGCAGACGACGGTCACCCCCTGATCCGCCATCACGCTGTTGCCCTGCGTGTGATCCCAGTGATAGTGCGTGTCGAAGACGTAGCGGATCGGCTTGCTCGTCGTCTTTCGGATCTCAGGCAGGATGTCGCGGATGCCCCACGGTGTGTTCGCCTCGATGACGACGACGAAATCTCGAAACTCGATCCAGCTGGTGTTTGCCGGCTGTCGCGCGTCGCGATCGCCGATCCGCGTGAAAACACCCGGCGCAATCTGGTGCACGGATCGGATCTGGCCGTGCAGTGTGTGCACGTATGCCGCGATGAGCCACAAAAAGATCGCGAACGGTGGGAGAAGTCGTCTCATCCTGTTGTCCGACACGATCATAGTCTGTCCGCTGGTCGGCTGTTCCGCTGTTCCCCCGCTAGCGTTTGAGCGCGTCGGCGACGAAGGCGAACACTTCCTTCGTCACGGGATCGTCTGGCGCGCCGATCGCGTCGTTGAGACCCTCATGCGTGATGTCGCGGCCGACGACCTTTGCCCAAATCCCAGCTGCCTGAAGAACGGCGGCCAGGCGTTGAGCCTGCGCGCTGGTGTCGGCGTTGCCGCTGATGTGAAGGATGAGGAACGGCGGAATGCCCTTGTTCGCCGCGACGTGGGTCACGGCCGAGAAGTCGCGAATCTTCTCCGGGTCATTGCCGAACTTCTGTCGATGACCGTCGGTTGGCAATGGCAGGTGGTGCACCCGGGCGCGCGTTTCCGCCACCTCGATGATTGCCGGAATATCGAAGGTGTCGGCATCTACGGGGACACACCCCTTGATCATCGTCAAGGAGAGGCCTTCAGCTTTCGCATACTTGTCGTCCGTACACATCAGCGCTGCGAGTTGACCGCCCGCCGAGTGTCCCATGACCAGGAGCCTGGCCGGATCGCCTCCGTATGTCCCGATGTTCTTGTGGACCCAACCGAGCGCGGTCGCAACGTCGCTCGTCAGGGCCCCCATGTCGACAGTGGGCAGCAGGCGGTAGTTGATGGACACGAAGACGAAGCCGGCCTGCATAAAAGCCGTTGGCTTGACGCCGACCATGCTCTTGTTGCCCGCCTGCCAGCCGCCGCCGTGAATCCAGAAAACCACGGGCAGATCCTTCGCGCCGTCGGGCGCGTACACATCCAGCACTTGCCGTTCGTGCGCTGTCGCGTACGGGATATCCCGTGTCACACGCTGGGCGTATGCGGTCGAAACGAACGCAATGGCAACGAGGAGGAGGCACGTGACATGTTTCATGCGGTGCAATCCTACTGCAGTCGATCGGTGTGCTCCCGACTTCCTTACCTGTAAAACGGCCTCGTGTCTGTCGATCCGCGCGGTCCGTACACCGGCAAGGGCTGCCCACGTTCATACGCTCCAAGGTCCGGAGCTCGACCCGCGAAGCCGTCGTTGACGTTGGGAATCTTCACGCCCGCATCAACAGCTTTGCTGTCCGCCTTCAATGTGAAATTCAGATCGGCGGCCTCGTACGGCTTGCCGTAGGTGCCGGCATTCGGTGGCGGATTCGGCGGTTGAAGGCCTTCGAAGATGTCGTAGTCGACTTCGATGCCGTGGGTCTCCTGGCCGCTGGCCGCCGCCAGCTCCGCCAGCGTCTTGAATCGCTGCGGCTGCGCTTGCGCGTAGTCAGCAAGGGCTGGCGGCTTGGCGCCAATCCAGGTGTAGTTCTGCTCGACGCCCTTGTTCGGACGGAATCCGTCGTAGTCGTAGGTCGAGTACGTCGTCGGCCCGCCGAGGGACGCGATGCCGTTCTGTCGATCGGTTCCGAGAAACAGGTTGTTCGCGAAGTGCGCGTTCGACACCTGCTGGTTCGTGCTGTCCTCGGCGACGATCGTGTTGTGATACACCATCACGCCCGCCGGATTGCTGAACTTCAGGGCGACTGGCGTGTTGTAGACAACGTTGCGGATGTAGTACGCGGGGCCGCCGAAAATCGGCTGCGCGCTCAGAGCGGTGTGCGCGGCGTTGACGCCGCGGTTGCGCATGATGCGGATGTTGTGAACGCCGCCGTCGCCCTCGATGAAATCGTCGCCAGTGACGTAGATGTCATTGTTGTAGATGTCGATCGCCACCGCCCAGTGCTTGCGGTCGGGATCGGGAATGCCATGCGTCGAAATCGTGATGCCGTCATGGAAGAATGCCACGGCGTTGTGCGCGATCGTGTGGCCCGACCCGTACACCTTGATCGCGTAGTAGCTGTTGATCGAATGCGCGCCGTAGAGGCCGGGATTCGCCCAGCCCAGCGTGCGGTAGTGATCGTCGCGCCCGATGAAGACGTTGTCGGCGAGATAGAAGCCTGTCGATCCCGCAAACTGGGCTTCAATGCCGATCCCGATGCTCTCGAACCGGCAGTTCTTGACGGCGAGCCCTTCGGAGCCCGCGACATCCTTGACACCGGCCCAGAAGGCCACTTCAGTGTTGCGAAACGTCAGGCCCTCGAAGATGTGGTACGCCGAGCCCATCACATCGAACAATCTGAACGCGCCGTCACCGTCGAAGACCACCTCGCCGTCGCCCGCCGATTTGATCACGATCGGCCTCTCAGCTGTGCCCTTCGCCGTCAGCAAGTAGGTACCGTCGAACGTCAGCCCGTACGGATCGACGTAGTTGTGCCGATCGCCCTTGTACAAACCGGCATGGACGAGAAAGGTGTCGCCAGGCTCCGCTTTGTGGAGCGCGACGACGTTCCAGTCACCGGTGCCGACATAGCCGTTGTACGCAGCCATAAGACCCGTCGTGTTCGGATTCTCCTTTGGTCGATTCGCCGGCCATGTCAGTGGATAGACGTGGATCGTTCGGCCGCCAGCCGCTGCCTTCGGCTCCGCCCGCGTGCGCACCCGGACGTTCTGGACCGCCGTTCCTGCCACACCATCCGGATCCTTCATCGTCAAACGGACTTCGTATTCCGTATCCGGCTGAAGATCGATGATGCTTCCGGCAAAACGGTCCGGCACGGTATACGGCGCGCGCATAATCCGCTCGCCGCCCATCCGGAGCAGCGGCATGCCCTCCGTCCATGCCGTCTGGCCTGAGACGCGATACCGGACCTCCACGGTCGCATTGCGATTCTCATCGCCGGTGATGTCCCACTCGAAGCCGAGGCAGATCAGCGTGGCCGGCTCGATCACGAACTGGCCGGTTGTCACACCGTTGGCCGCGGGTACAGGCGACGTGACCATTACCAGCGCGAGCAGGACGAGAATGCGTTTCATGGAGCTCCTCCCACAGCTGGCCAGCGCGTCGCCGCGATCGGCGCGAGCGTTTGGCGAAAAGTGGATTCTAGCTTGGCTGATCGACCGCTCCGGTGGCAGCTACCTCGTCTCCGTCGTCTTTTGACTGCGCTCGGACTCTGCGGTCCGCTCGGTTATCTGGTCGCCGAACGGACCAAGGAGATCGGCATCGGCGTCGCTCTTGGTGCACGCATCTGAGCCCCGCTGCGATTGAAGGCGATCGGGTTGCAGGTTCAGTCTCGCCCGCCAACTGGCGCACTACACGTTTCGCGGCGGTGGAGACATCTTGGAGACGGCGAGTCTCGCAACCGTAACCGATTGATTCTAAAGTTGGAGTTGGTGGACCTGAACAGCGCCAGTTGGAACCCAGTGATCAGCTGGTTGCGACAGGTCGAGGTTCTGCAACGTGCCAGCTAGTTCGAGTCCAGCGCGGCGAGCCAGCTCAGTAAGGCCATTAGAATCAACTACTTGCAGATCAACGCGTTGTCGTGGCCTGTAGAGCCCTTGCTGCTCAATGCTTTTGCGGTCGAATAGGCCGCACTGGACGATGTCCGCAACCGGCTGGCTGGTTTCACTCTTGGTCTCAGAACTCGATCATCACCTTGATGGCTCCATGGCCATTCATCGCACGATAGCCATCGGGGACATCGTCAAGCTTCGTGATGCGATCGAACACGAGGCCCGCTCGATTCGCCCTGCCAACACGTCGGGCATGAGCTCGTGCATGTAAGCGACAATTGTTACCGATAGTTCTGCAGTTCGATGCCGCTTCTCATTTGGGCTCCGAACAGCAGCCGAATGAGTCCAAATCGGTTCGCGACATTGATGGATGCGTTTCGCAGCCAGAGCCCGTAAGCACTCCTGGGCACGAAGCTCGCAGCAAAACCGCGCGCCCCCTTCTGCTTGCGCTCCACATAGCGCCGCAGGCGCTGTTCATACATCTCGAATGCGGACGCGTGGTTTCCCTGCGCGACAACCAATTCCCCAGCGAGCGTGTAAGCTTCTGCCATGGCCATCGCTGACCCTTCGCCGGCGAGCAAGCTCGGACAAGCGCACGCGTCGCCGATCAGAGCGACGCGGCCCTTGGTCCAACTCGGCATCACGATCTGACTGACCCGATCGAAATAGAGATCGGTGCTGGCCTGAAGCGCGTAGAGCATCTGTTCGGTTTCCCAGCCACCGCCAGAGTAGAGGCGTATTAGGATCTCTTTCTGACGCGAGGAATCGTGGATCGGAGCTGCGTGGGGATCGGGGTCGGCGAACACCAGCATGAAGACCGTCGAGTCCTCGTCGACCGTGATCCGCCAAATCTGCCGGCCGGGTTCGCCGTACGTCACGTATGCGTCCAGGTCACGGAACGGGTAGCCTTGGGCAGTGAACGCCGCAACGTAGTATCCGAGGAAGCGTTCGAATCGCGCTTCTTCACCAAAGCAGAGCCGGCGCACGGCGGAGTGGAGGCCGTCGGCGCCGATCACCAGATCGAACGTCTGAGGCTCGCCTTCGCGAAACTTCACGTGTACGCCGCGCGGGCTGTCTTCGAGGCCGGTCACGCTGTTCCCGAACCGTACTTCGACTCGGTCCTTGACCGCTTCGTACAGAGCAGAAGCCAGCGCCGAACGCGGAAGGCTCATGCCCCGGCCCTTTATGAGCTCTTGCACCGCTCCCTGGTTGAAGCCGCTGATCCGCCGGCCGTCGCGATCGACGATCCGGAATTCCTGGACGTTGAGGTCATGCCGGCGGA
>CAVYTI010000006.1:0-1087040 GCA_963771415.1 uncultured Acidobacteriota bacterium | reverse complement strand
GAGACGCCCCGGTCTCGGCCAGCACCAGCTTTTGCTTGGCGGTCGCGGTCATGCCGCGAAACTCGCTGATGAACTCCCGGACCGTGATGCTGTCGCGATTGGCGATGTGCGCGGCCATGTAGCGGCGCAGGCTGCTTTTGTCGTACCAGTGAGCCGATGTCGGCCATGTCGGCAGCCACTTTCGCCACGCCGGATTCGACGCCTTGATGTCGATCACCTGCTCGCCGTTCCACGATACGCTGAGCGTCAAGTGCGGATTGAGCCAGGCGTAGCTTTCGGCCAGTTCCAGAAATCGGTCCTTGTTTCCATCGAGAAGGTCATATTCGTCGTACGGCCATCCCACAGCAGCGGCAGTTCAACCGTGATTCTCGTCCCGTAAACGACGGTCGACGGCGCTCGTCGCATGCTCGATCCGGGTTCCTGCCTGATGTGGTCGACCGAGAAGCGGATGTGATGGGCGACGCCTGCGCTTCGATGATGGTCTCGCCGGCGGCATTGTCGCCGTGGCGCTCGTCGAGCACGTAGGCCATCGGCAGGATGGTCTTGAGCGCATTGCCCTGAGCGCCGCGCGTCGGGCTGACGTAGGCTTCACGCGACGAAACCCGGACGCTGTAGTCGAGGATGCCCTCGATCGTCTTCGCCGGAATGCCGGGACCGTTGTCCTGGATGACGATCGACCGGCCATTGACCGCGATCGAGACGACCGGCGCGATCTCGGCTTCTTCGGCGGCATCGAGCGCGTTGTCGAGCAATTCCTTCTGCACCACCAGCGCCCATTCATAGACATCATGGCCGGTCTGGTTGACCAGTTCCCGGCGGGTGCAGAATTCCATCAGCCGCGACACCTTGAACGGCACGCGCGTCAGCTTTCTTCCATTTTTTTCAGGGACTTCCTTGATCGCCGGTCTGCCACAATTTGTAAAAAATGACGTTCCGGCGATGCCGGGATTTAGCTTGCTCAAAATCTCGTCGTCGGTGTCGTTGGTCATTCATCCGTCTCAGTCGCAACATCCTGCGGCTCGACCTTTGCTGCCATCGCGGCGTCGATCCAGAAGCCGCCGAGGTGCCTGACGTAGCCGCGCTCGCGAAGCATCCGCTCCATCCGGGCGACGTTCTCAATGTCGGTTTCGGAAAGAAGCTCGTCGTCGGTGTTGGTCATCGCCCGGATCTCGGCTTGGAGGCAGCTTCCTCGAACTGGCGGGTGCCACCGTTAGCCAGCCACTCCCCAACTTGGTGGGATGGTACAGGACCGTTCGCCCGACGACGGTGAAGGCCGGGCCGCGTCCGTCCTTGCGGTATTCCATCAGCGTTTGCACCGAGAGATCGAGCGCAATGGCCGCACGCAATTCCTCGAGATAGCCGAGCTCAGCGAGCAAATGCCCCTGGACGGGCAACGGCGGCGGATCGACACCCATAGCAAGCCTCCGAAACGTGAGGCCTGCAGTATGGCCGGTTCGTTCCGAAGCGCTACGGACAACAATGGCCCATTAATACTCGCCGCAGTCGATGACCTCCAGGCGCGACAGCAACAGTTCGACAAGCTCGGATGTCTCGTCCGGCTTGTCTAAAAAGGCCAACCGGCGCCGCACTGTCTTTGCCGAGATCTTGAGCCGGGAGGCGGCGCGCTCGATCGCGATCTCTTTCGGCGGCCGGCCCGGCGCGGCCAGCTCCTGCTCGACGATATGCCGGGCCATCAGCGCCTGCTGCAGCCGTGTTTGCGTTGTGTCCTTTGGACGACCGGCTCGGCGCTTACTCATCGCGACGCTCCACGAGATCGCGCAAGTCCTGGTCGATCAGGTGCGCATATCGCGCCGTCGTGAGCGGCGCGGTGTGGCCGAGCAGCTTGCCGATCTGCACCAGGCTGGCGCCGTTGCGGGCCAGCGAACTCGCTCGGGTATGCCGGAGGTCGTGGACGCGCACGTCCTCGCGGCCGATGAGCTTCCGCGCGCGCAGCCAGGCCTGACGACAGTCTTCATATTTGGGCCGCGGCAGATCCAGTAACGCCCGGGCAATCGCCAGCGCCTCGTCTTGCAGTGGGACGATGTGCAACTTTCGCTGTTTGGTCGACGACGCCGGCTTGATCCAGATCTTGCGATCGGTGTCGATCTGCTCCGCGGTGATGCCGATCGCCTCGCCGATCCGGCAGCCGACCATCAGGGCCAGCCTGAGCGTCAGCGCGGCCGGCCTGTCCTGGTTATCGCCCGCGAGCGCCTTATGCGCGGCCGCGATTTCGGCCTCGTTCAAGAAGGTATGGCGCTGGTTCTCAGGGCGCCGGCGAACGCCGCGGCAGGGATTGCGCTCGATCTTGCCGTCGCGCTCGAGCCAGGACATGAACGCGCTCAGCACGCCGAGCGCGCGGTTGGCATGGATCGGCGTCGCTTTCGCTATCCGACCGTGCCAGACCTCGACGCGATTTCGGGTGATGGCGGCAGGCATGTCCTTGCCGAACGCCGGCAAGATGTGTGCATCGATCAACCTGACATAGCCGGCCGCGGTCCCTGGCCGGCGCGTCAGTCGGACGGTCTCGCGCCAAGTCTCGATCAGGTCTGCGACCCGCTGCCCGCGCGCAGGGACAACGTTCTCACCGCTGTCGACCCGCACCCTCAACTTGGACGCATGCGCGCGCGCCTTGCCGGTCGTCCACGCCGGAAACTGGCCAATGGTGACGCGGCGCTGCCGATGGTCCTGTCGGTAGTCGAAGATGAAAGTCTGGCGGCCGCTCGGGTAGACCCGAATCGCCAGGCCGCCGACTTCCGAATCGAAGACGTAAATGATGGTCCTGGAAGGCTTGATGGCGGTGATAAAACGGTCGGTCAAACGCGTAGGCATAAAAATATTTTTCTCGGCAAAAGCGCCAACTGGCAGTCAACACGCGAGCTATATCTGGGACCGTAGCGAGCGACAAGCCAAACATTGTCGAACTATCATGAAATAGGGCTAAGTGCCTTATCGCTTCACGCTTAATCGGATAAGTCATTGAAATCGCTCAAGCGCGCCACAGAGACGTTAAATCTCTCTGCTGGGGTTTCAAATTGCAAGGTCTCACGTGGTCGTTCGTTTAGCTGACGAGCCACTTTGTTCAGATGGGCTTGCGAGTGCACCGACAAGTCGGTGCCCTTTGGAAAGTACTGTCTCAGCAGGCCATTGGTGTTCTCGTTCGACCCGCGCTGCCACGGGCTTTGCGGATCGCAAAAATAGACGTCAATTTTGGTCGCTAACGTAAAGCGACGATGATCCGTCAGTTCCTTTCCCCGGTCCCAGGTCAGGGACTTATACAGCTCCTTTGGTAGCTTCTTCGCCTGCTTGATGAGCGCGGTGACGACCGTCCGGGTGTCCTTACCTGCCACCTTGGCCAACATCACGTAACGCGTATGACGCTCGACCAAGGTCGCGATGTCCACAAGCAGACAACGCGTCGTATTGAGAACGGGGGGCGCGAGATGGGAACTGTCTTGCCACACCGTACTTAGTGTGCTTGTCCTATCGCTCACGCGATCAGGCTGCAAGTCGCCTGGATGCTGCGATGCACGCATCATGATAGCCGCGGATACAGCCCGCGGAGCGATAGGAAAGGCCGAATTGAGCACTGCGTTTCACGGTCAGCCGCAGTATTTACTGCTTTCGTTTTGACTTTTGAAAATGACATTGGCGTTCTTCTGCGTCGCAGTTTCTTAGACCCGTCAGAAGTTGCTGAGGGCCAAACGAACAAAAACGGGAGGCTTCACCATGGAGGATGTAGAAAGGCGGGTAATCGGAAAGGTGATGCGGCGGCTGATACCGTTCCTTATCTTGTGTTACTTCGTTGCCTATCTCGATCGCGTTAATGTCAGCTTCGCCAAGCTTCATATGAATCAGGCGCTTGGCTTCAGCGAGGCAGCCTTTGGACTGGGCGCAGGCCTTTTCTTCATTGCGTATTTTTTGTTTGAGGTGCCCTCTAATATCTTTCTGGAGCGAGTTGGCGCGCGGGTTTGGATCGCCCGCATCATGATCTCATGGGGGATCGTCTCAGGCTGCGTTCGCTTTTATTCCATCGATAGCCGCGGCAACTGGAGTTTCGAACGAAGGGGTTTTCTATACTCTTCGTTTGCTGCTCGGCGCATGCGAGGCCGGTTTCTTCCCGGGTATCATCTTCTATCTAACCTTGTGGTTTCCCGCGGTGTACCGCGCTCGAGTAATCAGCTTCTTTATGCTGGCCATCCCAATCTCGTCCATCGTTGGGGCACCGATCTCCGGGATGTTGCTCAATGTGTCTGGTTGGGGGCTGGTAGGTTGGCAATGGCTATTCATTCTGGAGGCGTTGCCATCGATTCTGGTGGGACTTTGCGTGTTGTTTTATCTGACCGATTTTCCGCGCCAAGCCCGCTGGCTGCAGAAAGACGAAATTGCGTGGCTGGAAAACGTGCAAGCAACTGAAAAAAGAAACAAGGAGAAGGTCGAACATCTTTCTCTGTTTCAGGCACTCACGGATACTCGCATTTTGCTTTGCGCTCTGGTGTATTTTTGTCTGAATGCGGCGAGTTACGGGGTTGCCTTTTTCTTGCCGACAATCATCAAGAACTTTGGCGTGAGCGATACCCAGACCGGATTGTTGGCCGCTTTGCCCTTTGTCTTCGGGCCATAGGTATGGTGTTGCTTGGTCGGCACTCCGACCGCACAATGGAGCGAAAAGGCCACGTCGCTGTTGCGCTGCTGATGGCCGCGATTGGGATCGGCTTGTCCGGGCTCGTTTCCAATCCAATCGTCGTGATGGCGTTACTCTGCTTTGCGCAGATCGGCGTCTCCTCAGTACCACCCATGTTCTGGCCATTGCCGGCGAGCTTCCTGACCGGAGCATCGGCCGCAGCTGGGATCGCGGCGATCAATTCGCTGGGCAATCTGTCCGGTTTCGCCGGGCCATTTGCTATGGGTTATCTAAAAGATCTGACTGGCAACTTTACGGTAGGGCTGCTCCTGCTGGCCGGGTGCGCCGTGCTTGGCGCAGCCGTTGTCTTGGGGCTGCGCATTGATGCGAAGCGAGAGCAGTCATCGGGAGAAGTCGCTCTGGCGCATTAGGTCTACTGCAGGAAGCTCAAGCCCCGGCATCGTCCGGGGCTTTTGACTTTATCGAAAGCAGAATTGGTAGAATTATCCCGACCAAGGGTCAGCTTTGGGTCCCAAACCCGGACTTGCTCCTTGGGAGCCGCACGTCCGCTTCCGCCGAGAGCAGACATTGGTCCGCGAGGTAGTCCGTTGGTCAAGCTGCGCAATTCTGCTTAGTAGTGGTGATCAATTGGTGAGCAGCCAGAACTGATAGATCAGGAAAGCTGTCGTGGATGCGAGTATAATGATCAGAAAATTCTTGATCAATGAGCCATCAATTTCCATCCTCGGTTAAAGCACGATCCTGGCAGCTGGTTCGGATCGAATGTCAACACCGGGAGAATGCCGTGTGCATACTGTCCGCAAAATGGTGCTTGATAAAAATGGCACCCTATGCCATCAAGGCAGGCTGGATGCCCCTTCCGGCCCTAAGCTAAGCAAGGTTCAGTCGGTTGACCAACGGATGCGCCTTGGAATGCGGTGTCGGCTTTCGCCAACTGCGGACGTGCCGTCGCACACGTCCGGGGCAGCTATGTGCCACACAACCAGACTCTTGCAACGCAGCATAACGAAGCGATGTCCTCATTCCGGCAGGCCGGAAAGCCCGGGTGGTTATCTCATCGCAGAAGTTTTGGGCCCGAGCCCCGAGGGAGAGTTCCCGGAAGACGCTTGCCGTGTGTTCGAGGGTTCAAGCAAGGCCAACTTTCTTTGCCTGGCAATGAACGCCGATCGGTTGTCCGATCGTTTTCGCCAAAGCTCTCAAATCTCGATCTCAGTGCCAAATTCCACCACTTGTCTCGCGGGCACGCCGAAGAAGGTTGCGGAGCCTTTGGCGTTGTGCTGCAGAAATGCGAAGAGAGTCTCGCGCCAGACTGCCATGCCCACGACTTCTTCACTCGGGATGATCTTCTCGCGGCCAACATAATAGGTGATATTTGCGGGATCGATGCCGCATATTTTTCCTTGATCGCAGGCGGCCTGCAGTCCTTTTGCGATCGTGATGTTGTTTTCCATAAAGCCGAAGTGGAGAATGACGCGTGTAATGCCCTTCATCACTTCAATGACATCCACCCGACCCTCGTCGGGGACACGCGGCGTCTCCTCGATAACGACAGTGAGGAGTAAAATACGCTCGTGCATCACATGATTGTGCCGGATGAATTGGGTCAGCGCGAGTGGCACGCCTTTGGCCGCGGATGCGAGAAACACAGCGGTACCGGGTAGTCGCGCCTGGCATCCGCTGGTGGCGGTCTCGATCAGGTCTTCTTCCGGCTGACGCAAGTTGCGGCGGGCCCCCTCGACCAGCTTGGCACCGCTCCGCCAGGTCAGCATCACGAATGCAACCGCGCCCGCGAGCACAAGCGGAAACCAGCCGCCCTCAAGCAGTTTGGTCGAATTCGCGGCAAAGAAGATGCAGTCGATGATAAAGAAGAAACCGTTGACCGGGATGACGACGATCGGATGGTAGCCCCATTGCAGCGCGACCAGCGCCGCAAGCAGCGTGGTGATCGCCATCAAAAGCGACACCGCGATCCCATAGGCGCCCGCGAGCGCGTCGGATGTGCCGAAGCCGATCACGGCTCCCAAGGTTGCCGCCGCAAGCAGCCAGTTCACAACTGGCACATAGATCTGGCCGATCGTGTGACTGGTCGTGTGCCAAATCTGCATGCGCGGCAGGAAGCCGAGCTGGATCGACTGTTGCGTCAGTGAAAACACGCCTGAGATAATCGCCTGCGAGGCGATCACGGTGGCCACGGTCGCGAACGCAACGAGCGGGTAGTGCGCCCAGTCTGGCGCAAGCTGATAGAACGGATTGTCGAGCGCGCTGGCGTCAGTGATCAGCAGCGCGGCCTGTCCGAAATAGTTGAGGACGAGGCCAGGAAGTGCCACCGCGAACCATGCGAGCCGGATTGGCACCCGGCCGAAATGACCCATGTCGGCATACATCGCTTCGCCGCCTGTCACCGCGAGAAAGGCTGCGCCCAGGACGGCGAAACTGATGTGGAAATCCCGGTGGATCAGAAAATCGAAAGCGTAAAGCGGGCTCACGGCAACGAGCACCCCGGGCGCCTGCACTATACCGTGGATGCCGAGCAGTGCGAGCACCACGAACCAGGCGAGCATCACCGGCCCGAATATATTGCCGATGAAGCCAGTGCCTTTCCGTTGCATGACGAAAAGCCCGATCAGGATGATGAGGGTGAGCGGCACCACGGCGGGCGCCAGCGACGGCGCATCGACCTTCAGGCCTTCAAGGGCGCTGAGCACGGAGATGGCCGGCGTGATGGCGCCGTCGCCGTAGAGCAGCGCCGCGCCGACAAGGCCGACGACCAGAAGCTGGGCACGCCACGTTCCCGGCTGGGCGTTGCGGGCGTGAAGCAGCGCCAGCAACGCAACGATCCCGCCTTCGCCGCGGTTGTCCGCGCGCAAAATCAAGCAGCGCATATTTGACTGAAATGATCAGGATCAGCGCCCAGAGGATCAGCGACACCACGCCAAGGATCGCTTCTGGGATGAGCGGCCCGCCATGGGCGGCCGCCTTGGCCGCTTCCTTCAGGGCGTAAAGAGGACTTGTGCCGATGTCGCCGTAGACGACGCCGAGCGCGCCCAGTGTGGCGACAATCGGAAGACCTTTGGTGTGTGCCGCTTCACCTGGGTGAGGAACAGTCATTGTTTCCCCGATCAGCATTTTTTCGCTGCACAGTCTGCATCCGGCCGACGCGAATTGCTAGAGGCGATGTCGGTTGATCTGCGGGTTCACCATCATTACGTCCGGGTTTGAGTTTTCGGTACACACAGGAGGGAATATGGCTCAGTGAGCCATTCTCAAGTGTCGCACAACCGCCGTTTCGCGACCTAAGTATTTTGCGACACGACAGACCGTTCGTCAAAAGGTGCTACTTCCGCTTGGGGTCGATGCTGTCGAAAAAGTCCCAAACTGCTTTGCGATTAATATCCCGCCGAAAGACGAAACACGCGACGATTGTTCGTCGATATGCCGCCAGGCCAATTACCGAAGTCACTGGCGAGCTCATCGCTTTTTGATGCCTTCCCCCGACACATTTATAAGATCGCCGCGCCTGCGGCTCGGAGAATTTATCATCAAGCAATGCAAAAAGACTTTTTCGACAGCATCGACTCCAAACGGACATGGCGGCAATGTCTCTGCTCGTAAGGAAACTTGCTTTGAACCCAAATTTCCGCTTGTCTGATGCATTCCCCAACGGGGGGTGGGGCATGCCGCACGATCCAAGGCTCGTGAAGGATGAGGACAAGATCGAGCAACTTCGGAATACTATCCCGGACTGGATCAAGCGGCTTGAGCGACCGAAAACGCCGTGCGTCACGCCAGCGTTCGGGCCGTTGGAGGGCATTCGCGCGGTCGGCACCGGGCAGCTGATCGCTCAACCCTATATTGGCACCAAGCTCGCGGAGTTCGGCGCCGAGGTCGATCCACGTCGAGAAGCCGGGCGGCGACGTGTTTCGCTTTACCGCGCCGCAATTGATGCGGGGGCCGCGCCCCCACGGCGGCGACGAGGCCGAAGTCACGAAGAACAAGTTGTCGATGGGCCTCGACTTCAAGAAGGCGCGCGGCATCGAGCTCTTGATGGCGCTGTGGAAGATTTCGGACGTATGGATGGAATCGTCCGCACCCGGCACATGCGAACGCAACAGCATCACCAACGAGCTGGCGCTGGCGGTAAACCCGAGCCTCGTGATCGTGCGGGTCAGCACCTACGGTCAGTACGGGAAAGCAAGAGTATCTCGGGCGACCGGGCTATGACGCGATGGCGCAGGCGTATGGCGGCATGATGAACTTGACCGGCGACCCCGCTGGGTCCGCCGCAGCGCGCCAAGTCCTATACCGGCGACTATGTGACCGCGCTAACCGGCTGGGCGGCGACGATGATGGCGCTGTGGGAGGTCAAGAAGACCGGGCGGGGCCAGGTAATCGACCTCGCGCAATATGAAGCGGTCGCGCAGACCAACGGCAACACGCTGCCGCTCTTCACCGGTGAGGGCGCGGTCTACGGGCATACCGGCAACCGGCCGCCGGGTTTTCAACCCTACGACACGTTCAAATGCAGCGACGGCTGGGTCTTTATCGGTGCGCTCGGCGGCGCGATCTACGAGCGGGTGCCGAGATTCCTCGGGCTTGACCCGGTGGAATACAGCTACGACGAATGCTCGAAGGACGCCGCAGCGGTGAACTCCGAGAAGGGGCGCGAACTCGACCGACGGCTGCGCGACTATTGCGCGGCGCACACGGCGCTTGAGGTGGAGACCGCACTGAACGCGGCGCAGATCGGCTGCGCTCGCGTGTTCAACGTGCGCGACCAATATCAACGACGAGCACTACGCGGCTCGCGAAATGACTGTCCCGGTGCTCGATCGGCAGTCCGGCGTGCCGATCCGGGTTTTCGGTGTGGTGCCGAAGATGTCGCTGACACCGGGGCGCATCTGGCGCGGCGCGCCGTCGATCGGCGACGATACGACCGACATCCTCTCGACGATGCTGGGCCTATCGCACGGCCGAGATCGACGGACTGTACGCCGAAGGGATCGTGCACCGCACGGACCCGTTCACCGAGCCGCAGGTTGCTCCGGCCAATCCATAGCAACGTAAAGGACTTGGGCGGAGATGGCCTGACAGGTCTGGCTGACGATGCCCGTTGTTGAGGGCAAAGCGGACTTCCCAGTTGCGCACTCAGACTTCTGAGTTTGACCCCAAACAGACATTGGGTCGCAGCGTCTAGGCTCTATTGGCTGTCCTTTCTCATCCGCCGCCCTGTCAAAAGGTGTTAGGCTTGAGGTGTCGATAAGTTTTTCCCTCAGGGGGATACATGCAACGGCGCGAGTTCATCACGCTTTTCGGTGGCGCGACAACGACTGGCCATTCCAGCCCGAAGCGCAGGGACCGGTGCGAAACGGGGCACCTTTCTCCTCGGCTAACACGACAAGCTCTTTGAGACGCTCGTTTGCCGCGTGGTAATTCCGCAGTAGGTATTGATGAGAATTGGGAAATTCAGCGTAAACATCAAGGTGGCAGCATGCTCGATCTGGCGCGCTTCCATTAGCGCGCAGTCCGCATCGTTGAGCGCAGCCTCAGGATAACCGAGCAGCCATAGGGCCATTCGTGGAACAAGGGGCTTACGTCCGAATACTTGGCACAAGCTCGCCGCATTTTTGAACAGGCGTTAGCGATCGATGCTGAAAGTGTCGACTCGATGATCTGGATGGCGGCGGTCGATGTGGCACTTGGATCGAGCTTCTTGACCGACGACCTGCCCCAACGATGGAAAAAGGAGGCGGTGAAAACGGGGTCGGCCTCGCGCGGCCAGACTGTATCACGGGGCCAGATCCAGCCCGGACTACAGCATAGGCCCGGACCGGGCGTGCGATGTTCTTGAGGTCCTGCTCGCCGAAATCGGCGAACTCAACGCCGACCTTGCCTTGGACTTGATCGTAGGCAGCAGAGGAGATGCAGACGCCGCCGGGTTCTGCGATGCTCTCAAGCCGCGCGGCAATGTTAACGCCGTCTCCAAAGATGTCGTGGGGCTCGACGATTACGTCGCCGATATTGACGCCCACACGGAATGCAATGCGCCTCTCTTCCACCTCACCGATAGTAAGTTCTTTAATGCGGGCTTGGAACTGCACAGCAGCTCGGACCGCTCCGACCGCGCTTGAAAATTCTGCCAAGAACCCATCGCCGGTGTTTTTCACGATGCGGCCGCCACCACCGATCTCGAACGTCCAGACATCTGAACCATCGGCGGCCGCCAAAGCGTGGATGCCATCGCCCTGCTCGCCCAGGTAAAGCACTCCATCGCTGACGGTGACAGCAGAGGTCGTTTCGGCAAACTCACGGTGGTAGCGCTCGGCTCCGTTGGAGATATCGATCGCATAGAGATCGCTGCCAGGAGTAGAGAGACCATTGGAGATGGTCAGATAAGCAGTACCGTCGGCAACAGACGGCGCCCCGAAAATGCCGGTCTTGATGAAGGTCCGCCAAAGCTGGGTTCCATCGCTGGCCTTCACCGCGTAGAGATAGCCATCGTCGCTGCCCGCATAAAGCACGCCATCGGACACGGCCGGCGCTTGCGAGATCGAACCACTGGTTTTGAGCGACCAGGACACTCTTCCGGACTCTGCAGCGATCGCATAGAGTAGGCCGTCGTGGCTGCCGGCAAAGACGAGGCCATTGGCGAAAGTCGGCGCCGACCAAAACGAGATCCCCTGGTCCAAATGCCAGCGCTCCGTTCCCGTTTTCGCGTCGACAGCGTACAAGGTGCCGGTTTGCGTCGGGACATAGACCATTCCATCGAAATACGCCGGCGTCATGTCGATCGCCATGTCTGCCTGGAATCGCCAGAGTTCCGCTCCAGTCGTGGCATCGAGCGCGTAGAGCGAACCATTCTCGCTGCCGCCATACACGACCCCGTCGACCATGATCGGCGAACGAGAAGCCGCTCCTCCCGTGTCGAATTTCCAGAGCGGGTCCGGATCTGCAACCGGCCCGAAACCATCGGACACGCCGGTGTGCGCAGGATTGCCCCGATCCATCGGCCAGTTCCCTTCTGGCGTCAGTTGGGGAGCGGGAATCACCGCCGGAACATCGTTGGCCGGACCAAAGCGATCGTAGACAAAATAGCCTCCGAAACCCGCCATCAGGAGCACAATGGCTGCCGCGACGGCCAACCAGGTCAGCCTTGCATGCGATCTGGATCTGGATGCGCCGTACGGCTCACGCGCCGCAGCGTGCGGCACACGCCCATTCGAAGCAGGGATCGGGAACGAAACAGAAACTGCAGACATCGTGTTCTCCTTTGAGGTTGAAACAGACTGGAACACGCGCTGCCGGGCTCGCTCCGAGCCGCTCCCGGCTTTGGCGTTTCAAAGTGGGAATGAGCCTGCCGGAGTAGTTCCGCGATCGAGCGATCGATCTCGACCGCGTCCGTATCTCCGGCGGCAAGGGCGTCCCAGTATTGGGATAGGAGAAAATCGTCTCGTTCGGTCATGGGATCTGCCTGTCAAGCGCATCGTTCGGCTCGGCCAACGCCGTGCGCAGCGCGATAACCGTGCGCGATTGTGCTTTGCGTATCGCCACCTCGGATCGACCCAGCACCCGGCCAATCTCGGCCGCTGACAATCCCGAAAGCCGCAACTCCAGCAGCTCTCGCTGGTCGGACGGCAAGTCGTCGAGCAACTGCAGCAACCGCTCGTGCTGTTCCGCGATCAACACCAGTTGATCCGGGGTCTCGCTGCTATCGGGAAGCTCGGCGGCCAACTCGATTGGCGCGGTGCCATGCCGCTGGTGGTGCCGGTGCGATGTGCCGACCAGATTGCGCGCGATCCCGAAAAGCCAGGCGCGAAAGGTAAAGTTCGGTTCGTCCGATTTGAAACGGTTCAGGCTATCGAGCGCATTGACGAACACCTGGCTGGCAACATCCTCGGCCTCATGCCAGTCGCCAACCCGCAGAAAACAGAATCCGAAGATGGCATCCCAATACCGGTCGAAGAGCACCCCGAACGCCCGGGGATCGGCCTGCGCTGCCCGCATCAGATCGGCATCGGACGCGGATGCATCCGATAACGGTGGCTGACTGCGGTGCTGACGTGACGAAAGGAGCTGGCGCATAGGTCCGCTTCAGTTGGAAAAATGTCGTTCTCTCGATGTGCTCTGTGAGGTAATAGTCGCAGCAACGAAAACGTGACATCGAATCTGAAAATTGGCCCGACACCAACCGGCCGCAACAAATTCGGCCATTCCGGCGGAGAGTCGCACCGAGCCACTCTCGCGCTCCGGCGATGACTCATGGAGTCATGCATTACAGGGAAGCGGCGGCCGATTGGCCGCCGCTTCCCTTTGTAGCGATTTCCGAAACGATTCGGACCGCCACCCATTTCGTCATCCCAAGCGAGCCGAGGGATCTCCATCCCTTTCGTCATCCCGGGCGAAGTCGAGGGACCTCCTCGCCGCAGCGAGTGCCGCCCCACAACCCGCCAACCCGCGCTTGGCAGTCGCGGCAATACCGGAATCTGGCTACTTCTCCGACCCCGCCAGCTCCACCAGATATCTTCACCGCCGCCTCGGTCAAAATCCCAGCCGCCTCGGGCGTAAACGGCGACGTATCGACCTCGTACCCCTTGGCCGGATAGTCCACCGGCATGGGGATATACCCCGCCCAACCACCGACATACCCACCGAACCAGGTGATACGGGAAGGGCGACCGTTTCTTGATCTCCTTGCCGATATCCTGGAACGGCTCGCCCTCGGTGCCGATGAACACCGCCGGTCCGATTTGCAGCACATTGATCTCGACCGGAGTCTCGGTCATGCCGTCGTACGCCTGCACATGGCGGAAGGCCATATTCGCCCGCTTCACCACGAAGGTCGCCGCTTCGATCTCTTTCGCATCGGCCCCGCCGCCTTCAGCGAATCGAGCGCTTCCTGCGCCTGCGTCACCCGCTCCTCGGCCATATCGAACGGCATCAGCTCGATCAACGGCAGATTCACCGTGGTCGTCAGCCCGCGCACCACCGGCGGTGCCCCCTCGTCGGCATCGTAAGTCCACTTACCGAGGGAAGAGCCCGATTCCCACACCCTCTCGTGCTTGTATTTCCGCCCCGGCAGCAGAATGTCGTTGTACGCGATGATCGCCGCCGCGCCCACGCTGCTGCCCAGTCGCTTGATCACCGCGATATCGTCGGTGAACCCGTCCGGTCCCGGACCGATATCCCCGGTCGCTCCTTGCGCGAACATCGCCGGCGCGCCGGTCACTTGCTCGACCGTTCGCTTGAGATACCCCGGCCAATCGGCCGACAAGTCGCTTGTTGCTCGGCCCGAGCGTGGTCGGATGCATCGTGTAGCCAATCGCCGCCACGATCGGCGAGCCATCGAGCGCGTCGATGCGCATCACGAACACCTCGGGATCGATCGGCCCCTCCGGATTCGTGCCCGTCACCGTGCGGCCGTCGGGCGCGGTTTCGCGGCGGTTGACCGCCACGAAGCTCTCGGTCCGGCCCACGCCCACGCGCGCCGGTTGCAGCTTCTCGACCGCCAACCGGGCGGCGCCCGCGGCGTAATCCGGCAGCAGGGCGTAATACGCCTTCATCGCGTCCACGCCGGCTTTCGCCCAGTCCCAGCTACTGGGCGGCGGTCCGGCATGATTGTGGGTCACGCTCACCCGCACCAGCTCGGGCGGAATACCGGTCTCCTCCGAAACCCGCCGCTGCACCTTCTGCGTTTCCGGCGTCGACAGGATGATCAGATCGAAATCGATCCAGGCCGCCCGGGTCGTACCGTCGTCCACCACCAGCGCGGTGCAGGTCAACGGCAGATCGACATCCTCCGCGAACACATGCACCTGCGCACCCCAGCTCGCATGCGGCGCCGAAAGCGGCGGCGTGATATCGACCCGTCCAACCCCTGCCTGAAACGATCCCATCGATTCTTGTCCCTTCCTTTTTTGGAGTTGGGAGTTTGGATTTAGGAGTTAGGAAATTGTCATTCTGAGCGTCAGCGAAGAATCTCTCTCGTTTCCGAGGTCGACGCTCCCTTTGCTGAAGACCGTCCTAACTCCTAATTCCTAGCTCCGAACTCCTCGTTAAAACCCGAACGGCATCCGCTCGCTGCGAGATTCGGCATGATGATCGCGCCGCGGCCGTACCGGCCGCGTTTGCAACCATTGCGTCAATTCCACCAGCTCGTTCACCACATGCTCGAAGAGCTTGGCGCCCTTCTCCGCGGTGCCCAGCTCGGGATTGCCGATCGAACCGGTGGTCGACATCTGCGACGTCCAGCCGACGATACCGGCCGGTCCGCTGCCCATGGTCAAATCGACCCATTGCCATTTGTCCGCGCCCGGCGTCTCCAGCACGTCTTCATGGACATTGCCCAGCGTTCGGTCTTTGCGCACCCCGGCCTCGTCGAGATGCAGATACATCGAGGTTTCCAGCTCGCACGCATGCGCCGAGCCGCCGGGACCCGAATCCCGCACCTCGCGATTCCAGAATTCCGCGCCCAGTTGCCACCAGGACAAAAACGCGCAGAGCGCATCGGTTTGCAAAATGGTCTGCCGGCCAACCTGCTCCACCAGCGGATGATTCGAGCCGTGCCCGTTGATGAGGATGATCCGCTCGAACCCGTGCCAGGCCAGCGAGCGGGTGATATCCAGCAGGTAATTCACAAATGTCGTCGGTTGGATATTGATGGTGCCCGGAAAATCGAGCACGTGATGGCAATAGCCATACTGCACCGCCGGCATCACCAGCATCGACTCCGGTGCGCGCCGCCCGGCCTCCTCACAGATCGATGCGACCTGCAATACATCGACATCGATCGGCAGATGATGCCCATGCTGCTCGATGGCGGCCACCGGCAGCACCACCACTTTTTTCTGGGCAATGGCCACGTTGATTTCGGGCCAGGTCAGCTTTTCATAGCGGTGTTGCGCGCGTACATACTCCGGGTCGACCTGCTCCATCGCCGTCTCGTTCATCGTTCTCCCGCTCGCGTTGTCGCTACCGCTCCCGCAAGCGCGGGTCGAGAATGTCGCGCAAACCGTCACCCAGGAAGTTGAAACCCAGCACCAGGATCGCGATCGCCAGTCCGGGGAAGATCGCCATCCACGGCGAAATTTCCATATAGGTGCGCGCGATATTCAGCATGCCGCCCCAGGTCGGTTCGGGCGGTTGCGTGCCAAGCCCGAGGAAGCTCAACGCTGCCTCGGAGAGAATCGCGCTCGAGAGGTAGACCGTGGTCAACACGATCAACGGCGCCAGAATATTGGGAAGCACATGTTGCCGGATCAACCGCCAGTTGCTCGCACCCAGCACCTGCGCCGCCTCCATATAGGCCTCTCCCTTGATCGAGAGCACCGCCCCGCGCACCACCCGCGCAAAGGCGGGCGCATAGATCACGCCAATCGCGATCATCGCGTTGCGCCGGCTCGGACCGAGCAAGCCCGCGATCACGATGGCCAGCACGATGCCGGGAAACGCGAACATGATATCGACCAGCCGCATCGTCCAGGTGTCCACCCAGCGGCCGAAGTACCCGGACACCAAACCCAGGAAGCCGCCGATCAGCAAGGCAATGACCACCGAGACGATGCCCACCTGCAAGGAAACGCGCGCGCCGTAGACGATGCGGGAGAAGGTGTCTCGCCCCAGCTCGTCCGTACCCATCAGATGATCCCAGCTCGGCGGGAGCAGGCGGATCGCGCCTTGCGCGGACGGATTGTACGGTGCGATCAGCGGCGCAAAGATGGCAATGATCACCGTCACCAGCACGATCACCGCGCCGGCCACGCCAATCGGATTGCGAAATCGCTTGGGAAAACGCCACCAGGGCGTCGCCTGGCGGGCGACGCGACCTTCAGTAATGACATCGGGCGTTGTAGTAACGACACTCATCCGAGTTTGATCCGCGGGTCGAGCCATGCATAGAGCACGTCAACGAAAAGATTGATCAGCACGAAGGCGACCGCCAGATAAAGCGTCGCCGCCTGAACCAGAGGATAGTCACGATTGAAAATAGCCTGCAAGAGCGTATTCCCCACGCCGTTGAGTCCGAAAACGACCTCCACCACCGCGGCCGAGCCCATCAATCCGCCGAGTTGAAAACCGATAACGGTGATCACTGGAATCAATGCGTTCTTGAGGGCATGCCGGTAGAGGACGGGACGCCCGCGCGAGCCCTTTGGCTTTCGCCGTTCGGACATAGTCCTGCCCTAGCACTTCGAGCATGGTCGTCCGCGTCATGCGCATGGTGATCGCCATCAGCGGAATCGCCAGGGCAATCGACGGAAGAATCATCTGCTGCAGGTTGCCGACTGGATCCGTGGTAAACGGAATGAAGCGGATCGAGGGCGTCCAGCCAAACATTTTCGAAGTGAAAAGCAGCATCAGGGTCGCCACCCAGAAATTGGGAAGCGAGAGGCCGACCAGACCGCCCACCCGGGCGCCGAAGTCGAACACGGTATCCCGTTTGACTGCCGAGATCACCCCTAACGGAATCGCCACGACGGTCGAGATGAGCAACCCCAGAATGGCGAGCTCGATGGTGATCGGCAGCGCTCGCTCGAGTATCTGGCCGACCGGTTCACCGGAGCGCATCGACGTACCCGGATCGCCCCGCAAGAGGTGCCCGAGCCATTTGATGTACTGCACGGGAATGGGGTCATTCAACCCCATCGAGTCACGCAGCTTTTCCTTCGCCGCCGACGAGGCGGTGCCGTCGGTCCCGGCGATGATATCGACGATATCGCCCGGCAGCAGCCGCAACATCGCGAAGATGAGCAGGCTCATGCCTATCAACGTCGGAATGAGCAACGCCAGGCGTTGCATGATGTACTTGGACAACGGTCTGTTTCCTGCGTGAACGGAACACTACTGCGAACGGAGTGGGGCGCCGGCAGGAGCCGCCGAGTAGGCGGCTCCTGCCAGTGCGAAGTGTCGTGTGACTATTCGGTAACGCTCGCCGTGCGCAGGCCCGGGTTCGTGTTGCCGAAGAAAACGTACATACCGGTCAGCCGGCTGTTGACCGCCTGGAATTTGTACGGCTGCACCAGATAGAGGTGCGCCGCGTCTTCGGCGATGATCTCTTGCAGGCGCTGGTACATGGGCACGCGGGCGGCCTGGTCGGTCTCGGCCAGCGCCTGGTCGTAGAGCGTGTTGAACTCGTCATTGTTGTAGCCATCGCCGAACCAGGTGACATTCTGGGTCGTTCCCTGGCGGAAGTCGATGACGTAACCGGACGGGTCGCCGCGCATACCGCGGCCAGTGGCGCCCCACTGGTAGGCGCCGGTGCCGATGTTGTCGGCGAAGGTGCCAATTTCCAGCGGCGTCACCTTGGCATCGATATTGAGCTGCTTGACCGCTTCAGACACGATTTCGGCATTCTGCGTGTAGGAGCGCGGCGCCGCAATGGCCTGCAACTCCACTTCGAATCCGTCTTCGTAGCCAGCATCGATCATGAGCTGCTTGGCCGCGTCGACATCGTTCTTATAGAGCTCCGCCAGCCGCTCGGGCGTCAGCGGATAATCGCCGTAGCCCGGCGGAATCGCGCCCGTGACATCGGCTTTGCCGCCGAAGACATTGGCCTTGATCAGCTCGCGGTCGACCACCATGCTGACCGCCTGTCGCACGCGGGTATCGCGCCACGGCACATCGGCCTCAGCAGTCTGGAACTGGATCACGTTCGGGGTCGAAACCAACCCTTCGAGGATCGTGATGGAGTCATCGCCTTCCAGCGTGACCACCACGTCCGCGCTGAATGTACCCCCGTCGATCTCGCCCGAACGAAGCGCAGCCACGCGGGTCTGCTCCTCGGTCAGGGTCTTCAGGGTCAGCTTGGCGATGCTGGGAATCCCTGCATTCCAGTAGTCGGGAAAGGCTTCCATGACGATCACATCGTCCTGGACATACTCGACCAGCTTGTACGGGCCGGTGCCAACCGCTTCGCTCAGCGGGTTGTAGTTGTCGTAGAAGCCGTCCGGCACGATCGGCGTGTAACCACCCCAGGCCATGGTGCCCGGCAGGGTCGGATCGACCTTGCTCATGGACACGGTAACCGTGTAGTCGTCGACGATCTCGGTCCCGGTGATATTGGCCAGATAGGAAACGGCCACACCCGGCTCGGGCGGGGCAACCGCCATATCCATCGAATACTTCACATCGGCAGAGGTCATTTCCTTGCCGTCATGGAAAAGCACGCCCTTGCGCAGGTGGAAGGTGTAGGTGCCATCCTCAGCGACTTCGAACGATTCGGCCAGACCCGGAACCTGATTGAGGTCCTGATCCCACATGACCAGCGTGTCGTAGAAGAACTCGCGTCCCTGCCAGTGCGCCAGGGAGATCGCGCCGAACGGAAGGAGGTTGGGCGGCGGCGCATCGAGCGCCCACACGATCTCACCAACCGGAGCGGCTCCGGCTTCCGGCGACTGCGCGGAAACATCAGCCAGTTGGCTGATGGTCAGACCGCCACCGATCGCGGCGCCGGCTGCCAGCGCGCCGCTCGCCTTGAGCGCGTCGCGCCGGGAGAACCGCCCGCGGGCGAGATCGATCAGAAACCTCAGGTCGTTATCTTGTTCGGCCATGGTTGCCCTTTCGGAATTCGGTTCGCCGGTCGACGTGACCGGTCATTGGGTCGGATGGCTCATCGGAATGAGCCGGAGATCGCTCGTGGCCCCAGCGTATCGGTGCCGGGGAAACCGCTGCCTCCTCTCTTGGAAATCGGATTCGAAAGTAATTTAGCAGTTTCTGGTAAACAGCCACCAGGGTCTCGTGAGCCGCCATTCTACCAGCCCTGTTCGCACTGTGGACAGGTGACGCGAAACTGGCACCTATCCGGACGACAAAGGGTTCGACCATTCGCTTTCCGACATCTACCCGGCGCTCATGGAAGAGGCGCTCCTGTCAACTTCAGGAGCGCCTTTGCCAGAGCGATGGGCTGGGCATGGGTGGCGTCGTAAGAAGGCATGGTGGCGGAGCATTGCGCGAAGCATTGGGAGGACCACCGCGAACACGGCCGGCCGGGTAAGGAGCGGGGGTTGCATGCGCTGCGCCCTGTTTCGGAGCAGTGGTGCCGCATTCTTCCGGAAAAGCGAACGGGAGCCGCGCACTTGCGGCTCCCGTCCTCGATGAGCGCCGGAACTACTCCGCGTCAGAGACGCAAGCCGTGCGCAGCCCCCGATTGGTATCGATGAACGTGACATACATCCCAGTCAGCCGGCTGTTGACCACCTGGAATTTATACGGCTGCACCAAATAGAGATTCGCCGCATCCTCGGCGATGATCTCCTGCAAGCGCTGGTACATCGGCACGCGGGCCGTCTGATCCAGCTCGGCCAGCGCCTGATCGTAGAGGGCGTTGAACTCGTCGTTGTTCCAGCCATCGCCGAACCAGGTGACGTTCTGGGTCGTTCCCTGGCGGAAGTCGATGACGTAACCGGACGGATCGCCGCGCATGCCACGACCAGTGGCTTGCCACTGGTACAAGCCCTTGCCGTTGTTGTCAGCAAAGGTGCCAATTTCAAGCGGAACCACCTTGGCGTCGATATTGAGCTGCTTGACCGCCTCGGAAACGATCTCGGCATTCTGCGTATACGAGCGGGGCGCCGCAATCGCTTGCAGCTCGACCTCGAATCCATCCTCGTAACCGGCATCGATCATGAGCTGCTTGGCGGCGTCGACATCGTTCGCGTAGAGCTCGGCAAGCTTCTCGGGAGTCAGCGGGTACTCGCCGTATCCCGGAGGGATCGCGCCGGTCACTTCTGCCTTGCCGCCGAACACATTGGCCTTGATCAGCTCGCGGTCGACCACTTTATTGATCGCTTGGCGCACGCGGGTGTCACGCCACGGTACATCCGCTTCGGCTGTCTGGAACTGGATGACATTGGGCGTCGAGACCAGCCCCTCGAGGATCGTGAGGCTATCGTCACCTTCCAGCGTGACGGCAATATCGGCGCTAAACGTGCCACCGTCGATCTCGCCCGATCGGAGCGCCGCCACGCGGGTCTGTTCTTCGGTCAGGGTCTTGAGGGTCAGCTTCTGGATGCAGGGAATGCCGTCGCCCCAGAAATCGGGGAAGGCCTCCATGATGACGACGTCGTCCTGGACATATTCGACCAACTTCATCGGACCAGTGCCGACCGCCTCGCTGAGCGCGTTGTAGTCGTCGTAGAAGTTCTCCGGCACGATCGCGGTGTACCTGCCCCAGGCCAGGTTTCCCAGCAGGGTCGGATCGACCTTTGCCGTATTTATCTTGACCGTGTAATCGTCCACGATGTCAGTGCCGGTGATCGTTGCAAGAAACCCAATCGCCACGCCCGGCTCGGGCGGCGCCACCGCCATATCCATGGAGTACTTCACATCGGCAGCAGTCATTTCGTTGCCGTTGTGGAATTTCACACCCTTGCGCAGGTGGAAGACATAATTACCCGCCTCGTCGGTTTCCCACGATTCGGCCAGTCCCGGGATGATGTTGAGATCCTGATCCCACCCTACCAGCGAGTCATAAAAGAACTCGCGACCGTTCCAGGCCGGCCCGGAGACAGCGCCATAGGGAATCAGGTTAGGCGGCGGAGCATCCAGCGCCCAGACAACCTCTCCGGACGGAGCGGCACCGGCTTCCGGCGACTGCGCGGAAACGTCGGCGAGCTGGCGAATGGTCAATCCGCCACCAAGGGCGGCGCCGGCGGCAAGCGCGCCGCTGGCCTTGAGCGCATCGCGGCGGGAGAACCGTCCACGAGCGAGATCGATCAGAAACCTGAGGTCGTTTTCATTGTCGGCCATGGTTGTCCTTTCGGAATGCGCTGAACCGGTCTCGATGACCGGTCGTCGGGTCGATCGGCTCGATCGCTCGAGTCGCACATCGCTCGTGAACCCGGCACCAGCATGCCGGGTAGACCACCGCTGCCCTCCTCTCTGGAATTCCGACTTCGAAAGCAATTTAGCAGTTTCTGGCAAACAGTCACCAGTTATCGTGTGAACCGCCATTCTACCAGCCCTGTTTGCAGTGTGGACAGGGAGCCGTCCAATGGCATCAATCCGGACGGCAGGCTCCCTTCGCAGACAACTGGAAATACAGGACGCATCCTTCCTCGCTGAGCAACCCGCCAATTTCGTGTCTCTATCTGGAGCAAGGTCCGCGCGGCGACCCGGGGGGCAGCAACGACGAACCGGACCGATGAGTTGGGAGTCATCGGCCCGGTTTCGTTCGAGGTTTGTTCGCGTGCTCTGGGAGGATCGGTCGACTGCTCGGACCGAGGACTCTCGTCCCCGGTCCTGGCAAAGATTGGCGTCGTTAGCGCAGTGAGCTGAATGCGGCTCGCACCTCACTGGAAAAGAGCGCCGGCTCCTCCCAGGCGGCGAAGTGACCGCCACGTTCGGCCTCGTTGAAGTAACCGAGGCTGGGGTAGACCGCCTCCACCCAGCTTCGCGGGGCCGGGAAGAGCTCGCCGGGGAACGCGGTGAAGCCGACCGGAACCGAGACCGCCGGAGGAGCCTGGCCGGCCGCACGGGCCGCGGCCTGTCCGGTCTCCCAGTACCCCCGGGCGGCCGAGGCGCCGGTGCCCGTCAGCCAGTACAGCGAGATGTTGTCGAGAATGTGTCCCGGGTGAGATTTCCCACGGGCTCGCCATCGACGAACGCGCGGGAGATCTTGTAATAGCTGTCCGTGTCATGGTCGAGCATCCAGGCAGCCAGCCCAACGGGTGAATCCAGCAGGGAGTAGCCAATCGTCTGCGGCCGGGTGGACTGCTCCAGGAAATAGCCGAAACCGTCCGTCGTGAACGTCGCGAGCGCCTCGTGCGCCGCGTGTTCCTGCTCGGATTCCGCCGGCAGATGATCGACAATGACGGGGCCGGCGCGAGCAAGTTGACGTGGATGCCGGCCAGTCCGTTGGGCGCCTGGCGGCCCATCACATCGGTGACGATGCGCCCACGTCACCACCCTGCGCGACGTAGCGGGTGTAGCCGAGCCGGGCCATGAGCTCCGCCCAGGCGAGCCCGATGCGTCCGGAATCCCAGCCGAGATCGGCCGGCTCGCCCGAGAAGCCGTAGCCAGGCAAGGACGGCAGCACCAGGTGGAATGCGTCGTCGGCCGTTCCACCGTACGCGGTCGGATCGGTCAGCGGACCGATCGCTCTCGAGCAGCTCGATGACCGAGCCGGGCCAGCCGTGCGTCATGATCAGCGGCAATGCATTCTCATGCCGCGACGTCACGTGGATGAAGTGGATGTCCACCCCGTCGATCTCGGTCGTGAACTGTGGCAGCGCGTTCAGTCGAGCCTCGCACGCCCGCCAGTCGTACTCAGTCGCCCAGTAGTCGGCGAGCGCACGCAGCGTCGCCACCTGCACGCCCTGCGACCGGTCCTCGACGAGTTCCTCGGTCGGCCAGCGGGTGGCCGCAATGCGTCTGGTCAGATCGTCGAGATCGGCTTGTGGCACCTCTACATGGAAGGGACGGATCGCGGCGGTGGCGGCGGGAGTCGAGTCGAGTTGAATCGTTGCCATGGTGAGCTCCTTTGGGTGAACGGAGAACGATTCGGCGCGCGCCGAATCCGGAACGCCGAACTGGGTGGCCAAGACGGTGAGGGCTGCGCTTCCAACGAAACCACGGCGGGTTTGCGTGAAAGCAGATGGTCGAGCTGACATCGTGATCTCCTTTCCTAATCGACAGCGAAATGCGCTGCGGGTCGAATGCGGCCTGGGTTCATTTGAGTGGGTTTCGTGTTGTCGCACCTCGCTTTCTCCGATGGGAAATACCGGTGACGATGACCGTATGCATTGCATTTGGGTCGGATAGACAGCGGTTGGAAATACGAGCGTGCCGGGCAGGCGCCGCCAGCGCCGGCGTTCGAGCGCGATTGCTGGGCAGGCCGCTGGAAATGTCGAAGGACCAGTCATACTCCCGGCTCCTGCAGCACGACCGCGGTGCCGTAGGCGACGATCTCGACCATTTCACGGCCGACCTCTGCCGTATCGAAGCGCGTGCCGATAACAGCATTCGCTCCAAGGTCCTCAGCGGCTCGGCTCATCCCCGTGAGCGCCTCCCAGCGAATCGCCAGGAGATCGTCCCGGAACTCGTCAATGGGGCTCCCATTTCCCACGGCCGCCAATCCCGCCATGATGTTGCCGCCGACGCCGCGACTCCGAATTGCGATGCCTACGACTATCCCGACCGTCGATACGATCTCGGCGCCCGCAATTTCTTCGGTGGTCGCAATGCGGATCGAGCTGCTGTTCGTTGTGTTCATATCCAGTCACTCACTCACCGCCGCCGGACCTGCAGCGGCCGAACCCGCAGAACTCGCAGGTGTCTGAGTCGACCGATTGCGCGACGTCGGCTCGTGGATTCAGCCGTTCGTTTTGAAGCCGTTTGGCTACGAAACCATCCTAGATGGCGCCGGTCTGCCGGCACGTCATCCAAATGGGCTATTCGGGGGGATTACATTTCTTGCGCCGCGCAGAGCTGCAGATCGGGTCAGCTACCTGATCTCAGGCGGCGTCCCGTTCTTTGGTGGTGTCTGTGGGATCGACGAGGATCAGGCGATGCCGTGTCGGATTGCGAACTCCGTTGCGGCAGCCCGGTTGGGCACCCCGATCTTGTCGAGAACGCGGGCGACATGAACTTTGACGGTATTGGGACTGATGAAGAGCCGCTCCGCAATCTCATTGTTGCTCAAGCCCGTGGCCATCAATTGGAGTACCTCGGCTTCCCGCGCAGTCAGCCCCGCGGGCAGAGAATCGCTTTGCTTGTCGAGCAATATGGTCAGTTGCTCGATCTGTGCGAGTGCCGGCATGGCGTCCATGGGCAGGCAGATTGCGCGCGCTTCGTCGAGCAGCGCGCTGGCGCGGCGATGCTCGCTGCTCATCAGAAGCTCGGCATGGGCAATCAGGGTAAGGGCCCGCTCGTAGGCCGCGCGGCATGCATCAGCGAGCGCGATTGCCTCCGCGAAATGAGTATCCCCCGTCTCTCGGTCGCCTATGCCGGCGCAGAGCATGCCCATCGTGCGATGCGCCGCCAGCAGGGCAAGCGGCTGGCGAGGCATTGGACGCATACGCCAGCGCCCGCATGGCATGGTCCCGCGCAGTCGCCAGATCCCCCGCGGCGCGATGCCATTCGGCCTCGAGGTTTTCGAGCTCGGCGCGCCCGAGCGTCGCATCCATGAAATCCAGCCAGCGGCGGTTGAGATCGAGCCAGCGGCGGGCGGTGAGCAGATCGCCGCTATCGAGTGCAAGACCCGCGGCCAGCCGCTGAAACGGTAACTGCTGAAATCCTCCTAGTCCCTCGCCGGGCTCGATCTCCGGTCGAACCAGCCGTGGCTCATGGACACACCGCCATGCGGTCGCCACATCTCCCTGCACCCGGGCAACCGTTCCCAGATAAAGAGGGCGCACCCGCGCCGTCATCGCCAGATCCGATGTCTCGGTCTGCTCCAGAATCTGCCTCGCCTGGCGAAAATGCCCCTCGAGCACGAGGAGTGGAATGCGTGGGTACCATGGCAAGTTTGGATTCTCATGGCCGCCGCGCTCGATCACCCATTCCGCCATCAGTTCCGCCGCCGAGACTATCCGTTCTCGCTCCGCGAGATCGTCCGCCTGATAGGGAAGCAGAACGCAGAACAACTCCAGATTCAGATTCCCGAGCGCCGCAACGTGATTGTTGCAAGCACGGTTCGCGGCGACCGCAGCGGCGTACGACCGCCGGGCCAGCACAGGCTCCCCAAGATGCGCATAAGCAAGGGCCAGGCCATTGTGAACGTCGGCGATCGCACCGAACCGTTCTGCCGTGACCGCGGAACCCGGCGCTCGCGCGAGGTAGGCCTCGCCTTGTTTGATTGCTTCAGATAAACGCCCGCCGTACGCGAGACCAGAGATCAGCGTGCCGCGGTTGACGAACCGGTCGATTTGCAATTCGCGGCGGCCGCTGCCCGTTCCGGCGGGGAAGAGCTCGATCTTGTCCGCGGCAGCAGACAGTGTCTCTACCGCAATGCGGTACTCACCTCGATATAGTCCCAGCATGCCCAGCAGCCCCTGGGCACGAGCCTCGAGGCTGGGATCCTCCGCGATGGCCGCCAATTGAACTGCCTCTTCGGTCCACAACCGGGCCTGATTCAGATCCTGATGGCGACTATGGGCGGCGGCAAGCAGCCGCACCCACGCACGTTCCGCCGGATCTCCCTCCTGGGCATCCAGCACCACCATAGCCGCCTCGTACCGCTTCGCCGCGGTCACAAGCGCGTAGGCATCTTCGGCCCGCTCCCCCGCGCGCACCAGCCAGGTAGCAGCTCGCTCGTCTCCGGCCCGCTGGAAGTGATACGCCACGGCATCCGGCTCCACCAGCGGGAGCGCGGCGAGCGACTCCCCCACCTTTCGGTGCAGCGTTCGCCGTCGAATTGCCGGTATGTGCTCGACGAGCACGTCGCGAATCAGAGCATGCGTGAAGTGGATGCCTTGTCCGTTCGGCCAGATGGCAACGAGATGCGCCGTTTCCGCCCGCTCAGCAACCACGTGGACCGTCTCCTCATCGACCTGAGCCACCGCCATCCACACGGCCAGCGACACTTCTTGCCCCACCACCGCCGCGACTGCCAGCAACGCGGCTGTTTCGTCACCCAGCCGGGCGAGCCGATCGTCGACAATGAGCTGCAGCAAGGCTGGCACGGGAGTTTGAGCAACGACCTCCGCGTACGATGGGCTCATCGAACCGGTCGAGCAGCCCTTCTTCCTCCAGGCTGCGCAGCAATTCGGTCAGATACAGCACGTTGCCCTCACTCCGTTCCATCAAGAACTGAGTCAGACGGCCTGCCGCTCGCTCCGCCAACTGGTAGCGCGTTCGAACCAGTTCCTGCGCTGCGCTGGCATCGAGCGCACGCACGTTCAGCCGCTCGGTCGACGCCTCCCGCACGAGAAGTGGAACGAGTGTGGCGAGCGGGTGTTGCCGGTGGACATCCTCGTTGCGGTATGTGGCGACGAGCAGCAGAGGCAATTGGCCGAGCCCGCGTGCGATGAAGCGAAGCAGATCGAGGGAGGCGATATCCGCCCAATGCAGGTCTTCGAGCACGAGCAAGAGGGGACGATTGGTTGCAAGATCCGCCAGAAAATCGCGGGTCTGCGCGAACAGGTCCTCCTGGTTCGCCATGTCCTCGAGCCGGCCAAGTGGCGCAGTGCCGGCCGCAATTTGGATCCACGGACCGTAGGGCGGCGTCTCCGTGCGGTCATAGCAATGGCCGGCGAGGACCTGCGCGCCCAAGCCCTCCGCTTCGCGGGCAAGTACATCCACGAGAGCGGTCTTGCCGATGCCGGCCTCGCCGCTGATCAAGACGAGCGCTCCCTGACCCTCGCGCGCCGCGTTCAATCGACCACGCAGGATCGCCAGTTCGCGGTCGCGGCCGACCAGCGTTGGTTGTTGCGCAGGATATGGAGATCGGGCAGCCATACATACCCATGCGAAGATGATGAAAGGATCGACGAGCAAAGGTCATGCATTGAGCTTTCAGGTCAGCATATCGACCGTTGCTTCGCTTGTCGATCCACCGCATTACCCGATTGGCAGTCGGCGAGGCCCTGGAATCACTCGTTCAATGCCCGATCCAGGACGTTCTTCGTAATCTGCGATGTGAACTCGTCCACCAACAACGACGCCGGCCAGGTGATCGAACCGACCGAAAAAACCGATCCACCCGACGGCGTGTCGTACTGCACGATCTCCGCGCCGCCTTCGTCCGGATTCAACCCCTTGGCCAGCAACCGCGCCTCCGCCGGCGACGAGCCGCTCATCTTGTCGGTCTCATGCCCGGAAGCCCCACCCCAGCAGCGCTCCTGCAACCCGTTCCTTGCCGAACAGATCGCCGTCCTTCAGTCCGGTCCCCGCGTAGATCCAGTGATCGGTATCGATCGCCTTGTACGGCGCGGCCGTCATGATTCCCGATTCGGTCGTCACCACGCCCAGTAGCTCGGCTTCGCTCTTGTAACGCCGGTGCATGCGGCTCTCGATGAAGACACCCGTTTCCGGATCGACGTACCCCATATCCCCACCCGAGGTCGGCATGTAGTTGTAGAACTTCAACGCCTCACCGTCGTCCAGGAATTCCACCTCGCAGTTCAGCCCGTTGCCGCCCAGATAGAGGAAATTCCCGCCCTGCATCGCCGCACCCATTCCTTGATGCGCCGGTACTGCTCGCGCGACCAGTATTCCGGATGCACACTCGCGATCACGGCCTGGTACGCGCTCAAGTCGAGCTCACCCGTATGCAATTGGTGATCGCTATAAACGTCATAGCCATAGCCTTCGCGCTCCAGCCAGCCGAGCAGCCGCCACTCCGCCGGGGCCATCCCGCAGCCCAACCGCCCGACGATCGTGTCGGTGACCTGCGTCCCCTCGGGAATGCTGTTTCCTGGTTCAGGCCGCTCGAAATGGACCGGCTGATAGTCCTCGTCCGGTGCGCCCCACTCGCCAAAGGTATTGATCGACGCATAGCGCAACAGATCTTGCCGGGCATTCACCGAAGGCGCCGGCGGCAAATCGGTCGAATTCACATAGTTGCTTCGGCCACCGAAGTTGTTATAGGCATTCCAGGTGTTGGTCGAGAGAATCACCGCAATCGGATTCGCTGGCGTTACCGGCGCCACCACCCATGGAAACGAAAAGAACTTGCCGGTATCGCTCTTCGCCTCCAGGTAATACAACCCCGAGCGCTCCGGACCGGTCACGAACTGGGTGAGATGCGCGCTGCCGTAGCCGGTCTTGTTCCAGTTGACCCCCGTCTGCATGTAGTCGCCATCCGGCGTGATCTGCATCACCGCACGCGGACCGTGCTCGTCGTACCACCCGAGCATGGCAATGAACTCTTTCTCCTGCCCGTATCGCCAAAGCGTGAGCTGATACGGCTCGTGCGAATGCACCCGGAATTCCGAACGCTCCCCGGTTTTGACCCACTTCGGCCAGACATAGCCCAGAATGCAATCGGACAACAATCGAAACTGATACGGCTCGCTCAGCGGCAGCTCGAGCGTCACGCTTTTCGAGCCAAACCCGGATTTCACCAGGCTAAATCGATACGTTCCCGGCGCCAGATCGGCATAAACTCCGCCGCGCGGCGTCGATCGCACCACCTCGACGAGCTCGCCTTCCCGGTCGATCTCGATCGCCACGTCGGCGACGGCGACATACTTCTCATCGCTCACGAACCCGATCAGCACGGTTTCCTCCCTGATGATCCTGGATATCCGTTCGGCTGGCAATTGCCGCGGAGAGCTTATCGGAGTCCGCCTCCGCGCGCTCTACCTTATCGCCTCGCCAAACGCTCCCCGCTCCCAGCGCGGTGCTACGCTCAGAATTGGGCGTCCACCCGAAAAGTGCCGGGTTGTGCCGGACCCGGCCCGTCGAACCCCGGCGCCCACCCTCGGACCCATACCTCCCCTGTCGATCGTAGAGCAGGGCCTCTGTGCCCTCTCGTTTCAGGGGATATCCACATCTGTGAAGACTCCAGTCACCCGCCCAAACCCGTCAACAATCTTCTGGCGTCCGACGCTCACCCACTCGGAATGTCCAGCACGCTGGTGGGATAGATCCACCAATCGCTATACGAGATCACCCGGCCGGCGACCGTATCTCCCTGAAAGAATCCCGCGCCCACATACACATCGCCCCTGGCCGCCACCGCCGACAGGTCGAGCAGCGGCAACACCACCCCGTTGATTGCCACGATCCCGGTCGTACCCTGCACGAGCAGCTCGATCACATTGGCGCCCCCCGCAGCCGGGTCGAAGCTGGCAGCAGTACCACTCGTGGACGCCGTCTGCCCCGGTTGCTGCAAAAACCAGGCGCCATCGGACCTCACCACGAAGCGCAGCCCCGTTTCCACCCCCTGGTCGGCTCGAAACCCGATGCCAATATCGAACAGTGTCGACACATCGGTCGGATTCGTGAAGGTGACGATCGAATAGAAATCACCCAGGCTGACGTCTGCCCCGGCGAAGGCATAAACATCGGCCTCCTGCGTAAAGCTCCCCGCCAGTCCGGCAGCCAGCGGCGGATTGGCGACAGCCAGAGTCCGGTTTTGATCGAACACAAGCCCAACCCCACTCGAACCCTGCACCGGGGGCAACGTAGGACCGGCGTTTGTGACAGCGGCGGTTGTTGGGGCTGGGACGGAGGTTGGCGCCGTGACGGCCGCCGGCAATGTCGCCACCGCCGGTTGCTCGGTGGCGGCCGCGCTCGGTTCCTCGGCAACCGGAACCATTCCCGAAGAAAGATCCCAAACAGCAAAATCGGAAACCGACATCGATAGCGGACCGGCAACCACGTTCTCTGCGGTCGCGGTAAACCCCGTCTCGGCTTTAACATCACCGGAGTAGGTCTCGCCCAACGAGATAACGGCCCCCACATCGAAGGTGTTGCCGCTCAGGATCGCGACACCCCGATAGACCGTGAGACTCAGGAAATTCGTTGCTCCCGGTGTCGGATCGACCGAGCCTGGTGGCAAGTCTCCAGTCTCGATCGACTGGTAGTCGCCAACCGCCGGATCGTATCCATACCCCCAGGTCGCCGCGCCGGCGCCCAGGTCCTGCAGGTAGATGTCGTAGCAATTCCCGTCTGGATCGGTCCAGAAGCAGAACCCCACCAGGTAGGAGGTGTTGGCCGGAAGGGAAGGAGTCGTGTAGTAGAACTCCGCATAAAAGTCGGACATCTGCGAGCCCGCCGCGAGCCACTGGACGCTATCCAGACCGACATCGATGTCGCCTCCAAGCTCCGATGCGACCGGCTCCTGCTCCAACGACACCGTAAAGGCATCCGAGAGCGTTCCACCTGGATCGACGGCTGGATCCTGAATCGGCGCCATCTCCCCCGTCGCTTCCACCGCGGCAGCCGCCGTCGTCGGCTCCAGCGTCGCGACCGGTGTCACATCGCCCAGCGCGAGATTCCCGTTATCGGTCACGGACAGGTTGTCGAACGCCACCGACAGGCCGTCGGTTTCCTGGCCGTTCGCCCCCACGCCGATCGTTGGGCGACCCACCGTATAGGTATCGTCGAATGCGCTTAGTACCGGCTGGCCATTGACGCTGCCCGTCATGATGTTCGTCCAGCAATCGATGCCGACCTGGCTCGTCGTTCCAGCCGGAGCGATCAACGACGGATCGGTCTGCTGGGCCAGATCGACATCTCCACCGGCATCCCTGCGCCAAAGGAACAGATAGCCCGTGGCGGGCATATAGCCGAAGAAATAGCCCTCGCCGGCATCGGAGTGCCGGCAACCGGCGAAGAAATACTTGTTGGCCGGCTCGCCCGCGATTGTGGCATCGACCGTCAATCGGGAGCTCGCCAGCTCAGGCACGTTCAGCGTGGACGTGATGTCGCCTTGGTATGCAGGCTGCTGCACATTCACCACGAACTGGCCGCCCTGATAGGTAAAGGAGATACTGGGATCCCAGGTGTCTGTGCTCAACAGCCCGGTCTCGGCCGAGTCCATCGTGTCGGTATAGACCTGTCCCTGCGCGCTGACGGGGACGAGTCCCGCAAACGTCGAGAGCACCAGAGCAAGCGCGAGCGAAAGGCAAAGTGAAGCGCGGCGCATATCGATCTCCGTCCGGTTCAACCAACGAGCCAAGCAGAGTTATGTTTTGTGTTTGCGCAGTATAAAGTCTTGGCTCCATCTTCGCCTCCGGAGCACCTATCTCGTCCTCTAACTGTGACTGCCGATTGCTCCACCCTTCGCGAGCGGACCTTCTCCAACTGTCATCCTGAACAAAGTGAAGGATCTCTCTCGTCGGCGCTGCCAACGACCCAGCCGAGAGCAACAGGCGATTTGCGTTAGACGCTCAACTGAGCAAAGCCAAGAATCTCGCTCGTGGATGCCAGCAAGTCCGGATACCGGGCGGCCGAGGCTCTTGCACAAATTCCTATCCTGAAAACAAAAACTGGCGCTCCCGATTCCGGAAGCGCCAGAGAACGAAATTGTTCGACCGATCTACAGCGGATAAACCCACCAATCGCTATACGGCACCGCCCGACCGGCGACCGTATTGCCCGTCAAAAATCCAGTGCCGGCATACACATCACCCGCCGTCATCAGGGCCGAGAGATCGACCTGCGGCAGCACCGTCCCATTGACCGCAACGAGTCCGGCCGCACCCTGCGCAAGAATCTCGAGGGTATTGCTGGCGCCCGGAGCCGTATCGAAGCTGGGCGCCGTCCCGCTCGCAATCGCGATCTCGGTGGGAGAAATCAAATACCACTCCCCGGTCGAAGCGACGATAAACCGATACCCCGGGTCGGTGCTCCCCTGCACGCGGAATCCCAACCCTATATCGCTCGGAACGCTCAGATCAGTGGGATTGACGAAGGTCGCGATGGCATAGAAATCGGCCACGCTCGCATCGGCGTTCGCCCGGACCACGATATCCTGCTGCTGGCTCAGCGTCCCGCTCTTGCCACTCACCAGCGGAGTCTGGCCCAGCGCGACGCTCCGCGTTCGCTCGAAAACCGCCGCCAGCGTGCTCACACCCTGCGCGGTTGGAACAACCGGGGTCAGACTCGCGTTCGCGGTCGATTGGCTCGCGACTGTTGGCTGAGGCGCCGTGGTCGGCCGCAAAGGCGGCACGGCAGTCGCCGTCCCGATCGTCGCAGGCTCGGCGGTCGGTGTGCCTTCCTCAGACACCGCGAATACCGGAGTCACCCCCGCGGACAGATCCCAGACCATCAGCTCGCCTATCGTCACTGAAAGCGGTGGCGTATTCGCCGGCAGGCCACGGTCGACGAACCCGATCTGCGCTTTCACTTTGCCGGCAACCGCGGCATCGGGCAGCGCGATGACAGCGAGGATCTCGTAGTTATTTCCTTCCAGGATCGCATAGCCCTCGTAAACCACCAGCCCGAGATAATTCTCCGCCCCCGGCGTCGGATCGACCCCGCTATCGGCCAGCGAGGTCGTCGTCACCAGCAGTTGATAGTCCCCCACCGCCGGCGCGTAGCCAGAGATGACGGAGGTGTTGCCGGCGGCGTCGGACTGCACGCCGATGTCATAGCAGCTTCCATCCACCTCGACCCAGAAGCAGAATCCCACCGCGAAATCGCTCCCCTCGGGGAGCGCGGGCGCATCGTAATAAAGCTCGGTGTAAAAATCCGCCAGCGCCACATCGGCCGGCAGGAACTGATACTCCCCAACCTGCAGCTCAGTCGTCCCCGAAATCTCGGACGCCACTGGGTCGTTCTCGATCGAGAAGAAGAAAGCGTCATCCAGCGTAGCGACCGGATCCACCCAGGGATCCGTGATCGGAACCATCTCAGGAGCGTCCGCCTGAGCTGAGCTGGTTGTGGTGGGGGTTGCTTCCTGAGCGGACGCCGGCAACATTCCGGCCAGCGGCGAAACGATCAACGCGAAAAGCAGTACGAATCCAAACAAAACGCGACGCATAGTAATCTCCAATTCCTCGAAAAAAATAATGAAGAAGGACGATCGAACACTTAACAAGAAACCCGAAGTAAACCGCTTATAAATATTGGTACCTACCGAATAGCGCCCCCGTTAGGCCACCACCTTTCCTGCGTCTAAATTGCCCTGCCGCACCACCAACGAGGGCGAGCGAATCGGCGGGATCCGCAATGTGCGGATCCCGCTGCATGATACCTAGTCCAGACCCAATAGTTCCAGCGAATTTCGATGCAATATCCGCTCCAATGCGTCCAGCGGCACCGGCGGCAGCGCCGTACCCGCAATCGGGTCGTTCACCCGCCACAATGCATCCATCGTCTCCTGCGGCGAAACGATCGGATAGTCCGAGCCAAAGAGCAACTTATCGAGCACCGCCCACTCGGTCGCAATGCCGCATCGCGTTGTAATACGACCACGGCCGGTAAAAATTCGCCGAGATATCGGCGTAGACATTCGGGTGCTTGCGGATCACCACATAGCAATCGGTCTGCCACGGATGCCCCATATGCGCCAGGATCATCTTCAGATCGGGAAACGCGGTCGCCACCCGGTCGATATGACGCGGATGCGCGAAATCGAGATCGGCGAACCGCACCGGCGAGGTGCCCTGGTGAAAGAGAATAGGAAGCCCCAGCTCCTCCGCCCGCTTGAAGACCGCGAACGCTTCCGGCCCCAGCGGATCGAAATTCTGATAGTTCGGTCCCAGCTTCACCCCGCGCAATCCCAGATCGCCCGTGGCGCGGCTCGATCTCATCGAGCGCCTTCGGATCGAACGGATGCACCGTCAGAAATCCGATGAACTTCTCTGGATGCGCCTGCACGAAGGCCGCCGTGTCGTCATTCACCCGCGGCGTTTCGTAGATGAGCTGTCCATCGTCAGGCACTTCCCCACGCGGATCCGATGCAATATTGAAAACGATCGCCCGGTCAACCACCTCCATCGCCCGCACATGATCGTCCCAGGTATGGACAGTCGAGACCGACTGATCGGGCCGCCATTTGCTATCGAGCGCGGCGCTCGTGGTTTCCGGGGCAACCCGGTGGCGGGGAGTGTGACTATGAACATCGACGATCATGACTGGTGAGGCGCTCCTGGGCGAATTGCTCGACGAACGAGCAAGCATGTACTCAGACGACCCGGTTGAATGAACCGGCCCGCGTCAGCATAGCGAAACGCATCCGCTTCGCGAGCGCCGGCAAACGGAAACGGGGTGGCCGACGGCGGCCACCCTGTTCCATGTCCGTCTCGCCCCTATTGCGGCAGCGCGTAGACCCGGCAATCCAGGAATTGCGTCGTGCGTCCCATGACGGCATTGCCGGAATAGAATCCGCTCCCGACCTCAACCGCCCCATTCTCGATCGTTTGCGAAAGATCGAGCGACGCCACGAACTGCCCATTGATGGCCACCATGCCGGACGCGCCAATCGCAATGAGCTCGATTGTATTGGTCGCGCCCGGCGAGGCATCGAAGGCATCCGTGTAATCCGAAACGATCGATCCGTGCCCAGCGATGGACGTCCACCACAACGTGTCCGACTCCACGATGAAGCGGTATTCCCGTCCAAAGAGCGCATCGCGGAAACCGATCCCGACATCGAACGGCGCCGACACATCCGTTGGATTGACGAAGGTCGCCGTGACGTAAAGGTTGGTGACCGCGATATTGGACGTTTGCAAAGTGGGGACACTGGATGTCGATTGCGGCAGGAGTCCCGGACCCATGGTCGAAATCGGCGCATTCGCCAGCGCAATCGCCCGCTCATGCTCGAACACCAGATCGAGCGCGCTGGGCGAGGAGGCCGCACCCGCCACCGTAGCCGCCACGGTTGACGCCGGAACTGTGGTCGGTGCCACCGGCGCCTCTGGAAACGACGTCGCCGCCGGCAGTGTCTGGGGCGTCGTTCCGGCATTCTCCGGGACCGTACCCGACGAGAGATCCCAGACCGCAAACGAGCTGATGCTCATGGGTAGAGAGCTCTCCGCGTTCAGATCGTAGGCAATAAACCCGGTTTCCGCCTCGACCACTCCGCTCACCGCCGAAACCGGCAACCGCTCGGTCCCCTCCACCTCGGACGTGCTTCCGCTGATGATGCCGATCCCGTGGTAGACCACCACGGTCAACGTATTCTCGATGCCGGCCCGCAGATCGATACCCTCGTTCGAGAGATCGAGCGAGGTGATGATCCGGTAGCCATCGCCGTTGAAGACCCCCATCCCGAAATAGCGTCCGCTTCCATCGGAGGCGATGAAAAGGTCGTAGCAATTCCCCGCCGGATCGGTCCAGAAACAAACCCCGATCTTCCAGGTTCCCGCGGGATCGCGGGGCGGGGCGGTATACGTGAGCTGGGCAACAAAATCCTGCAATCCGGCATTGGTCGATAAGCGCGGCTGCGACCATCTCGGCAAATCCAGATCGGCGCTATACGGACCAGCAGCCGGAGCGTTCGTCTGCGAAATTGCGATGGCGTCGGCAAGCGTGCCAGCCGCGTCCACCGATGGATCGGCGATGGGCCGCTGCCCCCCGGCATCGCCGGTTGCCGGGGTGGAGATCTGACCCGCCTCCACCCGCGGGGTGTTCGAAATCGTTCCCCCAAGCCCAATCGCGGTGGAGACGAGCAGCGCCAGAACCAGAAAAACTCGAACTCCCGGACGCATCGGCTCCACCCTTCTCTTCTATTACTATGACTGTGGTTCCTATTACATGTAAATCAGATTATACAAGCCACGCGCTACCGGCTCGATCCGCGGTCCCAAACGAACGCACAGACTCGATCATAAGCATTTCAGGGTAAGAAGTTGGTCGCGTCCGAACCCGCAGATGCCGTCCGCAACAAAACTGGGGCGGCCGATGATCGGCCGCCCCAGTTCGATTGTCTCTTGTCATTCAGTACGAAGCGAAGAATCTCTCGCTCGTGGCTGCCGCTAGGCTGACAATTGATAAACCACGAAGCTCGTATACGGCACCTGGCGGTCTTGAACGGAATCGGATCCGTACAGGCCAGTAGCGATATACACATCGCCGGCGGTCAGATTGCCGGAAAGATCGACCTGCTGGATCACCACACCATTGAGCGCCAGCAAACCGGTCGCGCCGCGCGCCACGATCTCCAGCGTGTTGCTGGCGCCCGGAGTGGCGTCGTAGTTCGTGACAGTGCCCTGCGCGAACGGCTCGTCGGTGCCGACCGCCAGCGCCCACGCACCGTCGGTGCGCACCACAAAGCGGTATTCCAGATTGGTGTTCTGATCGCGGAACCCGATCCCCACATCGCTGCGGGTCGAAAAGTCCGTCGGGTTGACGAACGTCGCGGCCGCATAGAAATCGGCCACCGAAACCCCGGCCGGCGTATAGCCGAATCCGGTCGTCTGCTGTGTCAGGGTGCCCGCCGGGCCGTTGAAGACCGGCGCGCCGGCCATGGCCGTCGTGCGCTCCTGATTGAAGATCTGGGTCAGCATCGGATCGCCACTACTCGTCGAAGCCGTCGTGGGAACGACGCCGGCCTGCGTGGGCTGAATCGGCGCCTGCGTCGGCAGAGCTGGCGCTTGCGTCGGCTGAACCGGAACCTGCGTCGGCTGAATGGGAGCCTGCGTCGGTAGAGACGCCACCGTCGGCTCGGCCCCCGTGTTGGTTTCCGTGGCGCCGAAGGCGGCCGCAACCGCCGCCGGAGAAAGGTCCCAGACCGCGAATCCGGAGAGGGACACCGGCAGGGTCTCGACGGTGGTGCTGTCATCGGCCAGGAAACCGACTTCTGCTTGCACGTCGCCAATGCCAGTCGCGCCGGCCAGATCGATCGTGGCGCCCAGCGCCAGATCGTTGCCACTCAGGAGCCCAAGCCCCTGGGTGACCGCCAGCCCGATGTAGTTGTCCGCGCCGACGGTGAAATCGACCGCCGTGGCTGGCAGATCGCCTTGTTGCAGCACGTTATAGCCAGCGTCAGTCTGCTGACCGAGTGCCCACTTCGCCGCGCCATTCTTGGCCTGGATGAAGATGTCGTACGAATTGCCCTGCGCATCCACCCAGAACGCGAATCCAACAGTCCACGACCCAGCCGGTGTGCTCGGCGGCGTGACCCAGTTCATGCTCGCGTAGAAATCCGAGAGATTCACGCCACTGCCAAGGAACTTGAAGTCCGTCGCGGCCAGGCTGTCATTTGCCTGCAAGGGACCACCAGCCGGATCGGCCAGAATCGAGAGAACCAGGGCGTCAGCCAGCGTGCCGTCCGGGTCGACCCTCGGATCGGTCAGTGAGGTGTCCTCGGTCGTCGTCGCGGTCGTGGGCTGCAATGCAGGGGTCGTCGGCTGCGCCGGAATCGCGGTCGGGAATTCACCCGCCTGCGTCGGCTGCACCGGCGCCTGGGTCGGCAGCGCAGGAGCCTGGGTCGGCTGAACCGGTTGCGCCGCGCCGCTGCTGAGATCGGTGACCGTCAGGTTGTCGAACCCGGTCAGCAGTTGATCGGTCGTGGCACTGCTCTTTCCGGTGCCGATGAACGAATCGCCCGAGGCATAGGTCGTGTCCTGAGCGGTCAGGATCTGCTGGCCATTGGCGATTCCGGTGATCGTGCTGCCCTGGCATTTGATCTCGATCCGGTTGTTGCCGCTGCCGATATTGATATTCGTCGTATCGGTCACCGACGCCAGATTCGCACCATTCTCGGGATCGAAACGCCAGATGTTCGCCTGCCCGGTGTCGGGATGGACTTCGAAGATATAGCCAACATTCTGGTCACCGCCACGGCAACCGACGAACGCGTATTTACCGGTCAGATCGCCGGCAATCGCGAAATCGACGGCCACACTGGAATCCGCCAGATCGGGAACCGCGGTAAAGGCGATCAAATCGCCAGACAATCCGGTTTGCAGCGTCTGAATGATGAACTGGCTGTTTTGGTAGGAATAGAGGTATTTCGCGGGGTCCGGCGACTGCGTGCTGAGAAGCTGCTGCGACGACCCGTCCATCGCGTCGGTATAGACGGTCCCCTGTGCCGAAACTCCCTGAGCTCCCCCGGCCCATCCAACCACCAGCGCCAGCAGCGCGACAATCATCCCGAGACGAAGCATTCGATGCATTTCTCCACCTTTCCTTCAAACAAATAACCGCAAGCTCCATTAGGAACGCTGCTCGCAGTATACCGAGGAATGCCCCTTCCTGAGCAAAAGATGAACGTCCAGAAGGGCTATCAGGTTCCCGAGACCAACATCCAGAATGGCCTACAACCATGGTTCGCAAGCTTTGGCGTAGTGCCGGACCTCCGAGTCCGGCTTCCATCGACGACCGGATACCGAGATCCGGCGCCACCTCGCTTGTCATCCCGAGGAACGAAGAGCCTGTCCCGAGTAAACATGCTGGAGGAACGCCATCGCTGCATGAAGAGCCACCCCAACGGTCGTGGGCAAGGGCCTCTGCGCTCTCTTGTCTCGGGGATCTTTCACCGCAGCGAATGCCGCGGTACCGCTGTCATCCCGAGCGAAGCGAGGGATCTCCTCGCCGCGGCGAGTGCCGCCGGAAGACCCGCCCTCAATGCGCGTGCCAGGATTCCTGCAATGCGCCGAAAAGACCATGCACGGCGATATCCATCGCCGTAAAAGCAACACGGGCCCACATCGCCCGCCGTTGCAAATCGATCGCTTCGCGCAAATGCCCGATTCCCGATGGCCGGGTCGCCTCTACGGCAACGCCCAAATCTCGAAATCGGTCACGGTCGACGTTCGCCCGGAGACGATGTCAGCCTCATTCAAACCGGCCGCCACCCAGACATCGCCCGCTGCCGATGAGCCCGACAAATCGATGATGCCGACCACCGTGCCGTTGACGGCCAGATAGCCGGTATCGCCATCGGCCACCAGCTCGATCGTGTTCTGCTCGCCCGGTTCCGACTGGAATCCGTGCGCTTCCCCAGTCTGGTAGGCAGCCTGATCGCCGATACCGATTCGCCATTCATCGTCGGTCGAGATGATCAGACGAAGTTGGTTGTTGCCTTCCACATGCCGGATTCCGAATCCGGCGTCATACGGCACGCTCAGATCGTCGGGATTGGTGAAGGTCGCGCGCACATACGAGTTGGTCGTCACGATCTCGGGATAGATTCCCTGAATCTGGCCGATCCCTTCCACCAGATCGCCGCTGACCGGACCATAGATCGAGCCGCTGGCCAATGCCTGATCGCGCAGCTCCTCGAAGCGCGCCACATCCTCGCTGGACACATAGCGGTCACTTCCGGGTTCGCGTTCGGTTTGCTCCGTCTCCTCGGTTGCGTCAGGAGCTTCGGTCTCCTCCGGTTCCTCGGACGGTTCAGGAGCCAATGTCGCTTCGGCCGGCGCCCCATTCGATACCTGGGCCGGAGTTGGTGTATCTGTCACCGGAGTCGGCTGCGGCGTCTCGGTCGGAGCACGTGTCTCGGTCGGAGCACGTGTCTCGTGTCGGACTCGGTGTCTCGGTCGCCACTGAGGTGGGAGTCGGGGTTGCCGATGCGGCCGAGCGGAAGCTCGCCTCACCTTCCGCGCTGCCCGATTGGAAAATGCTCGGCGGTGTATCTGTCGGTGTGCTGGTCGGCGGCGCCAGCGTCGCGGTTGCGGTCGGCAGCGGCGTGGCTGTTGGTGGCGCCGGGGTTGGCGTAGCCGTTGGCGGCGCCGGTGTCGAAGTATCCGTCGGCGGCAACGGCGTTGGAGTATCCGTTGGGACCGGCGTCGCGGTGTCCGTCGGAGTCGCCGTCGCCGTCGGGGTGGCCGTGTCGGTCGGCGTCTGGGTTGGCGTCGCCGTCCGCGTCGGCGTATTCGTTGGCGTATTCGTTCGTGTCGCCGTGGGCGTAGCAGTCGCTGTCGCGGTGTTCGTCGGGGTCCGCGTACGCGTCGCCGTAGGCGTGTTCGTCGGCGTGGCCGTTCGAGTCGGCGTGTTTGTCGGCGTATTCGTCGGGGTGGCCGTCGCGCGTAGCGGTCGGCGTCACGGTGTTCGTCGGCGTCCGCGTCGGGGTGGCGGTCGGGGTCGGGTTGGTGTCGGCGTCCGGGTTGGTGTGCAGTCCGGGTCGGCGTATTTGTCGGCGTGTTGCGTCGGCGTCGTTGCGTCGGCGTCGGCGTCGTGCGTCGGGCGTATTCGTCGGGGTGTCGTGCGTCGGCGTATTCGTCGGCGTGTTCGTCGGGGTCGGCGTTCGCGTCGGCGTGGCGGTCGGCGTCCGGGTTGGCGTATTCGTCGGCGTATTGCGTCGGCGTGTTGCGTCGGCGTATTGCGTCGGCGTGTTGGTCGGCGTGTTCGTCGGCGTGTTCGTCGGCGTCCGCGTTGGCGTGGCCGTCGGTGTGCGCGTCGGGGTAGACGTCTTCGTCGGCGTGTTGGTCGGGGTATTCGTCGCGGTCGTCGTCGGCGTATTCGTTGGTGTGGCCGTATTCGTCGGCGTATTCGTATTCGTTGGCGTATTGGTGACCGTAAAGGTCGCCGTCGCCGTCGGGGTATTACTCGGCGTCGGGGTGATGCTTGGCGTCAAGGTGTTGGTCGGCGTCGGAATGATGACTTCATCGTGTATGCCCACCACGTGCAGACGCTCATCGCGGCTTCCGAAGAAGACCCCGCTTTCCGCGACTGCCGGTGACGAGAGAATTTCATCGGTATCGTCCCAGGACCAGATCAACTCGCCGCTCTCGGCGTCCAGCGCCAGCAATTCGCCGCTATTTGCTCCCGCGTAAACCGTGCCATTGGCGACCGTCGGCGACGCGTAGAAGCCCTGGTCGATCGGATAATTCCACACCGGCGCCCCGGTAGCCGCATCGAAAACGTGCAGCGCCACCGAGCTCCCGGCATAAACCTTGCCATCCGCCACGGCCGGTGACGAATTGACGAACCCGCCCACCTGCTGCACCCAGATGACATTTCCATTGGTCGCATCTTCGGCCAGCAACGCGCCATCGATGGTTCCGTAGTAAACGATTCCATCCTGCACCGCGGCCGTCGAAAAGATGGCGGTCGCGCCCGTGGCCGACCAACGCAAACCGCCGCTGGCCGCATCGATCGCATAAAACGAGCCGTCGACCGCGCCGATATAGACCATGCCGTCCGCGACGGTCGGGGATGCGTAGAAGCTGGCGCTCCCTTCGTAGTCCCAGCGCTTTTCGCCATCCTCCAGATTCACCGCGTAGATTCGATTGTCATAGCTGGCGATAAAGACCATGCCATCGGCCACCGCCGGCGACGCACACGATCATGTCCCCCGTTTCGAAACTCCAACGCTCCTCGCCGGTGGCAGCATCCAGCGCATACAGCTTGTTGTCTTCACTGCCAACCAGCACCAGACCGTCGACCACGGCCGGCGACGAAAAGACTTCGCCATCCGTGCGGAAGCGCCAGAGGGCCTCGCCGGTTTGGATATCGACCGCATACACGGAACCGTCGCCACTGCCGAAATAAACCGTTCGCCCAACCACCGCCGGGGACGATTGCACATCCCCACCCGCATCGAAACTCCAGATCTCCTCGACCTGATCCCCATCGGAGGGACCGGGACCGTCCGATTCGCCGTTGCGCTCGGGATCGTTACGGAACATCTCCGGTTCCGGCGACCCGGCAATGGGAGACCCTTCGTCCTGCGCGGTCACGAACGCCGGCGCCAGCCCCCAGCCGATCAATGCCGCAATGACGACGAGCGAAAAGAACGCGAGCGGGAGACGCCAGCGGGCTGGCCCGGGAATCATCGGTCGACGTCCGGTCTGCACGGTTCCTGCCGATCCGCCGGCAGGGATCCGAGCGGCCAGGGGGCCGCGGGTACTGCCGTGCGATGAAAAGCCAACGTTCCCCGCATTCTCTCATACCAGGCCACCCGTGCTCTCAGCCATCATGTCATTTCGAGCTTGCCGAGAAATCTCCTCGCCGCAGCGAGTCCCACCACTCAACTCGGCCCCCGCTGTCATTTCGATTAGTCATGCTGGAGGCCAGCGCCATCGCCACATGAAAAGCCGCCCCCACAGTCGTAGCGCAGAGCGTCTCTGCCTCTCGTCTTAAACCCAATGGTCGTAGCAAAGGGCGTCTCTGCCCTCTCGTTTCGAGGACGTTTCACCTCAGTTCCAGCCCTTCCTGCAATCCGCTTTAAAATTGTCGGAGTGGACTGTCGCAAAACCCTGAGAAAGGATTCAATTCGTGGCTACGAAGTCGCACACATTCAAGACCAGCATCGACATCCCGGCCGGCACGCGTGCCGAGATCATCGACCTCTGCAATCAGCAGCTCGCCGATACCGCCGACCTGCAATCGCAGATCAAGCAAGCCCATTGGAATGTCAAGGGACCCGAGTTCATCGCCCTGCACAAGCTCTATGACGACCTTGCCGAAGAAGTCGAGGGCTATGTCGACCTGATTGCCGAGCGGGTTACGCAGCTTGGCGGCTACGCCCTGGGCACCGCGCGCATGGCCGCCGCAAATTCCCGCCTGCCCGAGTTCCCGACCGATGCCACCGATGGGCTCGACACGGTCAAGGCGCTGGTCGAGCGCTATGCCGCCTATGCCGCCACCACCCGCGCCGCCATCGACGAGGCCGAAAAATCAGGCGACATCGCGACCTCCGATCTCTTCACCGAAGTCTCGCGCGGCACCGACAAGGGCCTCTGGTTCCTGGAAGCCCACCTCCAGAAGTAAACTCCGTCCCTCCCACATGGACAACGCCGCCGCCGGATCACTCCGGCGGCGGCGTCCATTTCGTCCATTCTGGAGGCCGGCAACACCCGGCAAATTCGTAGCGTCGCCATTCATGGCGGTCCAGGGCGACTGCTAGTCGCGCTTTTCTTTGCGATCCTCGACCGGTTCCTGTGGCTCCGTGAAGGGCGTCTTGTCCCCCGAAAGATCCACCAGCGCATTCACGCCAACCCACGCCCCTATCAGGAGGAAGAGGAACCAGGCTACGTGGTCGATCTCCGAAAACGAGAACATTCCCACCCTTTCCGGCGCGAACAAGTATCCGACTGTATCCCGATTCTACTCACCGTCCGCGCACGCCAGGAGCACCAACCGGAACCGAATCCCGGCACGTACGTACACATTTCACTCACGGACCGCTACGAATGATCAGCTTGCCGGATAGTCGGCCGTGCCCCTCGCCCAACCACTCGCACATCCCGATGAGCGCGCCTACTCAACCCTCGCGACCCCGCCCTCAACTTGTCATTTCGAGCTTGCCGAGAAATCTCCTCGCCGCAGCGAGTGCCGCCACCCATTCAATTCTCAGAACCCAAAACTCAGGACTCAAAACTGCCGACTCCGCCCCCACTTCCCCATCAAGCGTCGACCGGACGTTCCGTCAGCGTCAGCGTCGTACTGAACGGCTCGTTCCCTCGCATCACCTCGACCGCAACTGAATCCCCCGGCTGGTGCGTAAACAGCACTTCCGCGAACGCGTTCTGCTCGTCGATCGCCACACCGTCGATCGAAACCACGATATCCCCCGGCTGCAAACCGGCTGCTTCGGCCGGTCCACCGGCGCTGATCGCGGAGATATAGACCCCGTTATCGACCGACAAATCCGCTTGCGCGGAGATCTGCCAGTTGATTGTCTTGTAGGTGATCCCGAAGAATGGATAGACCACCTGCCCATCTGCGATCAACCGGGTCACGATCAGATTCACCTGATTGCCCGGCAGCGCGAAGAACAAACCCTGAATCGATTGCCCATTTTCTTCCGAAACGCCCAGGGTATTCACCCCAACGACCTGCCCCTGCATATTGAACAACGGCCCGCCCGAGTTTCCCGGATTGATCGCCGCATCGTGCTGGATCAGATTGTTGTAATTCGACCCGGGCAGATCCCGCCCCAGCGCGCTCACGATCCCCTCGGTCACCGTATTGGTAAAGGTTCCCAGTGGCGATCCGATCGCCAGAATCGATTCCCCCACCTGCAACGCATCGGAATCGCCGAAGCTCGCCACCGCCGGCAGCTCGCCATCGATCTTGACCACCGCCAGATCGCTGATCTGGTCCGATCCCACCAGCGTCGCCGCCCGGCGCTCACCGTTCGAGAGAATCACAAGGAAATCGTCGCCGCCCTGCACCACATGCCAGTTGGTGACAATATGCCCCTGCTGGTCGACGATGAACCCAGTCCCCGAACCGACCGGCTGCACCGTATCGAACCCCTGGAACATCTGCTGGTTGATGACCGTCACGACCGAATTGCCGACCTGCTGCACCACCGAAATGGCGTCATTCGGCGCAACAACCGCGACGGTCGGAAGCGAGGCAGGTTGATCCTGGGCAGTCACCGGATCCAGATCGATACGGGAGAGCCCCCAACCGGCGACGACGCCAACCAGCAGACCGATCAGAAGAGCGAGACGAAGCGTGCGCATGAAATCACCTGTGTGAGTGGCCGAATCGGTTTCATCTTCCGATTCTACGGCCACCCTCCCTTCCATGTATGAGGCATAGCTGATTCCGGGGCTACGGCACGCGCGTCAGCGCAATCACCGGCAGCGCGCGGCTGGTGCTGCGCTGATAGTCGGCGAAGCGCGGCGTCTGCGCCACCATGGCGCCGAATGCCCGCTGCCGCTCGTCACCCCCCAGCACTTCAGCGTCCGCATCGAACGCTTCTCGTCCGACCTCGACTCGCACCCGGGATTGGCCAGAAGATTCCGGATCCATGCTGGGTCTTCGGCCTGGCCACCATTCGAACCAATGACCAACCAACGATCTCCGTCGAATCCGTAGACCAGCGGCACTTCCCGCGGCAATCCCGTTTTGGCTCCCGTCACCGTCAATACCATCATCGGATCACCCGCCAGATAGCCGCCCACGACCCCGCCGTTGGCTCGAAACTCCTGAATCACATTGCGGTTGAACTCAGACACATTTCACCTCTTCGAAATATTTACCTCTGCGCGATCGATCAATTATTCGCCGCACCGATCATCGTCGCATGTCGCGCGCATTCGCCGATTCACCCAATCGCGGAGCCGGTCTCCTCCCCATTTGGGCAGTTCCCACCCGCAACATGGGCGGCGATCACCGTCCAAATAAGTGGTTTTACCGATGTGTACGCCCGCGCCATTCCCTAGGATGAGTACATGGCCCCGGTAATGGGTTCGCGGGCCAAACCTAATGTGGGCTCCTAATGGATCCTGAGGAGATATGAATGAACGTAATGGAAGCGAAGGCAGTCGCGCGCCGCTTTGTAGAGGAGAACAATCAGGACTGGTCCGGATTCCGGGCAGCCCATCTGGTCGGTGGCATCACCGCCATGGACCCCGGCGCCCCCTTTCCATTGACCAAAGATGTCGATATGCACCTCATCCTCGAAGACGGCAGCCCCATGCTCGAAACCCGGGGCCCGATTCCCAACATCATGGAAGTCTCGCTCGACGGGCTCGCCCTCGAAATCGGCATCAAGCCGGTCAGCGAATACGCCACCCCCGAGATCATCCTGTCGAATCCGGAGCTGGCCTACCACTTTACGGTCGATTCCTCCCTCGCCGATCCCGATGGATGGCTGCACGGACTCTGCCGCGAAGTCATGCCCCGCTATGCCGATCGGGAATGGGTCGACCGCCGTATGGAGCACGAACGCAGGGGCTTCGAACGGGCGCTCGGTCTGCGGCCGCTCGCCAACCAGCTCCTCGGACCGTCGGGCGAGCTCTCGATGTTCGGCTATGCCAGCACCTTCTGGGCCGGCGCCTTTTCCGTAGCGGCCTTGCGCCCTCCCAAAATCGGCGGCCGCGTCTTTGTGACCGTCCGCACCTACCTGGCCGAGCTCGATCGCCTCGATCTGCACGAGCAATTGCTCGCCGTCTACGGCATCGACCGTATTTCCCTCCCCGAAGCGCAAGAGCTGCTGACCGAAACCGCGGCCTTCTTCGATCTGATGCTGGTGCGCAAGCGCGCCCCGCATCCCTTCGACCACAAGCTGCACGCGCACATGCGGCCCTACTTCGTCGATTCCTGCCAGCGCATGATCGACGACGGCTTCCCGCGCGAATCGGTCGCCTGGATGATGCCCTATTTCCTGGCAACCACCGATGTGCTCAAGCAGGAAGGCAACCCGCGCGAACGCCGCTGGGCCAGCGACCGGCAGCAGCAATTCCTGACCGAGCGCCGCTTCGGCTCTGAGGCCATGCGCGATGCCCGCTTCGATGAGCTCATCCAGCTCACCGGCGAGATGTTCGACCTCTGCTCGGCTATGATCGAAATGAATCCGGCCATCCGGCAGCCGTCGCTCGTCTGACAGGAGCGCACCATCGTCACGTTCGAACCCGATGCCCAGTCTGACCGTTCGCATCGTCGACGCCGGTCAGGCCGCCGCTCGTGCGCGCGCTCATGCTGGCCGGGTTCGAACAATTTCACGGCGTGCTCGATCCACCCATCCGGCGCCTTCTCGGAAACCATCGACGATGTCGCCGCGGCAATCAGCCGCGGCGGCGCGGCCATCGCCTGGCTGGACGATATCCCCGTTGGCTCGATCCGCTTCGAGCCGGAAGAATCCTGGCTCTATATTGGCCGGCTGGCCGTCATCCCCGACGCCCGTCGCCGCGGCATCGCCCAGGCCCTCATGCGCGCCGCCGAATCCCAAGCTCCCCGCTTCGGCGTCACCGAAGTCCAGCTCTCCATGCGCGCCATCCTGCCCGGCAACCGCGCCCTCTTCGAAAAACTCGGCTACGAGCTCATCTCCATTGACCCTCACCCCCGCAACCCACTCCAGAACACCCTCCGCCTCCGAAAGTCGCTCTCCTGACCCTACCTCTCCGTCATCCCGAGCGAAGCCGAGGGACCTCTCGTTGCCCGCAACGCGCGCCCGCCGCCACACCCAACCCAAACACATCAACGAGCAAAAGGGCAGCGCTCGAGCGCTGCCTCTCTCCAAATACGTGACCCTATTCCGACACCACCACCGATCCGGTCATAAACGGATGCGGCATGCAATAGAACGGATACGTCCCCGCCTTGTCGAACGTGTACGAAAACGTATCCCCCGGCGCCAGCAACGGCGAGGCGAAAAGCTGATCCTCCACCTTCACCCGATGCGTCACCGTATGCGCAACCACATCCTCATTGGTCCAGATCACCGTGGTCCCGGCTTTGATGTCGATCTCATCCGGAATGAACTTGAGCGACTGCATGGACGCCTCGAAAACCGGACCGGACGCAACCGGCGATGCCATTGGGCTACCCACCGGCGAGGCTTCCGCCGTACCGGCCGCACTCGATGCCGGAGTTTCTTGCGGAGTCGGGGTCTTGTCGTGAGCGTCGCGCCCGAATTCCCAGGGCAAACGTGCCAATCGCCGCCACGGCCATCGCGAGCAACTTGGCGACGCCCCACACGATAGGGACGATTCGTGAATTCCTGGTTCATTGGATATCCTCAAGAAACGAGTTCGCGGCATCGTCGATCGACGATGCCGCGCGGATTCTACGCCCATTGCTGGGAATTCACATGGAACTATCCGGTTCCCCGCGAACTAGCCCAGGCGATCGTAACTGACCAGGTCGGACAGCGGTTTGCGCCCACCGTTTTTCGACTGCGCGCCCGCCGCCGGATGCCCAATGACGACCATCGACCGCGCCGTCAGCTCGGGCGGAATGCCGAGCAACTCCTTGGCCGCGGCCCGCTGGCTCTCATCCCCATACCATGCCGTTCCAGCCCCGAGCCCGAGCAAGCGCGCCGCGATCATCAGCCGCTCGGTCACCCGTCCTTCGTCGAATGCGCCACTGATCTCCCCCTTCGCGCTGATGACCAGCGCGATCGCCAATGGGGCGGTGGCGGCCCATTTGATAGCCTCGCCCCGCACGGCGCTCACTTTTTCGAGTTGCGCTTTGTCCCGAATCACGATGAAATGCCACGGCTGCGTATTCTGCGAGCTGCCGGTCCACTGCGCGACTTCCAAAAGGGTCTCGAGCTGCTCATCGGTCACCGGCTCGTCGGTAAACTTCCGCGACTGCCGCACCTTGCGTAGCTCGTCGATTGCTGTCGTCACAACACGTTCTCCCATCATTATGCTGAACACTCAGCCCGATTCGACCGCGGGGCATGAACTCCGCGACTCCGGACTCTCCAAACCGTTTACCTACATCTTCTCGTAACTCACGATCTCATCCAACGGCTTGCGGCCCACGTAGTTGCGTCCCGGTGTCTGATCGCCGTCCTTGTTCACAAAGCCAACCGCCACCATCGAATGCATCGTCCGCTCGGCCGGCACACCAAGCAGCGCTTTCGCCTGCCGCTCCTCGTCCTCACCCAGGAACCAGGCCGTCCCTGCCCCCAAACCGAGCAGTTTCGCGGCGATCGCCAGCCGCTCGAAAATGCGGCCCTCGTCGAACGACTCCAGCACGGTGTCGTGCCCGTCGAACACCAGCGCAATCGCCACCGGCACATGCGCCACCCAGTCGATATTGCTGCGCAGCGCCGCCAGCTTGCCCAGCGTCTCCTTGTCCTGCACCACGACGAAATGCCACGGTTGCGTATTGCGCGCGCTCCCGGTCCACTGCGCCACCTCCAGCAGCGTTGCCAGATCTTCTTTCGAAACCGGCTTGTCCAGATACGCGCGGCTTTGCCGCACCTTGTTCAACGACTCGATAATCGTCTTCGTGTCCATCGGTCTCTCCTGATTCAGGGGATTGCTCCCCAGCGTCGATCCATGCTCGTATCCTAGGCCACTCGAGACCTGAAAGCTGCCCCTCACCATCGATCCGTATCGTTGCGTCGAAAACGCGCTCCTCTGCCGTCGCCGGCATTCACCTCCTGAAAAACGCGCAAATTGGACGTGCTCGTCGTTCGATGCCGCCGATCTCCGGAAAACTGGGGCTTTGCGTATCGTTGCCACGGGCTCATACTGAAACGAAAACTCACCCCAAAGACCCGAGGTGCATATGCTCCGACCGTATGACATCGAGGCCGATTGGAGCCTCATGACCACCTGTAACTTCCGATGCGTCTATTGCTTCCATCCCGACCGTTTGCTTGGCGCCAAAATCAATCCGCCGGCCCCGGTCGAGCAGATGGTGAAATTCTTCGACGAGTCCGGTTTGCGTTGGCATCTCCACCTCACCGGGGGAGAACCGTTTCACTATCCGAATTTCCTCGAGCTCTGCAGCCAGCTAACGAAGAAGCATCTGATCAGCATCAATTCGAATATCGATTCGCCCAAGGTGCTGCAATTCGTGCGGACGATCAATCCGGACGATGTCGATTTCATCAACTGCGCGGTCCATCTGCAACAGCGTACCCAGCGCAAGCGGTTGCCGCAATTCATCGAGCATGCACGGGCATTGCGAACGGCAGGGTTCGATGCCTATGTGACCTCAGTCATGTATCCGGAAGTCTTTCCGCTCTTTCTGACCCACTGGGATGAGCTCGCCGCCAATGGCCTGATGCCCTGGCCGAAAGCCTTTCGCGGCGACTTCGATGGCAAGCGCTACCCCGATGCCTACACCGAAGAAGAACGCGCCTTGATCGTCGACTATTCGAAACGGGCCGAGGCGTTCTACAAGGATCAGTTTTCGCTGCGTGACGACCGGCCCACCATCGACCCGGTCATCGACCGCGAGGTCTTCCTGAAGGGGATCCCCAAATTCCGCGGCCGCCAGTGCGCCGCCGGGCACGATCTGGTGCGCATCAACGGCAAGGGCGACATTTACCGCTGCGGCTCGAAAATCAAGCTCGGCAGCATCGTCACCGGCGAGTTCCACCGCATGGACCCACTCTCCCCCTGCACCGACCACTTCTGCCCGTACTACTGCACGAAATACTCCATCGCCCCGCCAAAGAAAAAAGCCAACGCACCAACACGTTCCACCGCCCCAGTCATCGAGCTGGTGCCGGTGTAGAACCCGAACGCGCGCTTCAGTCGATCGTGATAGGCTGCCGAGATTTCAAACGAATCGACAGTCGCGTCGCTGGGCTCGGAGCAAACTCGATTGGCTCTCCGCTATCTGTTTCTCGATGAATCTGGAAATTTCGATTTTTCCACCAAAGGCTCTCGATATTTCACGCTGACCTCTGTTGCAATGAACGATTGTCAGGTTGGAAGCGATTTGATGGAGCTTCGCCGCTTTCTCGCGAGGCAAGACATTGACCTCTTCGATCAGTTCCATGCAACTGAAGACAAACAAATTGTTCGAGACCATGTCTTCGGCGTTATTGGCAGACACGACTTTCGAATCGATGTAACGATCCTGGAGAAGCCGAAGGCAGAGGATCACCTTCGATTCGACCCCGAACGCTTCTACCGGCTCGGTGTCTATTACCACCTGAAACACACTATTCCTCAGCTTGTCGCACCGGACGATGAGCTCCTGATAGTGTGCGCCGCCTTAGGTACCAGAAAACAGATGCAGTCCCACCTCGGTCATCTTCGATATGTTCTTCGAGAAGTGACTCCCCCGGGTCTGATTGTTCGCGGCGCGCTTTGGAGTTCTGCTGCGGAACCATGCCTGCAAGTGGCGGACTACTGTTGCTGGGCAGTGCATCGAAAATGGGAGAGGCAGGACACGCGATCATATGACTTGATTTCTAGTCGAATCAAGTCCGAGTTCGATTTGTTCGCAACGGGTGAAAAAGTCTTCTATTGAGAGGGGGAGCGGCCAGCTAGCCAGACTCTTGGTCTAGCAGTGCCCGTGGGCGCTTGTCGCTGGCCAGTGAAACCACTTTGATCATACCAAACTACTCGAGTTCATGCTCATTTGCCTCGCAAGCCGAGCACACCCTACGGCCGTTCGTCAAGAAATCGGCCTCGTATTTCCATCGCCGGGCGCTAGCTTGATGCCTCACTCGTGATTCAGGTGCCCTGTCACGGTAGGACAGATCAGGCAATTTCCCGCCGTCGACTAAAATCGACTAATCCAGACTGGCGACCGTAAACTTCGGCCGCCGGTCACCGACTCGTCTCAACCTATCGAGGATCGACCACCCCATGGCCGAATTCCGGCATCCCCTTTCCTTCGGTGTCGTCATCGCCCAGCACCAGTACACCTGGCCGGAGCTCGTTTCCCAATGGAAACTGGCCGAGGAGCTCGGGTTCGACTCCATCTGGCTCTTCGACCACTTCATGGCCCTCTATGCCGATCCCGACGGCCCCTGCCTGGAAACCTCCACCCTGCTCGCCGCGCTGGCAAAGGAAACCAGCCGCGCGAAGATCGGCGTGCTGGTCTACGGCAACACCCACCGCCATCCATCGGTGCTGGCGAAAGAGATCGTCACCGTCGACCATGTCAGTAACGGCCGCGCCATCCTCGGGATCGGCGCTGGCTGGAATGAACGCGAGCATCGCGCCTACGGCATCCCCTTCCCCTCGGCTGGCGACCGCGTCGAAATGCTGGACGAATCGCTGCAGATCATCGAATCCCTTTTCACCCAACGCCGCACCACCTTCCACGGCGAGCACTACCAATTGGAAGACGCACCGTTCGCCCCCAAACCGATCCAGGCGAAACTGCCGGTGCTGATCGGCGGCAAGCGCCCGCGCATGCTGAAGGTCATCGCCCGCCATGCCGATCTCTGGGACTCCGGCGGCGATCCGGCCCAGCTCAAAGACGGGCTCGAGCAGATCCGCCTCAATTGCGAGGAGATCGGCCGCGACCCGGGCGAAATCGCCGTCTCCTCCAGCTTCGGCGCCGACCGGCTGGAGCATGAATCCGGTTTCGAAGATCTGATCCGCACGTATCGCGCCGCTGGATCGAGCCAGTTCCTTTTCGATTTCCCGCTTGGTGGCGAAGGATTGGATTCGGCCAAACGCCTGGCGACCAACGTCATTCCCCGCTTGCGCGACGAACTCGCCTGATTTCACAAATAATTGGAAGGATGTAACGCACCCCGTATGGAAATCCGCGACGAACAACCGATCGAGCTCGTGACCTTCGACCTGTACGACACCCTCGTCGAGCTCCATCCCAAACGCTGGGAGCGGCTGCAATCGGCCCTGCAGCGCCTGGGCGTCGAGGCGAATCTCGACGATCTGCGCGCTGGCGACCTGATCGCCGAGGACTACTTCACCATCGTCAACGGCGCCATCCCGCTGCGCGACCGTCCCGCCGCCGATCGCGAGCGCCTCCGGCTTGAATACATGAACATCTGGCTGGAAGCATCTGGCGTTCCCCACGACGAGTTGCTGGTGCGCGAAGCCCGCCAGAACTATTTGTCCGAATTCGAAACCCCGGCCGTTGCCGAGGGCCCATTCGGAGGTTATCTCGTCTTTGACGACGTCATACCCGCCACCACCCGGCTGCACGACGCCGGCGTGAAAACCGCCATCATTTCCAATGCCGATAGCGATGTCACCGAGTTTTGCATCCATCTCGATTTCGCCCGGGGTATGGACCTGATCGTCACCTCTGCGTTGATCGGATACGAGAAACCGCATATCCGCACCTACGAAGCCGCCTTGCAGCCGTTGGGAATCGATCCCGCCCACGCACTCCATATCGGCGACCAACCGAAATCGGATGTCGTCGGCGCACTCAACGCCGGCATGCGCGCCGCCCTGATCGACCGCTACCAGCGCCACGATCCGTCCCAGCACGACGTGCCCGTCTTCCACGGTCTCGACGATCTAGTCGATCACGTCCTCGCCGTCAACGAGCGCGCGGCTGTCGTTTCATGACCGCCGTCTCGACCATCTCCCTGATCTCGCTCAACGTCGCCCTTCCCAGCTATCTCTGCGAGCGGCGCGGTCATATGGTCGAAAGCGGCATCCGCAAGCAACCGGTCACCACTGACACCGTGAACGTCACCACCACCAACATCGACGGCGACCGCCAGGCCGATCTGCGCGTCCACGGAGGCCCCGAAAAAGCGGTCTACAGCTATCCCTCCGAACACTGGCCGCTCTGGACCGAGGAACTCCAGCCCGCCCAGCCATACGGCCCCGGCAGCTTCGGGGAAAACCTCAGCCTCGCCGGCATCATGGAAGACGAAGCCTGCATCGGCGATATCTGGCGCTGGGGCGACGTGCGCCTGCAAATCTGCCAACCGCGCTTCCCCTGCTTCAAGCTCAGCGAAGTCCTCCAGCAGCGCAAGGTCATCGACATGATGGTGAATAACGGCCGCACCGGCTGGTACTTCCATCTCGTTGACCGGCAACGGCGGCGTGCAAAGTGCCGCGCTCGGCGCTCTGTTCTCTGCCGGCGCCGGGTACTGGACCGCGATCGTCGGCGCGACACAACCGATCTTCACCGCCGGCCGGACCCGCTCGCAGGTAGCGCTGGCCGAGGCGCGAACGCAGACCGACCATTACGGTCCCTCGCAGACGGTGAAGCAGGCCTTCCGGGAAGTGACCGACGCGCTCGTGGGCTACAGCAAAGCGCACGAGTTTCGCGTCCAGCAGGAAGGCCTGACCACCGCCGCCCGCGACGCCCGTCGACTCGCCGATATCCGCTATCAGGGCGGCAGCACCAGCTACCTCGAAGTGCTGGGCGCGGATACACGCCTGTTCACCGCGGAGCTGTCACTGGCGCAGGCCAGACAGTCCGAATTTTCGGCGTTCGTCGAGGTCTATCGCGCGCTGGGCGGCGGATGGCGGCAGGAGGGACGGCCAACGAACTGATGACGTCTGCCGCAAGACGATAGGGACGTCGGCCTCTAGCATCGCCGCGCATGCCAGCAGCGACGGCCGCTGCGGTCCGGGCTATTCCTTCTCCAGTACGGTCGCAACAAGGTCGCCGAGCTGAGTGCGGTGTACTGGTTCCCTTCGATGTTGGCGACGAGACGCCCCTGCCGATCGAGTACGCCGTGTGCGACGAGTGGTTCATGAGGCCTTCGTCCGGATAGAAATCCACGCCGAACAGATTGCATACTCGCTGGACGTCAGGCACCGCGCCGGTCAGGAAATGCCAGGTGTCCGGATTGGCGTGCCACTGGCTCGCATACTCGGCCAGCTGCTCTGGCTGGTCGCGCGCGGGATCGAAGGTCACCGTCAGAAACCCGAGATCCCGGCCCACTCGGGCCGTGAATCGACGATTGAGGACGTCGAAATGATTGGCGATGCGGAAGCAGAACTGGGGCAGGACACAGCTCGTGTAAATGAAGTTGATCGCCACGACCTTGCCGCGCAGCGACGAGAGGGTAACCGGATGACGCGCCTGATCGATCAGCGTGAAGTCCCCGACCGGCTGACCGATGCCTACCGGTGGCACGGTGGACGCCGAGTCGGTCAGCCGCTTCAGCTGCGCCAGCCGCTGCGCCGTCAGCGGATCCTGCTCCGACGACTGGTAGCGTTGAATCCTGACCTGCTCGGCATAGACCGATCCCTGGCCCATCACCAGCGTGAACGTCACCGTCATACCGGCTTTCACGCCGTCGAGGTCCTTCGGGTTCGGGACGTCGAACGACATCATCATGGCGTCCATCGCCCCGGGCACGCTGTCGTGCGACACCACGAAGCTCCGCTGAGACGGAGCCACCTTCATCACCATGCCCCGCATGGCCAATCGCCCGGCTTGCGGCGAAGCCATGCCAACGCTCGCCCAGAGAATCGCGACCGCCAGCGCCATGACCCGCACCGTGCGTTCAGCGATCACGAGACACCTGGCTTTCCCCCGGGCTCGAGCGAGAGTCGCGGGCGATTGAGCCTCACGGCGCTCGGCGAACCTTCCGTGATCTGGAGCCACTGGTTCTTGTCCGGGTGAGCCACATGCTGTCGCGTGTCCGTCGTCGGCCACTGAATCTCGATGTCGGCGATCCGGGCGGCCTTGCCGAGCCCGATGTGCTGGGCCAGGGGAGAGGCGCCGAACGATCCGCCGCTGCCAACGGTGCGATAGATGGCGCGCGTGGCGCCGTCGGCCGCTGCCACTGTGACCTTGATGCGCGCTCCGATAGCGGCGCGGTTCGACTTCACGCCGACCAGCTTCAACGTAATCCAGTCGTTCCCGTGACCCGGATTCTTGAAGAGCCGCATCGCATGGGCGTCGCCGGGCGTCGCGCCCCCCACCTCGAAAATCAGCTCGTCGTCGCCGTCGTTGTCGAGGTCGGCGAAGGCGACGCCATGCCCCTTGTGCATCTCCCCGGTTCCCGACGAAGTGGTGACATCGGTGAAGAATTTCCCGCCGTTGTTGTGCAGCAGGACGCTGGGCACCAGCGACCCGTACGACGGGTTGCCGGTTCCGAGGTAGATGTCGAGGAAGCCGTCGTTGTCGATGTCACCGAAATTCGATCCCATCGGCATGAAGACTTTGTCGAGGCCGACCTGCCGGGTCACGTCCTGGAACGTCCAGTCGCCCAGGTTCCGATAGAGCTTGAGCGTCGGGACATTGTGCGGCAGGCCCATGTAAGTGCGAACGGTCTCGTCGATGGACGTGAAATAGCTGGTGACGAAGAGGTCGAGCCAGCCATCGTTGTCGTAGTCGAAGAACCAGGTCGCGAAGCCCTGCGAAATGGTGCCGACACCGGCCGACTTCCCGAGCTCCGTGAACGTGCCGTTGTGGTTGTTGTGATAGAGGAAGTCGGGACCGCCGATATTCGACACGAAGAGATCAGGCCAGCCGTCGTTATCGAAGTCTCCGGCCGTCACGCCCTTGGTGAAGGCGGTGCGGTCGACACCGGCCGCGTGCGCGATGTCGATGAACGTGCCGTCGCCGCGATTCAGGAACAGTTGCGCAGGGGCGTTCTCGGCGCCGACGAAAAGGTCGAGGAACCCGTCGTTGTTCACGTCGGTCCACACGGCGGTCTGAGTACGCGTGGCCGGCACCGCCAGGCCGCTGCTCACCGTGACATCGGTGAAGGTTCCATCACCGTTGTTGCGCAGCAGCGTCTTGCGCTGTGGAAATTCCCAACCGCCCCGCAGCAGCAGGATGTCGAGATACCCGTCGTTGTTGTAGTCCGTCTGGACGATGTTCAGGCTGCTCATCTGATCGCTGACGCCGGCCTGGACCGACTGATCGACGAATCTTCCGTCCGCGCCGCGATGGAAGAAGTGCATGCCGTCACAACTGTCAACGCTCGAGGTCACGACCTCGAAGCGGCCGTCGTTGTCGAAATCGTCCACGATCAGGCCGCCCGCCGAAGCAAACGAGGTGAGGCCCACCCGCGGCGCGATGTCCACGAAATGGCCGACCTCGTCCGGAGAAGCAAGCGCCGACGGCGGGATCAGATACGGCTGCGGCACCTTCGCCGGATACGATCCCGTGGTCATGTAGGCGAGGTTCAGCAACCACCTGAGCTCGAGATCGTCGGGACGTTCGGCCAGGACGCGCTGAAAATGCTCGATAGCCTTCTCGGAGTCGCCGGTCTTCGGGAGCGCGCGGAGGCCGGTCGGTGAGAGCAGGCAGAAGTCTCCCGGCTGGCGGTAGACGCCGTTGTCGAAACCGGCACGGTGCAGATACGCGATCCCGAGCGACTCCTCGAGCAGGGGCAACGTCGACGGGGCTTTTGCGACAGCGATCTCGCGGGCCTTCAGCAACTCTTCGATCGCGCGATCCATCTGCCCTGAATACGCGTAGGTCTGGGCCAGCAGGTAGTGGGTCTGCAGCGGGTCAGCGTCCGTGCCCGCCGACAGGTCCTGCACCAGGGTGGCTTGTACCGCGGCCATCGATTTCCCCCGCATGCCGCACAGCTGACGTGGATCGACGTTCCAGTCCGCTGGATGCGGGAACTGGTTCATGGCCACCAGCGCCTCCCCCATCCCGGACAGATCGACGGCGTATTTGACGCTGCCGATCGCCGCCAACGCCGGGTTCGGGCTCGAAACAGTGGCCGTGCCCTCCCCGGCGTCGGTGTCGGGGACAATCCGCAGCAGCGCAAACCCGGTAGGAATGCGAACGACCTTCGATACCTGCCCGACGTGAAGACCTTCGAGCGCGCGCTGCAGCTCTGGGCGAAGCGACGCCACGGTCACGCGTCCGAGCATGCCCCCCGTCGGCGCGCTCGGGTCGAGCGAAAGCTGGGTCGCGAGGGCGACGAAGTTGTCGCCATTGGCGAGCCGCTGCGAGACACGCTCCGCCTCGTCCGCCGAGTTGAGCACGATGATGCGCAACGTCAGCTGATCTGCGGCCGCCTGGGGGTCTGGGGGAAACGCCAGTGGGGACGCGACGAACAGAGTTACGAGGAGCGGAACGACCGCCCGGAATCCGTGGAACATGATCGACGACGATCCGACTACGTGCACGAGCCGCGACGCCCATTCGGCGGCTGCCGACCTTGCTGCAGAGCTCTCCTATTCTATGGGCAAGACACTGGAAGCGCCCGCAAGAAGCACAACCCGGCAGTCCGCGGGGCCGGCGGCGACGATCGGGTCGCTCCAGACAGAGGGAGAAATGACATATCGTAGGCATCCTGCTCGGTAGACGACTACCGACGATCGCGGAGTTTGGCCGACATGCGCATGCTCACGTCCATTTCCCGTTTCGGCGCCTTGTGCCTGTGCGTGGCGTCGGCCGCCGGCGCCCAGACGCCTCCCCTGACGCCGGATGTGCCGCCGCACTTCACCGAGGCGACGGAGGCGAACGATTACGTCAAGCGCGACGTGATGATTCCGATGCGCGACGGCGTGAAGCTGTACACCGTCATCATCGTGCCCAAAGGAGCGCCGCCAGGCGCCGATTGATCCTGACGCGGACTCCGTACAACGCAGCGGGGCGAGCGGAGCGGTCGCCATCGACGCGGATGCTCGGGACGCTGCCGCAGGGCGACGAGGTCTTCGTGATGGACGGCTACATCCGGGTGTTCCAGGACGTGCGCGGCAAGTATGGGTCGGAAGGCGACTACGTGATGACCCGGCCGCTCAAGGGACCGCTGAACGCGAGCGCCGTCGATCATTCGACCGACGCGTACGACACGATCGACTGGCTCGTGAAGAACGTGCCCGAGAGCAACGGCAAGGTGGGAATGCTCGGCAGCTCGTACGAAGGTTTCACCGTCGTGATGGCGCTGGTGCATCCCCATCCGGCGCTCAAGGTTGCGGCGCCGATGAGCCCGATGGTCGACGGCTGGATGGGCGACGACTGGTTCCACTACGGCGCGTTCCGGCAGCCGAACTTCGACTACTTCGCCGGGCAGACCGTCGAGCGGGGCGCAGGCGCGTCGATCGCACGACGCGGCTACGACGACTACGAGAACTTCCGCCGCGCCGGCTCGGCGGGCGACTTCGCTAGGGCAGCGGGCCTCGATCAACTCCCGTTCTGGCGCAAGATTGCCGAGCATCCGGCCTACGACGCCTTCTGGCAGGAACAGGCGCTCGACAAGACGATGGCCGCGCAGCCGCTCACCGTGCCGACGATGTGGATTCAAGGACTGTGGGACCAGGAGGATATGTGGGGCGCGATCCACTGTTACGCCGCGGTCGAGCCCAAGGACAGCGCCAACGATCGTGAATTTTCTCGTCATGGGGCCCTGGCGTCACAGCGGCGTGAACTACGATGGCACGTCCCTCGGACCGCTCAAGTGGGAGGGGGATACGGCGCTCCAGTTCCGGCGGGACGTGCTCAAACCGTTCTTCGATCAGTATCTGAAGGATGGCGCGCCAAGGCGGACACGCCGCCCGTGTTGATCTACAACACCGGCGAGAATCACTGGGATCGGTTGAAGGCCTGGCCGCTCGCGTGCGCCGAAGGCTGCGGGGTGAAGTCGAGACCTCTGTATCTGGCGAGCGGTGGCGGCCTCTCGTTCGCACCGCCTGCCAGTGGCCCTACCGATGCCGACCGTGGCTACGACGAGTACGTCTCCGATCCGGCCAAGCCGGTGCCGTACCTGTCCACGACCGGTCCGCTTCGCGGATGGCGAGCGCTGGCGCACGTGGCTGCTGGCCGACCAGCGGTTCGTCGCCGATCGACCCGACGTCGTCTCCTACACCACGCCCGTCCTCACAGAACCGCTGAAGATTGGCGGCGCGCCGGTAGTCCACCTGGTGGCCTCGACGAGCGGTACCGACAGCGATTGGGTGGTGAAGCTGATCGATGTCTACCCCGACGAGGTGCCGAGCCAGCCGGAGATGGGCGGCTATCAGTTGAGCATCGCGATGGACATCTTCCGCGGGCGCTATCGCGAGGGATTCGACCTCAGCGAAAGCGATCTCGCCGAACGCGCCGTTGACCTACACCTTTGCGCTGCCGACGGCCGACCACGTCTTCCTGCCCGGACATCGGGTCATGGTGCAGGTGCAATCGAGCTGGTTTCCGTTGTACGACCGGAACCCGCAGAAGTTCGTCGCCGAATATCTTTCTGGCCAAACCGGACGACTACGTGAGGGCGACGCAGCGGATTTACCACGCACAGGGTGCGGCGAGCTTTATCGATCTGCCGGTGGTGCCGCGGTAATTCGGGAGGAAGGCGGTACGCGATGGTCCCCGATAACTCAGCACGGGACTCCCAGGCACGCACAGCGCTCATGTGACGATCCGGCCCGGAACCGTGGCGGAAGCCGGTGTCGATAAAGATCCGATGCGAACCAACCCGATTTGCACCTCGATCGTTCTCGGTTCGCTGTGCGTCTGTTTGTCAGTGTTCTCCCAAGACTCGTCGGTCTCCTCGCCAGAGGGGCTGCGCCTGTTTCACAAGATGCAGGATGCGCTTGGGGGCGCCGACCAGATCGCGGCCGTCCGCGACTTTGAGCAGCAGGTACGTGCCGAATCGTGGAATGGCAATACAGGCCAATCTATTGGCGAGGCGGTCAAGCGAACGCGATGGATACGTCCCACCGACCTTCGCGTCGATCAACGGGGCCCCGGTTCTACCTACGTGCTCTACTTCAACGGCAGATCTGGCTGGGAAATACTGCCAGGCACCCACGCGCTCGTCGATCTTTCTGGAGGCGAATTGACCTTCGCACAGAAATACATCCGGGACTTCAAGTTGAACATTTGGCTTGCCGACCGGGATTCGAGCTATCAAATCACATCGCCGTCCCCGGACGTCGTCCGGATTGCGGACGGGAACATCACCCATCAGCTCGATATCACAATCGATTCAGTGTCGTCGCTCCCGGCGAAGATCACGTCGATCTCCCTGTCGGACCCCGCTCATCCAATCCCGAGTGACGAGGTGACGACAGAGTGGGAAACGGTGCAAGGCCTCCGTTTCGCCCGTCGTTGGACCGTTTTCCGTAGTGAAGTCCGTGTAGCGGAAGCGACCGTCGAACGGACTAAGGTGAATAGCGGCCTCAAACAGAGAGATCTGGCGGCAACGCCAGCTGATCTCGGGCCCGTCCTCGCGTCGCGCTAGCGGAAACATCGAGACGACTTTGACCACAGGCTGCAAGGACGCGCTCTGACCGCGGCCACGCCCGGCCGGTCAGAGTGAACCGGCCGCGGGCGCGTAGGTACACGAGCCGTAGAGCACCGACTCTTCAGCGTTGCGCCTCGCCGTATCGCGTGTGAACAGCGCCTGATCGACGAGGTCGTCAGCCCGATCGATGATATTTCGCGATGCCTCGACGACGTCCGGCTGGCATCGGTATCCCTCGAAGATCTCGAGCGCGTCAGCCGCAATCGAGCCCCGGAAGGCGTCTGCACGGACGGGGAACGCGTCACTCGAGCCTGGCACGCCGTCGCTTCGCAGTCGTGCGACCGACGAACCGGCGTCCGCGCCACCGCACTTGATCACGAGCGCCGACACCAAATCCGAACGAGCGGGCTCGAGCCCTTCGGGCAGCGCCAGGCCGGCCGACACGGTGGCGCGAACGCGGCCCATCTCGGTGTCGTAGTCCAGAACGCCACGAATCAGGTCTTCCCGCTCGTGAAAGTACTCCGGAAAGTGGTTCACGACGTCCGGGCTCAACACCTCGTCATGCCAGACTGCCTTCCTGGCGTCGTTGGCGACGAGCGTGAAGTAGCGTCGCTCCCGCAAGCCATGCGCGAGGTCATCGAGAGCTGCCCCTTCGGCCTGCAGCAGAGCGTGGAGCCGCTGCAGATGCTGAACGCGCGCGGCCCAGATCCGGCCATCGGCGTCTCGCCGGACTGCCCACATTTGATTGAGCGTCACGCTCAGGATGGCGCCTGCCGCGAGCACCGTCGAGACGTTCAGCACGTGGGCGGCACGGGCTCGCCGAGTCCACCTGGTCATCGTCAGATAGAACCCGAGGCCCGCGAGCCCGATGATGGCCGAGGCGAACGCCACGGTCAGCAGGACCAGATGATCGAGAACCCACATCACTCACGAGGATAGCGCTTCTTGGTCGGGTCGCGGCACGGCCGCCTCTTCGGCTGCCACGCCGACCAGGCCGTCCATGGCAGAATGCCAGCGTCCTGCTTCGCTCGACGCGCCAGCCTTTGGAGTCGTCCATGGCCCACGTTTCCTTCTGCCGTGCAGCGGCCGTCTTCACGCTCGTTGGAGCCAGTTGGCTCTCTGGGGGATCCCCGCAGAGTCAGACACTGGATCAGAAATGGGTCGCGTCGTGGACGGCCTCGGCTCACGGACCGTATCCGTCTGGAAACGCATCGGCGCAGCCGGTTCTCGATTTCGCGTTCGAATCGCCGGAGATCGGCGCCACCGAACAAACGTTGCGTCTGGTGATCAAACCTGACCTGTGGGGTCGGCTGATCCGCCTGCGCTTCGCAAATACGTTCGGCACACGTCCAATCACCTTCGACGATGTGTTCGTGGGATTGCAGAGCACGGCCGCGAACCTGGTGCCCGGAACGAATACGCCGGTCACATTCAGTGCCGGATCGACCCACGTCGCTCTCGCGCGAGGCACGTCGGCCTGGAGTGATCCGGTGAACCTGCCGTTCGTGTCGGGGTCGGACGACCGGCTGCTCTCCGGCCGAAAGCTCATCGTGAGCGTTCACGTGGTTGGCTCGAGCGGCCCGATGACGTGGCATGCCAAAGCGCTGACGACGTCGTACCTCACCGCCCCCCGTGCCGGCAGTCACGGCGCCGACGAGAACGATGCGGCGTTTCCCTTCACCACCACGTCGTGGTTCTTTCTCGATGCCCTCGACGTCATGGCGCCGCAGGACACGTCGGTGATCGCGTGTTTTGGCGACTCGATCACGGACGGTACGGCCTCCACATTGAACGGCGACGACCGATGGCCCGACGCGCTGTCCCGCCGGCTGCGCGCGGCGTACGGCAACCGCATTGCGGTCGTCAACGCCGGCATCGGGGGAAATCAGATTGTCGGTCCGGCGACCTATGCGCCCGATAGTCCGGTCGCCGGCGGTCCATCGGCACTCGATCGGCTCGACCGTGATGTGCTCAGCCTCTCCGGGCTGAGCGCGGTCATCTGGCTCGAGGGTATCAACGATCTCGCGGCCGGAGCGTCGGCCGACGCGGTCACCGCCGGTCTGCGGGAAGGCGTCAGGAGGATCCGTGCGCACGGCGACGTGACTGTCGTCGGGACCACACTCACGTCCAGCGTTGGCAGCGGCACCGCTCACGGCACGGCGGACGCCGAGGTCCGCCGCCAGGCGATCAACACCTTCATCAGGACGAGCGGCCTCTTTGCGGCGGTCGCCGACTTCGACCTGGCGACCCGCGACGATCGGACGGGAGGCCTGCGTTCCGCATTCGTGCCCAACAGCACCATCGGCGGGCCCGGCGATCGCCTGCATCCCAACCGGGCGGGGTACCAGGCGATGGCCGATGCCATAGATCTCGCAACCTTCTCGCCGCGCAGCAGGGCGCCGCGCTGATCGCTGCTGCGGCACCAGCCGGACTGTCGTCAAACCGAACAGGGGAACTGGCAGCGGGCCATGAGGGTGACGAAGCGCGGATCGGCGCGATACGGGTCCCACTTGACGTCGACGCTCAGAAACATCAAGTGGACGTCGCGCGCGGCATAGGCCCGATCGAGCCACTCGAAGGCGTCGTCGCGTTCATCGAGACCCGCGTGAATGAGGGCCATGGCGTACGGCGGCACATATCGAGTCCCCACGAGCCCTTTCAACAGTGTGAGCAGCTCGCGAGCCTCGGCGAGCCTGCCGGTCTTCGCAAGGATGTAGCCCCTGAGCGAAACCGGTTTGCTGTTTCCGGCGGACAGTCGTGCGGCGGTCGTGAGCGCGTCGATAGCCCCCGCATGTTCGTCGAGCCGCTCGTAGACCTGGCCGAGCATCATGTAGCCAATCCAGAAGTCAGGATCGACAACGACGGCCTGGCGTGCGTGAACCAGCGCGGCGGAATAGGCACGCCCCTGGAAGGCGACCTGCGAGGAGATCGCGTGGTAAAAAGCCGAGAGAGGCTCGAGCTCACGTGCCCGTTCCATGAGGCGCGACGCGTCACCGTGACGACCACATTGAGAGAGTAGGTGGGCGAGCATCAACTGCGCCCAGGCGTTGCCAGGGTCGAGCTCCACTGCCCGTTGCAGCGCCGACTCGCCTGTCGCCAGGTCAAACTCCAGCCACCAGCGGATCTGACCCTCAGCATTCTGCGCTTCGGAGAGATTGGGATCCGACTGGATGGCTCGCGACGCGGCGTCGCGGGCCAGAGGCCACATCGCGACGGGCGGGGCATCCCCGTTGAGGGTGCTGCCACCGTAAGCGTCGGATATGCCTGCCCAGGCCAGCGCGTAATGCGGATCCAGCTCGGTGGCGGCGCGGTAATACTCTATGGCTCGAACTGTAGTTGCCGGCGTGAGCTGATTCCAACACCGACGTCCCCGCAGGTACAGGTCGTAGGCTTCGGCGTTCTTGGTCTGCCGGCGCGACAAGGCATTGGCGCGCTCGGGCGAGAGTTGAAGCCTGCATTGTTCGGCAATGGCGGTGCTCAGCTCCTGCTGGACGCCAAGGATGCTCAGCGGCCGGCGATCGTAGGACGCCACCCACACCTGCGCCTGATCGCTCGCACGGATCAATTTCACGACGATGCGGAGGAGCCCGGCTTCATGCCGAACAGATCCTTCGATCAGATAGTCGACTCCCAGCTGTCGCCCGATCGTCACCAGGGACTTGCGGGTGCCCTTGTAGCGCATCGTCGACGTGCGGCCGATGACCATCAGATGCTCGGCGTCAATCTGACCGAGCGCGGCGATCGCTTCCTCGGTCAGACCATCGGCCAGGTACTCACGCTCGGGATCGTGTCCGATATTCTCGAACGGCAGGACGGCAAGTTTCACTGGTGACGGCCGATCGGGCGAGCCGTGACTGGCCGCCACGGAGGCGATGAAGCGATAGCCCTTGCCTGGAACGGTCTCGATGAAGGCGGCCGCATCTGCCGAGTCGTGTAGCGCCTGTCGGACCTTGCTGACAGCGGTGTTGACGCCCGTCTCTACATCGACGAAGACGTCCTTCGACCAGAGCGCCTCAATGATCTCGGCTCGGGACACGAGCTGACGGCGATGCCGGACCAGCAGGATGAGGAGGTCCATCGGCAGCCGCTCGAGCCTGACCGGACGGCCGCTGCGGCGCAGCTCATAGCCGCCGACATCGAGCTCGAACTCGCGAAAACGATACGTTTGGCGGTCGTCAGGCATTGTGCACCGTCGCGGCGCGAGGACCCTACAATGCCACAAGCCCTCACGCTCGTGCCACTTACCGCTTCAGGCAATCTCCAGACGCTCTCCATGGTCATCGCGGCGCGGCTCTCTCAAGATGCGTTCGGGAGGCCGTCCATGGAATCGCGCGCTTCTATTGGTGGAGTCATCGCCCTCAGCGCACTGCTCGTGACTGGCGCCCGGGCTTCCGGCCAGGAAGCCGAGCGGCCACGCCTCACAGTGCTCGCGTACAACTACGCCGGCATACCGGCCGAGCGCATGGCCGAAGCGACGGCAATCGTGGGCCGCATCTATGGCGCCGCGGGAATCGACGTCGACTGGCTCGATCCACTTGCGGACCCTCGGTTCGTGGTCAGCCCGACGAAGAACTCGTTGAGGGGCTTCACCGTTGAGATGCTGATCCGGCCAAAGCGACCCGACATCTGGGCCGTGAATCTGGACTGGGTCATGGGCAATGCCTTCGCGGCCGGCCGCTCGGGCGGCATCCTGTGGCTGTTCTACGATCAGATTCAGCATGTCGCGCTGGGCTACGATCGACCGACGGCAGAGGTGTTGGCGCTGGCTATGGCGCACGAAATCGGCCATCTCCTGCTGCCGCATCCGGCACATTGCGTGACCGGCGTGATGCGCGCGGAATGGGACGAAAAGGATTTGCGCGGGGGCGATTTGTTTCGGCTTACGCCGGAGCAGGCAACGACGATTCGCGACCGGCTGTCGCGGTGCTGCGGGTCGGTCAGGGATCGCACGCTCCTGAATGCCGCGGTGAATGTGCCTCCAGTACGATGACGTGTGACGCACGGCCTAGCCGAACGCCTCGACTTTGAGCCGGTCGCGCCCGATGCCGAGCGCGGTCAGATGGCTCGTCATCGTTTCCAGGAAAAGCGGCGTCGGCTTCGTCCCTGCGGCCGCGTGGGCGCGACGATCCCAGACGCTGATGGCCGGACCGCAGGCATAGATCAACGAATGCGGCTCCCGCTCGAGGACCTCCCGCAGGATGTCCACCGTCACGCGACCGGTTCGGAGGTCCTCGTCGTCGGTCGGCACCACCTGCTCCCTGGTGAGCGTGTGGGTCACACGCAGGCGATCGGGATGGGCGCGGCGAAGGTCGGCGAGTGCCTGGCGGAAGATGATGTCCTGCAGTGTCTTGTTGGAATAAACGAACGTGTGCCGCAGGGTCGCGTGGCGAATCAGCGCATCCTTGACCATGGAGACGTTGGGCACGCTGCCCGAGCCGGCGCACAGGTGCAGGATGTGGTCCGCCTCGATCGTTTCCGGCAGCACGTAGGCACCGGCAAACCCCAGCGCGTCGATGCGATCGCCGGCGCGGACCGAATGCACGAGAAAGCCGGAGAGAAGAGGCGGATAGGCCATCTGGGCGCCGTAGACCTCCTCCTTCACCGTGATCGCGACGTAGCGCTCGTGCGGCGCCGAGCACATCGAGTAGGCGCGCGGGACCTCGACGCGTCCCTTCACGTGCTCGAGATATGCGGTCATGCTACCCAGCGCAGGGAACTGGTGCGGATCAATGGAGACGTACTGACCGGCGCGATAGGGCGGGTGCGGACCGACGTCGAGCACCAGCGTACGCGTGTCCGGCGTCTCCACGATCGACTCCACCACGAGCGCATCGAACATCGTCTGCGCCGGTATCCGCGAGGCTCGTTCGGTGGCCATATGGCTCGGGCTCCTGCCGTCGTGCGGCGGAGGCACCTGTCGGTTCAGGCTTGCGTCGGCTGTTGCCGAAGGGTCACGGTCTGACCGTGCGACCATTTGGAATAGCATCCGCCGCAAAGCAGCGCGCCGAATACGTCCTGGTCAGGAGGCTTGACCGAGATCACGCGGGAGCCGGTATCCTCGGCGGGCACGAAGTTGGCGTTGCAGACGGCGCAGGGCTGGTCGCGTTGAGACGGGACGTGCTTGAGGGAGATCGTCAAAGCCTTCATGGCCCAGTGTACTCCGCTTCCCGGGACGATGGATGTCCTTCAGGCTGGCTCACCACGTTGGCCGGCTGCCCTCCACTGAACAAGAGCCTGGCTGCTCGTCCAGCCCAAACGGGTAGGCCCGGTGCAAAGTCGCCCGGCTATGATCGCGATGTGAAGTACACGCACTGCGAACCCGTACGGTACGAACGCCTCGCGTCGTCCTGTTTTCTAACGAGATCGATCGCCGGGGCCATATGACCGCCACGAACGAGACGACCAGGATCGAGGCCTTCAGCGATGGCGTGTTCGCGATTGCCATCACGCTGCTGGTGCTGGATCTCAAGGTGCCGCGTGAGCTGTCAGAGGGCCGAACACTCGACCAGATCCTGCTGGCGCAGTGGCCCGGCTACCTCGCTTTCATCACGAGCTTCCTGACCATTCTGATCATGTGGGTGAACCACCATCGGATGTTCACCCTCATCGGCCGGTCCGACCATCGGCTGCTGTTCTACAACGGGCTCCTGCTGATGGGCGTGACGCTGGTGCCGTTCCCGACGGCGCTGGTCGCGGAGTTTCTCCGCCATGACGGCGAGCGGACCGCCGCGCTCGTTTACAGCGGCACCTTCATTTTCATTGCGATCTGCTTCAACCTGCTCTGGCGTACCGCCGCCGTCAACGACCGGTTGCTCGATCCCCACGCCGATCGAGCGGCCGTGACTGCGATCTTCGATGCATATCGTTATGGTCCCGCCGTGTATGTCCTGGCATTCGCTATTGCCTTCTGGAGTGTTACGGCCAGCCTGGCGCTGAACCTCGGGCTGGCCATTTTCTACGCAGCGCCCGCGAAGCGGGCATGAGGTGGTCAATGCGGATAGGAATCGTAGGCGCAGGAATGATCGGCTCGACGATGGCGAAGCTATGGGCGGACGCGGGGCACGACATTCGTCTCGCCTCGCGGCATCCCGCCGAGCTGGGGGCGCTCGCCGCCAGCCTCGGCAGCCGGGTATCGGTTGGAACATCGGCGGACGCCGCGGCGTTTGGCGAAGTGGTCATGCTCACGGTGCCGCTCAAGGCCGTGCCGACGCTGGCCGCGGAGCTGGCTCCGCACCTCGCCGGAAAGATCGTGATCGACACCGGCAACGCGTACGAGCAGCGGGACGGCCAGATCGCGCGAGAGGCGAGCGGCCACACGGGAGGATCGGCCGCCTGGGCGGCGACATTCTTCCCGCATGCGCGCTGGGTCAAGGCGTTCAACACGGTCTACTTCAAGGTCCTCGAAACGGAAGCGCACCGGAAGGGCGACCGGGTCGGGATTCCGCTGGCCAGTGACGACCTGCAGGCCGTCGAGGCAGTCGCGGCTCTCGTGCGCGATGCCGGGTTCGATCCGGTTCTGGTCGGTCCGCTGGCGCGCGGGACGGAGTTCGAGCCGGGAACGCCCCCTTACAACACCGGGAAAAGCGGACGCGAGCTCCGGACCATGTGGGGCGGAGCCTCGAGCGACTGAGACTTGCGGAAGGCCGTCCGGTGCGCTATAGGTAGAAGCTGGAGGTATTGCCCGTGCAGGCTCGTGGTTGGAGACGCGCGCTGGCGATGGCGTGGGTGTCGGTTCCTCTGGCGGCTGCTGCTTGCGGACCTGGAGCCAACCTGGCGGATCCGATTCCGGAGATCCCGCGCGCGCAGCAGCGGACGATCGACCGAAGCGAGCTCCGCTGGCAGTGGCCGTTCACGGTCGGCACCGGCACGCTCGGTTGTGTCGACGGGGCGATCGTCTTTCGATCGACCGGCACCAGCTACGCCCTGAACGACCTGGCGCGGTCACGCGGCTTCGCGTCGAACGAATCCATCAGGCAGATCGGGGCCTCCGGTCCGCCCAGCAATCCCCTTAGCCGCCTCACGCAGGCCGACCGCGAGCGGATCTTCGCCGAGTCGATCGCGTGCGAGCGGAGCCCGGCCCAACTGGTCGGGACCGAAGGGTGCAAACGGCGGCTCCTCGATGTCTGGCACGTCGGCGCGGAGGAGCTGACGCAGATCGAGACGGAAGGGCGCGAGCGATTGTGGCCCCCGCTTCAGCCGAAGCCGCTGCCGCTGGACGCAGTCCTCAGCGCCGGATCGAAGCTCTGCGCTCGCACGTCGTGACGGAGAGCGCTGGTACCTCGGGAAGCGTCGCGTCGTGCGCAGCCAGGAGACTGACGGCGCTCGGCGAGAACCGACGCGGACGGATCAGGCACCGACCGGCTGGCGCAGGCACGAGAAGATGTGCTGATAGAACGCTGGGTGCTCCCGCCACGTCGGCGAGGAAACGAGGCGTCCATCGGTCACCGCGGCTGAGGCTTCGTATCGCCCTCCGCAGGCCTCGACCTCGAAGCGCACGTGCTCGTAGCAGGTGAAGCGCTTGCCCTTGGCCAGCCCAGCTGCCGCAATCAGCTGAATGCCGTGGCAAATCGAGAACAGCCATCGGCCGCGGGCATCGAACTCGCGCAGGATGTTGAGGACACGCGGGTCGTTTCGCAAATACTCGGGAGCGCGTCCGCCGATGCAGAGCACCGCCTCGTAGTCTTCGACGACTACCTGATCGAATGTGAGGTCGGCCTCGATGGCGTATCCGGGGCTTTCCTTGTAGGTGTCCCATCCCGGCTCGAAATCGTGCATGACGAGGTGCAAACGTCGCTTCGATGGTGCGGCAACGGGCGCCTCGTAGCCGGCTTCCTGAAAGCGCTGGACCGCGAACCACGTTTCGAAGCTCTCTCCGCCGTCACCGGTGATGATGAGAACGCGCTTGGCCATGCTGCCTCCTGCCGGATTATCCGGTCATCGTACTCGATCCGGTGCGAGGCTGTGCAAGGCGCTCGAGATGTGAAGAGACGCGACGGGTCGATCAGCCCGCCGCTCGATGCCGGAACGTATGGACGAGACCGCCGAGCAGGCCGCTCATCCATCCAACGATCGCTCCGATCGCGATCACGAGCGGCATGCCGGTAACGTACTGGTAGTTGGCGAACATGCGCAGGCTGTGAAATCCGCTGTCGCCGAACCGAACCAGCAGGCCGTGCCAGTCTTCCCGGTATTGAATCGTCGCGAGAAACAGGTTGACGCGGACGATGGCCGCCAGGTGAAAGATGGCGAGAGTCCACGCCCCTTCGATAGCCCCGAACCACATGGCGCGATCCAGCCGCTGCGAGCGCCAGGTCGCCACGAGCGCCATCGCCGCCCAGAGCACGAGCAATGACAGCGCCGCACCGATCGTCGCCGCGGGGTTGTCGTCGCTGAGCGGACGGAAGAGGGTGTCGATCAAATTCGCGAGCCCGAGGACGAAGCCGAGCCCGAGGCCGACCAGCGTCGGAAGCCGGACCTCACGCCAGACCAGCCAGGCAACCTGGCGACGATACCAGCGGCGGGCACCTCGCTCGCCAAGCGTTGGCACGGCCGACTCGCGGTATTCCTCCAGCAGATCGCCGCTGATGGTGTCGCGATCCCGATCGCGGAGAAGGGCGCGGAGCAGCGATTCCGACCAACGCGGAGGCGTCATACGAATCCTTTGATGGTGAAGGGCAGGCGCACATTGCCCCAGAGGCGTCTGGTCGCCGCGCGCGAAGCGTGCAGGGCGCGGAGCCCCTTGGACTCCAGCTTGTAGTGCCGGCGGGGTCGACCGCCACGCACGGCGCTGCCGGGCTCGGTCCAGGAAGAGATCAGGCCCTTTTGCTCGAGCCGATCGAGCGTGGCGTAGACCGCGCTCGCGGACACGTCACGCTGCAGGCGGGACTGAACCTCCTTGAGGATGGCGCGACCGTAGACCTCCCCGCCGCTGGCGGGGCGAGGATGGAGGATCGCCAGCAGCACCGCCTGTTCGAACGCTCCCAATGTCTCTGCCATGTTATCTACATTGTAGATAACTAACGGGAGCGAACGCAAGCGCGGTACTTGTGGGTCAGGTCGTGTGCAGGGAACGCAGGGCCTCGCGACCGATGGTCCGCCTCGCGGGCAGGTACGAGGCAGCCGCGGCGACGAGCAGGACGAGGCTGGTCACGGCGGCGTAGGTCCACGGGTCGAGCGGACCGACGCCGAAGAGCACCGAGCGCATGATCCGGCTCGTCGCCATCGCCGCGGCGATCCCCGCTACGATGCCGACGCCGGCCAGCTTCAGGCCGTGTCGGACGAACAAGCCGGAAAGCGCCGCGGCCGGTGCGCCGAGCGCGAGACGGATGCCGATCTCGCGGGTCCGCCGCGCGACGTCATAGGCGATCACGCCGTAGATGCCGATGAAGCCGAGCAGCAGCCCCATCGAGCCAGCCAGCAGCAGCATGGTGAGCGTGAACGACGTCCGCGCCCGTGAGCCGCGGTCCTCGTCCGCGAGCGTCCGCACCTGCGCGGCCGCGAGGTTGGGATTCACGTCCGCGACCGCCTGCTGGATTTCTTTCAGGAAGCCTTCCCCGCCGGCCCGCACGCTGCGGATCGCGAAGGTCACGGAACCGAAGGCGACCGTGGGCGTGCCCCAGAACTCGTTCATCAACGCCGGAAAATAGACGATTGGCGGCGCCGGCAGCGCCGGTCCGTCATCATGCAGGTCGCCGATGACGCCAATGACCTCGCGCCACGGATCCGCAGGTGACGCACGCACCCGCTGGCGCAGCGCGTTGGCCGCGCTTCCCCACTCGTCCCGCGCCAGCCGCTCCGAGACCAGCGCGACCCGGCGGCGGTCGTAGAGATCCGTCCAGGTGAAGTCGCGTCCGGCGACGATCGGCGTGCCAAGCGTCCGGAAGAGATCAGGAGAGATGAACTCGAAGCGGCGCAGCGGGCGCGGCTGACCATCGGCGTAGGTCGCGCGATCCACGGTCAGCACCGTGTCGCTCCCGGAGTTGTTCGCGCCCAGCGGGGCGAGGTCGGCGAACGCCACTGACGTGACACCGGGAATCGCCGCGACACGATCGACAATCGCCTGCTGGGTCCGGGTCGTGCGCTCGAACTCCTGACTGCTGGCGTTGATCTGGACCAGCTGGATCGTTTCCGGATGGGTGAAGCCCGGATCGACGCGATTGAGCGCGACAAACGTACGGATCATCAGGCCGGAGCAGACGAGCAGGACGAGCGACATCGCGACCTGCGTGATCACCAGGAGCCCGCGAGTCCGCTGGCGATCTCGACCGTCGCTGATCGTCCGACCGCCGCCTGCCAGGGACGTGGCCAGCCGCGGATTCGCGTAGCGCACGATCGGGAACAGCCCGAAACAGATGCCCGCCAGCAGCGACACTCCGCAGGTGAAGATCAGCGCGCACCCGGTCGATCCCGACTTCCTCGACGCGCGGAAGATTGGCACCGCTCAGCGACAGCACCACGCGGAGACCGCCGTAGGCCAGCGCCAGGCCGGCGACACCCCCGGCCAGACCGAGCAGGACACTCTCGACCAGCAACTCGCCGGCAATGCGCGCCCAGCTCGCCCCGAGCGCCGCCCGCACCGCCAGCTCCTGGCGTCGGCCGTCGGCGCGCACCAGAAGCAGATTGGCGACGTTGGCGCAGACGATGAGCATCACCAGTCCAAGAGCGCCCATCACGATCCACAACATGCGCCCGCTGTCGCCGACGACGACATCCTTCAAGGGCCGCACGATCGGGATCATCGGCCGGCGGGCGAACTGCGCGCGCGTGTAACCCGTCGGCGGCGGAAACCGCGCGATGGCGAGCGGAACAATCCGCGCCAGATCCGCGGACGCCTGCGACACGCTGGCCCCTGGCCTGAGTCGGGCCAGGCTCTGAAAGACATAGCGTCCCAGCGTGACGCTGCTCTGATCGAGCTGAAAGGGATAGACCAGATCGATCGGCCGATCGAGAAAGCGGAACCGCTGCGGCAGGACGCCGATGATCTCGAGCGACTGACCGTCGACCGTCAGCATCCGGCCGATAACGGACAAGTCTCCGCCAAAGCGCCGCTGCCAATAGCCGAAGGTCAGCATGACCGTCGCCGGACTGTCTGGCGTGTCGTCCCGCTCTGAAAACACACGGCCGGCCAGCGGCGGAATCCCGAGAATCGGCAAGATCTCGCGGGTGACGACAAGCGCCTGCACCTGCTCCGGCCGATCGAGCCCGGTGACCGTCGCCGGACCGGAGCGCCACAGGCCAACGCTCTCGAGCGAGCGGCTTTCGTCCCGATACGTGAAGTAGAGATAGGGGGCCGACGGAATCTCCTCCGCGGCCGCAGGACTGCGGTGCATGACCGCGACGAGCCGCGACGCGTCGGGATACGGCAGCGGCTTGATCAGCACGTCGTCGACGATGGTGAAAATCGCGGTGTTCGCGCCGATGCCAATCGCCAGCGTCGCCAGCACCGCGCCGGTCACGCTCGGTGTGCGACGGAGCGACCGGAGACCGAACCGGAGGTTGCGCCAGAGGACCTCCAGCGCCGGAAGGCTGCGCACATCGCGATGCGCTTCCCGTGCCTGGGTAAGACCACCCATGTCGCGCCGCGCCGCGCGCCGGGCGTCGTCGGCGGACAGGCCGCGCGATCGGTAGTCCGCTTCGAGCGCCTCGAGGTGATGTCGCAATTCCTCGTCGAGCTGGCGATCCAGACGCCGCGACCTGACGACGTTCAGCCACCGGGCGAGGCTCACGGCTCCTCCGGTGCCGGGGCGAGAAACCGGTCCATCACGGAGACGGTGCGCGCCCACCTCCCCGCCTCGAGCTCAATCTGCTTGCTCCCCCGAGCGGTCAACCCGTAGAACCGGGCCCTGCGGTTGTTGTCCGACACGCCCCAGCGTCCCTTGATCCAGCCGCGCTGCTCGAGACGCAGCAACGCGGGATACAGCGTGCCCTGATTGAGATCGAGCACACCGGCGGAGACCTGAAGGATGCGTTTGGCGAGACCGAATCCGTGCTGCGGACCCATGGTCTGCAGCGTGCGCAGCACCATCAGGTCGAGCGTGCCCTGCAGGACTTCTTTTGACATTCTAGAGGAGTCTCGACGATCTCCTTTAGAATGTCAAGAGGAGCGCCGCCGGAATCGGTTGTCGGCGAACCGCCTACCGCCTGACACGCATCTGGTGTCGGGAATCGACTCGATGGGAGGTGTCGGTGACGCCGGGAGACGGCCGCCGGAGGGAACTAACCGATAACGCGAAGACCGGAGGGGGCCGGCGGCACCGTCATGATGGGCGGATAGAGCGAGCGGATGCCGGCAATGTCGTCCGGATCCAGCGAACGGAGACTCGTGTTGCACGCACCAGTGGACGGATACATGGTGGCGGTCGGAATCGCCGAGTGGCCGAGGCCGAGTACGTGGCCGAACTCGTGTGCGGCGATGTCCTCAATGTAGAAACCGTTGCTGCAGCCGGCGTTGCCGGTGAAGAAGCGTGAAGCCGCCGTCCCAGAAGACGATGTCGGCATCGACGATGGCCGAGCCCATCATCCAGTAGTAGGTCGTGGCGATCGCCGATCCGCTCGACTCGTTGCGGAACATCACCAGGTTGATGGAATCCAACGTATTGGTCGTCTGAGAGCTCAACCCCGCGTAGCTGAAGCCGGCTGGCGCGCCGGACTGCGTCTGCCAGGTGTCGGCGCCGGCCTTGACCGCAGCTTCGATCGCGGCGGTGGCCAGGCCGTCCACATTGGTCGGGTTCACGTAGTAGGGAACCGGCGTCTGCGGCCAGCTGACCCCGTTGGTCATGAACGCCGACGAGCGACCGGGATGCAAGGTGACCAGGGCGACGGCAACGGCGAACAGGGCGCTGCGGATTCTGGGGGACATGGCGTTCGATTCGAGGCGTTATCGTGCGCGACCGGGCGCAACCGTGCGGCGAATCTCGTCGAGGGTCAGGCTGCTCCCGGGAACGTGGTTGGTGCCATCGAGCTTCAGCAGACCCTGTCCGCGCAGGTGCGGCACGAGGCGTCCTCTGGCGCTTCGTTTCACGAAGAAGACAGCGCGTTCACCCGGCGCAAACGACTGTTCATCGGAAACGCGCAGCGTCAGCGTGCCGATCGTGCCACCTTCGACGTCGATGTCGAGCGTGGGTTGCACAACACCCTTCAAGGTCTCCTCCACGGTCACGTGCACGCTCGAGACGATCAGACGATCGCCGAAGTCGTTGGTCTTCCACGACGGCGTCACCGACTCGACGTGCCCGACGACTACGCTCTCGGCGCCGCGGGCCCGGTCGGCAAGTGGAACTGGCGGCACCTGGCCGGCAGCCATCAGGGGCGCCCACGCCATCACCCCGGTGCACACCCACCCGACAAGCGTTTGACGTAGAAAGCCGCGCATCGAGCATCCAGTGGCAACAGCAGTGCCGTGCTGCGCAGGAACCGGTAACGGCCAACAACACCCATTTTGACAGGATGTTACGAACAGAGATGCGTCGGACGCAGAGGCTCCTCCGCTGTAGTGGGGGTGTGCAACGCTGACATCGGGCCGACCAAAATCGTTACGGCTCATGAGCGGCCGCCGTCACCGGCCGCACACTGCCGCGAGCTGTTCAGGCCTTCGGGGATGCGACGACTTCAGGACGAAGAAGCCGTGGCGCCGACGGTCGCAGGTCAATCGACCCTCAACGCCATCAGCGGATCGATCCGTGCGGCACGAATCGCCGGCACGTAGCACGCGGCCAGGCCAACCAGCGCCAGGAGTCCGATCGCAATCAGGCTGGCGCCGTCACGGACGGTCACGCCGTAGAACATCGTCGCCGCAACGGTCTGCAGCAGGAGTGCGGCGACGGTCCCGATGGCGACGCCGAGCGCGATCAGCACCGCACCGCCGCTGACCACGAGCCGGACGATCTCGCGAGGTGTTGCGCCGAGGGCCATGCGGATGCCAACCTCCCGCCGGCGTTGGAGCACCAGGTACGACATCACGCCGTAAATGCCCACCGCCGCCAGCAGCAGCGCGACGCCGGCGAAGCCGCCCATCAGCCAGGTGATGAAGCGGGACTGCGCGGTTTGATCGGCGACCATGTCCTGCAGGGTCGCGACGGAGAACACCGGAATGTTCGGATTGATGTCGCGAATGACCTGCCGGACCGGCGCAACGAGCGACGAAGCGTCGACAGCCGAGCGGATGACGAGCGAGATCTGCTGGTTCCGATCCTGAAACGGAAAGTAGAGATCAGGATCGCGGGTCGGATTGTCGGGCAGTCCGCGGTATTTCACCTCGCCGACGATGCCGACGATGGTCAACCAGGGATTGGAGGAGCTGAGACCACCCAGCTTGATGCGCTTGCCGGTCGCGCTCTGGCCGGGCCAGAACCGTTTGGCGACGTTCTCGCTGACGATCACGACGTCGGCCGGCTGGGTCGTCTCGCGCTCGAGAAACGTCCGGCCGTCGCGAAGCGGAATCTGCAGCGTCGCGAATAGATCGGGCGTTGTCCGGTGGACGTAGGCCCGAGGCCGCTGCTGCGCGTTCATGGCCGGCTGCCCTTCCGCCGCGTAGAACACGGCGCTCGACAGCCCGCTGAGTGGCGGATCGGAGACGAGGCTGGCCGCCGAGACGCCGGGGAGGCCGCGAACACGATCGAGGAGGACCCTCGCCGGCACGACGAGCGGCGAAGGCGCATCGGGAGTCGCCCCTCCTTCGAGCCGCGGAATACTGACCCGGGCGGTCAACACGTTGGTTGGATTGAAGCCGGGATCGATAGCCGACAGGTGCTGGACCGTACGCATCATCAGGCCCGCGCCCACCAGGAGCACCACCGCCAGCGCGACCTCCACGACGATGAGGGCCCGTCGCACGCGCGACGCCCGCTGCCCGCTGCTGCCACGCGCGGAATCCTTCAACGCCTCCGCGAGACGGGCGATCCGGCCGTGCACCGCCGGCGCCAGGCCCAGGACCAGCGCGCAGAGCGCGCACACGCCGACCGTGAACAGCGCGACGCGAACGTTGACGTGCGGCTGCACGAAGCTTGGAAAGCTGACCGGCGCGAATTCGGGCAGCAGCGACAGCGCGAGCTCGGCCAGGCCTATGCCGACGACTGCGGCCACGCTCATCAAGACGGTGCTCTCCGTGATCATCTGACGCAGGAGCCTGGACCAACCCGCGCCAATCGCTGTGCGCACGGCAATCTCGCGCTGGCGTGCCTCCGACCGGGCGAGCAGGAGGTTGGCGACATTGGCGCAGGCGATCAGGAGCACGAAGACGACCGCCACCATCAACAGGCGGAGACCCGGGCGGAAGTCGCCCACCAGCTCGACGTCCAGCGGGCTGACCTCGACGCCCCGTTTTTCGTTGGTTGCCGGATACGCGTCTTCCAGCCGCCGCGAGATCACGTCGAGCTCCTGCTGCACGGCGGCTAACGTCGTTCCCGGCTTCAGCCGCGCGAGCACCTGGAAGCCGCGGTTGCCGCGCTCGGCCAACGCCTCAGCCGAGTCGCTCATCACGAAAGGAATCCATGCGTCGGCGCGATCGGTGAGCCCACGAAAACCATCCGGCATCACACCGGTGACCGTGAACGCCTGGCCGTTGAGCAACATCGTGTGCCCGACGATCGATGGATCGCCGCCAAAACGACGCCGCCAGAAACCGTCGGAGATCACCGCCACTGCCACCTTCTGCGGCACGGCGTCCTCGTCTGCGGTAAACGTGCGGCCGGTCGCTGCCTGCACCCGCAGCAGCGGGAAGTACGCCGCCGAGACGGTCTCGACGTGGATGCGCGCGGCCTCGCCCTACGCCCGACAGCGTCATCATCGTGTCGTCGGCGGCCGCCATCCCCTCGACGCTCCGGGTCTGCGCCCGCCAGTCGAGAAAGTCCGGATACGACGCACCACGACGCTCCAGCGTTGTCCGCAGCACGTTGCCCCAGAGCACGACGAGCCGCTCCGGCTCGGCGTAGGGCAGCGCCCGCATGCGTACCGCGTCGACCAGGCTGAAAATCGCGGTGTTGCCGGCAATGCCGAGCGTCAGCGCGAGCAGCGCCACGATGGTGAATCCCGGCGAACGCCACAACGTGCGCGCGGCGTAGCGAATGTCCTGGCGCACGCTTTCGAACGAGGGAAAGGTCCACATATCGCGCGTCTGTTCCTTGAGAGAAGTGACGTTGCCGAAGTCGCGACGCGCGGCGGTCTGCGCCTGCTTGGCGCTGGCGCCGCCGGTCCGATAGTCCGCCGCGCGCATGCTCAGGTGAAACGCGATCTCCTCGTCGAGGTCGCGATCGAGGCGACGTCGCAGGACGATCGATCGAAGGCGATGCCAGATGGCAATGAAGGCGGTCAGCATGCCGCGACCTCGGCGCCTGGTCAGATGGCTGCGCTGGTCAACGTATCGCGCGCTCAGATCGTCTGCAGCACGCGGGTGATCGCGGTCGAGAGCCGCTGCCACTGGGCCGACTCGCTCTCGAGCGTGCGGCGGCCGAGCACGGTCAGACGGTAGGTACTTGGCGCGCCGATTGTTCTCCGATGTTCCCCACTGGGACCGTACTTCGCCGCGCACTTCGAGACGGTGGAGCGCCGGGTAGAGCGCCCCCTCCTCGACCTTCAGGACATCTTCGGAGGCCTGCTGGATCATCCGGGCCACCGAATATCCATGCAGCGGACCGCGCGCCAGAGCGCGGAGGATCAGCATGTCGAGCGTGCCGGCGATCAGGTCGCGCTCGTCGCGCCGGCCCGCCCCACTTCCCATAAGCATCTTATGGGAGTGTAGCCACGATCCCCCGACGGGTCAAGGCTGGACTTACGCGGGCACGATCTTCAGCGTGGCGACAAACGGACCAGGCTTGCTCGCCGGCAACGAGACCACGAGATCGTCCATCCCTCGCGTGAATGGCAACGCCGTATTTCCCGCGCCGAGGAGCTCGATGCGGGCGATGTCCCGCGGATACACCGGGCCGTGGCGCAAGGTCTTGATGCGGAGTTTGCCATCGGCCGGCCACGCCAGCGCGAAGGCATAGACCGTGTCCCCCCTGGCCGTGAAGCGAATATCCTCTGCCGTATAGGGACGGGCGCTGCTCTCGTTGAAGTTCGCCGAGCCCTTCACGTCGGGCGGCCCTTCGCCAAAGACCGCGAACGGCCGCGTGCCGTAGATCGCTTCGCCGTTGGCGGGCATCCACGTCGCGAGGTCCGACAGGATCTGTCGCTCATCCTCGTCGATGCTGCCGTCACCCCGGAGCGGAATGTTCAGCAGCAGGTTCCCGTTCTTGCTGACGATGTCGACGAGCGTTTTGATGACGGTGTCGGCGGATTTGTACTTGTGCTCGTCGAATGTGGCCCGCCGGTAATGCCAGTCGCCGATGCAGGTGTCAGTCTGCCATGCCTCCGGCAGAATCCGATCGGCGCGTCCCCGCTCGATGTCGAGCACCATCGTGCCGACATGATCGGGCTTGAGCCCCTTCGACGTCAGCACGGCCTCGAGCCGTCCGCGACTGCGGATGTTGGCGTTGTAGAAATGCGCGGCGATGTCGAGGCCGGCCTGGCCGAGCGGCAACTCGGTGTCGTCGAAGTAGAGAAGGTCGGGCTGGTACTTGTCGACCAGTTCCTGGCAGCGCAGGAACCAGCGATTCACGAAGTCGGCGTTGGCGGCCGGCGGATCTTCGGTCCACTTGCGATCGTGCTCGGCATGCCAGGCGTTGGCGTCCTTGATCGTCTGAATGCCGTCGGGCATCACCAGGTTGGGGCCGGTGTAGAGCTGCTGCGGATCGAGGCCCTCCCACCATCTGCCCGCGCCGTCCTCTTTCCTGAGACGGAACGCGTCGTAGCGGACGCCGGCGCGCGGCCCCTCCGGGTCGTAGCCATAGGCCGACTGAAACCAGTGCCAGGCATGCGCTGAGTGATTGGTGACGCCGAAGCGCAACCCGCGCTGCCGTGCCAGCTGCGCCCAGGTGCCGACGATATCTTTCTTCGGCCCCACGCGAACGGCATTCCAGGCGTGATGGCTCGACTCGTAGGCATCGAAGTTGTCGTGATGGTTGGCCAGCGCGACGAAATACCTGGCACCGGCCTTGACATACAAGTCCATCAGCGCCGCCGGCTCCCAGCGCTCGGCCTTCCAGAGGTTGTCGATCTCCATGAAGCCGAACTGCGATGGATGGCCGTACTTCTGCTCGTGAAAGACATTGGCTGGATCGCCTTGCAGGTACATCCGCCGCGCGTACCAGTCTCCCTGCTCGGGCACACATTGCGCCGTCCAGTGCGCCCAGATCCCGAACTTGGCGTCGCGGAACCAGGCCGGCGCGACGTACTGCTTGAGCGAATCCCAAGTCGGCTGAAACGGACCGGCCGCGAGGGCTCGCCCAGTGCCCTGTCGAGCTGCGGCAGCCAACGGTGTGCGCTGCAGGCGGGAAAAATACGCGGCCGGCACGGCTCCGGCGATGAGCTGCATCAATCTGCGTCGCGTCACCATATCGTCCCTCGTCTCTCGTCCAAGAGTTCTGGGTCTTCTGTCCTCGGTCCTCGGCCCTCGGGACCACGGACCGGAGACGAGCGACCAACGCCCCGGCCAAGCCGCGGCCCGCGACGTCTCAAGACCCATCGAGGTGAGATTATGCTGGCAATGCTCGTGGCGGTCGCTGTCGGATTGACGTTTGCGCAAGCTACCGGCCAGGACTACGCCGGAACCTGGATCGCGGAGCAGGCCGGCACGACCTACGTCCGCCTCGAGCTCACCATCGCGGATGGCGCGCTGCAGGGCAAGATCGCCCTGGGCAACATCCACGTCAACGCCGACGGCGAGGTCGATTCGGCCGAACCGGCTCCCGCCACATTGACCCCCATCTTCGACCTGGTGTCGAAGCCGGCTGACCTTTCGTTCGCCCGCCAGGACGGCACCGATACCGATCACTTCAGGATGACGCTGACCGCCACCGGAGCCGACCTGACGCTCGTCCTGGACGAGGCCCAGCGTCAAGAACTGACGCGCGCCGGCGTCCCGACACCGAAGCCGCTGCGGCTCACTCGGCAGCGCTGACGCGTCCGTCCCACGTCTCCCCCACCGCGCCACTCTCCTCCGTGCCACACTAGGCGCGCCAGATTCGGTCCACCACACACCGGCGAGGGTGTCCTTCGTCAGTCTGGAGGAGAAATGCTGCCTCTAACTGTGTTCGTCAAGCCAACACGGCATTACGTCTCGATGCGAGTTCACGGCACGTCCGTTCACATCAACCGCGGCGACGCGCCCGATACCACCCTGAAGACTCTGAATGTCGAGCGGCTCGGCCGAGGCACGCGGGTCAGCGCGAACTGGGACTTCGAGATTACCGCTCATTTCTCGATTCCCACGCCGCTCGAGGTGCTCGATACCTCCATCCCTCTCAGCGTGCTGACTGAAACGAGAAGCCAGGACGTGCCGCCGCATTTCGTCTTCAAGGGCACATCGATCTGGCTGCGGGAACTGGTCATCGACGTCGACGATCCCGCGAGCCGGATCGAACTCCTCGAGGTCTGGGATGGAGGCCGGCGAGTGTTCCACACCAACGTGCAGTCAGTTCCGCTCAGTCCGCCGTCGGAGTACTCCGAGGACCCGCCACCCTCCGTCGGAGGGCGCCATATCATCCCAATCGACCGGCGTCTCTATTCCGCTCTCGGCGTGACGTTGACGGCAGCCTTCACCGAGGTCGAGCCGGAGAGGAACTTCGTCGAGTTTCATGCGGTCAAGGCCATCTTCGTGTGGTCCTAGGGCCGATCGTCACCACCGGGACGATCGTGCGTCACCGCTCGTGCATCACAAATGCCCACAGCGAATCGGCCGCCGCGACCACGAGGTATTGACGGCCGTCGAGCTGGTAGGTGATTGGACCGTTGCTGATGGCCGCGTTCAAACGGGCATGCCAGAGAGCGTCGCCGGTCGTCGCATTGAGCGCGACGATGTCGTTCGATGAGCCACCGGTGAAGACCAGGTTGCCGGCGGTCGAGACGATGCCGGCCCGCGCGCCGCCGTCCCATCGATGCGCCCAGCGTACTCTGCCCGGTCGCGTAGTCGATCGCCTGGGTCATCCCCTCCGACCACCCGCCTCTGTCGCTGCCTCCCCACCCTTGAGGGTTGGCGTCCGGGTCGTAGAGGTAGAACATGCTGAACGATCGCGAGGCGTTCACGTAGAACAGTCCAGTCTGCGGGCTGACGCTGGGCGGCGGCCAGTTGGCCGCGCCGACGCTGTCGGGCGAGACCAGGGCTCCGGCCTCCTGCGGCATCTTCGCCGGGTCGGTCATCGGCTGGCCCTTGTCGTCGAACCCGAGCCTCCAGTTGGTCTTGACGAACTCCGTCGAGATCACCCTCTTGCCGGTCACGCGATCCAGCACGAAGAACAGGCCGTTACGCGACGCCTGCGCCACCAGCTTGCGCGGACGACGATCGATCTCGGCGTCGATCAGGATCGCCGTCTCGGTCGCGTCCCAATCGTGCGTGTCGTGCGGCATCGCCTGGAAGTACCACGCCATCTTCCCGCTGTCGGGATTCAGCGCGACGATCGAGTTCGTGAAGAGATTGGCGCCAGCCCGGTTGCGGTGCGCCATCACCGGATGCGGATTGCCGGTGGTGAGATAGATCAGATTGAGCTGGGGGTCGTAGGTCACCGGCAGCCAGGTCATCCCGCCGCCGTGCTGCATCGCGTCCTCGTTGGGCCAGGTGTCGGCTCCCGGATCGCCTTTCTTCATCGGCACCGTATACCAGCGCCACTGCCGCTCGCCGCTGGCTGGATCGTGGGACTCGACGTAGCCTGGGTTGTCGAGATCGTCGCCGCTGATGCCGGTGATCACGTGGTTGCCGATGATGACCGGGGCGGCAGCGGCGTAGTAGAACAGCTCGAGGTCGCAGATCGTCGTCCGCCACCGCTCGGTGCCGTCTCTCCGGTTGAGAGAGACGAGATGGCAGTCGGGCGTTTCGAAGTAGAGCCAATCGCCGAGCACGGCGACGCCGCGATTGGCGAGATGGTTCCCACCCTGCGACGGCCAGACGTAGTGCCACCGCTCGCGCCCGGTGCGCGCGTCGACGGCCCACACATGGTCCGGCACACTGAAGTACAGCACGCCATCGACCTGCAGCGGCGTGCTCTTGATCACGCCGCCGCCTCTGGTACTTCCGGCGTCGGCACGGTAGACCCAGGCCAGACCGAGACCGCCGACGTTTCGATCGTTGATGCCGGTCAGCGGACTGAATCGCCGGCCGGAATAGTCACCGTTGTAGGTCGGCCAGCTGTCGGTGGGTGGGACCGCGAATGTGGTGGTGGCCGGTTCCTGGAGTCGGGCCACGCCGACCGCCCCGGCACACAAAACTCCACACAGGACCAATCCGGCGAACTCGATCCGCAGTGGCAACGACAATAGCGCTCGCATCGCGCGATACAATATCAGCCCGGCGCCCGCGAGCGGCGCGCACGCCCGGGATGCCAAGGCCAACGCGCGATGTGGACTGTCGAGATGCGCAGGAACGGGCGAAGGGCCGCGATCTGTCTCACAGCATGGCTGGCTCTGGCGGCGCTCGGCTGTCGATCGTCCGATTCGTCGCCAGCAACAGCGCCGCGCTCCGAAGTGCAGTCGGCCTATACCCGGCACCTCTCCGGCGTCGAAGTCGAAGCGGCAGGGCGGGTGGAGCGTGTGTTGTCGGACGATCGGACTGGGGTGCGTCACGAGCGGTTCGTGCTGGCGATTGATTCAGGCCCGACCGTGTTGATCGTCCACAATCTTGACATCGCCGAGCGGGTCCCGGTTCACGCCGGCGATGAGGTCACGCTGCGCGGCGAGTACGTGTGGAACGACAAGGGCGGGCTCATCCACTGGACCCATCGCGATCCGTCGCATCGGCACAAGGACGGCTGGATCAGATATCGTGGGACGGTCTACCAATGAACTGCAGCACAGCCCACTTTCGCGCCATCGTCGGCCTTCTGTCAATCGCGGGCGTCCTGGCGTCGTGCGGCGGCGGCCCCTCGAGTCCTTCCGCCGGCGACGTGACGGTGACGATCCGCGCGTCGGGAGTCGATCCGAAGGAGGTTCAGATCAAGGCGTGGGCGCACGTGACGTTCGTCAACATGGACGTGCGGGTCCACAGCATTGCGTCGGATCCCGCCCCGACCCACACCGACTGCCCGCCGATCAACCAGGTCGGCTTCCTCAATCCCGGTGAGAGCCGGACGACCGGGACGCTGAACGTGCCCCGCACGTGCGGGTTCCACGATCACCTCAACGAAACCGACCCGACCTACATGGGCAAGATCGTCATCGTCGAATAATCCATCCGGAACGACTGCTACCGATCCTGGCTCGTGGTCATGCGAGCCGCCCTTCTTCAGGTATTTGTCGTACCACGCCAGGTATCGCTCGTACCGATCGCGCACGTAGCTCGGACGGGTGATGCCGTGGTTCTCGTTCGGGTAGATCACGAGCTGGGTGTCGATGTTGAGGCTTCGGAGGGCCTGGTACATCTGCTGGCTGCCCTGGACCGGGACGTTGAAGTCGCGCTCTCCGCCGAGGAACAGCGTTGGCGTCTTGATGCGATCGGCGTGCAGGAACGGATACGAGATCTTCTGATAGGTCTCCCAGGCCTTCGGCTCCCACGGCGGACCGATCTCGAAGTCGTACTGAATGATGTACTGGTCGGTCCCGTAGAACGCGACCGTGAAAGCGGTACCGGCGCCGCTCGTAGCCGCCTTGAAGCGCGTGTCGCTGGCAATGAGGTAGTCGGTCAGGATGCCGCCGTAGCTCCAGCCCCCGACGCCGAGCCGCTCGGGATCGGCCACGCCCATCTTGACGACGTAGTCGACGCCCGCCTGCAGGTCGTCGACCTCGTAGTGACCCCAGTCGGCAAAAATCGCCCGCGAGAACTTGGCGCCTCGGCCGGAGCTGCCTCGATAGTTGACCGCCAGCACCGCGTAGCCGTTGGCAGCGAACCATTGGCGCTCCGTGCTGAACGAGTGGCCGTCCTGGCCATTCGGTCCACCGTGGATCCGTAACAGCAGCGGTACCTTCGTCCCGCTGACGTAGCCCACGGGCTTGGTGAGCAGTCCGTGGACCTCGGTGCCGTCCTTGCTCTTGAAGCTCACGTCTTCGGTCGCCGGAATGTCGAGCGTGGAAACGAGCGCGTCGTTCTGGTGCGTCAGCGGCTTCAACGTCCAGCCGTCGGCGCGATAGACCTCGGTCGGCCGGGTGTCGGTGCCGGACAGAACCGCCGAGCAGCTTCCTGCGCTCGTCCAGTTGGAGACGACGACGGGCGATGTCATGAGCCGCTCGGGGGTGCCGTTATCCAACGGAATCCGGGCGGGATAGACCGCTCGGTCGTCGGCGACCAGAACGGTGATGGACTTGCCGTCGGCGGAAAAACGCGGGGACGACACGCCGCGATCGAGCCCTTCGGCCGCCTTGACGCGGACCGGGGCGCTCGCGCCATCGGGGGACGCCAGCGTCAGGTGTTCCATGCCATAGGCGCCGTATTTCTTTTCGTCACCCTCGAGGAACGCGATCCACTTCCCATCGGGGCTCCACTCGAGCCGCGACCGTCCGCCACGGCTGGTGGTGGGGGTCACCGCGAGCTCCGTCGATCCGGCCTTGGCGGCGACGACGAAAACCTGGCTGGATGGCTCGCGATCGGGATCCTCGCTTCGATTGCTGGTGAAGGCGATTCGGGCACCGTCGGGCGACCAGGTCGGTGTCCCTTCGTCGACCTTCCCCAGGGTCAGCCGATCGAGTTTCTTCGAGGCCACGTCGAACAGATAAATGAAGCTGTGACGGCCCGACAGCAGGTAGCCCTGTCCGTCCTGCTTGTACTTGTAGCGATCGATCACGATCGGTTTCGGCGCGCGGGCGCCGCGTCCTCCGGACGAGCCTTCTGCGGTGGCTGGTAGGTCGGCGTCCGGATCGGGGTCACTCACCACGAGCGCCAGCTGTTTTCCGTCCGGCGACCACTCGTATGACTGCAGTCGTCCCTTCAGCTCGGTCAACTGAAAGGCCTCGCCTCCATTTCGATCGAGCAGCCAGATCTGGCTGCCTTTCGCCTTGCCCGGCCGGGAGGAGGTGAACGACAGATAGCGTCCGTCAGGACTCCATCGCGGCGACGACTCCCCTTCCTGGCTGAACGTAATCTGACGGTCGTCCTTGCCGTCGAAGTTGACCGTCCAGATGTGGGACGTGCTCTTATCTTCCTTCGTGTCGATCGTGGACACCACGTAGGCGACCGAGCGACCGTCCGTCGAGCATTGCGGATCGCGCACTTCAGCGAGACGACCGATGTCGTCGAGCGTCAGCGGATGGCGTGAGCCGGTCTGTGCCAGCGGGATCGCGACCGACACAACAACGCCAGACACCAGCAAAAAGGCAAGGCTTTTCTGGAACATGAGGCGTAGTGTATCGCCTCGCCGCGGGAACGGAGAAATCATCAAACGGCCGGGGTCTCGGCGGCGATTTGCCGTTCCAGCCGCCGAAACCGCAGGATGGTTGCTTGGCGCGAGCGCCCCAGGGACCTTCCAGAAGCTTTCAGACAGCAAGAGCTCGTATGACGACCGACCGGCTGCACCCACTCGCCCCTCTTGGTGCATAGTAGGCACCATGCAAATCATCGCTCCGGCAGAAGTCCATCCCGTCATCGTCATCGGGAGCGGCGCCTCCGGAGGGATGGCCGCCTGGAACCTGACGCAGAAGGGCATCAACGTCCTGCTGCTGGATGCCGGCGCCAAGTTCGATCGGTCGAAGTACTGGACGCACGTGCAGCCGTGGGAGGCGCGCGAGCGCGCGCGCGCGCGGCGAGCAGCCGCCGCCAGTTCTTCCTCGATACCAAGGAGCAGCCCTACCTGACGCCGGACGGCCGACCGTTCGCGCTGACCCGCGTCTGGGGACACGGCGGCAAGACGAACGTCTGGGGCCGCGTCAGCCTGCGCTATTCGGAGATGGACTTGAAGGCGGCGGAACGCGACGGCTGGGAGATTCCGTGGCCGATCTCCTACGCGGAACTGTCGCCCTACTACGACCAGGTCGAGCAGTTGATTGGCGTCTACGGCGGGACCGACGACTCCGAGGTCGCTGCCCGGCAGCAAGTTCCTGCAGCCGCCGCCGGCGCCGCGTTGCGGTGAGCGGCTGCTGCAGAAGGGGATGCACAAGATCGGCATTCCCGTCGTCGCCGGGCGGCGCGCCAACATGACACGGCCCACTCGCGGATTTCCCGCCTGTCACTACTGCGGCAACTGCGGCGCCGGCTGCGATACCGCGTCGTTCTTCTGCTCGGCCGATCATCTCCTGCCGTTCGCGATGCAGACCGGGCGTCTCGAGATTCGGTCGAATTCGGTCGTCGCCGCGCATCCTCACCGACAAGAACGGCCTGGCGAGCGGCGTGCAGTATTTCGATCGGCAGACCGGGCAGGAACGCCAGGCGTTCGCCAAAGTGATCATCGTGGGCGCCAGCTGCGTGGATTCGACGCGGTTGCTCCTCAACTCGACGTCCGAGCGCTACCCGAACGGCCTCGGCAACAGCTCTGACGTCATCGGCCGCTATCTGTGCGAGCAGATCCGATTGAACGTGACCGGCTTCTTTCCGGTGCTGGTTGGCACCCAGACGCGAAACGACCGCGGCATCGGCGGCGAGCACATCTACATGCCGCGATTCAACCATCGACCGGAACGCAAACGCGACTACCTGCGCGGGTTCGGCGCGCAGTTCTGGAACACGGGCGCGAGCATCTACGGCGCGCACCCCGGGTCGCGAGCAGATTCCCGGCTTCGGCGCCTCCTTGAAGAAGGCGATCAAGCGGTCGGCATCCGGCGTGGTTCGAGATCCATCCGTTCGGCGAGGTCCTGCCGTACGCGCACAACCGCATCACCGTCGATCCGGCGCACACCGACAAGTACGGTGTGCCGCTGCCGAAGATCGATTACCAGATCGGCGAGAACGAGCGGAAGATGACCGCGCACATGGCCGACACCGTCGAGGAGATCGTCAAGGCCGCGGGCGGCGAGCTGGTGAACTACAAGCGGGCGCAGCTCGATGCCATGGGATCGGCGATTCACGAGCACGGCACGTGCCGCATGGGCGCCGACCCGAAACGCTCGGCGCTCAACCGTTTCAACCAGATGCACGACGTGAAGAACGTCTTCGTCGTCGACGGCTCGTCGTTTCCGAACGCATCGGAGAAGAACCCGACGCTGACGATCCTGGCGCTCTCCTGGCGCGCGACCGACTATCTGGCGGAAGAGATCAAGCGCGGCAATCTCTGAGGAGCGACGATGAACGCCACCCAACTGAATCGGCGACAAGCGCTCCGGACGCTCGGCACCGCGGCGATCGGCGCCGCCGCCTCGGCCCGCTGGGTCGAGTCGCTCAGCGCCTTCGGGCGTCAACAGGCGCATGCCGGCATGGCGCAGGCCGCGGCCGCGGTGACGGACTGGAAGCCGAAAGTGCTGACCGCCCGCCAGAACGACACGGTCGTCGTGCTGACCGAGCTGATCGTTCCCGAGACGGATACGCCTGGCGCGAAGGCCACCTTGGTCAACCGATTCGTTGACGGCGTGCTCGCAGACGCGCCGGCGGCGGATCGCGAGACGTTCGTTCGTGGCCTGACCTGGATGGACGAGCGCAGTCGGGCGCTGTTCCAGAAGGACTTCGTTGACGCCGGCACCGCCAATCAAACCGCGCTGTTGACCAGGCTGTCCGCCGAGAACAACCCGGAGAAGGAAGCGCCGATCGGCGTCGAGTTCTTTCAGGCGATCAAGTCGCTGACGATCAACGGCTACTACACCACCGAGATCGGGATGCGGCGTGAGCTGGGAGACAGCGGCCAGCTGTTTCAGGCCGTGTCGCAAGGCTGCGATCATCCCGAACACCAGGGGTAATCGTGCTCGTCGAACCCGCGACGCTGCCGGCCGACGCGACCCGGCCCTGGGCGCCGGTCACTCGGCTGCTCTTCCGGCTCGTCGTCGCCTACTTCACGATCTACGTCATCACGACGCAGATGCTCGGGAGCCTGCTGCCGCTGCCGGTCGGCGGCGTCCCTGAGCTGCAGACTCTGCCGCCGATCCGCACCCTGATCTCATGGGTCGCCGTCCACGTTTTCCGCGTGACCTCGCCGCTGGTGATCACCGGCAGCGGCAGCGGCGATAAGACCTTCGACTGGGTCCACGCCTTCTGCGTGCTGGTCGTCAGCCTCGGCATCACCGCGGTGTGGACCGCGATGGATCGTCGGCGGTCGCGCTACGACCGGCTCGATGCCTGGTTCAGGCTGTTCGCGCGTTTCGCCCTGGCCACGACCATGATCAGCTACGGCATGGACAAGGCCGTGCCGTTGCAGATGCCGTCGCCGTCGCTGGCCCGGCTGCTCGAGCCGTACGGAAACTTCTCGCCGATGGGCGTGCTCTGGGCATCGGTCGGCGCGTCACGCTCGTACGAGATCCTGGTCGGGTTCGCGGAGCTCGCCGGCGGCGTGCTGCTGTTCGTGCCGCGAACCGCAACGCTCGGAGCCCTTATCTGCCTGTTCGACACGCTGCAGATCTTCACGTTGAACATGACCTACGACATCCCGGTCAAACTGTTCGCGTTCCACCTGATCGTGCTGTCGCTGTTCCTGGTCGCGCCGCAAGCCCGCCAGCTCCTCGCGGCTCTCGGGCTGGGCCCGGCAGTCGCGCTCAGAGAGCAGCCGCCTCTCGCCCGCGGTCGGCGCGCCGTTCGTATCCTCGTCGCGGTGCAGATTGCCTTCGGCCTCTACGTGATTGCGGTGAATGCGTACGGCGCCCGGGCGGCCTGGGTGCAATATGGCGGCGGGGCACCGAAGTCACCGCTCTACGGCATCTGGAACGTCGAGTCGATGTCGATCGACGGCCACATCCGATCGCCGCTCCTCACCGACTACGATCGGTGGCGGCGCGTGGTCTTCGACCGCCCCGGCTCGATGTCGTTTCAACGGATGAACGACTCGTTCGTTTTCTTCGCCGCCAAGATCGATCAACCGGCGGGCACGATCGCGCTGACGCCACCCAACGAGAAATCTGCGATGGTGCTTCGTTTCCAGCGACCGGCACCGGATCGGCTGGTCGTGGACGGAGAGATGAGCCAGCACGCCATCCACATGGAGCTTCATCTGGTCGATCGCGGGACGTTCCTGCTGGTGAATCGCGGCTTTCATTGGATTCAGGAATACCCCTTCAACCGCTGACCGCTACGAGCCCTTCTAGCCGAGCGATTCGAGAAGGGCCAGCCCGAACACGCCCGTGACATAGATCCAGGTCGCCGAGAAAATCCAGTGCATGACCGTGTTGAAGCGATGGCCGCGCCAGATCTCGGGTGAGTAGAACCACCACTGCATCACCATCCGTAGTCCCCAGAACAGCGTCAACCCGGCCAGCACGGCGCGACTCAGGCGCGTGTGGTCGAGCAGCGCCTCGGCGCAGGTGAGCAGCAGCGCCGCAAACATGCCGAGCAGCACGATCAGGAAGAAGCAGTGCGCCTGAACAATCTGGCGATTCAGCAGCGACAGCCGCGCCAATTCGTCGCGCCAACGGAATCGATGCGGAACCATCAGGTTCACCAGCACGAGGGCAGCCATGACGAGCGCCACGACGTGCAGGTGCACGAGCAGGACCGGCCGGCCGACGGTCATGGCTCCCTCCTCAAGGCAAACACGCGAACGAACGGGGTCCTGCCGTGTTCCGTTTCGACAATCAGGCCGGCCCGATCGAAGCATCGCATCCACGTGCGGCGCGAGAGGAAGTGCATGGCACCAGGGCCGAACGCCGCCCAGTTGGCGGGGTCGCGGAGGTGCTCGACGACAACGATCCGTCCTGTGGGCGCAATCACGCGACGAAGTTCCCGGAACAGCGAGACGCGCGCCTCCTCTCTGCGCAGCTCGTGCGCCGAGAACAGCAGGAAGGCGGCGTCAACGGTGTCGTTTCCCGCCGGCAGGTGGCGGTAGTCGACCGCTTCAGCGATCGTCGAACCGTGCGTCAGGGATCTGGCGCGGGCGATGGACGCTTCCGTCATCTCGAGCGGGTCGTAGATGTCGAAGACGCGGCCGGAGCCAGCGAGGCAACGACCGAGCGCCCGGGATGTCTCATCGAACCCTGCGTGCAGGTTGAGCCAGGTGCGGGGCTGATTGCCGAACAGATCGCCGATCCAGGCCCACCGCGTCAGATCCGAATGGTCATAGACCAGCCACGACGCGCCGAGGGATGCCACAGTCCAGAAGGCGATCACGATCGCGGCGCCGATCAGCGCGGTTTCGATCGGTGCCACCATCCGGACGCGGGCGATCAGCCACGCGATCACTGCGATCGTCGTCGCCGCTCCCGCGTAACGGGTCCAGTTGAAGCGGACGATCTGACGAACCCCGGCCGTCATGGGCGTACCTTCGCGCGTGGGTCGAGTGGGTATCGCACCCCACGGCCCCAGTGGTAATCGATCTCCGAGACGTGAAAGGCTGCCGCCAGGATCGGCGTGCAACCGTTGAACATGGGATCGTCGAAGAACCCGACCCGCCCGCTGTCGAGCGTCACGGGCGCCGGCCGCCAGTGCGTGCGCCGGCCCTCGATCGCGATGATGGAGTCGGTCTCCCGCTCGTAGTCGAATGTGAACAGCAGCGGCCCGGCGAATCGCCTGGCCTCGCGAAGCGACTGGAACGGCGATCCGTGAGGCACGGCGTCGGCTGGCCGGCTCGTCACGTCGAGGTCGCACCGTCCCCCAGGTGTGCGGACCGCAATCTCGAGTCGATCGCCGTCGGCCACGACGCTCGCGTCACAGCGACGGTAGTTATAGTGCGTGAAGAGGTTGCCCCCAGTGACCATCGCGCGACGATCCGTGTCGCTCCGCAGAATCTGAAGTCCGCGCCGCGGCCGGAGCTCTCCAGCCGCTTGGAACGTGGTGAACACGCGATAGCCGGCGAGAAAGAAGTTCTTGCCCACCGACCGCGGAAATCCGTCGGGCCTGAGCGCTTCCGCGTTTACCAGCGCCACGGCGACGAAGCCATAGCCGTCGACCGTGTCGAGCGCAAGCCCAGGTGACACGAGCGGCTCGAGCACTGCGGCGGGGAAGGCATAAGTCAGGGTGAGGCAGCTTCTCAGTCGAGCGGCAATCGGGAACGGATGTCGGCGCAGGCGAACGCGCAGCGGCAGCGCCGTGTCCCGGGTGGCGGCGACCCACGCGAGCGACAGAAACAGCAGGTTGACCGGAATGAGCCCGGCCGGCCACAACAGGAGCGGACGGGCGAAGGTCAGCTCGACGACATTCATCGACAGCAATACCGTCGTCTGCACGGAGGCACAGAGATATGGCGCCCTCCCCCACAGCACCCATATCGCCACGGTAATCTCGAACAGCGCGACGGCGAGGAGCGTCAGGCGGCCGTTTTCACCGGCCAAACCGGGCACCGACTGGACGATCGTCAGGTGCCGCGGCGACCCGTGCAGCAGCTTGTTGAAAAGGCCGTGGAAGAGCCACACCGACGCCACGCAGAGCGCAGCGACCTCCCGCCAGTTTGCTCCAGTTATGTCTGTATGTTCTGTAGTCACAGAAACCTGCCGGGAAATTTTTCTGGCGCCGCTACTTGCCGAAAAGCTTGGCGACCTTGTCACCCATCTTGATCATCCGGATCACCGCCGGCGTCGGCAGTTTTCGCGTCTGCTCGGCCCAGCCGGACATCAGCTCGAAGAACTGCAGCATGTCGCTGAGACGCTCGCGCGTGTAGGCATCCGCGGCCCCCGCCTTGCGCGTGTCGGCTACTGCTTCCCTCAGCATCGCCAGCGTGGGATCGGCCTCCCGCTTCCGCCGCTCGTCGACGATGATGCGGAACATCTCCCAGACGTCCTTCATGCTCTCGAAGTGGTCACGGCGATCGCCCAGGATGTGGGTCACCCGGACGATGCCCCAGCCCTGAAGCTCGCGCAGGCTGGTGCTGACGTTCGAGCGGGCCACACCCAGCGTCGAGGCGATCTCTTCGGCGTTGAGGGGAGACTGGGAAAGAAAGAGCAGCGCGTGAATCTGGGCGACCGTGCGGTTGATGCCCCACCGGGTGCCCATTTCGCCCCAGTGCAGGATGAACTTCTCCTGAACCGGTGTCAGCAGCTTTTTGTTGGTGTCAGTCATTTCTGTTTAAACAGAATAAACTGAAACAACAGGCGTGTCAAGACGGATGGCGGACGGCGGAGGACCGCTAGTTCTTCGGCACCAGTTTCAGGATTCGGCCCTGGGCGTTGTCGGTGAGCAGGTAGAGGGCGCCGTCAGGGCCCTGCACCACGTCGCGGATGCGTTCTCTCGGCTGCATGTCGCCCAGCAGGCGCTCCTCGTCGACCACGCGCTCCCCTTTGATCGTCAGCCGGACCAGGTGCTGGCTGGCCAGGCCGCCGATGAACAGGTTGCCCTTCCATGCCGGAAAGAGATCGCCCGTATAGAACGTCATCCCGCTCGGGGCGATGACTGGATCCCAGTAGTAGATCGGCTGCTCCATGCCCTCTTTCGCAGTGATCCCGCCGGTAATCGGGCCACCTTGGTACTCGATCCCGTAGGCAATCGTCGGCCAGCCGTAATCCTTCCCCTTGCGCGGGATGTTGATCTCGTCGCCGCCCCGCGTGCCGTGCTCGACCGACCACAGCTCGCCGGTCGCCGGGTTGAGCGTCGCCCCCTGGACGTTGCGATGGCCGAACGACCAGATTTCGGGCCGGAAGCCCTCACGCCCCACGAACGGATTGTCCGTCGGGCTCGTGCCGTCGGGATTGATTCGCGCGATCTTGCCGAGCAGTCCGTCCATTCGCTGGGCCTGCATGCGTCCTTCGGTAATCGACCGCTCCCCCATGGTGATGAAGAGCGTTCCATCGCGACTGAACACCAGACGGCCGCCGAAATGGAGGGTCGAGTTCATCGAGGGCGCCTGGTGAAAAATCACCTGGACGTCGTACATCTTCGGCAGTCCCTCCTCGACCAGGCGGCCGCGCGCGACCGCCGTGTTGTTCAGGCCGCCGTCGCGCGGCTCGGCGTAGCTCCAGTAGACCAGGTGGTTGCGCGCGTAGTCCGGATCGAGCGCCACGTCGAGCAGCCCGCCCTGGCCGCGGCCATCGACCAGCGGCAGCCCCGCGACGGCCTCCGACAGCTTCCCGTCTTTACCGACGATACGCAGCCGTCCCGCCGGCTTCTCGGTCACGAGAATGCGGCCGTCGGGAAGAAACGTCATGCCCCAGGGATTCTGCAGCCCTTCGGCAACGGTGACGACGTCGAACGCGACGTTCGACGCCCGCACGGGAGCTCGGGTCTGCTCAGGAAAGGCCGGGCGTTGATCCGGCGCGTTCGGCGGAGCGGGGTTGGCGCCGCCCTGCGGGGTCCCCGAGGTCTGCGCGCCGGCACTGGCTGCAACGAGCGAAAAGAGTGCGACGAGGGTCCTGATGCGCACTGAACAGTCCTCCTGCGGTCGTGAACGACCGGCCGAACGCCAACTATGTCCCAGCGCGGCCACCCCTTCAACAGCCGGCCCGCGGTCGCCAGCGGCGGCGGATTTGTGAGACTATCCTGCCCCAGTTCACGAACTCGTGCGAGGACGCATCACACAAAGGCAGGCAGCCATGGCTTCAATCTCGAGACGGGAGTTCTTCAGCAGAACCGGCACCCACGTCGCCCTGGCGGGTCTGCTGGCGTCCCGCGTCGCGACACTTCGCGCCAATCCCCTCGGCATGCCGATCGGGTGTCAAACCTGGCCGGTGCGCAGCCTGATCGCCAAAGATTTCCCCGGGACGCTCAAGATCCTGGCGGACGCCGGATTTCAGCGCATCGAGCTGTGCTCCCCCGTCGGGTATGCCGACTCCGGTTTCGGCGGGCTCGCCGCCTTCAAGGGAGCCGAGCTGAAGAAAATTCTCGCCGACGCCGGCGTCAGCTGCGAGAGCTCTCATTTCGGCATCAAGGAGCTGCGGGACAACCTGCCCGATCGGATCGCCTGGGCCAAGGACGTCGGCCTGACGCAGATGATGGTGCCCAGCCTCGACGGTCCGAAGAACCCAACGGTGGACGACGTCAAGCGAGCGGCCGACGAGTACAACAAGATCGCCGAGCAGACCGCCAAGGCGGGTATTCAACAGGGGCTTCACAACGAGAACTTCGAGCTCTCCCTGATCGATGGCAAGCGAACCTACGACATGCTGTTCGAGCTGCTCGACCCGAAGCTGGTGAAGTTCCAGTTCCAGTGCTCGACCATCAGCCAGGGCTTCGACGCCGCGGAGTACTTCACCAAGTACCCCGGTCGCTTCGTCTCGATGCACGTTCAGGACTGGTCGCCGGCCACCAAGCAGACGATGGCGGTCGGGCAGGGATCGCTCGACTGGAAGAAGATCTTCACGGCGGCCAAATCGGGCGGCATCAAGAACTACTTCGTCGAGATGAATCTGGACCTGATGAAGGCGAGCGTGCCGTATCTGCGCGAGCTGAGCGTCTGAGCGGCGGCGTCAGCCGGTGTTGCGCATGCCCGCGGCGATCCCGTTGATCGTCACCGACAGCGCGCGTCGCAGCTGAACGAGATCGGCGGCCGGCTCCTCGTCGGAGGGATCGTGCGCCGCCGCAACCTTGTCCAGGACAGCGAGCCGGCGTAGCAGCTCGACCTGCAGGAGATTGATCGGATCGACATAGGGGTTGCGGACATCGATCGACCGCCGCAGGACGGGATTGTTCTCGAGCAGTCGATCCTGCCCGGTCACCAGCAGCACACCATCGACCGCATGCTGCAGGCGGGCTCGCAATCCCAATCCGAAACCCTGCAGATCCGGGGGCACCAGCTGTCGATCGTAGTGCGCGGCGATGTCGGCGTCGGCCTTGGCGAGCACCATCTGCAGCAGGTCGACGGTCGATCGGAAGAACGGCCAGGCCCGATACATCACCCGGCACATCTCCCGATCGTTCGCGTCGAGATGCAGGATTTCTTCGGCCCCGAGCCACGACGCGAGCAGCAGTCGCGTCTGTGTCCAGGCGAACTGCCACGGGATGGCGCGCAGCGGCCCGACTCCATCGCGCGCGGCTGCGCCGCGCCGGACGGCTCCCGATGTGCAGCGCATCGAGCTCGGCGACCGGTGTGGCGGCGCGGAAGTAGGTTGGAAACCGCGGATCGTCGTAGACCGTCTGGCGGAACGCGGCCCGCGCCCCCGCCGCCAGTCGATCCATCGTCGATCGCCACTGCGGATCGAGTGCGGCCGGTCGCGCGAGCGCGGCCTCGAGCGTCGCCGTGGTGTAGACCTCAAGCGTGCGCAGGGCGATTCCCGGTAGCCCGAACTTCGCCTGGATCATTTCTCCCTGTTCGGTGACGCGAAGCGTCCCGTCCACCGAACCGGGTGGCTGCGACTGAATCGCGAGCGCGGTCGGTCCGCCGCCGCGGCCGACGCTGCCGCCGCGTCCGTGGAACAGCGTAACGGCAACACCGTGCCGGCGCGACGCATCGACGATCGACTCCTGGCTCTTGTACAGCTCCCAGGCCGCCCCCAGACGCCCGACGTCTTTCGCGGAATCCGAATACCCGACCATGACCTCCTGGCGGCTGCCGGCCTTCCGGATCCGCTCGTGATACCACGGCAACGAGAGCAGCCGCTCGATCACGCTGCCCGCAGACGCCAAATCGCGGGCCGTCTCGAAGAGCGGCACGACACGCAGCGGCCTGGGCACGCCGACCGCACGCTGCAGGAACTCGACCGCCAGGACGTCCGACGGCTGTGACGCCATCGTGATGACGTAGGCGCCGAGCGACTCCGACGGGATCCGGCCGATGGCCCGGAACGTCGCCAGCACCTCGGCGACCTCGGCGTCCGGCTTCAGATCGTCAGGAACGGACAGGTCCCCGCCATCCAGCGCGCGAACGAGGAAGGCGACGCGATCCGCTTCCGGCCAGTCGGTATACGCACCCAGCCCCCGCTGCCGCGTGATGGCGCTGATAGCCTGCGAATGACGGTTGGCCTCCTGACGAACGTCAAGTCGCACGAGCGTGAGACCGAAGGCCGCCACGCGGCGCAGCACGTCGAGCAATCGGCCGTTGGCAACGATGCCGTTTCCGGTGGCGTGCAGCGATCGATAGCAGAGGCGAAGCGGCTCGGCGAACTCGTCAACGTGCTCGTAGGCGCCGGCCGGGCGCTCCAGATCGCCATCGGCGGCGAGGCAGGCCTCGAGCCAGTCCCGCGTGAGGTGCAGGCGGGCCCGGATGTCGTGCAGGATGGCGCGATAGGGTTCGGGCGCGTGCGCGGCGCGCGCGCGCAGGTCCTCGGTGCCGTCGCTGAGCGACAGCTCGCCGTGAAGCTGATCGATCTCCTGGAGGTAGAGCATCGCTGCCGCCCGTCGTGCGACCAGGCAGGCCCGCCGCGTGACGTCGGAGGTCACCGACGGGTTGCCGTCGCGATCGCCGCCGATCCACGAGCCGAATCGGATCGGGGACACGCCGAGCGGCAGATCGCGGTGGGTGACGCGGCGCAAGGTGCGATCGAGCGACCGCAGGAACTCCGGCACCGCATTCCACAGCACCTGGTCGAAGATGGTCAGCGCCGCCCGCACTTCCTCCAACGGCGACGGCCGCTCGCGCCGCACGTCCTCGGTCTCCCACGCCGCCTGGATCTCACGCTTCAGCGCATCGACCAGTGCCTCGCGCTCGAGCGGCGTCGCATCACTGCGGTCGAGCCCGGCCAGGGCGTCGGCGGTCCGGCCGTACTTGTATTGCAGCGTCCGGCGCATGATTTCGGTCGGGTGAGCGGTCAGCACGAGCTCGATGCGCAGCGCGCAGACCGCCTTGTGCAGGACGTCGGCCGCGATGCCGCCGGCCTTCAGTCTCGCCAGCGCCTCGTCAACCGAACCCGGCTGCGGCGCCGCGGATGGATCGCGCTGATAGGCGCGACGCCGGCGCACGCGATGATGCTGCTCGGCGATGTTGGCGAGGTGGAGGAAGTGGGCGAACGCGCGGGCCACCGGCAACGCTTCGGTCAGCGGCATCGACGACAGCTCGAGCGCCAGATCGTCGAGCTCGCGGTCACGCGCCTGCGATCGCGCCGACTTCGCGGCGTTGCGGACCTGTTCGACCCGCTCGTAGAGCGCCTCTCCCTCCTGATGGCGGAGCGTCTCGCCCAGCAGGGTTCCCAGCAGGCGTACGTCGTCGCGCAGCGGCTTGTGCGGATCGTCGGCGTGAAGTGTGGAATCACTTGCGGCCGCGGGCGGAGAGTCGATGAGCTTGTCCACGATGGCGCCGCGTCGCGGCGCAGTTCCCTCGGGTATTGTCGCGCGAAAGAGATCAGGCTGTCATGCGGCTGGAGCGTTCCGCGCGCCGCCGATCAGAGACTACGCCACCGCAGCCGGCAGTGATGACTCTCCCATCAGAAAGGCATCCACGCCACGGGCGCAGCTTCGTCCCTCCGCGATCGCCCAGACGATGAGCGATTGACCTCGCTGCATGTCTCCGGCGGTGAAGACGCCGGGCACGCTGGTCATCCAGTTCGCGTCGCGCCACACGGTGCCGCGGTCGGTCAGCCGCACGCCGAACCCGTCGAGCATGGTCGATCGCTCCGCTCCAACAAAACCCATGGCGAGCAGGACGAGGTCGGCGGGGATTGTCCCCTCGGAGCCGGCAACCTTGGCGAAGGATGGCCGGCCATCGACGATGGCGCTCTCGACGCTGACGGTGTGCAGGTTGGCAACACGACCAGTGCCGTCGTCGCTGAAACGCTCCGTGGCGATCGAAAACAATCGCGCTCCACCCTCCTCGTGCGCCGAGGAGACCCGGAAGATGTTGGGCCACATCGGCCATGGGTTGGCCGGCGCGCGGTCGTCCGGCGGGCGGGAGAGACCTCGAGCTGCGTCACGCTGGCCGCGCCCTGGCGGTGGGCGGTGCCGAGGCAATCCGCGCCGGTGTCGCCGCCGCCGATGATCACGACGTGCTTGCCGGCGGCGGAGATGAACTGCTCGTCGGCGATCTCGTCTCCCTCGCAGCGACGGTTCTGCAGCGGGAGGTACTCCATCGCGAAATGGATGCCAGCCAGCTCCCGCCCCGGCACCTGCAGGTCGCGTGCAGCAGTCGCGCCACCAGCGAGGACGACCGCGTCGTATCTGGCGCGGAGCTCGTCATGCGAGACGTTGACGCCGACGTGCGCGTTGGTCTGGAAGACGACCCCTTCCTGCTTCATCAGATCGAGCCGTCGATCGAGCCAGCGCTTCTCCAATTTGAACTCGGGGATTCCATACCGCAGCAGCCCGCCGATCCGATCGGCGCGCTCGAGCACGGTCACCAGGTGACCGGCGCTATTGAGCTGCGCCGCCGCCGCGAGGCCGGCCGGACCAGAGCCGACGACTGCTACGCGCTTGCCGCTGCGCCGCGACGGCGGGTGCGCCACGATCCAGCCCTGCTCGAAGGCGCGTTCGACGATCGCGTTCTCGGCCGCCTTGATCGTAACCGGCGTCGTCGTTGATGCCGAGGACGCACGAACCCTCGCAGGGCGCCGGGCACAACCGCCCGGTCCACTCGGGAAAATTGTTCGTGGCGTGGAGGCGCTCGATCGCCGCCTTCCAGCGATCGCGAAAGACCAGGTCGTTCCAGTCGGGGATCAGGTTGCCCAGCGGGCACCCCTGATGGCAGAAGGGAATGCCGCAGTCCATGCAGCGCGAGGTCTGCGCCCGCAGCGCATCGCGCCCGAAGGGCACGTAGACCTCTTCCCAGTCGCGAACTCTGAGCAGCACCGGCCGCAGCGGCTGCTTTTCGCGAGGCACCTCGAGAAATCCGGTGGTCTTACCCATTGGCGACCTTCAGCAGCGGAAACTGCAGGACCGCGGCGGTCGCCGGCGGCTGAGAGGCCTCGAGCGCGCGCTTGAAGTCGCGCGGGATCACCTTCACGAACTGCGTCGCGCTGATCGGCCACTGGACCAGGAGCCGCAGCGCCACCGCACTGTTCGTGTGATGGACGTGGCGCTCGAGGAGGCTGCGAACGATCTCCTGATCCTCTCCGGCCACGGGCTCGAGATCGACCCCCTGCTGATTGCAGCGCCGGCCGAATGTCCCGTTCTCGTCGAGCACATAGGCAAGGCCGCCGCTCATGCCGGCCGCGAAGTTCCGGCCGGTGCGGCCGAGAATGACGACGTGGCCGCCGGTCATGTACTCGCAGCCGTGATCGCCGACACCCTCGACGACCGCGGTGGCGCCGCTGTTGCGGACGGCGAAGCGCTCACCCGCGACGCCGCGAATGAAGGCGGCGCCGCTGGTGGCGCCGTAGAGCGCCACGTTGCCGATGATGATGTTGTCTTCGGCGGCAAACGTCGCCTGGCGCGGCGGGACAATCACCAGCTTGTCCGCCCGACAGTCCCTTGCCGACGTAGTCGTTGGCGTCGCCCTCGAGCGACAGGCTGATGCCGCGCGGCACGAACGCTCCGAAGCTTTGTCCAGCCGAGCCCGTGCAGTCGATGCGGATCGTGTCGTCGGGGAGTCCGGCGCCGCCCCAGCGCCGCGTCACTTCGTAGCCGAGCATTGTCCCCAGCGACCGGTTGACGTTGCGGATCGACCGCGAGATCGCGACCGGGTGCCCGTTTTCCAGAGCATCCTGGCAGGCGGCAATCAGATCGCGATCGAGCGCCTGGTCGAGTCCATGATTCTGCGACGTCGTCCGGCGCCGCGGCGAGGCCTCGGCCGCGGGCAGGGAACGCAGAATCGGGGTGAGGTCGAGGCCCCTGGTCTTCCAGTGATCGATCGCGGGCCGCACGTTGAGGATGTCCACCCGGCCGATCATCTCGTCCAAGGTCCGGAACCCCAGCTGCGCCATGTACTCGCGCACTTCCTGGGCGATGAAGCGGAAGAAGTTCTCGACGAACTCCGGCTGCCCGTTGAAGCGCTTGCGCAGCTCGGGATCCTGCGTCGCGATGCCGACCGGGCAGGTGTTCAGATGGCAGACGCGCATCATGACGCAGCCCGAGACGACGAGCGGTGCGGTGGCGAAGCCGAATTCTTCGGCGCCCATGAGCGCCGCGATGACGACGTCGCGCCCGGTCTTCATCTGGCCGTCAACCTGGACGACGATGCGGTCGCGGAGACCGTTCATGCGCAGCACCTGCTGCGTCTCGGCGAGGCCGAGCTCCCAGGGCACGCCGCTGTGCTTGATGCTGGTCAGCGGCGACGCGCCGGTTCCGCCGTCGTGGCCGGAGATCAGCACGACGTCGGCGTGCGCTTTGGCGACGCCCGCGGCAATGGTTCCGACGCCCGCGATGGCGACGAGCTTGACCGAGATCCGCGCCGCCGGGTTCGCGTTCTTGAGATCGAAAATGAGCTGAGCCAGGTCTTCGATCGAATAGATGTCGTGATGCGGCGGCGGCGAGATCAAGCCGACACCGGGCGTCGCATAGCGCACCTTGGCGATCCACGGGTAGACCTTATGGCCCGGGAGCTGGCCGCCTTCGCCGGGCTTGGCGCCCTGCGCCATCTTGATCTGCAGTTCCTCGGCGTTGACCAGGTACTCGCTGGTCACGCCGAAGCGTCCGGAGGCGACCTGCTTGATGGCGCTTCGACGCGAGTCCCCGTTGGCGTCCCGAACGTAGCGCGCCGGATCCTCGCCCCCCTCCCCGGTATTCGATTTTCCGCCAAGGCGGTTCATCGCGATGGCCAGGTTCTCGTGCGCCTCCTGGCTGATCGAGCCGTAGGACATGGCGCCGGTGGCGAAGCGCTTGACGATGCGCTCGACCGGCTCGACCTCGTCGAGCGGCACCGGCGTGGCAGCCGGAGTCCAATCGAACAGCCCTCGCAGGGTGGCCCGCTGCTGGCTCTGATCGTCGACCAGCCGGGTGTATTGCTTGAAGATCGAATACTGGCCGCTTCGCGTCGCGTGCTGAAGCTTGAAGACCGTCTCCGGGTTGAAGAGGTGGTACTCGCCGTCACGGCGCCACTGATACTCGCCGCCCGATTCAAGGTCCGCGGCGGCGCCCGGCCTGACCGGATACGCGTGTTGCAGCCGTGCCGCCACTTCCCGACCGATCACTTCGATGCCGACGCCGCCGATTCGTGACGCGGTTCCGGCGAAATGGCGGTCGACGAACGCTCGATCGAGCCCGACCGCCTCGAAGATTTGCGCGCCGCAGTAGCTCTGGAGCGTCGAGATGCCCATCTTGGACATCGACTTGAGGATGCCCTTGTTGAGCGCGTGGATGTAGTTCAGCACGGCCTGGTGGTGCGAAACGCCGGTCAGCTGGCCGCGGCCGATCATGTCGTCGAGCGACTCGAAGGCCAGGTACGGGTTGACGACTCCGGCGCCATAGCCGAGGAGCAGCGCGCAGTGATGCACTTCCCTGGCGTCGCCGGACTCGACGACGAGGCCGCATCGTGTCCTGGTGCCCTGGCGGACGAGATGATGATGGACCGCCGCGGTGGCGAGCAGGCTCGGGATCGGCGCGCGCGCGCGATCGGCGCTGCGATCGGACAGAATCAGAATCGTGTAGCCCGCCTCGACCGCATCGCTGGCCCGCTTCTGCAGCTCCTCCATCGCGCGCTCGAGGCCGGCGCCCCCCTGACGCGAATCGAACAGCATCGGCAGCGTCGTCGATCGGAAGCCGGGCTCGTAGACGTGACGCAGCTTGGCCAGCTGGTCGTTGTCGATCACCGGATAGGTGATCTGGATCTGGCGGCACGACTCGGGCTGCGGGTCCAGGAGGTTGCCCTCGGGACCGACCGTCGACGCCATCGTGGTCACCAGCTCCTCGCGGATCGCGTCGAGCGGCGGGTTGGTGACCTGCGCGAAGACCTGCTTGAAGTAGTCGTAGAGCAGCCGCGGCCGTTCGGACAGCACCGCCAGGGTGGTGTCGGTTCCCATCGAGCCGACCGGTTCCTGTCCATCGGTGGCCATCGGCGCGAGCAGAAGTCTCAGGTCTTCCTGCGTGTAGCCGAACATGTGCTGCCGCCGCCGCACCGACTCGTGACTGTGGCGCGGCAGATACGGCGCCTCGGGCAGGCTGTCGATGTCGACCAGATTCTCCGCCAGCCAGCGCTCGTAGGGGTGCGCGGTCGCCAGCTCGCGCTTGATCTCCTCGTCGGAGACGATCCGCCCCCGCGCGGTGTCGACCAGGAAGATCCGTCCCGGGTGCAGCCGTTCCTTGATCAGGATGTCTTCGGCCGGAATGTCGAGCACGCCGACCTCCGACGCCATCACGACCATGCCGTCCTTGGTGACGTAGTAGCGCGACGGCCGCAGGCCGTTCCGGTCGAGGACCGCGCCGATCACCGTGCCGTCGGTGAAGGCGATGGAGGCGGGGCCGTCCCAGGGCTCCATCAGCGCCGAATGGTACTCGTAGAACGCGCGCAGCTCGGGGCTCATCTCCTCGTGCCCCGACCACGGCTCCGGGATCATCATCAACACGGCGTGCGGCAGGGAGCGACCGGCCATGACGAGAAACTCGAGCACGTTGTCGAACGTCGCGGTGTCGCTTCCGCCCTCACGAACGATCGGCAGCAGCTTGCGCAGGTCGTCGCCGAACAGCGGCGAGCGGAGCAAGCCTTCCCTGGCCTTCATCCAGTTGATGTTGCCGCGCAGCGTGTTGATCTCGCCGTTGTGCGCGACGTAGCGGTAGGGATGCGCCAGCGGCCAGGACGGGAAGGTGTTGGTGCTGAAGCGCTGGTGCACCAGCGCGAGCGCCGACTCGAGATCCTCGTCCGTCAGGTCGGGGAACGTCGGCTGGATCTGGTCCGCCGTCAGCATCCCCTTGTAGATCAGCGTGCGGGAGGAGAGGCTGCAGATGTAACAGAGGTGCTGCTCGGCCAGCGCCAGCGCATCGATGGCTTTCTCCATGCGCTTGCGGATGATGTAGAGCCGTCGCTCGAAGCGCATGGGATCGGACGAGGCCGATCCGGCCGGCGAGCCGTCGCCGATGAAGACCTGCTCGATGACGGGCCGGGCCCGAACCGCCGACGCGCCGAGGCGGGAGTCGTCGATCGGGACCGGGCGCCAGCCCAGCGGTTCCTGCCCTTCCTCACGGATGATGCGGTCGCATTCCCGTCGCACCTGATCCCGCTGCCGGACGTCGCGAGGCAGAAACACCATCCCCGCGCCGTAGCGCCCGGTGAGCGGCAGATCGATGCCCAGCGGCGCCGTGACCTTGCGGAGAAACCGATCCGGCATCTGGATCAGAATGCCGGCACCATCCCCGGTATTCGCTTCGCAGCCGCAGGCCCCTCGATGCAACAGGTTGATGAGAACCTGGAGGCCGCGTTCGATGACGCGGTGCGACCGTCGACCGGCGACGTCCACCACGAACCCGACGCCACACGCATCGTGCTCGAAAGACGGGTCGTAGAGTCCGGTCGCCTGCGGAGGATCGGCGGATGTTGTCACGACTCTGGGAGTTATCGCAGGCGGCGCCGCAGAAGGGAAATAGAATGATCACATCGGACCTATGACTTATACACATAGGTTCGCTGCTACTCGCCGGACCCCCGCCGCTCCCCCCTTCAGAGGCCCTGTTCGCCGGTCCTGATCCGGTAGGTCTGCTCGACCGGCATCACGAACACGCGCCCGTCGCCGATCTCGCCGGTCCGCGCCGCCTGCACGATCGCCTTGATTGCGTCCTCGACGATGCGGTCGTCGACCACGAGCTCGATCTCCATCTTCGGCAACAGGCTGACGTTGTATTCCTTGCCGCGATACACGGCAGTATGGCCCTTCTGCTTGCCGTGGCCCGCGAACCTCGGTGACGGTCATCCCGGCGATGTTGAGCCGCTCGAGCGCGTCCTTGACCTCATCGACTTTGTTCGGGCGGATGATGGCTTTGATCAGCTTCATGATTCCTCCAGCATGCGTTGCAGGTCGCCGGTCAACGCACGCTGCTCCGGGTCGGTCAGCTTTGCGCCGGCTTTGGTGATGTGGAACACGTCGATCGCCTTGTCGCCTTCGGTCGAAATCAGCACCAGATCCACGCCGCAGTCGTGCTCCGACATCACCCGGCTGATCCGATGGAGCAGCCCGAGCGCATTGTCGGCGACGATTTCGACGATCGTATAGCGGCGCGATGCGAGGTTGTCGCAGTAGACGACGGGCTTCACCCGCGACTCGCGGCGGTGGAAGAGGCTCTGCTCGCGGCCGCGCAGGCGTTCCGCCACGTTGGCCCGATCCGGCCACCACGTCGTTGAGCGTCCTGAACATGACCTCCTGAGCGCTGGCGTTCAGCTCGAGAAACCGCTCGCCATCGGTGAACTGGAAGACGTCGACCACCAGGCCGTTGGGGTTGGTCAGGGCGTGGCCGCGCAGGATGTCCATGCCGAACGACGACAGCGTTCCGGAGATGTTCGAGAAGAGGAACGGCTTGTCCTGGGTGACGACGGTCAGCTCCCAGGTGTCGTCCTTGCGCTCGAGAAACAGGTGCAGCTCGTCGGCCGCCATGTTGCGCGACAGCCGCACGTGCCGGTAGATGGCGTCGCGATCGAACATCTGCAGGTATCGGCGCGGAAAGCCCTCCAGCATGCCGCCGATCTCGGCCTCCGAGAGATCGGCAGGCCGATGCGGCGTAGAGCGCCGAGATGTCGGCCTGTCCGCGATCGATGAGGTCGTCGCCGTAGCTGAGGGTCAGCTCGTTGTAGGTGTCGACGTAGAGGCGCCAGAGCAGCTCCTCCTTCCAGGGCGTCAGCGTCTCCAGGCTGACCGCTTCGACATCGGCGAGGGTCAGGAGGCAGAGCATCTTCAGCCGCTCTTCGTTCGCCGACCAGCTGGGTGAACTGCCGCACGATCTCGGGATCCTCGGTATCGCGACGGAACGCGACCTGCGACATGCGGAGGTGATTGGCGATGAGGAACTCGACGAGCTCGGCCGCCTCGGGCGTCGAGCTCGAAGACCTCGAACATCTGCCGCGCCATCCGCACGCTCTCGGTGGCGTGATCCTCGTCGCGCCATTTGCCGACATCGTGGAGCAGCAGCGCCAGCACGAGCAGCTCGGGCGCCTCGAGATCGCGGAGCAGCGTCGCGAAGCGCTCGCGCCCCTTCTCCGCCGTGGTCAGCCGTTCGAGATTCCTGACGGTGAGCAGCGTGTGCTCGTCGACGGTGTACTTGTGGTAGAAGTCGCGCACCACGCGGTAGGTGATCGCCTGAAACGGCGGCAGCATCCGGCCGAGCACGCCGCAGTCGTGCATCTCCGAAAGCCGGGCGTAGATGCCCGTGCGCGGCGTCAGGAACCGCAGCAGCGCCATGCGGTGTGCCGGCGTAGGAAAGAAATCGGCGCGTCGAGAACCGCTCGGCGTTCTGGCGCATGCAGACCAGCGCGTCGTTCGACACGTGACAGTCCCCGTCGAGGGCGGCCTGGAAGACGGCCAGCCACGTCGCGGGCTGGACGGCTGCCTTTCCGCGGTCGATGAAGCGGATGCCGTCGGCGACGCGACCGACATTGACATCGACCGGCAGTGGGGCCGATCGCCGGCGCCCACTCCAGCGCGCGCGTCACCACGCGAGCGTGCCGGAAATAGTCTCCCATCAGCCGCTCGACCCGCGGCTGCGGCAACGGACCCGGATAGCCGAGCACGTCGGCGACGCGCTCCTGCAGCGCGTGCGTGAGGAGATTGTGGTTGCGCCGTGTTTCGAGGTGGAGCACCGAGCGGATGCGCAGGTAGAAATCCTCGGCATCGAGCAGCCGCTCGGGATCCTCCGGTCCCTGCCGCATCAACGACGGGTCGGTCAGAATGGCCAGGGTCCGGACGGCGGTGAGATCGCGCAAGGCGCCCGGCGCGTCCTTCACGTCCGGCTCGAGCTGATACAGCGTCCCGTTGAACTGCGCATGCCGTTCGTCGATCAGCCGCTCGAGCGCATCGACGATGAAGGCATGCGTCTGGGGCGAGTGAAACGCCTCCTGAAACTGGGAGAAGAGCTCCGAGTCGCCGGCGATATGGCGCGCATCGACGAGCGCCAGCAGGAATTCCGGGTTGTCGACCTCCAGGCGGGCGAGCTCGTCGAGCTCACGGACCTGATGCCCGACCACCAGACCGGCGTCCCACAACGGGTGCAGCAGCGCCCGGAGGAACAGCTCGTCCTGCTCGCCAAGCTGGCCGTCGAAGACGACGAGCAGATCGATGTCGGAATGCAGGCACAATGCCGACGCCCGAAGCCGCCGAGCGCGGCAATCGACGACACGCCGTCCCGCCGGCGGGGCATCCGCGGCCAGCTGCAGGATCAGCGCATCCAGGCGCGAGGAGTATCGTTCGAGCGCAGCGCTGCCGCCCTCTCCGCGCAGGATTTCGTCGCTCAATTCCCGACGCGCCGCGTCGAGCAGCACGCCGGGACTGGGCTTCGGCCGAAGGCTCGTCATCGGCCCCATACGTTACACCGCGAAGGACGCCCGCGCTATTTGCCCTTCACGCTGAAGAAATAGAGCATGCTCACGCCGATCGAGTGCTGATGATCGCGGAACGTGCCGTCGTGCTCCTTGAACACGTTCTGGTCAGAGAAGTCGCCGCGGTATTCGAGCCGGCACAACAGGCTGTCCAGCGCCTTCGCCTCGAGCGTGACCGTGGCTTCCTTCAGCGTCTGGACCGCGCCCGTCGTGAAGCCCGCGTTGTCGTCGTACCATTCGAAGCGTGGAGCGATCGCGAAGATCTTGGTGGCCTGGAAGCGCGCAGAGCCGGCGACACCCTGCCAGTGTCCGCCGAGGCCGTTGACGGTGTCGTGGCCGTAATCGTAGTTGGCCATCACGCTGAGCGCCTTGGTCGCGTTGAACGTGACGATCGTGTCCGACAGCTGCCGCCAGTTGCTGGTGTTGTCCGGCTGCTCCGGTCCGGTCATGTAGTTCTGAACGATCGTCAGCGCGCCGGTGGGCTTCACGCTGACCTGCGCGCCGTAAGTCTTCCCGCTGTTGTTCTCGTTGAAGTTGTTCCATCCGTTCACGACCGTCCCGAGCACAGTAACCTTGCTGTTCGGCGAGTACGAGAGCCGCAGGCCGGTGTGATAGTAGGGAATCGCGAGCGCGAAGAGCAGCGAGCGCGAATAGTTCCAGTTGTCCTTGGCCTCGATCACCTCGGCGCCGATCGGGGTGGTGAACTTGCCGAAGTCGACCTGGAGACCCTTGCCGAGGGGCGCCAGGTAACTGACGTACCCCTCTTCGAGGTTCTTCAGGAAGTCGGTCCCGCCGGGCTCGAACGCGTTGATCAGGTTGGCGGCCGATCCGACCGTCCCACGCAGCTTCAGACCTGCGCGGGAATCCGACGTCGGCGTCTTGGCGATCCAGATCTCCGCCATGCTCAGGTTGAACTGATTGTGTTTCGTGTCGAAGTTCCGGTACTGCGCGTCGCCGGTCGGCTGGGTCGAGTAATAGTCGTAATAGACATCCAGCAGACCGCCGATCTCCGTGCTCTCCCAGAAGCCCTTCGGCTGCTCCTGGGTGGTGGCGGTCGGCGAGGCCGACGGAGCTCCGGCGGCCGGGGTCGGATCGGTGCCGGGGGGGGTCGGCGAAGGATCGGTGCCCTGAGCCGCCGCGAGCTGCGGCAATGTCGCGGCGGTCAGGAATGCCGCGAACATCACTGCCCAAGGCAGTGAGGGACGTGCCGAGATCATCGTCATAGGTACTCCCACTCTCTCCAAAAGCCGCGCGACTCACGGCAGACTGAGGTTTGCGCCTGTCGTCCGCCTATTGGACGCGGACCGGTCCGAGTTCCGTGACGCCCGCGGCTTTGGCCGCTGCGGGTGCGGTGCTGTGCGGCGTGAGATCGAACCCGTGAATCACATACTCGGGATAGGCGAGCATGCCGTGCTCGTGGAGGTCGAGGCCCATGAGCTCTCCCTCACGCGAGACGCGGAGCGTGCCGGTCGCTTTGACCGCATACATCAGCAGGAACGAGGCCGCCAGGGTGGCCAGCACGACCGAGGCGCTGCCGATGGCCTGCGCGATCAGTTGCGCAAAGCCGCCGCCATAGAAGAGCCCTTTGACCAGCGTGCTGCCATCCATTCCCGTCGGCGTCGGAACGCCGTAGGCCCCGGTGGCGAAGAGTCCCAATGAGAGCGTGCCCCAGATGCCGCCGATCAAGTGGACGGGTACGGCGCCGATCGGATCGTCGATGCGCAAGTACTCGAGCGCGTCGGTCGCCCAGATCACCACGAGGCCGCCGCCGATGCCGATGAGGAACGCGCCCGTCGGACTGACCCAGTAGCACGGGCACGTGATCGCGACGAGACCGGCGAGAAATCCGTTGACGGTGAGCCCCAGGTCCCACTTGCCGACACGGGCGTAGGCATAGAACAACGCTGCCAGACCCGCGGAGCACGCCGCCATCGTCGTGTTGAAGGACACGCGGCCGATGCCCTGGAGATCGAGGGCTGAGAGTGTGCTGCCCGGGTTGAAGCCGTACCAGCCGAACCACAGGATGAGGCCGCCAACCGCGCCGAGGATGATGTTGTGCGGGAGGGGCGGCCCGCCGCCGTCGCGCCGGAACACGCGACCGAGACGTGGACCGAGGGCGATCGCACCAGCGAGAGAAATGGCGCCTCCGATGCTGTGCACGACGGTGGATCCTGCGAAGTCGCGGAACGGGACGCCTCTGACGGCCAGCCAGCCATCGGGTCCCCACGCCCAGTGGCCGATGATGGGATAAATGAACCCGGTGACACCGATGCTGTAGAGGATGTCACCGATGAACCCGCACCGGCCGACCATGGCGCCGGAGGTAATCGTCGAGCAGGTGTCGGCGAACGCAAACTGAAAGACCCAGAACGCGAGCAGTGGGACGCCGGTGGTCCCGTAGGTATCGGCGAGCCCCTTGAGGAAGAAGCCGGTCGTCCCGATAAAGCCGTTGCCGGGCTCGAACATGAAGGCAAAGCCCCAGGCCCAGAAGGTGACGCCGCAGATGCAGGTGTCGACGATGCCTTCCACCAGGATGTTGATCGACTCGCGGGATCGCGCGAAGCCTGCTTCGAGCATGACGAACCCGACCTGCATGCCGAACACGAGGAAGGCGGCCACCAGCGTCCAGACTGTGTTGATGGCGTTGATTTCCGGGGTGGGCTGTCCGGCGTCCGCGAACACGGCCGGCGCGATGAAGATGCGCATCGCCGTGAGCACGAGCGTCAGGCCAATGAGCTTGCCGCCCATCAGCGCCATGACCTGTCCGAAGACGACAGGATCTTTGAAGTTCCGAACGAGGCGGGTGCGCCAGTCTGTCAGCATAAAGACGTCTCCTGGAGAACTGTCGGGCGAATCGGCGATGCCGGGTGCACTGCAAGTCGGAGTCCCCGCAGGACGGCTCGAGGTCGACGGCGAGCGGCGGCGGGCGATGCCGGCAACATGCTGATAGCGTTCGGGTCCGCGCTCGCTGCCAGGGCAAAAGCGCGACCACGAACGCTGGCAAGGATTCGGACACTCTCGTTGATTGAGGATCGAGAGGTCGACATTATTCTACGGATCGACATCGCGGTTGCCCGGGCGACGCACCCGGCGGACCGATTGGCTCGGCGCAAGGGAAGCCTCGGGAAGCTGCCGGCGTTGCTTTCACAGCAAAATTGTTGCTCAGGTGAAATTGAGCAACATTTATGTTCGTATCGGCTCAGGTAGAAGTCTGCCGGCCGGCCCGGTACAGCAGTCATCCCTCTATGTCGCACGCTCCCGACCTCACCTGGTGGCGGGCCGGCGACTGAGGGTGGCACGCAAACCGGCGAGTGTGCTCGGCTCGCGGTCGGTCAGCCTTCGGACTTGAACGGCCGCATCGCCCCGTGTTACGGTGTCGGCAGGTCTTTTGTGAACTGCCCGAGCTGTTGTTGTTTCGTCACCGCGTCGACCAGGTGTCGATGCGTCTGTACGATGCCGGCGACGCGCGGGTAGAGAGCCCCGACCCCTTTCCTTCCGGTTCTTCCCCGTTCATCGCTCGGCACCTCATTCCGAGTCGTCGTACGTTCTCGCGAGGACGCGCACGTTCTCGCGGTGCAGCACACGCCGGGCCGCTCCCGGTCGCGTCTGCGGGGCAGAACTGGAGAGACCCTGGTGCAGTTCAGTCAGTCATCCGAGCTCATCGTCATTACGCTGCTCGCCGCGATCGTCAACGGCGCGCTCGGATATGGGTTCTCGTCGATCACCGTTCCGCTCGCCCTGCTGTTTCTGACCAACCGTGTCCTCAATCCGGCCCTGGTGCTGATCGAAGTCGGGCTGAACGCTTACGTCCTCTGGGTCAATCGCGCGGGGTTGAGTCAGGTCTGGCGGCGACTCCTGCCGGTCGCGATCGGGCTGGCGCCTGGCGTGATCGTGGGGACGTTGATCGTGGCGCAGGTGCGGCCGGACTGGCTGAAATTCGGGACGTTTGCCCTGTTGTTGCCGCTGATCCTCGTGCAGGCCGCCGGCTATCGCCACCCGATCCGCGGCGAGCGCGCGTTCGGCTACCCGTTCGGCACGGGAGTGGGACTGCTCTACTCGGTGACCACGATCTCGGGCCCGCCGCTCGCGGTGTTCCTGAACAATCAGGGACTGGCCAAGCAGGAGTTCCGGGCGGGACTCGGATTCATCCGCCTCGCCGAGTCCAGCTTCACGGCGGTCGCCTACGGCTATGCCGGTTTGTACGCGCGCGAGAGCGTCGGACTGATCCCGCTGATTCTTCCCAGCCTGCTCGTCGGCGTGCCCGTCGGCGCGTGGCTGATTCGCCGCGTTGACGCCGAGACGTTTCGCCGCGTCTGTATGAGTTTCGATGCCTGGGTCGTCGGGTTCGGCCTCTCGACCCTGCTTCGCGTCCTCCACATCGTCGACGGCCCTGCTGCTTACCTGCTGATGGTGGCAGTGATGGCCATCGACGCCGTGCTCCTCGTCCGATTCTTCTCCGCTCGAGTCGCGCGACCGGTCGGGCTGCCGGGGCCTTTCGCGCAGGAGACCAAGTGATGCACATGCGAGTCCTCGACAGGCCAACGGCCGAGGCCACCGAAATCGATCACCTGCGCGCATTGGAAGCCGAGAGCATCCACATCTTCCGGGAGGTGGTCGCCGAGTTCGAACGCCCGGTGATGCTGTATTCGATCGGGAAGGACTCGTCGGTCCTGCTGCGGCTGGCTCAGAAGGCCTTCCACCCGGGCCCGATTCCGTTTCCGCTGCTGCACGTCGACACGACCTACAAGTTCCGCGAAATGATCGAGTTCCGCGACTGGTACGCGGCGAAGGTGGGGGCGCGGCTGATCGTGCACACCAACCGCGAAGCGGTCGCCGAAGGGACACAGCCGTTTCTGGTCGGGACGCAGCGGTGCTGCGGGCTGCTCAAGACCCGCGCCCTGCTCGACGCGCTCGAGGAGGGTGGCTTCGACGCGGCGTTCGGCGGCGCGCGCCGCGACGAAGAGCGGTCGCGCGCGAAAGAGCGAGTGTTCTCCATTCGGGACGCCAAGGGACAGTGGGATCCGAAGCGGCAGCGACCTGAGCTCTGGCACCTCCTCAACAGCCGCATCCGATCGGGCGAGAGCATGCGGGTGTTCCCGCTCTCGAACTGGACCGAGATCGACGTCTGGCAGTACATCGACCTGGAACGGATTCCGGTGGTGCCGTTGTACTTCGCCAAGGAGCGCGAGGTGATCGTGCGCGGCCAGTCCCTGATCGTTCCCGAGCAGCCGTTCGTGCCGCTGCAGACGGGCGAGCGGCTCGAAACCGTCAAGTGCCGGATGCGCTCACTTGGATGCTCGCCGTGCACCGGCGCGGTTCGCTCGGATGCCGATACCGTTCCCAAGATCGTCGACGAGCTGCTCGCGGTGCGGCATTCCGAGCGTCAGCTGCGGGTCATCGACCACGATCAGGACGGGTCCATGGAAATCAAGAAGCGGGAGGGATACTTCTAGTGCCCGACCTGCTGCGCATCTGCACCGCCGGAAGCGTCGACGACGGCAAGAGCACGCTGATCGGGCGTCTGCTCTACGACTCGCGCGGCGTCTACGAGGATCAGGTGCACTCGGTCCGCGCGGCGTCGAGGAACCGCTCGGCCGGACCGATCGATTTCTCCCTGTTCACCGACGGCCTTCGCGCCGAGCGGGAACAGGGCATCACGATCGACGTCGCGTACCGGTATTTCGCCACCGCCCGTCGCAAGTTCATCCTCGCGGATACTCCGGGGCACGAACAGTACACGCAGGAACATGGCGACGGGTGCCTCGACGGCGGACCTCGCGATCCTGCTCGTCGACGCGCGAAATGGCGTGCGGCCGCAGACCGTGCGTCACGCCCGCATCGCGCGCCTGCTGGGCATCTCGACGTTCGTGCTGGCCATCAACAAGATGGATCTGGTGGGATTCGACGCCGGCGTCTTCCACGCCATCCGCGACGACTTTGCCGACCTGCTCGACGGCGCGCGGCTGGAGGCGATTCCGATCAGCGCCCTGCACGGCGACAACGTGACGGTGCGGAGCGAGCGGATGCCGTGGTTCGACGGCCCGAGCCTGCTGTCGTTCCTCGAGACCGCCGAGATCCAGCGGTCGGCCGCGGACGCCGCCTTCCGCATGCCGGTGCAGCTGGTCATCCGTCCGGATCACGACTTTCGCGGATACGCCGGCCAAATCGCCTCGGGCACCGTGCGTGTCGGCGATCGAATCAGCGTCTGGCCCTCCGGCTTGTCGACCCGCGTCGACCGAATCGTCACGTGGGACGGCGATCTGGATGCCGCGGTAGCGCCGATGTCGGTCACGCTCGTGCTCGCCGACGACCTCGACGTGAGTCGCGGGGACGTGCTGGCGCAGGGCCCGATCGAGGTCGCCCGCCGTTTCTCGGCCGACGTCGTGTGGATGGACGAACGTCCACTCGATCCATCGAGAGCCTACGTCCTCAAGCACGCGTCGCGCGTCGTCACTGCCGATCTGAACCGCGTCCTGTCTCTCAACGAAATCGGCACCGTCGTTGTCAACACCGCGCAGTCGCTGGTGTTCGACCGGTATGCCGACAACCGGACGCTGGGCAGCTTCGTCATCATCGATCCGGCGACGAACTTCACCGCCGGTGCCGGGATGATCGTGTCGGCCGAGCGAGAGTCGACGACGGGAGCGGGTGCGACCGCGGCGATGCGCATCGCGCAGGCTGCGCGCGAGGCCTCGAACACCGCTGACGCCGAAGAGGCGGTCCGTCGCCTCCTCGAGGAGATGCTCACATGACTGACGTCCGCACGCTGGTGCTGGATCAACTGTCCACGGCCGACGCCCCCTGCGTCACGTCGAGCTTTCAAGCCGAATGCGTGGTCCTGGTCCATCTGCTGCGCGAGGCCCGCCCCGATATCCCGGTGCTGTTTCTCGATACCGTGCACCATTTCCCCGAGACCTGCGAATATCGCGATGAGATGGTGCGGCGGTGGGATCTCAACCTCGTGACGTTGCGCGCAACGGTGCCGTCGCCCGGGCTCTGGCGCCAGAGCACCCAGGATTGCTGCGCCGTCCACAAGGTCGGCCCGCTGTTCGGGGCTCTGGAAGACTACGACGTCTGGTTCACCGGCTTGCGCCGCGAGCAATCGCCGAGTCGAGCGAACCTCGGCGAGGTCGAACCTTTCACGCTGGTCTCGGGCCGTGTCCTGCGGAAGGTCAGCCCGCTCGCCACGTGGACCACCAGACAGGTCTGGGACTACGCGAAGGCGCACGACATTCCGCTGTTGCCGCTCTACGACCGTGGCTACACCAGCATCGGCTGCGAGCCGTGCACGACCCTGCCGTTGGATCCGTCCGACGCCCGCTCGGGGCGGTGGGCCGGACAGAAGCTGGAATGTGGCATTCACATCCAGCCGGTCGCCAGTGCATAGATGACCAGATGCAGGAACGCCAGCCGCGAAGAGTCGTCCGCCGCGGCCGGAGTACGGCAGCGACGAACGACTGAATGCCGGGTGCCTGCGGCGGTCTAGTGCATTACGGGTGCGACCGCGCCGACCATCGGTGACTCCTCGGCCGGCGCGCGATGGACCACCGCACTCGATCCCGACGACTGCACATACGCTTCTTCGCCGTGCTGCATGAGGTCGAGCCCGGCCTCTTCGGCGGCGGCGTCGGTTCTCAGCGGCAGCACGATCGCAATCAGCTTGAGCAGCACGAAACTGCCGATGCCGCTGTAGGCGACCGCCGCGAGCACGGCGATCGCCTGGATGCCGAGCTGGGCGGGATTGCCGAACAACACGCCGTCCGCCACGCCGTTGAGCGCCTTCTGGGCGAAGACGCCGGTGAGCAGCGCGCCCACCGTGCCGCCGAGCCCGTGCGCGGCCACGACGTCGAGCGAATCGTCCATCGAAGTGCGGGCGCGCCAGATCAACCCGAAGTAGCTCGGAAACGCCGCGACGGCACCGAGCGCGATCGCGCTCATCGGGCCGATGTAGCCTGCCGCCGGCGTGACCGCCACCAGGCCGACGACGATGGCGGTGGCGCAGCCGACCGCGGTCGGCTTGCGTGACCGGACCGCGTCCAGCAGCGTCCAGACCACCAGCGTTCCCGCCGGCGCGAGCATCGTCGCGGTGAAGGCCAGGGCGGCGATGCCGTTGGCTGCCAGCGCGCTGCCGGCGTTGAACCCGAACCAGCCGAACCACAACAGGCCGGCCCCCAGCAGCGTGAACGGGACGTTGTGCGGGAGGAGCGCTGAGGACTGATAGTCGCGGCGTTTGCCGACGACGAGCGCGGCGACCAGCGCGGCGACGCCGGCGTTGACGTGGACGACCGTGCCGCCGGCGAAATCGAGCGCCCCGAGCTTGCTGAGCCATCCGCCGCCCCAGACCCAGTGCGCGATCGGGCTATAGATGACGATCGACCATAACGTGATGAACGTCACGTACGCCGAAAAGCGCATGCGCTCCACGATCGCACCCGAAATCAGCGCGGCGGTGATGATGGCGAACGTCCCCTGATAACACATGAACAGGAGGTGCGGGATGCTGCCCTGCGCATCCAGCCCGACGCCGCGCAGGAAGGCACGTGACGTATCGCCGAGGATGGAGTTTCCGGCGGCGAAGGCCAGCGAATACCCGATGATCGCCCAGGCCACGCCGACGAATCCGAGTGCGATGAAGCTCATCATCATCGTGTTCAGGGCATTCTTCGAGCGGACCAGGCCGCCATAGAAGAACGCCAGCGCCGGCGTCATGAGGAGAACAAGGGCAGTCGCGACGAGCATCCATGCGGTATCGGCCTGATTCATAGCCATTCACCTCGGGGGGCCTGTCAGCGCGCGCAGACACTGCGCACGTGCAGGCGAGGCTGTCTGGCCGGCCTCAGAGCAAGGGCAAGACCACGGGTTGGGCAAAAAGGGCAGGCTTTCGCGATCTCATGCCGACATTTTTGTCCGTCGCCTCGCGTTCAGGACCAACAATGTCCAGATTTGAACGAAACAGTCCGGTCTTTGGAGCGCAGCGACAGAAACGTCCCGCCACCGTAGGTGTCTGCGCCGCGATGCCCCTGTCCGTGCCAGTTGAACAGTTTTGGATGTTTCATGATTTCACGTACATAAATGTTCCATCGTGACGATGGCGGACGGAGCGAACCGGCGCGGCGCGGACGCCTGATAACATGACCACTTCTCGCGATGCTGACCTCTGAGCGAACCACGCGTACCGCGACCGTGGGGCGCATTCCCCTGCAGCGTGAGGGCCACCTGCTCGCACCCGGCCAGGTGATTCAGAGCCCGGAGACAGGCCTGGACTACCGCGTCGAGCGATGGCTTGGCGAAGGTGGCTTCGGGCAGGTCTACCTGGCGACGCGCCTCGGACGGTCGACCGTGGTGCCGCAGACGGTCTGCATCAAGATCAGCCGCCGCATCGATGGCTGGTTGCGCGAAGCCTACTTCGGGCAACTGCTCGACGGCCATCCGCGCGCGATCGGTGTGTTCGACATGTTTCCGTTGATCCGGCCGGCCTCCCGCGATCGGCGGGTGCTCTACTGCCTGGCGCTCGAATTCGCGCCTCACGGCGACCTGAGCACCTTCCTGCATCGCGCCGGTCGGGGCTGGCCGGAATCGACCGCCCGCCGGGAGATCGCCGGGCTTCTCCAGGTCCTCGGCAAACTGCATCGCGGCCAGATGCTGCACCGCGACCTCACGCCGCTGAACGTCTTCGTCTGCGACAAGCGGCGTCTGAAACTGGGCGACTTCGGCATCGTCCGTCAACAGAGCGATCGGCGGGGGATCACGGCGCGCACGCTCAACACGCTCACCGCGCCCAGCGAGCTGGTCGACAACATCCTCGCCGGAGCGGCCCCGAAGTGGCAGGCGCGGGATGATGTGTATCAGGTGGGACAGCTGCTCGGCATGCTGATCAAGGGCGACGCGAGCACGCGTATCCGCCCGCAGGACGTCCGGCTGCTGCCGTGCACCGATCACCTGAAGGAAATCGTCTACCGCTGCATCGGTGAGCGGCGAAAGCGCTACGAGAGCGCCGACGAGATGATCGAAGCGCTCGGCACCGCACCGGTCCGGCTGAACACCGGATCGCTGCGGACCCTCAAAGGTGTTCACCTGACCTTCACCGGGATCCTGAGCGTCACACGCCGCGACGCGATCCGTGCCGCGCGCCGCGCCGGCGCCATCGTCCACTCCGGACCCTCGACGCGAACCACGGTCGTCGTTCGCGGTCGTCCGAACGCACAGCAGGCTGCCGGGCGGGAAGGCGGACTGAAGCTGATGGAGCTCAAGCGGCTGCGCGAAAAGGGACATCGCATTACGCTGCTCAGCGAACCGCAATTCTGGAGGCTCACCGGGCGGGCGCGGGCATGAAGGCCGGCGCGCCGAAGTTCTTTCCGACGCCGCTCACCTTCCGGCGCTGGCTCGAGGCCCATCACGAAACGGCAGACGAACTCTGGGTGGGCTTCCACAAGAAGCACACCGGCACACCCAGCATCAGCTGGCCCGAGTCGGTGGACGAGGCACTCTGCTTCGGGTGGATCGACGGCATCCGCAAAACGCTCGACGAGTCTCGCTATGTGATCCGATTCACGCCGCGAAAGGCGCGGAGCACCTGGAGTGCCGTGAATATCGCCAGGATCGCCGAGCTGACACGGCTTGAACGGATGGCCCCGGCGGGAATCGCGGCGTTCGAGAAGCGTGCGATCGACAAGTCGGCCATCTATGCGTACGAGCAGCGGCGGACGCCGAAGTTCGGCGCCGCGGCGGCACGCGCGTTTCGGGCGAACGACAAGGCGTGGGCGTTTTTCCGGGCGCAGCCGGCAGGATATCAGCGCCTCGCCACCTACTGGGTGCTGAGCGCCAAGCGCGAAGAGACGCGGGCGCGGCGACTGGCAACGCTGATCGCGGATTCAGCGGCGGACCGTCGCCTCGGGCTCGTCACACCAAAGCCGCAACGAAGTTGATGCCGGGACTATCGGCGGTCCGGCAGGGCGCCGATAGCTCATCCGGTGGTGTACTTCTTTCACAAGAATGAGCGATCGCTGCAGTGCGAGATTGCTCCCACGAAGATCCCCGACACGTTCGCCATCGTCGTCACGGAAGCTGACGGCACCATCCGGTCGCACTTCGTACAGGGCTCGACGGAAACCCAACGCCGATGGGACCAGCTCGAGTTGGATCTGAAAGCCGCCGGCTGGCGGGGTCCGCTGGTCCCCGACTACTAGCTGCCACCGCGCCGAAAGCGTGTCAGACTTGGTGTGATCGGCGGTCGATCGACTTACACCACGCGCAAACCTTTACGACTTGCGTAAGGGCGATCGACAGCGGGGTCGCCCGATGGACTCCGATGTCGGTATCCGCTCGGCAGCCGCCTTGCTCACGCTCCTGCCATCCATGATTCGTTCGGTCGGTCTGCCTCGAACGTTCGTTGCCGTGCTCGTGCTCACAGGTCTGGCCGCACCGGCGCTTGGGCAAACGGATCACGTGCACCAGACGATGCCCGAGAGCCGGGCGTGGACGTGGTCGTGGGACGCCAACGTCTTTCTCGACTGGAACTATCAGGAGCGAAAGTTCACCGACTTCCAGCGTGTCGAGTCGCCGAACTGGCTGATGCTCGGAACCGAACGCCCGATCGGCGACGGTCATACCCGGCTCCACACCATGCTCTCGCTCGAGCCCTTCACGATTCAGCCCCTGGGCTCGCCGCAGGTCTTCCAGACAGGTGAAACCTACCAGCAGGCGCCGCTCATCGACTACCAGCACCCGCACGACCTGTTCATGGACCTTGGTGTGACCTACACGCGACCGATCGGGCACCGCAAGCTCCTAGCGGAAGTCCTGGTGGTCGGCAGCCCGGCACTGGGGCCACCCGCCTTCATGCATCGACCGTCCGCCGAAGAGAATCCGACGGTGCCCCTCGGCCATCATCAGATGGACGCCACGCACATCAGCCATGGCGTCGTAAACGGCGGCGTCACGCAGGGAGAGTTCACGCTCGAGGGATCGTGGTTTCGCGGCGCCGAGCCCGATGAGAACCGGAAGGACATCGAGATGGGCAAGCTCGATTCGTACTCGGGTCGGCTGTCCTGGCGGCGCGCGGCGTGGGACGCCCAGGTCAGCGCCGGACACCTGAAGACGCCGGAGTACGTCGAGCCGTTCTACGACGTGACGCGGCTGACGGCGTCAATCGGATACATGCGGCCCGACGGCCGTATCGCCGCGCTGGCGGCCTGGGGACAGAATCGTGAGATTCACGGCAATCTGGACGCGTATCTCTTCGAGGCGACCGTCCGCTCGCGCGGGCGTCAGTCGTGGTACACGCGGGCCGAGCTGACGACCAAAGACATCCTCAACGCCGGTGGGCGCCATCCCCCCGGCTTCGTCCACTTTCACGCGCTCTCCCGGGTCGGCGCGCTGACCGGAGGGTACGTCTTCAACGTCGCGGAATCGCGGGCGGGATCGTTCGGGATCGGCGGTGACGCAACGGTCTATCACGTGCCACAGAACCTGCTCGACAACTACGGCTCGCCGGCGTCGTTCCACGTGTTCCTGCGCTATCGACCCCACCGGACGCCGATGTCGCACACGATGCACTGACGCGGCGGAGCTACTGCACGACGATCGTGCCGTGCCAGGTGGGATCGAGCTCGTTCGTGTGGTCGTGGAAGCCGCAGACCCGAGCCACGTCGAACACGCCAGTACTCCGGCTCTGCCCGGGGTTGAGCAGGCCGACGTCGTTTATCGCCGGACAGTCAGTGTGAACCGTGATGGGATCCGAGCTCATCGCGTGGATGCGGATGTCGCTGTTGAGGAACGTCACGCGATCGCCGACATGTACCGTGACCTGCGTCGGTGTGACTCCCGAGGCCGTAATCGTGATCGTCGGGGTGCCGTCTCCCGTAGGCGTCGTTGGTCCGCCGCCGCAACGACCGAGCGCAAGCGCGCACAGGGCGATGGCTGCCCATCGCCCGGATCGCACCGGCCGGCGCCCCGCTAGCAGCCCGTGCGCGCGTTCTTTCGGAACATCTCCGGCGTGACGTTGTACCAGCGCTTGAACGCCCGATGAAAAGATGCCGCCTCGGCGTAACCGAGGAGATACGCGATCTCGCAAATCGGCAGCGCCACGTCCGTCAAGTAATGGCCTGCGGCTTCTTTTCGCCATCGATCGATGACTTCCTGATACGAGGTTCCGGCTTCGGCCAGACGGCGTTGCAGGGTTCGCGCGGACGTCCCCAGCTGTCGAGCCGCCGCACCAATTGCGAGATCGGTGCCAGGGCGAAGCGACGAAAGCACTCGCTGCAGGTCTGAGACGATGCCGGTGCCTGACGGGAGACGCGCGACGAGCGCGTTGGCCTGGTTCTCGAGGACGCTTCGGAGAACCGGATCTCGACGACGAAGCGGGAGATCCCAGTTCTGCCGGGAGATGACGAGCCCGTTCCAGGACGCCCGGCTCTCGACCGGACACCCCAGCGCCGACGCCACGGCCGCGTCATCGTCCGGCTGGTGCGAAAAGCTGATCCGCGACGCCGCGAACTTTCCCTCGGTCTCCTGGCGGAGATTGAGAATGACCAGCGCGCACAGGAACTCGGTGCTGAAGGAGGCTGGCGATCCGACGATCATGAACCGGACCGGTTCCGAGTCGTCGCTGATCTCGATGACTACCGGGCTCCCGGTCAGCTGAAAGTAGCGCCGCAACTGGTGCAATCCGGCTCGCACCGTATCCGACGTGACGATCAGGTAGTCGAGGAGCGGGAACGCGCCGATTGGCGTGTGCATGGCGAGCCGGAGCGCGATATTCGGCGTCACGCGCTCGCGCTGTGCCTGCGTCAGCAGGGCGTCGTAGACCGTGCACGGCAGCCGCAGATCCGGATCATCGAGATCCGCCAGGTCGAGACCAGCCGCCGCGAGAAGCCGATGTCGATCGTAGCCGAGCGCCGCGAATGCCTGGAGCATGCTGCGCAGCTCCGGGGCCGGCACGGTCGGCGCGCCGACTGCGGTGCTCGAGGTCGGACTGAGACGAAGTGCCGACATGGGTTGCCTCCGGCTGTCGGCTTCATTGTCGCACCGGCCGCGGCCCTCGCGAACGCGGGGATCGGGGCTGAATCACCCGATTCATTCGTGCCACGCCGGGCGGCCGCTGCACGGCACCCGAAGTCAGTCAGCGGTGTCCTGAGGCGAACCCCTCAGCCGCCCCACGTGACTTTGGTGTAACCGCGGTAGGAATTCTCTGAGTGGCTGCTGGCTCGTTCGAGACGTTGCATCATGGGATTCGGCTTGTGCTGATCGCGTATTGAGTACATCGGTCGATCGAGCCCTGAGCCGCAGGACGATTGTCGATTATGTGAAGAGCTGTGTCGCCGCCGGCGTACCGGGTCATTCAGCGCCCAGGTCCGGCGCTTCAACCCGATCGCCGCGACCAGGTCGGACCGACACGGTCGGGCACGTCCAGCGCGGTAAACACGCCTATTGTTTCCATCCGCTCGACGAAGCGCTCGCGCTGCTCGTCCAGGGCCTGAAGCTCACCGCCGAAGTCCGCCACGTGTTTCTCGTAGACCACCATCTCGCCCCAGTATTCGACGAGCAGATACCGCCCCTCGACGGCGATGTCTCGCAGGAACGAGCTCCCGAGGAACGATCGACTTCGTCTCGAGAGCTTCGTCCACTCGCCGTCAGCACCGTAGAAGCGTTCGAACGCCTCTTCGTTGCCCGGCCGAATCTCGAACTGCCATACGACTGCGACCACCCATACCTCCCCGCCGCTGGCGGCGCCGCGGACAGTATACGCGCGGCGGCGGGCGGGTGCTCAGAGGGTGGCACGGCGAAGGCGCAGGGCGTTTCCAATCACCGAGAGCGAGCTGAGGGTCATGGCCGCGCTGGCCCAGATCGGGCTGATGAGCACGCCGAGCACGGGATACAGCACTCCGGCGGCAATCGGCACGCCCACGGCGTTGTAGACGAACGCCAGAAACAGATTCTGCCGGATGTTCCGCATCGTCGCCAGGCTCAGGCGACGGGCGCGCGCGATGGCCCGCAGGTCGCCGTTCACCAGCGTGATGCCGGCGCTTTCCATGGCGATGTCGGTGCCCGTCCCCATCGCGATTCCGACGTCGGCCTGGGCCAGCGCCGGCGCGTCGTTGATGCCGTCGCCGGCCATCGCCACGCGGTGGCCGGCCTGCTGCAACCGGCGGATCGCCTCGCGTTTCTGATCGGGCAGGACCTCCGCGATCACTTCGTCCACGCCGAGCGCCTGAGCGACCGAGGCAGCGGTCGTCTTGCTGTCTCCGGTCAGCATGACCAGCCGCAGGCCGTCCTGGTGCAGCTGCTGAATCGCCTGGGCGGTGGTCGCCTTGATCGGATCGGCCACGCCGATGGCGCCGGCCGCTCTGCCGTCGATTGCCAGCAGCATCACTGTCTGTCCGTGCGCCCGTATGCGGTCGGCGTCGGACGCGAGCGCGCGGCCGTCGATGCGGCGCTCTTCAAACAGTGGGGTGTTGCCGAGGACGATCTCGTGCCCTTCGACCGTGCCGACAACTCCCCGGCCGGAGAGCGACGTGAATGTCGACACCGTCGGCACGGCGATTTGGCGACTGCGTGCGCCGGCCAGTACGGCTGCGGCCAGCGGATGCTCGCTCGCCTGCTCGACCGCGCCGGCAAACCGCAGGACGTCGGTTTCCTGAAATGGCGCCAGGGCGACGACCGCCGTCAGCGAGGGCCGGCCCTCGGTCAGCGTGCCCGTCTTGTCGACGACGAGCACGTCGATCGTTTCGAGCCGTTCGAGCGCTTCCGCATGTCGGACCAGCACGCCGGCGCCGGCGCCCCGGCCGGTGCCAACCATGATCGCCATCGGCGTGGCGAGGCCGAGCGCGCACGGACACGCGATGATCAGTACGGCCACGGCGCTGAGCAGGCCGTGCGCCAGCCGCGGCTCCGGTCCCCACAGGCTCCAGGCAACAAAGGCAAGCACCGCCGTGAGCAGAACCGCTGGAACGAAATAGCCCGCGATCCGGTCGGCCAGCTGTTGAATCGGCGCCCGTGTTCGCTGCGCATCGGCGACCATGGCGACGATCTGCGCGAGGACCGTGGCGCTGCCGACGCGGTCCGCCCGCATCAGCAGCGTGCCGCCGCCGTTGATGGTCGCGCCGATGACCCGGCTGCCGGGCTCTTTGGTCACCGGCATCGATTCCCCGGTCACCATCGATTCGTCAACGGCGCTGCTACCCGAGGTCACCAACCCATCGACGGGGATCCTCTCGCCGGGACGAACGCGCAGCACGTCGCCGATCGCGACCGACGCCAGCGGCACATCGCGCTCCTGGCCCTGCCGTACCACCCGCGCCGTCTTCGGCGCGAGCCCGAGCAAGTGACGGAGCGCGCTGTTCGTTCGTCCTCTCGCTCTAAGCTCGAGCACCTGGCCGAGCAGCACGAGGACGACGATCACGACCGACGTGTCGTAGTACGTTCCCACCACGCCGTGCATGAGGAATCCGGACGGGAACAGCGACGGCGCAAGGGTGCCGGCGACGCTGAACACGAACGCGGCGCCCACACCGAGCGCAATGAGAGTGAACATGTTCAGGTGGCCGGTGACGATCGACTGCCAGCCCCGCTGAAGAATCGGCCATCCCGCCCAGATGACCACAGGCGTGCCCGCCAGCAATCCAATCCAGTTGGCGATCCGTGGATCGAGTCGTTGTCCGAGCCCCGGTCCCAACACCATGTCTCCCATCGCGAGCACGACGATCGGCAGGCTCAACGCGGCCGCAATCCAGAACCGACGCGTCATGTCGTCGAGCTCGGGATTGGCAGTCTCCTCCGCCGTGATCGTGCGCGGCTCGAGCGCCATGCCGCAGATCGGGCAAGCCCCCGGCGCGTCGCTCAGCACCTGCGGATGCATCGGGCAGGTGTAGGTGATACCGGGGACGGGAACGGCGGATTCGGGCTGGCGCGGCTTGAGGAATTCCTCCGGGTCCGCCTGGAATCGCCTGAGACAACCTTGATTGCAGAAGTAGTACGTCTGGCCGTCGTACTCGAAGGAACCGGCGGCGCGTGCCGGGTCGACCGTCATTCCGCAAACGGGATCCACGGCGGTTGCCGTCTGATGTGCTGAGTGATCGTGTGCCACGAAAGACCGGATCGATCTTAGCCGAGAAGCCGGCTCGCGTTTGGAAGTCGGGACTTGGAGCTTGGAAATTGTCGGCCGAGCTGTTCACCCCTCCAGCGCGCGGATCACTCCTGACGCAACGCGATGATCGGATCCAACCGCATCGCGCGCCGGGCTGGCAGGTAGCAGGCCAGCAACGCCACGGCGCCCAATGTGGCGACGACCGCCACGTAGGTCGCGGGATCGGTCGGCTTCACGCCGAACAGCATGCCGGTGAGGAGGCGCGTGGCCGCAAACGCCGCCGCAATCCCGACGCCAAGCCCGATCACGGCCAGCTTCATGCCGCTCGAGACGACCATCGACAGGATGTCGCGCTTCGCCGCGCCGAGAGCGAGGCGGACGCCGATCTCATGGGCGCTCTGCTCTACCGAGTACGACATCAGCCCGTAGATGCCAATCGCCGCCAGCAGCAGCGCGATCGCCCCGAAAATCCCGAGCAGCAGCATGTTGAAATTCTGTCGCGCGATCGAGTGGGCGATCACCTGATCCATCGATCGGACGCGGGCGACGGCCAGCTGACCATCGTAGGCGAGGAATTCCTTTTCGATTGGCGCCAGCAGGCCTGCCGTCGTCGCGCCAGCCTTGACAATCCACGAAGCGGGAATCACGCCGTTCAGGAGGCCGGTCAACGCGTCGGAGATCTGCGCCACCGGCACGTAGATGAGAGGGATCTGGCCCTGATCGAGGCCATTTTCCCAGACATCGTTCACGATCCCGACGATCTGGCGCGTCGGGTCCTCGAATTCGGGTCCGAGTCCCCGGCCGATCGTGATCGTCTGTCCGATGGGGTCGGCCTTGGGCCAGTACTTCTCGGCGAAGGCTGCATTGATCACGACGACCGGCGTCGCGCCAGCAACATCACGCTCGTCGAACACCCGGCCGCGCCGAATCGGAATCGCGAGGGCGCGAAAGTACTCAGGCGTGATCGAACGCCAGTTCTCGTCGCCGTGAAACTGCGAGTCTCCGGACAGCGGCCGGCCCTCGATTTTGAACGGCAGATCGACGCCGCCCTCGGTTGGCAGCGTGATCGCCATGGCGGTGGCTTGTACGCCCGGCAGCGCGTCGATCCGCTGCGCCAGCGTCCGAGTCAGCAAGGCAACGCTCTGTGCGGTCGCGTATCTGCTACCGGCCAACGATGTCTGCAGCGTGAGCACGTTGCGGCTGTCGAATCCCGGCTGGACCTCGCGAAGGCTGAGGAAGGTGCGGATCAGGAGCGTGGCGCCGACGAGCAGGACCATGGCCAGCGCGACCTCGACGACAACCAGGATGTTTCGGGTGCGGGTCGCCTTGTGGCCGGTTGCCCCACGACCACCGGCTTCCTTCAGCGTCACGCCGAGATCGGCCCGCGACAAGTGGAGCGCCGGCGCGAGGCCGAACAGGATGCCGGTCAGCAGCGACACGCCAACCGCAAAGACGACGATGCGCCAATCGACAATGGAGGTCAGGAGCGGCGCCGACGCCAGCTCCTCGGCTCGCGGCAGGTCGCCCGGGCTCAAGGCGATGAGCGCGCGGGCACCCCAGATCCCGCCAGCCACGCCGACGCAGCCACCGATGGCCGCCAGCAGGACGCTCTCGATCAGCAGTTGCCGGATGATTTGCGCCCGACCAGCACCGATCGCGGCGCGGATGGCAACTTCCCGCTGACGGGTCGCCGCCCTCGCGAGGAGAAGGTTGGCCACGTTGGCGCAGGCGATGAGCAGGACCAGGCCGACCGCGCCGAGCAGGATGAGCAGGGCCGGTCGTACACCCTGCACCGCGATGTCGCGCATCCAGTGGACTCCGACATGCTCGTTCTCCGACATCCACTTCGGATTGGCGCGGCGGAACTGCTCGCCGAGCAGGTTCATCTCCGCGCGCACCGCCTCGATCGACGTGCCCGGCTTCAGATGCCCGGCAACCGAGAGGAAGTGCCCCTGATTGGTGCTGTTCGGGTCGGCCTGCAACGGAATGAACACGTCAGCCGGCGGCTCCGCTCGAAATCGCTCGGACAGCACGCCGACGACCAGATACGGATCGCCGTTGAGGGCAATCGTGCGGCCGACGATCCGGGGATCGCTGCCGAAGTGCGTTCGCCACAGCTGGTGGCCGAGCACCGCCACGTGCGCTCCGCCCGGCCGATCTTCGTCGGTGGTGAAGGTGCGGCCCATCCCGGTGCGCGCTCCGAACACGGCAAAGTAGCCAGCCGAGACGTGAATCCCCTTGATCTGTTCGGGACGATCGCCGGCGCTCAAGTTCAATCCGGGTCCGGCAAAGTCATACGCGGCAATGGCATCCAGCGATTGAGTTCGCGCCCACGTCATGTACTTCGGGATCGACGAGGCACACTGAGCTTCGGCCTCGATCTGGCGACAGATCCGCACCAGACGACCGGCGTCGGGATAGGGCAGCGGCTGCAGCAGGACCGCGTTCACGACCGAGAAAATCGCAGCGTTGGCGCCGATGCCGAGGGCCAGGGCGGCCACCGCGACAAGGCTGAAGCGGGGATTCTTGAGCACGACCCTGACGGCATACCTGAGATCCGACGCGATCCTGGTCATACGACGCTCCTACGTCTTGGACGGCGTGGCGGTTCCCGAACTGACCAGATATCCGACCACCCAGCACACGCTGGATCCGACGAGCACATACCACGTCCAGGCCAGGCTCGTGGTCGACCAGATCACCAGCATGACGACGATGGCGACAGACATCCCGGCTATCGCCCCGGTTGATGTCGCCCGAGTGGTCAGGACGCCGAGCAGAAACGCCCCGAGCATCGGCCCGTAGACGATCGACGCGGCGGTCAAGCCGGCCGTGAACACGGAACCCCACCCGCGGGCAATCACCGCGATGGCAATGAGGACGATTCCCCAGATCGCGGTACACCATCGGGAGAGGGCCAGGAGGCGTGCGTCCGGGATGCGCCCGCCGCGCAGCGGCTGATAGAAATCAATCACCGTTGTCGAAGCCAGAGAGTTGAGCGAGCCACTCAAGTTGGACATCGCGGCGGCAAAGATGGCGGCGATCACCAGGCCCGAGATCCCGTGTGGCAACGTCGTGACGATGAAGCGCGGGAAGATCTCGTCGTTGGTCGTAATCGCCGGTCGAGGCACATTCTGGTAGTAGACGTAGAGCATGATGCCGATGCCGAGGAACAACACGAACTGAAGGAAGACGATGAACCCGCTCGTGATGATCGCTTTCTGACTGTCGCGAAGGTTTCTGCACGTCAGCAGCCGCTGGACCAGCAACTGGTCGGTCCCGTGGCTGGCGTTGGTCAGGAACGTGCCGCCGACGACGCCTGCCCAGAAGGTGAAGGGCACGGTCAGATCCCACGAGAACGAGAAGATCTGGAGCTTGCCGGCTGCCGACGCCGTACTGACGATGGCATGCCAGCCGCCTGGCGTGAGATGGACGAGCTCGTAGGCGGCGAGGAGAGAGCCACCGATGTAGATGACGAACTGGATCAGGTCCGTCCAGATCACCGCGGCGATGCCGCCCTCGAACGTATAGATCAAGGTCAGGACGCCGACCAGCGCGATCGACCACAGCCACAGATGAGGAATCGCGGGGAAGCTCGAGGCGAGCACGGCGGAGAGCACCAGCGAGGCGGCAAAGACGCGAACGCCTTCCGCCAGTGCCCGCATGATCAGGAACAGCGAGGCGGCCACGTGGCGCGCGCCGGCGCCGAACCGCCGCTCGAGCAGCGCATAGGCGGTCAGGAGATCGCCGGTGAAGTACGACGGCAGGAAGAGCCGGGCGATGATGAAGCGGCCGATGATGTAACCGATCAGGACCTGCAGGTAGGTCAGCGTCCCACCCTGCTCCGGCCGGGCAAACGTTCCGAACGCCAGCGCCGGCACGCCGATCAGCGTCAACGTGCTCGTCTCGGTGGCGACGATCGACAGACAGATGATGATCCAGGAGGTGTCGCGGGCGCCGAGGAAGTAGTCCTTGACCGTCCGCTGCGCCTGGCGAAAGCGCATCCCGAAAATAGTGATGCCGGCGAGGTAGACGAGAAGGACGAGATAGTCGATCGTCGAGAAGCCCATGCGGCGCCGACACGCTATCACAAGAAACGGAGGCCGCTCGGACCGGCCGGTTGCGACCGCTCGCGGCGCACGCCAGAATGGCCTGGATGGATCCTCAGTATCGCAAGATGATGTTGTGGGTGTTCGCCGCCCTGATCTTCACGCTGATCTCAGCCTACGTCATCGTCGAGCTGACGGTCCGCTGGTGGGGCAACTGGCTGACGGTTATTTGGCCGGCACCAGCGTCACGACCGTGTGCCGGTCGATCGGGAAGTATTTCCGGAAGGCGTCCTGGACGCCTTGCGCGGTCAACGCGTCGATGCGCTCGGCGCGATGCAGCATCAGCGCGGGATTCTGATCGAAGAGGTGCTCGGTCTGCAGCCGCCCCAGCCAGTAGGGGTTCTGCTTGAGCGCGGTCTCGTAGTTGCGGCGCGCCGACTCCTTGGCGCGATTCAGCAGATCCGCCGACGGTCCGTCCTTCTGCATTTTCTGAACTTCCTCGAGCACTCGATCGCTCATCTTGCCGATGTTCTCGGGGGCGGCACCGAAGCTGACCGCAACGTGCCCGGCGCCGCGCTGCGGCAGCGGTTCCGAGAGATCCACCGATACGGTGTAGGTCTGGCCCAGTTCCTCACGGAGGATGTCGCGGAGCGCGATCTCCAGCACATCGCTGGCCGCGCTGATCCGCTCCTGCTCCATGGGATCGATCGGCGGATCGGCGAAGAAGCTGATGACCGTCTGCCCTTTCGGTTCGCGTCCCTTTTCGACCGTGGCCTGCGTGCTCGCGGCGGGAAAGTGAATCGCCAGATCGCGGAAGTTCGATGCCGGCTGCCCGGTGTTGGCCGGCAGGCCGCCGACGTAGCGCGCGAGGAGCGGCACCACATCGTCGACCTTGAACGCGCCGACCATGAAGAACGTGAAATCAGCCGCGTTGCTGAAGCGCGCCTTGTAGTACGCCAGCATCTTGGCCCGGTCCAGCGTGCCGATCCGCTCGACGGTGAACGGTCGTGAGGTGAAGTGATCCGACGAGTTGACGGCGTTGAGCTTGTCGCTGAAGACCGCCATCGGGTTGTCGAGACGGTTGACGACGGCGGCGGTCAGCTGTCGCTTCAGCAGCTCGAAGGCTTCCGGATCGTCGCCGGGCTGCGTGAACTTGGCATAGAGCAACTGCAACGCGGTGGTGAGCTGCGCCGGCGCGGCCGAGCCGGAGACGCCGTGCGTCGAGAGCGCGATGAACGGCGACGCGTTCGCGAGCTTGCCGGCGAGCTGCTTCTGCAGATCGACGGCCTTGAGGCCGGCCGCACCCGACAGCCCGACATAGGAGGTGGCGAGGGTCGCTTCGGGAAAATCCTGTTCGGGGGCGAGCGAGAGGCCGCCCTTCGCGTACATCGTGAACACGACCTGATCGTTCTTGAAGTCGGTGGGGCGCAGCCACGCCTCCACGCCGTTGGCGAAGCGAACGACCGTCACGTCCACATCGGCCACCGTACGGGTCGAGGTCACCGCAGCCGGCTCCGGGACATGCTCGATCAGGTCGCGGGTCGCCGTCGTATCGTTCCAGGCCGTTACCGCGACCGCGTCCGCCGCGGTCAACGCGGCGCGCGCCTCGTCGGACGTCGGCACGCGGATGCCTTCCTTCTGCGGCGAGACGGCGAGGATGACCCGGCTCTCATCGGTCAGAAGATCCCTGGCGGCAGCGGAGACTTCGCCCGCGGTGATGCCAGGCAGCAGTTGCTGCACGAGAGCGTACTCGTAGGCGATGCCGGGCGTCGGCTCGCCCTCGAGGAAATAGTTCAGATACTCCTGCGCGAAGGAGCCGCTCTCGGTCTTGTCGCGTTCGGAGTAGGCGCGCTCGTAGAACGCCGCCATCCACTTGCGGGCGCGGTCCATCTCGTTGGCGCCGAACCCGAACTCGCGCGCCCGCTTGCCTTCGACCGCGATGGCCGCGAGCCCCTCCTGGATCTTTCCGTCCGGTACCGTCGCCCCGAGCGATTCCATGGCGACATCAGGGCTGAGGCTGCCGCCGTAGATGCCGGCGTCGAGAAACGTCGCGTCCGGCTTTCGCGACAGATCGTCGAACCGCTCGTTGAGCATCTGCTCGAAGATCCGCTGCACCAGGTCGCGGCGATAGTCGGAGACATGCGCTTCTCCCGGCCGCGGCCGTTTGCGGACGACCGTCACCGACGACTGCGTCACCTCCGGATCGGAGACGACGCTGACCAGCAAATCCTTGTGGAGAGGAACCTCGGCTTTGCGCTCGGGTGCGGCCGAGCCGCGGGCCTTGATTCCGCCGAACGCCCCGGTCACGTCGCCGACCAGGGTTTTCGGATCGAGGTCGCCCACGGCGACCACCGCCATGTGATCGGGTCGATACCAGGTGTCGTAGAACGCCTGCAGCCGCGCCGCAGGAAAGCTGCGGAGGATCTCCGGCTTGCCGATCGGGAGGCGCTGCGCGTACCGCGAGTTGTAGTAGAGAATCGGAATCTGCTTGTCCCGGATTCGCGAGCCGGCGCCAAGCCCGCCGCGCCACTCCTCGATGACGACGCCGCGCTCCTTGTCGATTTCCTTCGGATCGAGCGTCAGGCCGCCGGCGAAGTCGGCGAGCGCGGTGAAGCCCTTCTCGACCACCTCGGGCTTGTCGGTCGGCAGATCGAGCATGTAAATCGTCTCTTCGAAACCCGTGGAGGCGTTCACGTGCGGCCCGAGGCGTGCGCCCACCGACTCGAAGTACGAGACCAACTCGCCGGGCTTGAAGTGGGCGCTCCCGTTGAACGCCATGTGCTCCAGCATGTGGGCGAGCCCCTGCTGGTCGTCCGCCTCGTCGAGCGATCCGGCCTTGACGGCCAGTCGCAGCAGCACGCGCTTGGCCGGGCGACCGTTCTGGCGGACGAAATATTTGAGGCCGTTCGGCAGCGTGCCCGACATGACCGCCGAATCGAACGGCAGTGCATCTTGTGGATTGAAGGTGCGCGCCGGCGCGGCCTGACGCGCAGCAGTCGCCACCACGACGCTGGTGACGAAGACGGTGACGAACAGCGCACGCGAGAGCCACATCTTCATGAGGTGACTCTAACATGCCGCCACGCGCCGTCCGCTGCCCGCCGATGCGGCGGACACGTGCTCGCACGCCATCATCGCCGCGCCGCGCGACGCCCACGAGGCTGCCGCCGCCGGTCTGTCGATCAGTGCACGCGATCGATGATTCGATGGATTTCCCGATCGAGCGCGTCCGAGTCGCACGGCAGCACCGCCAGCGAGATCATGAACTGCTGCTCGGCGGGCTCGCCCGCGATCGCCAGAATCGGCACGTCACGGGTCGGCTCAGCCGAGAACAGTTCCCGACACGCTTCCAATCCGGTCGCCGCTGATCCGTGGAGGTTGAGCAAGATCAACGAGGGACGACGACGGGCGGCGAGCTGAATCGCATCACTGGCAGTGGGCGCCTCATCGTACGTAAAGTCGCCACGATCCGTGACCGCGTCGAGGCAGCCGGAGACCTGCTCAGCCGGAGCATTGACCACGAGTAGGTAACGACCTTCCCTTCGCGTCTTCATGACCCTGGAGGCTTCAAAACGCGGACCAGGCAACGGTCGGGGTGGGTCGATCAGCCGATTCCGGACAGCCAGTCGTGCAGTTCGCGATCGAATTCGCGCAGCAGGGTGCGCTCGCCGTCGGCCATGTCCCGGATGGCGTTGAGATGCTGTCGAACCTGATGCGCCCGCTGCTCGTCGCACCGGCCCTGTTGCTTGAGGACGTCCGCGAGCAGCTGAGTGGCCTGCTCGAGGCGGCGGGCGGCGCGGTGTTGCGCCTCGGTCTGCGACAGCAGATCCAAGGCGATGACGAGGAGCGCGTCGACGGGGTCGTGAGAGCGCGACAAGTGGGTGGCGAGGTCCGGGATTTTTGCCCGCGCCACAATACCCCGCGTTCGATAATTGCGCAATCCGGCTCGGCGGTAAAGCCTCGAACGATGAACTTCGAGCTTCGGTTCGCGGTTCGTTATCTGAATCTCGCCAGATCCAGTCTCGCCTGCCAGATGATGTCCCCCGCCTCATTGACGATTACCAGCGCCGGCTCTGCGGCGCCGCTGATGTCGGCCCGGGGGACCGTCAATTCGAGAGTAAAGCCAGTCATCGGCACCGGCTTCTTGAATGTCCCCGGCGGGTATATCGCCTCGCGCTTGAAGGTCGACGGACGGATCGGTGGCGTCGACGGGCCGGTGCGCACGTACATCTCGTAGCCGGGCGGCTTCGCGTAGTTGTGGAGCGGATGCAGTCGGAGCTGCGCCGTGAACGTGACCACACCCCGGTACGGTCCGAGCGCCCTCGCCAAGCTGGTTTCATTGAACGAGTACTCGCCGAAGTCGGCGTGCTCGCGAACGATGAGCACGGCGCGTCGGAATTCGGTAATTACCTCCGCGCGTTCGACCTCTCCCGATGGCGTCAGGTAATAGCCGGAATGGAAGGCGTCGTACAACGCCGGGTCTCGCGTGTGGCCGAGGACGACCGCGTCGTGCGCTTCATCCTTCGCCGAGACCTGGACGGCGGATTGATCGATCAGGCCTCCCCCCAGAGTCGCGCTACGAGAACCACGCAGATGAGGATGTCCATGCGTCTGCCGGCCTTCGGCTCAAACCCGTCCTGGCATAGGATGACGGGATGAAGCCTTCAGTGCAACCCGTGACCAGCCCGTCGCTGCCGGCGCCGATGGGCCCCTACTCTCCGGCCACCAGGATTGGCAACCTCGTGTTTGTCTCGGGGCAGGCCGGCCGCGATCCGTCGACGAAGGCGCTGGCTGGCACCGACGTCGAATCGCAGACGGAGCAGACGCTCAAGAACATCGAGGCGATTCTCGCCGCTGCCGGCTCCGGCCTTCAGCATGTGCTGCGGTGCGGCGTCTTCCTCGTCGACATGGCCGAGTTTCCCCGGATGAACGAGGTCTACGCCCGCATGTTCGGCGGGCACCGACCCGCCCGGACGACGGTGCAGGTCGCGGCGCTGCCCGGAGAAGGGCTGCGCGTGGAAATCGACGCGATTGCCGTGATTCCGGAAGCCTGACGGACGCGCCGCCAACAAGCGCTCGCCGCGCCTCGAGGACCGCGGAGGATCGTATGTCTACCACACGTGACTATTTCGACGACGTGGCGCCCGAGTGGGATCGGATGCGCCAGCGCTTCTTCGGTGACGGCGTTCGACGCCAGGTCATCGCCGCCGCCGGGATTCGCGCCGGCCACGACGTCGCCGACATCGGCACGGGAACAGGGTTTCTCGCCGAGGCGGCGCTCGACGCCGGCGCCCACGTCATCGGCATCGACATCTCACCCGAGATGCTCGCCGCGGCCACCGCCAAGTTCGCCGGACGGCCGTTCGAAACCCGCGCCGGCGACGCCGACCGTCTTCCCCTTGACGACGATGCCGTCGATGCCGCCGTCGCCAACATGATGTTGCATCACGCGGCGGATCCGGCCGGTGCGATCCGTGAGATGGCGCGCATCGTGAAGCCGGGAGGCGCGCTGGTCCTGACGGACGCCGACGTCCACACCCATGAGTGGCTGCGGGAAGAGCAGCACGACCGATGGCTGGGATTCGATCGCGCGGCGGTCGCAGCATGGTTCGCCCAGGCCGGCCTCTCTGACGTCGTCGTCGCGGACACCGGCGAGATTTGCTCGCCGACGTCAGTCGCTGGCGCGTGCGCGGCAATCACGATCTTCATCGCGCGCGGACGCAAGCCGCCGGCACAAGCCTGATGCTGCCCGTCATCGATGAGAGCGCGCTCCGCGCCGCGATCTCGCCCGCGATCGCGGTCGAAACCATGCGCGCGGCTTTCGCCGCGGACGGCCAGGGGCGCACCGTCGTGCCCGCAGTGATCAACCTGGATGTGCCCTCACCGAAGGGGGAATTCCACATCAAAACGGCGTACATCGAAGGCGTTCCCCATATCGCGGTCAAGGTGGCCAGCGGTTTCTACGACAACCCCGCGAGGGGACTGCCGAGCGGATCGGGATTGATGGCCGTATTCGACGCGGCGACCGGATTGCCGGTCGCGCTGCTGCTCGACAATGGCTTTCTGACGGATGTGCGCACGGGTGCCGCCGGCGCAATCGCCGCCGACCTCTTCGCGCCATCGTCGATCGACGTCGTCGGCGTGATCGGATCGGGTGTTCAGGCGCGGCATCAAGTGGCGTGCTTGCGGGTGGTCAGGCCCGTTGCGCGCGTCGTGGCCTGGAGCCCAAACCCGCAGCGCCTGGCCGCCTACTGCGAGGAGCTGCGTCAGGACGGCATCGACGCGGTCGCGGCGGCGAGCGTAGAAGCGGTGTGCCGTGAGGCCGATCTCCTGGTGACGACGACGCCGTCGCGGCGACCGCTGGTGGACGCGGGCTGGTTGCGCCCCGGCCAGCACATCACCGCGGTTGGATCGGATTCGCCAGGCAAACAGGAGCTCGCGGCCGAATGCCTCGACCGCGCGGACCTCGTCATCGTCGATCGCCTGCGTCAGTGCGCGGCGTTCGGAGAGCTCAAGCATGCGATCGATGCGGGCCTGATGACGGTGAACGCCGTCCACGGCGAGCTCGGCCGGGTCGCGGCCGGTCACCTGCCGGGTCGCACGAGCGCCAATCAGATTACGATTGTCGATCTCACTGGCGTTGGTTTTCAGGACACGGCGATCGCCAGTCGGGCGATCGAACTGGTTGGACCGCTCGCCTGAGCGAGCATCCCTGATGCACTGCGACTCTTCACCACGCGAATGCCGCGCTTCAAGCTGATAGTCGAGTATGCGGGCGGGCGCTACAGCGGCTGGCAGATCCAGAAGAACGCGCGGACGGTACAGGGAGAAATCGATCGGGCCGTCCGGGAAACCGCCGGCCGGCGCGAATTCGAGCTGTACGGGGCGGGCCGGACCGATGCCGGCGTCCACGCGCTTGCCCAGGTCGCCCATCTGGAGATCTACACCGACCTGCCACCGGAGACGCTTCGCCGCCGGGTGAACGACAGTCTGCCGGCGGACATCTACATTCGATCGATCGACCGCGTGGCGCATCGCTTTCACGCCCGTCATGACGCGGTATCGCGGAGTTACGTCTACCAGATCGCGCATCGCAAGAGCGCTTTCTTCAAGCCATACGTGTGGTGGATCAAGGAGCCGATCGACGTCGAGCGGATGCGGGCCGCAGCGCAGACGTTCGTCGGCATGAAGGACTTCGCGTCGTTCACGGCGGACGAGCCGGAAGAAAAGTCGACGCGCGTCCTGGTCGAGCGCCTGGAGATCGCTACGGCGGGGTCCCTGACGCTCGTGCGAATCCAGGGCTCGCACTTCCTCTGGCGGATGGTCCGCCGCCTGGTGGGCGTGCTCGCTGCCGTCGGTCGTGGGGAGCTGACCGCCGGCGACCTCGCGCATTTCCTCGAAGAACGGTCCAGCGCTCCGGCGGTCCTCACGGCGCCGGCCTCCGGTTTGTTTCTCGAAGGCGTGTACTATCGGAAGGACGAAGGACCGGGACCGCTCGTCGCGGTGATTCAGATTCCAACCGATCGGGAATAGCCGGCTACTGCCGGTGCATCCTGACCATCGGGACGAACCTGACCGGGACGCTCTCGAGCGGCGCCAGTCGATCGCCGTCCCACCGGCAGACCCGCAGCTCCTGATTGCTGACGCCGATGGGCATCGCGATAATCCCGCCGTCCACGAGCTGCGCCACCAGCTCGCCCGGCATCTGTTCGGGCGCGGCGGCGCCCACGATGCGGTCGTACGGCGCGTGCTCGGCCCAGCCCTCGTATCCGTCGCTCACTCGCAACTGCACATTGCGATAGTCCAGCGACTCGAGGATCTGGCGAGCGCGGGCGGCCAACGGCTCGACGATCTCGAGTGAGTACACCGTCGCCACGAGCTCGGCGAGCAGCGCGGTCTGGTATCCCGAGCCGGTCCCGATCTCGAGGACGCGATGGGTTGGCTCCAGGCGAAGTGCCGCGAGCGAGAAGGCGACGATGTAGGGTTGGGAGATCGTCTGACCGAAGCCGATCGCGATCGGATGATCGGCGTAGGCGTCGTGGCGGGACTCGGCCGGAACGAACAGGTGCCGGGGAACGCGATCCATGGCGTCGAGCACACGCCGATCGGTGATGCCGCGGGCGCGCAGCTGCTCCACGACCATGCGCGACCGGGCGACGACCTCGCGCTCGTCTGCCACGTCCCTATTATCAGGCTGACGTCTGTCGATCGAGCCGACGCGGGCTCGAGGCGGTCAAATCCTCAACCGAGGATTCGGAGGTTGGTCGGCGCCGCGGGCGGCGGGCCATCGCCGCGCCAACCGAGCTGAACCACCTCGAAGTCATCGGCGGTCAGGCCATGAAAGGCCGGGTTGAGGATGTCATTGTTCCAGCGACTGTCCATCGTCCCGCTGATCATCATGTCCGATCCGTTGTCGGCGACAATCAGGCCGTAGCGCTTCATCGCGCGGAACATGCGCTGCAACTCCGGGGTGTAGCCGGAGATGTTCTTGCCGGCCTTCATGCGCAGCCGCAGACCCATGGGCGGCGCGCCGGCCGTGGATCCCGCTTCGTGCGACGCGGGCCAGACGTAGCCGTTGGTCGATCGCACGGTGACGCGGAAGGCATGCGTGATGTCGGCCGTCCCGAACGCCTCGTCGTAACGAATCAGGCCGGGAAAGATCGCCAGGCCGGCCGCATCCGCCGAGGTCCAGGTGTCTGGCCGTCGATCGCTGCGATTCATGTCGAAGACGGCGCCGCAGTTGGCCTCCCAGCGGCTGAGCGTCGCGTTCCAGCGGGTCGCGCCGGTCTCGAACAACAGCCAATGGTCGCGATCGATGATGAGCATGTGACGATCGCCGCTGGACCCACCGCCGATGACGCCTCCTTCGATGTAGTTGGCCACGGTCTTGGCCTCGACGGGAATCGGATATCCGGCCGGGCCGCCCGGCGCGCCGTTATCGCTCTCGCTGCCGTAAGCGGTCCAGGTCGGCGCGACGAGCGGTTGATCTCCCGACACGACCACGTAAGGAATACCGTACGGAGGCGGACCGAAGTCGGGATGAAGCTGTCGCGTGGCGGTGGGATTCGACGCCGAGCGCCCACTGATGAAATCGATGAAGCCCGCCGAGTTCGAGTCGAGCGGCGCTGCGCTCACGTCCAGATTCCACCAGTTGCCGGGTGTGAACACCTGACGTCCGACGAGCGAATCCTCGAGGACGGGCGCGGCCGCGGCGGTTACGAGGGCGCTGGCGGCCAGAACCGTGGACAGAAACAAGAAGCGCGTACGAGGAGGCACGTCCCCCGGGGGTATCACCTTCCATGCCACCTGCAAACTGTTGAGCCCAAGGTAGTCAGGCTCCGGGCCCTGTACCGCGCTGTAACACGGCGGACAGGGCTGTGATCACCGGCTATCATCTGCGGATGCGCCAAGCCGTCTTCGTCCTGTCCGTGACCACCCTGCTCTGTGCCGTGTTGTGCGCACAACCCGTGTTCACCGGGGCGGACATTTTTCCGGTCCAGGAATTCGTGGCTCGCCGGGCGCGAGTCATGGAGCGCATCGGGACCGGTGTCGCGATCCTGCAGGGCACCACCGAGCGGCCTGGCGAACAGGCGCTGCGGCAAAACAATCAGTTCTTCTACCTCACGGGGGTGGTCGAACCGCGCGCAATCGTGGTGGTTGACGGCCGATCGAAGCGCACCACGCTGTACCTGCAGCCGCGTAACGAGCGCCGGGAGGAGCGGATGTTCGGTCCCGGCTTGTTCCCGGGACCTGAGGCGGCGGCGGCCACAGGCGCCGACGAGGTCGTCGCGCGCGACGATTTCGCCGCTGCGCTGGCCGGCTTCGGCCGCGAGCGCCGTCGGATCTTCACGCCGTACAGGCCGGAGGTCCTCGGTGAAGCATCCTCCTCGGACCCGGTGGCGTTGTGGCGAGCGACGAAGGCCGATCCCTGGGACGGCCGCATCTCGCGCGAGGAACAGTTCGTCCAGAAGGTCAAGGCCGCGGCGCCCGACTCGGACATCGCCGACCTCGATCCGATCCTCGATGACATGCGGGTGATCAAGAGCGCGCCGAGAGATCGCGGTCGTCCGCGAGGCGACGAGAATTGCCGGCCTCGGCATCATCGAGGCGATGCGGGACGCGCGGCCGGGCATGAAGGAATACGAGCTGCAGGCCGACGCTGAATTCGTCTTCAAGAAGTTCGGCGCCTACGGGCCGTCGTACTTCGCCCTGATAGCGACCGGTCGCAACACCTTCTACTCGCACTACCATCGCAACACCGCGACGCTCGAGGATGGCGATCTCGTGCAGTTCGACTACGCGCCGGACTACAAGTACTACCAGTCCGACGTCACCCGGGTGTTTCCGGCCAGCGGCCACTTCACGCCGCGGCAGCGCGAGCTCTACTCCGTCTATCTGGCGCTGTATCAGGCGCTGATGTCGAGCATCCGCGTGCACGCGACGCCGCAGGAGGTCATTCTGGCGGCGGTGAAGAAGATGGACGCGGTCGTCTCCGGCTTCACCTTCAGCGATCCGAAGATCAAGGACGCCGCCACCACTTTCGTCGACCGCTACCGCACCAGCAAGGCCACCAGCCTCGGGCACTGGGTCGGCATGGAAGTGCACGACGTCAGCGCCGGGGAGCACCCGACGCTCGAGCCCGGAATGATCTTCACCATCGAACCGGCGATGCAGATCGTCGACGAGCATCTCGGCGTTCGGCTCGAGGACATGATCCTGATCACTTCACGGGGCTACGAGAGCCTGTCGGCGTTCGTGCCGGTCGATATCGACGCGATCGAGCGGATGATGGCACAGCCCGGCTTGAGCGACGCGCTGGCCAAGGGCATCAGCCAGCCGTAAAGTCCGGGTGCGCTCGAGCCGAAACATCTGTCGCCATACATGGCGGCTCGCGACTTCCGCTATCACCTGCTGTCGATCGGCGTGAACCGGGACGCGAACGGCGCGTCGATTCGATCGGCGGAGCGCGACGCGTTCGGGATCTCCTGGACCTTCGCGCAGCTTGGCTACTGGCGCGTCGAACGCAACCGCTGCCTCACCGGTTCGCAGGCCAGCCCTGCCGCCATCGATGCGCACCTCGCCTCCTGCAGCGAGCTCGCGGACCTCGACCTGCTCCTCATCTTCTGGAGCGGGCATCTCTTCTCGATTGAATCAATCCTGGAAACGTTCTCGCGGACGAGGGACGCCCGGCTGCGGATTCTGATCGTGGATACGTGCCAGGCCGACGATCGCCTGAAGCAGCTGGACGAAACCCTCACCGCCATGCCCGATGAGCAGCGCCCGATCGCACTCGCGTCGTGCGCCGCGGATGGCCGCTCGCGCGAGAACAGCGTGCACGGCTTTTTCACCGCGGCGCTGCTCCGGCAACTGCGCCGGCCCCGCCGACCAGGTGTCCGCTCGCTCAACCTGCTCGACGCCTTCGATCGCGCGTCGGACGAAGCAGTGGCCCGAGTCGGACAGGAGCCGCTCTTCACCACCAACGGCGCCGGCCGACTCCGGATTCCGATTCTCACACAGAACGGGCTGCCGTTCGACTAAGGGTCCCTCGTCTCCGGTCCTCGGTCCTCGATCTTCAGGAGTTGCGAGTTGACCCTCGGCGCCCGCTCTCGTCCTACAGCTGGAGAGCGTCTCCCTCGGAGGCGGTTTCGGTGGCGGGAAAGATCCGCCGCGCGTCGGTGCGGATCCGGACGAGCTCTTCGTCGGTTCGTCCCGGCTTGTGATGAAAGAGCCAGAGCCCACCGATGTCGTTGGCGGCGGCGAACTCGGCGCAGCTGCGCCAGTCGCTGTGGCCCCATCCGCGATGCTGCGGGAGCTCCTGCGGCGTGAAGTGCGCGTCCAGGACGAGGGCGGCGGCCCCCTGCGCGAACTTCGCCAGCGGCTCGTCGTACTCCGGGTCCCCGAACTCGTGATCGGTCGCGTAGACGAAATCGCCGGTCACCCCTCGTATGCGATACGCCAGCGCGCCACCGGGATGATTCAACGGCTGGGACGTGATCTCGAAGCCGGGAATGGCCAGCTCACCTGGTTTCACCAGCTCGAGCCGCGGGCGATTGGGAAGATGCTGGTACGGCACAGGGAAGAAGGGGGACCGAAACATCATCTCCAGCCACCCTGGGTCATGCGCCGCCAGGACGGGTGAATAGATCGACGTCTCCCAGCCAGGCCGGTAGAACGCCTCGAAGAACGGGAGGCCCTGCAGATGGTCCCAGTGGTAATGGGTCAGCAACAGGGCGATCGGCCCGGTCGGCTCGGTCATCCCCGGACCGACGCCGACGATGCCGGAGCCGGCGTCGACCAGCAGCATCGCCCCGGTGCGCTCGTCAGTGATCTCGATGCACGGCGTATTGCAGCCATGGCCGATGCCGCTCGGCACCGCCCACGGGACCGACCCTCTGACGCCTTTGAAGCGCACGCGCATCCGCCGCGGATGATATCGCAGCTCCCCCGGTTGTGGCGATTCGTTGATGTGGCGGTCGCGCGGCGGTCAGGCGATCGTCGCGGCTCGGGGCACCAGCCGCAAGGCCGGCTGCGCGGCGCTGACTGTGCGGGCGTCGTCGAGGTCCTCTTCGGCGATCGCCGGTTCGAGCAGCGACGAGGCCAGTCGCGGTGCCAACAGTTCGACGAGCCTCAGCTCGTCGTCCGAGAACGAGCCCGGGCGCTCACGATAGAGGGCGAGGACCGCGACCAGCGCGTCGCCTTCGATTAGCGGTACCGCGAGACAGGCGCGCAGCGCCGGCGACATGTCGCCGGCGCGCATGCCGAGGTCGAGCGCGGCGTCGGCGTTCACCGCCGCGCGCTGGTTGACCGCGACCCATCCGGCGATGCCGGATCCATTGGGTCGGCTGATGCCGCGCAGCGCCGTCGCGTTCGGGCCGGCCGCGAAGCGGATCGCAATCTGATCGGTGCGCTCGTCGGGCAGGAAGATCGCCATCGCCTCGCACGGCAGGACCTGCCGGACGATCATCCAGATCAGCGCCCCCACGTCGGCCACGCCGGCCTGGCCGGTCAGGGCACGCGACAGGCTGGTGACCGCCAGCAAGCCGTCGGTTACATCTCCACCGCCGGCCCTGGGACTCTGGCGCAACATCTCGCGACGATCCTGTGCCCGGGCGTCACCGATGACGCGCGCCACGGGATGCGGAGCGGTTTCCGGGGCCGGCATGATCCGCTGATACGTCGCCACGAACGTGTCGACGACGAGCGGGTCGTACATGGTGCCGCGGCGGTCGGTGATGATCTTCAGCGCCTGCTCGTCGGTCATGCGCCGCCGATACGGTCGATCCGACGTGAGTGCGTCGTAGCAATCCACGACCGACAGAATCCGGGCGCCGAGGGGAATGTCCGAGCCCTTGAGGCCATCGGGATATCCGGTCCCGTCCCAGTTCTCGTGATGGTGACGCACGATCGGCACGACCGGGTACGGGAACTCGATCGACGAGAGAATCTCGGCGCCGATCGGGGCGTGCAGCTTCATTTTCTCGAACTCGGCGGCGGTCAGCTTCCCCGGCTTGTTGAGGATGTGCTCCGGTACCGCGATCTTGCCGGTGTCGTGCAGCAGCGCCGCGGCCTCGAGCGCCTTGAGCGCCTCGGCATCGCTAACACCAAGCTCGCGCGCCAGCGCCAGGGTGCCTTGCTGAACGCGCCGGACGTGATCGTGCGTCACCTCGTCCTTGGCATCGATCGCGGTGGCCAGCGTTTCGACCGTCGACAACAGCAGGCGGTTGAGCGCCGACACGTGCTGCTTCGAGTCCTCGAGCCGTCCGAACGACGACCGGAACGTCAGGTACGAAATCACCAGCAGCGGAAGAATGAGCGCGACCGCCCCGAAGTGGACGACCCGCAGGGCGACCGCGAGGAGCAGCGCAACCGACGCCGCGGCGAAGTAGCTCGGAAGCAGCGGCAGGAAGTGCTCGCGCCAGATCTCCGAGATCCGGCGGCGCGCGGAGAATGCCACGGCCGTTGCGGTCAGACCGCTGTTGATGCCGAAGTAGGTTGCCGTCATCGCGCCGAGCGGCACGATGACCCGCGCCGTCACCGGGTCGCCGAAGTAGAACGGTCGCGTGCCCGACAGCGCAAAGAACACGACGCCGGAGGCCCAGACCGATAGCAGCAGCATGCCAAAGTTGAAGACCGCCTGCGCGAAGCTCAGGCGATGACGGATCGAGATGAAGATGCCGTCGAGCGCCAGCGTCACCGCGCCGGCCTCGGGACCGAACTGCAGCACGCAGGCAAAGGCGAAGAGCTCCGAAATCGACAGCCGCGAATCGATCGAGGGGACCTTGAGCGTGAAAAACCCGCTGGCGATCGTCAGGGCACCGAAGACCATCCACTCCCGTGGGACGTTGGCAAACGCCAGCACGAAGCCGCAGCGCGCCGCGATGGCGGCGCCCGCGAGGACGACCGAGACGACCAGGACGCGCGTGCGGGGGGTCACGTCAGTGCCCGTCCCCAGTCCATGCGCTGCCCCAGATCACGTAGTTGGGATCCGAATAGTCGCTGCTGCCCCAGATGACGTACTGGCCCGAGGGCGACTGGATCGCGCTGCCCCAGATCACGTAGTAGCTGCTCGACCAGTCGGCGACCTGGCCCCAGACCAGACGATTCGCCGGCAGCGCCGCGAGCGGGTTGGAGAGCCCGAGCAGATTCAGTACGCCCCATTCGCCGTCCTCGGCCGAGTCGAGCAGCGGGCGCAGGTCGAGCAGTCTGAGAAGATGCAACCCGGTTCGATCGTAGGCCCGGTCGATCAGCGTGCCGCGATCGCGGAACGCGGCGCCGCTCGAGACCCCGAGCAGGCTCGAGACCGTGCTCAGCACCGTCGGCACGAGGCCGGTCTGCGACACCCTGAGCGACTGCGCGAAGTTCACCGACCCGGCGCCGCCCCCGACGAGCCCGCCGTCCGCCATGTAGCGCGCGCCCATCTGCAACGCGACCTTGACCTGAGCCGGCGACATCGCTGGCTGCGCGTTCAGCAACAGCGCGACACCACCACTGACGACCGCGGCGGCCATGCTGGTCCCGCTGAGGCGCATGTATGCATTCTTGTTGCTGCCGGCGATGTGCCACTGCGGGAAGCTGCGGCTCAGATAAGCGCCGGGTACTTCGAGTGAGACCAGCTTCGTGCCGGGTGCGACGACATCGGGCTTGACCGCGAGCTCGTAGGCGGTCGGACCGCGAGAGCTGTACGGCGCGACACGATCGTCGGTGGCGCCGACGGTATCGAAGGTATCAATGGCACCGACGGTGATCGCCAGCGGTGAATTCCCGGGCGACGTGATGCTGCCAAGGACCGGCGCGCCACTGGCGCTCGTCCCGTAGTTGCCGGCGGACGTCACGACGACAATGCCCACGCCGACGGCGCGGGCCACGGCCTGACAGAGCGGATCGGTGGTCGACGGCTCGGTCACGGGGTGACCGAGAGAGAGATTGATGACACGAATGTTGTAGCGCGCACGGTTGGCGATCGCCCAGTCGATGCCGGCGATGACGTCGCTGGTCAGCCCGACGCCGTCGGAGCCGAGCACGCGCACGTCGATCAGCGAAACCGCCGGCGCGCTGCCGCCCGAGTAGCTGGTGGTGACGATCGAGGCGGCGGTCGTATTCCCGCCGACGAGCCCCGCCAGGTGCGTGCCATGGCCGAAGGGGTCGCCGGCCACCGCCGGCTCTGTCGACACCAGGTTCACGTGCGCCACGACGCGCGAGTCGAGGGCGGAGTGCGACGCGATGCCGGAGTCCAGGATGGCGACGCCGACGCCCTTGCCGGTGAAGCCGCTCGACGTCCAGCAGGCCGAGCAGCCCCTTGGTCCCCTGCCACACCGTCTCCGCGGCCGTCACCTGATTGGTGACCGCGACGCCGGCGCGTACCGGCAGATCCCCGGAGATGTGAATCAGCGATGAATCGCGCTGCAGCGCGTCGAGCTCGGCGTCGGTAACGTCGAACACGGCAGCGCCGGTCGGCAGCTGACGAAACCCGCGCGGATGATCGCCGCGCAGACGCAGCAGCGTACCGGCGTCGGCCTGCACGATGACGCGATGGCCGCGATGCCCGGCAGGGTGAAGCGCAAGATCACCGGACAGCGTCGGAAAGTGCTGACCGGATGGCGTCGCCGGCCAGGAAATCACCGCGCTGAGGACGAGGCACGCCGTACTGAGGAGCCGTCGAGTCATGGATACAAATCCGATCGTTGTGCGCACTTCGCGCAGCTCGACATACCGCAACGATTGGTCCAGCTTCGGATCCCATGACTCGGAACGCGGTAACTGTGGACCGGATTGGGGGTTAACGACGGCGGCCGCGCTGAAGTGTGATGAACCTCACAAGAGGCGTTTGATCAGAAACGGAACATCCCTTTCTCCCCACAGGATGTTCCGCGGCGGGTATTCTTTGTGGGCGAATACTTTACTGGGGAGTGCACCGTTCCAGAGCACCAGTTGCTCCGGAACGGCACACTATGCGCAGGGAGCTTCGGAGGGGACGGAGGAGATTGCCAGGCGCCACCGGGCGCCTTCTGCTTCGAGATCCCAATTGAAAAAGTCGACGGCGATGCGTGCCGCTTCGCGGACATCACGCGCGATCGCGAGCACGCGGATGTTGCCGCGTTCGCCGGTGGCGGTGTTGTCAGGAAGGCACATGGTCGCGACACAGACGCCGTGCCACGCATCCACGTCGAGCGCGTAGACGCGATATTCCATCGACGGATCCCAGGGCGAGCCGAGACGCAGACGACAGGTCTGCGGGTTGCTGTTGCAGGCGCTCAGCACGGCGCCCTGATCCCCGCTGTCGAGAGGCCCCCATCCGTGCGGCAGGACCGGCACGTCGTGCGGCTCGGGATAGACACTAATCCCCTGCGAATGCTCGACGAGCCGAACGCCTCTAGTCCGCCGGATGGCAATCTGTGCCTCTTCCGCCATCGTCATCGTCCGCACGGCTCGGTGTCCCGCGCCGATCCGGGGGCGGACGCGGCGTTGTGGGCCTTTCGGGAAAGCTGAGCCTCGTAAAGGTGGATCCAGATTTCGGCCGACCCGCGGAGATCGTCATTGAGACCGCGCAGTCGTTCGAGCTCGCCGGCGAGCCTGGCGTTGTCCAGCGTCAGACGCTGAATTTCGCGGCGGCAAGCCCGGTGTTCTTCTAGCGCTCTCTGCATGGCAGCGCCTGTTCCAGCCGGTGTGAGGGTTCGTCTTCGTGCGCTTGTTCCGACCAGGTGTAGGGCGTTCATATCCCTAATAACGACGATCATCGGGAAAGCGAACAGGGCAAAAAGGCTGAGGCGGGGGAAGGCGAGGGAACCGGGGTGCTGGGGGTGCTGGAGGTGCTCAGAGGTGCTGGCGGTGCCGGTGCTGGAGGTGCTCAGGGTGCTGACTGTGCCGGTGCTGAGGTGCTGGACGCTGACTCACAAGCTGAAACTGCCAAACCCCAAAATGCACCGGGATTCCCGGCACGTCTTCTCGCGTTTTTGGGAGTTGGGAGTTAGAAATTATCGCTGAGTTTTCACTTCCCACCGGCGCGGAATGCTGGATTGGGACGGGCCGTCAACGAGCCGCGGGTCGTGGGTGCCCAGGCGACGCCCTGGGGTCTGACCCCGGCGCCCGCGGCATAGAGGACGCTTTCCGTAATGCCGTCGATTCCCAAGTCCTCTTCAATTTCGTCATCCGCCAAACCCATCAGGCAGAACGGCGCGAGGCCCAGCCAGGTAGCGGTCAAGCAGAAGGTCTGGCAGACGTGCCCCGCCTCGGCCAGCGCCGCACGGTACGCGCGGGCGTAGGGATAGCGCCACAGCTGTCGCTCGAAGACCGCGGTCAGGATTACCACGAACGCGGCTTTGGCGAAGTACTCGCTGTGAGGGAACCAAATGCGCAACCGATCCTTCAGATCGCCGCCGCGAATCTTTTCCAGCGCGTGGACGTCAGCGGCGTAGTGGTACAGGCCGGGACGGACGCCTGTTACGCGGCGGACACACACATAACATTCGATCGGATGTCGCGCGCCGCCCGAGGGAGAGGTCTTGAGCGGGACGTCGCCCAACCCCGTCTCGACCCATTGTTGAACGCCTGTCGAGAGAGCCAGCGCCGTTGCGAGTTGCGCACTGGTCACATTGGTGGAGCCGAACCGCCGCCACGTGCGCCGTGCGAGCAGGACTCCGGGGAACTCGCCGTCGAGAACAGGGCGCGGAAGGCGGAGGGTTGCTGCGGAACGGAGCCTCTTGACGGCGCGCGGCATCGGCCAGGTTTGCGCCTGCTGCTGAAGGAGGACCTGCGCCCTGCGCGCCGCCATGAACCGAACGTTCTTGGTGGCCGTGTGAAAGAACCCGGCGGCCGGATTCCACCGCTGAAACCGACTCATCCCTCGCTCTCGAGGGTCGACGGACCCACCCGATCGATGGAGCAGATGGCGACGGAGCAGGCTCGCGATCAGGCGCTGGATGAGCGCAGGGCTGGTGCTGAAGGCTTGCTCTAGCTTGGGAATCGTGCGCCACGTGGAGCAGTAGTCCAGCAGCGCACAAACAAGGGGCGTCGCCAGAGCGACATCGCCGGTCGCGTAGTTATGAACGTGGAGCGCGTTGCTGCGCCAATAGAAGATGACGTGAGGCGACCGCCGGACTCGCACGGTCGCGCGACCTGAGCGCACGGCCTATGGGTGTATGTCCATCGTTGGTCCGCACATGTCGCTGAAGTCACGCTGATGCTGCGTCAGCCGCTCGATTGCCAGGCCGATCGAGTCGGGCGCCGCCGCCGGCCCTGCCGCCGTCAGCATCGCGACTCCGGCCGCGCCCCGCCGCTTCTGAACCTGCTGCAGCTGCTTCAGCACGCGACTGATCTCGTTGAACAGCGGCTTGAGCCGGATCACCTGGGCGGCCCGCGGCTTCCCTTTCGCAGCGCTCCGCTTCCGGCCAGTGGCGGGTGTGCGGCGGCGGGCCCCCGAACGAGCGGTTTTCTTTGCCAAAGCGCTGCTCCTCGAAAAGATTGGTTCGAGTCTAGTGAAGCCGCCGGTAGAAGGTCAAGGCAATGTTGTGGTGCCGATAGCGGCTTCCACGACATCGCCCGTGGCTAGGTGTACAGGATCAGCGCGCGGCGCCAGTACGGACGAGACAAGGCGACCGTCGAAACGCGGACGGCGATTCGGCGGCGGCCTCTCAGTCTTCAGGCCAGGATCGCTCCGCGCGGGATGTCCATCGTAGGACCGCACATCCTGCTGAACTCGGCGCGGCATGCCTCGAGCTGTTCGATTGCGTACTTGGCCTGTTCGTTCGGCCCCAGCGTCTCGAGCTCGAGGATGGTCAGGCCAATCTGCTCGTAGAGCGGCTTCAGCTGCACCACGTCACCCTTGAAACCCCTCTTCTTCTTCTTGGCTGCGGGTTTGGGCCTGGGTGCGGATTTCCGGGCGGACGCCGTTTTTTTGCGCGGGGGACGTGTCCCGCTGCGAGATTTTGCCACTGCACACTCCTCGTCAATAGGTGGGGATTGAGTCTAGTGAGAGAACTGGTGAAGGGTCAAGTAAAGACAGCGTCGAAATCAGCGAAGTCCGACGGCTTTCAGAAGGGACTCGAACTCGGGGACGGTACGCAGTGGATCGAGCCTCGGGTCGACCGCCAACCAGAGTACGGCCGGGTCGCGCTCGCGGACCGCGCGCGCGAGCGAGCGCATCGCGTCATCCTGCTGCTCGAGGGCGAGATAGACGTAGGCTTCTTGCGGGCTACCGGCCAGGCGCGCGCCGGCGGGATCCGCCAGCAGCCTGGCAAAGGCTGCCCTGGCAGCGGCCTGCTCGCCCTGCATGGCCTGGAGTCGGATCGCCTGAGTCCGCCACCCGGCGGCGACGGTGCTCGACGTGCGGATCGCACGGTCGGTCGCCTCGCTCGCGTCGCTCAATTTGCCGCGCGCTTCGTCGATCCGGCCGAGCAAAAAGTACGTCGTCGGCAGGTTGGGGTCGAGCTGGCGGGCGTGCTCGGTGGCCGTGACCGCGTCGTCGTAACGCCGCGCATAGTAGAGGATCAGCGCGCGATTGAGGGCCGCTTCGGCCGAAAGCGGATTGACGCTGACGGCCTGGGTCACTTCGGCATCTGCCTCCTGGGGCCGATTGAGGGCCGCCAGGAACTGCGCGTACTGTCCGCGAATACTGGAAGCGCTGGGCTCGAGGGCGAGCGCGCGCTGGTACTCGCGCTCGGCACCTTGCCAGTCCCAGTCGTAGAAGAACTTGATGTCAGCCAACACGCCATGGGCATCCGCCAGACCATCGTCCAGCTCGAGGGCGCGCGTGGTCTCCGACAAGGCCAGTGCCCGCGCCTCGGCCTGTGACATCGCGCGTGAGAATCCGAGCGCAACGTAACTGCGCGCCAGCCCGGCATGGGCGCCGGCGTGATTCGGGTCGATCGCCAAGGCACGCAAGAAGGCCGCCTGGGCCAGGTTGGCGCGGGTGGCGAATTGCGCAAGATGCGCGCGTCCCTCGAAGTACGCTTGTTCGGCGGCTGGGTCGGTCGGACGCGCATTGCGTAATCGGACGGCTTCGGCCGGTGTCAGGACGCCGCGCACTTCTCGAGTGATCGTGCGGGCGAGCTCCGACTCGAGCGCCAGCATGTCGCCGAGCGGCCGCTCGAGTGAGCCGGCCCAAAGCTCGACGTCCGTCCCGGCCCTGATGACACGGACGTTCACGCGGGCGCGCGCTGGCTGATTCCCGGTCCCCTTCTGCACCGCGACCGTGCCTTCGACGATCCCCTCCACCCCGAGCTGACGGGCGATCTCGGAGGCCGGCGTGTCCGAACCCTTGAAGCGGGCCACGGAGGTCTGCGCGGTGACCTTGAGCGAGTGAATCTGGCCGAGCGTCGTAATCAGCTGGTCGGTGAGCCCGTCCGCGAAGTACGGGGCCTCGCCCTCGCCAGAGACGTAGCGCAGCGGCAGTACCGCCACGGAGTCGATGCTGGTCGAGGCCGCGACGGCTTTTGGGCGATTGGTGACCAGCGTTCCGACCAGGGCCACGATCGCGGCGATGGTCGTGGCGATCAGCCACCAGTAACCCGGCGCGGACACGCGCTGACCCGGCAGCGCCTCGAGCGCCTGGCGCAGCGCCGACTCCATGGCCGACGCGCTGGAATAGCGCCGCCGCGGATCCGGGGACAGCGCGCGATCGACGACACGGGCAATTCCCGACGGGACGTCGGGCTGAGCCTCGCGAACCGTCCGACGCCGCCCTTCGCGGTGCGCCAGCGCCAGGCCGTCGAGCGAGTCGCCGACCACCGGGAACGCACCGGTCAGCGCATAGAACAGCAGGACGCCGACTGCGTAGATATCGCTTTGCACCGAGGCCGCGCCGTGCGCGACGATCTCCGGCGCGAGATAGATCGGCGTGCCGGCGAGCCGTCGCGACTTGCCATCTTTCTCTTCGATCTCCTCGCCGGTCCCGAAGTCCATCAGCACGACGCGCCCGTCGTCCTCGCGCAGCACGTTCTGCGCCTTGATGTCCCGGTGCAACACGCCGGCGCCATGCACCGCCGAGAGCGCCGAGCACAAGTCGATGCCCAGATGCGCCACCTCGGAAGGAGCAATCGTGCCGTCCTGTTGGACGATGTCGTCCAGCGACCGGCCGCGGACGAGCTCCATCCATAACCCGATGCGCTCCTCGTGGCGCTCGGCGCCGTAGACGTGGACGACGTGAGGGTGGCGGATGCGGGCAAGGCGCCGCGCTTCCTGCAGCAGGCGGGCGTTCGCCGGTCCATCGCCCGAAACGCCGTCGTCGTGCAGCAGCTTCAGCGCGACTTCGCGCTGGAGCTCGGCGTCCCAGGCGCGGAAGACGTCGGCGGACGTGCCGTGTCCGATTCGGTCGAGCAGAATCAGACGTCCCCACCGCGGACCTTCGGGAAAGTCGGGCCGTGTGCTCGGCCCCGGAACGTCCTCGACGAGCGACGGCAGGGTGCGATAGACCTCGGCCAGGCTGTCGATGAGCCGCAGATGGCGGACCAGTCGCAGCTCCCGACCGGAGACCTGGGTATCGGCCTGGTCCCAGTCGACGCGGGCGCCGTCGGCAATCGATGCCGCGACGTTTTCCACGATTCGCGCCGCGTCAGCCCTCAACGTCCATCTCCTCCGCTAGTCTCACGAGCGCACGGGACACTGCCATTCGCGCGGCGTCGGCGCTGGCCTTCCCGTGGCCAGCGGCGATCTGCTGATAACTCTGCCCGAGCTCGACGCGGGCGATGATGACTTCACGCTCTTCTGCACGAAGCCGATGAAGCGCAGCTTCGTACCGTTCCAGGGCTTCGCGTCCGATCGCCTGTTCGAGCGGTGACGCGGTGGAATCCGGGTGCTCGTCGACGATCGCGTCGGGCACTGCGTGCCGTCCGACGCGCCGCACCTCGTCGCGGACCCGATTGATCAGCGCCTGACGCAAGTAGGCCTGTAAGGCCCCCTCGTGCCGAGGCTCGAAAGACCCCAGGTGTTTCAGGGTCTGAACCAGCGTCTCCTGCACCACATCGTCGGTGTCGCGGACGTCGCGGGTCCAGCGCGGGAGCCGGCCCCGTGCCCAGCGGCGGAGCGACGGCAAGTAGCGGCTGAACAGCTCATTGAGAGCTTCCGTGTCGCCGTGCCGCGCTCGTTGCAACAAATCGGCTGTGGACGCCACCCCCGAGCCGGGCGTGGGTCCACCATCCGGGGTGCCAGGTCGATCCATGAAGAGCGCGGATCATAATTCGAAACCCAGGGTATGTAACGAATTGCGGGAGTCGACCGAACATTGGTCCCATAGCGCTCAGCTTGTGCCAGCTCCGCACGCGACCAGCGCGGCTCTGCTAACCTGTCGGAATGCGCGAGTTGCGCGTGGCCTTTCGCTCCCTGATCAAGCAGCCCTGGTTCGCCGCGGTGGCAATCCTGACCATCGCCCTCGGCGTCGGAGCCAATTCAGCGATTTTCTCCGTCGTGGACGCGGTTATCCTCCGACCTCTGCCGTTCGCGGACCCCGACCGCGTGGTGATGATCAATGAGCGAACGTCGCAGTTTCCGACGATATCCGTGTCGGCGGAGAATTTCCGGGACGTGTGCGCCCAGGCCAGCTCGTTCGAGACCTGTGGGGCGTTCCGGAACTCGACCTTCAACGTGAGCGACGGCGTCGAGCCCCAGCGGACGGCCGGAAAGATGCTGACCGCGAACGTGCTGGGGATGCTCGGAGTGTCGCCGATCGTGGGCCGGACCTTCACGCCGGCGGAGGACAAACCCGGAGCGGAATCGGTGGCGCTCCTCAGCTATGGGCTGTGGAAGTCGCGATTCGGTGGTAATCCCAGCGTTGTCGGCCAGCGGATCCTCCTGGACGGCCGCCCTGCGACCGTCATCGGCGTCCTGCCGGCGTCGTTCCGACTGTTCCAGCCCGCGGATTTGTTCGTGCCGATTGGCGCGTTCATTGCGGCACAACCGCCCGATCGCGGATGGCATCCGGGAATCCTGCCGATCGCCAGGCTCCGCGACGGCGTGTCGCTCGGCGCCGCCAACACCGAGGTGGCCGCAATCGCGTCGCGTCTCGAACACGCGTATCCCGAGACCAACACGCACGTCGCGATGATGGTGACGCGCGCGCAGGAGCTGCTGGTCCAGGGCGTGCGCACCGCTCTTCTGATTCTGCTCGCGGCCGTCGCGGGCGTCCTGCTGATCGCTTGCATCAACGTTGCGGGTCTGCTGCTCGCGCGGGGACTGAGCCGACGGCGTGACGTGGCGGTTCGCGTGGCGCTCGGCGCGAGCCCTGCCCGCGTCGTCGGACATCTTCTGGCCGAGAGTGTTCTGATCGCGGCGCTCGGCGGAGCCGCCGGCTTGTCGCTTGCGGCGTTCTCAATCCCGTTCCTGTTGCGCCTGGTCGGCCCCACCCTCCCGAGGGCGGACACGGTCGCGATCGATCCGCGCGTCGTCGCCTTCACCTTCGGTCTGGCGCTGCTGACCGGATGCCTGGCGGGCCTCGTCCCGGCCCTGCAGTTGGCGCGCGTCGACTTGCGGGATGCGCTCAACGAGGGCGGACGATCGGGTATGGGCGGGGGCGTCTGGCAGCAGCGCGTTCGTGGCGTCCTCGTCGTCTCCGAGATTGCCGTCACCCTCGTGTTGACGATTGGCGCCGCTCTTCTTCTGCGCAGCTTCGTCCGGCTCCAGGATGTCGCGCCAGGCTTCGACGCCAGCCGGGTGCTCGCCGCCGAACTGCCGATGTCGTCGGCCAAATACGCGAACGACGAAACGCGCACCAACACCGTGCGCTTGATCCTCGAGCGGGTGGTGGCGTTACCCGGCGTCCGTTCTGCCGCCGTAACGACGATGCTGCCGATGAGCGGCTCCGGATCGACGATTCACTTCAACGTCAAAGGCCGTCCAGTGGCGACCCCGGACAAGTACACGATGGCGGGGTACCGCGCGGTCAGCGGCGACTACTTCCAGACGCTGAGTATTCCGGTCGTCAGTGGCCGCCTGCTCAACGACCGCGACCGCCAGGGAACCACCCGGGTCATCGTCATCAACCAGACCATGGCGCGCCAGCACTTCGGTGGCGAGAACCCGTTGGGCCAGTCCATCCAGCTCGGGGCCACGCCGGATCCGGATCCGCAGTTTCCCTACATGCAGGTCGTCGGCGTCGTCGGAGACGTGCGCCAGCAGCCGGATGTCGAGGCCAAATCGGAGATGTACGTCCCCTATGCGCAATATCCGGACGAGTTCCTTCGGCGGATGTACGCGAACGTGAACCTCATCGTGCGAACTGTCGGACCGCCGTCACACCTGGCCTCCGCGGTGCGCGGCGTCGTGCGCGACCTCGATCGCGACCAACCGGTCGCCAACGTGCGAACGCTCGACGACGTCCTGGCGATGGCGGTGACGCAACCCAGATTCAGGACGCTGCTGCTGATGTTGTTCGCCGGGATGGCGTTGACGCTGGCCGGCATCGGCGTCTACGGACTGCTCGCGCACAGCGTCGCCCAGCGCGTGAACGAGTTCGGAGTACAGGATGGCTCTTGGTGCGAGCCCTGCGCTGGTGCTGCACATGGTGCTGCGCCAGGGCGCCATGCTGGCGGTGATCGGCGTGGGGGCAGGACTGATCGCAACGATCGCGGCGGTGCGCGTCCTGGCCTCGGTTCTATTCGACGTCAGCCCGTGGGATCCGCTCGCCTGGGCAGGATCCGCCGTCACGCTCCTCGCGGTCGCGCTTCTGGCCAGCTGGCTGCCGGCCCGGCGGGCTTTACGCGTCGACCCGGTGGTGGCGCTGAGGGGCTGAACGCGGATTCGCCCTCAGGCGATTTCGAGCGTGGCCTTGATGCCGGCGCCGCGCTCAGTGAACCAGCTGTCGTAGTTCTCCCAGGGAATGCGCGTCGTCAGCAGGCCGGCCAAGGCGCCCGGATATTTCTTCTCGAGGCGCGCAAAGTCCTTGATGCCCATCGCGAAGTGCCGCGGGTTCGCGTTCACGCTGCCGAAGACCACCTGGTTGCCCAGCACCAGCCGGCGATTGATCAGATCGATCGGCTCCGGCAGGGTCGTCTGCCCTCCGGTGACGCTGAGCAGGCAGAGCGCGCCGTTGAGCGCGAGAATCCCCATGGCGTCGAACGCCACTGAGGCCTGACCGGTTGCTTCGACCACAATGTCAGGGGCACCGGTCCGATTCGCGATGTCGGCCAGGGTCAGATTTGTCGTCGAGACATATTCGGCCCCGAGCATCCTCGCGACCTGGGCGCGTCGATCGGCAGGATTCTCGCGGCCGATGACGGTGGTCGCGAGCCCGCGCGCGCGGAGCACCGCGGCCGCGAGCAATCCGACCGGCCCGGCGCCGAGCACCATCCCGGTCTTGGGCTTCCATACCAGCCGGCGCTGCACGAGAAACGCGTGGTCGATCCCCTTTTCCACGATCGACATGGGCTCGAGCAGGACGCCGATGTTGCGCAGCGACTTTGGAATCTTGTTCATGAAGCGCGGCGACTCGACGTAGTACTGCGCCATGAAGCCGTGGCGCCGCATGATGCCGCGCTCGGTGTACCGACCGCTGCTGCACATGTCGTTCTCGCCAGCCTTGCACTGCGGGCAGAGTCCACACGGGCGCCGTACAGTCGATACGACGAAATCGCCGGCAGCGAAACCGGTCACGCGGCGGCCCACGTCCACGACGACGCCGAAGTTCTCGTGACCGAGAATCAGGTATTCCTCGCCATCCGGCGGCTCGCCGAAGATGCCGTGATTGATTTCGGCGTCCGTCGCGCAGAGGCCGACCTGCAGCATCTTCACGGCGACCTGGTCCGGCTGCATCCTCGGATCCGCCATTTCCCGTAGATGGATCGTGTCGGATTGACCGGGTCTGACAACGATCGCTTTCATGGACGAATCCTGAATCGCCGCGGCGTCGTCAGAGGATCGCGCGCGACTCTCACGATTACGGCGGCCGGGGCTCCATTCATGCGTGGTCGACCAGGAAAAGATGGGCGGCGCCAGCCCCGAGCCGGACGTACAGGCCTCCGGTGACGTCTTCGCGCGTCCAGCGGTAGCGGTTGTCGGTGAGCTGATCGACGAAATCGAACGCGGCTCCGTCTGCGAGCGGCGAGAGTTGCAGCAATCCCTGCGCCTCCCTGCCAGCGATGTTGGCGGCGATGACCGCGCGGTCGGATCCGAGCTGCCATTCATACGCGACCAGATCCGCGTAGCTGTCGTCTCCGGCGCTGCGAATATCCAGCAACCGCCAGCTGCCGCGGTGGAACAGATCCCGATCGATCGAGCGAAGCAAGCGGTCGTACAGACCGCGAATGGCCGGCACCGGCGACTCCGCCGGCCATCGGCCGAGTTGGACCGGCGTCCGGATTTCGGATCCCTCGAGCTGCCCCTCGAACAGGAATCGCATCCCGGGAAGGCTCAGGGCAATCGTCGCGGCCGCCGGCAAACGTCCCGCGAATGCCGGGGCGCTCCGGGGCTCGTCGTGATTCTCGAGGAATCGGACGAGCCGATTGGCGTACGCCGGGTCGGCATGGAGGTGGGCGCGAACCTCCGCCGGCTGGACCCGTTGAAGACGGTCGAGCAGACGCTTGTCGTAGGTGAAGTGAAATCCCTGCTGCTGCAGATCCCATTCGCGATCCCAGTAGACCTCGGCAATGTAGGTCAGGCTGGGCACGCGACGGATGGCGGCGGGCCAGAACTCGTCCGACGGCACGGGCCACAGAAGGTCGAGCGCCCGGCTCCAGGTGCCGGCGAAGATCTCGTTGAGCGCGAGCATCGCCATGTCGCAGCGAACGCCGTCGCAATGGCGCGCGATCGATTGAAGGACGCCAACCATGGCTTCGCGCGTCGCCGGATTGAAGTAGTTCAATTGCGCGACGTCCCGCCACGGAGGAAAGTTCGGGTCGCGACCGCAGGCGACGAAGTGGACCGAATCGCCGAACTCGACCGGCTGAAAGAGGTCGGGCGATTGCCGATAGTTGTCGAGCGTGCCTTCGACGTAGAGCTCGGGGCGGCTGCGAACCCAGTCGTGGTCGAGGCTGGTGTGATTGGTGACGAAGTCGAGGACGAGCACGATGCGCCGGCGACGCAATTCTTCTCGGGCCGCATCGAGGCCGGCGAAGCCTCCCATGCGTTCGTCGGGCTCGTAGGCTTGAACGCTGAACGGCGAGCCGACGACATCACGCATCGACCAGCCTGGCAAAGCGCGATCGTAGTCGCGCAGCAGGGTCGTGTCCGTGCGCGCCATCAGCCGACCGAGGGCGCTGCGACGCCAGACGCCCATCAGGTAGACGGCGTCGATCCCGAGAGCCTCGAGGCGATCCCATTCAGTGGCGGGCACGTTCGCCAGCGTCACCCGTGTGCCGGCGCGCGCCGACAACCGGTCGAGCCACGGCCACGCGCTGATCTCGTAAAGATGCGGATGGGGACGCATTGCGTGCCTATCCGCCGATCATGTTCTTGAGGACGAAGCCCACATTCGCCGGACGCTCGGCCAGCCGCCGCATGTACCAGGGAAACCAGTACTCACCGTAGCTGACGAGCACTCGGATCCGCCGCCCCATTGCGGCCAGGCGCTGCTGCTGCGTGCGCTGAATGCCGTAGAGCATGGCGAACTCGTGAGAGGAGGACGGGATGTGCTTGTCGTCGATGAAGCGGGTGAGCCGATCGGTGAGCGCAACATCGTGCGTGGCGATGTGCACGAGGCTGCCGCGCTGCTGCGCGTCCTGCGCCATCAGCCGCAGGCACAGCGTGTAGAAGTTCTCGTCGACGTCCGACTTCTTCGGGAACGCCACGTCGGGCGGCTCCAGATACGCTCCCTTGACGATCCGAACCGATGGTCCGAGCGGAATCAGATCTTCGAGGTCCTTGGCCGTCCGATACAAGTAGGCCTGCATCGCCAGCCCGACCCCTCGCGACTTCTCCCGGCTGGCCCGATAGAGCTTCAACGTGGGGTCCACGTAAGGCGAGCTCTCCATGTCGATCCAGACCGGGGTGTTGCCGACCTGTTCCGCGTGCGCGACGATGCGATCGAGGTTTCGCTGACAGACCACGGCGTCGAGATCGAGCCCGAGCTGCGTCGGCTTCACGGAAATCTGCGCGTCGAGGCCGGCTCGCTTCACGCGATCGAGCACATCGATGTAATGCGCGGTGACCTCTTCCGCCTCGTCGAGCTTCGTCAGGTTCTCGCCGAGCCTGGTGAGGATCGTCGTAATGCGCTCCGGTTGCAGGGTGTTGGCGGCATCGAGCGCTTCGTCTATCGTCTCGCCGGGCATGAACCTGGAGACCGACTTTCGGATGAACGCGCGCTTGGTCGCCTGCTCGCGCAGCCACGGGGACGTCGATCCCGCGAGCAGCGCCTTTCGCATCAAAGACATGCGTTGCCTTCCTCGATTCGTGAAGCGTCAATGGTGACGGCGCGTCGCGTCGCCCGGCCGTTCACAGCACACCTTTGATTAGCCCACCATCGACCTGGACGGTCGCGCCGGTCATGTAGGACGCCGCGCTCGAGAGCAGGAACGCGCCGACCCGTCCGAACTCCGGCGGCTCGCCGTAGCGGCCCACCGGGATCATGCTCAGCGCCTTGGTCTTCGCCTGTTCCGGCGTGACCCCCTGTTTCTTGCCGGCAATCTCATCGAGCTGTCGGACGCGATCGGTGTCAATGCGACCGGGGATCAGCTGGTTGACACGGATCCTGTCCGGGGCGAGCTCGATCGACAGCGTCTTCGCCAGCGCCGAAACCGACGCCCGCACCACCGTCGACAATCCCAGGTTCGCGATCGGCTCCTTCACGGAGGACGAGGTGGACACGACGATGGCGCCGCCTCCCCGCTCGCGCATCGACGGCACGACCGCGCGCACCATGCGGAGCGTGCTGAAAAGCAGCAAATCGATCGCGTTCTGCCATGCGGCATCGTCCAGCGACAGGACCGCTCCTGTGGGCGGCCCGCCGGAGTTGGTGAACAGCAGATCGACGCCGCCGAAGCGCTCGATGGTCTGCTTCGCCCATCCGTCGATCTGGTCCGCCTTTCTCACGTCGACGGCCGTGCCGAGCGCCTGCGTGCCGGTGCCCGCGAGTCGTCGGGCGGCGTCGCGAATCGCTGCCTCGTTGCTGGAAGCGATCGAGACGATCGCTCCTTCGTTCGCCAGCGCCTCGGCGACCGCGAATCCGAGGCCGCGGCTGGCGCCACCAACCATCGCCACTTTGCCTTTCAGACCGAGATCCATTCCAGCCCCTTTTGTGAGATGACCCAGCCCAGCACGCGGTCGAGCGCCTCGGTGGTCGGCGCGTCGAGCCCGCCCGCCGGCGCCCGCGTTGCTGCGCTGGCCAGCGCGCCACGACGCTGCAGCACGGCCTTGCGAATCGCCATACCGATGCTCTCCTGGAACTCGAACCGCATCAACGGCACGGTCCGGTAGAACAGGTCGGCGGCGGCGTCGACCTGGCCGTCGCGGAACTGCCGCACGACCCGTACGAGAATCTCCGGAAACGCGAAACCTGTCATCGCCCCCGTCGCGCCGGACATCAGCTCCTCGAGCAGGAACACGCCGCCGAGCCCGCCGAAGATCTGGACCGGCACACCCTCCGCCTGCTCGAGAATGCGAGCGGTCTTGAACGGCGTTGGCGGATCTTCGAGCTTGATCGTGCGTGCGGAGGGAATCTCGCGGGCAATACGGGCCAGGAGAGCCGGCTCCATCGCGAATCCCGAGATGGGGGGATAGTCCTGCACGACGATCGGGGCGTCGAGGGCCTCGGCCAGCGCTTTGTAGTGCCGTACGACGGCCTCGGAGTTCAGCTTGGGCATCCGCGGCGGGCTGACCATGACGGCCGCCGCGCCGAGTGCTTTCGCCTGCCGGCTGTACGCCACGCAGGTTCGCGTCCCCTCGGCTGACGTCCCGGCGACGATCGGCACCCGACCCGCCGTTTGCCCGACGACCACCTCGAGCACTCGCGCCCGCTCCGGTTCCTCGAGCCTGCCGACCTCGCCCGTGACGCCGAGCGCGGTCAAGCCGTTGACACCCTTCTCGATGAAGAGATCCACCACCCGGCGGAGGCTCGCCTCATCCAGATCGCCGCGGTCGGTAAACGGTGTCGGAAGAACTGAATAGACGCCTTCGAAAGTCATGAGCCAGAGATCATATTTCAAACCAGGGACGAAACAGGATCGAAGCAGGCCAATAGGGTTGCAGGAACGTCGGTTCGCGGGCGTGCAGCGTCACGCAAGAGCGGCCGATACACCGCTAGCGGACCGTGGGGTCCGACTCTGGAGGCACTAATGCGGACTGTTCGGCCCTTCCTTGCGATCGCCTGCGCCTGTCTGGTGGCCACGAGCTGTTCGCTGCTCGATAAGCTCGATAAGAAAGACTCCTCGTCCTCGACACCGACGTCCCCGTCGCCGACTGTGGGGATGGACACCTTTGCTGGCACCTGGTCATCGGTCAGCGCCTCGACCCCGGCGACCGGCTGCGGTAATGTCCAGTACACGGTCACGCCGGCCAGCTCGTCAACGGCGACTGTCTCCTTCGTGGCGACGTGCGGCGGCAACATCAACGTCAACGGCGCCGGGACGGGCTCGATTTCCGGCTCGACGCTCGACTGGTCGGCCAACGGGCTGGTGAGCCAGGGAGGGGTCAACTGTCCTTTCACCCTCAGCAACGGCACCGCGACACAGGACTCGACGGGGAACGTCGCCATCCACTATGGCGGAACGGTCTGTGGGATTCCGGTGAGCGGCACGGAAACGGTGAGGCGCTAGGCCGAGGTCTCACTCCTCCCGCTCGCAGTCCGGCGCACGATCGGCGCCGGGCCGACCAACCCTTCATACCCATTCGGCGTCCAATACGCCATGTCTGACATCCGCGATGCGATTCGTGCGCTGCGGGCGACGCCGGTGGTCACGACGGTCGCCGTCCTCTCCCTGGCGCTCGGCATCGGCGCCAACACGGCGATCTTCTCGATCGTCAACGCGTTGATGCTGCGCGCCCTGCCGGTCAAGCAGCCCCAGCATCTCGTCCAGCTGCTGGCCGGCGAGAAGCGGACGTCCTGGTCCAACCCGCTGTGGGAGCAGCTGCGCGCGCGCGATACCGAGCTGTTCGACGGGGCCTTCGCCTATAGCTCTCCCCGCTTCAACCTGACGCGCAGCGGCGAGGCGGACTACGCCAACGGCATCATGGCGAGCGGCAGTTTCTTCGAGGTGCTGGGCGTGCCGGCGATTCTCGGCCGCACCTTCTCCAAGGCGGACGACGTGCGCGGAGGCGGCAAGGACGGCCCGGTCGTGGTCATCAGCTATGGTTTCTGGCAACGGCGCTTCGGCGGCGCGTCGGACGTCGTCGGCAAGACGGTGGCGCTCAATGGCGCGGCCTTCACGATCATCGGCGTCACCTCGCCGGAGTTCGCCGGCCTCGATCAGGGTCGGTTGTACAGACGTGGCCATTCCCATCGCCTCGGAGCCGTTGACTCGCGGCTCGGCCGAAAGCGCGCTCGATCATCGATCCTGGTGGTGGCTGCGCGTGATGGCGCGCCTGAAAGCGGGACAGACGGTCGACCAGGCAACCGGTGCGTTGCGCGGAGCGCAGCCGCAACTGCGGGAAGCCACCATACCGACGGATTGGCGGCCGCAGGACCTGAAGCGATATCTCGCGGAGCCGTTTCACGCGCGCCCCGCGGCGAATGGACCGGCGGCGCTGGCCCGCAGCTACGAGCAACCGCTCTTCACCATCATGGCCGTGGTCGGCATGGTGCTGCTGATCGCCTGTGCCAACATCGCCAACCTGCTCCTCGCCCGCGCCTCGGCGCGGCGTCACGAGCTGAGCGTGCGTCTGGCGCTGGGCGCGTCGCGCGCGAGAATCGCGCGCCAGCTGATCGCCGAGAGCCTGATGCTGTCGGTCTCGGGGGCCGTGCTCGGCCTGATCTTCGCGCAATGGGGCGGTCGGCTGCTCGTGGAGCAGCTATCGACCGCGGAGGACGCGATCAGTCTCGACCTGGCACCGGACTGGCGGGTGCTGGCGTTCACGGCTGCCGTGGCCGTCGCGACCGCCCTGATCTTCGGGACCGTGCCAGCGCTGCGCGGCACGCGGGTCGAACCGAACGAAGCGCTCAAGGCGCAGGGACGTTCGATCATCGGCGAATCGCGATTCGGGTTCGGCAGCGCGCTCGTCGTCGCGCAGGTCGCGCTTTCGCTGGTGCTGGTGGTCGGCGGCGGACTCTTCGTCCAGTCGTTTGCCCGACTGGGAAGCGTCCGCCTCGGCTACGATCCGAATCCCATCCTCATTGCCGACATCAGTTCGAGTCGCAGCACGGTGAAGCCCGAGGGGCGTCCGGCATTGTTCGAGCGCGTCCGCCAATCCGTGCTGGGCGTACCGGGTGTCCAGCAGGCGGCTGCCTCGGTGATCACGCCGATCACGAACAGCAGCTGGGACACGTTGATCGAAAACCTTCCCGGACAGTCCCTGCCAGAACCGGAGCGCAACGTCTTCGAAAATGCGATGACACCAGGATGGTTCGCGACCTACGGCACGCCGATCCTGGCCGGTCGAGACTTTACGGTCCACGACACGATTGCCTCGCCGAAAGTGACTCTCGTCAACGAGACGTTCGTCAAGAAGTACTTCGGCGGAACCAACCCGATCGGGAAGACGATCCGGGAGATCTCGTCTCCGGGGGAAGAGTCTCCCGCCCTGGAGATCGTCGGGATCGTGCGGGACGCGCTGTATCTGTCACCGCGCGAGGGTGTGCCGCCGACGATGTATGTCTCGCTCCTGCAGCGGCCGCGCAACAACCCGCCGGCCGTCGACCTGGCGATCCGGGTGGCCCAGGGATCGCCGGCGCAGGCAACGCGGGCGGTCGCCGACGCCATCATGCGGGTCGATCCCGATCTGACGATCAACTTTCACCTGTTCGCCCGCGACGTCCGCGCGATCACCGTTCCCGAACGTCTGATCGCGATGCTCTCCGGATTCTTCGGCGGCCTGGCGCTTCTGCTGGCGGGGCTCGGACTGTACGGGGTGATGTCGTACGCCGTCAACCGACGCCGCACCGAGATCGGCCTGCGGATGGCGCTGGGCGCTGCACCGGCCGGGGCCGTATTCCTCGTGCTGCGGCGCGCGGCCTTCCTCGTCGCCCTCGGCGTCGCGATGGGCACGAGCCTCTCCCTCTGGGCGGCACATTTCGTCTCCGCGCTCCTCTACGACCTGGCGCCTCGAGATGCCCGGACGCTCGTCGCTGCCGCTCTGGTGCTGTCGACGATCGGCGCGATTGCCGGTTGGCTGCCCGCCCGGCGCGCCGCCCGCATCGATCCAGCGCGGGTATTGAGGGAAGGCTGAGACTGAGCGTCGTCGTGCTAGGGGTGCTGAGGATGCTAAGGGTACTGGAGTGCTGAGAGTGCAGGCGCTGAACTGAGGGGACCGGTGGAGTGATGTCACCCCAGCACCACGTTGTACAGTCGCTTCCGTGCTCACCCGTTTCGCCCCGGCGCCCACGGGCTGGTTGCATCTGGGGCACGTGCTCAACGCCGACCTCGTCTGGCGGCTCGGCCGCGCGCGTTCGGGTCGCGTACTGTTGCGGATTGAAGATCACGATCGCTCCCGCTGCCGCCCCGAGTACCGAAGCCGCGATCCTCGAGGATCTGGACTGGCTTGGTCTCGCGCCGGACATTTTCCCGACGAGCGCCTTCCGCCACGGACGCTGCAACGGACGACAGTCCGAACGCAACGCCATATACAGCGCAGCCGCTGACGGACTGCGGGTCCGCGGCCTCGTCTATGGCTGCGACTGCACGCGCCGCGAGATCGCCAGCCATTCCCCCGATCAGCCGGAGCTCCATTACAACGGACGGTGTCGCGACCGCGGGCTGGGGCTGAGCGGCGAGGTCGGCTGGCGCGTGAGAATGGACCCGGGGATCGAGCACTTCGTCGACGAGCGGCTTGGACCGCAGGCCCAGGATCCCTCAGCGCAATGCGGTGACGTGTTGATCCGCGATCGACACGGCAACTGGACCTATCAGCTCTGCGTCGCGGTGGACGACACCGATCAAGGCATCGATCTCGTCGTGCGCGGAATGGATCTGCTGCCGTCCACCGGCCGGCAGATCCGGCTGGCGCGTCTCCTCGGCCGATCCCGTCCGCCGGTCTTCCATCACCACCAGCTGATCATGAAGTCCCTGCACCAGAAGCTGAGCAAGTCGGACGGCGACACGGGGATCAGGGATCTGCGAAGTCTGGGTTGGAGCCCAGAACGGGTCCTGGAGGCGGCGCGGCGGGCGGTATAATCGCAGTTTCCTACGGAGGGGCACATGGCCGAGCAGTCATCCACGGCGGCACCTGCGGCGCACGCGACCGACGTCGAGGTTCTGCAGAATTTCGTCGGAGGCCAGTGGCGTCCTTCCGGCACCGACTCCTACGCCGACGTCCACAACCCGGCAACCGGACGGATCATCGCCCGAGCGCCGCTGTCGACGCGCGCCGATCTCGACGCCGCCGTTCAGGCCGCCAAGCGCGCGTTCCCCGGCTGGCGCGACACGCCTGTCGTCCTGCGCGCCCGCGCGCTGTTTCGCTTCGTCGAGCTGCTCGAGGCGCACTTCGAGGAGCTGGCCCGGACCGTTACGATTGAGCACGGCAAGACGATCGACGAATCGCGCGGCAGCGTGCGCCGCGGCATCGAATGCGTCGAGGTCGCCTGCGGGGCACCGTCCCTGATGATGGGCTACGGTCTGGAGAACATCGCGACGAACGTCGACTCCGTCGCGCTGCGATATCCGCTCGGGGTCGTCGCCGCAATCGCGCCCTTCAACTTCCCGGCGATGGTGCCGCTCTGGTTCCTGCCCTTCGCCGTCGCCTCGGGCAACACCATCGTCGTCAAGCCGTCGGAACAGGTGCCGCTGTCGCAACGCCTGATGTTTCAGCTGCTGGCGCAGTGCGACGTGCCGCCGGGCGTCGTGAACCTGGTCAACGGCGCGCGTGAAATCGTCGAGGGCATCTGCGATCACCCGGACATTCGCGCGGTCTCGTTCGTCGGATCGACGCCGGTGGCCCGCGCGGTCTATCAGCGCGCTACTCACACGGGCAAGCGGGTGCAGGCGCTGGGCGGCGCCAAGAACTTCGTCATCATCATGCCCGACGCAGATTTCGAGCGCGCGATCGACAACATCACGGAGTCGTTCTACGGCTGTGCCGGCGAACGCTGCCTGGCCGGTAGCGTGCTGGTGCCGGTCGGCGAGGCGCATCTTGAGGCGCGCGACCGGCTCGTCGAGGCCGCGCGGAGCCTGAAGGTCGGCGATGGTCTCGAGCCGGGCGTCCAGATGGGCCCGGTGATCAGCGGCGCGCATCGCGATCGCGTGACGCACTACATCAATCTCGGCGTCGAGGAGGGGGCGAAGCTGGTGCTCGACGGCCGCGGCGTGGAGGTGAACGGTCGTGAGACCGGATTCTTCATCGGACCGACCGTTTTCGATCAGGTGTCACCGCGCATGGCGATTGGCCGCGATGAGATTTTCGGCCCGGTGGCGTCGATTCATGCCGTCAAGGACCTCGACGAGGCGATCGACCTGATGGAGCTCCATCAGAACGCGAACGCCACCTCGATCTTCACCTCGAGCGGCAAGGCCGCGCGCGAGTTCGCGCGGCGGGCGACAGCGTCGATGGTCGGGGTAAATATCGGCGTGGCCGCGCCGATGGCCTATTTCCCGTTCGGCGGCGCGCGCGACAGCTTCTTCGGCGACCTGAAAGTGCACGGTCGCGATGCGTTCGAGTTCTACACGGACAAGAAGGTGACGATCACGAGGTGGTTTTGACCGCCTGATCCGCGTAGCCTTCCGGCGCGTCGCGCCCGCCGAAGTACTCCTTGGCGTCGGGTCGCCGGATGTCGGCGTGGGCGACGATCCGATCGCGGCGCAGGCCGCGAAAGTCGTCCAGCGTGCGCCACCCGCGGTCGGCGTGGCTCTCGAGAAACCGCTCCAGCCCTGACTGCAGTCGCTGGATGACCCCGGGGCCGATGGCGTGATCGAGCATCGCGGCGGTGCAGACCTGCACCGTTCCGCATCCCAGGAGGAAATAGTTCAGCGCGTGCGCGAATTCGGCGATGCCGCCGATGCCGGAAAAGCTCTTGTCCGGAAACGCGGTGGTCATCTGCGCCATCTTGGCGAGCGACAGCGGGAGGATCGCCGGTCCCCCGAGGCCGCCGTACGACACCTTGCCGTCGACGTTGACTTCAAATTCGAGCGAATCGGGCTCGATCAGCGGCAACGAGGTGAACGTATTCGACGAGGAAATCGCGTCCGCGCCGGCCTCGAACGCCGCCTCCGCTTCTTTGGCAATGTTGGTCGTCGTCGGCGTCAGCTTGACCCACACCGGCACATGGGACGCCTGCCGCACGACCCGGACGACGGTGTCGATCAGCTCGCAGTTGCGGCCGATGTTGGAGCCCATGTCCTGCCGATCCATGTGCGGGCAGGACAAGTTGAGCTCCAAGGCATCGACGCCCTGCTCCTGACAGGCTTCGGCCAGCGTTTGCCAGTGACCGAGCTCACGGTCGTCTTCCGAACCGGCCATGATGGAGGCGACGAGCACGCGGGACGGAAACGCCTGCTTGATTCGGCTCAGCCGCGGCAGCCACCAGTCGAGCGGTTTGTCGGAGATCAGCTCCCAGTTCCACGAGGAGTGCAACGCCGTGTCGGGGCGCTTCTCCATCGACAGCTGGTAGCTGTTCGGCGTCGAGCGGAGGAACTTCGTCTTGGGGCCCTTGACGTTGATGACGGGGTGCAGGCCGATGGTCTTGGTGACTACTCCGCCCCATCCAGCCTCGAACGCGCGCAGGATGTTCGTGTCGGACTCCGTCGGCGGAGCGGAGGCCAGCAGGAATGGGTTCTCGAACCGCAGCCCGGTGAAAACGGTCCCCAGAGATGGCGACATGGGCGCTCTGCCCGGGAGTGTAGCACTAGTGGTTGGTCGATGGCGGTCCTTGCCTTCCCCGCTCGGACGGGAGTACCTTCCATAAACTCCGGAGGACGTCATGGCACGGACGGTGCGGGGCGGTTTGATTCAGGTCAGGGCCGATGTTCCGCTCGACGGCGGCGCCGCCGACGTCAAGCGGCGGATGATCGACAAGCACCTGCCGTTGATTGACGAGGCGAAGCGGCAGGGTGTCCAGCTACTGTGCCTGCAAGAGCTCTTCTACGGTCCGTATTTCTGCGCCGAGCAGCACGCCCGCTGGTACGAGATGGTCGAGCGCATTCCCGACGGTCCGACGATCAAACTGATGCAGGATCTCGCGCGCCAGCATGGGATCGTCCTCGTGGTGCCGATTTACGAGGAAGAGATGGCGGGCGTGTATTACAACGCCGCCGCGGTCATCGACGCCGACGGTCGCTACCTCGGCAAATATCGAAAACACCACATTCCCCACGTGGCGCCTGGCTTCTGGGAGAAGTTCTACTTCCGGCCCGGCAATCTCGGCTATCCGGTCTTCGAAACGGCGGTGGGCAAGATCGGCGTCTACATCTGCTACGACCGTCATTTTCCGGAGGGCGCACGGATCCTCGGGCTCAACGGCGCCGAGATCGTGTTGAATCCGTCGGCCACCGTGGCCGGGCTGTCGGAGTACCTGTGGAGGCTCGAGCAGCCAGCCCATGCCGTAGCGAATGGATATTTCGTCGGCGCCATCAATCGCGTCGGCGTCGAAGCCCCCTGGAACATCGGCGAGTTCTACGGCCAGAGTTACTTCTGCGATCCGCGCGGGCGCCTGCTCAGCGAGGGCAGTCGAGACAAGGACGAGCTCGTGGTCGCGGACCTCAATCTCGACCTGATCGCAGAAGTCCGCAACACCTGGCAGTTCTTCCGCGATCGCCGGCCGGAAACCTACGGCGGAATCACGGCGCTGTGACGCGCTGCGACGTGAAGCATCCCCTCAGCGCCGACTCACACGATTGCCCATGTCCTTACTGATCCAGCGCGGCCGCATCATCACCGCGTCCGACGACTACATCGCGGACGTGTTCTGCGAGAACGGCACGATCACGGCCATCGGGCGCGATCTGCCGTCGCATCGGTTTCAGGCCGAGCGCACCATCGACGCCGCCGGCATGTATGTCATGCCTGGCGGCATCGACGTGCACACGCATCTCGACATGCCGTTTGGCGGCACCAACTCGGCCGACGACTTCGAGTCGGGCACGATTGCCGCCGCGTTCGGCGGCACCACGAGCCTCGTCGACTTCGCCATCCAGTACCGCGGCCAGACGATGCGGCACGCGCTCGACGACTGGATGGGGCGCGCCTCCGGCAAGGCGGTCATCGACTACGCGTTTCACATGATCCTGACCGAGCTGCCAACCGCCGCCCTCGACGACATGGACACGATGGTGCGCGATGAAGGGGTAACCAGCTTCAAGCTGTTCATGGCCTACCCGGGCGTGTTCATGGTCGACGACGCCACGATCTTCCGCGCGTTACGGCGCACCGGCGAGAATGGCGGCCTGGTGTGCATGCACGCCGAGAACGGCGGCGTCATCGACGTCCTCGTGCAGGAAGCGCTGCGAAAGGGACAGAAGGCACCCAAGTACCATGCGCTGACCCGGCCGCCACGGGCTGAAGGAGAAGCCACCGGTCGGGCGATCGCGCTCGCGGAAATGGCCGGCGTCCCGATCTACATCGTTCACCTGTCGTCTGCGGACGCGCTCGAGAAGGTGCGTCAGGCCCGCGACATGGGGCTGGCCGCCTACGCCGAGACCTGCCCGCAGTATTTGTTCCTCTCGTACGACAACTACGAGGAGCCCGGATTCGACGGCGCCAAGTACGTCATGTCACCGCCGCTGCGCGAGAAATGGCACCAGGACGTACTGTGGAAGGGCCTCGCGAAGAACGACCTGCAGGTGATCTCGACCGATCACTGCCCCTTCTGCATGAACGAGCAGAAAGAGCTGGGCAAAGACGACTTCAGCAAGATCCCCAACGGCGCCCCCGGCATCGAGACCCGCCTGACACTGGTCCACAACGGCGGGGTCCGCCAGCATCGAATCAGCCTGAATCGCTTCGTCGAGCTGTGCTCGACCGCGCCGGCCAAGATGTTTGGCCTGTTCCCGCGGAAAGGCACCATCGCGGTCGGCTCCGACGCCGACATCGTCGTATTCGATCCTCAACTCCAGCAGTCCCTCGGCGTGAAGACCCTGCACATGCGCGTGGACTACAACCCCTACGAGGGAACGCAGGTGACAGGCGCCCCCCGCATCGTCATTGCCAACGGCAAGGTCATCATCGAGGGTGGCGCGTTCGTCGGGAAGAAGGGGGCGGGGCGCTTCATCAAGCGCGGGCCGAGCCTCGCGCCAGTCGGATTGTAAACACCACAGGGATGGAACCTCAGGCCTTGAACGGCGACGTCGTCAATCAGCTGGAGCTGCCAGACGGCCGGGTGGAGCTCCGCGACACGCGACGCATCCAGACCAGCCCGCTCTACAACGACGACCTGGCGCCGGTGCCGATCGGTCGCCGGAACTGGACCACCTACAACTACGCCGCGCTGTGGATCAGCATGGCGCACTGCATCCCTACCTACATGCTCGCGTCGGGACTCATCGCGGAAGGCATGAACTGGTGGCAGGCGCTGGTCACGGTGCTCCTCGGCAACACCATCGTCCTCGTGCCGATCCTGCTCAACTCACATCCGGGCACGAAGTACGGCATCCCCTTCCCGGTCTTCGCCCGCGCCGCCTACGGAACGATCGGATCGAACCTGCCGGCCTTGATGCGGGCCCTGGTCGCCTGCGGCTGGTTCGGCATCCAGGCGTGGATCGGCGGCGAGGCGCTGAACACATTCTTCACCAGCGTCATTCCCGGCTGGGCGACGCTGCTCGGCCCGGTGGTCGCCGGCCATCCGGTCAGTGAATGGTTCTCGTTCCTCCTCTTCTGGTCGCTCAACGTCTTCATCATCTATCGCGGCATGGATCTGCTGCGGAAGGTCGAGAACTGGGCGGCGCCGTTCGTGCTGGTCATGACGGCGGCGCTCGTGGCCTGGGCAGTCTGGCGGGCGCACGGATTCGGTCCGCTGATGTCGCAGCCCGGACGGCTGGCGACGGCGCACGATTTCCTGCCGGTGTTCATCCCGTCCCTGACGGCGATGATCGGATTCTGGGCGACGCTGTCGCTGAACATGCCCGACTTCACCCGCTTCGGCCGCAGTCAGCGCGAGCAGACGCTCGGTCAGGTCATCGCGCTGCCGACGACGATGTTCGTGTTTGCGGCGATGGGAGTGATCATCACCAGCGCAACCGCGTTGATTTACGGCGAGTTGATCTGGGACCCCATAAAACTGATCGGTCGCTTCGACAACCCGCTGGTCGTTGCCGTCTCCATGTTCACCGCGGTTGTCGCCACCCTCGCCGTCAACATTGCGGCGAACGTGGTCTCGCCGGCCAACGATTTCGCCAACGCGTTTCCCCGGACGATTGGCTTCAAGACCGGGGGCCTGATCACCGGCCTCCTCGGGATCCTCATCCAGCCGTGGAAGCTCCTTGCCGATCCTTCCGGATATATCTACACCTGGCTGCTCGGCTACTCGGGCGGCTTGGGATCGATTGCCGGTGTCCTGATTGCGGACTACTGGATCGCGCGGCGCGGCCGGCTGCAGCTCGAGGATTTGTACCTGCCAGCGGGCGTTTATCGCTACAGCAGCGGATGGCACTTCCCCGGAGTGGTAGCTACCCTGGCCGGGTGCGCCGCGGCCTGGGGTGGCCTGTTGATTCCTCTGATGCGCCCGCTCTACGACTACGCGTGGTTCGTGGGCTTCGGCGTTGCCTTCGTTCTGTATCTCGCCTTGAAGAGCGGCCCGCGCACCAGGTAGTCACCGGCGTCGGCTCACTCGCTCTTGCTGCCATCGTCGGCACACAACGATCGCGCAGATTCTGCCGACGTGGGTCCTGATTGCCCCGCGAACGCAGGGCTAATCCACCCGGCATCACTGGCACCTCAGTTGCTCTTGATCGAGCGAGGCTTCTGATGCTGCGATTGGAACAAGTTCGGGCCGAAATCCTCGAGCGTGTGGAGCGCCTCGATCGCCGTCTCGGCCAGATGGAGCTCCGGTTGATCCGCATCGATCAGCACGTCGACGAGCTGGCGGAGATCGCTCGACGACTCCAACGTGAGGTCGCCGCCGGTCCAACCGAGCTCGACGACTCGTTCAGCCACGATCTCGACGCGCAGAGGTAAACTGACCGCGTGAGGGGCGTTTTTGGCGCGACGTGCGGTGTGCTGCTCACACTGTTCGTCTCTGCGGGCCAGACCCCGACCGCGATCGACACCGCCTTCGCGAAGTACTGGGGCGCGAAAAGCTCCGTCGATGCCGCGAAAGCCGGAGCGGACATCGTCAAAGCCGGCATCTCGTTCGAGGACGCCTACGCTCGCCTGAAGCGCGGGCGACCGTTCGAGCCGCACCCACCCACCGGCATCGTCGAAGCGCACCGCGGCGAGTTCACGTATCACCTGGACGTGCCGGCCGGCTACGACGCATCGCGCCAGTACCAGGTGCGCTTCCAGCTGCACGGCGGCATTGGAGCGCCGCGCGACGTCAACGAGCGTCGCGGACAACACGGCATCGGACGCCTTGCCGGCGTCGAGCAGATCTACGTTCTGCCGACCTCGTGGGCCGACCAACCCTGGTGGAGCGACGACCAGGTCGAGAACCTCCACGCCATCCTCGACACGGTCAAGCGTACCTACAACGTGAACGAGAACCGCGTCGTGCTGTCCGGCGTTTCAGACGGCGGGACCGGTGCCTATTACGTCGCGATGCGGGACACTACGCCCTACGCTGCGTTCCTGCCACTGAACGGTTACATCCTCGTCCTGCAGCACGCGGTGTTCAATGGCGGAGCCGATCTCTTTCCCGCGAACCTTCAGAACAAGCCGCTGTTTGCCGTGAACGGAGGGCGCGACCCGCTCTATCCGATGGCGGCGGTCGAGCCCACGCTGCGTCATCTGGCCGAGAACGGTGTGTCAATCACCTATCGGCCACAGGCTGACGCCGGACACGATACGAGCTGGTGGCCCCAGGTGAAGGACGATTACGAGGCGTTCGTGCGGGATCACCCGCGAAACCCGCTGCCCGATCGCGTGACGTGGGAGACCTCCGACCCGCGCCGATTCGGTCGGGCGCACTGGCTGCAGATCGACACGCTGGGGTCGACAGCGGTGGATGCGCGCGATCTGCCCGATGCAAATGTCTATGCGCGGGCGTCGGCGGCGGAACTCGGCTTCCGGCTTGCGCCTGGACGGAGGGTCGAGCGCGTGATCAAGGACACTATGGCGTCCAGGATCGGACTCGAGCGAAACGACGTGATCGAGCAGATCGGCGGTACACCGGTTCGTGAGACGGCGGATCTCGTGAGCGCGCTGCAGTCCTATAAGACCGGCTCACCGATTCGCCTCACGGTGTCGCGGTCCGGACAACCGGTCGAGCTCTCCGGCGTTTTCGATCCGGTGGTGGTGCAGCCTGCGGCGGAGCCGATGTTCCGGCGTTCTGGCAAGTCGGGGCGCGTCGATCTGGTGCGGACGCAGAACACGATTGACGCCCGGACGCGAGGCGTCGCGCAGTTCACGCTGCTGATTTCACCAGAGCAGTTCAATCTCAGGCAGCCGGTGAAAGTGGTCGTCAACGGACGAACGACCTTCGAGGGCCGCCTCGAGCAGAGTCCTGGCGTGCTGATGAAATGGGCGGCCAGGGATAACGACCGCACGATGCTGTTTGCCGCCGAGATTCCAGTTCACGTCCCGTGATCCGGCCGCCGGGATCGCTCACTCTTCTCTCAGCGCAATCATCGGGTCCACGCGCATGGCCCGCGCCGCGGGAACGCAACTGGCCAGCATGGCCACGACGACGAACAATCCGGCAACGCCGAGGAACACGACTGGATCGTGGGGGCGAATCCCGAAGAGCATCGACTCGAGATAGCGTGTCGCGACGAACGCGGCGGCAAGACCAGCACAGATTCCCGCACCGGTCGTCGTCAGCCCCTGGCGCAGAACGAGCGACAGAATCGCGCGAGGACTCGCGCCGACCGCCTGCCTGATCCCGAACTCGCGCACGCGTTGCGCGACACCAAACGCCAGCACGCCGTAGACCCCGATAGCCGCGAGCGTCAGCGCCAGGAAGCCAAACAGGGACAGGAGCGTCATCGGCGTTCGCCGCGGCGTGAGCGCTTTGTCGACCCATTCGTCCATCGTCGCCGGCCGGTCGATCGGCTGTTCCGGATCGATTTCCTGCACGGCCGCGCGCAGCTGGGCGGTCAGCGTCGTTGGCTCGAGGGCGGTCTTCACCACCAGCATCATGCTGCTCGACGTGACCTGAGCCGCGTTGAGGTAGATGCGTTCCTCGCCGACCGGACGCGCGAGATCGTCGGCGTTGATGGTGCCGACCACCCCCACAATCGTGTAGTTCCGCGGGCTGCCGAAGTTGATCTGATGTCCGACGGCGCTTTCGTGAGGAAACTGCCGCATCGCAAACAGCTGGTCGACGATCACCACGCGGGGAGCGGTCGCCGTATCGCTCTCGCTGAAGGGGCGGCCGTCCAGCAAGGGAATCCGCATCGCCCTGAAGTAGTCGCCGACGGCGAGGTCCTGCCCCGCGTGCGGTGGTCGGTCGTCCGGCCCCAGCTGCCGACCGACGATGGTGTAGCTGCCGGCACTGGGCCGACCGTCGAACGGCAGGCTCGACACGAGGCCGGCGGACGCCACGCCGGGAATCCGCCCGGCCTTCTCCAGCAACCGCGTCCAGAACGCGCGCTGCGTCTCGCTGGTCTTGTAACGATCGTCGGGCAGCGAAATCCGGGTGGTCAGCACCCGGTCGGTCGCGAAACCGGGAGCCACGCGCAACACGCGCGTGAAGCTGGCGACGAGGAGGGTCGCGCCGATAACGAGCACCACGGCCAACGCCGTCTCGGCGACGACCAGCACGGTGCGCAAACGCCCGGTCTTGCGCCCAGCGCTCCCGCGGTTGCTATCGTCCCTCAGGGCGGAGAGGCGCCGCCGGCCCGCCGCGAGCGCGGGAAGAAGGCCGAATACCACCGTGGTCAGAAACGTGATCCCCAGGGTAAATAGAAGAACGGCCGGACGGATGGTGGTATCGGCGATGACCGGCATCTGCTCGGCGGTCATCGTGACGAGCGCGCGCAAGCCTGCCGCACCCACCGCCAGGCCGATTCCGGCGCCGATGATCGACAACAGACCGCCCTCGATCAGGAGCTGTCGCGCGATTCTCCAGGGGCCGGCTCCGAGCGAGACGCGGATTGCCAGCTCGCGCGCTCGACCGGAGGCGCGCATCAGCAGGAGGTTGGCGACGTTGACGCAGGCAATCAGCAGAACGACCAGGACGCCGGCCTGCAGCAGGTAGAGCGAGAGCCGGACGTCGTGCACCAGCTCCTCGCGCAGGCCGGTCGCGATGCCGGTGAAGCCACTGTTGCGCATATACGACGCGCGGCCGGGCACCCGGTCCATCAGGCGGCTCACGATCGCCTGCATCTGCGCGTTCAGCTGCTGAATCGACGCGCCCGGCCGCAACCGGCCGATCATCAGGCTGAACTCGTTACCCCGTTCCTGGTCCGATCGCTGCGCTGCGGTGAAGGAGAAGGGCACCAGGAGCGCGGTGTCGCGCCAGGCCGGCCACGGCACCTCGAAGTCGGACGGCAGGACGCCGACGACGAGGTATTCCCCGCCGTTGAGATGAATCGGCCGGCCGACGATCGCCGGGTCGGACCCGAAGCGCGATCGCCATGTGCTGTAGGTGAGGATAGCGACCCGATCGGATCCGGCGGTCGCGTCGGAGTCCACGAACGCGCGTCCGAGCAACGGACCTCGTCCCAGCGTGGGGAAAAATGACGGGGTGACGGCCAGTGCGGTCAGGCGCTCCGGTTGACCGGCGATCGACAGGCTGGCGTCCCGAGTCGTGAACAGCGCCGCCTCCTCGAGCGCCGGGGCCTCGGCGCGCCGATCCAGATAGTCGGGGATGGCGACCCTGGTCATGTCGTGCCCCGCCTTCAGGTACGTGTTCCAGACCAGCACCAGTCGGGAAGGCTCCTGGTACGGCAGCGGACGCAACAGAACCCGATACAGCAGGCTGAAAATCGCGGTGTTGGCACCGACGCCGAGTGCCAGGGTCATGACGGCGACGAGCGTGAAGAGGGGCTGTTTCCGGAGAGCGCGGGCGGCAAACCGCAGATCCTGCATGGCCGCTTTGACGGCGCAGCCACGCAGGAGGTTGGAAGGGACGTCGGAAGCCTAGTCCACCGCGACCTTCCGGAGCAGCGGAAGGTCCGTCAGCATCTTGCCGGCACCCAGCACGACCGAGGTCAGGGGGTTCTCGGCCACGAGCACCGGCAGGCCGGTCTCCTCGCGCAGCCGCTTGTCGAGATTCCGCAGCAGTGCGCCGCCGCCGGTGAGCACGACGCCGCGATCGTAGATGTCGGCCGAGAGCTCCGGCGGAACACGCTCCAGCGCGTCGCGAACGGCCTGGACGATCATCCGCAGCGGCTCCGACAGCGCCTCGCGGACTTCCTTGTCGCTCACGATGATCGTCCGCGGCACGCCTTCGAGCAGGTGCCGTCCCTTCACCTCCATCTCGAGCGGCAGGTCGAGAGGCGCCGCGGATCCGAGCTCGAACTTGATCTGCTCGGCGGTGCGCTCGCCGATGAGGAGGTTATAGGTGCGGCGCATGTACTGAATGATCGCATCGTCGAGCGCGTTGCCCGCCACGCGGAGCGAACGGCCGTAGACGGTGCCGGCCAGCGAGATGACTGCGATGTCGGTCGTGCCGCCGCCGATGTCGACAATCATGTTGCCCGCCGCTTCGGTCACCGGCAGACCGGAGCCGATCGCGGCGGCCATCGGCTCGTCGACCAGGTGCACTTCGCTGGCCTTGACGCGAAAGCCGCTGTCCTTCACCGCGCGCCGCTCGACCTGGGTGATCTCCGGCGGCACGCCGATGACGAGCCGCGGGCGAACCAGCGGCCGCTTGCCGTGCACCTTGCGCACGAAATGCATCAGCATTTTTTCTGCCGCGTCGAAGTCGGCAATCACGCCGTCCTTCATCGGTCGCACCGGCTTGATGTTGGGGGGCGTCCGGCCGAGCATCTCGTGCGCCTCGGTCCCGACCGCGTCGATCTCACCCTTGGCGGTGTTGAACGCGACGATGGAGGGTTCGTTGAGGACGATGCCGCGCCCGCGAGCGAAGACACAGGTGTTGGCCGTACCGAGGTCGATGGCGATGTCGGTGGAAAATGGAGACAACAGGTTCATGTGACGCTCGGGCCGACGTCGGCGGATTCCCATCGTCTCCCCGGATCGGCCTCCTTCGAGAATCCCGACGATCCGTGCAGATCCGTGAAGATCCGTTGAGTTGAAGTTGGCGGCGGGACGGACTTTGTATCCGCCCCACCGCCGTGGGAAGGAGGATGTTGCACCTTCCATAGGCACAAGTCGTTCCGCCGGGAAACCATCACGCAACCGCGAAAGTGTGCGGGAAAACGTGCAGCAATGTCTCAGTTGGCGCGCGGCCGCGCTGTGATCCGATTACGGCATTGTGCGTGGATCACGATTTTGTCGAATCGCGCGACGATCCGGGCTCAACTCTGCCGCAGCGCGACCATCGGATCGACCTGCGTCGCCCGCCGGGCCGGCAGGTAACAGGCCAGCGCCGCGACCGCCAGGAGCAGCCCCGTCACGCCGACGAAGACGACCGCATCGTGGGCGCCGACCCCGAACAGCAGGCTCTGGAGATACCGACCGAGCGCGAAGGACCCGGCCAGGCCAAGCACGATGCCGATCCCTGCCGTTCCGAGGCCCTGGGTCAGAACCAGCGTAAGAATCGATGCGCTGTTGGCGCCGAGCGCCTGGCGAATGCCGAACTCGCGCACGCGCTGCGCGACACCAAAGGCCAGCACGCCATAGATGCCGATGCCCGAGAGGACCAGGGCAACAGCCCCAAACAGGCTGAGCAGAGCCATGGGCGCTTTCCGGGTCTGAAGCGATCGCGAGATCCATTGATCCATCGTCCGGACGTCGGAGATCGGCTGCTCAGGATCGACCGATCGGACCGCGGCACGAACGGCCGATACCAGCGTCTGCGGATCGAGCCCGGTTTTGAGGACCAGCGCCATGCTCCTGGGTCCGACCTGCGCCGCCGGGTAGTACAGCCGCTCCTTCGTGACCGGTTCTCCGAGATCGATGCTGTTGATCGTTCCGACGACGCCGACGATGGTGAACCGCGCGGTCGGCCCGCGCTGAATCTGCTGCCCGAGCGGGCTGCGCGTGCCAAAGTATTTCTTCACCAGATATTCATCGATCACCACGACCTGCGGTGCAGACGCGGTATCGCCGGTCGTGAACGTCCGTCCGGCGACGAGGGGAATGCGCATCGCCTTGAAATAGTCGCCGCCGACGACTTCCTGCCGCCCGTGCGGCACCAGATCGCCAGGAAGCTGGTTGAGCCCGACGATGGTGTAGGAGCCCGAGCTGATGTTGCCGTTGAACGGGACATTCGTCGTCAATCCCGCCGACGTCACGCCGGGAATCGCACTCGTCTTGTCGAGTAGCCGCTGCCAGAACGCGGCCCGGGCCGGCGTGTCGGGATAGCGAATCGCCGGGAGGGCGACCTGCGCGGTCAGTACGTTGTCGGTCGCGAATCCCGGATTGACATCCTGCAAACGGGCGAAGCTCTTGACCAGCAGCCCCGCTCCGATCAGGAGGACCACCGCCAGTGCCGTCTCGGCAATGACGAGCAGCGTGCGCGTGAGGCTGGTCGATCGGCCTGCGGTGCCGCGGGCGCTGTCATCCTTCAGGGACGACACGATGTTGCCGCTGGCGATTGCCAGAGCGGGCACGAGCCCGAACACCAGGCCGGTGGCAACTGCGAGGCCGAGGGTGAAGAGCAACACGAGCGGATGCAGCGTGGCGTCGGGGGTTCCCGGAATCTGGCTTGTGCCCAGGCCAATCAGGAGCTTGACGCCGAGGAGACCGAGCCCGATTCCACCGATGGCACCGATCGTCGACAACACCACCCCTTCGGTGAGCAGCTGTCGGACGATCCGCCCCTGTCCGGCGCCGAGGCTGGTGCGAATCGCCAGTTCCCGATGACGGCCGGTCGCGCGCATCAGCAGCAGGTTGGCGACGTTGGCGCAGGCGATGAGCAGCACGACGATCACTCCGGCCTGGAGCAGGTACAAGGGTCCTCGGACATCCCCGACAATCTGTTCCCGCATCGAGACCGCGTAGCCCCCGAAGCCGCTGGATTTGGCAAAGGCCGCGCGCGCCGGCAGACGCTCGATGTTACGGTCGACGATGATCTTGAACTGCGCGTTCGCCTGCTCAATGGTGGCGCCGGGCCTGAGCCGCGCCACCATCTGGCTGAACTCGTTGCCGCGCGCGTTGTCGGACATCTGCTGCGGCGTGAACGAGAACGGCACGATCAACGCCACTTCCGGGGAGAAGAGCTCGAAGTCGGCCGGCAACACACCAACCACGCGGTGCGCTTCTCCGTTGATGCGAATGTCTTTGCCGACGATGTCCCGGCTGGAGCCGTAGTGGGACGACCAGAACGCGTAGGTGAGAATCGCGTACTTGTCCGCATCCGGCTTGGCTTCGTCTTCGGTGAAACCTCGCCCCAGAAACGGCTGCCGCTGCAGGGTGGAAAAAAACGAGGGGGTCACTGCCAGCGATCGCAGCTGTTCCGGGTTGCCGCCTTCGTTGAGGTTGGCGGTCCGCATCGTAATCAGTGTCGCGTCTTCGATGGCCGGCGCCTGCGTCTTGCGGTCGATGTAGTCAGGGATCGAAACGCTCGCCTGGGCGAGGTTGATCCCCGGATAGGTGTTCCAGATGAACACCAGCCGCTCCGCGTCCGGGTACGGCAACGGCCGCAGCAGAATCTGGTAGAGGAGGCTGAAGATCGCGGTGTTGGCGCCAATCCCCAGCGTCAAGGTGATCACCGCCACCAGCGAGAAGACGGGCTGCTTGCGAAGCGAGCGAATCGCGTAGCGGATGTCCTGCATGGGAGCTTGGACGGGTGGCGCAGCGCGATAGTTTACGGATTCTGGCCCGATCCACCGCCTGAGCCTGGACTGCCCTGCGTCGATGCCCAGAAGTGGCCATAATATTGAGATGAAGAGTGCGTTCCTCGCTGGCGTTGCCGGGTTGCTCGTCTGCGCCGCGTGCGCCGGATCGAGCGAGAGCAGCGCCGCCGCAATCCCGGCTCCTCCAGATGTCGCGGCCCCTCCAGCCGACGCCGTGAAGACCTCCTCTGGTCTGGTGAGCAAGGTGCTCACGCCCGGAACCGGAACCCGTCATCCGCGACCCAACTCCGAAGTGACCGTCCACTACACGGGCTGGACCACCGACGGCAAGATGTTCGACAGCTCGGTGCAGAAAGGCAGCCCGGCGACATTCGCCCTCAATCGCGTCATTGACGGCTGGACCGAAGGGGTGCAGATGATGGTGGAAGGGGAGAAACGAAGATTCTGGATCCCGGAGTCGCTTGCCTATCAGGGACAGGCCGGGCAGCCGGCTGGCATGCTCGTGTTCGACATCGAGCTGATTCGGATCGGCTCCTAGGTGATCGCGCCGACCAACGGGCTGCGTCGGGAACGCTTACGCGGCGGTCGTCGCGAACATCACCGCCACGAGATCTTCATCCGAGAACGGCCGGACCGACCCCGCGTGGAAGTCTTCACCTCGCAGATCGCCGGCGGCGGCCTCGAGGTGCAGCACGTTGCGCTCGCGGTCGACGCGCGCGGGCATTTCGAGCGGCAGCAGGTAGCGGCCGCGCCTCAACCAGCCATCGCGTTTGACGACGAAGTACCGCACGCGTCGAGTCGCTGGCTCAATCAACACGCCGTCGAGTGCGCCGAGGGACTGATCGTCCCGACTGCACAGCTGCAAACCCGCGAGCGTGCCCGCTGGCAGCTCAACGTTGTCAGCTTCGAGATAGCAGAGTCCGCCCTCTTCGCTCGTCGTGTATCTGTCGTTACCCACGCTTGAACTGATAGCAAGCGGGGTACCACGAGACGACTCCGGCTCAGTGGGCGTGACGCATTGACTGAGCAGGACTTAGGTCAGCCGCAGGTTTCTGCGCGGCGCGCGTCTGCGCATCAACCGCCACAGGCGTGGAAAGCGGCGATACAGTGCGCCCGCGCGTCGCGAGAGAAGCGAAGAACAACATCACGATCACGGCGCCGACGGCTGCTCCGATTGTGCGACCCATAACTACCTCCTGCGGGGCACACAGTGCCGCGCGAACACCGGGACTAGGGCAACCTCTGTGCCCGGTGTTGCAGAAAGCCAAGATATTGAATTACTTGGATTTAGCTTGGTAGACAGGGTCCTGTGGGCGTGCCCGATCTGACAAATCTGGCGGCGCGATGACGAATCCCCGCTGAGGCCTGTCCGGCCGTTACCGCATCGTCACGCGCACTGCCGCCGAGCGTGAGCTCTCCTTGACGACGCCACCCTCGGTGATGAACGCCGCTACCTGGAGTGAGTGCTCGCCAGACGACATCTGGGGCATCTTGCACGTACAAGCAAAACCCGCACTGGAAGGCGTCGTCCCGCACGTCGCATCAGCGGCCTCGGTCCGTATGCCGTCGACATACACAGCGTAGTGAAATGCCTGCAACTGTGAACGATCTGCAGCCGGCTGATCCCAGCCGAACCGTTCGGCTCCGGTCAGAACCTCGGATGCCGGAGGAGGCGGTGTTGACGGACTGCCGTCGCAGCGCGCAAGTGCCACCAGCGAGAGCAGCAGGCACGCGGCGGATTTACCGAGTTGCGCGCGCGTCACCTCATCACTATAACGGACCGTCCGAGACGGGTCGAGTGTTTCCGGTCGGCGCGGGCGACGCCGCCCGGTCCTCGCAAGCGCGCAGGTATCGCGGCGGCACATCGAGGATCACTCGGCGCTCGCGCAGGACATCAATCCGCGGACAAGGCCTTCCGGCCCGAAGGGCCGCGACGGTCGAGCGATCGAGCACGACAGAGTCAGGCAGATACAACCGGCAGGCCCGGTATTCGTCCTCGTAGTCCCTGGACGGAAACCGCAGACGAAGGTGAGCCTCGCCAGCGCTCATGGTGATCTCATAGAGAGGGTTGATCGCCAGCACGCCGTTGGGCGCTGTCGGCGACGGTAATGCGCGATCGACGTAGATGTCCGATCGGCGACTGCTGATCACGCTCAGCGCAAGATCGGTTTCGAGCGCCGAGGCCGGGCTGACCGCGGCGAGATCGAGATGCCCAACGAGCACCGCGCTCAGCAGGGCCTGCTCGCCGAAGACCCGTGTATCGCCGCCCTCGAAAAGATCGCGGTAGCCCGCGGGCGGCAACGGATTGCCGGCGGAAGGATTCCATTGCTCGGCGCTGTGCACGTGCGTCACCGCCGCCACCCCGTCGGCATCGATGATGCGCATCATCTCTCGAGCGAAGAGCGTCTTGGTCCAGATGTAGTGGAACGCGTCGTTGCAGATGGCCACGCGAAAGGCACCGGAGGCGAAAGGCAGCGGCGAGTGGGCGTCGGCGCAAACGGCGTCGCAACCCGGAGCGATGAAGCGCGTCGCCAGCCAGACTTTGACGCGGCTCACTCGATTTATTCAGGAGCGCTGTTGAAGGCGCTTCAACAGCTGGATCTGACCGGCGTGATACAGGTCGTGCGCGGCAATGCCTCGGACGAGGTACCCGACGGTGGCGCTCCCCTTGACTCGCTTTCCCAGCGCGCGCTCGGCAAGACCGGCGATCACCGCCCGCAACTGACGATGCTCGTCGTTCAGAAGGGCGACGTCTTCCCTCCAGTGTCCAGCCTCCACCGTGAACCAGTTGCTGCCCTTTCGCACGAAGCGTCCGCGCGAACCGCCGCTAATCCGCCGACGCACGGCGTACTTCCAATACGCCGCGTGGACCACCAGTTCGTGAATGTTGTGTCGTCCCGGGGCAGGACGCCATTCGACCTGGGTGGTCGAGAGCCCGCGAACCGAGCCGAGAAGGGTAGTGCCGTGCCAGGCTTTGTGGTCGAAGGCTTCGTCGACGAGGGCCAGTAGAACTGGTACTGCAGGAGGAGTCTGGGCCATCCCGCAATACTAGTCCCGGCCGCCGGCCAATAGACCAACGGGCCAGGCGGGCCGGACGGGCCGGGCGCCGGCGCAGCGGGAAATGGATCGGGGACGACTGGTGCGCGTCGACGCGGGCTAGGAGGACGGGCTCGCGACGGCCGCTTTCTGGGCCATCTCCTGCTGCGTCCTGAAGATGCTGCACCAATCCTTGTGTTCTGCGACCGGCATCCCGCACTCGACACAAATGCGAACGCGCTGGGTGGGTAGTGCCTTGCGGGTGAACAGCTTCTGCAGAATGCCCATTTGCTCCTCCGGCTGGGCCGAACCGGGGCGATGGCCTCCGGGTCCGACAAAGCGCTCAATATGTGGTGAGACGGAAAAACCCGTCTCCAGGTTTGCAAGAATTTAGTCCAAAAAAGAAGACGGCCGGTCTCGTGACGGGTGTTGACGCTCGTCGACACGCGGAATTGACGTGGTAGCATCCGCCATCCCTCATGACCGTTGCCTCCGCGCCTGGCGCGGCCTCCACGCGAGCGATCGGCCCTTGGACCGCGGTCGCGCTGGTGATGGGCAACATGATCGGGTCGGGGATTTTCCTCCTGCCGGCCTCGCTCGCCCCCTACGGCGGTATCGCGCTGGCGGCCTGGATCCTGTCCGCCGCAGGGTCGATGTTGCTGGCGCTCGTCTTCGCCAGGCTCGGCCGGCTGAATCCCGCCGCCGGAGGCCTGTACGCCTACACCAGGCTCGCGTTCGGCGACCTTGCCGGCTTCCTCATCGGGTGGGGGTATTGGATCTCATGCTGGTCGTCGCTGGCCGCGCTCGCCGTCGCGTTCGTCGGCTACCTCGATCCCTTCGTGCCGTCGCTGGTACGTTCGCCAGCCTCGGCCGCCGCCACGGCGACCGTGGTGGTCTGGCTGGTCACGGCCTTGAACATCGTCGGCGTTCGGGCCGCCGGACGCTTTCAGATCGTCACGACTGCGTTGAAGATCGTTCCGCTCGTCGCCATCGGCCTCTCCGGGCTCGTCGTCATGAACCGATCGCACTTTGCGATTCCGACAACAGGCGCTCACGGCTTCGTCAGCGGATTGACGGCGGCGGCAACGATCACGCTGTTCGCCTTCCTCGGGCTCGAGTGCGCGACGATCCCGGCCGACAGCATCGAGAATCCCGAACGGACTATCCCGCGGGCCACGATCGCGGGCACGCTGTTGACCGCGATTCTCTACATGCTGGGCACGGTCGGGGTCATGGGTGTGCTCGCGCCGTCAGCGCTGGCAGCCTCGACGGCGCCATATGCCGATGCGGCGAGGCAGCTCGCCGGGAATCGGGCGGCCGCTCTTGTAGCGCTGGGAGCCGCCATCTCGTGTCTTGGCGCCCTCAACGGCTGGGTCCTCATCGTCGGGCAGCTGCCGATGGCGATCGCGCGTGACGGACTGTTTCCGCGGATTTTTGGCGAGGTCTCGGCTCGCGGTACTCCGGCGCGCGGGATGGTCATCGGTTCCGCGCTGGCGACGGCGCTCATCGGCATGAACTTCACGCGGGGCCTGGTGGCGCTCTTCACCTACATCATCCTGCTGTCGACGCTGAGCTCGGTGATTCCGTTTGCGTTCTGTTCGCTCGCCGGCTTCATCATGCAGCGGCAGCCGGGTGCAGTGGCCATGGCGCGTGGCGCGGCAGCCATCGGTGCGGCGGCGTTCGTGTATTCGATCTGGGCGATCGTCGGGGCCGGGGCCGATGTCGTCTACTCGGGGTTCCTGCTGCTGATGTGCGGGCTGCCGGTGTACGTGTGGGTCAAACGCTGACCCGACGGCTGAGCTGGCATTCCCCCACCCTCGTCGGCGCCCGCGCTACAATCCGGGTCTTGCGTCCGACCCCCTCGGCCCTGCTCGCGGCGCTGCAGCGTCGGCCGAAATCGCTCGTGCTTGGGTTTCACCGCGTCGATCCTGATTGCGGTAGGCGCCCTCCAGGCAATGGACCTGTGGTGGCGCCGCGGCCAGACCATCGCGACCGCGGGTGTACGCGCCGCCAACCTGTCCACGGTTCTCTCCGAATACGTCCGCGATTCCTTCGCGGTCACCGACACGTCGCTGCGTCAGCTCGCTATTCATGGCCGGCGCGTCGGCGGGCCGCTCGCGGGCGCCGAAATGTGGGATCCGATCCTCGCCGCCGCCAAGGTCTCGCTCGTCGGCAGCGGCTCGATCACCGTGACGGATGCCACCGGACGGATCGTGCACTCGACGCAGCGCGCGATCGTTGGCCAGTCGCGACGCGACAACTATCTCTTCAAGCGATTGGCGACCACCGATCGGGACGAGCTCGTCGTCGATCGGCCGTTTCTGAGTGCCGTCGACCCGAAGCGCTTCGTCATCCCGCTCGGCCGCCGGTTGACGACCGAAACCGGCGCGTTCGACGGGATCGTCGTGGCGACCGTCGTTCCGGACACGTATCGCGACTTCTTCCGCACGGTGGACGTCGGCCATCACGGCGTGATCTGGGTCTTTCACCCCGAGGGGGTCGTGCTGTTCCGCGAACCCTCGCCCGACAACCCGATCAACGAATCAGCTCAGGGCAACTCGATCCTGACGATCGCTCAGCGCACGGGAGGAACGGGGTTCGTCAACGAACCCCTGGAAACCGGCGGCCCGACCTTCGTCAACGGCTACCGGCTGACGACCACTCCGCCGCTCGTCGTCGCGATCTCGCTGAGCCTGGAGGACATCCTCGAGGACTGGCGTCACCAGCGACGCATCTCATCGCTCGCTTTCGGCGCCCTGGGCCTGACCTTTGCCGGCATCGTCCTGGTGCTGTTCCGTCAAGTCAACGCGAGGATTACCGTCGAGCGCGCGCTGATTGACGTGCAGCGGCTGGAGTCCGAGCGACTGCGCGACGCCAACGACAAGCTCGAGGAGACACTCGAGCGCGAGCAGCGCGCGCGGCGCGAAGTGGAAGCCGCCAGCTATCTGAAGGACGAGTTCCTCATGACGGTGTCCCACGAGCTGAGAACGCCGTTGACCGCGATCTACGGCTGGGTGCGGCTGCTCTCGGGCGAGCGCATGACGAGAGAGCAGCAAACGCGCGCGCTGGCCGCCGTCGAACGCAACGCCCGGACGCAGACGCGGCTCATCGACGATCTGCTCGATGTCTCGAGGGCGATCAGCGGCAAGCTGCGCATCGAGGCGCGGCCGACCAACGTCGCCGACGTGCTGCTGGCGGCGGTGGAGACCCTCGGCCCGGCGCTCGAAGCCAAGCGCATTCGATTTCAGGCGAACCTCGATCCGGAAGTGACTATTCCGGTGGACTCCGATCGGCTGCAGCAGGTCGTCTGGAACCTGCTCTCGAATGCGATCAAGTTCACGCCCGAGTGCGGGACCGTCGAACTGAGGCTGAAGCGCGCGGGATCGCAGGTCGAGGTTGCGGTCACCGACTCCGGGTCCGGCATCGAGGCGGATTTCCTGCCGCACGTGTTCGAGCGTTTCCGCCAGGGGGACGCCGGTACGCGCCGTCGCTACGGTGGCATGGGTCTCGGCCTGGCCATCGTCCGCCACCTGGTCGAGCTCCACGGCGGAACGGTCACCGCCGAGAGCGACGGCTACGGCAAGGGATCGACCTTCAGAATTCTGCTGCCGGCGCGCCCGATCGTCCAGGCGTCGCCGGAGGCCGCACCCATGGACCAGGAGACGGCCACCGTGCCGGCCGACCGCCTCGATGGCGTTCGCGCGCTCGTCGTCGACGACGATGCCGATGCCCGCGACCTGTTTGCGTCGATTCTGACGCAGGCGGGCGCGCTCGTCGAGACCGCCTCGTCTACGGCCGAGGCCATGCGCGTGCTGGGCCAGCAACCGGTCGACGTCATCGTCTCGGACATCGAGATGCCCGACGCGGATGGCTATCAGTTCCTTCAGCGGGCGCAGATCACCAGTCTTGGCGCCCAGCTGCCTTCGCCGGTGGCGGTCGCCGTGACCGCCTACGCCCGCTCGGTCGATCGGCGGCGGGCGCTCGAGGCCGGATTTCAACGCTACCTCGCCAAACCGATCGAGCCTTCCGAACTCGTCGCGGCCATTGCCTCGCTGGTGAACGGCCGGCCTGAACGGCTCCCGGTGCAATAGCCGGCGCGGCGCCGCGGCTGTCGTTGGGCGTATAATCCGGCCGGTTGAGGCGCCCATCCGTCGATGCCTGCCCCGTGCCGACCGGGTCGAGACGGAAGCCGCTCCCCAAGGAGCATCCATGACGCTCGCACCGCCGCCGCCGCCGCGCGAAATGCCCCATGACGAAGCGGCGCGCCTCGCGGCGCTGCACCGTTACCGCATCCTGGATACGGATCCCGAGCGCTCGTTCGACGATCTGACGCTCCTGGCCTCGCACATCTGCGGTACTCCCATCGCGCTCATCAGCCTCCTCGACAAAGACCGGCAATGGTTCAAGTCGCGGGTCGGTCTCACCGTCACCGAAACCTCCCGCAGCATCGCCATCTGCTCGTACGCCATCCAGCAGCAGGACTTGTTCATCGTCCCGAACGCGCTCGACGACGAACGGTTTCGTGACAACCCGCTCGTCACCGGCGACGCACATCTGCGCTTCTATGCCGGCGCCCCGCTGGTGACGCCGGACGGCCATGCGCTGGGCACGCTCTGCGTGATCGATCAGGTCGCGCGGACCTTGACGCGCGATCAGCTGGCCGCGCTCGAAGCGCTCAGGCGACAGGCGGTGGCGCAACTGGAGCTGCGGAAGAACCTCATCGACCTGCAGCACGCGCTGGCCGAGCGCGATCGCGCCGAGGGGGCCAGAACGAAGTTGATCGACGAGCTGCGCTCGGCCCTGGACAGCGTCAACCGACTGGGCGGATTGATCCCCTACTGCTCCGCCTGTCAGTTCAACATGGTGATACCGGCCGACCCGCACGCGATCCCGACGGTCACCAATGGCGTCGTCCACATGCTTCAGAGCAAGAACTGGAGCGAGTCGGATGTGATGGCGGTGGAGCTGGCGCTGCAGGAAGCGGTGGCGAACGCGATTCGCCACGGCTGCCAGAACGACCCCACCAAGCAGCTGCAGTGCTGCGTGACCTGTAATGAAACGGGCGAGATCACCATCGTCGTCAGGGATCCGGGCTCGGGTTTCGACACGGCGTCGATCTCGAATCCGCTCGACGCCGCCAACATTCTCAAGCCGAGCGGCCGCGGCATCTTCCTGATCAACGGGCTGATGGACGAAGTCGGATTCCGTGACGGCGGCCGCGAGCTGGAGATGCGCAAGCGGCGGGACAAGGGCACGGCCGCACCCGAGACCCCCGTCAGCTGAGCAGCAGGTCGATGTCTTCCTTTTTCAGACTCTGAAGGATGCCGGTATCGGCGAGCAGAATCGCGTCGGCGAGGTCGCGCTTGGAGCGCTGCAGATCGGCGATCCGTTCCTCGACCGTGTCCGCGGCGATCAACCGGTAGGCGAAGACCTGGCGCGTCTGGCCGATCCGGTGCGCGCGATCGATTGCCTGGGCCTCCACCGCGGGATTCCACCAGGGATCGAGGAGAAAGACGTACTCGGCCGCCGTGAGGTTCAGGCCCAGGCCCCCCGCCTTGAGACTGATCAGGAACAGCGCCGAGCCCTCCTGTTCCTGGAAGCGCCGGACCGGCGTTTCACGGTCGCGGGTCTGGCCGTCCAGATATTCGTAGGGCACGCCGTCGGCGTCGAGGCGGGCCCGTAACAGCCCGAGCAGGCTGGTGAATTGAGAGAACACCAGCGTCTTGTGCCCTTCCTCGCGCACCTCGGCAAGCAACGGCAGCAACGCGTCGAACTTGGCCGACGGCGTGTCGGCCCGCGTGTCGTCCACCAGCGCCGGATGGCAGGCAGCCTGACGCAGCCGGAGCAGCGCCTCGAGTACATGCATGCGGGACTTGCTCAGACCGTCGCGTTCGATGCGACCGAGAAGCGCCGTGCGGTAGTAGTCGCGAAGCTCGGTGTACAGCTCGCGCTGCAGGCCCTGCAGCTCGCAACGCAGTGTCAGCTCGGAGCGCGCCGGCAGCTCCGGCGCGACCTGCGCCTTGGTGCGGCGCAGGATGAACGGGCGGAGGCCTCGAGCCAGCGTCTCCATCGCCTGCGGCTCTCGCCGTGCCGCGGCGCCGCTGTAGCGCGCGAATGTCTTTGACGTGCCGAGCAGCCCCGGGTTGAGAAAGTCGATCAGGCTCCAGAGCTCACCGAGATGGTTCTCCATCGGTGTGCCACTCAGCGCCAGGCGATGCCTGCCCTTGAGCAGGCGGGCGGCCTTCGCGCCGGCGGTGGCCGCGTTCTTGATGGCCTGGGCTTCGTCGAGAATCACATACTCGAACTCGACGTCCATCAGCTGCATGGCGTCGCGCCGCAGCGTCCCGTAGGTGGTGAGCACGAGGTCGTGCCGGTCGAGGCGATCGAACGACCGTGAGCTGCCGCTGAAGTCGAGGACGCGGAGCTTGGGCGCGAATCTCGCGGCTTCCTGCTGCCAGTTGAAGACTACCGAGCGCGGCACGACCACCAGGGATGGGGCGCGCACTTTGCGATCGGCGCGCAGCCGATCGAGCCACGCAAGGACCATGACGGTCTTGCCCAGGCCCATGTCGTCGGCCAGGCATCCGCCCATCCCGAAGCGACGGAGGAACGCGAACCAGCCCAGCGCCTCGCGCTGATAGTCGCGGAGCTGTCCCGCGAACGACGCGGCGGCGTCGATGGGGGCAATTCCGGTGAAGGATCTCAGTTCGTCGCGCGTCCGGGCGAACTGCTCGTCCACTTCGATCGGTGGCTGCGAGGCAAGCGCCGCGTCGAGCAACGCCGCCTGCGACGCCCTGAAGCGGATGTGATCGGCTTCGGCCTCGCCCATGCTCGCGATGCCCGCCCACTGGTTCAACCAGTCCTCCGGCAGCAACCCGATCGTGCCGTCGTCGAGCGTGACCGTGCCGTTGCCCTGGCGCAGCGCGGCCAGGAGCCTTGGCAGCGTGATGCGGCCGCCCTCGCCGAAGTCGATGGCGCCGTGCAGCTCGAACCAGTCGATCCCTGATCGAATCTCGGAGCGCATTCCCTCGGCCGACCGGACCGCTTTGCCCTGCGCCTCGACGCGCCAGCCCTCGCGAACCAGCTCGCGCACCACCTGAGGGAAACGGGACGGAGCGATCACCAGCAGCGATCGCGAGAACATGACGTCCCACTGGCGCGAGAATCCCAGCTGCATCAGTCGCGCGGCGGCCGCCTGCTCGAATGCCGGGTCGCGGCGAATCAGGCGTCGGCGATCGGCGTCGAAGCTCGTGAGGCCGGTTCCAGGGTCGACGCGCAGGCCGCCGTAGTCGAAGCTCACTGCGGCCTCGAGGAGCGCATCGGGATGCCGCCGCGGGCCGGGCTTCACGCTGATGCAGGCGCGGGGAGGATCGGCAGCGATCTCGAACTGCAGCTCCTCGGGCAGATCGGCGGGATCGACGCCGGACCGCGCCAGGACGTCGACGAGCTGCCCGGTGGCGTCCGTCGGGATGACGACCGGACCGGTGCGGCGGAGCTGGGCGAGCCAGGCGAACGCTCCGCGGGTCGCCAGACGCCCCACCCACCCGGCGTGAAAGATGTAGCCGTCGAGGACCATCCACGGCTGGCGAATGGCCAGGCGCTCCTCGCCACGGACGAACTCGCCGTCGATTGAAAAGGCCTCGTCGCCGGACGGATGGATGATTTCCAGTCGAAACGTCCAGGCCGAGCCCTCGTCCCAGGTCAGCGAGACGAGCTCGCCTGACGGCTGCGGGCGCACGCGCAGGAAGGCGCGGCCCGATCGGACGATCAGCGGCAGCGTCCGGTCGAGCAGCGGCCCGGCGAGCCTGAACGACGTACGGCCCGGGGTCGGCAGCGCGTTGCCCGAGTACGGGTCCGCGGCGCCGATGAGAATCGGAAGGATTTCCCGGTCGGCGCCGTCCGGCAGCTGCTCGATTTCCGCGATCGTGACGGTGGTCGCCTTCGGCTTGCTCCAGTCGCCGGTCTTGCGGCGCTGACGCATCTGGAGATCGAGCGCCAGGCCCTGGCCGTGCAGCGTCGCCGCGCGATCAATGACGTAGACGAGCTGCGCGTTGACGAACCGCGGCGCGCGCCGGGCGGCGTCCGACTCCGACAGCGTGCGCGAGAACTCGCCGAGAAACTCCTGCCAGGCGCGCGTGCTGCGCGATTTCTCGAGGATCGTCGGAACCGTCGGCTTTGTCCCGAACTCGGGATCCGATCCGCTGTCGACGTCGGCGGGACTCAGCGTCGCGGTGGCCGACACCGTTCCGTTCCCCTGCAGCAGCTGGCGATGCTCAGCCGCGAGCAGAGCGGCCCAGATGTGCTTGCAGATGGCCTGGCGGTCGAAGAAGTACGGGCAGTCGCACGAACCGGTGAAGGTCTCCCCTTCACGGCTGATGGCGACGGTGTAGTTGCGCGTACCGTGGACGACCGCGTCGGCGAACCACCGGCCGCCGTCGATCCGCGTCACCGCTCCCTGCAGAAAGTAGCTGCGTCCCTTGACGCGGCTTCCGCCGGGCACATCGGCGGCCAGCACGCGCGTGAGCCCCGCACCTACCGGATAGGCCATCTCATCATCATAAGACGCGGAGCACGGTCACGCGCGGCGGCGTCGATCCAACGTCCATTGCGAGCGACCGGTGCCGCAGAAACCGCGCCGCCCGAGCTGGAGACGGACGTATAATCCCACGGCACGACCGTTTCCGGACGGCCCCCAGATGGCAGGTCGACATGGCGATCACGATCACCGAACGCCGCGTCGGAGATGTAACCGTCCTCGAGATCAAGGGGCGCATCGTCTTCTACGACGGCGCTGCGGTACTCCGGGCTCACATTGCGGAACTCCTCGATCAGGCGAGGCTCAAGATCCTGCTTGATCTGAGCGGGGTCAGCTACATGGACAGCTTCGGAGTCGGCGTAATTGCCACCAAGTACGTCAGCCTGAGGCGTAAGGGCGGCGAGCTCAAGCTGCTCAATCTCTCGGAGCGCAGCCGTCACGTCCTGACGATCAGCGGCCTGCTCCGCATCCTGCAGACGTTCGACTCGGAAGACGCCGCGGTCAGCAGTTTCACCACCAAGAGCCGTTCGAAGGTGTGATCGTCACTCGCCGCCCTCAGGGCGACGAGGCGATGGATGCCAGCGACGATTTCATCGCGTCGTAAAGCGCCTCCCTGGCACCAGCGAAGCTGTGATTGCTGGCCTCAATTGCAATCAGCCGCCGCTCGGCCGTGTCGTTGCCAAAGAGCTGCCGCGCCGCCGCCGCCGGCAGGTACCGATCGTTGGTCGACTGAATCACCGTCAGCGGGAGGTCGCCGAGCAGCGGCAGATAGTCATAGACCTGGACCATCTCCATCGCGCCCGGCGGACGGCGACCGTGAAGCCGATCGTACCAGCGGACGTACTCTTCCTCCCTCGTCAGCGCGACGGCGACGATACCCTTGAGCTGGTCGCGCACACTGCGCTCCCCCGCCGCGACAACCGACAATCCCGCCCCGCGTGACACTCCCACGAGCACCACGTCCGCCTCGCTGCCGAGATTGAGCGCGACGCGAGCCGACGCGATGATTGTGGCGTAATCGTCGGCCAGCCGCTCGGGCGTTGTCGTCTCCGCCTCTATCCCGTGACGCGCCGCCGACCGCGTATCGCGATCGAGATGAGAGACGTAGTCGTGGGCGTCGAAGCCGGCAACCGGATATCCCCAGGCGACGAGATGACGATAAACGTCGAGATCCTTGCCGGCCCAGCCGCGATCGCCGGTCGCGTAGACCAGCAGCGGTAGGTGGCGCCCGGCAGCGGGAGCGGCGAGGTGCAACGTGAGTCGGCGTCCGCCGAGGGTGATCTGGCGATCGAACGCCAGACCCGGCGGGTGCACGATCGGCTCGTGGTGCAGGCCGCAGCCGGCCGATAGCACGAGCAGGACGCAACAGGCGCTACGCGTGCTCACTCGACATCGCCCGGCCGGAGGACTGCGCCGGCGTCTCCCTCGCCGGCCTCAGCGCGCTGCCCCAACCACCGGCAACGAGCGCGCTGACCGAGGCGGTGGCCACCGGCCACTCCCATGCCCCCGGATACGCCATGTAACGCGGCACCCATTCGGGATCGAATTTCTGCTTGTAGAAGCGGACGCCTTGAAAGTTGTACCAGTGCTCGCCACGCTGGAAGATGACGCGCGCCAGCCGTTCGCGGACATGCGCGCCACGTTCGACACCGACCGAGGCCAGTGGCGCCATCCCCAGGTTGAACGTCCGATAGCCGAGTCGCTTCCCTTCGAGGAAGAGCGACGTCATGAGGAAATCCATGACATGCGGGCCGTCGCTGCGCGCGCGCATCAGGTCCACCGACAATTCTCCCCGCCGCGGTCCCTCGAGCAGGTTGGCAAAGGCCAGAATCCGGCCTCCCGGCCCACCCTGCTGGACGATGGCGCAGCGGAACCGGAGAAGGTAGTCCTCGTCGAACGCGCCGATCGAGAACTGGCGCTCGGCAACTCCCTTGGCCTGCAGCCAGTCGTCCGAGATGGCACGCAGCTCGCCGATGACGCCTCGAATCTCGTAGGGCGCGAGAATCCGGAAGACGACGCCGTCGCGTTCGGCGCGCCGGAGGATCTGGCGCGTCAGCTTGCCGGGATGCCCCTCCAGGGTTACACGGTCGAGCGGCACCTGCGCCTCTTCGCCGAGCTTGAAGAAGTGATACCCGCGGTCGTGGAGCAGCGGTACCCAGTCGAGCGACACCTGATAGAAGAGCAGCCGGCGATCGAGATCGGTCGCATGGGCGAAGAGCGCATCGAGGAGCGCGCCGCGCTCGGCGGTCGACCGCGCGACCGGATCCGAGAAGACCGCCATGTAAGGACCGATGGTCCGATAGAGGCAGAATCCGGTGTCGCCGGCGAAGAACACCGACTTGTCGCGCGTCGCCACCATGAGCGGGTTGGTACCGTTGCCGTAACGCGCGTGGTAGTCGAGCGCCCCCTGGATCGCGTCCTCGTCCGGCGCTTCGAAGGTCACATGAGGCCGGACCAGCAGGTAGAGTGACGCGGCGATCGTGGCAACGAGCATCGACGCCGCGGTGCGGATGAACCGCGCACCCTGGACGCGATAGCCCACAGCCGACCACCGTTCCAGCGTCGTCGCGCTGATGTGATGCGACAGCGATCCGAACGCGACGAAGGCGGCCATCGCGACGAAGGCCACGGCCAGATCGGTGCCTTCCAGCCAATCGCCGCGGCTGTCGCGGTCGAACAGCGCGGCCTGCGATGAGGCAGCGATGGCCACGCTGCCGAGGATGAGCGATTCCTCCCAGTCGAGCCCCTTGAGGATCGAGGCTCCGGCGGCGAGCAGCAGCAGCATGAGCGTCGCACGGAACGCCGTGCGGTAGCCGCGGGCCAGGCCGCGGGCGAGCACGAGCAGCAACAGCCCGGCGAGCGCGGCCGTGACATGGCCGGCCTCGACGAGCGTCAGCGGCATGATCCGCTCGAGCACCAGCAGCCGTGCGTGGAGCGCCGGCGACGCGCTGCTCAACATGATCAGGATCCCGGCCGCGCCAACCAGAGCGGCAACGATCCGTCGCGCCACCTCGACGCGCTGCGACGACCGCCGCGTCGCCCACGCCAGCAGCACGAGTGAGGCCACCGCCCACGGCACCACGTAATAGATCGCGCGGTAGGCCATGACCGCGGCGGCACCGACGCTCCTGGCGAGCGGCAACCACGCGATCCAGAGCGCATCGCTCGTCCCGAACCCGCCCGGAACCAGGCTCGTCAGCCCGACCAGCTGGCCCCAGAAGAACGGCCGGACGATCGCCTCCAGATCCATCGCGACCCCGGTGGCGCGCACGCACGCACCGAAGGTCAGCGCCGCCAGCAACCAGTCGAACCATCCGACGAGCGCCAGCTCGATCGTCCGCGCCGGCGTCGAGCCGACGTGGGCGAACCGTTCGATCCGCTCCGCGATCGCCAGACTCAGCCACGCCGCCACGATGGCCATCAGCAGCGCGCACCCCGTCACGACGCCGAGGCCCAATTGGGCTGCGAGCACGAGCGCGGCAGCCCATCCGGCAAGGCCCGAAAAGAAGGCGATCGTGACCGACAACAAGCCGACGTGAAGGTCCGAGAGCTGATCGACCGTTCCCCGGTAGAGCCACAGGCGAATGGCGGGGCCAGCCAGTGGTCCAAGCGTCAGGAAATTACTCCAGGCGAACGAGACGGCGCCGTATCGCCAGCGCTCGAGCGGTCGCGCTCTCGTGTGACGGAAGGCGACGATGTCATACAGCCCCATGACCGCCACGTTCAGGCCGGTGAGCCCGCAGGCGAGCATCACCCAGCGCGTATCGAGCGCGTGAAGCGCCGCGCGCACGTCGCGCGTGTGCACCTGCCGCAGGGTGTGCCACGAGAGGAGGACGACCGCCGCAATCAGGACGAACGGCCACAGCCTCAGAGCATGTCCGAGGGTCCAGACCACCGCGGATTGGACGCGGGGATAGAGCCCGCGCGGAGACGTCATGCCGCGCCCCCGGGCCGCTTCGCCGCAGCGATCCAGTCGAGCCCGGCAAAGAATGCCGCCCTCAGCTCGTCGCGCCGATCGGTGAAACGATGATTGCTCGCGTCGATCAGGACCAGCTTCTTCGGATCGCGCGCGGTGGCCGCGAAGCGCTTGTAGTCGGTCTCCGAGACGTACTCGTCCCTGGTCGACTGAATCATCACGATCGGCAGCGGTGAAATCCGGGCGATGAACTCGTGCGGGGCGAACGACGGCTCGTCGGCATCACGTTTGGTGATCCACGACGCGGCATCGGTCCACCGCCATGCCAGCTCCGCGCTCGGCGGCAGCCCCATGGTCAGAACGCCGTCGATCCACCTGTGATTCGTGCCGTCGGCGGCCGCGAGCACGGCCATCGCCGCTCCTTCCGACACACCGGCGACGATCAACGGCCGCCGGATCAGCCTCTCGCGACCCAGCAGCTCGCTCAGCGCCCGGAAATCCTGCGGAACGTCAGTGACCGCGAGATGGTTCTTGCCCTCGGTGAACGCTGCCAGGTACTGGCGGATGTTGACGCCGATGACGATATAGCCGCGCGCCGAGAGATCATCGGCCAGCGACGCGCCGAGACCGACCCAGCCGACGTCTCCGCTTCCCATAATCACGGTCCCCTGGGGTGTCGAGGACGGCTGATAAACAGTCAGCGTGAGCGTGCGGCCACGGACGAGGAAATCCAGGCGTCGCGAGGCGGCCGCCGGCGCCGCGAGCAGAAGTACGAACAGGGCGGTGAGAATCGCGACATGCTTCAGCATCATGGCGTTGTGACTGGCCGCGGCCCATCGAGTCGGGCGGAACACAGCCAGGCGCCGGCTGCGCCTCGAGGGGAGCGCTCGCCAACGCGCTTGGGGGAAGTACAGTTTACGCTGCCGGTCCGGTTCGGGCAAAAGGCGGCCAACGGCTCAGCGCAGCCGCGTGGCCCAGATTCCGCGCTCCTGCGCCCTGGCCTGCTCCTCGGCCAGCACCAGTTCGGCCCGGCGCGTGAGATTTGCCCGGACGACGGCCCGGGCCAACCCTTCGCGGACGAGCAGCACGTTGATGAGGCGTTCGTCCTCGGTCCAGACGTAGGCCGGACGGCGTGCCGAGGCGGTACGGTCGGACGCTCCTTCGTGTTCGAGCCGAATCCACCGGCGCAGGACCAGGCTGGCCAGTCGCTCCCGTGCCTGATCGCCGAGCGCGCTCCGGTCGAGCGTCCGGCTCACGGCCGGCGCCTGGATCCCGAGCAGTCGCACCCGGCCGATCGACTGCACCTCGATCGTATTTCCGTCAATCACCGAGGTCACGAGCATCGGTTCGGAGCGGGCCGGGCGGAGGAGTTGACTGACAGCCACCAGCGCGAGGAAGCAAGTACGCACGATCTGCATGGGTCATCTCCGGAAAGAACGAGTTACGCGGCTCGTCGCTGGAGACTGCAGATCGGGTTCCGACGTCACTCCGCACGCTCCGCGTATTCCGCGGCCAGGGTCCGACGTCACTCCGCGGGCTCCGCGTAATCCGCGGCCAGGGCCCGACGTCACTCCGCGGGCTCCGCGTAATCCGCGGCCAGGGCCCGACGTCACTCCGCGGGCTCCACGTAATCCGCGGCCAGGGTCTGACCTCGTTCCGCGTGGTCCGCGTATTCCGCGGCCAGGGTCCGCCTCGTTCCGCGTGGTCCGCGTATTCCGCGGCCAGGGTCCGACCTCGTTCCGCGTGGTCCGCGTATTCCGCGGCCAGGGTCCGACCTCGTTCCGCGTGGTCCGCGTATTCCGCGGCCAGGGTCCGACCTCGTTCCGCGTGGTCCGCGTATTCCGCGGCCAGGGTCCGACCTCGTTCCGCGTGGTCCGCGTATTCCGCGGCCAGGGTCTGACCTCGTTCCGCGTGGTCCGCGTATTCCGCGGCCAGGGTCCGACCTCGTTCCGCGTGGTCCGCGTATTCCGCGGCCCTGTTAACCTCGGCGTCCGTGGAACGTAGGTATCGATAGTTGGTGGGACGAACCGGCCGCGATCGTGAACCGGGTCCGCACTACAGTCGTATTTCTCAATCATGCTTGGAGATCTGCGCTTCGCCCTTCACCTCGTTGTCAAAGAGCGATGGTATTCGGTGGTGGCGGTCGTGGCGCTGGCGCTGGGCATTGGCGTGAACGCGACCGTGTTCACGCTGGTCAACGCGGTCCTGATCAAGGGCCTGCCGTTCAAGGACTCGCAGGATCTGTACGTTATCACCCTGCAGCGGCCATCGGGTCGCGGCTCCGACGTGTCGATTGCCGATCTCGACGAGTGGCGCGGACAGACGAAAACGTTCGTCGGGCTCGGCGCGTTCTCGGTCGACAGTCAGAATCTGAGCGACGAGACGAGCAGCCCGCAGCAGCTGCGCGCCGGGCGCGTCACCGCCAACACGTTTTCGCTGCTCGGGCAGCCGCCGATCCTCGGGCGGGATTTCGCCCCGGGCGAGGATCGGAAAGGGGCGGAGAACGTCGCGATTCTCGGCTACACCCTGTGGAAGACCCGGTACAGCGGCGATCCCGCGGTTCTCGGACGATCGATCCGCCTCGACGGCCGCCCGACGACGATCGTCGGCGTGATGCCGGACGGGATGATGTTCCCGACCGACGCCGAGCTCTGGACGCCGGCGGCACCGACCGCGAAGGAGGAGTTGCGGAGCACGCGATTCCTTCAGGCCTTCGGTCGCATGCGTTCGGACGTGAATCGGACGACGGCGCAGACCGAGTTCAACGGCATCGCGGCGCGGCTGGCGGCCGCGTATCCCGAAACCAACAAAGACCTGACCGTGGCGCTGGTGCAGACGTTCAGCGAGCGGTTCAACGGCGGACCGCTGCGGGTCGTGTTTCTCACCATGATGGGGGCGGTCGGCTTCGTCCTGTTGATCGCCTGCGCGAACGTGGCCAACCTGCTGCTGTCGCGGTCGGTGCACCGGTCGCGCGAGATCGCGCTGCGGATCGCGATCGGCGCGACGCGCTGGCGGGTCATCCGGCAGCTGCTGGTCGAAAGCATGGTGCTGGGCGTCATCGGCGGCCTCATCGGGCTCGGGCTCGCGATGATCGGCGTCCGGCTCTTCGACCACGCGGTCGCCGGAACGGGGAAACCGTACTGGATTACGTTCACCTTCGACCCGCTTGTGTTCGGCTTCCTGGCGGCAATCTGCGTGCTGACGGGCATCCTGTTCGGTCTCGCGCCGGCGCTGCAGGTGACCAAGACGAACGTACACGAGGTCCTCAAGGAAGGGGGACGCGGCAATGCCGGCGGTGTCCGCGCGCGATGGCTGTCGGGAACGATGGTCGTCTTCGAGCTGGCGCTGACGGTGGTGCTGCTCGTTGGCGCGGGATTGATGATCCGCAGCTTCCTCAAGGTGTACTCGCTCAATCTCGGGATCCGGACCGAGGGACTGATGAGCATGCGGATGGAGCTGCCCGAGTCGAAGTACCCGACGCCGGAGTCGCGCCGCGCGTTCTACGATCGGCTGGCGCCGCGGCTCGCGTCGCTGCCGGGGGCCGACTCGGTCGCGCTGACCACCAGCGTGCCGCCATTTGGCGCGTGGCGCCGGGAGATGGAGATCGAGGGACGCCCGGCACGCAAGGCGGAGGAAGAGGGGCCGCAGGTCGCCTTCGTCACGATCAGTCCCGGGTTTTTCGACACGGTCGGCGTGTCGATGCGCGTGGGCCGCGGCTTCACCGAAACCGATGGGGCTCCGGGACACGAAACCGCGATCATCAGCGAACGCACCGCGTCGCAGTTCTTCGCCGGTGAGGATCCGATCGGCCGCCGGATCCGCTTTCCGGTCCATGCCGACCCGGGAGAGGTCATTCCCCCGGTCGTCTGGCGCACGATCGTCGGCGTCTCCCCGGCGCTTCGCCATGCGAATGGCCGCGAGACGGCCACCATCCAGCCCGCCGTCTACGTGCCCTACCGGCAGGATCCGCCCGGCGGTCTGACGCTGCTAGTCAGAAGTCGCCTCGATCCGGGATCGGTGATGACCGCCGTCCGCCGCGAAGTGCAGAGCCTCGATCGGGATCAGCCGGTGTTCACCGTCCAGACCGTCGATGAGATGCTGGCGCAGCTGATGTGGCCGTACCGCGTGTTCGGATCGCTCTTTGCGTTGTTCGCGGTGATTGCGCTGGTGATGTCCGCCGTCGGCCTCTATGCGGTCATGGCTTATTCGGTGACGCAGCGGACGGCCGAGATCGGGATCCGGATGGCGCTCGGTGCCGCGACGCGCCAGGTGTCGTGGCTGATCCTCAAGCGCGGCCTGTTCCAGGTGTTCCTCGGTCTGACCATCGGCCTGCTTGGCGCCTTCGGCGTGAGCCGGGTGATGCGCACGCTCCTCGTGGAGGTCACCCCGACCGATCCCCTGACCTTTGGCTTCATCACCACGATCCTGACCGTCGTCGCCGTCGCCGCCTGCCTCATCCCTGCGCGCCGCGCCACCCGCGTCGACCCGCTCGTGGCGCTCAGGACTGAGTAGGGGTCTCTCGTCGTCGGTTCTCCGCCATCGGTCCTCGCGTTATAGTGACGAGAGTCGGTGAATCAGACTCCGAGGAGGCGTGCTGTGGCGAAGCGAGTGTCGAAGAAACAGAGCAAAGCCAAGCGACCGGTGAAGGCCGCACCTGCCCGACGTACCAAGCCGACGAAACCGAAGGCGCCAGCCGGCCGCCCGGCCGTTTCGTTGAAGGACCTGTTCGTGAGCGAGCTCGATCGGGAAGGGCCGCTCACGAAGCGAGCACTGGAGCGCGTGCCGGAAGGCCGAGACGACTGGAAGCCGCACGACAAGTCGATGCCGCTCGGCCGCCTCGCCAACCTCGTGGCGATGATGCCGGGCTGGATCACGATGATGATCGAGCGGGATGATTTCGATCTGAATCCGCCGGGAGGATCGCAGGGCTCGTTCGGGCCGCAGGCGCGTACCAACAAAGAGCTGCTGAAAACGCTCGACCAGGGTGTCGCCGGCGCTCGCGCCGCGTTGAGCAAGACCACCGAAGCGCACCTGATGAAGCCGTGGCGCCTGCTCGTGGCCGGCAAGGTCGTCTCCGAGCAGCCGCGACACATCATGCTGCGCGACTCGATCAATCATCTCGCGCACCATCGCGGACAGTTGACGGTCTACCTGCGGCTGAACGACGTACAGGTACCGGCGATCTACGGCCCGTCGGCCGACGATCAGCGCTTCAACTGAACCGTGTTTCTCGCTTGACTCGCGCGTGCGCGAGGCGCATGCTGACCGCAAGTTCTCTTTCGCCGAGGAGGCGTCGTGGAAGAGCCACCGGACTGAGAACGGCTGGGCGGAGTTCTGCTGCACTCGCGCCGTGCGGCTTCCGGATGTTTCATCCGAGCACACGGTCCCATCCAACTGGCGGCAGAACTCCGCGCCACCATGCCTGCCCCCGCCGGCTCGAATGTTCCGGTCCGCCAGATCTTCAGTTTCGGACCGCGGATGTGACATATTGAAGCGAGCCCCCGGCCGTGAATCTTCCCCAGGAGCCCGCGTGATTCTCTCGTCGTTTGGTTGTTCGACCCGGCTGCTCGCTGTGCTGGCCGTTGTCGCCGTGAGCTTCGCGGTCGCTTGTGGCAACAGCACTCCCCTCTCACCCACGCCGAACGTCGCCTTCAGCGAATCGGATTTGGTGGTGGGATCTGGCGCCGACGCCACCCCCGGCAAGTTGTTGACCGTGAACTATACCGGCTGGATCTACGATCCGCTCAAAGCCGATCGCCAAGGGCTGCAGTTCGAGACCTCGCTCGGGTCCACCCCATTTAGTTTCCAGCTCGGTGCAGGTCAGGTGATTGCCGGCTGGGATCAGGGCATCGCCGGCATGAAGGTAGGCGGCACCCGACGGCTGGTCATCCCCTCGTCACTCGCCTACGGCGGAACCCGCAACGGGTCCATCCCGCCGGTACTCGACGCTGCTCTTCGAGATCCAGCTGCTCGACGCCCAGTAGCCTGGCGCCGCCGGATCACTTTCCGATGTGGACCTTGGCGCCGAACGAGACGTAGCGCAGCTTGTCGTCGATGCGCGCTTCCGATCCGTTCTTGTCCTTGCCGGTCAACGAGGCGAAGGTCAGATCGCCGTAGATCGCGATGTATTTGCTCAGCCAGACTTCGCCGCCGCCGCCGAAGAGATAGCCCCACCCCTCGGTCTTGAATCCATTGGTGGCGACGCCGCCGGGAATCACCTGCTGCACGTTGTCGACCGTGATGGTCAGGTCGTTGATCGTCTGCGTCGTCGTCGACGTGGACCAGTGGTACGCCATGCCGGCGTGACCATAGAGACGCACCGGCCCGATCGGCGCGCCGACCTTGCCCGCGACGGTGAGAATCTGCGTCTCGAGTGTGCTGTTGAACTTGTAGGTGTCTCCGCTGCCCGACACCTTGAAATCCCTCGGCTTCACATAGGTCGTCTCGGCGCCCAAGAACGGCAGCAGCCAGAATGTCACGCCGCCGGTGAACCCGAGCGAGATCGAATCGCCGGTGCAGGTCGGGGCGTTGCCGCAGGAGATGTTCTTCTGATTGCTGAACCAGCCGGCGATGCCGCCACCCGACAAGACCAGCCCGTGCGGCGCAGGGTTCCAGCTGCGCGTCGACGCCGGGTTGTACGACCCTTTCACCAGGAGCAGCGATGGCGTCGAGTCGCCGACATCGACCACCAGCGTATTGACCGGGCGCACCCAGTAGAGCCCGGAAATATCGCGCCGGACGCAGCCAGGCTGTTGCGCGTCGGGCAGCCGATTCCGCTCGACGACGATCACGCGGTGAAGCTTGTCGCAGATGTCGACGAAGATGTTGGCGTCGATTTCGGTCTTGTTGAGGCTGCTCAGGCTGAGAGGAATGAGCGCCTCGCCGTTGCTGTCGGCGGTGCCGGATCCGACCTTCGTCGCGTTCAAGACGGTTTCGAGTGCCTCGCCCGGAGGGGCGTGCCTGAACATCACGGTCTGCCCATACGACGTGCCGGCACCCAGGGTCATAGTCAGCGCGGCCGCCCCGAGCAGCCGCCACGATTTGATCATCCTCGCTCCTTCGACGAAGGAACTATCGTACTTCAAGTGGTGGCCGCAGACCGGTGAGGGGATGGTTTTTGTGTGAATCCTGGCGTCATCGGCACCCGACGGCGCGTCAGCTGCCGTGCACGACCGTCAGATTTGCCGGTGCGACCCGTTGATGGTACGGTCCTCGCACCATGACTCTGTCGCGTCGTACCTTCCTCACCGCCAGCGCGGGTCTGGCGATGGCCAACCTCCCCATCCCGCTCCGCGGGCAGACCGCCTCGCCGCGGCTGACGGCGGGCGACGTCATCCAGCGGATCAAAGATCACGTCGGCATTCCGTGGCGCGAACAGACTGTGGACAACATCATCGCCGGCCGGGCCGAGATCGCGGTCAAGGGCATTGCCACGACAATGATGGCCACGCTCGACGTGGTGCAACGGGCGGCCGCCGCCGGCCGAAACATGGTGATCACCCACGAGCCGACGTTCTACTCACATCAGGACACGCTCGACCCGTTGAAGCAGGATCCGGCCTATCTCTTCAAGGATGCGTTTCTCCGCGAGCACGACATGATCGTTTTCCATTTCCACGACCATTGGCACGCGCGGCACCCGGACGGCATCGCCGTCGGCATGATCAAGGATCTCGGGTGGGAGAAGAACGCCGATCCTGACAACCCGCGTCAATTCACCTTCCCCGGCACGCCCCTGGCCGAGCTCGCGCGCGAGATCGAGAAGCGGCTGTCGATCAGGACCATGCGCGTCGTCGGGCCGCCCGACATGCCGGTCAAGCGGGCCGTGGCGAGCTGGGGCTACTACACCTTTGCTCCGGCCACCGTGCCGCTCGCCCGCCCCGACGTGGACGTGCTGATCGTCGGCGAGACCCGGGAATGGGAGACCGTCGAATACGCACAGGATCTGATCGCGTCCGGCAGGAAGAAAGCCCTCATCATCATGGGCCACGTCGTCTCGGAACAGTCCGGCATGAAGTACTGCGCCGAATGGCTGAAGGACTTCGTTCGTGAAGTGCCCGTTGACTTCATTCCCGCCGCCGAGCCGTTCTGGCGTCCCGGGCAGCCGGTGACGTAGCGACGCGACACACGTCGTTCAGGCGATGGTGCTGCGGTGCGGCGCTCAGCGACGAGGTGGAATGGCCGCCCCGACCGGCTGCGAGGCCGTCAGCGAATACAGCATGAGCGCGTGGGAGGCGATCACCAGGGGGACAATGTAGGCGGGCAGCAGGCTGAGGGGCAGCGACGCGAATGCATTCGCGAAGCCCGGGTCCGCCATCGCCATCTGAAACGCCATCACCACCACCATCAGGATGTCTGCCAGCCCGATCAGGTTCCAGAAGAAGAGCGCGCCTCGCCAGCGGCTCGACGACGAGTCGACGATCAGCAGCGCAATCGCGAGGATGGCAACGATGATGTCGCCCCACCCTGCCGGCACCGCAAAGTTCCGCGGCAGCACGCCGAGGCTGTAGAGCCAGAGGAAGTAGAAACCAACGAAGCGGGTCAGGTGGATGGCGATGAGCGGCCGGTAGCCGAGCGCCAGCGCCCGCTGCCTCCACGACGCCGAGAGCGTCAGCAGCGCAAGGATGACGAGGGTGATGAAGCCACCCAGCATGGGCATCGGAATCGGCAACTGGTGGAAGACGCCCGCCACCGACAGCACCAGGACAACGACCAGCCACACGATTAGCAGAAGAGCCATCGCCGCAGATGGTGCGTCGCGGTCGATGGGATGTCAAACGCCGCGATGCTGGTCGCACTGCGATTCGGGTCACCCGACCGCATCCTGAACCGGATATAGTTCGCTGGCCAATGACCATGGAGCGCCCGGCGTCTCCGTCCGAGATTGCCGGCGAGGGCGGTCGCGTCGATCCCCACAGCGCCGGGCTCCGCAAGGACCTCGGGCTTGCGGATTTGACCCTGACGCAGGTCCTGTTCATCGTCGGTCTGCCGTGGGTCGGGGTGGCGGCGAAACAGGGTCCGGCGCACGTCGTCCTGTGGCTGGTCGCGATCGTGCTCTTCTACCTGCCCTCGGCGGCGGTGGTCATCCATCTCAATCGCGCGATGCCGCTCGAGGGTGGCCTCTACCAGTGGGCCAAGCTTGGCATCAACGAGCTGACTGGCTTCATGGTGGCGTGGAACCTGTGGCTGTTCGCGATCCTCAACACCTCGGAGACCGGGCTTCAGGTGACGCAGTACTTCCGCTACATCCTGGGACCTCAGGGCGAATGGCTGACCGGCAACCCGCTCTTCGTGACCGTCGTCAGCACGGTGCTCCTGACCGCGCTCGTCGTGGTCACCATTCGCGGGCTGAGCGTGGGCAAATGGGTGCACAAGAGCGGGGGCGTCCTGATGCTGGCGACCTTCGCGATGCTGGTGATTCTGCCCTGGCTCAACGTCGCGCACGGCACGCTGCGGGAGTTCCATCCGCTTGCCACGGCCGCACCGGTGCTCTCGATCTTCACGTTGAACATCGCCGCCAAAATGGGGTTCGGCGCGCTCGGGGGATTCGAGTACGTCGCCATCCACGCGGGCGAGTGCCACAACCCGACGCGGGCGATCACTCGATCGGTCGCGCTGGCCGCTCCGGTCATCGCCGCGATGTTCATCCTCGGCACCAGCTCGGTCCTGGCGCTGGTGCCGATCGAGAACATCGATCTGATTGCGCCGATTCCGCAGGTGCTCAGCGTCGGGTTCAGCGCCCTCGGCTCGGCGACCGCGGTCGCGCCGGTGACGATCCTGATCCTGCTGTGCATCCGCGTCGCGCAGGCCAGCGTGATGTTCGCCGGCAATACCAGGCTGCCGATGGTGGCCGGGTGGGACGGTCTTCTGCCGGCGTGGTTCAGCCGCCTGCACCCGCGCTATCAGACCCCGATCAACTCCATCGTCTTCGTCGGCGCCGTGACGCTGGCGTTCAGCGTGATCGGGCTGATCGGCGTGGGGAAACAGGAGGCTTTTCAGCTGTTGTGGAATGCGTCGGCGATCTTCTACGCGCTGACGTATCTGGTGATGTTCTCGATTCCGCTCGTCGGCGTCGAGTCTTCGCCCTGGCTGAAGGCAGCGGCAGTCTCGGGCTTCCTCATGACACTGCTCTTCGTCCTGCTCTCCATTCTGCCGATCGTCCAGGTCGGCAGCCCGTTGGTGTTCGCGCTGAAGATTTCGACGGTCATCCTTCTCGCCAACGCGATCGGGCTCGCGATTTTCCTCGGCAAGCGACGGGCCCGCTGATTCCCTATCTGCCGCCGGGCGGCAGATGCTCCAGGAAATATCGCGCGATCAGCTGATACACGTGCGGCGTCGTGCCGGCCCCTTCGGCGATCGCGTGGGTGCGGTTTGGATAAACCATCAGATCGAACGGCTTGCCGAGCTCGACGAGCCGATTGACGAGTCGCTCGGTTCCCTGGAAGTGAACGTTGTCGTCGCCCGAGCCGTGCACGATCAGCAGACGGCCGCGGAGGCCCTCGGCAAAGTTGATCGGAGACCCGATCCGATAGCCGGCGGCGTTGCTGTCCGGCAGGCCCATGTACCGCTCTTGATAAATCGTGTCGTACAACCGCTGATCGGGAACCGGCGCGACCGCGACCCCAACGGCATAGACATCTGGAAACCGGAACATCGCGTTGAGGGTATTCGAACCGCCGCCGCTCCAACCCCAGATCCCCACCCGCGTGAGATCGAGGTACGGCGCGCGCGCCGCGAGCGCCCGAACGGCGGCAGCCTGTTCCTTCGACGACAGGTCCCCAACGCTTCCGTAGATGACTTTCCGCCACGCCGCGCCCTTCGGCGCGGGCGTCCCACGGTTGTCGAAGCTGACCACGATGTAGCCCGCGTCAGCGAGCACGCGATGAAACAGCTCGCGCGAACCGCCCCAGCGATCGACCACCGCTTGCGATGCCGGCTCGCCGTAGACATAGACGATAACCGGATACTTGCGGGCTGGATCGAAGGCCTGTGGCTTCAGCATGGTGCCGTCGAGCGTGACGCCGCCGCCGACATCGACCGTGAGGAACTCGACCGGCGGCTGCAGGATGTCGGCGACGCTCGCCCTCAACGTGTCGGTGTTGGTCAAGGCCCGGAGCGACCGATGCCCCGGCAGCTCGATCACATCCATGACCGGCGGTCGATCGAAGGACGACCAGGTATGAAAGGCCATCCGACCTGAGGGTGAGAGATCGTAGGTGTGAGTGCCCGATTCCTCCACCGGCGTGATCCGACGCGGCGGGCCCGACCCGTCGAGCGGAGCGCGGTACAGGTAGCATTGCGTGGCGTTCGACGGGGACGCGAGGAAATACAACTCCTGATCGCGCGCCCCCACGACGTCGATCACGTCGCCGTCGAAAGCGGTGACGAGCGTCGGACTCCCGCCGTCTCTCGTCATGCGATACACGTGGCGCCACCCGTCGCGCTCGCTGCTCCAGAGGAATGACCGTCCGTGGTCGATCCACACCACAGCGTCCTGCACGTCCACCCATGTCTTCGACTCGTCCCGGAAGATCCGGTGGGTGGTGCCGGTGGCCACGTCGGCCAGCAGATAATCGTTCCGGTTCTGCAGCCGGTTCAACTGCTGAATCGCCACGGTGCTCGCGTCGATCCACTCGAGCGTCGCGAGATAGCTGTTGCGAGGGTCGTCGGGAGTGTCGATCCAGCGAGTGGCGCCGCCGTCAGCGCCAACCACGCCCACACGGACGAAAGAATTGCGGGTGCCGACTTTCGGATACGGAATCTGGTGATGACCGGGTAGGTCGCCGTGGTGTCGTCGATCAACGAGAAGATGCCAACGCCGGTCGTGTTGAACTGCCAGTAGGCGATACGGGTGCCGTCCGGGCTCCAGCGGAAGCCGTCGCGCAAGTTGAGCTCCTCTTCGTACACCCAGTCAGACGTGCCATTGATGATGACGCCTGCCTCAGGCGTGATGCGCTGTGGATCGGTCCCGTCGCTGGTCAACGGCGTGACCCGGCCGTCGTCGAGCCGCTCGACGTAGATGTTGTTTTCGCGGACGTAGGCCACGCGTGCGCCATCCGGCGAGAACTTTGCGAACATCAGCGTCGAGGGCGGTGCCGATCTGCCGACCTGGGTCAGCGCGCCACGGTTGACGTCGAGCACCCAATAGTCGCCGCGGGTGTTCTGGCGCCACACTTTCTTCGTGTTGGTGAAGATGAGAAGCCGCCGGCCGTCTGCCGACCACTCGTAGTCGTCGATGTCGAGCGAGGTGGTTCCGCCCGGCGGCGTGAGCCGTGCCGATGGCACCAGCACGCTCCTGGCGCCGGTGGCCGCCTCGTAGGTGTCGATCTCGGATCCGCCGCTGCCGCGCTCGACGGTCGCATAGCTTGCTCCATCGGGCCGCCACCGCGCCGGACCGAACCGGGGCGCATCGAACGCACGTTCCTTGAAGATGCGATCGATTTGCGCCGCCAGCACCGACGCGCGATCCGGCGCTTGCGCATGTGGCGCCGCAATCGCGGCCACGAAAGTAAGAGCGGAAAAGGCGAGAAAGGCGGGCAACGCTCGGTCACGCATGGCGAAAGCTTAACGCGAACCGATGGTACGATCGATAGCCTATGGAGCGAAGGCCGGCCGGCCGCCCGCGCAGCAACGTCGATCGGCTCCTGCGCGCCCGCGTACTCGAGGCGCTCGAACGCCGGGTCAAGCAGTTCAAGTCGTACGAAAACATCTGGCCGTTCAGAATTCCCCACGAACCGCTGGCGCTGGCGGACATCATCGACGAAACGCTCGCCGACGACGAGGGCGCCGCCCGACTCGCAGGGGCACGAGCAAGCCGCGAGATGCTCCGCTCCCGGACGGTCATCGAAATGCGATGGGCTGAGCATGCGTGGGAGGCCTGGGCGGTCAGTCTCGCATCCGGTATCATCGTCTACTGCGACGACGACGGCGAGGAGGCACGCGTGCTGGCGTCGGCCAAACGCGGCAACCCGCTGGAAGCAGACGGGTTCTTTCTCGAGCTCCTCGCCGAAACCCGCGGTCAGGCATTCGGCATGGAGATGGCGGGCGACCCGCCGGCTCGGGTGCGAACGTCCGTCGCCGATCGGGACTTCCTCATCGATGTGTTCGTGGATCTGTTCGAAGGCAGCGCGGCGGAAGCATCGCTGCTGAGGGAAATCCCGCCGACGGGCGAGATTCGATCGGCGCGCGACTTCCGGGCCGACGTCTCCGACTGGCTGACGCGAACACTGGCGCCGCCTCCGGACCGCGACGCCCGGCGTCAGCCGCGCCGACGGGACGAAAGCCCGTTCGGCTGAGCACGTTCGAGGTATCCTTCCCGCTTTGACTCTCCCGACCGTTACAGAGAGTTCAACCAAGCGAGATGAAAGGGACGACGAGGACCATGAAGATGATGCGAGCGCTGGCGATGGGAACGATCCTGACCGGACTCTTGCTGCCGACCGCTGCCGTCCGGGCGCAGGCGCCGGCCGCACAGGCCGCGTCGCGAACCGAGCGGACCGTCTGGTACTTCTACAAGGTGAAATGGGGATTCCAGGACGAATTCGTCGCCCTGTTTCAGAAGAACCACCTGCCCGTCCTGAGGGAAGAGATCAAGGCCGGGCGGATGACCGCGGTCCGGACGTTCGTGCCCACGTACCACGGTGACGGCCGTGCCGACTGGACGTTCGCGGTGGTGATCACCTTCAAGGACGCCGCCGCCATGAACGCGCCGTCCGGAGACGCGGAGATCGTCAAACGGCTTTACCCGGATCAAAAGACGTTCGAGAAAGAGGAGCAGCGGCGCTTCGAGATCCTCGAAGCGCACTGGGACGTTCCCCTCAACGAGCTCGATCTGGGTGGCAAGTGACAAACATCCACGTGGCGGGAGAAAGGCCTGGCGTTAACCGGCGTCGACGACTGGAGATTGCTAATCGGCCGTCAAGGCGTGACGAACGCGACGGTGTGCGATCCTGGACGAAGCCGCACAGGACCGTGCGGCGGGAGACCCTCAGTCGCGCAAGACCTCTCGCTCAGGTGCGATCGTAGTCAGGCACCCAGGTCTTGATCGCTTTCTTGATGTCGGTCGGCGCCAAATCCTCGCGCACCGTGCGGTCGAGCAGCGCCGGAAGCTCCACGTCGGAAGCAAAGCGCAGCGCCACGAGCTGTTTGATCCGCACCTTGTCGAGCAGGCGCTGTTGATCGAGGGTCAGCAGCGACGCCGTTCGCACCCGCATCTCGAGTCGGATGATCCGATCCTGCAGCTTGGTGATGTAGTTGCGGCTGATCATCAGCAGCGCGATCTCGCCGCCGATCAGCCCGATCAGGCCAATCGCCATCGTCACGCGACCGCCGATCAGCAGCCAGCGCATGACGAAAGACACGATGGCTACCATTACGAACAGATAGCCGACGCCGGTCAGTGTCGGCCGATGGGCATGAGAAGAGTAAGTCTGCGGCGCCATACGTCGATTGTAGTGGAGAGACTGGATGGCCGGGCTACGGCCACAAAAGAAAGTCGCGGACCGAACGTCAGCCCGCGACATTCCCGAAACCTTCGACCTTACCAGCGGGGCTCGGAGCGCCGACGGGTACCGCCGGCGCCGCCGAAGCCGCCCGACCGCTCGGTCTTTGGACGGGCCTCGTTGACGGTCAGATTGCGGCCGCCGTAGGAGTAGTTGTTGAGTTGCTGAATCGCGTGCTGGGCGTCTTCCTCGCTGCCCATCTCGACGAATGCGAAGCCGCGCGCGCGGCCGGTCGCCTGGTCGCGCATCAGGTTCACGGATTCGACGACGCCGGCGCTGGCGAAGAGATCCTGCAGATCCTGTTCACCGGCGGTGAATGGAAGATTTCCGACGAAGAGTTTACGAGCCATGTGCCCACTTTCCTGCCCGCTTCTGCGGGTCTTTGTGATGGCGGACCGTCAACGTCCGTTCATCGCTGATGAGATGCTGCGAGATCACTGGACCTCGAGCGGGTGGAAAGGCTCGGAGCTGACTGATGCCGTTTCGGGGAAACAGAGCGATGAAAACTCGCTTCGACTGACGGGCAGAGCGGCGGGCTGTCTTCCAACCTGACGCCGGGATCATACCACGAGCTGGCGTCCCGGCTACAACCCGTGCCGGACGCACGGCAACCGCCCGGCCGCACGCCGTCCAACCACCGCTACTTTCGCGGCTCGAGCAGCCAGATTTCGTCCGAGAGATGGACGGCGTTGGTGACGACAATCGTCCGTCCGTCGCGAGTAATGCTGAAGGGATGATTCGTCCCGAGCAGGTCGATCCCGCCGATCGTCCGCGGCTCCCCGCCATCGACGCTGACCACGCGGATTTGCTGATCGCCGCGTGGGCCGATGGCGAGATAGCCGATCTGTCGTCCGTCGGGCCACCAGACCGGCCAGCCGCCTTCCGAGGTCAACCGACGTTCGCCGCTGCCGTCGGCCCGGATGGTAAAGATCCCACCGGAGAAGCTCCGCGTTCCTCCAAAGGCAATCAAGGATCCGTCGGGCGACCATCGCGGGATCGCACCGGACGAAGCGGTGAGCCGTTGGGCGGCGCCGCCCTCCGCTGGACCGACGTAGATCCGTTCGCCGCTGGGCTCCGCTCGTGAGAGCGCGATGCGACGGCCGTCGGGCGCGATATCGGCGAAGGCGGCGGTCCCCTCGCCGGTGAACGACAGCATTGTCGGCGCGGAGCCTCCGCCGCGGCTGGTCACCCTTCCGAGTCGCCGAGGCTCCGTCCACGTGTTGAACAGGATGTAGGTGCCGTCGGGAGACCAGCGGGGATAGACCTCACCCGCGTCGGTCGACGCGAGCTGGCGGGCGGGCCCTCCCTCGAACGGGACCGACCAGATATGCCATGAGCCGTCCGCCTCCCCTTGACTGAAGGCGACCTCGCGTCCATCGGGGAGATCGCCGGTCCCCAGAGAAAGGGCATGTGGACCGCCAGCGTCCGCGTCGCACCGCCAGCCAGATCGTGCGCCTCGAGCGAGTTGCGCCAGCGGGAATTCACGAACGCGATGGTGCCGTCCGCCGCGATCGTCGGCGCCTCGTCGGGGCCGGCGCCGGTCGTCAGCCTGACTGGCCGGCCGCCGCCGAGGGGAGCGAACCAGATGTTGGTCGCACCGCCGCGGTTCGACGAGTGAATGATGCCCCGACCGTCGGGCGTGAAGGCCGGATAATCCGAGAACACCGACGCCGGCTCCTCAATCGCCGGGTGCGCCGCGCCGCCATCCGAGGGAACGAGCCAGATGTCGCGGCCGACGCCGCCGGTACCGCGCACGACCGCGATCTGCCGACCGTCGGGTGACCAGGCCGGATTGGTCAGGAACGGGTGCACGCTGTCGCCTCGGAGAATCACCCGCGCATTCGATCCATCGGTGGCGCTGATGGTGAGCTCCTCTCCCTGATCGGCGCGATGGACGTAGGCCAGGCGGCCGCCATCGGGGGACCACGCCGGTGACATCGCCGCGGGTATCGTCGCCGAGACGTCGCCGCCGAGCGAGGGAATGATCCGGATTTCGGGAACGGTGCTGCCGCCGCCGCGCCGGGAGAACGCGATGCGGTCGCCGTCCGGAGAAAAGCGGGGCCCTCCCTCGAGGGCGTCATCGTTGGTGAGGCGTAGACGCGCTCCGCCGCGGACGCGGCCAGCGTACAAGTCGACGCGACCGTCTCGTGACTGGACCACGTACGCCACCATGCCGCCATCCGGCGACAGCGACGGATCGGTCGTCTGATCCTCGGACGACACGATTCGCGTCAGGGTACCCTCGGCGGCCGTGCGCTCCCAGACCCCGGATCGGTTCCCGAGGAGCAGCCACACCGAAACGACCGCGGCAATCAGAAGCACCACGACGGTCGCGGCGACGAACCCCCGGTTCATCCGCCACGGCTCACGCGTGACCGGCGGGATCAGGGTCATGTCGGACTGGATCGCCTCGAGCGCGGCACGTACTTCGCCGGCGTGCTGATAGCGCTGTGCCGGATCCTTGGCCAGGCAGCGAAGGATGATCGAGCGCAGGATCGGCGGCACGTGCGGGTTGAACGGTTGCACCGGCGCGCGCAGGATCGCCGACGTCAGGTCGTATTCGTTCCGTCCCTTGAACGGCAGCTCGCCGGTCGCAATCTCGTAGAGGACGATGCCCAGCGCCCAGATGTCGCTGCGAATGTCGGCCGTCTCTCCCAGCAGAACCTCGGGGGCCACGTAGGCGAGCGTTCCCAGCAGCACTCCGGTGTCGAGGATTTCGATCGACTGCGTGGCCACGTCGCCGCCGCGAATCTCGACGCGGCGAGCGAGGCCGAAGTCGAGCACCTTGGCGGCGCCCGACTGGTTGATCACGATGTTGGCCGTCTTCAGATCGCGATGGATGACCCCGCGTCCGTGGGCGTGCGCCAGGGCGTCGGCGATCTGCGTCCCGTAGCGCACGACCGTCTCGACGGGCAGGCCATCGTGGCCGATCAGCTGCGCCAGCGGCTGACCCTCGACGTACTCCATCGCGATGAAGGCTTTTCCCGCGACTTCACCGACCTCGTAGACGGTGCAGATGTTCGGGTGATTGAGGGCGGATGACGCGCGCGCCTCGTCGAGCAGACGCGCGTGCTCAGCGGCGCTCGAGCCCGAGCCGGTGTCGCTCATCACCTTGATCGCGACGGTCCGCTGGAGCCGCTGATCGTGGGCGCGATAGACGACGCCCATGCCGCCCGCGCCGAGGCGCGCGTCGATGGTGTAGTGGCCGAAGGTCTCGCCGATCAATTCACTCGTCCAGTGACGATGTTAGACGAGGTTCGGATTGAACGGGGTCACAGCGAGGGTCGAGGTCCGAGGGTCGAAGTCCGCGGGGACAGATGGCGGCGCCATCCGTCCCGACGACGAGCTAATACTTGGCCTGCGTCGGATCGATGCGGTCGATCCAGGCCAGGATGCCGCCGCGGAGGTTCTGGACGCGCTCGAACCCGTGCTCGCGAAGGAGGCGGACGGCTTTCGCGCTGCGTACTCCGGACTTGCAGTGGATGACGATATCGGGGCCATCCGCGGGGCTGGGGAGCTCCTGGAGGCGTGTCGGCAGCTGACCGAGCGGGATCAGCGTCGACCCGGGAATCCGGCAAATCTGGAATTCCTGCGGTTCGCGGACGTCGAGAAGATAGGTCGGCCGCCCCTGATCGATGCGGGCTTTCAGCTCCTCGACGCTGGTCTCCAGCTCCTCCGGCAGCGACGGCGCGGCGGAGGTCGCCGGACGGATGCCGCAGAACTGGTCGTAGTCGATGAGGCTGGTGACGGTCGGGTGGTCGCCGCAGACCGGGCACTCGGGATCGCGTTGCAGCTTGAGCTCCCTGAAGCGCATGTTCAAGGCGTCGTACAGCATCAGGCGCCCGACCAGCGTCCGGCCCACCCCGATGATCAGCTTGATCGCCTCGGTCGCCTGGATCGTGCCGATCACGCCGGGCAGCACGCCGAGGACGCCGCCCTCCGCACAACTGGGGACCAGCCCCGGAGGCGGCGGTTCGGGATAGAGGCAGCGATAGCAGGGTCCGCCGACGGTGGCGAAGACCGACGCCTGTCCTTCGAACCGGAAGATGCTGCCGTAGGCGTTGGGCTTGCGCAGGAACACGCACGCGTCGTTGACGAGATAGCGCGTCGGGAAGTTGTCCGCGCCGTCGACGATCACGTCGTAGTCCTTGAAGATCTCGAGGGCATTGGCGGAGGTCAGCGCGGTCTCGTGCATCCGCACGTTCACATCCGGATTGAGCCCCTTCAGGCGATCGCGGGCGGACAGCAGCTTGGACCGGCCGATGTCCTGCGTGCTGTGGAGAATTTGGCGCTGCAGATTGCTGGCGTCCACGGCGTCGAAATCGACGATCCCCAGCGTGCCGACGCCGGCCGCGGCGAGGTAGAGGGCCGCCGGCGAACCGAGACCGCCAGCGCCGACGCAGAGGACGCGCGCGGCCTTCAGCTTCCGCTGCCCGTCCACGCCGACCTCGGGCATGATCAAATGCCGGCTGTAGCGCGCGACTTCGTCGTTGGACAGTTCCGGCAGCGCCTCCTGCGCGGTCGCCGGCGCGCCGCCAGCCACCGACGGAACGATGCTGATCACATCGCCCGGGCTCAGCTCGGTGCGCTCGCGCTCGCGATAGCGGATGTCGTCGTCGTTGACGTAGACATTCACGAAGCTTCGCAGCTTGCCGTCGTCCGAATAGAGGTGGCGACGGAGATCGCCGTACTGCGACGTCAGAGCGGCCAGCACGTCGCCGACGGTACGACCGTCCGCCTCGACGACATCCTGCTGGGCGGTGTACGGCCGCAGCGGCGTCGGGATCAGGATTCGGTGGGCCATGTCCTCATCTCTCCTTGGTCGAATCCCGAGCGATCCTCGCGCAGACGCCAGCAGGTGATGTCGCGCGGCGTGCCTTCGGCGACCGACACGATAACGTACACGAAATTCGGCCACGCGTTGTCCAGATCGGTCTGTGACGGACGCGCCGGATGATCCGGATGCGAATGGTAAAAGCCGGCCAGTGCGCCTCGCTGCTCGCGGGCCCAGCCCTCGGCGCGACGATACTCATCGGGCCCGACCAGAAAGCGGCGTGCGGCAGGCCCCTCCGTCGTGTTCGGCAGCGCGAAGGTCGCGACAATCACGCCGTCGACCTCGAGCAGGGCGCCGCAGCATTCGTGCGGGTAGGTCTCCGCGCCATGCCGGTGGATCGCTGCGAGGGCGTCGGCGGTAATGGCGAGCGCGCGGACCGAGCCGGTCAGCGTTTCCGTGCTCATGCCTCCCGCTCCTCCCAGAAACGCTCGGACAGATATCGGGTGCCGCTGTCGGGGAAGATCGTGACGATGACCCCTTCGGAGATTCTCGCGGCCAGATCGAGGCTCGCCGCGAGCGCGGCGCCGCTCGACACGCCGACCAGCAGTCCTTCCTCGGCGGCCAGCTGACGGGTCAGCGCATGCGCCCGCTCGGTCGAGATGCGGACGTCTTCGTCGGCCAGCGCTGGAATCGTAGATTCCAGGCCGGATCGCCGTCTCCATGTGCTTGAGGCCCTCGATGCCGTTCAAGGGCGAATCCGGCTGGACCGACACGAGGTGCACGCGCGGGTTGAATTCCCTGAGTCGGCGGCCGACGCCGACGAAGGTCCCACTCGTGCCCAGTCCGGCGACGAAATGCGTCACCCTTCCGTCGGTCTGCTCGAGAATCTCGGTCGCCGTCGTCTCGAAATGCGCGCGCCAGTTGGCGTCGTTGTTGTACTGATCGGCGTAGAAGTACCGGTCGGGATTCGGCGGCCTGCCGCCGTCGCGCCTCGCGAATCGCGCCGTCGGTCCCCTCCATCGGATCGGTGAGGATCAGCTCCGCGCCATACGCCCTGAGGGTCCGCTTCCGCTCGACGGTGACGTTGTCGGGAACGCACAGGGTCAGGCGATAGCCGCGCGCCGCAGCGATCATCGCGTAGGCGATTCCGGTGTTGCCGGACGTGGCGTCGAGGATCGTCGTGCCCGGGCGCAGGTGCCCCTGCCGTTCGGCCTCGCGAATTATCGCCGCCGCCGCGCGATCCTTCACCGATCCGCCGGGGTTGAGGAACTCGGCCTTGGCGAGGATCTCCACCTCGGGGGTATCCGCTGTGAAGCGGCCGAGACGCAGCAACGGCGTATGGCCGATCAGATCGACGACGGACGCGACATCCTGGCCGCGGGGTGTGAACACTCCGCTCATGCGCTGCATTCCCCTTCCATGACTTCCGGCTCGAACGCCTGGCTCTCGGCAAGGTCGACGAACGTCGTCCGCCGGCGCCGTCTCAGCCGACAACACCTCGAGATCCGCGAGCTTCGATTTCACGAGCGCCAGGTCGACGCGACGGAAGAACGTCAACGGCGTCTCTTCGTCCACCTTCTGCGTGCGATACAGATGGGTGAGCCGTTCGACGACCTCCAGCGAACGACGCGCCGGAACCGTCGCCACCCGCCGCCCGAAGGTGGTGCCCTGTTCGTCGCTCCCGCCGCCGATCATGACGAAGTAGTGGGGCGCGGGCCGGCCGCCGACCTTGCGCAGGCTGCCCTGGAAGCCAAGGCCGGCGATGTGATGCTGGCCGCATCCGTTCGGGCAGCCGCTGATCTTGATGTTGAGGCCGGCCGCCGCCTCGACGATGTCGGGCCGCTGTTCGAGACCGTCGACGAGGAGACGCGCCAGGCCGCGCGACTGCGTCACCGCCAGCCGGCACGACTCGGCGCCCGGGCAGCTGGTGACGTCGGCGAGGGTCCCCGCTCCGGCGCGAGCGAGACTCGCCGCCGTAAGACGCCGATAGAGCGCCTCGAGATCCGTGGCGCGAATCCACCGCAGCACGACGTTCTGGTCGGCCGTCACCCGCACGGCGCCGTCACCAAACGCCAGCGCGAGATCGCCGATGAGGCGCAGCTGCGTGGCGGTGAGATCGCCGAGCACGGTCGTAATCGTGGCGATGGAATAGCCTTCCTGTTTCTGCCGAATCACGTTGGTCCGTCGCCACCTGGCGAAATCGCCCAGCGCTACGTGCGCGCGCGGCTCCAGCCGCGGATGAATGCCCGGACCGGTGAGCGTGGTCGCCGCCAGCCGACTCGTAATCTCCTCGGTGGACGGGCGCGGCAGCCTCGGAGCCGAACGGCTCGTCTTCGACCGGAGGATGATCCGGATCGAACGGCAGGCGTGCCTCCTCGATCGACCGTCGCTCCCTCGAGCTCACGGTCGAATTCCTCCCGGAAGCGATCCCAGCCGAGCGACTGCACGAGAAACTTCAGCCGATTCCGCTGCTTGTGCTTGTAATCTCCGAGCCGATGGAAGACGCGGACGATGGCTTCGGCGACGACCAGGATGTCGGCGGCCGGAAGAAACTCGTAGAGGACCTGACCGGCGCGCGACAGCGTTGCCGTCCCGCCGGCAACGGTCACCCGGAAGCCCCGCTGTGCGGTGCCGTCCGCGCTCCGCCTGAGGCGGGCGTGCCAGCCGATGTCGTTGATGGCGATGCCGATGTGATCGTCGGGGCAACCCTCGAACGCGATCTTGAACTTGCGGGGAAGGGCCGCACTCAGCGGGTGCCGGAGCAGATACCGCGTCAGCGCCTCCGCGTACGGTGTGACGTCGAACGACTTCGTCGGCCGGCCACGCCGGCATAGGGGCAGGCGGTGATGTTCCGCACCGAGTTGCCGCACGCCTCGCGCGTGGTCATGCCGGCCTCGGCCAGCCGGCGCATCGCCAGCTCGATGTCGTGCAGCTTGATGAAATGGAACTGGAGTTCTGCCGGGTGGTGATGTGGCCGAACCCGCGGGAGTACCGCTCGGCCACGTCGGCCAGCGCGTTGAGCTGATCGACGTCGAGCATGCCCTGCGGAATCTTCACGCGCAGCATCTGGAAGTCCGCGGCCTGACGCTGGCCGTAGGTCCCGCGGACCAGGCGGAACGCGCGCCACTCGTCAGGGCCGATCTCGCCGCGCTCGAAACGATCCAGGACGGTCACGAACTCGTCGATGTCGGCTTCTTCGGCGAACGACAAGCGGGTGCGGCCGAAGGTCTCGCGATTGTCATGGGCAGCCATACTGTGTATCCCCGTCAGCGCGCGACCGACGCCGCGCGCGATGTCACCGATACGAGCGCGTCCCGCAGGCGGACGACCTCGCCAATCACGACCGTTCCCGGGCCGCTGTGATCCGGAACGGTGTCCTCGTCGAGCAGCTCCTCGAGCGAGGTCGTCCAGGCGACCGACTCGTCGGTCGAGGCGCCGAAAATCACGGCGGCACAGGTGTGTGGCGCCCAGCCGCGGCGAATCAGCACGTCAGCGATTCGTGAGATTCGACCGATGCCCATCAGCACCACGATGGTGGCCGACTGCGGCGCGAGGCTGTCCAGGATCGGTCGATAACCCTCTTCCGCGTGGCCCGAGACCACGACGAACCCGGTGGCAATGCCGCGATGCGTCACCGGAATGCCGGCCAGCGCCGCGGCGCTCGTCGCCGAAGTGACGCCGGGAACGATCTCGAAGGGAATCCCTGCCGCCGACAGCGCCAGGGCCTCTTCGCCGCCGCGACCGAACACGAACGGATCGCCTCCCTTGAGCCGCACCACGCGCAGGCCGCGCCGCGCCGCGCGGATCATCAGGCGGTGAATCGCGTCCTGGGTGACAGCCGCGCGGCCGGCGCGCTTGCCGACGAACACGCGGCGGGCTGTCGGCGCGTGGGCCAGGGCGTCGGCGTCGACGAGTGCGTCGTAGAAGACGATGTCGGCGGCGGCCAGACGGCGCGCGGCCTTATGGGTCAGCAGGTCGGGATCGCCGGGGCCGGCGCCGACCAGAGAGACCGAGCCGCGTGGAAACGGGTCGCGAGCCATGGCTGTTGTCGTCATCAGGGCTGAGGCTGCCTCTCGTCCGCCTGACGCGCCGAGTAGAGGGCTATCAGCGCGTCGAGCAGGAGCGGCCGTCGTTCGTGCATCGGAATTCCGCGGGCGAGCCACTCCGTGCGCGCGTCCCGGGCGCAGGCCATCCAGGCGTCGAGATCGTCGGGCAGCACCGCCTCGAGCGCCTCGCGCAGCAGACCGGCCAACGCCGGCGCGGCGCCGTCGGTCGATACCGCGATCGTCACACCGGCGCGACGGACGATGGCCGCGGCATAGGCGCTCGCCGACTCCATGTCATCAACCGCATTGACGAACATGCCGCGGGCGCCCGCCGCCGCCGCCACCTCGCGATTCACGGCCGGAGGAGCCGCGGCGACGACGAAGGTGACGCCGTCGAGATCCGTCGGCGCGAACGGCCGCAGCGCAATCGTCACCCAGGCCGACTTGATCGAGTCGCAGATCTGCGGAGCGACCACGGTCACGTCCGCGCCCGCGTCGAGCAGCGCGCGCAGCTTTCCCGCGGCGACCGGACCGCCGCCGACAACCAGCACGCGACGCCCGGCAAGTTTGAGAAAAACTGGGAACAAAGCCACGGAAATTGCCCTACTCCTCTGGAAAGCTCCACAACCGCGTCAACGACGGGGCAAAAACAAAAAGCCCGGCAGGCTTGAGGGCCTGCCGGGCTCGGTCTTTTTGCGCTTCTCGTTGTTACTTCGCTATTTCGCTGCTCTCGAAGCAAGACCTGGCCGGAAAAGCCCTTCGGCTTCCGGGCAACAACAGACGCAGGTCAGGTTCGCGCCGCAACGGATCACCCCTTGACATTAGTGCCAGGGGCGAAGGTTGTCAAGCCAAGCGCCTCGGCCGGCGCCGGCCCAACGGGCAGCCGGATGGTGAAGGTGGCCCCGCCCTCCGGGCGATTCGCCGCAGCGATCTCGCCGTTGTGCAGCCGCACGAGCTGGTGCGTAATCGCCAGGCCGAGGCCCAGACCACTGTGCTGGCGAGTGACCGACCCGTCGGCCTGGCTGAACTGCTCGAACACATGCGGCAGGAAGGCCGGATCGATCCCGGGCCCGTCGTCTTCCACCGTGATGTCGATGCCGAAGTCGGACTTCGACGCGGTGACGCCGACGTGCCCGTTCGGCGGCGTGAACTTGGCGGCGTTGGAAAGGATGTTCCAGAAGACCTGCTGCAGGCGCTGGCTGTCGCCAATCACCTCGTCCAGCCCGTCCGGCACCGAGACGCGAACCTTGATGTTCTTCGAGACCATCATCGGACCGACAATCTCGAGGGCGGCGTTGATGACGTCCAGGAGGACGACCGGCCGCGGCTGCAGGCGAAGCGTGCCGCTGCGAATGCGGGCGACGTCGAGAATGTCGGACACCAACTGCGCCTGAATCCACACGTTCCTGGTGATCGCGTCGATCGCCCGCACGCGCAACTCGGCGTCAGTCCGTGGACTGCGCAGGAGCTCGGCCCAGCCCAGCACCGCGTTCAACGGGGTCCTCAGCTCGTGTGAGAGGTTGGCCAGGAACTGATCCTTCGACCGATTCGATTCCTCGGCCTCCCGGCGCGCTTCCTGTTCCCGCAGCAGCTGGATCCGCTCCTCTTCCGCGCGTTTGCGATCGGTGATGTCGAGGCCGATTCCCATCATTCGCGAGGACTGACCGCTCTCGTCGATGGTCACTCGTCCGTGCGCCGACAGGATCCGGACCGTGCCGTCATGAAGAAGGATCCGGTGCTCGAAGGCGAACGGCTCCCTGGTCTCGATGGCCCGGGTCACCGTCGCCTCCACCCGCGCGCGGTCGTCGGGATGCACCCGCTCGAGAAACGTCGCGTAGGTGACCGGCGAGCCGACCTCCAGATCGTAGATGCGATAGAGCTCCTCCGACCACCAGACGACGTCGTTGCCGATGTTCCATTCCCAGCTGCCGACCCGCGCGACATGCTGCGCTTCGGCCAGGCGGCTGTGCAACCGGCGCAGCTCGTTGGTTCGCGCCTCGACCCGCTCCGTCAGCTCCGCATTGAACCGGACGACCTCGCGCTCGATCGATCGACGCCGTTTGGCTTCGGCCGCCAGCGCCAGGCTGGCGAGGGTGCTGACGCCCAGGAACGACTGCAGCAGCCCGAGAGACTCGATTGGGGAGGACCACGCGAACGGACCAATGCCGCGCATCGTGCCACCGATGGCGAAGACGGCAAAAATGAGCACCGCCGCCATCGTCTCGCGCGGGCCGAACCGCAGGGCAATCCATAGCAGCGGCGGAAACGGCAGAAAGGTCAACGGGTAGCGCCGCGCCCCGGCCGCGCCGTCGAACATCCAGTAGCCCGTCACGACGATGATGGCGAGGAGGATGGCGGCCTCGATGACTTTGGGCCACGACCATCCTTCGAACGGATCCCGCCACCACAGGATGATGAACGGCGTGATGATCAGGGCGCCCGTCGCATCCCCCAGCCACCAGGTGAGCCAGACCTCGTAGACCCGCGAGCCAGGTACGAGGTTGCCGGCCATGAGGGCGACGACCCCGAGCGTCGCCCCCAGAAGAGCCGCCGCCACGACCGACTCGGTAAAGACGACGATCGCGGGCGCGGTGTCGAAGGCCTCCAACCCGCCGGCGAAGCGGCGGATGAACCACGCCCCCAGCAGGCATTCAAACGTGTTGGCCGCGCTGATCAGGAGCGACGGGCCGATCGCGTGCGAGGTCGCCAGGTCGATCGCCAGCGCGCCGAGGAAGATGCCGGGCCAGACCCGATTGCCGACCAGCAGACAGAGCGCGAGCGCAATTCCCGACGGGGGCCAGACGCCGGCCACGCTCTGGTGGACCGGCGCCAGATACAGCCCGAATCGACCTGCCAGGAAATAGACGAGCGCAACCGCCAGTATGAAGAAGGCGGACGTCTGCAGACGTTGGGGGCCCATGCGATCCGCAATCTTAGACGGAAAGTGTCAAGTTGATCAGATGCGAAAGAGAATACCGGTCGCGGAGCGGCCGGTCGCCCGGGCCACGGCCGAAACGTAGCGATGGAGCTGAGCCCGATAACGGAGCTCTCCCGCCGCAAGCTCATGGTCGGTCTTAAAGTCCACGACAGTCGTGATCTGGCCTTCCTGGAACGACAGGTCCAGCACCCCTTCGACCAGCGTACCCTCGCCATCGACCCAGGAAACCGGTGTCTCCCGCTTCACGTGGCTGGCCGCCCGTACCCGGCGCATCAGATCGTGCTCGAGCACTGAAACCACCACTTTCGCCGCCGCGACCACCTCCTCAGCCGTAGCGCCGAGCATGCGCCCGTGTGTCTCGGCCGTCCGGGAAATGGACGCCAGGCTCGCGTCGAGGGGCACGGTGGCGAGAACGGCGTGGGTCAGCGTCCCGAACCGCGCCCCGCGCGGACGATCGCTGACGCCCGGAAGCGCAACGATGCGAATATCCGCCGTTTCGGTCAGCGTCGTATCGAGCCCCAGCTGCGCGGCGGCGGCGGCAGCCGCGGTCGCCGTCTGCACCTTCATCGATGGGCGGGATGCCGTCACGGTCGCCACCCGCCGCGATTCGCGCCATCGCTCGTAGGTCTGCAATCGCTCCTCGACCGCGAACATGTCGCCGTCCTTCACGATCAGGTCGTCACGATGCAGGCCGAATGGGGAGCTCACGCCGAGCCGAAGATTGTGCGGATCCCACCAGGTGACGGAGTACGAGGACCGACGGTCGAGGGCCGAGGGCGGGCCGTCGAAGACGTGCGCGCCGGGGCAGACCGTCTTGACGGTTGCCGGATCGCCGTCCGGTCGCGTGAAGACGGAGTCCTTCGAGACGAACGCCGGGCAGCCTGGCGCGCGTCCAGGCTGGCGACGCGAGCTCTCCGGAGGGTAGATCGCGTCGTTCAGCGGGTCGAGCCACCCTCCCTCGTACGGCCCGTCGCCGACGGTGGGCACCACGAGCAGGTCACGCGCGCGCGTGGCGGCGACATACGTCAGCCGCTCACCTTCGGCCTTGTCGCGGGCCGCTTCCTCCGGATCGTGCAGGAGCAGGTCCACGGGGGACCATCCGCCAATCTTGAGCGCACAGAGCTGGCGCTCGGGATCCAGCCAGCGGCCGGCGTCGGCGCGCGACAGCTTGCACGTCAGATCGGCGAGGACGACGACGGGAAACTCGAGGCCCTTTGCCTTGTGGACGGTCATCATCCGGACGCCGTCGCTGCCCTCTTCCAGAATCGGGGCCTCGGCCGCCTGGGCGTTCTCCGCCGCCCCGCGCAGATCATCGACGAAGCCCCGGAACGACAGACCACCGCCGGCTTCGTACTGCCGGGCGAGCTCGGCGACATGGAGCACGTTGGCCAGCGCCTGCTCGCCGGCGCTGCGCAGCACGAGACCGACGTGGCCGCGGGTCACGTCGAGCAGATCCTGAATCGTTTCGGCGACGGGCCGGTAGTTGCGCCGCCGGTGCAGACGCTGCAGGACGAGCAGGGCGTCGGCGATCGGGCGGAGGTGACGCAGATCGTCGCCGTCCGCATCACCGGCGCCCGCCTCACGAAACGGTGCCGGCAACCGGAACGGGTGAAAGATGCCGAAACGCTGCTTCCACTCGAACAGCTCTTCGTCACCAATCGACAGGAACGCGCCGCGCAACGTCGCGAACACCGACAGCTCGTCGTCGGGCCACTCAATCGCGGCGAGGGCGGAGCGGATCGCCTCGACCTCCTCGCGATTGTGGAACGTCCGCCCGCCGACAATCACGTGGCGGACGCCGCGCGCTTCGAGGGCCCGGACGTACGGCTGAGTAACGTCTTCGCCAAAGCTCATGAAGCGCCTGAAGAGCAGGCAGACGTGTCGCGCGGCCACGGAGACCGGAGCGTCCGCGCTGCGCTCGGTGACTTTCCAACCGCTCTCGCTGACGAGCCAGTCGACAAACGCGGCGGTCGCGTCCGGAAGCGACCGCTCGATTTCCTTGGCGGAGATGTTGCGGAAGCCGTACGGCTCGGGAACCGGGAGGGCGATCACCCCCGGCTGTCGCGTCTGGGCGGCGCGATGCGGGCGAAGATGAACGTAGCTCGCCTGCAAGGTGGCGGAGTCGCCGGTCATGATCGGCGCGAACGCCGCGTTGACGCACGCCTGAATCTCCGGGCCACTCCGGAAGCTGGTCGTGAGCCGCTCGACGCGGGCGCCGTGTCGCGTCAACTGGTCGCAGACTTCACGGTAGACGCCGACATCGGCGCGCCGGAAACGATAGATCGACTGTTTGGGATCGCCGACGATGAAGAGACGACCGGAAAACGGCGCGACCTGTCGCCAGTCGGTCGCGTCCGGATCCTCGGACGCCAGCAGGAGGAGCAACTCGGCCTGCAGAGGATCCGTATCCTGGAACTCGTCGACGAAGATGTGGGTGAATCGCTGCTGAAAGCCGCGGCGGACCCCGGCGTCGGTCTTGACCAGATCGCGCGCCTTGAGGAGCAGATCGAGGAAGTCCAGCCTGCCGGTGCGGGCCTTGAGCGCTTCGTAGCGGTCGATCGCGCCGGACAGCTCCTGCTGCAGGGCGGCCGCGAGATCGGCATCCGCGTCGAGCCGGAATTGCGCCAGCCTGGTTTTCAAGTCCTCCAGCCGGCCGACCAGCTGCGCTCGCGACACCCCGTGACGATAGCCAGGCCCTCTCCCGGTTCGTGCCTTCGAGAAATTTCGATCGCGTGACAGATCGACGAGCGCCGCTTCCCACCCGTCGACGGTCGAGATCGCCTGGCCGATCCCCTCGTCGAGCGACTGCTGCAGCGCGATGTCCTGACTCAGATGGCGGGCCGGTGCGGTATCGAGGAACAGCGGGTCCTTGGCGTACGACGGACGATCGCTCATCTCGGCGAACTCGTGCAACGCGTCAATCAGGCGAGCGATGTCGCCGGCGCGATCGAACGCCGGCCGCGTCCACGGGGCGGTGAAGTCCCGCCACTGGGCGAGATCCCAGGCCGCGCGCCGCAATCGATCGATCGGCGTGTCCTCCCGCGTGGAGGTACCGAATCCCTGCCACATCGAACGGCGCAGCGCGCGTCGGATCCCTTCCGGCGGGTCCTCGAGCTGCGCCTGGAGCCAGGCGCTGAAGGCCTCGTCGAAAAGTCGCTCCGCCTGTGGTTCGGTCAGGACCGAGAAGAGCGGATCGATCCGGGCCTCGACCGGCCGCTCGCGCAGCAGCTCGGCGCAGAAGCCGTGGATGGTGCTGATGTAGGCGTTCTCGAGACCCGACAGGGCCCGGTCGAGCGCCAGTCGTTTTGCCGTCCCGGCGGCGGCTGCGCTGCGCGCGACATCGAGCGCCTCGCGCAAGCGCAGCTTCAACTCGCCGGCCGCCTTCTCGGTGAAGGTGACCGCGACGATGTTGGCGATTTCCGCTTTCTGATGCTCGAGGACGCGAACGATGCGCGTCACGAGCTCGGTGGTCTTGCCAGTACCGGCGGCCGCTTCCACCACCAGCGTCTCGTCGAGCGCGTGCGCAATCGCGTCGCGCGCGTCCTGATCGGCGAGCCTCGTCATGGCTTCTCCCTCAGCGCAGCGAGATCCCCCAGCTTGTCGGACGGCTTGTTCCTGACCCGGCGAGGCTCGTCCGGTCCGCAGACCGATCGGAAGTCGCACCAGGCGCAGGCATGGTCCTGCGGCGCCGCCGGCAGGAATCCCAGCTCGATGGCGCGGTCGATGATCTCCAGCGCTTCGATGCCGATCCGCCGGTTCGCCTCGTTGATCGGGATCTCGTGATCGACGAAGCCGCCGGCAGACGTGCAGTAGAACAGCCGCCCGGATTGCACCGGCGTGCCAAGCACGTTTTCGATCGCGAGGCTATAGAGCACCGGCTGCAGCAGCGCTCCGCCGCCGATGACCGTCTTCCAGCTCGTCCGATTCTTTCCGGTCTTGTGATCGGTGATTCGGAGTTGAGCGCCGCCCCGCTGCTGCTCGATGAGATCGACCGATCCCCGCAGCCGGAAGCGGCCATCGACCAGCGCGTGTTCGGGACGGCTCCGGCGGTCGCGGCCCTCGAGGTCGGGAAGGCCGAAGGCGAACTCGAAATACTCCGGTCGCCAGTCGGTCACGCCCGGCAGCTTGCGGAGCCAGACGCGAAGATCCTTGGCGATGCTGGCGATCTCCGACTCCCAGACGCGAGTAATCGCGGGGGCGAGCTCGTCCTTCTGTTTGGCCGCCACGCGAACGATAACCTTCTCGAGCGCCGCCATGGCGGTGCCGAGGTTGACGAGGGAGACCGGCAGCAGTTGGAGCTCCTGCAGATCACGAAACAGCTCGGCCTGCATCTCGTGGAAGATCGATCCGCGGGTCAACGGATCGAGCTTCTCGAGCGCCTCCCGCTCCTCGTACGGCGCCAGCCGCAGAATGGAGCCGAGCAGAAACTGATACGGACAGGCCGAAAACCTCTGCAGCGCCGAGAGCGAATAGGGCTGCACGGTCAGTCGCTTCCCATGCAGCAGCGGCCTGGTCATGCCGGTCACCCGGGTCAAACCGTCGTACGGTGTCCACTGCGAGCGTCCGCGCGCCCATCGCGTCGTCACCGAGCGCTTCAGCGCCTCGTTCAGCTGCAGCAGGTAGTGCGCATGCCCGCGTACCGTCGCGCGCGGCTCGGTCTGGAGGAGCTGCTTCAGCACGGACAGGTCGTGCTCCAAATCGTCGAGCGCGTCAGCAGGGTCGGAGGGCGCCGGCCAGGCCAGGTGGGCGCCGCCGGCGGCGGCCGCCGCGTCCTGCAGATCCTCATGACCGGGAATCCGTCCGGTCATCGCGCGCATCACGTCGAGCGCGTAGAAGCTCGGCACGCGCGGTCTCGACTCGGCGATCTCCAGGCGCGGAAACGACAGCCACAGGCGTGCAGTCGCCGCACCGACGGCGAGCCGGAGGAGGAGACGCTCGGTCCGGACGCGATCGGCCTGGACGACGAGCTCCGCGTCGAGCGGCACACGCATCTCGGTATCGAGCAGCACCGGGTCTTCGTGCGGTCGTTGCGGAAACATCCGTTCGGCCAGGCCCGGCACGAAGACCACCCGGAACGTACGACCACGCGCCTGCTGCGGTCCGCCAACGAAGACGCGACCGTAGCGATAGCCTGGTGGATCCACATCGAGGGTCAGCAGTCGATCGGCGACGACATCCCGCGCTTCCTCCAGCGACACCGGGCCGATCGCGCTCATCGGCCGCAGCTCCGCGAGCACGCGCAGCACCCGGTCCGGCCACCGCACGACGTCGGGCGCCAGGGCGGCGAACCGATCGAGCCATCCGCCCCACGTCGCGGACGGCGGCCAGCTGGCGAGCCGGTCGATGATCGGCAGCGCGAACGCGCGCAGGTGTCCGAGATTGCGCAGGTCGCGCTCGAGCCGCGCCGCGCGCGGCGAATCGGGATCCTCGCGGCGCTCCTCGTCGATCTTGATGCGATAGCCCCTGGCCAGACCGTCGAGGCGACGATGCCATCGCTGGGGATCGCCGCCGATCACCGCGGACTCGACGATCAGCGTCTCCCACTTCCACGGCGCGCGAAGGGCACCGGCGATGACCGCATCGTCGTCGGTGTCGTCCGCCTGGCTCGAGCCACCCGGCGATGCGTCACCGCTCGCCTCAGGCGATGGCTCGTCCGCGATCGCCTCCGCGAACGGCCACACATCGTCAAGCGGCGCGATCGACTCCGGCGGCGAATGGGGCGTGTCGAGAGGCGGTACCTGCGCGAGCGAGAGATACTCGGCGAACCGCCGCGCCGACAGTTTCTCGCAGGCGCAGGTCAGGATCGCGACGAAGGCGCGTCCGGCCGGGTGCGGCCGTCTCGTGCCGCGATCGAACCATGCCGGAATGCCGGCGCGGCTCAGTGCGTGCTCGAGCAGACCCACGTATCGCTGGGGAGCGCGAACGAACACGGCCATCTCGTCGAACGGTACGCCGGCCCTGGCCTCCTGAAGAATCCGGCGCGCAATCTCGATCGACTCCCGTCCTTCGCCCGGCGCCGAGAAGAGTCGCACGTCGCCGCGAAGCTCGCGCTCTGGCGGCTCCGAGCTGGCGAACAGGTAGCGATGCAACGCGGCGAGGTCTTCATCTCCCTTTGGCTCGAGGATCTCTGCCTGGTGACCGATGGCCTCGAGGCGATTGAGCGTTGGAAGGTCGCCGAAGGAAACGGTGACGAGCACTCGCGGGCTCGACGCCTCGTCCGAGGCTCGGCTTTCCATGAGCGCCTCGACGAAGTCGAACTCGACGCGAGAGCCAAGCGGAACGTCGAGCAGAAGCAGCGCCGCGTCTGCGAAAAGGTCAGCTCCGGCCGATCGGTCGCGGAGCGCTCGTGTCGCGGCGTCGAAGAGAACCGCGCGATCCGTCGCAGAGGCGTCAACGAACTGCTGCTCGAACCGCTCGAGCAGCACGACGAGATCGCGGCCGCCGAGCGGCAGCGCCGAGAGCCGCGGGCCGGCAACACGAGCCAGCCGGAGCTCGTCGAGCGTTCGCGCCAGCGCGCGGGGAAACCCGGGGGTCTGCGCGACCGGGTCGAAGTACGAGAGGGCCCGCTCGCGTTGCGCCTCGAACGCCGCGCGCGCCGACACCGCTTCGGAGCCTAGCGGCGTGGCCGGTGCCAGCCCGTCAGCGGCAAGGATGGGCGCTGCCAGCCGCGCGGCCAGCTGCGTCAGGCTGAAGCGGTGAAGGCCGATGGTCGCTCCCGACCGAATCGCGACCGACCGCGCAAAATCGTCCGCTGCGCCACGCGACGCGCCGACGACGACCACGTCGCGGTGCGGCAGGTGCCTGTCGACGAATGCTCGCGCCTCGAGCAATCTGAGTTGGGTGGCTGAAGACTCGACGACGCGAATCTTGCGCGGGCCGCGTTGACCAGCGTCCGCCTCGGGCTGTGCCCTGTGGACCATCGAGGAACTCCGCCCGGACACCGTGCCGGGCAACCGTGACCGGCCGCGCCACGCAGCCGTAGAACGAGTATAGATCGCGGAGGACCTACAATCCCCACATGCTGTTTGCGACCGCGACCCTGGCCGGACGGATCGAGCGATCGGAATACCTGCTGACCCGCGCGTTCACCGAGCAGGCGCGAGCGCACCGTGACAACGTGCTGATCGCCCCGGTCGGCGGCGTCGCGGCACTCTTCGGCGGACCGGATCAGCCGTTCAACAAGCTCGTCGGGCTCGGCTTCGGGGAATCCATCGATGAAGCCGTGCTGGCGACGATCGAACGCGACTTCGATGCGCGCGCCGCGCCGGTCCGCGTCGAGCTGGCCACGCTGGCCGACGCGGCGGTCGCTCCGCTCCTCACCGGACGTGGCTATTCCCTGGTCGGGTTCGAAAACGTCCTTGGCTTGCAGCTGTCCACGGATCTGACGGAGCGGCTGGGGGCGGAGGTCGATCGCGATCGTGCCAGCGGAATCACCGTTTCCGTTGTCAGGGCGACCGACGCCGACGTGTGGATCGATCTGGTCACGACCGGATTCGCCCACCCCGATGTGTTCGACGCGCCCCCGTCGCAGGAGTCGTATCCTCGGGAAGCGCTGGAGGCAACGTATCGCGACTTTGTCGCAATTCCGGGTCTGGCGCAGTACCTGGTCAGCCGAGAGGGCGTTCCTGCCGGCGGCGGCGCGATGCGGCTCTCCGATGGCGTCGCACAGCTCTGTGGCGCCGCGACGCTGCCCGAGCACCGCCGTCGTGGCATACAGTCGGCGCTGCTGCGCGCCCGGCTTCTGGAAGCCGCCCATCGCGGCGCCGACATCGCCGTCGTCACGACACAGCCCGGATCGAAATCACAGGAGAACGTTCAGCGCGCAGGGTTCGCGCTGCTGTACGCGCGGGCGATACTGGTGCGGCCCGCAGGGACCCCTCAGGGCTCACTGCCGCTCGATGCGGATTGACGACACGCAATCGTTGAAGCCGCTCGACCACGGGCCGGCGACGCTCTCAAGGTTCGGCATGTCGGCCAGGGCCAGGCCCATCGCAGCCGCAATATGGATCACCCCCGCATGGGGACCTGAACCGATTAGCGATTAGAAGGATGGTACTCTCGGGGCCGAGGGCCGAGGCTCGAGGTCCGGGAGACGAAGGATCTGAAGCTGCTGACGATTCTGCTGAGCGTGCTCGCGCTGGTGCCACAGGCGCGAACGGCGGCGCAATGGGACACCGCCGGCTGGGACGCGCTGCGCGCCGGGCACGCCAGCGAGGCGGCGGAAGCGTTCCGCGCGGCGCTCCAACTCGATAGCCACGACGCGCTCGCCATGCTCGGCGCGGGTCTCAGCGCGCAGCTGCAGGGAAAGCCCGCCGAAGCGCGGGAACAGCTCGCCGGTGCGCTCCGCGTGCAGCCCGGGCTGACGGCGGCCTCGCTGTTGCTCGGGGAACTGCTCTATCGCGAGGCCGATCTGGCGGGCGCAATCCAGGTGTACGAGCAGGCGCTGGCGTTGACGCCCGCTCAACCGCGACTCGCCGCCCGTCTCGAGGTGTGGCGTCGTGAAGCCGCCCTGCACGATCGTTTCTCGCAGAAAGTCGTCACCCACTTCACGATCCTGTTCGAAGGGCCCGCCGACCAGCCGCTGGCGGCACGCGTGGCCGACATGCTCGAGTCTGCCTACTGGCGCATCGGCGGCGCGCTTGGCGCCTATCCCAACGATGTGGTGCAGGTCGTGCTCTACACGACCGAACAGTTTCGCGACATCACGCAGTCGCCGGCGTGGGCGGGAGGCGCATACGATGGACGGATCAGGGTGCCGGTCGGCGGCGATATCGACGAGCGGGAACTGCAGCGCGTCCTGCGCCACGAGCTGACGCACGCCATCGTCCACAGCGTCGCACTCGCGCGGCGTGCCGCAGTGGCTGAACGAGGGGCTGGCGGTTCTGTTCGAGAAAGACGATCTGTCACGCGAGGAACGGCTCGTCAGCCGCGGACCGTTGATCCCGCTGTCCCAGCTGGAAGAATCGTTCGACGCCATGACTGCGCCGCAGGTCACGCTCGCCTACGCCGAGAGCGCGGTGGCGGCGCGCAGGATCCTGGAGCTGGGCGGCCCGATGGCGATCTACAACCTGCTCAGCGATCTCGCCAGCGGCCTGTCGTTCGACGAGGCTTTCGCTCGCGCCGCGCTGCTGCGCTACGACGAGTTCAAGAAAAGCTGGATGGACTGACTACTCGCAGGCGCGCGCGACGGATCGACGATTCACCCTTCGCGCCAACCAGGTAGTAGATCACCGTCCCCGACACCGCGACCGCTCGAGGGTCCTCGCTGCCGGCGCCAGCCAGCAGTTGGGATCGCGTGATCGCCTGACCGGAAGCGTCGAGCCGGGCGCGCTCGATCTGATGGCCGCCGGCGGTTCGCTCGACGAGCACGAGGTCGCCATCGTGCCATCGAATCTTCTCCACGCGCGACAGATCGATCTCGCGCGGCACGCGTACCTTGGTCGTCTCCTTCGTCTGGAGATCGATCCGCGCGATCCCCTCGTCGGAGGCCACATAAACGACCCGCTCGTTCGCCAGCGTGAACGAGCGCGCCCCCTTCGGCGCGGCGATCCGTCCGACATCTTCCAGGCGTCGGGTTCCCGGCTGCAGCCGAAGAATCCGGCCGCCTTCGCTGTCGAGGGCGAGGATTGTCCCGTCGCTGGCGACCGCGAGATCGGCGATTCGGGCCTTCACATCCTCGGCGCCGAGGCGAATCTGCTCGAGCACGCGACCGGACACCAGCTGCAGCTTGTGCAGGACGCTGTCGGGCCCGCTGTCCTTGACGCTGGCGACCCAGAGATCGCCGCGACGGGGATCGATCTCGAAGGCGGTGATTGCGTCGTAGAAGCCCGCCGACGCCGCGCTCACCAGCGTCGTCACATGGTGCGACAGCTCGTCGATGACGACCAGGCGAGCAGCGTTTCGGTCGCCGACGATGAAGCGGCGGGAGACGCCGTCGTAGGCGAGGCCCACTGGTTCGAAGGGCGGAGCCGAGAACGCGAGCGCTTCCTCGCTGGCGTCCGCCGACGCGCGTGGAGCCGGCGAATTCGCGGGTGCCGGTGCCGGATTGGCCGTCGCCGGCGCGACCGGTGCGCCCGCGTTCATCCCACGTGCCGCCATCTTCGCCTGGAGGTCCGGCCACTCCTTCAGCGCGCGCACGCGCTCGAAGTCCGGGTTGTCGGCGGCGTCGGTCGCCACTCCCATCTCGGTGAGCCGGTCGAGCATGACGATGGCGTCGCCCGGGCGCCCGCTGAGCGACTGGGCGCGCGCGAGGATGTACATCAGGTCCGGATCGTTCGGCCGCCCCTTCTGGACGGTGCGCCAGGCGAGATCGTGGAAGCGCTCGAAATCACCTGCCGTGACGGCATCCATCGCCTGCTGGCGACAGGTGCGAACGTCGGCGCAAGCTGGAGGGGTCTGAACCAGGAGGGCGAGAGCGAGCAACAACACCATGGACTCTGCGGATTGTAAGGCGATTTTGCGCCTGAGCCGTTCTGGTGTACGATCGCAAACTCACCCTCAACACTGGAGAGTGGCTGTGAAAGCCGCGCGATCGCTCGCTCTGGTCGTCGCATGCATCCTGGTGGCTACCGCGATTGCGGTACCCGCCGTGCGCGCGCAACGGCAAGCGCCCGCCCAGAAGGACGCGCGGTCGAAGGCGCAGCAGAAGATCGATGCCCGGGTGCTGTCTGAGATCAGCCGCCGACGCGGCGATGCCCGGCAGACACCAGTCGCGGATGGCCGGCCCCGCGTGCGGATCGATCGGCACGGGCGCGCCTTCGTGGACGTCCGCGCCACGGTGAAGCCGGCGCTCGAAAAGAAGGTCAAGGCCCTCGGAGGGGTCATCGTCTCGACGTCGGGTGCGTACGACTCGATTGTCGGATGGATGCCCCTGCTGACGATCGAACGTCTGGCCGCGGACCCGTCGGTCCGGGCTATCGAGCCGGCGAACCAGTAAGGGTCACGGTCGCCCACGTCTTGAGCGGTTTCGGCGGCTGGTATCCGCCGCCGCTGCCCTGACGGCCGCCGGAGTGCCCCCCGCCGCCGCCGCCGTGCATTCCTCCGCCACCCCGGCCACCGCCCATCCCGCCGCCACCGCCGTGACCGTAACCACCGCCACTGCCGCCGGAGCGCCCTTCGGAGGCTGGCTGTTCGACCTTCGGTGTCTCGAATCCGATCCCGATCGTTTTCCCGGCGGCCGTCTCGATGGCGTAGGGATGATCGGCGTGGTCTTGGCCAGCGGCACCTTCAGCTCGTAGAAGACCTGACCCTCCGAGACTCGGAGGGCCGCCTCGACGCCGGAGGCGTGATCCGACGTCAGGCTGCGCGCATCGTTTTTCCCGGGTCCCAGGATGTCGATCCGGTTGGCGGGCTCGTAGCTGTCGCTCGGAGCGCTGCCGCCGCTCCCGCTGGTCCCGCCGCTTCCGCTGCCGCCCCGGTGGCCGCCGCCATACCCGCCATGGCTTCGGCCGCCGTTGGGGTCGTCGCTCGAGAGGCTCTCGACGACCGGGTAGTGAATGCCGAGGTGTTTCTTCGTACCGCCCGAATCGTCGAACCAGACGATCAGGCCGCGGCGGACGATTTCATTGCGGACGCCGGGATCCGACGCGGTGACGCGCAGATACAGGTTGTCCTGATCGTTGGCAACCTGCACGGAGAACGGGTCGGTGCCCATCGGGGTCAGGTCACCGGTCCAGTCTTCTTGATGCCCGTCAACGGTGATGGGGCTGGCCGGGGTGCTGCTCGTCAGGTGCAGTTTGTCCGAGGCGAGGAGCGCCAGCGGAAGGATGGCAAGGGCCGCCGGCAGGAGAGCTGGGGCAAATCGAGGTTTCACGTCAGAGCTCCATGATCACGCAGCCGACGCACGGCGTCGACAACCGCTCCCGGTCTCCCCCTCAGTTCAACCATACCACCGCCGTCGAGGCAAATGTGGAGACCAAAGTGTGACTTAGGGCGTCTTACCGAGTGCCGCGCTTTATCAGCAGGGTACCAAGGGCCCTGTACGGACTACGGACATGGCGAAGCTCGAATACGACGTCTGCTCCCGGTGTGGAGCCTTATTCGACGATCAAGGGGAGAACGGCTGGTGGATCCGCGAGGGCTTGTGGTGGCACGAGTGTGATGTCCGGCGCCCCGCCCGAATCGTCGTGCGCAAGCTGGAGCTCAAGAAGACCGCGTGACCTGCTAGGTCAAGCCTAGAGCCCGACGGGCGCGAATCTGCGCCCGTCGCCGCTTCAGATCCAGATTCTGATACTTCTCGGGTCCGTCCCGATCCGCCTGACGCGGTGCCAGGCGAAGCGCCGGCCGCTGGTGGTCGGGCGCCGCAGCGTTCATTCCGGCGGCACTGGGAGGTGCCTGGCTCGCCAGGGCGGTTCGCGCGCGCATGGGTGTGTCTCCTCGAACGGCAGCCTAACGCCGGGTAGTGACAGGTCAGGTCAGGACCGATCTGTTCGTCGAGGAGACGTCTTCCGCTGATTGACGGGCCTTCCGACAATCGCGCACAATCGCGCCGCGTATGAGCCTCGAACGGCGCTATGAAATCACCCGCCTGGAGGCTTTCAGCGACGCGGTGTTCGCCTTCGCGCTGACCCTGCTGGTCGTGTCGCTGGAAGTCCCTCACACCTACGCCGAGCTTATTCATCTCATTCGAGGCTTCCTGCCGTTCGCCTGCTGCTTTGCCCTGCTCGTGTGGATCTGGTACGAGCACAGCGCGTTCTTCAGCCGCTACGCGCTTCACGACAGCGTCACTGCCGTGCTCAACGCTGTGCTGCTATTCGTCGTGCTCTTCTACGTCTACCCGCTGAAGTATCTGTTCACGCTGACCTTCTCGATGATGCTGCCGGATCTCCGGCCGGAACAGCCGCCGGCCACGGCGCACGAGCTGTCGATGCTGTTCCTGGTCTACGGACTGGGATTCATCGCCGTGTTCGCGGTCTTTGCGCTGCTCTACTACCGCGCCTGGCGGATGCGCGATACGCTCAGGCTGACCCCGCTCGAGGCGCGCGATGCGCGGGCCGAGATCGGCCATCATCTAACGAGCGTGGCGGTCGGTCTCGTGTCGATCGGGCTCGCGCTCGTCCTGCCGGGCACGCTCACCTCATTGGCCGGACCCGCGTACTTCCTGATGGGCCCTGCCCACTGGGCCTACGGCCACCTGAACGGCCGTCGCCGACGAGCATTCGTGGCCTCACACGCACCGACGAGGTGAGACGGGCCGTGATCTGAGCGCGGCGATTGCGCCCCCGAGCTGAAAGGGGCCAGCGTCGACGCGTCGAACCTGGTGCACCATGCCGAGAAATGCCGAGATCATTCGCCAATGGACCATCCTTCGCGATCTGGAGGCGTCGCGCCGTCTGACCATCGACGATCTCGCCCGCCGAACCGGCGTGACGACCCGCACGATTCGACGGGACCTCGAGGCGTTGCAGACGGCAGGCTTTCCGCTCTTCGACGAGTCGATCGACGGCAAGCGCTACTGGACGCTCGAGCAGCGCGCGTTCAAGCGGCTCGATGAGACCGGCTTCACACTGGCGGAATTGAGCGCGCTCTATTTCAGCCGCACGCTGGTCGAGTGCCTCGCCGCCACGCCATTTCAGCAGGACGTCGCCAGCGCGTTCGCCAAGCTGGCGTCGGCGCTCACGCCCGGCATGCGCCAGTTTCTCGATCGATTGCCGCTGGTCATCCAGGCAAAGGGCACGCGATCGACGGTGTTCGACGAGCGCGCCGGACGCGAGCACCTCTCTCGACTGCTCGAGGCCACCCTCGGGCATCGACGCGCACGCATCACCTACTTCTCGTTGTCGAGCGCGCGCGAGAAAAGCTATCTGATCGAGCCGCAACGGCTGGTCTACTCACAGGGCGGCCTGTATCTCGTCGCGTTCGTGCCGGAGTACGCGGGGCTGCGGACGTTCAGCCTCGATCGACTGCGCGGCATCTCGCTGCTCGAAGAGACCTTTACGCCGGCAGACTTGCCCGCGGATGCGTTCGCTCACTCGCTCGGCGTCAATCAAGGCGCCCCCGAGCACGTGGAGATCGTGTTCGACTCGCGCATCGCGCCGTACATCCGCGAACGCCAGTGGCACGCCTCGCAACGCACCAGCGAGCGCGAGGACGGCGGCGTCCTGGTCGCGCTGGAGGTCTGCAACGACTGGGCGTTGCGCAGCTGGATTCTGGGCTTTGGACCGCTGGCGCGGGTGATCGCTCCGGCGACGCTGGCCACGCAGATTCGCGACGAGAGCGATCAGACTCGATCGCTCTACGCCACCGTCGAGTGAGCGCCGGCCGGCCATCTCGACGGTTTTCTTCCGAAACTGTCCCACAACGGCACAGCCGGTGACGGCCGCAACGCAATCAGGCGTGAAAAACCCTGGGAATTCGCCGTTTCGCGCCGACGGCGTTCTTCTTGCGAAGTGAAAGCCTACGGGTTCACGACGCGAAATCGGGAGGCAATCAGGTGATCTGGTTTTACGAGCGGCGAGGCGAACATCTGCGGTGCGAGATCCAGCAACAGATCGAGGGGGACAAGTTTGCGTTGATTGTCACCCTGCCCGACGGTACCGAGCGCGTCGAGCTCTTCGAGGATTCGGGGATGTTGAATCGGCGGTCGGTTGAACTCGAAAAGCTGCTGCGCGAAAAAGGCTGGAACGGGCCCTTCGCCCGCAGCATCTAGCGGAGTCTCGTCAGGTCGCTAGGACGCGGCCCCGCGCAGCGCCGCGCGAACCACCACCTTGAGGCGCCGCCACTGGCTGGTCACCCCGGCGTGGCAGGCGCGACACAGCAGCCGATAGTTCTCCAGACCGCATTCGCCGCCACCGTCGGCCACCGGCAGGATGTGATCCGCTTCCCACCGCGGACGGGCGGCCCGCCATCGACGACGGGCGGCGCGATCGAGCGCGGGCGGCTTGTCTTTTCGCCAGCGGCTCTCGGCCTGGCGGACATTCGACCCGCACAATCGGCAGACGCCGCCATCCCGCTTCCACACCTGCTGGCGAACATAGCGCGGACTGCTGCGCAGCTTCCACTCGTGCACGCAGGCATCGCTGCAGAAGGTGCGGCGCGGACGCTGGACGGTCGTTCGACACCAGCGGCAGATCGCCTGGCCCTGCTCGTTCAGGTCCGGTTTGCCCCAGTTGTCGGCGGCAACCGCGCGTCGACGGACGATGCTCACGCCGAAGGTATCGGACGGTCAGCCGTCGTCGTTAGGGTGCGCCTCGGTGAGTGCCGGGCTTACACCGCGGAGAAGAGCGTGAGCGCAAAGCCGGCGTCCTGCTCGACCCACTGCTCCGCCATCGCGAAACCAGCCTGCAGACCCATCTCTTCGATCTGGACGGCGTCGTACTTGTACGAGCTCTCGGTCCAGATCCGCTCGCCGGGCGCGAAGGCGATCGTCGTGTCGGCGGCCTCGATCCGCACGGTCTGTGCGACCAGGCTCTCGAGGTGCATCTCGATCCGCTGCGCGCTCGTGTTCCACAGCGCGCGATGCGCGAAGGCGCGGAGATCGAACGTCCCGCCCAGCTCGCGGTTCATGCGGACGAGCAGATTCAGGTTGAACGCCGCCGTCACCCCGAGCGGATCGTCGTAGGCCGTGACGAGCTCGTCTTCGGGCTTGACCAGGTCAGCGCCGAGCAGCAGCGAATCGCCCTCACCGAGCGCGGCGCGGATGCGACGGAGGAACTCCTGCGCCGCCGGCGTATCGAAGTTGCCGATGTTCGAGCCGAGGAGCAGGACGAGCATGGGGTGCCCCTCGTCGCGGGCGGCGGCCGCCCGACGCAGGCCGACCTCGTAGGTTTCGCGGTGGCCGACGACCGAAAAATGATCGAGCCGGCCGAGCGTCCGCTCCGACTGCTCGAGCGCCTGACGCGAGATGTCGATCAGATGGACCCGGCCTCGGCCGCCGGAGGCCTGCAGCGCCTCGGCGAGGATGACGAGCTTCTCGCCGCTGCCGCAACCGAGCTCGACGAACTGCGGCTCGACCGATCGATCCGGACCGCACAGCAGATCGATGACGTCGACGGCGTGCGCTCTGAGCAGCCGCCGCTCGGCGCGCGTGATGCGATACCACGGCAGCCGGCAGATGGCCTCGAACAGGCTCGAGCCGAGCGCGTCGTAGAGATACTTGGACTGCAGCTGTTTCGGCGAGAGCGCGAGGTCCCGCCGCACGTCGGCAGCGAAGTCGAGCGTGAGCTGATCGACTGAGGTTCTTCGCATGAGTTGTCGTCGCAATCGCACGTCGGATGCGATTCGCTACCTCGCTGTTCTGAACTTCGCGTAGACGTACGGGTAATTGCCCCTGAACCAGTTCCGGAAGCTGCGACGAACCAGTTCCGCGGCGGTGGCCGGGGATCCGCCCTTCATGACGTAGTGCTGACCGTCGAAGAAGTCGGCCGAATACTCGGGATACGACGCCATGGCGCGGAACCCGTCGAAGGGTCCGAAGACCGTGGATGTCCACTCCCAGCCGTTCCCGATCAGATCGTGGACACCCCAGGCGCTGGCGCCCGCGGGGAACGAGCCGACGGGTGCTGGATCGAACGCTGCGAAGTCGAACAGGCCGCGGGACGCATCCGGAGGAGCGTCCCCCCATGGCTGCGCCCGCTCGTCTCCCGCCGGCGTGGCGTAGGCGGCGCGGTGGAACTCCGCTTCGCTCATCAGGCGTCGGCCTTTCCAGCGCGCGTAGGCGGACGCTTCCGCGTGACTGACGAAGACCGGCCATGACGAGGGCAACGGCACTTCCTCGAACATGCCCCGCCACGACCACGCATCGTCGGTCCTGACCCAGAACGCCGGATACGTGACGCGGTCCTGCTGCAGCCAGGCCCAGCCCTCCTCGTCCCACAGCGACTGAAGACCGTAGCCTCCAGCCTCGACGAACGCCAGGTAGTCGGCGTTGGTGACTGGGAGCGCATCGACGTCGAAAGCGGGCACCGTCAGCCGGTGCGCCTCGAACTCGTTGTCCCAGCCGAAGACCACATCCTGCCGCCGCGCGCCCAGCGTTGCCACCCCCGTCGGCACCTCGATGCGGCCGCCGACCGAGGCCGACGATCCGGCCGCGCCACGCGCCGTGGTCGCGAACGGGCTGTCCGGTCGAGGACGCCGCTTCTGGTCGTAGGGGAGGCGATGCCACATGTAGAGGAGCGTCTCCTGATGCATCGCCTCATGCTCGAGGGCGGTGTAGAGCCCCTCGGCCGGCAGGTCGTCGTTGGCCAAGGCAGTGAGGACGGCCTCGTCACACGCCCGCGCAAACGCACGGACTTCGTCGCGCGACGGCCACACGGTCGACGCGCCGCTGCGCGGGACGGCGCCCTGCTCGGTTTCGGGGTCGATGCCGCGCGCGAACAGATCTTCGAGGCGAGCGTCCACCGGACGCCGGCCGAGACCGCGACGGAGAAACGCAATTACGCTGAAGGCCGGCAGATGGCCTTCATAGAACACGATGGGGTTGCGCAAAGCGATGGGACGCGAATAGTAGGCCGATGGCTCGATCAGATCGAAGAGCGCCTCGGATCGGAGCCGGTTGCGGCGATACCAGTCGATGACGGACTGCCGGTCGAGGTCGACAAGAGGTACTCATAGTGAACCTACGGATGGAGCGGGTTCTCGGACGCAGGATTCGATCCGGACATCGACTCGGTTGAAGCAGACCTCACGCGGTACCCAGTGCATCCCGGAGTCTACGCCACGTGGCGTCTCGGGCGGGCAGCTTTCCCGCTCTTGGACGCCGCGGTCTTGCGGCGGGTTTCGGAGGCCTTGGCCGACGCCTTCCCGCGGCGCGAGGTGCCTTCCAGGCTGGCCCGTAAACGGTCCATGAGATCAACAACTTCCGCCCGCTTCGGGCCCGTATCGGCCGCTTCGAGGTGAACGCTCTTCCCCTTGATCCGGGCGTTGATGATCTTCATCAGGTTCGCTTTGTACTCATCGGTGTACTTCGCGGGATCCCAGTCGGCGGCCAGGGTGTCGATCAGTTGCCGGGCCATCTTGAGCTCGGCTGGCCGCACGTCGGCCTTCTTGGGGAACGTGAATTCATCCATATCCGCCAACTCATCGGCGAAGCGCATCATCGTGAGGACGAGCGCGTCACCGATCGCTTCGACCGCCGCGATGTGCTGTGTGTCCCTGAGGATGACCTTGGCGATGCCGACCCGCTTCGCGTCGCGGATGCCCTCACGGAGGACGGCGTACGCGCGCTCGGCCCCTTTACCGGCCTGCAGGTAGTACGGCGTTTCGAAGTACCGCTCGTCGATCTGATCGGGATCGACGAAATCGAGGATATCGATCGTTCTGGTTTTCTCGAGCGCGGCCGTTTTGAAATCATCCTTGGTGAGGACCACGAAGCGACCCTTGGCGTACTCGAAACCCTTCACCAGGTCCTCCCAGCCGACTGGTTTCCCTTCGCGCTGGCAGACGCGCTCGTAGTGCACCGGCGACTCATCCTTGGCGTGGAGCAGCCGGAATTTCGGCCGGTGATCGCGGACGGCGCCGAACAACTCGACCGGAATGTTGACGAGACCGAACGCGAGCGAACCCTTCCAGATGGCGCGGGCCATGGCAACTCCGTCGATGAATAGCCGGGCCCGTCCGGAATCCGAGCAGGGATTGAAAAAATGGCCAGCCTGGCGGATGTCGCCGGGCCGGCCATTCTTGGCTGCTGGGGGCCCGCTCGTAAACCCGGTCTCACTGTGCAGAAAATGCGCCAGCGCGAGGCAGCAGAGGTCGTGCCGGCGACTTGGCAGATGGCGATCGGCCGGTGGCCGGGGCAATGCCCGGCCGTCGGCATGTTAGGCTACACTGGTTCAGTTTGCCGCGAAAGTGGCGGAACTGGCAGACGCGCCGGACTTAGGATCCGGTGGCCGGAAGGCCTTGGGGGTTCGACTCCCCCCTTTCGCACCAGCCTTCGCTGGCAGGCTCCGCGCCGCTCGGCAGCGCTAGCCACCGAGCTTCGGCTTGGCAAGTCGGGCGGCGGTCAGGCGGCTCGGAACAGCGACCGACCTTGTTTCGGGCTGGGACAGGCGACACTCAGCGACGGCCCGCATCGACCCGGGAAGATTTCCGCGTCAATCCGTGAAAGACTAACTGGCTTCCTATCTCGCTCAACCGATAAGCGTTCATGAAGACCGAGTTCATCGACGTCAGTGATACCCGAAAGAACCTGGTGGTGGAAATCCCGAGCACGGTGGTCGACGCCGAGATCGACAAGGTCTCGCGCGACTACAGCAAGGCGGCCCGGATTCCGGGATTCCGGCCCGGGAAGGTGCCCGCCAAAATCGTGCGGCAGCGTTTCCGCGACCAGATTCTCCATGACGTCGCGCACGGGCTGATTCCGCGCGCCGTCGACGAGGCGTTGCGCGAGCGCGGCGTCGAGCCCGTCGACACCCCGGACATCCGGGACGTTGTGGTCGAAGAGGGTCAGCCGCTGAAGTTCACGGCCACCTTCGATACGGTGCCGGCGATCGAGCCGGGGGATTACAACTCGATCCAGCTGCGGCGCAATCACACCGCAGTGGACGATTCGGCGGTCGAGCAGGCGTTGTCGCGGCTGCGCGAGCAAGCGGCGCGCTACGAGCCGGTGGAGGATCGCGGCGTCCAGGTTGGCGACTCGGTGGTGATGGACCTGACCCGAACGGCTGCCGCGGGGGACACCGCGGAGGCCGGCGCGGACAAGGGCGATAAGTCGGACCGGCACGAGAACGTCACCGTGGACATCGGCGGTCAGGCCAACCCGCCGGGTTTCGACGAGGAGCTCGCCGGCTTGACGGCCGGCGCGACCAAGACCTTCGACGTCCGCTATGCCGAGGACTACACGATCAAGGAGCTGGCCGGATCGACGGTGACCTACGACGTCGCGATCAAGGCGGTGCGCAAGCGCATCGTGCCGCAGCTCGACGACGAGTTCGCCAAGGATGCCGGAGACTTCGCCTCGCTCGACGCGCTGCGTCAGCGGGTGCGGGACGACCTGCAGCTCGAGGCGGCGCGGGAGGCGGATCGCGAGATGCGGGCGGACCTGATGAAGCAGCTCGCCTCGCGCGTCGAGTTCGAGGTGCCGCCGGCCCTGCTCGATCGCGAGATCGATCGCCGCGTCGAGGAGTTCGTCCGCCGGCTGATCGAGCAGCAGATCGACCCGATGCGGACCAACATCAACTGGGAAGAGTTCCGCGAGCGTCAGCGCGAGGCCGCGGCCGAAGCGGTCCGCGGCGCGCTGGTGCTCGACGAAGTGGCCCGACGCGAAAATATCGCAGTCTCCGAGGCGGACGTCGACGACGAGATTGCGCGCTATGGCGAGCGGACCGGCCGGACGCCGGCGGCGGTGCGCGCGCGGCTGGACAAGGAGGGGGGTATCGGGCGGCTGTACTCCGGGTTGCGACGCGAACGGGCCATTGATTTCCTCCTGTCGCGTGCTACAATTGTACAAACGTAATACAGGCCTCCCAGACTCCCCACAGCAACAAGCAGAAATCAGACCTGGCCCCCCTGCGAATGCCGGCGCGTTCGCGGCGCGGCGCCTCGGTCGGCGTTCACATGGCTCATACGTCTTATTCTCAGTTAATCCCGATGGTGGTCGAGCAGACCAACCGGGGCGAGCGTGCCTACGACATCTTCTCGCGGCTGCTCAAGGACAGCATCATCTTCGTCGGCACGCCGATTGATGACAACGTCGCCAACCTGGTGATCGCGCAGATGCTCTTCCTCGAGGCCGAGGATCCCGATCGGGACATCCTGCTCTACATCAACAGTCCCGGCGGGGTCGTCACGGCTGGGATGGCGATTTACGACACGATGCAATTCGTCAAGCCGGATGTGGCCACGACCTGCATCGGCCAGGCGGCCTCGGTGGCCGCAGTGTTGCTGGCGGCCGGGGCCAAGGGCAAGCGGTTCTCCCTGCCCAACTCCCGCATCCTGATCCACCAGCCGTGGGTCCAGGGGCTGGGGGGGCAGACGACCGATATCGATATTCACGCCCGGGAGCTGCTGCGCACCCGTGAGCGCCTGAATCAGATTCTGGCGCACCACACCGGCCAGCCCCTGAAGCGCATCCAGGATGACACCGAAAGGGACTACATCATGGGCGCCGAGCAGGGGAAGGAATACGGTATTATTGACGAAGTCATCCGGAAACGGGCCTAACCCAACATGGTGAAAAAGAACGGCGAAGGCGAGATTCTCCGCTGCTCGTTCTGCAACAAGGACCAGAACGACGTCCGCAAGCTGATTGCCGGGCCGACGGTCTTCATCTGCGATGAATGCGTTGAGGTCTGCAACGACATCATCGCCGACGACAACCGTTTCGAGGCTCGAGGCGGCGCCCGGTCGTCCCTTCCGGTCCCGCAGGAAATCAAGAAGTTCCTCGACGAATACGTCATCGGCCAGGAACAGACCAAGAAGAAGCTCGCGGTCGCGGTCTACAACCACTACAAGCGCATCGAAATCCAGAAGCAGTCGCGCAGCCGCAACGAGATCGAGCTCACCAAGTCGAACATCCTGCTCATCGGCCCGACCGGCACCGGCAAGACCCTCCTCGCGCAAACCCTCGCCAAGCTCCTGTCAGTCCCCTTCACGATCGTCGATGCGACGACGCTGACCGAGGCGGGGTACGTCGGGGAGGACGTCGAGAACATCATTCTGAAGCTGCTGCAGGCGGCGGGCGGCGACATCGAGAAGTGCCAGCAGGGCATCATCTATATCGACGAGGTCGACAAGATCTGCCGCAAGGACGAGAACCCCTCGATCACCCGCGACGTCTCGGGCGAGGGCGTGCAGCAGGCGCTGCTCAAGATTCTCGAAGGCACGGTCGCCAACGTGCCGCCGCAGGGCGGCCGCAAGCACCCGCACCAGGAGTTCTTCCAGGTCGACACGACCAACATCCTCTTCATCTGCGGCGGCGCCTTCGTCGGCCTCGAGAAGCAGATCGAGCGGCGCACCGGCAAGAAGACCCTGGGCTTCAAGGCCGAGGTCAAGTCGACCACGAACCGCGACATCGGCACGACCCTCGAACAGGTCGAGCCCGAAGATCTCATCAAGTACGGGTTGATCCCCGAGTTCGTCGGCCGCCTGCCGGTGGTCGGCACGCTGCACGAGCTCGACAAGGCGGCGCTGGTCCAGATTCTCACCCAGCCGCGCAACGCGATTACCCGGCAGTATCAGAAGCTGTTCGAGTACGAGAACGTCAAGCTGCGCTTCACCGACGACTCGCTCGAGGCCATCGCCGAGCAGGCCCTGGCGCGCAAGATCGGCGCGCGCGGCCTGCGGATGATCATCGAAGATCTGATGCTCGACCTGATGTATACGCTCCCCGGCCAGAAGAAGGTCCGCGAATGCGTCATCACCCGTGAAGTCGTCTTGTCGAAGGAAAAGCCGATTACGTTGATTGAAAAGGCCGGCTAGGTCCCAGGCACCGGCGGCCGGCTTCCAGCACACCCGCTCGAAGCTCCTGGCTGGCGGCTGGTGACCGGCAACGAGCAACTTATTCCATGGAACTCTACGAGACCCTTCCGATAGTCCCGCTGCGGGACGTAGTCGTCTTCCCGCACATGATGATGCCGTTCGTCATCGGACGGCCCTCTTCCACCCGCGCGCTGGAGCACGCCCTCGGCAAGGACAAGCGGATCTTCCTGGCGGCGCAGCACGACGCCGCCGTCGACGAGCCGCAGCCCTCCGACATCTACACCATGGGGTGTGTCGCCAACATCGTCCAGAGCCTGAAGCTGCCCGACGGCAACATCAAGGTCCTGGTCGAGGGCATCGAGCGGGCCCGCGCCATCGAGTGGAAGGAAGACAAAGGCTTCTACCGCGTCGTCGTCAAGGTCGTGCCCAAGCACAAGGAAACCGGCGTCGACGCCGAGAGCACGATGAGCAAGGTGGTGTCGCTGTTCGAGCAGTACGTCAAGCTGTCGAACAACCTGCACTACGACGCCATGATCGCCGCCGTGCGCGTGGACGATCCGGGCAAGCTCGCCGACACGATTGCCGCCCACCTCGTCGTCGGCGTGGACGAGAAGCAGAACCTCCTCGAAATCATCTCCGCGGTCGAGCGGCTGAATCGCATTGCCGGCTTGCTCGAAGCCGAAGTCGACAAGCTTCAGGTCGACCGCCGCATCCAGTCTCGCGTCAAGAAGCAGATGGAGAAGGCGCAGAAAGAGTACTACCTCAACGAGAAAATGAAGGCGATTCAGAAAGAGCTGGGTCGCAAGGACGAGAAGGGCAACGAGGTCGAGGAGCTGAAGAAGAAGATCGAACAGGCGAAGATGCCTGAAGAGGTCGAGGAGAAGGCGATCCAGGAGCTGAAGCGGCTCGAAGCGATGCCGCCGATGTCGGCCGAGGCGACCGTCTCGCGCAATTACCTGGACTGGCTGATTGCGGTGCCCTGGCACAAGAAGACCAAGGAGAGCCGCGACCTCAAACGCGCCGAGGAGATTCTCCACGAGGACCACTACGGCCTGGAGAAGATCAAGGACCGCATCCTCGAGTTCCTCGCCGTCCGCGCCCTGGTCAAGAAGCCGAAGGCCACCATCCTCACCTTCTCCGGACCTCCGGGCGTCGGCAAGACCTCGCTGGCCAAGTCGATCGCCCGGGCGATGAACCGCAAGTTCGTGCGGCTGTCGCTCGGTGGCGTGCGCGACGAGGCGGAGATCCGCGGCCATCGCCGGACCTACATCGGGGCCTTCCCCGGGCAGATCATCCAGATGATGAAGAAGGCCGGCTCGATGAACCCGGTGTTCCTGCTCGACGAAGTCGACAAGATGTCGATGGACTTCCGCGGCGACCCGTCGGCGGCGCTGCTCGAGGTGCTCGATCCGGAACAGAACAACGCGTTCCTCGATCACTACCTCGACGTCGAGTACGACCTGTCGAACGTCATGTTCATCTGCACCGCCAACGTCCTGCACACCATCCCGCAGGCGCTGCGCGATCGCATGGAAGTGCTCCAGCTCGCCGGCTACACCGAGCAGGAGAAGATCGAGATCGCCCGCAAGTTCCTCGCCCCCAAGGCGGTCGAGGGCACCGGGTTGACCAGCGCGAACATCACCTTCCTCGACGAGTCGTTCCAGACGATCATCCAGCGCTACACGCGCGAGGCGGGGGTCCGCAATCTCGAGCGCGAGATCGCCTCGATCTGCCGCAAGATCGCCCGCAAGGTCGTCGTCGAAGGCAAGACCTTCAGCGAGGAGATCAGCGCCGCCAAGGTAACCGAATACCTGGGTGTGCCGCGGTTCCGACCGACGCTCGCCGAAGAGAAGAACGAGATCGGCGTCGCCACCGGTCTGGCGTGGACCGAGGTCGGCGGCGAAATCCTCGTGATCGAAGCGACGCTGATGCCGGGCAAGGGACGGCTGACGCTCACCGGCAAGCTCGGTGACGTCATGCAGGAGTCAGCCCAGGCGGCCATGAGCTACGTCCGGTCGAGAGCCGACGAGTTCAGGCTCCCGAAGAACTTCAACCGCACCACCGACGTGCACGTGCACATTCCCGAAGGCGCGATCCCCAAAGACGGACCGTCCGCCGGCATCACGCTGGCGACCGCCATGGTCTCGGCCCTCGGTCACACCGCCGTCCGCAAGGACGTGGCGATGACCGGCGAGATCACGCTGCGCGGCAAGGTGCTGCCGATTGGCGGCGTCAAGGAGAAGCTGCTCGCGGCGCACCGGTCGGGCCTGAAGACGATCATCGTCCCGAAGGACAACGAGAAAGATCTGGCCGACATCCCCAAGAACGTGCTCGATTCGCTCGACGTCTACATGGTCGAATCGATGGATGAGGTCTTGAAGATCGCGCTGGCCGAGCCGCTGGGCGGCATCGCCGTCACGCCGCCGGCACAAATCGCTGGAGATTCAACGACGGTCTCGCACTGACGCGTGTCGAGGCTCCCGGTGAGGCGCTCGATGGTCGGCCGCGGCCGCGTCGAGTACGGGCGGAAGACCTGCCGGTGAGATGAAGCTCCTGGAAGCGCGGTTCGTCACCAGTGCTCCCGATGCTCGAGCGATCCCGGCTGACGGGATCCCCCACGTCGCGCTGGTTGGACGCTCCAACGTCGGCAAGTCGACCTTGATCAACGCGCTGGCGCGCGCCGCGCTCGCGCGGACGAGCGCCGCGGCCGGCAAGACGCGCCTGGCCAATCTGTATCGGCTCACGATCGAAGGCGGTCCCGGAGGCCCCGGTCGTTGGAGCCTCTACCTGGCCGACCTGCCCGGATATGGATATGCGCGGGGCGGAGACGAGTCGGTCGCCGAGCTGGCGCGCATCGCGGCATCCTACTTCGAGGATGTCGGCGGAGCCAGCCCCCTTTCGGCAGACGACAAGGCGCCGCACCGGATTGCCGCGGTGCTGCAGCTGGTGGACGCACGGCATCCCGGCCTCGACGCCGATGTCGCCGCGGCGCACTGGCTCCAGAGCACCGGCGTCGAGTGGCGCCTGGTCGCCACCAAAGTGGACAAGCTCTCTCGGACTGAGCGCGCGAAGAACCTGAAGGAACTGGAACAGAAACTCGGAATGGCTGCCCTGCCGATCTCGGCTCGAGGTGGCGAAGGACTGGACGATCTGTGGAGACTGATAGCAAACCTGAGCAGGCAGCGGTAGCGGCTCCGCCCGCCCCCGCGCCAACAACCGCCACCCCACCCGTCATCACCGTCGAGCTCTCGACGCTCAAGGAAATGAACGTCGCCGAGCTGACCAAGATTGCCAAGACGCTGGACGTGCCCGGCGCGACCGGCATGCGGAAGCAGGAGCTGATCTTCGAGATCCTGAAGTCCCGCGCGGAAAAGAGCGGCAATCTCTTCTCGGAAGGCGTCCTCGAGACGCTGCCGGACGGCTTCGGCTTCCTGCGCGCGCCGAACTACAACTATCTGCCCGGCCCCGACGACATCTACGTCTCCCCCTCTCAGATCAGGAAGTTCGACCTGCACACCGGTGACACGGTCAGCGGCCAGATTCGACAGCCGAAGGACGGCGAGCGCTACTTCGCCCTGATCAAGGTCGAGGCCGTCAACTTCGAGCCGCCAGACCGGACGCGCGAGAAGGTCTTCTTCGAGAACCTGACCCCGCTCTACCCGCAGGAGCGGCTGCGGCTCGAGACCGCGTCCGACAACCTCTCGGCCCGGGTCATGGATCTGATGGTGCCGATCGGCAAGGGACAGCGCGGCCTGATCGTCGCGCCGCCCCGCACCGGCAAGACGATGCTGCTGCAGAACATCGCCAACAGCATTACCGCCAATCATCCAGAGGTCTACCTGATCGTGCTGCTCATCGACGAGCGGCCGGAAGAAGTGACCGACATGCAGCGGTCGGTCAAGGGTGAGGTCATCTCGTCGACCTTCGACGAGCCGGCGCAGCGCCACGTGCAGGTGGCCGAGATGGTCATCGAAAAGGCGAAGCGACTGGTCGAGCACAAGAAGCACGTGGTCATCCTGCTCGATTCGATCACCCGCCTCGCCCGCGCCTACAACACCATCGTCCCGGCATCGGGCAAGGTGCTGTCGGGTGGTGTCGATTCAAACGCGCTGCAGCGTCCCAAGCGCTTCTTCGGCGCGGCCCGCAACATCGAGGCGGGCGGCTCGCTGACGATCATCGCCACCGCGCTCATCGACACCGGCTCGCGCATGGACGATGTCATCTTCGAGGAGTTCAAAGGAACGGGCAACCTGGAAATCCACCTCGATCGCAAGCTCGCCGATCGGCGCGTGTTCCCGGCCATCGACATCCAGAAGAGCGGCACGCGCAAGGAGGAGCTGCTCATCGCGAAGGACGACCTCAGTCGGACCTGGGTGCTGCGCAAGGTGCTCAATCCGCTCTCGCCGCAGGAAGGGATGGAGCTGCTGCTGTCCAAGATGGGCAAGACGAAGAACAACGCGGAGTTCCTGGCGTCGATGAACGGCGGCCGCTGAGGGCCGCGGCATAGGCGGAGTACGCTGCAGACCATCCACAGCACCGCGGAACGCGCGGAACACCGACGCTAAGGGACGGGGGGCGGAGTCCCCTCGAGAAATGTCCGGTGCAGCGCGACGACGCTCTCGGCCAGGCGATCGCGCGCAATCAGCCACGTGATCCGGAATGACGAGGTCGCGATGCCCGCGACCGTGATGCCGTGCGCGCGCAGGCAGGCGCCGCCCTGCCGCACGTTGGCAAAGCTGGCGTTGATGCCGGCGCCCACCACGCTCACGGCCCCCAGACCGTCGATCAGCGACGCATCCTCTCCGAAGCGACGCCCGAGCTCGTACCGCAGACGCTCCTCGTCGTGCAGGTTCTCGCGCGGCAGAATCATCGTCATCCCGTCGCAGCCACGGCCCACCGATGTCGTATGCAGCTGTTTGCCGCTGATCGTCCGCGCGTCGAGCAGTTCCAGGAGCGGCTCGACCTCGGCGCGAGTCTGCAGGACGAGGACATCCCGTTCGCTCGCGACGCCCGCCACTGTCCCCGGCGTTCTTGGCGCGTGCAGCCGCACGACGGTGCCGTCCGACGAAGGGTCCGGTCCGGGGAGCGGTGACGATGTCGCGCGCGCGTAGATCGCAATCCGCCGTTCCTTGGCAAATTCGACCGCCTGCGCATTGAGGACGCGGGCGCCCGCTTCGGCCAGTTCCTGGGTCTCCTCGTAGGAGAGAGCACCAATCCGCTGCGCCGCGGGAACGACCCGCGGGTCCGCGGTGTAGACACCGTCCACATCCGAGCAGATCTCGCAATACTCGGCGCCAAGCGCCGCGGCCATGGCCACCGCGGTCGTATCGCTCCCCCCGCGACCCAGCGTCGTAACCTCACGCCGGTACGAAACGCCCTGATAACCGGCAATGACCACTACCCTGCCGCGGGCGAGCTCGTCCTGAACGCGAAACGGACGGACTTCGATGATCCGTGCGTCCACGTGACGATCGTTGGTGATGATGCCGGACTGGCTGCCGGTGAAGCTGATCGCGTCGCCACCGAGCTCGCGGATAGCCAGCGACAGGATCGCCATCGAGATACGCTCGCCGGCCGACAGCAGCATGTCGAGCTCGCGGCGATCGGGGTTGGTCGAGACGCGCTTGGCCAGCGCGAGCAGTTCGTCGGTGGTGTCGCCCATGGCAGAGACGACGACGGCAACGTCGTAACCCGCGGCACGTGCCTGCATGATGCGGGTGGCCACCTTGCGAATGCGATCGACGTCCGCGACGCTGCTTCCACCATACTTCTGCACGACGATGGGCATGGGACAGTGTACGCGCACAGTGCTCAGGGTGCTCGGGGCTCGGGGTGCTCGGGGTGCTCGGGGTGCGGGTGCTTCTGGTGCTGGGGTGCGGGTGCTGACGGTGCCGGTGCTGCGGGTGCTGCGTCAGTCGACCCGAAGGGCATCGACGACATCGATCCGCAGAATACGGCGGGCGGGCAGGTAGGCGGCGAACGCGGCAGCGGCCGACACGAACGCCACTGCGGCGATTTGGGCAACAGTGTCGGTTGGCGCCACGCCGTAGAGCAGCCCGGCCATGAGCGGTCCGCAGAGACGCGCGCCGATCAAGCCGCCCGCCACCCCGAACGCGGCCAGGCGAAGGTTCTTCGACAGGACGGACGAGACCACGGTGTGGGGATGGGCGCCGAGGGCGAGCCGGACGCCGAGCTCACGCGTCGATTGCTGGACCGATTGCGCGACGACGCCGTAGACGCCGACGATGGTGAGTGCCACCGCAATGGCGGCAAACGCCACGAGCAGCAGCATGCTGAATCGCCGCCCCGCCACAGCACCCGCGACGACGTCGTCGAGGGTACGAACGCGGCCGAGCGCGATCTGCGGATCGACCTGCCCGATCGATTCCCGCACGCCCGCGGCGAGAGCCATCGCCTCCTGGTCGGCCCGGACAACGAACGTCAGGGATGGTGAGGGCATCTGGGCCTCGGGAACGTAGATGTGTGGCTCGACGTCCCGTTCGAGCGTCATCTGGTGCACGCTTCCTACGACGCCGATGATTTGCCGCCAGCCACTGTCGGCGCTGATTTTCACCCGACGTCCGAGCGGCCTCTCCGCGTGGAAGAAACGGTTCGCCAGTGCCTCATCGATGATCGCGACAGGCGTACTCGACGGCTGGTCGGACTCCGCGAAGGCGCGGCCGGCTTTGATGGGAACGCGCAGGGCCGCGAAGTAACCCGGCGTGGCCCAGCGGAGGTAGGCGCGATCGGATCCAGTCTCGGCGGCACGTCCCTCGACGAGCAGGCCGAAACGCAGCAGCCCGTCCTGTCCGGAGAGCGGCAACGGACCGCCGGCGCCAGCAGCCTGAACGCCGGGCAGGAGTCGGATGGCGTCGAGCGATCGAGAGAAGAACAGCGCGCGGCCGTCCTTCGGATAGTGCGGGGCGGGAAGACTCACGTCGGCGAGCAGCGCTCCCGCGCTCTCGAAGCCGACATCGACGGTGAGGAGACGGCTGAAGCTCCGTATCAGCAGAAGACCGGCGACGACCATACCTGTGGCCACTGCTATCTGCACGCACACGATGGCGTGACGCAACCTCGTTGCGGACGTCGAGTGTCGCGCGTCCAGGCGGCCCCCTGACGTGACCGCGAGCCTCGCGCTCTTCCACGCCGGAAGGGCGCCGGCAACGATTCCGGCGATGAGCGTCAGCAGAAATGCCACCGACAACACGCGCCTGTCGAGCGTCGCCTGGTCGAGCATCGGAACGCCGCTGCCGACCGCCTGAAAAATTCGCAGCCCCCAGAACGCCACCGCGATCCCGACGCATCCGCCAGCGCAGGCGAGCACCACGCTCTCCATCACCTGCGCGCGCACAATCCGCGCGGCCGTCGACCCGAGCGCGGCACGGAGTGCCAGCTCCCGCGACCGCGCCACTCCCCTGGCGAGAAGGAGCCCGGCCACATTGGCTGCCGCGATCAGCATTACGCAGGCGACCGCAGCCAACAGTACCAGCAGCGATCGTTGGACGTCCTCGACCACGCTCTGGCGCAGCGAGACCACCGTGACACTCCAGCCACGATTCGTCGCCGGAGAACCGTCGTCGATGCGCCTGGCGATCGTCTGCAGCAGCGTGCGCGCGCCGTCGATGGACGCTCCCGGCCGCAAGCGCCCCACGACTCCGAGAAAATGCGACGACCTGGGCTGATGGCGCCAGCTGTCGGCCAGCGGCGTCCAGAGTCGGTCGTCCCGTGTCGGAAACGCGAACGCACGCGGCATGACCCCGACGACCACAGTCGGGACGTCGTCAACGACCAGGGTACGGCTCAGGATCCCCGCGTCGGCTCCGAATTCGTCGCGCCACAAACCCTCGCTCAGGACGGCCACCGCGGCGTTGGTCCTGGTCTCTTCCGGCGAGATCCAGCGGCCGAGCAGAGGATGAACACCGAGAACGGCTGCCAGGTTCGGCGTCGCCGCCGTGGCGACGACGCGCCTCGGTTCGCCGAGAATGACCAGCGTTGACGAACTGTCCGGTGCAAAACCGGCAAGGTCGACGACTGGTCGAGCCTGTTCCTGGAAATCGAAGAAATCGGGCGGCGACACACTGTTGCGCGGGATGCCGCGGGGATTCGCCGACCAGACCCGAACGAGCTCGAATGGATCCGTGTACGGCAGCGGACGAATGAGGACGGGATCGACAACGCTGAAGACCGCGGTGGTGGCGCCGATGCCAAGGCCAAGGGTGATGAGCACGGCGAGCGTAAATGATTTCTGCCGGGCGGCCAGCCTTGTGGCCAGCCTGATGTCCCGCCAGGTGCCCTCGAGCGCCAGCGCAACGCGAGGGCCGCTCAGCGCCCGGCGCCGCCTGCGCATCGACAGCGCCGGCACGAGAGAACCGAGTACCTGGCGGCAATACCAGGCTGTCGCGCGGGGCCGCGAGCGCGATGGAAGAATGAAGCGAGCGTACTCGTCGTCCAGATCGCGCACGATCATGGTGCGTGCGTCGGACGGAAGCAGGAGCGACAGCAGCGCTCGCGCGCACGAGACGATCATGTTTGATCGGAGACGCGACGCTGATTCACGCCCTTCCAGAGACGCTGCCGAATGGCGGCGGAGTCCTCGAGGGCCTTCATGCCCGGCCTGGTGATCGCAAAGAAGCGTCGAGCCCGACCGTCTCTGCCCTCTTCGACGGGCGCGAGGATCGGTCGCACGTAGGACTTGTCCTGCAGCCGTTCGAGGGTTGCGTACACGGCGCCAATCGCGATCTGGCGACCGGCCTGCTCGGCGATCTCGCGGCGAATGCGCATGCCGTAGGCCTCCGCGGGCAGCCGCGCAACGGCCAGAAGGACGATTTCCTCGAGATCTCCGAGATAGGCACCGCGCGTCATGTGAATCATTTTCTATAATAAAGAAAAACAAGGGTCAAGTCCACCATCCGCCATCCCGTCATGGGCGGAACGTTCTTGACAATTATCCGTAACGGATATATCAGTAGCGGATAAATCATGACGCCCGCCGTTCTCCACATCCTGCTCTCGCTCTCCGCCGAGGATCGCCACGGGCTCGGCATCGCCGCTGACGTCCGGGAATTCAGCTCGGGCAAACTGAGCCTTGGCCCGGGCACGCTCTATGGCACGCTCAATCGGCTCCTGGACGCAGGAATGGTCGAGGACCTCGGATCTCCCGATAGCGAAGACGGCGACCCCCGACGCCGCTACTACCGAATCACCCCGAAGGGTCGCAGGGCGCTGGAGCTCGAGACCACCGACCTGGCGTCGATTCTGACCGTGGCAAAACGCCGGCGGGTCCTGAAAACATCATGACGATCGACGAGCGGATCTATCGGCAACTGCTTCGCCTGTATCCGCGCGCCTTCCACCGACGGTTCGAGGGCGAGATGATGGCCCTGTTCACGGAACGGCGGAACGCCGCCGCACCCGGCCTGCGTGGTCATCTCAGCTTCTACCTCAGCGTCGTCATCGATCTGGCGAAATCGATGGTGCAGGAGCGCTGGCCTGCCGACCCCTTGGAAACGCCAGCCCGGGCAATGCCGCTTGGCAGTCTCGGCTACGACCTCAGACAGGCGTGGCGGATCTTGACCCGCGCACCGACGCTGGCGTTGTTCGTGATCGTGCTCATGGCGCTGAGCATCGGCGCGACGACGGCAGCGTTCAGCGTGGTGAACACCGTCCTGCTGCGGCCGTTTCCATTCGAGCGACCCGATCGTCTGGTGGTCGTCTGGGAGCGTCGAGGCATCGAAGATCCGCGCAACAACGTCGGCGCGCATGAGTACCCGGAGTGGAAGGCGCGGTCGCGGTCGTTCGAGCGCATGGCGGCGATCGTCTTCGATCGCGACTTCAACCTGACCGGCGCCGGCGACCCGATGGAGCTGACCGGCGCGCGCGTGACGTCAGACTTCTTCCCGGTCATGGGCGTCGCGCCGGTGGCCGGCCGCATCTTTACGACCGATGAGGATCGTCCGGGCCACGGCCAGGTCGTCGTGATCAGCGAGCGGCTGTGGCGCGACCGGTTCGGTGGCGATCGATCCGTGATCGGCCGACCGGTGACGATCAGTGGCGAGCCCTATACCGTGGTCGGGGTCATGCCGGCCGACTTCCAGTTTCCACCGACGGCTGGCAACGCGGCGCCGGACATCTGGACGCCGATTGCCGAGCCGTTTCACCTCTATCGCGGCCGGCACTACATGTTCGTCGTGGCCCGGCTCAAGGACGGCGTCACGCTGGCCCAGGCGCAAACGGAAATGGATGCGATTGCCGCCGGGCTCGAAGCGGAGCTGCCGCAGCTGAACAAGGGTCACGGGGTGAACGTACAGCCGCTGCATAGCGAGCTGGTGGTCGGGATACAGCGGGCGCTGATGATCCTGTTCGGCGCGGTCGCGCTCGTTCTCCTGATCGGCTGCTGCAATGTCGCGAACCTGCTGCTTGCCCGGGCGGCCTCCAGGCAGCAGGAGATCGCCGTTCGCGTCGCGCTTGGCGCCGGCCGATTCAGAATCGCGCGGCAGCTGCTGGCGGAGGGGGGAATCCTCGCGATCGTGGGCGGTGCTTCAGGCGTTCTCCTCGCCGGCTGGCTGATCGGGTTCGCCACCAAGGTGGCGCCGGTCGACGTCCCACGGCTGCAGACAGCCGAGGTCGATGGCCGGGTGCTGCTGTTCGCGGCGGTCGCCACGATCGCGACCGGGCTGATGTTCGGGCTGATTCCGCTGGCGTCCATCGTGCGCGTTCAGGTCGCCGATCGTCTGAAAAACGGATCGAAGGGAATCGCCCGCAGCGGACGCTACCGGCTGCGCCGGGCCCTCGTGATCGCCGAAGTCGCCCTCACCATGGTCATCGCCGGTGGTGCGGGGCTCTTCATTCAGAGTCTCATACGGCTCACGCACGTGAATCCGGGATTCGACGCCCGGCACGTCATCGCCGTCGACCTGGCGCTCCCGGAGTCGCGCTACGCCACCGCCGAACGCCAGCACGAGTTCTGTGTCCTCGTCCTCGACCGGCTCGCGGCGCTCCCGATGGTCCGATCGGCGGCCGCCACCAACATGGTGCCGCATGGGAGCAGCAGTTCCGGCATCAACATCGCGATCGAAGGCCGTCCGGATCCGGCTCCCGGCGAAGAGCCGTACGCCAGCTATCGCGGCGTAACCCCCGGGTACTTCCGCACGCTCGGCATCCCGATCGTCAGCGGCAGGAGCTTCGGCAATTCGGACGCGCGGGTCGCGCTGCCGCTGATCAGATGGTTCCCGCAGCAGCGTCAGCCGGCGCGTATCGGGGAGCCGCAGCCCGCACCCGCGGCCGTGATCAACCAGGCGATGGCCCGGAGGTACTGGCCAGGCGAAGATCCAATCGGGAGGAAATTCCGGGTTCTGTTCAGCCCGCCGATCACGATCATCGGCGTTGCCAGGGACACGCGAAACCGGTCGCTGGCAGATCAGCCAGGGCCGGAATTTTACCTGAGTGAGAATCAGGAGCCCTGGTCGCGGATGACCATCCTGTTGCGTGCGGACGCCGATGCGGGAGCGATGGCGCCCGCGATCCGCACCCAGGTCTGGTCGGTCGATCGCGATTTGCCGGCGTCGATCATCCGACCGCTCGAAGAAGTGGTCGAGCGCAATATCTTCGTCTACCGGCGCATGACGTGGCTGCTCGTCGCGTTCGCGGCGGCGGGCCTGGCGCTGATGACGATTGGCGTCTACGGGGTCGTGTCGTACGCGACGTCGCAACGATTCCACGAAATCGGCGTCCGGATGGCGTTGGGCGCGGGTCGCCGCGACATCCGCCGTCTGATCGTCGTCAACGGTTTGTGGCTCGCGCTGAGTGGCATCGCCATCGGCTCGGGCGGCGCCTACGCGCTCGCCCGGTTCATGGCCAACCTGCTGTATGACATCCAGCCCGGCGATCCCGCGACCTACGCCGGGCTCGCGCTGCTGCTCGTCGCCACCACTATCGTCGCGTCCTGGCTCCCGGCCCGCCGCGCGCAACGGGTCGATCCCGCGTCCGTACTGCGAACCGATTAAACGGGGACAACCGCCTTTCAGCTCAGCAGCCAGGTCAGCGTCAGCATCGTGACGGCGACGAGCAGGATGACGCCGACCATGAACGTCAGCTGGACGCTGGCCGGACGGCCCTTCAGATAGGTAAACCGCATCGAGAATACGATCGGCACCAGAAACGGCATGACGGACAGCGTGTCGACGTACGGGTTGTCGCCCAGCCGCACGTGCAGCCACATCCATGCAACGGTCAGCACAACGGTGCCGCCCAGCATGACGCCCGCCGACTTCCACTGGTCGGCACTCGTGAACCCCGCGCCGCAGTCGAACCGGAGTATTTTGGTCATCATCATGTCATCCTCGACTTTGATCTGAGACGCGGCCGCTGCCGCGCGCATGGTGGCGGCCGGATGCAGCCTGACGTCGATGGCGCCGGCAATCAGGTCGACTGCCGTGGCCAGGGTAAACGGCGTGCGAGACAGCATCTCGGACACTTCCTCGCCATAGCGCTGGCGCCATCGCCGCGGATACAGCCGGAGCAGCCAGATCATGCGTTGGCCAGCCTCCGCTGCCCGACGCGCGCCACCGCGACCAGACTGGCCAGCCTCGCGCGCAGCGCTTTTTCGCCGATTGTGGTGAGGCGATAGGGATTCCGCCGCTCGTCGCTCTCGAGCCGCTGAATCAGGCCGCGCGACTCGAGGCGCGTCAGCGCTCCGTAGAGCGTGCCCGGACCGAGGCGGACGTCGGCGACCTGTTCGATGTCGTCCGCCATCGCGTAGCCATGCTTCGGGCCGTCGGCCAGACTGATCAGGATCAGGAGCGCCGGTTCGGCGAACCTGCCAAAGTCCTCTAACTCGTCACTCTGCTTGGCCATCTGTTACGTCTCGCGTATTACGTAAAACGTAGTATTACGCCAAACGTACTAAATGTCAAACCGGCTGACCGCGAGGTATGATCGGCGGATGCAGTATCGCGTGTTTGGCAGAACGAAGTGGCGGGTCTCGGAGATCGGCTACGGGATGTGGGGCATGGCGGGCTGGACGGGATCCGACGACGAGGAGTCAGGTCAGTCGCTGGATCGCGCCGTCGAGCTGGGCTGCAATTTCTTCGACACCGCCTGGGCCTACGGCGACGGCAAGAGCGAGAAGCTGCTCGGCGAGCTGCTGCGCCGCTATCCGGACAAGCGGCTGCACGTGGCGACGAAGATTCCACCGAAGAACCGCCAGTGGCCGGCGCGCCCGCAGTTCGCGCTGGACGAAGTGTTTCCGCCGGACTACATGCGCGAATACACAGAAATCAGTCTGAAAAACCTCGGCGTCGAGACGATCGATCTGCAGCAGCTCCACGTCTGGACCGACGAGTGGGCCGACGACGACCGCTGGCAGAAGGCGGTCGCCTCATTGAAGGAAGAAGGGCTGATTCGCGCTTTCGGCATCAGCATCAACCGGTGGCAGCCGGCGAACGTGCTCAGGGCCCTGAAGACCGATCTGATCGACAGCGTGCAGGTGGTCTACAACGTCTTCGATCAGAATCCCGAGGACGAGCTGTTCCCGGAATGCGAGCGTCGCAATATCGCGGTGATCGCGCGGGTGCCGTTCGACGAAGGCAGCCTGACGGGCACGCTGACCGCCGATGCGAGCTGGCCCGCCGGCGACTTCCGCAACATCTACTTCCAGCCCGAGAATCTTCGCAACACGCTCGAGCGAGTAGCACGTCTGCAGCCGCTGGTGCCGGAAGGCATGAGTCTTCCGGAGCTGGCGCTGCGTCATATCCTGCATACGGCAGCGGTGAGCACCGTAATCCCGGGCATGCGCAAGCTGCGACACGTCGAAGCAAACCTCAGGGCCAGCGACAGCGAGGATTTGCCCGACAGCCTCATGGCTCAGCTCAAGGGCCACCGGTGGGACCGCTGGATAGACATCCCCTGAGTTTTCAATGGGTTAGAGGACTGTGATACAATATACGTTTCCCGGGACCTCTGAAGGAGCTGCTGTGAAGGAAGGGATTCACCCCAAGTACTTTGACGTCGAGGCGCGATGTGCGTGCGGCGCCACGTGGAAGACACGGTCGACCAAGCCGGAGCTGCACCTGGAAATCTGCAACAACTGTCATCCGTTCTTCACGGGCCGGCAGAAGCTTGTAGACACCGAAGGTCGCGTCGAGCGCTTCACCAAGCGTTTCGGTGCGCAGACCTCGGAAAGCCGGAAGCAGGCGGCCAAGGCCACCCGCCAGACCCAGACCAAGAAGCAGGCGGCGGCAAAGTAACCGTCAGCGGGTCCGGCACACGAACCGGGCGTTACGAACAGCCACCGAACAGGTGGCTTTCGTTTTTCCTGGCGATCTTTTTCTCGAGCCGAGCCAGGCGATGGCGACGGGCCGCCTCTTTCCCGCCGCCGGCCTCTGGCGAGGCAACTTCAGGCCGCAGCTCGAACTCCTCGTCGAGCGAGAGGAGCGCGAGTTCCCGTGCGGTCTCGTAGTCCCGCTCCCGGTGCTCGTGATGGATCGCGAGCGCCTCGGCGGCGAACTGTCGCAGGGACCCGATCAGACCGGTCTGGCGCCGGCGGCCCGGTTTCAAAGCCAGCAACTCGCGCCAGATGCCGGCCGCGTCCGAGAAACGCCGCTCGCGGCGGAGTCGCAGCCCGAGACGATACAAAGCCTCGCCGCGAACTTCTACATGGGCACTGGAGTCTGCCGCCGAGTGGCGGTAGCAGTCGATCGCGCGATCAACCGTTCCGGCTCGCTCGTAGACCTTTCCCAACGCCAGCGCTTCGGCCGCGTCGCGGCAGGAAGCCTTGCCCTCGGCGACGAGCTGCAACGCTCGAGCGGTCACCGCCGCCAGCGAGACGAGGTCGAGCCGGTTGTGCTCGAGCACTGGTTCGAGCGGCCGCGCATCTCCACTGCGCAGGAAACGGAAGTACCGCGACGGGATTTCGAGGCCCGGCACGTCCCCCACCCGCGTCACCGCGCAGAGCACCCGCTCCAGCGTGGACAGGCGGCACCCGCCAGTGTCCGGCTCTCCGCTCTCGACTCGTCCGCGCCACAAGCGACGGGCTGGATGCAGCATGTCGAAGTGCCGGACCTGATCGAGCGGCATCTGCATGCGATGGAAGAGCCACCGCGTCTCCATCACCGGCACGTCGAACGTTTTGCCGTTGTAGGTGACGAGCAGGGACGTATCGTCGAAACACTCCGCGACCGCGCTGAGGAGTGCGCGCTCGGCGGCATAGCTCGTGAGGAGAAACTGGCGCACCTGGAACGCACCCATGTCGAACCAGCCGCATCCCACCAGAAACGCCACCGTTCCCGCACCGCCGCTCAATCCGGTCGTTTCGAGATCGACGAACAGGGTCCGCGTCCCGCAGCCATCAGGCGAGACGAGATTGGGATCGAGCAGGCGCAAGCCGTCGGCGTCCTGGAATTCGCAGTCCCCGATCCGCAGCGAGCCATGATACCGATCCGACTCGTAGCGGCGGTCGATCACGAGCGCCCGACCGAAGGCATTGCCGACGACCCGTCCGCCCAGCACGTCCGCCACGCGGTCGACATCGATCGTCGCCTCGTAGCGGCCGGTATCCGGCTCGTAGGTCAGGTCGCGGGGCGGCCCTCCCGAGGGCCTGACGATCGAGCGAAGCCTGGAGGTTAGATCCATTGATCAACCGAGGGGCGTCGCCCCTCGGACTCCCCTACACGCGTCCTTGCGGGGCCCCACTCCCCGCGCCGGACGCGTGGCTCATTCGCGTGGCTCATTCGCAATTCCATTGGCGACAGCCGCTCGCCCCTCGGACTCCCCTCCACGCGTCCTTGCGGGGCCCCACTCCCCGCGCCGGACGCGTGGCTCATTCGCGTGGCTCATTCGCAATTCCATTGGCGACAGCCGCTCGCCCCTCGGACTCCCCTCCACGCGTGCGACGACCAGCCGATCGAGAATCGCCGACGCCACTTCCTTGGCGTGCGGTCCGGTGTTGCCTTCGGGACCGACGCAGGACGGACAGCCGGATTCGCAGGGACAGCCGGCAATCAGCTCACGCGTGCGTTCCAGCAGCAGGTCGTGCATCTCGAACAGCGGACGACTGAATCCGATGCCGCCGGGATAGTTGTCGTAGATGAAGACGTTCGGTTCGACCGCGAGCGCTTCCGGGACGCCTCCCCTGCCGCCGGTTCTCGTCGATCGCTCGAGCGAACCACCGTCGATCGACAGACCGATATCGTGGCCGTCGCACATCAGGAGCAGTTGCGCCACCTGCCGCATCGCGAAGGCAAGCCCGATGACACCGTCCCGGCGATCGTCTCCGCCGCAGGCAAGCGAGGCCATCACGTCAGCCGGGATGGTCAGCCAGTACGAGGACGTGTGCATCTGCTGCTCCGGCAGGCTGAGCTCGCCGGAACCCACGTTCTCGTTGGTGTAGAACTTGATCTTCTTGAATCCGACGACGCGCGAGACGACGTGGACTTCGCCGTGGGAACGGAGCGCCGACAGCCGGGGAGCGAGCTCCGAGGTCCGCGGTCCGGCCGGAGACGGCAGACCGTCTTCGGCCATCGGCCCTCGACCCTCGGTCGTCGAATCGAAGGTCTCCAATATCGTGACCTTCGTATACGTAATGGCATCGGTGTAGTAGTCGCAGTCCACGCTGCGGACGTAGGCCTTGCGGCCGTCGAAATCCAGCTTCTCGACCTGAAACAGCTGCCCTTCCACCAGGTAGATCGCCTTCTCGTGGAGGGTCGCCGCCCCGCTGGTGAAATCGGTCTCGCCGATGACCCGCTCGCCGTTGGTGGTGTCGACGACGACGAAGTTGTCGCTGGAGACCGACCGCAGGCTCACCGCGTCGGCGGGATAGGATTCGTGGGTCCAGTTCCACTGCCCGTCCGCGGCATGGACGAATCCTTCTTCCGACAGCACCGAAAGAATCTGCTGCACGTCGACCTGATCCACCTGGCCGTCGTGACAAAACTGCTCGTCGGCCGCGAACGGCAGCTCGAAGGCGGCACACTTCACGTGATCCAGGAGGATGTGGAGGTTGTCCGGATTGATGAGCGCGTGCTCGGGGGACGAGTCGAAAAAGTACGACGGGTTGCGAATGATGAACTGATCGATCGGCGCGCTGCTGGCCACGAGCACCGCTGCCGACCGTGTGGTGCGCCGCCCCGCCCGGCCGGCACGTTGCCACGTGGCGGCGATGGTGCCGGGATAGCCCGCCATCACCGACACGTCGAGCGCGCCGATGTCGATGCCGAGCTCGAGCGCGTTGGTCGACACGACGGCTCGGACCTGGCCTTCGCGAAGCCCACGTTCGATCTCCCGGCGCCGGCCTGGAAGGTAGCCGCCGCGATAGCCGCGGATGACGTCGGCCGATCCGGGAGCGCCCTGGAACGCATCCTTCAGGTACGTGGTCAGAATCTCGGTCGCGAGACGACTCTGCGCGAACAGGATCAGCTGCAGGTTGTGCTTGAGGAACTCGAGCGCCACACGACGCGCCTCGGCGAGGTACGACCGACGAATCCCGAGCTCGGGATTGACGACGGGAGGATTGACGAACAGGAAGAACTTCTCGCCGCGTGGCGCTCCGCTCTGATCGATCAACTCGAACGGGCGTCCGGTCAGCCCTTCGGCGAGCTCGCGCGGGTTGGCGATGGTGGCGGACGAGCAGATGAAGATGGGATCGGACCCGTAGTGCCGGCAGACGCGCCGGAGACGCCGGAGAATGTTGGCCAGATGGCTGCCGAAGACGCCGCGATAGGCGTGGAGCTCGTCGATCACGACGAAGCGCAGGTTCTCGAACAGCTTCGCCCAGCGCGGATGGTGCGGCAGGATACCCGAGTGCAACATGTCCGGGTTGCTCAACACGACGTGAGCCTTGCCGCGAATCGCCCGACGCGCGTCCGACGGCGTGTCGCCGTCGTAGGTGAAAACGCCCACCTCCGGTGCGCCGTGCGCCTCGGCGAGCTGCACGAGACCGTGGAGCTCGGCCAGCTGATCCTGCGCAAGCGCCTTGGTCGGAAACAGATACAGCGCCCGCGTGGATGGATCCTTGAGGATCGCATCGAGGACCGGCGCGTTGTAGCACAGCGTCTTGCCCGACGCCGTCGGCGTGATGGTCACGACACTGCGTCCGGCCAGGACGTGCGTGAACGCTGCCGATTGATGCGTGTAGAGCTGCTCGATGCCCCGAGCCGCGAGCGCGTTTCTCAGCCGCGGATCGGTCCCATCGGGAAAGGCTGCGAAGGACGGGGCAACCGCCGGGAGACGACGAGTGGTCGTGACGATCGGGTCGCTGTCGAAGCCTCCGGGCCCACGCGAGAGCGACAGGCGCCCTACCGCCTCCTGGAGCGAGCGATCCTTGTCGCCGGTGATCGCGGGCAGCGTGTGGGACGGCATGGCGCAGACCTTCGTGGGGGACCCAGGCGACCGGATGGTGGCAACCCACTGTCGCTGTTGGGATTGCGGGAGCGATCCTAACAGGAGCGCGACCGGCGATCAAGAGGCGAAAGCGTGGGAAAAGGGGCTAACCGCCTTTTCAGGGCCTCAGCCGATCGTTGGCGATCCTGGCGACGAGGCCGCTCAGTCCGATCAGGCCGATGAGGTTGGGGAAGACCTGCAACGCGTTCATCAAGTCCCCCCAGGCCCACACCACGTCAACTCGAGTGACGGCGCCGAACGGAATCAGCAGACAGTAGATCCATCGATACGGTAGGGTCACGTTTCGTCCGAGGATGTACTCGAAGAACTGCTCGCCGTAGTACGCCCACCCGATGAGCGTCGTGTAGCCGAAGAGAAAGACGCAGAAGGCGACGATCCATCCGCCGACGGTCGGCATTACGGTGTCGAAGCCGGCGGCGACCGCCGCGCTGCTGGTCAGACCCGACTGCCAGGCGCCAGTCAGGAGGATCGTCATCGCGCTGATCGTGGACGTCACGAACGAGACTGTGAACACCTCGATGACCGCATTGAGCCCCTGCTGCACAGGTTGTGCGCTCTGCGCTGTGCCATAGGCCACGGCCGCCGTCCCATAGCCCGCTTCGTTCGCGTAAATGCCCCGCGCGATCCCGTAACGCATGGCGACGAGCATGCCGAGCGCGCCGCCGGCTGCCGCCTGCATCGAGAAAGCCTGTCGGACGATCAGCGCCAGAACGCCGGGAATGCGCGGCAGGTTGAACAGGATGACGATCAACCCTCCGATCAGGTAGAGGCCGACCTTCAGCGGCGACAACTTCGCCGCCGCGCGCCCGATCGACTTGATGCCGCCGATGATCACCAGCCAGGTCAGGACCGCGATCAGAATCCCCGTGACGAGCTTTGGCACTCCAAAGACCGTGTTGACGACCAGCGCAATCGAATTCGGCTGCGTGAACGGCGTCGTGGTCAGCGCCGCAATCGCGGCCACCAGCGCGAAGAGCCAGGCCAGAAACGGCGAACGCAAGCCGTCGCGCAGGTAGTACATCGGCCCTGAGAGCACGCTGCCCTCACGAACAACACGGAACGTCAGCCCGAGCGTGGCCTCCGCGAACTTGATCGCCATCGCCACGAAACCGTAGACCCAGATCCAGAAGAGCGCGCCGGGGCCTCCGGAGACGATCGCGGTGGCCACGCCGGCGATGTTGCCGGTACCGATCGACGCAGCCAGAGCAGTCATGAACGCCTGAAACGGCGTGAGCGATCCCGACGCCCCCGTGGCACGCCGAGCAAAGGCAACCCTCCAGGCCTCGGGAAACCGTCGCAGCTGGACGATCCGCGTTCGCAGCGTCAGGTAGACACCGGCACACAGCAGTACGCCGACGACCCAGGGCATGAAGAGCGCGTCGGCGGCGGACTGAATCATGAAGGGATGAATGTCAGGGAGCGGGGATCGCAACCGCGCGGCGATCGCGCGACCCCTAGATTACTCGATTGTCGATCGGGCACATCGCCGATCAGATGTTCGAGCGGCCCTGGCAGCCGTCGACGACGAGGCAGGCGCCGCTGATCCAGGAGGCCCGCGACGAGGCCAGGAAGGCCACGGCCTGGCCCACTTCCTCCGGGCGCCCGAAGCGGCCGAACGGCAGCTCTCGTTTGACGAAGTCGGCGATGCCATCGGGATCGGCCTGCTGTCGCTTGTGCCAGGAACCGCCGGGGAACAGGATGGATCCCGGCGCGACGCTGTTGACGCGGATGTTGACCGAGGCGAGCTGCTGCGCCATCGACTTCGAGAGGCTGATCTCGGCGGCCTTGAACGCGTTGTAGGTCATACGTCCGCCGGCCTCACGCCCGTAGATAGACGCGATGTTGACGATCGCGCCGCCGCCGCGATGTTTCATGTAAGGGATCGCCAGGCGGGAGGCACGGATCGCCGGAAACAGCGTCTCGTCGAACGCCGCCTGCCACTCGGCATCGCTGGTGCCCAGCAGATCGCTGCCGCCCGCGCGTCCAACGTTGTTGACGAGAATGTCGAGGGCGCCGAACGTCTCGACGGTGCGCGAGATGACCAGCGCAATGCCGGCCTCGGTGGAAACGTCAGCCTGAACGGCGCAGACCATCTTGGGTTTCTTTGCCGCCGCCTCGACCTCCACCGCTGCTTCGGCCAGTCGCTCGTCGCCGCGGGCGCTCAGGCAGACGCGGCAGCCCTCGGCAACGAGCGCACGCGCCGAGGCGAGCCCCAATCCCCGGCTCGAGCCGGTGACCACGGCAACCTTGTCGGTCAGTCCAAGATCCAATGTCAGCTCCAGGCTGTCGGGAGGAAACGGCGGCGCGCCGGCTGCTGGCGAATCGTCGGCCGGCCGATCATTCCCCGCGGCCGCCCGTCAGATCGTTCAGCCGCCAGTCGAACTCGTGAAAGGTCACCTTGAACTCGTTCTTGCCGACGAACTCTTTCTCGAGCGGCAGCAGGTTGGGCTTGATGAACCCGATCAACGCGCGCTCGACAGGAGATCGCGTGGCGAAGACCGGATCGCGCCTTGTCGTAGGCGGCTACGAACTCCTGCTCTCGCCAGCTCAGGATCGACGTCGCCGACATCTGGTTGGTGAGCCGATCGATCCTCAGCATGTTGCGATCGTTGACGAACTCCAGCTGGATGTCGGTGAGCTGCTTGTCCAGCCGTTCGGCGGTCAGCGCTTCGCTCTTCAGACGCCCGCTGCCGATCGCGCCGCGACCGAGCGCCAGATAGAGCCGCGGCTCCTTGAACTCGGGCAGGATGGTCTTCTCGATCTGATCGAGCGTCACCGTCCGGCCGGCGGCGTGCCACGGCGTCTGCTCGAAGGCGCCGGGAATCTGCCGGATGCTCGAGGCGGGAAACGAGCTGCTGCGTCCGTGAATCGGGTAGTGATTGATGATGGTCTCGAGCACGAACGCGTTGTAGGCATCGACCCAGAACGCCATTTTCTGACCGGCTGACCAGCCGTTATAGGTGGCGGCGGGGACGTTCAGGGCTGCCACATAGCGATCCAGCCGCCCGCGCTCGGCTTTGAGCGCGCGATAGTACACCAGTCCGTCGCGCACGTAGACGTCGAGAATTTGATCGAGCGGCCGGTGCAGCGGATCGGAACCCGGAGCCGGCGTGAACTCCTGCGGGCGGGGCATCGGCATCGCCAGGCCGATGCTGAGCACGGCGGACATCACAAGACTGCGCATCGTGAGAGATTACATGTGCGCGGCGAGAAAGTCATCGAGCGCGAGCGTGAACTCAGCCGGGCGTTCGAGATTGGACAGGTGTCCGGCGTGGGGAATCACGGTCAGAATCGACCGCGAGATGGCGCCGTGCAGCTGCTCGGATTCCGAGGGGGGCGTCAGCACGTCCTGCTCGCCGACGACGACGAGCGCCGGTACCTGAATCCGCCCCAGATCCGCCGTGGAATCCGGGCGCCCCATCATCGCCACGATGGCCCGATCAATGGCCGACGGCGTGTTGGCGACAATCAGCCGACGCGTCTCCTCCATCAGATCGGGACGTGAGGATCGAGTTCCCTCTGACAGAAGCTTGGGCAGCATCTGATCGGCGACCGCCGATGGACCGCGCGTCGCCAGCAGCTCGCGCATGCTCAGTCGTGCCGCACGCCCGTCGAGCGTGTCGGCCGACGCCTTGGTATCGGCCAGGATCAAGGCGGTGAATCGGTCTGGCACCTGTCGGAACAGCGCCAAGCTGACATAGCCGCCCATCGACAGACCGCCGATCACCAGCTCGTCGATCTTGAGCAACGTCAGGAGCTGATCGAGATCGCCCGCGTAGTCGTCGAGCGAGATGCTGTTGGTCGGCGCGGCACTCGTCGCGTCGTGATGATTGGGCCCGAAGCCGCGCAGGTCCGGCGCGATGAAGCGCCACCCTTCGGGCACGCGCTCGAGCTGAGGGCGCCACATGTCCGCGTTGAGCGGAAACGCGTGGATGAGAAGCAACGGCCAGCCGGCGCCCGCTTCGAGGTAGCGCGTCGGTCGGCCGTCGATGTCGACGGAGTGTTCACGAATCACGGTCTGATCTAATCACGAACCGCGGCACGAGCGCAGGCACACGCGCCGTGAAACGATCGAAGGCGGCGCCGAACTGGCGGCGGAGACGACCCACGCCGCCATGATAGCCAGGAGGCGCGCGCTATCGATACCAGCCAATGCCCCGCCTCGTTTCAGTAAACAGGATCACGCGGCACGACGTAGGATCGTGTCGTGTCGGCCGTCGATCTGTCAGGAACCGTCGCGCTCGTCGCCGTTGGACTCTTGACCGCGAACCTCCTGATGGGGTTGCTGCTCGCCGTTGGCTACAACCCGGCGCGGCAGTGGCCGCGGCTGCCGATCAAGCTCTTTACCTTTCACAACTGGACCGGCTACACCGCGTTCGCCGCCGTGGTCGTGCACGCCGGCGTCCTGTTGTTCTCTCGCGAGCCGCGCTTCCGGCTGATCGACGTGCTGCTGCCGCTCTGGTCGCCGGTCCAGCCTCTCTCGAACACGCTCGGCGCCGCCGGCTTCTATCTCGTCCTCATCGTTGTCGTCTCGTCGTTGAAACGATCCAGGACGGCGCTCGGTAGACACTGGTGGAAAACCATCCACTACACCACCTACGCCGCCGCGGCGGTGTTCTTCGTGCACGGCGTCATCGCCGATCCGCTCCTAAAAGGACGACCGGTCGACTTCATCGACGCAGAGAAGGTGTACGTCGAAGCCTGCGCGCTGGGTGTGCTCGCGATGGTCGTCTGGCGGATCAAGCACCGCCGGACGGTGCGGCGCGCGGCACGAGCTTGATCTCGAACAACCGCGGCCACAGCTTTCCCGTCACGAAGAGCCGTCCCGACGCCGCGTCGTGGGCGATGCCGTTGAGCACTGCATCGGTCTCTCGCTCGGACGGCGGGAGCAGGCCGGTGAGATCGATCCAGCCGGTCACGCGTCCATCCTTCGGCGAGATGCGGACGATGCGATCGGTCTGCCAGACGTTGGCGAACACTTCACCGTCGATGAACTCCAGCTCGTTCAATTCGGTGACCGGTCCTCTGGGATCTCGAACGGTGACGCGGCCGGTCTCCTTAAGCGTCTCGGGATCGAGGAACCGCAATTGCGCCGATCCGTCGCTCATGATTAGCCGCGTACCGGTCGTGCGTGATGCCCCAGCCCTCACCGCGGTAACGAAACGTCTTCGTTTGCTTGAACGTCGTGAGATCGTAGACGAAGCCGACCTCGGATCGCCACGTGAGCTGAATCAGGGAACCGTTCCAGTCGGTGATGCCTTCGCCGAAGTGCTGCGGATCGAGCGGCTGCACCTGCACGACCTCGCCCGTTTCGAGCTTCACCTTGCGAATGCCCGACCGGCCGTTGAGGCCCGTCCCTTCGTACAGCCATCCGTCGCGATAGATGAGCCCTTGCGTGAATGCCTGTCGATCGTGCGGATAGGATCGGACGACCTCGAATCCGAACGTCGGTACCGGCGGCTGCTCCGGTCTCACGAACCCGATCGTCCCCATCGCCACCACCACGAAAAGAAGTCCGGCCCGCATCTGCGCTAGGATACCGCCAGAATGACGAAGTACCGCATCGGCCGCCTTGCGGCCGCGCTTCTGGCATGTTCGGCGGCTGCACTTGTGTCGCGCGTCGGCGCGCAGAGCTCGGCCGGCCCACGGATCGAGGTGTCGTTCGCCGCGGGCGCGCGCGCGACGCCCGTCACGGGCATGGTCTACGTCGCCATCGGCCGCGACAATCAACCGAAACCAATCGAAGAAACCGGCCCGACCGGCGTACCGCTCTTCTCGACCTATGTCGAGCAGTTGGCTCCGGGGACCGCCGCCGTGATCGGCACTTCCGAGCGAGGGCATCCCATCGCGAGCCTGAGCGGCATTCCGGCGGGCGAGTACTGGGTGCAGCCCTTCGTCAACGTCTACACACGATTTCCCCGCGCCGACGGCCATACGGTGTGGATGCACATGGATCAATGGGAAGGACAGAACTGGAAGCGCTCGCCCGGAAATCTCTACGGCGAGCCGACGAAGGTCACGATAGATCCGAGCGCGTCGGCACCGATCAAGCTGGTCGCGGACAAAGTGATTCCGCCGGTGCAGGTGCCGGCCGACACCGCCCAGGTCAAGCGCATCAAGATCCAGAGCCAGATCCTGACCAAGTGGTGGGGTCATCCGATTTTTCTCGGCGCGACCGTGCTGCTGCCGAAGGACTACGATGCGCATCCGGATGCGCACTATCCGGTCAACTACAACGAGGGACACTTCTCACTGACCGCGCCCGGCGGCTTCGGACACGGCGGCGAGTTCGACAAGTTGTGGCTCGCGGACGAGACGCCGCGATTCATCTACGTCTCGCTCCAGCATCCGTCGCCGTACTACGACGATTCCTACGGCGTGAACTCCGAGAACAACGGACCCTATGGCGACGCGATCATGCAGGAGCTGATTCCGGCGGTCGAGACGACCTTCCGCGTCATCAGGCAGCCGTGGGCGCGCATCCTGTCGGGCGGATCGACCGGCGGATGGATTGCCCTCGCCCACCAGATTCTCTATCCGGACTTCTACGGCGGCACCTTCGCGAGCTGCCCCGACGCGGTCGACTTCAACTACCACCAGATCGTCAACATCTACAACGACAAGAACGCCTACTTCACCGACATGGGCTGGATGCTCCTCGATCGGCCCAGCCAGCGCAAACCCGACGGCAGCATCGTCTCGATGATGAAGGACGAGAATCGCTACGAGCTGACCGTCGGCGACCATTCACGCTCCGGCGATCAATGGGATATCTGGGAAGCCACTTACTCGCCCGCTGGTCCGGATGGCTACCCGAAACGCCTCTGGAACAAACAGACCGGCGAGATCGACCGCAGCGTGGCGGAACAATGGAAGAAGTACGATCTGCTCAACATTCTGAAGACCAACTGGAGCACGCTCGGCCCGCGGCTGGCGAACAAGATCAACGTCTACGTCGGAGACATGGACTCCTACTACCTCAACGACGCGGTCGAGAACCTGAACGACTTTCTCTCGACGGCGAACAATCCGAAATGGACCGGCGAGGTCGTCTTCCAACGCCGGGCGCCACATTGCTGGGGACCGCGCGGCGCCGACCTGCTGAAGAAGATGACGGCGCAAGTCGAGAAGTACGCACCGGCAGGGGCGGACCTGAAGTCGTGGAAGTATCGGTGAGCTCAACGGTCGGGGCACGAGCGTTGCCCCGGCGCGAGCTCAGTGGCGCTTGAAGAACTGTACTGCCCGCTCGTGCTTCTCGGCCGCGGCGCGCGACTTGAACGTGCCAAGGTTGCGGCGCCGCCCCGTCTTTGGGTCCTTCTTCCGCGAGTAGAGTCGATACTCGCCGGTCCGCAGCTTCCGGATCATCGCTTGGTCTCCACGAGAGGGGTGCGCGGATGCGCCGACAATCGCGTCAGTGCCTCGAACTGTGCCTTGGCGGCATCGATCCGATCGTTGTTGGCCTCGTAGGACAGGGCCGCGCCCGCTGGCGGGTACAGCGCGCTCCCGTACACGGGATACGCTTCGGTCCGCAGATGCGAGAGCATGTGATGCCCTCGTCGGGTCTCGCGCTCGTGACGAAGGGCCGACACGTCGATCGGCGCGACGACAATCCGTTCCCCCGGCCCCGGTGAAGCTTCTGCCAGAATCCGCCCGTCGAAATCGATCACCTGACTGCCACCAGGCCACGAGTAGGGCGGATAGTGCTTGAGGCTGGCCCCCTGGTTGGCGGCGACCACGTAGGCGAAGTTTTCGAGGGCGCGGCAGCGGTTGACCAGCGTCCACCAGTTCATCGGTTCGGTCGCTCCCCACGGATCCATGTAGGCGGAGACGCGAATGAGCACCTCGGCGCCGTTGGCCGCGAGCTGCCGGATCGCCTCGGGAAACAGCCAGTCGTAGCAGATCGCGCAACCGAGCCGTCCGATCGGCGTGTCCGCCACCGGGAACAGCGGCTCGTCGTAGCCCTCGAGGTCGTGCGGGCTGGCGTGAACCTCGTACGGGATCCACGGATTGACCTTGCGATACTTGTACAGGATCCCCTCGGGCCCAATCAGGCAGGTGGTGTTGAAGACGACGCCCGGCCAGCGCGGGTCGCTTTCAATCATCGACCCGCTCTGAATATAGATGTCGTGTTCGCGAGCCTTGCGTTCGAGCCGGTCGGTGTGCTCGTTGGGAATCGGCACGGCGATCTTCTCGGCCAGCTCCTGCACCGTGGGGAAGACGGGCGCCGCGTGAGCGAATTCAGGGAACACCACGAGGCGGACGGGGAGAAACGGCGCCGCTCCCGCGACCGCCGCGTCGACCATCGCCAGCATGCGATCCGTGTTTGCCCCCATCTGCCGACGATCGAGTGGGTTCACGAAGTCGGTCTGGCACGCCGCCGCGGCATATCTGATCGTCATGGCTTCGTCTTTTCACCACGGCTCGTTCGCATCGCGAGAGCGTCGATCGACGGGAGCGGACGCGCGACCACCCGCGTGTTGTAGCGAGCCAGGTAGTCCCGATACGCCGGGCCGGCAGGATAGTGCTCGTCGGCGCCGTACGGGTATGTCGTCATCGCATGAAACGGCAGCGGCCCGAGGCTGTCGGGCGTCGCCGACCGGATGTTCATTTCCTTGCTGAAACCGTTGGCATAGAGCAGGAACGTCCGCTTCCACCCGGGGCGCGTCGCGGGCGCCGCAGCCGCGGCGAAGGACACGGCAACCTCGTCGCCGGGCTGGGCGACGACGAACATGTCGTCGGTACGGGTGAGCAGTGGGAGGACGTCGCCTTCGCGCGTGTAGCGTCCGGGGAGCGCCTTCCATGAGGACTGGGCCGAAACCTTCGTGTAGTCCGCACCGAAAGGTTCTTGACCGTCGGGGCTGTCTTCCGCTGAGAATCCTCGCCAGCGCAAGTCGGCGCTGACTGGCTCGAGCGTAGTCATGACTGTCGGCAGCCGGCCTCCTGACGTGTCGACCAGAATCTGATCCCAGTAGATGCGCATCGACGTTGACAATCGGACTTCGCGAGAGGGGCCGAGCCACTTCCCCGCCATGTCGACCACGACGGTCTGCGGACGGCCGACCGGAAACCCGATGTTTTCGTCGATCGTCTTCCACGCACCGGATCGATCGTGGACTTGCAGGACAGGCATCTGCATCGCCGTTCGCGATTGGGACGCAGCGACGTTGTCGGTGGAGAACGCGTAGTCCGTCCACCCTGTCAACAGGAGCACCGCGCGATCCGCGTCAGCCCCGAGATCGAGCGTCAACGTGTGGGGTTCGGCATAACCACGAATCGGAAGAACGCCGAAATCGTCGGGCCAGCGGCGGTCGCGCTCGGCAATCAGCGGGCGGACGTCGTGCCCGTGATCGTCAACGGCCGTCACCGGCACGTGGGCGCCACGCGTGGCGTAGAGCTTGAAGGGCGGCCGCGGCGATTCCTTCAAGCCTTCATTCGGAAAGACCTCGACGTCCGCGGGATGATCGACGGCAACCAGGCGAAGCCGATCGAGGAACATCGCCTCCTCGAGCTCATTGGTAATCCGCAGCTCGTAGCGGCCGTTGCGTTCCCGCAATTGGTCGCCGCGAATCCTGACGTACTCGTCGGGATCGGGCGTATTCCAAGTCGCCGGACCGACCCAGTCTCCCATCTCGCCGCCGCCGAGAAAGTCGGTCACGAACTCGAACCGGCTGCCGTTCCAGGTGTAGAGATAGGGGCAGGACGAGGGCTTCCGATCGAGCTCCTCGATGGTCATGCGGCCCTTGTCGGGAATCGTCGTCTCGCTCTGCAGGATCCCCGAAGGCCACAACACGCGCACGACGTCCGCCGTTTGCCGCGTCCCGAGGCCGAAGGCCAGGTCGGCCGGCGCGAACGCCGGGGTGGTCAACGCAAATTCGCGCAGGCCGCGCAGACTGCCCGCTCGGATTTCAATCCGCGCTCCGGCTCCGCTTCTGTTGCTGACGCGGGCGGACAGCAGGGCGCGCAGCGACGGCCGGCGCGAAGCACCCTCGTTGCGCCAGACGGCGACCCGGCCGGTGGCGAAGCGAGCGACGATATCGGTGCCGCCGTCCCCGTCGATGTCGCCCAGCGCCAGCGAACGAACGTCTCCGCTCAGCGCATCGAGCTTGACGTGCGCGGTCTCGTCGGTCCAGCCGTCGCCGACATTGCGATAGAGCTTCGGACCTGCCGGCGTGACGAGGAGCAGATCGACGAGCCCGTCGTTGTCGTAGTCGAAGAGCTGCGCGGCGGTCGCACCCGTCGATCCCGGCGGCCCTTCACGCACCACAAAATGTTCCCGTCCGTCGCTCATCGCAAACACGCCGGGGGCGCCGGCCCTGGCGAAGAAAAAGTCGGTGTAGCCGTCCTTGTTGATGTCGGCCGCCGCCACCGCGGTGTAGTCCTGATCGTGCGGCAGGCCCGTCTGCGCCGCGGCGTCTTTGAACGTGCCGTCACGCATGTTGCGATAGAGGAGCGGCTGGGCGCCCTCCCCCGCCAGCAGCAGGTCGACGTCCCGACGGTTGTCGAAGTCGGTCGGGACGATGGCCACGCCCTGGATGGAGGCGGCAAGCCCGGCCGCGGTGGTGATGTCGGTGAAGGTGCCGTTCCCGTTGTTGCGCCACAGCCGGAGGGGCAACCCCGCGATCAGGTCGAGATCGCCGTCGTGGTCGACATCGACCCACGCCGCCGTACGGGATCGCAGCGCCTGCGACGACAGACCGACAGCGGTCGTCACGTCCGTGAACGAGCCGTCGGCCGCCTGGTGCATCAACGCGCCACCGTCGCTCTTCAGCAGCAGGAGATCCACTCGCCCGTCGTTGTCGTAATCGCCCGCAACCGCCGCGACGCCAGCCGATCCGCCGCCCAGATGCGCGGCCGCCGTGACGTCGGAGAATCGACCGCCGTCGTTGCGGAACAGGTGCGGGCCGTCCGCACCAATGCTGAGCAGGTCGAGGTCGCCATCGTTGTCCACGTCGAACAGCAGGACGGCGCCCGGGCCAGGTGCCGCTGGGGTCGCGGCGGCGAACGCGGTCGCTGACGCGTCGGTGAAGGTCACCGCCGGCGTCGCACGATCGACGAGATCCGGCTCGGCGCCGGTCGAGGCCATGGCTTCGCCGTACCGTCCCTGCTGCAGATACCCCTGCGCATAGGTCACGGCATAGGCGCTGTCGCGCAGCGTCTGAAAGCGTTTCATCGCCTGCTGACCGGCGTCCGTCTGGCCGGCCCGGGTGAGCGCGGTCGCGAGGTTGTAGGCCGCGGTCGCGTTGTACGGCTCGGCGTCGACCGCCGCCCGAAACAGCTGCACGGCCTCATCGAACGCGCGCTGCTGGAGGAGCACCTGCCCGAGATTGACCTTCGCGGCCACGTCGGTCGGATCGATTTCGAGCACGCGGCGGAACGCGGCGGCCGCTTCATCGACCCGGTTGTCGCCGCGGGCGATCAGGCCCAGCACGTACGAGGGCTGGGGGCGATCCGGCAGAGCGGCCACCGCGGCGCGCGCCTCGGGCGCCGCGGTGTCGAGATGGCTGCCGTAGAGAAGCGCGATCGCCAGGTTGAGATGCGCGAGCGACAGGCTGCCGTCGATCTGCAGCGCCTGGCGGAACGACTCGGCGGCAGCGTCATAGTCGTACTGCTCGAGGTGGGCGACGCCGACGTTGTTGGCGCGGTAGGCCCGCTCGAGGCGATCGCGTGCGGCGTCCGCCGGTTGATCGATGGCGCTGGCAACGAGCAGAACAGCGGTGGCCAGGGAGACACAGCGAAGCATCATGGCGTTACCGATCGAACGGGGCTTGCGCTCAGCAGACCCTTGCCTTCCTGCACGATGATCGTCTGTCCGGCCGCGACGCCGGCGACGTGATCGACGCGACCACTCGGCCACGACACCTCGACGTCCTTCACCTTGACCGCCGACCCAAGGCCGAAGGTGACGGGTAGCTCGCTCTGCGAGCAGAAGCTCGATCCCGACTTGACCATGGCCCAGCGCTTCTGCCCGCTGTCGAGGGTGATCGTCACCCGCGCGCCGATGCCGTCGCGATTCGACTGGGTGCCGACCGTCCTCACCCGCAGCATGTGGTTGCGATTGCCGCCATCGTTCCTCAGCAGCCGGGCCGGCCCATTGTTCGTCGTCTCCAGCACGTCGAGGTCGCCGTCGTTGTCGAAGTCACCATAGGCGGCACCCCGCGCCACCACCGGCTGATTCAGCGCGGCCCCGACGCCGCTCGTGATCGCCTCGAACCGGCGGCCGCCGAGGTTTCTGAAGAGATGGGCCGGTTCGGCGTAAGTGACCTTCGGCTGAAGGCGGTTGATGTCGTCGGCCACGTGACCGTTGGCGGCGAAGATGTCCACCTGTCCGTCCAGATCCGCGTCGAAGAAGAAGGCCGCGAACGTGAGCGTCAGCAGCGAGGCCTTGCCGATGGCCGACGAGGGCGCCTCGTCGATGAAGAGGCCGTTTCCCTGATTGGCGTAGAGCCCGATCATTTCGTTCGAGAAGTTGCCGATGACCAGGCCGGGCCTGCCCGAGTTGTCGTAGTCGGCGGCGTCGACGCCCATCCCGGCGCGGGCGACCCCGGCGTCGTTGAACGCGACCCCGGCCGTCATCCCCACTTCTTCGAAGGTGCCGTCCTTCTTGTTGCGATACAACTTGTTCGGCTGCGTGTCGTTGGCGATGAAGAGATCGGGCCAGCCATCCCCATCGTAGTCGAGCATGGCGACGCCGAGGCTCTTCGACGAGGGATCGTAGAGACCGGCCTTCCGGGTGACGTCCTCGAAGGTGCCATTGCCGCGGTTGTGGTACAGCGTCGGGCTCTGACCCTTGTACAACTCCGGCGTGCAATACGATTTGTTCTTGCCGTCGAGCGCGCAGAACAGATCCTTCTCCGGCGTCCAGGCGACGTAGTTGGCGACCAGGAGATCGAGCTTGCCGTCCTTGTCGTAATCGACCCACATCGCACTCGTCGAGAATCCCGGGTCTCCCACCCCGGCTTTCGCGGTCACATCCTCGAAGCGGCCGTTTCCCAGATTCCTGAACAAGTGATTCGGTCCAAGCGCGGTGACGTAGAGATCGACGTTGCCGTCGTTGTCGTAGTCCGCCGCGGCGACGCCCATGCCATACATCTCGATCGCCAGGCCGGCCTGCCGCGTGATGTCGGTGAACGTGCCGTTGCGATTATTGTGATACAGCGCCGGATAGGACGGTGGTCCCGGGTGACCGGGCCAGTTGGTCGAGTTGACGAAGAAGATGTCCTGCCATCCGTCGTTGTCCACGTCGACGAACGCGGCGCCGGAGCCTACCGTCTCCGGCAGGTACTTCTTGCCGAAGGCGCCGCTGTTGTGACGGAAGTGGATGCCAGCCGACTGCGTGACGTCCGTGAAGGTGACCGTCGAGCCTGTCGTCGGCAACGCGGCCGCGGACAGAACGCCACACAGGGAGAGGACGATGGATCGCGACGGGTGCGGGTTGAAAGGAATCATGGTCACGCGGAAACGGAATCGCGGGAACATTCTTCCATACGGCTGGTCCGAAGGGTTCGCCTTGAGGGCCGACTAACCTGAATAGGTTAGTCGTCGACGGTGGTCTCGGCTATCGCATCTCGACATCCCTGGTCAGCCCACCGACCGCGATGGTAAACGTGCCCGGCTCGCTGACGGACCGGCCGGTTGTGCCGATGAACGACAAGTCGTTCCGTGTGAGGTGGAACCGGAGATCCTTCGACCCTCCGGCCGGCAGATCGACCCGCGTGAACCGCTTGAGGCGCTTGATCGGTGGGGTCACGCTGGCGACACGATCGGAAACGAACAGCTGGACGACTTCGGTGCCGGCGCGTTTCCCGGTGTTTCGAACCGTCACCGACACATCGATGCCCTGATCGAACGTCCCCTTGCCGTCGGCGGTGAGGCCGGCATACTCGAACGTCGTGTAGCTCGAGCCAGATCCGAAGGCGAATTGCGGCTTGAAGGAGGTGGACGGGGCGGTGAGATCGTGGTCGTCGTACGCCTTGTAGTCGTAGGTGAAGAGCGCGTTGGGAAAGCGCGGGTAGGTGATCGGCAGCCGTCCGCTCGGATTGACCTCGCCCGACAGGACGTCGGTGATGGCGGTGCCCCCTTCCATACCGGGATTGAGCGCGATGACGATGCCCGCCGCCCGATCGGCAAGCGTCCGGATGATCCGCGGACGTCCCTCGATCATCAGGAGGACGACCGGCTTGCCGGCGGCGAGGACGGCCTCGGCGAGGTGCAGCTGCGCGTCGGGCAGCTGCAGGTCGTCGATGTTGCCGGGCGTCTCGGCATAGGACATCTCCCCCAGGCACAGGACCACGACGTCGGCCGATGCGGCCGCGGTTGCCGCGGCCTGCACGTCAATCGCTTTGTCGTAGGTCGAGCCCGGCACGTAAGTCAGTCGGCCGCCGAGGCGAGCCTCCAGTGCACGGCGGACCGTGGGCCGGTCGGCGGGATAGAGCGGCGCGCGATCGCCGAGCCAGGTGATCGTCCAGCCGTTGTTCAGCGCCGGCTGGGAATCCGCGGTCGGGCCGGTCAGCAGGACGCGGGTCGAGGAGCCGAGCGGCAACACCGCAGCCGAATTCTTCGCGAGCACAATCGACTCGCGGGCGGCGCGAAGCGCGACCTGACGCGAGGCTGGCGGAACCGACCGCGACTGTCGTGGCCGGAGCGCTGTCGGAGCGTGTCGAGCAGCCCGACGCGCGCTTTCAGCGTCAGGATGCGCCCGACCGCGTCGTCGATCCGCGACATCGGGACGGTCTTCTCGTTCACGAGCTGGACCAGCAGGTCGCTGAAGCTGTAGTCGCTCGGAACCATGCTCATGTCGATCCCCGCCAGGATCGCCAGGCGCGTGGCCTCCTTCTCGTTCGCCGCGACGTGATGCATCCCGACCAGTTTTCTGATGTCTTCCCAGTCGGACACGATCACCCCGTCGAAGCCAAGCTCGCCGCGGAGGACGTCGTTCAGCAGCCGCCTGTTGACGTGTCCCGGGATGCCGTTCACTTCGCCCGAGTTGACCATCACCGACAGCGCGCCCGCCTTGACGGCCGCCGCGAACGGCGGCAGGAACGTATCCCTCATCGTCACGTCCGGAATCAGCGCCGGCGTGCGATCGCGGCCGCTGGTCGGCACGCTGTAGCCGATGTAGTGCTTCAACGTGGCCGCGGCATGCGCCGGCGATGACGGGTCGTCCCCCTGGTAGCCGCGGACGGCGGCGACGCCGAGGACGGTGGCGAGATACGGATCTTCGCCGAGCGTCTCGTAGAGGCGCGGCCACAACTGGTTGCGCCCGACATCGAGGACCGGCGAGAAGTTCCAGGGAACGCCGACGCTGCGCGTTTCAGCCGCCGCCAGCGCCGAGGCCTCCAGCATCAGATCGAAATCCCAGGTCGAGGCCATGCCGAGCGCCTGCGGAAAAATGGTCGCGCCAGCGACGTAGTTCGCGCCGTGCACGCTGTCGAGACCGTAGATGACCGGAATCTTCAGTCGCGTCTGATCCGCGGCCCGAGCGATGGCGCCGAGGATCTCGTGCCATTTCGCCGGGGGAAGCGCGATGTCCTTGACGTTGAGAATCGATCCGACGCCGTAGTCGTTCACGGCTTTGCGCAGCTTGTCGGGATTGATGCGGAGATTGCCTTCCTGCCCGTCGGTGATCATCCCGATCTCGAGCTGGGTCATCTGGCCGACCTTCTCCTTCAGCGTCATCTGCGAGAGAAGGTCGCGGACGCGGCGCGAGGCGGCCGGCGGCAGCGGACGCAGCGGTCGAAGTTGGGCCTCGAGAAAGCTCTGGCTGTCGGGGAACGGAGGGGACGAGTGGGGCACGTCCTGAGCGGCCAGCAACGAGGTGAGGGCGGCTCCGAGGACCGTCAGCAGTCGCAATCGCATCGCAAGAGAATACCCGAGGCCGCGGGAAGGGGGGTTCCCGCGGCCCCGCCGGTTGACGCTAGAACAAGATCTTTATCCCGAACTGCGCCTGCCGGGCGTCGCGCGTGCGCGTCGCCTGACCGAACGATCCGCTCGGAGTGTAGGCCGTGATCTGCGTCTGCGCCGGATCCAGGGTGACCGACTGCAGCGACATCATGTTGTTCAGGCCCCCACCGCCCGAACCCGCGCCCTCGAAGTTCGTGTTGTTGAACAAGTTGAAGATCTCGAACCGCAGCTGGATCTGCGCTTTCGAGAAGGCGCGGATCGTCTTGTAAAACGCAGGTCGGTCTGGAACAGGCCGGGTCCGCGGCACTGGCCCCGCTTCTCGTTGCCAATCGACCCGAGCTGGAAGCCGACCAGCGTGAACGCCGCCGGATCGAGGATCTGCTCCGGCACCGAGCTGTTGCTCGCGCGGCAATCGCCGTCGGTCGCCATGTTCGGCCGCTGGTTGTCAGTGTAACCGGTGCCCGACGGCCCGCCGTTCAGACCGTTCGGCAACCCGCCGGTGAACACCGTCAGCGCCTGACCGGACGCCGCCTGCACGATCGTGCCGATCTCCCATCCGCCGAGCAGCGCCGCCTTCACCCCGTGCTGGTCCTCCATCGTCGGAAGCGCCAGCACCAGCTGCGGCGTTGAACATGTGGCGGCGATCGGTATTTGCCAGCCCATCGTCGGCCGCAGGGTTCGACAAATCGAGGACCGAGCCATCCGCGCCCAAACCCCCGTTGCTGTCGTCCAATGGCACGTTCGCCGTCGTTCGGGACAGCGTGTACGAGACCTGGGCCTGCGATGCACCCCAGCGACTGATCAGTTGCGTCTGCATCGAGTGGTACATCGAATGGCCATCGTGTCCCCAGAAGGTGATCCGCTTGTCGCCGAACGCGTCGCCGTACGGCCGCAGCGATCCGTTCGCCGGGAGTCGTGATCACGTACTCGCGCCGATCCGGCGATGCCATTGTTATTGATATCGCCCGGGGCGACCTGGTCGATGTCCGCTACGGTCAGCAGGTCGTTGCCCTTGCTGCCGACGTAACCGATGTCCCAGGTCGTATTCTTGTAGACCTCTTTCTGGTAGGAGACGTTCCACTGCCAGTTGTTCGGGTTCTTCGAGGTCTGCTCTCTGCCCGCGTTGGGCGCTCCCAGCGAGTTGCCGAACGCGCACCCATCACAGGTTGATGAGTTCGTGTCGAGTAACCGATTGCCGCTCACCGTCGTGATGAACGGCGGGTTGTTCGCCGATGTTCAGCCCCGGGCTGAGGCGCTCGCGCAAGTAGAACTGCCCGAGGCCGGCGCGGAAGCGCCGACTTGCCGTTGCCGTTGATGTCCCAGGCGACGCCGAGCCGCGGCGCGAAGTTGTTGTAGTCCTGCGGGAACAGCGAACGGTTCGGGCCCGTCTGCGCCCCCAAGCAGACCCTGCCTGCTGACACCAGTTGGCGCCTGGCGCCTGGAGCAAGCCGTTACACGGGTCCGACCCGAGTGCCGCATTGAAGCTGGCAGGATCGAAGCTCATGATCTTGTCGTCGGCCGAGTACGGGTTGTAGAAAGCCGAATATCGCACGCCGTAGTCGAAGGTGATCCGCGGACTCAGCTTCCAGGAGTCGGACGCGTAGAACTCGAGGTCCTTCCAGCGCTGTGGCACCTGGCGCTGTCCCGAGGCTCTCCGAGAACCCGAACGTCATGTCCTTGAGCAGGAAATCGGAGAGGATGTTGCCGGTGGTGACCCCCGTGCTGCCCAGACCGGTCGATCCCCAGAACGCCGAGTTCTCGAACGAACCGTTCCCGCCAACGTCCTCGTTCTTCTTGTTGGTGCTGAACAGACCACCGACCTTCAGCATGTGCTTGCCGAACACGAGCGAGTAGTCGTCCTTGAAGACGTAGAGGTCCTGGTTGTTGTGGAAGGGCGCCTCGTTCCATAGCGTCGAGTAGCCGCCGCCGCCCCAGAACACCGGGATGGCCTTCCTGGCCCGGCGTATTCGTGACCGCTGCTCGGGAAGATCGACGGAATCAGCGCGTTGATCTGCCCGTTCAGCTCCGGCTGCGTCCCGCCGCGCGTCACGGTGATCTTGTTGGCCGAGTACGAGAACTGCAGCGTGTTGACCGCTTTCGATCCGAGCGTCTGGTTCAGCGAGACGACGAACGACTTGCCGGGCTGGTCCCAGTTCGAGTCCACCGCGGGGAACGGATCGTCTCCCCACAGATTGCTACTGCAGGTTCGGCGCGTTGTTGGTCCAGCTGTCCTGCGTGTAGCGGACCATGAGGCGCGAGGCGTTCGACAACGAGTAGTCTGCGCGGACGTTCTCCTGGCGCCAGTCGATCGGCGTATTGAGCGAGGTCACCCAGTTGTTGCAGCTCCCCGCAGGCGGCGTGGTGTTCGGCAGCGGATATAGATTCAGGTAGGCCGCGCCTGCCGCGTCGAGTCGTCCCGCCGGAATCTGATTGTTGGGAAAGGGCGCGCCGGTCAGCGGATCGATCGGGGTCGGGGTTGGTGCAGCCCGGAATCGATGGGCCGTTGAAATTGCCGGCCCGCTCCGCCGCCGTCGGCACGAACGCCGCCCGCACGCTGCCCCGCGTCTCCTTGTTCCACTCCTGGGACGCGAAGAACTGCAGCCGGTTCTTGACGATCGGTCCGCCGAACGTCCAGCCGTAGTCGTTGCGCGACAGCTGATCCTTGGGCTGGTTCGCCTGCTTGATGAAGTAGTTGGTCGCGTTCAGCGCGTCGTTGCGGCCGAAATAGAAGCCGCTGCCGGTGAACTTGTTCGTCCCGCTGCGGGTGACGATGTTGATCTGCGCGCCGCCCGACTGGCCGAACTCGGCGCCGTAGCTGTTGCGCAGATATCTTGAACTCTTCAATCGCGTCGACTGAGGGGTACACGAGAATGGTGCGGTTCGATCCGACGTCGTTGTTGTTCGCAGCCGTCAACCGTCCAGAGGTTTGAGGTCACCGCGCTGCCGCTGACGGATAAGTCGGACCCGCCCAGCAGCCCCTTGTCCTTGACGTTGAGGAAATCCGGCGCGCTGACGCCCGGCATCAGCGTCGCGAGCTGCAGGAAGTTGCGGCCGTTGAGCGGCAGCTCGCGGACCTGCTGTCCGGTGATGACGCCCGACACGTCGCCACCGAGGGTCTTCACGGGTGTGGATTCGGCCTTGACGCTCACGGTCTCGGTCAGGGCGCCGGCCGCGAGCTCGAAATCGATCTTGCGATCGTCGGCGACGTTCAGCGCGATGTCGGTACGGGTCGCCGTCTTGAAGCCCTGGAGCTCGACGGATATGGTGTAGCGGCCAACCGGCAGCTCGCTGACGCTGTAGACGCCATCAGCGTTGGTGACGGTGGTGCGCGTGAGGCCCGTGTCGGTGCCGGTGATGGTGACGGTGGCGCCGGGAACGACAGCCTTGCTGGGATCGGTGACGGTGCCGCGGACCGCGGCATTCGTGCGCTGGGCGAACGCCGATGCCGGAAGCATCGACAGAACGATCGCCAGCATCAAGACACACTTCCTCATCCGCATTTCGACAGGTCCTCCGGCGTTACTAAACCAACTTAAGAAAGGTCTCGCGAAATGTATTATTGTCAGGGTCCAAAAGTTGTCAAGTGAAAATCAGAAACGAACAAAATCCCTGAATAACGGCCCTTCCGGCCCGTTCTCGCGACCGCGCCGTTTCTCGATCCTGCGCGGCCCGGTGCTGGCGATTATCGGGGTCGTTGCGCTGGTCGAGGCTGCCATCTGGGGCGGCATTCTGTGGCGCCGTACCGCCCCGACCACGCAACCCGCATCGCCGCCGGTCAACGTGCTGCTCGTGACGATTGACACCCTTCGCGCCGATGCGCTGGGCGCATCGGGAAACCCGAAGGCATCAACCCCATGGATGGATCGCATTGCCGCCCTCGGGCTGCGCTTCGATCGCGCCCACGCCCACAACGTCGTCACCCTGCCGTCGCATGCCAACATCCTGTCGGGACGCTACCCGTTCGTTCACGGCGTGCGCGACAACGCCGGTTTCCGGTTTCCCGACACCGTCGACACGCTGGCAACGGTCCTGAAAGGACGCGGCTATCGAACGGGGGCGTTCGTGAGCGCGTTTCCGCTGAAGGCGCGCTTCGGGCTGGCGCGCGGCTTCGACGAATACGACGATCGGTTGTCGGGCGCCGCCCGACCGGCCTTCCTCGAGCAGGAGCGCTCGGGCGCCGAGACCGTCGCGAAAGCCCGGACCTGGCTGGGACGCGAGTCGAGCGCGCCGACCTTCTGCTGGGTCCACCTGTACGAGCCGCACTTTCCCTACACCCCGCCGGAGCCCTTCGCCTCGAAGTTCGCGGACAACCCCTATGCCGGAGAAGTCGCGGCGGCAGACGCGGCGCTCGGCACGCTGGTCGGGCCGATCCTCGACGCCGGATCGTCGAGCCGCACGGTTATCGTCCTGACCGCCGACCATGGTGAATCACTCGGCGAGCACGGTGAGGCCACCCACGGCATCTTCGCCTACGAAGCAACGCTTCACGTGCCGCTGATCGTCTACGCGGCCGGGTCGGTGCGGCCCGGCGTGCGGTCGGACCTCGTTCGGCACGTCGACATCATGCCGACGGTGCTCGCGCTCCTGCACCTGCCGGTCCGCGGCGGACCTGGACGGCCGCAACCTGCTCGCGCAGCCGGCGGCCGCAGACGCCGGACGCTCGTATTTCGAAGCCTTCTCCGGCGCGCTGAACCGCGGCTGGGCTCCGGTCCGCGGCGCGCTCGACGATCGCCTCAAGTACATCGAGCTGCCAATCCCGGAGCTCTACGACCTGAACGCGGATCCGGGTGAGGCGACGAATCTTGCGGCGTCGGGGACCAGCGCCAACGCACTGAAGGCGTTCGTCGAGAAGGTTCCTCGCGGGCCGCTGCAGACGGGCGCCAATCAGGATGCCGCCACGCTCGATCGACTGCGCAGTCTTGGTTACGTCTCGGGCGGTGAAACGATCCGGCAGCGATATTCGGAGGCCGACGATCCGAAGCGACGGATCGAGGTCGATCGGGATCTGCAGGAGATCGTCGGCTCCGCTCTCGCCGGGCGCGCCGGCCGATGCGCTGGCGCAGGCGCGGGCCTTGACGGAAAAGCAGCCGCGGATGGCGCTGGCGTGGCTCTACTACGCCCATCTCGCCCGCGAACAGGGTGATTTGAAACCGGCGATCGGCGCCCTCGAACGCGCGCACTCGCTGAATCCGGGCAACAGCGAAACCGCGACGTTGCTGGGGGGCTATCTCACACAGGACGGCCGGCCGCAGGAGGCGGTCGCCCTTCTCACGCCCTACGCCGCCTCGGCGACCGCCGGACCGTCGACGTCCTGACGACGATGGCGCTGGCCAAGGCGCGGACAGGAGCGTCCGAGGACGCGCTGGCGCTGCTGCACGCGCGCGCGCCGCGACGATCCGTCGAATCCGATGCTGCTGGTCAACGAAGGGACGATCCAGTTGATGGCGGGCCACCGCGATCTGGCGCGCCAGGCCTTCGAGGCGGCCCTGGCGCAGGACCCCACCGTCGCGCGCGCGCACAGCTCGCTCGCCGCTGTCGCGATCGACGAAGGGCGTACGGCCGAGGCGCTGCCGCACTGGCGGGCCGCGGTGGCCGCCGACCCCTCGGAGTTCGGGTCCGATCTTCGCGTTGGGCGTGGCGCAGGCGCGCGCCGGCAGGATTCAGGAGGCGCGGGCATGTCTTGGCTTCTTTGCGGACGGGGCGCCGCCGCAGCGTTACGGGCCGCAGATCGCGCAGGCGCGGTCGTGGCTGGCGGGGCATCCTTAGGCCGCGGGCCGCGGGCCGCGGGGCCGCGGAATACGCGGATCACGCGGAATACAGGCCGCGGAATCCGCAGATCACGCGGAATACAGGCCGCGGAATACGCGGAACACGCGGAATTACGGGCCGCGGAATACGCAGAACACGCGGAATTACGGGCCGCGGAATACGCAGAACACGCGGAGAGTGCTTCGGGCGGACGGAGGGCAGAACCAGTAGAGCTCGGCGAAACGGGCTCTTCAGGGCGAGGACACGGCTAACATAGGACTGCAGGGCGCATTGCCGGCACGGCCCCACTCCATAGTTGAACATGAGAAGTCTTTCTTTCCGGACGAGCACCAGCGGTCCCCGTCCGATCGTTCCGCGGCCGCACGGGACGCTGCCACCGGTATGAACATGGGTCCCCGGCGCGTACAGGGTATTCCGCGTATTCCGCGGCCCAGTGAGAACTTCGAACGGCTGCGCATCCGGAGGCCCTGGCTGTCCCTGCTCCTCCTCATCAACCTGCCCCTCTCCGCGGCCGCGCAGGCCAGGCCCGCGGACCCGCTGGCCCCGCTCGAAGCCGAGCGCGCCACCGCCGAACGCGCCCTGCAGAGCGGCGAGCGACAGATTGCTGAGAGCCACTACCGCGAGGCGCTGTTCAACGGCTGGATGCTGAGCGCCGGCCTCGCCATCGCCGACGGACGGCTGCCCGCGGCGCGCGACGCGTTCGATCGCGCCGCCTCCGCGGTCGTCGACAACCGCGCGGCCCTGCACGCGCTCGCGATCGTCGACCTGCAGCTGAACGATCCGGCAGCGGCGCTGCCGATCCTCTACGACCTCGTCGCCCGCAGCCCGAAAGAGATGGACCTGCGGCGCCTGCTGGCGCAGGCGCTGGTCTCGAACCGCAAGCTCGACGACGCGGTCCAGGTGCTCGAGGAAGCGCACGCCATGGCGCCCGACGACATCGAGACGACCTTTGCGCTTGCGACCGGTTATCTGCGCGTGAAGAAGGTGGACGCGGCAGAGCGGCTGTTCGATCAGCTGACACGCGCCCGGCCGATTCCGCAGACCTACGTCCTCATCGGACGCGCCTATCGCGACGCCGCACAGTACCAGCGCGCCCGCACCGCGCTCGAGCACGCGCTGGCGCTCGATCCCCGCGTCCGTCACGCCCACTTCTATCTCGGAACGATTCCGGTCATGGCCGAAGGGGTGATCCGCGTCGACGAGGCGATGGTGGAGTTCCGGAAGGAGCTCGAGCTGTCGCCGGACGATCCGCTCGTCAATCTTCGATTGGGGATGGCGCTGGTGGAAGCACACCGCGAAAAAGAGGCCCTCGGGCCGCTCGAGATAGCCGCGAGAGCGCCGGACGCCGGCTGGCAGGCCTATCAATATCTTGGCCGGTGCCAGCTCGCGCTCGGCAACCCGGCCGCTGCCGTCATTTCGCTTCGCAAGGCCGAAGAGCTCTCATCGACGCTGCCCGTTCAGTCGCAGATCGGCAACCTGCACTATCAACTGGCGATGGCCCTCCGGCAGACCGGCGACACCAAAAGCGCGGACGCGGAGTTCGCCACCGCTGCCGCGACCGCACAGCAGCGGACCGAGAGCGGACGGGACGCGCTCGAGCGGTTCATGCAGGACACCGCCGATGCGCCAGGCGCTCAGAGCACGGCGATGCTGCCGCTCGATTCGGGCGGGTTCGGCGCGCTGCCGGCGAAGACGCGGCAGGAGATCGGCCACCGTGTCGCCTCGACACTGGCCGGCGTGTACTTCAATCTGGGAATCATGCAGGCACAGGCCGAGCGCTTCGCGCGGGCGGCTGAATTGTTCGAGGAAACGGCGGCGATCGACGCGGCGTTTCCCCAGCTGCAGTACTCGCTCGGCGTCGCCTATTTCAACGCGCAGCAGTACGGCAAGGCGGCCGCGGCCCTGACCGATGCGCTCTCGACCGACCCGACCAACGCCGACGCCCGCCGGATGCTGGCGCTGGCCTCGCTGAACGTCGAGGACTTCGCCAAAGCGGTCGAGCTCCTTCGCGACGACCCGCAGCGCGACACCGATCCGTCGATGCAGTTTGCCTACGGCGTAGCGCTGGTGCGGAGCGGTCGGGCGGCCGAGGCGGAAGCGACCTTCTCCCGACTCGTCGCGGCCCATGCAGACAACGCGGAGCTGAATGTCGTGCTCGGAGAGGCGCACGCCGAGCAGGGAGACTTCGACGGCGCGATCGCGTCGCTGCAGCGGGCGCTGACGCTGAAGCCGGACGTCGCGGAGGCGAACGCCGCGCTCGGCATCATCTATCTGAAGCAGGGACGACTGCCCGAGGCGATCCGGGCGCTGAAGACCGAGCTGGCTGCGCATCCAGGCAACCTCAAGGCCCGCTACACGTTCGCCACCGTCCTCGATCTGGACGGACAGCGTGAAGACGCGATGGGAGAGCTGAGAACCGTCCTCAAGGCCAGGCCCGAGTACGCCGACGCGCGATACCTGTTCGGCAAGATGCTGCTGGCGAGCGGCTCCGCCGCCGCGGCCGTCGAACAGCTCGAGATCGCGCAACGACTCGCGCCTGAGGACGCCAACGTCCATTATCAGCTCGCGCAGGCCTATCAGAAGACCGGCCACAACGACCTCGCGCAGCAGCAGTTCGATCTCTTCCAGAAGTTGAAGGACAAGCGCCGCGGGGTGACCGACCGATGATGGGATCCCCGCTCCTCCTCGGCATCCTGATGACGTCGGCCCTCGTCGCCATGCCGGCGCCCGAGCGGGCATTACAGGCGGGGTCTGGCACCAGCCGCGACGCCCTGATCAAGAGTGCCTCCGCGGCAGTCGCCGCCGGCCATCGCGCTGAAGCGAAGGAGCTGCTGCGCACCGCTGCGGATCGCTTCCAGTCGGCTCAGGCGCTTCTGCTGCTGGCGCGGGTGCAGTCCGGGGAAGGTGACGCGGCCGGCGCGCTGGATACTTTGCAGAAAGCGCGTGCGCTCGCGCCGAATGCCGAGGACGTGCTGAGCGCGCTGGCGCAGGTCTCGCTTGCCGCGCACATGCCGGTGCCGGCCATCCAGACGCTCGAATCGCTGGTACGGATGTGTCCGGGCGTCGCCCAGTATCGGTACCTGCTGGGCGTCGGCCTGATGACCGCCGGTGACTCGCTGAGCGCGGTCGGCGCGCTGGCGAAAGCGGACGCGCTCGATCCCGATCGACCGCTGACGCTGACCGCGCTCGGTCTCGCCTACAACAACCAGAAGCTCTACCCCGACGCGAAGCCGCGCCTGCAGCGCAGCCTCGAGCTCGATCCCGACAATACCGAAACGCTCGCCGCGCTCGCGGAAGCCGAGGCAGGCCTGGGCGACCTCGCGTCTGCCGAATCACACGCCGGGCGTGCCCTGGTGAAGGTGCCCGCGCATGCCACCGCGAACCTCGTCATCGGCATGGTTCGAATCGCGCAGCAGCGCTACCCGGAGGCTCGCGATGCGCTGCTCGCTGCCGTCGCCGCCGACCCGCGCTCGGCCAAGCCCGAATATCAACTGAGCCTGGTCTATGCACGACTCGGCGACGAGGCGACCGCCCAACGCCACGTCGAGCTCTATCGCCAGAAATTACGCGACATGGAACAGACCGCCAAGGCAGTCCACCGCGGCGACAGCATCAAGCCATGAATGCTCGTCTCGTCCTCGTCGGTCTGTTCGTCGGCGCGATGGGGTTGCAACCACCGGCCGCTCCCGAGCTGCTCTTTCGCGACATCACGCACGAAGCCGGGATTACGTTCCAACATCACGCCGCCCCGGAAAAGCGATTCATCGTCGAATCGATGAGCGGCGGTGTGGCGCTCTTCGACTACGACAACGACGGGTTGCCGGACATCTATTTCGTCGACTCGCTGACGGTGGACACCGCCGACAATCCGAACGCGGCGCGGAGCGCGCTCTACCACAATCTCGGCAACGGACGATTCCAGGATGTCACCGACAAAGCCGGGGTCGGCCACCCCGGCTGGGGCATGGGCGTCTGCACGGCGGACGTGGACGGCGACGGTTGGGAAGATCTCTACGTGACCGCGCTGCGGGGAAATCATCTGTATCGAAACAATCACGACGGCACGTTTACCGATATCACCGAGCAGGCCGGCGTCCGGGTTGGAGGATGGTCGGCTGGGTGCGGCTTCGCCGACTACGATCACGACGGACGGCTCGACCTGTTCGTCAGCCGCTACGTCAAGATCGATCTCGCGCATCTCCCCGAATTCGGCAAGGACAAGACCTGCGAGTACCGCGGAATCCCCGTGCAGTGCGGCCCGCGCGGACTGCCGGGCGAGGGGGACTTTCTCTTCCACAACGACGGAAACGGGCGCTTCTCCGACGTATCCGACAAGGCCGGCGTCTCGGACCCGCGCGCCTACTTCGGCCTCGGCGTCGCCTGGTTCGACTACAACGACGACGGCTGGCCGGACCTCTACGTGGCGAACGACTCGACGCCGAACTTCCTCTACGTCAACCAGAAGGACGGCACGTTCAAGGAGCAGGCCTTTCCGCTGGGCGTCGCGGTCAGCGAAGACGGCGCGGAACAGGGCAGCATGGGTGTTGCGCTCGGCGACTACGATCACAGCGGCCGTTTCAGCCTGTTCGTGACCAACTTCTCCGAGGAATACAACGACCTCTATCACAACGACGGCGATCACTTCAGCGACGTCTCGTTTCGATCGAAGACCGCGCCGGCGAGCCTGCCGTTCGTGGGCTGGGGCGACGCCTTCCTCGATTACGACAACGATGCGTGGCCCGACATCATCGCCGTGAACGGACACGTCTACCCGCAGCTCGATCGGCTCAAGCTCGGAGCCTCAGCCGGCTATCGCCAGCGCAAGCTGCTTTACCACAATCGGGGCGACGGCACGTTCGACGAGGTGGCGGCACGCTACGGCCCGGCGCTGATGGACGAGCACGTCAGCCGCGGGCTGGCGATCGGCGACATCGACAACGATGGCCGTGTCGATCTGGTGATCAATGATCTCGACGGCGCGCCGCAGCTGCTCCACAACGAGCTGGCCACGCGTGGCAACTGGGTGATCGTCAAGCTTGCGGGAAAAGCGCCCAACACCGACGCCATCGGCGCGATCATCACCATCGTCACCGGCTCGACTCGTCAGATGGCCCTCGTGCAGAGCGGCACGAGCTACATCTCGCAGAACGACATGCGGCAGCATTTCGGAATCGGCAGCGCCGCGGAAATCGACGAGATCGCCGTCAAGTGGCCGGACGGAACTGTATCGAAGCAGCAGAAGGTGAAGGCGAACCAAGTGGTCCGGATCGCGCAGCGGCCGTGATGAGCGGTGGGCGCGATCTACTGGATGCTGCGGGCGGCCGCCGCCGCCGGGACCTTCAACATCTGGCGGAGATGGCGACGGGCTTCCATGGCGCCGATGAGCAGGCAGCCGGCCATGGGCGCTTCCTTGCCGAGCGCCGACAGTACCAGATCGAAGCGAGTGCGGGAGATTCGGTGGACGACGCGGCGAACGGCGTCGACCAGCGGCTCGGCCTGCGCGAACATGGCGCCGCCGAGCACGATGATCGAGGGATCGACGACCGCCGCGACGTTCGCGGTCGCGATGCCGATCAACTCCGTCGTCTGCGCCAGCGCCTGGCGCGCGATCTCGTCGCCCGCCTGGCTGGACTTGACCAGCGTGGCGAACCAGCCGGCCGGATCCTCCTGGGCCTCGAGCGGCCACTGCGTGCGCAGCGCGTCGAGCCCGGCGAGCGTCTCGAGACACCCGCGCGAGCCGAAATCACGACTCAGGAGCTCGGGAGACATGCACATGACCCCGATCTCGCCGGCCATGAACGAGTGCCCGTGATGCAGCGTGCCGTCGATCAGAATGCCCGAACCGATGCCGGTGCCGACGAAGATGAAGGCGCACGTGTCGTGACCGCGCGCCGCTCCCTGCCAGTGCTCGCCGAGGAGCGCCAGGTTCACGTCGTTCTCGATCAGCACCGTGGTCTGGAGCTCCTGCTGCAGGACCTTCAGCATCGGCACCTTCGTCCAGCCATTGAGATTGGGGGCCATGTCGACGGTGCCGGTATCGAGGTTCACGGCGCCCGGGGCACCCGCGACGGCCACAACGAGGCGATCGGCCGGAACGCCGGCTTCCTGCATCAGCGCGCGAAGCGCGTCGGCGATCCGGGCCAGCATCGATTGCGGGCTCACGCCCGACGGCGTGGTGATGATCTGTCGCGCCAGCGGCTGACCTCTGAGATCGGCGACCGCGAGGCGCGTGCGCGTCGGACCGAGATCGATGCCGGCGATGTAGGCGTGCCGGGCGTTGAACTCCATCAGCCCCGGCCGGCGGCCGCCGCGGGACGGCGCGGTGCCGAGATCGCTGATGACGCCGGTCTGAATCAGATGGGAGGTGAGGCTGCCAACGGTCGGCGCCGACAAGCCGGTCGCCTGGATAATCTCCGATCGAGTGAACGTTCCCGGTCGCTCGATCGCGATGTTGAGCACCCGCTCGATGTTGAGACCCCTGAGATGACCGGCATGGCGTGCGCCAGAGTCCGTCGTGCCGCCCCGGAACGGCCGATGAGAGTCTCGCATTTTCGGACCGGAGTGTACAAAAGTTTGGATATCGCCAGCAATAATTAAGATCAATTAGAAAGTGTCGTCCATTTTTGTTTCTTATGCGGTGTTCCGATGCGCGTCACTTGGTTTAATCGAGTCTATGAGTTGCGGGGCATACGGCCCCCTGCGGCGAAGGGATTCAGCATCTCTGCGCTCGCGCTCAGCTGCCTGGTCGCGGCCACACCCGACCTGCGCGCTCAACCCGTTCAGGTCAAGCTCAACCAAGGATGGTGGATTCGATCCTCGGCTGAGGTCAGCCTAAAAGGTGATGTGCTCTCCCGACCCGGTGTCGAGACGCGCGGCTGGACGCCGGCAACTGTGCCGTCAACCGTCGTCGGCGCCCTCGTCACGGCTCATCGCCTGCCAGATCCATTCGTCGGCATGAACCTGCGGTCGTTGAAGGGCGCCACCTACCCGATCGGGTCTGTCTTCTCGACGATCGAGATGCCGGCCGACAGTCCGTACAGGCGCTCGTGGTGGTATCGAACCGAGATCGATCTCCCGCAGGAGAGCCGCACGTGGTGGCTGCATTTCGACGGCATCAACTACCGCGCAAATGTGTGGGTGAACGGCGTGCGCATCGCGGCCGCCGCGGATGTCGCGGGCGCGTACCGGCGCTACGTGTTCGACGTGTCACGCGTGGTTCACGCCGGCGGCCGCAATGCGATCGCCGTCGAGATCTTCCCGCCCCATCCGAACGACCTCGCCATCAACTGGGTCGATTGGAATCCCACACCGCCGGACAAGAACATGGGCTTGTGGGCGCCCGTCTATCTGACGACCTGCGGTCCGGTGGCGCTGCGTCACGCGTACATCGTGACCGGGCTCAACTCGCCGGCCAACACCGAAGCGCGCCTGACGGTGATCGTCGACGCGGTCAACGCCTCCGATCGTGAGGTCAATGCGGTCCTGAGTTCGACGATCGACGACCTCCACGTGTCGCAACCCGTGAAGCTCGCGCCGCGCGAGCAACGGACCATTCGCATGACGCCGGGTGAGCATGCCGAGTTGATCCTGAGGTCACCTCGACTCTGGTGGCCCTACCGCATGGGTGCGCCGGATCTGTACACGGCGCACCTTGAGATCTCGGTCGATGGCATCGTCTCGGACAGCCAGCAGTCGACATTCGGCGTGCGCGACGTGACGTCGGAGCTGACGCCCGCGGGCCACCGACTGTTCAAAATCAACGGCCGTCCGATTCTGATCCGTGGCGGCGGCTGGAGTCCGGACATGCTGCTGCGGCCAATCACCACCGAGCGGCTTCATGCGGAAATGCGCTACGTGCGCGACATGGGCCTCAACACGATTCGGCTCGAAGGCAAGCTGGAGACCGACGAGTTCTTCGACCTCGCCGATCGCGAAGGCCTCCTCGTGATGGCCGGCTGGTGCTGCTGCGATCAGTGGGAATTGTGGAACAAGTGGACGGCTGACAACTACGTCGTTGGTCCGCTGTCCTTGCACGATCAGCTGCTGCGGCTGCGCTCGCATCCCAGCGTCTTCGTCTGGCTGAACGGCAGCGACAAGCCGCCGATTCCTGCGGTCGAGCGCAAGTACCTCGACATCGAAGCACAACTCGAGTGGAATCGCCCGACGCTGTCCAACGCCGCCGAGGAGGGTGGCGTCAACGGCCCCAGTGGTGTGAAGATGCGCGGGCCGTATGAGTACGAGCCGCCGTGGTACTGGCTCACCGACACCAAGAATGGTGGCGCGGTCGGCTTCGCCACGGAAATCAGTCCTGGAGCAGCGGTGCCGCCCATCGACAGCCTGCGCGCCATGCTGACGCCGGCACACCTCTGGCCCATCGACCGCGTCTGGAGCTTTCACGCCGGCGGTGCCGAATTCAAGACGATCGACAAGTTCACCACCGCCCTCGAAGCGCGCTATGGCAAGGCTGCAGACGCCGCCGACTACGCGCGCAAGGCGCAGGCCCTGACCTACGACGGCCAGCGGGCGATGTTCGAGGCCTACGCGCGCAACAAGTACACGGCCACCGGCGTCGTCCAGTGGATGCTGAGCAACGCGTGGCCGTCGCTCATCTGGCATCTCTACGACTACTACCTGCGACCGGCCGGCGGTTATTTCGGCACCAAGAAGGCGTGCGAGGCGGTGCACGTACAGTACTGGTACGACGATCGCTCGATCGTGCTCGTCAACGACACCCAGATCGCGGGCCACGGGCTGCGGGTCTCGGCGTCGGTCCTCGACTTCGATCTCAAGCAGAGGTTTTCACGGCAGGCCGACGTCGATCTTCCGGCGGACGCGGTCGTGCGCGCCTTCAGCCTCCCCGAGGTCGACGGACTGACGACGACCTACTTTCTGAAACTGACGGCCGAAGACGCCGGCAAGGTGGTGAGCACGAACTTCTACTGGCTCTCGACGCAGGAGGATCGGCTGGACTGGTCGAAGACGGAATGGTACTTCACCCCAACCACCCGTCACGCCGATCTGACAATGCTGGCGCGGCTGCCGACGACGACGGTCACGGCGTCGCTGGAGCGGCGAGGAGACGACGAGGTCGTGCAGGTCGAGAACACCGGTTCAGCGCTCGCCTTTCAGGTGCACTTGAAGCTGGTCGATCCGAAGACGCAGGACGAGTATCTGCCGGTGTTCTGGGAGGACAACTACTTCGCGCTGCTGCCGGGCGAGCGGCGGACAATCGGGGTTTCGCTGTCCGCCCCGGCCGATGCCCGGGTGACGGTGGAAGGATGGAATCTTCAAGCGCCTGACGCGCGTTGACGGGGTCCTCTACTTCTTTCTCGTGCCGGAAAACGTTCCCTCGCCGATCCCGCCGTAGTTGACGCTGCCCTTGATCGCGTCTTTGTCCGCGGTGCCGGAGAACAGCACGTCGATCGCATTGCCTTCGATCGTCATCGTAAAGGTGAACGACAGCTGATTCCCCTTGAGCGTCCCCTTCAGGGGGAACGTGCCGTACTGCTGGCTGGTGTACTGGCCGGTCAGGACCTCGCCCTCCTGCTTGAAGACGGCGGACGGCGTCGCGCTGATGGTGCCGAAATCGACCGACAACGCCCAGTTGCCGGTGAGATCGACTTTGCCGCCCGATTGCGCCGGCGCGTCGCCCGCGGTCTTGGCGGGCGCACCCGTAGCACGCTCGGCCGAGAAGGTGCCGCCCGCGCCGTCGTTGACGGTGAATTCGCCGGCGAGCGCATCCTTGTCCAGCGTGCACTTGACGCCGATCGACAGGATCGATCCATCGCCGCCGGGGTTCGGCGTCTGAAATGTGAAGGTCAGGTTATTTCCCTGGATGGATCCGGTGATGGGATCCTTGGTGTCGGACAGTAGATTGCCGGTGAGTTTCTCGCCGTCCTGCTTGAGCTCGATTCCTGCCGGATAGGTCCGGTCCGGCGTGACGAACGACGCCTTCCACGTGCCGGTGACGGTGGCCGTCTGAGCCGCAGAAGGGGCGGCAACTGCCAGCCCGAGTACCGCGGCGTAGAACAGATGATGAATCCGCATGCCTCTTGCTCCTTCACTGAACGGAGTCGTCGCCTGCGCCAACCCCAAGTTGTCCGCCGGCGCCGTCCGGTGCTAGATAATAGCCCTTTCTCGGTCATGGAGGTGCTCTGTGAAGAAAGCATTCGTCCTGGCGCTGCTGCTCGCGTTCGGTGTGGGGGTGCTGCCGGCGATGGCGGCGACCAAGACCTATCAGGTGACCGGCCCGGTCCTCGAAGTGCGTCCCGACGCCATCGTCGTCCAGAAGGGTTCCGACAAGTGGGAGATCGCGCGCGACGCCAGCAGCAAGGTGCCGGCCGACGTGAAGGTCGGATCGAAAGTCACGATCACCTATAAGATGACGGCCACCGATGTCGAGGTGAAGCCCGCCACCGCGAAGACACCAGCCAAGGCGCCCGCCAAGAAGTAACCGTCGATCGTCAAAGCCCCCGGTGCGTGACGGCCGCCGTGGATGCGGTGGCCGTCGGCGCGCTCACCGGCAAAGGGGACACACAAACGCTTGTAGAATAGAAGCAGACGAGCACTCAATGATCCGTGGACGCTTCGCTGTTGCCGCCGTTCTGAGCCTCCTGATTGCGTGGGTGCCTGCGTCGTGCGCCAAGCGAACGTCGCCGCCGATCACCGCGCCCGCGGCGCCGGCAGCCGCGGCCGCAGAGCCCGCGCCAGCTCCCGCCCCACCCGCCGAATCGGGGATTCCCGAGCGGTTGAGCGATCAGGAGTTCTGGAATCTGGTCACCGACTTCTCCGAGCCCAATGGCTACTTCCGCTCCGATAATCTGCTGTCGAACGAGATCTGGCTGCAGTATGTGATTCCGGAGCTGCTCAGCGTGTCGCGGCCCGGACGTGTCTACATGGGCGTCGGGCCGGAGCAGAACTTCACCTACATTGCCGCTCTGCGGCCGTCGATTGCCTTCATCGTGGACGTTCGGCGCGGCAACCTCGATCTGCACTTGATGTACAAGGCGCTGTTCGAGCTGTCCGCGGACCGGGTCGATTTCGTGTCGCGCCTGTTCGCGCGCAAGCGGCCGGAAGGATTGACGTCGAGCTCGAGCGTGCAGGAGATCTTCGCCGCGTTCTCGAACGCGGAAACGAGCGAAGCGCTCTTCACGGAGAACCTGAAGACGATCCTGGACGACCTGACGAAGAAACACGGCTTCGCGCTCTCGCCCGACGATCCGCAGGGCATCGAGTACGTCTATCGCAACTTTCAGCAGTACGGACCTGGCCTCACCTACTGGATGAGCGGGCGCGGTGGCGGTTTCGGTCGCAACTCACCGTCGTACGCGGACCTGATGCTCTCCACCGACGAAGCGGGCGTCGCCCGCAGTTACCTGGCGACCGACGAGAACTTCGCGGTGCTCAAGGCGCTCGAAACGAAGAACCTGCTCATCCCGGTGGTCGGCAACTTTGCCGGACCCAAAGCCATCCGCGCGGTGGGCACGTTCCTCAAGGAACGGCATGGCGTCGTTTCGGCGTTCTATCTGTCGAACGTCGAGCAGTACCTGAACATGGATGGACTGTGGGCGACGTTCTGCTCGAACGTGGCAACGCTGCCCCTCGACGAAAGCAGCCGGTTCATCCGATCGGTCCGTCAGGGACAGTACGGGTACGGACCCGGGCTCTCGTCGATCCTCGGCATCATGTCCGAGGAGATCAAGACGTGCGGCAGCGCGGCGGACATCATGTCGCCAATCTCCGCCGCACGCCTTCGCTGACCAGCCCGAACGTCTCAGAAGGTCAGCGCTAGCGAGGCTCAGTAGCCGACAGCAGCTGAGCCAGGTAGTCCTGCCACACTGACGCGACGGTGTGCGTGCCGTGCCCGACGGTGCGATCGCTGAGGGGAATCACCACGGCGCGCCCGTGCGGCACGCGCGTGATCTCGCGCTCGAGGATCCCGAGCTCCGGCGGATTGACCAGATCGTCGGCCGAGTTGATCGCGAAGAGCGGCGCGGTGATCCGTTCGAGGCCCGGACCGGGATCGTAGTCGCGCGAGGATTCCAGGGCGTAGAGCGTGTCGTTCGCATCGCCCGTCTTGATGTAGCTGGCGACGTAGTCGTCGATTTCCGCGTCGGCCTGTGCCAGCGTCGGCGACCTCCGCTGGCGGATGATCGGGTTGCTGCCGACCAGCCACAACATCTGCGCGGCCGTCCGCAGGCCGTGCGGCTGCGTGGTGTAGTCCCCCTGCTTCCACTCCGGATCGCCGCGGATCGCGTCGATGGCCACGCGCCGCCAGACGCGGTTGCGGCCGGAGATCTGCACGGGAAGGCTTGCCAGCGGCATCAGCGCATCCATGAAATCCGGGTAGGTCTCCCCCCACAGCCAGGTGTGCATGCCGCCCATCGACGTCCCCATGACGAGGCGCAAATGGTTCACGCCGAGGCCTTCGGTGAGCAGCCGATGTTCCGCCTCGATCATGTCGCGATAACCGTAGTGGGGAAATCGCCCTTTCAGGCCGTCACTCGGTTTGCTCGATCGGCCGTGGCCGATGTCGTCGGGCAGGACGATGAAGTAGCGGCTGACGTCGAGCAGTTGATTGGGGCCGAAGAGCGTGCCGGCAAAGTTGGCGCCGGTGAACTGCGCGCTCGAGCCGCCGGTGCCGTGCATGACGAGGACGGCGTTCCGGACGACACCACCCGCGTCGCGTTTCGGGGCGCCGTAGGTGCGGTAGTGAATCCGCAGTTCCGGCAGTGTCTCACCAGAGGCGAAGCGAAAATCGCGCATCGTGAAGTCGGCTTCGCGCGCCGACGGAGTCGAGGCCTGGGCGGGCTGGAGCAGCAACGCGATCAGCGGCAGAACGTGCATCATCGGGAGGCCGGCGCTTTCCGGCGGCTGGAGTTATAGATGGCGATGTAGCGATCCATCGACACACTCGCGATCGCCTCGCCGATGACGTCGAGCGGCAGATCCTCGAGCGATTTGAAGCGGACGCACGATTTGCCCTTGTCGAGCCTCTTCCCGCGCTTGCGAAACTCGTCGGCCATCCATTTCGCCCGCTGCGAATCGCCGTACACACTCATCAAATAGAGCGAGTAATGATGTTTGGTCGCCCCGATTGCGGCGTAGCACAGAGGTTGGCCGTTGTAGGTGTCGGGCAGCCGGGTCAGGGGAACGGAATAGGTGATCGTGCCCCAGTTGACGCCCTCCTTGTAGCCTTCAGGCAAGTGCGCCCTGATCAGACGACGGAGCTTGGCGACAACGGCACGGCGCTCGGGAGGCAGCTGTTTCAGGTAGTCGCTGACGGTCGTTGCGGTGCCAGTGAACATGGCGCTCCTCACCAGAGCCCGACTTTGCCGGACACCGATTCGATCAGTTTGGCCGGATCGAAGCCGACGCCTTGCTTGAAGACGGTCTGGACCTTGCGCACGTCCGCGATGGTGGTTGACGGGTCGCCGTCGATGACCACCAGATCCGCCTGCTTGCCGACCACCAGCGAGCCGACGCGCGCGTCGCGGCCCAGATACGTTGCGCCGTTCAATGTTCCGATCCGGATGGCCTCGAGCGGTGTGAATCCTTCCTCGACGAGCAGCTCGAGCTGCCGCTGATTGGAATAGCCGGGAATGACACCGCCGGCGCCGGTCGGATCCGTGCCCGCGATCAGCAGCCCGCCCGCGCGCGCGAACGCGCGCTCGAGCGCCATGCCCTTGGGAAAGAGCGTGGCATAGACCGATTGCGGGTTCGAGACGATGCGCTCGTGCGCCTGCTCGAACTGCTCTCTGAGCTGCGGCAGGAGAACCGCCAGGCCCGGCGGTGTGGGCCGACCTGGCGTGAACGTCTCGAACACGGTCAGCGTCGACGTCAACGCCACGTGCTTGTCGACCAGCTTGCGAACGAGCGCCTTGAACGGCTCGCTCTGTTCGTCGAGCGCGGCAATCGTTTTCTGGCCGGTGGCCTGACCGGGGCACACGTCGGGCTGCTTGCCGGAGACGAAATCGGTCGAGGCCATGAAGCCGTGCTCGAGATCGTCGATTCCAAGGTCCGCCGCTTCCCCATAGGTGACCGAGCAAAGATGACCGGTGACCTTGAGCCCTCTCGCGTGCGCCTCCTCGATGGCCGCGCGCAGCTCGTCGCGTGTGATCTGCATGTAGGCCTTGAAGGAGGTCGCCCCCATGCTCGCCCAGTACGCGACCTGACGACGGGCGTCGGCCGCGTCGGTGAGCGCGTGCATCTGCAGCTGACCCTGCGGTCCATTGAGGTACGGGCCGGTCGCGTCGAGCGCCGGGCCAGCCTGCAAGCCGGCATCAATCTGCTGCTTCAGACTGATGTCCATGACCCCATTCGTGTTCCCGCCCGTCCTCATCGTCGTCACGCCGCCGGCGAGGTAGAGTCGGACGAAGCTCGCGCCGAGCTGACCGTAGACGTTCGGTCCGGTGGGATAGTAGAGGTGCTCGTGGACCATCACGAGACCTGGAATCACGCTCTTGCCCGACAGGTCGATGATCGTGGCCTCCGCCGGCACGGTCACCTTGCCGGTGTCGCCGAGCGCGGCGATGTTGCCGTCCTTGATCAAAACGGCCTGATCGGCGCGAGCGGGAGCGCCGGTTCCATCGATCACGCGCACGTGGGTCAGCGCCACGACCGGGGCATCAACGGAAACGAAGGGGCGGACGGCAGTCGAGATCTGTGGCGGCTGCGCCGCCAGCAGCACGGTGAACAGGCTGACGCAGGCGAGGCACGTGACCGGTCGGCTCATCATTTTTCCTGAACGGATTTTATCGGAACTGCCGCGGCGGCCAACAGCCGCCCGAGAATGTCATAGAGTTGACGCATGTGCCGAAGCATCAAGACCCTGTTCAACTTCGACCCGCCCGCGAGCGACGATGAGATTCGCGCCGCCTCGCTGCAGTTCGTGCGGAAGCTGAGCGGATTTGCCAGGCCGTCGCAGGCCAACGCGGGCGCCTTCGATCGCGCCGTGGACGAAGTCGCGGTGGCGGCGCGACGGCTGGTCGATTCGCTGGTGACCTCGGCGCCGGCGCGGGACCGCGAAGAGGTCGCTGAGCGCGCGAGGGAACGCGCCGCGGAACGTTACGCGCGTTGAACGCCGACTGCGTGGCTACCGCCGCTCCTCAGTGAGCCCGGGTCCAGCCTTGTCCCAGATGTATTTGTCGAACCACTCGAGGTTGTGCTGCATGACCGCGCGGCTCGATTTCGGCTTCGATGGACCGTGGCCGATGCCTTCGAACCCCTTATAGACGATCAACTTCGACGGCACCCCCACATCCTGCAGCCCCTGGTAGAGCTCGTACGCGTTGGGCAGCGGAACGCGCTGATCGGTCGCGCCGTGCTGAATCAGCGTCGGCGCCTTGGCTCCCTTGATGTAGGTGATGGGGGACGTCTTGGCGTAGATCTCGGCGTCCTCCCACGGCGTCGCCTTCAGGGTACTGTCGCGTGAACGGATGGATGTCGGTGTTGACGTAGTAGGTCATCCAATCCGAGATCCCGGCCCCGACCGAGACAGCCCTGAAGTGCGCGCTGTCGTGCGTCGTGAGAAACGCCGAAATGTAGCCGCCCTGACTCCAGCCCATGACGCCGACGCGGTCGGCGTCGGCCATGCCCTGCGCGATCAGGTAGTCGACGCCCGACACGACATCCCAGGCATCGCCGATGCCGAGGTTGCGGACGTTCAAGGATCTGAACCGCTCGCCGTAACCGGCGCTGCCGCGGTAGTTTGGCTCGAGGACGAGCGCTCCCTTGGCCACCCAGAGGTCGATCGGATACGTCGATGCGCTGCTGAACGGTGTCGGCCGCGAGACACCGGTCGGTCCGCCGTGAATCACCACGAGCAACGGGTAGCGACGTCCCGCCTGAAAGCCGACCGGCTTGTGCAGCACGCCCTCGATTGCCGCGCCGTCATGGCTCTTCCAGGTCACCACCTCGATCGGGCTGCTCGACCAGCGCGCGACCTGGCTGCCGCTGTCGGTCAGCTTCGTCGGTTTCATCGGCGCGAGGGCGGACACATAGATTTCTGGAAACGTGGTCGCGTCGCTCGCCACGAACGCGGCCGTGCGCGCATCGCGCGTGAGGCTGAAACCCGAGCCGATCCAGTTGTCGGCCGGCGCGAACCTGGTCGTCGCGTGCGTCGACGGATTGAGGCTATAGAGATAGGACCACGTGTGCGACGCGGCACTGAAGAAGACACCGTCGGCGGTCCATTTGATGAGCGACGGATTCTCGTCGAAGGTGGAGCTGAGGTTCTCGATCGCGCCGCCGGCCGCCGGGACAACCGCGATCGCGGTATTGGTGTAGTAGAAGAACGGTTTCGCCATGGCGCTCTCGAAAGCGATCCTCGAGCCGTCCGGCGACCACATTGGATTGGTGTCCGGACCCTCCTGCGTGACGAGCGGGCGGATCGTCCCGTCCGCGACCTCCACGATCGAGATGTTCGCGGTACCGCCGCTGCTGTTGTCGGCGTTGATCCGATGGTCAAACGCAATGCGCTTGCCGTCGGGCGCCCAACTGAACTGCCCGACGGTGAAATCACCCTTGGTCAGACGACGGACGCTCTTGCTGGCGACGTCGATGACCCAGAGGTGCGACAGCCGATGGTCCTGCCCGACGATGTCGAAGTCGCCGAGCGTCTTCTCTCGTTCCTTCAGTGCCTCCGATTTCGGTTCGCTGGAGGTGAAGGCGATCGACGCGCCGTCGGGCGACCACGCGAAGCCGCCGACACCGTCTTCGATCGAAGTCAGCTTCCGGCCCTCGCCTCCCGCAGGATCGATCAGATAGATCTGGCGCTTGTCGTCGCGGTCCGAGGCAAACGCGAGCCGCGATCCGTCCGGCGACCAGGTCGGGGACGAGCTCGACTTCTTCCCATTCGTGAGCTGACGCCGATCGCCCGATCGGGCATCGGCCAGCCAGATCTCCGTGTGGTACGCGTTCTCGTCCCAGTCGGTCTCCCGAACGGTGTACGCGACCAGCCGTCCATCGGGCGAGATCGCCGGCGACCCGACACGCTTGAGTGCGATGAGATCGTCAATCGTGGGAGTGCCCGTGGCGTCGGCTGAAACCGGCGCGGCACCGGATGTCCAATTGGTGCCCCACCCGACGAGGATCACGAGGGCGATGAGCAAATTTCGTCGTTGCATGGCCTACTCTACTGCGGCCGCGGATGGCGAGGAATACCGGCCGTGGATTACGCGGAAAAGCGGGCCGCTGAAGTACGCGGAATACGGGCCGCGGACTACGCGGAATACGCGGAACAACGACGGCAGCAAGGGCCGCGGACTACGCGGACTACGAGGACTACGCGGAAGAACACGGCAGCACGGGCCACGGACTTACGCGGAACACGCGGAACAACACGGAAGCACCGGCCGCGGACTTACGCGGAACACGCGGAACAACACGGAACCATGGGCCGCGGACTACGCGGAATACGCGGAATTACAAGGGAACAGCACGGAACGCAGGCCGCGCTGCTCAGCGGCCCTGTGATATTTTTGCCCTCCGGAGGACCCTGCGATGAAGAGGTTCGTGTTCGTGGCCGCCATCGCCGCGAGTGTTGCGCCGCTCGTCGCGCAACAGACGGTCGACGCGCCGCGGTCGTTGACGGCCGTCGACTACGCCCGCGCCGAGAAGTTCCTGGCCGCCAGCACCACGCCCCTGGTCTATCATGCCGCCGGCCAGCCGACGTGGCTCGCCGATGAGCGGTTCTGGTACCGCGTCACCACGGAAAAAGGCAACGAGGCGATCCTCGTTGACGCGGCGGCCGCGACCCGGAGTCCGTGCACGCTCCCCGAGTGCGCGAGGCCGGGCGGCGGACGCGGGCGAGGGGCGGCTGGCGAGGGACCGACTCCCCCACCGCGAAACGACATCCCATCCCCGGACGGCAAGCAAACAGCCTTCGTCAAGGACTGGAATCTCTGGGTCCGCGACGTCGCTACCGGCAAGGAAACGCCCCTCACGACCGACGGCGTCAAGGACTTCGGCTACGCCACCGACAACGCCGGGTGGACCAAGAGCGACCGGCCGATCCTCATGTGGGCGCCGGATTCCAGGAAGATTGCCACGTTTCAGCAGGATCAGCGCGATGTCGGTGACATGTATCTGGTCAAGGCCGAGGTCGGCCACCCGACCCTCGAGGCCTGGAAATACCCCCTCCCCGGCGACGAGCACGTCGCCATGCTGCAGCGGGTGATCATCGACGTGGACGCCGCGCGGGTCGTCCGCTTGAAAATGCCGCCCGATCAACATCGTTCCACGCTCTGCGACCACATCGCCTGCCGTGGCGGCAGCTGGGCCGACGTCCAGTGGAGCCCGGATTCGACCCATCTCGCCTTCGTGTCCACCTCCCGCGATCATCGTCAGGAAAGCCTCAAGGTTGCGGACGTCGCGAACGGGGAGATCCGTGACGTGCTCGAAGAGACCGTCTCGACGTTCTTCGAGTCGGGCAACGGCCGCGTGAACTGGCGCTATCTGCCGGACTCGAACGAAGTGATCTGGTTCTCGGAACGGGACAACTGGGGGCACCTCTATCTATACGACCTTCAGACCGGCAAGCTGAAACACCAGATCACCAGGGGCGAAGGGAACGTCACCCAGCTGCTGCGCGTCGACGAGAAGGCACGCAATCTGTTTTTTCTTGCGGTTGGACGCGAGAGCGGGCGCGACCCTTACTTCTCGCACTTCTATCGGGTCGGCTTCGATGGATCGAACCCCGAGCTCCTGACCCCGGAGGATGCGACGCACGACGTGACGCTCTCACAGTCGGGCAAGTACTTCGTCGATAGCTTTTCCAAGCCCGATATGCCGGCGGTCACGGTGCTGCGCGACATCAGCGGCAAACTGCTGATGACCCTCGAGAAGACGGACGTCTCGAAGCTGGTGGCGACAGGCTGGCATCCGCCGACGCCGATCGTCGTCAAGGCGCGGGACAACCAGACCGACCTGTACGGTCTGATGTACAAGCCGTCCACGTTCGACCCGGCCAGGAAGTATCCGATCGTCAACCATATCTACCCTGGCCCGCAGACCGGCAGCGTCGGCGGTCGAACGTTTTCCGCGGCCCGCGGCGATGCGCAGGCCCTCGCCGAGCTCGGTTTCATCGTGGTCGAGATCGACGGGATGGGGACGCCCTGGCGCTCCAAGAAATTCCACGAGGCGTACTTCGGCAACATGGGTGACAACACGCTGCCGGATCAGGTCGGCGCGATGAAGCTGCTGGCGAAGAAATATCCCTGGATCGACATCGACCGTGCCGGAGTCTACGGGCACTCGGGCGGCGGCTACGCCGCGGCGGGCGCGATGTTCCGCTACCCCGAGTTCTTCAAGGTGGGGATCTCCGAGTCGGGCAACCACGATAATCGCGAATACGAGGACGACTGGGCCGAGAAGTGGCAGGGCCTCCTGAAGACGACCGGCGAGGGCACGACGAACTACGACAACCAGGCCAATCAGAACGTCGCAAAGAACCTCAGGGGACACCTCCTGCTCGCCCATGGGACGATGGACAACAACGTCCCTCCCTACAACACGCTCCTCGTCGTCGAGGCCCTGATCAAGGCCAACAAGGACTTCGACCTCCTGCTGCTGCCCAACCAGCGGCATGGCTACGGGGACGCGGCGAACTACATGATGCGTCGCCGTTGGGACTATTTCGTTCGCTACCTCCTCGGCGCTGAGCCGCCGAAGGAGTATCAGATCAAGCCTGCCCGACGGTGATCTGGAACGTGTTCAAGCGATAGTACAAGTCGCGATCGAACGTGCCGCGCAGGACGCTGTCGTACAGGGTCACGGTGCTGCTGGCCATCAGCCGACGGAATCCGCCGCGCATCGAAACCGGACCGGCGGGTCGGGCGACGGCCTCAACCGTCAACCGAGCACGGAGCCTGAGCTGCATCCCGGGGGGCAAGTGACCAACCTCTAACAGGAGGACAGTCCCGATGGTTCGCGGGTCGCTCTGAAACAGCTCCTGCTCGAATCGGTACGGGGGGAGTGTGCAGTCCAGGACGGCCAGGTCGCGATCGCCCACTTTGCCCCGCCGATGAATCTGCCCGGCAATGGCTTTCGCTCGCGCTTTGCTCCCGGTGATCAGGACGGGCACATCGGTACTGGCCGCCGCCCTGATCATCCCTTCCATGGGGTGTTTGCCCCGGCGCTCCCAATCGCGCCGGTCGGGTGCCGCCACCAACCGAACCGTGTCACAACTCAAAGCATGGTCCATAGGATCCCCCTACGCTCTGGCCGAACATACGGATGTTCGACGGCCGGTTCCATGCGCGGCGGGTGCGAATCGGCTGAGAGCGAGCTGAGCATTTAAATCGTGCACGAACAGATATTTAGCCGCTCATATGAGTAGCCTCAACCGCAGAATGATAGGCTAAGGAATGCTCCGGTTCGGGTCGTTCGAGCTCGACGAAGAGGCCGGCCAGCTCCGCCGTGACGGCACGGTGCTCCGGCTGCCGCCACAGCCGTTTCGGCTGCTGGTCCTCCTCGTCTCCCGGCCGGGAGAGCTGATCACCCGGGAGGAGATCCGGCAACAGCTCTGGGGGTCCGATACCTACGTCGATTTCGACCAGGGAGTGAACTTCTGCATCAAGCAGGTCCGCAGTGTCCTGCACGACGATGCGGATCGGCCGTTGTACGTGGAAACCGTCCCGCGCCGCGGCTATCGGTTCATCGCGCCGATCGAGCGGCCTGGAGCCGCGAAGATCCCCCAGCCGCGATCGGGCGGCATGGACAGCAAGCTGCAGCGCGCGCTCTGGGCCAACATTGCCGAGCTCCGCCTGGCGGAAACGACCCGGCGTCGGCGGCGCGCCATCGCCATCGCGCTCGCGGTCGGCCTGGTCATCGCCGGCGGCATCGTCTTGATGATGATCCGGTGAGGTCAGTCGCGATGTTCAGCGCATCGCGATCTGGTTGAGGACCGGAGCCAGCGCCGACTGGCGCGCCTCCGGCTTAGCTGCGACATAACTGTGTCGCGCGCGGGGGGTCATGCCCGTTTGCTTGATCCGAACCTCGAGCTTGTGCATCTTCCCGTCCAGTTTCTCGGGCTCGAATCCCAGGACGTACTGATGGTGGAGCTCGTCGGCGACGCGGCTGAACGTCGACGCCAGATCGTTGGTTGACGTCAGCTCGAAGTAGCCGCCGCCGCTCTCCGCGGCCAGCTTCTCGAGTCCGGGATCGGGTCGGTCCATCTGACCGCCGCGGCCGTGGGATCCGCCGTAACCTCCGCGGCCGTATCCGCCGCCGCCGTATCCGCCGCCGGGGTAACCCCCACCGGCCCCACCAGGTCCACGGCCTCCACTGTGGCCGAACGAGGTCTGGCCGGCCAGCCCGATCGCGTAGACCATGACGTCCTCCTGCTCGGCGCGCCTGCCGACCTCACGAAACGTCACGTTGTTCGCGCTCGGCATCGGGCTGTCCATCCCGTCCGTGAAGACCAGCACGACGCGGCGTCCCTCGACGTGCAGGAGCGCGGTCATGCCGACGCTCACCGCGTTCCACAGCGGGGTCGGGCCCTCTTCCTGGAGTTGAGTCAGGAGAATGTCGTGCAGCTCGTTCTTGTCGCTGGTGAACTCCCGCGGATCGACCTGGACGCGGTTGGAGAAGCTGCCGATGCGCGCCTTGTCGGCGGGCAGCAGGCGCTCGACGAACGTCTCGGCGGCCTTGCGCACCAGCCCGAAGTTCTGCCGCATGCTGACGCTGCGGTCCAGCATCATCACGACGTTGATCGGCTGGATGTCGTTGGCGAACGTCGAGATCTTCTCCAGCTTGCCGTTGTCGTAGATCTCGAACTGGTCGCGATCGAGATCCGGCACGAGGCGGCCGGACGCGTCGGTGACCGTCGTATAGACCGCGACGGTGTAGGCTCCGGCGCGGAACGTCGGTTGTTGCGGGATGGCGAGCAATCCGGCGGCGAGCAGCGCCGCGCCGATCCTGGTGGTGATCATTTCGTGGATCCTGGTGAGGAAGCGCTGGCACCGCGCAAAATCCTGCCGGGAAGAGCGTTCGTGGCTTTGCCGTCGGCAATGACCGCCACGCCGTTGACGAGCACGTACTTCATGCCGACGGAGAGCTGATTGGGGTTCTCGAAGGTCGCCTTGTCCGTGATCTGTTCCGGATCGAAGACGACGATGTCGGCCCACAGGCCCTGTTTGAGGACGCCGCGATCGGTCAGCCGCATCCGCTGGGCCGGCAGCGCGCTGAATTTCCGAATCGCCTCTTCGAGGCCGAGAAGATGATCTTCGCGGACGTACTTGCGCAGGATCCGCGGGAACGTGCCGTAGGCGCGCGGATGCGGATGCTCGGTCGCGAGCAGGCCGCTGGGCGACGTGCCCTGCGAATCATTGTCGATCGACACCCACGGCTGCGACAGCGCGAGCGCTACGTCGGGCTCGGACATCCCGAACACCGCGACCTGCGTGAAGGCGTGATCCTTGATCAACAGGTCGAACAGCGCATCGAGGGGATCAGACTTCCACAGCGCGGCGACCTGGGCCAGCGTCTTGCCTTGCAGCTCGCGCAGGCTTTCGTCTTGCACGACGCAGATCGTGATGGCCTCGGGACCGGGAATCTCCTGCCACTCGTTGTCCCATCCGCCGCCCGGCGTCTGCATCTCCCGCTTGATGCGCGCGCGAGCCTGCGAATCCTTCAGTCGGGCGACGAGCTGCTCGTCTCCCCCGTCGTGCGCCCAGGGCGGCACGAAGGCGGACATCGAATTGAACCAGGCCGGATACGCATAGGTGTTCGCACTGATGTCGACACCCGAACGACGCGCGTCGTTGATCCGCGCCACGATGTCCTTCATCCGCCCCCAGTTGTTCTTGCCCGCGGCCTTGAGGTGCCAGATCTCGACGGGAATGCCCGCGGTCCGACCGATGCGGATCGCCTCGTCGATCGCGTCGAGGACCGCGTCACCCTCCGACCGCATATGGGTGGCGTAGACCCCTCCGTACCTGGCGGCTTCACCCGCGAGCGCGATCAGTTCCTCGGTCGTGGCATAGGGCGCCGGCGCGTATTGCAGTGAGGTCGACACCCCGACGGCCCCCTGCTCCATCGCCTGGCGCACGAGCGCCTTCATTTGATCGAGCTCGGCGGCGGAAGGCTGCTTGTCGGCGTCCCCGAGGACCATCCGTCGCACTTGGGTCGCACCGACGTAGGTGGCGAGATTGATGCCGAGGCCGGTGCGCTCCACGCGCGCGAAATACTGCGCCAGGGTTCGCCAGTCAGGGGTGATCTTCAGGTGCGCGATACGCAGTAGCGGTCGGCCTGAACGATCGCGTCGTTCAGCGGCGCCGCGGATCCCCCTTCACCGGTGATTTCGGTCGTGATGCCCTGGAAAATCTTCGACGGCAGGTGCGGCTCGACGAGCACGGTCAACTCGGACTGGCCGAGCATGTCGATGAATCCGGGCGCGACGATCGATCCCTTGGCGTCGATGCGGTCGCGCGCCGCTGCCCCCGTCGAGTCGTCCGATGGCGGTAATCCGACCATCCCGGATCCCGATGTCACCGGAGTACCACGGCGACCCGGTCCCGTCGACGATGTGTCCATTGAGGATGAGGATGTCGTAACGCGGAGCAGAGGGTCCCTGGGCTATCAGCGCAGGAGCAGCGAGGACGGCAAGGACGAGCGAGAGGCGAATAGCACCTGCGCGGGCCATCTTCGCCTTGTATCACATCTGCAGGCCGCCGGGCAGAAACGCCGTCGACCGCCACAATTCGCCCGGCCCGCGCTGGCCTCCTCTACCGCGCGGCGGTCGTGCGCGCGGCCGCAATGTCCGAGCTCCGGACCTGAGTGGACGGCCCGTGGAACATCGCGTTGAACAGGAGCTTGAAGGTGCCTCGCGCCTCGGCGCGGAAGTCGATCTGGCTCCCCATGGTGACGACGTATCCCTTCCCGACGCGGAACGCGACGACGTTGGCCTGGTCGTGGAGGAGGTCTTCACCGAGCAGCCATCCGCTCTGCAGAATCGGTCCTTCCTTCGGGTAACGGGCCACGACCTCACTCTGGATGCTGAAGCCCGGCTTGAGGCGGTAGGCCTGATCCGACTCGAAGAACACCGGCCAGCGCTCAGGCATGCCGAACCCCACCGGGTGAGACGGATTGAACTCGTTCTGGAGAAGCGATCCCGGACAGTAGAAGAGGGTGGTGGGATCGATGACCCGCTCGCGAAGCGCGGCGTCGAGCTGCGCCGGGCTCGAGAAGGCCTGGCGGAGCACGCGATCGGCGTCGGTGTCGCGCCCGGCGGTGGGGGTGACTGCGGCCGCGACGCGCCGGTTCGGGCAGCACCCGCTCGATCGGCAGGTCGAGCAGTTGCCTGGCCGTCTCAACCGACGATCCAATCGCGATGAGCGTGCCGCCGCCACGCACCCAGTCGCCGAGCTGTTTCCATCCGCTTTCGCCGACGCCGTACGCCCACGCCCACTCCTTGTCGTAGCGCTGCGGATCCAGGCCGTTGACGATCGCCTGGCGGCTCATGCCGTCAGGAAGCACGATGGTGTCGTAGAGCGACGACAGATCACCGCGGACCTCTGTGGCCGACACCTCACGGTAATGGAAGCCATACTGCTCGAACACCCACTTCAACCAGCCGCCCGGCATGTTGTCGGCCGCCCGATACAGTCCGATGCGCGTCTTCGGCTTCAGACGATAGACGTCCACCGCGGGGGCTGCATCGATGCCGGAAACCGTCAGTCCCTTGGCGGCGACCTCGGTGAGGATGCGGGCGGCATCAGCGCTGATCGGCACGATCCACGTTCCCGGCGCGAACGACCGGCCCGTGGCCTCGAAGCCTCGCGTCGCGCGGAAGGTCGCGACGCCGGCGTCCTGTAGTCTCGCGACGGCGAGGAATCCGGCGTTCGACTCGGGACCGAAGACGTACGCGAAGCGAGGGGTGGGAAGCGCCGCCGGCGTCCACCCGGGCTTCGCCACGTCGACGAGATTGGCCTCGAAGGGTGCCTCGATCTGATCGACGCTGACGCCCATCAGCATCCACAGCGTCTGGGCGGTGACATCGTACGGCGTCTTCGGCGGGCCGCCCGGATACAACCGCAGATCCGGGTACTTCTGCCGCTCCAGCATTGTCTTGGCGAACGCGCCGTACGGCTGCGCGGTCTTGATGACCCAGGATCCGGCCGGATACTGCTTGCCGCCGGCGGTGAATGGCGCTTGCGCGCGCTGGACCTCGACCTCCGCGATCCGCAGGATGTCGAGCATCTCGAGCGCTTCGAACATGTCCCGCTGCTCGGCCGGCACGACGAAGGCGTAGGGGGCCGCAGTACGGTTCACCCAGTCGGCGTGCACACGATAGAAATTCTCCAGCCACGTCGTCCGGTACTTGGCGACGTGTGACATCCCGGCAAAGGCGACCGTTTCACCGTAGTCGACGATCTGCCGGAGGTGCCAGTCGCTGCGCGTGTAGGGCAGCGGATAGTTCCATCGCGCCTCCTGCGACCCGAGCGGCACATCCTTGCCCGCCGGATTGACGAACGGATCGGCGAGGTTGACGCTGGCGATCTCGCTCAGGATGCGCGGCTGCCCGTGATAGACCATGTATTGCCGCGCCGGCGTCCACATGTCGTAGCGCGCATGGAACTCGACGCCGGCCTTCCCTTCCGAGACGAGCGCAGAAGCCATCGCCTGACCGACGGCGATGTGCTCCTGGGCGAGGATCGGATGGACGTTCGGGTCGTACGGATCGTCGAACGGCGGCACGAAGATGCGGGCCTCGGTCGCTCCCATCTGGTGCATGTCGTGGGTGATTTGCGGCTTGAAAACGTTCTGGATCTTCTCGACCGCCAGCCGCGTTTCCTGCTGCGTGAACATGAACCAGTCGCGGTTGTCGTCGTGGCCGGTGTACTTGTGGTAGAGGTCCGGGTAGATCCGGCTGAGAGGCGTTCCCTTCGTCTTGTACCAGTGATCGATGACGAGCACCTGGCCGTCGGGATTCTGCGACGGGACGATGAGCACGACGAGGTTGTCGAGAATCTGCTTGATGTCGGCGCTGTCCTCGGTCGCGAGCCGGTGGGCAATCTCGGTGATCGCCTGTGTGTTGCCGACTTCGGTCGAGTGGATCGTTCCGTAGAGGAAATAGAACGCGCGACCCTCCTGCGCCAGCTTCGTCGCCTCGGCCGGGCTGAGCCCGCGTGGATTGGCCAGCCGCCGATTGATCTCGATCAGGCGGTCGAGGCGGGCCAGGTTTTCCGGCGCGCTGATGGTGGCCAGCACGTACGGATTGCCCATCGTCGTCTTCCCGATCTCGCTGAAGCGGACCCGGCTCGTGGTGCGCGAGAGGTGCTGCAGGTACTCGACGACCTTGGGATAGCGCGCCAGCTCACCATCGGTGCCAATTCGAAACCCGAAGAACTGTGCCGGCGTTTCCGCGGCCTGACGCTGCGCGCCGGCAGACGCCGTGAGGCCGGCGAGGACTGCGACCAGGAGACCGATGAGCTGGCGACGCGTGGCCATTCAAAGCCGCTACTTTCGCGTCTCGCGTGCCGTGGACGGCGGCACCATGCCCTTGATGCGGAAATAGGTCACCAGGTTGCCGTAGTGTTCCTGGACGTGCGTGATGTTGCCGAGAAGCGGACGAATGCGCGGGACCTGACGCAGCGCTGCCCGGGCGCCGAGACCACCTCCGAGAGGCTGGCGTCGGTCAGCTTGTCGTAGACCGCGTCGCAATAGGCGATCGCATCCGTGATGGCCTTGACGATTTCTGCTTTGGTCTTGGCGCTCTTCTCGAACGCGTCCTCGGTGAACGGCGTCTTCTCTCCCCTGGCGAGCGAGCAGTATTCGTAGTTGGACCCGGCGACGTGCGCGACGATCTGACCGAACGTTCGCACGCTGTCGGTCTGCGGCGGCTTGAAGTTGTAATCCGCGTCGGGCATCTGCTCGGCGGACTCGCGCAGGTTCAGTTTCGCCCCGTTCCAGGCACTCCGGATCGCCTGACTCAAGGGATCCGCGGGTACTGGAGGCGATCTGTGCCTGCGCCACCAGGACTTGCGTCCCCAGCGTGCACCCGGCGAGCAGACCGATCACAACACGCATCGCATCCTCCTGAGCCGGGAATTATGTCATCTTTGCCGGCGCTCGTTAACGACGTTCGCGGCGCTTGAGCAGGGCCTCGAAGTGCCGCATGTCGCCCGCGCCACGCGCTTCGTCGAGGAGTGTGGATCCGATCGGCCGCAGCTGATGCGTGCGGTCGTCATGTTCCACTTGCGCGAACGCCACCACGTCGAACAGCTCGTCTCACAAATCGCGCGGCTGGCGCCCACGCGCGACCGCCGCTACTATGGAGCGGTAAACGGACTGCCGCAGGACCTCGTCAAAGGACATCATGATCAAGCCGACGTTCGCCCTCCGCACCCTGTTCAAGACGCCGTTCGTCACCGGCGTCGCGATCGTCTCGCTGGCGCTCGGCATCGGCGCCAACGCCGCCATCTTCTCCTGCTTCCACCAGATGCTGCTCGAATCGCTGGCGGTGCCGGAGCCGGCGAGCCTGGTCAACCTCGCGGCACCCGGACCGAAGCCGGGCTCCCAGTCGTGCAATCAGGCTGGCGACTGCGACGAAGTCTTCAGCTACGCGATGTTCCGCGATATCCAACGCGTGCAGACCACGTTCACCGGCGTTGCGGCGCACCGGCTGTTCGGCGCCAACCTGTCGTATCAGGGCCAGACGCTCAGCGGCCAGGGCCTGCTGGTCTCCGGCAGCTACTTTCCGGTGCTCGAGCTGACCCCGGCGCTCGGACGCCTTCTCAGTCCCGAGGACGATCGCGCCGTCGGCGAATCACGTGTCGTGGTCCTGAGTCACGCGTACTGGGCAACGAGATTCGCCTCCAACCCCGATGCGCTCAACCAGCCAGCTCATCGTCAACGGCCAGACGCTGACGATTGTCGGGGTCGCGCCGCGCGGGTTCGATGGCACGACGATGGGCAGCAAGCCACAGGTGTTCGTACCGATCACCTTGCGCGGCACGATGGAGCCGGGATTCCAGGGCTGGGCCAATCGTCAGACCTACTGGGCCTACCTGTTCGCGCGCCTCAGGCCGGGCGTGCCTATCGAGACCGCCCGCGCCACCCTGAACGGCCACTACCACGCCATCGTCAACGACGTGGAAGCGCCGCTGCAGAAGGGCATGAGCGAGCAGACCATGAACCGGTTCCGCAGCAAACTGATTGAGGTGAAGCCGGGAGGTCACGGGCAGAGCTCCACGCCTGACGAGGCCAAGACGCCGCTCTACATGCTCATGGGGGTCACCCTCTTTGTCCTGCTGATCGCCTGCGCGAACATCGCCAATCTGCTGCTGGCCCGTTCCGCCGCGCGCGCGGGGGAGATGGCGATCCGGTTGTCGATTGGCGCGACGCGCTGGAACCTGATCGCCCAGCTCCTGACCGAGTCGCTGCTGCTCGCGGTGTTCGGCGGGATCGCGGGCATATTCGTCGCGCACTGGACGCTGCGGCTGATCATGTCGCTGCTGCCGGCGCAGACGGCGCAGATCCTCGCCTTCAAGATCGATACGCCGGTGATTCTGTTCGGCGCCGCGGTGACCATCGCCACCGGCCTCCTGTTCGGACTCTTCCCGGCGCTGCACAGCACGCGTCCCGATCTGCTGTCGACGTTGAAGGGGCAATCGGGTCAGCCATCGGGCGCCCGCGGGCGCGGCGCGATTCCGCCTCGCGCTCGCCACCGCACAGATCGCGCTGTCGCTGGCATTGCTCGCTGCCGCCGGATTCTTCGTCAAGAGCCTGCTCAACGTGAGCCGCGTCGAGCTCGGCGTCAAGATCGACAACGTTCTCACGTTCGGTCTCTCGCCGGAACTCAACGGCTACAAGCCGGAGCGCACCCGCGTCTTCTTCGAGCGGCTCGAGGAGAAACTGGCGGCCGCACCCGGTGTCAGCGGCGTCACCGTCTCGCTGTGCCGCTGCTCGGCGGCAGCAACTGGGGAAGCGATGTCGCCGTCCAGGGTTTCCAGTCCGGCCCCGACACCGACAGCAACGCGCGCTTCAACGAGATCGGCGCGGGATACTTCAGGACGCTCGGCGTCCCGCTGATGTCGGGACGCGAATTCACGACCGCCGACGAAATCAAGCCCCGAAAGTCGTGATCGTCAACGAAGAGTTCGTGAAGAAGTTCAATCTTGGGCGCGACGCGGTGGGCAAGATGATCGGATCGGGCGGCGGCAACCGCAGCCCGCTCGACACCCAGATCGTCGGCGTCATGCAGAACGCCAAGTACAGCGAGGTCAAACAGAAGATTCCGCCGCTGTTCTACCGACCGTACCGGCAGGACGACCAGCTCGGTTCCGCCGCGGTCTACGTGCGCGCCGCCGGCGATCCGGCCCAGCTCGCATCGACCGTCACCGCCATCGTCAAGGAGCTCGATCCCAACCTCCCGCTCGAGGACCTGAAGACGATGCCGCAGCAGGTGCGTGACAACACCTTCCTCGACCGGATGATGAGCACGCTGTCGGCCGCGTTCGCGATCCTCGCGACGCTGCTGGCAGGCGTCGGGCTCTACGGCGTCCTGGCCTATACGGTGTCGCTGCGGATTCGAGAGTTCGGCCTGCGGATGGCGCTGGGGGCCGCGCCGTCACGCGTCCGCCGGATGGTGCTGCGGCAGGTGGGGTGGATGGTCCTGGTTGGCGGCGTGATCGGACTGCTCGGCGCCTACGCCCTCGGCAAGGGGGCCGAGGCCATCCTGTATCAGATGAAGGGCTACGACCCGGTGGTGCTGATCACCTCGACCGTCCTGCTCGCCATCGTCGCGCTCTCGGCCGGTCTGATTCCGGCGTATCGCGCGTCGAAAGTGGATCCGATGACGGCGCTGCGCTACCAGTGATCAGCTGTTCCTGAGCGTGACCATCGGATCGACGCGGGTGGCGCGCCGGGCCGGCACGTAGCAGGCGACCAGCGCCACCAGCCCGATGAATCCGGCAACCGCGGTCAGCGTGACCGGATCGGTGGACTGACGTTGAACAGCTGCGCCTGCAGCAGCCGCGTCAGGACGGTCGCAGCCGCCAGGCCGCCGATCAACCCGACGATGGTCAGGCGGAGCCCCTGACCGAGCACCATGTCCGAGAATGCTGCCTCGCGTCGCCCCGAGCGCCATGTGGATTCCAATCTCCTTGGTGCGCTCGCTGACCGAGTAGGACAGGATTCCATAGGTGCCGACGGCGGCGAGCGCCAGCGCCAGGCCGGCAAAGATGGCCAGGAGCTCGGCGAGGAAACGCGGACGCGCGGCCGAATCGGCAAACACCTGCTCCATGGTCCGCAGCTTGACGATCGGCAACGTCGGATCCATCGTGCGCACGATGTCCCTCGCTTCCGGCGCGACCGATTCGGCAGGCCGCGTCGATCGGATCACCACGTTCATCGACGCCGGAGGCAAAGTCGGCGATGCGCGGAGCCTGCTCGTTCAGGAAGTACACCTCCGTGCCGGTCTTCGCCGCCATTCCGCCCTGCTTCACGTCGCGCACGACGCCGACGATCGTGAACCACGGAACCTTGTCGCTGAATCCAATACGCAGGCGCTGCCCGAGCGGCGGACGATCCTTGTAGAACGTCTTGACCAGCGTTTCGTTGACGAGCACGACCGGGGCGCCAGTGGCATCGGCCGGCGCGAAATCTCTCCCCTGCACGACCGGGATCCCCATCGTCGTCAGATACGCCGGCGTCACGGTCTGGTAGTAGTCGACGTTCTCGAACGGTCCTTCTTTCGGTGCCGTATAACTCTCGAAGTCGGTGTCGTTGGCGTCCACCTCCCGATTCGGAGGCAGTCCGCTCATCGCCGCGGCGCCGGTCACGCCAGGCAGCTGCGCCAGGCGATCGACCAGCCGGTCGAAGAAGTCCACTTTGCTCTGCGGCTTCTGATAGGTGGCATCCGGCAGCACGATCCCCAGCGTGACGAGATGGGTGCGGTTGAATCCGGGATCGACCTCCATCAACTTCTGGAAGCTGCGGAGCAGCAGCCCGGCGCCGACGACGAGCACGACCGCGAGCGCGACTTCAGCCGTCACCAGCCCGTTGCGCACGCGCGTCCGCGCCGACCCGGTCGTCGTCCGCTGCCCGCCGTCCTTGAGGGCGACGCTCACGACCTGCTCGCGCAGATGCAGCAGCGGCGCCATGCCGAAGACGAGGCCGGTCAGAATGGAAATCACCGTGGTGAAGAGGACGACCCTCCAGTCGAGCGCGATCTCAACCGCGCGCGGAATGCTGTCGGCGTTGGCCGCGAGCAGACCGCGCAGCCCGCTGAATCCCACCGCCGCGCCGATAACACCGCCGATCAGCGCGAGCACGACGCCTTCGGTCAGGAACTGCCGGAGCAGCCGCCATCGGCCGGCACCGAGGGCTGAGCGGATCGCGAACTCCCGCTGCCGCGACTCGGCTCTGGCGAGGAGGAGATTCGCCAGATTGGCGCAGGCAATCAGCAGTACGAAGCCCACCGCGCCCTGCAGAACCCACAACGCGGTGCCGATGCCGCTCACCAGATCGGTCTTCAACAGCTGCATCTGCAGCCGATGCCCCTCCTGGTTGGGTGTGTGGCCGACGGATTCAGCGATTTCCACTGCGCCAGCATCGTTTCGAGATCGGCGTCGCGCGCGCGCGAGCGTGACGTCGCTGCGCAATCGCCCGACTGAATACAGGAAGTGATTGCTGCGCGTGGTTGGAGTCCGGGCCGGATCGATCGTCAGCGGCTGCCAGATCTCGACGCGCTCGTCGTGGATGTCGTAGCCCGGCGGCATGATCCCGACAACGCGGGTCGGCACGCCATCGATGGGAATGACGCGATTGAGGACGGTCTCATCGCCACCGAAGTCGCGTTCGCCACGTCTCACTCGAGAGAATGGCGACGTTTTCGGCGCCAGGCACGGAATCGGCTGCGGTGAACACCCGGCCGCGTAACGGCTGGACACCGAGCACCGGCAACAGCTCCGGTGTGACGATGGCGGAGTTGACGCGGCGGGGTCGATCGACCGCGCCGAGGTTGACCGATCCTTCCCGGTAGGCGCCGACGTTCTCGAACGAGTGATTGCGCTCCTTGAACTCGAGGAACTCGGCGGTCGACATCCAGAATCGGGTGAAGCCCAGCTTGGGAAACTGACTGGTGATGAAGACCAGGCGGCCGGGATCGGGATACGCGAGCGGCTTCAGCATCACGCCGTTGACGACGCTGAAGATGGCGGCGTTGGCCCCGATGCCGAGCGCCAGCGTCAGCACGGTGACCAGCGCGTAGCCGGGGCTGCGGAGCAGGGTCCGGAGCGCATACACGAAATCCTGGCGGAGCGCGAGCATCGGCGCCCAGTATCACACAATAGTTTTGTCGGGCAACAATTCGGCGCGACCATTGACCGCGATGACCGCTTCGGGCAACATGCCTGAGTCGATGACACGAACCGATCTGGGCGACCTCGAGCATCTCGTGCTGCTGGCCATCCTGCGCCTCGGCAGCGAAGCCTACGGCATCCCGATTCTGGACGAAGTCGCCGCCCGCGTCGGAAGAGACGTGTCGCGGGCCACGGTCTACGTCGCCCTGAGACGTCTCGAGCACAAGGGCCTCGTCAGCTCGCGTCTGGGCGACAGCACGCCGGAGCGCGGCGGGCGGGCGAAACGATATTTCAGGCTGCGGGCAGCCGGTCTCAGAGCGCTCCGGGAATCCCGGGCGATGCTGCTCGGTTTCTGGCGCGACTACGAGGCGATTCTCGATCGCGCGTGATGGCCATGCCCGATCTGCCTCGCGGTGTCTCCGTCGTCTCACGGCTCCTACCGTCGGTCGAGCGTGACGCGATTCTCGGCGACTTGCTCGAGGAGTCGGGGCAGCGCAACTTGACCGGCGCGCATCTGCACCTCTGGCTGGCGCTCGAGTGCGGCACTGTGGCGGCCGGCCTGTCGGTCGAACGGCTCAGAGAAGCCTGCCTGATCCCTGCCCTGGAGCTGGCGGCCGCGCTCTCCCGTGACGGCGCCCACACTTTCCACGATCCGCGCAACGGCGCACTTCCCGCGTTGGTGACCGTTGCGATCGTCTCGGTCTCGACGGCCCTGATGGTGCTCAGCGTCGGGATCCTGGTGGCGACGTTGTTTTCAGCGTCCGGCCTGTGACCGTACGGCGCGTGGACCTCACCTCCCGATTCCCTATCAACAACCCGGTGTAGCGGATAATCGCATCATGCACAGACTCTCCGCGACCGTCGGCGCAGCGCTGCTGGTGACCCTGACCGTCGTTGGCGCGGCCACCGAACCGGTCAACGAGGAGGTGGTCGCCCGGCTCAAGGTCGAAGGCTTTCAGCACTCGCAGGTCATGGAGACGCTGAGCTGGTTGAGCGACGTCTACGGGCCGCGGCTCTCGGGCTCCGACAATCTGCGCAAGGCGGCGGAATGGGCGCGCGACCAGATGACCCGCTGGGGCCTGGAACATGCCGCCCTCGAGCCGTACGACAATCCGTCCTTCCGCGGCTGGACGCTCGAGCACTTCGATCTCGACATGGTCGAGCCGCAATACATGCGCATTTACGGCTACCCCATGGCCTGGTCGCCAGCCACGCCGGCGCCTGTTACCGGAACGCCGCTCATCGTGGACGTGAAGTCGAAGGACGATTTCGATCGCTATCGCGGCAAACTGCGTGGCGTGCTGGTCATGAACGGGCGGCCCGAGACCAGCGACATCGGGTTTCAACCTGAATCGACGCGCCTCACGGACGAGGCGCTCGACAAGCAGGCGCACGAGATCAATCCCGGCGAGCCCTTGTCGCTGAAGGAAGAGGAAGATGACTTCAACAAGGCGCTCGACAAGCAGATCGAGACGCTGAAGTTCTTCGCTGCCGAAGGGGTTGCCGCCGTCATCACGCCGAGCAGCATCCCGGAGGGCGTTCGCGTTTCCGGCTACTATGATCAGAAGTGGCACGCGCCATTTCCGTCGTTCGTCTTCTCACGCGAGCACTACGGGCGAATCGTTCGCATGCTCGACAAGAAGGTGCCGGTCAAGCTCTCGCTCAGCGTCAAGGCCACGTTCACCGAAAACGTTCGCGGTTTCAACGTCGTCGCCGAAATCCCGGGCTCGGATCCGGCGCTGAGCAATCAGGTGGTCATGCTCGGTGGCCATCTCGATTCCTGGCACACGGCGACGGGCGCCACGGACAACGGCGCCGGCTGCGCGGCGGCCATGGAGGCCGTCCGCATGCTGCAGGCGTTGGGGTTGAAGCCGCGACGAACCGTGCGGGTGGCGCTCTGGACCGGAGAGGAGCAGGACTATTTCGGGTCGCTGGGATACGTCGAGAAGCATTTCGGCAAGGCCGAGGCCGCGCAGCGCCCGCCGGAATTCTCGCGACTGGCGGCATACTTCAATCTCGACAACGGGAGCGGCAGGATTCGCGGGATCAACCTGCAGGGCAATGAGGCCGCGCGCTCGATCTTCGAGACCTGGCTGAAACCGTTCGCCTACCTGGGGGCCACGACGGTCACGACGCTGAACACCGGCGGCACCGATCACATGCCGTTCAACGCCGTCGGCCTGCCGGGGTTCCAGTTCATTCAGGACCCGTTGAACTACGAGACCCGGGCGCACCATTCCAGCCTCGACGTCTACGAGGAAGCCGTTCCCGACGACCTCAGGCAGGCGTCGGTGATCCTCGCGAGCTTCGTCTATCACGCCGCCATGCGCGACGACATGCTGCCCCGCCCCCGGCCGCAGGCGGCGGAGGTCAAGTAACCCCGCCGGCGCTGCGCCGGCACCGAATTTCGCGCCATCTGGGGACGAACGCGCCTCCCGGCGTGACGAGGCGACGAACGGGAAGACCGCGGCGCTCGTCTCACCCTCGTAACCTGTCCGTCTCGAGGAGGGTGGAGTGCGTCTGTTCGGATTTCTGCTGACGTCCGTGCTGCTGGCCCCGGCGGCGGCCTCCCCGCACGATCCGCCGCGAACAATCCCGATCGCGGATGGCGTCTTTCTGTTCGTGACGCCGCCCTACGGCGACGTCGGGCTCGACGGGAACGCCGTCGCCATCGTCTCGAACGATGCCGTCCTCGTCTTCGATTCGAATGGCACACCGGCGGCAGCCGCCGCGGTGCTGGCGGAGATCCGCCGGATCACCGACAAGCCGGTGAAGTATCTCGTCAACTCGCACTGGCACTGGGATCACTGGTACGGATCGGAAACGTATCTCCGGGCCTTTCCCGACCTCCGCGTCATCACTCATCAGGCGACGCGCGCGATGATGACGGGGCCGGCGCTGGAGTTCAACCGCCCAGGTCTCGAGACGGAGCTTCCCGGCTACATCGGGTCCCTCGACAAGAAGGTCGATGCCGCCGAGCACACCACACCGCCACCCGCCGATCTGTCCAAGCTGAAAGCGCTGCTCGAGGACGACCGCTTCTTCCTGGAACAGAAGAAGGGCGTGCAGCACGTCTTCGCCAACATGACCTTCTCGGATGGCATGACGCTCTACCTGGGCGATCGAACGATTCAGGTGCTTCACTACGATCGAGCAGTCACGCCGGGAGATACCTTCCTCTACCTTCCGAAGGAGAAGGTGCTCATCACAGGCGACCTGCTGGTCAACCCGATCTCGTTCGCGCTGAGCTGTTATCCAAGCGGCTGGCTGCACACGCTCGAGCGCATGGACGCGCTCGACACCGCGGTCATCGTGCCCGGCCACGGCGAGCCGCTGCACGACAAGACGTTGCTGCGCGCCAATATCGGGGTCATGCGCGAGCTGTTGCGGGAGGGGGCCGATGCCAAACGGCGCGGGCTCGATCCCGACCAGGCGAAGGACGAGGTCATGCCGAGGCTGCACGACGCGATGGTCTCGATGACCGGCGACGATCCGGCGCGAAACACCGCCTTCAAGATCTATCTCGTCGACTGGTATCTCCACCGCGTCTACGACGAGCTCACAGGACCATTGACGGACGAGATTTCGCCGATTCCGCCGAAGTAGCGCGGCTCCCGGCGCCTGCACATCGCATCCGCTATAGTTGCACCATGCAGGTGGGCCCGGGGATCACCATCGCCGAATCGGAACTGCACGAGCGGTTCGTGCGTGCGTCCGGGCCAGGCGGCCAGAACGTGAACAAGGTCGCGACCGCCGTCGAGCTGCGCTTCGACGCCGCCACCTCACCGGCTCTCACCGACGAGATACGCGAGCGGCTGACGACGCTGGCCGGGTCGCGGATGACGAGCGACGGCGTGCTCGTCATCGATGCACGTCGCTTCCGAACACAGGCGGCCAATCGTGAGGACGCGAGGGCGCGCCTCGCCGCGCTCGTCCGCCAGGCCAGCGTCCGCCCGCGCCGGCGCCGCGCCACCCGACCCACGTCGGGCGCCGTCGAGCGACGCATTGGCACGAAGCGCCAGCGGGCGGAAACGAAACGTCGCCGCAGCCGGGTCAGCGGCGACGATTAGTCCTTCGTCTCCAGTCCTTCGCCCCCGGTCCCTCGTCCACGGTCCGCGTCGACCGCTAGAAGACCGGCGACTCGTCAGCCGCAGTAACCCGTGCAGGGCGCCGGATCCGGCGTTGGCGCGGCGTTGAAGCTTCCGACCATGCTCGGATGCAGGCTGCAGTGATACGCCTTGTTGATGGCGCCGATCGCCAGCGGCTGACTCGACGCACCGGCCGCGATGTCGGTCGTCTCCATCGAGTTGTCGTCCAGCTTCACGTGGTGCGTGACGACGTCGGCGTTCTTGAAGACGACGACTTGCCCGGCCAGCACGCTCGCCGGGTTGGGATCGAACGACAGCTTCCCGTTCACGCCCTTGATCGTGATCGTGACCACGTTCGAAGTGCCGCCGGAGGAGCCGCCGCCGGTCGGTGTCGGACTGGTTGACGGTCCGCTGGAGCCACACGCCGACGCCAGTCCGGCCGCGATCGAACACACGACTATTGCAAAACGCTTCATCGATTCCTCCAGAAGTGGGAACTCCTGGACGGTATCGAGCAAGGAGGATGCCGGACGGAATCAGCAACAAACTGGCGCGTTTGCGATAAGGGACCGGCTCGACTGTTTACGTCTCGCGAAAAGCCTTACGACCGGTGCGTCAGGCTGGTGGTACGATCCAGGCTCGAAGGATGCGTTCATGACGACACCGGCACGGCTTCGATCCATCGATACACCCGAGCAGCATGCCCCGACGAACGCGGCGAACGCGACCCTCGGTGAATATGGCTGCCTGCTCGCAGGCTCGCAGATCCGCACCGGCCAGACGTTCGAGGTCCGCAGCCCGTTCGACCGCGCTGTTGTCGCCATCGTCCATCAGGCTGGTCACGCCGAAATCGAGCGTGCGATTGACGGCGCGCATCGGGCGGCTGAGGAGACGCGACATCTGCCGTCCTGGAAGCGGGCGTCGATCCTGGAGTCGATCAGCGACTCGATCCGTGAGAGGCACGACGAGCTGGCACGCACCATCGCCCTCGAGGCCGGCAAGCCAATCAAGACGGCCGGAGCGGAGGTCGATCGCGCCGTGTTCACGTTCCGGATCGCGGCCGAGGAAACCAAGCGCATGTACGGCGAGATCGTTCCGCTGGACTGGCTGCCTGGTCTCGAAGGACGCGAGGCCTACGTCCGTCGTGTGCCGCTCGGCCCGGTCGCCGGCATCACGCCGTTCAACTTCCCGTTGAACCTGGTGGCGCACAAAGTGGCACCGGCACTTGCCGCCGGCAATCCGGTGATCGTGCGGCCTGCCTCGCAGACACCGGTGTCGGCCATCCTGCTGGGAGAAATTGCCGTCCAGTCAGGATGGCCCGCCGCCGCCTACGCCGTCGTCCCGAGCACGACGCGCGATGCGGCGCCGCTGATCGAGGACGAACGCATCAAGCTCCTGAGCTTCACCGGCAGCCCTGCGGTCGGATGGGAGCTGAAACGGCGCGCGGGACGCAAGCGCGTGACGCTCGAGCTCGGCGGCAACGCCGCCGTCATCGTCCATCGCGATGCCGACGTCGAGTACGCCGCCGAACGCATCGTCTGGGGAGGCTTCTCGTATGCGGGGCAATCGTGCATCTCGGCGCAGCGGATCTACATCCACGCCGACATCTACGATTCGCTCTCGACCGAGCTGGTGCGCCGGACCTCTCTTCTGAAGACGGGCGATCCGCTGAGCCAGGAGACCGATGTCGGACCGGTGATCGATTCGGTTGCCGCCGATCGCATCGCCGAGTGGATCGATGAAGCCCGATCGGCCGGCGCCGAGGTACTGGCCGGCGGACACCGCAACGGGACGCTGTGGGCGCCGACGATTCTCGCGTCGGTACCATCGTCGGCCCGAGTAAACTGCCAGGAAGTTTTTGCGCCGGTAATCATCCTGCACCGCTACACCGACGTGGACGACGCGATCGGCGCCGCCGGAGCGAGCGACTACGGCCTCCAGGCGGGAATCTTCAGCTACGACGATCGCATCATTGCGGCGGCGGTCGATCGCATCGAGGCCGGCGGCATCATGGTCAACGATGTACCGACCTTCCGAGTCGATCACATGCCCTATGGTGGCGTGAAGTTGTCAGGGTTCGGCCGCGAAGGGGTCAGATACGCGATCGAAGAGATGACCGAGATGAAGCTGGTGACGGTCAATCGCCGGTTCTGACCGATCGGCGGCCTTTTCCAGGCGACTCGGCCGGCTAGCTAATGATCGCGGCGAACTTGTCGGCGACCGCAGCGAAGCCGCGTTCGGTCGGGTGCAGCTCGTTCGCCCACCACGTCTTGTAGGTGGCGTCGTTGGCCAGCGTGCCGCGCAGATCGAGATACCTGACGTGAGCGAACGCCGGCAGGCTGGCGATGCGGCGCAGCATCACGTTGAAGCGATCGATCAGGTCGGCCACCATCGTGCGGCAGGTCGCGGGATCCTCGAATCCCTTCTCGCGCAGGCCGGGCTGCAGCCACGGACCGGGGAGCGGCCCCCAGCCGCCGAGCACGCCGCGTCCGTCCGGCACGGCGTGATCGTAGCCGTGAATGACAATCGGAACGAGTGTCCCCGTGCGCTGGCGGCAGACGTCGGTCACGGCGGCGAGGATCGTGACGTAAGCGTCGAACACGCGCACGTCGATGACGCCGTCGACGACCTGATCGTTGAGCCCGGCGTGCGCGGCGCGGACGTGGTTGATCAGCATCTGAAACTGATCGCCGGCGATGTCATTGCCACCTCCCGACAGCAGAATGGCGTTGGGAATGGTGTTTTGCCTGAGCAGCTTTTCAATGACGCGAGCGAACTCCTCGAGCTGGCCGGTATAGGCCATGGACTCGACCGTATCGCCGCGGTGGGCGACCGACTCGACGTCGTAGCCGTGCTGGTCCTCGAGCATTCGCAGCACGTCGTGCCACGGATAGTCGAACCACGAGTCGCCTTCAGCAACGAGCACCCCTGTTCGCGCTCCGCCGCCTGCCGCCCGCACCAGGGCGGGCGACACCGTCTGTGTGACGCGAGCGCGCGGCGCAGCCCGGCGCACGGCGACGGCGCGACGCTGCAGCGCTTGGTCACGGAACGTGAGAACCTCGGCGGCCAGATCTCGACCGATTCTCACCGCTCGATTCGCCGAGCGCGTGGCCTCCGTCCGTCGCGCCGATGGTCGGGTTCGCTTGCGCGCCATTGAGCTCACCTCGCAATGGCGGCCGCCGTCCGGGTGGCTGCCGCAACTTTCTTCGCGTTCCTGGCCCGAATTCTAGCCCACGCGAGTACACTGGCGAGGTGGGGTCGAGCGGGTCCGCGGCGCGCGTGCAGTGGCTTCATGTGCTGGTGCTGACGGCCATTCTCCTGGGTGGCGCGCTGGCGGCGCAGACGCTGCAGATCGAGCGCCAGGGGCCGCCGTTGCGTTCCAGTGTCGAGCTGACGGTCGTCACGGCGACGGTCGTCGATGCCGACGGCCATCTGGTCCCTGACCTCACGCAGAATGCCTTCGAGATTTTCGAAGATGGCGTTCAGCAGACGATCACGCAGTTCACCCACCAGCGCGTGCCGCTCGGCCTCGGCCTCCTGCTCGATGTCAGCGACAGCATGTTTGGACAGCGCATCCTCGACGCGCGCGCCGCGGTGGAGCGTTTCCTGCTCGAGTTGCTGGCGCCCACCGACGCCTACTTCGTCATGGCGTTCAACCACGAGCCCAATCTGCTGACGCCGTGGACGAGCGACCCCGACGCGGTCCGCCGCGCCCTCGATTCGCTGCACGCCTCAGGCAGTACGGCGATTTACGACGCGGTCGCGCGAGCGCTTCCGCTCATCGACCACCGCACGCGTGAACGCGCCGCCATGGTCGTCGTCTCCGACGGAGCGGACACCGCCAGCGACATGTCGCTCCGTCAGCTGCGATCCGCGCTGCAGCGCACGGACGCCTTCGTCTACGCAATCGCCATCGACTCGCCGGCGAGGTACGCGCTGAACACCAGCGTCGACGCCGCAGCGCTCAGTGAGATTACCAACCCGACCGGCGGCCACACGCAGGTGATCCACGACACCAAGGAGCTGGCGGCGGCCACCGCGAGGATCGCCGAGGAGCTCAACACGCAGTACATGCTCGGCTACTCGTCACCGCACCCGGGCGACGGCCAATTCCACAGCATTCGCGTCAAGGTGACGAGCGCCGGCTATCGCGTCCGCGCGCGCAACGGCTACGTCGCGCTCAAGCAGAACGGGACGAAGGACCGCTGATCAGCGCCTTACTTGCAGTCGGGGTGATGACACCCGCATCGGAGCTCGGTCATCCCTGCGGCCTTCTTGCAGTGCTCACTGCAGTACTTGCCGAACGGACCGTGAGGATCCACTGAACACGAACACGCCGGGTGCGCGCACTTCTCTGGCTCGGCCATGGCGTCTCCCCTGTGTTGCCCGAGTTTGCCTCAATCGAGTCCCGGTTACGAGTGTTGATGTCGATCCTGGGCCAGCTGCGCCAGCGAGAGCAAGACCTCTTGTGGCGCCGCCGGCTTGGCGATGAACTGGGTGAACCCCGCCTGGAGGGCCGCCGTTCGATCCTCGGGCCGCGCGTAGGCTGACAGGGCGAGCGCCGGTATGTGCGCCGTGGCCGGCTGTGCATGGAGCCGGCGCAGCAGCGAACAGCCGTCTTCATGCGGCAGACCCACGTCGGCAACGATCAAATCCGGCGGCGTCAGCCCCGAGCGGGCGAAGGCTTCGGCGGCATCGCCGGCGGTAATGGCCTTGGCGCCCGTGCGCCGGATCATGTCGGCCAGCAACTCGCGCGTCGCTTCGTCGTCGTCGACGATCAGCACGGATAGACCACCGAGCGAGATCGCGAACGCCTCGTCCGAATCGTTGCGGGTGGGCGCGAGCGACCCGCCTGACGCCGTTGACAGAGCCGGCAGCAACACCGTGACAGTCGTGCCGCGGCCGGGGCCGTCGCTGCGCACGCTGACGCGGCCGCCGTGCAGTTCGATCAGATGCTTCACGATCGCCAGCCCCAGGCCGAGCCCGCCGTGTCCGCGCGTCACACTCTGGTCGGCCTGCCGGAAACGATCGAAGACGAATGGCAGGAATTCGGCGGCGAGGCCGGCCCCGGTGTCGCCCACGTCGATACGAAGGTTCGAGCCCTCATGCTCGACGACCACCTCCGCGTGCCCGCCCGCGGGTGTGAACTTGACGGCGTTCGAAATCAGGTTCCAGAACACCTGCTGCAGGCGGTTGGCGTCACCGCGCACGGCCGGCAGAGACGCCGGGGCCTTCAGCGCCAGCGTCACACCCTTGGCGTCCGCCGCCGGGCCCATCGAGTCGATGGCGGCTTCCACCAGCGGCAGGAGTTGCAACGGCTTGGTATCGACCCGTAGCTTGCCGGTGATGATGCGCGCCATGTCGAGAACGTCTTCGATCAACTGGGCCTGAGCCCTGGCGTTGCGATCCACGACGTCGAGCACTTTCGGCACGCGCGCCGCCTCGACCTGCCCGTGCCTCAGCATCGTCGTCCAGCCCAGGATGGCGTTGAGCGGCGTTCGCAGCTCGTGGGACAGGGTCGCGAGGAACTCGTCCTTCATCCGACTCGCATCCTCGGCTTCGGCACGCGCCGCGTGCAGTGCGAGCAGCACATCGCGCAGCTCGTACTGCCGCAGGCGGGAACGGAGGGCCGAGCGGACAATGCTCAGGACCGCGGCGAGGCGGATGGGGCGTTCAATCAGCGTCACGTTCCGGAGCTGGTCGATCACGGCGAGGGTGCGCAGCGAGGTCCGCGTCTCTTCACCGCCGCCGAACACCAGCACCGGGATGTCGGACCACGCCGGCTGTCGATCGAGCACCGCCACCAGCGTCGAGAACGACGGGACGTCGAGCGCCTCCTCGGTCAGGATCACGGCGTCGGCGTCCGCCATCAGTGCCGTGCACAACTCATCGATGGCGTTGCAGAGCAGCGTGTCGATCGCCGCCCGCTCGAGGAGCTCCCGGGTGAGCGGGCCGTCGCGGCCGACTGGCGCGAACACCAGCACCGTGTGCCGACGATCGTCAGCTGCGCTCGCGGCCATGCTGCAGCAGGGGCTCCCGTTTGCCGAGATATCGCGGAACGCCAGTGAGGATACCCTGGAATTCGCGCAGTGGCTGGCCCACTCGTATCCGATCCGGACCGATGGCAAACTCCCGAATCGTGCTCTCGTGGGCGCCGGTGCGCTTCTTCATCACGGAGATCGCCTTGCGTACCGACCCGCCCGCCTCGAAGAAGCGCAACATGACGACGCAGTCGGCCAGATAACTGATGTCGAGCGGCGAGACCATCGCGCCAATCACGCCGTGTTGCGCCGCCACCAGCATCGTCGCGACGCCGCGTTCGGAGAGATAGCCAAGCAGTTCGTGCATCCGTGACGTCGGCGCGTCGGCCATCGGCATGGCGTTCTGGTAGCCATTGAGGCTGTCGATCATCACGACGCGGCAGCCGTGATCGACGCGCTGGCAGACGTTGTAGGCGAACTCCCCTGGCGAAAGCTCACCGGGTTCGATCTGATCGAGCGTCAGGGTACCTTCGCCGAGTCGTTGAGAGGCGTTCATCCCCAACGCGTCGCAGCGATCCAGAAAGATCTGCCGTCGCTCGTCGAACAGATAGATCGCCGCCGGCGTCGTTCCGGCGGTCGCCGCAACGTAGTGGGCCGCGAGCGTCGATTTGCCGACGCCCGCGGGACCGATGAACAGCGTACAGGTGCCCCAGTTCAGCCCGCCGCCAAGCAGCGCGTCGAGCTCGAGATGACCACTGACGATCGGCGACCTCGGCTCGCCGAAAACCTCGCGCGTCACCAGCTGCGGGTAAATCGTCATGCCGCCGCGACGGATCTTGAAGTCGTGGAAACCTTCAATCGCCGGTACGCCGCGTAGCTTTACGATACGCAGCCGGCGACGGCTCGCGCCGTAGCCGAACGCCTCCTGCTCGAGCAGGACGACGCCATGGGAAATACTGCGCAACTGGAGATCGCCATCGCCGGACGTGTGATCGTCGAGCAGCAGCACGGTGCACGCGCGCCCGGCGAAGTGTTCCTTCAACAGGAGAATCTGTCGCCGATAGCGCAGCGGGTCGCGCGCGAGCAGGCGCATTTCCGACAGCGAGTCGAGCACCAGGCGGCTTGGCTGCACACGATTGGTCGCATCGAGGACCCCTTTGACGGTCTCGCCGAGCTCCACTTCCGATGGGTGGAACAGCGTGTATTGCCCCTCGAGATCGAGCGACGACCGGCTGAGCTGATAGACCTCGACGCCGTCGAGCGACCAGCCGTGCGAACGGGCGACGGACTTCAGTTCGTCCGCGGTTTCCGACAGGGTGACGTAGAGCACCGGTTCGCCGCGATCCCGACCTTCGAGCAGGAACTGAAGCGCCAGCGTCGTCTTGCCGGTGCCAGGATCGCCTTCGATCAAGTGAAGACGATGAGCTGGAAGGCCGCCGCGCAGGAGGTAGTCGAGGCCCGGGATGCCCGTACTTGCCCGAGGATCGTCCTCGGCACTCGCAGGACTGTGCATTGATCTGCCCAGATGCTCCGTCAACTCGCACACTCGTGTATGAATGGCCTGCAGCGACAGGCCGGAGCCCACTACCACCCTGCAAGATCGAGACTCAGCACTTGCGCTCGTCAAAGCTCTGCGGATACCCTCTCGGCGTCATGCAACCGTATCTCGCGGAACTGATCGGGACGATGATGCTCGTGCTGCTCGGCGACGGGGTGGTCGCGAACGTCCTGCTGGCCCGATCAAAGGGCGAAAATTCCGGCTGGATCGTGATTACGACCGGTTGGGGTATCGCGGTCGCGATTGCCGTCTACGCGGTCGGGCGAATCAGCGGCGCGCATCTCAATCCTGCGGTGACGATCGCGCTGGCGACGGCCGGCAGCTTTCCCTGGTTCAAGGTCCCCGGGTACGTCGGTGCGCAGATGATCGGCGCGTTTGCCGGCGCGACGCTGGTCTGGCTGACCTACCTGCCGCACTGGAAAGTGACGCCCGACCCTGGCGCCAAGTTGGCGGTGTTCTGTACTGGACCCGCGATCGCCCACACCGGCGCCAATCTGCTCTCGGAGATCGTCGGCACCGCGGCGCTGCTGTTCGGAATCCTGGCGATCGCCGGCAACGCGCAGGAGCTGTCGCGGCCGGGCGACGTGAATCTGTCGGTCGTTTTCAGTCGGGGACTCCAGCCGCTGCTGGTTGGCGTCCTGGTACTGGGCATCGGCGTTTCGCTTGGCGGCCCGACGGGATACGCGATCAATCCCGCGCGAGACCTGGGACCACGGTTCGCACACGCGGTGCTGCCGATCGCGGGAAAAGGCGGATCGAACTGGCGCTACGCCTGGATCCCGGTCGTCGGCCCGATCGTCGGCGGCATCATCGGCGCCGCGCTCTATTCGATCGTCGGCTTCTGAACTCCGAAGGTCTCTCACCATATGGCTGCATACGTCGGCGCCGTCGATCAAGGCACCACCAGCACGCGCTTCATGGTGTTCGACGCGCGCGGCGCGGAGGTCGCCCGCCACCAGGTCGAGCACCGGCAGATTCTGGAGCGGCCGGGATGGGTTGAGCACGATCCGCGCGAGATCGCGCTGCGCGTCGACGAGGTGATCAGTGGCGCCCTGAGCCGCGCCGGGCTGACCGGCGCCGACCTCGCCGCAATCGGCATCACCAACCAGCGCGAGACCACGGTCGTGTGGAATCCGAAGACCGGACGTCCCTGGTACAACGCGATCGTCTGGCAGGACACGCGCAGCGAATCAATCGTCCAGGCACTCCAGCCGAAGACCTCGCTGCTCCGCGAGCGAACCGGCCTGCCGCCCGCCACCTACTTCTCCGGCTCCAAGATCCAGTGGATTCTCGAGCATGTCGACGGCGTCCGCGACGCGGCGCAGCGGGGCGAGGCGCTGTTCGGGACGATCGACACGTGGGTCATCTGGAATCTGACCGGCGGCGTGCACGGTGGCGCGCACGTCACCGACGTGACCAACGCGAGCCGGACGCTGCTCATGGATCTCCGCACGCAGCGGTGGGACGACGAGCTGCTCGGGCTGTTCGGGGTGCCTCGACAGATGCTTCCGACCATTCGTCCCTCCTCGACCGCGGAGGCCTACGGCATGACCCGGCGCGACGGGCCGGTCGGCGCCGAAATTCCGGTGTGCGGCGATCTGGGAGATCAGCAGGCAGCCATGGTCGGCCAGGTCTGCCTCGAGCCGGGCGAAGCGAAGAACACCTACGGCACCGGCAATTTCATGCTGCTCAACACCGGCCGCACCATCGTGCCGTCGAAGGCGGGCCTGCTGACCACACCGTGCTACAGCACGGCGAGCGGTGGCACCGTGTTCGCGCTGGAAGGATCGATCGCGGTCACCGGCTCGGCGGTCCAGTGGCTGCGCGATCAAATCGGCGTCATCCGTTCGGCGGCCGAGATCGAAACGCTGGCGGCGAGCGTGCCGGACAATGGCGGGGTCTATTTCGTGCCGGCGTTCTCCGGTCTCTTCGCGCCGTACTGGCGGTCGGATGCGCGCGGCGCGATCGTCGGGCTATCGCGGTTCAACACCAGCGCGCACCTGGCGCGGGCCACGCTCGAAGCGATCTGTTTCCAGACCCGCGACGTACTCGACGCGATGACCCAGGACTCGGGGGTCCACCTCGACGTGCTCAAGGTCGATGGCGGCGCGACCGCGAACAACCTGCTGATGCAGCTGCAGGCGGACGTTCTGGGCGTGCCGGTCGTCCGGCCGGTCGTGGCCGAGACCACCGCGCTGGGCGCCGCGTACGCCGCCGGCCTGGCGGTCGGGTTCTGGAGCGGCACCGACGACCTGCGGCGCAACTGGCAGATGGATCGGCAATGGGAGCCGGCGTGGTCGGCCGACCGGCGGGAGGCGGCCTACCACGACTGGAAGAGGGCCGTCGATCGCAGTCTGGACTGGGTCGAGCCCCTCTCACGACCATAAACAAAATTTATTCTATTCAAATGATTATAAATTTGACTTTCCGTTGCCCGAGGCACACCATGGTCAACGTGCGACGCGACGTCGGCCTGGTCGGCACGGTCATTTTTATTGTCCGTCTTCAGGACGGATGACGCGCGTGGCTGTTTCGTGAGCGACAGACCAAGCCGTCATCCAGAGCAGGTGACGGCTTTTTTGTTGGTTCGACGGGATCGTTCCCGTCCGGGCGTCGCGACGGCCCGGCAGTGGCCGGTGTCGGGTTCGGGGAGGCAATGACCGTGCGAGTGGGCTATCAGGGAGAACCGGGGGCGTTCAGCGAGGCGGCGGTGCTGCGGCTGCTGCCGGACGCCGAGCCGCGGCCCTTTCCCGCGTTCGAAGACGTCTTCGAAGCGGTGCACGACGGTCGTGTGGCGTTCGGCATCGTGCCGATCGAGAACTCGATCGGCGGGTCGATTCACCGCAACTACGACCTGCTCGTCGAAGCCGAGCTGTCGATCGTCGGCGAGGTGCAGGTGCCGGTGGTGCACAACCTGCTGGCGCTTCCGGGCGTGCGAGCTCGAGGACGTGCGGCGGGTGCTGTCGCATCCTCAGGCCCTGGCCCAGTGCGCGGGATTCCTGCGGACGCTGAAGGACGTCGAGGCGATCGCAACCTACGACACCGCCGGCAGCGCCAAGATGGTCCGCGATGAGGGGCGCCGCGACACCGCGGCGATTGCCTCCGGCCGCGCCGGCAGCCTGTTCGGCCTCGAGGCGCTGAAGACGAGCGTCGAAGATTTCAAGGACAACATCACGCGCTTCCTCGCGGTCGGCCGCGATCGCGTGCCGCTCGCCGCCCCCGACAAGACCTCGGTCGTCTTCACGCTCAAGAGCGAGCCGGGCGCGCTGTTCAAGGCGCTGAGCGTCTTCGCGCTCCGCGGCATCGACCTGACCAAGCTCGAATCGCGGCCGGTGCCGGGACGGCCGTGGGAGTACCGCTTCTACGTCGACGTCGCCGCCGCACGCGAGGATCTCCCGTGCGCCCGAGCCATCGTGCATCTGGCCGAGTTCGCCGATTCGCTGCGCACGCTTGGATCCTATCCACGCTGGCGCGAGCCCGAAGGGGCTGCCGCCGTCGCCGCCGCGCGGGAGGGGCACGCCAGTGTCTGATGAGGCCCGGCCGTTGAAATGGCAGAGTGGCGCGATCACCGATGGCCCCAGCCGGGCGCCGGCGCGCGCCATGCTCCGCGCCGTCGGATTCTCCGCCGAGGATCTACGCAAGCCGCTGGTCGGCGTGGCCAACACGTGGATCGAGATCGGTCCGTGCAATTTCCATCTGCGCGAGCTGGCCGAAGGTGTGAAGGCCGGCATTCGCGCCGCCGGCGGCACGCCGATGGAGTTCAACACCGTCTCGATCTCCGACGGCATCACGATGGGCTCCGCCGGGATGCGCGCGTCGCTCGTCAGCCGCGAGGTCATCGCCGACTCGATCGAGCTGGTCGCGCGCGGCAACATGTTCGACGCGCTGGTCGTGCTGGTCGGCTGCGACAAGACCATCCCCGGCGCCGCCATGGCGCTGGCGCGGCTGAACATCCCCGGCGTCCTCCTCTACGGCGGATCGATCGCGCCGGGACGGTTCGAGGGACGCGACGTCACGATTCAGGACGTCTTCGAGGCCGTCGGTGCGCACGCGGCCGGCCGGATGTCGGACGCGGCGCTCGCCGATCTCGAGAGCCACGCCTGTCCTGGCGCCGGCGCCTGCGGCGGACAGTTCACGGCCAACACGATGGCGACTGCGTGTGAATTCCTGGGCATCGCGTCGATGGGCAGCGGTGACGTGCCCGCGGTGGACGCGGACAAGACCGCGGTCGCCCGACACGCCGGGACGCTGGTCATGGACGTGCTCAAGCGCGGCCTGCGGCCGTCGCAGCTGATCACGCGTGAGGCGCTCGAGAATGCCATCGCCGCCGTCGCGGCGTCGGGCGGCTCGACCAACGCCGTCCTGCACCTGCTGGCGATTGCCCGTGAAGCGGGTGTCGGCCTGCAGCTCGACGACTTCGATCGCATCAGCGTCCGCGTCCCGCTGCTCGCCGACCTCAAGCCTGGCGGACGGTTCGTCGCGGTCGACCTGCATCGCGCCGGTGGCACGCGCCTGCTCGCCGCCCGCCTGCAACAGGCAGGGGTGCTGCACACCTCGGCCGCGACGGTCAGTGGCCGGACGATCGGCGAGGAAGCAGCGGCCGCTGTCGAAACACCCAATCAGGAGGTGATTCGGCCGGTCAGCGCGCCGCTGAAGCCGACCGGTGGGCTGGTGATTCTGCGCGGCAACCTGGCGCCGGACGGGTGCGTGGTTAAGGTCGCAGGGCACGAGTACGGCGTCCATCGCGGACCGGCGCGCGTCTTCGACGGCGAGGAGGCGGCATTCGACGCCGTCCAGGCCGGCCGCATCCAGCACGGCGACGTCGTCGTCATCCGCCAGGAAGGACCGAAGGGCGGACCCGGCATGCGCGAGATGCTTGCGGTGACCGCCGCAATCATGGGGGCGGGCCTTGGCGACTCGGTCGCGATGGTGACCGACGGACGATTCTCCGGGGCGACGCGCGGACTGATGGCCGGCCACGTGGCGCCCGAAGCGGCAGCCGGCGGACCGATCGCCGCCGTCCGCGACGGCGACGTGATCACGCTCGATCTGAAGGGCCGTTCGCTGCACGTCGATATAGACGAGGCGCAGCTCGCCGATCGGCTGCGGAGCTGGACGCCGATCCCCGGACGGTATGCCACGGGCGTGATGGCGAAATACGCGCGGCTGGTGTCGTCGGCCGCCGAGGGCGCAATAACCAATCAGTAGCCGGCCGCCAGGCCCGGGCCGTCGCGGCACGGGAGCTGGAGCCGACGTGGACTGTGGAGACTAGGACACTTCGATGAAACTGACCGGTGCGCAGATCCTCTGGGAGTCGCTGGTGCGGGAAGGCGTCACCGACGTCTTCGGTTATCCGGGTGGAGCGATTCTGCCCGCGTACGACGCGATGCTCGACTACCCGATTCGCCACGTGCTCGTGCGTCACGAGCAGGGGGCGACGCACATGGCGGACGGCTACGCTCGTGCCAGCGGCCGCGTCGGCGTCGCGATTGCCACCTCCGGTCCTGGTGCCACCAACATGGTCACCGGCATCGCCACGGCGATGCTGGACTCCTCGCCGATCGTCTGCATCACCGGGCAGGTCGGCAGCCGGTTGATCGGCAGCGACGCGTTCCAGGAGATCGACATCACCGGCATCACGCTGCCGGTCACCAAGCACAATTACCTGGTCACGCGGGCCGAGGATGTCGCCCGCGCGGTGCGCGAAGCCTTCGTCATCGCCAAGTCGGGGCGCCCGGGACCGGTGCTGATCGACATCACGAAGGACGCGCAGCAAGCGTCCTGCGAGTTCGATTGGGACGCCGCGACCCCGGTCGTACCCCGGTGGCGCCGCGTGCCGGACGCGTCCGATGCCACGCTGCAGGAAGCCGCGGCGGTCATCAACGCGGCCGAGCGGCCGGTGATCTTCGCCGGCCACGGCGTGCTGATCTCCGGAGCCATGGCGGAGCTCCAGGCGCTCGCCGAGCGTTCGCACATTCCGGTCGCGATGACCCTGCTCGGCATCGGCGGCTTCCCGGCGTCGCATCCGCTGAACATCGGCATGATGGGGATGCACGGCGAGGCCTGGGTGAATCTGGCGATCCAGGAAGCCGATCTGCTGATCGCCTGTGGCATGCGCTTCGACGATCGGGTCACCGGCAATCTGCGGACCTACGCGCCCAACGCCAGGAAGATTCACATCGAGATCGATCCGTCCGAGATCAACAAGAACGTCGCGGTCGATGTGCCGCTGGTGGGCGATCTCCGCGATATCCTCGTCCGCTTGACCCCGTCGATCGCCGCCAGCGATCGGACGGTCTGGGAACGCCGGATCAACGACCTCAAGGGAGACTCCGCGGTGCGCGACATCCAGTCGCTGCCTGACGATGGGCATCTCTACGCCGCACATGTCATCAACGATCTCTGGCGCGCCACCCGCGACACCGAGACCATCGTCGTCACCGACGTCGGCCAGCACCAGATGTGGGAAGCGCAGTACTACCATCACGAGGTGCCGCGCTCGCTGATCACCTCGGGCGGCCTGGGGACGATGGGCTTCGCGGTGCCGGCGGCGATTGGCGCCAAGCGCGCCCGCCCCGACGCCGAAGTGTGGGCGGTGGTCGGTGACGGCGGCTTCCAGATGACGATGTGCGAGCTGGCGACCGCGGTCCAGGATGGCATCGACATCAAGGTCGCGATCATCAACAACGGCTACCTGGGCATGGTGCGCCAGTGGCAGGAGTTCTTCTACGAACGGCGCTACGCGGCGACGCCGCTCTCCGGTCCGGATTTCGTCAAGCTGGCCGAAGCGTTCGGCATCCGCGGCATCGCGGTGTCGACGCGCAGCAACGTCCTCCCGGCGGTGGCCGAGGCGCGCGGCCATGCCGGCCCGGTGGTCGTCGACTTCCGCGTCGAGCAGGAGGACACCGTCTATCCGATGGTGCCGGCCGGCGCCGATCTCCACGCGATGATTCGCCGGCCCAATCCGATTGTCGAAACCGGGGCCGACGTATGACCTTCGCAGCAGGATACCGTTCATGAACATGCACACATTCACCGTCTACGTCGAGGATTGCCCCGGCGTCCTCAACCGCGTCGCCTCGCTCTTCCGCCGGCGGGGCTTCAACATCCATTCGCTCGCGGTCGGCCACAGCGAGACGCCCGGCGTGTCGCGGATGACCGTCGTCGTGCCGACGGATCCAGGTGGCGCGCAACGCATCCAGGCGCACCTCTACAAGCTGATTCACGTGGTCAAGGTGGAAGACATCACCGAGCGACCGGCCGTGGTCCGCGACCTGGCACTGATCAAGGTGAGCGCCGACGCGCAGACCCGCCCGGCGATCCTGCAGCTGGCCGAGGTCTTCGGCGCGCGCGTGGTCGATGTGGCGCCGGCGTCGCTGGTGATCGAGATGGCTGGATCCGAGGCGAAGATCGACGGGCTGCTCGAAGTCCTGCGCCCGCACGGCGTCCTCGAGATGGTTCGGACCGGCCGCGTGGCGATGGCGCGAGGGGTCGGCAGCCGCACCGCCACGGCCGGCCCGGCGGCCGCGATCCCCGACGCGGAAGCAAATGTCTCGTATTCGGTGTAAGGGTCGACCGAATTCCTTCTGAACTGCAACTCAACACCCGAGAACCTGGAGAGGACGAATGCCGAAGATTTATTACGACGCTGACGCCGATCTGTCGCTGGTCAAGCAGCGGAAGGTGGCGATCCTTGGATATGGCTCGCAGGGTCACGCGCACGCGCTCAACCTGCGCGATAGCGGCGTCGACGTCCGCGTCGGCCTGCCTGCCTCCAGCGGCTCGCGCGCCAAGGCCCAGGCGGAAGGTCTGACCGTGGTCGATCCGGCGGCGGCGTCGGCGTGGGCCGACGTGATCATGGTGCTCGTCCCCGACACCGTTCAGGCGGCGCTGTATCGCGAGGCGATCAAACCGCACCTGAGCAAGGGCAAGACGCTGATGTTCGCCCACGGATTCAACGTGCGGTTCGGCACGCTCGACCTGCCCAAGGACATCGACGTCTCGATGATCGCCCCGAAGTCGCCCGGCCATCGCGTCCGTGAGCTGTATCAGGAGGGCGCCGGCACGCCGGCGTTGCTGGCGGTGCACCAGGATGCGAGCGGACAGGCCAGCGCGATCGCGCTCGCCTACGCCAAGGGCATCGGCGTCACCCGCGCCGGGGTCATCGAAACGACTTTCGCCGAGGAGACCGAGACCGATCTGTTCGGCGAGCAGGCCGTGCTCTGCGGCGGCGTCAGCGCGCTCGTCAAAGCCGGCTTCGACACGCTCGTCGAGGCGGGCTATCAGCCGGAGATCGCCTACTTCGAGTGCCTCCACGAGCTGAAGCTGATCGTCGACCTGATGTACCAGGGCGGCCTGAACTACATGCGCTACTCGGTCAGCGACACCGCCGAGCACGGTGACTACACGGGCGGCCCGCGGCTGGTCAACGAGCAGACGCGGCAGGAAATGCGCAAGATGCTGGCGGAAATCCAGGACGGCACCTACGCCAAGAAGTGGATCGACGAGGACGCCAAGGGACGCCCGTGGTTCAACGCGCAGCGCAGCCGCGAACAGCAGCACAAAATCGAGGAGGTCGGCGCCAGGCTCAGGGCCCTGATGCCGTTCCTCAAGCCAGTGAAGGAACGTCAGACGGCGAACGTCTGACGTCGGCTGGAGACAGGTGGCTGAGGGTGCTCACACCCTCAGCACTTCATCACCTCAGCACTTCGTTTGCCCGACATGGATCTTCGACAGCTCGAGATTCTTCGCGCGATTGTCGAGAGCGGATCGTTCACCGCCGCCGGTGAGCGCCTCCATGTCTCCCAATCCGCCATCAGCCGACAGGTGCTCCTGCTCGAAGAAGAATTCAACGAGCCGCTGTTCCTCCGCTTCGGCCGGCGGATCCAAATCACGCCGACCGGCGAGAAGCTGCTCCAGCTCAGTCACCGGGTGTTCGCCGATATCCGCGATACGACCGGCGACATTCTCGACCACAAGAAAAAGCTGACCGGCACCTTGCGCCTCGTCGGGGGCATGACGGTCTGTCTCTACGTCTTCCCGCCGCTGCTGCAGGATTATCGACAGCGCCACCCCGACGTCGACATCAAGGTCATCACCGGCGGGACGCCGCGTCTGGTCCGCAAGCTCCGGTCCGGCGCGGCTGACCTCGGGTTGCTGACGCTGCCCATCGACGACCCGGCGCTCCACACAATCCCGTCGATCGAAGAAGAGCTGCTGGTGGTCATGCCGGCAGGACACAACCTCGCGACCGATCGGCCGATCCCGGAAACGGCGCTGGTCCGCCAGCCGTTCATCCTGTTCGAAACCGGCTCCAATACCCGCCGGGTCATCGATCAGTTCTTCGTTCGCGCCGACATTCAGCCGCGCATCATCGCCGAGACCGAGAACGTCGAGATTATCAAGTCGATGGTCGCCTCCGGTCTCGGCATCAGCATCGTCCCGTTCCAGGCGGTTGCCCAGGAGATCACCGGCGGAATCCTCCGGGTCGCGCGAATCGAAGGGGCGCGGCTGGTGCGGGAAACAGGATGGGTCCACCTTCGCGCCGAACGCGTGCCGCGGATGGTGCAGGAAATGATGGACAGCCTGGGTCACATCATGCCCAGACTCCGCCTGTCGCCACAGGCTGCCGCGGCCCGCACCGCCAAGGCTCGATAACCGCAATCCGCACTCGAGAAAGCCCGCAGTCCGGACCATCGCCGCGTATAGAATGATCCCTTCCATTCGATCCTTCCGACTCAGACATGCGTCTCACGGAACGTGAAATCGACAAGCTGCTGATCTTCACAGCCGCCGAAGTGGCCCGCCGGCGACGCGAGCGGGGGCTGAAGCTCAATCACCCCGAGGCGGTCGCGCTGATCACGGCCGCGGTGCTCGAAGGGATCCGCGATGGCCGGAGTGTGTCCGAACTGATGACCCTCGGCGCCGGCGTGCTCAACCGCGACGATGTGATGGAAGGAATCGCGGAGATGATTCCCGAAATCCAGATCGAAGGAACGTTCCCGGATGGAACCAAGCTCGTGACCATTCACGATCCGATCAGGTGAGCGCATGATTCCCGGAGAATATTTCCTCGGCGACGGAGAGATCGAGCTGAACCAGGGACGCGACAGCGTCCGCCTGCGCGTGGACAACGCCGGCGACCGTCCGATTCAGATTGGATCGCATACGCATTTCTTCGAGGTGAACCGGCTGCTCCGTTTCGACCGCGAGCGGGCCTACGGCCGCCGCCTGGACATTCCTGCCGGCACGGCACTTCGATTCGAGCCGGGAGAGGGACGTGAGGTGAACCTGATCCCTCTCGCCGGTCGCCGATACGCCCACGGCATGAGCGGGCTGACCGACGGCCCGCTCGACGAGCGGCGCGCCGGCGCGCTGGCGGAGGCGCGACGCCGCGGGTTCACCGGAGAAAGCGCGTGAGGATCTCACGGCGCGCCTACGCGGACCTCTACGGGCCAACGGCTGGTGATCGCGTCCGCCTGGGAGACACGCGCCTGGTACTGCAAATCGAACGCGATGCGGCGCGCTACGGCGAAGAAGTCGTCTTCGGTGGCGGCAAGGTCATTCGCGACGGGCAGGGCCAGTCGCAGGCGACGCGAGCCTCGGGCGCTCCCGATCTGGTCATCACCAACGCGATCATCATCGACCACTGGGGGATCGTCAAAGCGGACGTCGGCGTCCGCGACGGCCGGATCGCGGCCATCGGCAAGGCTGGCAATCCGGACGTCCAGGACGGCATCACGCCCGGGCTGGAGATCGCCGCGTCGACCGAAATCATCGCGGGAGAACACCGGATCCTGACCGCCGGCGGAATCGATTCGCACATCCACTTCATCAGCCCGCAGCAGGCCTGGGAGGCGCTCTACAGCGGCGTCACCACCATGATCGGCGGCGGCACGGGCCCTGCCGAAGGGACGCGGGCGACAACGTGCACGCCAGGTGAATGGAACATCCACCGGATGCTCGAGGCCGCCGATGGCCTGCCGCTGAATTTCGGCTTTCTCGGCAAGGGCAACGCGGCGCAGACGGAGCCACTGGTCGAGCAGATCCTGGCCGGCGCCATGGGGCTCAAGCTGCACGAAGACTGGGGCACGACGCCGGCAACCATCGACGCGGCTCTGACCGCTGCCGACGAATACGACGTCCAGGTCGCCATCCACACCGACACGCTCAACGAGTCCGGCTTCGTCGAGGACACGCTGGCGGCGATCAAGGGTCGGACGATCCACACCTACCATAGCGAGGGCGCCGGTGGCGGCCACGCCCCCGACATCCTGAAGGTCTGCGCCCAGGCCAACGTCCTTCCCTCGAGCACGAATCCGACGATGCCGTACACCGTGAACACGCTCGACGAGCATCTCGACATGCTGATGGTCTGTCACCATCTCAATCCCCAGGTTCCCGAGGACGTCGCGTTTGCCGAATCCCGGATCAGGCCGGAGACGATGGCGGCCGAAGACGTGCTGCACGATCTCGGCGCGATCAGCATGATGTCGTCCGACTCGCAGGCGATGGGGCGGGTCGGCGAGGTGATTACGCGCACCTGGCAGACGGCGCACGTCATGCGGGAAGCCCGCGGTCCGCTCTCCGCTGACACGTCGAATCACGACAACCTGCGCATCCGTCGGTACCTCGCCAAGTACACGATCAATCCGGCGCGGGCTCACGGCATCGCCGACTACGTCGGGTCGATTGAAGTCGGCAAGTGGGCCGACCTGGTGCTCTGGTCACCGGCCTTCTTCGGCGTCAAGCCGGATCTGATCATCAAGGGCGGGATGATCGTCGCGGCGCTGATGGGCGATCCCAACGCGTCGATTCCGACGCCCGAGCCCGTGCGCTACCGGCCGATGTTCGGCGCCTTCGGCCAGGCGCAGCGCAGCCTGACGGCCAACTTCGTGTCGCAGGCCGCCCTGGACCGCGGGAGGCTGCCGAACAGCCTGCAGCGCCAGCTCCTGCCGGTCCGCAACACGCGCAAGATCGGCAAGCGTGACATGGTGCTCAATGACGCGCTGCCGGCGATCGCCATCGATCCCGAGCGCTACACGGTGACCATCGACGGCGAACAGATCAGGCCCACACCGGCTGCGACCCTGCCACTGGCGCAGCGATACTTTCTGTTTTGATTGGCGAGACGTCGAGGTCGATCATGAGCGTGCCGATTCCGGTTCGCGCCGTGACCCAGGGCATCAGCCCGGTGCCACACACCGGCCAGATCGTCGAGCTGCCGATGAGCGCGCACGATCGCCGTCGGGTCCGGCGCCTGATCGAGGCGCCCGATGGCACCATGCTGGCGCTGGAGTTGCCAACGGGGACTGTCCTGATGCCGGGCCAGATCGTTTACCAGGATGCGAGCCGCACCTTCGTGGTGGCCGCCGCCGACGAGGACGTGCTGGTGATCGAGCCGCGCGATCTGGCGGAGGCGGCACGTGTCGCGCACCTGATTGGCAACCTTCATCGCGACATCGAAGTGACGCCGACCGAAATCGTGGCGCTCTCGGATCGAACGCTGGCGGAGCGGCTGGCCAGGGTCGGTGTCGCCGCCAGACCGGCAAGACGCCCCTTTCACGGCCGCGCGCCGGGCGACCATGCGCACTGATTCGGCGCTGTCGACGCTGCGGCTCCTGCAGCTCTTCGACTCACAGCTGCCGGTCGGCGCCTTTGCGCATTCGGGAGGCCTGGAGACCTACGGCCAGGAAGGAGCGAGCCTCGAGGCGCTCACCGATCTGATGCGCAACCAGATCGACCTCGGATGGGGTCGCGGAGACCTGGCCGCCGCGTGTCTCGCCTGGACGGCGGCCGCAGGCGATCAGCCAGGACCACAACTGGAACGGCTGGCCCGCGTGGTCAGCGCGTTCAAGGTGGTTCCGTCCGTGCGACGGACGAGCGAACGCCTGGGGACGCGGACGTTGAAGCTGCTGCGCCGTCTGTATCCGGAGGCGATGACGGGCCTCGTGCTGACACCGTCACATCACGCGGTTGTAGTCGGCGCGTCGGGATACCGTCTTGGCGTGTCGGCGCGCGACCTTCTCCTCGCCTACGGCCATAGCCTTGCGCTCGGGAACCTGGCGGCCGCGACCAGATGCATGCCGGTCAGCCCCGATCAGGCGCAGTTGCTGCTGGTCGACTTGCAACCGCGGCTGCTGCAGGCCGTCGACCGCGCGATGCGGGAGCCGGAGGAGATGCTCTACACCTGCACGCCGGCACTGGATGTACGCTGCCATCAGCAGGGGCAGTTGCACACGCGCCTCTTCCAGTCGTGAGATGGACGACCCTCGAGACTTCGAACCGGAACAACCAGGAGAGTCACCGTGACGAGCGTGACGATCGGCATCGGCGGGCCCGTTGGATCAGGCAAGACCGCGCTGGTCGACTGTCTGTGCAAGCGTCTCCGCGATCGCTTCAGCATCGTCGTCGTCACCAATGACATCTACACGCACGAGGACGCGGAATTCCTGATGCGATCGGGAGCGCTGCCGCTCGAACGCATCCGCGGCGTGCAGACCGGCGGATGTCCCCACACCGCCATTCGCGAAGACACGTCGATCAATCACGAAGCGCTCGAGGAGCTGCGCGGGCTGTTCCCCGACGTCCAGATCCTGTTTCTGGAATCCGGTGGCGACAACCTCGCGGCGTCGTTCAGCCCGGAGCTCGTCGATGTCAGCATCTATGTCATCGATGTCGCCGCCGGGGACAAGGTCCCGCGGAAGGGTGGTCCCGGCGTTACCCGCAGCGACCTGCTCGTCATCAACAAGATTGACCTGGCGCCGCACGTTGGCGCCGATCTCGGCGTGATGGCGCGCGACGCGACGGCGATTCGCGACGGCAAGCCCGTCGTCTTCACCAACCTGAAAGACGGTACCGGCGTCGATCACGTCATCGCCTGGATCCGGCACGACGTGCTGTTCGAGGCGCTGCCGCCGTCACACCAGTAGCCCGATGATGCAACCCGTGAATCCGCTTCCGGCCAGACGAAGTGGGCTGCGTGGCGCACTGAACCTGGTGTTTGCGGCGCGAGACGGTCGAACGATCCTGTCGCAAACGGCGGTCGCCGCGCCGCTCAAGATCGTCAGGCCGTTTGCCCTGGAGGACGGACGCGTCCTGGTGCAGATGTTGGCGCTCGGTCCGGGGCTGTGCGGCGGCGATTCCTGCTCGATCGACGTCACCGTGCAGGCGGGAGCGCGCGCGGTCCTGGTCGCGCAGTCTGCGACGCGGCTGATGGGGATGGCCAACGACGAACCTGCGCGGCAGACGGTGAGGCTGCGCGTACAGGCCGGAGGTCACCTCGAGTACTACCCGGGGCTGATGATTCCCTTTCCTGACAGCAGCTTCGTTCAGCGCGTCGATGTGGATCTCGAGCCGGGCGCGCGTTTCGGATTCCTCGATACCTGGGCGATGGGCCGCACGCTCAGGCATGAGTACTTGCGGTTTCGGCGGCTGTCGAGTCGAACCAGCGTGCATCTCAGCGGCGACCCCGTCTATCTGGACGGCATCGACCTGGAGCCGACGGCGGCGAACCTTTCCGGCACGGGCGTCCTCGACGGACACCGCTACATCGCGTCCGGCTATTGGTACGGCGTGGCCGGCGAGCCAGGGGACGCGCCGCGTTGCGGTGGCGTGCTTATGGCCCTCGGTCGATCGGGATCAGAACAGATGTACGTGCGCGCGCTGGCGAGCGACGGCTTTCAACTGGGTGAATCGCTGCAGGTCGCGATGCGCGTGGTACACGCGGATTGGCGCGTACAGCCGATACCGCTGCAACGCTTCACGTCGTGACTGCCGGACCGTCGAGGGATGTGAACGCGGTCTAGGAGAGCTGGCCGCTCCGGCGCGGCGCCTGTTCCTCGCGGGGTCCATCGGACGGCCGACCGCTGGCTTCGATCAACTGATGTACCTGCTGCTTGAGCCAGTTACACGGATCCGGCTGAATCGCCCGGAGGCTCTCCCACTCAGGCTCGGTAAGCGTGATCGCTACGTAGCGTGTCTGGGTCAGGTCCATAGTCGATGACTCCCGCTGAAACCTCAATCCGAGCGTACTGCGTCGTCCACGGCATCGCAAAATAGAATTCCAGAATCCGACCTATCTGGTTTTTGCATGGGTTACGGTGAGGACCCACGCAAGACACCGGCGGCGTGTTCGAGATCCGGCGGCGACCGGGCGGAGCAGAGAGTCTGGAGCCAGGTGCAGGCTCAGGAGCAAGCGATCCGCCGATTCAACACGGGTCGGGGTATGTGGCGCAACCGGCAGCATGACAGTGGGTTGCAGCTGGCCGCGCGACCCAGGACCGATGAGGCGCGGTGACACGACGCGTGTTCTCGAGACCCCGGTCCGAACAGGAATGTTCAGCGGTTCCATCAGGCGCGGAAGCGGCGCCAGTCGACGCGGTATTTGCGGATCTTGTAGTTCAGGATGCGCGGCGTCGCCTGGAGCAGCCGCGCTGCCTTGGCGCGGTTGCCGCGCGCCATCTTCAGCGCGTCCTGAATCAGATCCTTCTCGTAGGCTCCCACCGCGCCGGTGAGCGAGAGCACCGGCGTTGTGCCGGACGCGTCGGCCGTCTGCAGGCTGGGAGGCAGATGATGCGCGTGCAGCACTTCCCCTTCGGCCACCAGCACGGCGCGCTCGATCACGTTCTGCAGCTCGCGGACGTTGCCCGGCCAGTGATACGCCATCAGCATGTCGATCGCCGGCGTCGAGATGCGGCGGATGCGCTTGCGATGATCCGAGGCGAGACTCTCGAGGAAATGATCGGCGAGCAGCAGGATGTCGGTCTTGCGCTCGCGCAGCGGCGGCATGAAGATCGTGAAGACGTTGAGACGATAGGACAGATCCTCGCGGAACGTCCCGGCAGCAATGGCCTCTTCGACATTCTTGTTGGTCGCGGCGATCAGGCGGACATTCACGTTGACCTGGTCGGTGCCGCCCAGGCGCTCGAACTCCCGCTCCTGCAGCACCCGCAACAGCTTGACCTGTACGCCCGGATTCACGTCGGCGATCTCGTCGAGAAACAGCGTCCCGCCATCGGCCAGCTCGAAGCGCCCCTTCTTTCGCGCCGTCGCGCCGGTGAAAGCCCCCTTCTCGTAGCCGAACAGCTCGGACTCGATCAGCGTGTCGGGCAGCGCCGCGCAGCTGACCTTCACGAACGGCTTGGCCGCGCGCAGCGAGTTGTAGTGGATGGCATGGGCAATGAGCTCTTTGCCGGTGCCGGATTCGCCCCGGATCATGACCGTCGTGTTGGCCCGCGCCACCTGCGCGATCTGCTCGCAGATCCGCCGCATCACGCCGCTGGTGCCGAGGATCTGCGAAAAGTCGTAGCGCTGCCGCAGCTCCCCCTGGAGCCGCTCGTTCTCCTGGACCAGGCGCTCGCGATCCGCCTCCAGCAGCCGCTGCAGCTTGATCGCCTGGGCCATCATCGAGGCGATGACGCCGAAGAACTTCGCTGTGCGCTCGTAATTGCGGTCGGACTTGAAGCGCAGCTCGATGCACAACGCGCCGACGGCGCGGCGGTTGAGGATCAACGGGACGCAGACGAACGACCGCTCGTCGCTGTCGGAGCGGCGCTCGGCCAGCGCCGGCTCGCGGCTGATCCTGGGCACGACGATCGGCCGCGCACTCTCGACCACGCGCCGCACCAGCGCGCCCCCGGGGACGGTGCCGTCGGGCATGCGATCGCGTCCGCTCGCGACCGATGCAATCACCTGGAGGTGCGACCGGTCGTCGCCCGCCGTCGCCACCGCCGTCCGGACCGCGTCATGGGATTTCTCGAGGATCTCCAGGACGCGGTGGAGCGACACCTTGAAGTTCAGGCCCGTCGAGAGCGCCTGGCTGATCTCCAGGAGCGATGTCAGTTTCCGGATTTCACCTGTCTGTCGGGCGCCGCCGATGTCCATCTGGGCATTGATCGTGCCGCCACTTGAAGTCGTCCCCGATTGTATCGACATTTATGTGTCCCCATCGACGATCTGGAACAAAATTGTACATACGAGACATGACCGGTGCGCTGCCAAGCGTAGCGCGGACCGCCGCCGGATCGCCATAGAATCAATGCATCGCTGTCATCGAGTTCGCTGATGGCGCGATCGCCGGCGCGCGCGCACGCCGGCCCGGACACGCCTGACGCTCTCGTATGATGTAGGGAGATGGCGACCATTCTTCAGCACCTCCCCACCGGCGAGCGGGTGGGCATCGCGTTCTCCGGCGGTCTCGACACCAGCGCGGCGCTCCATTGGATGCGGGCCAAAGGAGCCATTCCCTACGCCTATACCGCCAACCTCGGCCAGCCGGACGAAGACGACTACGACGAGATTCCGCGCAAGGCACTGCAGTACGGCGCCGAGCGCGCCCGATTGATCGACTGCCGGGCCCAGCTCGTCGCCGAAGGGCTCGCGGTGCTGCAATGTGGCGCCTTCCACATCTCCACCGCCGGGGTGCCCTACTTCAACACGACGCCCATCGGACGCGCGGTCACCGGCACGATGCTGGTCGGCGCCATGAAAGAGGACGAGGTCAACATCTGGGGCGACGGCAGCACCTTCAAGGGCAACGACATCGAACGCTTCTACCGTTACGGCCTGCTCGCCAACCCGGATCTCCGGATCTACAAGCCCTGGCTGGACCAGGCATTCATCGACGAGCTGGGCGGCCGCGCAGAAATGTCCGCCTATATGCATCGCGCCGGCTTCGCCTATCGGATGAGCGCGGAAAAGGCCTACTCGACTGATTCCAACCTCCTCGGCGCCACCCATGAGGCCAAGGACCTCGAGCGTCTGAATTCGGGGATCAAGATCGTCGAGCCGATCATGGGCGCGGCCTTCTGGCGTGACGAGGTCGCCATCAAGCGCGAACCGGTGGTCGTCCGCTTCGAGGAAGGACAACCGGTCGCTCTGAACGGCATCACGTTCAAGGACGCCGTGCAGCTGATGCTCGAAGCCAATGCGATCGGCGGCCGCCACGGACTGGGGATGAGCGACCAGATCGAGAACCGGATCATCGAGGCCAAGAGCCGCGGCATCTATGAAGCGCCGGGCATGGCGCTCCTCTTCATCGCCTACGAACGACTGGTGACCGGCATCCACAACGAGGACACGATCGAGCAGTACCGGGACAACGGTCGCCGACTCGGACGGCTCCTCTACCAGGGCCGATGGTTCGACCCGCAGGCCATGATGCTGCGGGAGACCGCCCAGCGATGGATTGCGCGGGCCATCACCGGCGAAGTGACGCTGGAGCTCCGTCGTGGCAACGACTACTCGATCCTCGATACGGTCTCGCCGAACCTGACCTACAAGCCCGAGCGCCTGACGATGGAAAAGGGCGAGTCGATGTTCACGCCGCAGGATCGCATCGGTCAGCTGACGATGCGCAACCTGGATATCGTCGACACGCGCGACAAACTCTTCACCTACGTCAAGGCCGGCGTGCTCGCGCCGTGGACGGGGACGGCCCTTCCGCATGTCGCCGATGCCGAAACGTCCGACACTCAGCCAGCGCCGGACCGCCTGCCGGAACGGACGAAGTGAACATGGCGATCCCGCGCGTCTCGGGGTCGGGGTTTCGCAGGACGCTCGTTGTCGTCGGCGCGGTGACGCTGGTATGGACGGGATGCGGCGGTGGCGGCTCCTCGCCAAGTTCCCCGTCGCCGACGCCCACGCCGTCGGTACCGACAAGCAGCGCCTGCAGTGCGGTCGGCACGGCCATCGTCAACGGGACGGAGTGCTCGACGGCCACCTCGCCGGTCCTGCTCCTCGATTTGCGCGACCAGGACGGCTTCGCCCTGGGCTCCTGTTCCGGGACGATCATCGCGTCGAGGGCCGTCCTCACCGCTGCGCATTGCCTGGACGCCGCCGGCTCCGTCCGGATTTTCTTCGGGACAGGTGCCGAAGTGACGGCGCGATCGTTCGCTGCGTATCCAGGCTTCCACGAGGGCGATCCCACCGCCCTTGACGTCGGGGTCGTGCTGATGACGGACGACCTCGGGCGCGCGGCCGTGCCGCTGCTCCTCAGTCGCGATGCGCGTGTCGGCGAGACGGCAGTCATCGCCGGCTGGGGCAAGGATCAGAATCAGCTGGCGGCGACGCTGCGGGCCGGATCGACGACGATCAGCGCCATCGGCGGTACGCAGTTGCAGACCGTGGCCAGCACCAATGGCAGCGCCGTCTGCTCCGGGGATTCCGGCGGTCCGCTCCTGCTGCTCGAGGGTGGCGTCTGGTCGATTGCAGGAATCACATCCGCCGTCACGTCGACGGCGTGCACGTTCGGCACGAACTTCTTCGCCAACGTCCGCAATCCCAGCATCACGTCGTTCATACTCAGCCAGGTTCCTGACGCGGCGCGCCGCTAGACGACGCTGTAACCGACCGCTGGCGAAGCGCCCGCTTTGCCGCGAAGTAGCCACACATGCCGTGAACGCCGACGCCGGGAGGGGTCGCCGCTGAGCAGATATAGATCCCGCGGGCCGGGGTCGAATACCAGCTGAGGGTCGGGCGGGCGACGAACTGTCGCAGATCGGTCACCCCGGCGGCGATATCACCGCCCACCAGGTTGGGATTGTGCCGCTCGACATCCATCGCGGTCATGACGTGCTGCGCGATCACGCGTTCGCGGAAGCCCGGGGCGAATCGCTCGATCTGCGCCTCGATGCGCGACCGCATGTCCACGGTCGAGCCGTGCGGCACATGACAGTACGCCCAGACGGTGTGCTTGCCGTCAGGGGCGCGCGTGCGATCGAAGAGACTCGGCTGGGCGAGAAGGATGTAAGGGCGATCCGAGATCCGTCCGCGCCACGCATCCTGCTCGGACTGGGCGATCTCCTCGAGCGTGCCACCGACGTGAACGGTCCCGGCCCGCGCGACATTTTCGTCCTGCCAGGGAATCGGCCCATCCAGGGCCCAGTCGACCTTGTAGACGCCCATCCCGTAGCGATACCGTTGAAGTCGGCGTCGGTACCAGTCCGGAAAGCGGGAGCCGGCAACCTGCAGCAGCGGACGCGGCGACAGATCGCACAGGATGATCGGGGCCCGCGGCAGGTCGTCGATCGACGAGACGCGGGCATTGGTGAGTATCTCGCCGCCGAGCGATCGCAGCTGGCCGGCCAGCGCCTCGGCGAGACGCTGCGAGCCGCCGCGGGGGAAGACCCAGCCGGCGGTATGAGCGGTCGCGTTGAGGACGAGTCCGACCGCGCCGGTCGGCACTCGATCGAGGGGCAGCATGGTGTGCGCCGCAATGCCGGCAAACAGCGCGCGACCCGCCTCCGTTTCGAAGTGCCGACGCGCAAGCGCAGTGGCAGACTGAAGCGCCGACAGGCCGAACTTCGCCAGCGCGATCGGATGCCGCGGCCACCGCGGCGGACCGAGCAACTCGTCGTCGATCTTCGGCCACGCGCGAACGACCGAGCCGATCAGGTGCTGATACCCTCGCGCGTCTCGACCCAGGGCATCGGCGGTCGCGGGCAGGGAACGATGCACCAGGGCGGCCGGCTGACGATCGAGCGGGTGCGCCACCATCACCGGCGGTTCGATCCACTCGAGGCCGTGGGCGGCGAGCGGAAGCGTCCGCAGGAACGGCGAGGCGACGGCCATCGGGTGCACCGCCGAGCACACGTCATGGACGAAGCCAGGCAGCGTGAGCTCGGCAGAGCGACAGCCGCCGCCGAGCGTCGCTTCGGCTTCATAAACGGTGACGCGAAGACCGGCGGCGGCGAGACAGATGGCGCCCGACAGTCCGTTGGGACCCGCTCCGATGACGATGGCGTCGGCGACGGCTGACACGGTGACGCGCCAGTCAGATCGGCATCGACCGGGCGATCGCCGCGCTGGATCGAGGCGAGGCCGATCGGACGCGACCGGGGCTGCGGCGGGTACCGCGCAACGAAAATGACCGAGGAATGGCCCGCCTATTGGTATTCACGCTGGCTCTTCGAACGAGGGCTCGCGACCATCTACCTGATTGCCTTTCTCGCGGCGGTCAACCAGTTCGTGCCGCTGCTGGGAGAGCACGGGCTGCTGCCGGTCGGTCGATTCATCACCGAGGTGCCGTTCAGCGCCGCCCCCAGCCTCTTCTTCTTCGCCCCGACCGATCGCGCGTTCCGCATCGCCGCCTGGGTCGGCGTTCTGGGGTCAGCCCTCGCGCTCAGCGGGATCTGCCAACGGTACAGCGCGCTCGCCGCGGCCGCGACGTGGGCGCTTCTCTGGGCACTCTACCTCTCGTTCGTCAACGTCGGCCAGACATTCTATGGGTTCGGCTGGGAATCGCTGCTGCTCGAAGCCGGATTCTTCGCGATCTTTCTCGGCGCCAGCCGCACGGCGCCCCATGCGGTGCTGCACTGGATCTACCGCTGGACGCTCTTCCGGCTGATGTTCGGCGCCGGGCTGATCAAGATTCGGGGCGATGCCTGCTGGCGCGATCTGACCTGCCTCGACTACTACTTCGAGACGCAGCCGATTCCGAATGGCATCAGCTGGTACTTCCATCATCTGCCGCGATCGGTGCTGCACGGGGGTGTCGCGGTCAATCATGTCATCGAGTTGATCGTGCCCTTCGGCTTCTTCCTTCCGCAGCCGCTGTGCGGCATCGCCGGCCTGATCACGATCGCGTTTCAGCTCACCCTGATCGCGAGCGGCAATCTGTCGTGGCTGAACTGGCTCACCATCGTCCTGGCGTGCACGACGCTCGACAACCGCTGGCTGTCGTGGCTGCCGGTGTCGATGCCGACCCTGCGCGTCACGCCCGCGGCCCAGCGCATCGCGGCCCGGACGCTGGCGGTCGTGGTGGCCGTTCTCAGCATCGCGCCAACGCTGAACATGGTGTCGTCCGAGCAGGTCATGAACGGCTCCTTCAACTCGCTGCAAATCGTGAACACGTACGGCGCGTTCGGGAGCGTCACCCGCGAGCGCTATGAGATCGTCATCGAGGGAACGGACGATGAAAATCCGGGTGACAAAACTGTGTGGCGGGAGTACCAGTTCAAGGGCAAACCCGGGGATCCGTCGAAACGGCCCGTCCAGATAGCGCCGTATCACTTGAGAATCGACTGGCTGATGTGGTTCGCCGCGATGTCGTCGGCCCGCGACTATCCCTGGTTTCCGCAGCTGCTGCGGCGGCTGCTCGAGGGAGACCGTGCGGTCGTGGGTCTGCTGGCGGGAAATCCGTTTCCCGAGCGGCCGCCGCGCTGGATTCGGGCGCAGTTGTACCTCTATCGCTTCACGACGCGGGCCGAACGCGCCGCGAGCGGCCGCTGGTGGCAACGCGAGCTGGCCGGCCCCTACTTTCCTGCGGTTCGCCTGCCGCCCTCATGAAGACAGGAGTCGATCAGTGCAAACGGGTAAGATCATGCGGTGCGTGAACCGCTGATCCGTGGGGTCGGCCTGGCAACGGCGGCGGCGTACGCCGCGTTCATCGTCTGGCTCTATCAGGCGCAGCCGCGCACGTTCGCGCAGGTCAGCGGCGGGCTGGCCGCCACGGTTGGCGCGTACCACATCGATCCGGTGTCGTTCGAGGACGGCCTGCGCTTCTTCCGCAACGATCAGTTTCCCGAGGCCCGCTCCGCGTTCGCGCGCGCCGACCCGGCGGAGCGGGACAGCCGGACGCAGTTCTACATCGCCTACGCGTACTATCGCCAGGGGTGGGGCCGGCTCTATAGCAGCGACGCGCTGTTCACGCCTGGCCTGGCGACCGTGAACAAGGCGATCGCGCTCGCGCCAGGAGGGCGACTGATCGTCGACGATCCCAATCTGCAGATGCACACCGGAGACGAGCTCAAGGCGGAGCTCGAACGCGGGCTGGTCCGAGACGTTTCGGACTTCAATCCATTGCGGGTGTTCAGGACACGGAAATGACCGCCGCGCGCGAAGCCCTGCTGCTGCCGCTCGTGTTCCTGACGGTCGTGCTGCTGGCCGGCCTGCAGATCGGCGAGCCTCCCGGCTTCACCGCACCGTCGGAGTTTGCGCTGGTGTTGGCATGCCTGGTGATTGGTGTGCTGGTCCGCAGCGGCGCGCTGGTTCCCGAACGACTGTTGCACGGATCGCGGACCGTCCTCGAGAACAGCAACGGAACGGTCGTGCTTCTCGCGCTGTTCGGCGCGAGCGCGCAGCTACTGACGATCCTGACGCCTGCGTCCGGCCTGCCGCTGCTGCTGTTCGATGCGTTTCTCCTGGTGCTGCTGACCAACACGCTGGTCGCGGCTCCCGATCGCACGCGGGCCCTGCGCAGCCTGCTGGTCATCCTCGGCTCGGCGTTCCTGCTCAAGTTCGTCGTCCTCGCGGCATTGTCCAGCCCGGATGGGGGCCGTACCCGGCGCGTGCTGCTGGCGTTGTTCGACGCGGCGACGCTCGGGACGATTTCACAGGACCCGCTGCCTCGTGGCTCGGGCTATGTCGCCTTCGCGGCCATCGCCTTGTACATGATCGGGGCAGCCACGCTCCCCTCCCTCAGCGCCCAGTCGTCCTCGTCGTCGATCGCGGCGCGACTCGATTCACCGTCCCCGTCGCCGGCCGGCCATCAGGGATCTGTGCCGAGACAGCGGAGAGACGCGTGATCGGCACGTCGATTCCCGACGATTGTCGCCAAGGGTACGAGGCGCTCGCGCGCGGCGCCTGGATCGACGCGCGGACCGCCTTCGATAGTGTGATTGCCGGTCGCGAGTCGCCGGAGGCGCTCGAAGGCCTTGGCCTTGCCGCCTGGTGGCTCGACCTCGCCGAGGTGATGTTCGACGCGCGCGAGCGCGCCTATCGCCTGTATCGCCAGCGCAACGAGGTCGTGGCGGCGGCGCGCATCGCCGTCTGGCTGGCCTGGGATTACTGGGCCTTCCGCGGCGAGAACGCGGTCGCCAACGGGTGGTTTCAGCGAGCTCGGCGGCTCCTCGACGACCAGCCGGTCTGCGCCGAGCGCGCCTGGCTCGAGGTACGGGAGGGTTCGCTGGCGCTGTTCGAAGATCACGATCCCGACCGCGCGCATCTCCTGGCCAGCGAAGGCATCGCCGTCGCGCGCACTGTCGGCAGCATGGATCTGGAGATGCTCGGACGTGCGGTGCAAGGTCTGGCGCTGGTGATGTCCGGAGCGGTGGCGGAGGGCATGCGCGCCCTCGACGAGGTCAATGCGACGGTCGTCGCCGGCGAGATGCACGACTTCGTCGCGATTGGTCTGGCCTGCTGTTACATGGTCGCCGGCTGCGACCACATCCGCGACTACGATCGCGCGGTCCAGTGGTGTACGCGGCTCAAGGCGTTCTGCGCGAAGTGGGGGCTGCGCCCGCTGTTCGCGGTCTGCCGGACACAATACGCCTCGATCTGCATGTGGCGCGGGACCTGGCTCGAGGCCGAGCAGGAGCTGAGCGCAGCGGCCGAGGAGCTCGAGGCCTCACGGCCCGCCATGATGGCCGATCCGATCGTCCGGCTGGCGGAACTGCGCCGGCGACAGGGTCGTCTTGCCGAGGCCGCCAGCCTCTTCGATCAGGCGGAGCCGCACCCGCTGGCATCGCTCGGACGCGCGGCGCTGGCGCTCGATCGCGGGGATGCGCGGGCCGGCGCGGACTTCGCCGCGCGGTACCTGCGGCGGCTGCCGCCCCAGAGCCGCGTCGATCGGGCGCTCGGCCTCGAGATCCTGGCCAGAGCACAGGCGCAAGCCGGTGAGACCGAGCACGCGGCGATCGCACTGACGGAGCTGGAATCGATCGCCGCGATGGTGAAGACCATCCCGTTGCGAGCCACCGCCAGCCGCGCGGCTGGGACGGTGGCCATGGCGACAGGCGCGATCGACGAGGCCCGGCGGCATTTCGAAGACGCGATCGATCGTTTTCTGCAGAGCGGCGCCCCCTACGAGCTCGCGTGCACGCGCATCCGGTTGGCTGAAGTGCTCTCGCAGCTGGGTCGGAGAAACGAGGCTATCCTCGAGGCGCGACGCAGTATCGATTTGTTGTCCGAGCTGAAAGCGGAGTTCGACATGGTCAGGGCGCGAACGCTGCTCGACGCGCTGTCGGCGTCGCTCGACTCTCCTTCCCCGCCGGAGGGCTCGACCGCGGCCGGCCTGACCGCGCGCGAGCTCGAGGTCCTCCGTCTCGTCGCCGAAGGCTTGAACAACCAGGCCATTGCCGAGCGCCTATTCCTCAGCGACCACACGATTCATCGGCACATCGCGAACATCTTCAACAAGTTGAGCGTATCGTCGCGGGCCGCGGCGGTCGCCCAGGCTGCCAGGCGCGGACTGATCGCTTGAGGCATGGCCCGTTCGGGCCAATTGCCCGGCTCCCGTCAAAATGACCCGGCCGAGCGAGGCGAACGACGGCCGCCGACACGTATCGTCTCCATGGACGGTACGTGGACGCAGCGGAGCTGAGGAATCAGCGAGGAGGAACTGTGAAGACCATCGCATCGGCGATCACGGCGGCAGCCATTCTGGCGAGCGGATCGATCATCGCTCTTCGGGCACAGGATCACCCGCACGTGATCCAGAACGTCAAAGAGGCGCAGTGGGGGCCGGCGCCACCGCTACTGCCTGCCGGCGCACAGATCGCAGTGCTCTCGGGCGATCCGATGAAGCCGGCGCCCTACGCCGTGCGCCTGAAGTTCCCGGCGAACTACGCGATCCCGGCGCACTCGCATCCTACCGACGAGAACGTGGTCGTCGTCTCCGGCGCGTTCACCCTGGGGATGGGCAACGCGCTCTCGAAGGACGCCGCCGGCAACAAGACCCTCGCGCCAGGCGGCTACGCCCTGGCGCCAGCGAACATGAATCACTACGCCTTCACCACGGCGCAGGAGACGACGATTGTGTTGTATGGCATGGGTCCGGTGGAGTTCAAGTACGTCAACCCGTCGGATGATCCCCGCAACAAGTCGAACACGAAGTAAGGTCGGTCGGTATCCGGAGGGGCGGCCTTCCGGCCCTCTGGATACAGTCCGTGTATCAGACGCGGACGCCGGCAGCGCTCGAGCTTCCGCACAGATTCCAGTGCTTTGCATCGGTGGCCGATGGCGACCCTGCACACCTTCGCACTCGGGCACCAGGTATGCAGCGATGCTGCGCCACATGCCCCGCATCGATCCCAAGAATGACGAGTTCGGAATGATGGAGAACGTCTTTCTAGGCGTGCGCCACGTTCCTTCCGCCGATAATTCCGCGGAAACCGTCGCCGCGGCTCCTCCGGCCGAGTCGCCGGCACCCGACCTCCCGACGACCACCCGGACAGGGTCGGGACTTAAAGTGAATCCCGATTCCACAGAAAGCCCCACGACCACCACAGAATCGGCGGCGATGGCGCGCGTCGACGAACCGAAGAGCTGACAACCTCACCAGCAAATTCGAGTTGGCTCGTGCGCTTGACTTTCATTTTAGTTTTATCTAAATTATTGAGATGGGGATCGACACCGCCGTTCTGGGAGCCATCGCCTCCCCGCGACGCCGGGAGATCCTCAGGCTGATCTGGAACCAGGAGTTACCGGCAGGGCGGATTCACGCGGCGATGCCCGACGTCTCGTTCGGGGCCGTCTCGTTGCAGCTCCGCACCCTGAGCGCGGCAGGCCTCGTCGCCTGCCGGCGCGATCACAAGTTCCGCTTCTATCGCGCCCGACGCGAGGCTCTCGGCCCCGTCGGGTCCACCCTGGAACGGATGTGGGAAGACGCACTCTGGCGGCTGAAGCTGGAGGCCGAGCTCGAAGCATCGCGGCGCGGGCCGCTTCCGGGGAAACGACGCCGATCAACGCGACACAAAAGGCAGGATGCATGATGGATCTCTCTCACCGTCTTGATCGAACGATCGTGATCGAAGCTCCCCGCGACATCGTCTTCCGCTACTTCACCGACAACACACGGTGGGCAGCCTGGTGGGGCCAGGGCTCGACGATCGACGCCCGTCCTGGTGGCCCCGTGCGCATCCGCTATCCCAACGCCGTGGAAGTCGCCGGCGAAGTCGTCGAAATCGCCACGCCCGAACGCATCGTCTTCACCTACGGATACGTCTCCGGCCAACAGGTGCCGCCCGGCGGCTCACGGGTGACGATTCGCCTCGAGGCGATCGCCCGGGGAACCAGGCTCCATCTGATGCACGAGTTCGCGGAAGCGGCGACGCGGGACCATCACGTTCAGGGCTGGCGCTATCAGCTGTCGGTCTTCGCCAACGTCGTCTCCGACGAAGTTCAGGCCAGGGCGGCGTCGATGGTCGAGTCATGGTACCGGGCATGGGCAGACTCGGACGCGGCGGCGCGTCATCGGCTGCTCGGTGAGATCGCCGCGCCACACGTGCGGATGCGCGATCGTTTCAGCTGCATCGAAGGGATCGACGAGCTGACCGAGCAGATCGGTGCGGCGCAGCGCTTCATGCCAGGAGTGCGGATGCAGACGACGGGCGCGATTCGCCACTGCCAGGGCATGGTGCTGGTGGACTGGACGGCGGCCGGCCCGACGCAGCAACCGGCGGGCGCGGGTCAGAATGTCTTCACGTTCGGACCCGACGGACGGATCGAATCCGTCACCGGATTCTGGACGCAGACGACGCCCGCTTGATCGACGGGCAGGGATAGACGATCACCTGCCGGCGCCGGTCTCGAGCACGATGACGGACGCGATCGGATCCGGCTTCGCCGCCGGCACGGTGATCGAAAACCCGGATGACGTGGTCTCCACGGTCAACGATGACGAGGGGCTGCTCAGCAGCCGCGCCGATTTGACCGTGCCGCCAAAGGCCGGGACCGGCAGGTGACCATCAGCAGGCCAGTCGAACACGTGCAGGTACAACTTGCCCGGTTTGCGCGTTGCTCTCCCCCACGACAGCTGCGCCGTGAACGGGCCGGCGGTCGTCCCGTAAATCGCCTCACCATTGGCCGCCAGCCAGCGCCCGGTTGCGCCGAGCCGCTCGACGCTTGGCGCCGGGATCTCTCCTTCCGCGGTGGGCCCGACGTTGAGGAGATAGTTGCCGCCCTTCGAGACGATGTCGATCAGGTTGCGAATCAACGTCTCGGGCGATTTCCAGTTCTCGTCATATGACTTGAACCCCCAGGTATCGTTCATCGTCATGCAACTCTCCCAATCGACACCAGGCAGGCCGGAGGCGGGAATCTGCTGTTCCGGCGTGCCAAAATCGCCGGCGTAAGCGCGGTCGGTCTTGCTCAACCCTTCCATTCCTTTGCGACCCTTGCCGACGCGGTTGTTGATCAGGATGCCCGGCTTGAGGCTGCGGACGTACTTGTACAGATCCTGTCCGTCTTCTTCAGTCCACCAGTCCACCCACTCGCCGTCGAACCACAGGACTGCGGGATCGTACTTCGTAATCAACTCGCGAAGCTGCGCCTTCATGTAGCCGACGTACTCCTGCTTGCGGCCGTCGCGCATCTTGTTCTGGCCGTTGCCGGCACTTGGATCCTTACCCGGCGCGTCGACGTACTGCGACGGGTGATGCCAATCCATGATCGAGTAGTAGAACGCGAAGGTGATTCCCTGCCGCTTGGCTTGGTCGGCGAGCTCCCGCATCGGATCGCGCTTGAACGGCGTGGAATCGACGATGTCGTAGGAGCTGACGTCGCTGTCGAACATCGAGAAGCCGTCGTGATGCTTCGACGTGATCACGATGTAGCGCATGCCGGCCTCTTTGGCGGTTCGCACCCACCGGGCCGCGTCGAACTTGACGGGATTGAAGCGAGTTGCGAACTGCTCGTACTGCACCCGCGGAATATTGGCCCACGACATGATCCATTCGCCGATCTCTTTCGAGCGCTGGCCGTTGTACTCGCCAGCGGGCACCGCGTACAAGCCCCAGTGAATGAACATCCCGAATCGGGCCTCGCGCCACCACGCCATGCGCGCGTCGCGATCGTCCTGCGACGGCCGCGCGGTCTCGCCCGGCTGCGGGCCAAGGGAGGCGGCGCGAAGGGCGCCCCGGCTTTCGAGCCACGGGCCGGCAACGGCGAGCCCGACCGCGACGACAGCGATTGGCAGAATTCGGGACATGGCGGTTCCTCGACTGTCACGTCACTGCTTCACGATTTTGAAGTCGGACGGCAGCGTGAAGAGATCGTCGGGGAGCGGATCGGTCGAGACGCTGGTGACCGTGCTCGTGATCTTCATCGGGCCCATCTGTTTCATCATGTCGGCAGCCGGCCCGGTCCCCTCGACGGAGACGTTGACTTCGGTCAGATACGGCATGCCTTCCCTGCTCGAGAGAGCAGGCAAGTCGAGCCCGCTGCTGTTGGCGATGCCGCTCATGCCGCCGGCGAGCACCGACGCGAGCTCCGCCTTGACCGCGAGCTGTTGGAATTCCATGTATTCCGCGGCCGCCGGGCCGACCTTCGTGGTCCAGACCGATCCGATCATCTTCAGGCGCAGATCCTTCAGCATATCGGCCGCAGCGGCCGACGCCTGGTGCGTCATGTCCAGCTGGCTGAGGTCGATGGTCGCCGTGAACGTGTACTCGTCGCATTTCACGCCGCCGAGCACCTGGCTCTTGCCAGTCGGGGTGAACGTGGCGTCCGTCTTGGACGCTGCGCCCGAGGCGGTCGCCGAACCGCCGTTCATCACCGTGGCGGTCTTGTCATCGGGATGAAGCATGAACACTTGTTTGGTCGAGAGATCCGCCAGGCCGGTGAAGGTCTGTCCCATCGCCTCGATCTCCGAGCGCGCTTTCATGCCCTTGATGCGCATCACCATCTTGGGCGATGCGCCGCCGGTCATGGCCGCGATGGCCCCTTCCATGGTCGTGACCGAGGTCACCGTGATGTCGGCCCGCAACGACGTCGAACAGCAGACCAGACACGCGAGCACGGCAAGCGGGCGATAGGCCTGAGCATTCATGGGCTCAGAATACCTCCAAGCGCTAGAATTGCCAGTAGGAAGCAGAAAGGGGCCGTATGACTATCGAGCAGCTGGTACCCCTCACCGATGGCCTGTCCGTGACCGCATGTGCGCAGACGCTTGCGCTCGATCGTACGCGGGTCACAAAGGTGTCGGATAGGGCCGTGGACCTGTCATTTCGAATCGCCGGAACGGAGTACGCGCCCAGGCTCCGGCTGACGCGGCAATGGATTGCGACGAGCTCCTTGGAGGACCTGGTCGCGGTGATCAGGCGGGTGGCAAAAAGCACGATACCCTGCCACTAGGGGCCGCGAGCGCCGAGGGCCGAGGGACTATGATCGGAGCAGCATGTCGATCGATCCCGTCTGGCTGTTCCTGTCGCTGATCACTGGTGGCGTCGGGTTCGTGCTGTTCGTCTACGGCCGGAAGCAGGAGCGATGGCCCCAGCTCGTTGCCGGCCTTCTCTTCATGGTGTACCCGTACTTCGTCAGCAGTCTCCCGGCGCTCGTCGCCGTCGGCGTGGCGCTGGGCGCCGGGTTGTGGGTTGCTGTGCGTCAGGGCTGGTAGGGCCGACGATTACTGAACGACGACGGATCCCACCATGCCTGGGTGAATCGCGCAGTGATAGGGAAAGGTTCCAGTAGTCTGGAACGTGAAGCTGAACTTTCCGCCCGCCGAAATCGTGCCCGAGTTGAACTGGCCGCCGTCGGCGCTCGCAGTGTGCGCAATCGTATCGTTGTTCGACCAGGTCACCGTCGTGCCTGCGGCAATCGTGACTGGATTCGGCGCAAACGCGGAACTGCCCAGGCTCTGGGCACCCATCGGAATTCCGACGGTTGCGGCGGATCCGGAAGGAGTCGGCGTCGGCGTCGGCGTGGGAGTCGGGGTAACGGGGCTAGAAGAGCTGCTGCCGCATGCCGCAGCGAACGCGAGCAGGCTCGCGGTGAGTACCACACGTAGGGTCGTCATAAAATTCTCCATCGGGACAAGTTTCAACGCCTCCTCCACCGGTCCTCGATAGCAACGACGCTGCCGTCGGATCGCGGACGTTTTTCGCGGCATTTTTCACGACCCGTTCAACAGCTGGGTTACGGCGGGCGTGTACCCTTACGGAGTTCGAAACGTCGGTCGATCCGACGCGGGTCGCAAACGACCCGGCTGCGAGTCGAATCCATGTCAGCCTCCTGCGACGTCCTTCTCGAAAATGCCACCGTCCTGACGATGGACGTGGAATTCACCCGCTACGACGCCAGCGCGATCGCCGTTACCGGTGACGCGATCGTCGCGATCGGACCGGACGCGACTCACTACGTCGCTGCCGAGCGCGTCGATTGCGGCGGCCGCGTGATCCTGCCGGGTCTGATCAACGCGCACACGCACGTGGCGATGTCCCTCCTTCGCGGACTCGCCGACGATCTGCGCCTCGACGTCTGGCTCATGGGCTACATGATGCCGGTGGAGCGTGAGTTCGTCACACCCGAGTTCGTGCGGCTTGGCACGCAGCTCGGATGCGCGGAGATGATTCGCTCGGGCATCACCTGCTTCGCCGACATGTACTACTTCGAGGAAGCGGTCGCCGAAGCAACGGCCGACGCCGGCCTGCGCGCGCTCTGCGGTCAGACGGTGCTGCGGTTTCCGGCGCCCGACGCGGCCAGCTTCGAGGATGGCTTGGCCCGCGCCCGCAGCTTCATCGCCCGGTGGCACGGGCATCCGCTGATCGTGCCCGCACCGGCGCCGCACGCGCCGTACACCTGCACGCCCGAGATTCTCCGCGCCTGCGCCGACCTGGCCGCCGAGTTCGACGTGCCACTGCACACTCATCTCTCGGAGACGCTGCTCGAAGTCGAGGACTCGCGCCGCGTCAACGGCATGCCCGTCGTGCCCTGGGCGCGAAAGCAGGGGTTGTTCGGGGCCAAGGTGCTGGCCGCTCATTGCGTGCACGTGGATGAAGGGGAGATTCGCACGCTGAAGAACTTCGCTGCCGGCGTCGCGCACAATCCGACCAGCAACTTGAAGCTGGGCGCAGGCGTCGCGCCGGTCCCGAAAATGCTGTCGCTCGGGCTGAACGTCGGCATCGGCACCGATGGCGCGGCCTCGAACAACGACCTCGACATGTTCGAGGAAACGCGGCTGGCGGCGCTGCTCGCCAAAGGCATTGGCGGCGACCCGACGGCGGTTCCGGCGCGCGAGGCCCTGGCGATGGCGACCCGGATGGGCGCCGGGGCGCTGCACCTCGCCCACCTGACCGGCTCTCTCGAGGTCGGCAAGCGTGCCGACCTGATCGTGCTCGACATCGCCGCGCTTCACAATGTGCCGTCCTTCGGTCGCGATCGCAATGCGATCTACGCACAGATCGTCTACGCCGCGAAGTCCACCGACGTTGTCGACGTGATGTGCAACGGACGCTGGCTGATGAAGGGACGGATGCTCCTGACACTCGACGAATCGCAGCTGCGCGAGAGGGCCCAGGAGCTGGCCCGGCGCATCGATCTCTTTCTCGGCAGCCGCGAGGTCAGCGTGCTGCAGAAGCTGGTCGCCGTTGGCGGCGCGGTCGAACAGGAAAGCTACGAGGTCCAGGTGAAGGCGCGCGTGCCCGTGGAGACGCACGTGCTCGGCGTGATGGCCTCGGACCAGGTCACGGTGATTCGCGCGGCCCGCTATCACCAGTTCGATACCTACTGGTCCTTCGACGATCCGGACCAGGGGCTGCTCCGCTATCGCGAGGACGAGCTCCTCGATGACGAGGGGCACATTATCTCGACGCGATCACGCCTGACCCTCACCGGCCGCACGCACGAGGAGCGCTTCGGCCCGGTAGTGCTCTTCCGCTCCAGATACCTCGCCCCGGCTGCCCACTCGACGCGCTTCTATCGCGAGTACTTTCGACCGGCCAACGAGCGGGTCATAGAGAAGGAACGCCGACGATGGCTGGTCGCCTACCGCGGCGTCGAGTTCTACGTGCACCTCGATCGCCTGGTCCCCCCAGGCGGAGACGGCTACTTTCTCGAGGTGAAATCGCGGACCTGGTCGCGCCGTGACGCACGCGACAAGGCGCAGGTGATTTCCGAACTGCTCTCCGTGCTCGGGGCCCGGCCGGACGATACGATCAACGACGTCTACGTCGATCTCTGAGGCGCGCAGGCTTCAACCGCCCGCGGTCGTGTACACTGCGTTCGCCATGAGCACAGTCGTCAGGCCCATCGTGGTCCTCGTCGCCGCCCTTATCAGCACGCAAGCCGCACCGCCGCGGGGCGAGCCGTCGGTCGAACGCCCGTTCGGCACGTTGCGCGAACAGGCCGCGATGCAGCAGGACTGGTTGCGCAAGCGGCTCGATACGTTCCTTCCCGCGCTCATGCGCAAGCACGGCATCGACATGTGGATCGTGCCGATGCGCGAGTACAACGAGGATCCGGTATTCAGCGCGGTGACCTCTCCCGAGACGTTCGCCGCAAGACGCCGGACGATCTACGTGTTCGCCGACACCTGCGCCGCCGCCGGGACACCGCCGTCGGCGACCTGTGTGCAGAAGATCGCGCTTGGCGGGACGTCCCAAGGCGGCGTCTTCGACGCACGGCGCTCTACCCAGGCAGCCTCGAACATCGGGCGCGGCCAGCAGGCGGAGCTCTGGGGGGACGAACAATGGCAGGCGCTCAAGGCTGTGGTGCTCGAGCGCAAACCTCGGGTCATCGGGATCGATCGATCGACGGTCTTCGCCTTCTCCGACGGCCTGTCGAGCGGTGAGCTGAAAGGCATGAGCGCGGCGCTCGGCGAGGAATGGACAGCGCGGTTCCGCGACGCCGAGGGGCTGCCCCTCGAGCTCATCGCGACGCGTCTGCCCGAGGAGGAGGTGTTCTATCGGCGGATGCAGGAGCTGGTCTGGCAGCTGACGCAGACGATGTTCTCGGAGCGCGTGATCGCTCCCGGCCAGACACGAACCAGCGACCTCGTCTGGTGGTGGCGCCAGCGGGTCAACGATCTCGGGCTCGGAACGTGGTTCCACCCGAGTGTCGAGGTCCAGCGGCAGGGAGCGAGCGCCGAGCAGCTCGGCGACGATCCGATCATCCAGCGCGGTGATCTGCTGCACTGCGACGTGGGGATCACGGTAGCGCGGCTCAATACCGATACACAGCACGACGCCTACGTGCTCAAGCCTGGTGAAACGGACGCGCCCGCCGGATTGCAGCTCGCGCTCGCCCATTCGAACGCGCTGCAGGACATCGTGATGGACGAGATCCGCCCGGGCCGGACCGGTAACGAGATTCTCGCCGCCGCCCGCGCCCGCATGAAAAACCAGGGCATCGACGGCACCATCTACTCGCATCCGATCGGCCTCAACGGTCACGGCGCGGGACCACTCATCGGCCTGTGGGACTACCAGGACGGCGTTGCCGGTCGCGGCGACGCCAAGGTCATCCCGAGCATGTGGTTTTCAATCGAGCTGCAGGCGACCACGCCGGTGCCGGAATGGAACGGAGAGCGTGTCCGGATGGCGCAGGAGGAAGATGCGATTGTCGGCGCTGACGGCAAGATCCGGTGGGCGCTCAAGCGTCAGGACAAGCTTTTCCTGATCCATTGATGAAGGCGGGAGCCCCGGGATCGGGTGGGATGGCGGCTCGCGAGCCGAGCCGCCAGTGGTGGGCGCCAGTAAATCGCCGCGCTGCCGAGTTACTTTCGCAATTTCGAAACGTCCGGCACGTTCTCGCCGAGTGCCGTCGCCAGATCGAGTTGATGTTCCTGCTCCTGGCGGAGGATTTCGCGGATGTCTTCGGCAATACCGTATTCGCCGAGCGCTTCGCACTGCTTGACCCGCTCACGATAATTGCGAACTGTTTCGTTCTCGTTGTCGAGGTCGGCGCGAAGCATCTCGGTTGCCTTCTCGGACAATTTCACGGGTTTCGCGGTCGCCGCGGGCATCCCGCCGAGATAGTCGATATGCTTCGAGATTGTCAGGGCATGTTTCAATTCTTCGGAGGCGTGTTTCTCCAGCTCCTTGGCAATCGCCATATACTGAGCGCCCTTGAGCACCTGCGAGTACACGACATATGCGATGATCGCCTGATATTCCCGCGACAGATCCTGATTGAGTGCGTCGATGAGTGCTTCCCTCGGGTCCTTCTTATCCGCCATGCGTCTCCACCTCCTGACAATCGTATCGTGGAGCCGTTGCTCACGCGCAGGAACTTTCACACAACCACTGCCTCATCAATCTCATCAGTGAAGCATTCCATGCGTTCGACGATGGCCAGCGCATGACGACCGGGCATCGTCTCTCGATCCCCGAGGCGCTCGCCCGTTGATGTGGAGTCAACCGGCGTACAAGGGGCCTGAACGTCGGCGAGCGCCGCGATGGCGACCACGACCGTTTCGCGTGCTCCTCTTCCTGTTGGTCGTCGTCGCGATCGGCTATACGGTGGGCGTGCTCTCGCTGGTCAACGAAGAGAGCGCGCTGGTTCAGCAGGCGGGCCGGTCCCTGGGCGACGCTCGACCAACGTTTCCCTACGAGCAGGTCGACCTGCCCAGGTCTGACTCAGCGCGTCAGTTCGCCTGGGTGATGGCTCAGCAGGAGAGCGTTCCGTGGGTGCTCTACTTTCACGGCAACGCGTCGACGCTCGCGTCGAACGTGAACATCTCGCACTACCGGGAGCTGCGCAACCTCGGGCTGAATGTGTGTGCGGCGGAGTACCGGGGCTTCGCCGGACTCCCGGGCCTGCCGACCGAAGGTGCGCTCGACACCGACGCACGCGTCGCCTATGACTACCTGCGCAACGTGCGGGGCGTCCCAGCCAATCGGATCATCCTGTTCGGCTGGTCGCTTGGTTCGGGCGTTACGGTCGATCTGGCTACGACCGTCGAGCACGCGGCGGTCATTCTGGAGGGCACGCCGGCATCACAATCCAGCCTCAGCCAGCGACGCTATCCTCTGTTCCCGATGCGCCTGCTGATGCGCAACCCCTTCGACTCGCGCGCCAAGATCGATCGGATCCACTCGCCGATCCTGTTCCTGCATGGCATCGACGACGAGGTCGTGCCCATTGCCGAGGGGCGCCGCCTGTTCGACGCGGCGAGGACCGACAAGCGCTTCGTCGAGCTCCGGGGTGGACACGTCGATCTCGTCGAGACCGACCCGCGAGGGTTTTCGGTGGCGATCCGCCGGTTTCTCGACGAGCACGGCCTCGGCGCAGCTCCAGCTGCACAGAACGGCCGCTGATCTCAGGCCACACCGACTTCCGGTAACATCCGGACATGCCTGCCATCGGCCTGCTCCTGCTCCTGACCATTCAATCACCCGATCCCTCCTTGCGAACCTCGTTCGAAAAGATCGAGCAGTCGCTGATGGACGCGGTGGCCATCGGCGACACCGGGTTGTGGGATCGCGCGATGGACGACACGTGTGTCGTGACGTCGGAGGAGGGCGAGGTGCTGACCAAGGCCGCGTTTCTCAAGGCGCTCCGGCCGCTGCCACAGGGGCTGTCCGGCCAGATCGTCGTCCGCGATCTGACCGTCCAGGATCTGACGGACGTGGCGATCGTGCGCTATCTCGCCGACGAGTCGGAGACCGTGTTCGGCCAGCAGCTGGCGACCAAATATCGGACCACCGACACATTCAGGCGGTCGGGAACGGCGTGGAAGCTCGTGGCCTCCCACACGTCGGTCGTGACCGCCGATCCGCCGGCGCAGCCGGTTTCGGCCGACGGCTGGCAAGGGCTCACCGGGGACTATCGTCTGCTGCCGGACGGCTGGACCTTCCACGTGATCCTGCGCGACGGGCAACTATTGGGTGGGCGCGATCCGAACGCGCTCCGACAGCTGATCCCGATGACGGCGACCGCTTTTGTGTTGAAGGGCTCGCTCGGCGAATGGCTGTTCGTGACCGATGCGCAAGGCCGCGGGACACACATCGTCAACCTGCGCAAATTCGAGCCGCTGGTGTGGAGCCGGGCCGGCCGCTGAGCTCGGACGCGGGCCGCGGAACACGGGCCGCGGAGTGCGCGGAACACGGGACGCGAAATACGCGGAAGACACGGAATACGCGGAATACGCGGATCCCGCGGATCAATAGTTAACCCGCGGACTCCGTCTCGAGACGGCTGTGGACGAGGGACCGGCGACGAGGGATTGCGGACGAACGACCGAGGGCCGGCTTGCGCCGGCCCTCGGTGGAGACAGGTTTGGGAGTGCGAGCGACGTGCTAGGCGCAGCCGCTCGTGGTGCCGCAGTTGGTGCACTTGTAGCAGGCACCGGAGCGGACCATGATCGATCCGCACGTCGAGCAGGGCGGCGCGTCTTCCTGATTCTGGATGGCCGCAAACGCCGACGGCTTCGGCGCCTTGGCGGTCTCCGCGACCTGCAGCGGTAGCTGCTCGGGTGTCGAGACCACGACCTCGTCGCGATTGTTCACACCGGCGCGGAACTGCGCTTCCGGCGACAGAAACTTGGCCGCCAGCCAGCGGAAGATGTAATCGACGATCGACTTCGCGAACCTGACGTCGGGATTCTTCGTCATGCCCGACGGCTCGAAGCGAACGTGGCTGAACTTGTCGACCAGGTCCTGCAGCGGAACACCGTACTGCAGAGCGTAGGAAATCGCCTGGGCGAACGCGTCGGCGAAGCCGGAAATCGTCGACCCTTCCTTCGCCATCACCAGGAAGATCTCGCCCGGCATGCCGTCCTCGAACAGGCCCACGGTCACGTAGCCTTCGTGGCCGGCGATGTCGAACTTGTGGGTGATCGCGTGGCGCTCGTCCGGCAGCTTGCGGCGCATCGGGCCGGCCGCGGCGGCGGCCGCAGCAGCAGTCGTCCCCGCGGTCTTCGAGGTGTTCAGCGGCTGCGTGCGCTTGCTGCCGTCACGGTAGATCGACACCGCCTTGGCGCCCATCCGCCAGGCGTCGATGTACGCCTGCTGAATCTCTTCGACCGTGGCGTCCTTCGGCACGTTGACGGTCTTCGAAATCGCGCCGGACAGGAACGGCTGCACGGCGCCGACCATCTTGATGTGGCCCATGTAGTGAATCGATCGGACGCCGCGCGCCGGCTTGAAGGCGCAGTCGAACACCGCGAGATGCGGCTCCTTGATGTGCGGCGCCCCCTCGATCGTCTCGTGCTCGTCGAGATACTCGATGATCTCCTTGACCTGCTGCTGGTTGTAGCCCAGCTTCTTGAGCGCCATCGGCACGGTCTGGTTGACGATCTTCATCATCCCGCCGCCGACCAGCTTCTTGTACTTGACCAGCGCGATGTCCGGCTCCACGCCCGTGGTGTCGCAGTCCATCATGAAGCCGATCGTCCCGGTCGGCGCCAGCACCGTGGCCTGGGCGTTGCGGAAGCCGTGCTGCTCGCCCATCTCGATCACTTCATCCCAGACGGTCTTGGCGGCGTCGAACAGATCCTTGGGTACGTGGGTCCTGTCGATGTCCCTCAGGGCGGTGCGGTGTTTGCGCATCACGCGCATGAACGGCTCGCGGTTCTTCTCGTAGCCGGCGAACGGGCCGCCGTGGTCGCGGGCGATCCGCGAGGATTCGGCGTAGCCGGCGCCGTGCATGAGGGCGGTGATGGCCGCGGAATAATCGCGACCCGCGTCGCTGTCGTAGGGCAGGCCGCGCGACATCAGCAGCGCGCCGAGGTTGGCGAAGCCGAGGCCGAGCGGGCGATATTCGTGGGAGTTCTTGCCAATCGCCGGCGTCGGATAGCTGGCGTTGTCGACGAGGATCTCCTGCGCCAGGATCATCGTCCGGCAGGCCTTCTCGAAGGCGACCGCGTCGAACTCGCCGTCGGCGCTGCCCGTGTCGGTCCGCACGAACTTCATCAGGTTGATCGACGACAGGTTGCAGGCGGTGTCGTCGAGGAACATGTATTCCGAGCACGGGTTGCTGGCGTTGATCCGGGCCGTGTTCGAGCAGGTGTGCCAGTCGTTGATGGTGGTGTCGAACTGCATGCCCGGGTCGCCGCAGACCCAGGTGCCTTCGGCGATCAGGCGCATGAGATCGCGCGCCTTGTAGGTATCCATCACGTCGTGCGGCGGCAAAACTGCCCGTGTCTGCCACTCGCTGTCGTCGACCACCGCCCGCATGAACTCGTCGGTGACGCGGACCGAGTTGTTCGAGTTCTGGAAGAAGACCGAGGCGTAGGCCGGCCCGGTGAAGGAGCCGTCGTAGCCGGCGTCGATCAGCGCCCAGGCTTTCTTCTCTTCCTCGACCTTGCAGTTGATGAAATCGACCACGTCGGGATGCTCGGCGTTGAGGATGACCATCTTGGCCGCGCGCCGCGTCTTGCCACCGGACTTGATCACGCCGGCGAAGGCGTCGAAGCCCTTCATGAAGGAGACCGGACCCGACGCCGTGCCGCCGCCGGCGAGCAGCTCGCGCGCCGACCGGATGGTCGACAGATTCGAGCCGGTGCCGGAGCCGTACTTGAACAGCATCCCCTCGGTCTTCGCCAGGCCGAGGATCGACTCCATCGTGTCCTGGACCGAGTTGATGAAGCAGGCGGAGCACTGCGGGGCGCGCTCGAACCCGACGTTGAACCAGACGGGCGAGTTGAACGCGGCCTTCTGATAAACGAGGAGATGTTTGAGGTCGTCGGAGAAGGCGAGGAGGTCGTCTTCGCTGGCGAAGTACTTCTGGCGGCGGGCCCAGGTCGTGATCGTCTCGACCACACGGCCGATCAGCTGTTTGACGCTGCGCTCGCGCTCCGGCGTCCCGATCTGCCCGCGGAAATACTTGGAAACGACGATGTTGGTGGCCTGCTGGGACCAGAAGCGGGGAATCTCGACGTCGCGCTGCTCGAAGACGATTTCCCCTTTTTCGCTGCCGATGATGGCCGAGCGGGTATCCCACTCAATCTCGTCGAAGGGATCGACCCCCTCGCGGCTGAAGAACCGGGCATACTCCAGACCGGACATCCCCACCGGCTCCGCAAGGGGAGCCTGGCTCGACGGACGGGCCTGGCTGCTCGTGTCCTGACCGGCCGAACCGAAGCTCGAGCCAACAGCAGCGCCTCTTTCCATATCTCCTCCGACCACGAGAGCCGACACCTACCCCGCGGGTCGGCCCCGAAAAGAAAAATTGTGATGGAACGCCGGCAGACTGGCGATGTTCGAGGGGCTGGGAAACCCCGGGGTCCCGTCCGTCGGCTGGCGGACCAATATGGACCCCGTTTACAGCTTTGTCAAGGCCGGATCCACTAGATATTGTGACCCTTTCTTAGGTCAGACGCAAGATATGCGGTTTGGCCGAAAGTTCTTACGGATGACCTATTTTAGGGGAAAAAAGGGACGGCCGCCTTTTCCCGGACGCGCCGGAAAAGGCAGTTGTCCCCTTTTCCCTTACCGTCCCGCCAACTCGATGGCGAGGGTTTCGGCCTTCGTGGAGAGACTCTGGGCGAAGACGTAGTTGCTCTGTTTGAGCGCGTCTTCGGCCTGCTGGATGAACGCCTTGGCGTCGTTGTACGCCTTCTTCCGCTCATTGCTGAGCTGGTTGTAGTTCACCGTGCCCAGCAGATTCTTGGCGCGCTCGAGCGTGGCGCGGACGGTGCGCTCCACTTCGGTGCCGTCCGCTGTCTGCGGAGTCCGCAGCTGGGGTGGCGGCGGCGCTGGCGTCGTCTCGGGCGGCGTCTCCGGTTTCGGTTCGACCTTCACCTCGGCCGGCTGCGGGCGCGGCGGCGACGGCCGCGGCTTGGTCGGCGCGGGCGGTGGCGGCAGGTCGGGAACCGGATCGGGTGGCGCCTCCGGCACCGGCGCCGGCTCGATGACACGCGGCGGCGGTGGCGGGACGTCCAGGTTCGGCCGCTCCACTGGCACCTTGGCCTTGACCGTGGAGGCACACGCCGACGCGAGCACCACCAGGCCCAACAGGAAAACGGCGGAGAGCTTTCTCATCACGACAGAGCGGGGGTCCTGGTCGATTGCCGACGAACGGCGGGGACCGGATGCGGCGCGCTCATGCCTCCGGAAACACCAGTCTAAACCGAGTTCCCCGTCCGGGTGTCGACTGCACCTCGACCTCCCCGTCGTGTAACTGGACGATCCGGTAGACCATCGACAGGCCGATGCCGCTGCCCTTCTCCTTGGTGGTGAAATACAGATCGAAAATCTTCTGCAGATGCTCCGGCGGAATACCGACGCCAGTGTCTTCGACGACGAGCTCGACGCGCTTGCGCGACAGCGGCCGACAGGCCAGCCGCAACGAGCCGCCCTGGGGCATCGCCTGACAGGCGTTCAGCGCCAGATTCAACAGCGCCTGCCGCAACATCGCCGGGTCGGCGTTGATCTCGGGCAGATCGCGCGGACACTCCACTTTCATGACGACGTGCATCCGCTCCGCTTCCGGGGCCACGGTGGTGGTCACCTCGCTGATCACCGCCGTGAGCTGCAGCGGCTGCAGCTTCAGCTCGTCCGGTCGCGCGAACTTGAGGAAACCGGTGACTACCTGATCGAGGCGCTGGATTTCGCTGCCGATCACGTCAACGTGCTTGGTCACGTCCGGCGCTGAGCCGCCGCTCGATCCGCCCACCGCAACGAGCTGGCGCGAGGTCAGCTTCTGTTTCAGCAGCTCGAGGTGAATCGTCATCGCGTTGAGCGGGTTCTTCACCTCGTGGGCCACGCCGGCCATCAACCGGCCCAGCGCGGCGAGCTTGCGCGAGTAGTTGAGCGTCGAGTGGACCTGATTGAGATAGCCGAGATTCCGCGCCACCAGCATCGCGCCCACGAACTTCCCCGAGGCGTCGTCGATCGGGTGGGTCATCAGGAGCCGTTCGGACTGATCCCCCTCCGAGGGATGCACGCGGAACGACATCATCTTGTCGGCCTGGACGTCCGGCCGACGTTCGGCAATCGGCGTGTCCGCCAGCGCGGCCTCTTCAGCCAGCGCGACCGACACTGGGCCCTGCGATCGATGCGCCGCGAGCGTCCGCTCGATCAGCTGGCGGACGGGATTGTCCGGCGCAGCCATGTCGTCGAGGCGACGGGTCTCCGCTGATGCGAACTGCGGCAGCACCGACCCCATGGCCGGATTGCAGAAGATCAGCTCACCTTCGGGGTTGAAGAGCGCGACCGCGTCTTCGAGGTTCTCGACGACCGACTCGAAGTCGGCCGACGGCGACGTCAGGGCCTTGGCCCGTACCGCGGACAGCTGGGCGCTCACCGCCTCGAAGGAGGTGCCGAGGCCCTTGAACTCCTCCCCTTCCGGCAGATCGAGCCGCACGTCGAGCTCGCCGCGTCCGAGACGGGTCAGGCCGCTCTGGATCACGTGGATCGGCCGCAGCATCCACTGCGCGAGGAGCATCGCCACCAGGGTGGAAATGAGCAGGGCCAGGAGGACGGATTGAAGAGCGGTGCGCAGCGCTTCGCGCAACTCGTGCTTGACGAGCAGTGTCGACACACCGATACGGATCGAGCCGAAGTCCTGGTCGCCGAGCAGCAGCGGCTCGCGGATCTCGAACGTGCGATCCGAATACACCGCGCGCAGCAGCTGCCAGGAGCTCTGCTTCAGCACCGACGCCAGATCTTCCTGGTCGCTCATGTGCTGCCCTTCCTGGCTCTTGAGACTGTGCGCGATCGCGGTCCCTACGCGGTTCACGATTGCCGCGTAGGTGACGTTGCCCGCGAACCCCATGCTGGACTCGAGCAACGACCGGATGCCGCCGTCAGCCTGTAACGCCGCATACGCGGCATCGGGATCCGAGGCGCCGTTGGCCTCGGCCGCGGCCGGCGGCGCCACCTCGCGTGCCCGCTGAAAGATCGCGTGCCTGAGGAGATCGCCCCGCGACTGGCTTTCCGCCAGGCTCAGGCGGGCCAGGGTCGCCAGGTGAAACGCCGACAGCACCGCGACGATGAAAACGACCAGGGTCGTCACGCCCGCGACCTGTCGACTCTTGATGCTCATCGCGCCTCAGCCCTCACGCCGACTGCGACGGAACCGCCGCACTGCGACGCCGCATTGGCGCGTGCGCATCTCAATCGCCGGAATTCTGTCGCCGACCACCCGCCTCCTCGTCCTTCATCCGATTCAGCTTGTTGTGCAGCGTCTTCAGGCTGATCCCCAGGATCTCGGCCGCCCGGGTCTTGTTGTGCCGGGTGTGATCGAGCGTCAGCAGAATCAACCGCCGCTCCGCCTCGTCCACCGTCGTCCCCGGCGTCAACGTCACGGTCGGCAGCGTCTCCTCTCCGCGCGAGACGAGGAGGGGTGGCAGGTGACGCGTCTCGATGAAGTCGCCGTCGGCGAGGATGGTCGCGCGCTCCATCACGTTGCGCAGCTCGCGAATGTTGCCCGGCCAGGGATACTGCTCGAGGATCTGGATCGTCTCCTGATCGACGGCCCGCACGCTCTTGCTGTTGCGGGAATTGAATTCGGTCAGGAAGGTCTGGATCAGCAGCGGCACGTCCTCGCGGCGCTCGCGCAGCGGCGGCAGCTCGATGGCGAAGACATTGAGCCGGTAAAAGAGATCCTCGCGCAGCTTGCCCGCACGGACCGCATCGATCGGATTCTGGTTGGTGGCGGCAATGACGCGGACATCGACGGTCTGTTCCTGGCGGCCGCCGAGCCGGCGGAACGTCCGCTCCTGCAGCACGCGCAGGAGCTTGACCTGCGTCGCCGGCTGCATCTCGGCGATCTCGTCGAGGAACAGCGTGCCGCGATGGGCCAGCTCGAAGACGCCGATCCGTCGATCGTGCGCGCCGGTGAAGGCCCCCTTCTCGTGCCCGAAGATCTCGCTTTCGAGCAGCGTTTCCGGAATCGCCGCGCAGTTGATCGCCACGAACGGAAACGTCGCCCGCGGACTGAGCTCGTGAATCGTCTGCGCCACCAGCTCTTTGCCGGTGCCCGATTCGCCCGAGATCAGGACCGACGCCTGCGTCGGCGCCGACTGCTCGATCACGCGATACACGCCGCGGATGCCCGGGCTGTTCCCGATGATCCGGCCGAAGCTGCCCTGCTCGCGCAGCTGTCGCCGGAGCAGACGCACCTCACGGAGCGTTTCCTGGCGCTCGACCGCCTTCTGTAACAGGATGCGCAGCCGCTGCGGATCGACGGGCTTGCTCAAATAGTCGTAGGCGCCTTCCTTGATGGCCTCGACGGCGCTCTCGACGGTTCCCTGCGCCGTAAGCAGGATCAGGGTCAGGTCCGAGAGCTGATCCTTCAAGGCGCGAAGCAGATCGAGCCCACCCATCCTCGGCATCACCAGGTCGGACACGATGATGGCCGGACGAAACGTGGTGACTTTCTGCAGCGCTTCTTCCCCGTTGGCGGCTTCTTCGGTCTGAAATCCCCAGGCTGTCACCAGCTCCGTCAACCCGATGCGGGTCGATGGATCATCCTCGACGATGAGCACCCGTTCGGCAGGGGACGTATCGGTGGACGGCTGGGCAGCCATGCGATCGTTTTCTGTAAGGGTAGACACGGTCACTTGGTCCTTTTTAGGGTCAGTGTACCACCCCTCCCGGTAAATTTTACCCGTTTTACGGCTCGAGCTGAACCATTTTTGTCCGCTGCTGAAGCTCAACAATACAGGGCATTCTACTTGCACGAGCTGCGATCGGGACGGTCGAGCTGCGAGACGAACGAGGACCGTCAAGGAGGACAGTGATGATGCGGACGCTGATGGCTGCAGGCGTGGGCGCGCTGGTGATTGCCGGCGCGAGTCAGTCCGTACTTGCGACTGACACCGGGCGGGGGAACGCTGCCGTCGCCGACTTTCGCGAGATCACCATTCCGACCGGAACGATATTGTCGATCGATCTCGAAACCGTCGTCGGTTCCGATATCAGCCGGGTCGAACAGCCGGTGACGGGCAGGCTGCGACGAGCCGTGGTCGTACGCGGCACGCAGGTCCTCCCGACCGGTACGGTCGTGACGGGACATGTGACGAAGGCGCAGCGTCCCGGCAAGGTCAAGGGCCGCGGCGTGATCGCGATGCGCTTCGACGCGCTCGACACGCCACACGACGGACGCGAGCGGATTGCCACGGCGACGATCTCGCGAATGGCGCCGGCGACCAAGGACGAGGACGCGCTGAAGATCATCGCTCCCGCCGCGGGAGGCGCGCTGGTAGGAAGCCTCATCGGCGGTGGGTCTGGCGCCGCGAAAGGAGCCGCCATCGGCGGCGGCGCAGGCACTGTGTACGTGCTCTCGACGCGCGGCAAGGAGGTCCGTCTCGGCCACGGCGCGCGGCTCTCGGTCAGGCTCACCGCGCCGCTTCACCTCAAGGTGCGTTCGTAGCCTTGTGTTAGATTCGCGGCGTGGAGCCCACGCCGGATTTCAGCGAGCCGCCGGCTGTCGACCCGCCGGCGGACTCGCTACCGCCAGCGCACGACAGGCCTCCTCGCGTCGTTCCCGCCGATCGCTTCGCCGCTGCCCTCGAAGTACTCATGTGCTCCGGCTTCCCCACCCAGCTCGCCGTGATCGTCCTGCTGACCTCGATGGGCATGCGCATGCGCCTGCCCGACGGAGGGTTGTCGGGGCATTTCGTCTTCGCGCTGACGCTGACGGACACGGTGCTCCTGGTTGGGCTCGCGTGGTTCTTTCTTCGGGCGCACAACGAATCGCCGTACGACGTGCTGTTCGGCTGGCGCCGGCCGGCGCGAGAGATGTTGTTCGGCATCCTGTTGATCCCGCTGTCGTTCCTGGTCGTCATCACCGTGCTGCTGGTGGTGCAGGCCATTCTGCCGAAGCTGCACAACGTGGCGCACAACCCGCTCCAGGATCTGGCTCGCACCCGGCTCGACGCGGTGATGTTTGGTTTGATGGTCATGATCGCCGGGGGCGTCCGCGAGGAGATTCAACGGGGATTCGTGCTCCATCGGTTCGAGCAGTATCTCGGCGGCGGCCTCGTCGGGCTGGCGATCTTCAGCGTGATCTTCGGTCTGGGGCATCTCGAGCAGGGCTATGACGTCGCGATATCGACGGGCGTGCTCGGGGCGTTCTGGGGCGCGATCTACCTCGGGCGCCGATCGATCCTCGGACCGATGATCGGCCATGCCGGGTTCAACCTGGCGCAGGTCGCGAAGTTCCTGACGCTTGGATAGGGGCTTGGTGTCGCGCCGGCGGCCTCGCGCTGGGGTCCCCGCCAAGCGATAATACCGGCACACCGTGAAGGTTCCTCGTCAACGGCAGGCTGTCTGGCTGCTGGTCGGTCTGTTCGCCCTGTCGCTCCCCGCCGTCACCACCCGGATCTACGCGTCGGACGAGGTGCAGTACTACGCCTTCATCCGATCGCTCTGGTTCGATCACGACGTCTCGTTCGAAAATGAATACCAGTCGTTCTACGACCGCGGCATCGTCCGGAATGCCGGCTTTCACGAGACCTTGCTCGAGCGCGAGACCGAAGCCGGCCGGCGGATCAACTTCGGCACGATCGGCTGCGCCATCCTGTGGGCGCCGTTCTACGCCATCGGCGATCTCACCGCGCGTCTGATGCATGCCGCCGGCAGCCCGGTGACCGTCGACGGCTACTCGAAGCCCTATATCGCGGCGGTCTGCTATGCCTCTGCTCTCTACGGCTTCACCGCGTTGTTGTTGTCCCTCGCCTCGGCGCGCGAGCTGGGCCTCGATGCGACGGCGGCCATGGTCGCGGTCTGGTTCGGCACGCCGCTCCTCTTTTATATGTACGTTGCGCCGCCCATGGCCCACGCCTGCTCGGCGTTCGCGATAGCGCTGCTGGTCTGGGCCTGGCTCCGGGTGCGTCGCACGTGGTCGATCGGCGGGGCAATGCTGCTCGGCGCCGCGGCCGCGCTCGCCGGAATGGTTCGCGAGCAGGACGCGCTGCTGGCCTGCGGTCCCGCGCTCGACGCGGTATTGTGGGCGGCCGGCTTCAACGTCACCTCGGCGCCACGCGTCGGCATCCGTGGCCTGCTGACGCGGGCCCTTGCCGCAGCAGCCGCCTTCGTCATCGTCTACCTCCCACAAGCAGTGGCCTACATCAGCCTCAACGGGCATCTCGGGCCCTCACACCTCGTCACGCGGAAGATGACCTGGTCCGCGCCGCACGCGTTGCAGGTGTTGTTCTCACCCGAGCACGGATTTTTCGTCTGGACTCCCCTCGCCCTGGTCGCCACTGCCGGATTGGTCCTGATGGCCTTGCGAACGTCATCCGGTCGTCCCGCCGAGCCGACAAATCTCAGATGGATGGGAGTCTGCCTGCTCCTGATGGTCGTGCTGCAGGTGTACACGGCTGGCAGCGTCGAGTCGTGGACGGTGGCCGGAGCGTTTGGCCAGCGACGTTTCGTCGCCCTGACGCCGCTGATCGTGATCGGCCTTGCGGTGCTGTGGGCCAGTGTCTCGTCGGTGGCGCCGCGCCGAATCCTCGCGGTCGTGACGACGGTGTGCGTCTACTGGAACGTCGCGCTGATGGCCGAATTTGCCACCGGCCTGATGAATCGCCAGCATCTCGACGTTGGACGCAATGCCTACGATGCCTTCGTGACCATCCCACGGATGGCCCCCGACCTGGCGTATCGTTACCTTTTCGACCGCACGTCCTTCTATCAGACGAGAAGCCCCGAGTGAGCCTGCTTCCGACCTTGATGGGAAATGCAACGACGCGACGAGGCCACGGACGCTGACGTGCGCATCCTGTACCTCGCCGATATCCGATTTCCTCTCGAGCGCGCGAACGGCATCCAGACCATGGAAACCTGCCATGCGCTGGCCTCGCGCCGCCACGACGTCACGCTGCTGGTGCGGCCGGACACGCGGCAGCCACCGCAGGATCCGTTGGCCTTCTACGAGCTGGCGCCGAGCCCCTCGCTGCACATCGAGCGCGCGCCGGTCGCCGGCCCCGATACGTCACGTCGCGCCGCCTACCTCGCCAGGGCGATCGCGCGCGCGGGCGGACGCGTCAGGCAGGATTTGATTTTCACGCGCGATCTCGGACTCGCCTCGCTGCTGCTGCGGCTGTCGCGCCGCCTCCGCGCGCCCGTAGTCTACGAAGCGCACGGCATCGCCGCGGACACGGCGGCGGCGCTGCCGACGCTCTTGTCCGGCGCGCCGCCGGCCTCTCGGGCCAAGCTGGATCGTCTGGCACGCCGCGACCTCCGCGTTTGGCAACGCGCCGACGGCTACGTCACGATCACGAGCGGGCTCGCCGACGAGCTCACACAGCGCTTCGGTCCCCGCCATCTCCTCGCCATCGTCCCGGACGGCACACGCATCGAGACGGCGAACGACCGGTGGCGAGAAGACCAACCCGATTCACAGGTGTCGCGGCCGTTCACCATCGGCTACGCTGGACATCTCTACCCGTGGAAGGGAGTCGACCTCGTCATTACCGTTGTCGCCAGCTTGCCCGGTGTCCACGGCCTGATCGTGGGTGGACACGAGGCGGAACCGGACCTCGCGCGGCTGAAGGCGCTCGCGGTCGAGCGCGGGTCAGCCAATCGGATCGTCTTCACCGGTATGCTGTCGCCTCGTGACGCGCGGCGCCGTCTTGCCGACGCCGACGTCCTGGTCCTGCCGAATCCCGCGTCGGCGATTTCGAATCGCTTCACCTCGCCGCTGAAGCTGTTCGATTACATGGCTTCCGGGAGGCCGATCGTTGCCAGCAACCTTCCGGCGATCCGGGAGATTCTTCGCGACACCGAGAACGCGGTGCTGGTCGAGCCCGGCAACCCTGACGCGCTGGCGGTGGGAATCCGCCGGCTCCGCGATGATCCGGCATTCGGCTCGCGCCTGGCCGACCGCGCCCTCGAGGATGTGAAGCTGTACACGTGGGACGCGCGCGCCCGCCGGCTCGAAGGGCTGTTCGATCAGGTGATCGGATGATCTCGGCGCCTCTGCTGTCGACCGTTCGATGCCCGGAATGTCACGGCGTCCTCGGAATGGACGGGGCGTCGCTGGTCTGTCAGTCGTGCGGCCGCAGGTACGATCAGGCATCCCGGGACTTCCTCGATCTGCGACCAGTGGTCGCCTTCGAAGAGCGCACGAAGTACATGGATGAAGCGCTGCACGTCGATGCCAGGCACGAGCACGTCTCACCGCCGCTGCTCGGCTCGAAGATCCGGAACGACATGCTGCGGGCGTTTCTTGCCCCCGGCCCGTCGGATCTCGTCGCCGACCTCGGTTGCGGGAGCGGTCGTGCCCTGGTGTGGAATCGCGACTGGAAAGCGCGGGCCATCGGGATCGACATCACCCCGTTTTTCGCCGAAGAGTCACGCCGCGACGTCGACCTGCTGCTCGCGGACCTGCGCCGGCTGCCGTTTGCCGACGGCACTTTCACCAAGGCCTATTCGCTCGACGTGCTCGAACACCTGTCGCCCGAGTCGCTGCGCGGAATGCTGAAAGAGGCGGCGCGGATCCTGGCGCCGGGCGGACAATTGTTCGTCTACACGCACGTGCGGAAGAATGCGCCGATCGCCCGTGGCCTCCGCTGGATCAACGGGCTCGCCCGTCAACTGGAGCGCGCCGGGCTGATCGACATGCGGCAGGAACGCCTGCGCAAGTCCGATCATCTGAACCCGCTGACGGACATCCCGGACCTCCATCGCGTCGCGGCCGACACGGGTTTCCGCGTGGCGCGGATCCGTTATTACACCCCGCTGGTCGGCGGCTTCGTCGAGAACATCGTGATGCGGATGGCCGAGCGTCAGCTGGCGCGTCGGGCGGCGCGCCGCCTCGCGGGAAAGATCGACGAGGAGGCGATCGACAAGGAAGCGGTCCGGACCGCGCGCACGTCGGCCAAGGCACAGATCGCGCGAAGCCGCTCGACGCGCCTCGTGCTCTCCGCCCTGACGAAAGCGATGAGCCTCGATCTTCTTCTCTTCGGGCGAATCGAATCCGGACCGTTCTTCGCGCTGCTGGAAAAGACCGGCGTGAACGCCACGGCGCCTCCGGGCCGACCCGCCAACGAGACGATGGTCCGGCCGATCTCGAACGACGTATGACCGCGGATTGGGACGATCGGCCCGGCTCGCGATGAGGATTCTCTATTCCGCGATCGACCAGGTCATTCCCGGCACGAAGGGGGGATCCGTCCACGTGGCGGCGGTGGCCGAAGGCCTGGCCGCGCTGGGCCACGAGGTCATCGCGCTGGTCACCCCGGCAGACCCGGGTATCACCCCGTCGACGACTGGCGTGCGCTGGATGGCGATGCCGGCCCCGCTCGGGTCACCACATCTGCGCCTGTTACGCGCCTCCCGCATCGCACGGGTGGCGGCCGGGCTGCGGCCCGATGTGGTGATGGAGCGATACCATAACTTCGGCGGTGAAGCGCTGACGGCCGCCCGCGGCGTTGGAGCCCTTGCCGTGCTCGAGGTGAACGCACCCGTCGTGGACCATCCGGGTTCACCCAAGGCGCTGGTGGACCGGGCGCTGCTAATCCGACCGATGCAGCGCTGGCGCGAGCGGCTGGTGAAGATGGCCGACCTGATCGTCACGCCCAGCGCGGCCATCCTTCCACCGGGAACCCCGGCGGACAGAATTCGCCTCGTCGAGTGGGGGGCCGACACCGATCGATTTCATCCCGGTGCCGCCGGCGCGGTGCCGTTCGAACGGCCGTCGACCGGGACGGTGGCGGTGTTCGCGGGCGCGTTTCGCAACTGGCACGGCGCGATCAACCTGGTGCGCAGCATCAAGACATTGCAGGCGGGCGGCTGTCGCGAGATCGGAGCGGTGCTGATCGGCGACGGCCCGGAGTTGCCACGGGTCCGCGCCGAAGCCGCAGGGGTGCGCGAGATCGTGTTCACCGGTACCTTGCCGCACGAGGCCATGCCGGCAGCGCTGTCTGCGGCCGACATCGGCGTGGCGCCGTTCGAAGCGTCTGCGCACGCACCGCTGAGGCTCGGCTTCTACTGGTCGCCGCTGAAGATCTTCGAGTACATGGCCGCCGGTCTTCCGGTTGTGGCGCCGTCGATCGAACGGATCCGCACGCTGGTCGAGGACGGCCGCGAGGGTCTGCTCTACGATCCGAACAACCCGGCGGCGCTGAGCGAAGCCCTCCGACGATTGACGCTGGCCCCGCTGCGCGAGCAGCTTGGCGCCGCCGCTCGCGTCCGTGCGCTGCGCGACTACAGCTGGTCGGCGCATTGTCGAGCGCTCGACGCCGCATTTAGGGACGCGGCCGGGCGACGGGTGCCGCGATGAACATCCTCATTGCGACAGACGCCTTTCCACCCGTCTGTGGCGGCAGCGGCTGGAGCACTTTCGAGCTCGCCCGCACGCTCCGCAGCCACGGGCACGACGTGCTGATCGTCCGGCCGATGCCGGGTGCGGCCGCCGGCGTCCGCGAGACAGCATACGAAGGGATTCCCGTCCGCGAGTTCGGGTTTCGCGCGCCGAACATTCCGTACGTGCGCAATTACTTCAAGAGCGAATACCTGGCGCGGGTCCTCGGCGAGTATCTCTGGGAGCTCTTGCGCGCGCGCACGTTCGACCTCGTTCACGCGCAACATGTGATGACGGCGCTTCCGTCGATCCACGCGGCGAAGCGGACCGGCACCCCAGTCGTGATGACGGTGCGCGACTACTGGCCCGTCTGCTACTGGTCCGATCTGATCCGCACCCGGGACGGTCTCGAGCTCTGCCCGGCGTGCACCACCGCGAACATGACCGTGTGCATCCGGCCCAGAGCCGGCGGCGCCTGGCCACTCGCCCTGCCGATGATCCCGTACATGCGCGCGAATCTCTCCGAGAAGCGCGGCTCGCTGGCGCGGGCGGATGCGGTGATCGCGGTGAGCCGGCAGATGGCGGCGGATCTGTCCGTCCGGGCACCCGAGCTGAAGAACACCCGGATCGAGGTCATTCCCAACCCGGTCAACGTCGCGAACGTGCGCGCGTTGAGCGGGACGCCGCCAATGGAGGGACCGTACGGGCTCTACCTGGGTAAGCTGGCACGAAACAAGGGCACCGACCATCTGTTCGACGTGCTCGATCTGCAGCGGGCTGGATTGGCCGCTGGTTATTGCCGGCGACGGGCCTCTGCGCGCCGCGATGGAGAGCGCCGCAGGCAGCCGTCGCGTCCGATTTCTCGGCTGGCTCGATCAGGGCGAATCGGCGCGCTGGCTGGCGCACGCCTCCCTGCTGATTTTTCCCTCTCGAGGGCCAGAGTCGTTGAGCCGCGTCCTGATCGAAGCCAGCGCCTTGGGAATCCCGATCGCAGCAATGGACACCGGCGGCACCCGGGACATCATCGACCATGGAGTCACGGGGTTGTTGTCGTCAACACCCGAAGCGCTCGCCGGCGACGTCCGTCGATTGAGAGAAGATGGCGAGCTCCGGCGACGGCTGGCTGAAGGCGCGAGGCTGAAGGCCGAACGCGAGTTCGACGCTTCAGGCGTGGTCGCGCGGATCGAGCGCGTATATGCGGATCTGGTGGCGCGATGAAGGTCGCGGTCGTGGCGCGGTCGGTGTTTCCCCTGCACGGGTATGGAGGACTCGAGCGTCACGTCTACGATCTCGTGCGGGCGTTGGCCGATCGGGGGGTAGAGGTCACGCTCATCACGCGGAAGCCAACCGAGGGTAGTGCCGTCCCTCCTGTCATTCATCCAGGCGTTCGTACAGAGCTCGTGCCGTATCGAACGTTTCCCTTTGCCGGTCGCCGAGGCACCACCGTGATCGATCGGAGTACGGCCTACCCGATGTTCGGGATGCGCGCCGGCCGGCGGGCGCTCGATCTGGTCTCGACCGGACAGGTCGAGCTCGTGCACGGGCTCGGAGCCAGCGTGCTCGGCTACGCTCGCGCCAGGCATCGAGCGTCCGCGCCCCTGGTTCTGAACCCACAGGGCCTGGAGGAATTCGGTGCGACCGATCCATCGCGCGCGCGGCTGAAACGGGCGGCCTACCTGCCATTGCGCCGCGCCGTCCTCGCGTGCGCAGCGGCGGCTGACGCGGTGATCGCCACGGATCGGGCGCTTCAGCCGGTCGTGCTCGAGCACCTGAAGGTTCCGGCGACACGTGTCCGCATCATTCCCAACGCGCTCGATCTTCCAGCCATCGACGCCCTGACCAGCGCGGGCTCGGTCGCCGATCTTCGCCAGCGCGAACGTCTCTCGCCCGACGAGATCGTCCTCTTCAGCGCCGGCCGGCTGGAAGAGAACAAGGGGTTTCACGTCCTGCTGCAGGCGCTGGCGACTGCCGGCAACCACGGCGGTCTCGAACAACGGCGCTGGCGATGGGTCTGTGCCGGAGACGGTCCATACCGGCGCAGCCTCGAAGCGCTGGCCTCGTCTCTCTCGATCCTGGATCGGGTGACCTTTGCGGGACGCATCAGCGATACCGAGATGCACGCCTGGCACGAGACTGCAACGCTGTTCGTGCACCCCACGCTGTATGAGGGCAGCTCTCTCGTCACGCTCGAAGCGATGGCGCACAGCCGGGCGGTGGTGGCGTCGATGGCTGGTGGACTGCCCGACAAGGTTCGTCCGGGGGTCAATGGATGGCTGGTGGCGCCGGGGGACCCGGGAGCGCTGGCGGCTGCGCTGAGCGGCGCAGTGGCGGACGCCGCACGACTCGAGCGATTCGGTCGGGCCGGTCGGACGATCGTCGAGCAGGAATTCTCCTGGCGAGCAGCGGGCGATCAGACCGTCGCGCTCTATCGCGAACTTCTTGGCAGGTAGAATAGGGCCGGTATCGGCCCCCAGGACATCGATGTCTCAATCATGAAGGCTATGGATCGCGAGTGGCGCGAGGCCGCCGACCTTCGCCCGTCACACGTCGGCCTGGCGCTCGCGCTCACGGCTGCGGCGTTGCTGCGGTTCTGGACGCTGGGGCACGGCGTGCCCTACGTGCTCGGCGTCGACGAGCCGGAGGTCATGGATCGCGCCGTCCGCATGGTGCAGACCGGCGACTTCAATCCGCACTTCTTCGACTACCCGTCGCTCTACATGTACGTGCAGGCGGCGGTGGTCGTGGCGCGCTTCCTCTTCGGTGCCGTCCGCGGCGAGTGGTCGTCGCTGGCCGGCGTGACCACCACCGACTTCTATCTCTGGGGGCGGGCGGTCACCGCGATTCTGGGCACGGCGAGCGTGTTCGTGCTCTACATGGCAGGCTTGCGCTGGGGCGCGCGCACGGCGCTCCTTGCCGCCGGCCTCCTCGCGGTCATGCCGCTGCACGTGCGCGAGTCTCATTTCATCCTGACCGACGTGCCGATGACGTTCTTCGTCACGTTGAGCTTTCTGCTGTCGCTGAGCGCGCACGAACGCGCGACGCTGTGGCCGTTTGTCGCCGCCGGAGTCGCCGTCGGACTGGCCGCCGCCACCAAGTACACCGGAGCCCTGGCGATTCTGATGCCGCTCATCGCCTGCTGGATGACGCTGTCGGCGCAGCCCTCCCGGCTGATCGTCTCGCTCGCGATCCTCGGCGGCAGCCTCGGCGCCTTCCTGCTCGCGGCCCCCTACACGTTCCTGGATTTGCCGACGTTCTTGAATCAGTTCGCCCGACTGGCGGCCGACTACCACCACCCGCTCGCCGGATCTCAATCGGCGTTCGTCATTTACCTGAAGCATCTGCGCAACGCGTGGCACTGGCCCGCCACGTTGATGATCGTGGGCGGCCTGATCCTTGGTCTGGTCCGGACCATCCGTGGTCCGGGGCGCGTCAAGTGGACGCTGCTCCTCACGTTTCCGCTCTGCTATCTCTGGTTCATCTCGCGCCAGAACATCATCTTCGCCAGATACCTGCTGCCGATTGTGCCGTTCGTCTCCTTGATGGCCGCGGGGGCGGTGGTCTCGGGCGTCAGCCTGCTGCGGCGGTACGAAATTCCGCGTCAGGTGAGAAGCGCGCTGATCGTGGCGCTCGTGCTCCTCGCGGTAGCGCCCCCCTCGTATACGTCGGTATCGTACGATACCGACGCCGCCAAGGTCTGGACCAATCGACAGGCCTACGAGTGGATTCTGCGGGAGGTGCCGCACGGCTCGAAGATCACCATCGAGAGCCGCGCACTGCTCCTGCCTGCGGACTATCAAGTCGATCACGTGAAGCAACTGCGATCCGCTCCACTGGAGGCCTACGCGGGCGCCGGAACGACATATCTGATCGCCTCCTCGCAGGTCTACGGGCCGTACCTCGCGAACCGACAGAGCTATCCCGACGAGTACGGCGACTACGTCCGACTGTTTCGAGAGGCTCGGGAGGTCGCGCGTTTCGCGCCGACGAAGGATCATCCTGGTCCGGAGCTGCGGGTTCTGAAGGTGGTTCCCTGAAGACTCGGCTGGCGGCCGCGGGTGTTCTCGCTGTCATGACGATAGAGCTCGCCGGACGCGAGATCGCCCGGCGTTCGCTGCTTCACGCCGCGATCGGAGTATCGGCCGGACCTGGGATCCTCGTCCTGATCGCCACGCTGGCGGGGGCGATCGCCATCGCGCGGAGTCCGGACCGCTCCAAGGCGCCGTTCATCCTCGGGGCACTGCTGGCGACGGGAATCGCGCTGCAGCTCTCGCTCGGTGCGCGTCTGCAGAGCGACGGGTTCTACTACTACGCGTATCTGCGATCGATGGCCTTCGATCGCGACGTCAACCTCGCCAACGACTATCGCATGCTCGGGTTGGGCGACAAGACCTACCTGTTTCAACCGACGCCGACCGGCTACGCCCACTCCGCGTGGACCATCGGACCGGCGCTGATTTGGGCGCCCTTCTTCGGCGCCGGTCACCTCGTCGCGCTGCGCTTGCAGGCCGGCGGCGCGGCCGTGAGCACCGACGGGACGTCGTTCCCCTACCGTCAGGCGGTCTGCGTTGCCAGTCTGGTCTACGGTCTTCTCGGATGCTGGATGAGTTATCGGCTGACACGCAGGTACCACCCGCCGTCAATCGCCGTCGCGTCGGTGGCATTGACGATGGGCGGATCGTTCATGCTCTGGTATCTGGTGAAAGAGCCCACCATGACGCACGCCTCATCGATGGCGGCGGTGGCGGGCTTCACCTGGATGTGGGCGGCGACGAGGGATCGACGGAGCCTGACGCAGTGGGCCGTCCTCGGGGTCCTGGCCGGGCTGATGACGCTCGTTCGCTGGCAGAATCTGCTGTTCGCCATTCTTCCCGGCTGGGATGCTGTGGCGCTGGCGGTCGGCGCCTGGCGCCGGCGCGACACCCCGGCGTTGCGAACGATCGCTTACGGCAGCGCGCTCTTTCTCGGTTGCCTGGTCGTGGCGTTTCTTCCGCAGATGCTCGCCTGGCGATCGATCTATGGCAGCCTGATCGCGCGCTCTCCGGTAGGACCGGAGATCCGCTGGCTGCATCCACATCTCGCCGACATCCTGTGGTCGGCGCGGAACGGTCTCTTCAGCACGTCGCCGATCCTCTACGCGGCGGCGATCGGTCTCATAGCGTTCGCGATGGCGCGCCCGGCCGTCGGCCTCCCTGTTCTGGTGGCCGCGTTCCTGATGACGTACTTCAATGCGTGTATCCAGGACTGGTGGGGCAGCGACGGCTTCGGCGGGCGGCGCTTCGACGGCATCATTCCGCTGCTTTGTCTCGGCTTCGGATCGTTCGTCGAATCTGCCGCCGCCATCGTCCGCCGCCATGCGCTGGCGGCGGTTGTCGCGGTCGCGGGCCTCTTCGCGGTCTGGAATCTCGCGCTGATGGGCGCCGCCCAGAACGGCATGTTCCGATTGGGAGAGACGCTTCCATTCGACCGCGCCTGGGCCGACCAGGCGAAGGTCGCCCACGGCTGGTTCGGCAATCCCTTCAGCTACCCGGCAAGCCTGATCTTTGCGCTGCGCAATGGAGTTTCTCCCGGCGCATACGATCTGCTCTCGACGAACCGATTCCTCGGCGATCCCCGGCAGCCGTACGGCCGCATCGACGTCGGCAACGATGACGACTGGGTGATCGCAGACGGCTGGCACGATGCCGAGCACGACGGTCCCGTCACCTTCCGATGGGCATCCGACGTCGCGCAGCTCCGCGTGCCCCTCGACCACGCGGCCTCGCTGCGCGTGCAGGTTCGCCTTCACGCGTTCGCCTTCGCCGGCGCGCCAGCACAGACGTTGACGATCGCGACAGCCCGACAATCCTGTGGTCCGCTGCCGGTCGGCTTCGGATGGGACACGGTGGAGTGCGTTCTGCAAAAGGACGCCTGGCGATCGGGAGTGAATACCGTGACCCTGCGATTCGAATGGGCGCGCCGGCCGATGGAGGTGGGCGTGGGCAACGATCCGCGCCCGCTCGCGGCGGCTGTCGACTACGTCCGCGTGTCGGAGCAATGACGCGGATCGGTTACTTCGCGACGTAGAGCATCGTGACGTCAGCCCGCCGGCGCAACGATGCCGTCCAGTCGTTGATCAGGGTAGTCCGTCTCGACTGCGCCAGGCGTCCACGGATCGACTCCGCGACGGCGTCGAAGGGCTGCACGGTGCCGCCGACCGTGAATTCGGCGGCGTGCTCCCGATAGTACGCCGTCACCTCGGCGTCGGACGGCTTCGCCGATGTCCCGAATCGCTGATTCAAGTAGGTCGTCAATCGCAGGTCGTCGCGAAGGTAGAGGCGCAGACGGTCGGACGTCATCCCGGTCGCCGCCATGATTTTCTGCATGGCGTCCGGTGACCCCACGCGCCGGGAGATCTCGGCGATCCGCGCGTCAATCTCGGCGGCGGCTGGCTCGGGCGGCTGGTAGCGCTCCACTTCGCTGAGCATCAGCGTTCGCTCGACCAGCCGGTCGAGCGCGACGGCGAGGCGATTCGTGGTGTCCGCTGGCACCTCGACCAGCTGAAGGCTCAGCACGGCGTTCACATCCGAGAGCAGGATCGGCTGCTGGAGAACGACCGCCATGATCCGGTCGATCACTTCGACAGATGTCTCGGTGGCCATGCCCCGCCGCCCGACGGCGAGCAGCAGGACGAGCGCCAGGCAACCGACCGCGCGACCGTGAAGCGTGCGGCGTCGCATCAGAATGCCTGTCCGATCGAGAAATGCAGGGCCGTCCGCGACTCGAGCTTGCCGCCGAGCTCGCGGCGATCGAGCTTGAACCCGAGATCGAGCCGAATCGGCCCAATCGGGGATCGGTAGCGCAGGCCGAAGCCGACGGCGCCGAGCAGGTTCGTCAAATCGAAATCGGTGGTGCTGGCGAACACGTTGCCGGCGTCGACGAAGAACGCGGCGCCGACGTCACGCCACACCGGCGCCCGCAACTCGGCGTTGAGAATCACCGTCGCGTTGCCGCCGATGGGAAATCCTTCCGGGCTGATGGTCGCCGGCGCACCAACCGTGTCGAGGGCATAGCCACGAATCGTCGTGTCGCCACCAGCGAAGAATCGCTCGCTGGCCGGCAGCTGCTTGACGGTGACGGTGATCGGGTTCCCCTCGGCGTCTGTTTGCTGCTCGGTAATCGACGTGAACGGATTGGCCAGGCCGAGCCGCGCTCCACCGGCGAACACCAGATGCGGCTGGCCCAGCCGGTGGTAGAAGAATCCCTGGAAATAGCTCTTCGTGTAGCCGACCTGTGAGCCGATCACGCGGGCCGCGATCGTGCCATCGACCGACACGAACGTGCCGTGCTGTGGCTCCAGGAGATCGTCGCGCGAGTCACGCGCCAGGGCCACGGAAAACGCCGACAGTCGCACTTGCGGGAAGAGCCGGTCGATCGTCAGCTGGTCTTCCGGGCTCAGTTGTTCGTCGAAAGTGCGGGTCGTACCGAGCGAATAACGGAAACTGCTCCTGGTCAGATCCGTCAGGCGCCGGTTGACCTCTGCATTCACACCTTTCCGGCTGAAGTTGAAGCTCGTGCGCCTTCCCTGTTCGACGGCCGCCGTCAACGTCAAGTCGGCCCGGCCTAGCACCGCTTTGGGTTCCCGGTAGGTGCCGACGATGCGGTATTCGGTGAATCCGAACGACCGAGGATCGTCGGGATTGGTATTCGGATGGAGGCTGAGCCGGGTGTAGAGGTTGACCGTTCGGTTCTTGCCCCACAGGTTCCGGCGGCCGATCTCGAAGAACCCCCGCGGGGCGAACTCCAAGTCCTCCTGCGCCTGCCCTTCCGGACCGGCGGTCAGCACCCTGTCGATTTCCGCGCCGCCGCCGTAGCCGATCGTCGTGCGCAGGGCTTCCTCGACCGTGACGATGACGTCGGGATTATTCGGCGATCCATGCGCCAGCGGCGCGATGCGCACGCGCCGGAACAAGCCGAGCGCCGACAACCGCCGCTGGCTCTCGATCAACGCCTCCTGACCGAGCGGCTGTCCCTCACGGAACTGCAGCTCGCGCCGGATGACGGCGGGATCAGTGCGCGTGTTGCCCACGATCAGGATGTGATCGATGACCGTCTGCGGCCCTTCCTCGACCTTGAAGGGGAGGTCGGCGTGCGCGCCGTCCGAGGACAGCGCCGGCGTCACTGTCACCTGAGCCGAGGCAAACCCGAGGTTGAGGTAGGCGACGCGAATCTTCTCGCGATCGGCCGCCACCGTTGGCGCATAGAAGGGCTGCTCCGCCCGGCTCTCGATCAGCCGCAGCAGATCTTCGGTCGTCAGCTTTCGATTGCCCTCGAATGTCGCCGCTCCGACCAGCACGCTCGAGCCTTCCTTGATCACGATCGTCGGCTTGAGCACGGCCTCGCCAACCTCGTTGACGCCCGAGGCGACCGCGACGTTGGCAAACCCGCGGCGTTGATAGACCTGCTTGATGGCAGCCGTCAACGCATCGAGCTTCGCCGACACGAACGGCTCCCCGGCGCTGATCTTGATGAAGGGCCTGAACTCCTCGATCGGAATCGCCTGATTGCCGGAAATCTCCACGCCGCCTGGCGCCACGCGAAACAGACGATCCTGATGAATGTGAAAGACGATCGTCAGCGTCCCGCTGTCCTCGAGGCGCTCGTGCGTGACCCGCGCCTTGTAGTAGCCCTGCTGGCGCAAGTGCTCCTCGATCCGGCGGCTGGAATCCTCCAGCAGGTCCTCGTCGACCGAACCCTCGCGCTCGATCGGGACCATCTCGGCGAGCTTGTCCTTCGCGACGGCATCCCCGTCGTACTGCACCTTGACCAGCGGGCCCGGAAAGATCGTCAACACCAGATCGACCTGCGTCCCATCGTCGGTGATCGTCGGCTGTTGATCGGTGGCGCTCGCCTGGTAATAGCCGCGCCGTCGCATCTTGGTCACGTAGTCTTCCAGGCGCTGGCGTATGTCGGCGCGGTCGTAGGGTCGTCCGGAGGTCGCGCCGACGAGGGCGAGGACGCGATCCTTGGCGTCGAGCGGCGTTCCTTCGATGACGACGTTGCGGATCCTGGCGAGCGGCCCGGCCGTGACGTCGAACACGAGGGTCGTGCGGTCGGGATTGTGCTCGACGACTGGCGGCGCGGCGCGCACCGACGCCTTCACGTAACCGTGATCGCGGAGCAGGTCCACCAGCGTGGATTCGACGTCGCGCGCACGTCCGCTGGGCGGCGTGTCGCCGAAGCGTGAGGACATCCAGCCGCGGAGGGTGCCCTCGGACACCCCGAGGTCCCCCTTGAACTCGACGCGCGAGACTCTGTGCACCGGCTCGAGCTGGTAGTGGACCGCCACGCCGCCGGCCGCGGCGTCAACATCGACCTGGACCGCCTCGAAGCGGCCCAGGCTATGGAAGTGGGCGATGGTCTCGCGGACGTCGCTCATCGCCAACGGGCTGCCGACGCGAGTCTCGACCAGATCGACGAGCGCCGGCTCGGTGGTGCGCTTTCCCTCGACGTCGATGGTCACCTCGCGGATCGACTGGGCGACGTACTTGGCCGCCGGCGGCTCCTGCCCGCGCGCGGCGGCCGGCACGAGCAACAGTGCGCTCAACGCGATCGTGGAACCAAAGCGCATCAGAAGCTGCGGCGAACCCTGAAATCGACGGAGAACTGGCGATCGCTGGTCTGCGTGAGCACCCAGCCGACCCGGTCGCTCTGATCGTATTCGAGAACGATGATCTGGTCGTGGATGGTCGTGCCCAGCGCGCGGGCGTAGGTGAAATACGCGCGGTTCGACAGGCGCTTGCCGATGGTCAGTCGGGCCGTTGGCGTCAGCGGGTCGTTCGCCGTCCCGAGGCTGGGGCTGAGCTGCACCAGATCGACCCCGAACGTCTGCTCGACGGCGCGCCCGACCGGGCCGACGATCGGTGCGGTGGCGAACCGCGCAAGCGCGGCGCGCAGCAGCGCTTCCTCCGACTGCGTCGCGGCCTGCGGCCGGAGCGCTCGCAGCTCGGCATCGCCGACGTCGGTGGTCTGGCCGAACAGCAGCGAGATGATGTCGACGGCGGGCAGCGGTGGATCGGAGTTCAGCTCGAGGTTCATGTGGCCGCCGAACGTGCCGCTGACGGCGAGGGTCACCCGGTAAGTTTCCGACGGGACCCGGACGCGGGTCTCGGCCTCGATATCGAAGAACGGCTCGATCGCGGCGGGGCTGAGAAAATCGATAGTGCCGCGCGTGACCAGATAACGATTGCCCTCGAAGAAAATCTCGCCGCGTACGATCTCCGCGCGTCCCAGCAGGATCGGCCGATCGTAGGTGCCGGTCAACGTCAGGTCCGCGGCCGCCACGAGATGCGCCAGGTTGTTCTCGACCCGCAGCGTCTGCGGCGCCTGGACCTGGATGTCGAATCGGATCGGCAGGCTCGCGGCCTCAGCGGCTGCCGCAGGCAGCGCGGTGCCGGCGCCGCCGAGATTGAACACGTCGACGTTGGGCTCGAAACGCTTGGAGTACAGGCCGTCACGGACGACGACGGTGCCGCGGAGCACGGGCGAGGAGAGGTTGCCGCGCAGCTCGAGGGTCGCGTCGACGATGGAACGAAAGCCCTCCGGGTAGCGGAGGTGCATCTGCTCGCCGGTCGCGGTCAGGCTCAGCTCGTCGATCGGTAGCCCTTGATCCCGACGCGGCCGCCGAGCCGCACCGGCCCGGCGCCGAGCTCGCCGGTCATGTCGTCGATGCGGATCCCCTGGGCGTCGAACGACAGCTTCCCCTTGACCGCCTGCAGGCTGTGCGGCAGCGTCATGTAGCGGAGCCGTCCGTCGGCGATCGCCGCATCGCCGGAGAACACCGGCGCGTCGAGCGGGCCCTGAATCTGGGCGTGGAGCGAGGCGCTCCCGGAGCTGCGGATGTCGCGGAAGAACCCCTGCAGGATGCCCGAGGTTGGCATCGCCCGACGCTTCGAGCGCGATCCGGTTGTCGTGCAGCGCCACGTTGCCGGCCAGCTCGAGTGCCGTGCCCTCGCCCACCAGCCGGAACCGCTCGACCTGCAGGGTATGTCGATCGAGCGCCAGCTTGATCGGCCCCTCGTTGCGGACCGGATAGTCGAACAGCTTCAAGCGTCAGGTTATCCACCGTCGTGTCGATGACGAGGTGGTCGATGTCCGCCAGCTCGCCGACGGCGCGGATCGTGCCGTCGGCCACCGCGGTCGTGAACGGAGACAGCTTGGGCTGGAAGAAGCGGATGTACGGATCGAGCGACGTCTGGGTGAACTGCAGCGTCATCTCCGCATCCATCTCGTGGAGTCAGCGCGAGACGACCCGAGCCGGTCACCGAGAGCCGCGGCGACGCCGCGTCCACATCCATGGTCAGCACGTCGCCTCGTAGCGAGAGCCGACCGGTCACCTGGCCGATGCCCTCGTCGCCGGCGAACAGATCGTCGACGCGCAGCCGGACGTCGTAGCGTGGCGAAGCAAACGTGCCGGTGCCCGTCGCGGTGAACTGCAACAGGCCGGACAGCGGCGCTCGCGGGAACGACAGGGTGACCAGCGACTCGACCGGGATACGCGCGGCGTCTGCGTCAAAAGAATAGTTGCCGTCCCACGCAACCCAGGCTGCGCCGGTTACCCGGCCGGTGCTCTTGGTGATGTCGATCCCGTCGAGCCGGACGCCGGTGGTTTCGAAGCGAAGGTTCGCCGTGGCGACGTCGAAGGTTTCGCCGTAGGCGGCTCCCGCGATCGAGCTGCAGCCGGCCGAATCCATCAGGCGTCTCGTACTTTCCCCAGATGTGGTACTCGCCCGAGGCGATCCCCTCGACCGGATAGTCGTCGAGCTGAAAGGCGTGTCGCAGGTCGCGCAGTGTGCGCCTGGTCATCCGGATGACCGCGTTGATCTCTTCGCCGTTGTCCTTGCGGGGATAGCCGAGCGAGAAGCGTCCTTCGGCCGCGATCGTCGACTCGCCCTCCTGAATCAGTGCCTTCGAGATGGTGACGTAGCTGTTCTCGATCACCAGGTCGGCGGCGGTGCGACCCCATTGGACGTCCCAGGCGCGCATGCGCTCGCCGACGAAGTGGCCCTCGATGCGCGGTTGCGAGAACGCCTCGAGGAACGTGCCGTCGAACTCCCCGCGACCACCAATCTGAATGCCGCCCGTCGGCGCACCGAACGCGGTCATGATGCCGGCCAGCAGCCGGTCGCTCTCCTGCCAGTCGATGCTGGTGACATGAAAGGGCATCTGCGATCGCTGCCCCCACGCGGTCCGGCCGGTGAAGTCGACGTAGGTCCGCTCGGTCGCGGCCCATCCGTTTTGCACCGAGATCCAGTCCGGATCGAGCGTGTACGCGATCTCGCCAGCCACCGGGACATAACCGATCCAGAGGTGCGAGTTGAACGGGCCCTGTTCCTGGGGAAGCGGATCGACTCGCGCGATGAGGTCGGGGCTCGGCTGGCGTCCGAGCGGCACGACACCCGGCGGCGCGGTGGCGGTGACCTGTCCTGCGCCGTGCTTCTTGGCAAATTGCCCGAGGGGCCACTCGAGGCGGTTATGTCCGGAGGCGCGGCCGGCGAGTCGAAGTCCCTGGGTCTCGAGGAAGTCGCTGAGCTGTGACAGGTCGACGTCGGTATAGGTGGTGTCCCACACCGCCTGCGCCGGACGCGGCTGCCCGAACGGACCCATGGAATAGTTGAATCTGGCGCGGCCGCCGTAGAGGCCGCTGGTGACGTCGGTCACCTCGAACTTGCTCGGCACCCAGAGCAGCGATCCGCTGACGTTGGGGAAGCGCCACGCGTTCACGCCCGCCTCGGGGCTCTTGAACGTGCCCTTCAGCTCGCGTCCACCCTTGAAGAAATGGAACGTGCCGGTGAAGTCGCCATAGCCGGCCACCGTGAAGTTCATGTCCTTGAAGAAAATCCGCTTCTCGATCGGGAAGTCGACCCGCGACTTCACGTTGTAGAGCATCTCCGGCCAGTGTCCGAGGTCGACATATCCGTCCACCACGGACGTGGCCCCCTCGCTCTTGAGATCGATCCGCTCGAGCTGCACGAAGCCGCCGTCGATGTGAAAGCGCGTCTGCATGTCGGCGCGAAACGCCTCGTACGATTGAATCTTGATCGTGCCGCCGGAGAACTGCGCCGTTCCCTGGTAACGCGTCAACCCCTTGTAGACGTTGACCTCGAGGTTGCGCGCCACCGTGCTCCACGGCGTGCCGTGGTCCTCGAAGGTGAACTGGCCGCGCCGCGCGATCACCGAACGGACGGTCGTGGTGAAGCGTTTCGGGCCCTTCGGCTCCTTCGATTCGTGGACGATCTTGGGGAAGTTGTGGCGTCCATTGGGAAATTGCTCGACCAGCATCTCCCAGTCGCTCATGTCCACGTTCTCGATGATCAGCTCGCGGCTGAAGATGCTCCACCAGGGCAGGTTGACGAGGATCCGCTTGGCCTTGAGAAATGGACGGTCGGTCGGCGCCAGCCCTTCGATCACGAGGTCGTCGACCTCGAACGTCCCGGTCAGCAGCTCGACCCGCAACCCGCCGATGTGCATCGGCCGCTCGAGGTACTTCGAGCCGGCGGTTTCGGCGCGGGTGCGCAGGCTGGGCCCGAGGTCGATGGTCAGCGACGCGACCAGGAGCGCCGCGACGAGCGCGGCCAGCACGCCGAGCACGCGCAGGATGGGGTGCGGGCGGCGTCGCGCCGGCGGCGGCGCAACGGGTGCCGGCGCGGGCTCAGCCGCCGGCTGCTCCGGTGGAGGGGAGGATTCTTCGAGCACCTACTCGATTAGGACGAGCATAGCGCCGGCGTCGACGGAGAGGCCGGGTGACACGGCAACCTGTTTGATCCGTCCGGCTCTCGGCGAGCGCAGCTCGTTCTCCATCTTCATCGCTTCGACCACGACCAGCGGCTGGCGAGCCTGGACCTCATCGCCGGGGGCCACCAGCACGCGGACCACCCGCCCGGGCATCGGCGCCGAGACCCTGTTGTTCGCCCTGCGACGCTCGGCTCACATCGGCGGTCGAGCGCCGGTGACGACGACCATTGATCGACAGGCGGACGGTGCGACCCGGGAGCTGCGCGAGCAGCTCGCCGGGTGCGGCGCCGGGCGTCAGCTGCACGTCGCCGATCGCATGGTCCTCATCGGGAAAGACCAGGGACAGACCGTAGTCGCCGACGCGCAGCGCCTCGACGATCGTGTCGTGCCCATCGACCGCCACCCGGAAGCGTCCCGGCCCGTCGCCGATCTTTTCAATCGATACCCGGCGGACGCGTCCGTTGAGCTCGATCTCGAACGTCATCTCGCGCGCCCGCGCGCGCCGGGCGGGAGCGCCTCGCGGCGTCTGCCTCGCGACGCGGGCCGCGTCGAGGCAGCGGGATGCAGGGACGATCGGCAGAGCGGCATGGGCTAGGACCGCAGCGCGTCCTGGCGCGCCGCGCGCGTCCAGGCCGCCGTTGGCGACGGCGCTGACGAGGTGCTCGACCGGCTGGCGCGGAGCCACGCATCCACCGCCGCTGCAATCACCAGCCGAGTCTCTTCCACCTCGGTCACGGTGGTGAACGGCTCCCCGTTGCGCGCAGCCAGCAGCCGATCGAGGTAGGTCGTATCGAACCGGCCGGCGACGAAATCCGGATTCCGCATCAACCAGGTGAAGAAGGGAATGGTCGTCTTCACCCCCAGGACCTCGTACTCGTCGAGCGCCCGCGCCATGCGCGCGATGGCCTCGGTTCGCGAGTCCGCCCAGGCCACAAGCTTGGCAATCATCGAGTCGTAGAAGACCGGCACGGTGTATCCGGCAGCGACGCCGCCATCATCGCGAATGCCGGGTCCGCTGGCCGGCCGCAAGCCGCGCACCAGACCGGGCGATGGCAGAAAGCCCTCGTCGGGATCCTCGGCGTAGATGCGGCATTCGATCGCGTGGCCCTGCGGCGTCTGCGCCCGCGCCGGATCGATCGTCAGACGTTCGCCACGCGCGATTCTGATCTGCCAATGCACCAGGTCGATGCTGGTCACCATCTCGGTGACCGGATGCTCGACCTGGAGACGCGTGTTCATTTCGAGGAAATAGAAGGCCCCGTCGGTGTCGAGCAGGAACTCGATGGTGCCGGCGCTGCTGTAGGCGGCGCGCTCGGCCACCGCCACCGCCGCATCCGCCAGCCGGCGGCGCAGATGCGGCATCAACCGCCACGGACGGCGACTCTTCCACGACCTTCTGATGTCGGCGCTGGATCGAGCACTCGCGCTCCACGAACGGCAGGATCGTTCCGTAGCGATCGCCGAGCAGCTGGATCTCGATGTGGCGCGGGCCGGCCAACCGCCGCTCGAAGTAGACGGCCGGATCGCCGAAGGCCGAGCCGGCTTCCGATCGCGCCATCTGCACCGCCGCCGGCAGCTCATCGGCCGACTGCACGACGCGCATGCCTTTCCCGCCGCCGCCGGCGACCGCTTTCACGAGCAGCGGATAACCGACGCGTTCGGCCTCCGCACGCAGCTCGCGATCGCCAGCCGTCGCCGACAATGGCTCGGCCGTACCGGGCACCACCGGCACGCCGGCCTGCACCGCGACCGCGCGGGCCGCGGTCTTGCTGCCCATCAACGCGATCGCTTCGGGCGTCGGACCGATGAACGTCAAGCCGGCATCGCCGCAGGCACGGGCGAACGCGGCGTTCTCGGCGAGAAAGCCATAACCCGGATGCACCGCGGTCGCGCCGGTGGCCCTGGCGGCCTCCACGATCCGATCGATCCTGAGATAGCTCTCGGTCGCCGGGCTGGGCCCGATGTGCACCGCCTGATCCGCGTCGCGCACGTGCGGCGCGCCGCGGTCGCAGTCCGAGAAAACGGCCACAGTCGGGATCGACAGCTCGCGGCAGGCGCGGATGATCCGCACCGCGATTTCGCCGCGATTGGCGATCAGAATTTTCACGGGGGCATTGTACTTCGGGGAAGGTTCGGGGTTCGAAGGTTCGGGGTTCGGGGTCTGGTTCGGGGTTCGGGGGTTCAGGGTTGGGTTCGGGGGTTCAGGGTTGGTTCGGAGTTCAGGGTTGGGTTCGGAGTTCGAGGTTGGGTTCCCTCCGGCTCAGAGCGGGATATTTCCGTGCTTCTTTGGCGGGTTCTTGTCCCGCTTCGTCTCGAGCACCGACAGCGCCCGGATCAACTTGCTGCGCGTCTGACGCGGCCGGATCACCTCGTCGATGAACCCGCGCTCGGCCGCCACGTACGGGTTGGCGAACTTCTCGCGGAATTCGGCAATCCGCGCCGCGCGTGCGGCCTGCGGGTCGGCCGCCTTTTCGATCTCGCGCTTGTAGAGGATGTTGACCGCGCCTTCGGGGCCCATCACCGCGATTTCCGCGGCCGGCCAGGCGAAATTGACGTCGGTTCGAATGTGCTTGCTCGACATCACACAGTACGCCCCGCCGTAGGCCTTGCGTGTGATGACGGTCAGCTTGGGAACCGTTGCTTCGGCGAAGGCGAACAGCAGCTTCGCGCCGTGGCGGATGATGCCGCCGTATTCCTGCCGGGTGCCGGGCAGGAACCCGGGAACGTCCTCGAAGGTCACAAGAGGAATGTTGAAGGCGTCGCAGAACCGCACGAACCGCGCCGCCTTCACCGACGCGTCGATGTCCAACGTCCCAGCCAGATGCGCCGGCTGATTCGCCACGATCCCGACGGGGCGCCCGCCCATCCGCCCGAAGCCGACGATGATGTTTTTGGCGTAGTGACGGTGCACCTCGAGAAATGCCCCTTCGTCGACGATGGTATGGACGAGATCGAGCATGTCGTAGGGCTGATTGGGTGAGTCCGGCACCAGCCGGTCGAGGCTGTCGTCTTCGCGATCGATCGGATCCGACGTCTCGGTCCGTGGGGGATCGTCGAGGTTGTTGCTCGGCAGATAGCCGAGGAGATCGCGAATCAGCCGCAGACACTCGCGGTCGTCGGGCACGGCGAAATGGGCCACGCCGCTCGTCGCATTGTGGGTCATCGCGCCGCCGAGCTCGTCTTTCGAGACCTCCTCGTGCGTCACGGTCCTGATGACGTCGGGTCCGGTCACGAACATATAGCTCGTGCCCTCGACCATGATGTTGAAATCGGTGATGGCGGGCGAATAGACGGCGCCGCCGGCGCACGGTCCCATGATCGCCGAGATCTGCGGGCACCACTCCCGACGCCAGCGTGTTGCGCAGAAAGATGTCGGCGTAGCCGCCGAGCGAGAGCACGCCTTCCTGAATCCGCGCCCCGCCCGAATCGTTCAATCCGACGATCGGCGCCCCCATCTTCATCGCCAGATCCATGATCTTCACGATTTTCGCGGCGTTGGTCTCGGAGAGCGACCCGCCGAACACCGTGAAGTCCTGGGCAAAGGCGTAGACCGGGCGGCCGTCGACGCGGCCAGCCCCGGCAACGACGCCGTCGCCGGGCACCAGCTGTTCCGCCATGCCGAAGTCCTGACAACGGTGGGTGACCAGCTTGTCGATTTCTTCGAAGGTGTCGGGGTCGAAGAGAAAATCGATCCGCTCGCGCGCGGTGAGCTTGCCGGCCGCGTGCTGACGCTGCAGTCGATCGTCGCCGCCTCCGAGCTCGGCGCGACGTTCGAGGTCTTCGAGATGTTTGAGTGGATCCATTAAATAGCCCGGCCGAAGGACCGCCGCGGACCCTCGCCCCTATCGCGCGGTCTCCTCGACCTTGGCTGACAGCGCACTGCGATTCGGCGGTGTGGCGCGATCGACGGCGACGATCGCGTAGCTGTAGCGCACGCCCGGCCGGGCCGTGGTGTCGCGGAAGCTGGTTTCGTGAATCGGCTGCGGCGTCAGCGGCTGCAGTGTGTCACCGGGCGCCTCACCGCGCAAGACCAGATAGCCGCCGAGATCCGGCTCGGTGTTGGCGTCCCAGATCAGGTTCATGACGCCGCCATCCATCGCGACGAGCGCCAGTCCTTTCGGCGCCTCAGGCGGAAAAATGTCCTTGGGGGTTACGCACACCGGCGGCGTCTGTTCGCTCTCGACATTGACGTCGCTGATCTTCTCGACCGTGCGCACCGTGAAACACTGTTCGACGCCGGGCTCGGCGCCGGGATGCTCGAAGGTCGTGGTCGCGATCGGCGCCGGATTCAACGGCGTGGGAAAGACCGGCGCCGCGGGCGTCGGTCCGGCGGCCGGGCCTGGCGCCGGCAGGCTTGGCCGGATAGACGTTGAACGTCATGGCCGGTTCCGCGGGCTTGGCCACGGGAGCGGTCCACGCCAGCGACACTGCGCGCTCCGTGAACGACGCCGAGGGCGTCGCCGGCGGTGGTGGCGGCGGCACCAGCGGCATCGTGACTCGCGTCGATGGCGGTCCCGGTCGTCCCTTGCGCGTCACGCCGCGAACGACGTAAATCCGGACCGGACCTGTGACCGTCGCCGGCGGCGCGATCGCCGCAGCTGCCGTCGAAACCGGCGCGGCGGGTGGAAGACTGGGCAGCGCGGCGGCGCCTGGAGGGCCGACCGGGCCCGCCTCCGATGGCGGCGGCGCCGGCTCGGTTATCGGTATCTGTTCGCCGGGGGCGACAACCGCGGGTGGCGTCTGCGCCGGCGCGGCTGCGGTCGGTGCGGCAGCCGTAGCCGTCGGCGCCGCAGTCGTCGAAGCGGCGGCCGTCGTCGGCGTGGCGGCCTTGGCCGCGGCGGCGGACGGAGCGGGAGGCGGCGGCATCGGCTTGAGGCCGGCGCTCGTCTCGAGTTGCTTCTCGGTCAGCTCCTCGGCGAACGTCACCGGCTCACCGGGCCCCGGCCGTGTGTCCTTCTCCGTCTCTTGCGACTCCTGATCCTCGTCCGGCGGCGGCTTGATGGCGATCTGTCCGACCAGATACTGCGGCACCAGCAGCTCTCTGTTCGCCGGAATCATCAGACCCGGACGAAGCGTCACGGCGTAGACCTCGAGGTGATCGAGTTCGACGACGCCCGGTCCGTTGGCGTTGCGCTTCGGCGCGATCATCTGCACGTAAACCGTGGCATTGACCCGTTTCCCGGTCAGCGCCGACGGCGGCTCCGGCATCAGGTTGAGTGGCGCCAGCGGGGCGCCGCGCTTGCCGCACGCCCCGAGAAGAGCCGCAATCAGCACGACGGCGACGGTTGCGGATGACAGGCGCGGCCGCCACTGCAGAGCGTCGGCCCGGCCTCGGTTGGCGATTTCGTTGTTCACGCGACGCTTACAGGATATAGCGCGAGAGATCTTCGTTCTTGGCGATCTCGCTCAGCATGGAATCGACATAGGCGCCGTCGATGGTAATCGCTTTCTCCGTGAGATCCGGCGCGTCGAAGGAAATCGTATCGAGCAGTTTTTCCATGACGGTGTGAAGACGGCGCGCGCCGATGTTCTCGGTGCGCTCGTTCACGAGCATCGCGAAGTCGGCGATGCGATCGATGGCGTCTGGCTGGAACTGGAGCGCCACGCCTTCGGTCGAGAGCAGCGCCGTGTACTGCCGCACCAGCGCGTTCTTCGGCTCGGTGAGAATGCGCACGAAGTCGTCGCGGTTGAGCGTCTCGAGCTCGACGCGAATCGGAAAGCGACCCTGCAGCTCGGGGATGAGATCGGACGGCTTGGAGACATGGAACGCGCCGGCAGCGACGAAGAGAATGTGGTCGGTGCGGACCATGCCGTACTTGGTGTTGACGGTCGTGCCCTCGACGATCGGCAGGATGTCGCGCTGAACCCCTTCGCGGCTGACGTCGGGGCCATGACCGCCCTCGCGTCCCGCCACCTTGTCGATCTCGTCGATGAAAATGATGCCGGCTTCCTGGACGCGCTCGACGGCGGCGCGGGCGACGCTGTCCATGTCGACCAGCTTCTGCTCCTCTTCCTGCGTCAGCGCGTCGATCGCGTCGGGGATGCGGACCCGGCGCTTCTTGGTCCGGCCCTGAAACAGCCCCGGCAGCATGTCCTTGACGTTGATGTCGACTTCCTCGACCGACGAGCCGGCGATGATCTCGAAGGACGGGAAGGATTTCTCGCGGACGTCGATCTCGACCTGTTTGTGATCGAGCCGTCCCTCGCGCAGCTGTTCGCGAAGCTTTTCGCGAGTGCGATTCGCCTGTTCGCGCAGCGCCGCGGCCTGCTCGTCGAATTCGGCGGCGGGCGGCAGCGGCGGCAGCAGGAGGTCGAGGACGCGTTCCTCGGCCGCGGATCGAGCCTTCTCGCGAACGCCGGCGAGCCGTTCCTCGCGCACCAGCTCCACGGCGATCTCGGTCAGGTCGCGGATCATGGATTCGACGTCACGCCCGACGTATCCGACCTCGGTGTACTTCGACGCTTCGACCTTGAGAAAGGGCGATTGCGCGAGCTTCGCCAGCCGTCGGGCGATCTCCGTCTTGCCGACGCCGGTGGGCCCGATCATCAGGATGTTCTTGGGCGCGACCTCTTCGGCCATCTCCGGAGACAGCTTCTGTCGGCGCATCCGGTTGCGCAGCGCAATCGCCACCGCACGCTTGGCCTGGTGCTGGCCGACCACGTATTTGTCGAGCTCGGCGACGATTTGCCGCGGCGTGAGCGATTCGATGGTGGACGCGGTCGTCTCTGGAAGGTAAATCGGCATGACCTGCTACAGGGATTCGATCGTGAGTGTGTCGTTGCTATAGATGCAGATGGCGGCGGCGATGTGCATGGCCTGCTCCGCGATCGCGCGCGCGTCGAGGGTCGTGTGACGGGCGAGCGCTTTCGCCGCGGCGAGCGCATAGGCTCCCCCGGACCCAATCGCCACGATCCCATCGTCCGGCTCGATGAGATCGCCGGTGCCCGACAGGAGATACGTCTCTTTGACGTCCATCACGATCAACATCGCCTCGAGGCGACGGAGCATGCGGTCCGTCCGCCAGTCCTTCGCCAGCTCCACGGCGGATCGTTCGAGATTCCCGCGATACTGCTCGAGTTTTGCCTCGAACCGCGAGAAGAGCGCAAACGAGTCGGCCGCCGATCCGGCAAAGCCGGCAAGGATGCGGTCGTTGTACAGGCGGCGGATCTTGCGGGCCGACTGCTTGATGACGGTATCGCCGAAGGTAACCTGACCGTCGCTGGCCATGACGGCCTTGTCGCCATGACGGACCGCCAGGACTGTGGTCGCGTGAAACATCGGTGGAGGGCTGCGGTGGAGAACTGAAACTGAGTGTATCCGATCCCCTCGAGGGAGTCTAAGGCGCCTGTTGTGAGCACTTGCCGGGAGAGCGAGGTGTATCGTTCCGCGGACGGCTGAGATTGAAAGAGGACAGTCCAGCAGGAGATCAGCCTGGATGGAGCCTCCTTTTGGACTGAAAATGATGGCAAATCTGTTGCACAATGCCCAGGCAGTACTCCCAGGACCGTTTGGTGAGGAGGGGCCATGAGGAGTTGGAATTTCAGGCTTGGGGTGGCTGCGGCCAGCCTTGCGATGGCCGCGGCGCCGGTCCTCGCGGGACAGAAGCCGTCGGAGAGCGGATCTCCACACGAGTCGCATGCTGCCGCCGTCGATCGGCCGAGCCCTGGCGCGAGTGGCGGTAGTACGTCAACGACGACCAGTGTCGCCTCATCGCCAACAGCTGGCGTCTCGAGTTCGGCCCCGACGCCATCTTCGGCCGCAGCGTCGACGCCCTCGTTCAGCGGCGCTTCCCGGCGCGCGTCCTACTCCGCGGAACCGCAACATCGCACAACGGGTGGCGGGGGCGGTGGGAACAAGGGCAGCAGCGGCGGCGGCGGTCAAGCCAGTGGCGGCTCCCACAACGGTGGCGAGCACGCGGTGCCGCGCAGCGGCAGCGCAGCGGGCGGGTCGAACAACGCCAGCGGCGCAGCGCGAAGCGGTGGAACGGCAACCACACGGAGCGCTCCGCCGGCCAGCGCGAACGGAAACGAGTCGAACGCGAATCCGGATCGTGCCGTGCCGTCATGGAGCCGCCCTCGAGGCGATCGACCCTCGACCGGAGTGGCGGTGCCACGGACCGGCAGTCCCTCGCACGGCGGTGTGGTGATCGTCGGCGGGCGCTACTACAATCCATTCTTCCCCTACGGTTTCGGATATCCCGGCTACAGCCTTGGGCTCGGGTTCGGCTTCGCGGATCCGTGGTACGACCCGTTCATGTATAGCGGGTATGGCTATGGCTACGGATATACCGGATACGGATACGGATATGGAAACGGATACGGAAACGGATACGGCGGCGGCGGCGGCGGCGGCGATTACTCGCCGTACGACTACGGCGCACAGGATCCGCGTGCCTCGGCGGAGCCCGAAGGCTCGATTCGCCTGAAGGTCAAGCCGCGGGATGCGAAGGTCTACATCGACGGCTACTTCGTCGGAGTGGTCGACAGCTTCGACGGCGCCTTCCAGAAGCTCAGCGTCGGCGGCGGCCATCACCGCGTCGAGGTCAAGGCGGATGGCTACGAGACGGCGGTTTTCGACGTGCTCATCACGCCGGAGCAGACGGTCACGTATCAGGGTGATCTGAAACGCGTGCAGTGACCCGGTGATTCAGTGCGTGTTGACTCGAGTGGTGAGGCGCGGATCGCGGCTCACCACTTTTCTTTGTACGGACGGTCGCGGCGATCTCGGGCGTCTACGATGGCCTCGTCGGCCTCACGCTGCTGGTCGCGGCCGGCTGGCTCGCTCGCCTCTTCGGCGTTCCGCCGGCGCAGCCAGCGATCTTTTCCGACCTGAACGGAATCTTTCTGCTGGCGATCGGGATCGGCTACTACTGGCCGTGCCGCGATCCGATCGGTGCCCGCTGGTATCTCTGGATAATGGGGCCGGCTCTGAAGGGGGGCGGAGCGATTCTCTTCGTGATCGACTACCTCGTTCGCCACTCCCCGGCGTCGTTCCTGCTCTTTGCCGCGTCGGACGGCACCCTCGCCATCCTCACGCTCGCGGCGCTCGTTGCATCAGGTAATACACCGGCAGCCCGGCGGCGATGACGGCGATACCGGCGCCGGCGGTCGAACCGTTGCGCCAGATCTCGTTGATCACCATCACCAGGCTGGCGAGCACGAACAGCGCCGGGGCCCAGGGATAACCGAGCGCGGAAAACGGTCGCTCCATCAGCGGCTGGCGTCGGCGCAGGACGAACAGGGCGGCCACCGCCACTCCCGAGAAGAGCACGACGGCAAACCCGGTATAGCTCACCAGCTGCGACAGCGTGCCCGAGAGCACCAGCACGCTGCTCCAGATGCCTTGCGCCACGATGGCGATGACGGGCGTCCGGAAACGCGGGTGGACGCGAGCGGCGCTCTTGAAGAAGAGCCCGTCGCGCGCCATCGCGTAGTAGACACGTGGACCGGCGAGGACCATGGCGCTGACGCTGGCGGCGATGCTGACAATGGTGAAAATCGCGAGCAGGTTGCCGGCGGTGAATCCGAACAGCCGCTCCGCCATCGTATCCATCAGGCGGCCGCCCGGCAGCGCGGCCAGCGCCGAGACCGGCATCGCGAACACGTAGAGCGCGTTGAGGAGAACATAGAGAACGACGACGGTCGCGGTGCCGAGGCCGAGCGCCAGCGGCACGTTCCGGCCCGGCTCGCGAACTTCTTCCGCAACGTATGCGGCGGCATTCCAGCCCGAGTAGCTGAACATCACGGGCACCAGCGCGAGGAGAAACGACACCGCTCCAACCTCTCCAGCCGAGCTGAAGTTGCCGACGCTGCCTCGACCGATCGCGAACCCCAGCGCGACCAGGACCACTATCGCGCTGACTTTGATCGCCGCCAGAACGTTCTGCACCAGGCGACCAGGGCCCAGACCGCGGATGTGGACGACGGTGAGCCCCGCGATCAACGTCAGCGCGACGATCGAACGGGGCGATGTGTTCAGCGCGAGCAGCGGAATGGTCAGCACCGGTCGGGTATCGGCGGCCGCCGGGATGAATCTGCCGACGTAGTCGGCGAGCGCCACCGCGCTCGCGGCGATGGCGCCGGAGAAACCTGCGACGAAGGAGGTCCATCCGGTCAGAAACGCCGCCAGGGGCCCGAAAGCCTCGCGCAGGTAGACGTATTCCCCGCCGGCACGCGGGCGCAACGCCGCCAGCTCCGCATAGGCCATCGCGCCGGCGAACGCGAGCGCGCCACCGACCAGCCACACTCCGATCATTGCCGCCGGCTGCGGCACGAGCTGGGCCACGACCACCGGCACGAAGAAGATGCCGCCGCCGATGACGTTCGAGATCACGATGGCGGCCGCGTCCAGCGGACCGAGCCGACGTTCGAGCTCAGGACGAACGCGGGGAGATCTCGCTGCAGCAGATGAAGGCAATACGCCGCCTTGAAGTTTATTGGGTGGTGAGCAACTGTCGAGGCAGGTCGAACTGGCCGATCTCCACCCACTGCGACGCGCTGTGCTTGGCGAAGAGATGGACACGAATGTCACGGAACTGGCTGTTCTTCAGCATGTCCGCCCGGGACTGCGGCGGATCGCCGGTGTAGCCGTGATTGGGGCGCACCGTCAACGGCGCAGTCTGGTTGCCGTCGAAGGGTACGCTCTGCAGGAATACTTCTTCCCAGTCTTCTTCTCCCGCCGGCGCGCCCGGCGGAGGAAGGCGCTTGAACACCACGTTGACCGACAGCGGCCGCAGCGAATCGTCCGTCGACTTGCGGAGCTTGTAGGTGATGCTGGGGACGAGCTTGTTGCGGCCATCGACGATGCCGGCGTCGAACCAGCCGCCGGTAACGTCGGTGGCTTGCAGCGCGGCCTTGAGGTCGACTGGTTTTCCGCAGCCGGACGACAGGAGCGTCAGCGCGAGTGCGGAGGCACCAGCGAGTGCGCGCAGCATCTGTCAATTCTAGTGCATAAGCGGGACCGGCATTGCAGCGGCACGAGCGGTGCGCCGCGCGCTCTAGAACTCGCGAATCTCGACCTTCTTCAAAACTTCTTCGCGGGTGAGCTTGTTGGCGAGAAACGCCGCCACGTCGCTTCCCTTGACGCGAAGCACGATCGTCGACGCGTCGTACACCTGACCAGGGGTGAGCGGTCCTTCGCTGTCCTGCGCCGCGACGGTGAGCCACTCGTCAGGGCCGATGCCCAGCTGCGCACTGTAGCGAAGCATCGCATCGACGAGCGCATTCTTCACTGCCTCGGTGTAGAGCTCGTTGGGATCGCGGAGCGCGGGAGCCGAGGCCAGTGGGTCGTTGACCGTCTGCCCGGCGACCATCCCCGGTTGCGCCGGCTGCGGCTGCGCGACGGCCCCCCCTGCCGACTCTCTTCCGCCCGGCTGCGCAACCTGCGAAAGACCCGCCGAGTTACCGGCGTTCATCGGCGGTTCGAGAGTCCTCAACATCTGTTCCGCGTAACGACGCGACGGACTATCAGCGGTGTTGGCGATGTACTGACGAAGGAACTCGCGACGCTGCTGCAGCAGCAGCACCTGACTGGACCAGACCACGCTCTGCTTCATCATCGGGACGTCGACGATGAAGAAGACGCCGTAGCCGTCGAGGACGAAGCCGCGGGCCCGCGCTGTGCCGGTGACGATGATGCTGCCCGGCTCCTGAATCTGCATCTGACGCGCCAGCGTGTCGGCGCCGTTCTTGACGGCGTTGGTCAGCACGACCTCCATGATCTTGATGTCGTCGCGCCGCGATCCGCTGCCCTGGTTCGCCGCGCCGACCGGTGGCAGCGGCTGGGCGTACGCTGCCGCCACGCCGACCATCCACCACGCTGTCAGCAGTCCTGCCGTCTTGACGATCCGCCGGCGGCGGTTTCCTGTCGGTCTTGTATCCATGGCTCACTTCTGCTGTTGCTTCGACGAGGTCAGTATGTAGCTGGCGAGATCGCGATGGGCCACGGCCTCGGCCGTCGTCATCGCCTCGATACGGCCCTGACCCTGCTGGATGCGCATCAGATCGGCCACCCGCTGGGCATCGACATCGCGATTCAGCTGCGTGATCCGCAGCGCCAGCTCCTGCTGCTGACGGCCTTCGCTCTGCGACAGGAGGTCGACGACGCGCCGCATGATCTGCGCGTCGGAACTGCGCGCCTCGGTCGTCGACGCCTGAAGGACGCCAGCCGTGTGAACCGACGCTTCGAGCTGCGTCAACCGACGGTTGAGGGCCGCGAGCGTTGCCGCATCGACGCTGACGGGCTGCGCGGCCGGCTGCGGCAGGTTGATGTCCGTTGGTGTCCTGGCGGCCGCCGCCGTTTGCACGGCCGCGCGCCCCCAGCCGGTTCGAACCGTCAGGCCGTTCGGACCATAGCCGACCTCCACCTGGGCAATCGCAGACGCGAGGGCCAGCACCAGGACGGCTGCCGCGGCGAGGCCAAGCGCCGGCGTCCACCACGCGCGCCATGACGGCTTGCGATCCTGCACGAGCCGGAAGCCCAGCGTCGGCTCGGGGGTGTCCCATGTCAGCAGGTCGTCGCGAACGCTCCGCATCGCCGCGACGTCGGCGCGGCAGGTCGCGCACTCGCGCAGGTGCCGCTCGAACCGCGCGCGATCCAAATCGATGATGTCGTCGTAAACGTACGCGACGAGCAATTCCTTGTCACACATCGTCGTTGTCCTTGTTCCGTTTTACTGCGGTCCGGTGGCGCCGTTGGACACGCCGGTGCGCGCCAGCTGGCGACGAAGGACGCTGAGGCCCTGGTAGAGGCGCGTCTTCACCGTGCTCAACGGGCAATCCTGCATGTCGGCGATCTCCTGGAACGTGAGACCGTGGTACTCCTTCAGAATAATAGCGGTGCGCTGCTCCTCCGGCAGATCGGCCATCGCCCGCGCCACAGCGCGGCCGATTTCGCGGCGCGCCACCAGCTCCTCGACCGATTCGGACGGCGAGGTTTCACCGGCGAGCTCGATCAGGTCGACCCCTTCGGGTGCCTGCGCCACTGGCGTCCGGCGCTCGCGCCTGATCCAGTCCCGGCACAGGTTCAACGCGATGCGATAGAGCCAGGACGAGAACTTCGCCTGTCCCTTGAAGCCGCCCAGCGCCCGGAATGCGCGCAGGAATGTTTCCTGACACACGTCTCGTGCGTCTTCCTCGCGGCCGATCACGCGGTAGGCAAGGGCGTAGATAGGGCGCTCCCAGCGCACCACGAGCTGGTTGAAGCTGTCGAGATCGCCCCCTGTCGACCGGGTGACGAGCTCTTCGTCGGTCGGCGGCATGCCGGAGAAGCTCACCTGTCAATTATTAGACGCCGGGACGCCGGCGGTAGTCGGTCCGTCCGCGCTTTCGATAGAATCCAGCCGGCGATGTCCCGTCCCGTGTCACCGGCGATTCGGCCGGCAGATATGCTGCCGGAATTGCACCGACGCCTGCTGGAGGTGACCGGCGGCGTCAGCTCGGTCCTGCTCCGACAGAACTCGAGCGGGGAGTATAAGGCCGTTTCGGGGAGGGGATTTGCCCATCTCGGGGACGTCTGGCTGGCCGGTCCACCCGCCGAGGTAGTGGACCAGGTCATGGCGGTCGGGGCGCCTCGCCTGGTCGAGCGGGACACGCTTGCCGAACTGGTCGATCGCCTCGGCGCGCCGGGTGCCCTCCTGATTCCCGTGCAGTCCACTCGCAGCCGCACGGTCCTGGCGGTGGGCGTCGGGGCCGAGGCGGACGCCGCCAACGACGCGGCCGCCGCCGTGGCGACCGGGTTCGCCGCGGCGATCGAGGTCGGCGCGCTGGAACGGGAGATTCGGCTGCATCGACGGCTGCGCGAGCTGCTGCTGCTGTTTTCACAGGGCGCCTCCTCGACGCTGAACCTCGCCACCGCGCTGGAGGCGGTGGCCATCGAAGTCACCCACATGCTCGGCGCGAGCACCGCGGCGGTGTGGCTCCACGATCGGCGCGCGCGGGAGCTCGAGCTCGTCGCCTCGTCGGATCCGTCAACCGCTGCCAGCGTCCGGGTCTCGACCGAAGACGCCACGCACGCGGCGGCGAGCGGCCTGCGGCTCGATCGCGCCCGACTGTCGGACGGCGTCCTCATCGCACCGCTCCGCGGCTGGCGGCGTGCGCTCGGCACGCTGGTCCTGGGCGGCGTGGACGGCAGCGACCTCGACGAAGTGCAGCTCGTCGACTTCGCGCACGAGCTCGGACACCAGCTGTCGGCCGGCATCGAGAACGTCCAACTCCTCGAGGAGATCCTGCGGCAGCGGCGCCTGCTCGAAGACACCTTCAACTCGCTCGTCGATCTGGTGGTCGTCACCGATCGCGACATGAAGATCTTCCAGGCCAACGATGCGTTCGCCTCGCGCGCCGGCGTGGCGCGGCACGACACGATCGGACGTCCGCTCCGCGATTTCGTGGCTGAGGAGACGGCGCTCTGGGTCGAGACGGCCGATCCGACCGCCGGGCCACCGCCCGCCGGCACGCCGCCGATCGAGGACGCCCGGCTCGGCGGCACTTTCCTGCTGACGGCGACCCCGCTCATCAATCAGGAAGCGCAGACGATCGGGCGGGTCCTCGTCGCCCGCGACATCACGCGACAGACGCGCCTCGAGCGCGAGCGCGAAGCGCTGCGCGCGCGGCTGGCCCAATCCGAAAAGCTCGCGTCGCTCGGACAATTCGTCGCCGGGATCGCGCACGAGATGAACAACCCGCTCCAGGGCGTACTGGGGCATCTCGAGCTGCTGATCGACACCTCCGAGTCGGCTCGACCCGTGCGCCGGGAGCTGCGCCAGATTTTCCTGGACGCGGATCGCGCCGCCAAGATCGTGCGGAATCTGCTGGTCTTCACCGGCTCGCACCGGGTGACGCGGCGCCGGCTGCAGATCGACCGGGTCGTGACCCGGATGCTGGCCAGCCGCCGCACGTCGATCTCACGCAACGGCATCGAGATCAGACGGCAGCAGGGGAAGAGCCTTCCGCCCGTTCTCGGCGACCCGCTGCTGCTGCACCAGGCACTGCTGAACATCCTGATCAACGCGGAGCATGCGGTCAGCGGATCGTCGTCACCGACGCGACGGATCGATATCGCGACCGACACCGATGCCGCGCGCGAGCGGGTATGGGTGACGATCCGCGACACCGGCGCGGGAATTCCAGCCGAGGCCCTGCCGCGCGTGTTCGATCCCTTCTTCACCACCAAGGAAGTCGGACAGGGCACCGGCCTCGGGCTGGCGATCACCTACGGGATCGTGCAGGAGCACGGCGGTACGATTACCGCGAGCAACGCGCCGGACGGCGGCGCCCTGTTCACGGTCGACTTTCCCGCGGCGGGACTGGTGGTAAAGTGACACAGCGTCAGTCGCCACATCATGGATGAAAGCTTTCTGACGACCGAAGAGGTACTCGAGTACCTCCACGTCAACCTGCGGACCGTCTATCGCCTGATCAAGGCCGGGCGGATTCCCGCGGTGCGTGTCGGTCGCCAGTGGAGATTCCGCAAGCGCGACATCGACGCATGGCTCGAGAGCCAGCGCCCTCGCCACAGCCGGGGCGGCACCGCGGCCAGCGGTGCCGCCGCGCCGCAACGCGCCGCGCAACCGCTGCCAGCCCGGCCACGCGTGCTCGTCGTCGACGACGAGGCGAGTATTCGCGATCTGCTGTCGAAAACGCTGGCACTGGCTGAATATGACGTCGACCTGGCACCCGACGGCCGGACCGCGCTCGAACGGCTGCGGGTGATTCCCTACGATCTCCTGATCACCGACCTCAAGATGCCGGGCGTCGACGGCCTGGCAGTGATTCGCGAAGCCCGGCGCCTGAAAACCGACCTGCCCGTCCTCATCATCACCGGCTATTCGACCGAGGCCAGCGCCATCGAGGCGGTCAATCTCGGCGTCTCGGGCTATCTGACCAAGCCCTTCCGCGTCCCCCGAGTGCTCGCCGCCGCCGCCAAGGCGCTCGGCGAATAGCCCTCCTCTTTCACGGTTTTTCTCAGGATTTCACGGTTCCTCCCCGATTTCCGGGCCAGGCTCGGGTGTCACTTGACGCACAGCCGGTTGTTTTGTAGTATCATGTCTGTTGTTGTCATATAAAGTTCCATTGTTGATGAAGACTTGAGACGACAGTTATGGCTAACAACATCCTTCAGGAGCTCGAAGCGTGTCTCACGACCGACGAGGTCCTGGTTTATCTGAAGGTGACGCCGAGGACGATCTACCGGCTGATCCGGAGCGGCGAACTTCCGGCCATGCGTGTCGGCCGGCAGTGGCGGTTCCGACGGACGGACCTCGACGCCTGGCTCGCGCGGCAGTCGCAGGGCGGCTTCTCGCGCATCGATTAACTCTGATGGAGAGGGTCATGACTAAGGCAGTCTGGAGTGCAGCGGTGGCGGCGGCGGTCGTGTTCGTTGCCTCACCGGTATTCGCGCAGTCGACCGATACGAAGGTTGTGAACATCTCGGCGACTGTGAGTGCGAGAGCGAAGCTTACGCTCAGCTCGTTGTCAGTCGCGTTCCCCGATGCGGATCCAGACGTGACGCCGAGCATCGTGGCGACACCGCTCACCGTCGACGTGAAGACGCGAACGGCCGCCGCGAGCAACCTGACGTTGACGGTTCTGGCCTCGGACGACCTGAAGGCCGGGTCGGATGTCATCGCGATCAACAACCTGACGTGGACGGTCAGCGGAGCGGGCATGGCGGCGGGCACCATGAACAAGGTGACGGCACAGTCGCTGGGTGGCTGGACCGGGTCGGGAAACCGCACCGGCATGACGCAGACCTACGCGTTGGCCAACAGCTGGGCCTATGCGACCGGTTCGTACGGGTCGACCGTCACCTACACGCTGACCGCTCCCTAACCGATAACTCAGCCGGGGAATGCGCTCGGTTTACTCTGGTCTTCGTCGTCTGAGATGGTTCATCTGGGTCTGGGCCGTTCTGGTGGCAACACCGGTCGCGGCCCAGACGACGACCACGGCAACGCTCTCTGCAAACGTGGGAACCCTGGCCAATCTCACGCTCTCGTCGGTCAGCGTCTCGTTTCCTGACGCCGATCCGGATGCCGTGCCTCAGGTGTCCGCCGCTGGCGGGCCGCTCACGATTACCGCTAAAGCGAGAGCCACCCATTTGTCGCAGGTCATGTTGACGGTGCAAGCCAACGGACCGCTCCGATCCGGACTGAACACGATCGCGGCGGGCGCCATCACCTGGACGAGCACAGGCACCGGGTTCGTCGCCGGCACCTTGAGCTCGGCGGCGTCCGTGACGGTGGGCTCGTGGATCGGTTCGGGAACCCGCGCCGGAACGCAGACCCTGAAGTTTCAGAATCTCTGGACGTATGCCACCGGCACCTACACGGCGACGCTGACATACACGCTGAGCGCGCCATGACGCGCGCGGCGCTCTACGCGTTGATCGCCGTGCTGGTCGTTCCTTCGATCGCATCGGCCCAAAAACTCGATCTCTCTGTCTCCCCCAGCACGATAACCTTCGCATCGGCCAATCCGGACACCACGCCGACGGTTGTCTCGGCGCCAATCACCGTGCAGATTCGGGTGCGCCAGCTCCTTCCCATCATCGGGCAGTGGCAGCTGTCCGTGCTTGCGGGAGGCGACCTGGTCGCGGGCCCTTCGACGATTCCGATCACTAACGTCACATGGACCGCGACTCCGGCGCCGCCCTTTCAGAATGGCACGCTGAGCCGCACGACCGCGCAGCGCATCGCAGGCGGCACGGCGAACGTCAATCCGGCCCAGACGGGCACGGTGACGTTTCGATTTGCCAACAGCTGGACGTACGACGCAGGCATCTACACCCAGACGCTGACGTTTACGCTGTCGTCGCCGTAGATCTCGAGTGAGGGAGCGAACACTCATGACGATGAGGCGGGAATTGTGGACGACGCTGTTGGCCCTCGGTCTGTCGGCGCTGCCGGCCTGGGCGCAGGTGTCGATCGAGGTGTCGCCGCTGCGCGTCGAACTGAAGGCGCAGCCCGGGGCCACGACGACGCAGGCGGTCACCATCACCAATACTGGCGCAGAGCCGGTACGCGTGCGGGCCGAGCTCTCCGATTGGTACCTGTCCCGCGACGGATCGCCGCAATTCGAGGCAGCCGCGGACACGACGTACTCGGCGACCGCCTGGACGCGGATTGCCCCGCCGGAGCAAATCATCGATCCGGGCAAAGACGGCATCGTGCGTTTCAGCCTGTCGGTACCGGCGGATGCGGGGCCGGCGGGATATCGCACCGGCATCCTGTTCGAGTTCGGCCCGGCGGCGGCGCCGGCGATCAACCATCGGCGCGAAGTCCAGGTACGAAGTCGCATCGCGACGCTGGTCTACGTCAACGTCGGGGAGCCACCGGCCGCCGTGGAACTGGTCGACCTGCGGAGCCGGCGGGCGCCGAACCAGCCACCGCAGATTGTGGCCATCCTGAAGAACAGCGGCCGTCGCGGCGTACGCACCCGCGGCACGTTGACGTTGTTCGACGCGAGCGGCAATGCCGTCGCCCGGACGTCCATTCCCGACGTGCCGGTGCTTCCCGACTCCGAGCGTGAGATCGCCATTCCCGCCCTCGATCCGGATAAACCGGCGCCGCCCGCCGGCGACTACCGCGTCGAAGTGCGAATCGACGTCGGCATGGCCGCGCTCCTCGTCGGCGAAACCACGCTGAAAGTCCCGTAGGGCGAGCGTGGCTGGAAAGCTGGCGGCCGGCGTGATCGTGCTGAGTCTGCTCGCGAGCGCGCCCGCGGCAGCACAGCAGGGGTCCGTCCAGCTCTCGAGCGAAACGCAGATCGTCGCCAGTGACCCGTCGAGACGCACCGGAGAACCGGGATTCCAGCCCGATTTCGGCATCAACTGGCTGGAGCCGCAAAGCCGGTTCGGTCAATTCCAGATGGAAGTCCACGGCACCGGCAACGGCGACAGCGTCCGGCTCGGTCGCACCCTGATTGCCGTGCGCGACCTCAAGTCGCGCGGCTTCAGGTGGACCTTCGAAGCCGGCGACACCTACACGATGCCGGGCGGCGATTATCAATTCTCGAATCTCTCGGCGCCGGCCATCACGTTCCGTGGCGGGTCGCTCAGCGCCACCAGCGCGCGGACGACCGTGCAACTCATCGGCGGTCGATCGACCGCCTTGCGCAACGTCTTCGGCACCGACCCCGACGGCCTCGGCCAGGCGCTGGGACTCGCGCGCGTCAGCTATCAGACCACCGACCACCTGCAGCTCACCGGTCGGGCCGCCCACGTGCGCACGTGGGACCTCGATGAGTTCACCCGCACGGTCGATGCCTCCGATCAGGGAGGCTTCGGCGGCCGCTTCGTCGCCACTCCGGCGCTGCAGTTCGTGGCCGACGGATCGTACGTGCACTATCGCGCGACCGGCGCGACCTCATTCGTCTCCGACTACTCGTACCTGGTCGGTGCGCACGCGCTGCTGTCGCGCGGATGGGTGGAGGTGAACGCGTCACGCTTCTCCCCTGGTGACCTGCCCGTGCTGAACGCGTCGCTTCAGGATCGCTCCGGCATCTTCACCGCGGCGGAGTACGACGTGCTGTCCCGGCTGCGACTCTTCGGTGGCTGGGAGACGGTCGACACCAACATCAATCCCTACGGCATCGCGCAGCTTCGTCCCGAGGGCACCGTGGATCGCGGATACGGCGGCGCACGGGTCCAGGTCGGCGGCCGATCGAGCATGACCGTCCGCGTCGAGGACGGCGGCCGCCTGTGGCGCCCGGCCATCGCCGCGACACCGCTGACCCAGCCGATTCCGGCCACGAGCGACACGGGGTTGGTCTCGGCCGAATGGCAATCGTCGCTGCGCGCGCTGACCGTGTTCGGACGCTACTCACGGCGGGCGAACATCGACTCCTCCTTCGCCGGTTCCACCTACACGCAACACGACACGTCGGGTCAGTTCTACCTGAACATGTCCAGACACACGCAGCTGTTCGGTGTCGCCACCGTCACCCAACAGGATCTCGCGAGCGGCGGCGGGAGCACGTTTCTGGAGGTTACCGGCAGGCGGCCAGCAGCAGGTTTCCGATCACGGATTGTGGCTGCGCATGGAAGGGACGGCTACCCGCAATCACGATCGCCTCACCGACCTGCTCGCGCCGCGCGACGCGCTGAGCGCCGGCCTCAACGGCCAGTTGACCTCTCAGACATCGATCGGGTTCAACGTCTACCTGGACCGAGCCCCGGCCGGGCTCGTCCCGGCTGAAAACGGCTGGCTCACGCGATCGACGTTGCGCGTCGTGCACACGATCACCACCGGATCGGCGCGGGTCGCCACCGACGCGTCGGACCTCAGACCCTCGCGCGGCAGCGGATCGGTGCTCGGCAGCGTGTTCGCGGACTGGAACGGGAACGGCCTGCCGGATGCCGGCGAGGAGCCGCTGCCCGGCATTCCCGTCAGACTCGGCTTCTCCGCGCGCGCAACCACCGCGCACGACGGGCAGTTCACGTTCGTCAACGTGCCGGCGGGCCTGCAGGACGTCGGGCTCGATCTCAACGCGCTGCCGGTGGACTTCGACCCACCAGTTGCGCCGAGCGTCGTCATCGAGTTGTCCCGCGGAGAGACCAGGCGCGTCGCCTTCGCACTGGTCCCCCTGGGCGGGATCCGCGGCCGCATCGTGGAAGACGCGAACCGGAACGGGCAGCTGGATGCCAATGACGCGGGCATCGACGGCGCGATACTCACCCTCGACGCGGGCCTGCGATCGGAGCTCGCGCGCAAGGGCGCCTTTCGATTCGACGCCGTGCGCGCCGGTGAGCATCACATCGAGCTGCTGAAGGAGTCGCTGCCCGAGGGCGCCGTCATCACCGGCGCCACCGAACGAACCGTGGCGATCACTCGCGATCACCCGCAGATTGACGTGACCTATCTCGTGGTGTTCGACAAGCGGCCGGAAGTGCGAAAAGTCTTTCCGCCACGGGTTGGCGCGAACAATCCGACGAGGCCAACGCGGCCGGCCGACAAGCCCTCGACGTCGAAGGGGGCTGCTCCGCTGAAGGTAGTGCCTCCGGCCACGGACAAGACGTTCTTCACCATCCAGGTCGCGGCGCTGAACAATGGGTTGAGGGCGCGGACTCTCGTCGCGGGACTGAAGGACGACGGGTTCGACGCGTATCTGGTCGAGCCGCCGGCGACCAACGCCCCATATCGTGTGCGCGTGGGACGCTTCGCGTCGCGCGATGCGGCGCTGCGCGCGGCACCGCAACTGGAAGCGCGCGTCGGCGCCAAGGTGTGGACGACGACCGCGACGGCTACGGAGCGCTGAGAACGAATCGAACCGGGACGGTGTAAACGCCCGGTCGAGCGTTGCAGAGGGTAAAGAGCAGACGGCCGGAGCGGCGGCCACTGCCGGTCCACCGCCCGGCGGTCGCCGGCACGGCCGCGCTGAGTGTGCCGGCGCGTGTCCCCGCGCCGACGCCGGCGAACGTGATGGTCGTCGGATCCTGACCGATGGCCGCGTCGATCGGCTGCACCGTCAGAACGATGTCGGTGCCGCTTGGAATTCTCGCCCGCGCGTCGAACTCGACGCTTGCCACCGGGCCGGCGTTGGGCTCGCCGGCGTCAAAATACAACTCATCGGTGGAGACGCGCAGCGCCGTGCGCGAGTAGACCTGGACGGTGATGGTGATCCTCGACGAGGTCGTCTCGGCGGCTCGTGCGACACCGCCCGCCATCGACGCGAGCGCGACCATCAGTCCAAAGAAGCTCACGCGGTACAAGGGAGCCGTTCGCATGCTGGGGTTCTGTCATCCTAGAACGCGCGACCTGAGAAGCCTAGGCCCCGGACGACACGCGATCCGACGAAAAACAGCCGACTTTGCTGCGATACATCGAGCAGGAGCGCACTCGAACCACCTCTGTGGTCTCCGCGGGGTGTCGATGGTCGCTCGGGAGCCATGCTAAAATCGAATGGATCAGCCGTGGAGATCCACAACGCTGTCAGGGCAGGAACTCCACAGGATTCAGTGCTTTACGCACATTCCTGACACCCCTGCGCGGGTCGGGCGCGCCGTTGCCAGTGATCCAGCTCTCTTCACTCACAAAATCGTTCGGCGACCGAACCCTGCTCGACCGCGTCACGTGGCAGATCGACGACCGCGAGCGTGTCGGCCTCAGCGGCCCGAACGGCGCCGGCAAGACCACGCTGCTGCGGATGCTCGCCGGGCTCGACGAATCGGACGGCGGCACCATCGTCAAGCCCGCCGGCCTGACGATCGGCTATCTGCCGCAGGACGGCCTGACCCACAGCGGCCACACGCTCCGCGAAGAGGCCGCGCTCGCGTTCAAGCCGCTGCTCGACATCCGCGACGAGATTGCCGATCTGGAAGAGCGGCTCGGCCACGACGACACCTCCCAGGGCGAGCACGAGCGGATGCTGGCGAGGTACGCCGATCTGCAGGACGCGTTCAGACGCAGCGACGGCTACAGCATCGAGTTGAAGGTCACGACCGTTCTGCGCGGCCTCGGGTTTGCCGAGGGCGACCTCGACAAGTCGACCGAGACGTTCTCCGGCGGATGGCAGATGCGGATCGCGCTGGCGCGGCTGCTCCTCGGACGACCGGGCCTGCTGCTGCTCGACGAGCCGACCAATCATCTGGACCTCGACGCGCGCAACTGGCTCGAGGAGTACCTGTCGACCTACCCGCACGCGGTGATTCTCGTCTCCCACGATCGTTATTTCCTCGATGCGGTCGTCACGCGCATCACCGAGATCGGGATGCGCACGCTCACCGACTACGTCGGCAACTACTCGGCTTACGTGCGGGAGCGCGACGCGCGCATGGAGCGGCTGCGCCAGCAGAAACGGGATCAGGACGACGAGATCGAGCGCATGCAGGCGTTCATCAACCGGTTTCGCTACCAGGCGACCAAGGCGTCGCAGGTGCAGAGCCGGATCAAGATGCTCGACAAGATCGTCCCGATTGAGATTCCGCCCGAGCGCAAGCGCGTCCGCTTCCACTTCCCGCAGTGCCAGAAGAGCGGCCGCATGGTGCTCGAGCTGAAACACGTGCGCAAGGCCTACGGCGCCCACCGCGTCTTCGGCGATGTCTCGCTGCACATCGAGCGCGGCGATCGGATTGCGCTGCTCGGACCCAACGGTGTCGGCAAATCGACCTTGATGCGGATGCTGTCCGGCGTCGAGACGCCGGACAGCGGCACGAGGACCGAGGGGCATCAGCTCGTCATGCAGTACTTCGCGCAGGACGAAGCGACGAGGCTCGACCCGACGCGAAACGTCTATCAGATCCTGGCTGGCGACGCGCCGATTCACATGGTCCCCCACATCCGGACCATCCTCGGCGGCTTCCTCTTTTCCGGAGATGACATCGAAAAGCCGGTGCGCGTGCTGTCGGGCGGTGAGCGGACCCGGCTGGCGGTCGCACGGATGCTGCTCAGCCCGGCCAACACGCTGCTCCTCGACGAGCCGACCAACCACCTCGATCTGGACTCGAAGGACGTCCTGCTCGAAGCGCTCGAGGACTTCGGCGGCACGCTCATCTTCGTGTCGCACGATCGCTACTTCGTCGACAGGCTGGCGACCAAGATCATCGAGATCGGCCATGGCGACGCCCTGGTCTATCCCGGGACCTACGAAGAGTTCCTCTGGAGTCGGAAGGAGCGAGAGGCGCCGACTGCCGCACCGGCTGCGCCGCAAGCACCGTCGCGAGCGCAGCGGCGCCTCCCGGCCGCGGCTCCACCGACGCAAAGGCCTGCTCGCGCTGCCTCACCCGAGCGAACAGAGGCTGTTCCGCAGGTCTCGTACGCCGACAAGAAGCGACACGAAGCGGACGCCCGGCGGCTTCGCAAAGAGACGGAGTCGCGTCAGCGCCGCGTCCAGGACCTGGAAGCCCGCATCGCGGAACGAGAGCTGGCGATCAAGGCGCTGGAATCGAAGATGGCAGCGCCGGGTTTCTACGACGATCGGGACGCCGCCAAGCCAATCATCGACTCTCACCAGGCGCTCATGTGGGAGGTCGGCGATCTGATGCATCAATGGGAGGTTCTGCAGACGGAAACAAAAGTGTAATTACTGGTCAATTCTGTTACCAGCCCATCCGTCCCCGATCCGCCCTTTTCGCCCTTTTTCCCAACAAAATTGCGTTCGCACCCCTGGCGAGCCGGGGCACACCCTTTGCCCCTGGGGCGCGGGTCCGCTCTGACCTCGTGCGGGAGGTCCGAAGTCCTGCTCCCGCCCCGGTTTGGCGCCCGTAACTTAAAGATGCAAAAGAGCTTGGCTCAGTCTGACGCCGCGATTACAATACTGTCACGCGAACCTGGACCCGGGTTCGAACGCTCCTCCATGCCCGAGAAACGCGCACCCAAACCACGCTCTGGAAAGACGTCCCGACCGTCGGCGCGGTCGGCGTCGCGCAAGCCGGCCTCATCCGCCGTTGACCTGGTCGTGCCTGAGCACTTCTACCGCGACCTGGTGTGGAACCTTCGCAACGGCGTGCTGGCCATCACCCGCGACGGCCGCGTCGCCGTGATGAACGAGACCGCCTACGGCATCCTCGGCTTGAAGTCGCGTGAGACCGACATCGGCGGCTCGTTCGTCGAGGTCCTGAGGGATCTGCCGGACGTCTGCCGCATCCTGGGCGGCGCCTTCGATCTCTCGCATCTGCCGAACCGCGTCGAGCTGCGGATAAAGAAGACCGGCAAGGTGATCGGCTACACGCTCTCGCACGTGCGCGACGGACGCGGACAGGTGGTCGGCGCGACGCTGTTTTTCAAGGACCTGACCCGGGTCGAACAGGAAGAAGAGCGGGAGCGGCTGCGCGATCGGCTGGCGGCGCTTGGTGAGATGGCGGCGGCAATCGCCCACGAGGTGAAGAACCCGCTGGCGGGCATCGAGGTCATGGCCGGCATCCTCAAGCGCCAGTTGCCGGCGTCGGAGGACGCCCAGACGATCCTCGCCGACATCATCAAAGAAGCCAAGATGGCCAACGCCATCGTCCTCGAGGTGCTCGAGTTCGTGCGGCCGATCCGGCTGCAGGTCGAGCACATCGTGCTGGCCGACGTTGTGCGCGACGCCATTTCGATGGCCGACAGCCACGTGCCCAAGGGAGACGTCCGGGTGGCGGTGTCGCTGTCGGACCAGGTACAACCGATTCAGGGCGATCCGTACCAGCTCCGGCAGCTGTTCACCAATCTGCTGACCAACGCCTTCGAAGCGCTCGAAGGACGCGGCGAAGTGTCCGTCAACGCGACCGCGCTGGCGGCCGAAGAGGAACTGGTGCCCGGGGTCGAGCCGGCGGGGCCGATGGTGCAGGTGAGCGTCAGCGACAGCGGTCCCGGCGTCCCGCCCGAGGTCGCGGATCGGATCTTCAGCCCCTTCTTCACGACCAAGCCGCAGGGATCGGGGCTCGGCCTCGCCATCGTGCGCAAGATCATCGACGCGCACGACGGGCGGATCGACATCGGGGCGCGGCAGGGAGGCGGGACGACGTTCCGCGTCACGCTGCCGGTCAAGAGTCAGCAGGAACTCTTCGTGTAACGGACTGATAGCTGAGACTGAGAGCTGGATGAGGTACCTATGGGTCGGATTCTGGTTGCAGACGATCACGATTCGCTGAGGCGCGGGATCGTTCGCGCGTTGTCGGACGCGCATCATGAAGTGGACGAGGCGCCCAATGGCAACGTCGCGATCGAGAAGCTCCACGAGGGGCAGTTCGACGTCGTGCTGAGCGACTTGAAAATGGGCGGCAGCGACGGACTCGACGTGCTCCGCACGGCCAAAGCCCTGCATCCGTCGACGGCGGTCATCCTGATGACGGCGTTCGGATCGGTCCACACCGCGGTCGAAGCGATGAAGATCGGCGCCTTCGACTACGTGCAGAAGCCGTTCGAGATCGAGGAGATGGAGCTCAAGGTCGAAAAGGCCATCGAGCACCGCCGGCTGCGTCACGAGATCGAGTACCTGCGCCACACCCAGCAGGACATCTACGAGTTCGATCGGATCGTCGGCGCCAGCGGCGCGTTGGGCGCCGTGCTGGGGATCGTGAAGAAGGTCGCCAAGAGCAACACGACCGTGCTGATTCGCGGCGAAACGGGCACCGGCAAGGAGCTCATCGCCGGCGCGATTCACCACAACTCGCTGCGCGCCGCCCGCAACTTCGTCAAGGTCAACTGCGCGGCGCTGCAGGAGAACCTGCTCGAGTCCGAGCTGTTCGGACACGAGAAAGGGGCGTTCACCGGCGCCGACAAGCAACGCGTCGGACGATTCGAGCAGGCGGACGGCGGCACCCTGTTCCTCGACGAAGTCGGGGACATGAGCGCCAACACGCAGGCGAAGATCCTTCGCGTCCTGCAGGAGCACGAGTTCGAACGCCTGGGCGGTACCCGGACGCTTCGCACCGATGTCCGGGTCATCGCGGCGACCAACCGCAATCTTCCGCAGATGGTGGCCAACGGGCAGTTCCGCGAGGACCTCTACTACCGCCTCAACGTCGTCTCGATCGACATGCCGCCGCTCAGAGAGCGCAAGGACGACATCCCGGCGCTGGCCACGTTCTTCCTCCGCCGCTTCGCCGGCGAGTTGAAGAAGAAGCTCGACGGGCTGTCACCCGATGCGTTGAAGCTGCTGATGCGCTATAACTGGCCTGGGAACATTCGCGAGCTGGAAAACGCCATCGAGCGCGCGGTCCTTCTCACCGAAGGTCCGATGCTCTCGAGCGTCGACCTCCGGCTCGGGGAGCTCTCGACCAGCACGCCGTCGAGCGACGGCAGCCCGGTGGTCAAGATTCCGCCCACCGGCATCCCGCTCGAGGAGATCGAGCGGCAGGCGCTGGTCGAAGCACTCAAGATGTCCAACTGGGTGCAGAAGGACGCGGCGGAGCTGCTGTCGATCAGCCCGCGCGTCATGAACTACAAGATCAAGACGCTCGCGATCGAATATCCGCGCGGTCGGCGCCTCGTCGAGGCGCAAGCGGTCTGAACCGCTCGACCACCGGCTGCGGCGCGCGGCGCGTCCCATCCGTTGGAAGGTATCCGTGTTTTTCGCTCTCGTGCACACGAGCAAGGACGTCCGCCAGATCATCGGTGACTTCGACGTCCGCATCCGCTGCCCGCAGTGCCGCTGGCGTCCGGCGAAGGACGACCGCTGGCAATGCGACTGCGGCCATCTCTGGAACACCTTCGAGACCCGCGGGCGCTGCCCGGAATGCCAGAAGCAATGGACGCACACCAAGTGCCCGCGGTGTGCCGCGTGGTCCCCCCACGACGATTGGTACGGACAGGATGGACCGGGGCGGCGGTGACGCCGGTGACGGCCGACGCGGGACGCTCCGCGCGCGTCAGTGATGCTTGCGCGGCGCGATGGAAAACCCGGCGATATCGAAGCCGCCCGGATTGAGACGGTCCGTCGCGTTCCCCGCCGTCCAGCACTTGGCGATGCTGAGGAACACCGTCGTGTTCTTCTCCGCCCCGAACAGCCGCAGGTCGAAGAGCCGCACGCTCATCCCCCACGTGTAGCCGATGCGGATCTGATGTGATCCCGCCAGATCCGGCATCCGCAGCAGCAGAATGCCGGGAGGCCCGAAGAGCTGCACCCGTCCGACGTCAACCAGGCTGATGTGCGATCCGACCAGGCCGTAGTAGCGGACGTCGGTCGAGGTCGTCGACCACAGGCCGTCGAGGTGAACGCGCGAGAAGAACGTGGTCTTGTGCACTTTCTCCTTGTCGACGCGGAGGGCCAGGGTCTTCTGTCGAATGGCTTCGGCTTCTGGATCCGCGGCGAGCTGTCGGAGAATGCCGCAGGCCCGCTCGTTCTTCGGCGCGTGCGAATCGGTGCGGGTCACGACGATCGTCGTGCAGTACCGCGGCCAGCCATCCAGGCGGAACCGGTTCCGCTTTCCGCTGAACGATCTTGCCGTAGCTGTTGTGGGTCGGCCCGTTCTGCGAGTGTTTCTCCTCGCGCTGCCAGGCGATCACCGCGTCGAGCCATTTCTCGAGCTCGCGCTGCTGCTCCGTGGACAAGGGACCGGTCTGAAGCGCTGACGCCGGCATTACGACGCGAGTGGCGGGCAGGGGCGGCGCTTCCTGCTGCTTCGCGGCCGCGAGCCGGGCGGCCAGCAGGAGAAATGCAAACGCGAACGCGACCATCCCCAGTCTGCGCATCGTCGTGCCCCGGAAATATGAGTGGCGTGTGCGGGACGCCAATCATGAGGCCGGCGACATGCGCCGTCAAGGTCAAACGCACTTACGATTTTTGTTCAGGCCTTGGGGTGCGCCCGCCGGTAGGACTCCATCAATTGCCCGACGTTGACGTGGGTGTACCGCTGGGTCGTGGTCAAACGGGCGTGTCCGAGAAGCTCCTGGATCGCGCGAAGGTCCGCACCTGCCTCGAGGAGGTGTGTGGCAAAAGAGTGACGCAGCGCATGTGGGCTGATGCCGTAGCGGGTGCTGCACGCGGCAACATAACGCCTGACAAGCTTGTCGACGCTGCGGGTCGACAGGCGGCCTCCCTGATAGTTGAGGAACATCGGGTCGCGGGGCCGCCGGCCCCTGGAGAGGACACCGCCGCCCGCGGTCGTCGGCCGTGAGGTCGCCGTCACGATCCGAGTCGTCGGTCGCAGGAGCTGCTCGCGGTCGCCGAGCCAGGCGCGGATCGCGTCGCCCGCCGAGCGGTTGAAGGGCACGATGCGTTCTTTTCGGCCTTTTCCCAGCACACGCACCACGCGTCCGGAAAGGTTGACGTCTTCGAGGTCGAGGCCAACCAGCTCGCTGAGCCGAAGGCCCGACGCATAAAACAGCTCCAGAATCGCCCGATCGCGGCGTCCGAGTGGAGTGGTGGTATCGGGGGTTTCGAGCAGCTTGGACATTTCATCGACCGCCAGGTGCGCCGGGATGCGCTGCTCCCGCTTGGGAGACCCGACGAGCGCGGCCGGATCGGTCTCGAGCAGACCCTCGCGACGGAGGTAGCGGCCGAATGCCTTGATGGCGGAGAGCTTTCGCGCCGCTGACGCCTTGGAGTTGCCGCGGTTGTTCAGCGAGCCGAGAAACGCGCGTGCGCTCGTGTAGTCGAGATCGGCTGGGCCGAGATCGGCCTGACGCCGGCTGAGGTGTTGCCCCAGGAACCCGAGGTATTGCGACAGATCGCTCTCATAGGCGCGCACCGTGTGAGCGGACGCGTTCTCGTTCAGGCGCAGGTGTTCGAGAAAGGCTTTGACGTGCTCTCTAACCATGCCTGCAGATCCTGGAGGGCCCGCTCGGAGATGGCTTGCTTGCGATCCTGTTTCCGACGCACGCGGGTGTCGAGTGCCGGCAGGAGGCCGAACGCGATATTGGACGGCACGTAGTGTTTCGGATCCGCATGCGAGACGTAATAGGCCAATGCGCCGAGCGCCGTCGTCCGCGGCGGCGCGACCGGCGGCTCGCCGAGGACCAGGCTGGCGGCGTTACGGCCGGCCATCAACCCGGACGCTGCGGACTCGACGTAGCCTTCCACACCTGACATCTGCCCGGCGAACAACAGGTCGTCGCGTACGCGTGTCTGCCACGTTTCGCGGAGGACGGTCGGGGAATTCACGTAGGTGTTGCGATGGATCATGCCGAGTCGCACGAACTCGGCCTGCTCCAGCCCTGGAATCAGGCGCAGCACCCGCGCCTGGTCGCCCCACTTCATCTGCGTCTGAAAACCCACCAGGCTGAAGTGGTCACCCGCGAGGTTGTCCTGCCGGAGCTGCACGACGGCGTACGCCTCGCGCCCCGTCCGTGGATCGGGCAAGCCGACGGGCTTCATCGGTCCAAAGCGCAGCGTGTCGATGCCGCGCGCCGCCATGACCTCGATGGGCAGGCAACCCTCGAAGAATTTCGCCTGATCGAATTCGTGCAGGGGCGCTTTCTCGGCGCCGATCAGCGCGTCGTAGAAGCGCTGATACTCATCGGGGGTGAACGGACAGTTCAGATAATCTCCATCGCCGTCGTCCACGTTGCACCCGGACAACGGGACAACCGCCTGTTCCTCCGCGAACAGGCGGTTGTCCCCTTTTCTCAGGCTCCGGCCCCAACGCGACGCGCGGAAGACCTTGGCGCGATCGATGGTCTCCGCGAGCACGATCGGGCTGATCGCATCGTAGAAATACAGGTGCCCGGCGCCGACGAGCGCGGCTATGTCGGCGGACAACGACGCCGACGTGAGCGGCCCGGTCGCGATGATGACGGGGCCATCCGCACCGCTCGGAATCCTGGACACCTCTTCGCGCCTCAGCGTCACCAGCGGATGCGACTCGATCGCCTCCGTGACGTGCGCGGAGAACTGCTCACGATCGACCGCCAGCGCCGCGCCGGCCGGCACTCGCGTCTCGTCGGCCGCTCGCATCACGAGCGACCCGAGCCGCCGCATTTCCTCCTTCAGAAGGCCGACGGCGTTATCGAGCTTGTCTCCCCGGAAGGAATTGCTGCACACCAGTTCGGCCAGACCAGCTGTCTTGTGGACGGCAGTGGGCTGCACCGGGCGCATCTCGTAGAGAACGACGGGGATGCCGCGGGACGCGACCTGCCAGGCGGCCTCGCTCCCAGCCAGGCCGCCTCCGACGATGAGAACGTTCGCACCGGATGTCATGACACGAAACGCCGAGATGGCGACGGCGGACGGACGCCGCGGTCGGATGTCACGCCGGAGCCAATTCCTCCGCGCGCACGTAGGAACACTCTTCGTTGTTGCAGATCAGCTGGCGCCCGTGGCGCTTGGTGATCTTCTCCACGAGGAACGGCGCGCCACAGTCCGGACACTTCTCCGGCAGCGGGCGATTCCACAACGTGAAGTCGCACTCGGGATAATTGGCGCAGCCGTAGAACACTTTGCCCCGCCGTGATTTGCGCTCGACGATATCGCCGCCGTCCTTCGGGCAGAGGACGCCGGTCGATTTCTGCTTCACGTACTTGCAGGTCGGGTAGTTGCTGCAGGCGGTGAACTCGCCGAAGCGTCCGTGCTTGAGCACGAGGTTCGAGCTGCACTTCGGGCACTTCTCATCGAGCACCTGATCGGGCTTGGCGGCGGTCATGCCCTGCTTGGTCGCGATCAGCTTGCGAGTCGTCTTGCACTCGGGATACCCGGTGCAGGCGAGGAACTGGCCGAACCGGCCGCGCTTGACGACCATCGGCTTGCCGCAGTTCTCGCACGTCTCCTCGATTTCTCCCTCGGCACCGGCCTCCGGAGTCTCGAGCTCGCGCGTGTTCTCACAGTCCGGATACCCGCTGCAGGCGAGGAAGAGACCGAACTTGCCCGCCTTGATCACCATCGGCTTGCCGCACTTGTCGCACGCCACCGGCGGATCGGGCTCGTACCCCTCCTTGAGGTTGAGCATCTGCTTCTCGGCCCGCTTCAAATCCTTCTTGAACTTCGAGTAGAAGCTCTCGAGCGTGGTCTGGTAGTCGTTCTTCCCCTGTTCAATCTCGTCGAGCTGCTCCTCGAGCTTCGAGGTGTACTCGGGGTCCAGAATGTCGTCGAACGCCGGGCTCAACAGCTTCTCGACCAGCATCATGCCGAGCTGCGTCGGCTTGAATCGACTGTCGATCTTGTTGACGTATTCGCGCGCCTGGATCACGGTGATGATCGACGCGTAGGTGCTCGGCCGGCCGATGCCGTTCTCCTCGAGCGCCTTCACGAGTGTCGCCTCGCTGTAGCGCGGCGGCGGCTGGGTGAACTTCTGCTCCGGCTTCAGCTCGCGCAGCGTCAGCTCGTCCCCCTGCGACAGCGGCGGCAGCAGACCGGTGGCCTCGTCCTCGTCGGAGACGGCGTCGGGGCCGGGGCCGGCGGTGCGATCGTCGGAGACAGGCTCCTGGTTGTAGACCGCCATCCAGCCGGCGAATTTCGGCACGGAGCCTTTGACGCGGAAAAGATAATCCGCGGCCGCGATGTCGACGGTGGTTTCGTCGAAGGTGGCTGGCGGCATCTGGGACGCGACGAACCGGTTCCAAATCAGCTTGTAGAGATAGAACTGATCCGGCGTCAGCTGAGCGCGGACCGCTTCCGGCTGATACTGCATCGAGGTCGGCCGGATGGCTTCGTGCGCATCCTGCGCATCCGCCTTGGCCCGATAGTAGATCGGCTTCTCGGGAACGAAATCCGGACCGTAGGTCTCACCGACGAACTGGCGCACTTCCGTCAGCGCCTGGTCGGACACGCGCGTCGAGTCGGTGCGCATGTAGGTGATGAGACCGACCGCTCCTTCGCCGGGCAGCTCCACTCCCTCGTAGAGCTGCTGGGCAATCATCATGGTCTTCTTGACCGGGAAGCGCGCGGCCTGCTGCAGCTTGCTGGTGATGAACGGCGGCACCGCCCCTTTCTTGCGCTCCCGGGTCGTGACCGAATCGACAATCCAGCGTGCCGAGCGAAGATCGGCGAGCACGGCACTCGATTCCGCCTCGTTGCCGATCTTGATCGTCGAACCGTTCTTCTTCTGCAGTCGCGCGTCGAACTCCGGTGGAATCGAGGCCGCGAGTCGCGCGGTCAGGTTCCAGTACTCCTCGGGCACGAACCGCTCGATCTCACGCTCCCGATCGCAGACCAGCTTCAGCGCCACCGACTGCACGCGCCCGGCGCTCAGGCCACGGCGGACCTTCTCCCACAGCAGCGGGCTGATCTTGTAGCCGACCAGTCGGTCGAGCACTCGACGCGCCTGCTGGGCGTCGACCATCTTCTTGTCGATCTCGGTCGGATGTTCGAGCGCGCTGAGTACGCCCTTCTTGGTGATCTCGTTGAACATCAATCGGCGAATCTTCTTCCGATTGCCGCTGCCGAGCTCCTCTGCGAGGTGCCAGCCGATCGCCTCTCCTTCGCGGTCCGGGTCGGTGGCGACGAAAATCTCGCTCGCTTTCTTGGCTTCCTCCTTGAGCTCCTTCAGAACTTTCTTGCGACTGGCAATCACCTCATACGACGGCTCGAATCCATCGTCCACATCGACCCCCAGCTTGCTTTTGGGCAGATCGCGGACGTGTCCCATCGAGGCGACGACCTTGTAGTCTTTCCCGAGATATTTGTTGATGGTTTTCGCCTTTGCCGGCGATTCAACCACCACGAGCGCCTTTGCCATAAGCTGACCTACGTTACACCCTTTGCGGAGCGCGCTGAAAACGGCCGCCCGCGTTTCGGACAATCCGGCCCTGTAATTCCCACTCCGTCAGACGCGCCAGGAGCCGGGGCCCCGGGAGACCCGTGAGCGACGACAGGGCGTCGAGATCGTATGTTTCGCCTGGCGCCATCCGGTCCAGTAACACGTCTTTTTTCAACACATTACCTGACATACTCGCGCGTGCCTCCGGAGAAGGCGCCGCGGCGGGCCAGCCGAGCTCCCCCAAGATATCGTCCACACTCTCGACGACCTTTGCGCCGTCCTTGAGCAGCGCATGCGAGCCGCGGTTCCGACCGCTCAACACATTTCCCGGCACCGCCATGACGTCCCGGCCCTGCTCCAGGGCATATCGAGCGGTGATGAGCGAGCCACTGCGCTCCGATGCTTCGACGACCACAACGGCCAGCGAGATCCCACTGATCAGGCGGTTGCGCTGCGGAAAGTGCTCCGGTAGCGGCGGCCCGCCCGGCCCGAGCTCGCTGACCAAAGCACCTGTTTTGCAAATACTTGCGGCCAGCGTGCGGTGCTCGCTGGGGTAGACGATATCGGGCCCGCAGCCAAGGACCGCCACCGTGGCGCCGCCGGCGCTGAGACAGCCGCGATGCGCTGCTCCGTCGGCGCCTCGAGCCAGACCGCTTACAACGACCAGGCCGGCCACGGCGAGCTCGGCCGCCAGGTGGGCGGCCACCTCTTGCGCATACGGTGTGGCCACGCGAGACCCGACGATCGCCACCGCCGGTCGGGACAGCGCGTCCACGACTCCTCGACACCACAGCACGGGAGGCGGATCCGCGATCGCGCGCAACAGCGGCGGGTATCGGTCGTCCAGACATGAGACGACGTCGATGTTGGCGTGGGTGGCGGCATTCAGAAGGGACGCCGCATCCGTTCGCGCGAGGACTGCGAGCGCGCCGATCTCCTGTTCGGTGGCTCGTCCGCACGCCGCGATAACCTCTTCGAGGGAAGGGTGGTCGGTGACGTGCTCGCGCAGGTCTTTCAACGCGACCGCGGCGCGAGAGCGCGAAATCCCCGGGATCGTCGTGAGGGCGACCGCACTCTGCAGGTCCATGGATCCTCAGCGCGGCGGTGGCACCCCTCGACGGCAAAAGGGTCGCACCGGCTGCGTCAGCAGGCGGCCCGACCCCTCTGTCCTTATTATAGGGCTCGGGTGTCTCCCCGACAATTCGGTGGTTACGGCGGGCGTTGGCTGCTTACGAAAACCGGCGGCATTTCCTGCGATCTCGCGGAGCAATGCCCGCGCAGACGTGGTACATCCATTGCTCAGGCCGTCTCGTCGAGGGTGGCCCGACGACGAAAATGACAGTTCCACGTTGGCGGCTTCCGAGGGCTGGGGAGGGTGTATAGTGGACCTGATTCCCATGCAGCGGCGACTGCTGGTCCTGTTCTCGGCGTTGTTGTTGGTGCTGATGGCGTCGTCGGCGTGGGCGGACGATCGTTCGAAAGCCAAAGAGCAGGTGGAATTCGGGATCAAGGTCGCGCAGAACGGTCTCTGGAACGAAGCCCTCTATCGATGGAAGCGCGCCGTCGAAATCGACCCGAGTTATGCCGCCGGATGGAACAACCTGGCGATCGCCTTCGAGCACGAAGGCCGCTTCGAGGAAGCCAAGCAGGCCTACGAGAAGGCACTGCAGCTCGACTCGAAGAACCTGCTCATCAAGCAGAATTACGATCTCTTCAAGGAAATCAATGAGCGCACGAAACGCCGCGGCGCTCGTTAGCCTCGCCGTTCTGTGCGGGTTCGCAATCGCGGGCTGCACGGGATTCTACGAGATTCCGATCGAAACACCGATCCAGCCCAAGATGGACGTCTCGGGCTTTCAGCGTGTGCTCATCGCCGGATTCATCAGCGGGGGTACCGAGGACGTCGACGCGAACCTCGAAACCGTTCGGCTGTTGCGCAGTCAGCTCCGCAGCAAGTCCTCTCTCCGGGTGATTGAAGCCGACCCGCTGCCGCTGGTGGAAATTGCCGCGGATCAGCAGAAGGACAACGGGAACGGCGGCGGATCCGATCACGTCACGCTGGAACCGGTCGCCCAGGTCGGCTCGAGCGGCGCGCCGCCCGACGGACAGAAGCCGCCCGACGCGCAGAAGCCGCCCGACGCGCAGAAGCCGGCGGACGCGCCGAAGCCGGCCGCCGATCACAAGCCCGCCGATCCGAAGGCGAGCGAGCCGAAAATCAAGAACGAGAAAGACTTCCTCAAGTACGACAAGATCTTCGCCGACACGGCGTACTGGAAGAAGCTCGGTGAGGAATACCAGAACCCGCTCATCGTGACCGGCACGGTGCTCTTCACGCCGCACCAGGCGTCGGGATTCGTGACCACGAACCGTGAGGTCTACGATTCGTTCGGCCGCCGCAGCGTCATTCCGGTCCGCACGTATCAGGAGCGCAAGGGCTTCATCCTTCAGCCGAAGTTCGTCTTCATCGACGGACGAAGCGGGGCCATCCTCTACTCGGAGAATTTCCGCGAAGAGATCCTCTACAACGCGCAGCAGAACACGCCGGCCCTCTCCTCGTACTTCGAGCTGATGGACCGCCTGGTGCCCAGCTTCCTGAGCACCCTGAGCGCCCAGAAGGTCCGCGGCACGCGCGTCCTCCTCAAGTAAGCCCCTAAGCATTCAGTCAACCTTCGCCAGCGCTAATACCGCTTTTCCTCTGTGGATATCGGCGACTCCGATCGGTTCGTCGCAAAGGAGTTGCGGCCCGAATTGCTGGAAGCACCGTGCGCCCCGGCGGGCATCGCGCTCTCATTGCGCCACCAGCCGGGGTACGACCACAGCTATTTATTTCATCTCGAAGTTCATGCCCGATCACGTTGCTTGGCATGCGGAGAGATTGCGAAGGGGATAGACGATGACGCTCAATCGACGCGAGTTCGTTCAATTGGCCGCGGCGATGGGGGCCTCGCTGGCGTGGGGCGGCTCGGCTCGAGCGTCAACCACCGGCTGGCATGAGCGGCGCGACCTTTATCCGGAGGGCGTCGCGTCCGGCGATCCCGATCCGAGCAGCGTTATCCTCTGGACTCGGCGGCCGTTCGAGTCGGGCGGCCGACGTGTGCTCACGGTGGAGGTTGCCGAGGATGATGCGTTCCGGCGGGTCGTCGCAAAGGCGTCCGCGCCGGTCTCAGCGGAATCGGATTGGACGACGCGCGTGCTGGTCGGTCATCTCAAGCCTGCGCGCGTCTACTGGTACCGCTTCACCGATGGAGAGGGGAACGGTAGCCGCGTCGGCCGGACGATCACCGCGCCGCTGGCGAACGATCCACGGCCGGTCAATTTCGCCTTCGTCAGCTGCCAGAGCGTCAATGAAGGCAAGCTCAACGGCTATCGCCGGATGATCTTTGAGGATGAGCGCGCGGCGCCCGCCGATCAACTCGGTTTCGTTCTCCACCTCGGTGATTTCATTTATGAGGTCGTCGAATATCCCGACGAGCTGCCGACGCGGTACGACCGCACGATCTACGAAGTCGGCCGGATTCCCGATGGCGGTCAAACCGGCAAATTCCATTACCCGCTAACGGTCGACGGCTATCGCGTCGTCTACAAGGGCTACCTTGCCGATCCCGACCTGCAAGACGCGCGAGCGCGTTGGCCGTTCGTCGCCATCTGGGACAATCACGAATTCTCCTGGCAGGGCCGGCAGAGCATCGTCCAGGCAGGGGGCCCTCCGCAACCGGGCCAGACGGTCAAGGTCGCCGCCAACCAGGCATGGTTCGAATATATTCCCGCGCGCGTGAAGGCGCCGAGCGGATCGCTCGACACGTTCGGCGCGGTGGCGGTGAAAAATGTGCCGATAGAAAAGTGGGACGACAGTGGCCTCGGGATCGAACCCAACAATCTGAAGGCCATCAACAGCCTGATCGCCTATCGGTCTTTGCGCTACGGCCGGCACCTCGATCTCATTCTCACCGACCAGCACAGCTTCTGCGGCGACGACCCGACCGATGCGGAGGGCGTTGGCAAGATTTACGATCCGGCTTTCAACGGGATGTTCTCTGAACCGGCGATGATCGCGCTCGATGCCGGCCGCACCTTCAACGGCGGCAAACCGCCCGCCGAACTCAGCTTTGGCGACATCAGCATCCCTAATCCGCGAAAGGATTCACCGCCGCGCACGATCCTCGGGACCCGTCAGAAGAAATGGTTCATGGACCAGCTCCGTCGGTCCGCGGCAACCTGGAAGATCTGGGGCAATTCGCTGGGTGCCCTCGATTTGCGGGCCGACCCGCAGAACCTTCCCGATGGACTGACCAAGCAGAAGTGGCCGGCCGACACCTTCGCGCAGATCGGCAGCGGCGATTATGGCAGCGCCTACCACGAGCGTGGCGAAATCTATGACCTCGTCCGCGATTCGAAGATCACCGGATTCGCGATCGTGTCGGGCGACCGTCACAGCTTTTGGGCCGGCTATGCCGCCTCCCTATTGCCACCCGCCAAGTTCGAGCCGGTCGGGATCAGTTTCGTCGGCGCCTCGCTGGCCAGCCCTGGGACGATGGAGGCTTATGAGCACAGTCTTCCCAAGGATCATCCGCTCCGTTCGCTGTTCCTGGCCGATCGGCCGTCGGGGCAGGGGCCGGAGTAAAGAGGCCAGCCCGAATGGACCTACAACATGCTCCTCAAGCACGGCGTCCGCTCGTGCCTCGAATACGCCAAGAGTTTCGACCTGAAGCGCGCTCACGCCGTTTCCAATCCGAAACTTTCCCCGCACCTTGAATTCGTGGATATGGGCGGTCACGGCTATGCGACGGTGCGGCTCACCAGCGATGAAATGCGGACCGAGTTCGTCTGCATTCCACGCCCGATCACGCGCAGCGATCGTCCCGATGGCGGTCCTCTTCGCTACCGGGTCGTCCACACGGCATCGCTCTGGAAACCGGGCGAGCGGCCTTTGCTGCGCCAGCAAGTCATTGAGGGCGATCCCGGCCTTTCGATCTGAGATGGCTCCAGGCCGATGATTGCGCCCGCCGCTATGCTTGCGGTGGGGACCGCGCTTGCTGTCCGAAGGGGGGAAGGGAAGCTGTGCGTCCCGAATTCGCCTTTCCGCTAGTTCGACGGCCGATGACGAGTGTCCGGTCGGCCGCTCTTCAAACGTGGTTAACGACTAGTCGCCTAGTGACGAGCATTCCCGCCGGCGCGCCTCAAATCGTCACTACGTTTATCGTTCCCGATGACACGAGTTGACCTGTCCGGACGATGGGCATAGCCTCACTATCCCGATGGTCCAATTGAGACAGATGAATCCCCTCGTCGACATGCTGGCCGATGTGAAGTACGCGCTGCGGCGATTCAACAAATCACCGGGCTTTACCGCAACTGCTGTCGTGACGTTGGCACTCGGCATCGGCGCGACGGCCGCGATCTTCACCCTGATTCAGCAGGTCATGCTGCGATCGCTGGCGGTCGCGAAGCCGGAGCAGCTTTGGCGCATCGGCGACGCCGTCACGTGCTGCTACTCGACCGGATACACGCAGAGCAATGACGCGGCGGAGAACGACTGGACGCTGTTCTCGTGGGAAGCGTACCAACGCTTCCGCGGCGACACCGCCGCGTTCGAGCAGCTCGCCGCGTTCCAGGTCGGCACGGGTAACGGCTACGTCGCCGTCCGCCGCGCCGGCTCGCGGGAGGCGGTGCAGTCGCGGCTCGGCGAGTTCGTGTCCGGCAATTTCTTCCAAACGTTCGGGATCTCCGCGTGGCGCGGGCGTCTGTTCACCGATGCCGACGATGTGCGGGGTGCGCTGCCGGTCGCGGTGATCAGCTTCCACACGTGGCAGGAGAAGTACGGATCCGATCCGTCCGTCATCGGTGCGCCGTACGACATCAACGGCCGGGCGTTTTCGATCATCGGCGTGGCGCCGCCCGGCTTTTTCGGAGCGAAAGTCGCCGCCTCGGACATGCCTGACATGTGGCTGCCGCTGACGACGGAACCGCTCATCGCCGGCGCGACGTCTCGCCTCGAGAATCCTGGCCTGGCCTGGCTCGATCTGATCGGACGGGTGCGACCGGGGACGAACCCGCGGACGCTGGAGGCACAGCTGCAGGGCGAGCTGCGCCAGTGGCTGGCGAGCCACCGCGCCGAGATGAGCCCGCATGACCGGGCGCGGTGGAGCGAGCAAACGTTGCATGTCACGCCGGGCGGCGCCGGCGTATCTCTGATGCGCGAACAGTACCAGGACGGTTTGCGGCTGCTGATGATCGCAGCCATCTGCGTCCTGCTGCTCGCGTGCGCCAACATCGCAAACCTCCTCATCGCGCGAAATCTGAAGAACGCGCGCGAGGCGGCGATGCGCGCGGCCATCGGGGCGACGCCCGCGCGGCTCGTGCGCGAGGCGCTGATCGACAGCGCGGTGCTCGCCGGGGTCGGCGGTGCCGCCGGCATTGCGGTGGCCTGGGCCGGAGCGCGCCTGATCGTGCATCTCGCTTTCCACGCCGGCTGGGTCCCGGTGAGCGCCGCGCCCTCGATGCCGGTGGTGCTGTTCGCCCTTGCCGTGTCGCTGATGACCGCGCTGCTCTTCGGCATCGTGCCGGCCTTGCTCACGTCGCGCGCCGACCCGATGGACGCCATGCGCGGATCGACTCGCACGGCTTCAGACACGACGGGCGCGCAGAAGGCGTTGGTGATCGCGCAAGCGGCGGTCTCGGTCGTGCTGCTGAGCGCGGCCGCGATGCTGGGCCAGAGCCTGTACAATCTCGAACATCAGAACCTCGGCTTCGCGGCCGACGGCCGCTACCTGGTGTCGATCGACTCGAAGCTATCCAACCCGCCGCAAGAACAGCTGCTCCCGCTCTTCCGCGAGATCGACGACCGTCTCCGCGCCCTGCCCGGCGTGCGCACCGCGAGCGCGGCGCTCTACGCGCCGATGAGCGGCAGTGACTGGTCGCATGACGTGCGCATTGCGGGCCGGCCCGAGCCGGGCGCGGGAGACGATGTCTCGTCCGCGTGGACGCGCGTGATGCCGGGCTTCTTCGAAACCATCGGCGACCGGATCGTCAGCGGACGACCGATCGTCGACGCGGACGCCGCGACCACGCGCCGCGTGGCGGTGATCAACGAAGCGTTCGCCAGGAAGTTCTTTCCGAACGAGAATCCGATCGGCGAGCACTTCGGTCCTGCGGCGGGGAAGAACGCCGGCCTGTACGAGATCGTCGGCGTCGCAGCCGACGTCCGCTACTTTCCGTCGACGGGGCACGCGGTCCGGCCGATGTACTTCGTGCCGGAAGCGCAGGGCGCGACGTTCGACGATCGAGAGCTCGAGAGCCGGGAACTCTGGTCGCACTACCTGTACAACGTCGTGATCTGGGCGCCCGGCAACCCGCCGGGGCTTGCGGCCGCGGTGCGCGACCGACTGGCGGCGGTCGCTCCGGACTTCGTGATGAACCGCGTCCAACCATATGCCGACGTCGTTCGCCGCCAATTCGCCCAGCAAGACATGATCGCGAGCCTCACGTGGCTGTTCGGCGCGATCGGGCTCCTGCTCGCGGCCGTGGGGCTCTACGGCATCACGGCGTACACCGTCGAGCGGCGGACGGCCGAGATTGGCGTGCGCATGGCGCTCGGCGCGGACCGGGCGTCGGTCATCGGGATGGTGCTGCGCGGGGCGTTCGTGCAGGTCAGCGTCGGATTGGCGCTCGGCATTCCCGCGGCGATCGTCTCGGGCGCGCTGATCGCGAGCCGGTTGTTCGACGTGCGGCCGTGGGACCCGGCGCTGCTGGTACGCGCCGCGCTGTTCCTCGTCGCGGCGACGCTCGTCGCGGCGTTCATCCCGGCACGGCGCGCGGCGGGACTGGATCCGATGCGGGCGTTACGCATCGAATAGAGTCACGAGAAACGGCGGTTGCCGTTCGGGGCAGACGCGGTGACTCGAACGTGACGATGCTGGCCTCCTGGTAACCGCTCAGCGAAATCAGCATGGGCGTATCGTTGCGAGCCTGAGACCGCCTGCGCCGTCAGATTGTGTGCCGGAGAAATCAATAACGAGAAGTCGCGCAGCGTTTAGTAATCCGCATCGAGCACCCAGCCGACTGGTAGCGATTGGGGGTTTGTTACAGGCTCTAAAGGTCTGCCCCGCAGAAGGTTGCCGCCAGAGGTGGCCTGTGCTAATCTATAGTTTTGCCCCTCCCCTCCAAGGAGCGTTAGAGGTGTTCGCAATCATTCAAAGCGGCGGGCGGCAGGTCAAGGTCGCGCCCGGGACCGTCGTCGAAGTCGATCGCTTCGACGCCCGCCCGGGCGACGAAGTGAGCATCGACCGCGTCCTCTTTCTCGAGAAGGATGGCGGCGAAATCCTCGCCGGCGCTCCGTTTGTCGCCAACGTCCGGGTGCTGGGCGTGGTCGACGGCGAGTCGCGCGGCCCGAAGATTCGCGTCTTCAAGAAGAAGCGCCGCAAGGGCATGCGCCGCACCAAGGGACATCGCTCGACGTTGACCCGCGTGCGCGTGACAAGTATCGATCTTTCGTAGCATTCTGGTCGTCCGGTTGCACCGGACTGGAAGTCGTCATGGCACACAAAAAAGGACAGGGCAGCTCACGCAACGGACGCGACAGCAACTCGCAGCGGCTCGGCGTGAAGCGCTTCGACGGCAACATCGTCACCGGCGGATCCATCCTGGTTCGTCAGCGTGGGCGCCGATTCCGGCCGGGGCTGAACGTCGGCCTGGGCAAGGACGACACGCTCTTCGCCAAGATCGACGGGCGCGTCACGTTCACTGATCACGGTGCGCGCGGCCGTGTCATCTCGGTCCACCCGCTCGAGTAGTTGACCAGGCGTCGATCGATCGTGATCGATCGACACTCCTCCACTCAGCCCGGCAGCGTTCACCCGATTGCCGACTGCCGTTCAGCGGTCGGCCCGTCACGCGACCGACGTGTCCCTGCACTCCGAAGCGCCACATGTTCGTAGATGAAGTCGACATCCACGTGGCCGCTGGCCACGGCGGTCGCGGAGCGTTGAGCTTCCGCCGCGAGAAATTCGTGCCCCGCGGCGGCCCGAACGGCGGCGATGGCGGGCCCGGAGGCAACGTCTTCCTGGTCGTCAACCCGAACCTCAATACGCTCCTCAACTTCCGCTTCCAGAGGCTGTTCGAAGCCGGTCGCGGCGCGCATGGCGAGGGCTCGAACCGCACCGGTCGAACGGGCAAGGACATCACCCTCGAACTGCCCGTCGGTACGGTGATCTTCGAGCGGCAGGTGGACGGGTATGTGCAGGTCGCGGATCTCACCAAGGCTGAAGATCGCGTGATGATTGCCAGGGGCGGCCTCGGCGGGCGTGGCAACGCGCAATTCGCCACGTCGACCAACCGGGCTCCACGAAGGGTCGAGCCCGGGCTGCCTGGCGAGGAAAAAGATCTTCGACTGCAGCTGAAGCTGCTCGCCGATGTCGGCCTGGTCGGCTTTCCCAACGCCGGCAAGTCGACGCTGATCTCGCGGATCTCGGCGGCGAAGCCGAAGATTGCCGACTACCCTTTCACCACGCTCATCCCCAACCTCGGGGTCGTGAGCCTCTCCGACGGCCGCACGTTCGTCGTCGCCGACGTGCCCGGTTTGATTGAAGGGGCGCACGAGGGGCATGGACTTGGTCATCGCTTCCTCAGCCATCTCGAGCGCACCAAGGTGCTGGTCCACGTGGTTGACGTCTCCTCCGTCTCCGGCCGCGATCCGGTCGAGGACTACGACATCATCACGCGAGAGCTCGCGATGTTCCCCGGCCGCGACGCGTCGGGTGAGCGGCTGCAGGACAAGCCGGTTCTCGTCGCCGCCAACAAGGTCGACGCGCTCGACGATCCCGAGCGGCTGGGGCGTTTACAGCAGCATTTGCAGCGCGCGGGTATTCCGCTCTACGCTGTTTCAGCGGCCACCGGCGCCGGCCTGACGCCGCTCGTCGAAGCCATGTGGCAGCAGGTCGCCTCCCACGCTCAACCGCTCTGAATGACGCTCGCGTCAGGCGCCCGCCGCATCGGCCTTCTCGGAGGAACGCTCGACCCGATACACTGCGGCCATCTCGACGCGGCCCTTGCCGCCCGCGAGGCCCTCGATCTCGAATCGGTCCTGATCGTTCCCTCGCACGTGCCGCCGCACCGCTCGGTGCAGCCGCTGGCCTCCCCCTTTCACCGCTTTGCCATGACGGCTCTGGCGGTCAACGGGATCGCCGGGCTCCTCGCCAGCGACGACGAATTGCGGATCGCGGGACCGTCCTACACCGTGAGCACGCTCGAGCGCTTCCAGCGAAGCGGCTGGACCGCGTCGCAGCTGTTCTTCATCATCGGAGCGGACGCGTTCGCAGAAATTGCCACGTGGCATCGTTATCCCGAAGTGCTCGACCTGGCGATGTTCGTGGTCGTCGCCCGTCCAGGTCATGAGCTCGACGAGCTGGTGGCGCGACTGCCGTCACTCGAGCCGCGGATCCGCCGGGTCGACGAGCACGTCTCGACGCGGCAGCCGTCGATTTTCCTGTTGAATGTGGCGACGGCCGACGTTTCCTCAACAGAAGTGCGGCAACGGATTCAGCGCGGCGCCAGCGTCGAGGGTCTCGTGCCGGCGCTCGTGGACGCGCACATCCATCAACACGGTCTCTATCGACCCGTTCCGGCAGATCAGTTGCATGGCCAAGACTGAACATCGACGCGGCACCGGCAGAAAGCGCTTGAGCGGAGAGATTTCCGCGGCGGTGAAGGCGGCACTCGACAAGAAGGCCCTCGACGTCGTCGTGCTCGACCTGCGCCACACGCCGGCATTCACCGACTTCTTTCTCGTCTGCTCCGGACAGAATGCGCGGCAGGTGCAGACGATCGCCGATTCGGTCGAGGCCGCGCTCAAGAACGAGAACGTGCGGCCGTCGCATGTCGAAGGCTACGACCGTGCGGAGTGGATTCTGATGGACTTCTTCACGTTCATCGTCCACATCTTCACGCCGGGCACCCGATCGTTCTATTCACTCGAGCGGCTGTGGGGAGATGCCGAGCGCATCGTGGTTTCCGATCAACCGCGCCGGGAGGACACCGCGCGCTGACGCCGTCGGCGCGTCCCTCCGGGCCGCCGTCGATGGTCTGCTCGCCGTCCTGGTCGCGCCGGTCTGCGCGGCCTGCCATCAGTCGCTCGAGGCGCCGACCCGGGGGCCGGTCTGCGCCAGCTGCTGGAACGCCATCCGCCCGATCGTCCCACCCTACTGTCGCGGCTGTGGAGAACCGCTCCCATCCTGGCGTGCGGTCAGCGTCGCGGAATCCCGTTGTGCGCGCTGCCGCAGGATGCCGTCGAACATCTCGCACGTTCGAGCGATCGGTCCGTACGAGGGTTCACTTCGCGCCATCGTTCACGCGCTGAAGTACGGCGGCCGTCAGACGATTGCCGGAGGGCTCGGCGCGCGGCTGCGCGCGCATGGAACCGACGTGCTGACCGGCGCCGACGCGATCGTGCCTGTTCCGCTCCACCCATCGCGGGAACGGGCGCGAGGCTTCAATCAGGCCCGCGAGCTCGGGCGCCACCTGGAAGTGCCGATGATGGAGGCCTTGCGCCGGACGAGGCGGACGCAGGTCCAGGCGGATCTTCCGGCCGCACGGCGGCACCGCAACGTTCGCGGCGCATTCTCGGTCCGCCAGCCCCTCAGAGGTCGAGGGCCTGATCGTCGTCCTGGTCGACGATGTGAGCACGACCGGGGCGACGCTGCAGGCCTGCGCCGCCCCGCTGCTGGACGCAGGGGCGCGCGAGGTCCGCGCCCTCATCGTGGCGCGAGCCGCGACGCGACAGCCTTGATCACGTCCGCGGCGACCGAATCCTTGTCGCGCTCGCCATCGAGCCGCAGCCATCCGCCCTGTGCCGCCTGACGGCGATAGCTCTCGCGGACGCGCGACAGGAGGGCGAGGTCGCGCTCGTAGCGATCGCGATCCGAAATCTTGCGGCGGGCGGCCGTCTGCGGCGCGATGTCGAGCAGAATCGTCAGCGCCGGCGCCGGCAGGTGACCGCTGCGTGTCGGCGAGCCAGATCGGATCGAGCCCCTGGGCTTCGCCGTAGGCGATGCTCGACGCCAGGTAGCGATCGCAAATGACGATGACGTTCTCGCCGAGCCAGCGCTCGATCTGGGGTTTGTGCTCGTAGCGGTTGGCGATGTAGAGCAGCTGGAGGACGTCGGCGGCGTATTCCCGCTCGCCGTGCAGCGCGCGATGGATCTCCTGGCCGATCGCCGTCTCGTAGTCGGGAAAATCCAACAGCTGTGCGTGGTGTCCGTTCGATTCCAGGTGGGCGCGCAGCCTCTCGGCCTGCGTTTGTTTGCCGCTCTGGTCGAGTCCTTCGAAGGCGATCAGAAGACCTGGCATGGCGTCGGGGGAAACCGGCGTGCAGACAATCCGTGGGTTCATGATTCGAGGGACAGCAGCTCGTCGATCGTCTGGCGTCGCTTGATGACGACCGGCGATCCGCGTTCGATCATCACCTCGGCCGGCATGAGACGGCGGTTGTAGTTCGACGCCATGACCGATCCGTAGGCGCCGGCGTCCAGGACGGCGAACAGATCGCCCACCGCGGGCCTGGCCAGCATCCGATCCTTGCCCAGCGTATCGCTGCTCTCGCACAGCGGACCGACGATATCGCAGGCCTCGGGAGCGGCGTCGGACAATGTCGCGGGCTCAATCCGATGGAACGCGTTGTAGAGCATCGGGCGGATGATTTCTGTCATGCCGGCGTCCATCACGACGAACAGTCGATCGCCCTGCTCCTTGACGTCGATCACGCGTGTCAGCAGCGCGCCGGCCGGCGCGACGACGTGTCGGCCCGGCTCGAGAATGATCTGCAGGCCGGAGTCACGCACCGCCGAGAGGAGGACGTCGGCATAGGCCTGCACGGCAGGCTCGGGAGATCCGTCATACGAGACCCCCAGGCCGCCGCCCAGGTCCAGGTGCTCGATTCGCGTACCGTCCCTGGCCCACGGCGCGCGCGAGATCGACCAGGGCCATCGCCGCCCGGCGCAGCGGATCGAGGTCGAGGATCTGCGATCCGACGTGGCTGTGCAGACCGACGATCTCGACACCCTCCAGATCGCGGGCCCGGCGCACCAGCTCCACGACGCCGTCGATCGGGATGCCGAACTTGTTGGTCTTCAGTCCGGTGGAAATGTGCGGGTGGCTGCGCGCGTCGATGTCGGGATTCACCCGGATCGCGATCCGCGTGCGTGTCTGGCGCTCTCTCGACAGCGCGTCGATCCGGTCGATCTCGCCGGCCGACTCCACGTTGATCGTCCTGACGCCGAGATCGATGGCCTGCGCGAGCTCGGCCGACGTCTTGCCGACGCCGGTGAACACGATCTGCGGCGGAATGAACCCGGCCCGCAGCGCGACGTCGATCTCACCGCCGGAGTTCGCGTCGGCGTTGCTGCCCAGGGACCGCAGGAGCCGCGCGATCGCCAGCGTGGAGTTGGCTTTGAGGGCGTAGTGGATCGCGTGCGGGTAGGACCCGAACGCAGCGTCGATTGCCCGGTAGCGTGCGCGCAATCGTCTCTGCGCTGTAGACATACAGCGGCGTGCCCTCGGCCGCGGCGAGATCGACGAGCGGCACGCCATCGCACACGAGTGACGCCCCCTGGCGAGAGAAGCCTGTCACGGTACTTATCTGGTGATGATCACTGCGGGATGGCTCTGCAGGCGCGTCGGGCACGAAAGCATGTAAGATATCACGATAAAGACGCATGTCTGCTGATTCAGCGGCCGCGCAGCCTGCTACACCCGACAGCCTGATCGAGCAGTGCCTGAGCGGCGACCAGACCGCGTGGGAGGCGATCGTCAGGCAGAACTGGCGAAAGGTCTTCAACGTCGCCTACAAGTTCGTCGGCAAGCACGACGAGGCCGAAGATCTCACCCAGGATATCTTCCTGAAGATCTTCAAGGCCCTCGCCACCTTCGACCGTCGCGCGAACTTTCAGACCTGGATCATCAGCATCAGCCGCAATCTCTGCATCGACCACTATCGCAGCGTGCGGAAGGAGCGCGCAGACGATTGCGCGCGACGTCGACGCCGCCGATCTGCAGCCGGCCTCGAGCGATCGCGGGCCGCACGCCGTCGCCGAGCACCAGGACCTGCGCAACATGCTGCGGCAGGCCCTCGAGACGCTGCCGTCGACGCTGCGGACGGCCGTCGTCCTGCGCGACCTCCAGGAGCTGTCCTACCAGGAGATCGCCGAACGCCTGGGATTGCCGGAAGGAACCGTGAAGTCACGTATCAACCGCGGCCGGATCGAGCTGGCGCACCAGCTCAAACGGCTGCAGGACAAGCAGCCGGTGAAGCCTCGCAGACGCGGCGCCATCCGGCACAGCGGGAGTCTTTGAATGAACATCACCACCGAACAGGCCAACGGCATCGCGGTCGTGCGTGTCGGCGAATCGCGCCTGATGTACCCGTTGCTGTCCGAGTTCTCGGGCGCGGTCCAGAAGCTCATCGCCGCGGGCGAACAGCGCGTCGTCGTCGATCTCTCGTCGGTGGGGTACGTCGACAGCGCCACGATCGGCTGCCTCATGGACCTCTATCGCCAGGCCAACGCCGCCGGGGGCGCGCTCAAGCTGGCGGGCGTGCAGAAGCGCGTGGAAACGATGCTGACGATGACCGGCGCTCAGAACTTCATCGAGGTTCACCCCGACGAGCCGAGCGCCGTCAAGAGCTTCGGAGTCTGAGATGCGCACCATCAAGATGACGACGGGCGCCAATCTGTCGCTCGACGGCGACCTCCTGTCGCTGGTGGAAATGCTTTATCTCGAGGTCTCGGCCAAGCACGAGCTGCAGACGAATTTCGAGGACATGGCGCGCGAGATCCAACACGTGATCGGCCAGATGACCGAGGAAGAGCAGCGCCAGTATCTGTCGGAGAGCCTGTTCCTGAACACCGTGTCGTACGAGAACGAACGACTCGGCGCCTACATGAAGAAACTGGGCCGCAAGTAGAACCGCTGTCGGCAGGCCCGTCGGCGGGCCTGCGACAGGGCGAAACGATTAGTTCGCGAGGTGCGCGGTCTTGGCGGCCGTGCGAACCGGGACCGGCGCCATCGCTGCATCGGCCGCCGCCTCGACGACGCGCCACGCGTCGACCTCTTCGAGGATGCGCGACGCAAACGACGTGTGCAGCGCGTGGCCACCGCGGTGCGCGACCAGATGGCCGATCACCGGGAAGCCGACGAGAGACAAATCCCCGATCACGTCCAGGATCTTGTGGCGGACGAACTCGTCCTCGAACCGCAGCGCGTTGTTGAGCACGCCGGTTTCTCCCAGGACGATCGCGTTGTCGAGCGACCCGCCCAGCGCCAGACCGCGCTGCCGCAGCATCTCGACTTCCTTGAGGAACCCGAACGTCCGGGCTGGTGCAATCTCCTCGACGAACACCTCTTCCGTAATCTTCATCGTCCTCGACTGGTGCCGGATGAGCGGGTGGTCGAAGCTGATGCTGTAGGTGACCTTGAAGTGGTCGGACGGATAGAGGGCAATCCGCTTGTCCCCCTGGGTCAGTGAGATCGGCCGCAGGACCTTCAGGTACTTGCGGGCGACTGGCAGCCGCTTGACGCCGGCCTCGTTCAGGATCAGGTAGACGAAGGGCGCAGCGCTCCCGTCCATGATCGGCACTTCCGGCGTATTCAATTCGACGACGACGTTGTCGATGCCGAGCGCGGTCAGGGCCGCGAGCAGGTGCTCGACGGTCTCAACGGAGACGGCTTCGCGGGTGAGCCCGGTGGCGTACTGGATGCCGCCGAGGTGCGTGACGGTCGCGGGGATCTCCAGACCCCCGAGGTCCGCACGCTGGAACCGGATCCCGAAATCGGCCGGCGCGGGCTTGAGCGACAATGTGACCCTGTTGCCGGAATGAAGACCGATTCCGGTGCAGGACACTGGGCGGCGAAGAGTGCGCTGCGAGTTCATGACCTCACTATGGGGCGCTGGGAGAGCCGGATATGGCTCAGCAAAGCACCTGCCAGCGGAAGTTGCCATGGGACTGACCGATTAAGTTGTTTGATTGAGCGTGATTTGCGTGGCTGAGGCATGACCGCAAAGGGTGGGGCGAAGTTCCCGTTGTGGCCGTTGGGCCACAGCGCCGTTGCTCGAGAGTGTGGCAATTTTACCACAGCCTGGGTTCACGGTCACTCCTCCTAAAAGGCGGTTGTCCCCTTTCTCACGCGGCGTGGGGACCGAGGATCTCTGCCAGGAACCGACCTGTGAAGGATTCTCGGTTCGACGCGATGGTTTCAGGAGCCCCCGTGGCCACGATGTGCCCCCCCGCCGCTCCCCCCTCCGGGCCGAGGTCTATGACGTAGTCCGCCGACTTGATGACGTCGAGGTTGTGCTCGATGATCACGACCGTGTTGCCCTGATCGACAAGCTTGTTCAGCACATCCAGCAGCTTGTGCGTGTCGGCGAAATGCAGGCCGGTGGTCGGCTCATCCAGGATGTAAAGCGTCCGCCCAGTGCCCCGGCGCGAGAGCTCCTTCGCCAGCTTGACCCGCTGGGCCTCGCCACCGCTCAGGGTGGTCGCCGACTGGCCCAGCTCGATGTAGCCGAGACCGACGTCCTGCAGCGTCCGCAGCTTGTTGGCAATGGGCGGGAAGTTCTCGAGCAGCGGCAGCGCCTGGTCCACGGTCAGGTCGAGCACGTCGGCGATCGATTTGCCGCGGTACTTGATGTCCAGGGTCTCGCGGTTGTAGCGGCGGCTCTTGCACTGCTCGCAGGTGACGTAGACGTTGGGCAGGAAGTGCATCTCGATGGCGATGACGCCATCCCCCTGGCAGGTCTCGCAGCGGCCGCCCTTGACGTTGAACGAGAAGCGTCCCGGCCGGAAGCCTCGGGCCCGGGATTCGGGCAGCATCGCGAACAGCTCCCGGATGAACGTGAAGAGTCCGGTGTAGGTCGCGGGGTTCGACCGCGGCGTCCGTCCGATGGGCGACTGGTCGATCTGAATCACCTTGTCGATCAGATCGATGCCCTCGATGGAGGTGTGCGATCCCGGCTCGTCGGCCGCCCGGTAGAGCGTTCGCGCCAGCGCCCGGTACAGGATCTCGTTGACGAGGGTCGATTTGCCCGACCCGCTGACGCCGGTCACCGTGATCAGCACGCCGAGCGGAAACTCGACGTCGATGTCCTTCAGGTTGTTCTCGCGAGCGCCCTTGATCACGATCGAGCCGCGGCTCGTCGATCGACGGGCGCTCGGGGTTTCAATCGACTTCTCCCGCCGGAGGTAGGCGCCGGTCAGCGAGCCGTTGCCGTCGGCCAGCAGGGCCGCCGGCTTGCCTTGGAAGATCACGTGCCCGCCGTGCTCTCCCGCTCCAGGACCGAGATCGATCACGTAGTCGGCCGTCCGGATGGTTTCCTCGTCGTGCTCGACCACCACCACGGTGTTGCCGAGGTCGCGGAGCCGGCCCAGCGTCGCCAGCAGCGCCCGATTGTCGCGCTGATGCAGACCGATCGACGGCTCGTCGAGCACGTAGAGGACGCCGGTGAGGTTCGAGCCGATCTGGGTCGCCAGCCGGATCCGCTGGCCTTCCCCGCCCGACAGCGTCGCGGCGCTTCGCCCGAGCGTGAGATACCCTACGCCGACGTCGTTCAGGAACCGCAGGCGATCGCGGATCTCGCGAAGAATCCGGCTCGCGATCAGCGCTTCGCGCTCGGTGAGCTCCAGCCCCTCGAACACGTGCAGCGCTTCGGAGATCGGCAGGGTCACGTACTCGGTGATCGTCCGGCCTTTCACTCTGACGGCCCGGCTCTGAGGCTTCAGCCGCGCTCCCTGGCAGACCGGGCACGGTCGGAGGGCGCGATACGGCTCCAGCCCTTCCTGATCGACCCAGCTTCCCTCCTCGTATCGCCGACGGAGGTTGGGAACGAGCCCTTCGAAGCCGGCACCGAACGGATCTTTCCCTTGCTTCCGGCCGGAGCCGGTGCCGTAGAAGAGGAGATCGCGGGTCTTCTTCGGCAGCCGCTTGAATGGCAGCGCCAGGTCGATTCCAAAATGCTTGCTCAGCGACGCCAGCGCTTCCTTGACGAGCTTGCGGTCCCCTTTGGCCCACGGGGCGATCGCGCCGTCCTGCAGCGACAGCGATTCGTCGGGCACGAGCCGCGCCGGATCGAAGTCGTAGACCGCGCCCAGGCCCTGGCAGTCCGTGCAGGCGCCGTGCGGCGAGTTGAACGAGAAGGCCCGCGGCGTCATCTCGGGCATGCTGACGCCGCAGTAGGTGCAGGCCAGACGGCGCGAGAACAGGCGATCGCCGCCATCCAGGGTATTGATCACGACGATGTCGTCCGCGAGGTTCAGCGCGACCTCGACCGATTCGGTGAGGCGACGCTCGATGCCCGGCTTGAGGACGAGCCGATCGACAACGACGTCGATCGTGTGATTGCGGCGCCGATCGAGCTTGATGTCGTCCTCGAACGAGCGCAGCGTTCCATCCACGCGAACCCGCGTGAACCCGCGGGCGCGCAGCGCCGCCAGCTCTTTCTTGAACTCCCCCTTGCGTCCGCGGACCACCGGCGCGAGCACGTTCACGCGCTCGTCGTTCGGCGAGAGCATGACCATGTCGATGATCCGCTCGAGCGACTGTGACGCAATTTCCCGACCGCAGAGGTGGCAGTGCGGGACGCCGACGTTGGCGAACAGCAACCGCAGGTAGTCGTAGATCTCGGTGACGGTGCCGACCGTCGATCGCGGGTTGGAGCCGGTGGTCTTCTGCTCGATGGCAATCGAGGGAGACAACCCGTCGATCAGGTCGACGTCCGGCTTCTCCATCTGTTCGAGAAACTGGCGGGCGTACGACGACAACGACTCGACGTAGCGGCGCTGGCCCTCGGCGTAAATGGTGTCGAAGGCCAGCGACGACTTGCCGGATCCGGAAAGGCCGGTAATGACGACCAGCTGGTCCCGGGGGAGATCGACGTCAATATTCTTGAGGTTGTGCACGCGGGCGCCGCGCACCGCAACCCAGTCGTGTGCCATGCCTACTGACGCGGAATTCGCAGGAAGTCCAAATGACAATTCTAGCATGCGGCGGGATCGGCGCCGCGACGCTGGAGGGTGTGACAAGCGTCTGGATTAGGGCAAACAGCAAACAGCCCAGGCCGCAGGTCAGGGCCGCCGCTGGAGGATCATCAGGCCGACGCCTCGCGCGTCCAGCGGATTGTCGCCAACGATACGGATGGGTCGGTATCGAGCCATGACCCACTCCAGGATGCGCCCGCCGTAGCGCTGGTCGGACCCGAACATCGGAACGCCGTACTCCGAGACATCGCGATGCACCAGCACCACGGTCTCGGGCGGAGCGGCTTCGAGCGAGCGAACGACCTCCGCTTCACCAAAGGCCATCATCTCGGGTGGCATCAGGTTGACCACCCGCAACGGAGACGGCCGTCGAGCCAGGTAGTTCAGCATCACCCCCTCGGGCAGCACCGCCAGCGACGCGCCAGGCGCCGTCGCCAGGTCGCCGAGCGCCTCGCCCACTGCTGCTCCCTGCCAGGCCTGGGGACTCTGAGTGGCCAACAGGCGATCCCGGCCCGACCCTACCGGCAATGTCTTCTGACCGTATCGCAACCAGGCGATCAGCAAGTAGGGCACCATGGCGCCGGCGAACGCGCACACCGCCATCGTGCGAACGGTCGGCCCCGCCCCGTGGGCGCTCCATCGCTCGATCAGCTCCGGGATCAGCCAGGCTATCGCAATCACCATCGAGACGACCGCCGGGAGGGCGAGGTAGAAGCCGTACTGCACGAGGCGAGGGTTCAAACCCATCTTCGCCAGCAACACGAGCGCAAAGGCCGACCATATTGCAATCATCAAGAAGCGAAGCGCGAGGCCTCGGTCGGCCGGCGCACGCCTCGCACGCATGAAGAGCGCACCGCTCGTCACGAGCACGCTCATCACGATCAGCGGAAGCGCCACGAACGCCAGCCCGGTCTGCGCCAGCCCGATCGCCGCGACGAGCAGCGTGACCTGCTGCACCCGCCGCAGGATCGAGCGGGACCGCGAACCCGTCGCCGTCCGCGTGACGATCGCCGCGGCCGCGATGAATATCGTGAATCCGGCAAACGACGCGAGCATCCGCACCAGATTGCCGACCGGCCGATCGAGCCCCATGCCATGGCGGTAGAACGGGCTGCGCTCGATCCCGCTTCCCACGGCGAACACCCACGCGCCCGCCGTGCCGCGCAACGCGTCGGCCGCGGGCATCTGCGAGAGAAAGTAGACGAAGAAGCATGCCGGCGGCACGACCGCGCAGCCAGCGAAGAGCAGCATCGCCAGCGCGGTCCCGCGACGATCGTTGCGGTCGAGCAGCATCCGACCTGTGACCGCGACCGCGACCGCGGCGGTCGCCGCAATCGAGGTTTCCGGCTTGGTCAACGCGATCAGCCCGCAGCAGAATCCAGCCGCGCCCCAGCTCCATCGGCGGCCGGTCCGCACTCCTGTCGCCAGACAGAGCAGGAGCGCAATCCCGATTGCCAGGCCGTGGGTCGCCTCGTGCGCGTACGGCGTCGCAAAGTTGTAGTTGCCGATCTCGACGTACTGCGAGAAGCCGAACAGCAGCAGAACGCTCAGGCTGGCGACCGCCGCGGACGTGCGATCAGCGCAAGTCCGGACGAATCGATGAATCCCCAGCGAGGACGCCGCGCGAAGATCGCGACGTTGCAGATGACGATCGTCGTCAACGACACGCCGAACAGGCGAAACCACAGCGCGTTGACGTACGGGGAGAGCGGCCCGAACAACGACGCGAGATCCCGATAGAGGACGGCTCCCTCGGTGATCCGCCACGGAATGTACAGCTCCCGGCCGAAGTCGATGATCGGATCGGGCCATTTGCGCCAGCTCCAGGCGAGCAGTGCCGCAAACAGCAGGGCGTGAATCGCGAACACGAGCGCCGGCCAGGTCCGAGTTTCGGCTGCCGCGCCGATCTCGCTGGTCCGACGCTCGCTGATCACGACGAGCTGCGAACGGGAGCCGCGCTGGTCGAGCGCAGCCGGCTGTTTCGGTATCCGTAGAGGAAGTAGAAGACCAGGCCAATCACCAGCCACCCACCGAATCGCTCCCAGGCCTGGCGAGGCAACCCCTTCATGATGAAGAGACAGGCGGCTGCCGAGAGCACCGTGACCGGCCACACGAACGGCACGCGAAACGGACGCGGCCGATCCGGCTCGGTGTGGCGCAACACGAGCACGCCGATGCTGACCAGCATGAAGGCGAAGAGCGTTCCGATGTTGGTGAGGTCGTAGGTCTCCCCGGCGTCCCCGATCAGCGACCAGCTCGCCACGAACACACCGGTGAACAGCGTCGTCACCGCTGGTATCTGCGTCCGCGGGTTCAGGCGCGCGGCCCACTGCGGGAGCAGGCCGTCGCGGGCCATCGCGAAGAAAATGCGCGGCTGTCCGTACTGGAAGACGAGGAGCACGGCAGACATCGAGACCGTCGCGCCGAGCGCGACGACCCATCCGACCGTGGAGAAGCCCGAGAGCTCGAGCGCGCGAGACAGCGGGTCGGCGACCGCCAGTTCCTTGTAGGGCACCATCCCGGTCAGCACTGCGCCCACTATCACGTAGATGAGCGTGCAGATCGCGAGGCCGCCCAGGATCCCGATCGGCAGATTGCGTTGCGGGTTCTTGGTCTCTTCAGCGGCCGTCGAGATCGCGTCGAAGCCGATGTAGGCGAAGAAGACGATCGCGGCACCTTGATGGATGCCGGTGAAGCCGTTGGGCGCGAACGGATGGTAGAACTCCGGGTGCAGGTGGGTGGCCCCGACGGCGATGAACAGGGCCAGCGCCACCAGCTTGATCACCACCATGATGTTGTTGGCGGTCGCGCTCTCCTTGGCGCCCTGCAGCAACAGCCAGGTGATCAGCATGACGATCGCGCAAGCGGGAATGTGCACGACGATCGGAATGCCGGCGATGTGCGGCGCGGTCTGCAGCAGACCGTGGATCGCCGGATCGGCGCTGAGGAGCGCCGTGCGATACCCGGTCGTCAGCCACGCGGGCAACGTCAGGCCGAAGCCCCTCAGCAGCGTGTTGAAATAGTCGCCCCAGGAAATCGCCACGGCGACGTTGCCGACGGCGTACTCGAGGATCAAATCCCAGCCGATGATCCAGGCGACCAGCTCGCCGAGCGTGGCGTAGGAGTAGGCGTAGGCGCTGCCGGCCTGCGGAATCATGGCCGCCAGCTCCGCGTAGCAGACGCCGGCCAGCGCGCAGGCGGCGCCGAGCAGAATGAACGAGAGCACCAGCGCGGGTCCGGCGCCGTAGCGGATCACTTCTCCATTCGGGCCCGACCTGCCCCGCCGCCGCGGTCCCGATCGCGCCGAAGATTCCGGCGCCGATGACGGCGCCGATCGCCAGCATGATCAAATCGCCGGCTCCCATCACGCGCTTCATCGATCGGTCGGACTTCGGCGAGGAGATCGGAAATCGGCTTGCGCCGGAAGAGGTGCGTCATCTGAGTGGGGATTCTACCCGCATTTACTGCGGCGTCAGGGGGAGCGTGCCGCGAAGGCCGACGTCGAGGCGATAGACGGCGTCGGTCGTGGCGATGGCGAGACCCCCGTGCGGATCGAACGCCACGCCGATGAGCGACTCGCCAGCCAGCACCAGCTCGGGATCGTCGGGCGCTTCGAGGCGAACGCGGTAGACGCCGCTGGCGCCGGCCAACGCGTCGACGACGTAGAGGTGACCGGCGGCGTCGAAGGCCAGCCCCTGCGGCCGGCCGAAGCCGGCGCAGCAGATCGAGGATTCCCCGTCGGGGTCGATGCGATAAATCACGTCGTGGCTGCCGAGCGTCGGCGCCGCCACGTAGAGGCACTCGTCCGGACCGAAGGCAAGATGAAACGCGGCGACGCTGGGCGGCAGCGTCGCGAACGCCTGCGCCTCGCCCGAATCCTCGACCCGGAGGATCGTTCCGGATCGATCGCCGACGAACAGCGCGCCATCGGTTCCGAACGCCAGCCCGCAGGCCACGCCGAGGTCGCTCGCGAAGAGCGTGGCGCGACCGTCGTGGCCGATGCGATAGACGCTTCCGTCGAAGCGGCTGGACACGTACAGCTGACCGTCTCGATCGAACGCCAGCGACGTCGGATTCGCCAGATCGCTGACGAAGGGCTCACGCGTGCCGTCACGCCGGACGAGAAAGATCGAGACCGGCGCCTGTTGTCCGCGCGAGCCGCTGAAGGTGACGTAGAGGTTGCCGTGACGATCGAAGGCAGGGCTGTCGACCTGGTGCACGCCCGTGACGAACGGTGCGGCGACCTCGATGTAGGCCGTTTCCCCCGGCAGCTCGTCGACCCGGATCGCCGTCGCGCCGCCGTCGAGGCCGGCGGGAACCACGACGCTGAGCGCGCTCGGCGACGCCCGGGCGAGGCGGGCAGGCTTCGCGCCGACGCGCACACGGGGAAGCTCAGGATCGACAGGAAAGCCGGTCCCCTCGAGCGTGACGCGTCCACCCTCGATCGCCCAGAGGGGACGAACCGAGGTCAGACGGCCGGTCGACACGAACGCAGACATGGAAAAACGGCCCGCCCCGCAGAGCGTCAGGTCTCGTCGTCGAGCTCGACGTTCCAGTAGAAGTAGTCCCGCCAGGTCTCAGGCGCGTTCCGGAGGCCGATGGTGATACGGATGGCGGGCGCCTTGTCGGGACGCCTCGGCACCCGAATCAGGTGCATCCTGGCCTGTTCGGGCGTCCGCCCGCCCTTGCGGCGGTTGCAAGGAATGCAGCAGGTGACGATGTTCTCCCAATCCTTTCGGCCGCCCTGGGCGACCGGCACCACATGATCGAAGGTCAGCTCCGATGTCGGCAGGCCCTTGCCGCAGGTACTGGCACGTATGATCGTCGCGCGCGTAGATGTTGGCCCGGGAGAACGGCACGTAGTCGATCTGCCGCTTGATCTTGATATAGCGGAGAAGGCGGATGACCGACGGCAGCTTGAAGCTGAACGAGACCGAGCGTACTTCTCGGTGGTCGTAGGTCGAGATGACCTCGACTTTCCCCTGGCACCAGAGCGTAACCGCCTTCTGCCAGTGAACGACCTTCAGGGGCTCGTACGTGGCGTTGAGGAGGAGCGTCTGCTCCATAAGCCTGAGTCATTGTGCCCGATACGGTCCCATGGTGTCAAGGAGACGTCGCGCGTAACAGGTGTGTTTCCAGCAGGTTAGGTGCACTGGGCCGCCGACCCCAGTCGGACGCCGGCCGAGAGCCCGATAATCTGAGGAGAAATGATCCGTCCCGGAGTCCTGGTCGTGAGCCTCTGCTGTCTGGCGGGCGGCTGCGCCAGCACCGGTGCGGTTCCAGCCCCCTTCCCCAGGCCGGGAGGGCACCCACGAGGAACCGCGGCCGCGGCCGCCCCGAACGAGGCTGCCCCGGTTCCCGACAGCTCGACCTACGCCATCGTCGGGACCGCCCTCGCGCTGCGGGGTGCGCCTTACCGAAACGGCGGCACCGACCCCTCGGGCTTCGACTGCAGCGGCTTCGTGGAGTACGTGTTCGGACAGCACGGCGTCAGGGTGCCGCGCAACGTCGCCGAGCAATACCGTCAGGGGCGTCCGGTCGCGAACGACCAGCTTCAACCGGGAGATCTCGTGTTCTTCTCGACGGTCACCGCGGGCGCTTCGCACGTCGGCATCGCCATCGGCGGCGACGAGTTCGTGCACGCGCCAAGTCAGCGCGGGGAGGTACGGGTCGAGCATCTCAGCGCCCCGTACTGGTCGACCCGGTATCTTGGCGCGCGGCGCGTGACGTCGTAGTGACGTGGTAACGAGGAGAGACTCGCCCGGTCAGGCGGCCCGATACTGCCCTTTTCTGTTCAGTCGCCTCGTGCTGCTGTCGGTGAATTGCCGGATGTGCAGATCGTCTTCCGTATAGAGCCGCGGCTGCGTCAGCGGCTTGAGTGGCTCGACCTTCACATCGGTATCGACCGGCAGGCTGGTGCACGCTTCCACATATCGTTGTGGAAAGGACGGGAAATTCCGGAACGTCGTCGCGACCACGCCGCCGAACTGATCGTGGAGCTGGGAAAAATCCCACCGCAGGAAATCGATCACCACCGGATCCGGATCGGACGCGAGATAGTCGCGGACCATCTGCGCCACTTCTTCGTAGAAGCCGGCGCCGTGCGAGCGCGCCCGGGTACCGGTCGCGTTGGCGAGCTGCCGGATCCCGCCGGCTTGCGGATCGATGTGATAGAGCTCGTGCACGATGGTGTCGAGTTTGGCCACGACCGAACCGGCGTCGCCGTAGAGCTCCCGCTTCCATGAGCGCGTCATGTCCTGCTCGCAGAAGCGCGGCAGCACGAACGAGATCAGATACTTGATGACGGTGGGGCCGACGCGCACGACCGGGGTCTTGGTCACGAACCATTCGGATCGACGCGTGAGCTGGCCGGTCGATCGATCGCGCCAGAAGTAATAACCGGGCTCGCTCTCGGGAAGCGTCAGGCAGTGACAGGTCGCGAACGCGCCTTCGGCGTCAGGCCGTCCGAATCGTCCGAAGACCAGTACCTCGTTCAAGTCGATGAATGACAAGGCCGGCGTGCGGGAAACGACGTCCTGCATCAGGATCGCGATCCGCTCGGTGTAGTTAATCATGCCGACACACACCCGGCCGGAGACGGGGCTCCGCCGAGGTCCCGTATCGAAATGCCGCTTATCGCTGTGGGAGCAAGGACGATGGCGACTATACGGAGTGTCCTGGAGCGGTGTCAAGGTGAACAGAAATCTGCCGCGTCCGCATCGAGGTTTACGGCTGGCTTAGGCTGAAACGCTCAAGCGCCGCTGGGCTTTCCGGGATCCTTGTCCGGCGGCACGATCGTGCCCGGTAGCGATGCCGGGGGCCCCACCGGCGGCAACGAGGGAATGGTATCGAGCGGCGGCGCGTCCACCGGCAGGATCGGCGGCTCGACAATGACGGGTGGCGGCGTGACCGCCCCCATCCGCCGCATGATCATCTGCTGTCGCCGCTTGAGCCGGGCTGACGGATGCGCCGGATCGAAGTTGCGCGGGCTGCTGATGGCGCCGGCGAGCAACGCCGCCTCGGGGGCGGTCAACTCCGAGGCGGGCTTGTGAAAATACCTCCGCGACGCCGCCTCGGCGCCCCATATGCTGTCGCCCCACTCGATGACGTTCAAGTACAGCTCGAAGATCCGCTGTTTGGAGAGCGAGGCCTCGAGGCGGCGGGCGATCAGCAGCTCGCGTCCCTTCCGGATGAGGTTCTTCGACGGGGAGAGATACAGGTTGCGGGCGAGCTGCTGGGTAATCGTGCTGGCGCCGCGCGCGAACTCGCCGCGCTCCAGGTTCACTTCGACCGATTCCCGCAGCTGGTCGAGATCGACGCCGTCGTGCGTCCAGAACGCGCTGTCCTCAGTGACCAGCACGGCACGCTTGAGATTCTGCGAGATCCGGCCGTAGGGCACCCAGCGTTGATCGCGGACGACGGGATCGCCGTGCGCCGCCGCCTCCCGCGCCCGTACGTCCATGAACGCGGTGGTCGTGGGGTTGGTGGTCTTGAGTATACGGACGTCGGGCAAGGTCAGATAAATGTACGAGGCGTAGCCGAAGCCGATGGCCAGTACAATCGCGACTCCCCGAGCGAAGAGACGCATGAACGAATTATAGAGGCCGCGACGCCTAGCGATTGAGGACGACCCGCAGCGCGGTGAGAAACCGCGCGAGATTCTGTGCAGTTGACCCCGACCCCATCAGGCCGACGCGCCAGATCCGACCGGCCAGCGGTCCAAGGCCGGCGCCGATCTCGATGTTGAACTCCTCCAGCAGCCGCCGACGGATCGCCGCTTCGTCGACGCCGTCGGGCACCACCACGGCGTTCAGCGACCAGAGTTGTTCGGCCGGGGGCGGCAGCAGGGACAATCCGAGTTGCTGCAACCCCTGCGTCATGGCCGCGTGATTGAGGCAGTGTCGGGACGATCGCGCGTCGATGCCTTCTTCCTCGATCGCGGCGAGCGCTTCGCTGAGCGCGTAGATCAGCGGGGCGGAGATGGTGTGGTGATACTTGCGGCGAAGCCAGTAATCCTCGAGCAGCCCGAGATCGAAATAGAACGAGCGGCTGAGATGACTCTTCCCGTCACCGGAAGATCGAAGGCCACGCGCCCGCGCCGAAAAAGCAATCGGCGCGAGACCGGACGGTGCCCCGAGCCCTTTCTGCGTGCAGCTGTAACACGCGTCGGCGCCCCAGGCAGCGACCTCGACTGGATGGGCACCGAGCGACGTGACCGAATCGACGATCGTCAGCGCGCCGTGCCGGCCGGCGATCGCGCACAGCTCCGCGACGGGATTCAGGACACCAGTAGACGTCTCGGCGTGCACCATCGCCACGATGTCGGCGCCGGACTGGCCCAGCGCGCGTTCGAGCAGCTGCGGATCGCAGGCTCTCCCCCACTCGACGTTGACCCGCGCGACCGATGCGCCGTAGCGTTCGAGCATCTGGGCGAGCCGATCGCCGAAGTAGCCGGTGACCACAACCAGCGCTGTGGCGCCGGGACGCGTCAGGTTGGCGACGGCCGCTTCCATGCCCGACGTCCCGGTTCCCGAGATCGCCAGCGCCAGCGAGTCCGGCCCCGACTTGAAGATCGTGGCAAGGCTCGCGCGAATGCCATCGAGGATCGTCATCATCTCGGCGTCGAGATGGCTGAGAACCGGCGCGCTCATCGCGCGCATCACTCGAGGAGAGACCGGGCTGGGTCCCGGCCCGAAAAGCAGCCGCTCAGTTGACGGCAGCATGAAGCCCTTCGAACAACGCGCGGATTTTCTGGACGGCGTCGACCGGCAGCGGGCGCAGCGGCGGGCGAGGATCCCCGCCGACGTAGCCGGCAACGTCGAGCGCGGCCTTGAGGCCGGCAATCCCGAAGCCGGTCGTCACGGCGCGCGCCAGCGGCGTCAGGCGCTGCTGCAGGGCAAGCCCCTCCGCCAGGCGTCCGGCGCGAGTGAGCTCGACGAGCTCGAGGCAGGCCTGTGGCGCGACGCAGGCCACCGCGAGAATGGCCCCTCTGGCGCCGGCACAGAGCGCCGCAAAACAGCCGGGAGCCGACCCCGACAGAATCGTGAATCGCTCCGGCACGACGGCCGCCAGCTCGGCGAACTGGGCGCCATCGGTGCTCGTCTCCTTCACGCCGACGATGTTGGGATGCGCGGCCAGGCGCGCGACGAGATCCGGCGTGAGGTTGACGCCGGTGAACGCCGGATAGTTGTAGAGGAGGACCGGAACGGGGCTGGCCTCCGCGACTGCGAGATAGTGATCCGCCAGGGCGGCAACCGGCGTGTGGGCGCGATAGAGCGACGGCGTTCGCACGACCACCGCGTCGGCGCCGCCGGCGGCCGCGCGCCGAGCCGCCGCGATCGTCGCGCGCGTCGATTCGCGTCCCGCGCCGACCAGCAGCGTCCGTCCCGCCGGCACCGCCCGCCGCGCCGCCTCGATCACGCGGTCCGCTTCGTCCTCATCGAGCAACGGCGCCTCGCCGTTGGTCCCGAGCACGAGGACACCGCCAAGGCCCGAACCCATCCACCGCGAGATGTTGCTGGTGATTGCTGCCGTGTGAACCTCGCCGTCGAGAAACGGCGTCGGCATCGGCGGGAAAACCGCGCGAAGATTCATCGCGGTTTCCGAGCGTAGCACAAAAGCGGATGACGGTTGACGGTGACGGAATCCGCCATCCGCGTTGGGAGTTGGGAGTTGAAACCTGGCCACCCCGTCGAGCGAAGTACCAAAAAAAAGGAGCGCGAGGTTGCCCCCGCGCCCCAACCGTCACGCGCCGGTATACCCCGGCTGCGTCACGCTCATCCTCCGCTCATCCCCCCACGACGACCCGACAGAGTCGGCTACGTGCTCAATGGACCCGCGTGCTCCACACCGTGCGGGCCGCCCGCCAGTCGGCCTCGAGAATCGTCCACAGCGTTTGATCCAGGTACTCGCCGTCGCGCAGGAACGACTTGCGCAACACGCCTTCCTGCATCGCGCCGATCTTGCGCAGCGCGCCGTTGCCGCGGCCGTTCTGCACCGCCGCACGAGCCTCGAGCCGATGTGTTCCGATGACGTCGAACGTGAAGTCGACGATCAGCTTGGCGCCGTCGACGAACATCCCCGTTCCCCAGAACGCCGAACCGATGGCAAACCCCCACTCGGCCGTGCCGAAGCCCGGCTCGAGCTGGCGTACCTGGAAGATGCCGATGGCGGTGTCCATGCCATGCGGCACGACCGCGAAGCAGACGTAGTTGCCGGCCGCGCGCTCGCGATGGGTCCACGCGATGAACCGCTCGAAGCCTTCGATCGTGGTCGGCGGCGGCGAAATGAACCGCGCCACTTCCTCGGTCGAGAGCATCGACAGCAGCGACGGCGCGTCGGTCAGCCTCAGCTCGCGCAGCGTCACCAGCGATCCGGTCAGGACCGGCAGCGACTGCCGCCAGTCTGTCGACGTCGTCTCCGCCCGGGCGGCAGCAATCACCGCCTGCACGTCCGACACCGACTGTGCGTCACGGAAGGGCATCTTTTCCATGGTTAGAGCCCTCCCAGCAGACCGGTCACGGTCGAAGCCACGGGTTGAACCGTCGTATCGAGGACCGGCGCGATATCGGGCGGGAAGAGCGACTCGAAATCGGCGTCGCTCACGCCCAGGTCGTTGAAGAGGACCGGGACCGCCGTCTCATCCGACGTGCCCCAGACGATGTTCTCGCCATCGAGCAGCGACGTGCCCCAGACGATGTTCTCGGCCAGCAGCGACGTGCCCCACACGATGTTCTCGGCATCGCGCAGCGTCGTGCCCCAGACGATGTTCTCGCAGTTGTCGTTGCCGCACGACGTGCCCCACACGATGTTCTCCGCGTCGCGCAGCGTGCCCCAGACGATGTTTTCACCGACGTTCATCGTGCCCCAGACGATGTTCTCGCCGTCGTTCATCGTGCCCCACACGATGTTCTCGCCATCGAGCGAAGACGTCCCCCAGACGATGTTCTCGCCGTCGCGGAGGAGCGTGCCCCACACGATGTTCTCGCCGGCCGAATCGCGCGAGGCGCCCCAGACGGTGCTGTTTTTCCAGGCGTTGGCGGCCGGCCGCAGAACGCCCTTCCGGATCTTGTGGTTGGCCCAGATGATGGTCTTGCTCCAGGCCCACCGCGATGGGTAGGCCTGCCCGGGTTTCGCGGTCGCGTAGAACCTGCGCCAGATCCACCGCGCCGCGGCTGTTGAGGAAGCCGGCACCCTGCGTCAGCGCATCGTAGTGATAGTCCTGCGCCGTGTACTCGATGATGGCTTTCACCAGGTTCGGCGTCAGCTTCGGGTTCGCCTGAAGCATCAGCGCGACGGTGCCCGACACGATCGGGGCCGCCATGCTGGTGCCGCTCAGGCTGAGGTACGGCTTGTAGGCCGTGGAAATCGTCCCCGCCAGCAGGTACGGCGCCTTGGTCAGATACATCGTGCTGGACTTGCTCGCCAGCGACACGATGCCCGTGCCCGGCGCGACCACGTCCGGCTTCGCGTTGTAGTCGAACGCCGTCGGCCCGTGCGAGCTGTACGGCGCCATCACGTCGTCGATGCGCGTCGTCGTGCCCTGGTGGCTGTAGGCGCCGACGGTCAGCACCCACGGCGCGTTGCCGGGAGCCGTGATCGCGCCGTACTGCGGGTGGCCGTACCTGTTCTGGCCCAGATTGCCCGCCGCCGCCACCACGACGATGCCTGCGTCGACGGCGCGCTTGGCCGCAACCGTCAACGGGTCGGTGTTGTACGACTCGGTCACCTGCGCACCCACCGAGAGGTTGATGACGCGGATGTTGTAAGCCGTCTTGTTCTGCACGGCCCAGTCGATGGCGGCAATGACGTCGCTCATGTAGCCGCTGCCGCTTTCGTTGAGCACCTTGAGGCTGACCAGATGCGCGCCCGGCGCAATTCCGGCGCGGCCGCCGCTCGAGTCGTAGCCGTTGCCGGCGATGATGCCGGCGACGTGCGTCCCATGGCCGTAGTCGTCGTACGACGTCGTCCGGTTGTTGACGAAATCGACGAACTTGGCCACGCGCTGGCCGCCGACCACGCGCACGGCGGAATTGCTGCCCTGATACGTGAGGTCGTCGTGCCAGTTGGAGACGCCGGAATCGATGATCGCCACGCCCACGCCGGCGCCGTCGTAACCGAGGTCTTCGCGGACCGACCGCGCACCAACCGTGATCGAGGCGGTCTTCATGTCACCGCTCGTCGGACGATCCCAGACGATGCTCTCAACCGCCGGCGAGTCGGCCAGCCGCTTCAGCAGCCAGTTGGGAAGCTCGACGACCTGGCCGTTGATCAGGCCCAGCCGGCGTCCCAGCCTTCCCCCGACGCTCTTGAAGTCACCGGATGCATCCCAGCCCGGCTTCAGCGTCACGATCACGCGCGAGGTGCCGGAACCGCCCCGGTTCGCGCGATCGTTCAGCTTCCGATCGAGCTTGCGATGATCACCCGGTTTGGCAGCCACCGGCGCCGCCACCCCGAGAAGGCAGGCGAGGGCAATTGCCACTCCTGCCGTAAGTTTTCGCCAATGAGTCACGATATGAGTCCTGTCTGAACTGATGCTCAGTGAATGATCGAGCCCCAGACCGCCTTGGCCTGACGCCAGTCTTCCCGCACAATCGACCAGAGCGCCTGGTCGACGTATTCCCCGTTGCGCAAAAAGCTCTGGCGCAACACCGCTTCCCGCACAGCCCCGATCTTCGCCAGCGCGCCGTTGCCGCGCCCGTTGACTACGGCTGCACGCGCCTCGAGACGGTGCACCCCCATGGTCTCCAATGCGAACTCCACGGTCAGCCTCGCCGCATCCATAAACACCCCAGTGCCCCAGAACGGAGCCCCAAGCGCGAATCCCCACTCGGCCGTCGCGAACGCTGGCTCGAGCGCTCGCACCTGAAACAAGCCCACCGGGCTGTCCATGCCTTCAGGCACCACTGCGAAACAGACGTAGCGCCCGGCTGCTCTCTCGCGATGGGCCCACTGAATGAACCGCTCGAAACCCGCCACGGTGGTCGGTGGCGGCGAGATGAAACGTGACACTCCGGGTGCGGCCAGCATCGCCAGCAGCGAGGCGGCATCCGAGGTCTTCAGCTCTCGAAGCTGAACCCGTCGGCCGGTCAGAACCGGCAGCCCCTGCTTCCAGTCGCTGCCGATACCTGCCGTCGTGGACGGCACCGGCTCGACGAACGACAGGACTTCACGCACCTTGAGCACGTCCAACCGTTGAGCAAGGCTAGGGCCACGACGGAAGGGCTTGGAACTCTACTAGTTAACCTATTGATTTAAAATGACTTGACGACAAGTGTCTGACCTCGAAGGCGGGAGGAAAAGCAGAGGCCGTGTTCCATATCGAGGCAACGAAAATGTGATCTCAGTGTGTCGCGACAGCTAAAACCCTGATTATAAATCATTTACATAAAATTGTTCCGTTTTGTGACAGACGTGCCAGTCTGGAACACAGCGAACGCAGGCGATAAGCCTATATTTTACAGTTGTTTAGCGAGGATCGTCCAACCATGGGACGAGCCCGCGACCGTGTGCGGCCGTGTGCAGCGTCAGAACAGTGAGCGCGATGGCGGCGGCAGGGCTGAGCAGCCACGGGGCGTCGGCGGCGACCCGTGCGGAGGCCGCGTCCTGCAGCATCGCTCCCCAACTCGGTGTCGGTGGCGGGAACCCCAGGCCGGCAAAGGAGATGGTCGCCTCGGCGACGATGAACGCCGGTATCAGCACGGTTGTCTGCAGCAGGAGAAATCCCCGAGCCGCCGGCAGCAGATGGACCACGGCGAGACGGAGGCGACTGGCGCCAAGTGCCCTGGCAGCTTCTGCGTACTCCTGCGTGCGTTCGGTGACGAAGATTCCGCGTACTCCGCGCGCCACTGCCGGCCATCCGACCAATCCCAGCACGCCGACGAGGGCGAGGAAGACCTGCCGGGTGCTCAGCACGAGCGGCAGGGCGCCGCGAAGCGCGAGGATGACGTAAATGCCGGGCAGGACGATCACCACGTCCGCCAACCGCATCAGCCCGTCGTCGATCGGGCCCGCACGCGAACCGGCGGTGGCGCCGACGAGGATGCCGAGGACGAGGGCGAGCGATGCGGCCGCCGCCGCGACCCCGAGAGACAGCCGGGAGCCCATCGCGAGTCGCGACAGAACGTCGCGCCCGAGGCTGTCGCTGCCGAGCAGGAACCACGGATCCGGGCCGTCAACGCCAGCCAGCCGGCCGTGCAGCCAGCGCAGGGTCATGGGTTGGCGTCGATCGGCCTCGTACCGGCGTTCGAGCGGATCGACCAGACGCATCGGGTAGACGAACGGGGCCCGCAGGTGCCCCTGATCGTCAACCAGGTGAGGCAGCATCGGCGGCGAAAACGGACGATCCGAGAACTGGCGGCCGGGATCGTACGGCGCGATGAACGAGGCGAGCGCCGTCACCGCGATCAGCGCTGCTGGCGCCGAGCAGCCCCGCGCGCTGCGACAGGCTCATCGTGCCGGACCGATGTCCACCCGCGGATCCAGCGCGGCGTGCACGACGTCGGCGGCGAGCACCCCTGCCGCCAGAAACACGGCGCCGGCCGCGGCGCACCCGGCGACGAGGTAGGTGTCGCGCGCGACGAGCGCCTGCCGCATCAGGTCGGCGAGACCCGGCCACGAGGTGACCAGTTCGACGGCAAAGGAGCCGCTGAAGAGCGTGCCGACGAGGATTCCGTAAATCGCCAGCAGCGGTCCGAGCGACAGCCGCCACGCGTGGCGCCCGACGACGCGAGCGGTCGAGAGGCCGCGGGCCCGCGCCGCCAGGATCGCGGGCCGCCGCAGCGCCTCGCGCAGGGCCTGGGCCTGAAGCCGCTCGACCAGCGCCGCGAGCGGCAGCGCGAGCGAGAGGGCCGGAACCACCATGTGGCGCGCCAGGCTCGTGAGCCGCGTGAGCAGCGGGTCGACGTCGGAGGTGTTCCCCATCCCGCCGATCGGCAGCCATCCGGTTCTGGCCGCGATCATCAGGAGCACGAGCGACGTGATGAGCGGCGGCACCGACAGCAGCACCAGGGAGAGGCCACGGACGAACGATTCGGCGAGGCCTTCGCCCGACCCGGTCAGCAGGCCGGCGGCCACGCCGAGGACGGTCGCCAGGATCAGCGCCGCAATCGCCAGCAGCGCCGTGTTGCCGGCGCGCTCCCGCACCAGGGCGGTCACCGGCCGGTGATATTGAAACGATTCGCCCAGATCCAGGGTCAGGCTTCGCTTCACCCACCCCGCGTACTGCTCGGCGAACGGGCGGTCCAGCCCCAGCCGGTGGCGCTCCGCGGCAATCGCCTCCGGCCGGCTGCCGAACTGTGCGCCGTAGTCTCCCGGCGCCATCTGCGCGAGCAGGAGCGCTGCGGACGCGACCACGAAGACCAGCGCCAGCGCCGTGAGCAGTCGCGTGAAGATGTATCGAAGCAGGTGCGGGCGCACGTCGGATGTTTCGGTCTTTGCGGCTCGCGCGCTTAGCGACGAGGGTTGGCGCCGTCCGAGACGTAGAGCGTGTCCGAGCTCCACAGCACCTTGGGATCGAGCAGCCCGGGCTGTGCGCCGCCGACGCGGCGATTGAGCGCGACCGAGATCTTCGGAGCGACGAAGTAGATCGCCGGCAGCTGCTCGCCGAAGACCGTCTGAACCTGCGCGAACAGTCGCTGACGCTCCTCCAGCGAACCGGCCGCCGTCTGGCGCCGCATCAACTCGTCCACCGTCTTCTCCCATGCAGTCGACGGAGACGACTGGTTCGGGTGCCAGAAATGATTGGAGCCCGAGCTGAGCCAGAAATCCAGGTTGTTGGCCGGATCGAGCGAGCTCGTCTGAAAGCCGAAGTAGATGCTGTCGTAGTCTCCCTGGGTCCATCTCTGGAAGATCGACGGCGGATCGAGGCCGACGACGTCGACGGCGATGCCGAGTTGTCGCAGCTGCTCCTGGACGACCGTGGCGGTGCGCTCGCGCAGATGTCCGCGCTGCGTCAGGATCGAAAAGCGCACCGGCACGCCTGCGGCATCTTCGAGTTGACCGTCGCCGTTGCGATCGGCCAGGCCCAGCGTGGCGAGCAAGGCACGGGCGCGGGCCGGATCGAACGGATACGTCGGGGACGATTGGTGCGTACCACGTCCGGTTGCCCGGCGTGACCGGGCCGAACACCGGGACGGCCGCCCCGAGATACACGCTCCTGACAATCGCGTCGCGATCGACCGCGCTCGAAATCGCCTGACGAAACGCCGGCTGCTGGAGGTAGCTCGGGCCGCCGCGGCCGGCGGGTGGCGCCAGGTTGAACCACAGACCGTTCGGATCGACCCCGATTCCGACGTCGGTCAGGCTGATCGTGCCCTGCTGGCTCAGACGCTTGAGCGCCGCGTAGTCTTCGGGGCGCACGTCCGCCTGCACCAGGGTGTCGATGGTGCCGGCCTCGAGACGCAGCACCTCGGCGTCCTGGGTGGCGACGACCTCGATGACCACGCGATCGAGATACGGCAGCGCGTTCCCGGCCTCGTCCTTCCGCCAGTAGTGCTCGTTTCGGGTCAGCGTGAGGCGCTGGCCCGGCACGTGCTCGGTCAAGACGAAAGGACCGAGCCCCGCCATCGATCCCGGGGCCGCCTTCAGACCCCAGGCGTCGCGAAACGTGCGTGACGCGAGCGCCGCTTCGAGCTGATGCCGGGGAAAGATCGGCACGCTGTCGAGCAGCGCCAGGCCTGGCGCGAAGGGACCCGGCAGCGTCACCGTGACCGTTTGCGGATCCGGCGCGCGCACCTGCAGCGGGCGGCCGTCCACCTTGGCGGCCGAGGCGAGGACGCTGTCTACCGCCGGGTCGTAGAGCAGCTCGAACGAGAACAGGACGTCCGCGGAGGTGAACGGGACGCCGTCGGAGAAGGTGACCCCCTTGCGCAGCGTCAACGTGAAGGTGAGGCCATCGGCTGAGCTGGTCCAGCGCTCCGCGAGCCACGGCTCGACCGCTCCGGTGATGCGATTGATCCGGACGAGCCTCGCCTGCGTGAGCAGCGACAGCGCATCGACGGCCGCGCTCGGACGGACGTGACGGTTGTAGGTATCCGGTTCACTGCGCACGGACACGACGAGTGTGCCGCCGCGCACAGGCGTGGCCGTGGCGATCGCGCCCGGCGTCGCGACGCGCGCGCGATGCGAGACGACCCACCACGCGCTCGCCAGAATTGTGAGCACGGTGACGAGGAGCGCAGTGCGGCGGATCGTTCGGGTCACGATTTGAACTGACCGGCCAATTACTTGCCCGGTCCCCTTTCTCAAATTTCCTAAGTTTTCAGAGGGTAGGGCCTACCCGAGGCCATTGCGTCCCAGAGAGAGCCAATCAATTGGCTGTTTTTTCGGGCTGACGCGCCGACAAGACCAGTGATCGTCTGTGAATTGGCGGCAGCGGTCAACCACTGTGGCGCATGATGTCTGCTCGTGATCGTTCCGCGGTGTGAGATGAGCCAAAAGCTGGGCCGTGGCACGGCCTGTGCCACAGGGCGGGCACCTGCGAAAATCCCATGACCAAGAACATCATCCGAATCGGATTGGGTGGACGGTTCTATTCGAGCGCGTTGGTGTGCGCCGCGCTTCTGGTGGTGATGGCCGCTGTGCCGATGGAAGCACAGGGGGGGCCACGACGCGCACGCGTGTCTCGCGATGTCGCCGATCGTCTGGCTCGAGGGACCGAAGCCTCGACCGACGTCATCGTGGCGGCGGCCGACGGGGCGATCGACCAGCTGGCCCTGCGGTACGGCGCGACGGTGAAGCGGCGCATTCGCGGCGGCGCCGTCCTGGAGGTGACGGGCGGTCAGCTGGAGGCCATCAGTGAGGATGCCGATGTCGCGCACGTGGCCGGGGACGTCCCGGTGCAGCGCATGGGCCTCACCGCCGAGGCCACCGGCGCGGATCAGGTCTGGAAGGGGCTGGCCAGCGTGCGCGGCGCAACCGGCCGCGGCATTGGCGTGGCGGTCATCGATTCCGGCATCGCGGTGCACGCGGCGCTGCGCGGGCGGGTGGTCGCCTCGGTCGACTTTCCGGGCGGCACCTACGGCCCGTTGCACGACGAGTACGGCCACGGCACGCACGTCGCCGGCCTCATCGCCGGCAGCGATGCCGACGGCTACGGCGGCATGGCGCCCAACGCCAATCTGATCAGCCTGCACGTGCTCGGCGCCGACGGCAGCGGCCGGACCAGCGACGTCATCGACGCGATCGACTGGGCGGTGGCGCACCGCGATCAGTTCAACATCCGCGTGCTGAACCTGTCGCTCGGCCATCCGATCCAGGAGTCCTACCTCGACGATCCCCTCTGCCAGGCCGCGCAGCGCGCGATCGAGGCGGGCATCGTGGTGGTGGCGGCGGCCGGCAACTTCGGCAAGATGCCCGACGGCCGTCCCATCGTCGGCGGCGTCGTCTCCCCCGGCAACACGCCGGACGTCCTCACCGTGGGGGCGATGAACATGAAGGGCACGCCGCAGCGATCCGACGACGTGATGGCGACCTACAGCTCGCGCGGTCCGACGATGATCGACGGCGACCTCAAGCCGGACCTGGTGGCCCCGGGCAACCTGGTGGTGTCGGCCGCGGCACCCAACAGCTACCTGACCACCACCTATCCCGAACACATCGTGGCTGGCCAGGGCGTGCGCGCCTACCTCGAGCTCAGTGGCACGAGCATGTCGACGGCGGTGGTTTCGGGGACGGTGGCGCTGGTGCTCGAGGCGCGCCCGCGCCTGACGCCGGGCCAGGTCAAGGTGGTCCTGCAGCTGACGAGCAGCCGGCTCGCCGGCGCCGGGCTGATCGAAGAAGGGGCCGGCAGCCTGAATGCGCTGGGGGCGGTGGAGCTGGTCAGGGGGATTGCGCCGACCCGGGATGTGATTGGGGGCGAGCAGGTATCACTCAGTCGGATCACCTTTCTGCCTCAGGGCTCGAAGGACCTCAGTAAGTTAGGTCTTCTCGGCATCTCAAAGGGGCAGACAATCCAGATCGGTCAGACGATTGTCTGGAGCGACACCATCGTTTGGAGCGACACCATTGTTTGGAGCGACACCATTGTCTGGAGCGACACTATTGTCTGGAGTGATGCCCTTATCGCAGGCGCCACCATTGTTTGGAGTGACACGATCGTCTGGAGCGACACCATCGTGTGGAGTGACACGATCGTGTGGAGTGACACAATCGTGTGGAGTGACTAACTTCCTGGATTCCGTAGCCAATTACAACACTTACTGAGGACTTTACAATGGCACGAATTATCGTTTGGGGCGACTAACCGTTCGGTCGTTCGTCGAATATGAACCAACCGCGATCCCTCTCTGATGCAGGACGCTGGTACCTGGCGGGTGTCATTGGCGCCGGTCTTGTGGTCGTCCTGCACTCAGTTTACACTTTTTCACAGTCTCCACCGGGCCCGGTATGGTTCGTTTGGGTAGCGCTGACTCTCCTTAGCGGCTCTTTTACAATTAAGGTTCCGTCGATTCCGGCCAGGTTGTCGGTCTCAGAAACATTCGTCTTCGCCGCGGTCCTGATGTTTGGGCCCGCCGCCGCTACACTCGTCGTGGCGTTAGATAGTCTGGTCATCTCGCTCTGGATCTATCGTTCTTCCCGGCGTCTAGAGCGCATTCTCTTCAACCTATCAGCCCCAACGGTGGCGGCATGGATCGCGGCGCAGCTCTTTTTTCTTGTCGCCGGCATCAAGCCGCTGGCATACGAAGCGCAACCGATTCTATCGCTCATAGGCCCACTGATAATTCTGGCAATCGTCTACTTTCTGCTAAATAGTTGGCTCATAGCGCTTGCGGTCGCTCTCGAACAGCGTCTCTCCGCCTTCGACGTTTGGCGACGCAACTTTCTTTGGCTATCGCTAAACTACTTCAGCGGCGCCTCCGTTGCAGCCCTGTTACTGCCATATTTGCAAGGACAGGAACGACTGGCCAGCTTCCTGTCTGCAATCGGATTACTTCTTCCGCTTCTTCTCATATCGTATCTGACCATGAAGACGTCCTTGGGTCGTGTCGAAGATGCAACCAAGCACTTAAGCCAACTCAATCACCTTTATCTCTCTACAATCGAAACTCTTGCAATGGCCATCGACGCTAAGGATCAGATCACGCACGGCCACATCCGACGTGTTCAGATTCTGGCGGTTCGTCTTGCTAAAGCCATGGGCTTAACTGACCCCATCCAAATTCGCGCAGTCGAAGCCGCAGCGCTCCTGCACGACATGGGCAAACTAGCCGTACCCGAATACATCCTGAACAAGCCCGGTCCCTTGACGCCAGCCGAATTCGACAAAATGAAGCTCCACGCAAGCGTTGGAGCTGACATTCTTTCGGCAATCGACTTTCCCTATCCGGTGGTGCCGATCGTTCGCCATCACCATGAGAATTGGAATGGAACTGGATATCCGGACGGTTTGAGAGAAAGCCAAATACCTATCGGTGCGAGAGTCCTCGCAGTCGTCGACTGTTTCGATGCCTTGACCTCCGACCGTCCTTATAGGCCGAGGTTGCCAGATCTGGAAGCCCTCAAAATCCTGAAGGATCGTCGCGGTACGCATGTACGATCCCTTAGTGGTTGACACCTTTCTTGGCGTATATCGTGACATCGCACCTGCTGCGGCCGAAGTAACCGCACATGCAGGAACGCTCTCGTCGCTGTCTAGAACAAAGCCACGAACTCCTGTTTCTCCTCAGCCGAACGCTGCTTCCGTGGACATAAGTGCGAGCACGGAAGAAATGCTCTTGCTGTATGAGATCTCTCGTGGCTTGGCTGGAAGGCTAACGCTCTCGGAGGCCGTCGAAATTGTCTTCAAGCACTTACGGCGTTTGGTGCCTGCGACTACATGTGTGGTGTTTGCTTACGACATAGAGACGGATGAACTGATGGCTGCTCATGCGGCCGGCGATAACACTAGTCATTTTGCTGAGCTTCGCATCGGAATGAGCCAACGATTGAGTGGATGGGTTGCGGCAAATCGTCAAACTATAGTCAATTCGGATCCGATGCTTGATCTCGGGGAGGTCGCGCGAGCGCTTCGACCATCCTTGCGGAGCTGCTTAAGTACACCCCTTCTTGCGGAAAAAGAGATGGTTGGTGTCTTGACTGTCTATTCGACCCATCGGGACGCGTTTACAGAAGACCATCAGCGACTCATTGAATTGGTTGGCAAGCAATTGGCCGACATTGTCAGGAATGCATTGTCGGCTCGCCATGTCACTGAAAAGCTCCGGACAGAACTCGAAGGTCTCTCCAGTCGCCAGCATTTTGAACTCTTCGGTTTTGCTGAGTTGTCGGCGGTAGAGGGCTCTCCTTACTCCTTGTTGTTGGTCGACTTTCGTGACCACTTACAGAACAAGGATCACTCGCGACCGGATATTGAGAGGGTCTTTGGAACAATCGCAGGAGAGGTGCAATCAGCCCTGAGGGATACAGACCTTCTCTTTCGCCTTGACTTCGGACGTGTTGTCGCCCTGTTACCTCAAACCGACCGCGGAGTTGCGGAACAGATCGCGCAACAAGTCGTGCGTCGCGTCAAGGCGGGCCTAGCCGCACATAACGTTGAGACATTTGCGGCTGTTAGGATTGGACGCGCAACCTCACCAGAAGATGCTCTCGCGCTGGCTGACTTGGTCGGCGTCGCGGAAGCGCGTTCGATGTCTTTTGGTTTTGATAAGCATCAATCGGTTCATTAACTCACGTGCAAAAAAGTAATCTTGAATCTGCTCGCGACGCGCTTCAGGTCGGCCACTTCCGAAGAGCTTTAGAAAACCTAGAAGGGGCAGGGAGTTCCGATCCTCAAATTCAGGCTCTTCGCGCCGAAGTGTATTTGCTTCAGGGGCGCCCTGAGCTCGCCCGCCGGATCGCGCTTGAGCTGTTAGCGAATAAACTTGGCCTTCCAACAGCAATGCAGGCGCAGGCACTTTACGTTGCCGGTGCGGCTGCCTGGGAACTCAGCAAGAATGGCGAGTCGGCCAAGTTGGACAAGGCGATCCAACTCGCCGAAGACTCTCGAGAAGCCGGGTTGGCGGCTCGAGTGCGCCTGCACATGCTCGAGAGGGTCGCTGAGTCAGGCGCTGACTATCAAGTTTCGTTGCCCCTTTGTGCTGCCGCGCTGAGGGCCGTTCATCGTGCGGCCAATCGACTGGTATTTACTGAGGCCCACGTTGCCTTTGCGCGCATTGAGGCAAGACTTGGTCGAGTACATCTAGCAGGGCGTCACATAGCTCTGGCGAATGGACTGCTGAAGGAAACTCCAAACCTGTGGCTTGACGCGAGCGCTCGACTGACGAACGCAATTGTGTTCTCGGTTCAGGGTGATCTTCAGACGGCATGCGAGTTAGCAGAGGCCGCCGGCAGAGATGCGGCTCGGGCTGGCTGGCTCAAGGGCGAGGCTGTCGCCGCTGCAAATCTGGCCTATTTCCACGCGTGTGCAGGACGAATCGCCGAATCGAAGCGATATATCGGTCAAGCGAGCTCGATCGGATATCTGCCTCCCAGTTACGCGTGTGCACTCCTGGATACTCGAACGATAGTTGCATTTGCGGATAGCGACTTTAGTGAGGCTGACCGGCTATGGTCAGAAGGTCAGGAGTCGGTAGGCCGAGTAGCGTATTGGTACTGGATGCGATGCGCTCATACGCGAGTGCGGGGACTCATTCGCCAGGATCGATTTCCCGAGGCCTTGGAGATTGCCCAAAAGTACAAGAACCAAGCCGATCAACTGCGAAATAACTACTTCTCATATGTATTCGGGCTAAGCATCGCACAGCTCGAGGCTAACAACGGACGACCCATCCATCTGCCGACTGACGTGGTCGCTCCTTCAGATTGCTCGTTAGGCCTTATCGGTGCCCGAAAACAGGTTCTGGCACAGGCGCTTGTCCAAGCGGAATCCGGGAGAGCAGCGATCGAGATGGCTTCTGCACACCGAATACTGGAAGCGGCCGGATGTAGTTTCGAATGGGGTGCGATCGAGTCTCCCGGTGATGTCCAGGACATGCCCGGTCCGGGCCTGGACGACGCGGTGGCCTTCATCGAGCTGGCTGGCTATCCGCACGTGCTGGCGCGCGAGGCTTACGCCCTGCTCGAACACAGCAAGGCGGCCGAGGCCCTCGCCCTGGTGGCGCGCGGCGACCAGACGGCCCGCTGCATCGCCGTCAACGGCTGGACCGACGCCGACGCGGTGCGCCTCGCCGCCGACCCGAACAGCCACTTCCGCATCGTCTGCGGCAGCCATCGCGACGAGAGCTGGGAGATCATCGCCCGGCTGCGGCCCAGCCTGACCGACCGCTGCACCGCCGTCGCCATCCGCAAGCTGGTGGAGACGGCCGTCACCCTCGACCGCTACCGGCGCGAGGAGAAGCAGCGCGCCGCGCTGTGGCCGGCCGATACGCTGGAGACCGACGGCGGCCTGTGGGTCTCCAAGGAGATGACCGACCTGCTGTCGATCGCCCGCCGCGTCGCCAGCTCCGACGTCCCGGTGCTGCTGACCGGAGAGACCGGCACCGGCAAGGAAGTGCTCGCCCGCGCGATTCACCGAGCGTCGCCGCGATCGGCCAGGCCGTTCGTCCCCTTCAACTGCACCGCGGTGCCGCGCGACATGGTCGACAGCCAGCTGTTCGGCTATCGCCGCGGCGCCTTCACCGGCGCCGACAGCGCCTTCGAAGGCGTGATCCGCGGCGCCGCCGGCGGCACCCTCTTCCTCGACGAGATCGGCGAAATCGGTCGGGAGGTGCAGCCCAAGCTGCTGCGCTTCCTGGAGACCGGTGAGGTGCACCCGCTCGGCGAATCGCTGCCGGTCAAGGTCGATGTGCGCGTCATCGCCGCGACCAACGCCGATCTGGAAACGCTGATGTCCGAAGGGCGCGTCAGGGAAGACCTCTTCTACCGCCTCAACGTCGTCAGGCTGAAGCTCCCGCCGCTGCGCGAGCGGCGCGAGGAAATCCCGCCGCTGATCGAGCACTACCTGCGGCGATTCTCGGAGGAGCTCAAGAAGGGCCGGCTGACGCTCGACGACGAGACCATCGAGTTCCTGCTGCTCTACACGTGGCCCGGCAACGTCAGGCAGCTGGTCAACGAAGTGCGACGCCTGGTCGCGCTCTCCGAAGCCGACGGCACCGTCTCTCCGGCGCTGCTCTCGCCGGAGATTCAGTCGTCGCGCCGCACCGTGAAGGTGGCGCCAGGGGACGAGCCGGAAATCCGCGTCCGCATGGATCAGCCGCTCAACGACGCCGTCGATCTGATCGAGCAGGCCATGGTGCGGCGGGCGCTGGAGCGGACCGACGGCAACTACGAGAATGCCGCCCGCCTTCTCGGGATCTCGAGGAAAGGCCTCTTCCTCAAGCGCCGCCGCTGGGGGATGAAGCGCGCGTCCTGACGGGTCGGGTGTCAGTGTGATTCTGGAATCTGAACACTGACTGACTTCTCTCACACACCCTCGCCTGCAACAACCGCTGCAGCAGTTCGTCGCCCCACTCGAATAATCGAGCATGTCCTCGGCGGATTGCCACACCCTGAGTGGCGACGACACGCGATGTGAGTGGTTCGCGCGTCCAGCCGATGGTACCGGCGTTGGAACCGGACGACGCTCGCGTGCGCTTCGGCGACGACCAGCGTGGGGTACGGAGATTACTTCTCGCGAACGATAGTAAAGGAGCCAGGTCGCGCTGTTGGTTGCACGGCCCATCCCGCATTCAGCGTGACGCTCCAGCCGTCGCCTCGCAGGGTGGTCCCTTCGAGGGGCCCGGTAACCGGTACGGACAGTGTGGACCCATCGGCCGCGCGCAAGACGCCGCCGTTGGCGTCGAGACGGCCCCATCGAGCGGAAAGGGTGAAATTGCGAAAAAACACGGTACCGACCCCCGCAATGCCTACGCTGCCGGTGGTGTCGCTGGTCCCGCTGCCCCCGGCGGGCATCGTCAGCACGGGCCCGTCAACGAAGCGTCGACGCAACTCGGCGACGCGGACCTGCTGCGCCCGATCGCGCGCCTCCTCCGCGGTTCGCAGCGTCGCCCCATCGTAGCGCGCCGCTGCCACGGCAACATCTGTCGTCGGTGGCCTGTTGGTTGCGGAGGCGAGCATGTCGCCAAGGTCCGAAGTGCTACGAACCTGTCGGCGCCATCCCGGCAGGAGATCGTCCAGCAGCACACCGTAAGCCGGTCCCGATGCGCCTTCGAAGTTTCCGACGAGGGACGTCTGGGCGTCCACTCCGCCGAGCGCTGACGCTGCGGCTCGGCGGGCATCCGCAGGCGAATTCGCCCAGGCGGCGATGCCGGTGTAGGAGGGAAGCCCTTCGCGAATTTCATCGCGCCGTTCGTTCTCCGCCGCGCCGGGGAACAGGCGGCGGCGTTCGCGCCGGAAGGCCAGCGCATCGGCGATCGCCTCGGCCCGGTCGCCCCCGCTCGACTCGATCGCCCGGCGGAGCGCCCGCCATTCGAGCTGCATCCAGACGCGCCCCTCGAGCGTATCGAGATGCTCGTTGGAGCCGTCCTCCGTCATCAACCCGAGCTCGGGCTGAATGCGATGGAACAGCCCGTGAAGGATCACCTGCTGGCGTACATCGGCATCGTTCGCCGGGAGCATCGACAAGGGAAAGCTGAACCACCGCAACCCGCCCCAGGTGACAGGGCCGTCCACGAGACCAGGAAAGCGGGGTGGAGGCCCCTCCGGTTCCGGCTGGCTTGTCGCGCGCGTTCCGGTCGCTTGGTCGACGATCACCATCGGACCACAAAGCGACACGCCCCACAGCCGGCCCCCGTCTCGCTCGCAGAGCGTCGTGGCTTCCTCGAAATAGCGCTGAGCGACCTGCGGTTGCACCTGTGCATCGGCGGTCGCTGCGCCGCCAAGCAGGACGAGCAAGAACAGGGTGTTGAGGTGGTCGCGGACGAACACCGGTCTCTCCCTCGGCCGAAGCCTACCTCAAACCATCGGTGCAGACTACCAGGGCCCTCCAAACCCACGTCGGATTTACTCTCCGTAAACTCTGGACCCCACGTGGGATGCCAATGTGGAGAGGTGCCGAGCGAGCAACGGACAGTTTGCGTTGAGCACCTGTTGCGGGCATTGATCACCGCGGTGGGTTCATGTCCTGAACCCACACGCTGGAAGTCGTCCCGGGCGATAGTCCGTTCGGCACCACTACAGGCTGCATCGGAACACCTGGCGGTCTGTCGCCATGGCACCGAATGCCGGGCCACTACGTAGGTGAGGGCGAACCGGTCATCGGATGTCAACTCGGAATTCATCGACTGACACTATTCGGGCCTTTCGCCGGCAAGATCATGCGTTCGCGAGCGGTCAGAACGGTGGTCCGTGCGGGTGATGAGATCACGCAATCACCGGGGTTGGAAATCCGACGCGGGAGTTGTTCGTTGCGTACCGTCAAAGCGATGCACCGGGGTCGCCTTCATGTTGTGCGTACGCACGCAGGGGCGTGACGGCCAGCGACAGTGTCGCCAACCCCAGACGTGAGAAGTGGTGCCGCGAGAACGTGTCTATCGTGATTGCCATTGGTTTCACTCCTTTCGGGCCCGAGCAATCCATCGATCGTCACGCGTTGCGGCAGCTCGCGGAGCGATCGATGCCGGTCTCATCATGACGGCCGGAGCATGCCGCCCGGTCCACGCTCGCGTTCAGAATGCGAACACGAGCGACGCACCCAGCAGATTCGCGTGGTATCGATACAGTCCGTTGTTGACGGCCGCTGTTGGAACCTCGACGCCGCCATCCGTCGTTCGGCCGCGGCGGTCCACCTGATGGACGAACTGATACGACACATCGAGCCTGGTATGGCGAGACATCGGCGTGCTGATCCCAGCCGTATATTCGAAGCGCGCCGCTTCCGAAATGAGCGGTGTCACGGACTGGTCGGGCGCGCCGGCGCTATGCGTAACGAACCCGGCACGAACCACGGTACGCCCGCCGAGGGTGTACTCGGCGGCCAGTCGAACGCCGTGCGTGCCTCGGTAGCTCTCGACGATCGTCGTCGTCGGAGCGACCTCGTTGTCGATGACAACCTGGTCGAACAGGCCCCAGTTCGAGAACTGATAGTCGACGAGCAACGCCAAACGGCTGGTCGGCCGAATCGCGGCGCCGATCACGAGATGGTCGGGGAAGGGCAGTCGAGTTGTCGCTGATTGTGGGCCGAGCGTGGCGCCAGCTGTGAACTGCGGCGCGACCAGGGCATCGATCGGCGTTCCGGCCGGCGCTCCAGGAAGCGGCAGGCGGAGCACCAGGCCAGTGGGGATCTGCGCCGTGGACACATCGCCGTTGTCGATGTTGACGTGCTGTCGGAGCAGATACCGGATTCCGATGGAGACGTTGTCGCTGGCCTTGACGATCGCGCCGAGGTGCGCGCCGACACCGTAGCCGCTGCCGGTGAGATCGAGATCGGCGAAGTCGGTTCCGACCGGAACCCCCAGGGCCTGAAACGTGAGACGAGGAGCGCCAGGCAGCGGTACGGGAGCGAGATCGACACGGCGGCGCAATTCCACGCTGACGTGCGTGATGTCGACTCCACCTCCGACAGCGACACGATCTGTCAGGCGAAACGCGGCGGTCGGCTGAACGTAGATCGCCGTGAGGCTGCTGAAGTAGCCAAGAAAGCGTCCTTCGGACGACGTTGGCCAGTCGGACGTCAGACCGTAGGGAGCGAAGACCCCTATTCCAAAGGCGAGACGGGGATTCACCGGGTGCGCGAAATAGATCGCGGGCACCAGGAAGTTGCGCTTCTTCAATGAACTGACCTGAGACGTGACGTCGTCGGTGAACGTGCCGCGAGGCGCTACCACGCTCGCGGCAGTGCCGAGGACGGTCGTCGGCGTGAGGGTCAGTGCGGCCGGATTGTAGAAAATCGCCGACCCGTCGTCGCAGGGCGCGGCGACGCCCGCACCCGCACGTCCCATGGCGCAGGCGCTTTGCTGGTAGAAGCCATATCCCTGGGCACGCGCCACGACCGGCAAGCCGCAGAGCGCCAGAAGCAGCGGAATGAAATGGACAGGTCGAATCATCGGTCACCATGGATGCTTCGGATGGCGTTCTTGCTGCGGCAGCTTAATGGCAGCGCCGATCTTTTGGAAGGACGTTCTCGGCGTGCCTGCACCACGCCAGCCACGAGGGCGTTCACACGTCGTTGTCGTGGTTGCCGCTGCCGATGAGGTGGTACTTGAATCGCTTTCCGTAAATCGACTGGTGATCTCCATCGCCGCACGTGCTACTTTGCCTTGCAGGACGGACCGTGGGACATTCTGCCGCCGTCGATCGCGTTCGCGAATACTACCGCGAAAACCAAATCCTCTACACCCTGTTCTGGACCGAGCGTCGCGCCCTCTCGATGAACATCGGTCTGTGGACTCCTGGCACCCGCTCGCGCATCGAAGCTCTCGAAAACCAGAACGCCCTGCTCGGTGAGCTGCTTCAGCCCTCGCCCGCCGACCATCTCCTCGAGGCCGGATGCGGGACCGGCGGCAGCAGCATTTGGCTGAGCCAGCGCTTTGGCGCGAAGGTCTGCGGGATCACGTTGTGCGAGCGGCAGGCGTCGATCGCGGCACGCTACGCGCGGATGCGAGGCGTCGCCGACAAAGTGCGTTTCAGCGCTACCGACTTCACCCAGGCGGCGTTCCGGGATGCACCGTTTACCGGCATCTTCGCCAGCGAGAGCGTCTGTCACGCCGAGCGTAAGGAGCTCTTCGTCGCCGAAGCGTTCAGGCTGCTACAACCCGGCGGCCGGCTCGTCGTCATCGATGCGTTTCTCACCGACGCTCCGTTCGGCGCGCAAGAGCGCCGGCTTCTCGATGACTGGTTCCAGGGTTGGGCCGTGCCTGGTCTTGCATCGCAGGACGAATTCCGGACGATGCTCCTTGCGGTCGGCTTCGAGCGTTTGACCTTCCGCGATCTGACGCCGTACATCATGCCTTCAGCGCGACGCGTGTTTGTCTGGGGCGTGGTCGCCGCGCCCGTCATCCGTGCGTTGCGCTGTGTTGGCATCGCGACGCGCTCGCAGGCCGGCCACGCGACAGCCTGTCGGCGCGTCATCGGTCTCGTCAAGCGCAACGTCTGCGTCTTCGGTGTGTTCTCGGCGCGGAAGCCGGCGGTTGACGACAATGTCCGGGGTGCGGCGGGATAGCGGCGGTCCGCGCGACCGCCCAATACAATCTCCGCAGATGGTTTGGCCGATCCAGTTCTGCTCGTCGTGCGGATCCCGGCTGCCTGACGGCACGGATCTCTGCCGTCAGTGCGGCACGGTGGATACCACCGCTGACGAGCGCACGCATACCTCGACGCCCACGGCCAGCGGCGTCGGCACCGCTCACGTCAACATCCACTTTCAGGGCACACCGCGATTTCGGCTCGAGCGCAAACTCGGGGCCGGCGGCATGGGCGTCGTCTTTGCCGCCTTCGACCGGCAGCGCCGGGAGCTGGTAGCGCTGAAGACGCTGTTCAACACCAGTCCCGACGCGATCTCGCGCTTCAAGCAGGAATTCCGCGTGCTCGCCGACGTGACCCACCCGAACCTGGTGGGTCTCTATGAGCTCGTCGTCGAGCGTGACGAGTGGTTCTACACGATGGAGCTCATCGAGGGCGTGGATTTCCTCCGCGCCGTGCGCGGACCCGCACTCGACGTTCCGCGATTGAGGCACGTGCTCGGCCAAGTGGCGGAAGGCGTGCTCGCGATCCACCGCGCCGGCAAGCTGCATCGCGATCTCAAGCCGTCGAACGTGCTGGTCACGCCGGCCACACGCGCGGTCCTCCTCGATTTCGGAATCGTCGCGCACCTCGGGACGATGCCGTCGGGTGCCGCCGTTGAGGAAGGGCTCGTCGGCACGCTCGCGTACATGCCGCCGGAGCAGGCCAGCGGCCGAGCGGAAGCGGCGAGCGACTGGTATGCCGTCGGCGTGATGCTGTACGAGGCGCTCACTGGCCGCTTGCCATTCAGCGGCAATGCCTTTCAGATCATCGCCGGGAAGAGGGCACGCGATCCCGAGCCCGTGCAGGCGCTCGTTCCGGGACTTCCGGACGATCTGTCCGCTCTTTGTATGGCTCTGCTATCACGCGATCCCGCAAAGCGGCCCCAGGGCAGCGACGTGGTCTCCCAGCTCGGACGGCAGCCGCGTCGGGCGTGGGCCGCGGGCGCCTCGGCGGTCAGCGATACGACGGCGATCGGTCGCGAGGCACAGATCGCTGCGCTCGATGCGGCGCTCCGGGATGTGCGCGTCGATCACGCCGTCGTGGCGTGCCTGCACGGCTCGAGCGGTTTCGGGAAGACGGCCCTAACGCACTGGTTCACGCGCAACCGCCTGCCGCCCCGCGCGCTGGTGCTGCAGAGCCGATGCTACGTGCGCGAATCAGTGCCGTACAAAGCGCTCGACGGCATCATCGAGCAGCTTGGCTGGCATCTGCGTTCGCTATCCGCGCGGGAGCTCGATCACTTCGTACCGAAGCACGTCAACGCCCTTGTCCACGTGTTTCCGGTGCTCACCTGGTTGGCGGACGTGGACGCGACCAACACGTCGGTCGAAGGTCTCGACCCCATCCAGCTTCGTCGCGACGCGTTCGATGCGCTGCGCGAGCTGCTCGGGAGGCTTGCCGCCGAGCGTCCGCTCGTACTCGTCGTCGACGACCTGCAGTGGGGCGACGCCGAAAGCGCGCTCGCGCTGGGAGATCTGCTGCGCCAGCCAGGACAGCCGGGCGCGCTGCTCATCGCGACCTTCCGCACCGACGACATCGAAAAGGACGCGTTCATTCAGTCGCTCATCGATCGTGCGCGAATCGGTGAGAGCGCACTCGACGTGCGCGAAATCGAGTTGGGGCCGCTGTCGGACGTCGCCAGCCGAGAGCTTGCCTCGCGTCTCGTGTCCGTCGCGCCGTTTTCACCGCGCCAGATCGACAACATCGTCAGGGAAGCGCGCGGCGTTCCCTTTCTCGTCGAGCTGTTCTCGCGTTACGTGACGGAGTCGGGCACGGCGCGCGACGACATTGTCCTCGACAAGCTCATTTCATCGGTGCTCGACGATCTTCCCGATGGCTGCCGCGAGCTGCTCGAAGCGGTGAGCGTGGCGGGCCGACCGATCGACACCATGCTGGTGCGCGAAGCGGCGACCGTTGCCGGAAACGAGCGGCGGCTGGTGGGCGCTCTTCAGGGCGCGTATCTGGTCCGTCCGGCGGGGTCCGCCGCGACTGTCGAGCCCTACCACGACCGCGTCCGCGAAGCGGTCGTCGGCCGGCTGACGGCCGCTCGGCTCGCCGAGATCCACCTCCGCCTCGCGCGGGCCATGGAATCCCGCGGCGTCGACGAGCCCGAAACGCTCAGCGAGCATTACCTCGAAGGCGGGGAACGCGCGCTCGCCGCTGTTCATGCCGCACGCGCGGCCGCAAGGGCATCGGCTCAACTCGCCTTCGAACGCGCCGCCAAGCTGTATCGACGGGCGTTGGAGCTGACGCCTGACAACACGTCGCACGCTGCCTGGAAGGTCGCACTCGCCCATGCGCTCGCCTATGCAGGGCGTGGCGTCGAAGCGGCTCACGCGTACCTTGACGCGGCGAGCGTCCCGGGTGTCGACGCGGCGGCGATGTATCGCGCCGCCGCCGATCATCTGCTGCGCTGCGGCCACGTGCAGGAAGGGCTCGAAGTCGTCGATCGACTCGCAGCCGCCGCCGGTCTGGACGTTCAGCGCCGCCGCCTCGTGACGATCGGGCGTGTGCTCGTAAACCGCGGTTTGCTGCGGATGAAGGGCTGGCGTTTCACCGAGCGCGCGGAAACGGAGATCGAGCCGTCTCAACTGATGCGCATCGATCTCGGACTCACGCTCGGCACGGGTCTCGCCCGAGTGGATGGTCTGCGCGCCGCTGACTATCACGCGCTGGCAGCACGCCGCGCGCTCGACGTCGGTGAACCTGTGCGCGTGACGCACGCGATGCTCGGCGAAGTGGCGTTCGGCTGTCTGCGCGGCGGACGAACCCTGCCTGGTACTCTCGCTCTTCTCGATCGCGCTGCGGCGCTGGCCGATCGCCTCGAGCATCCGCACCTGAAAGGGTTGGTTCATCTCGTCAGATGCATGGCCTACGCGCACGTGGGCCAGTTCACCATCGCGCGCCCGGAAGCCGACGTCGCCGAGCAGATCTTCCGCCGCCAGTGCGTGGACGTGTGGCGCGATATCGATCTTGCGCAGGCGTACACATTTCTCTCCCTCTACTACATGGGCGAGCTGGCGGAGCTGGGACGGCTGGTGCCTGTGCGGCTGCAGGAAGCGAAGGAGCACGACGACCGTTACGCTGCCGCTGACGCGATTGGGCGTCCGAGCATCCTGTGGCTCGCGCGCCACGATGTGACGCAGGCGCGGCAGGCGTTATCCGAGATTCGCCAGCCCGAGGCGCAACACCAACTCGACTGGCCGGACTATCTGCGGCTCTTCGCGGAGACACAGGTGGATCTGTACGCCGGGGAGCCCGGCCAGGCGTGGATACGGATCGAAGCCGGATCGTGGAGTCTCCAGCGGATGACGATCAGGCTGGTCCAGAGCACGCGGATCGAGGCGGTGCACCTGCGCGCCCGCGCCGCACTCGCCGCGGCGCGGGACGTCGCGAGCGACAGCAGGATGCTTGACGAAGCAAATCGTGCCGTGCGCCGGCTTCGGCGCGAGGGCGTTGCCTGGGCGGACGCCCTCGCCGACCTTGTCGCGGCTGGCGTCGCGTCGCACACCTCGGCCGCCTCGGCGAGCGAGTTGGCTCGACGTGCGTGCGATCGGTTCGAGTCGTGCGGCCTGCAGCTCTATGCCGCAGCGGCGCGCAGACGATACGGCGAGCTCATCGGAGGTGACCACGGACGTGAAGCGGTGATGGCCGCCGACACCCGGATGGCGCAGCAAGGCATCGCGTCGCCCGCGCGAATGACGGCAATGCTCGCGCCCGGGTTCTGTGATGCCGGATGAGACGGCTTTGCGCACGAAGGCCTCGTCGCGCCACGACAACGGGGATGATTACCGGGTTTGGTTGGAACCAGTCAGATCGCGACGCGATTGCGGTTCGAGTTGCACCGCCAGCTGCTTCGGGAGCTGGAATGGTGCGCGGCCGTGGGCGCGGGAGAGGCTGACCAGATGCGCGACGATGCGGCGGGTTGCCTGATTGCCGAGCCACTTGAGCACGTACGACTCTCGATAGAGAAACGTGGTGCGCTCGATCAGAAATCGCGTCGTGCCCACTGCCGCCGTCTGCAGCAGCCGCCCGACTCCGGTCGCGCGCACGCCGAGCAGGACCGCGAGGCGCTCGCCGACGTGATAGCGAATCAGCGCTCGGACGAACGACGGGTACAGCACGGGCTGGGTGAAGTCTACCAACGACGTGATCAGCCCGCGGCCCTGCGGGGTGTTGCCGGTCACGCGCGGCTCGAGGCGTTCGAAGAGGGCCCTGGCTTCGGCGAAGTCAGCGCACAGCAGTCGTCCATCGACACCCAGCACGTGCCCGACGACGCTCCACAGATGGATATAGGCGTCCTTCTGTTCGACGGTGAGCACGGCGCCGAACTGCTCCAGCGCACGGAGCACGCTGAACGAGAACGTGAGCAGCGTCCAGGCGAGCTCCTGCTGATTGATCGGCACGCCCAGCGCGGGATCCCATTGCATCGCGAGCAGCGTGCGTCCCAGCGAGGGTGCGCCGGGTGCTGGTGCCCTAGGCGGCGTCAGAATCAGATGCCGGATCGCCGCATGCATCAGCCGCACCTGCTGCGTGGTCCGCACCCCGACGCCTTCCACGCGCATTCCGCCCCTGTCGCTCACGTTGAAGACGAACTGGCCGGTCTCGATCAACCGCCGGAAGATTAGATCCCGCTGTTCGAGACGCAGCGTCGTGGCCAGGACGGCGGCGATCCCGCGACTGGCGTAGCTGGTGGGGAGACCGGACGTGTAGAGCACCCCTGCGCACAGAAAGCCGTAGTCCACCGTGAGTTGCTCGGCGATCGCGATCTTCCGGAAATCGGTCCACGTCGGGAGCTCCGCCGTGTCCGCGAGGTAGGTGAAGAGCGGGGCCGGCGCGTCGGCCGGAATCGTGCCCGCCAGCAGCGTTCCGAGGAGGCGGTTGACTGCGTCGACATCGGCGGCGTCGAACAGCGCCTTGACGGCCCTGTCTGCGACCGAATCGCCATGCTGGCGCATGGCGTCGAGAAAGGTGTCCGACCAGTCGGCTGGAGCCATCTCACCGCGTAGTGTCGCAGATCCGCGCCTGTTGATGCTTGCGATCTGCAATCCCACGACAGGGTTGTGCAGGGCGATGCCGAGCAGACGATCCGTTCGAGGTCACCCTTTTCGAGTGGATTCGTGAGCGACAAGTGGAGTCCCTGTCGCAGCTACCAGAGGCGATCGTCACGGAGGGCATGGTTGTGGTTAAGAACGACTGCCGGTTCTTCGATTCCAACTCTTTTCTGAGGAGACGTGGCAATAGTCCGCTGTTTCTTGCAACGAAGGAGAATACTCCGCTTCGTTGGCTCCTCCCCACCTACTTGGCCAGATCGGGAGTGGTATGAGTCATGTCCTCCCAAACAGGAGCATTACAGAACTGCTCCGCCGAAATCATCCGGCGCGAGCGGCGCTTGAAAGTCGGGCCGAGTTTTGGGGAACGTGCGACCGAGACACCGAGCCCGGTCGCATACTGAGCCTGGAGTAGCGTGAGCGCTGCTTAACACGCGTTGCACCCAAACGGCCGCCGGTTCGATCATGAGCGGCCGCTGGTGAACGCTGGCCATTAGGCCGTTCACGAAACGCTACCGGCGAAAGATTACCCAATCGGCTGCCTGGCGATATGCGTCGGAGAGGCGCGCATCCGCTGGGCTCCTCCAGATCGAAACCGGGGCCCCGGCGACTCAAGCGCCGCCGCTGGGGATGAAGCGGGCGTCCTGACGCGTCGGGCTGTGTCGCACTCCGGTAGTGGGTCACTTTCAAAGTGACGTTTCCGGAAGCCGTGGACAAATCAGAGCCAGTAACCCTGCGCGACCCAATGGTCCTAGTCTCAGATGCCTTCGCTGGTTGAGCGCTCTATTTCACCACCGGTAACATAATCGCGCTCGCCGACGGGCCACCTCGATAGATTCGCTGTGTGGCTTTCACGTAATCCGACCCGCGTGCCTCGTAGATGCTCGGGAGGAATTTTTGCGGATTGCGATCGTAGACGGGGAACCAGGTGCTTTGCACCTGCACCATGATCCGGTGGCCTTTCTTGAAAGCGTGCGCCCTGGTGTGGAGATCAATGGTGTAGTGAAGAGTCTTGTCTGAAGGAACCGCTTCCGGCTTCTCAAAACCGTTACGGAATCGCGCGCGGAGGATTTCATCGGCGATGATGAGTTCGAAGCCGCCCAAGTGCGTTTTCGTTTCGATGTCGTCCGGGGTGTCGTCGGGGTAGACATCAATGAGTTTGACGGCCCAATCGGAATCGCTCCCGGAGGTGGAGGCGTAGAGGTCCGTCAGGATGTCGCCGGCGATGCGGACGTCTTCGGGAAGTGGGTCGGTTTGCCAAGTAAGGACGTCCGGCCGGTGATCGACGAAGCGCTGGTCCTGCACCAGCCAGAGCTTCCATTCTTGTCCCGGATACGTGGGCGGAATCGGGCGCGGGCGGTAAGGCACGGGATTGGCGGGGTCGCTGACGTACTCGTCGTAGCCGGCGCCGGCTGGCGCGTCGAAGGAGAGACGGCGGCCTTCGCGGAAGTATAGTTTGCGCATTTCAACGCCTTGCCCGGGCGGCCACGAATCGTGTTCTTTCCATTCGTTTGTGCCCGTTTCAAAGGTGGTCGCTTCGGCAAGATGGAGCGTTCCTTGATCGCGCAGCCAGTAGTCGAACCAGGGCTGGAAGATGCGATCGCGGTAATAGGCGGAGGTGTCGGAACCGAAATCGATGGCGCCGAGGCGGCGGCCGTCGCCGCCCCATTGCCCGTGATTCCAGGGACCGGCGACGAAGTAGTTGCGGTGACCGGAATCGTGCTTCTCGAGGAGTTCGTAGATTTTTTGCGGACCGTAGAAATCTTCCTGGTCCCACCATCCGGCGGTGTGGACGATCGGAATTTTCACAGCGGTGAGGTACGGCGCGAAGCCGAGACGCTGCCAGAAGGCGTCGTAGTTGGGGTGATGGAGGAAGTCCTCCCACGTGGGGAGTTTGTTGTGAAAATAGCGCTCGTCGGCGTTGGAGAGCGGGCCGAGGCCAAGGTAGAAATCGAAGGTATCGGCCCGGTCGAATTTGAAGTCGGTGTTGGCGGTGGAGCTGGTTTCCAGCAGGGCGGAGTACTCGAAGCCATAGCTTAGGCGAAACGCTCCGTTGTGGTGAAAGTCGTCGCCCAGGAACTGGTCCGCGGGCGAGGCTTGTTCGATGGCGGCTTTGAGCGCGGGGTGGGGATTGAGGGCGGCCATCACGGTGGTCCATCCGCTGTAGGAGGTGCCGGCAATGCCCGCGCGCCCGTTGTTGTTGGGGATGTTCTTGACGAGCCAGTCGACGGTGTCCCAGGCGTCGGTGGTTTCGTCGATGCCTTTGGAATCGGCGGGATCGTGAGGCGGGCGTCCCATGACGAACTTGCCTTCGGATTTGAAGCGGCCGCGGATGTTCTGGTAGACGTTGTAGTAGTTTTCCCAGCGGGCGCGCCGATTGGCCGATACGCCTTTGCCGACCGTTTCCCGATCGACCACACCGTACGGAGTGCGCTCGATGAGAAAGGGAAGCGGTCCTTTCGGATTCTTCGGGGAAAGGACGACGGTCTGGAGGCGGACGCCGTCGCGCATGGGAATCATGACCTCCTGGAAATTGAGTTGGATGCTGGGTTCATCGGTCTGAGCGGCGAGGAACAGCGCGGTAGTAAGGGCGACGGCGGCGAAGATTCGCATCGTTCTCCGAGTATATGTCTCAATGCTGAACTCGTTGATCCAATGAGACTGGTCGTCGGCGCTGCGGTCAGGACGATTGTCAACAGCAAGTGGCTCAGTTGTGAACAACGGCCACACTCGACTCGGCGCCCGCCGCTACCGAGACGCTCCGAAACCCCGGATGTGCGTCCCGAGCCAATCCTGGATCGTCGTGGAGTACTCCGGCACGAATCGCTTCAACGATGCCATTTCGGCGTTGCTTCCGACGCTGGCCTCCCACTGATAGTGATTCCCCTTCGGCAGGACCTTGAGCGTGTAGTCGCGATTGCCACCGGCTTTGAGTGCTGTCTCCCAGGCGGCCCTGTTCTTGTCGGCGACGATGTTGTTGTCCAATTCCCCGAAGAGCGCGAGCGTCGGCACGTGGAGCTGACGCAGCGTCGGCGCAGGATCGTAGAAGTACGACCGCCGGATGAATTGCCAGTAGGGATGGTCCGGTGTGCCCGGAAACAGGTCGGGCGGCGGCCATTGAACTCCCGCAGCCTTGGCACGAGCCACGAGCTTCTCGCGGGTCGTGGCGTACTCATCCCACCCCTGGCCCGTTCGGGCGAATTGATATTGGAGCTTCATCAGGCCGACGATCTGTTCGACGACCTCTGACGGCATGCCGCTGGCGGTCATCTCGTTTCGGGCCTGATCGATGGTGCTTTCGGCCGCCGGTACGCCAGCGCCGGAGATGCTGACCAGGAAGCCAAGGTCTTTCGCGCGGAGCGGCTGCGAGCGGCATGATCCATCCCGCCTGGCTCACGCCCAGCAGTCCAATCTGCGCGCGGTCGATATCGCTGCGGCTCTTCAGGTACTCGAAGGCGGCCACCACGTCGCCGGCCAGATCGTCGAACGAGGCCGTGTTCCAATCCCCGGTCGATCCACCGACGCCCCGCTTGTCGTACCCGAGCACCGCGATGCCGCGGCGGACAAGGAACCGCGCAAAAGGAAGGATGGTTTCTCGATTCTCGGCGCCGGAGCCGTGCACGAGAATGATCGCAGGGTGCTTCGCGCCTCCGACCGCAGAGATGAGCGTGCCGGCGAGCCGAACGTCGCCATTCGAGAAAGAGACGTCCTCGCGTTTCTCGATGTCGACCCGTTTGGCCACACGCGCAGCCGCACCCGCGCGCTGCCACGTCAGCGAGGTGATCTTGCCGCCGCCGACGCGTTGAAACTCGATTCGGGATTCAGCGGAAGTCGACACCGCGAAACCGGGCCCGGCGAAGAACTGGTCGCGCCCGGTCGGATAGAGCGTCCGCACCTCGCCGGACTCGTCAAACGCGACGAGTTGACCCGGCTTGCCTTCATCCCATATCTGGAGATACACGAACGCATTCGGTCCCCACTGATAAACACCCGCGTACTCACGAATGACGGTCTGGTCAACAGACAGTACGGTTGGGGTCTGCCGCGCGGCGCCCGGGACCACGGCTCCCAGGAAAGCGGCGGCGACTGTTGCACCTATCGCTGTCCAGGTGCGCATGAACGCTCCCTGCTGTCCAAGTTGCGGTCAGCTGGCCTCACCCCCAAGTCTGCATCGCTCCGTGGGGCCGGCATGGTCAGCTGACTGTGCCATGCGGGATTGCCGACAAGCCCGTGACTTCGATCGCGCGGGAACTCGGACGACAGACGAAGTGGCGCACGGCGTCTCGCAACTCCGGGGCGTGTTCGAGCGCCAGATGATTCGAAACCGACGGGTGTTGGCGAGCGTGAATGTGCCCAATAAGGTCCGGGACGAGATTGAGTGGAACTCACGGCGACGCTCACGTGCTGGCCTAATCATTCCTGCCGCGGCTTGAGCATCGCCAGGTTCTCTCGCGCCATCTCGTGCTTTGGATCGATTTCCAACGCACGTTCCAACTGCGCCCGTGCCTCACGGACGCGTCCTGCTTCAGCGAGCGCAGCACCGAGATTGGCGTGCGCGGAGGAGTCGTTCGGTGAAATTCGAACGGCCTCCGTCAGCTGCTCGATCGTGCCGTTCACGTCCTTCAGCGCGTGCAGCGCCAATGCGAGGTTGTAGTGGGCATCGAAATAGCCGGGACGCTTGCTGATGGCGACCCGGAGCGGACCGACCGCATCTGCTGGCCGTCCAACCGCAACCAGCGCCGCTCCGAGCGCATTGTTTGCCACCGCGTGATCGGGCCGTAGCTTCACCGCCAGCTTGTAATGCCCAATCGCTTCGTGAATGAGTCCTTGCCCCTGCAACAACGACGCGAGGTTGTAGTGCGCCTCGACGTCAGAGGGGTCGTTCGCGAGCGTGCAGCGCGCGAGCGCTTCCATCAGGAGCTGGCGCGAATCGCGATCGTCTTCCGTCGGTGCCTGGGCAGGACCTGGAGCCAAAGATGCGACATTTCATCCGTTGCTCGGTTGCCGGCCGTCACGCGCTTCGGCGGCACGCTCGGGTTGGCGACGTTATCGGCAGAGTTGTCATACACGTATCGCATCGCGATGGTCGTGCCCTTGGGCAGAGGAAGCGGATCGGCGTAGCGGAAGACCCCCTGCCAATTCAGGTCCCAGTGAGGAATGTGAATGAGCGTCTTGCGCGTTCCATCCGGAAGCGTGGCAGTGGCGAGCAGGTCGGTACCCAGGTAGTGCGCGTGCGGATAAATCGCCAGCACGTCGACGTCGACCGGAAGTTTGAGGTCGGTTGTCACGACGAAGTTATCGTTGCCGGGCGGGATGTCGAGCGCGCGGTCATTCTGGAGCTGTAACAGCATGGGAAACTTGGTGGCGGCCTTGTCGGTGAAATAGAGGCCCACGCTCGGCTGGATGGGCTCTGGTTTTCCAGAAGGCTGAAGGTGCACGTTGAGAAGGAGATCGGTTCCGGGATCCAGGCGCAGAGCGAGTCCGTCGGGCTCGACGTACGGGAACGAGCCGGGTTTCCAGAACAGAAAGTGACTGTCGGGGTCGAAGGCTTCCGATTCGAGGCTGATCTCCATGCCGCCGAATCCGGCGCCGGGTTCGGATTCCATGAGCCGCGCCGATTGCGTGCGGTCCACCAGCATGTTGGCGTGGTGGACCAGCCGCTTGTCGGCGGGGCGAATCTCGACAGCCTTCACCCAGCGTGTCTTGTCGATCGGGACGCGCAAGACGAAATTCCAGTACTGGTCGTCCCCACTGGCCGGCAGCATGTACGGCTTTTCGGCTCTGAGCACGAGGTCGGGCTCGCCGAGCTGCCATCCGGGAGTGAACTTCGGTGCCGCCGGAAGGTCGCGCGCCTCGCCCTCTTTCGCGCCCTGCGCGACCCACTTCTCAATGACGGCGATTTGCTCGGGCGTGAGGCGGCGCTCGTCGGCGAACGTGAATTCCCCAGCCGCGGGTAGCCAGGGCGGCATGAAGCGCGAGCGCGTGACGTCGGCGATTTGCCTGGCGCGACTCTTCACATCGCGGTAAGTGAGCAGCGGGAAGGAGCTGGCGTCTCCGGGGCGATGGCACACGGAGCAGTTCTGAAAGACGATGGGCGCGACATCGCGGTTGAAGGTGAGCACCCCCTCCGACTTTTGTGAATGTGCACACGCCACGCACGCCATCAGCAAAGCCGAGCATGTCATCCGTGCGAGCATCACTTCAGGTCTGCGATGTAGCAGCCGACCGCGGGTCTGGCATCATGGGTCACAGGTTTTCCTGCCAGCACGGCGATCAGGGCGTCGTCGAGATCGTGCGTGGTTGGCGCGCGCCGCGAGCGTCCGAACGCAATGTACAGATCATCGATCCGCCCGTGATAGCGGAGTGCCCCATGACCGTCAAACACCGCCGTCTCCGGCATGAGAGTGACTTTCGCCAGGTTCACCAGAACATGGTTCGGGTCTGGCAGGGTCGCGAGCGTGTAACCATACTCGCGGGTGTGGCCGGCGATGATCTCCGCTGAGTCCCCCGTGGCAGGAAACACGAGCCAGAACGTCGCCTGACCGGCGTATTTCGCCGCGAGTTTCTGGATCGTGGGCGCATATCGCTGCGAGATGGGACAGTCTGTGCGAAGGAAAATGAGGACGACCGGTTTGCCGTGCGAAGCGGCGATCGGATCGAGTTGGACGGCATTGGCCAATCCGCTCCGGGCTGCGGAGCCCACGATCGCAAGGCACACGGATGTGATGACTGTGAGGGTCCGCAAGGCGTTAGTGAGGGGCATCGATTTCATGCCGTTTCATGCCGTGCCTTGAAAGGTGAAAGTCGCGGCATTGTAGTCCGGATTGCGCCATGACGAAGGGAGGAAGGTCGCTGGGTACCCCGGCCCATCAATAGAATCCGCGCCCCGCAAGAGTGCTGAACTCTTCCGAGGCGCGTGTCGCCGGCGACTCAGGCGCGTACCCGGCTGTCGGTCTTGATGTTCGAGACGTCTGCTCCGTAGCACTCGGTCATTTGTTCAACGGCAACACAATGCCGGCCGAGAGGCGGCCGGCATTGAAGCCGCTCGCCGCGAATACATGTCGGAGGTCGAACTGGATGCGGATTCTCACATTCGGGCTTCCCGTCCGGAAATCCACACCGCCGCCGCCCTGGAGCGCGAAGTCGTTGCTGTCGCAGACACCGCAGTGATCCAACCCGAGAATGAACTGCGCGTACGGCAGCACCCAGTAGTCGGTGTTCGCGCGCACGCGCAGGCCGCCCATCACTGAAACGACGGTGCCGCCGTCGAAATCATTGAAGCCGACTTCGCCGACCGGTCCGATGAACGGCACGTCGCGCTTGAGTGTGCTGGCCACATCGAAGTGCGCACCCGCATGACTGGTCGCGCCAGGCTCGTGGTAGACGACATCATAATGGGCGCTGAACGTCGAGAAGTACGGATCGCGCGATTGGGCCGACGCCGACTGGCTTAGGAAGAACACGCACGCCGCGAGCGGTAGGACAATGCGAGTTTTCATAGCACGGCATAGAGCAAAGGCTACGCCAGACGGCTGCCGTGCGGTCTAGCTGGTGGCTCAAGTCAGTCCGTATCTACGGCTTGAGCGGTCTCACGAACACAGTTACGGCATGCTGGCCCGTCCGGTAACGACTCTCTACCGTAGGCGCAAATTGGGGAAGCGAGGTCACACCCCGAGCAGTTTCTTCGCTTGCGCGTTGTGCCGGATCGTGTGCGCGATGGCCCAGTCGCCGATCTGATAGAGGTTGATGGTGCCGACCAGATGATGCGAGATGCCGAAGCCGGCGCCGCGTTCGGCGGTCAGATCCCGGAGCGCGGACGTCATCCTGGTGGCGGCGCCCGCGAGCGCCAACAACGCTTCGTCGCGCTCGCACACCAGGCGGGGGCATCACACTGCGCGACGCTTCGAGTTGTCGAGGAATCGAGCGCCACCACGTCCGACCAGGCCCGCTCCTGAAAGTCAGCCGCCAGCGGCTGCGACGGTCGCTGGCCCGAAATCAGGCCGGCGAACGCCGTGTCCACCGCCGCGACATGCCAGGCGATCTGCGCCGCCGACCAGCCGCCTTCGGACGGCACCGCTTCGAGCGCCTCCGCCGCAACGCGCTCCAGCCGCGCGACGAAGCGGCCATGCGCCTCGTCGTAGGCGCGGCGCAGGCCGTCGATCCGCTCGTCGTGCGAAGCCATGCCGTGCGTCACACGCCAGGAAAGAACGACGGGAATCGGCATGTCGCGCATGGTGTGCACGCCCGGCGGCGCATCGATCACCTTCGGAATGCGAGTTGACCGTGATCGACGCGGTCGCGATGTCGCCGTGCACGCCGCCGTCAATCTTCATCTTCAGCGCCGGCGACCCGGTGATCTCGACGGCATCGTACGACTCCGGCGCGCCGAGGTAGGCCTCCATGTGCAGCGTGATGACCGGCGTGCCCTTGCGATAGCCGATGCCGTCCTGCACGATCCCGCAGACGTAGCCGGCATCGACGGCGAGGTACTCGCTCGCCACCGTCTCGATCGCGATCTTCGGCTCGATGTCGTCGGTGATCTTGTCGAGCTTCCAGCCCATCGCATCGGCGATCATCGAGATCGACTCGGCCAGCCCGACGTGCCGCACGCTCCCGTCGTCCACCTTGCGCATGAACTGCTCGCGCGTCAGGCCGGCGCCGATCTTCTGCTGGAACGGCAGCCGGCGCACACGGGCATCCTGGATCCGATCGACGCGCATCGCGTCCACCCGCTCGCAGACGCCGGTCAGCGTGATCGGCAAGCGCGTCCATCGTGAAGCCCGGGTTCACGCCGGTGCCGAGCACCGCCACCTTCGCCTTCTTCGCCAGTCGATGGAGCGCGCGGGCGTAGCGCAGGTTGGCGCCGCAGGGATACGCCAGCTCCTCGGTCGTCGAGACGATCGGCACCCGGTGCTTGAGAATCGCCTCCATCTGCGGCATCACCTTCTTCAGCGACGACTGCGTGCAGAGCACGACGACGTCCGGCTTCGTCGCCTTGATCGCCTTGCGGGGATCGTCCGAGACCCTGACGCGCAGCGATCGCCCGACGCCGGCGATCTCGCCGAGATCGCGACCGACCTTGGCGGGATCGATGTCGACGCCGCCGACCATCTTGAAGCCGGTGCGGCTCGCGACCTGCCGCACGATGGCCGCCCCGATCGGGCCGAGGCCGAAGTGCAGGACGCGGATGGGTCCTTTCCGTGAGGTCATGTACAACTCCTGATATGAATGCCGAGTGATATAGCCGAGCCGCCGATTATACCTTCGCTTGGTGTAGGATCCGCGGGTGACGGGGCGTCGCGCACGGCTGGTGATCGTCGGGATGCGTGCTCGCCGATCGCGCTGGCGCGACCTGCCGCCCAGGCTCCGAATCAGGCGACGCGCCGCGCACTGTCGCCCCGCAACGCCAACTATCGCATCAACGCCCGCCTCGACGTCCCGGGCCACATCATCACAGCGCGACGAAACGCTCACCTGGCGCAACACGTCCTCGCGTCCCGGCCGACGCGCTGCGCTTTCACCTCTACTACAACGCGTGGCGGAACGACCAGTCGACGTGGATGCGCGAGCGGCAGCTTGCCGACTCCGCTCGCGTCAGCGACCTCCGGCTGCTGGCGATCGATCGTCGATCGACATCTCGTCCGTGAAAATCGTCACCAACGGCGGCGCGCAGCCGACGCGGGCCGACCGTCTGCGCTACATCGCGCCCGACGACGGCAACGCGGACGATCGGACGGTTGCCGAGGTCCCGCTCGACACGCCGTCCCGCCTGGCGGCACCGTCGAGGTCCAGATCGCGTGGACGGCGCACGTGCCGCGGACCTTCGCGCAGAACCGGCGTCATCGGCAACTACTACTTCATCGCGCAGTGGTTTCCGAAGATCGGCGTGCTCCAGGACGGCGGCTGGAACTGCCATCAGTTCCACTACGCGACCGAGTTCTTCGCCGACTTCGGCGTCTACGATGTCCGGCTGACGGTGCCGGCGGGCTGGACGGTCGGCGCCACCGGCGTCGAGCGGGAGGTCACCGACCGATCAGGCGGTATCAGGTCCACCATTTCTATCAGGAGGACGTCCACGACTTCGCGTGGACGACCAGCCCGCGACTTCGTCGAGCATCGCGCGCGATTCCAGCATCCCACGCTGCCGCCGGTCGAGATGCGCCTGCTGCTGCAGCCCGAGCACGCGGGACAGGAAGAGCGCCATTTCGCCGCCGCGCGGGCGACGCTGCGCTATTACGGCGAGTGGTTCGGCGCCTACCCGTACGGCCACATCACCATCGTCGATCCCGCCTGGCAGAGCGGCACCGGCGGGATGGAATATCCGACGCTTTTCACCGCCGGCACGCGCTGGCTGGCGCCGCGCGAGGCGACGCAACCCGAGGGCGTCACGGTTCACGAAGCCGGCCACCAGTTCTGGTACGGCATCGTTGCCACGAACGAGTTCGAGGACGGCTGGATGGACGAGGGGCTCAACACCTTCTCGACCGCGCGGGTCATCGAGCAGCAGTTCCAACCCAACTACGTCGTCGAGCGGTACTTCGGCGGCTTCGTACCGTGGCTGTTTCGAGCGCTGCCATTGACCCGCGCCGTCGACGGCGATCGCCTGGCAGGCTATCGAGCCTACGCCCGGCAGGACGTACAGGCGACGCCGACCTTTCGCTACTGGCCCGGCACCGCCGGCGCCATCACCTACAACAAGACGGCGCTGTGGCTGCACACGCTCGAGCGCTACCTCGGATGGCCGGTGCTGCAGCGGGTGATGTCGACCTATTTCCAGCGCTACGCGTTCAAGCACCCGCGACCGCAGGATTTCTTCGCCGTCGCCAACGAGGTCAGCGGTCAGGATCTCACCTGGTACTTCGATCAGGTCTACCGCGGCTCGCAGACCTTCGACTACGCCCTCGATTACGCCCGCAGCGATCGCGTCGGCGATCGGTATCACACGATGGTGGTGGCGCGCCGGAACAGCGACGGCGTCTTTCCGGTCACGGTTCGGGTGACGTTCGCGGACGGTCGCCAGACCGACTGGTCGTGGGACGGCCGCAGCCAGTGGAAGATGTTCGAGATCGACGGCAGCGCTGAAGCCGTGAAAGCGGAGGTCGATCCCGACGCGGCGCTGCTGCTGGATCTGAACCGCACGAACAACAGCCTGGTACTCCACCCCCACACACGCGCCACGACCGCCCGCTGGTCGCTGACCTGGCTCGTCTGGCTTCAGGATCAGCTCCTGACCTACGGGTTCTTCGTTTGACCATGGGCGCCGCTGCGGCTCTTGTCGAGGGCATGCGTCGCGCGGCGAGAGCCCGCGCGGTGCTTGCCGGTACGTTCGCGCTGACCCTGCTGATCGCGGTGCCGCTGACGCTCGCGCTCCGCGGCATGCTCGCGTCGCAGGTCGGCGCCAGCAGCGTCGCCGAAGCGGCCAAGGCCGTCGACTACGGACTGGTGGCAGGAATATCTCTCGCACGCCACCGGGCTGGGCACGACGTTCGTCCCGTCGATCATCGGGTTCGCCGCCGTGCTGCGCAACCTGAGCGACCTGCTCGACAACGTGCCGCTGGCGACGACGATTGCCGGCGCCGTCGCGGCGTGGCTGGTCGTCTGGTCGTTCCTCTCGGGTGGCATCATCGACCGGCTGGCGCGCGACCGGCCGACACGGTCCTCGGGCTTTTTTGCCGCCGCCGGCACACATTTTCCCGCGCTTGCACGCCTGGGGCTGCTGTCGCTGATCGTCGTACGGCGTCCTGTTCCGGTGGCTGCACCCGCTGCTGCTCGACACTCTGTACGGACGCCTGATCCGGGACACCGCGGTCGAGCGTCGTGCGTTCGTCGTGCGGCTGGTGTTGTATCTGGCGTTCGCCCTCGTCATGGTCCTGGTGAACCTTGCCGTCGACTACGCGCGTATACGGATCGTGGTAGAAGATCGTCGCAGCGCGCTGGGCGCACTCTTTGCGAGCGTCCGGTTCGTGAAGCGTCACGGCGTAACGGTCTGGGTCCTCTACCTGCTGAACGGCGGTCTGTTCATCGTGCTCATCGGCGCTTACAGAATTGTGGCCAGCGACGCGGCGCCCGGGGCCGCGGCCTGGTACGCCCTGGTCGCCGGTGAAATCTACGTCCTGGCGCGACACTTCCTGAAGCTCACGTTCTACGCGTCGGAGACCGCCTTGTTCCAGTCGCGGCTCGCCCATGCGGGCTACACGGCTGCGCCGCCGCTGACGTGGCCCGAATCGCCAGCCGCCGAATCCATCGTCAACGCGGAGCCGCGTCGGCCATGATCGCGCGGTCCTTTCGCAACGCCCGGATCCTGATCGTCGACGACGAGAACGACAACGTCGAAATCCTCCGTCGTGTGCTGACCAGGGCCGGCTTCGTGCACATCGAGAGCACGACCGACTCGCGTCAGGCCAAGCCGCTCTTCATCAAGCACAAGCCGGACCTCGTGCTGCTGGATCTGCGGATGCCGCATCTGGACGGGCTCGACGTGATGGCCCAGCTCTCCGACATCGCCGAGGCGTCCTACCTGCCGATCCTGATTCTCTCCGCCGACGTGACGCCGGAAGCGCGCCGCGATGCGCTGTCGCGCGGCGCCAAGGATTTCCTGAACAAGCCATTTCAGCCCGACGAGATCCTGCTGAGAATCAAGACGCTGCTCGAGACGCGGCTGCTCTACGTCCAGATCCAGAGCCAGAACCAGATGCTGGAAGCCAAGGTGCGCGAGCGGACGCGTGCGCTGGAGGAAGCGCAGGTCGAGATCGTCGAGCGGCTGGCGATGGCGGCGGAGTTCCGCGACGACAATACCGGCCAGCACACGCAGCGCGTCGGCCAGATGTCGGCGCTGGTCGCCAGACAGCTCGGCCTGCCGGACACGCAGGTGTCGCTGATTCGTCGCGCCGCGCCGCTGCACGACGTCGGCAAGATTGGCGTGCCCGACACGATCCTGATGAAGCTGGGCAAGCTCACCGAGGATGAATTCACCGTCGTCAAGACCCACACCGTCATCGGCGCGCGTATTTTGTCGGGCGGCAAGTTTCCGCTGCTGCGGCTGGCGGAGGAAATCGCGTTCTCGCACCACGAGCGCTGGGACGGCACGGGCTACGGCTCGATCGCCGGCACCAACATTCCGCTGGCCGGACGCATCGTCGCCGTTGCCGACGTGTTCGACGCGCTGACGCAGGAGCGTCCCTACAAACCGGCGTGGCCGATTCGTGAGGCGATCGCCGAGATCGATCGCCAGCGGGCCCGCCAGTTCGATCCCGCCGTCGTCGATGCCTTCATGCGGGTCATCGAAGGTGAGTTCGGCGGCGGTCCGGTCAACGGCGACAGCGGGCCCGGCAACGGCCACTGACCGCCGCTAGACTCCTATCCCCATGTTGCCGGGTGCCGGCTCGGGGGTTTCCGCCGCCTCGGCACCTTCCACCTCGCCGCCGACGCGTTGCAGCGCTTCGACCGCGACGCCGTGCAAGGCCGTGTCCGGCAGCAGCGCGGCAATCCCGGCTTCGGCGGTGGTCACCGGCGCCCCGACCAGGCGGTCCGCGATCGCGATGCGATCCTCGAGCGAGGTCTGCGGATCGAGCACCGGCACGAGCACCTCACGCAGGTGCGGCGGCAGCACGTTGTCGAGGAACTCGAGCGCATTGGCGCGGATGATCGAGTCCGTCGACTCGAGGCCGACGTAGGGATCCTGCAGATCGACCTCCGGGTACAACAACGACATCAACCGGAAGATCCGCTCCCGCTCGTGCTCCATGGATTCGGCCATCGCGGCGAACATCGGATCGTCCGCCGGCAGCGTCGTGCGAAGGGCGCCGAGCACCTGATGCGAGCGATAGTGCCCGGCAATCTCCGCCGCCAGCAGCAGCTCGACGAGCCGGCGATCGATCGGCACACCGGGATGGAGCCGCCGCAGCTTGTTGAGCGAGGCAATCACCCGGTAACGCAGCGTCGCGTCCCCCTCCATCAGCGCGTCGACCAGCGCACGACCGGCCTCCGGTGTGCCGATTCGCAGCAGGACCAGCGGGATCTCGCGGCGGACTTCGAGGGACACGCTGTCGTCGAGGAGCCGCTCTTTCAAGCGCGGCACAATCGTGGTGCCGTGGCGCGAGAGTGCGTCGGCGGCCTCTTCCGCCAGCTCGGGCCGGCCCAGCAGGTCGATGAGCGGACCAAGGACCTGGTCGTCGCGCATGAGCCTGGCGCCGGTGATGGCCATGCGTGCGACCTCGGGGTCCTCGTCGCGCAGGAGGCGACCGAGCAGATCGCCCAGGCCGTCGGGCGCGAGCGCCAGAACACGCGCCGCCTCCATGCGATCCGGCACTCCGTCGAGCCCGGTGGAGTTGATCATCTGCTCGACGATCACGCGCGTGGCCTCGAGGTTGCGCGAGGGTCCGGGTGAGGCGAGGAACGCCGCCATCGCCGCACGAATCGAGAAATCTGGAAAGTCGCCGAGCTCCTGAATCTTGGCCAGCGGATCGACACCCAGCTCGCGGCTCAGATAGAGGAGCGCCTCGGTCCGCACTCCGGCATCCGGATCGCGCAACATGTCCTCGGCCGTGCTGGCGATGGCTCGATCGCCATCGGCGCTCAACAGCGCCAGCGCGCGACGCCGCACTTCCGGCTCCGGATGCTCGAGCAGCTCGCGCAAGCGAGGCCGCCAACTCTGCCGGCGCTGCTCTTCCAGCAGCGACAGCGCGTAGATCACGTTTTCGGGGTCCTCGGAGTTCAGCTTGACGCTCAACGCCTCCACCGCCGACCGATCGAGGGTCGTCCCTGAGGCCCGCTCGGCGTCGAGACGGTTCCGGTGGATGGTGTCGCTGATCGTGCGGACGTATTCCCCTCGCACGCGCCAGGCCGCGGCGCACCAGGCGGCAAGGAAGAAGAGGTTGATCCCGGCTGTGCCGCGCACGCCAAGCTGCAGACCGGGCAGGCCGCCGAATCCACGCGTGGCCAGACCAAGCATGATGGCCCCGACGCCGTCGCCCATGCGATTGAGAACGATGTCGATGGCGTTCTTGATGCGGCTGCGCGAGGCCTGAGGAATCGGCAGATACAACAGCTCGTAGGTCGCCTTGTCGACCGAGAACCGCAGTCCCTGATCCGTCGCGTTGGTCATCAGCACGGTCCAGAAAATCGGAAACAGCAGGATGGACACCGCGCCGACGCCGAGCGCCATCGGCAGGAGCATGATGGTGAAGGCGACGCCGAACCGGCGAAGCGCGGTGCCGGTCAGCGTCAACTGCACGATGAAGCTGACGAGGCCCAGCGCGAAGTTGAAGGTGCCGAAGAATTTGGTCAGCGCCTGGGCGTTTCCTCCGAACCGCTGATCGGCCACGACGTTGAGCTGGAAGGTGCTCCACTGCGTCGAGATCGCCACCAGGAACACCGTCAACGCAATGAGCCTGAGATACGGTGTTCGTCCGATCTCGGCAAGGGTCTCGCTGAACGGGCGAGCACGCGCGGTGCCCGGCGTGGCACGGCCCGATCCCGGCCGTCGCAGCCGCATGTTCGCGAAGGAGATGATCCCCGCAGACGCCAGAATCAGCGCCGCGAGCACCAGCAGCAGGTTGACCGGGCCTCCGACGGTCCCGACGAGCACGCGGGCCAGAAAGCCGCCAAGGATGGCCCCGAGCGACGCGCCGGACCCGATCACGCCGAACAGGCGTTTGGCCTGACGGGTATCGAAGAGCGAGTTGGCGAAGATCCACGCCTGCACCGGGGCGATGATGCCGAAGCAGTTGACCCAGACGTAGAGGACGGCCGGCAGGACCGGCCACGACCACGTGCGGAACGCGTACCAGAACATCAGCACGTTGCCGGCGAAGAAGAGGAGTGTCCAGACCGCAACCGGCCGCTGGCCGTATCGATTGGTCAACCGCGTGGAGATGGGCACGAACGCGGACACTGCCAGCGGCACGGCGGCGTACACGTACGGCAGCGCGTAGGCCCCGTATTCCTTCAGGAACAGGCCGCTGCGAATCGCCTTGGCCAGAAGGAACGCCGCGATGACGGCGGCGATATAAAAGAAAGTGAGGAGAACCGGCAGCGTCTCTCCCGGCCGGATGTCAAACAAACGCTGCACGCGGGCCAGCATGGCGGCCGGCAGTTTACTTCAGATTCGCCATGAAATAGGCTGTCGGCCTGAAGCGGAGCGGTTCCCCTTTGTCGCATCGAGACAGCCCGTCACCCGGTCCAGAAGGTCTTCCCATGGCGTTTTCCCAACGGATGGTCGATGAGAGACCGACCGAGGGTCGCGATCGATCTGAAGCCTCTGGTCGCCTGACGCGCGGGCTGCCGCGTGGCGGCGGACTTGTCGCCGCACTGGTCCTGCTTTCCCTCAGCCTGTCGCCGGGTCTGACGGCACAAAACAGCCTGGTCACGCCGGAACAGTTTTTCGGGTTTCGCATCGGCGCCGACAACAAGCTCGCCCGCTGGGACAAGATCGTCGAGTACATGCGCCTGGTCGCGGGAGCGACCGACCGCGTCCGGGTGCGTGACCTGGGCAAGTCCACGAACGACAACCCGTTCATCGTCCTCGAAATCAGCAGCCCCGAGACGCTGCGTAATCTCGATCGCTACAAGCAGATGGAGCGGAAGCTGTACTTTCGCGACGGGACCCCGACCGACGCGGAACGCGACGAGATCGTCCGCGCAGGGCAAGGTCGTCCTGCTGATCACCTGCAGCATCCACGCTACGGAAATCGGCGCCTCGCAGATGGCCGTAGACCTGGTGCACCGCCTGGCGACCGACCAGTCGCCGCAGGTGAAGAAGATCCTCGACAACGTGATCTTCCTGCTGATCCCGAGCCTCAACCCCGACGGCCAGATCATGGTCACCGACTGGTTCAACAGGAATCTCGGCACACCGTTCGAAAACAGCCCGATTCCCTACCTGTATCATCCGTACGTCGGCCACGACAACAACCGTGACATGTACATGTTCACGCAGAAGGAAAGCCAGCTGACCGCGAAGCTGCTGTGGAACGACTGGTATCCGTCGGTCTGGCTCGACGAGCATCAGATGGGAAGCAATGCCGCCAGGATATTCGTGATGCCGGCGACCGATCCCATCAACCCCAACGTCCACCCGCTGATCTATCGGTGGAACGGAATCCTCGGTCAGTCACAGGCCGCGGCGCTCGAGGCGGCGGGCAAGGAAGGCATCATCTACAACTCCACCTACACGAATTTCTGGCAGGGAGCGATGGCGTGGAGCGGCTGGTGGCACAACCAGATCGGGCTCCTCACGGAGGTGGCCAGCGCTCGTGTGGCCGCGCCGATCGATCAGCAGCAGGCCGTCCCGGGTCGGGCCGCCGCACCCCCCGCCGCTGGCGCCGACGAGGGCGGACGCGGCGGTCGTGGCGCCACGCTCGGTGGACCGACGACCCCGCTGCCGGCGCCGACCGACATCACCCCGCGCACCGAATATCCGCGGCCCTGGATGGGCGGCCACTGGACCCTCGGCGACATCGTCGACTACGAGCTGATTGCGACCATGGCGCTGCTCGACACGGTGGCCGACCGGCGCGAGGCGCTGCTGCAGCAGATCTACGCGGTCAACCGCGACACGATCGAGGCCGGCCGAAAAGGGAATCCGGCGGCGATTCTCATTCCGGTCGAGACGCAGCACGATCCGGGAGAGGCGGTGCACCTCGTCGAGAAGCTGCAGATGGCGGGCGTGGACGTCTACCGGGCCGGCGCGGCATTCGAGGCGGACGCGAGGAAATACGCCGCCGGCACGTTCGTCATTCCGATGACGCAGGTGTTTGCCCACTACGCCAAGGACATGCTCGAGAAGCAGACCTATCCGGAAGTGCGGCGATCGCCCACTGCTCCTCCGGAGCCGCCGTACGACGTCACCGCATGGTCCCTGGGCATGCTGCTGGGGGTGGACCACGTCGTGGTCGGCAAGGCCATCGGCGACGAGGCTCGTCTGCAGAAGCTGACCGGGGTCCCCTCGCTCGACGGCCGCGTCAGCGGCAACGGGTCGCGCTACGTGTTCGACTATCGCGGGCCCGACGGTGCGAAGGCGATCAACCTGCTGCTGAAAGAGGGCGCGAGCGTGTCGCTCGAAGGCGGTCTCCGCGGTGAGGCGCACGCGGCACAGGCCTGGGTCGCCAACGTCTCACGCAAGTCCGTCGAGGCCGTCGCCCAGACGCTCGGCCTCCAGATCAAGGCGCGCGAGGGGCCGGCTCCGGCCGGCGCGATGACGGTGAATGCGCCGCGAATCGCCATGTATCAGCCGTGGACGGGTGGCAACATGGATGAAGGCTGGACGCGGTGGGTGCTCGAGCAATACGGCTTCGCCTCCACGCCCCTTCACAACGACGAGGTGCGCGGCGGCAAGCTGCGCGATCGCTACGACGCCATCATCCTCCCCGACCAGGGTTCGCGCGCCATCATCGACGGGTTCACGGGATCGACGATCCGGCCGGAGTACCGCGGTGGGATCGGCGACGAAGGGGTCGCTGCGCTTCGCGAGTTCGTCTCCCAGGGCGGCACGCTGATCACCCTCGGTGCCGCGTCCGACCTCGCGATTGAGAAGTTCGGCGTGCCGGTGAAGAACCTGAAGGTGGGCCTGACCCGCGACCAGCACTTCGCGCCGGGAACCATCCTGAAGGTCGAGGTCGATACGACCGGTCCGCTGGGTTATGGCATGAGCGGCGAGACGTACGGCTTCTACAACAACAGCCCGTTCTTCAGCCTCGTCGAAGGCTTCTCGTCGCAGAAGACCACGATCGTCGCCCGCTATCCCAACGCCGGGATCGTCGCCTCCGGGTGGCTCAAGGGAGAGGAGCTGATGACGGGTCGCGCGGCGGTCGTCGCCGTCGACATGAACCCCGGCCGGATCGTGCTGTTCGGGCTGCGCCCGCAGCACCGCGCCCAGACCCACGCCACTTTCCCGATGTTGTTCAACGCGCTGTACCTGGCGGCCGACAAGAAGGGGACATCCGCCTCTTCTACCCCTACGACGGGCTCGTAGCGCGTTTGACGGCGTCGACGATGTGCGACGCGGAGATCCCGTAGCGATCGAGCAGCTCCTCGGGCTGCCCGGACCGCGGGATCTCGCGGACGGCCAGTCGCGTGACCGTCACGCCGGTCGGCGCGAGCGCCTCCGCGACCGCATCCCCGAGACCGCCAGCCGCATAGTGATCCTCGACGGTGATCACGCGGCCGGTGGCCTTCGCGGCGTCCCGCAGTGTCCCGGCATCGATCGGCTGAACCGTATAGGCGTCGATCACGCGCGCGGCGATGCCGTCCTTCTGCAAACGGTCCGCGGCGGTCAGCGCCTCGAACACCGTCACGCCCGCCCCGACGATCGTCACCGCATCGGACGCGCTCTGGCGCACGACCTTCGATCCGCCGATGTGAAACTCCTCCGCTGGATCGTAGAGGACCGGCGTCTTGGGTCGCGACGTCCGCATGTAGGCGAGCCCGGTGTGCTGCGCCATGAGGGCGACCAGCCGCTCGGTGCTGACCGCTTCACACGGATAGAGCACGGCGCAGTCGGGCACGGCGCGCATGAGCGCGAGATCCTCGAGCGCCATCTGTGACGGGCCGTCCTCGCCGATTGAGATACCGGCGTGCGAGCCGGTGAGCTTGACGTTCACCGCCGAGATGCCCGCCATCCGGATGAAGTCGGCGGCGCGTGTCAGGAAGCACGCGAACGTCGACGCGAACGGCACCGCGCCGCGGGCCGCGAGTCCCATCGACACCCCGACCATGATCTGCTCGGCGATGAAATTCTCGAAGAACCGGTTGGCGAACGCCTTGGCGAACCGGTCGCTGAAGGTCGAGTTCTTGACGTCGGCATCGAGCGCGACGACGCGCTCGTCGACGGCGCCGATTGCGGCCAGCGCGCTGCCCCAGGCTTCGCGCGTCGCCACGAGGTCCCCCTTCTTGTAGGCCGGTGCAGCGACACGTGAGTAGTCCGGCGTGGGTCTCGGACGACCGGTCTGTGTCGGCCTGGGGATGTCCGGGGTCTTCGTGCCCGGCACGAGCTGTTTCTCCAGCTCGGCGATCGCGCGATCCGCCTCCTCCCCTTTCTTGAACGCCTTCCCGTGCCAGCCTTCCTTGCCTTCGACCGACGCAACACCCTTGCCCTTGAGGGTGCGCGCCAGGATCACGCTCGGACGCCCCGAGGCCTCGCGCGCCTTCTTCAAGGCGTCGAGAATCGCCTGCATGTCGTGGCCGTCGATGACCAGGCTCTGCCACCCGAAGGCGGTCCATCGCCGCGACAGTTCGTCCATGTTGTGGCCGAACTGGGTCGGGCCGCTCTGGCCGAGCGCGTTGACGTCGACGATCGCGCAGAGGTTGTCCAGCTTCTGCGCGGCGCCGATATCCGCCGCTTCCCAGACCGATCCTTCCGCGAACTCGCCGTCGCCGAGCAGCACGTAGGTCCGGTACGCCGATCCGATCAGGCGGGCGTTGGCCGCGATCCCGATCGCCGCGCAGATGCCCTGGCCGAGTGAACCGGTCGCGACATCCACGAACGGCAGGCGCGGCGTCGGATGCCCTTCCAGATCCGACTGGATGCGTGCGGAGCTTGAGCAGGTCCTCGCGAGGGAACAGACCCGCTTCGGCCCATGCGGCGTAGAGAATCGGCGCCGCGTGCCCCTTCGACAACACGAATCGATCGTTGTCGGGGTTCTTCGGCGCCTGCGGGTCGTAGCGCATCTCGGCGAAGAACAGCGCCGCCACGACGTCGGCGGCGGACATGCAGCTGGTCGGGTGACCGCTGCCGGCCTGGCTCGTCGAACGGATTGAATCGATCCGGAGCTGCGTGGCGATGTTGCGAAGGGCGTCGATCGATGAAGTGGGCACGAAGGACCTCGTAGAATCCGGCAGTTTATCACTTGGCCGAGAGCTCGCGGAGCGCCAGCACGTAGTGGGCGGCCAGCGGTCCCTGAGTTGCGGCGAACGGCGCCACGACTCGGATCGCGTCTTCCGCAGACGAGCGGAAGTCGGCAACGAACGATACGCGGCCAGCCGGGCAAAGGCACGCGCCGCTTCGCAGTTGACCGCAAACGGCTTGCGCGGGCTCCGCAGCAGCCCCAGCTCGGCCGGCTCGTGCGTCCGATCGAAGAAGCCTCCCGAGCGCCCGTCCCACATGGTCCGAAGCACGTAGTGCGCCAGCTCCTGCGCCAGCATCTCGTAGGGCTCGGCATCGGAGACCTGGTGCGCGTCGAGCAGCGCGTGGATCACCGCGACGTAGTCGGCGAGCAGGCCCGCCACACGCGAGGCGCCATCCGTGCAGTGCGCGATGCCTTTTCCCGGGCGATACGAGGTCGAACAGCACACGCTCGAGCTGCTCGAGCGCCGTCCGTCCGAGCTCCTGGTCGTTCAGCGCGCTCGACGCCGACAAGCAGCGCGGCGCTCGCCGTGGCGCTGGTGTCGGCGTAGACCGTCGTGTCGTCCTCGCTGCCGCAGTAGCCACCGGCAGCTCCGCCGAGCCGGCCGGTGATGTAGGTTGCGAGCTCGGCGGCGACCTCGCGATCGACGTCGCGGTCGAGCGTCGACGCCGACTCCAGCGTAGATCCGCAGCAGCAGCGCGTTGGTCTCGAGCAGCTTCTCGACGTGCGGCAGCTGCCACTCGCGGGTCGTCGCGTAGCGAAAGAATCCGCCGTGCTCGACGTCGTGCAGGCCACCGTCGCGGATCGCGTCGAGCGTGCGTTCGACGACGCGACGCGACCAGTCGTCGCCGTTCGTGCGATGAAGCTCCAATGCCAGGTGCAGCGGAGCGGTGAGCGGGAACTTCGGCGCGACGCCGAAGCCGCCGTGGTCCTCGTCGAAGCTCGCGAACACGAGCTCGACGATCTGGTCGAGCGACAGCGACGGCGCCGTCGACTCGGGAGCGGTGGTCGCCGCCCTCGCCTGCGCGCGCTCGATTTCGTCGCCGCGCCCGCGCAGCGCGTCGCGCACGCGATCGAGTATTCCAACCATCTGATCCGGCGCGACGAACGTGCCGCCGCCCAGCAGATCGCCATGCGGCGTGAGGAACGCGGTCGTCGGCCAGCCGCCCAGGTTGTAACGCTCGTTGATGTCCGGTCGGCGATCGGCGTCGACCCGCACCGCGACGAAGCCGGCCTGAACGGATGACACGACCCGGGCGTCGACGTACGTCGTCCGGTCCATCTCGTGGCAGGCGCGACACCAGGTGGCGGTGATGGACAGCAGAACGGGCTTCTCTTCCCGCGCGGCACGCCCGAATGCGTCCGAGCTCCAGGAGAGCCACTCAATGCGATCGTCGGACATGCGGGCGTCACCGCGGGCAGCAGGAAACCGGAATCGAACCGTCGCTCAATTATAATGACCGGATGCTCCTGCTGCGGTTCGCCGCAGTGTTGACGCTTGTCGTCTGGGTTGGCGGACTCCTCGTTCTGGGTGGCGTCGTCGCGCCGGCGATCTTCGATGTGACCGCCGCGCGCCACGTGTCGGACAGCCGGCTGCTGTCCGGCGCCGTCTTTGGAGAAATCCTTCAGCGTTTCGACCTGGTGTCGTACGTCGCCGGCACGGTGCTGCTCCTGACCCTGGCGATCCGGGCGATCCTCGGGCCGCGGCCGCGGCGCCTCGCCTGGCGGGCGGCGCTCGGCCTGGTCATGCTCGCGACCAGCCTCTACTGCGGCCTGATCCTGGGTCGTCGCATCCATCAGCTGCAGGCCGAGATGGGCGTCGCGCCATCCAGCCTCGCGGCCGACGATCCCCGGCGCATCGAGTTCGGACGTCTGCACGGGCTGTCCACCGTCTTGCAGCTGGTGCCGCTCCTCGGAGGGTTGACGTTGATTTTCTGGGAAATCAAGGAATGACCGGCGTACGACATGACGAGCTCCTGCACGCGATTCGCGAGGCCATAGTTGATTCACCAGACCTGCCCGGCCGCGATGTGGCACACCGTCCGCCTGCTGAAGGACGCCGTGCCGCATTACAACTGGGTCGGCATCTACCTGCTCGATGGCAACGAGCTGGTCCTGGGGCCATTCGTCGGCAAGCCATCCCCGCACACGCGGATTCCGGTCGGCCGCGGCATCTGCGGCGCCGCCGCGGCGGAGAAAGCGACGATTATCGTCGACGATGTGAATGCCGATCCGCGCTATCTGGCGTGCAGCCTCGAGACGCGCTCGGAGATCGTCGTGCCGATCATGAGCCTGGGAGAGGTCCTGGGAGAGATCGACATCGACAGCGATCATCCCGCCGCGTTCGGGCCCGACGATCAACGACTGCTCGAAGCGGCGGCGGCGCTGCTCGCGGATCGGATGGTCGAGGGATGATGGCTGGCAGCCTGCCAGGGACGGAGACCGGATGGCGCACACGATTACGCTGATTCCCGGGGACGGCATCGGACCAGAGGTGACCGAAGCGGTCATCAAGGTTGTCGCCGTGGCCGGAGTGCCGATCGACTGGGAGCGGCACGACGCCGGGGTCGTCGCCTTCAAGAAGTTCGGCCAGTCGCTGCCGGCGGCGCTGATCGAGTCGGTCAAGCGCAACAAGGTCGCGCTCAAAGGACCGGTGACCACACCGATCGGCGAGGGCTTCACCAGCGTCAACGTCGGGCTGCGCAAGGCACTCGACCTCTACGCCAACCTTCGGCCGGTCAAGAACGTGCCGGGCGTGCCGAGCCGTTTCGAGAACGTCGATCTGATCATCGTGCGCGAGAACACCGAGGATCTCTATTCCGGCCTGGAGCACGAGATCGTGCCGGGGATCGTCGAGAGCCTGAAAATCATCACCGAACGGGCGTCGACGCGGATCGCGCGGTTCGCCTTCGAGCACGCGCGCGCGGGCGGGCGCTCGCGGGTCACCGCGATCCACAAAGCCAACATCATGAAGCTGTCGGACGGCCTGTTCCTCGACAGCTCCCGCAAAGTGTCGCGCGAGTTCAGCGACATCATCTATGACGAGCGAATTGTCGATGCGGCGTGCATGCATCTGGTGATGCACCCGGAGCGGCTCGACGTGCTGCTGCTGCCCAATCTTTACGGCGACATCGTGTCGGATCTCTGCGCCGGGCTGGTCGGCGGGCTCGGGGTCGTCCCGGGTGCCAATCTGGGACTTGACTCGGCGGTGTTCGAGGCGGTGCACGGCAGCGCGCCGGACATCGCCGATCAGAACCTGGCCAATCCGACGGCGCTGCTGCTCTCGGCGCTGCTGATGCTGGATCACATCGGCGAGCGCGATCAGGCGGCGCGCATCCGGGCCGCCCTCGGGCGCGTGCTGGCGGACGGTCGGGTGCGAACGCGCGACCTGGGCGGCCGGGCGACGACCTCGGAATTCACTGCGGAAATCTGCCGCCACATCACCGGCTGACGGTCGGCGGCGCCGGGGGGTGCCGATATCTTTGATATAGTTTGCCTGTGCTGCTCGACGAGATCACACAGGCGGTACTGGCGCGCAAGGATGTTGCCAGGTACCTACGCGGCGGGCACGGACAGTCGGAACCCGAAGCGCGCGAGCGCATTCACGCCTACCTCGACGAACTGCGGACCACTCAGCGCTATCCCATCTACCGCGCGCTGAAGCACCCGCTCTATCCGATTCTCCGCAAGATCGAGCGCATCGACGAGCACGTCGACATCGCGCAGCAGGCGACGAAGACCGGCCGTGTCATCTACATCTCGAACCACAAGAGCCATCTCGATTACCTGGTCGAGCCGCTCGTGCTCGACGACAACCGGATCCGGCCGCCGGTCACCGCCGCCGGCATCAATCTCTTCGGCGGGCCGTTGGGCCTGCTCCACCGCCACGTCACCGGCGCGATCCCGATCCGCCGGAACACCAAGGATCCGGCGTATCTGGTGACGCTCAAGGCCTACGTCGCGGAACTGCTGCAGCGACACGATCTGCTCTTCTACATCGAGGGCGGCCGCAGTTACACCGGCGAGATGAAGGCGCCGAAGACCGGGCTGCTGCACGCCGCGATGCAGGCCGAGCGTACCGATTCGGTCATCGTGCCGATGGCAGTCGCCTACGACGTCGTGCTCGAGGATCACATCCTGCCGCACCAGGGCGTCAAGCGGCGGAGCCGGCCGTTCGGACGCGAAGTGGCCGAGATGGTCCGCTACGCCGTCGGCTACCAGTCGCGGGCCTTCGTGACCTTCGGCACGCCGATCCCGATCTCGGGATTCGATCCGGAGTCGCGCCGCGACGTCATGACCCTCGCGCACGAGACCCGTGACGTGATCGGACGTCTCTACAAGGTACTGCCGACGGCGGTGGTGGCCGCGGCCATGAGCCGGTCGATGACCGCGCGCGAGCTCGAGGAGCGCGCCGGCGGCATCATCGACGTGCTGCGCCAGGCCAACGCCAACCTGGGCGTGCACAGCGGCCGCGAGGCCGTGGAGGTCGGTGCCCCCGCCCTCGCCGACCGCAACATCATCTTCGTCGAGCGCGGCGGCCGCTTTCGGGTGCGCGAACGCACGGTACTTCGCTATTACGCCCGGACCATTCAACACCTCCTTGCCCCGAGGCGGCCCATTCGCACCCACTGATGCTCGGTCCCGTCTCGAAGGCTGTTTTCCATACGCTCGCCGGCCGTCCAACGCTCAAACGCCTCGCCTCCCGCTACGGCATGCGCGACGCGCGGAGCTTTGCCCGCCGCTTCATTGCCGGCGAGACCGTCGGCGAGGCGATCGCCGCGGCGCGAGCGCTGCAGGCCAGCGGCCTCGCGGTCACGCTGGATTATCTTGGTGAGAGCGTCTCCGCAATCGCTGCCGCCGACGCCGCCACTCGCGCTTACGTCGCGCTCATCGAGCAGATTGCCGCGGCCGGCGTCGAGCGAAACCTCTCGCTCAAGCTCACGCAACTCGGTCTGACGGTCGATCGCGCGACATGCGTCGACAACCTGCGGCGGATTCTCGACTCCGCCACGACGCACCAGGCGTTTGTCCGGATCGACATGGAGGACGCGACCTTCACCGCTGTCACGCTCGACATCTTCGAGACGGTCTGGCACCAGGGCTATCGCAACGCCGGCGTCGTGCTGCAGTCGTATCTGTATCGCAGCGAGGAGGACGCACGGCGAATGAACACGCTCGGGGCGCGGGTGCGTCTGGTGAAAGGCGCCTACAACGAGGGACGGGCAGTCGCCTACCAGGCCAAGGCCGACGTCGACGCGTCGTTCTCGCGCATCATGCGGCTGCTGCTGCTCGAGGGGACCTATCCCGCGATCGCCACGCACGATCCGATGCTGATCGACGAGGCGTGCGCCTTCGCGCGCGAACGAGCATTCGATCGCGACCGATTCGAATTCCAGATGCTCTACGGCATCCGCCGCGACTTGCAGGCGTCGCTGACGCGGGAGGGACTTCGTGTGCGCGTCTATGTTCCATTCGGTCGTGAATGGTTCCCCTACTTCATGCGTCGTCTGGGCGAACGCCCGGCCAATATCGCTTTTGTGATCCGCAGCCTGCTACGAGAGCGGTAAATGGGGCACCCACGGAGCCACGCAAAAGCGCCACGAGTGTCCAGGGCTGTAGAGTCTGCTACATAGCGCAACCTTCAAATTGGCGACTTTTGGGTCCAAAAGTCCGTTATCCAGGGGCCTTCTCACCCGCAACCTCTTCTGTGTCGTGTGGCACACCTCTTGAGTATTCCTGAGGCACGGAGGAGACGAAACGGTCACGCCAAGACCGGCGTCTTACTCGAAAGGGGCAGAAAGGGTGAATTGTCCATGGTGACCAATTATCCCCAGCGGCTCACGGCGACAGCGGACATGAGGGCGACGCAATCTGATACGGGCCTGCTCGCGCGAGCGATGGGTCGGTTCGGTCAGATCATGTGCGGTCTCCGGGGACACGACTCGGTGCTGCACTTCGAAGGCAAGCGCGTGATGATGCGCTGCACGTCGTGCGGCCACGACAGTCCGGGATGGGAAGTCAACGGACGAGCGCCGCGTCGGCGCTACGAAGGCGACGCTCGGCGTCATCTGCTGTCGAGCAAGCGGCTCGTATTGCGTAAGACGGCTTGATACCTTCTTCGCGCAGGGAGCGTCACGCTCCCTGCGCTCTCGTGTGCCAATCGCGACCCAGCCTCACGAGCGCATCGCGACAGGCGACAACGTCCGTAATCCGCGCGTACTCTTCCACACTGTGAAGACCGGCGCCGCCAGGCCCGAACAGGATGCTCGGCGTGCCGGCCGCGGCCAGCACCGCCGCGTCCGTCCAGAACGTCATCCCGGTGAAATCATTCGTGCCGATCGCGCGAGCCATCGCCTGGGGCAGCGCATGCGCTGCATCGATCGCGTAACACGGACGTGAGAACAGCCGCCGACCGATGGCCTCGAACTCTCTATCCGCCGCGCGCAGCTCCTCGAGAATCCGCCTCAGCTCGGCATCCACCACGTCGTCGCTTTCACCGGCAACAGTCCGCCGCTCGTAGCGGAGCCCACATCGATCGGGATAGCTGCTCAATTCGCGACCGCCGTCAATCAGCGACGCATGCAACGACGCCACGCCCATCAACGGATGCGGCGGCTTCCGTTGCAATGCGAGGTTCAGCGCCTCGAGCCCGCGCAGGACGCGCCCCATCCGCATGATCGCGTCGCGCCCCTCGTGCGGCCGGCTGCCGTGTGCCGCGACCCCGCGCGTCTCCACCTCGAACCAGGCGAATCCCTTGTGACCGATCGCGATCTGGAGGTCGGTCGGCTCGGTCACCACGGCGGCATCCGCGGACCAGCGCGTGACCAGCGCATCCGCCCCGAGGCTCTCGTACTCTTCGTCGATCACGGCGGCCACGATCAACCGGCCGGCCGGCAGACCCTCCGCCGCGATGACGCGCGCCGCATCGATCATGGCGGCGACGCCGCTCTTCATGTCCTGGGCGCCGCGTCCGTACAACCGGCCATCGCGCACGACCGGGTCGAATGGATTCGTCATCCCCTCGGTGCCGACCGTATCGAGGTGACCGCAGAACATCAGTGACGGGCCTGGACCGCGCCCGTCGAGGACGCCGACGACGTTCGGTCGGCCCGGCGCGACCTCCTGCATCTCGACGTCCAGACCGATGCGCCGGAGGTGCGTGGCAACCGCATCCGCCACGGCTCCCTCGCCTGGCGCTCCCGGGACCAGCGAAGGATTCGTCGAATCGATCGACACCAGCTCGGCGAGAAGACGGATGACTGGATCGGCGGTATTGGACATGCGGAATCGCTGGCCGGCGCGGCGGCGCCGTCACATCATAGTATCGTTACCGCATGCCGTCGCTGACCGGACGCGTCGCGGCCATCACCGGCGCTTCGTCGGGGATTGGCCTGGCTTGCGCTCGCCTTCTCGCTCGTGAAGGGGTCGCCGTCATGCTCGGCGCGCGACGGACCGATCGTCTCGACGAGGCGGTCCGGAGCATCGCCGCGGCCGGCGGCCGCGCCGCGTCCATAACCATGGATGTGACGCGGACCGAGGAGGTCGAGCGGATGGTGGCGAGCACCGTCGAGCAATTCGGACGGCTCGACATCATGATCTGCAACGCCGGCTTCGGCTTCTACGGCACCCTCGAGGATACGCCGCCGGAGATCATGCAGCGGATGATGGACGTCAATTTCATGGGCACGTTCCTCGCCGCGCGCGCGGCGCTTCCCCACTTTCGATCGCGCAACAGCGGTCATCTGATCTTCGTCTCGTCGATCGTCGGCCGCCGTGGCATTCCTTTCATGGGCGGGTATTCGGCGAGCAAGGCGGCGCAGGCCGGACTCGCCGAATCGCTGCGATCGGAATTCGCCGGCACCCCGATCCACACCTCGTGCGTCTTTCCGATCTCGACGATCACCGAGTTCCGCGAGGCCATGGCCCGTGATTTCGGTCACCAGATCAGCGGTCTCGGCCCGAAGCAGCCCGTGGAGCTGGTGGCCAAATCGATCGTCGACTGCATTCGCCGGCCGCGGGCCGAGGTGTTTCCGCATCGCCCGTCCCGCATGCTGGCGGTCATCAACATCGTCGCTCCCGCCTTCACCGACCGGCTGGTCCGCAAGTACGGCCGTCACCGTGACACGGCGATCCCACAGGCGTCGCGGTGAGCGAGCCGCCGCTCGAGATCGCCGCGCGCATCGCGCGCGAGGTGCGGGCGGCCGGCGGTCGGGCGCTGATCGTCGGCGGCTGGGTTCGCGATCGGCTGCTCGGTCAGCCGTCGAAGGACGTCGACATCGAGGTGTTCGGCATCGACGCGGAGGCCTTGCGCACGCTGCTCGGGAAGATCGCCCCGGTCAACACGGTCGGCGAGAGCTTCACCGTCTACAAGGTCGCCGGCCTCGACGTCTCCCTGCCCAGACGCGAATCCAAGGTCGGACGCGGCCATCGCGGGTTCGCCGTCACCGGGGATCCGCGGCTGTCGCCCCGTGAAGCGGCGCGCCGGCGCGACTTCACAATCAACGCCATCGCCTGGGATCCCCTCACCGACGAGTACATCGATCCGTTCGACGGACGGTCGGACCTCGAACGCCGGCTGCTCCGCGCCGTCGACCGAGAGACCTTCGCGGACGATAGCCTGCGGGCGCTGCGGGCGATCCAGTTCGCGGCGCGGTTCGAGCTGACCGTCGAGCAGGGCACCAAGGAGATCTGTCGCCGTATTCCGCTCGACGATCTGCCGGCCGAGCGGATCTGGGGAGAGATCGACAAGCTGCTCCACCGGGCGCAACGACCCTCGATCGGCCTCGCCCTCTCTCTCGATCTCGGCATCGTCGAGCGGCTGTTTCCGGAGCTGGACGCGCTGGTCGGCTGCCCGCAGGAGCCGGAGTGGCATCCGGAAGGGAACGTCTGGGTCCACACGCTGCTCGTTGTCGATCAAGCGCGCGCGAGGATCGACGATCTCGAATACCCGAAGCAGGTCGCGGTGATGCTCGGCGCGGTCTGCCACGATCTCGGAAAGCCGGCGACGACGGCGTTCGTCGACGGACGCATCCGCTCGCTCAATCATGAGGAGGAGGGCGTCGAGCCAGCCACCGCGCTTCTCGATCGGCTGAACATCCATTCGCTGCAGGGGTTCGACGTCAGGCGCGAGGTGCTGGGTATCGTGGCCCACCACCTCAAACCGGGAATGTTCCACAAGGCGCAACCTCCGGTCAGGGATGCGGCGTTTCGCCGGCTGGCGCAGAAAGTGGACCTCGAGCTGCTGGCGCGTGTCGCGCGAGCCGACTGCGAAGGACGCGGCGGCGGCTTCGACTGTTCGGCGATGGACTGGTTCGTGACGCGGGCCCGCGAGCTCGGCGTCGAGCACGCGCCTCCCGATCCGCTGGTCAAGGGACGGCATCTGCTGGAGCTCGGTGCGAGGCCGGGACCAGCGATCGGCGCCGTGCTCCGCGAGGTCTACGAGCAACAGCTCGATGGAACGATCACGACGCTCGACGAGGCGCTGGCGCTGGCGCGCGAGATCGCGCAAGCGAGGCAGCTATACTGACACGCATGACACTGGAACGCGGAGGCCTTCTTCCGCGGCTTTTTCTCGTCGCGCTCTTCTCGTTGTTGCCGGTTGCGGTCTCGGCGCAGCAGCAGGACCCCATTCCGCTATTCGTCGTCGACATCCGCGGAGACTTCGTGCGGCACAAAGACGAGCCGAGCGTCGCGGACGATCTCGGCGTCACCGACGCCAACGTTCCGCGGCACAGTCTCGGCGTGAGTGGAGGCGTCCACTTCTATCCCTGGCACCTCGGCGTCGTCACCTTCGGCCTCGGCGGTCACGTGCTGATCGCTCGAGGCAGCGAAACGCCGGAAGCGACCGACACCGGATCGACGACGCCGGCGACGCCCTTCCCGACGGTGCTGAAACATTTCCGCACGATCGAGCCGGAGATCTCGCTCAATTTCGGGCATCGCAACGGTTGGAGTTACATCAGCGGCGGCCTGGGGCGCTCGATCCTCTACACCGAGCGCGAGGATACCCCCGTGTCCAATCCACCCGGGCGCCAGACAATCCACTACGGCGCCGGCGCGCGATGGTTCACCAACCATCACGTGGCGGTCTCACTCGATTTCCGATGGTATTCGGTGGCCGAACAGCTCGCGTCTGCGACGGGTGGTGTGGCGCAGCCGCGGACGACCCTGCTCGTGCTGAGCGGAGGGATTGCGATCAGGTGACGGCGATGATCGGCTACCTGGTGTACTTGCGCAGGAATTCCAGGGTCAGCGGCCACGCCTGCTCGGTCGCTTTCATGTTGCCCGGCGCCTGATCGCCGCCGACCTGCTGGCGCAGGAACCCGTGTCCGGCACCCTCGAAGATGTGCGGCTCGTAGGTGACGTCGTGCTTGCTCAGCTCCGCCTTCGCCGGCTCGATGGTCGCGTCCACCCTGTTGTCGTTCCCGCCGTAGAGGCCGAGAATCGGCGCCTTGGCCTTCTCATAGGCCGGCGGATCGGCCGGCATCGGACCGTAGTACGACACTGCCGCGTTCAAGTCGGGTTGTGAAATGCCGTAGCGAAAGCTCGTTCCCCCGCCCCAGCAGAAGCCAATCGTCGCGATCTTCTTGTTCGACGAAGGAATGCTGAGCGCGTAGGCCCTCACCGCATCGAGGATCGCGTTGGTATCGGCCGGCTGCAGCGTGCGGATCGCCTGACCGACGTTGCTGCCGAGCGAATCGGTGCCGCCGCCGTTGGGTCCCTTGCCGGAAAGAAAATCCGGAGCAATCGCGATGAACCCTTCCTTGGCCAGTTGGTCGGCGACGCCTCGCACCCAATCGCTGAGCCCGAAAATCTCGTGGATCACGATGACAACAGGCGCCGGATCCTTCCGTTCGGGATAGACCACGAAGCTCTTGATCGCCGGACCGGATCCGTTCTTGATGTCCACCCATTCCCCGTGCCGCGGCGAGGCTTTGAGCTGTCCTGCGGCGGCGTCGGCATCGGGCGGCAGATTCTGATTGCGCGCCGTCGAGGCCGTGGCGGCAGCCTGGGCCTGCGGCTCCATCGCATGGCCGGCATGCGGATCCGCCGGGGCCGGGCCCTGCGCCTGCACGGGCGCGGCGAGACAGATGGCACAGCCGGCGACAAGTATCAGTCGGTGCATGCGTTTACTCTCCTGGAGTAGCAACGATTGCGACGCGAGGCTGGTGACGCTCAGGCCGCTTCGCGGCTGCGGCGCCATTCCTCGAGCAGTCGGGGGACGTTGCCGGCAACGGATCGAACCATCGGGCTCCAGCCCAGCCCGCGCGCGCGCGGGCTCCGCACGATCTGATCGAGCGCGAGCGCATCGGCGTACGGACCCATCTTCTTGCGCGCCTCAGCCAGTGGCACATGACGGACGCTCGGCTGAATCGACGCGTGACCGGCCAGCGCGGCGACGATCTCGTTGACCGTCTCGTCCCCTTCGTCGTTGGCGTGATAGACACCGGCGGCGGCGGGAGTGTTGACAAGGCGGGCGTACAACTCGCCCAGATCCCGGTCGTAGATGAGCGGCCAGTGGTTCTCACCCGCGCCAACTACCCGGGCCAGACCGTTCGAGACGTCCTTGAGGAGGTCCCCGACGATGCCGCGGCCGCCGCCGTAGACGATGCCCGGCCGCACCACGATGGCGCGAACGCCGGCCGATGCGGTCTCGAGAATCCGTTGCTCGTGAGCCGGCCGCCAGGCGACCAGCTCGACCGGATTCAGCGCGCTGCGTTCGTCGGCAGGACCGCCGGTGTTCCCCAGGACCCACACGCCTGAGGTGTAGATGAGAACCCGATTGGCCGCCGGCAGCCCGACCAGCGTCTCGACCGCGACGCGGTCCGAGTCGCGCTGGCGCGGCCCCGATTCCGCCGCGGTGTGGACGATGCCGTCGGCTTGCGCCGCGGCCTCCGCCCACGTCGCCGGCTCGAGCAGGTTTCCACGGACCGGACGCGCGCCGCGCGCCTGCAGGTCAGTGCCGGCCTGGGCGGTGCGCACGAGAGCGTCAACCTGATGATGATTCCGAATGAGTGCGTCGAGAACCGCCGCGCCGATGTACCCCGTTGCCCCCGTGAGGAAGACCCGCATGGCAAGAATCTTACATCCCTTCGATGTTCGGGTCCCGATCTAGATGTCCCAGATCTTCTCCTGTCGATCGAAGAAGGTCACCACGCCGTCCTCGCTGACCTTGAGCACGGGGCCATGTCGAGCGGCCGCCATCGCCGCCGTTGTGCGGGCTCCTTCGAGCGCGAACGCCGAGTGCGGCTGCACGCCTTCGCCATGGCGCAGGATGGCGCCGATCGCCAGCATTCGTCCCGAGATGTCCATGACGGTGGCGCCGTCGATGCGGGCCAGGCCGCTCAGCACCGGTGGCGCGACCGACATGGCCGTGCGTCCGCGCAGCATGTACATGAGCTGCGTCCGATGTGGCGGCACGCCTTCCGCGTGGGATGCGGCCAGCGGCGAATCCAGCTGATCCTGCGGCGCCACGAGGGTGGGCAGCGCGATGTCGGCGTCGCGCAGCAGCACGAACAGCGCCCCCTGCCTCGCGTCAGCCAGATCCAGCGCTGTCTGGAACAATCGCTCGGCCAGCGACGGATGGCCGATCGCGGCGGCCCAGAGATCGTACTTGGCCTTCAGATCGAGCAGATGCCACCGCGCGTTGCTGAACGTGAACATCTCCACGCCTTCGGCAAACACCTTGATCTCGTGATTCGGGCTGAGGACGACGCAGATGTTGCGGTTGCCGGCGGTAGCCAGCGCGTGGGCCGTGTAGGGCGCCGGACACGTCACCTCGATCTCGGCATCGCTGCCATGGCTGCGCCGCCACTGATCGAGATCGACGATGTCGAGCACGTACCCGTTGCGATTCACCAGGAACATCGTCTGCACGCCGTCGCAGACGCGGTAGAAGCTCTTGACCGCGGTCAGCGTCAGCGAATAGCGATAGGCCTGGGCATCGGGCGACGCCTCGCTGCTCAGCGGATCCATTTCGGAGTCGACGATGAGCACGCCGGACGAGATCGACCGGTTCTCGTAGCTCGACAAGGCCGCCACGCGCAGGACCTCGATCACGCCGGCGACGAGATCGGCGCGGTTCTGGCCGACGCTCTGCGACGGCCCGTAGGCGCGCTCGTCGAGGAACGCGGCCACGTAGCGATCCTCGATCGCGCCACGAAACAGGTCGCCGCGCTCGAGCATCTGCTTGGGGTCGAAAATCGCGCGGTAGCGTGCCGCCAGCACGGCGCCGATGGCGCGGGCGAAGCGCACTTCGTGCGTCGTGAAGGGGCGCGACGCCGGCACGTTGAGCACGTGACGCGTGCCGAACCAGCGGACCGCGAGCGCCGAGGGATCGCCGGTCGGTTCGATCGCCAGCCTTCCGTCCGACGACAGCGACGGTGTCGCCACGGTTTCGAACGTCGCGCGATCGAAAAACTGTCGCAGCGCGGCCTGCAACAGACTGTCGTACAGCGCGCTGGCCGCAAAAACCGGCGGGAGCGTCATCGGTTTCCATCATAATTCAACCCTCATGACGAGGCGCACGCTCCTCGACTTCTTCGCCGATGTCGCCGCCGATCGCGCGGACGCGTCCGCCAGTCCGGAGTTCCTCGCGTTCGACGACGGCTATCGGACGTGGACGTGGACCTACGCCGAGCTCGCCCGTCAGGCCCAGGCGTTCGCCCTCGCGTTGCGATCGCGCGGCATCGTCAGCGGCCAGGCGATCGCGATCTGGAGCGAGAATCGGCCCGAGTGGATCGCGGCGTTGTGGGGCGCGTTCCTCGAAGGGGTGGTGCTCGTCCCGATCGACTATCGCGCCTCGTCCGACTTCCTGCGCAAGGTCGCCGCGATCGTGGACGCCAAGGCGATTCTGAGCGGCGATGCCGTAGACACCAGCGCGCTCGGCACGGAGCGCCCGGTATGGCGGCTTCATGAATTGGCGAGGTCCGAGGCCGCTGGGCCGGGGGCCGGCCGGACCTCGACCCTCGGACCTCGACCCTCGGCCCTCGGCCCCGACTCCACCGCCGAAATCATCTTCACCTCGGGAGCGACAGCGGAGCCGAAGGGCGTCGTGCTGACGCATCGCAATATCCTCGCGAACATCGTGCCGATCGAGCGCGAGATGGTGAAATACCGGAAGTACATCCGGCCGTTCGCGCCGATTCGCTTCCTCAATCTGCTGCCGCTCAGCCACATGTTCGGGCAGGCGATGGCCACCTTCGTTCCCCCGATGCTCGACGGGCTCGTCGTGTTCTCACGCAGCTACGCGCCGGACGACATCGTTCGACAGATCAGGACCCGACGGATCTCGGTGCTCGTGTGCGTGCCCAAGATGCTGGAGGTCTTGCGGGACCACGTCATCCGAGTGGTTCCGGAGGCGGCCGAGCCTCCTCCCGAAGGGATGCACTGGACGCGGCGATGGTGGCGCTATCGGCGGGTCCACCGCATGTTCGGCTGGAAATTCTGGTCGATGGTCGTCGGCGCCGCACCGCTCGATGCCGAGCTCGAGGCCTTCTGGGGCCGGCTCGGATTCGTCGTCGTCCAGGGCTACGGGCTGACCGAGACCGCACCGATCGTCACCCTGAATCACCCGCTCCGCGCCGCCCGGGGGGCGGTCGGAAAACCCATCGGCGGCGTGGAGGTGAGAATCGCCGAAGACGGCGAGATTCTCGTGCGCGGAGAGAACGTTACGCGCGGCTACTACAACGCGCCGGAGGAAACGCGCGCGGCCTTCCAGGACGGCTGGTTCCACACCGGCGACATCGGCGAATTCGACGGCGAGGGGCAGCTCCACATCCGCGGTCGCAAGAAGGAGATGATCGTCACGCCGGAAGGGCTCAACGTGTTCCCGGAAGACGTCGAGAAGGTCCTGAACGAGCAGCCCGGCGTTCGCGAATCCGCCGTTGTCGGCGCGCCACTCGCTGGCAGCAGCGCCGAGCGGGTGCAGGCCGTCCTGGTGCTTTCACCCGACGGCAACGTGGACGAGGTCGTGCGCGCGGCGAACGCCACGCTCGCCGATCACCAGCGCGTCCGCGCTGCCGTTGTCTGGCCCGGTCCGGAGCTGCCGCGAACCGAGGGCACGCGCAAATTGAAACGGCGAGAGCTCCGGCAATGGCTCTCGGGCCAGCAGACGAACGCCCCTGAGCGCGGAGCCGAGCGGAGAGACGTCGCCTCGATCCTCGGGCGGTTCGCCCCGGGCCGCGCCATCGGGCCATCGACCACGATCGAAGAGCTCGGCCTGAGCTCGCTCGAACGGGTCGAGCTGATGATGGCGCTCGAAGAGGCCTTCCAGGTGACCGTCGACGAAGCGGCGTTCAGCGCTGCAACCACCGTGGAGGACCTGTCGGCGTTGGTCAGGCCCCTCGAGGGATCGCCCGCCGCAGCCGCCGCGACGACCAGCCGCGCCGAGGCCGAGGCCATCGCCTTTCCGACGTGGAACCGTTCACTACCCGTGCGCGCTGTGCGCCGGGCGAGCCTTCCGACGTGGATTCTTCCGCTGGGCCGCGTCTTCGCGCGGATCACGGTGCAGGGACTCGACAACCTGCAGCAGGTCGACACGCCGGTCATCTTCGCGGCCAATCATCAGAGCCACTTCGATACGCCGGTGATCCTGGATTCGCTGCCGCCCCGCCTGCGCTATCGGGTGGCGCCGGCCATGGCCAAGGAGTTCTTCAAGGCGCACTTCTACCCCGAACAGTTCGGACGAGGCGCGTGGCTGACCAACAGCCTGAACTACTACCTGGCGGCGTTTTTCTTCAACGCCTTTCCTCTTCCGCAGCGTGAAGCGGGGACGCGTCAGACTCTGCGCTATATCGGCGATTTGATCGGCGCCGGCTACTCGGTGCTGATCTTTCCGGAGGGGAAGCGCAGCCAGTCCGGGAAGGTCGGCCGCTTCCAGCCGGGGATCGGAATGATCGCCTCGCGCCTCGAGATTCCGGTGGTCCCGATCCGGCTCGAGGGGCTGGATCAAATCCTTCATCACACGGCGTACTTTCCCACCATCGGTCGTGGACGCTGCGCCTTTGGTCCTCCTATGTTGCTGCAAGGCAACGACTACGTCGCGCTGGCCGCCAGGGTTGAGGCGGCCGTCCGGGCGCTATAGACTGGGGACTACGAGCCGCTACGCGCCCCGGGCAAATTCGAGCATGCAGTTTGCAAAAGGGGGTCAAATGTGGCACACTCTTTGATCGGAAAGGATAGCAATTGAGCAAGGATGATCTGATAGATGTGCAGGGCACAGTCGTGGCGGTTCACAGCGGCGGTCTGTATCGCGTTCAGTGCGACCAGGGCCACGAGGTACTCGCGCAGCTCAGCGGCCGGATGCGCCGCTTCCGGATCAAAGTCGTTCCGGGTGACCGGGTGACCGTCGGCGTCTCGCCGTACGACCCCGTTCGCGGCATCATCACCTTCCGCGCTCGCTGAAGACGATTTTGAATCCCCACACAGCACAACGATCCAGATCGCGCGGGCACGGACGCGGGGGGCCGCGGCGTTCCAGCCGCCCACCGCGCTCGCACGCGCCTGAACGCCCGCAGAGCGTCGACCGACCCCAGGCCATTTACGATGCGGAGCCGGTCCCATTCGAGACGCTGGGCCTGAACCCGGCCCTCCTCGAGGGTGTGCGCCAGCGCGGCTTCGAATCGACAACCCCCATTCAGAGCGCGGTGATCCCGATGGCGCTGCGCGGGGCGGACGTCATTGGCTGCGCCGACACCGGCACCGGAAAGACCGCCGCCTTCGTCCTGCCGATCCTCGACCGCCTCCTCCGCACCCGTATCGGGCACGGCCAGACGCGCGTGCTCATCCTCGCGCCGACGCGCGAGCTCTGCGTGCAGATCGAGGACGACATCCAGGGCTTCACCTACCACACGGATCTGACCAGCATCGCCGTCTACGGCGGCGTCGGCATGGACGCGCAGGAACGCGCGCTCCGTGCCGGGGTCGACATCGTCGTCGCCACGCCGGGGCGCCTGATGGACCATCAGCGCAACGGGGCGGTCAACTTCACCGGCGTCGACGTGCTCGTGCTCGACGAGGCAGATCGCATGATGGACATGGGCTTCTGGCCCGACGTCCGGCGCATCGTCTCGACCGTGCCCCCGTCCGAGTCGCGCCAGACGCTGCTCTTCTCGGCGACGATGCCGGACGAAGTGATGAAGCTGGCGGCGGAGGTCGTGCGGGATGCCCAGTACGTCCAGGTCGGATCGGCCGGCGGACCGGCACGAAGCATCACCCATGCGGTCGAGACGGTGCCGTCGGCCCAGAAGACGGAATGGCTGGCGAAGTTCCTGCGGCGGACCGAAGGACCGATTCTGGTGTTCGTGCGGACCAAGCACGGCGCCGAGCGGCTGGCGCGCAAGCTCGCAGGCTTCGGTCTGCGCGCTGCCGCGCTGCACGCGGATCGCACGCAGCAGCAGCGAACCGCAGCGGTCGAGGGCTTTCGCAGCGGCCGGTTTCACGTGCTCGTCGCGACCGATGTCGCGGCTCGCGGCCTGGACATCGACGGCATCACGCACGTCGTGAACTTCGAAGTCCCCTCGTCGCGGGAAACCTATGTGCACCGCGTGGGTCGTACGGGTCGCGCCGCGGCGACCGGCACGGCGCTCACGCTCGTCGCGCCCGAGGAGCTCCGCGCGCTCGAAGCGCTGCAGCGTTCCATCGGACCGGAATTGCAAGGATGATGGACGACACCAACCCGTTCGATCCCACGCCTCAGCCACCGGCCGCCGCAGCCCCGGAGCCCGCGTCCCCGGTCGTTGCGTCGAACCTGTCGCCGGCCGCCGAGAAATTCAAGTCGTGCCGCTGGCGCGCGACGCCGGAACAGGGCGCGTTCTGCACCCACCGCGACGTGCTGCCGTTCGCCGGCAAGGAAGGGTTCAACCCCGATTCCTGGTGCCCGGAATGCAGCTTCTACAAGCTGCGACGGACACCAAAGAAGCGCGAACGGTCGGAATACTCCTGACGATGACGGATGGCGGATGGCCGTTCAGCCACCATCCGTCAACCGTGACCGCTACTCAGAAAACTCCCTCGCCAGTTCGACCCATTCCCCGTTCGGCGCGAGATCCTGGTAGGTCTTCCAGTGCGGCTTGGCCTCGGGTGAGTGCCCGGTCTTCTCCAGCGTCACGGCCAGGTAGAAGTGCGCGTCGGGATAGCCGGGGTTGAGCGCCACGGCATCGCGATAGCAGACCAGGGCCTCCTGATAGCGGCCGAGATCGTGGTGGATGTTGCCGAGATTGAAGTGCGCTTCGAAGCACTCCGGATCCAGGCCAATCGCCCGCTCGTAGAGCGCCTGCGCCTCGATCAGCTCGTCGCGCGCGTAGTGGATGTTGGCGAGGTTGACGATCGCCGGCACCAGGCTGGGATCGATGACCAGCGCCTTGCGATACGCGGCCGCCGCCTCCGCCATGCCATGATCGTCGCCATCGTCGAGACGCGAGCCTTCGACGAAGTAACGCGCGGCGAGCGCCGCCTGCGGATCGGGAAACGGCGTGCCGGACGGGGCCGCGCCGCCGCGGTCGAGGCCTCGTCGCAGCGGTAACATCGGCAGCGCGACGACCTTGGCCGAGGCGCTGCCCGAGGCGTGAAAGTCGAGCTCGAGCTGACCCTCGCGCTCGGACATCAGCGAGCGCAGCGCATTCCTCAACGGCACGTCGCGATCCAGCTCGGAGGCGAGCTGTTTGATCGTCGCCAGATCGGAAAACGTGTAGAAGCGCTCCGTCCGTGTCTTGGCGGCCTGCCGGATCAGTCCCCACCGCTCCAGGTAACGAAGGTATTTCTCGGTAATCCTCGGATAGAGGCTGCGGATGTCGCGCACGCCGTAGTACTGCCGGCGGAGCGCGTCGCCCGACGCGATGCCGGCCAGGCGGCAGAATTCCGCTTCGGAAATGATCCGGATTTGATCGGGCGCCTTCGCGTTGACCTGCTCGGCGCGCCGCAGCTTGCTCGAATCGTCCTCGCGCGCGGCGTCGTCTCCGATGACGAGCATGGTCGTCCGCGACGTGAGGTCGTCCGACGGTTCGCCGCCGAGGGCCTGAATCAGCGCCTGGGCCTCGCGGCGACCGACCGATGCCAGCTTTCCTGCGAAGGTCACCACGTGACCGGCGAACACGGGCCCGCCGGCCGATGACGGGGACGACGTCATTGCCCGCAAAGATGAGACAGCAGCACATGAAAGTCAAGCCGATTGGCGATAATAGGGACCCAATGCTGCTCGCGGGAGACATCGGCGGCACCAAAACGCTGCTCGGATTGTTCGGCCGCGCCCCCGAGCGGCCACCCGCCATCGAAGTCGGTGAGTTCGCGACGCTCGACTACGACGGCCTGGTGCCGATGATTCGCGAGTTCCTCAAGGCGCGCGGCATCGAAGCACGCAGCGTGGCGGCGGCGACGTTCGGCGTCGCCGGCGCCATTACCGATCAAGTCGCGCGTCTCACCAACGTGCCGTGGCTGGTCGATGCCGAAGAGGTCGGCGAAGGCGCGTCGCTACGCCGCATCCATCTGCTCAACGACCTCGAGGCGATGGCCTTCGCGGTCCCGGTGCTCAACTCGGACGAGCTCGACGTGCTGCAGCATGGCATCGCTCAGTCGGGCGGCAACGCGGCGGTGATTGCCGCCGGTACCGGGCTGGGCGAAGCGATGCTGCACAACATCGAGGGACGCTTCGTGCCGGCGGCATCCGAGGGCGGACATGCGGACTGGGCTGCGCGTACGCGACGCGAGATCGAGATGCTCGACGTGCTGACGCGCATCTACGAACGGGTCAGCGTTGAACATGTGGTTTCGGGCCCGGGGCTCGTCAACATCTATCAGTTCACCCACGACGCGTTCGGGACGTCGACCGGGTTCTTTTCCGTCGTGGCGAGGCTGCCGGAGCGGTTGTGCGCCGGAGTCGGCCGGATCGACGACGTGGCGGAGCTCCCGGCGCGCATCACCAAATCGGCGATGGACGGACGCTGCGAGCTGTGCGCCGAAGCGCTCGATCTGTTCGTCGCGGCCTACGGCGCAGAGGCCGGCAACCTGGCGCTCCGCGCGGTGGCTACTGCCGGTGTGTACGTCGGCGGCGGCATCGCGCCGAAGATCCTGCCGGCGCTCGAGGGCGGAACCTTCCTCGATGCCTTCCGATCGAAAGCGCCGCTCGCCGATTTCGTCGCCACCATCCCGGTTGCGGTGATCCTCAATCCCGAAGCCGGTCTCGTCGGCGCCGCGGTGCACGCCAACGCCGCGGCGTAGCCTCGCTCGTCCCGCCTGAGCGCGAGTCGCAACATATAATTCATCCCTACGTCAATGGAGGTGGAAGTGCCCCGATTGGTGTCCCTGAGGAGCGTGGGCGTGCTCCTGCTTTTATGTTGCGTGTTTCCAGTACCCCCGGTGTTCGCCCAGCAGACCGGATCGATCAATGGAAAAGTCACCGACACCGGTGGCGCCGTCCTTCCGGGCGTCACCGTCGAAGCCCGTTCGACCGTCCTGCCCGGCCCTCGCGAGTCGGTCACGGCAGGCGATGGAACCTATCAGCTGACGGCGTTGCCACCAGGCACGTATACCGTGACCTTCTCACTCGACGGTATGCAGACCGTCACGCGAACAATCGACGTCCAGCTTGGTGAAAGTACGGCGGGAGATGCGACGCTGCCGGTTGCCGGCGTCAGCGAGACCGTCACCGTCACCGCCGAATCGCGGATGATCGACAAGGGGTCGGCATCGATCACCAGCGGGTTGTCGAACGATCAGATCAGGAGTCTGCCGGTCGGCACGCAGTATCGCGACTTGATCAACCTGATTCCCGGGGTGCAATACACGCAGGACCAGGTCCGCGGCCCGAGCGCGGGCGCCAGCGGTCAGGACAACGTCTACAACTTCGACGGCGTCAACGTCACGCTGCCGCTGTTCGGGACGCTCTCAGCGGAGCCGGCGTCGCACGACATCGCGCAGATCACGGTGGTCAAAGGGGGCGCCAAGGCGATCGACTTCAACCGCGCCGGTGGTTTCGATGTGGACTCGGTCAGCAAGTCCGGCACCAGCACGTTCCACGGCCTCGCCGGCTACCGCTTCCAGACGGCAGGCATGGCCTCGCCGCTGAACAACGGCAGCGTGTCGCGCTACGACCAGGATCGCGGCTGGACCGACCTCAACGTCGGCGGCCCTATCCTGCCCGATCGCCTCTTCTTCTACGGCTCGTACTATCGTCCGACGGTCACCCGCAACAACGCCTCGACCGCCTACGGCCCGGTGCCCAACTATGACAGCGTCCGCAACGAGGGGTTCGGCAAGCTGACGCTGACGCCGACGCACACCACGCTGGTCAACGTCAGCTACCGGTCGTCGCATCGGCTCGACACCGGCACGCAGTTCAGCCAGTTCACGGCGGGAACGGCGGGGACCGGCAATGAGGCGTGGCAGCGGATCGGGACCGCCGACGGATCCTGGGTCATCAACGGAAGCAGCCTGCTCACCTTCAAATACACGCACTTCGAGAACCCGACGCAGGGCCGCCCCGACAACGTCTCTAGCGCCGTCGTCAACACGGCGATTGGCACGCACCTGGACACCAACAACTTCGATCAGCTCGGGTTGTTGACGGTGCCCAAGCCGGGCCCGAACGCGGCGGTGAACACCTTCATCCAGCCGGTGATCGATCGCTACGGCTTCCTTTGCACGCCGGAGATCGTCGTCGCAAAGGGCTGTTCCGTCCCGGGCACCCTGGCGGGCGGCGGACTGGTCGGCTTCGGCACGACGTTCGACGAGGACAACTTCTTCCGCGACGCCGGGCAGGTGGCCTACAACCTGACGCTCTCCGGCATGGGACTGCGCCACAACCTGCACGTGGGTTATCAGCAGTACATCGACTCGGAGGACTTGATCCGCAGCTCGAACGGCTGGGGCGCGCTCTCGGTTCCGGGCGGTGGCATCTCCTTCAACGGCACGCCGATCTTCTACCAGGCGACGTTCCAGGCGCAGGGCGCCGGCGTGCTGCCCAAGATCCATTCCGAGTACCGGCTCCAAGAGCTTCGAAGCCAACGACTCGATCAACTGGAAGAACTTCACGTTCAACGTCGGCGTGCTGGCGAGCAACGACACGCTCTACGGGCAGGGGCTTCAGAACGACCCGTCGACGCTGTCCGGCTTCGTCAGAGCCACCGGAACGACGTCGGAATCGCGCAAGTACACGATGTACAACATCGCCGTTCAGCCAGATGCTCCAGCCGCGCCTGGGCGCGACCTGGGCCTACAACCAGAAGGACACGATCTTCGCCAGTTACGCCCGCTACAATCCCGCGGCGAGCTCGCTGCCACGGGCGGCGTCCTGGGATCGTGGCCTGGCGGTCACGCAGAACGCGGACTTCGATGCCAACGCGAACCTGTTCGCGGTGGAGAACGTGGCCTCATCCTCGGGCAAGCTTTTCGTGCCGGACCTGACACCGCGCCGATTCGACGAGTGGCTGGTGGGTACGGCGAAGCAGTTCACGACCGGCCTGTCGGGGCGTGCGTACTTCCGTTATCGCAAAGGCACGCACTACTGGGAGGACACGAACAACAACGCCCGCGTCGCGTTCAATCCGCCGGCCGGCATTCCCCGCGAGCTCTACATTCCCAACCTGAGCGATCAGCTGGCGCAGATTGGGAGCGGCTCCTCGTACGTAATCGCCGAGCTCGACGGCGCGTTCACCGACTACCGCGAGCTGACGCTGGAAAGCGAATACCGGAAAGGGCGCGCGTGGGTCCAGGGGTCCTACACGCGGAGCCGTTACTACGGCAACTTCGATCAGGACGGATCGACCACCGCCGATTCGAACGACGCCAACATCTTCATCGGCTCGTCGAACATCGGCGATGGCGCCGGGCGCCAGTTGTGGGACAACAAGCTCGGCCTGCTGCGCGGCGATCGGCCGAACGCCTTCAAGATCTACGGCGCCTACCAACTGACACTGGAACGCGTCGGTAGGCGCCTTTGCCATCGCGCAGTCGGGACAGCCGTGGGAGAAGCACAGCTACCTGCCCTACGCGGCGCTGACGACCAGCACGAGTGACACCGACCGCTACGCGGAACCGGCCGGCTCACATCGCTCCGATGGACATGCGCAGCTCGACGTGAACTACACGCAGGAGCTTCCCTTCCTGCATCGATACAAAGGCGTGGTCACCGCCTACGTCTTCAACGTCTTCGACAGCCAGACCGGCTACAACATCCAACCCAACTTCAGCGCCGCCGACTTCGGCAAGCCTCGGACCTTCTACGATCCGAGACGGCTGGAGTTGACGTTCAGGTTCGAGTTCTAGCGGGCCGCGAACACGGGCCGCAGGAACACGCGGAATACGCGGAATACGGGCCGCGGATACGCGGAATACACGGAAAGGCTCTTAACAGGCTACTCGCGAGCGAAGAGCTTTTCCCGTTCGATGAGCGGGCGCGTGATCGCGTCCGCTTCTTTTTTGGCCGCGGCGATTCGAGCGGGTGCATCCGGCTCGCGCAGCAACACGCTCACCTGCGCACGCTTGAAGAGCGCCATGGCGTAGTCCGGGCTTGACGAGGGGACGCGGTCGAACGCGATCCTCGCGTCCGCGAACCGATGCGCGGACAGATAGAGCACGCCGAGCTCGAGATCGTGGGTGAAGGCGGCTCCCTGGATCGCGCGCGCACCCTCGAACGCCGCCGTCGCCACCTTGGTCTGACCGACCTCCATCCCGAGATCTCCGACCGCCAGCAGATCGTCTGCCGAGGGAGTGCGCAGGCCGTTGATCTTCTGCCGGAGGGCAAGCGCCTCAGGCCAGTCCTCCTGTGCCGCGCGCAGATCGGCCAGCCCCTCGAGCACCGCGACGCGATCCGGCATGTCGGCGGCGGCCTTTTCGAGCAGCGGCGCGGCCCGCCCCCAATCCTGGGCTCGGGCGTAGTGCAGGCCGAGGTAGACGGCCACGTCCGGCGAATCGGGAGCAAGCGCGGCCGCCTTCGTGAACAGGGACACAGCCTGAGCGTTGTGCCCGAGCATCGACTGAGAGGTCGCGAGCCTCAACGCGGCATCGAGGTTGTAGGGGTCCTTGATCAGAATGCGCTCGAGCAGCGGCACCGCCTGCGCGTACCGGCCGGCCGAAAAGAGCGCCGACGCCTGTTCGATCGGCTCGAAGAGCGCGGCCATGTCGGCCGGGCGGGGAGCGTCTTTCCTGACCACCGGAGCCGAGCTTGCCCCGATGTAGCCCAGGCTCGCCAGTCGCCGGCGAGCGGCCTCGTCGAGATTCGCCGGTGCCCTCGCGGCCGACGGCGAGGGGACCGGATAGTCGTCCATCGCTTTCCGCATGCCGGGTGGAGAGTTGCTGCCCCCACCCAGGTCGTGAGCCTCGTTCGCATCCGCCGCCAGATCGTAGGTCTCGACTCTTCCCGCGTCGATCGCTTTGAGCGTGCCGGCCACCGCCATCACCTGTGGCTGCCAGCCATACTCGAGAAACGGCTTCATGGCCTCGCCGAGCACAACTTCCCCTCCCGGTGTTGAATCGGCGGTCGTGCCGCCCGCGAGCGGGCGCAGGCTGTGGTCCGATCCCAATCCTGCCCAGTCGAGAATCGTGAAGAATACCCGCCTCGTGCTCACCGGCATGGACGCCGTGCCGGCCGACACGCCTGGTCCGGCAATGACCAGCGGAACGTGCATGGTCGATTGATAGAGCAGCGTGCCGTGCTGCGGCTCGCCATGATCGCCGAGCCCCTCCCCGTGATCGGCCACCACGATGACCGCGAGCGGAGCGGTGAGGTGGTCGAAAGCCGTCACGAGGCGTCCGAGCTGTTCGTCCATGGCGGCCACTTCCCCAAGGTACGGGCGCTTCGCGTAGCGGGCGGCGAAAGGCGCGGGCGGGGTGTAGGGAGCGTGCGGGTCGTTGTAGTGCACCCAGAGGAACCGCGGCGATGCTGTCGGGCGTGAGAGCTCGGCGAGAGCGGCGTCGGTCGTCTGCCGTGACGCTCGCTCGGAGACGGGCGCAGCGTCGGCATCGGCCGGGCCGTCTGCAGACAACTTGTCATCGTAGACATCGAAGCCGCGCGCCAGCCCGAATTGCTTCGCCAGCACGAACGACGACACGAACGCCGTCGTCCGATAGCCGGCCTGATGGAGACGCTCGGCAAGCAGCGGAACGGTTGCCGGCACCGATCGCGCGTTCTCGTGCACGCCGTGGCCGCCCGGGTAGAGGCCGCTCATGATCGACGTGTGCGACGGGAGCGTCTCGGGAACGGTGGCGTAGGCCTGGCTGAAGCGAAGCCCGCGTGCGGCGACCGCGTTGAACGCCGGCGTCTCGACGCCGATGGCTTCTGGCCCGACCGCATCGGCGCGGGTCGTGTCGAGGGTCACGAGCAGGATCGACGGAGGGGGCTGTCTTCACCTCGGCGACTGTCGCTGTCTGGACGGACGTGTGATCCCGACATCCGAATGCCAGAAGGGCGACGAGCGCGTAACCCGGAAACCTGCGCGACATTGTTACGATACGTGGTCGAGTGATCTTAGTCCGAAGCCGACAGGAGGCGATGCCGCGACCGTGAAGTATCCGCCGACACACCGAATCGACCTCGTGGACACCATCCACGGTATTGCAGTCCCCGATCCGTTTCGCTGGCTGGAAGAGCCGACCAGTCAGGAGACACAGGCGTGGACCGACGCGCAGAACACGCTCACCCGGAGTGTTCTCGACGGGCCCCATCGGAGCCGGATCGTCGCCGAGCTGACGGGATTGTTCAATTTTCCGCGCACGACCGCTCCGTTGCGGCGCGGCGATCGCTACTTCTTCAGTCACAATCCAGGCCTTCTCGACCAGGCCCTCCTCTACTGCCAGGACCCTGGCGGCGCGCCGCGGGTGCTGATCGATCCCAACTTGCTCAGCACCGATGGGACTGTCGCGCTGACCTCGATCGAGCCGTCTGCCGATGGACGTCTCCTCGCTTACGCTCTCTCCCGCCACGGCAGCGACCGTCAGGAGATGCGAATCAGGGATGTCGATTCAGGCGCCGATCGCCCGGATTGCCTGCACTGGGTCAAGTTCGCCAGCGTCGCCTGGACACGGTCCGGCGATGGATTCTTCTACCTGCGCTTCCCGCAGGCAGGGACCGTGGCGGACGGCGACGAACAGTATTTTGGCCGCATCTATTTCCACCGGCTCGGCAAACCGCAGGACACCGACGCGCTCGTTTTCGAGACCCCAGCTCAGAGAGAGATCGTGCCGCTGGTAAACGTGACGGCAGACGGCAACTACGCCGTCATCACCGCGCAGCGCGGCGCCAGCGACGACAGCGAGGTCTACCTGATCGATCTCGCTGCCTCGGAGGCAGGCGGATCGATCAGCCCGATTCCTCTGGTGACGGGATTTGATGCGGCGTACGCGTTCATCGAATCCGCCGGCGGTCTGTTGTTCTTCAGGACGACCCTGGACGCGCCGCGGGGACGGATCGTGTCGATCGATCCACGCCAGCGGAACCGTCAGGTCGCCGAGGTCGTTCCCGAGACGCCGGATCGCCTGTCGTCCGCGGTGATGGCTCGCGACACGATCGTGGCGTCGTACCTGCACAACGCCAGCGATCACATCCGGCTCGTCGATCTCGGTGGCAACTCACGCGGCGAGGTGGAGCTGCCGGAGCTCGGGTCGTTGACCAGCCTCGACGCGCAACCCGACGCCTCCGAGCTATTGCTGACGTTCACCTCGTTCACGCACCCGCCGACTTCATATCGCTGCGAGCTGACGACAGGCGTGCTCGAGCCTTTCGGGATCGCCGGCGTCGCTGGCGCCGGGAGGCCCCCGGGAGCGACGGGCGGATTGAGCTATCAGACTCGACAGGTCTGGTACGCCTCGAAGGACGGAACGCCCATCTCGATGTTCCTGGTCCATCGGGCGGACGTGCGGCGCGACGCCGACCGACCGGTGCTGCTGAGCGGCTACGGCGGATTCAACATCAGCCGTACGCCGGCGTTCGACCCGGCCCTGACGCCGTTCCTCGATCGCGGTGGCATCTTTGCATTGGCGAATCTGCGCGGAGGTGGAGAGTACGGCGAAGACTGGCACCGCGCCGGCATGCTCGAGCGGAAGCAGAACGTGTTCGATGACTTCATCGCAGCGGCCGAGTATCTGCGGGCGGAAGGGTTCACCAGGCCGGGCCGGCTCGCCATCGAAGGAGGCAGCAACGGCGGATTGCTCGTGGCGGCGGCGCTCGTGCAGCGCCCCGATCTGTTCGGTGCGGTGATCTGCCGCGTTCCGGTCGCAGATATGCTCCGTTATCACCTGTTCACAGTCGGCCGCTTCTGGATTCCCGAATACGGCAGCGCCGACGATCCCGAACAGTTCCGCTTCCTGCTTGGATATTCCCCCTACCACAACGTCCGCGAGAACATCGCGTATCCGCCAGTGCTGGTGATGACGGCGGATACCGACGACCGCGTGTCGCCGGGCATGGCCAAGAAGTTCGCCGCGAGACTCCAGCAGTCGGACCTTGGCGGACCGCACCTGATCCGCATCGAGACGCGGGCCGGGCACGGCGCAGGAAAGCCAATCGCCAAGATGATCGAGGAAGACGCCGACATACTCGAGTTCCTCGACCGAACGATCGGGTGGGACGTGCCAGCACGTCTCGCGAGCGGGGGGACCACATGAATTTCGATATCGAGGCATCAGTCGAAGTGCTCACGCGCACGCCGGCGACACTCCAGAGCCTGCTCGGCGGTGTGAGCGATCGTTGGATACGCGGCGTGGAAGGGCCCGACACGTTCAGCCCGTTCGACGTCGTCGGCCATCTCATCGACGGGGAAGAAACAGATTGGATGGAGAGGGCGCAGATCATCCTGGCGCGGGGCGATGACCCTCGGTTCCGCCCCTACGACCGCTTCCGCCATCGCAGCCGCAACGTGAACCGGTCGCTCGAATCCCTGCTGTCGGAATTCGCGCGGTTACGGACGGCGAACGTCGAGCTCCTGCGATCGTGGTCGTTGACCAAGGCTGACCTCGATCTGCCCGGCGTCCACCCGACATTCGGGCGCGTGACGCTGCGGGAGCTCCTGGCGGCGTGGGTTGTGCATGATCTCGGTCACGTGGCGCAGGTGGCGCGAGTCATGGCCAAGCAGTATCGCGTTGCGGTCGGTCCGTGGGTTCAGTTTCTCCCCGTGCTGACCGACCACGAAGTGCCGCGCACGTGACCGAGGCGGCTCTCGCGGGTGGCGAGTGCCCGGCCCCGGCCACCCAACAAGGAGGACCTGATGGCGAAGTACGGCAAGAAAGCGTCCGATAAAGTCGAGCGGGCGATGCACGAGCGCAAGCGAGGAACGCTCAAGAGCGGACGATCGGGGAAGAAGGTGACGAGCCGCAAGCAGGCTATCGCGATCGGCCTGTCGGAAGCGCGGAAGGCCGGAGGCAAGGTGCCATCGCGCCGCACCTCGAGCAAGAAAAAGTAGTCGCCGCCGATTCAGCTCGACAGCTCTCGGCCGAAATCGCGAGCCGTCTCGAAGCGCTGGCCGGGTGTCGGCGCCAGAGCTTTCACCATCGCGGCTGCCGCTTCCGCCGGCAGGCTGGGCTGGAGCTCCCGTGGATCGCGAGGAGTGCCGCCCAGCATCTTCCCCAGCAGCGCCGGCATCGACGCCGCCTGATACGGCAGCGTTCCCGTGGCCATCTCGTAGGCGAGCACCGCCAGCGTGAAGATGTCGGAGCGGATGTCCGCACTCTCACCGGTCAGGATCTCGGGCGCGATGTAGTGCAGCTCTGAATCCTCGAGCCCGGCGCCGCGCAGCGTCTGGTTGTGCAGCGTCGCCAGCAGATCCTGCGCCTGCCAGATTCCCGCGGACGAAATCATCAGCCGCTCCGCGTCATCGTCCGGCGTCACCCGCATGATGTCCGGGCTCATCCCGCTCAGCAGCCCGCCGCGACGGTGGAGGACGCCGGCCGCTTCGATGAGCTGGCCCAGCAGCGGGTGCAGGCGCGTCCACGGCATTGGCCCGTCCGCCCGCAGCACCTCACGCAGGCTGCGGCCTTCGATGTAGTCGGTGATGACGTAGATCAGATCACCTTCCTCGCCGTAGTCACGGACGTGAATGATCGAAGGATGCGCGATCTGCAGGGCCTTGGCTTCCCTGAGCAATCGTCCCCGGACCGCATTCCAGTCGCGCTCCGCCTCCCGGCGCAGCAGCCTGATGGCCACGGGATGGCCCATCGCCCGGTGCGTGCCGAGGAACACCTCGCTGCCCATGCGCCCCGGCCCCAATCGACGACCGACATCGTAAGTCGCCAGCAGTCCGCCCGTGGGCCGGCCGGGTGGCGCATCCAGAATCATCGTCGATTGATCCGCTCCTCCGACGGCGCGAAGATCGAGGGCGAAATCAGCCATCGAGTCGTACCGATCCGACGGAGACTTCGCCAGCGCGCGACCGAGGACGATGTCCACCCACGCCGGCAGATCCTTGCGCAGGCTGCTTGGCGCCGGCGCCGGCCTCGACATCACGGCGCTCAACACCATCATCGCGTCCTCCCCTTCGAACGGCAGACGCCCGGTCAGCGTTTCGAAGATGACGACGCCGAGGCTGTAGATGTCCGACCGCGCGTCGAGGACGCCGCCGCTCAGCTGCTCCGGCGCCGCGTAGGCGATCGTCCCGAGAAACTGGTGGGCGCCGGTGAGCCGCGTCGCCTCCGTCGATTCGCGCACCCGCGCCAGACCGAAGTCGACGATCTTGTGGGTGCGCGTGCCGCCGCCGAAATCGTGCGCGACGATGTTGGCCGGCTTCAGGTCGCGGTGCAGCACGCCGCGCTCGTGCGCAAGCTGCAGCGCGCCGCAGAGCGGCATCATGATCTGCTGCATCTGAGCGATCGACATGGGACCGTGATCGATGACCTCCTCGCGCAGGCTGCGTCCGTTGAGGAGCTCCATGACCAGGAAGGGCCGGCCTTCGGGATCGAGGTTGTAGTCGAGAATCGAGACGATGTTGGGATGACGCAGCTGCGCGCAGGCGCGGCTCTCGCGGAGGAAACGCTCACGAGAATCCGGATCCGAACCGAAGTCTGGCCGCATGATCTTGACCGCGACCTCGTCGCCGAGCAGGGTGCGACGGGCTCGATACACCGCCCCCATACCCCCTTCCGCGATGGGCGCGACAATCTCGTAACGGCCGTCGAGGACGGCTCCAATGCTGAGCACGGGATGATTCTATAGGGGCTTGACCCGCCGCGGGGCCGCCGGTGTGTGACAGCGTCGCATTTCAGCCACGGGCGCGGGCATTGGTCACTTTGGTTTTGATTCGTTGAATGCTACAGTGCCGCCCGGACGAGCTTCATGCTACTGACTGCATTGCTCTTTCTGATCCCCGCGCTCGCCGGCTCGGGGCAGCAGCCGGCCCCCACTGTTGCCCCGCCGTCGGCACGGGTCTGGGAGGGTCATCCCGCCGATTACGAGGCCTACCTGCGATCGGCGTCGGTGACGAGGATGATCCCCGTCGATCTCGGCGTGACCCATCCCAAACGAGCCTATTTCGCCCCGGGTGGATTGGCGGAATCGGCTGCCTGGAAGCCGCTGCATCCCGGCTTTCAGCAGGGTTACTGGGAGAGCTACAAATCGGAAGTGGCCGCCTACGAGCTGGACAAGCTGGTGAATCTCGGAATGGTGCCGGTGGCCGTCGAGCGGAAAATCGACAACGTGACCGGCGCCCTCATCCTGTGGCTCGACGGTGTCCGCACCTGGTCGGAGGTCCTGCCGCTGCCCAAGCCGCCGACGTGGTCGCGTCAGCTGGCGCGCATGAAGATGTTCGACGACTGGATCGGCAATCCCGACCGCAACAAGGGGAACCTGCTGATCGACAGCGCGTGGAACCTCTATCTGATCGATCACTCGCGAGCGTTTCTCGACGACCGCTCGCTGCCGCAGGTCATCGATCACGTCGACGCCGACTTGTGGAGCAGGATCAGCGCACTGGACGAAAGCGCGCTTCAGAATGCGGTCGGTACCTGGCTGACGCGGGCACAGATTCAGTCGATGATCGCCCGCCGGGTCAAGCTCGAAGCGTCGATTGACGCACTGGTCAAGAAGAACGGCCGCTCGGCTGTCTTCGCCTGGTAACAGACGCGGTCAGGCGGTTTTCTTCCCGGCGACGACCAGGACAATCCCGGCGACCACCGCAATCCCCCCGAAAACCGGCGGCAGCGGCAGGGTCTCCTTCTTTTCCGTTTCGGCGTGAATCGGACCAATATCGAGGACCTTCTCACGCTTGGTCCAGCTGATGCCGCCGAACGCCAGCGCCAGCAGTCCCACCACGATCAGCACGATGCCAAGAATTCTCATCGGCTCGCTCCCTAGCAAGTCCTGCGCCGAATCCAAACTGTTGGGGATACCCTTTAGCGAACCTCGATATCCACCATTTGTGACGTCGTGCACCGACAGCGGCGATCGTTGACCGCCACCTCCACCGCGTACTTCCCGGCCGTGACATGACCCACGTTCAGGGAGCCGACGATGGGAATGACCGCGACGCCGTTGATCGGGCGAAGCCTCCGCACGTCCTGAGGCGCCGCCGCCGCCAGGACGCGGCCGTTCTGCAGCACCGAAATCCGCGTGGTGAGACCGTTGTCCTCTGAACCGCCAAGACCGTTGTAGATCACGAAGGCGTAGGGAATCGGTTCTCCACGGCGGAACACACCCGGTGGCAGCGCGACCCGGCGACCGTCATCGGCGGTCGGCGTCACCGTCGATGATGCCGGCTCCTCATTCGCGACCGCGTGCTCGCGCGAGACACCAAGGGCAACCCCGGACATGGCCAGCCGGCCCTTACCCACTTGAGGGACGACCAGGACCTGCGACGCGGATCCGACGGACCCGGTGCGGGTGTCGCGAACGGCGGCGCGCACCTGGTAGACGCCAGGCTCCTTCAACGCAATCGGCAGGGTATAGACCATCCCTCCGGCCATCATCTGGCGGTACTGGTCGTCGTCGAGCGTGAGCGACAAGGTCCGCCGGGCGGTCGCCGGCAGCACGCCGTTGTCGGCGACGAGGAGCTCGCCAATCTCCAGTTCCGCCTGATAGCGTCCGTCACTCCCTTTGACCAGCGGAACGTCCATGCCATCGAAGTAGAGATGCGATTGCAGTAGGTAGCCCGCCTTACCGCTTCGAGCGAACAACGCGTTCAGGCGAACTCTGACAGCGCCGGCACGGAAGGGAGAGAGCGCGGCCGACACGAGCGGATCAGTGTTGAGTGGCGCCTCCGCCTCGAGCTTGGTGGCAGGTCCGAACTCACCCTGCCGGGAGCGAAGAGAAAGACCGGATCGCTTCAGGTGAAGGCTGACCGGCGCGTGCTCCCAATCCGGTGCCCGGCCCTCGGGAGTGTCGTAGCCGATCAGGTAATAGCCCTTCAGATCGTCGAGAATCCGGCCAAGGCCTCGGCTCAGATCGTTGGTGTTCTGGATGGCCAGCCCGCCGGTCTGCGCCGCCATGTAGTAAAGCGCGTCCTGCGAGTTCCTCAGAAAGTCATGACGCGTTTTCAGCGCATTCAGGATCACTTCCCGCTGCTGCGTGCCTTTGGGATCGCCCATCGAAAGGCCGCCCCCGGTATCCATCTTGGGTTGCGGGTTATCTTCAGCGGTAATTCCTCCGGACAGGAGTCCCCGCGGATCGACCGTGTAGACGACGACGCCGGCGCGATTGGCGCGATTCATCAGCCGGATGAAACTGTGCCAGACCTCCTCGCCGGCCAGCCGGTCGTTCAACATGTCGAAGCCTTCGCTGAAGACCACGACCGCCTTGCGCCCGGGAATGACCTGCATCCCGCGGATGACAAACTCGAGCGAGTTCAGCCAGGCCGACGCCAGCACCGTGTTGCGGATCTCTCCCGTCTTCGGGAGATCCCCGGCGGCATCCGCGGAGTTGCGCCCCGACATCGAGTCGAGACCGTCCTGTTGCGCACCATCGCCATTGGGTCCGGCCTGGACGGGCATATTGGAGTCGTTGACCGGCGTGAACGATCCAATGCCAAATCGGCTCGCGGCGGTCCAGCGGATGTTGTCGATCGCGGCGTGGAGGACCCGCTTGTCGGTCGTGAGCTGTTGCAGCGCGCCGACGCCGCCCGCCGTACGAACGATGGCGACGAGATCCTCGGGCAGAATCTGGCTGTCGACGAACTTCGTGACCGCTTTCCGGATCTCATAGGTCGACGCGAATGACAACCCGAGATCGTCAACGACGAGCGCCACCGTGCGCGTCGTCGTCGGAGCTTCGACAGGTGCGGTCGTTGTCGCGGCGCTCCTCGAGGCGAGCGTCGACGTCGGCGCCGACTCCGACGCCGGTATCGGAGACGGGGCGGTCGCATCGATGTAGACCACTTGCCGGACCGCCAGCTCCCTGCCTCGTTGCCTGACCTCGAAGTCCTCGGGTCCGAGGTTCCGCACCTGCTGACCCTCTTTATCGGTGACGACGGCATCGATCGTCGCGAGATCTTCGGCGACGCGGAACGTGGGCTTTGGATTTGCGGGAGGAGCTTGTTGCGGACCGACGGCGAGCAGCATCGGTTCCAGCAGGCAGGCCACGCAGGCAATCAAGAGCAGAGGCGTCGCGGGGCGCCGGCTTGGGGGGGCAGCTGCCGTCGGTGGAAGAGCGCTGCGGCTCATCCGCGACATGGCTGCATCTTAGCAAAAGCCAGCGCCAGGGTCCTTTTCGTCGTCGCTCAACCGGCCAATTAGAATATGCCTGTGTCCTCTGTCCGCGCCATCGGTCTCGGAACCTCGTCGGTCCGGTGACCGTCTGAGGACGGCCGCCGCTCCGTGCGATCCGCCCGACTCGTTGTGCTAACGTTTCGACCATCGATATGACGACACCGCTCGACATCCGTCCCGGCTCCATCGACGTACTGGCGCTCGGCGCCCTCGTGCATCGCCTCGATCCCGGCGCGGTACCGTTTCGCAAGGCCGGCTCCTTCGCCATCCACGTGAGCGGCGGCGAGTTCAACTGCGCCGCGAATCTCGCCGACTGCTTCGGCATGCGCACCGCCATCGCCACGGCGATGGTCGAATACCCGATCGGTGACCTCATCGCCGGGCAGGTGCGTGCCATGGGCGTGACGCCGTTCTACAAGATGTTTCCGCACGACGGCGTGCAGGGGCCGAACATGGCTGCCGTCTACAGCGACCGCGGCTTCGGCATCCGCGGTCCGGTCGTCTTCTACAACCGCTCGAATGAAGCGGCGGCGCGCCTGAAGCCGGGCGATTTCGACTGGAACGGCATCTTCGCGAAAGGGGTCCGGTGGTTTCACAGCGGCGGGATCTTCGCGTCGTTGTCGGTAACGACCGCCGATCTGATCATCGAAGCCATGCAGGCGGCGAAGAAGCACGGCGCGGTCGTCTCCTTCGACCTCAACTACCGGGAGAAGCTCTGGCGCGTGACCGGGGGCGCCGATCGCGCCGTGTCGACGCTGGAGCGGATCGTCGAACACGTCGACGTCCTCGTCGGCAACGAAGAGGATCTGCAAAAAGGCCTGGGCGTCGCCGGACCGCAGGTTGCCGCGGTGTCGAAGCTGGATCCAAGCGCCTTTTTCGACACGATCGGTCGTGTCGTGCACAAGTTTCCGAACCTGAAGGTCGTCGCCACGACCCTGCGTGACGTGCAGTCTACGAACCGACATCACTGGGGCGCAGTCGCCTGGGTCGGCGGGCAGACCCACGTGTCACCGACCTGCGAGCTGGACGTGTTCGATCGCGTCGGCGGCGGCGACGGGTTCGCGTCGGGGTTCTTCTACGGGCTGCTCAACGGCGAGTCCCCCGAGCAGGCGGTGAGGCTGGGCTGGGCGCATGGCGCGATGCTGACCACGTTCCCGGGCGACACGACCATGGCCACGCTGGAGCAGGTGCGCGCCTTTGCGAGCGGCGGCTCGGCGCGCATCCAGCGCTGACTACTTGAAGATCCCTTTCAGCTTGCGGCCGAGACCGGAGAAGAATCCTTCGACCGCGCGCCGGATCCGCTGCTTCACCGTTCCCTGGTGAATCGGGCAGAGCCGCGTCGGGACCTGATCACCGTCCTTGAAGTACTCCGTGTAGGTCGGACACTCCTCGACCGGCCGCAGGTACGACACCTTGCACAGCGGTTCTTCCCGCATGCCTGAAGGCGGCTCGAAATCGCGGGCCGGCCGCTTGCGCGACGCGGCGCGCATGAAGTCGCTCCAGATCGGCAGGGCGTAGCGGGCCCCGTAGCCGTTGCGGCCGATCGGCGCCGGCTGGTCGAGCCCGACCCAGACGCCGGTGACGATCGACGACGTGAACCCGACGAACCAGGCGTCCTTGAAATCGTCGGTCGTCCCGGTCTTGCCGCCGGCCGGAAAACGCAGGCCGTAGGCGGTGCGGGCCGGGCTGCCGGTGCCGCGATCGATGACGTCCTCGAGCATCGACACCATCTGAAAGGCGACCGGTTCCGGAATCACGCGATCCGCCCGCGCGGGGTTGTCGAAGGCGACGCCGCCGTCCTGGTCGATGACGCGATCGAGGGCGCGCGGCTGCACGGCGGACCCGCCGTTGGGGAACATCGCGAACGCGGCGGTCAGCTGAAGCGGCGTCACCAGCCCGGTGCCCAGCGACAGCGAGGGCACGTCAGGGAGATCGTTGAGGCCGACGTCCGCCGCCAGCTGCAGCACCGGCTTCGACCCGATGCGCTGCTGCAGCAGGGTGGCCGCGCGATTGTTCGATTCGATCAGCGCCGCCCGCAGCGTCAGCACGTCGGGGTCCTCGCCGCTGGCGTTGCGCGGCGCCCACTCGTTGGGCCCCTGCGGCGCAATCGTCGACAGGCCGGTCAGCTCGCTCACCGGCGAGTACCCTCGCGCGAGCGCGGCCGCATAGAGAATCGGCTTGAACGACGACCCCGGCTGACGCCGCGACCGCCAGGCTCGGTTGAACTGGGATTCGCGAAAATCCCGGCCGCCGACCATCGCCAGGATGTTGCCGGTGGCGGGATCGATCGCCACGAGCGCCGCCTGCAGGTTCGCATCACCGAAACGCTTCAAGCCATCGGCGACCGCACGCTCGGCCGCATCCTGGAGATCGAGGTCGAAGGTAGTGCGCACTTCCCAATCGGGCGGATGATCGCCGCCGAACCGGTCACGGAACTGCTGCCGCAGGAACTCCTTCGCATAGCCCCAGCGTGCCTCGGTCGCGCCCGGATAGGGGCGGATGCGGACGCGGACGCGCGCCGCGGCCCGTTCCTGATCGGCGGAGATGAAGTTCTCATCGCGCATCCGACGGAGCACGACGTGACTGCGCTCGATGGCGCCATCGAGATTCGACCACGGCGACAACGCCGACGGCGCCCGGATCAGGCCGGCGAGGAGCGCCGCCTCCGGCAGCGTGACCGCGCTCGCCGGCTTGCCGAACAGGTTGCGCGACATGGTCTCGACGCCGTAGACACCGCCACTGAGGTAAATGCGATTGAGATACAGCTCGAGAATCTGGTTCTTGGTCAGCTCCTGCTCGAGCAGGAGGGCGAGCACCGCCTCCTGTGCCTTGCGGCCCAGCGTCCGCTTGTTGGAGAGAAACAACGTGCGCGCCAGCTGCTGGGTGAGCGTGCTGCCGCCCTCCATGCGATCCGCGCCGCGGGCGTCCCTCCAGACCGCTCGCCCGAGGCCGACCGGATCGATGCCGAAATGCCGGTAGAACCGATGATCTTCGACCGCGATGACGGCATGCTGCAGATCGGGGGCAATCGCGTCGAGCGTGACGTCGCGCCGCTGCTCGTCCATCCTGAACCAGGCCCGGCCGTCGGCGGCGTAGAACCACGTGTCGCCAACGCCGCGACGCAGCTTGAAGACGGCCCACCCCTGCCGCATCGACCAGACGACGACGATCGCCGTGACCGCCACGAGCGTGAAGTAGAGCGCCGCGATGATCCGATCGCGGCGCGGGTGGCTCGACACGGTCACGAGGCGCGCGCGTGGCCAGCGCGGACGTTCAGCATCACCGACAGCACGATGTAATAGACGGGAAACGCCAGGGAGACGATCGCCAGCCAGCGCGGCGGAGCCGGCAGCCACCAGACGAGCAGGGCGATCGAAATGCCCCACATCCAGGCCAGCGCCATGGTCAGAGCACGCAGCGTCGGCGTTCTCGACGGGTACACGTAGCGGAGGCGGACGAAGATCATGGCGCTGAGCAGGACCAGCAGTCCGGCGTTGGCGGCCGGAGGCGTGTGAAAAACATACAGATAGAGTACGACGATGTTCCAGTACGACGGGAAGCCGGTGAAGAAGTGATCGGCGGTCTTGGCGTCGGCGGCAGTGAATCCGAACAGGCTCGAGATGAGCACCACCGCGACCACGAGCAACCCGATCGACCCCGGTAGCCCGCCCGTCTCGAAAACCAGCAGCATGGGCAGCAACACGAACGTCAGATAGTCGACGATGTCGTCGATCGCGGAACCGTCGACGCCGGGCAGGACCTCCTTCACGCGCGCCCACCGCGCCAAGGTACCGTCGGTGGCGTCGATGATGGTGGCGACGACCATGGCGATGAACGCGTCCCGTTCGCGCTGCAGGAAAACGGCTCGGATGCCGATAAACGCCACGACGGCGCCGGCAGCGGTATAGGCGTGCACACACCCGGCGGCGACGAGCGCAGAACGGTCGGGCTGGGGGGTCTGGGACAGAGTTCCACCACCGAGACAGCACGCCGGCGTTTACAGCGAGCGCTGCATCGTGTAGAATCTGAACACATTCCGATCCCCAGCGGACTGTCTTTTTTCACAATAAAAAGCTGCCGCGCCTATCGTCGCTCGGCGGGAGGTCTGTTCAGCGGGCCGGAGCACGCCGCATTCGGTAACCGTCTGTCTGGGGCCTCGGGAACGGAATAGCTCTGTGGTACCACCACTGTTTCGACGGCCGCGTTACTACGTACCGGCCCTGATCGTCCTCCTGGTCGCGATCGTCGCGGGCGCTCGCGCTCTCCGCGGTCAGACGACGCCCCCAGAGCTCGCCTTCTCCGAATTCCTCCAGCATGTCGATCGTGGCGATCTCGCCCGGGTGCGATTCGCCGAGGGAGCGATCGATCTGACGCTGCGCGACGGCAGCACGGGGCACACGGTCCCCCCGCCCGAGTTCATGGCCACCAGCGGCACCTTCATCACCGATCTGGCCCGCCGTGACGTCCGTATCGAAGTGCAGCAGACGCCGGAGCCGGGAACACTGAGCGGCAGCGCGCTCGGCCTCGCCGCTGCCTTCCTGGCCCTCCTCGGATTCACCGTCTATCGAACAACCTCAGGACGGATCCACACGCCGGGTCGCGCGAAGCTCGCCGAACCGGGCGATCAGGTCATCACCTTCCAGGACGTCGCCGGCGTCGATGAAGCAAAGGACGAGGTGAAGGAGATCGTCGAGTTCCTCCGCCACCCGCAGCGCTTCTCGGCCATCGGCGGCAGGATTCCCAAGGGCGTGCTCCTGATTGGACCGCCGGGAACCGGCAAGACCCTGCTGGCCCGTTCCATCGCGGGCGAAGCGGGCGTGCCGTTTCTCTTCGCCAGCGGCTCCGACTTCGTCGAGATGTACGCCGGCGTCGGAGCGGCCCGGGTCCGGCGCCTGTTCCGCGACGCGCGCCGTCATCGGTCCTGCATCGTGTTCATCGACGAGCTCGACGCCGTCGGCCGGAGCCGCGGCGGCAACTCCCTCAGCCACGAGGAGCGCGAGCAGACCCTGAATCAGCTGCTCGTCGAGATGGATGGCTTCGAGCCACAGGCGGGCATCGTCGTCATCGCCGCTACGAACCGGCAGGACATCCTCGATCCCGCACTCCTCCGTCCGGGGCGGTTCGACCGCCAGGTGATGGTCGGCAACCCGGATATGAAGGGTCGGGAGGCCATTCTCAGCGTGCACGCCCGCAAGGTGACGAAGGCGGACGATGTGAACCTGCGGTCGATTGCGCGCGGCACGCCGGGATTCTCAGGAGCGGACCTCGCCAACCTCGTGAATGAGGCCGCCCTCATTGCCGCACGCGCCGGACGGACGGCCGTGGCCAGCGCGGATCTCGAAGCGGCGCGCGACAAGGTCCTGATGGGGGTCGAGCGCCGGTCGGTCGTGCTGAGCGAGCTCGATCGCGTGAACTGCGCCTACCACGAGGCCGGACACGCTGTCGTCGCCGCGCTGCTCCCCAATGCCGACCCGCTGCACAAGGTCACCATCATCCCGCGCGGCCGCGCGATGGGGGTCACGATGCAGCTGCCTGAGGCCGATCGCCACACCTACACCAAGTCTTACCTCGACACTCAGATCTCGGTGTTGATGGGCGGACGCGTCGCCGAGGAGCTGTTCATGAATCACATGACCAGCGGTGCCTCCAACGACATCGAGCGCGCCACCGACATCGCCCAGCACATGGTCTGCGAGTGGGGCATGTCGGCGCTGGGAATGCGGGCGTTTCGCAAGCCTGGCAACAAGTTCGATCCTGACAAGCCGCACGCGATGAGCGAAGCAACGGCGCGGCGGGTGGATGAGGAAATCGAGAAAATCCTGGAAGACGCCTACAACCGCGCCCACGATCTGCTGGAGCGCAACCGCAACGCCGTCAGGGTCCTCGCCGAGGCGCTTCTCGAACAGGAAGCGCTCGAAGCGCACGAAATCAAAGAGCTGCTCGCTCGAGCCAACGCCGTCGCCTGAGCGCTCGTTCGCGCCTTCCTCGCAGCATCGCGACGCGGTCGCGTCTTCCATGTAGACTGGGTGGCCCGACGCCCAAATGGACGACCGCGTTTCCGTCGACCGTTTCCCACCGCAATTCTGGATCGTCTTCACGCTCGTTCTGCTGACCGCTCTTTACGCAGTGCTCGAGGTCGGCTTCGTACGTCCGTATCTCTGGCCTGCGGGCCACGGCGCCCTCATCACGGGCGAGGTCGGCCGTGTGCAGCCGTTTCTCCCGCGACCGCCTGATTTGACCGGCCTGCATCCCGGCGGAACGGTCGAAAGCGTCGCGGACGGAAGTCCCGCGGCGCTCGCGGGAGTGCGCGCGGGAGACGTCATCGAGAGCGAGACGCTCGACACCGGGTATCGGGTCGTCCTGGCCGGCCCGCTCGGTGGTGAAGATGCACTCGAGAGGTGGCGCCGTGCATATGGACTCGGCGTCAGCTCGCCCGTCACCCTGGAATGGCTCCCGAGCACCGGGGCCGGCGCCGGCGCGAGTCGCGTCCGACCGATCGTCGTGCCGCGCGAGCCAGCCTGGAGGGCCGGAGCGAGCGGTTGGTCGAGGCAGCACCTTGGCGCGGTCCTGCAGACGGTTGGCTTCACGATCGCCGCCGTCGTGCTCCTTGTGCTGCGAAGCAACGATCTGACTGCGCAGCTGTCAGTGGTGGCCCTGGCGCTGGGCGGCGCGGCGGGCGGTGGTCCGCTGATGGGCGTCGAGCAGTCTGTTCCCCTGGGTGTGGGCCACCTGCTGACCGTTCTCGGATGGCTGGGTGGTCCGCTCGGATTGCCAACCGTCGCCCTGGCGATCCTCTACTTCCCCTCCCCTTCGCCGCTCCTGCGGCGCTATCCGTGGATCCACGCGATTCCCTTCGTCGCAGCGGCGCCGATGATTCTGCCCTCGGCTGCGACCGGGCTCTACCTCGCGGGCGTCGATGCGCTTCGTGACGCGGCCGTCTGGGATGCGAGTCATCCCGGCGTCTGTTACGCCTCGTTCGCGGCGTCGCTGGCAACCAACGTGGCGGTCATCGTCGAAGGGCTCTATCGGTACCGATTCCTGCACGACGCCAACCAGCGCCGACGCATCCGGATGGCTGTCTACACCGGCGTGCCCAGCGTGCTCGCGTATTTCGTGAAGGACGGTGTGCCCGTCGTGGCGGGACTGCTCGGTGCCCGTGAGCTGCACTATCCCTTGCCGGTGACCGCCGTGCTGCAAGCGCTCGTGCTGCTTCCCGCGTTTGGCTTGCCGTACGCGGTCGGCGTCGCACGAGTGCTTGGTCCCCGACTGGTGCTGCGCCGGAGCATTCAATATGCGCTCGCGACCCGCACGTTGAGCGTCCTGGGCATCGCTCCGCTCGTTGCGCTGGTCGTGTCGCTGGCCAGGAACAGCAACAAGACGCTGGCCCAGATCGTCACCAGCGGCTCCGGCGTCTACATCGTGCTGGTAATCGCGACGCTGCTGGCGTTCCGCTACAAGGACAAGGCGCGGCAATGGCTCGACGAGCGCTTCTTCCGTGAGGAGTACGACGCCCGCAAGATTCTGCAGTCGCTGGTCAGCCGGGTCAGATTCGAGACAGACCCAACGGATCTGGCGACGCTGGTCGTCGACGAGATCGACGAGGCCTTGCACCCCGAGCGAACAGCCTTGCTCGTCAGCGGCATGGAGCCTGGCGTGCTCATGACGATGGCCTCGCGCGGCGCAGCCGCCACGCCGCTGCGCGTCGAGGGCGGCCTGGCGACGATGCTGCGATGGTCGGATCAGCCGCTTGACATCCTGCTGGACGATCCGCGCTCGCCCGCCCGCCGGCTCCCGACCGATGAGATCGAATGGCTGGAGTCGACGCGCACCGCGCTGCTGGTGCCGATTCTCGGTCAGGATAAGACGCTCATCGCCGTGCTCGTGCTCGCGGCGAAGCGATCGGAGGAGGCGTACTCGACCGACGATCGCGAGCTGCTGGGAACCATCGCGCACCAGGTCAGCCTCGGCCTCGACGTCGCGCGACTGCGAAGTCGCAACGAGACGGGCGCTGCCGCCGAAGCGACCCGGCTCCAGCCGTTGACCGTGGTCCCGATGATGGAGTGTCCGCGATGCGGCCGCTGCGAGGACAGTGGAACGGCGATCTGTCCGGCAGACGGCTCGCCGATGCAGTCGAGCAGCACGATCCCGCGAGAGCTCGACCAGAAGTACCGCATCGAGCAGCTGATTGGCCGCGGCGGCATGGGTGCGGTCTATCGCGCTCGCGACATGCGCCTCGAGCGGCTCGTGGCGGTGAAGGTCGTGCGTGCCGAGCTGCTGCAGGATGCCGAGGCGCGCCGACGCTTTCGCCGCGAAGCGCAGCTCGTCGCCCGCCTCCAGCACCCCGGCATCGTCTCAGTCTTCGATTTCGGAACGGTCGGCGATGCGGGGGCGTACCTGGTGATGGAGCTGGTGCGCGGCGAAGATCTACGCCGCGTGCTTCAGCGCGAGGGACGGCTGGATCCGGCTCGGGCGGTGAAGATCCTGACGGCGGTGTGCGAGGCGATCCAGGCCGCGCATCTGGATGGCGTCCTGCACCGCGACCTGAAGCCGGAAAACATCCTGCTGACGGGGACCGGGACCGATGCCAAGGTTCTCGATTTCGGCGTCGCGAAGCTGATCGCCGAGAGCGACACGCGGGACGGGTCGGGGGCGTCGACGCTGACGGCGGCCGGCTCGATTATCGGGACGCCCGCCTACATGGCCCCGGAGCAGCTGCGCGGGGAGTCACCCGATCAGCGAACCGACGTGTTCGCGCTCGGCGTGATCGCCTACGAGATGCTTGCCGGCGAGCTCCCCTTCGGCCGAGGCTCGTTCATCGATGTGGCCCTCGCGCACGATCGCGGCGCGTCGCCTTTGGCCACGCGAGTGCCCCGCATCTCGGAGGTCCTCGACCGCTCGGTCAGGCGGGCCCTCGAGGCGGATCGGGAACGACGCCCGGCAACGCCCCGGGACTTCGCTGCTGACGTGCTGGAGGCGCAGGCGGCCTCCTGAGGGCGGTGCGTGACACACTACGACCGACCGCGCTCGAAGTCGCGAGCGTCGCCGGTGTATAGCTCTGTCGTGTGAAAACGGGCTGTGGCGGCGCCGTGCGGGGACCGGCCCGCCAGACGGACCTAACGCGCCTAGAGCTTGCTCAAACGCCGGTCGATCTCGGTGATCGCCGCGCTGATCTGCTGTTTCCTGACGGGATGGGTCGTCGCGGTGGCCTGACGCGTGAGCTCCGCCTTGGCCAGTTTCAGCGACTCGACTTCCCGCAGCCGTTCGGGGTTGATCGACGGCTGTCCACCGTTCGCCCGCCGGCGACGATCCGCCTCGCGCTCTTCCATCTGCTCCTGGATCCGCGCTTCGGCGTCTACCAGGCCCTCTCCAGAATCTCCCATCCCTCAAGAATACAAGAGATAGCAGGCAGAATACAGTGACAAAAGACGGCGGCGGAGAGCTGAGATAATCGAGACGTGGGCAAACGATCGGACGTCCTGGATCTCTTCCACGGCGCGGTGGCCGACTGGTTCCGCGGGTCGTTTGCCGCGCCGACGCCGCCCCAGGCGCAGGGCTGGCCGGCGATCGCGCGAGGCGAATCGACGCTGATCCTCGCGCCGACCGGCAGCGGCAAGACGCTCACCGCCTTCCTCTGGGCCATCAACCGGATGATGTTCGAGGCGACGCCCGCCGCGACCGCGCGCCAGCGGTGCCGGATCCTCTACATCTCACCGCTCAAGGCACTGGCGGTCGACGTCGAGCGCAACCTGCGGGCGCCGATCGCCGGAATCGGTAACCGCGCCGCGTCCATGAGCGAAGCGTTCCATGTCCCGGCGGTCGCGGTTCGAACCGGGGATACACCGGCGAGCGAACGGGCCCGGTTCCAGCGCGAGCCAGCCGACATCCTGATCACCACGCCGGAATCGTTGTACCTCCTGCTCACCTCGAACGCGCGCGAGAGCCTGCGCTCGGTCGATACGGTGATCATCGACGAGATCCATGCGCTGGTGCCGACCAAGCGCGGCGCCCACCTCGCGCTGTCGCTCGAGCGCCTCGAATCGCTCACGGCCGCACCACCGCAGCGGATCGGTCTGTCGGCGACGCAGCGTCCGCTCGACGAAGTGGCGCGCTTCCTGGGCGGCGCGGTGAGGCCTCGACGCCGTGGGCCGTCGGGCGTGAGGAAAGGGCGCGGCATTACCGAAGATCCCCACGACGCCGTGCACGACGAGTTCGTGTCCGATCGCGCCAACCCGACGTATCGGCCGGTGACGATCGTGGACACCTCGCAGAAGAAGCAGCTCGAGCTGCGTATCGAGGTGCCGGTCGAAGACATGGCGAGGATCGGCGAGACCGACGAGATCCCGATCGGCCCCGCGTCGCAGGGCCCGGTGCGATCGTCGATCTGGAGTGCGATCCATCCGCGGCTGTTCGAGCTGGTGCAGGCGCACCAGTCAACGCTCATCTTCGTCAACAGCCGCCGCATCGCCGAGCGGCTGGCCTCCGCCATCAACGAAATCGCCGGCGAGCCGGTGGCGCGCGCGCATCACGGCTCGATCGCGCGCGCCCAGCGCGTCGAGATCGAAGACCTGTTGAAGGCCGGCAAGATCCGCGCGCTCGTCGCCACCTCTTCGCTCGAGCTCGGCATCGACATGGGCGCCATCGATCTGGTCGTCCAGATCGAAGCGCCTCCCTCGGTCGCCAGCGGCATGCAGCGGATCGGACGATCCGGTCACCGCATCGACGAACCGAGCCGCGGCATCATCGTGCCGAAGTTCAGGGGTGATCTGGTCGCGTGCGCCGCGGTCACGCGGGCGATGCACGAGGCGCACATCGAGGCCAGCCGCTACCCGAGAAACCCGCTCGACGTGGTCGCGCAGCAGATCGTCGCCATGGTCGCGATGGACACCTGGGACGTGGACGACCTGTTCCACGCCGTGCGCTCGGCCGCCCCCTTCGCGCAGATGAGCCGCAGCATCTTCGAGGGCGTGCTCGACATGCTGTCGGGACGGTATCCCTCGGACGACTTCGCCGACCTCCGCCCGCGGGTCACGTGGGATCGGCTGAAGAACACCCTCACCGCCCGCGAAGGAGCTCGACGCGTCGCCGTCATCAACGGCGGCACTATTCCGGATCGAGGGCTGTACGGCGTGTTCCTGACCGGGGCACGGGGCCCGGCCGCACGCGTCGGAGAGCTCGACGAAGAGATGGTGTTCGAGAGTCGTGTCGGGGAGACGTTTCTTCTCGGCGCCTCGTCGTGGCGGATCGAAGAGATCACCCACGATCGCGTGATTGTCTCTCCCGCGCCCGGCCAGCCCGGGAAGATGCCCTTCTGGAAAGCGGATGCCGCGGGCCGCCCGCTGGAGCTTGGGCGGCACATCGGCGAGCTGGTGCGAACGCTCAGACAGATGCCAGCGGCGGCGGCAATCCAACGGCTCACCCGGCACCACGATCTCGATGCCAGGGCGGCAGAAAACCTGATGCGATATCTGGCCGATCAGGCCGCGGCCACCGGCGCAGTCCCCGACGACCGGACGATCGTGATCGAGCGCTGCCGTGACGAAATCGGCGACTGGCGTCTCTGCGTGCTGTCGCCGTTCGGTGGACGAGTGCACGCGCCGTGGGCCATGGCCGCGGTCGCGCGCGCCCGCGCCGAAACGGGGCTCGACGTCGAAACGATGTGGACCGACGACGGGTTCGTGGTGAGGTTTCCCGAGACGGAAGCGCCACCCGACCCGGCGCTCCTCATTCCTGCGGCGGAGGAGGCGGAATCGCTCGTCGTAAGTCAGTTGGGCAGCACGGCGATGTTCGCGGCCAAGTTCCGGGAAGCCGCAGCTCGGGCGCTGCTCCTGCCGCGCCGCAGGCCTGGCGGCCGCACCCCGCTCTGGCAGCAGCGGAAACGGGCGTCGGATCTTCTGGCGGTAGCCACACGATACGGATCGTTTCCGATGATTCTCGAGGCCTACCGCGAGTGCCTGCGCGACGTCTTCGACCTGCCGGCGCTGACCGAGACCTTACGCCGCATCGAATCTCGCGAGATCCGGACGGTCACTGCCGATTCGACGACGCCGTCGCCGTTCGCGGCAGCGCTCCTCTTCGGCTACGTCGCCAACTACATCTACGACGGGGACGCCCCGCTTGCCGAACGCCGGGCGCAGGCGCTGGCCATTGATCAGGGCCAGCTGCGAGAGCTCCTCGGCGAAGCGGAGCTGCGGGAGCTGCTGGACCCCGACGCGATGGCCGATGTCGAGCGCCAGCTGCAGCAGCTCGACGAGCGATATCGCGCCCGCTCGACCGACGGCGTTCATGATCTGCTGCTGCACCTCGGCGATCTCGGCGCCGACGAGATCGCGGTACGATCGACCTTCGATCCGGCTGCGGCACTCGACCATCTGGCCAAAGATCGCCGCCTCATCGTCGTCAGCATCAACAGTGAGCCGAGATACATCCCGGTGGAGTACGCCGGGCGCTACCGCGACGCGCTCGGCGTGCCCTTGCCGCTGGGGCTGCCCGATTCGCTGCTGGCGCCCGTGCGCGATGCCGCGCTCGATCTCGCGCGCCGCTACGCTCGAACACACGGGCCGTTCACGTCCGCCGATCTCGCGTCGAGGTACGGGTTGGGTCGCGCGACTGCCGAATCGCTCCTGAAGGGGCTCGCGGCGGCCGGCCGTCTGCTCGAGGGAGAGTTTCGTCCCGGCGGCGCCGGCCGTGAATGGTGTGACGCCGAGGTGCTGCAAACGATCCGGCGTCGATCGCTGGCCAAGCTCCGGAAGGAGGTCGAGCCGGTCGAACCGGCGGTGCTTGCCCGGCTCGTCACCTCGTGGCAGGGCCTGGTGCGCAAGCGTAGCGGCCTCGACGCGCTGCTCGACACGATCGAAAACCTCCAGGCGGCGCCCATCCCCGCGTCCATTCTGGAAACGGAGATCCTCTCGGCCCGCATCGACAGCTATGCGGCCGCCGATCTCGACGCCCTCTGCGCCGCCGGCGAGGTCGTGTGGCGCGGCGTCGAACCGCTGGGCGATCGGGACGGGCGCGTCGCGCTCTATCTCACCGACCACCTTCAGCGGCTCTATCGTCCGCCGGTGATCGGCGAGCTGTCGGCCCGCGAAGAGGCCATCCTCGGACATCTCCGGGAGCACGGCGCGTCGTTTTTTGTCGCGCTGCACGGGGCGGGCGGTCAGGGCTATCCGGGGGAAACGGTGGATGCGCTGTGGGATCTGGTGTGGAAAGGGGCCATCACCAACGACACGTTCCACGCGTTACGTGCGTTCACGCGACCGCCCGAACGCCGATCGCGCAAGATGGCGCGGCCCCGTACCTTCAGAAGCCGGCGTGTCGCCCCCGCCTCGGCGGAAGGTCGCTGGTCGTTACTAGCCGATCGCATGGCCAGCGCTCCCAGCGATACCCAGTGGTCCACCGCGATGGCGCAGCAGCTCCTGTCGCGATACGGCGTGCTGACACGCGAGGTGGCGGCATCAGAGGGGTTGGCAGGCGGCTTCGGGTCCGTCTACGAGGTGCTCAAGGCCCTCGAGGACGCGGGTCGAGTACGGCGAGGATATTTCGTCGGCGGGGTCGCAGCGAATCAGTTCGCGTTGCCACCAGCGCTCGAGTTGCTGCGATCGCTCCGTGAGACACCCGAGAGCGCGGAGAGCCTCGTCCTCGCGGCGACGGATCCCGCCAATCCGTACGGGGTAACGCTGAAGTGGCCCGATCTCCGCACCGGCGAGCAATCCTCAGGCCGCGGACCGACACGAACCGTCGGGGCGCTGGTCATCCTCGTCAACGGCGGCCTGGCCGCCTACGTTCCGCGCGGTGGCCGGCAGATCGTCACGTGGCTTCCCGAGGACGAACCTGCCCGATCGACGATTGCGCGTGCACTCGCAGAGGCATTGGCGGGACTCGCCCGCGACGAGGCTCGCGGCGGCCTGCTCGTCAGCGAGCTCGACGGCGAGCCGCCTGCGACGCATCCTCTGACGCCGTTCCTGGTCGAGGCCGGCTTCTATCCATCCGCGATGGGTCTGCAGATGCGACGCGCGGCCGCCTCGGTCGGCGCTGGCGACGCCGCCAGCGTCCGCTATACGGGAGGACATGCCTGAAGGGGATTCCATCTATCGCGCGGCGCGGACGCTGCACCGCGCCCTGGCTGGCCACGAGGTCGTGCGTTTCGAATCCGTGCTGCCGGCGTTGACGCGCGTGCACGAAGACGCACCCCTGACCGGCAGGACGATCGAGAGCGTGACCGCGGCGGGCAAGCACATCCTGATGCGGTTCAGCGGCAATCTCGTGCTGCGCACCCACATGCGGATGAACGGCAGCTGGCACATCTACCCGACCGCGAGCCGCCTGGATCCGAGCGGACGCCAGAGGCAGTGGCAGCGCCCGCGCCGCGACATGCGCGTTGTGGTGGCGACGCGGGATTTCGAGGCGGTTGGCTTCAACGTGCCGGTCGCCGAGTTCCTCGACGAGCGGGCGTTCAGACGCCAACCCGACCTCCGCCTGATGGGTCCGGACCTGCTCGGCGCCTCGTTCGATCACGACGAAGCAATCCGCCGCTTTCGAGCCCGCAGCGACTCGCCGATCGCCGACGCCCTCATCAATCAACGCGTCGTCGCCGGGGCAGGGAATGTCTTCAAGTCGGAGCTGCTCTTCCTCTGCGGCATCAATCCGTTTCTTCGTGTCGCCGACGTCAGCGACGACGATCTCCGCTGCCTCCTCGCAACCGGCCAGAAGTACCTGCGCGCCAACGTCGTCGACCCGAGCGCGACGATAGTGACTTACACAGGCTTTCGACGGACGACGCGGCGAATGGATCCCTCGGCGCGCCTGTACGTGTACGGTCGCGCCCGGCGCCCGTGCCGTAAGTGTGGAACGGCAATCGAGGTGAAAGCGCAGGGACGGGATGCGCGGCTCACTTACTGGTGTCCATCATGTCAGTCCCTCGTCCCTCGTCTTTAGTGCTGGGTCCCTCGGTCCTCGGCCCCAGAAGGAGTACAGCCGTGAAGCGAGACATGTCGTGACTACTTTGCTCGGTTTGGCGCTCACCGCCGGTGCCGTGGCTGCCGGAGCGGCACTCTACGGCCATTATCGCGTCCTGCCTTCGTGGCTCACCGGCCCGGAGATCTGCCGGCTCGACAACGGTGGTTGCACGATCCTCTTCCGGAGCCCGCGATCGCGCCTTCTCGGCGTGCCGAACGCCGCCCTCGGCCTGTTGTTGTACGCGCTGCTCGCCGTCGGCATTCTTCGCGGCTGGCCGCCGCTGCTCCTCGTGCTGATGACCCTGCCCGCCGTCGCGATGAGCGTCTTTCTCGGCTACAGCCTGATTTCGAACGGCCACCAATGCCGCATCTGCTGGACCGGCCATACTGCGAATGCGCTGCTGTTCGCTCTGCTCCTTCAGCGCGCAGCTGGTCACTAGTGGCCTGTCCGCGTCATTTGTATAGCGACTTTCGGGCGGGGCATCCCGGCTGGCAGCGTTGCTCCTCCATCAAATACTCCCGGTATTCTCAGTCGTCGCGCCTTGCCATCCGGGCGCCGCGCTCCGAAATTCGCTGCACAACTGACGCGGACAGGCCACTAGTCGCTCATCCCTCGTCCCTCGTCCCTGGTCCTAGTCGTCAGCCCTCGGTCATTAGTCGTTGGTCGCCCCGGTACTCGGACCTCGGACCTCGGACGATTGCCCCTAACGACCCATGGCTGCTGACGACGACGTCGCCACTCCCCCATCGCTCACATCCGTGCGAACCCTCCGGGTGGTTCGGGTCGAGTCGGGCCGGTGGGCTGTGGGTGACGATGCGACGGCGGCGGAGGAGCCACTCGACATCCGGCTGCACGACCGGCCGTTTGCGATGGTCATGCGCACGCCGGGGGAAGATCGCGCGCTGGCGGCCGGGTTTCTCTACTCCGAACGAATCATTCGCTCGTCCGACGATGTCGGGGCCGTCGAGCACTGCCGTCATCCCGACCAGACCCGCGCCCACCATGTCGTCAACGTGTTCCTCCGGGGTGACGCCGCGCAGGATGCGCAGCGGCATCTCGACCAGCGGCGACGGGTGATGGCCAACAGCTCGTGCGGTGTCTGCGGACGGGCATCGATCGATGACCTTCGCGCCGAGCTGGAGCCGCTGGCGGCGGCGTGGACGGTAGCGCCCGCCATCATCACCCTGCTGCCCGATCTGCTTCGACAGCGTCAGGCCCGATTCGATGCGACCGGCGGACTGCACGCGGCGGGACTCTTCGACCTGAGTGCCAATTGCCTGCTGTCCTGTGAGGATGTCGGGCGTCACAACGCCGTCGACAAGATCGTCGGGACCATGTTGCTCGACAATCGACTGCCGCTGAGCGACAGGATCCTCATGGTCAGCGGACGGGTGTCGTTCGAGATAGTGCAGAAGGCCTGGACCGCAGGGATTCCGCTGGTCGCCGCGGTGTCGGCGCCAACCAGCCTCGCCGTCGAACTCGCGCGAGAGGCGGGCATCACCCTCCTCGCCTTCGTCCGCGGCCGCACCTTCAATATTTATTCACACGAGCAACGCATAACGGCGTAGCCCTCCGCCATCGATCCTCCATCCTCCATCATCCGCCATCTCCATCCGCCATCCTCTTACCTGAAGAACATCCTCGACTGCTTGCTCGACTCGGATCCGTCGGTTCGCTGGCAGGTGATGCGCGACCTGTAGGCTGAGGCGGGGGTGATGATTGCGCGCGAGCGATCGCGCGTGGCTGAGGAGGGTTGGGGACGCCTGCTGGATCTTCAAGGTATTGCGCTGGGCGGATGCGTCCTGATCGCGAGTGCCTGCGGACGCAAAGGCGAGGGACCGGCGACCGTTTTACTGCAGCGCGTCCCGCATTTTGTCCGACCACGTGCAGAGCGCCGCGACGTCGGCTTCGGACAAGGTCGCGTCGCGGTGCAGGATCAGATATGAGGAGAGCGGCATGCGTCCCTTCTTCGTCAGGGAGCAAATGCTGCCGAGCAGCTTGTCCTTGTCGTCCTCGCTGTAGGTGGACCACTCCGAAAAGTTGAAATGCTCGCGGCCATGATTGACGTGGTCGATGAGGAACCACGACATCGGCGCGACGTTGCTGTACCACGGCCATCGCGTGTCGTTCGAATGACAGTCTTTACAGGCGCGGCCCAGGATCGCCGACACTTGCGCGGGCGCCTTGGGCAGGAGGCTGGCGGACGCCGTCGAAGGCGGATTCGTGCGTGCTGGTCGGACCGCTTGCGCGACGACGAACGCCGCAAGGAAAATTCCCGCCGACCATCGAACTGCTGCAGGCATAGCTGGGGAAAATATCAGCAAATACGACGCCGACCTTCGGTTGTGCTTACCGATCGCGCCAGGGACTCTTCCATAGCCGCCACCATGAGGCGCTGTCGAGCCCCAGCGCATTCCACCAGGTATCGAGGGCCCGTCTGTCTCCGGCGAGGATGCGATCGCGCGTAACTCCAGCAGGCGCCGCAACAAGCGTGGTCAACCGATCGTAGACCTTCCCTCGCTCGTCGCGGGAGCCTCGCGACAGCAGATGCCAGAGCGTCAGCGCGTCGCGCGGTCGTGCCGACCCGAGGACGACCTCCAGCGCGGTCGCGCGGCTTACGCTTTCCGTCGTCGGAAAATCGAGAATCGAAAGGGCGTCGACGAACGCCGTCGGCGCGTCGCCATAGTGCGGCGTGCCCGGTCCGAAGCGCGGCCGCGTGGCGCACACCGCGTTCTGCGGAATGAACGATTCGCGCCCGCCGAATTCGAACGCGACCCACCCGCTGGTGACGTTGACCAGCCCCCATCCTCGAGGATCGACGTCGAGCGTGTAGGCGCATCCCAGATCGACGGCGACGGCGGACGGGGTGTTGACGAAGAAGTAGCGCGGCGGCGCCCAGATCGTCGCGCTGATGCGGCCGCGGTCGAGGGCCATCCGGTGTTCGCCGGTCCGCGACTCGATCAGCCGCACGCGGCTGTTGGGATCGACGTCCACTCGACCGACGTCACCGACCGCCAGGCGGGCGCGCGATCGGGCGTCGGTGGTCAGGACCTGCCCGACGCCCAGCCTCGACGATTCCCCGATCGGATTGCCCGCCACGTGCGGCGACCCCTCGAGCGACTGCACACTCCATCCACCGTTGCGGAACGACAGGCCGTAGGATGCCGCGGCGACGACGAGCGCCAGCGACGCAGCCGCAGAGACGAGCGGCAGGACGATGGCGACGAGGCGGCGACGGGGCGTGCGATCCGGGAGCGCCGGCATCGTGCCGCGATGTCGGTAGCGGGCCAGCGCGGTCTCGAGGCGCACGACGTCCGCGTCGGCCTCTCCCGCGCCCGTCCCACAGGTAATCGTCGTCGCGCTTCAGATCGTCGGTCATCGTGCCAGCTTCTCGCGCAGCAGCTTCATGCCTCGATGCAGGTTGACGCGCACCGAGGCCGGCGTGAGCCCGGTCCGGGTCGCAATCTCCGGACCGGTGAGCCCTTCGACCAACCGCAACACCAGTGTCTCGCGATACGCATCGGGGAGGTCACGGATGGCGTCGAGCGCGGCCCTGGCCTCCATTTCGGCGGTCGCCGCCTCGCGGACCGGCAGCTGCTCCGGCAGCTCGACGAACTCCGTGGATCGCCGATGGAAGTCGGTCGCACGGTTGCGCGCGATCATCGTCAGCCAGCCGCCGAACGCGGCCGGATCGCGCAGATCGTCGAGACGACGCCACGCCGCCAGAAACACATCCTGCACCAGATCCTCGACGTCGTCGCGGGACACGCGCGCCAGGAGCACGCCGTGCACGACGCGGGCGTAGCGATCGTACAACGCGGCAAACGCCGCACGCTCTCCGCCGCGCGCTGCGCGCACGAGCCGGCCGTCATCAGCCGCCTGTCCGTCGGAAAAGCGTGCGGTCTCCGGTCGCCCGGGCATATCGGCCGCGCAGTCTGCCCCGAGCTCCACTGGATGGAGGACGTCGCTCATGGACGCTCGTTAACAGGCCCTGTCAGGTGCACGATTTGTTCGATAAGGATACGGCTCAGCCCGGGGTTGGATCGGCGGGTGCAATCCCATGCACGCGCGCGCAGATCTTCCGATCGGCAGCCTCGAAATCGACAGGGCGTCGCGAAAACCGTCAGCTCGGAGCGTCGAGATCGTCACTTGGCCGCCGTTCGACGCCCGATCGTCCGGAATGAACGCGAGCTCCACCGTGTACAATATTTGCGCTCCCGACTCAACCGTCCCTGGAGGCTTCATGACCCGCTTGTTGAGAGCCAGCGCGATGGCGCTGCCCCTGGTCGCACTCTGTGCAGGATCCGCACTCGCCGACGTCAAAACCCGCAACCGTACGCAAATTCATTTCGAGGGCATGCTCGGCCGGATGGTTGGCATGTTCGGCGGCAAGGCCGCGAAGGAAGGCATCGAGACCACCACGGCGGTCAAGGGCGATCGCAAGGCGACGATCACCGACACGACCGAGCGGATCGTCGACCTGTCGGAGGAGAAGGTCTACGAGATCGATCGCAGCAAGAAGACCTACACCGTCATGACCTTCGATGAGATGCGGCGGCGCATGGAGGAAGCTCGCGAGAAGGCCAGGAAGGACATGGCCAAGCAGCAGCCGAGCGACAAGCCCAGGAGAAGCCGCAGGAGAAGCCGACCAAGGAAGTGGATGTCGATTTCGACGTCAAGGAGACGGGACAGAAAAAGCAGATCATCGGTTACGACGCGCACGAGACCGTGATCACGATCACCGTTCGCGAGAAGGGGATGACGCTGGAAGAGAGCGGCGGCGTCGTGATGACGACCAACCTGTGGCTCGGTCCGCAGATTCCGCAGATGAAAGAGCTCGCGGACTTCGAGATCCGCTACTGGAAACAGCTGCAGGGGCCGGATGCCGCCGTGATGTCCGCCGATCAGATGGCGGCGGTCATGGCCATGTATCCGATGGTCAAGGACGCGATGGAGCGGATGCAGAAGGAAGGCCCCAAGATGCAGGGCACCCCGCTCGAGACGACCACGACCTTCGAGGGCGTGAAGTCGAAGGACCAGCTCACGCAGGAACAGAGCAACAGCAGCAGCAGCAGCAGCGGTGGCGGCATCAGCGGCATGCTCGCGCGCAAGATGATGAAGAAGGAAGATCCGAAGGCGCGCGCGACCATCTTCACCGCGCACAACGACGTCCTCGAAGTCGCCACCACCGTGGCCGCCGCGGATCTCGCGATTCCCCCCGACTTCAAGGAGAAGAAGTAGCGTCGGCTCGGGGGACGACGGCCGGCAGGTAGATCGTGAACGTCGTCCCTTGCCCGATCTCCGAGCTCGCGGAGATCCAGCCGTTGCTCTGCTTCACGATGCCGTAGACGGTCGCGAGTCCGAGCCCGGTCCCCTTTCCCTGCTCTTTGGTCGTGAAGAACGGCTCGAAAATCTGCCGCAGCACGTCCTGGGGAATGCCGTGGCCCGTGTCGGTGACGCGCAGGCGGACGTAACGACCGGGGACGAGATTCTCCAGCGTTCCCGGCCGCTCGCCGGTCACCGTCTCGTTCGCCATCGCAATCGCCAGGCGTCCACCCTCGGCCATCGCGTCCCGCGCGTTGGCCGCGAGATTCATCAGCACCTGATCGAGCTGACCCGGATCGCCGTAGATGTCGTCGAGCGACGGATCGCTCTCGATCGTCAGCTGAATGTCTTCGCCGATCAGCCGGCTCAGAAGAGGCTGCAGGTTGCTGACGACGCTGTTGAGATTGACCTGACGGGTCTGCATGACCTGCTTGCGGCTGAACGCCAGCAGCTGACGGGTCAATGTGGCGGCACGCTCTCCCGCCTTCTTGATCTCCAGGACGTCGTTGCGGGCCGGATGATTGGCGTCGAAGCTGTCGAGCAGCAGGTCGGCGTAGCCGAAGATCGCCGTCAGGACGTTGTTGAAATCGTGCGCCACGCCGCCCGCCAGCCGACCGATGGCCTCCATCTTCAACGACTGGCGCAGCTGCATGTCGTCCTGCCCCGGCGTCGCTTCGGTCACAGGCGGGTGTGTCAGCTCACGAATCCAGACGGAGTAGAGATGACCGTTGGCTCGCGCGACCTGCGCGACCGAGAGCTCGATCGGGATGCGCAAGCCATCGGCTTTGACCGCTTCGAGCTCCAGTCGGCGACCGACGATTGGATTTGTGGGATCGTGGCGCTGCAGGCCGGACCGATACTCCTCGCGCAATTCCGGCGGCACGATCAGCGAGAACAGCTCCTGCCCGACGGTGTTCTCGCGCCGGTGCCCGAGCATCCGCGCGGCCGCTCGATTCAGATCGAGGACCGCTCCCGACGCATCGAGAATGACGATCCCGTCGAAAGCGGAATCGAGCAAGGCGCGCATCTCGACGTTCCCGTCGGCATTCCGGCTCTCATCCGCATTTCCCCGCCACGCACGCGCGATCGCACCCAAGAGGGACACTGGGTAATTCTAGTCGCTAGTCCTTCGTCCTTCGTCCCTGGTCCCTTGTCCTCGGTCGTCGGTCCGCTCGGCTGAGCTGCGCCAGCCGATTACGGTTTCGACAGAACCAAGGACATCTGACCCAGGACTCCCGACGTCGGACAAAGGACCCAGGGCGACGAGGACGCACGGGACGAAAGACGAGGGACTAGCGACCCCTACGCTCGCTCTTGACCAGCGCCGTCATGACCTGTCCCTGTTCGTAGCTGCCGAGGCGATCGGCAGCGTCGATGTAGGCGTCGCGGAGGCTGCCCGAGAGGGTGTGGCTCGAGGCGACGAGGAGCAGGACCTGCGCCCGTTCGTAGGCGCCTGGCATCTGCCCGCAGGCCTTGAGCACGGCGAGCAACGTGTCGTCGCTGATCTCCGACTTTCGCACGACGGCCTGCAGCACCCGGCCGCGCTCGTAGGATCCGCTGATGCTGCCAACGACGGTGAAGAACGGCGCTCGCGCGGCCCCTTCGATGCTGTTTTGTTTCAGGACGTCGAGGAGAAACGATGCCGCCTCGTAGTCGCTGTGCATGGTCGCGGCGTACTTGAGCGCTTCACCGATGCTCGCCGGGTCGACGCCTGGGCGGTCGACGACCGCGCTCAGGATCCGGTGGCGCTCGTAGGCACCCTGCACCGTGGCGACGGCCTGGAAGAACGGCGCCCGGTGCGATCGTCGAGCGGCTGCTGCGCGACAATCTGACGGAGCAGCTCGGAAAGCTCGTAGTCGGATTCGATCGTCGACGAATGCTCGAGGATGCCGGCGAGCACGGGCGAGCTCACCGGTCCCTTCTTGAGCATCGTCGAGTAGACGCGGCGCAGCTCGTAGTCGGACTGGATGCCGCCGGCGGCGGCGAAATACGCGCCGCGCGATTGCTCGTCGGCCGGCAGGCGATCGGCGACCGAGATCAGAAGGGTCGCGAGCTCGTAGTCCGACTTGATCTCACGCGACGCCTGCGCCATCGCCTGACGATATTGCTCGGCGTTGAGCGTGGCCTGCTTGAACAGCTCTCCGAAGTAGATCCGCTTGACGTAGCCGCCGTCCACGCGTGCGATCTCGGCCATCACGGCCGCGGGGCCGCCCGATTTCAGGAAACGCGCCACCCGTCGGTCGGCGCCAATGCCGGTGTTGCGCACGAACTTCGGCAGCTTGTCGTGCAACCATTGCCGGCCTTCCGGCTCGTAGGGACGCTCCGTGCCATTCACGTAGTAACGCCGCTCGAGGCTTCCGCCGCGCTCGTGGATCTCGACGGTGTGGCGGCCGACCCACGCCTCATCCGAGATCTTCAGGTAACCGCCCTGCGAGATTTGACTGATGTCCTGGTCGTCGTCGGTGAAATCGAAGCTGCCGTCGTAGCTGACGGACAGCTTCTCGCCGTTGTTGGACCAGATCCAGCTGCCTTTCGACTCGTGCTGGCTGCTGCTCTCTGTCTGCGTGACGGTGGACGCCATCACCCGGGCGTTCGCCATCGTCGCCTCGACGGCCGCGAGCGCCGGCGCGACCGTCGTGGCCGCGGTTGACGCGTGGGCGGCGAGGGTCGCCGCCTCCGCCATGATTTGCAGCTGCGACGCAACCTCGGCGTGGACCAGACCCTGCTGCGCCTGCTCGATCGCGCGAATCGCCTGATCGGTCGCGGCGAGAGCGGGCTCGACGACGTCCTGGGCATCGGCGGCGGCCAGCGTTGCTTGCGCCAACATGACTCTCGCCTGCTCGACGCTGTCGAGCGCTTCCGGCTGACCGGGATTCACGCTGGTCGTGGCGGACGAGGGCGGTGTCGAGGCGTGTACCTTCTGTGAAGGTCGAGCCGGTGCCACGACAGGAGCCGAGGCCGGCTGGGCCTGGGCCTGCGCCCGTCTCTCGAATCCATCAGAGCTCATCACGAACCCGGCGATCACCAGCGCGGCCGCAGTACCCGCGAGCCACGCGGGTCCGCGACCGGCGTGAGACGTCGGCGCGCCGAGCAAGCGGCGAACCCGCTGCAGGAGCGAGCCGCCGTTGGCGGCCATCGCCAGCGAGCGTCCGCACCGGAGCGCTTCGAGATCGGCAAGCGCGCTGGCGTACGTCACCGGATCGCCACACAGGCTGACCGCGAGGTCGTCGCAGCAATTCTCCCGCTCCGCACGGATTCTTCCCGACAGCCACCAGACCGCCGGGTGGTAGAAGAGCAGGGTTTCGACCAGCGTCTGCAGGAGGTTGACCAGGTAGTCGTGGCGTCTGATGTGCGCGAGCTCGTGCGCCAGGATTGCCTCGAGCTGCCCCGCCGAGAGACCGGCGAGCGCACTGACCGGCAGCAGCACGACCGGTTTCATCCAGCCAACCACGGTCGGCACATCGACGAGGCGTGATTCGAGGAGCGAGATCCGGCGGGTCAAGTGCAGGCGCCGCGCCAGGCGCACCGCCATGCTCTGCCACGCGTCGCCGGCCGGCGTCACACCGTGCGTGCGCAGCCGCTGAATCCACAGCCATCCGGTGAGAAGCCTCAGGCTGAGCAGGCTCACGCCCGACAGCCACACGAACAGCATGGTCGGAAGCATCGGTTCCACGCGGGCCGCCGCGACGCGCGCGCGATCCAGGAACGGCGATGCGGGTAGCGGCGACGCAATCGCAGATGACCGGGCCGTCGAAGCAACCGTCGATCGACCGGTGTCGTACGCCGCTGACGGGGGCAACGACTGGGCGGGCTCGATCGCAACCGCCCGCGCCGACTGCCATTTCTGCACGCCGGTGACGACCGGCAGCGTCAGCATCATCGCCATACCGATCGTCGCGACGACGTAGCGGATATCGGCGGCGCTGCGCCGCAGCGCGAGCAGCACGAGGCCCGTCACCGCGGCGACCAGTGCGCCCTGCCAGACGAAGTGGAGCAGCGCCCAGGCGACGGCCTGCGCGACCGGCTGATGCAACAACGTGTCACTCGCGTTCATGTCGGCCCTCCCTGCGCTCGCTGTGCTCCGGCTCGAATCCGCGACCTTCCTGTTTGGCGCCGTCAATCGCGCGGCGGATCTCGCGCAGCTCGTCGGCCGAGGCGCGGCGGGTTGCCAGCGCCTGCATCACGAGCTTCGTCGCGGACCCGCCGAAAGCGCGATCGAGGAGATCGCGAATCAATTGCCGCTGAGTCTGTTCCTGGCTCAACTTGGCCTTGTAGATATGCGTCCGATCCCGCTCGTCCCGTTCGACCAGGCCCTTCTCGGTCATGATCTGGAGGAGCTTGAGCGCCGTCGTGTAGGCGGCCGTGCGCTCGCGGTTCAAGACATCGTGCACCTGCCGGACGGTGCTGGGGCCGCGGTCCCACAGGACGCGCAGGATCGCCAGCTCGGCGTCGGTCGGTTTCGGGGTCGCTCGTGTCATGGACGTGACCGCCCTCCTGGGATCGTGACTCGACCGCAGTATCTACGAACAGCTTCGTAGTGTCAACGAAGATCTTCGTAGCCGCCTCGCGAGAGCCCGGGCCTGGTAATTAGACGAGCGAGCGGACACACTTGTTGACCGGTGGGATAATCGTCTATCTAGCCAAGGAGATGCCGTGCAGCCAGGTACGTATGCGAAATTCGATACTTCGGAAGGCGCCTTCACCATCCGCCTCTACGACAAGGAAGCCCCGTCTACGGTCGCCAACTTCGTCGGCCTGGCCGAGGGCACCAAAGAGTGGCTCGACCCGGCGACCAAAGAGCGCAAGAAGGAGCCCTTCTACGACGGCGTGGTCTTCCACCGGGTGATCAACGGTTTCATGATTCAGGGGGGCGATCGGCTGGGTCAGGGCACCGGCGGGCCGGGCTACAACTTCGCCGACGAGTTCAACCCCAAGCTGCGCCACGATCGCGCCGGCATCCTGTCGATGGCCAACGCCGGCCCGAATACGAACGGCAGCCAGTTCTTCATCACCCTTGGTCCGACACCGCACCTCGACAACCGCCACTCCGTGTTCGGCGAAGTGGTCGAGGGAATGGACGTGGTCAAGAAGATCGGGACGGTGCCGACGGGCCGCCAGGACCGGCCGGTCAAGCCGGTCGTGATCAACAAGCTCACGATCGAGCGGACCGCGTAGGATGGGCGACGCGGCGCCGTTCGACGAGCTCGTCGCACGCGCCAGTCGAGGAGATCGCCCTTCGCTTCAGACGCTGATGCCCCTCGTCTATGAGGAGCTCCGGCGTCTGGCAGCGCATTATCTCCGGGGCGAACGGCCGGGCCAGACGCTGCAGCCGACGGCGCTCGTCCACGAAGCCTACCTGCGACTGCTGAAGGACCGGCCCGACCGCTGGCAGAATCGAGCGCATTTCTGCGCGATCGCGGCGCACTCCATGCGACAGATTCTGATCGAGCGCGCGCGGGCGCGGGACGCCCTCAAGCGTGGCGGCGGCCAGCCGCGGGTGACCTTCGACGAGTCCTTGCCGGCCGCGGCACCGGGCTCCACCATCGATCTCCTCGCGCTCGACGCCGCGCTCGATCGACTCGCCGCCCTCGACGCCAACCAGGCTCGCATCGTCGAGCTCCGGTTCTTCGGAGGTTTGACCATCGAAGAGACGGCGGAAGCTCTGAACAGCTCACCGGCGACGGTCAAACGTCACTGGGCGCTGGCCCGCGCGTGGCTGGCGCGGGAGCTGGACGTGTGACGGTCGAGCGCGCGGTGATCGGCCTTTCATGACCGACCAGATGAACCCGGCCAGCCAGTGGTCGCGCGTCACGGCGCTCTTCGAAGAAGCGCTCGATCTCGACGCGGATGCCCGGGAACTCCTGCTCGTTCGGGCCGCCGAAACGGACCCGGTCGCGGCGTCCGAAGTGCGCGCGCTCCTGGCGAGGCACGCCCGCGCCGAAGGGTTCCTCGAAACGCCCGCATGGGCGGTTGACCCCGCCCTCCTCACCGAGTCTCCCGACGGACCCACCTACGAGCCCGGTCGTCAGGTCGGACCGTACACGATTGAAGAGGAAATCGGACGCGGCGGGATGGGCATCGTCTATGCGGCCAGGGACGCGCGACTCGGACGTACCGTTGCGCTCAAGGCGCTTCCCCCCTGGTACACGCGTGAGCCCACCGCCAGAGAACGCCTCGCCCGCGAGGCCCGAGCGGCGGCAGCACTCGCTCACCCAGCGATCGCCACGATCTACGCGCTCGAAGAGGTCGACGATGAACTGTTCATCGCCAGCGAGCTGGTGCGCGGACAGACCCTTCGCGTCGAGCTCACATCCGGCGCGCTGCCGCGTGAACGGTTGGAGCCCACACTGCTCGAGATTGCCAGCGCGCTGGAAGCGGCTCACCGACAAGGGATTGTCCATCGCGATCTGAAACCAGAAAACATCCTGCGGGCGTCCGACGGCCACATCAAGGTCGTGGACTTCGGTCTCGCGCGCACGACGACGGCGTCGACAGATGCCGAGACGACGCTGACGCGCGCGGGATCGATGCTCGGCACGCCGGGCTACATGGCGCCGGAGCAGTTGCGCGGCGAGCCGCTCGATGCGCGAGCGGACATCTTCGCGTTCGGGGTCATGGCCTACGAGCTGGCCACTGGAACGCATCCGTTCGGGGGAAGCGATCCTGCAGCGTTGATCGAGCGCATTGTGTCGGACACGCCTCCCTTGTCTGATCCTCTCAACCTCCCCGCACTGGATGCCATCGTGCGGCGCTGCCTGCAGAAGCTTCCGGCGAACCGATACGCTGATGGCGCGGAGCTTCATGAAGCGCTGCGCGGGTCACGGTTGAACGACCCGATCGCACCGTCTCCGTCACCGAGGCGACTCTGGTGGTGGCAATTCCATCAGATCGCCGTGTCGGTGCTCTGCGCCACGGTCCTGGCACCCCTGTGGCTGAGCCGCGGCTGGACGGCAGGATGGGGATCCGCAGTTTTTCTGTGCGCGCTGGCGGCGACGACCATCACCATCGCGCTCAGGCTGCATCTCTGGTTCGCCTCGAACGTGGACCCCGACGCATTTCCGCGACAGCGAACACGCGTGCTCCCGTGGGTCATCGCGCTCGAGGCGCTTCTCGCCGTCGTGCTGACCACGGTGGCGATTGCCAGCGCCGGCCATCACGATCCGATTGCCGCGTGGCTCGTGGTCACCGCCCTGGTCCTGGTAGTCTCCATCGTCGTGATCGAGCCGGCCACAACCAGCGCCGCGCTCGGGTCGCGATGAAGTGGATCTGTCGCTTCACAGCTGTATAAGGGGGACAGTCAATCGCAGACATGGAAACGCGGATACTCGGATCGTCGGGGCTGACCGTGCCAGTCGTCGGTATGGGCACGTGGCGGACGTTCGATGTGCAGGGATCGAAGGCGGAGCAGAACGCACGCGCGGTCGTCGATCGCGCACTCGAATCCGGGGCGACGTTCTTCGATTCGTCGCCGATGTACGGCCACGCGGAGGAAGTGCTCGGGCGCACGCTGACCGGACAACGCGAGCGCGCGCTGGTGGCGACGAAGGTCTGGACGCCGTCGACCAGCGAAGGGCCGACTGCAGGCAGATCGGGCGCTGTCGTATTTCGGGGGCTGGATCGATCTCTACCAGATCCACAATCTGGTCAACTGGCAGGGACATCTTCCGGTGCTCGAAGCGCTGCGCGACGAAGGGTCGATCACGGCAATCGGCGCGACGCATTACCAGGAGGCGGCGTTCGACGAGCTGGCGACGGTCATGAAGACGGGGCGCGTGAGCGCCATTCAGATTCCCTACAATCCGGTTCAGCGGAAAGTCGAGCGCGTCATCCTGCCGCTCGCCGTCGAGTTGGGTCTGGGGGTCATCGTGATGAGGCCGTTCGGGGAAGGCAGCCTCCTGCGCAGCTCGCCGCCGGCGTCGGCGTTGAAAGGACTTGCCCAGTTTGGGGTCACGACATGGCCACAGGCGTTGCTCAAGTGGGGACTGAGCGACCCACGGTGTCACGTGACCATACCCGCGACGTCGCGACCGGAGAGGATGACGGAGAACGCAGCTGCCGGCCAGCCACCGTGGTTTGGTCCGGCCGAGCGCGACTACGTCGCTCGGCTGGCGGTCCGGTAAAGGTAAAGAAGATTCAGGCTCGCTACAACGTCAGGAGCGCCACCAGGACGGTGAGGTAGGCAGCGCTGAAGTACGTCGTCGCCATCACGACCTTGCCCGAAACGGGCAACACGCGCCACGCAGCCAGAGGGTGGACACAGACCGCCAGGAGACGAGCTGCAAGAATCGACATGCCACCGGCAGGTGGCAAAAATCCGGCCATCCCTGCATGCGGCGAATTTCTTCAGATATTCGATGAGCCACCTGCCGGTGGTCAATCCTCGCTTTGCCTAATCTCTCCCTCAGAGCAGACTCCGAGGACCGAGGACGACGCACCAGGGGCGAAGGACTGGAAACTAGCGACTCCCTTCAGGCGCACGGAAGAGGACGGCGAAGAGCAGCAGGATCACGGCGGCCCCGGCGGCCGGAACCATCCAGATGCGCGGCCAGTCGTGGGCAACGGCTGAACCGGCCGGGAACGTCATGGCATCGACGACGACGCCGGACAGCCACGAGCCGATGAACATGCCGAATCCCAGCGTGACGAACGCGATGAAGCCTTGCGCCGCCGCGCGCAGGTCACCGGGGGCCTTGCGATCGATGTAAATCTGGCCGGTGACGAAGAAGAAATCGTAGCAGATGCCGTGCAGGAGAATGCCGGCATAGAGCATCCACACCAGCGCACCGTTGTTGCCGAACGCGAACAGCAGGTAGCGCGTCGCCCACGCGGCCATGCCGATGAGCAGCATGTACTTCACGCCCAGGCGTCGGAAGAACCACGGCATGACGAGCATGAAGAAGATCTCCGAGCCCTGACCGAGCGTCATCTTGCCGGCTGCGTTGGTCACCCCCAGCTCGTTGAGGAACGGGTTGGTGAACGCGTAGTAGAACTGCAGCGGAATGCACACCAGGAACGAGCCGAGGACGAAGATCGCGAACGAGCGCTCCCGCATCAGCTTGAGCGCGTCGAGCCCGAGCACGTCGTTGAGCGTGACCCGCGTCCCGACGCGCTGCGGCGGCGTGTGCGGCAGCGCCAGCGAGAACAGCCCCAGCACCACCGAGATGCCCGCCGCGATCTTGAGCGGCACGGCGCTCGCCTCGAGACCGAGGGAACCGATCAGGAGACCCGCGACGATCCAGCCGATCGTGCCCAGCACGCGCACGCCGGGGAACTCCAGACCCGGATCGGTCATGTGATGGAACGAGAGCGAGTTGCTCAGCGCCAGCGTCGGCATGTAGCACAGCGTGTAGGCGAGCAGCACGATGTAGAACGGGCCGAACGTGGTCTGCGTCGAGGCGAAGAAGATCAGGACCGCCCCGACCAGATGGAGGACCGCCAGGATGCGCTCGGTGGCGAAGAACCGATCCGCGACCATACCGACGAAGAACGGCGAGATCATCGCCGCCAGCGCGGTCGTGCCGACGGCGAGCCCGATCTGCTGACCGGAGAAGTGCAGCGTTTCGTTCAGCCAGGTGCCGATGGTCACGTACCAGGCACCCCAGACGAAATACTGCAGGAACATCAACACCGACAACCGCAGGCGGGTACTGAACGGCATGGTCGTCGGGCCGGTCAGGCCAGCGCCTCCTTGCAGAACTGGAGACACTTCGCGACGTCAGCGACGGGGTCGCTGTTGGGACCCCCGTACTGGTACTCGATATTTGCCGGGATGTCGTAGCGTGTCTTCTTCAGCAGCTGCAGGACCGGCTTGATCGGCGTGTCACCCTCGCCCCACGGTACGTTCGGTCCGTGGTCCTTCTTGCGATCCTTGAGGTGCAGGTTCGTGATCCGATCGTGGTACTTCTGGATGAAGTCGATCGGATCGCCATTGGCTGCGGTGTAATGACCGATGTCGAGATTGGCGCCGTGGTACTTGGAGGCGGCCATCACGGCCTTGAAAGTCTCCTCGGTCGAGACCTCATCGGGCCGATCGACCTGATCGTGGCCATGGAAGCCAACCATGATCTGGTATTTGTCCGCAAACGGTGCGATCCGCTTCGCCATGCTCACCTGCGTCGAGGTGGTGATGCCGCGGACGCCGAGCGCCTTGGCCATCTGGAACCCGTAGTCGATGTCCTCGTCCTTGGTCGAGTTCACGTTCATGTTGAACGTGAGCAAGCGCACGTCGATTCCCTCGTCATTGAACTTCTTGCGGACATCCTTGAACTTGTCCATCGAGATCGACGAACGCCATTTGCGCATCTCGTCCGCGCGCGCTGCGGCCGCCTTCTGCGCCTCGGCCTGCTGTTCGGGCGTCATCTCCCCTCGCCCGCGACCGCCCGGAGGCCCCGGAGGTGCGGGCGGAGCCCCGGCGAGCTGCTCGGCATGATTCGACATCAGCTCGGCCTCGCTCAGGCCGATCGTGACGTAGGCCTTGATGATCGCTTCCGCGTCGGGGATCGAGCGGAAGCTGTAGGTGATCGCGCCGATCTGCACGCCGGCGATCTTGGAGTCCGGCTTGGCCAGCAACATGGACAAGGGGAGCCCCGCCAGCACGAGTTTGCCGAAATCCCGCCTCGAGTAATTGTTCTGTTCGCTGCTGTCCATCGTGACCTGCTCCTTTGGCGCGGCCGCATGCCGGCGCGACGAGATTGTCAGACAACGGTCCAGGTGTTGCCGTTCGCGTGGCTCTTCAGAATCGCCTCGACGACCCGCGCCGATCGGTAGCCGTCCTCGAATGTCGGAAACGCCGCGGGCGTTCCCGCCTCCGGACGAGCGCCGCTCGCGATCGCATCGTAGACGTCGCGCAGCACGTTGCAGAATGCGTCCGGCCAACCCTCCTGGTGACCGCCGGGGAGATGCGCGTAGCGCTGGGCGGTTCCGCTCAGGAGGGACGGATCCTTGGGCAGCAGCTGATTGGCCTGGTGCCGCTCGCCGACCCACAGCTCGTTCTGCTGTTCCTGCCGCCAGCGAAGCGACGTCTTCTTGCCGTTCACCTCGAACCACAGCCCGTTCTTGTGGCCGGCGCACACCTGGCCGACCGACACGCATCCCTTGGCGCCGCCTTCGAAACGGAGCATCACCGTTGCGAGGTCTTCAGCGGTGATGGTGACTTCGCGGGCCTTATCCGCGTCCGCCTTCGCGAACGCCTCCGTCGAGCCCTGCGGCTTGAGCCGCTTGCCAATCACGGTGGTCAAATCGGACAGCACCGAATGGATCCGCATCCCGGTGACGTGCTCGACCAGATCGCACCAATGCGATCCGATGTCGCCGATGGCGGAGCTGCTGCCCCCCTTCTCGGGCTCGAGCCGCCAGGAGAAATCTGTGGCTTCGAGCAGCCAGTCCTGCAGGTAGGCCCCGTGGACGTAATGCAGCGACCCGACCTCGCCGGCCGCGATCATCTGCTTCGCCTGCTGCACCAGTGGATTGCCCCGGTAGTTGAAGGTGACCGCGTGGACGACGCCAGCGTCGCGCGCCGCCTGCCACAGCCCCTGGGCTTCGGCGGCGGACGTCGCCAGTGGCTTGTCTGACACGACGTGCTTGCGATGCTGCAGCGCCGCCTTGATCACCGCGCCGTGCAGGTAGTTCGGCGTGGTGTTGTGGACGACGTGAACGTCGGGATCGGCCGCCAGCGCCTCATAGCTGCCGTAGGCCTTGGGAATGTTCCAGGCCTCCGCCTTCTTTTTCGCTGAGGCCTCGCTGCTCGCCGCCACCGCCACGACGTCGACGAAACCCAGGCGTCGGACGGCGTCCACATGATGTGCCGCCACGAAGCCCGGGCCGACCAGACCCATCCCGATTCTCTTCATTGCGCTCCCGCCTGCTGTGCCGGTCCGCGAGTCCGGCCTACTTGAGTTCGAATCCCGGCCTCGGATCGCGACCGAGCAGATCATTCGCCGCGGCGACGTTGGTGATCCGCATGTTGGCCGCGTCGTAGAGAATCTTGCTCCGCGCGCGCAGCGAGACAATGCCCAGCAGCATCACTTCCGTGAGCTGCGTCGCGTACTCGAACGGCGTCGATGCGTCCGCCTTCCCCTTGATCGCCTCGACCCAGTTCATCTGGTGCTCTTCGTGGGCGATGCGCGGCAGCTTCGCCTTCGGCGCGCCGGCCGACTGCTGCAGCGACTGCGGCAGCAGGCGCGGGTTCAGGCCGTAGGTCTCCTGCATCATCTTGCCCTTCGACCCGATGTAGAGGACGCCGCCTTCGCCGTTCAGCTTCTCGTCGCCGATCTCCTCCGGCTTCGGCGGCGCGAACCCGCCGTCGTACCACGTCAGCTTCACCGGCGGCATGTTGCCGCGCGCCGGGAACTGGTAGTGCGTCATCGTCGCGTGCGGATAGCAGACGCCGTTGAACGGCGTCGAGACCGTTTCGATCGACGTCGGCATGCCGAGCTTCAGCGACCAGAACGGGTGATCGATGAGGTGCGCGCCCATGTCGCCGAGCGGACCCTGACCCCAATCCACCCAGCCGCGCCAGTTGAACGGGTGATAGACCGGGTGGTAGTCGACGACCGGCGCTGCGCCGAGGAAGAGATCCCACGACGAGGCCCGGAGGCACAGGATAGTTGCCCGCCATGGCCGGCCGCGAGCCGCAGGTCGATGTCCCGGCTGTTCCACTGCGAGCGGACGATCCGACGCCTCGGTCGGCAATCGGAGCGGGGCGCGGAATGCCTTGCGGCCAGAAGCCGAGCGGACGATTGGTCCAGATGTGCACTTCGCGCACATCGCCGATCGCGCCGCTGGTGATGTATTCGTAGCCGGTCCGGGCCTCGTCGCGCGAATGTCCCTGGTTGCCCATCTGCGTGACGAGCTTCGGATTGCTCTTCGCCTTCGCGGCGAGATGGCGGGCTTCCTTCACCGACCAGCAGAGCGGCTTCTCGCAGTAGACGTGCTTGCCGAGCTCCATCGCGGCCGACGCAATCGCGGCGTGCATGTGATCCGGCGTCGCGATGATGATCGCGTCGATGTCCTTCTGCTTCTCGAGCATCTCCCGGTAATCTTTGTAGCGCGTCACCTTCGTCATCGGGCCGTCGACGAACTTCCGGAGGTCGGCCATCTCGTCGGTCGCCGGTCCGGCGCTGGTTCGCGGCGATCTTGCGCCGGCGACAGTGGACGAGGCGGTCGATTGCCACGGCCGCCGCCCGTCGTTGTCGGCGGCGGATTCAGCCTGCCGCTTGTAGGCCGTGAACCGCTTCTCGACCTGCGTATCGTCCACATCGCAGAACGCGACGATGTTCTGGCTGAGGACGGCGGAGAGATCGTTCCCGCCCCGGCCGCCGATGCCGATGGCGGCGATGTTCACGGTGTCGCTTGGCGCCTGCATGCCGCGGCCGAGCACATGCCGCGGCAGAATGGTGAACGCCGCGCCCGTCCCGGCGATCGTCTTGACGAATCGACGTCGTGTGATGTCCGTCATGGTTTAGCCCTCCCGTGCCGCACCGATGCGAATGGCGCAGGCATCATACCCTCGTTCAAACGCAAGAAAGCCGCTTACAAAAGCGCCGTAAAGAGGTTACACTCGCTGCCCGCCATGACCCACGAAGGCCGCTCGGCGGCCCGAGCGTTTCTCGCGTCGTTTCTCGTTCTCTTCCTGGAAGTTGCGCTGATTCGGTGGATGCCCGCATACGTGCGGCTCCTGGCCTACTTTTCCAACTTCATCCTGCTCGCCAGCTTCCTCGGCATCGGCGTCGGCTGCCTGCTGGCGACGCGACGGTTCACGCTGTTCCGCTGGTTCCCGCTGGCGATGGCCGCCGTCGTCGCAGCAGTTTACTTCTTTCGGCTCGAAGTCACGGTCGCGACTCCCGGCAACATCTACTTCACGAGCGGCACGCCGGAGAAGGTGGTGACGGTCGAGAGCACGATGCTCCTGCCGGTCCTCTTCGTCATCGTCGCGACGCTGTTTGCCACCGCCGCTCAACGGGTCGGCAGAGAGATGGCGGTGCTGCCGCCGCTCGAGGGGTACACCGCGAACATTGCCGGCAGTCTCGCCGGCGTGGCCGCGTTCGCGCTCATCTCGTGGCTCGAGTTGCCTCCGGTCGTGTGGTTCGGCGTCGCATTCGCCTCGGCGCTGCCGCTCATCGTGAGCCCGGAACCCGACGGCCGACGCAACGCTCCAGGGCCGCTCTGGGTCGGGCTGGCGATCTTCCTGCTCGGCGGCAGCCTCGATCTCATCCACGTGATGGGCCGCAACGCGTTGTGGTCACCCTATTACAAGATCACGGTCAGCCAGCAGGGTGACGAAGCGGTCGTCGAGGTCAACAACATCTTCCATCAGTCGATGGCGCCGGTCGACCACAAGGAGTACTTCTATCAGTGGCCGTATTCGGTCTTCGGCGACACGTTCGACAACGTGTTGATCCTCGGCGCCGGCTCCGGCACCGACGTCGCTGCGGCATTGCGTCATGGCGCCAAGCATGTCGATGCCGTCGAGATCGATCCGCTGATCATCCGGATCGGTCGCGAGCGCCATCCCGATCATCCCTACTCGGATCCCCGCGTCACGGTGATCAACGACGACGCGCGGCACTACCTCAGGACCACACGCAAGAGCTACGACCTCGTGGTCTTCGCGCTGATCGACTCGTTGACCATGCAGTCGACCTTTTCGGGGGTACGGCTCGAGAGCTACATGTTCACCGAAGAGTCGTTCCAGGGCGTGCGGCAGCGCCTCTCGCCCAACGGTGTCCTGGTGATCTACAACTACTTCCGTGAGCGCTGGCTGGTCGATCGCCTCGCGAACACCGCGGCGGCCGCCTTCGGTGAGGAACCGCACGTTCACGTACACGAGGCGCGAGCCTATCTCGGCGTGCTGATGGCCGGGCCGCGCTTGAAAACGCTGACCCACGAGCCGGATATCCCCGAACGGGTCACGGCCTACGGGCAGTCCCACGATCCCAGCCCGGCCCGACTGCTGCAGCGGGACCCGTCGATCGAACCGGCAACGGACGACTGGCCCTTCCTCTACATGAAACAGCGGGAGCTGCCGAGCCACTATCTGAACGCCCTGGCGGTCGTGCTCGTGATTTCCCTCGTCGCGGTGATGCTCACGCTGCGGGGCGAGGGCGGACGATTCTCGTGGTTCTTCTTCCTGCTCGGCGCCGGCTTCATGCTGCTCGAGACGAAATCGATCATCCAGTTTGCGTTATTGTGGGGATCGACATGGATCGTGGCGTCGCTGTCGATTGCCGCCGTGCTGACGATGGCCCTGGTGGCGAACTTCATCGTCGCGAAAGTGGAGATCGTGCGTCCGTGGCTGGTCGGCACCGTGCTGGTGGCGCTGCTCGCCGTCAGCTATGCCGTGCCGATCGGCAGGATTACCTTCGCCAGCCGCGCGGTCGAATCGATTTTCTACAGCATTCTCGTCTTCAGCCCCGTCCTGTGCGCCGGACTGCTGTTCGGGTCGGCAATCAAGCGTTCGACGACCCTGGCGCGGGACTATGGCACCAACCTGCTGGGGGCGATGGTCGGCGGCGTGGCTGAATATCTCTCCCTCGTCACCGGATTCAACGCGCTGCTCGTGATCATCGCGCTGTGTTACGTCGGCGCGGTCATGCTCAAGAGCCGCGAATTCGCGCCGCCCGTGGCGCGCGTGTGAGGTCATTGAGTCGATGCGTATCCAGGCCTTCAATCCGAAGTTCATGAAAGTAGGGATTCTCACCGCGGCGATCCAGGAGCTGACGCCCCGTGAGGTTCGCGACAACGACCCGGACCGCGCGATCGAGGAATGGATCGCCTACGCGCGCGAGCTCGGCGCCGACCTCATCCAGTTGTCGTCAGCGCTCCATCCGACGGAAACCGACGTGCCTCCCGAGGCGATGCTGGATCCGGTGGCCAACACGCTGGATCTGCGGAAGCCGTTCGACAAGGATCGCGCCAAGCGCGTGCACGCCGCGATGGCGTCCGCGCACGTCGGGATTTCAGAAGTCGGCTACTTCGACAACCTGCTCCACCACGATCCGGCCATCCGCAAGAAGAAGCTCGATTTCATGCGGCGCATCTTCGACGCGGCGGTGCTCCTCGGTGTCAACGCGGTCTGCGGATTCGTCGGCCGCAACCAGCAGCACAGCATGGACCAGAACCTGATCGACTTCGAGGAGTCGTTCGTGCCGCTCCTGCAGGACGCCAAGGAGCGCGGCCTGATTTATCGCGTCGAGCAGTGCCCGATGCCAGGCTGGACCACGAGCGACAACTGGCACAACAACATCGCGTACACACCTGGGGCGTGGATCGCGCTGCACCGGATCTGCGAGAAGCACAAGGTCGGCGACCAGTTCCGCATTCACTACGATCCGTCGCACGCCATCCTGATGGGACAGGATACGCGCTCGATCTTCCAGTCCCTGAAGGACGCCGGCTACAACTTCCTGATCGGCGGATTCCACGTCAAGGGCCAGGTGGTGAACGCCCGCGGCGTCTCCACCTGGGGCTACGGCGGCCAGACGATGGAGCGTGGCGACTGGGTGAACGGCAAGCCTTCCGACAATCCGGCCGATCAGCTCAACGCCTGGAAGAAGCAGATCGTGCTCGCCGAGCACGAGCTGCCCGGGACCGCGCGTCACGATCCACTCGCCTACCTGCAGAACCGGACGGTCGATTGGCTCGATCATCAGCTCGCGGCGCGTGAGCTGCTCGCGCTCGACGTCGCCAACACGCCGCTCATCGTCGAGCACGAGTATCCGCCGGCGAGAATCCAGGATCGCGCGCGCCTGCTCCCGATCCTGTCCGGATCGATTGCCTTCGTGCGCCACATCGACGAGGCCGCGGCGGCGATGTACGCGCTGCAGCACGAGGTCCTCGCCGCGCAGGGGATTCCGGTGCAGGGGGTGGGGCGGGAGGCGTATCGATCCTAGGTGCTGGGGGTGCTAGGGTGCTCGGGGTGCTGGGTGCTGGTGCTAGGGTGCTCGGGGTGCTCGGGGTGCTCAGGGTGCTCGGGGTGCTCAGGGTGCTCGGGGTGCTCGGGGTGCTCGGGGTGCTCGGGGTGCTCGGTGCGGGTTCTGACGGTGCTTATCGGGTGAAGGGCGTGACCGTGAAGACGTCGGTGTATCTCGGGACGGATGGTGGCGCGACCACCTCGAAGGTCGGGGGCGTGCGGCATGACGGGACGGTTGTCTCGACCAGGTTGCTGCAGCGGCCGACGAATGCGACGCATGGACCGGGAGCCATGGTGGCGGGGTGGATTGCGGCGGCGTGCGATTACCTGGCCGAGAACGATCTGACGTGGGACGAGGTCGGAGGCGTAGGCCTGGCGATTCCCGGGCCTTACCAGCGCTACGGCGTTTTCGGTAAATCGCCGAATCTGCCGGACAGCTTCGCCGGCTTCGACGTGCACACGGCCTACGCGGGGGCGCTGGCCGAGCGCGCCGGCCGTGCCGTTCCGCTCGTCGTCGGCAACGACGGCAACATGGGGGGCGTCGCCGAGGCGCAGCGCGTGCGCGGCGCGAGCCGCGGGACGGTGCTGATGCTGGCGCCCGGGTCAGGGCTCGGCTGTGCCTTCGTCGACGGGCGGGGCCTGCCGCTCGACGGCGACACGCTCTCGGGGATGGAAGCCGCCCATATGCCGGCGCCACTGCACCTGCTCGACGCCAAGCCGTATCCGTGCGGCTGCGGCCGCACGTGGGGGTGCGTCGAGGTCTACACGACGATCTCCGGCCTGCCCTATCTCCTCGCCGAGAAACTGACCGCCCATCCCGACCACGCGCTCGCCACCTCCGGCGGCGACGCGAAACAGCGCGTGCTCTCGCTCCGCGGCCTGGCCCAGAAAAACGACGCGCTGGCGCTCGAGATCTTCGACTTCCAGGCGCGCGCCCTGGGTCTGCACGTGGCGTCGCTGGCGATGGCGCTCGACCCGCAGTTCGTCGTCATCGGCGGCGGCCTGATGGATCCGGAAGCGACGACCGAGACGTTCCGCAACCGCTACCTGAGCATCATTCGCGCTACGGCGTCCCCTTATCTGTGGCCGGCGCAACGCGACCACATCAGCGTCACGCCGGCGGCGCTCGGCGATCTGTCGCAGGCGATCGGTGCGGCGCTGGTCGCCCTCTACCAGGATCGGGCCCAACCGCTCACGCTTTGACCGCGGAGCTTTCCTGTTGACTATCAACATGAGTAGCGCTAGGCTCATGTTGGATATCAACAGGTCGAGGCCTGGCCATGCGTGATCTCTTTCGACTGCTCTCGCGCCTGCGCGCAGGGATCGGCCGCCAGCCGATCGATGAGCGCCTTCGCGAAGAGTTCGCCGACCATCTCGAGCGCGCCACACGGGACAACCTCGATCGGGGGATGAGCCCGGCCGAGGCGAGACGGGCGGCGCTGATCGCCTTTGGGGGAATCGCGCCGACCACCGAGGCCTGCCGCGACGTGAGCCGCTTCGCGCCGCTACGCGCCGTCCAGCAGGACATCCGGTATGCGTGGCGTATCTACCGCAAGACTCCAGTCGTCACGTTCGCAACCATCCTGACCGCCACGCTGGCGATCGGCGCCACGACCACTGTGTTCACGCTGCTTAACGCCCTGGCGCTGCGTGACCTCCCGGTGCGCGATCCCGGCTCACTCGTCCGGGTCGCGCCGCTCAGCCGCGACGGGTTCGAGATCGGCGTGTCGTACTCCCTGTTCCAGCAGCTGGCTGGCTCGCCCGCGCCGTTCCAGTCAGTCATGGGCATGTGGGGCATGTCGATGCAGGGAGTGGAATTCCGGGGCGAGTTCACCACCGGCGGCCTGTGGGCCGTGACCGGCAACGTCTACGAGGAGCTCGGCATCCGGCCCGCACTCGGACGTCTGCTGACCCCGCGCGATGGCGGCCTGATTCCGTTGTCGGCGCAGCCCACGGCTGTCCTCGGCCATGCCTTCTGGCAGCGTCGCCTGCACGGCGATTGGACGGTCATCGGTCAGACGATTCGAATCGAGGGCGTCCCATTTACAGTAGTGGGGGTTGCACCGGCCGGCTTTACCGGCTTCGGCATTTCGGCCGAGCCGGATATCACCGTGCCGCTGCCAGCGGTCGCGCTGATCAACGGACGCACGGTCGAGTCGATCGCCCGTCGATATTCGCAGTGGATCAATGTCGTCGCGCGTCTACGTCCCGGCGTCACCCTCGACCAGGCGCGCGTTCAGCTGGTCACTGCATGGCCCCAGCTCCTGGCCACGAGCCTTCCTCCAGACCTTTCCGCTCCTCAGCGGGACCAGTTTCTTTCTCAGCGCCTCTCGGTCGCGTCCGGCGCGCGCGGCTCGGAGCCGTCGCTGCGGCCGCGCTTCACGTCCGCCCTGGTGATCAGCCTGTCGATCGCGGCGCTGATCCTGGCGATTGCGTGCACGAACCTCTCGGGCCTGATGCTCGCGCGCACGAGCACGAGAAGGTCGGAGATCGCGGTTCGCCTCGCGCTCGGGGCCAGCCGCTGGCGGGTGTGGCGCCAACTGCTGACCGAGGGGCTCCTGCTGGCGGCGGTCGGCGGCCTGTCCGGCCTGGCCTGCGCGGCCTGGGCGAGCCGAGGGCTCGGCGCGTTCATCTTCGAGGACTATGTAATCACCGTCGGGTTCGATCCCACCCCCGACCGGCGGGTCGCCTCGTTCGCCATCGCCACCACGCTGCTTTTCGGCGCCTTGTTCACGCTGCTGCCGGCCTGGAGGGCAACCCGCCAACCGCCGCTCGGGCTGCAACAGGCGAACGGCCGTACGACGACCGCGCGACACGCCGGAAGGTGGCTGGTCGCCGCGCAAGTGGCCCTGTCGCTGGTGCTGCTGATCGCGGCCGGCCTCTTCGTGAGAACCCTCCAGGCCATCCGATCGACGACTGATGGGCTGTCGTCCGACGGCGTGGTCGTGGCGTTCCCCTTCTCCCGCCCGAGGGCCTACAGTCATCTCGACAACGACATCTACTACCGTCAGACACTCGATCGTCTTTCAGCGATTGCCGGCGTCGAGCGCGCGAGCATTTCGCTCTACAAGCCCGCGGGCGGCGGCGCCGGCGACGTCGAGCAGGTGGCACCAATCAATCAGCCGGTCACGACGACGAGCGGCGTCGAATCGATCCACACACCGGTGGCGCCCGACTTCTTTGGCGTGCTCGGGATCCCGCTCCGGCAGGGGCGCGATCTCTCGTGGGCCGACAGCTCTCGCAGCCGCAAAGTCGCGGTCGTGAGCGACACCCTGGCGCGCCGCCTGTTCGCCGACAGCCCCTTGGGACGGCACGTCCGGATCGGGCTCTCGTCCGCTCGTCAGGACGTCGAAATCGTCGGCGTCGTCGCCAACGCCAGGCTCTATGACCGCAAGAACGCCAGGCTCGAAGCGATCTACACGGCTGCCCTGCAGGACGCCGACGTCAACGCCAAATGCTTCGTCGTTCGAGGTATTGGTGTGTCATCCGATCAAATCCGGCGCGCGGTGGAGGCCGGTGGCGTCGAATTCGTTTCCGACGTCCGATCGCTCGACTACATCGCCGATCGCGGCCTGCTGCGCGAGCGGCTCACAGCGATGATGGCGACCTTCCTGGGTGGGCTCGGCGCGATGCTGGCCGCCATGGGCGTATTCGCCCTCATGGCCTATTCGGTGGCGCAGCGGCGCCGAGAGATCGGGATCCGAATGGCACTCGGCGCCGCGCCAGGGCGGCTCGTCGCCGACGTGCTTCGCGACGGCCTGCGCATCATCATTGGCGGCGTCGGCGCGGGTCTCGTGCTGGCGCTCGCGGCGTCACGGCTCATCGAAGCCTTTTTGTTCGGCATCGATTCACATGATCGACTCACCTTCGCGCTCGCGTCGCTGTTGCTCGCGAGCGTATCAGCCGTTGCCTGCCTGATTCCGGCGATGCGTGCCTCACGCGTGGATCCGCTGCTCGCGCTCAGGTCCGAATAGCCCTCTGATTACAGATTCTTCTTCACAAAGATCGTAAGCTGGCGACCGTCGGAGCGGCTTCGACATTCGGATCTGTCATCCGTGTGCGGGTCCGTTCTACCCATCGTGTAATCGTGCGAGATTTCATGACGAACTGCGCAGATCGCCCTTGACAGCTCATCAGAAAGGAGCGAGAGATGGGACTCCGGACTCATTGATGAGAGGTTCACATGACGCGTGAGCACGTGGCGGCGGTTCGAGCCTCGGTCCTCCTTTCTCTCGCGCTCTTCGCCCTCATTCTGTCGGCACAGACGCCGGCAACCGGTCAGTCGGGCGGCAGGCGGCTCGTGCCCGGCGCGCTGCGCGCGCGTGCCGTACGCGACGGCCGCGTTCGAGTGATCGTCGAGCTCGCCCTTCCGAACGGTCACGTCCCTGAAGGACGACTACGCAACGCGGTCGCGCTCGCCGCTCAGCGCCGCGACATCAATGGCGCATCCGCGCGAGTCCTGGCCGCGCTTCAATCGAGCGACCGCCTCGTCCATCGATACGTGACGGTTCCGTACGTCGCGCTCGAAGTGGGAGCCGGCGCGCTCGACGCGCTCTCGGCGTCAGCGGACGTGTCCAGGGTGTTCGAGGACGAGCTCCTGCGGCCCGTCCTGGCGCAAAGCGTTCCGTTGATTCAAGGCGACCAGGCGTGGGCGGCCGGCTACGACGGCACGTCGACGACCGTGGCGATTCTCGATACGGGCGTGGACGCGACGCATCCGTTTCTCGCCGACAAGGTGATCGAGGAAGCGTGTTTCTCGAGCACGATCCCCAACCGTACGCGGACCACCTGCCCTAATGGCACCGACCAGCAGTTGGGGCCAGGCGCGGCGGTGCCATGCGCGATCGACGTCTGCATCCACGGTACGCACGTCGCCGGCATTGCCGCCGGCAACGGCGCGACGGCAGGCGTGGCGTTCTCCGGGGTCGGCAAGGGCGCACAGATCATGGCCGTCCAGGTCTTCACGGAGGTGGACGACGCGCTGACCTGCGGCGGCACGGCGCCGTGTGCAGGCGCGTTCTCCTCCGACATCATCGCGGGTCTCGAGCGGGTGTACGCGCGCGCCGCAGCGCTCAACATCGTCTCGGTCAACATGAGCCTCGGAGGCTCCATCTTTTCCGCACCCTGCGACGACCAGCCGTACAAGCCGGCGATCGACAACTTGAGATCGATCAACGTGGCCACGGTCGTGGCCGCGGGGAACGATGGATCGGGCACGGCGATCTCGTCGCCGGCGTGCATCTCGTCGGCAATCAGCGTCGGATCGGTGAACAAGGACAATTCGGTGTCGTCGTTCTCGGACGTGGCACCCTTCATGTCGATCTTCGCGCCGGGCGGCTCGATCAACTCGTCGGTTCCCGGTGGTGGGTACAGGGTCCTCAACGGGACCTCCATGGCCACCCCCCATATAACCGGTACTTGGGCGGTGCTGCGGCAAGCGGTTCCCGGGGCCGGCGTCAGCCTGATCCTCGACACGCTGCGGCGCACTGGCCTGCCAATCACGGACACGCGACCCGCCGGGGTCGGCACCACCGTCCCGCGCGTCAGCGTGTTCGACGCATTGCAGTCGCTCAAGCCCGCTTCAAACCCGCCACCCACGCTGACCTCGGTCAGCCCGAACCGATTGCGCGCCGGCGCGCTGTCACCGGTGACGCTGACGTTGACCGGGAGCAATTTCAATGCATTTTCAGTGGCGTACTGGAACGGCGTGGCGAAGCCGACAACCGTTCTCAGCACGACCCTGTTACAGGCGACGATTCCGATCACGGATCTTGCTTCCGTGGGAACCGTGCCGGTCTGGGTGGCCACACCGGCTCCGGGCGGCGGGCTGTCCGCAGCCGTAACCGTCACCCTCGATCCGCCGCCCAGCCTCACGGTGAGCGCCACATCGGTCGCCCCGTCCACCAGTGTGACGACCACCCTCACCAGCGGCTTCGGCGGCCCCAACGACTGGCTGGCCCTTGCCGCAACGGGATCGCCGCTCACGAGCTACATCTCGTTCACCTACGTCGGATCGGGCGTGACCAGCCGCACCTGGACGGTCACGATGCCGTCGGCTCCGGGACAATACGAGTTCCGGCTGTTCCTGAACAACGTCTATACGCTCGCCGCCACGAGCCCGGTCGTCAGGGTCGACGCCGGGGTCAATCCTCCGCCGACCGTCACCTCGCTGTCTCCGGCCAGCGTTCCTGCCGGTGCCTCGGCCTTCACGCTGACCGTCACCGGTACCGGCTTCGTGGCCTCGTCGGTCGTCCGCTGGAACGGGGCCTCGCGGAGCACGACGTTCGTCAGCGCGACGCAGCTGCAGGCGGCCATCCCGGCCACCGATGTCAGCTCGGTCGGATCGAACAGTGTTTCGGTGGTCACGCCCGCTCCGGGAGGAGGCACGTCGGTCAGCGTCGCGTTCAACGCGACACCTCCGCCGGCTCTCAGCGTCAGCTCGACGACGGCAACACCCGGCGGCAGCGTAACCGCAACTCTCACGAACGGCGGCGGGGGTGTGACGGACTGGCTCGCATTCGCCGCGACCACCGCACCAAACACCAGCTACATCCAGTACGTCTATGTCGGCGCCGGCGTGACAACGCGAACGTGGACCGTCACCGTGCCATCCACGGCGGGGAGCTACGAGTTCAGGTACTTCCCCAACGGTGGCAACACGCGCGCCGCGACCAGTCCGGCCGTCACCGTCCAGACGACGGGCAGCACCGTGCCGGCCATCAGCTCGCTCGCCCCATCGAGCAGCGTGGCTGGCGGACCTGCCTTCAACCTGACGGTGAACGGCAGCAACTTCACCTCGACGTCCGTGGTGCGCTGGAATGGCGCCGACCGCCCGACGACCTTCGTCAGCGCCTCGCAGCTGACCGCCGCGATCGCCAGCGCCGACATCGTCTCGGTCGGCAGCGCCTCGGTGACGGTGTTCTCGCCTCCGCCCGGAGGGGGCACGTCTACGGCCGCAACCTTCACGATCAGCGCCGGCTCCGCAAATCCACCAGTGCTCAGCGTGAGTGCGGCGGCGGTCTCTGCCGGCGCACCGGTGACTGTGACACTGACCGGCGGCACGGGCGGCTCCGGCGACTGGCTGTCCTTTGCGCCGACGACGGCGGCGAACTCGAGCTATGTGACGTTCACGTATGTGGGAACCGGGGTCACGACCCGGACATGGACGGTCACTACGCCGCTCTCGTCCGGCACCTACGAGTTCCGGCTGTTCCCGAACAACGGCTACACGCGGGCGGCGACGAGCCCGCCGGTGACGGTCACCTTGGATTCGAACCCGATCCCGTCCGCAACCTCGCTCAGTCCTGCGCGCCTCGGCGCCGGAACGGGAGCGTTCACCCTGACGATCAACGGCAGCGGCTTCGTTCCGAGCTCGGTCGTGCGGTGGAATGGATCGCCGCGTCCGACAACGCTCGTCAACAGCTCGCAGCTGACCGCCTCGATCGCGGCCGCCGATATCGCCGCGACCGGGACCGCGCAGGTGACTGTGTTTTCCCCCACGCCTGGCGGTGGAACGTCGGCGGCTCTCGCCTTCACGATCGCTCCGCCACCAACGCTGACGGTCAGTGCCACGACGGTCGCGCCGGGAGCAAGCGTGACCGTCACGCTGACCGACGGCTTCGGCGGGCCGTGGGACTGGCTCGCATTCGCGCCAACGAGCGCGTCGAACATCAGCTACGTCACCTATACGTTCGTGGGAGGGGGTGTCTCGACGCGGACGTGGACGGTGACCGTGCCATCGACACCGGGAGCCTACGAGTTCCGGTTGTTCCTGAACAACGGCTATACGCGCGCGGCGACAAGTCCGACGGTGACGGTGCAGTAACGGGATGGCGGATGGCCGTAGTCCTCCGTCAACCGTCAGGAGCGACTAGTGTCGCAAGACCGCGAGGATGTTCGAGAAGTCGTCGGTCCAGAGCGGCGTGGTGGGCGGCACCTCCGGCTGACGCCAGCGTGCGTCGCCCGGAAGGCTGCCGAGGTCCCGGAGATCGCGCGCTACCACCATCCACTCCGATGGGAACTTGCCGACGGTCAGCGAGCCGGCGCTCGCCGGTTCACGCTGCCAGAGAACGGCGAGACCCTGCTCCTGCGCGACGCGCGCCAGCACCGGGCTCAGCGACAGGTGGAGGTTGGAGATGTGCAGCGCGATGACACCGCCAGGCGCCAGCCGTGAGAGATAGAGCTCCATCGCCTCGCGGGTCAGGAGATGGATTGGAATCGCGTCCGAGCTGAACGCATCCAGGATGATGACGCCGAACTGCTGTGGGCGCGCTTTCGCGAGCGATAGTCGGGCGTCGCCGACCACCACCTGGCAGCGGCTGCCACAGTCCTCGAGATAGGTGAAGTAGCGCGTATCGCGCGCGACCCGTTCCACGGCCGGATCGATTTCATAGATCGTCCAGCGCTGCGCCGGCCCGGCGTAGCTGGCGAGCGAACCGACGCCGAGGCCCACTACCGCCACCTCGCTCGCCGACGAGGCGCCGGGCACGCCTGCGAACACCTGACCGATCGGTCCTGTCTTGTGAAAATAGCTGAGTGACTCGTGGCGGCGGCTTGGAACAATGCTCTGCATTCCGTGCAGCGTCGTCCCGTGGAACATGAAGCGATACTGCAGGTGCAAATCCTCGCGCACGCGGTAGACGCCAAAAAATGTGCGCGTCGCATACACGTCGCGACCGAAGGGGCTCTGGACCAGCGCGCCGGACAGCAGCAGGACGGCGATGCACGCGGCAAAGCGCAGCGGCCGGCGCTGCTGGCCGAAGACGATCAGCACCGGCACCGCGGCCCCGAGGATCAGGAAGCGCGATCCGGACCCGAAGCGGTTGTTCACCAGCACCGATCCGACCGCAAGCAACGCGACGACCGCGACGATGGCGATCGATCCAGGCCAGCTCCTGGCCTCTGTCGCCAGCGGCGTGCGCGGGTCGCCGCGCCGCAGCAGCGCCGCGAGGAACAGGACCAGCGGATACTCGGCAATGCCGACGAAGAGTACCGGCGCCACCAGCGCATTGAACAGTCCCCCGAGCATGCCGCCCAGCGCGATCCAGAAATAGAACTCGGTCAGCCGCGCCGGCGACGGGCGATCCTGCGCCAGCTCGCCGTGGCAGAACAAGGCCACGATCGAGAACATGATCAGATGAACGGGGATCACGAACGACATCGGATCGCTCATCTGCGCGACGAGCACCAGGACCAGAACGAGGAGGGCAAGCGGCATCAGCCGAAGCGCCAGCGCGCGCACCTTGCCCGCCGACGGGCTGAACGCGAGCACGAACGTCAACAGGTACAGCGACAGCGGGACGACCCACAACAGCGGTACGGAGGCCACGTCGGTGGAGATATAGCTGGTGACCGCGAGCAACAGGCTCGATGGCACGAATGCCAGCGCGACCCAGCGCGCGCGTCGGCCCCACGAGAGCGCCTCGCCGGACTCGACGGGCCGCGCCCCGTCATCGACCACTGGTTTGCTGTGCCACACCGTCGCCGCGCAGACGGCCGTCAGCAGCAGCAGCGCGACATAACCGGCCGTCCACAGGGAGGCCTGCTGCTTGAGGCGGAGCGTCGGCTCGACCAGCAGCGGGTAGGCCATCAAGGCCGCGAAGCTGCCGAGATTGCTCGCGGCGTAGAGGAAATACGGATCGCGCGCCCCTTCATCGCCGGTCACGGAGTACCACTTCTGGAGGACCGCCGCGCTCGTCGACAGGACGAAAAACGGCAGTCCGATCGAGGTCAGCAGGGCGAGCAGCAGCCAGGCCACGGGATGATCGGCCGACGGTGACGCGACGTGTCCCAGCCCGATCGGCAGCACCAGCAGCGGCACCAGCATGAGGACCATGTGAACCACGGCGTGGCGCCGGACGCCGAGCCGGGTCGCGCTGTGCGCGTAGGCGTAGCCGCAGAGCAGAACGGTCTGGAAGAAGACGAGGCAGGTGTTCCACACCGCGGCGGCGCCGCCCAACAGGGGCAGCACCATACGCGCGATCATCGGCTCCACCAGGAACATCAGGAACGCGCTGACGAACAAGGTCGCGCCGTACAGCGCGACCAGTTGGCGCGTACGCGGTCGGACCGCGGCAACGGAGACAGCCGCGTCGACCACGGGAACCGGCGAGGCGATCTCTGTGCGACCGACGGAGCCCGACATGGAGCGGGCACCACGAAACCAAGAACCGCGCCACCACGAACTCACGGCAGGTCAAGAGCTTAACCCATGAGGGCGGCCATCCGTACGGCCGCCGATCACGAAATTGGCCGGGCCGCACGAATTCGTCGGGCCGCGGAGGAGGGGCAGTATGTGGCTGCGGGCCGCGGAAGACACGGAATACGCGGAACACAAGGGGCCTCAGGGCCCTGGAATAGACGGAATACGCGGGATGTTGCCGCTCATACAAAACCGCGTAATTCTGGACCGAGTCGATGAGCATCCGGTGTGATCACCGTTTCGGTTCGCTCCTGTTTCCGCTTCCGCGCCTGCTCGGCCTGCCGCTCGCGATAGGACTCGCCGTCAATCGAGATGATCTCGGCGCGATGCGGGAGCCGATCAATCAAGGCGACGGCACGGGTGGCATTCGGAAACACCGTGTCCCATGGCTCGGACGGCAAGGTCGTGGTGGAGTACCGTATTGTGACGTCCCGGCGCGCGGAGCGCCGATACTATGCGCGACTGGTTCAGCACGTTGGCGGCCAAGAGCTCGCTTCCGGTGGATGCCGTTTCAGATCTCGCGGAGCGCGGCTTCGTCGTTCTTCCTGGGCCCGTGCCCTCCGAAGAAATGAACGCGTTCGTCGCCGCGTACACGGCCGCGATGACCTCGGCGAGCCATGAGGACACGAGAGTCGGCACTACGTCAACGAGGGTCAATGACTTTGTGAATCGAGGCGTCGAGTTCGACGGGCTGTACGTCTTTCCGCCTCTGCTCGAGGCCTGCTGTCGCATCATCGGCCGGCCGTTCAAGCTCAGTTCGTTGCTCGCCCGCAGCCTCCGCCCTTACAGCGTTGCCCAGGAGTGGCATGTTGATGTTGCGCGCGACTCCGTCGATTGGCCGCTCGTCGGCTTCATCCTGATGGTCGATGAATTTCGAGTCGACAATGGCGCAACGCGCTTCGTTCCCGGATCGCACCGCTGGTTGAGCGCACCGGAGGACGACGACGTCGACGTCCGCGCGGACCGCGCCGATCAAGTACTCGCCTGTGGTCCAGCGGGCTCACTGCTGATCTTCAATGGCTCTACATGGCACGGGCACACGGCAAACAGGTCGGACGCGCCACGACGTTCGCTGCAAGGCGCGTTCATCCCGCGCGACGGACGCACGGCGACCGACTTCGTGGAGCGCATGTCAGCGGCGACGCGCGCGCGTCTGGCACCGCTCGCGCTTGATATCCTTGGCGTCTGAGCTTGGTGGAGATGAGATGAGGAAGACGTTGCCAAGCATCTGGGCCGATAGTCGATGAGACCCACGGCGCTGTGACTACCGCTTCGGTTTTCTGCTCCTGTTTCCGCTTCTGCGCCTGCTCGGCCTCCCGCTTCCGATACGATTCTCCGTCGATCGAGATGATCTCGGCGTGATGCGTGAGCCGATCGATCAGCCCGACGGCACAGGCGGCATTCGGAAAGACGGCGTCCCATTGCTTGAAGGGTAAGTTCGTGGTGATCACGATCGACTTCTGCTCGTAGCGCCGGCTGACGACCTGGAAGAGGCATCCGCTGATTCGAGGGGCAGGCTCTTCGTTGAGGGTTGATCAGGAACGGCTCACAGGAAGGAGTCGCCGCGACGGAAGGCCAGATTTACGCGGTTTCAGGTGACGGCTGACACGGGACCGAAGAGGGCGTCAGCGCCGCGGAATACGCGCGAAGCATGGGGAAGGAAACGGAGGAGGGCGGAGAGAACGGATTTTAGAAGCGAAGCAACGAGGACAACGAAAGGGAACGAAACGTCGCCAAGGCGCGGCTTGGCGCCTGCACGCTCCACGCGCCCCGAAGCGAACGTGAGGGGGCCCGGCCGCGCCGGGCCCCTTCCGCGTATTCCGCGTATTCCGCGGCCCGTATTCCGCGTATTCCGCGTCCTCCGCGGCCCCGTATTCCGCCTTGTCCGCGGCCCGCATTCCGCGTATTCCGCGTCCTCCGCGGCCCCGTATTCCGCCTTGTCCGCGGCCCGCATTCCGCGTATTCCGCGTATTCCGCGGCCCGTATTCCGCGTTCTCCGCGGGCCCTAGAAGCGCACGCCGAAGGTCACCCGCACCTGCCGCGGGGTCGTGTACGCGAAGCGATTGAGTGCCGTGCCGAAGTTTGGCCCCGGCGCCCAGTTCGTGCCCTCCACCGGCGTCGAATGGAACGGATCGAAGGTGGTGAACTGCGACGCGTTGGTCGACGCCGTCAGAGCGGTCTGATCGATGCGCGTCTGGGTCACGGTGCCGCCGTTGGCGAACACGACCGCGCCGCAGCCGCACAGCTGAAACTGGTTGAACAGGTTCAGCACCTGCAGCTGCGCGAACGGCTGCACGCGGCCAAGACGATGGCTGCCCAAGTTGTACGAGACCGCGAGATCGGAGCGCCGCTCGCCCTCCGTGTGGAAGGCGTCGCGCGGCGTGAAGTAGTAGGTCACCGCGGCCGTGCCCGTCGCCGGTGGCGGCGTGAGATAGCCAGGATTGGTGACGTAGGGCTGCGTCGCGATCGGCCCGAGCGCCCCATAGGGCACGCCACTCGTCAATGTCTGCAGGACGCTGACCGTGAGACCCTCGACCTTGGGGATGCCGTAGTTGAGCCACAGCCGCGCGCGGTGCCGCTGGTCGGTGGCGAGGTCACCGGTCGGATAGTTCCACGCCTCCTGCTTGTATTCCGGATACGAGAACGCCGTGGCCGTTGTCGGTCCGTTGGCCACGGTCTCGCCGTCGACGTTACCCCACGTTCGCGAGAGTGTGTAGGATGCGCCGGCGTCGACTCTCGAGGAGAAGCGATACGTGCCCTGCGCGGTCAACCCGGCGTAGCGACGCGCAAGGTCGTTCGAGTTCTGGATCAGCGCCAGATCGTACGACTTGCCGAACTGATCCTGGACCCTGCCGGTGCCGGTATCCAGCCTCGTGACGTAGAAGTCCCGGAAATCGCGATAGACGAAATCCGCTCTGACCGTGGACTTGTTGCCGAAGCTCCGGCTGACGCCGGTGGCATATTCCAGGTTGTTGGGCGAGGCCAGCGATCCCTGGATGACCGGGGTCAGGCCGGGAATGGTTGGCGCTCCCGACAGCGGCAGGTTGGCGCCGCCGTTGGCGTTGAACCAGTTGAAGACCGCCGCAATGGCATCGGGCGTCGCCGTCGTTGGCCCGGTCGCATTGATCGACGGCCCGCGGTAGACGAACCGGAAGGTCTGCGGGTTGCCGGCCGCGGACGAGGAATCCGCGACGCTGTTCGAGATCGCCGAGACGTACTTCGCGAAGCTGGCAGAAATCGCCCAGGCGCCCGCCCCGGTCGGATCCCAGACGAGGCCGACGCGTGGGCTGAAGGCGTGGTCGTTGGCGACGAGACGCCCGGCGCTGTCGTCGCCGTGATTGAGGTCGAAGCGCAGCCCGACGTTCGCCGTCAGGCGGTTGTTCACGCGCCAGTTGTCGTTCACGAACACCGAGTGCGTCCGGAAGTTCGTCCCCTCGCTGCCCGCGGGGATGGGATTCCACTGGATCACGGTCGTCCCGTCGCCGAGGAATTGTGGAATCACGTCCTGGCCGGAGATGAACGAGGTGGTGGCAAAGATGCGGTAGTCGCTCCCGGACTGATGATTGTTGGCGAACCGCTTGTCGTTGAAGAGGTCGTAGCCGAAGGCCAGGTTGTGGGAGCCCGTGCTTTTGGTCGACAGGAAGTAGGTCGCCTTGGCGAACACGTCGGTGTTGTCGCGCTTCTCCGGATCGCACACGCCGCAGAAGGTCGGCGACCAGAAGCGCGTGTTGCCGCGCTGGGTATCGAGGAGCAGCGTGCCCTGTATCAAATCGGTCGTCGGCGCGCCTGACCCGATGAAGCTGAAATGCCTGGACGACACCCGGCCCTCGACCGTGAAATTGGGACTGAGGATGCCGTTGTAACTGGCCGTGAACAGATCCTCCGGCAGCTGACGATTGTCGAGGCTGCGAAGATCCATCGACGCCGACGTGTTGAACGTGTCGTTCGTCTGGTTGTCGATGATCTTTGTGTACGTTCCCTGGAACGTGTGGTTCGGATTGATCGAGAAGGTGCCCTTGCCTTCGAAGCGACGTGTCTCGTCGGTGTAGGTATAGGGCAGATTTGTCGTGACCAGCGACCGGCCGCTTTCCTGCGTCTGCAGCCTGCCGGCGGTAAAGAACCACAGATGGTCCTTGGTGATCGGTCCGCCCAACGTGTACTCGTAGGTCGGGACGGTCTTGTCGATGCGCAGCTCCTGGTGCGCTGGATCGGTGGCGATCTGCGTCTGCTCGAACGGCGTCAGCGTTCGCCAGTCGTCGTTGTTCAGCGTGTCGCGCAACGATCCGCTGAAGCGATTGCCGCCGGACTTGGTGATGACGTTGACCACCCCGCCGCCGAAGCGCCCGTACTCGGCTGAAATCCCCGCCGTGGCGACGTTGGTTTCCTGAATCGCGTCTTCGACGTAGAGGTCGTAGGCCTGGCCGCGCAGGTTCTCGCTGACGGTGACGCCGTTGATCATATAGAGCGTGTCGAACGACATCGACCCGGCAATGGAATAGGCGCCGCTCGGCCCCGTCGGATGGACCGCCGGCGCGAGGAGAAGCGTCGCGTTGATGTCGCGATTGGTTGGCAATGCGGCGATCATCTCCTGCTTGAAGTTGGTGCCGACCTGCGCGGTCTGAGCCAGGACGTCGACGGATCGCGCCTCGACGGTCACGTTCTCGCTGACCCCGCCCACTCCGAGCGTCACATCGACCGGCAGCGTCTGCGTCGGTGCCAGGTCCATCGACTTGCTCGTCGTCTCGAAGCCGCTCAGTTCGTAGGTCACCTTGTAGGTGCCAGAGGGAAGCCCGGTGAAGCTGTAGTCGCCGTTGGCGGACGTGACAACGGTGCGGACACCTTGAAGGTTGGACGAGGACGCCGTGACGGTGACGCCCGGGAGAGGTAGTCCCTGTGAGTCGGCCACTCGGCCCGAAATTGTGCCGGTCGTCGTCTGCGCGCTTGCGTCAGCCGCCAACGCAAGGGCCAGCGACAGCGCGGCAATGGGAAGCAGTTTGAACATGCGAACAAGACCTCCGGTATATGTGGCAGAGAAACGCCGGAGCTGCATGTCCAAGAAAGCTGCCACCCACAACGACCCATTGCGAACAGCGTCCGTCTGTGGCGTCTGTGATCAAGTGCTGTGTAGAGGGACTAATCGCGCGGTCCGCGGGACGGGGCGATCGGATGAGTTCGATGGCTCGTCACCGATCCCAAAAGACGAATCCATTTCGACGGATTCCGGTTGTGACTTGGACTGATCGCTCCAGATGGGTTGCACGTATGCTGGAGGATCATGAGCACCCACATCGCCGGAGACACCGGAGCGGCTTCACTCGCAGACGTACGTGCCGCCGCCCAGCTCATCTACCGCACGCTGCAACCGACACCGCTGCTGACGCATCCGTTGCTCTCCGACGCGCTCGACGCGAACGTGCGCGTGAAGCACGAGAATCACAATCCAACCGGCGCCTTCAAGGTTCGTGGCGGAGTGAACCTGATCGGATCGCTGAAGCGCGAACTGCCGCCGCGAGGCGTCATCACCGCCAGCACCGGCAATCACGGCCAGTCGATCGCGTTTGCCTGCCACCAGGAACGCATCCCGTGCTCGGTCTATGTCCCGGTCGGCAACAATCCTGACAAGAACGCCGCGATGCGCGCGTGGGGAGCGACCGTCGTCGAACACGGACGCGACTTCGACGAGGCCCGTGAGGCGGTCGAGCAGGAAGTGCAGCGCAGCGGACAGCGCTACATTCACTCCGCCAACGAGCCCCTGCTGATTGCCGGCGTGGCGACTGCGGCTCTCGAGCTCTTCGAGGCGTGGACGCCCGATGTGGTCTTCGTTCCGATCGGCGGAGGAAGCGGCGCGATGGGAATCTGCCTGGTGCGGTCGGCGCTCGGTCTGCGCACCCGCGTCATCGGCGTGCAGGCCGAGCGCGCCGACACCTTCGCGCGATCGTGGCGCGAGAAAAGGCGGCTGACCGGATCGACCGACACGTTTGCGGAGGGAATCGCGACGCGCGTGACGTTCGAGCTGACGTTCGAGTACCTGAAGGACGCGCTCGACGAGGTCGTCACGCTCAGCGAAGCGGAGCTCGCCGACGGTGTCAGGATGGCGATTCACCTCACCCACAACCTGGCGGAAGGCGCGGGCGCGGCGTCGCTGGCGGCCGCGAAGAAATGCGCCGCCGACATCCGCGGCCAATCAGTCGCGTGCGTGATGAGCGGCGGAAACATCGACGAGCTGACACTGCGGAGGATTCTCGCAATCCCGCAGTAGACCGCTCGGGCCTCGGGCTTACTTGGCCTTGATGTCGTACGCCGCCAGCGTTCCCTGATTGCGCACGTACAACCGTCCGCCGCTGACCACCGGATGGGCCCAGCTGGGGAACCCCTGGTCGGCGATCGCGAACCGTCCTTTTTCCTTGTAGCCGCTCGGCGACGCTTCGGCGAGGCCGACGAGGTTGTTCTCACCCTGGATGTAGAGATTGCCCTCGGCGTAGGTCACGGCCCCCTTGCCCACGCTGCGATCGCGCCACATCTGCTTGCCGGTCGAGAACTCGAGGCAGGTCAGGATCGAGTCGTTGAACCCGTAGAGATAGCCATCCACCAGCACCACGCCGCCGTGATGGTTTTTCATGTTCCTGGTGAAGTAGATCTCGCTGGCCTTGACCTCGCCGTTCTGGGCCGTGAGCCCGAGGAGCCCGGCGCCGGTGTCGTAGGCCGAGGTGTAGAACACTTTGTTGTCGGAGAAAACGGGCGTCGCGATATTGGCGACGTCGTTGGCGCGCGCGTTCGTAGTGCCACATCAGCTTGCCGTCCGAGGCGCGCACGCCGACGCCGGCGCTCGCGGTCAGAGTCATCAGCGTGCGCACGCCCTGGACGTCGGCGACAATCGGCGACGAGTAGCCCGCCTGATCGCTCAGCTCCTTGCTGATCCAGACCGTCTTCCCGGTCGTCTTGTCGAGCGCGACCATGCCGGCATTGCGACCACCCGGCGTCACGATCACGTTGTTGCCGTCGACCAGCGGCGACTCACTGATCAGCCATCTGATGTTCTGGCCGCCGAAATCCTTCAGGATGTTGCGCTGCCACACCGCCGTCCCGTCGGTGTTGAGGCAGGCCAGGTCGCCACTCTCGGTTAGCACGTAGAGCCGATCGCCATCAACCGTCGGGGTGCCGCGAGGGCCGCTCCCCTGATCGTTCGAGACAGACGGTCCGAGACTCTTCGACCAGACGGGTTTGCCGTCGGCGCGACTGAGCGCGGACACGATACTCGTCGAGCCCTTCATGCCCTGCACGAAGATACGGTCGCCTTTGATCGCGACCGACCCGTAGCCGCTGCCGAGATCCGTCGCCGACCAGAGCACCGCTGGTCCCGACGAGGGCCACTCGCGGAGCAACCCGGTCTCGCGCGAGATGCCAGTCCTGTCCGGTCCCTGCCACTGCGGCCAATCACCAGCCGTCTGTTCCGACTGTGCCCTCGTCGTGACGCCCCCAAGTGCCAGGAGCGTCACGAGGATGTAGCGCTGGATGGTCATGGTCGCTTCCTCCGGATGCCGAGCTGCAAACACCGATCGGTGTTACGACGAACGACAGGCTGCAAAAGCCGGCCGTGGAACCTGGGCCGCGGATTACGCGGGCCGCGGATTACGCCGAACACGCTGAATACGCTAGAACGACGCGCCCAGGGTGACCCCGAACGTGCGCGGCCGCCCGCTCTCGCCGATGAACCCCGATGGGGCGAACGGCACGTACGGAAACGCGACCGGCACGTAGAAGGTGTCGAACGCGTTCTTGATCCAGGCTTCGACCGACAGGTACTTGCCGCGGACGCCGCCGCGAAAATCCGCCAGCGCATAGGCGTCCTGACCGGCGGTGTTCGTCTCGTCGTACGAGAACTTCCCGTAGAAGACCGCCTCGGCCCGACCGAACGCGCGAAGACCCTGGCGGAGCCCGTGCGAGACCTCGGTGCCGACTGCGGCGGTGTAGTCGGGCGTGTTCGGAATGGTCTTGCCGGACACGTCGACGCCGCTCGAGAAGCTGCCGTCGCCGAATCGCGCGTGGGTGTAGCCGAACGATCCGAAGAGGTCCACCCCGGGGCGCGCCGAGCCGTTCATCTCGACCTCGACGCCGCTGCTGCGTGCCGAGCCGACGTTCGAAATGTAGAACTGGCCGGGCACGAAGGGATTGGGAACGTTGAGCTGAAGGTCGCTCCAGTCGATCGAGAACACCGAGACGTTGGTGATCACGCGTCCCGCCCATCGGCTCTTGAGGCCTCCCTCGATGTGCCAGGTGTGCTCTTCATCGTAGGGCTCGTTCCCAGGGGGGGCCGCCGGATTGAAGCCGCCAGCCTTGAACCCGCGGCCGAGCGAGACGTAGGTCATGGCCTGCGGCGTGGCGTGGTAGCTGAACGCGAACTGCGGCGACACGTTGGAGAACGACCTGTCGCCATCGACCTCCGTCGCGGGGAACAGCGGTGGCGCGTAGAAGGTGTCGAGAGTGGCCTGCTTGTGCTCGTGGTCGACCCGCGCGCCGACGGTGGCGTCCATTTTCGACCCGAAGCTCACGGTGCCTTGTCCGTACAGGCCGAACCCGGCGTCGTCGAGCGACGACTGCGGGGAATGCTGGTCGACCGGAAAGGTCAGGAGCGGCGACAGCACGAACGGCGCGAAGCTGTTGACCGCGTCCTGGTCGTAGTTCTGCGAGAAAAGGAAGACGCCTGCCTGCCATTTCAGTAGCGTCGTGTCGGACAGCTTCAGCGCCGCCGACGGTGACGAGGCGACGCGGACTTCCTGGGTGAACTGAAAGTCCTTCTCGGCGTTGTGCCGGGTGATCAACGGCAAGGGCGTGTAGTCGAGATCGGTGAGATCGTCGGTCTTCCAGTTGACGAACCCGGTCGTCGACGAGAACGACAGGCGCGATCCTTCGTGCCTGGCGAGCACGGTCGTCGACGTCACGTCGCGGTTGGTGTGCCCCTCGAAATCGCGGGCGACGTGATAGGGCTGCTCGCGCAGCGCCGCCAGATCGCCGAGCGCGTAGTCACCGTCGCGCGCGCGCTCGCCCGACACGATCAGGCGCGTTTCCCACGCACGAGTCGGCGTCCACAGCACCTGGGCCTTGCCAAAGGTCGCGCCGCGTGAATCCAGGTCGTGGCCAGTGATGTCATTGACCGTGAAGCCGTCCCGCTGCGATCGACCGATGGCCAGGCCGATCGCCACCTTCTGCCCGATCGGCCCCGCTGCGTTCGCCCGAAGGTCGAACGACGAGAAGTTGCCGAACGGCACGACCGCCTGGCCGCTCCATTTGGTCAGCGATGGCCGACGTGCTGTTGATGTTGATGAGGCCGCCAAGCGTATTGCGGCCGAAGAGCGCGCTCTGCGACCCGCGGACGAACTCGACCTGGCTGACGTCGAGGAACTCCTGGCTGGAGGAGTTGGCGTTCAGCTGAGGCACCCCGTCGATGTAGGTCGTGATCGCCGGGTTGCTGGGGCTCGATCCGATGCCACGAAACCGGGGGTTGCTCAGCTTTCGCGCGGTGAACTCCGAAAAATACGCGTTCGGCGAGTAGATTCCGGCGTCGCTCACTGAGGTGATGTCCGCGTCTTCGATCGTCCCGGACAGGACGGTGGTCACGCTGACCGGCAGCTCCTGCGGGTCGGCGGGCTCCTTCTGGGCGGTCACGGTCACGGTCGGGAGCGTAATGCGGCTGGGCGGCTGCGACGACGAAGGTGACCCGGCGGCGCTGCCCTGCTGCGCGAGCGTCGGATCCGGGAACGTCATGATCATGAAACCGGCGGCGGCGCACAGGGTCGCACGACGCAAAGCTCGGCCTCGAGCTTTCTGCATCTGCTCAAACATGGTCATTCATTATGCCTTGGCGTGGCGCGGATCCGGGCGCGGGCGCTGGAGTAAAATGTCCGACTAGGCCGCGAGCTGCCGCGTCTTGTAAAGAGCCCCCATCTGTCCGGATCCGCGCCTGGAACGTTCCACATGCTGAAACGAATCTGCGTGCTCGTCACACTCCTCGTCACGGTCGGACTGCTGGCAGCCGCGCAAGGCGCCGCCGGCAGACGGGTCGCGCTCGGAGACTGGCCGGAGATGCGCGGCCCGCACCGCGACGGCATCTCCGACGAGAAGGGGCTGATCGAGAAGTGGGCGCTCAACGGCCAGAACTTCCTGTGGCGGGCGCCCTACGGCGGCCGCTCGGCGCCGGTCGTGATGGGCAACCGGGTCTACGTGCAGAACCCCGCCGGCCTCGGCGACCCGATGCAGGAGCGCGTGATGGCGCTCGACGCCGACACCGGCAAGGTCGTCTGGGAATACAAGTTCAACGTCTTCCAGAGCGACGTCCCGCCGCACCGCGTCGGCTGGGCCTCGCCCGCCGCCGATCCGGAGACCGGCAACATCTACGCGATGGGCGTCGGCGCGACGGTGATCGCCCTGAACAAGGACGGCAAGCTGCTGTGGGATCGCTCGATCGGCGAGGAGTTCGCCGCGTTCACCACCCACGGCGGCCGGACGATGTCGCCGATCATCGACGGCGACCTGGTGATCGTCAGCGCGGCGATCTCGAGCTGGGGCACCGGCGCCTCGCGCCAGCATCGCTTCGTCGCGCTCGACAAGCGCACCGGCGAGATCGTCTGGGTCGCGAGCCCGGGCGGCCGGCCCTACGACACCGCCTACGCTGCGCCGATGATCGCGACGATCAACGGCATGCGGCTGCTGATCAGCGGCAGCGGCGACGGCGGCATCTACGCGATCAAGCCGCAGACCGGCGAGAAGGTCTGGAGCTACGTCGCCGCCAAGCGCGCGATCAACACCGGCGTCGTCGTCGTCGGGCACCACCGTCATCGTCTCGCACGGCGACGAGAACCTCGACGACGACCGAGCTCGGGATGATCGCCGCGATCGACGGCTCGCAGACCGGCGACATCAAGACGACGAAGTGGGCGTCAGAAGGGCGACCAGTTCGGCTTCTCGTCGCCGGTCATCGACGGCTACGCGCGTCTACCAGGTGGAAAACGGCTCGCGGCTGAAGGCGTTCGACGCTCGAGACCGGCAAGCGAGCTCTGGACGCAGACGCTCGGCACGGTGCAGAAGGCGCCGCTCGTCCTCGCCGACGGCAAGCTCTACGTCGGCACCGAAAGCGGCAAGTTCTTCATCGTCCGGCCCTCCTCGACGGATCGCGCGGAGATCCTGAGCGAAGGTCGAGCTGCCGCTCAGCAAGGACGACAACGCCGGGCAGTCGGCCGGGCATCGCCCGAGCCGATCTTCGGCGGCGCGGCGATCTCGCGCGGCCGCATCTTCTTCGTCTCGACCGGCGGCGTCTACGCGATCGGTCCGAAGACGGCGACGAAGCCGTCACCGGCTTCGCGGTCGACGAGCCGGCGGAGAAAGGCGAAGGCGCGCCCGCCTGGGTGCAGGTCTCGCCGACCGAGCTGGTGCTGAAGCCCGGCCAGACGGTCAAGCTGCACGCCCGAGCTGTTCGACGCGAAGGGACGCTTCCTGCGCGAGGAGACCGGCGGCGACGTGGGCGCTCACCGGCCTGAAGGGCACGGTCGACGCGGACGGCACGTTCACGGCGGACGCCGCGCCACGCCGAGCAGGCCGGCATCGATCAAGGCGACCGTCGGCGCGCTCTCCGGTGAAGCGCGCGCGCGCGTCGTCGCGGCCGCTGCCGTGGACCGAAACTTCGAGTCGTACGCCGACGGCGCCGTCGCCGCCGGGCTGGGTCATCGTCGACGACCGGCGAAGATCGCGGTCGCGCACGCTCGACGGCCAGAAGGTGCTGCTAGAAGGCGCCCGACAACACGATCTTCAAGCGCTTCCGCGCGTTCGTCGGCCCGCGTGGATCTGGTCGAACTACACCGTCGAAGCCGACGTGCGCGGCACGACGAAGCGGCGGCAGATGGCGCGACATCGGCGTCACCGCGCAGCGCTACTCGCTGGTGCTCTACGGCAACGCGCAGCAGCTGAAGATCGAGCCGTGGGAGCCGGAGACGCAGCGCACGGTCGGCGGTGCCGTTCGCGTGGAAGGCCGACGCCTGGTATCACCTGAAGCTGCGCGTCGAGAACCTGCCCGACGGCAAGGTGCGCGCGCGCGGCAAGGCGTGGCCGACCGGCCAGCCGGAGCCGGCGGCGTGGACGATCGAGAAGATCGATCCGATCGGCAACCAGCAAGGGCGCGCCGGGCTTCTTCGTCGACGCCGAGTTCGGCGCCTATCTCGACAACCTCAAGGTCACGGCAATCAACCATGAAGAAGATGCATTCTGCTTCGCGCTCGTCGCTCGTCGCTGCTCTGCGCGCCGCCTCGGCACGCGCGCGCTCGGCGCGTCGCGATCCCGGCACCGGCGACTGGCCGATGTGGGGCGGCACGCCCGACCGCAACATGGTCTCGAACATGAAGGGCCTGCCGATCGAGTGGGACGTCAAGACCAAGAAGAACGTGAAGTGGGTCGCCGATCTCGGCTCGCAGAGCTACGGCAACGCCGTCGTCGCCGGCGGCATGGTGTTCGTCGGCACCAACAACGAAGCGCTGCGCGATCCGAAGCAGCCCGGCGATCGCGGCGTGCTGATGGCGTTCAAGGAAGACACCGGCGAGTTCCTGTGGCAGCAGACGCACGAGAAGCTGGCGTCGGGCCGCGCCAACGACTGGCCGTACCAGGGCGTCGCCTCGTCGCCGCTCGTCGAGGGCAACGCGCCTCTACTACGTCAGCAACCGCGGCGTGGTCTGGTGCCTCGACATCAACGGCTTCCGCGACGGCAAGAACGACGGCCCGGTCACCGACGAGAAGCTGACCGGCCCGAACGACGCCGACGTGATCTGGTCGTTCGACATGATGGAGGAGGTCGGCGTCGTACCCGCACAACATGTCGAACTCGTCGCCGGTGATCTGCGGCGACCTGATCTTCGTCAGCACGTCGAACGGCCAGGACGAGAGCCACGTCCACATTCCGTCGCCGAAGGCGCCGGCGATCATCGCGCTCAACAAGACGACCGGCAAGCTGGTGTGGGAAGACAACTCGGTCGGCGATCGCATCCTGCACGGCCAGTGGTCGACGCCGTCGGTCGGCAAGATCGGCGGCGTCGATCAGGTGGTCAGCGCGCAGGGCGACGGCTGGGTGCGCGGCTACGAAGTCGCCGACCGGCAAGAAGCTGTGGGAGTTCGACACCAACCCGAAGGACTCGGTCTGGCCGAAGACGCGCAACGAGGTGATCGGCACGCCGGTCATCTACGAGGACAAGGTCTACATCGCCAACGGCCAGGATCCCGAGCACGGCGAAGGCGTCGGCCACCTCTACTGCATCGACGCCACCAAGCGCGGCGACATCACGCAGACCGGCAAGGTCTGGCAGTACGACAAGATCCGCCGCTCGATCTCGACGGCGGCGATCGCCGACGGCCTGCTCTACATCCCGGACTTCAGCGGCTTCCTCCACTGCCTCGACGCCAAGACCGGCCAGGTCTACTGGACGCACGACATGTTCGCCGCGGTCTGGGGCTCGACGCTGGTCGTCGACGGCAAGGTCTATCTCGGCGACGAGGACGGCGACGTCGTCGTCCTGCAGGCCGGCAAGGAAGAAGAAGGTCCTCGCCGAGATGAACATGGGCAGCGCCGTCTACGCCACGCCGGTGCCGGCCCACGGCGCGCTCTTCCTGAACAACCGCAATCAGCTGTTCGCGCTCGCCGTCGATGGGCAGCAGCCAAGTAGTCACGAGCGAACGCGTCCGCAGATCTCGAGCTTCGGCTCCTCGCTGACCCTCGTCGCGATCCTGCTGACGGGCTTCGTCCGGCCAGCCCGCTGCGCCGCTCCGGGCTCGTCGGCGTGGCCGCAGTTCCGCGGCGACGCGCAGCTGACCGGCGTCGCCGACGGACGCCTCCGCCGGCGACGCTGACGCTGAAGTGGACCTACGAAGCGGGCGACAGCATCGAGTCGTCCGCCGGCGATCGCCGACGGAGTCGGTCTACGTCGGCTCCGGCGAACGGCGATCTCCTCGCGCTCGATCTCGCGACCGGCAAGCTGCGCTGGAAGTACGCGACCGGCAGCCTGATCGGCGAATCGTCGCCGGCGGTCGGCGGCGGGCTGGTCTTCGTCGGCGACCTCGACGGCATCGTGCACGCGGTGAACGTCGCGGACGGCGTCGCGCGTCTGGACCTTCAAGACCGGCGGCGAGGTGAAGTCGTCGCCGGTCGTCGCCGGCGACCTGCGTGCTGATCGGCTCCTACGACACGCTATCTCTACGCGCTCGACGCGGCGCACCGGCAAGGTCGCGCTGGAAGCTCGCAGACCGACGGGCCGTGCACGCGACGCCGGCGGTCGTGAACGGCGTCGTCTACCTCGGCGGCTGCGACGAGCTCTTCCGCGCCGTCCGGCTGACCGACGGCAAGGTGCTGTTCGAGATGCCGCTCGGCGCCTACACCGGCGCGTCGCGCGGTCGTCGACGGCGACCGCGCCTACCTCGGCACGTTCAACAACGAGGTGGTGGCGTCGACCTGCGGGCGAAGAAGATCGTCTGGCGCTACCGCGATCCCGGACCGCGAGTTTCCGTTCTACTCGTCGCCGGCGCTGCGCCGGCGGCCGGGTGATCGTCGGCGGCCGCGACAAGACGTCCACGCGATCGACGCGGCGACCGGCAAGGCGGCGTGGAAGTTCGTGACCCGCGCGCGCGTCGACTCGTCGCCGGCGATCGCCGGCGGCCGCGTCTACGTCGGCTCGAGCGACGGCAAGCTCTACGTGCTCGACGCGACGACAGGCGAGAAGCAATGGGAGTTCGACGTCGGCGACGCGATCACCGCGTCGCCGGCCATCGCCGCCGGACGCCTCGTCATCGGGGCGCAGGACGGCCGCGTCTACTGCTTCGGCTGACGTCCAACCGACCCGCGCTTCGTCCCAACCCCAGCCGGCCCCGCGCTTCCATGCCCTTGATATAGTTGGATCAGATGTCCTCCGAGTCGCCCAAAACCGCGCTCCTCGATCAGCCCGAAGTCGGCAGCTACTTCGTCGCCACCTACCCGCCGTTCTCGGTCTGGACGGCGGAGGCCGTCGAGCGCGACGCCAAGCCGGCGCTGGCCGCCGCTCACGATCCCACGGTGCCGCTCGGGCTCTACCTGCACATCCCGTTCTGCCGGAAGCGCTGCCACTTCTGCTACTTCCGCGTCTACACCGACAAGAACGCGCAGGAAGTCGGCCGCTACCTCGACGTGCTCGCGCAGCGAATGGGAGCTGTACGTCGCGCCAGCCGGCGATTGCCGGCACGGCCGCTGAACTTCGTCTACTTCGGCGGCGGCACGCCGTCGTTCCTCTCGACCCAGCAGCTCCAGGGCCTGGTCAAGCGCCTGACCGCGGTGACGCCGTGGAACAGATGCCGAGGAGATCACGTTCGAGTGCGAGCCGGGCACGCTGACCGAGCACAAGCTGAAGGCGATCCGGAAGATGGGCGTCACGCGCCTGAGCCTCGGCGTCGAGAACTTCGACGATCGCGATCCTCGAGCTCGAACGGCCGCGCGCACCGCTCGCCGGAGATCGAGCCGGCCTACCGCTTCGCGCGCGGCCTCGACTTTCCGCAGATCAACATCGATCTGATCGCCGGCATGCTCGGCGAGACCGACGAGAACTGGCAGCGCTGCGTCGAGAAGACGGTCGCGCTCGAGCCCGACAGCGTCACCATCTACCAGATGGAGCTGCCCTACAACACCACCATCACCAAGGACCTGCTGAAGGGGACCGGCCAGTTCGACCGAGCCGGTGGCCGACTGGGCCGACCAAGCGGCGCTGGGTCGCAGGAGGCGTTCGAGGCGCTCGAGCGCGCCGGCTACCACGTCGGCAGCGCCTACACCGCCGTCAAGGATCCGGTCGCGGACCACGTTCGTCTATCGCGATCGCCTCTGGCAGGGGGCCGACATGGCCGGCCTCGGCGTCGCGTCGTTCGGCCACGTCAACGGCGTGCACGTGCAGAACCGGACACCTGGGAGACCTACAGCGAGGCGATCGACGCGCGGCGAGCTGCCGCTCGGCCGCGCCTATCGTCCGACGCACGACGAGCGGCTGCGCCGCGAGCTGGTGCTGCAGCTGAAGCTCGGGCACGTCTGCGCCCGGCGTACTTCGCCGACAAGTACGGCGTCGACATCCTCGAGCAGTTCGCCGCGCAGTTCGAGTCGCTGCGGCCGAAGGGCTATCTCGCGCAGGCGCGACGCCGAGGCGCGTCGCGCTGTCGCGCGACGGCCTGCTGCGCGTCGACGTCGCTGCTGCCGCGCTTCTTCCTGCCGCAGCACACGGGGATTCGCTACACGTAGGTCCTCGGTACGCGCACACAGCCCAGAGAAGCCTCGAGTGCTCGAATACCGCCTCACGCGCCGCGTGCAGTTCTACGAAACCGACGCCGCCGGCATCGTCCATTTCAGCTGATTACTTCCGCTACATGGAGGAGGCCGAGCACGCGCTTGTGGCGCGACGGCCGGGCTGAGTATTCACGCGCGACGACTCCGACATCGGCTGGCCGCGCGTGGCGGCGTCCTGCGACTTCCACCGGCGCGCTGCGATTCGAGCAGGAGTTCGACGTCACCATCACGCGTCGACCGAGGTGACCAGGCGCACCGATCACGTACGCGTGTCGTCATCACTCAGGGACGAACGAGCAGGTCGCCACCGCCAGGCTCGAACATCGCCTGCGTGTCGACAGAGTCCGGACAGAGAACGATGAAATCCATCGACATTCCGACAGAGATTGCAGACGCGCTTCCAGCGTCGAAACCGAATGACACATCCAGACGTCGTCGTCATCGGCGGCGGCCCGGCGGGATCGACCGTCTCCACGCTCCTCGCCCAGCAGGGGCTCACGGTCGAGCTCTTCGAGCGCGAGCACTTCCCGCGCTTCCACATCGGCGAATCGCTGATCCCCGAGACCTACTGGGTGCTGAAGCGGCTCAACATGCTGCCGAAGATGCAGGAGAGCCACTTCGTCAAGAAGTACAGCGTGCAGTTCGTCAACGCCAGCGGCAAGCTGTCGGCGCCGTTCTACTTCTGGGACAACAAGCCGCACGAGTGCTCGCAGACCTGGCAGGTGGTGCGCAGCGAGTTCGACCAGATGATGCTCGACAACGCGCGCGAGCACGGCGTCGACGGCGCACGAAGGCGTGCGCGTGCTCGACGTGCTGTTCGAGGGCGACCGCGCCGTCGGCGTCACGATGCAAGACGACCGGACGGCGCTCGCCGCGAGGTCCGCGCCAAGGTCGTCGTCGACGCCAGCGGCCAGAGCGGGCTGATCGCAGAACCGGCTTGCGCCTGCGCGTCTGGGATCCGATGCTGAACAAAGGCGCGATCTGGACCTACTGGGAAGGCGCCTATCGCGACACCGGCCGCGACGAAGGCGCGACGATGGTGCTCCAGACCGCCGACAAGCACGGCTGGTTCTGGTACATCCCGCTGCACGACAACATCGTCAGCGTCGGCGTCGTGGCGCCGTTCGACTACCTGTTCAAGAACCGCGGCGAGCTACGAGCAGATCTACCACGAAGAAGTCGAGCGCTGCCCGGCGGTCAAGGAGCGCGATCGCCGAGCGCGACGCGCGTCGACCGGCTATTTCGCGACCAAGGACTACTCGTACCGCGCGACGCAGGTCGCCGGCGACGGCTGGGTGCTGGTCGGCGACGCCTTCGGCTTCCTCGATCCGCTCTATTCCTCCGGCGTGCTGCTGGCGCTGAAGTCGGGCGAGCTGGCCGCCGACGCGATCGTCGAAGGCCTGGCGAAGGGCGACACGTCGGCGCGCGCAGCTCGGCAAGTGGGGGCCGAGCTTCAACCAGGGCGTCGACCGCATGCGCCGGCTGGTCTGCGAGTACTACGACGGCTTCAGCTTCGGCAACTTCATGCGACGACCATCCCGAGCTGCGCGGCACCGTCACCGATCTGCTGATCGGCGACTCTGTTCACCGACCGCGTCGACAAGGTCTGGGCGCCGATGGAATCGATGTATCCGAAGAACAAGGCCGCCATCCCCAGCTGGGACGCCGGAACCCATCTCGACGCCGCTCCGGAAAAGGCGAACGAGTTGATTCTTCCCGCCGACGTCCGGGTGGGGATCTAGCCCGCCCTCGTGGATTGAGCGTGACCATCGGCACTCAGCACCCATCGCAATCGACCGTCTCGTCCGCCGTGGCGTACATCGCGATGCTGAGTGTCGCGGCCGCCGTGTTCGCCGCCGTGCGCGCGGCAGGCCGCACGTTGACCGCACCCGCGCCGATCGCCATTCCGGCGGCCGCCGCTGCGGGAGCGACGGCCCCCGGAGGGGACGCGCTGCTTCATGTGCTGCTCACCCTTACCGCGGTCCTGATTACCGGCCGTCTGCTCGGCAGACTGCTCGTAGTGGTCCGGCAGCCACCGGTGATCGGCGAGGTGCTGGCCGGCATCATCCTGGGACCTTCGCTCCTCGGCCGACTGTCGCCGTCGCTGGCCGACGCGATCCTGCCAGCATCGAACGCGCCCATGCTCGGCGTGATCGCGGAGCTGAGCGTCATTCTCTACATGTTCCTCGTCGGCCTCGACCTCAACGTCGATCGCCTGCGAGGCCGCGCGCGCAGCGTGATCCTCGACCTCGCACGCCAGCATCGTGACGCCGTTCGTGCTGGGCAGCATTCTCGCGCTCTATCTCTACCCCCGCGTCTCGACGAGCGACGTGCCCTTCACCAGCTTCGCGCTGTTCATGGGGATCGCGATGTCGATCACGGCCTTCCCGGTGCTGGCCCGGATCGTCACCGACCGCGGGTTGAACAACACGACCCTCGGCAGCGTCGCGCTGGCGTGCGCGGCCGCCGACGACGTTACCGCGTGGTGTCTTCTCGCGCTGGTGGTAGGGGCGGCTCGAGGAAGCCTCGAAAACGGTCTCGTCGTCGTCGCGCTGACCGCGGTGTTTGCCGCGACGATGTTGCTCGTCGTCCGGCCGCTGGTCGCCCGGCTGACCGCCCGCCTGGGAGACGGGCCGCCGTCGCCCGATGTCATTGCGGCCACACTGGCCGGCCTGCTGCTGTCGGCCCTTACCGCGCATGCCATTGGCACGCACGCGATCTTTGGCGCCTTTCTGTTCGGCGCGATCCTTCCGGGCAGTGGCGCGCTCGCGCGCGCGCTCCAGCAGAAGCTGCACGACCTGGTGACCATTCTCCTGCTGCCGGCGTTCTTCGCCTACACCGGACTGCGGACCGAGGTCGGTCTCGTGACGGGAGGGGCTGCGTGGACGATGTGCGGCTTGATCATCCTGGTCGCGGCCGCCGGCAAGATCGGTGGCACCTTCGCCGGCGCGCGGCTCACCGGCAGCGATACCCTTACGGCGATCAGCCTCGGCGTCCTGATGAACACACGCGGTCTCATGGAGCTCATCGTGCTCAACGTCGGCCACGACATGAACATCATCTCTCCCCTGCTCTTCACGATGATGGTGCTGATGGCCCTCGTCACGACCATGGCCACGACGCCACTCCTCGAGGCCCTGGCCCCCCGCATGGTGCGCTACAATCGGCCCGGATAGCGACCTGCGGCACGTCCGTGGGACCGCTGCCACTCCTGCTTTCACAAGGGGAACCTCATGCGGAAACGACTGCTGGCATGCGGCGCGGCTCTGCTCGTCGCAACCACCCTACGGGCGCAGCCGGCGCCTGATACGGCGGACGCGCTCTCGGCGGCGGCGCGCAAAGGGGACGCCGCGGCGGTGAAGGCGCTGCTCGACGAGGGCGTGGACGTCAACACGAAGTTCCGCTACGGCGTCACCGTTCTGACCTACGCCTGCGATCACGGCCATCTCGACGTGGTCAAATTGCTGCTCGATCGCGGCGCCGACGTCAACATCAAGGACTCGTTCTACGGGTTCACGCCGCTGATGCTGGCGGTCAGCCCGGCGCAGAAGAAGAAGCCTGAGCACGTCGAGATCGCGAAACTCCTGATGGCGCACGGCGCCATGCCCAAGGACCAGGCGCTGCTCAGCGCCGTCTCCGAACCGCGACGCCGCCGATGACCAAAGTCATCCTCGACGTCGGGTGGCTTTTCCGCCAAGACGCTGTCCGACGCGCTCGAATCGGCGACGAAGCGACAAGCAGACGGAGATCGTTGCGCTGCTCGAGAAGGCGGGCGCCAAGCTGCCGCCGGAACTTCAAAATCGATCCCGCCCAGCTCGCACGCTACGCCGGCACGTATCGCAATACCACCGGCAACGAGCTCACGTTCGCCGTGGTCGACGGCAAGCTGACCGGCGGCCCCTCCGGCCAGCAGTTCACTCTCGCCGCTACCGACGAGACGAGTTTCAGGATCGTCGGCGCCCAAGGCGTGTCGATCACGTTCCAGCTCGAGGGCGGCAAGCCGGATGGCAAGGTCACCGGCCTGGCGTTGAAGCAGGGCGACAACACGACCAACTACGCACGGGTCGAGGGAAAATAAATGAGCGCTCTATCCTGCATCGCCGTCGCGGTCGCTGGCGACGGCATCGTTGTCGGCGCAGCAATGGCCATCGTTCCGCGGCGCGAACGCCGCCGGCGTCGCCGACGGCAAGCCGACCGCGGTGAAGTGGAACGCGGCCACCGGCGAAAACGTGCTGTGGAAGACGCCGGTGCCCGGCGTCGCGGTGTCGAGCCCGATCGTCTGGGGCAACCGCGTGTTCGTCTCGACCGCGGTCAGCAGCGATCCCGAACGTCGGCATCCGCACCGGCCTCTACGGCGACGTCGAGCCGGTCGACGGACATGTCGAAGCACTCATGGCACCTCCTCGCGCTCGACAAGGCGACCGGCAAGGTCGTCTGGGACAAGGTCGCCCACGAGGGCATGCCGAAGACCAAGCGCCATCCCAAGTCGAGCCAGGCCTCCCCGACGCCGGTCACCGACGGCAACACGTGATCGTGTCGTTCGGATCCGAGGGTCTCTACGCCTACGACTTCGACGGCAAGCTGCTCTGGAAGCAGGACCTCGGCATCCTCAACGCCGGCTGGTTCTTCGATCCCGACTACGAGTGGGGCGTCGGCAGCTCGCCGATCATCTGGAAGAACCTGGTGATCGTGCAGTGCGACATCCAGCAGGGCTCGTTCGTCGCCGCGTTCGACGTCGCCACCGGCAAGCAGGTCGTGGCGCACCGCCGCGCGAGGAGATTCCCTCGTGGTCGACGCCGACCGTCTTCGAAGCGAACGGCCACGCCGAGCTGGTCACGCAGGCGACCACGTTCACCCGCGGCTACGATCCGACGACCGGCAAGGAGCTCTGGCGCCTGTCCGGCAACTCCGAGATCGCCATTCCGACGCCGATCGCCGGGCCGGGCTTCGTCATCGTCACCAACGGCTATCGCGGCGTGCAGCCGATCTTCGCGATCAAGCCCGGCGCGACCGGCGACATCACGCTGAAGAGCGACGCAGACCAAGAGCGACTTCATCGCCTGGAGCACGACTCGCGGCGGCCCCTACATCCCGACGCCGGTCATCTACGGCGACCAGCTCTACGTCCTGCTGAACAACGGCGTGCTCGCCGCCTACAACGTCGCGACCGGCGAGCGGGTCTACCAGGAGCGGCTCGGCGGCACGGGCGGCTCGTTCAGCGCGTCGCCGGTCGCGGCCGACGGCAAGATCTATCTGACGAGCGAGGACGGCGACGTGTTCGTGGTCAAGGCCGGTCCGGCCTACGAGCTGCTCGCGACGAACTCGATCGGCGAAGTGCTGATGGCGACGCCGGCGGTCTCCGACGGCCTGATCATCTTCGCGGCCTGAAGAACGTCTATGCGATAGGCCAGCCCAAGTCGTAACGATCTCGGTCTACTGCGTGGTCGCGGTGCCGAAGCAATAAAGCGTGCTCTTCGTTCGCACGTAGAGGCGGCCGTCGGCGATTGCGGGCGTGGCAAACACCTCGTCGCCGAGCGCGTTGACCGAGACGATGTCCCAGTCGGCCGTGGCGCTGACGACCGACGCCGTCCCATCCTGGCTGACGAGAAAGACCTTGCCGTCGGCGCCGATCGGCGAGGCGAAGTACTTGTCGATCGCCCCCTTCAGCCTGCCCTGTTTCAGGACGTTGCCCGTCGCCGGATCGATGCGCGAGCAGGATGCCGCTGTCGTTGACCATGAACAGCACACCCTGATACAGCAGCGTCGAGGGCACCTGTGGCACCGGCCGCTGGTAGCGCCAGCGGACGGCCGTGGCGGTCATGTCGCCGTGACCGCCGAGTGAAATCGCCAGCAGCCCGTTTTCCGCCGCCATCATCGAGCGAAAGACGTCCCATTCCCTGGCGTCGAGGCTGCCGTTGCGATCGAGATCGAAGGCCGGGAATCCGACGCCGCGGCCGAGCATCTTGTCCATCGGCTCGTCGCCGCTGATCTCGTCGGCGCCGACGCGGCCGTCGCCGTTCTTGTCGTAGCGCTTGAGGCCCTCCTCGAACGAGACCGTTGCCACCTGTCTGCCCGGCTGATTCTGAGGAAAGCCCCAACCGTTGATGTAGGCGATGTCGCCGTCGATGCTTGCCACCGATTTCATCTCACAGGCGAGCCCGCGAACCCACCACACCCGGTGACCGTCGCGGGCGTCATAGGCGGAGAGCTGGAACGACTCGGGGATCAGCACCTGCGTCGGTCCCTCCTTCGGCTGATAGACCGTCGGCGTTGAATATCCGGAGATCACGCCGGGACGGTCGACCTTGTACTCTGACCTTTCCCGAACGTGCGTCCACGCCCAGCAGGTACGAGCCGCTGTCCTGATCCACCGCGAGGATGACGGTGCCGTCGACGAGGATGGGCGACGCTCCGAAGCCGTAATACTGGTTGAACGGTCCGAGCGGCAGTCGCCACAGCTCTTTGCCCTCGGTCGACAAGGCCATCAGCCCGAAGTCCTGGAAGAAGGCGTAGACGCGCTCGCCGTCGGTGACCGGCGACGGCGAGGCCGGCCCGTTGGGTCCGTCGAGGCGGCCCTTGCGCGTCCGCGGGACTTGGCGGCGCCACAGCTCGCGTCCCGTCGCGCGATCGAGTCCGAGCACCAACAGCGTGTCGTGATCGTGCGCGGTGAGGAAGATGCGCGACCGCGTCAGCACCGGCGACGAATGGCCGGTCGGGACGGCGGTCTTCCACAGCACGTTGCGGTCGGGCCCGAATTCGGTCGGCAACCCGGCGCTGCTCGACACGCCGGTTCCGTTCGGACCGCGAAACCTGGACCAGTCGGGATCGGCCGGCGCGCCCAGCGGACGCGCCGCCGATACCGTGAGGAGCAGCCCGAACACGAAGAGAGATGCTGTGGGTCGTGGTGTCATTTGCGGTCGCTCAGCGTTTGGTCGCGGTCCACGAGCCGCCGCTTCCGCCGGTGAGGGTGCCTTTCATCGAGGTGCCGTTGACATGACCGGTGTAGTGGGCATTTCCAACGGTGAAGCTGATCTCGTCACCGTGCAGCTTGCCGTCGGCGATGGCGGTCGAGCCCATCGTGCCGGAAATCTTCTGGAACTGCTGCGTGAGCGCGAGGTTGCCGCCTGGCATCTGCCACGTGCCCTCGACCTTCGCCGGCACCACCCAGAACAGCGCCGTGCACCAGCTGGTGCAGTCGCCTTGAATGGTCTGCGTCTCGTCGGGTTCCCAGTCTTCCATCGTGAACGTATTGGAGACGACGCGCGTCCCCGGCTTCATGTCGAGAATCTTCGGCCGCAGCTTGAGATTGATCGACGGCAGCAGGAACATCGTGATGACCGTGGCCTGCGTGAAGTCGGTCTCGAACAGATCCGCCTTCATGAACTTCGCTTTGTCCTCGGTAAGCCCGGCGGCGGCGGCGTTGCGCTTGGACAATTCGACCATCTCCGGGTTGTATTCGATCCCCATCGCGCGCGCGCCACGCTTGGCGGCGGTGATGACGGTCCGGCCGTCGCCCGATCCGAGATCGATCACGTAATCCTGCGGCGTGACCTTGGCCATGTCGAGCATCTTGTCGACGAGCGCCTGGGAGGTGGGCACCCAGACGACGTCCTTGCCCTGCTGGCCGACGGTCGGCTGGAAGGGCTTCTCCTGCGTCGTTGCCGGCGGCGCGGCCGGCGCCTGCGCCTGACCCTGCAGGGTCACTCCCAGACACAGCATCGAGAGGGCCAAGAACAGTCGGCGAATCGCACAATGGTTAGGCATGAGCGCTGTCCCAATCAGCTTCGGGGTGTCCTCGGCCCGATGCAGTAGAGAAACTTCGTCGTGCGGATGAAGATCTGTCCGTCCGAGATCGCCGGCGAGCTGAGGGTGTAGTCGTCGAGGTCGTTCTCGGCGAGCAGCTCGAACTTCGGCCCGGCTTTCACGACGCTCGTCACGCCGTCTTCGTTGGTGATGTAGATCCTGCCGTCGGCGAGGACCGGCGATGCGCTGTAGGTGCCCGATCGCAGCCGCTGCCGGCCGTAGATTTCCTTCCCGGTTCGCGCTCGAGGCAGAACATGATGCCGCGATCGTTGACGACGTAGAGGTAGGTGCCGTCGGTGACGGGCGTCGGCACGTCCGGGCCGTTGTCCGAACGACCAGAGCAGGTGCGACTTGGTCACGTCGCCGCGGCCGCCGGCCTTGAGCGCGAGCATCGGCCGCTCGCGCGTCGGCGCGATGATCAGGTCGCCGAACGTGACCGGCGACGCGACGATGCGGTAGCTGCCGTCGTTGTCCGGGTTGAGCCCGTCGGCGCGCCACAGCTCCTTGCCGGTCTGCCGGATCGTGGCCGGTGACGACGTCGCCGCCGGTGATGACGATCTCCGTGGTGCCGCCGTAGCGCAGCAGGCGGGCGTCGTGTAGGCGTCGGGCGATTCGATCACGCGCGGTCGGTCGGCCGCTCGACGCGCCAGATCGGTCTTGCCGGTCTGCCTTGTCGATGCGCAGCAGATACGACGGATCGTCGGTGCGCATGCCGTGCAGCACCTGCACGTACAGCGAATCGCCGTGCAGCAGCGGCGACGAGCCGTAGCCCCAGTTCAGGCCGAAGCGGCCGTAGTCCTTCTGGATGTCGCGCGTCCAGAGCTCCGTGCCGTCGAAGTCGAACGCCTTGAGGATGCCGGTGCCGGTCATCACCCACACGTGCGTGCCGTCGGTCACCGGCGACGGCGTCGACATGTTCTGCTTGCGCTCCTGATGGTTGCCGCCGCCGAGCGGGCGCTTCCAGCAGCGACGGTGCCCTTCGTCGCGGTCGACGCACCACAGGTGCAGGTTGACCCCCTGCGACATCTTGAGGTCGTCGGCGACGTTGAGGAAGATCGCGATCGCCCCAGACGATCGGCGTCGAGCCCGACCACGCCGGCATGCGGCAGCTTCCAGGCGATGTTCTCGGACGTGCGACCACGAGACCGGCAGGTTCTTCTCGGCGCTGATGCCGTTCAGCGACGGCCCGCGCCACTGCGGCCAGTTCTCGGCCCGCGGGCGCTGCGACGGCACGATCAGCGCGATGGCTGACCAGCGGCGATGACGAAGCGGAAGAAGCATCTTCGTGTCTTCGACGGCTTCGGGCGTTCGTCGGCGTTCACTCCGCCCTCAACGCCTCGATGCAGCGGCGCCGCGCAGCGCGGCCCGCGTCGCGATCACGGACGATACCAGCCCGGCCGCGAGCACCGCAAGCAACAGCAGCCAGCCGCCGCGCATGTCAGCGGCAGCCGGCGCGCCGCGCTCGATCGCCGGCGGGCGCGACCGCGACGAGCGCGCACACCGCGCCGACCGCCAGCCCGCAGCGAGCAGCACCAGCGTTCTCGCGCAGGACGATCGCGAACAGGTGCCGGCGGCCGTAGCCGACCGCGCGCAGCAGCGCCAGCTCGCGGCGCCGCTCGAGCACGTTGCGCAGCAGCACCGCCGCGAGCCCGACCGTGCCGACCAGCAGCCCGAGCCCGCCGAGCGTCTGGAACGTCGAGAGGTAGGTGTTCTCGACGGCATGGAACTCGGCCAGCCGCTCGGCCGTCGGCGTCGCGTCGGCGCCGAGGTCGGCCGGCCGCCTCTCGATCGTCGCGCTCGACGCGCGGCCGCGATCCGCCGGGGCGTCGACGAGCAGGAACCGGTAGCCCTGCTGCTCGGGAAACAGCGAGGAAGCTGGCGTCCGACATGAGCAGCTCCCCCTGGAAGACGCTGTCGGCCAGCGCGGCGACGAGCCGCAGCCGGATCGGCGTGTCCGCCGTGCGGCAGCAGGATCTCGTCGCCGACGCTCTTGTGCAGCACGTAGGTCATCGAGTTCGCGTCGGCGATGACCGGCACGGCGTCTCGTCCGGCAACGGATGCGACAGCAGCAGCCAGGGATTGGCGCGCTCGGCGTCGGTCGCGGCGAGCGAGCGCTGGAACGCGAATCGGCCCGGCACTGATGAATCGCCGGCTGACGCCGAGGATGCGCGGGCTGGTCGGCTCGTACAGATTCAGGCAGCTCGCGTCGTCGCCCGGGCAGAACGCGAAACGGCTCGATCGTCACGCTTCGGCAACGTCGGTCAGGCCGAGCGCGTCGCGGCCGTCGCGCTGTTGGGATCGTGCGCCAGCGGCACCAGCAGATCGACCAGCAGCGCGTAGCCGCCGGTGCCGGCGTGGCGATCGGCCGCCGAGGGCGCCGGCCGGCGAAACGCGTCGACCGAGATCAGGATGAACGTCGCCGAGGCGATCACGGCGATCGCAAGCACGCTGCGCCCGGGCGCTGCGGCGGTGTTGCGTGCGCCCGAGTCGCGTCAGGCGGCCACCTCCTCGACCGATCGATCGATCGACCACCGGACCGACGCAACGTGTAGGTCAGTGCGCTCAACGCCGCGACGAGCAGGAGTGTGCCGGCGCCGAAGAATGCCCCGGTCCGATCGATGTTCGTTTGCGACGAGGCGGCGAGAAGAGCGACGGCCGCGACCGCCGATGTAATCGCGACGGCGAGCCAGGCCATCGACGAGCGCGTCTGCGAGCGCGGCAGGTGATCGTCGGGTCTCAGATCCCCGGCCAGCAGGCTGCGCTCCGACAGCCGCGACAACCCGCGCAGCGTCCACCAGATGCACAGCATCGCGACGGCGGCCGCGCCGACCGCGCCGGCGGCGAGCGACGATCGGCGAGACGTGAAGCGTCAGCGCCGTCGTCCCGACCGCGCCCGACCACCACGTCCGCAGGCCGGCCATCATCGCCGCGCCGTAGCCGAGCGCGCCGGCGATGCCGAGACGCTGCCGACGACCGCCAGCAGCAGCCCTTCGGCCGCGAACAGCCGACGGACGCGCGGCCGTGCGTGAAGCCGACCGCGCGCAGCAGGCCGACTTCGCGCGACGCGCTGCTCGACGCCGAGCCTGAAGAACAGCGCCGCCAGCAGCAGCGCCGAGGCCACGAGGAAGAAGCTGAAGTAGGTGAAGTACTCGCCGAAGTCGGTCGAGCCGCGCGACGCGGCCAGTCCGTCGACCGCACGTCCTGAACGGCGAAGCCCAACGCCAGCGGATCGAGCACGCGCGCAGGACGCGCCGCCGTGAGGCGATCGCGCGACGGTCGGCCAGCGACTGCCTGCCGCGGCCGGATGCGGACCGACGTCCGATCGCCGTAGCGCGAGCGCCACAGCTGCTGCCCGTCCTCGAACGGGATGAACGCCTTCGGCGTCGTCCGGTACTGCTTCCAGTACTCTTCGTCGATCGGCCGGACGCGGCGGAGATCGATCGGAAACGGCGGATCCCAGTCGCCGAGCGTCTCGGCGTCGGTGATGCCCGGATAGACCGGCGCCAGATCCCGATCGGCGGCGGCGCCGGCGATCGGCACGATCGCCGGCGATGACGAAGCCGCGCGGACCGCGTGCGACAGGAAGCCGGGCTCCTCCCAGACGTAGTAGTCGAGCGTGAGCGGATCGCCGACACGACACCGAGATCGCGCGCCGTCCAGTCGTTGATGACGATCGGCGGGGATCGCATCTGAAGCCGGCGTGAGCGAAGGATCGATCGTCTTGAGATCGATCGCTGTCACCAGCGAATACGGCACCTGCCGATCGCCGCTGCGTAGAGCGTTCGCCAGATAGGTGAGCACTGGGCTGGCATCGACCTTGTCGGCTGTCGCGGCCTTGTCGACGAGCGGCATCGCGCTGCGCATCGAGAAGTCCGGCAGGGCTCTCGACGGCGATGGCGTGCTGCGCTCGAGAGGTCGCGGCAGCGGAGGCCGATGTCGTCGAACGCCAGCGTGTCGTTTCAGAGAGTCGCTGCGAGGTCGCCGGTCGACGCGACTCGCGCTGGCGCGACACCAGCAACGTGTTCACCGGCCGACGACCTGATCGAGCTCGCTGCTGGAGCCGCGCAGCGGGACGAATATCGCGCGCACATCTCCCTGCTGCGGCCGCAGCGAGAACTCCCCGAGCTCCGGCGCGCTGAGCACTGCGCGCACGGTCAGCCGGAGGGTGCGGCCGAACTGTCCTTCTGGCCGTGCAGCGACTCGATCGGAATCGCCGACGGCCGCTCGACTCGGACGAGGATGGTGCCGTCCCGGTCGCGCCGATGTCGGCGGCGAGCGCGCGGCTGATGAACGCGCCGCGGGCGTCCGGACCGGTGCGATTCGTCCCGACGCTGGAACCGCCAGAAGCGGTCGTCCACGCCGTAGACCTGCACCCGCGACGCGCGCCGCCCGCTCGCCTGGTCGGTCACGACGCCCGGGACCATCACGATCGGACAGAGGTCACCGAACGACGCGGCGAAACCGCGATCCGTCCGGAGGTCGTCGGCCAGCGCCTCCCGGAAGAATCCGCTCGACACGACCGTCCAGTCGACGCGACCGAGGCGCTGCAGCACGAGATCGCGCAGGCTGCCGCGCACGGAATCGCCGACCAGGAGCGCGCCGGCCAGCACCGCCACCGCGGTCGCCACGCCGACGATCACCGCGAGGTTGGTCCGCCAGTAATGGCGAAGGCCGGCGACGACCAGTCGGGCTGCGGTCATTGACGGCGAAGGCTGGTGTCGACGAGCTCGAACCGGATCGGAAAGCGTGCGGCGAGCGGCGCGCTGTGCGTGACGACGATCAGGATGGTGTTCTGCCGTCGCTGGAGGTCGAGCAGCAGCGTCGCCGACGTGTTCCGCGGACGTCTGATCGAGGTTGCCGGTCGGCTCGTCGCACAGCAGCAGCCGCGGCTCCCGGATCAGCGCGCGCGCGATCGCCACGCGCTGCCGCTCGCCGCCCGACAGCTCGCCCGGCCGATGATCGATGCGGTCCGCGAGGCCGACGCGCTCGACGAGCTCGCGGGCGCGCGCCACGTCCGACGGCGCCGCTTCGGCGCGACCAGCGTCGGGACCAGCACGTTCTCGAGCACCGTGCACTGCGGCAGCAGGCAGTGATCCTGGAAGACGAAGCCGATCTCCCTGTTGCGGAACGCCGCCAGACCGCGACGCATCGAGCTGGAACGGGTTGCGCCGTCGAGCGTGACCGTGCCGGACGTCGGCGGCTCGAGCGCGCCGAGCGATGTAGAGCAGCGAGCTCTTGCCGCTGCCCGACGGTCCCATGATCGCGGCGGCGTCGCCCGGCGCGAGCGCGAACGACACGTCGCGACAGCACGCGCAGCGGGCCCCGCGGCGTCGGGTACTCCTTCGTGAGATCAGTGACTTGCAGCAAGAGGGCGGACGTCCGGATGGGGCCGCGACGAGGCGTGCGCGATGGCGCTCTCGTAGACGGCGAGCAGCCGGTCGGTCGACCGGGCGATCGTGTAGTGCTCACGGACGCCTTCGAATCCGCGCTCCGACAGCGTTTCGCGCAGACGGCGATCGTGCCAGAGTTGAAAGAGCCCGTCGGCCAGCGCCGCCGCGTCGTCCGGCGTCGACGAGCAGCCCGCCGCCGGTCTTCTCGACGATCTCGGTGAACGCGCCGCGCCGCGGCTGCACCACCGGCACGCCGCTCGCCATCGCCTCGAGCAGGAACACGCCCTTCGGCTCGTCGTACGGCGCCGGCACCGACAGCACGTCGAGCGTGCGCAGGAACGCCAGCTTGCCGTCGCGATCGACCGCGCCGTGGTACGTGAACTCGTCGGCGAGCCCGGCCCGCTCGAGGTCCGCGCGTGATCTCGTCCAGATACGGCTTGCGGTCTGCGCCAGGTAGCCGGCGGCTTCCAGCCGCACGTCGGCGTTCCGCGGTGCGCGGTCGGAAGCGCGCGTAGGCCGTCGGCGAGCGCGTGCAGCCCCTTCTCCGGCGCGATGCGCGCGAAATAGCCGACGCGGAACACGCCGTTCGAGCGGCGCGCGCCGCTCGTAGCCGGTCAGGTTGATGCCGAGCGGCACGACCGTCGATCCGATCGGCGGGAATCTGCAGCAGCTCGCGACATGACCGGCAGCGTAGTAGTCGCTGACCGCAGGAAGCGGTCGACGTCGGCGACCTGCTGCGCGGATCAGCTCGATCGCCTGCTGCCGGTACGGCTCGACCAGGCCGTCGAGAAACAGATCTTCGCCCTGCAGCGTGCAGCAGATCGGCCGCTTCAGCGCCTCGCGCAGCGGCGCGGCCAGCGCCGATCAGCAGCGAGTTCGGCAGGTTGATCGACGTCGGGCACCGGCTCGTCGGCGATCCACTCGAGCAGCTTGTCGAACTCCTTGCGCAGGACGCCGCGGTCCCCTTCGAGCATCGAGATCGTCAGCTCGCCGAGCAGCTGCGGATCGGTCGAGAGCGACCGGCTGGCGAACGCGTCGATCACCCACGGCGCGTCCCACAGCCGATCGAGGAAACGCGGCGTCTTGCGGAAGAGCGCGAGGTACTGCTGCAGGTAGATGCTGATGCCGCCAAACAGCACGCGCTTCGCGGCTGACGTTGGTCTCGTCGGGGTTGGTCGGCGTGTAGAGCGGGAGCAGGGTGACCTCGTGGCCGCGCGCCAGCAGCTCGACCGCCAGCGCGTTGTCGCGCGAGCAGCTGCCGCAATACATCCCCGCGGCGCCGGCGGTGATCGAGAGGATCGCATTCAACCCGGCACTCGGCACCTCGCGCCTCGACGCTTCATCGCGTCCGCCGTCTGGAACGCCCGCGCCCGGAACAGGAAATCGATCAGGTTGCCTTCGTGCGGCTGCAGCCAGTTCAGCTGCGTCGTCGGCACCGGGCCGAGGTTCAGGCGATCGATGTGCACGGCGTCGATCAGCCGGCGCCGGAACGTCGGGATTGCCGGTGATCGCGCGTGCACACCAGCGTCGGGCCGATCGCCTCGAGCATCTCGCTCCTCGGGGCACTCGACGACCGTGACGAACGGGAACATGTATTCCTTCTTCGCCGCCGGCGGCGTCCGGCGACTCGCAGTGGACGACCGTCGGCAGCAGGTAGTCGGCGCGCCCGTCGCTTGACCAGCCGCGGGGCGCCGTCGCGATACGCCGGCGGTCACGTCGGTGACGCCCGGCGCCTGCAGGTCGGCGTCGATCGATTGCGAGATCGCCTCGGCGACGCCCGGGACCGTGAACGCGGCCAGGCTGGCGTCGGGATCGTCCGGCGGCAGCGGACGCGATCGCCGCGAGCCGCTTGGCCAGCGCGTCGGCGATCTCGCGCGTGTGGCGGCTGGCCCAGATGCCGGAGCAGTTGATGCAGCCGCGGCCGCTGTTGACGAACACGCTGTCGACCATCATGTCGAGGATACTTTTCCCAGTGATCGACCTCGTCGTCGCCGAGCAGAATCTTGGAGAAGCCCGGGCCGTGCGCCTGCACCCGCGGATTGCCGCGATAGCGATCGACCGTCGGCGGTGCCGCCGAAGATCAGGCTGCGGCCGCAGCTGTCGAGCACCGCGGCGCCGACGTCGGCGCCGCCGGGATAGATCGAGATCGCCTCGCGCGGAATGCCGGCCTGGAAGAACGCCTCGGCCATGCGATACGGCGTCCACGGCTCCTGCGGGCCGGGCTTGAGCACCAGGCCGATCTGCAGCGGGATGATCGGCAGCCACAGCGTGTGCACGCCGGGCGAGTTCGACGGCAGCACCAGGCCGACGACCGGGCTCTGCGCCTGATAGCTGATCGGCACGCCGCGCTCTTCGCCGTGCCCGCGCGACAGCACGTCGAAGTCGAGCCCGCGCGTCAGCGACGTCGAGGATGCGCGCGCATCTCGGCGAGCACGAAGCGCGTTCTTCTTCATGTTCGCGCGGCACATGTGCTCGGGCAGGCCGGTGCTGGCCGACTGCGCGCGCACGAACTCGTCGGGCGTCTGCGTGCCGTCGCCCATCGGCAGCGTGCGCGTTCATGTAGAGCTCGCCGGCCTTGCCCGACGCGCGCGATCAGCTCGTCGATCGGGATCGCGCGCAGCACGTCGCGGGCGCGCTGCGCCTTGCGCATGTCGCGCTGGATCAGCCCGCCGTTGGCGCGGCTGACGCTCGCGATCGGCTCGCCGGTCGCGAAGTGGACGACCTCGTCGATCTCGAGGCTGTCGTACGGCTGGCCCCAGCGGAGAACGGGAAGATGCAGCATCGCAGACCTCTGAAGATGGACACGGAGACAGGAGATCACGGAGAGATCTGAGTCCGTACAAGGATTCTCCTGATCTCGTGCCTCTCGTGATTGCAGCATCTCAATACACGCCCGACCGTCGTCGTCGACGCGAAGCCGCGAAACGGCCGCACGCCGCTGACGCCGTCCCACGGATACTTGCTCGCACGGCGGCTCGCGCTCGCCTTCGTCGCGCTCGAGGAAGCCGGGCATGAAGAACTCCTTCGTCAGCGTCGTCAGCTTCACGCGGCCGGTCTGCGCCGTAGTCGACGACCTTGTTCGGATCGTCGAAGTCGACGACCTCGATCACCGCCCGCGGCTGCGGCGCGTAGTAGGTGATCTTGTAGTCGTTGTGCGGACCGCTCGGCGCGCTGGCGGCCAGGCCCATCAGCGTGTTGCCGTAGGTCGGCGTCATGTAGGCGCCGTCGAGCAGCTCCTCGTGCGCGAAGCGGTTCCACTGCGGCGTGAACTCGGTGCCGCCGGAGAAGATGCCGGTGATGCCCGCCTGACGGATCGTCGTGCCCATCGACTCGAGCCGCAGCGCCAGCGACTCGAGCAGCTTCGGCGTCGTGAACATGCAGTGGATGTCGTGGCCGGCCTGCAGGATCGTCACCGCCTGATCGATGACGTGATCCTTGTAGGCCTGCAGGTGCTCGGTCCAGCCCTTCTTGATCAGCTTGATCACCCAGCGCGGATCGAGGTCGACGCAGAAGCAGATGCCGCCGCGGTACTGCGCCAGGTGCTCGACCGCCAGCCGCAGCCGGCGCGGGCCGGACGGCCCGAGCATCAGCCAGTTCGAGCCCTTCGGGAAGTACTCGTCCGGCAGCGTCTCGCTGAACAGCTCGTAGTCGGTGCGGAAATCGTTCGATCGCGACGCGCGTCTTCGGCATGCCGGTCGTGCCGCCGGTCTCGAAGACGTAGACCGGCTTGCCGGCGAGCCCTTTCGGCACCCAGCGCTGCACCGGGCCGCCGCGCAGCCATTCGTCCTGGAACTCGCCGAAGCGCGTCGAGATCGGCGAAGCCGTGTGATCTCGCGGCGCGGATCCCAGCCGGCCTTGCTCGCGAAGTCGAGCCAGAACGGACATCCGGTCTGCGGGATCGAAATGCCAGTCCACGATCTCGCGCACCCACGCGTCGAGTGCGGTCCGCGCATCGGCAACGGTCTGCACGACCGTCTCGGGCGAGCCGGTTGGAGATGAGGACATCGGCATCGTAGTATAGCGTCCTTGTTCGCTCGCGCTCGTCACAGCTGGTCGTGTACGCGCTGCACCAGGACTTCTGGTTCTGGCGCTCGGCGCGTCCGCTCGTCTTCGGCTTCCTGCCGGTCGGGCTCTTCTATCACGCGGCCTACACGATCGCGTCGGCGGCTCTGCTGTGGCTGCTCGTCCGCCGTCACTGGCCGGCGCACCTCGAGGAGCACCTGGACAGCGCTCCGTACGAGAGCCCGCGCCGATGATTCCGGCGGCGGTCGTGTTCGCGTATCTCGCCGTCGTCCTCGGCATCGGCCTGTTCGCCGGGCGGTCCGGTCAGGGCACGCGCGACGCCGAGGACTACTTCCTCGCCGGCCGCTCGCATCGGCCCCGCCGTCTTCCTGCTGTCGCTCTTCGGCACGAACATGACGGCGTTCTCGATCCTCGGCGCCTCCGGCCACGCCTTCGCCAACGGCATCGTCACCTACGGCCTGATGGCCTCGTCGTCGGCGCTCATCATCCCGCTCGGCATCTTCGTGATCGGCACGCGCCTCTGGGCGCTCGGCAAGCGCCACGGCTTCATGACGCCGGTCCAGATGTTCCGCGACCGCTGGGAATGCGGCCACATCGGCACGGTGATCTTCGCGGTGCAGGCGGTGCTGCTCGTCCCCTACATCGTCATCGCGGTGATGGGCGGCGGCACGACGCTGCGGGCCGTCAGCGGCGGACTGGTGCCGTACTGGCTCGGCGGCGCAATCGTCTCGCTCGTGGTCATGGGCTATGTCTTCTTCGGCGGCATGCGCGGCACCGCCTGGGTGAACACGTTCCAGACCGTGCTGTTCCTGTCGTTCGGCGCGATCGCGGTCGCCGTGATCGCGCGCCGGCATGGGCGGATTCCGCCAGGCGATGGAGGCGATGCTCGCGTCGCCGTCGCACGGCGCCGCTGCTCACCCGCGAGCGGGTGTCGCCGCTGTACTTCTTCAGCTACACCTTCATCCCGCTCTCGTCGATCGCGTTTCCGCACATCGGCATCTTCTGCCTGACGGCGAAGCGGCTCTCGCACTTCCGCAGGACCGTCGTCCTCTATCCGATCTGCATGCTCGCGATCTGGCTGCCGTCGGTGTTCCTCGGCGTCGTCGCCAACCGCGCGACGACGTTCCGGCGATCACGCGCCAAGCTCGAAGCGCGCGCGACGCTGGCGACGCAGGGGCCGGCGCTGCACGCCGGACCGCGCGCGACCGAGCTGCGCGCGCGCGCCGAACGGCGACGACGTGATCCTGAAGCTGGTCGAAGGCTATGCGCCGCTGTGGCTGGCGTCGCTGCTGGGCGCGGCGGTGATGGCCGCGGTGATGGCCAGCGACTCGCAGATTCTCGCGCTGTCGACGATGTTCACCGAGGATGTGTTCGCGTTCTACGGCGGCGCGGCGCGCTTCGGCCAGGCCGTGCAGGTGCAGACCGGGCGGCTCTTCGTCGATCGTCGCTGACCGTCGTCGCCTATGTGATCGCGCTGGCGGCGCCGCAGTCGATCTTCGACTCGCGAGCCAGTACGCGTTCGCCGGCTACTCCGCGCTGTCGCCGCTGCTGATCGCGGCGCTGTTCTGGAAGAGGCAGCACCAAGTGGGGCGCGCTGGCGATCACGCTGTGGACCGCCGCCGCGGTGGCTGGGCGTCGCGTTGCTGCAATCGGCTCGTCCCGGCGCCGCCGCCGGGCGTCGGTGTCGGTGTCCTGTCGGTGGCGCGGGACCGACATCGTGACCGCGGATCGCGTCCGGCACGACCGTCCTCGGACTGCTGCCGGTGGTGCCGATGACGCTGATTTCGGCGCTGCTCATGATCGTCGTGTCGTCGCTGACGCCGCCGGCCGCGCCCGCGACCGGCAACCCTGCATTCGCTACCAGGTGTAAGTGCTAGCGAGCGCACAGACATGCCGACATCCTCGATCGAAACCGCCGCCGCCGTCTGACGCCGCTGCAGTGGGCGATCTGCATCACCGCCGCGATCGGCTTCGCGTTCGACTCGTACGTGCTGCTGATGCTGCCGCTGATCGTCCGGCCGGCGCTCGTCGAGCTGCTGCACGTGCCGGCGACCAATCCGGCCATCAACAGCTGGGTCGGCATCCTCTTCAACGTGCCGGCGATCGCCGGCGGCATCTTCGGCCTGCTCGGCGGCTACCTGACCGACATCTTCGGCCGCCGGCGCGTCCTCGTCTGGAGCATCCTGCTCTACGCCTTCTCGGCGTTCGCGGCCGGCTACTCGACCTCGGTCTAGCAGCTGCTCTTCTGGCGCTGCTGCATGTTCGTCGGCGTGTGCGTCGAGTTCGTCGCGGCGGTCGCCTGGCTGGCCGAGCTCTTCCCGAATCCCGAAACAGCGCGAAGCGGTCGATCGGCTACACGCAGGCGTTCGGCTCGCTCGGCGGCGTGATGGTGACGGCCGCCTACTACCTGGTCGTGACCTACGCCGATCGCCTGCCGGCTGGTTCGCGGCGGGCACGAGGCCTGGCGCTACACGCTGATGTCGGGCATCGTCCCGGCGATCCCGCTGATCCTCATTCGTCCGTTCCTGCCGGAGTCGCCGGCCTGGCGCGAGAAGAAAGCGGCCGGCACGCTCAAGCGTCCGAGCTTCGGCGAGCTGTTCCGACCGGAGTTCCGCCGGACGACGATCGTCACCACGATCATGATGGCGTGCGCGTACGGCGCGGCGTTCGGCGCGATTCAGCAGATGCCGCGGATCGTGCCGGGCCTGGCGGAGGTGCGAACGCTGCCGCGCCCCGTGCAGGAGCAGACCGTCAGCGCGGTGCAGTCGTTCCAGGAATTCGGCGGCCTGGCCGGACGCATCGCTCCTCGCGTTCCTCGCGGTCAGCATCGTCAGCCGGCGGCGCCTGCTCACCTCTTCCAGGTCCCGGGCCTGATCCTGCTGCCGCTGGTCTTCCTGTTCGCCGCCACGAGCAGTCTGTCGACTGCTGAAATGGGGCATCTTCCTCGTCGGGCTGACTGACGATCGCGCAGTTCAGTTTCTGGGGCAACTATCTGCCGCGCGTCTATCCGACCTACCTGCGAGGCACCGGCGAGAGCTTCGCCGCGAACGTCGGCGGGCGGATGATCGGCACCTCGGCCGCGCTGCTGACGACGCAGCTGGTGCCGTCGATGCCAGGCGCCGCGCCGGCGGCGAAGCTCGCCTACGCCTGCGCGCTGGTCGGCACGGCCGCCTACGTCATCGGCTTCTCGCCAGCTTCTGGCTGCCGGAGCCCAAAGCCGACGAGCTGCCCGGTTAGTCGGTCCTCGGACTCGGCTCGGACCTCGGTCCCTAGAACGCCCGTTTGTAGAGCTCCAGAGCCGCGGCCGCATCGAACGTTCGCGGGTTGAAGGTGCCCGGTCCACTGCGTCGCGGCGTCCGCAGCCAGGGCGCCGAGATCGTCGCGACGCGCACCAATCTCGGACAGAGTCGCCGGCAGGTCTGCCGCCCGCGCCAGCCTCTCGAGCCGCGCCGCCAGCACGTCACCGGGATTCACGCCAACCGGATGGCCGGAAATCGCCAGCAGCTCGCCATAGCGTTCTCCCACGACGACCGAATTCCAGCGAACGACGTGCGGCAGCATGACGGCGATGGCGATGCCATGGGTCGTGCCGTACCGCGCGGTCAAGCGGATTGGCACAGGCGTGGGTCGCGCCGAGCATCGATTGTTCGATGGCGATGCCGGCCTCAGTGCGCTCCGAGCAGCATCGCGCCGCGGGCCGCCAGGTCCGACGGCGCGGCGAGCACGCGCTCGTAGTTGGCTTCGAGCAATCGCCAGGCCTCGCGCGCAAAGACGTCCGACATCGCGGTGCGACGCGCGGTCACGAACGACTCGACCGCATGCGACATCGCGTCGTATCCGGCCACGGCGGTTACCGCTGCTCGGCTGCGATACGGTGAGCGCCGGGTCGAGGATGGCGACACGGAACGCGGCCTTCGGATCGCCGCAGGCCATCTTGGCGTGGGTCTCGGCGTCGGAAATCAGCGCGTACGACTGCGCGTCGCTGCCGGTGCCCGCCGTCGTCGGCACCCCAATCGACGGCAGCATCGGCATGGAGCGCCTTGCCGTGTCCGCGGTAGTCGCGCATCGAGCCGCCGTTGGTCAGGACGAAGTTGATTCCCTTGGCGCAGTCGAGCGAGCTGCCGCCGCCGAGCGCGACGATCGAATCGATCGCGGCCGAAGCGGCGTAGAGCGCGCCCGGCCTCCACCATCCTGGTATCGGGATTCGCGTCGAAGTCAGCGAAGAGGTGGGAGATGATGCCAGCGGCCTTCAAGCTCTCGACCGCGCGGGCCGCGATGCCGGCTGCGACAATCCCCTTGTCGGCGACGATCAGCGTCCGCGAGAACGTCAGCTCGCGCGCCAGGGTTCCCAGTTGTGCGAGCGCTCCTTCGCCGAACACCACGCGGGTACGGACCGTGAAATCAAATGCCGTCATCGGATGCCCAACAGCGCGGTCTACTTGTCCGCCTTGGTCAGCAGGCCGCGCGCCCGCAGCCAGTTCGCCAGCAGCGTGGGCCAGGCGCTCAGTGACGGATCTCCCAGCGCCAGGCCGACGCCGTGCGGACCGTTCTCGAACAGGTGCATCTCGGCCGGAACCTTTGCCTTGATCAGCGCCAGATAGAAGCGGACGCTGTTCTCGACCGGCACGCCGTTGTCGTTGGTGGTGTGGAAGAGAAACGTGGGCGGCGTCTGCGCGGTCACGCGCAATTCGTTCGACAGATCCTCCACCAGCTTGGGGTCCGGATTGTCCCCGAGCAGGTTTTTCTCCGAGCCGGCGTGACGGATGGCTGGGTCGAAAGAGATGACCGGATAACCGAGGATGAGGAAGTCGGGCCGGCTGCCCATCCGCTCGATCGGATCTGCCGCGTCGGCCTTTCCGGCATCGAAGTGGGTCCCCGCGGTCGCGGTCAGGTGGCCGCCGGCGGAAAAGCCCATCATGCCGATGCGATCCGGTCGGACCCCGAACTCCTCGGCTCTCGACCGGACGATGCGAATCGCACGCTGCGCATCACCGAGCTCGATCGGATGGTGATACTTCGGCCCGAGTCGGTACTTGAGGACGAAGGCGGAGATCCCCATCGCGTTGAACCATGAGGCCACCTGGCGCCCCTCGTGATCCATGGCCAGCGTGGTGTAGCCCCCGCCGGGTGCGACGACGACTCCCGTCCCAGTGGCCACACGCGCGGCCCGATAAATCGTCAGCGTCGGCTTGTCGGCGTCCGTATCGCCCAGCGCCCCGGGCGCGCCGCCCTCCCACAGGGGAATTTCCACGGGCACGTTGTTCAGCGGCGATGGCGCCGGGCGAGCCGTGGGCGCCTGACTCTGTTCGATCGCCCCGGCCGCGAACGTGGTCACGAACAATCCTGCGATGACGATCGATTTCACGGCATCCTCCTACGTCCGATCTTGCCCATCCTATTGCAGACCTCGACGATCGACGACACGCTGAGCCTTCAGCTCGAAGCGCGGCAGAGACCTGTCGGGAACCACCGTGACCTCGATGCGGAGCCCGAGATGCTCGCGGAACGACTCCGCGAGTGCGGGCGCGACTTCCGGCGGCGCCTCGATCTCCAATTCGATCTCCTCCATCGAGTGCCTGATCAGCCTGACGATGCGGTATTCGACAACCGGAAAAGCGCGCACGATGGCGTCGACCGCCGATGGATAGACGTTGACGCCCCTCACGATCATCAGGTCGTCGATGCGTCCCAGCATGCCGCCGGACAACAGGAGGAATGTACGGCCGCATGGACAACGGTGGCCGCCCGACTCCACGAGATCGCCGGTGCGATATCGGATGACCGGCCAGCCCGGCCTCCCGAGATTGGTCAGTACCAGCTCGCCGCGCTGCCCGTCCTCAACCGGCTGCAACGTCAACGGGTCGACGATCTCCGCGATGAACTCCGCTTCGTTGACGTGCAGTCCCAGCTGCGCGTCGCAGGAATACGCGTAAGCGCCGACCTCGGTCGCGCCGGCGTGATCCCAGCACCTGGCGTTGAAGGCGCGCTCGATCAACGCGCGCGTCGCCGGCACCGAGGCACCCGGCTCGCCGGCGTGAATCAGCGCCCGGACGCCGATGTCGGGCAGCGCGATGCCCTCATGCGCGGCAACTTCGGCAAGGCGAAGGGCGTAGGTCACCGTGCACATCAGCACTGTCGGACGCGTCGCCTGCATCATCTTCAGCCGCGACCGCGTGTCGGCGCCGCCGGCCGGAATCGCGAGGGCGCCGAGATGCTGCGCGCCGGAGTAGGCGCTCCAGAAACCGATGAACGGACCGAACGAGAAGGCAAAGAACAATCGATCGCGGGCCGTGACGTCGGCGCTGGCGTAGACGTACTGCCAGCATTCGACCCACCACGCCCAGCCGTCCAGCGTATCGATGACCGCCAGCGGCTCACCCTTGGTCCCGGACGTCTGGTGATACTTGGCGTAGTGATCCGGCGGGTAGGTCGCGATCGTGCCGAAGGGTGGATGTGCTTCCTGATCGGCGACCAGATCGCTCTTGGTCATGACCGGCAAGCGGGCAAACGCGTCCCAGTCGAGCGGCGCGCGGACGTCGGGCAGCGTCCGCGCGAAAAAGATGTTGCGCGGCAGAATGGCCGTCAGGAGATCGTTCAGACGAGCGAGCTGCCGCCGGCGAATTTCGCCGAGCGGCGCCCGCTCGATATCGGCGTACAGGTTACTTGGTGCCTTTCGTATTGGCGCCGTCCTGGAACAGCTGCGGCGTGAACTCGACGAGGTAGTTGCGCCAGTTCAGCCACGTGTGGCCGCCCGGGCTCTCCTTGAAGGTGGCATCGAAGCCGTGCTTCTTGAACATCTCTACGGTCGCCGTGCTCGTCGGAATCAATCCGTCTTCCGAGCCCGTGCTGAACCAGAAGACCTTCAGCCCTTTCTTCGCCGCTGCGTTGTCGAGCGCCGCCAGGTGCTGCTCTTCCCAGCTCGGGCCAGGAGGCGGTGCCGGCGCGGCCGGGGCTGCGCCGCCGCGACCGGTGGGAGGCACGATGCCGAACACACCAGAGCTGAAGACGCCGATGTAAGCGAATTTGTCGAGGTGCGCGATGGCGGCGTTGAGCGTCTGCGCGCCACCCATCGACAGGCCGGCGATCGCGCGATGCGGGCGATCGGTGAGCACCCGGTAGTTCTTCTCGACGTACGGCATCACGTCGCCGACGAAGTCATCGTTGAACTCGTCGCGTGCGCCTGGTGCGCCGCGGCCGCCGGCCGTTCGGCTGGTGTGGCCGGCCGGCATCACGACGATCATGGGCTTGGCGCGCTTGCTCGCGATCAGGTTGTCGAGTATGAATCCGGCGCGCCCGACGGACGTCCACGAATCGTCGGAGTCACCGGCGCCGTGCAGGAGATAGAAGATCGGATATTTCTGCTGGCCGATCTCGTATCCCGGCGGCGTGTAGATGTGCATCCGGCGGAAGCGTCCGAGCGCGGTCGAGTAATAGGTCACGGAGGCCACCGCGCCGTGCGGCACTTCCTTCGTGTCGAACTCCTCGGACCCGGGCACCACGACCAGGCTCCAGGTGTTGTTGTTCGATTCGCTGGTAGAGGGGTTGCGCGGGTCGATCACCGTCACGCCGCCGACGTTGAAGTTGTAGCGATAGGCGCCCGCGTCGAGCGGTCCGAGCGTTGCCGACCAGACGCCCTCGTCCCCCTTGGTCATCGCCGTCCCGCGCCCGTTGCCCGGGATGTCGGTCCCGCGGAGCGAGACTTCCTGGGCCTGCGGCGCGAGCACGCGGAAGGTGACCCGACGATCGGCCAGGACGTCCGGCGAGACCACGACTGGTCCCTGTGGAGCACCTCCCCGGCCCTGCGGAGCGGGAGCCGCGGCCGCCGCCGGCGGCGGGGCGGGCGCCTGGGCAGGCGGATCCTGCATCGCGCTCCCGGCCAGCCCCCACGACGCGACCAGCGTCATCGTCGCGAGCAGGCCTGTGGTGAGGTGAGATTGCGTTTTCATCAGGTACCGGTCTCCTGTTCACCCGTTCCTCGAGGTGTTCCACGCCGGGCGATTTGTCGAGGCGACTCCTGCGCCTAACGTACCACAGCGAGCCGGATCGCGGCGGCCGTCGCCGGCGTGCGACGACACGCGTCCTGCACGCTTAGAGACGCGGGACAAGGGCCTGGCGTTTCATGTAAGCTTCGGCACCGAAGGAGTTGACCGATGCGCAGCCGGGGGAAGTCTCAGTACGTTGCGATCGCGTGCACCGTCACCGCGGTCACGCTGGCCGTGTCGGTCGGCGGCGCGGCCGACTGGCGTCAGGCCGCCATGCCCGGGCGCGGCGCGGCACCTGCCTTTCAAATCATGGGAGCAGGACCCGCCGATCGACCAGCGGTCGACGTCGCCGCGGCGGACAAGGGCAAGGTGACGTGGACCTCGTCGTGCGCGAGCTGCCATGGCGCCGACGCACGCGGCACCGACAAGGGCAAGAACCTGATCCGATCGTTGATGGTCCTGCACGATCGGAATGGCACCGAGATCGGCCCGTTCCTCAAGAAAGGGCATCCGGCCGGGTCCGCCCCGCCGACCCTGACGGACGCGCAAATCGGCGAGCTGGCGCAGTTTCTCAGGCAGCGCGTCAACGACTCGTTCAGAGGATCGCCGATTTTCGAGCCTCGAAACGTCCTGACCGGCGATCCCAAGGCCGGCGAAACCTTTTTCAACGGCGCCGGTAAGTGCGCCACGTGCCACTCGGCCACCGGGGACCTCGCCGGGATCGGCAAGAAGTACGACGCCGCGATCGAGCTCCAGCAGCGGATGGTCTTTCCGCGGCCGCCGCAGGGACGCGGTGGTGCCGCCGCCGGACCGTCGAAGGCCACCACGACGGTAACCGTGACGCCGAAGTCCGGCACGGCCGTGTCCGGCGTGCTGGTCGAACTGAACGACTTCACGGTCACGCTCCGTGATTCGTCCGGGGCGACGCGCACGTTCGATCGCGCTTCCGGGGTTACCGTTCAGAAAAACGATCCGCTGGCAGCGCACCGGGACATGCTCGACACGCTGACCGACAAGAACATCCACGACCTCGTGGCGTATCTGGAGAAACTCAAGTGAAACGCCTGCTCCTCGCTTGTCTGGCGGCAGCCGGCGCGGTCGCAATCGCCCGGGCGCAAACGCCTCTCGACCCCGCCAAGCTCCTCAACCCCGGCACCGACTCGTGGCCGTCGTACAACGGCGACTACTCCGGGCGCCGCTTCAGCACGCTGACCAAGATCGACGACAAGAATGTCGGCTCGCTCAGCCTCGCCTGGATCTACCGCGTCAACCTCAACGGACAGGGTCCGTCGGCGATCAAAGGCACACCGATCGTCATCGACGGGGTGATGTATCTCACCGTGCCGGATCACGTGTGGGCCATCGACGCGCGAACCGGCCGCCAGATCTGGCACCACGCATGGGCGACCAAGGGAGGCATCCACATCGGCAACCGCGGGGTGGCCGTCCTCGGTGACGCGCTCTTCTACGAGACGCCGGACTGCATGCTCGTCTCGCTCAACATCAAGGACGGATCCGAGCGCTGGCACAAGCAGATCTGCGACCTCGAGCAGTTCTACTACGGCTCGGTCGCGCCGATGGTGGTGAGGAACCACATCATCGCCGGCGTCAGCGGCGACGATCTCGACGTCCCTGGCTACGTCCAGGCGCACGACCCCGCGACCGGCGAGATGCAATGGCGCTGGTACGCGGTGCCGCAGAAAAAGGGTGACGAGGGATCGGACACCTGGCCCAACGAAGAGGCCGGCAGTCACGGCGGCGGGATGACCTGGCAACCGGTCACCTACGACCCCGAGCTGAACCTGATCTACGTCACGACCGGAAATCCGCAGCCGGTGATCGCGTTCCGGAACCGGGAGGGCGCCAACCTTTTCACCGCCTCGATCGTCGCGCTCAATCCGGACACCGGCAAGATGGTGTGGTACTTCCAGTCGTCGCCCAACGACACGCACGATTGGGACGCGACCCAGACTGCCGTGCTGATCGACGACGTGGTTGGTGGACGGCCGCGGAAGCTCCTGGCGCAGGCTTCGCGTAACGGCAAATTCTTCCTCCTCGATCGCACCAACGGGAAGGCCATTGTCTCCGCCGATTTTGCCGGGACCAACTGGTCGAAGGGCTACGACGCGAAGGGACAGCCGATTCCGGACCCGGCGAAGAAACCGCAGGTCGACGGGGCGCTCGTGACCCCCGATCAAAGCGGAGCCACCAATTGGCCGTCGCCAAGCTTCAGCCCTGCGACCGGCCTGTTCTACGCGCCGGCGGCGCGCGCGTTCAGCATCTTCTACATCTACGACCCGGGCGAGAATCCCCAGGGCTGGGGCGGCACCGATCGCGGCGGATGGTCGGAGTCGATGCTGCAGGCCATCGACTACAAGACGGGCAAGATCCGCTGGAGCCATAAGTGGGACACCTCGGCGAGATCGGGGCTGCTGACCACGGCCGGCAACCTGCTGTTCGCCGGCGGCAATACGCAGGACCTGGTGGCCCTCAACGCCACGACCGGCGACGCGCTGTGGCACGCGCGCCTCGGCAGCGCAGTCTCGAACGGCCCGATCACCTATGAGATGGACGGCCGGCAGTACGTGATCGTCGGCGCCGGCGACACGCTCTTCGCGTTCGTCATGAACAACGGAAGGTAGCGCGATGCCACGAATGACCAGGCGCACGGCCCTCGGCACCGCAGCGGTGGCCGCCGCCGGTGCACTGTCCGCACGATCGCTGTCGGCCGCGGACCAGGCCGGCCCCGCAGTCAAGAAAGGCCGTCTGAAGCAGTCGGTCTCGCGCTGGTGCTACGGCAAGATCCCGATGCCGGACTTCTGCAAGGCGGTCGCCGCCCTGGGGCTGACCGCCATCGACCTGCTCGAGGAGCCCGAATGGGCGGTCGTGCGCGACCATGGCCTGATCTGCTCGATGGGGTACGCCGGCGGCGGCACCATCCCCGACGCGCTGAACGTGCGCGCCAACCACGACGCCATCGTGAAGAACTTCGAGCAGAAGATCCCGCGCGCCGCCGCGCTCAAGGTGCCGAACGTGATCACGTTCTTCGGCAACCGCAAGGGCATGCCCGACGCGGAGGCCATCACCAACTGCATCGACGGCTTGAACCGGGTGAAGAAGATCGGCGAAGACAACAACGTCACGATCTGCGTCGAGTTGCTCAACAGCAAGGTCGATCACAAAGACTACCAGGGAGACCACACCGCGTTCGGCCTCCAGGTCGTCAAGGCCGTCAACTCCCCTCGCGTGAAGCTGCTCTACGACGCGTATCACATGCAGATCATGGAAGGGGATCTGATCCGGACGTTGCGCGACAACAAGGACTACATCGCCCACGTGCACACCGGCGGCGTCCCCGGCCGCCACGAGATCGACGAGACGCAGGAAGTGAACTGGCGGGCGGTCGCCACGGCGCTGGCCGACATGGGCTTCCAGGGCTACATGGCGCACGAGTTCGTGCCGACGCGCGATCCGCTCACCTCGCTGCGCGAAGCGGTCGTGTTGTGTGATGTGTGATTCTGGGGTTCGGGGTTCGGGGTTCGGGGGTTCGGGGTCTGGTTCAGGGTTCTCGGTTCTCGGTTCTGGTTCTCGGTTCCTGGTTCTCCGTCCCTGGTGCTCCGTCCATCCGCCATCCGTCATCCGTCATCCGTTCTGCCTACTGAATAACCACTCGTAGGTTCTGCGGGGCGGGCGGTGGCTGATGGACCACCAGTTCGTCGGCACCGATGTCGGTCGCCCCGCTCGGCCTGGGGTCACCATCCCAATCGGTTGGTGCGGCGGACGGAGGTGCGGGGATCTTGTTCAGCGCCGCGCTCGCCGTGCTCTTCAGGTGCAGGTCTCCACTCGCAGGATCCACGAACAGCGCCGCCGACGCGGTGGTCAGGTTTCCGCTGACCGAGCCGGTCGCGCCGTCTCGCGCCGCGATCTGACCGTCGAGCAGGTTGTTCGCGATAGTCACCCCGCTCGCGCCGGGGAACCGGTACTCGATGGCATTGGGATAGCCGCCGGACATCAGCGCGGAGTTGTGGAGCACCTGCGTTCCCGCCGAGTCGGCCACCAGGATCGCCGCGTCGCCGCCCACGCCTGGCGCTCGATAGATGAAGTTGTTGCGGATGATGCCACCCGAGTGATCGGACGGCGACCGATCGATCAGTCCGAGTGAAATCTCACGCTGACAATTGATGAACGTGTTGCCGTCGACAACGGAGTTGCTGGTCCCGTTCCACATCAGGATGGCCGGTCCGGCGAGAAGACCCTGCGGCGCACGGATGTTGCGGAACAGGTTGTGGCGCACGATCCAGTTGGTTCCACCGTGGACGTCCACGCCGTTGGTGTAGTCGTCTCGACTGGTCGTGTCGTACTCGATGACGGAGTACTCCACGATACCGTTGTCGACGCCGACTCCGGCCGCGTCGGGGTTCGATTTCACGAATTGCTCGCCGGCGTTCACGAGACGCACGTTGTGGATGAGCGGGGTGTGCGTACCCGCGTTCAACATGATCGGATGGTAGTAGACGTCGCGGATCGTCAGGTCGGCAATCGTCACGCCGCGTACGTCGCCGCCGACCCAGATGCCGAACGGTACGCCGCCATCGTTGGCCGCTGCCATCCCCTTCCCCACGATCACCACATCGTCACGATTGCCCGTCGCGCCGCGGATGGCGACGTCGGTAAAGCTCCCGTTGATATAGAGCGTCGTGGAAATCGCGTAGGTACCCGGCGCGATGAGAATCGTGGTGTTCGAGGCGATCGAGGCAAACGCGTTCTGCAGTTGCGCCGTCGTTGACACGGTCACCACGCTGCCCTGCGGCGGAGGGAGCGGCGGCGCGGGCGTTGCCGGTCCCGCCGAGACGAGCGCGATCATCCAGCCGACCAGAACGACCGCGAGAATCGTGCGGCGATGGCACTCGCGCATGAATCAGATCTCAAGCAAGCCCGCTGCCCTCACGGGCCGCTCGATCCTGGCCCGGCTGCGACGAACCACGGTCGGGAGGGTACGGATTTGTGCGGTGAGCCACGGATCTGATGCGACGCGTGGACGTTCGCGTATTCGTCGGTCGTCTTCGCCGGCGTCGTTGCTTCGTTTGGCCATCCGTTTTCTCCGTCATTCTTCAGTTGCCTCGAGTGTCTCGCCTGATGACCGGTTCACCCACTACCGTACAGCTCCATGGCGCACTCGCTCATCGGGTCATTTGATACACTTCGAGGCCGCAGCGTAAGGAGTCAGCTATTCCAGTCATCGGCCTCGACGTAGGAACCGGCGGTTCGCGCGCCGTCATCGTGCAGCCGGACGGCTCGATTTCAGCATCGGCAACCGCACCACACCAACCGTTCGCGTCTCCGGGACCGGCCTGGGCGGAGCAGGACCCCGAGGACTGGTGGGACGCCGGCCAGCAGGCACTGCGCACCGTGCTCACGCGGTCGCGGACCGATCCCGCGACGATCACGGCGATCGGCCTGTCGGGTCAGATGCACGGCGCCGTTCTGCTCGGCGACCGCGGTGAGGTCCTGCGACCCTCGATCATCTGGTGCGACCAGCGGACGAGCGCCGAGTGCCGCTGGCTCGACGAGCACGTCGGCCCGCGCCGTCTGCTCGACCTCACGCTCAACCCGGCGCTCACCAACTTCACGCTGACCCGATTGCTGTGGGTGCGGACGCACGAACCGGACGTGTGGGCCCGGGTCCGTCACGTCCTGCTGCCGAAAGACTACGTCCGGTTGAGGCTGAGCGGCGCTTATGCGACCGACATGGCTGATGCCTCGGGAACGCTGCTCCTCGATGTGGCTCGGCGTCGATGGTCCGACGAGATGGTCGAGGCCACCGGGCTCCGACGAGAGCTGCTGCCCGAGGTCTACGAATCGCCTGCGGTGTGTGCGCACGTGTCCCGCGAGGCGGCGGCCGCCACCGGACTGGCGCCGGGCACGCCGATCGTCGCTGGCGCCGGCGACCAGGCAGCGGGTGCCGTGGGGATGGGGATCACGCGGCCTGGAGCGGTGAGCGTCACGATCGGCACATCCGGCGTCGTGTTCGCCGCCACCGAGAAGCCGGCGCTGGATCCCAAGGGACGTATCCACACGTTCTGTCACGCGGTCCCGGGCCGCTGGCACGTCATGGGAGTCACGCAAGCGGCGGGTCTGTCGCTGCGCTGGATGCGCGATCACGTCGGTGCCGCGGTCGACCGGCCTGGCGAAACGCCTGACGCGGCCTACGACCGCCTCGTGGAGGAAGCCTCGAAGGTGCCGCCCGGATCGGATGGTGTGATCTGGGCACCGTACCTGATGGGCGAACGTACGCCTCACTGCGACCCCGACGTGCGCGCGGCGCTGGTCGGGCTCGCCGCCGAGCACACGCGCGGGCACGTGATTCGCGCGGTTCTGGAGGGAGTCGCCTTCAGCCTTCGCGATACGTTCGGGATCTTCGGCGATCTCGGCGTCCCGGTCGTCAACGTTCGCGTCGGCGGCGGTGGTGCTCGCTCCGCCGTGTGGCGGCAGATCCAGGCCGACACTTACGGCCGGCCGGTCGAGACAGTGAAGGCAGAGGAAGGTGCCGCCTACGGCGCCGCCATTCTCGCCGGCGTCGGCGCCGGCCTGTGGTCCTCGGTGGACGCGGCGTGCGACGACATCGTCCGCGCCGCCGGCCGAACCGGCCCGGACGCAGGCGCCACCGCCGTGATGAACGCGCGCTACGCCCAGTTCACCCGCGTCTATCCGGCGCTGCGCACTATCTTTCAACCCTGACCGGAGCCTCGATGACGAATGCATTTGCCCCGAAGCCCGAGGACAAGTTCTCGTTTGGATTGTGGACCGTCGCCAACCGCGGGCGGGATCCGTTCGGCGACGCCGTTCGCCCGACCCTGCCGCCGGTGGACGCGGTGGCCATGCTGGCCGACGTCGGCGCGTGGGGCGTGAACCTGCACGACAACGATCTGGTGCCGATCGACGCCACACCGGCCGAACGCGATCGCATCGTCCGCGAGTTCAAATCCGCGTGTGAGCGCCACCGGATCGTGGTGCCGATGGCGACCGTCAGCCTGTTCTTCGATCCTGCGTTCCGCGACGGCGCCTTCACCGCCAACGACCCGCGGGTCCGTTCCTACGCGCTGCAGAAGACGATGCAGGCGATGGATATCGGGGCGGAGCTGGGCGCAAAGATTTTCGTGCTGTGGGGCGGGCGCGAAGGGGTCGAGACCGATGCGTGCCGTCGGCCGGACGAGGCGGTCAAGCGGCTGCGCGACGCCGTGAACTTTCTCTGCGAGTACTCGCTGGATCGCAAGTACGGATTTCGCTTCGCGCTCGAGGCCAAGCCGAACGAGCCGCGCGGTGATATCTACATGGCCACCACGGGTGCCTATCTCGGGTTCATTCCGACCCTCGACCATCCGGAGATGGTTGGCGTCAACCCGGAGGTCGCGCACGAGCAGATGGCCGGTCTCAATTTCGTTCACGCCGTGGCCCAGGCCTGGGAGGCCGGCAAGCTGTTTCACATCGATCTGAACGATCAGATGCCGGGCCGCTACGATCAGGACTTTCGCTTCGGGTCCGCCAACATCAAGTCGTCGTTCTTTCTCGTGAAGTTCCTCGAAGACGTCGGCTACGACGGTCCGCGTCATTTCGACGCGCACGCCTACCGGACAGAGGACTACGACGGGGTCCGCGACTTTGCCCGCGGCTGCATGCGGACGTATCTGATCCTGCGGGACAAGGCCAAGCAGTGGAACGCGGACGCGCAGATTCAGGCGCTGGTGCGAGCGATGTCCGGTGGCCCGGCCGCCGGCCCGTACTCGCCGCAGAAGCGCGATGCGCTGCTGAAGCAGCTGGTCGATCGAGCCGCGCTAGCCAGCAAAGGACTGGCCTACGAGCGCCTGGACCAGCTCACCATCGACCTGCTGCTCGGCGCTCGCTGACTCGCGGGTCGGTCGGCCCCCGTCTATAGTCCCAGGTCCTTCGTCCTCCGTCCGTGGTCCATGGTCCGTAGTCGACTGAGGACGAAGGGCCAGCGACCGAGGACGGAGACCAGGGACGAAGGACAAGAGACGAGCGACTCGTCACGAGCGTTCAAGGTGAAACAGTTCAGGCAATTCGGCGCTCACGGGACTGTCGTCCGGGTTCGACGGCATCAGCTCGCGCATGTGCCGCCACCATCGTCGGCAGACCTCGGTCGATGCCACCGCCGCCCAGCGCTCCTCGCTCTCGAACTCGACATACGCGAACAGATCGCGCGTCGTCGGATCGAGAAAAATGGAGTACCAGAAGACACCGTGATCGAGAAGCGTCCGCTCGAGCTCCGGCCAGATCGGCTGGTGGCGCGCCTCGGTACTCGCGCTCGTGGCCGGGATGCACCGACATGCGGAAGGCGCGACGGATCATGACGGCGGCGCTATTTCCTGCGGCGCATCTTGCGATCGATGAAATCGACGTAGTTCGGGCTGCGATCGGATGGTGGCGCGGCCGGATCGCAATCCGACGGTGGATCGGGTGGCGCCGCGAGGCTCGCGTTGCGTTTGTCGCGGGCGCGTCGAATCGAATCGGCGCGCGCCTTGCGGGCGGCGCTGGTCTGGTCGTCGGTCTTGTCGGCCATGATAATCCCCCAACGAGACGTCATTTCCGTCGGGCCTTCGCCCGCATGCGCTTGATCTGATCCCGCAGGCGCCCCGCGCGGCACGTCGACGCGTCGGTCGCCAGGTCGTTGTCTTGCTCACGCGGCAGCTTCACCAGGACCTGATCGGGGAAGCTGGCGCGCTGTTTCAGCATTTTCGTACGATCCCGCAGTGTCAGGCTGTCGATCCACGGACGGATCGCGCCAAACGACTTGTCGAACTGTCCCAGCTTGACGAACACCGGCTTGGTACCGAAGAACTTCTCCTGATACCAGGTCGCATCCGCTTCACGCCAGCTCAGGTAACCTCCCTGCAGCACCTCGATCGGCTTGCTGATGTGGCCCATGAAGTCGTAGCCCGAGGTCGCGGCCTTGGCCTGCGGCTCGAAGTACTTGGGGAAGTAGAAATCCGACACGCGGACGCCGTTCACCGTGTAGCCCAGGCCTGGCGCCTCGCAGGGATCGCAGACTTCCACGAGAAACTCCACCCGGCCACGACGCTTGGGATCGGGCGAGTCGCCGGCGACCAGTCGATTGCCGAACGGGTCGGCGAGCATCTCCAGGCATTCATGGCTAGCGGTCACGGTCCAATCGGCCGTGAGATCGACCAGCGCGTAGGGTTGATTGTTGTCGTCGAGATGCACGCCTCCGCCGCCCTGCCCTTCCTGTCCGACCAGGATCGGCCAGTATCCCAGCGGCACATCGTCGAGCTTCGCGAACGCATCGACGGTCGCCTTCACCTCCCACACCGGCCCGAAGTCGCGCGCCACCTGCTTCTGGAGCGCTGCCGCGACACGCGTGATGTCGGAGGATGAAAGCTGATCGCCGATATTGTCATCAGGAACGAGAGCGACGTGGCGCAGCAGACTGGACATGCCCCTTCCTTTCTGCATGAGAGCGACGGAGCAGGCGCGAGCCAAGTACCCGTCAATCACTTATAACGCGGTACGCGCACTTTGCGAACAGGCATCGAAAAAGCCAGCGCCCGACCCGGGGCTTCACATAGAATGTGGGCCTCAGAGCGGGCCGAGAAGCCTCGGACTGGAAAGGGCGACGATGACTGCATCACAGCGATTGATTTCGGCGGCGGCCGTGAGCGTCACCTTGGGAACCACACTTGCCGCGCAGACCGCGGCGTTTCCCGCGTTCATCTTTTCGCACCAGGACACGCGAATGAGCTATCTCGCCAACGCGGTCATCTGGCGCGATCCGGGCCATCTCACGCCGGAGCAAATCAAAGCGGGTCCTCCGGCCGCGATTCCTGAGGCCGTCAAACAGGGCGCCAGCGGTCAGGTCGTCGACTGCACCTTCGAGCGCCCGGGCTCCGAACTGGGCGGCGCCACCGAGAAATTCAGCTGTCGTACGAAGGACGGCAAAACGGTTCGCGTCAAGTACTACGAAGGTCACAAGGGCAACCGCGAGGTGTTCGCCGAGGTCGCAGCCACACGTCTGATGTGGGCGCTGGGGTTCGACGCCGATCCGATGTACGCGTTGACGGTCAATTGTCTGGACTGCCCCGAAGATCCGCAGAGCGGCCAGGGCGCCAGGCAGGCGCGACAGTATCCGGCGGCGTACGAGCCGCGCTATGTCGGCACGATCATCACCTCCAGCAAGGACCCGGATCAGGGCTGGAAATTTGGCGAGGTCGACCGGGCCATCTCGTCCCTGCCCGCGAGCGCGCTGCGCGTCCGCCAACGCATGCAATTCGACGCGCTGACGCTGCTGGCCGTGTTCCTTCAGCATGGCGACCGCAAGCACTCGCAGCAACGGCTCGTCTGTCGCAGCACCATCGACCAGTCGAAGGGAGACTTCCACGATCTTCAGGTGGGCGAGAGTACGGGTTTCAAGCTGCCGGTGTTGTACGAGCACGCGAATGAGAAAGCCTGTTCGGAAGCCATCCTGACCATCCAGGATCTCGGCGCGACGTTCGGCGGCGCCGGGACCTTCACCAGCAGCTCCGCAAAAATCAATCTGAAGGAATGGGCTGGCAACGAGGTGTGGAGCTCGAAGTCGGGCAAAGATCGAGGAACCGCGGACTGTACGACGCACATGAACGTTTCTGGATCGGCGGGATCGGACGCCGCCGAGAATCCCCGCGTCGGCGAAGCCGGCCGCGCGTTCCTCGCGACGCAATTGAAGCGGCTCACGCCTGAGCACATCCGCGCGATCTTCGAAGGTGCGCACCTCGAACAGATGCACGAGAACTGGGAGTGGACCGACAAGTCCACCGACAAGAGCTACTCGGGCATCGACGCGTGGGTGGCGGCGTTTCAGGACAAGGTCAAGCAGATCGACGAGCGCCACTGCGGCGCCTGAGCTGGCCGGCCCTTCATTACAACTCTCGTCGCTCCCCGGCGAGAGTTGAAATCGCCGGCGGCAAGCGGGGCCGCCGGCGACTCGAATTCCCAACGAAATCACCCCTCTTCTGGCACACGTCTTGAGGCTCCGGCGGTCGGAGGTTCCGTGTTCATTTTTGCCCTTGTGGTGATCATCGGGTACGCGATCTACGCCATGAGCCCGGAAGAGCGCCTGCGCGCGCTTCAGCGAGGGCGGGACTACGCCTTGAAAGCCAAGGCGGAAGCCGAACGCCGGCGCGCCGCACCGGAGCCGTTCCGCGACGCCCTTCTGGAACGTACACCCAGTCCGCTCGCGACCATGGTCCTCGCCGGGATGAGCGTCGTAGTGTTTGTCTTCATGCTGCTCGGCTCGGGGTCGTTCAGCGACCCGGCGACGCTGGTGTCGTGGGGCGCCAGCATCGCGACGCACACCACCAACGGCGAGTGGTGGCGCCTGCTGACGATGACCTTCGTGCATGTGGGGCTGTTCCACATGCTCGTCGAAGTCGCCGCGCTCGTCTCGGTCGGCCTCGTGCTGGAGCGGCTCCTCGGATCGCTCGCCTTCGCCGGCATCTATGTGGCCGCGGCGCTGCTCGGCGGGCTCGTCAGCGTCTCCTCGCATCCGATGACCGTCAGCGTCGGTGGCTCGGGCGCGATCTTCGGGTTGTACGGGCTGCTCGTGTCGACGGTGATCTGGAGCTTCATCCGGCGATCGCCCGCGACGATCACGATGAACGCCGCAAAGATGCTTGCCCCTCCAGCCGCGCTGTTCCTGCTCTATACGCTCGCGACCGATAACCTGGGCGGCGATTCCCAGGTCGTGGGCCTGATCGTCGGCGCCATGTGTGGCGCGGTGCTGGCGAGGCGCGTGGACGAGAGTGCTGCGCCGCTGCCGCTGGTCGGCGGCCTGGTTGCGGCGACGCTGGTGACGGCGGTCGTCATGGCGGTGCCGCTCCGGGGCGTTTCCGATGCCCGGCCCGAGATCGTCCGCGTGGTGGCGATGGAAGATCACATCGCCGGTACTTACGATGCCGCGGTGAATCGTTTCAAGAACGGGTGGATCAGTGCAGAGGCGCTCGCCCGCGTGATCGATTCGACCATCGTGCCCGAGCTGCGGTCCGCCCGCGCCCATCTCAAGGCGCTGGGCAAGGTCCCACAGGAGCAGCAGCCGCTCGTCGCCAACGCCGAGACGTACTTCAAGCTGCGCGACGAGAGCTGGCAGATGCGAGCGGCGGCGCTCCACAAGTCGAACCTCGGGGCCTTGCGCGAGGCCGACAAGGCCGAGCGCGCGTCGCTCGAGGCCTTCGAGAAAATCCGGCCGAGCACTGACACTGGAGACGCGGACTCTGCTGGCAAATGAGAAACGGTGGATGAGGGATTCCTTCATCCTTCACCACCATCCACCATCCACCATCCACCATCTGACATCCGTCCTCGGTCCTCGGTCCGCGACCACGTGCTACCATCCCCGCCATGCGTCTTGCGCTGTTGACCTGCGTCGCCATCCTCTTCAGTGGCCTGACCCAGCCATCCAACGACTCACCACGCTTTGCGGCGGATCTCGAGTTCCTGCGACAGCACACGACGATCGTCGTCTTGGGACGATCGGCCGATGGGCCGCGGATCGTCGTTTCCCCTGACTACCAGGGACGCGTCCTCACCAGCACCACGGGAGGTTCGGATGCGCCGAGCTTCGGATGGCTCGGCCGAGCCGCGATCGGCTCGCGTCAGCGACAGCCGCACATGAACGTGTTCGGCGGCGAAGATCGCTTCTGGCTCGGTCCCGAGGGAGGACAGTTCGCACTCTATTTCACGGCAGGAAATCCCTACGATTTCGATCACTGGCAGGTGCCCGAGGCATTCGACTGGGGCGGCTGGCCCATCGCCAGCCAGACCGAAACGGATGTGCGCTTTCATCGTCCGATGACGCTGGTGAACTACTCCGGCACGCCGCTGGCCATCGACGTGGAGCGGACGGTGCACCTGTTGTCGGCAGAGGAGATCGCCAAGCAGCTGGGCACGACGCCCGGCAACGGCGTGCGCGCGGTGGCCTTCGAATCGTCGAACACCGTGACCAACACCGGCACCAAGCCGTGGCTCAAGGCATCGGGGCTGGTCTCGATCTGGATCCTCGGCCAGTTCAATCCGACAGCGCAGACGACGATCGCGCTGCCGGTGACGCCCGGTCCGGAAGCCACCCTCGGCCCGGTGGTGAACGATGCGTATTTCGGCAAGGTTCCCGCCGATCGGCTCGTCGTCAAGGGATCGGTCGTCCTGTTCCGCGCCGATGGGCAATATCGCAGCAAGATCGGCCTGCCACCGGCGAGGGCGCGCTCGGTCGCGGGCAGCTACGATGCCGGCGCGCACGTGCTGACGATCGTCCAGTACTCACGCCCGTCGAATGCCACCGATTACGTGAACTCGATGTGGGAGACGCAGAAGGAGCCTTTCAAGGGGGACGTCATCAACAGCTACAACGACGGTCCGCCGGCGCCCGGGAAGCCACCGCTCGGACCCTTCTACGAGCTCGAGACCTCCTCACCAGCCTTGAGCCTGTCACCCGGCGCGCACTACACGCACATCCATCGGACATTTCATTTCGTCGGACCGGAACCTGAGCTCGACCGAATCGCGCATGCCTCGTTGGGCATCAGCCTCGCCGATCTGGCTGGCACCTTTGCCACCCCACCACGGAAATGAGGGCGCCATCGCAGCTGGGCTCGGCACCATCGGCATCTCGAGCACCTCGAGCACTCTTGAGCACCCCGAGCACCCCGAGCACCGGCACCCTTGAGCACCCCGAGCACCACGAGCACCCTGAGCACCGCCCCCTTGTCCCCCGAGCACCATGCATATCGCTCTGCCCGGCCTCTTCGATCTTCAGGTCAACGGCTTTGCCGGCATCGATTTCAACGGGCCGGACCTGACGCCCGATCGCGTTTGCGAGGCGCTCGACAGAATGCGGGCGACCGGCGTCACGCGCTGTCTGCCGACGCTCATCACATCGTCCTTCGACACGTTCGCCGCCCACGCCCGTGTCCTTGCCGGCGTGACCGACGCGTCGATCGCCGGAATCCACATGGAGGGACCTTACATCGCCCCTGAGGATGGGCCGCGCGGCGCCCACCCTCGCCAGCACGTCACGTCGGCCAGCGTCGATGATTTCAAGCGTCGTCAGGACGCAGCCAACGGTCGCATCCGGCTGGTCACGCTTGCGCCAGAGGTTCCCGCCGCGCTCGAGCTGATCGAGTTTCTGGTCGCCGCCGACGTTCGTGTCGCCGTCGGTCATTCTGCCGCCGACCCGCAACGGATTCGCGAAGCGATCGCGGCTGGAGCCACGCTCTCGACCCATCTCGGCAACGGCTGTGCGTCATCGCTGCCACGCCACCCGAACCTGATCTGGGAACAGCTGGCATCCGACTCGATGATGGCGAGCGTCATCGTCGACGGCCATCACCTGCCCCCGGCCACCGTCACCGCAATGCTGCGAGCCAAGGGAGTCGACCGCACGATTCTGGTGACCGATGCCGTGGCGGCGGCGGGTTGTGCGCCGGGCCGCTACACGATTGGCGAAGTCGACTGCGAGCTCGATGAGGCTGGACGGGTGTCGCTGCGCGGGACGCCGTTTCTCGCTGGATCGGCGCTGACGCTGCCGCGGGCGATTGCCAACACGGTTCGCTTCACGCGGCTGCCGCTCGAGGCGGTGACCCGGATGGCGTCGACGATTCCGGCGGCCTACCTCGGGACCAGTCCGGCCGGATCGGTTGCGGCTGAGTGGTCGGCGGAGGATTTCGAGCTGCACATCCGGAGCGTCACCGTCGCATGAACATCGCCCTCCTCGACTGGGCGGTGTTGATTGGCTACCTCGTCGCCATCACCGCGATTGGCCTGATCGCCGGATATCGCGTCCAGAAGACCGGCGACTACTTCCTGGGCGGCCGGCGGTTCGGACCGTGGCTGATGATCGGCCAGAGCTTTGGCGTGGGCACCCACGCCGAGATGCCGGTCGCCCTGGCCGGCGCGGTCTATTCCCTCGGCGCGTCAGGCATCTGGTTCCAGTGGAAGAATCTCTTCGCAACGCCGTTCTACTGGATCATGGCGCCCGTGTTCCGGCGGGTTCGCCGGACCACGATGGCGGAGTTCACCGCCGATCGCTACGGCCCCTGGATGGGCGTGATCTACATCTTCTTCGCCCTCTGCTTCTTCATCATCAACACCGGCAGCATGCTCAAGGGGGCCGGCAAAGTGATCAGCCAGGCCACCGGCGGCACCGTTGGAGTGAACGAGGTGGTCGTCCTGATGACGGTCATGTTCATCCTCTACAGCTTTGTCGGAGGTCTGGTCGCCGCCGCCTGGACCGACCTCTTCCAGGGTGTGCTCATCATCGTCTTGTCCTTCATGCTGATTCCGCTGGGGTGGGGAGTTGTTGGTGGACTGAGCGGGATGAAGGCGGCGCTCGAGCCGTTTCGATTTTCGCTGGCCACACCGTCGGGGATCGGGCCGTGGGTAATCGCCATGCTGACGATCAACGGTCTCGTCGGCATCATGGCGCAACCGCAGATGCTGGCCACCGTCGGCACCGGCCGGGACGAGCGCACCTGTCGGATCGGCATGTTGTTCGGCAATCTCGTCAAGCGGGTCTGCACGGTTGGGTGGGCGCTGGTCGGCCTGATCGTTGCCGCGATGATCGCGCGGGGCACAGCCGATCGATCGATGCTGGGTGATCCTGAGAACGCGTTCGGATTCGCCTGCCGGCAGCTGCTCTTTCCCGGCGCGCTGGGACTGATGATCGCGTCGGTGCTGGCCGCGAACATGTCCACATGCTCGGCCTTCCTCGTTGATTCCGGCGCGCTTTTTACGGAAGGTCTCTATCGGCCGACGCTGGTTCGCGATCGCGACGATCGCCACTATCTCTGGGTCGGTCGCACCAGCGGGTTCGCCATCACCATGCTCGGAGTGATCTACGCCGTCTTCCTGGTCCAGAGCGTGCTTTACACCTTCCTGATGACCGAAACAATGGCGACGTTCATGGGGATCGGCGTCCTGGGTGGACTGGTGTGGCGCCGTGCCAATCGCTGGGGCGCGCTGGCCAGCCTGCTCAGCGCCCTCGGAGCGAACTTCTTCCTCTACGCGCGTACCGGTCAGCGGCTCGATCACTGGGACGCCAACGTCTTCCTGGCAGCCCTGATCGTCGGCATCCTGGCGCTCGTTATCTTCAGCCTGGCGACTCCTGCCGAACCGACAGCGAGCCTCGATTCGTTCTTCGCGCGACTCGAAACGTCGAGCGATTCGGAGGACCGCCCGGCCGCCCCGCAACCGTTGCTCCTCGTCAACTTCCTCCGCCCGGCGCGAGCCGCCGCCGGGCGCGGCTGGCGGGCCTACCGGGAGGATCTCTGGGGGTTCGGACTCGCCTGGCTGCTCGTGATCTCATTGGTCGTCTTCACCTCCTGGTGGCTGGCCGTGTCCTAACGTCCCGACACCGGTTGCCGGGTATCGGGTCAACGGGTCAAGAGAGGCACCAATCGGATGAGCTGGGTTGGGCTCAGGGCGATGTGGTCGCAACGACCCACCTCGCATACCGAGATCCGGCGGGCTGGCTTGGACTTCACCACCGGCAGGCGCTAGACTTTTTCGGTGGATCCGACGGACGAACAGTGCCGCCGTCTGCTGCAGGCGTCACCCGACGGCATCCTTGTCAGCCGGGCTGGCCGGATCCATTTCCTGAATCCGGCCGCATCCCGGATCTTCGGCACTTCTCATCCCGAGTCGCTCCACGATGCGGCTACGGTCGATCTGTTCCATCCCGACCACCGGGCCGCTGTCCTCGATTCGCTGAAGCGCGCGGGCCGTGGCGACCCGGTAGACGCGCTCGTCGCCACGATCGTCCGTCCTGACGGCGCGCTCAGCGACGTCGAGATTCTGTTCTCGCGGCTCGACGAAGCTGTCGAACCGACGGTGCAGATCGCGCTTCGCGACGTCACCGAGCGGCGCCGCGCCGAGACCGCGCTTCGTGAGAGCGAGGAGCGCCTCACTCTGGCGCTGACCGGCGCCCGGGAAGGCGTCTGGGACTGGAACCTCGAGACCGGCGCCGTCAACTACTCAGCGCGGTGGAAGGAGATGCTCGGCTACTCCGAGGACGAGATCGAGCCGCACGTCAGCGCATGGGAGCGGCTGCTGCACCCCGAGGATCGGGCCCGCGCCGACGATCTCACCGAGAGCCTGGCGCGTGGCGCACAGACGTATGAAGGGGAGTTCCGCCTTCGCCACAAGGAGGGGCATTTCGTCCATGTGATGTCGCGCGGTTTTCCGGTTCGACGCGAGCCGGGCGGGCCGGTCGTCCGGATCGTCGGGTTGCACCTCGACATCTCGGACCGCAAGCGCGCGGAGGCCGCCTTGCGGGAAAGCGAAGAGCGTCTCAGGCTGGCCTTCGCCGGCGCCCAGGAAGGCGTCTGGGACTGGAGCCTCGAGACCGGCTCCGTCGTCTATTCCGCGCGGTGGAAACAGATGCTGGGTTACGCCGACGACGAAATCGAGCCGCACGTCCGAGCCTGGGAGCGTCTGCTGCATCCCGACGACCGCCCTCGCGCCGAGCAACTGAACGAAAGCCTGGCGCAGGGCGCCCAGACGTACGAAGGCGAATTCCGGCTGCGTCACAAGGACGGCCACTTCATTCACGTCCTCTCACGCGGCTTTCCGGTGCGTCACGAGCCCGATGGACCGGTCGTTCGCATCGTCGGCACGCATTTCGATCTGACCGAGCGGAAGCGTGCGGAGAGCGAGCGCACGCGAACCGAGCTGCTGACACGACTCGTCTTCGCCCAGGAGGACGAGCGACGCCGGATTGCCCGTGAGATGCACGATCAGTTCGGCGAGCAGTTGACCGCTCTGTCCCATCGGATTGTCGCGCTCAAGGAGCGTTGTCACGGGGACGAGGATCTGCGCCGGGGGGTCGCCGACCTGGAGCAGGTCGCCGAACGCCTGGATCGGGACGTCGACTACCTGGTCTGGGAGCTGCGGCCGACTGCGCTCGACGACCTCGGCCTCCGAGCAGCGCTGGCCAACTACGTCCAGGACTGGTCGAAGCGCGTGAACGTCACAGCGGAACTGCACTCGTCCGGATTCCTGAGCGAACGCCTCCCGTCGGAGATCGAAACCACCCTCTATCGCATCGCGCAGGAGGCCATGACCAATGCCGCGAAGCATGCGCAGGCCTCACGGGTGGACGTCATTCTGCAGCGGCGAGCCGACGCCGTGCTTCTGATCGTCGAGGACGATGGCATCGGGTTCGACACAGCGGACGTCGAGAACGCGCGGGCTGGCTTCGGGTTGCTGGGTATGAAGGAACGTGCCAGCCTGGTCGGCGCCACGATTCAGATCGAGTCGGCGCGTGGCCGTGGCACGACCATCCTGGTCCAGATCGCGGCCGGTGGCAGGACGGACATCAATGGCTGAGACAAAGGCACCCCTCCGGATTTTACTGGCCGACGATCACGTCACCGTCCGCCACGGGCTGAAGCTGCTGATCGACAGTCAGCCCGACATGAAGGTGGTGGCGGAAGCGAGCGACGGCGCATCCGCTGTGCAACAGGCGGTAGGCCTCAAGCCTGAGGTCGTCGTGATGGACATCTCCATGCCGGGCATGACCGGGCTCGTGGCCACGCGGAAGCTCAAACAGCTCCAACCGCAAATCGCCGTCGTCACCCTCACCAGGCACAGCGACGATGCCTACCTGCAGGAGCTGCTGCGGGCGGGAGCGGCCGGCTACGTGCTCAAGCAGAGCGCGCCGGCGGAGCTCCTGCAGGCGATTCGTGCCGCGGCGACGGGCGGGCAGTACCTCGATTCGACCCTGACGGCGCGGGTCACAGCCAAGTACCTGGCGACCGAAAAGAAGACCAAGGCAGAGTCCGCGGTGACCGATCGCGAGTCGGAGGTCCTGCGCCTCATCGCGTCCGGCTACAGCAACAAGGAGATCGCCGCGCGCCTGGCGCTCAGCGTCAAGACTATCGAGGCTCACAAGGCCAACGCGATGCGGAAGCTGGGGCTCACCGGGCGCATCGACATCGTCAAATACGCGGTGCTCCAGGGATGGCTGCCGAATACGTAAGCTGATTACAGTCTTCGCCGGCGCCCGGCGGGCTAGGGATCTTCCCTACCCTCACCACCTCTCTTCCTGATTTTCGCCGGCCGTGCCGGCTCGTATATTTGCCGGTACCGCAGACGTGACCCAGGGAGGAATCCATGGAGAACGCGTTGAATGCCTGCGCCGGGTCCGGACCGGTGATACGTCCTTTCGTCAAGGAATCGTCGCTGCCAGATGAATGCTTCCTGGCCAGGGCGGTTCGGCTCAATCTTCTGCTCATTCATGGCAACCGGATCGTCCAGGACATCCTCGAGTTGTTCCTGTACGGTCGCCACGAGCTCGTTGCGTCCTGGCGTCCAGGACAGCGGCTCGTGCTGCCGCCGGTTGCACGGCTCAGCACGCTGATCCTGCATGATGTGGGGTCGCTGTCATTCGACGATCAGCAGCGGCTGGTCGAGTGGCTGGAACGGGCGGCGGGGCGGACACAGGTCGTCGCCACGTCGCGGACGGCGCTGCTGCCGCGGGTCGACGCGGGGACGTTCATCGATACGTTGTACCATCGCTTGAACACGATCGCCCTGGACCTGTCGCACGGCCGGTTCCCGCTGCCAGCCAGCCAGGCCTAGTCGCCCCGAGCCCGGCGCCAGCGCGGCTACGCCGGGCCCTGGAGGGACTCGCCGCCGTCTTCAGGGCGGATATTCACTCATCTGCCCGGCCATCGGCCATCCGACCTCGGACCCCGGGACTAGTTGCACCGGCCCTTCTGCCACTTCGCGCAAATCGCGATTTCCACTTTGTCGTCGTACTGCGGGAAATTGCAGTGGAAGGCGCCGACCCTGACGGCCTCGATATAGCCGTCGTGCGATCCATGGGTAACGTAGGTGGCATCGTTCGGCGGAATCTGGAACTGGTTCTGGTTGGAGATCTGCACCCGGTAATGAGTGAAGCCGCTGGTGTTGCGCCGGAAGGTGAAGTAGAACGGCGCCGGTTCGGGCTTCACCTTCGACTCCTGGAACCAGATCTCCACGAGCTCGCCCGAGGCGGTGGTCGAACCCTGTGTCGAGCACGCGCCATATCCACCGGGGTTGACCCTTACGTATAACGAGGCGTCGTGCTCCGTATCGGACCCGATCTCCGATTCACCCTTGCTGGGCTCCCGCGACAGACACGCGGCCTGGCTGCCGTCCGGGTATTTGCAGCTCCCCTTTTTCACCCACTTCCAGGGCCGCGAGCCGTCCTCGTCGAACGACAGAATCCTGACCGAGCCGTTCCTGACGCGAATCGGGGCGTCATCGCCTTTGCCTTTCGCGGCGGACAGGTCCGGCCACACTGCGTAGAGGATCGCCACGGTCGCGAGTAGGAGTCCCATCCCTGCGCCAGCAATTCGTCTCATCTCACCATCCTCCGGCTTCTACAGCCCTGCCTGCCTGCGAAGTTCGCTCAGATCCGCGCGGCTCTCGTAGTCGCGGACGTATTCACCCCAGTGACCGCGAATCCGTGCGAGGGCTTCGGTCGCTCTCGCCTGCATGATCGACTCGTGCTCGGCGTCGTGCAGGCCGCGCGCGGCAATCAGCCCGATGGCCGCGAGCCGCCATTGCAGCTCGTCGTTGCCGACGCGCGACAGCATCTGCAGCCCCGCTGATGCGGCCGCCAGCGCCGCCTGGGCGTCGCCTTGTGCCTGATAGCGACACGCCAGCCAGAACTGGTATTCACGTCGAAGCCAGGGCGAGGTGGCGCTCGGGATGGAAGGCGTGTCGGCCGGCAGCCTCTGATGCGCTTTCAGACGGGCGTAGTCGAGGATTACCGGCAGGAGCACGGACGCGGAATCGCTGCCCGTCGGATCGGACGGGATGCTCTGCCCGATCCGCACGGCCTCGGATGGTTGCTGCGACACGACCGCCGCAAGCGTGCGGAGGAGCGTCAACCGGGGCTTCCGATCCACATACGCCTCGAGTCCCTTCTTGATCCCGTCTTCTACTTCCAGCAGCGGCGCGTCCGCTTCCGTTACGCGTCCCAACTGAATCAGGAGCTCGGCGCGATTGCTCAAGTCGTAGGGCAGCGACACGACGTCGTTCTGCCGCCGATGGATCCCCTCCGCGCGAACGCGATAGCCCAGCGCTTCCGGGAGGGATCCCACAGTCGTGGCCTGCGTCGCCAGATTCGTGAGCGCGTCGGCGATTTGAATGTCGTTGTGGATGGCCTCGGCGACGCGCAACGCTTCGGTCGAAATCTGGTGCGCCTGCGGGATGTCGTCGAGCTCGCGGTGCGCGCGGGCGGCGATGTTCAACGCCGTCAACTCGAATCTCAGGTAGCGATGAGACTTGAAGAACTCCAGCGCCGGCTGGACGGCGGCCAGCGCGGCCGCGGCGTTTCCCTTCTGTGTCTCGAGCGAGGCCATCTGGGCCTGTACTCGCGCCAGCGTACGCGGTGCTCCCTGCTTCTCGGCCAGGGATCGCGCTCTGGCCAGGACACTCTGCGCCTCATCGGTCTTCCCCGCCAGCTGCAGCGTGATCGCCAGGTCGGTCAGGCCATCGGCCGCCACCACGTCCAGGTCGGATTCGAGCGCCTTGTTGGTCGCGGCTTCGGCGAGCGCGTGCGCGGCGGAGAATTCGCCGAGCGACGCGATGACGCTGCTGAGGAAGATTTGCGCCCGCACGAGATGAAATGGGCTTTGAATGGCGGTGGCGGACGCAATCGCGCTTTCGAGGAACGGTTTCGCCTTGGCGTATTCCCCTTGATTGTCGTAGACCTGACCCTTCCTGATCTGAACCTCGGTCTGACCCTCCACGTTCGACGCCATCTTGTAGAGGCGTTCAACCTGATCGTAAGCGGCGAGACTCTGTTGCGCCCGGCCCTCGTGCATTTCGACGATACCCAGGTGCAGGTAGGCGGCGGGAAACTGGTCGTTGATGGCAATTGCGCGCTCGAAGCTTTGACGGGCGTCGGCCAGCTGCACCGCTGCCTCCTGCGCGCGTCCGAGGTCGACCCATGCCCCGGCGTCGGTCGAACGGCGCTCGACCAGCCGCTGATAGCTCTGAATGGCGTTGTCCAGGTCGCGCTGGACGAGGAAGCGGACAGCACCGATGCGGAGACGATCGTCGGCAGACAGCACGTTCTCGTTGGGAAACCGCTGCGAGAACTGTAACAGGGCCTGCTGAGCTCCCCTCTCGTCCTCGAGCTCGGCGCGGGCTTCGGCCAGCCTGGCATAGGCGGCCGGAGAATCCGGAAAAATTCGGAGACCCTCCTCGAGTGCTCTCGCGGCGCTGTTGAACGCACCGTCGCGCAGTGCCTCGGTGCCTCTCTGAAACCAGACCTGCGCCTCGGACGTCGGTTCGGGCAGGCGCGGCTGCAGCCACCACGCGACGCTGCCGGCAATCAGCGCCGCGAGCACGCAGATCGCGGCGATCGCCCACCTGCGCCGAGTCGCCAGCGTGACTGGAGACCGCTCGACGTCTGGATCGGGCTTGCGATCCAGCTGATGTCGCGCCGCTTGGCGGAGCTCGATGGCGGCCTCGCGGGCGGACTGACATCGCTCGTCGGGATTCTTGGCGAGCAGGCGACGGCAGATCTCGTCGTGCGAGGGATCGAGACCGCTTCGGACCGTGGAGGGCGCGGCAGGCTGCACGTGGAGGATCTCGCTCAGAATCCCGATCGCCGTGCTGCCCTGAAACGCCCGCCGGCCGGTCAGGCATTCGTAGAGCACCGCGCCAAGGCCGAACACGTCGCTCCTGGCGTCCACCGGCGCACCTTGAATCTGCTCGGGCGACATGTAGGCAGGTGTCCCGAGGAAGGTGTGCGGCTCGGTCAGCTGCGTGTGGGTGTCGCCCGACACGAACTGGCTCGAGGGCAGAAACTTCGCGATGCCGAAATCGAGAAGCTTCGGCTGGCCTGCCCTCGTCACCAGAATGTTCGACGGCTTCAGATCCCGATGGACAATCCCCCGCTCGTGCGCCGCCGCCAGGGCATCGGCAATCTGCGCGCACATCTCGAGCGCCTCCGTGGCGTCCGGCAGCCGTTCCGCGAGCTTGTTGGAGAGATCCTGCCCGTCGATGTACTGCATGACGATGAACGGACGACCGTCGGCGTCCATTCCGGCGTCGAAAACCGGGCAGATGTTCGGATGCTCGATCGCGGCAACGCCTTTGGCTTCCTGCAACAGGCGGCGTGCGATCGCTGGATCGTCGATGTGGCTCGTCGAGACGATCTTGATTGCGACCTCGCGTTCGAGCAGCAGGTCCTGGGCGAGGAAGACCTCTCCCATACCACCGGAACCGAGCAGTCGCACGAGGCGATAATGACCGAGCTGATCTCCGGGACCCGGAGGCATGGTGAAGTGGCTGAGTCGCAGCTGTGCTGGACGGAGCTTGCAGTATAGCCCGGCGGGTTGCGCTGACGACGACCGAGCGCGCAAATCACCCGCGCCGGCGCCGACGCCGGGGCGCATCGGGCAACCGGCCCGAGTACGGACCACGCCCATGCCTGTCTAGAACGCGCCGGAAGCGGCGGCGTTACAGAGCACGCCCCTTGGCCCGCCCTGCTTATTCGGCGCGGGTGCTAATCCTGCCGCAGCGCGGTCATCGGGTCGACCGACGCGGCCCGCCTGGCGGGCACGAGACAGGCCAGCAGCGAGGATGTGAAGAGCGTCAGCGCGACGACGCTGTAGGCGACGGGATCGACGGTGCCGACGCCGAACACCATGCCCTGCATGGCCCGCCCGACCCAGTAGGCTCCGATCGATCCGATCAGGATGCCGGCCAGCGCCGTCCCGATCCCCTCCTTCAGGACCTGCCACAGCACGCTGCGACGGCCGGCGCCCAGGGCCATGCGCAGCCCGATCTCGTGCGTCCGCTGCGCCACCACGAAGGACATCACGCCGTAGATCCCGACCGCCGCGAGGAGCAGCGCCACTCCCGCGAAGCTGCCGAACAGCGCCGTGCTGAAACGGTCGCCCGCCAGCGATTCGCTGACGAGCTGGTCCATCGTCTTCACGTCGGCCATTGGCAGATCGGCGTTTGCCGATCGAATGACCGCGGCGAGGCTCTGTTGCATGTTGGAAGGGTCGCCGGCCGTGCGAACCGCGACAGAGGAACCGGGCCACGGACTCTGCCAGAACGGCACGTCGATCTCCGGGAAGCCGTCGTCTTTCGGCCCGCCGTTGCGGACGCTGTTGTAGACCCCCACGATCTGCCATTCGATCGCGGGTCCGAGCTTGGTGACGCCCGGGATCAGCTGCTCGATCACGAGCCGCTGCGAGAGCGGATCGACGCCGGTCAGATAGCGTTTCACGAACGTGTCGTTGACGATCGCGACCGGCACGCTGCCGCCGCGATCCTGCTCGGTGAACCCTCGACCGAGCGCCATGCGGATGCCGAACGTCCGGTAGTAATTCGGCGTGACCATGTTGAACCCGGCGCCGGGGCGCTTCGACGGATCGTCGACCGGCTTGCCCGCGATGTAGAACGGCATCCCGAAGCCGGTCCCGGCGACCGGCATCCCCGTGGAGACCGACGCCGACGTCACGCCGGGAACAGCCTCGATGTGATCCAGCAGCTGGCGATAGAACGTATTGACGGCCTCGTTGCCAGTAAGACTGCCCTGGGGAACCGGCAACGAGAAGGTCAGAAGATGATCGGTGCGGAAGCCGAGATCGACCTTCGCCAGCTTGATCAGACTGTGGATGGCCAGTCCGCCGCCCGCGAGGAGCGTCAACGCCAGCGCGAACTCCGCGACGACGAGTCCGCGACGAAGCAGGTGACGACCGCTGCCGACGGATCGCCCGCCCTCCTTCAGGGTTTCATTGGTGTTCGACCGGATCGCCTGCCACGCCGGAGCGCAGCCGAAGAGCACGCCGCACACCATGGAGATCCCGAGGGTGAACAACATGACCGGCACGTTCAGGCGGACATCCGCTTCCGACGGCAGGGTAAACGGCGGCATCATCGCCACGATGATCTGGAGGAGCACCCACGCGAGCCCGACGCCCAACGCTCCGCCAATACCGGCCAGCACCAGGCTCTCCGTCAGCAGCTGGCGGAAGACCTGCGTCGGCGCCGCGCCGAGCGACGCCCGCACCGCGATCTCGCGCTGACGCGCGGTTCCGCGCGCCAGGAGCAGGTTGGCGACGTTGGCGCACGCGATCAGGAGAACGAACGCGACGGCGCCGAGCAGCAGCCACAAGCCACGAATCGTCTCCTTGCTGAGAAAGTTGTTCTGGAGCGGCTCGACGCTCGCGCTCCAGCCCTTGTTCGACGCCGGATTCGCCGCGGCGATGTGGCGCGTGACCACGTCCATGTCGGCGTTTGCCTGGGCCAGCGTAATCCCGTGCTTGAGCCGGCCGAGCACCAGCAAAAAGTGAAAGTCGTGGTTGATTTGTTCGGGCGTGAACGCCAGCGGCACGTAGAGTCTGTTCTGCACGCGATCGCCAGGGCCTGGCGTGATGACCCCGACAACGATATAGGGCTTGCCGTCCAACCGGATCGGCCGCCCGACAATCTCGCGATCGGCGCCGAACCGTTCCTTCCACAGCTTGTAGCTCAGAATGACGACTTGATCTTTCCCAGACGTCCCTTCTTCCGGACGGAAGTCGCGGCCAAGGAACATGGTGTACCCGATCGTCGTCGCCCACCCGGGAGTGACCGCCGATCCCTGGACCTGCTCGGGACGATCGCTCGTCGCCAGGTTCACACTACGGCCGGTCCACGCGTTCAGGCTCTGAAAAGCCGAACTCTGCGCCTTCCAGTCGAGATAGTCGGCCGTCGCGCTGGAATTGCGGAAGCCCTGGATCTTCGACCAGACCATGACGATCCGATCGGGCTCCGGGTACGGCAAAGGGGCGAGCAATGTGGCATACACGACGCTGAAGATCGCCGTGTTGGCGGCAATCCCCACGGCCAGGGCGAGCACCGCCACTGCCGTGAAGCCCGGATTTCTCCGGAGCAACCGCAGACCGTATCGAATGTCGCGGATCACTGTGCCCACTGCTACCTCCACTTGCGCTACGCTCGGATCACCACTCGCACCGACAACTGGTCCAGGTTATTGGACGGAGCGGAGGGCCATCGGGTTTGTTGGTCATCGGCAAGGCGGGACGAACCCTGTGAGGAACCGGCTCGACGGAGGATTCAGTGACGTATCTCGTCCTTTCAATTCATGTCGCGCTAGTCTGGATGTCTGCGCTCGGCCCTCAACCACAAGCGTCACGGGATCGAGCCGAGACACTGCTCCATCGGGCAGCCGACGCGCTGGGCGGTGAGGCCACGCTGCGCTCGCTGAAATCAATCGAGACGAGCGGCGTGTCCGTCTGGCACCAACGCGAGCAGTCGGAACGGCCCGAGGGTCCATGGGTGCTCACCTTCTACGACTTCACCGACGTCAGGAACTTCGACGCCGACGCGGTCCGGCGTACGAGCCGGGTTCGCGGATATTCGGCAGCCGATTGGGTCGGCAGCAAGGACTGGGATCCGGAATCGACAACGCTCATCGTCAACGGCGTGGCGTTTCGTCGAGGAAGCGGTGAGCTGCAGCCCGCCGGCACGCCATGGGATCTGGGCGCGCTGCCGATCGGGCTGGATCCCGAGCACGTCGTGATTGCCGCGCTGGACGCTCGCGACGCGCGAGACGAAGCCGATGTGACGCTCGACGGCTACGCGCATCACGTCGTCTCCTTCACATATGGTGGGGCGCAGGTGAAACTGATCCTCAATGCGCCCAGCGCGCTGCCCAAGGCGGTCGAGATCACATGCGCCCGGCCGTACGACACCTACTGGGCACCCTGGGGAGACGTCACGCAGCGAGTCACTTTCGGTATATGGACGGTCGAAACGGGCGGACTCCGATTTCCACGCCTCTGGGACTTCTCAACCGGCGGCCAACCAGACGGTACGGTCGAAATCACGCGGGTGAAGGTGAACCCCGGCGTCGCGCCAGACGACTTCGCGATACCCGCTGACCTCCGCCAGTCGGCGATCGTCAACCGGAAACCGGTCACCGACGCGCCGTTCGGCTCCTCCCGGCGACCGGCCCAGGAGCTGGCGCCCGGCATCTTCCAGGTACCGGGCAGCTGGGACGTCGTCGAAGTCCGTCAGCCCGACGGGGTTGCCGTCCTGGAGGGACCGTTGACGTCGAGCTATTCGGTCAAAGTGCTCGACGACGTGAAGACGCGGCTGGGGGCGAAGGTCAAGGCCGTCATCACGACGTCGGATGCGTGGCCGCACATTGGCGGGCTCCGGGAATACGCCGCCCGCGGGATCCCCGTTCTGGCCCTGGACCTGAACGTACCGATCCTCGAGCGCCTGTTCGCCGCCCGCTACGCGACCTTCCCTGACACGCTCGCGAAGTCGCCGCGGGCGCCGGTGATCAGGAAAATCTCTACGCGGACCGTGGTGGGAGCCGGACCGACACGCATGGAATTGATTCCGTACCGGACTGCGAGCGGGGAACGGCAGATGATGGTCTACTTCCCGGAGTACCGGCTGCTCTACACGAGCGACCTGTTCACCATTCGCCTGCCCTTGGTCTTTCTGCCGCAGCAGGTGGCCGAGGCCGTCCAGGCGGTCGAGCGCGAGCATCTCGCCGTCGATCGTGCCTTCGGCATGCACTACGACGCCCTGCCGTGGCAGACGGTGGTGGAGAGCTCGAAGCCGAAATGAGCCGCGACCGACGGTGTAGACTGCACTGGCTGTTCTGCGAAAGGAACGCGCGTGGTACTGTCGCCCTCCGACCGGGATTTCGTGACGACGCTCCGGCAGGCGGTGGACGAGGCCGCCTCGCGAATGCTGGCCATCGCCGACGATCAGGCGGCCGCCCGGCCGTCGCCCGACAAGTGGTCGCGCAAGGAGATTCTCGGACACCTGATCGATTCCGCGGTGAACAACCAGGCCAGGTTCGTGCGCGCGCAGCAGCAGGCGGATCTGGTGTTCGTCGGCTACGATCAGGACGCGTGGGTTCGGCTGCAACGGTACCAGGAACGGCCGTGGGCGGAGCTCGTTCAGATCTGGTGTGCCTACAACCACCAGATCGCGGCGACCATGCGGGACGCGTCCATCGACGAGGTCGAGCGGGCACGGCCCCGGCACAACCTCCACGAGATCGGCTTTCAACCGCTGCCGCCCGACGCCACGCCCACGCTCGCGTTTCTGATGCGCGACTACGTGGTGCACCTGCAGCATCATCTCCGGCAGATTCTGGGCAAGTAGCGCCCGGCGCGGTCAGATTCTGACGAAGATCTTCCGGCGATACATCCAGAAGAGAATCAGCCAGAAGACGAGCAGGACCGCCGCTCCTTTGAGGACCGGCTCGAAGGCGAGGACCAGGCCCGTTCGTGCTGGGATCCGCGGCAGCGTTGATGCTGACGGTCGTCGCGGCGGCCACGTTCGTTCCGGCCCGGATGGCCTCCCGGGCGAATCCGTCCGACTTGCTGCACGCCGAATAGAGCCGGCAGTCCGGATCCGAACACGCGGTGTCCGATCGCGGTCAGGGCGCTGACCCAACCAGCCGTCGATGAAGAACTTAGCGGGGGGCGAATCGGGAATGTCGGTTGCAGACCAGCGCTCGCCATGACTGGCTGGCTGATCGACTTCGTGCGCGACGTGCAATATGGCGCCCGTGTCCTGCGCCGGGCGCCCGGTTTCGCGCTCATCGCCATCGTCTCGCTCGCGCTCGGCATCGGCGGCGCATCCGCGGTCTTCACGCTCGTCAACGCCATCATCTTGCGCTCGCTGCCCGTCCCCCAACCTGGCGAGCTCTATGTCGCCGAACGGCATCAGGCGCACGATGTCTCGAGTCGCTTCTCGTGGCCGGCGTTCGAGCAGTCTCGGGATGGTCTTCGCGGTCGCGCCGAGCTCGCCGCGTGGACCACGGCGGCCGGCATGCAGCTCGAACCGGCAGGGATGCGTGGCACGAGCCCGTTGCGTGGTGCCGTGCAGCTCGTCTCGGGGGAATATTTCGACGTGCTGCGCCAGCGCCCACAGCTGGGCCGGCTGCTGACGCCTGACGACAATCGCCAGGTCGGCGGTCACGCCGTCGCGGTGATCAGCGATGGCTACTGGCGCCGCCAGTTCGCGGGAGCGCCCACTGTGGTCGGCCAGACGCTGGCGATCAATGGCGCCAGTTTCGTCGTCATCGGCGTGACACGTCCGGAATTCTTCGGCAACGTCGTCGCGCTGCGGAGCGCCGACGTCTGGATTCCCCTGATGATGCAGTCGGTCGTGCGATATGCGGGCAACGCCAGCAGTCAGGATACGGCCGATCAGTTGAAGCCGTGGCCGCCACAGGCGGATATCGAGTGGTTGAGCGCGCTGGTACGCGTGCCGGCGGCTGCCTCTCCGGCGGCGGTCGAATCAATCCTGACCACGCTCGAGCACCGCGACGCTGAAGCCCGGTTCGGTCAACGGGACCAGGATCGCCTGCGATCAATCCAGTCGGAGCGGATTCTCCTGAGCTCCGCGTCCCACGGAATCTCGAGTCTCCGGCGGGACGTGTCGTCGCCGCTGCTGGTCCTGCTGGCGATGGTGGGCGTGCTGCTCGTGATCGCCTGCGGCAACGTCGCCGGGCTGCTGATTGCGAAGGCCACCGCGCGAGAGCGCGAAATTGCGATCCGGCTGTCGATCGGAGCCGGCCGTGCCCATCTGGTCCGTCAGCTGCTGACCGAGAGCCTCCTTCTCTCGCTCGCCGGTGGCCTGCTCGGGCTGGCGTTCGCGGTCTGGGGCCGCGATCTCCTGCTCGCCACGTTCGCCCCCGGCGCCACATTGATTGACTTGAACGCAGGGCTCGATGCCAAGGTCCTGGCGTTCGCGCTGCTCGTCTCGCTGGCCACGGGCCTTTTGTGCGGCGTGCTCCCGGCGTTCCGGGTCACACGCGTTCCGCTGGCGGATTCGCTCAAGCTGCAGGGGCGCACGGTGGGAATCGTTGGCGGCCGCGGGCTCTTCGTCGGACGGGCGCTGGTTGTAGCGCAGATGGCGTTCTGCCTGCTCCTTCTCGTGGTGGCGGCGCTGTTCACCAAGAGCCTGCGCACGATTCTCAGCAGCAACGTCGGGTTCGATCGCGAGCGGGTAGTGGTCGCGCGCCTCGATGTCCGCAGTCTTGGCTACTCCGATGAACAGCGTCAGGCGCTCTACACGCGGCTAATTGATCGGCTGTCCGCGATAGCGGGCGTCGGGTCGGTGAGCCTCTCGGCGAACGGACCGCTCGGCGGCTCCTCGACGATCAGCAGCATGAGCGTAGAGGGTCATCAGGAAAAGCGGGGCGAGGAAGTGCTCACCAACGAGGAGACGGTGACCGAACGCTACTTCGAGACCGTCGGTCTGCGCATCGTCCAGGGACGTGGCTTTGGTCCGGAGGACCGCACGCCGCAATCGCGCGCGACCGTGATCAACGAGACGATGGCGCGACGGTTTTTTCCGAACGGCTCGGCGATTGGCAAGCACTGGTCGTACGAGACTGTCGGTCCCGACGCGCTGGTGATTGTTGGCGTGGTGGAGGATGCCCGCTACGTCAACGTGAAGCGGGAATCGCCGAACATGGCCTACCGGCCGGCCACGGCCAGACCGGAGGCCATCCTGGGCGACCTCGAAATTCGAACGGTGGTGGCACCGTCGACGCTCGTGGCCAACGTTCGACGCACGCTGGCAGAAACCGAGCCCCGGCTGCCGGTCGTCGACGCGCTCCCTCTGGCGGTGCGTATCGATCGAACCGTCTCGCAGGATCGTACCGGTGGCCGACCTGACATCCGCATTCGGCGGCCTGGCGCTGCTGCTGGCGTGTCTCGGGCTCTACGGCACCATCTCGTACGGCATCACCCGCCGCGTCTCGGAGCTCGGGCTGCGGCTGGCGCTGGGCGCCGAGCGCCGCAGCGTGCTGTGGATGGTGATGCGGGAAGCAATGACGCTGGTCCTCGCCGGCCTCCTGATCGGTGTCCCGCTCGCGTTCGTGGCGGCTCGCGCGGTCTCGTCGCTGCTCTACAACGTCTTCCCCGGCGATCCAGTGGCGTATGTCGGTGGCATGGCGCTGCTGGTGGTCGTCGCCGCGCTCGCCGCGATTCTCCCTGCCTACCGCGCGTCGCGCATCGAGCCCATGATCGCGCTGGGTCGCAACTGACCCACCCCACGCTCACGCCTCATGGCTGAGATTCGCCGGCACGCCGGCTCTTCGCCGCCGTGATACGCTCGGCGCGCTCACAAGGGAGGCCTCATGGTGTCGGTGATCGCCCTATCGATTGCGTTCGTCACGCTCGCGCCGACGATCGCGCTCGCAGCCGACGGATGTCTCGTGCCGGATCACATGACCAAAGGTCAAAAGGCGCCGTGCGTGCGCGAGAGCAGCCCGCTCCTCGATCAGCCATCGCTGACGCTCGAGCAGATTACCAAGGGACCGGACTTCGACAGCGCCAACCCCACCGCGTCCCGGTTCAAGTACTTCACCCCGGCCGACACGGTGACCTGCTACTTCCGCCCGCACTTTGCCTTTCTTCGCGACAAGGGACAGACGCCGAAGTTCCTGTGCTGGCAGCTCGACGGCGCCGGCGGTTTCTACGATCGATCGGGGGCCGGCGTGAAGGTCGACGACGTGAAGGTGGAGGTCAGGAAGAGCGAGGGAGGCGAGTCGCGCAGTGCCCTGTTCGCGCGCGGCGATGCGGCCAACGCCACCGAGATCAAGGCCGATCAGTTCAAGGTGAAATACCTGATGCCGCCGTACCCCGGGAACGAGCCGCGGGACAACGAGGTCTTCACGGAGGTCGCGGCCTCACGGATCCTGTGGGCGCTCGGCTTCCCCTCTGATCACATGTACTCCGCCAGGGCCGCGAACTGCATCGGCTGCGGTTCCGATCCGTTCAAGAACAACCTGAAAGAGAACCGCGCCTCGATTCACGACCGCCCGACCGCGTTCAACATCGTCGCGATCGAGCGGCTGCTGCCGATGGAACCGATCGATCCGGAAGACGACGAGACGTGGGCATGGGCCGACGCCGTCGCGTTGTACGGCAACGGTTGGACACGAGAGCAGAAGGTCGCGTTCGACGCCTACCGTCTCGCGCTCGGCATGCTGACGTATCACAACGGGCTCGACTCGCAGAACCGCCTGGCCTGCGCCGAGTGGAAGCCCGGGGCCGACCATCCCCGCGTCTGCACTCATCCCGTCATCCTCGTGCAGGACCTCGGGTCGACGTTCGGCAAGCCGGGATCGTTCGGCGGCAATTCGCGCGGTGACTTCGGCGACTGGCAGGGCCAGCGGGTCTTCGCCAACGCCGAGCGGTGCGAGTTGAAGTACCCGCTCAAGGGGGACCGCACCGTCCTCAAGGAGGCGCAGGATCTGCTGGTCAAACGGCTGGCGAACCTCGATCGCGACAAGGTCAAGGCCATCTTCGCGGCGTCACGTTTCCAGATGGTGGACAAGAGGCAGCTGGAACGACTCCGTCACGGCAACGGGGCGAACAGCGAGGACGCGGCGCTGAACGAATGGACCGACGCGTTCATGAGCCGGGCGGCCGAAATCCGCGCGGCGCGCAACTGCCGCAACTGATCGCCGCCGCACCGGGATGTTCGACGGCCTGCGAACCGTGATCGCGCGCCCGGAACGCCGCTAGCTCCGCAATTCGACGCGAGAGAAGACGTCCAGCATCTCCTGTTCGGATGGCGGCTGCAGCACGTGGCGGGTGGCGAACGTGGCCGCATCCGGATACGACGTTGCTCTGATCCGATCGGCGGCCTTGTCGAGATCGTAGCCCGTGTGGCGTGCTTCGATGTCAGGTCCGAGGAGGAGCCAGTGAGCGCCGGGCGTGCCGAACGGCATGCCGACGCTGCCGGCATTCACGACCCGCGTACCACCTACCAGCCGATCGAACGGCATGTGTGTGTGGCCACAAACCACCACGGCCGCGCGCACGTTCTCGAACACCGGCCCGAGGGCTGCCTCCGACGTCAGCCGCGTGAAGATCTCGGTATCGTTTCTCGGGGTCGCGTGACAGAAGAGCACGTTGCCAACTCCCTGCACGTCCACGTGGAGCGCTGACGGCCATGCCGCCAGCTGGTGTTCCTGCCCGGCGTCGAGTTGCCCGGCCGTCCAGCGAAGGGCCTCTCGAAACGCTTCGGGCACCGAGCGACTCTCGCCGCCCCTCCGACAGGCCACCACCTCGCGATCGCCGTTGCCGTGGATGAATCGCACCGGCATTTGCAGATCGAGCAGCAGGGCAATCGGTTTCACTGGGCATCGGCCCGGGCACCACATCACCGCCGATGACGAGCTCGTCGACCTCCAGGCGTCGCACGTCCTCGAGCACCGCTTCGAGTGCCGGAAGATTGGCGTGAATGTCGTAGAGCGCCGCCAGCCGCCTCACGCCCGAAACGGATCCTGACCGCACATCAGCCATGCTCGATCTGACCACGTGGATGACGTGGATGATTCGAGAATAAGATCGGTGCGGATGGACAGGCAAGCAGAGACATCACGCGGGACAGTGCGAGGTGAGCCCAACATGAGCGCGACGATTCGTCTGGCCTCGGCCGCCGACCTGCCAACGGTGGTGGCCATCTACAACGAGGCGGTTGCCGAGCGTTACGCGACCGCCGACTTGTCGGCGGTCACGCTGAATCAGCGCGTCGCATGGTTTCGCGAGCACGATCCGCCGCGCTATCCGGTGTATGTGCTGGAAGAACAGGGCGTCATTCGCGGGTGGTGTTCGTTGAGCGCCTACCGTCCAGGCCGGGCGGCCTTGCTCGGCACCGCCGAAATCTCCTACTACGTGGCCTCTGCGGCACGGGGCCAGGGTGTCGGCACCGCCCTCGTCCGGCACGCGGTCAACGAGGCACCGGGCCTCGGCAAGCGTGTGCTGTTCGGCATCCTGCTCGAACGCAACACCGCGAGCATCCGCCTGATGACGAGATGTGGATTCGAGCTGTGGGGTCGCCTGCCGGACGTGGCGCTGATCAATGGCGATCTCGTCAGCCACGTCTACTATGGACGACGGCTCTGATCGAGCCCTCCGATGAGTGAAAGACCTCGACCGGCCGCCAGCCGAGCGCAATCAGCCGCGACTTCCACGACTCGGCCACCGCGATTGCATCGTCCACTCGGCAGCAGCATTCGGTTTGCAGGGCGTTCTCGTCGATCATCAGCACCAGCCGCCAGCCGTCGTGAAGCGACACCAGCGCGCAGCGCGCGCTTCCCGCCTGATGGCGAAGCGACCACAGAATCTCCATCTCATGGTTGTCGAACCGCTGGGCGCGCGTCACTGGACCCTCCCGCCTCGTGAATCCGTCGGGGCATGCCGACACTACCGATCGTAGGGAGCGGGTATGTAAACGCTGCGAAGAGGATGGATCGAGGGCGTAATCGGCGTGCAAACTCCGCGTGTCCAGGCGATCGGTGGACGGAAGAGATGTCCGTTCGGAAGGCGTGAGGAGGAAATCGCCCCCGAACGGACCGTGATCGATCGCCGGCCTGTCCCGTACCTCTACGGGCCGCAGACGCTGGCAGGCGGCGTGACGTTGAGGATCGGCGGCGTGTTGCGATCGATCGACTTGAGGAACTGCACCAGGAAGCGCCGGAACAGGGGCGTATTGAGCAGGTCCAGATGATCGGCGCGTCCAGCCGTGCGATGCGTGACGTTGCTGAGGACGTCATCGAGCGTCGCGGCCGCGCCGCTGTGGAGGTAAGGAGCGCTGGCGAACACCGAGATGAGCGACGGGACGTTGAAGCCGAGGTCGCCGCGCGCCGGCAGATTCACCGCGGTGTTGGCGCGGATTTCGTTGCTCACGCCGTCCGTGAACAGCGCCGGATCGAAGGTACCGACGCGGCACAGGAAACGATGGAGTTGCGCATCGGTGACCTCGGTCGCGATCGGTGGCGGCCTTCGGGACCGATCGAGGTGTTGAAAAGATACTTGCCCCGCTGCCGACACGTTGTCGAACACCGTGGTCAGCGGCTCGCGGTGCAGCGTATTGCCATCCGACTTGAACGCCGCGCCCACGTCCGCCAGCGCCGCAAGCCTCACGGTCCCGATGACGTTGAGGTTGTTCGCGTTGATGACCGTCACGCGGCCTTCGCGGCCATCGTCCGCCCCTTCGCTCTGGGTCAGCGGGCGTGGATCGCCGGCTGGCTTGAGCGCCAGGAACTGGGTGACGAACACGCGGTTGCCGTTGGCGCTGATGGCAATGCCGTGTGGCTTCTCGCCGACGTCGAATGTCTCGATGACCTCGTCCCGTCGGGTGTTGATCACCGATACGGTCCCCGAGGACTGATTGGTGACGAAGAGGCGGCGTCCGTCGGGCGTGAGGGCGCAGCCGAACGGCTCGGTCCCGACCTTGATCGTGTCGATCACTTGCCGGCTGAAGGTGCTGATGACCGAGACCGTCCCGCTCGCCATGTTGGTCACGTAGGCCTTCTCGTCATCCGGCGTAATGGCGACGCACCATGGTTCCTTGTCGACCGGGATCTGGGCGACCTTGACGTCTGCGATCGTTCGTCACCCTGAAGACCGAGACCGAATCGTTATCGGGATTGACGCTCCACACATAGTCGTCGTCGTGGGTGATGGCGATTGGACTCGACCGCGTCGGAAGAGGCGGACGTCGCCTCGCCTCGGCAGCCGCTTGCCAGCCCGATGCCCACTCCGCTCCGCTCAGTAGAAATGGGGCGCTGAGGATAGTGGTAGCGAGAACCCGTGTTACCAGCTTGCGTGTGTTCATGAAACCTCCCGAAAACCTCTGCGGTCGCGGCCCGGCGATGTGCCTCACCTCCCTCCGGAGAGTTTCGTCACGTCACCACGACCCGTACAACTGAAATGCATCGACTTCCATTCCCAACTGCAACTCCCAGGCTCCTTTCCAATTTGGAAATTGGCGGTTGGAGATTGGAAGTTGATCCGATTAAGACGGCGGAGGATAGCATCCGGGTCGTACGAGAACGTGGGAGACTGGTAAGCAAAGTGTGAAGTCTGGGTAAGGGAGTGCGAAGGCTGACATTCGAAACGAGCTTGACGAGGGCCAGGTACTCAACTGAGATCTGAAAGAGACCATGGCAGACACGCAAAGCGCCCATCCTGACAGTCACCTCTCACCACTGGCTGGGAAGCCCGCACCCAGGGAACTGCTGATCGACGTCGGTGCGCTCGAACGCGCGTATTTCGAGCGCCGTCCGGACCCGGGCGATCCCAACCAGCAGGTTCGGTTCGGCACCAGCGGACATCGCGGGTCGTCGTTCGCCGGAACCTTCACCGAAGCGCATGTCCTGGCGATTACCCAGGCAATCTGCGACTACCGGCTCGTCCATAAGACGAACGGCCCGCTCTACATGGGGAAGGACACGCACGCGCTGTCCTCTCCGGCGCAGGCGTCGGCGCTCGAGGTGCTCGCCGCCAATGGCGTCGACACGGTGATCCAGGAGAACGACGGGGTTACCCCGACACCGGTCATCTCGCACGCGATCCTGACTTACAACCGCGGGCGCACGACTGGTCTCGCCGACGGAATCGTCATCACGCCGTCACACAACCCGCCGGAAGACGGCGGTTTCAAATACAACCCGATTGAAGGCGGGCCGGCGGGCACGGAGGTGACGCGCTGGATCGAAGACCGCGCGAACGGATACCTGAAGAAGGGGAACAGCGACGTGAAGCGTCTCGCCGCGCAGGCGGCGCTGACCGCGGCCACCACGCATCGCGACGACCTGGTCATGCCCTACGTCAGGGATCTCGTCAACGTCGTCGACATGCAGGCGATTCGCGACGCTGGCCTGACGCTCGGGGTCGATCCGCTCGGCGGCGCGTCACTGCCCTACTGGGAGCCGATCAATGCCGTCTACGGCCTGAACATCACGGTCGTCAATCCTGCGCTCGATCCGACCTTCTCGTTCATGACCGTCGATCACGACGGCAAGATCCGGATGGACTGCTCGAGCCCATACGCCATGGCCCGGCTCGTGGCGCTCAGGGATCGCTACCGCGTCGCCTTTGCCAACGATCCGGATGCGGACCGCCACGGCATCGTCACGCCCTCGGCGGGGCTGCTGAACCCCAACAGCTACCTCGCGGTCGCGATCCGGTATCTGGTCACGAATCGCCCGCTGTGGAAGCCGACCTCGGCGGTCGGCAAGACGGTTGTCAGCAGCAGCATGATCGATCGGGTCGTCCGCGGCCTGAACCGGCCGCTCTTCGAGGTGCCGGTCGGATTCAAGTGGTTTTCGCCAGGGTTCTTTGACGGATCGTGTTGCTTCGGCGGCGAGGAGAGCGCCGGAGCCAGCTTCCTGCGCTTCGACGGGACCGTCTGGTCGACCGATAAGGACGGGCCGATCATGGACCTGCTCGCGGCGGAGATCACGGCACGCACGCATCGCGATCCGGGCGAGCACTATCGTGCGCTGACCGAGGAGTTCGGGACACCGTACTACGTTCGGATCGACGCGCCGGCGACGCCCGCAGAGAAATCACGCCTGCTCGCGCTCGCGCCCGAGGCGGTCACCGCCTCCAGCCTCGCCGGCGAACCGATTCTCGCCAAAATGACATCGGCACCGGGCAACAACGCGCCGATCGGCGGCCTCAAGGTAACGACCGCGAGCGGCTGGTTCGCCGCCCGGCCGTCGGGTACGGAAGACCTCTACAAAATCTACGCGGAAAGCTTTGCAAGCGCCTCCCACCTCGACGCGCTGGTCGCCGAGGCGCAGCAGATCGTCGACAACGCGCTCCGCTCGTCGGAAGGACGGTCATGACTCGTTCACTCACCGGGCTCGCCGCATGGAAGACGCTCGACGCGCACGCCCGGGCGCTGCAGACCCGGCACCTCCGTCAGCTGTTCAAGGACGATCCTGGTCGCGGAGAGCGGCTGACGGTTGAAGCCGCCGGCGTCTATCTCGACTACTCCAAGCATCGCGTCACCGACGAGACGATGGGACTGCTGCGCCAGCTCGCGGATGAATCGGATCTGCGTGGGCGGATCGACGCGATGTTCCGCGGCGACAAGATCAACGTCACTGAGAATCGCGCGGTTCTTCACGTGGCGCTGCGAGCGCCGACCTCGGCGTCGATTGTCGTCGACGGGCACGATGTGATCCCGGACGTCCATCGCGTGCTGGATCGCATGAGCGATTTCTGCAACCGGGTTCGAACCGGCACCTGGACCGGCCACACCGGCCAGCGAATCCGCAGCGTCGTCAACATCGGCATCGGCGGGTCTGATCTCGGGCCGGTCATGGCCTACGAGGCGTTGCGGCACTACAGCGATCGTTCCCTGACCTTCCGGTTCGTCTCGAACGTGGACAGCACCGACTTCGCCGAAGCCGTCGCCGATCTGGATCCCGCCCGCACGCTCTTCATCGTCTCGTCGAAGACCTTCACCACGCTGGAGACGATGACCAACGCCCATGCGGCCCGCGCCTGGTCGGTGGACAAGCTGGGAGGCGATGCCGCCTCGGTCGCCAAGCACTTCGTCGCCGTTTCGACCAATGCCGGGGAGGTCGCCAAGTTCGGCATCGATACAGCCAACATGTTCGAGTTCTGGGACTGGGTCGGCGGCCGCTATTCGATGGATTCGGCGATCGGCCTCTCGACCATGCTGGCGATCGGGCCGGAGCAGTTCAGGAGCATGCTCGACGGGTTTCACCAGATGGACGAGCACTTCCGAACCGCACCCTTCGAGCGCAATCTGCCGGTGCTCATGGGATTGCTGGCCATCTGGAACACCAACTTCCTCGGCGCTCCGACCGTCGCCGTGCTGCCCTACGAGCAATACCTGAAGCGCTTTCCCGCCTACCTCCAGCAGTTGACGATGGAGAGCAACGGAAAGCATGTGACGGTGGATGGGACTGCGACCGAGTACCAGACCGGGCCGATCTACTGGGGCGAGCCCGGAACCAACGGCCAGCATTCGTTCTATCAGCTGATCCATCAGGGCACGAGGATTATCCCGTGCGACTTCATCGCCTTCGGCCGGAGCCTGAATCCGCTCGGCCGTCACCACGACATGCTGCTGGCCAATGTCTTTGCGCAATCCGAGGCGCTCGCGTTCGGCAAGACCGCCGAGGAGGTCAAGGCCGAGGGTACGCCCGACTGGCTGGTTCCCCATCGTGTCTTCGCAGGCGACCGGCCGTCCAGCACCCTCCTCATGGAGCGGCTGACACCTGCTGCGCTGGGCACGCTCGTGGCGCTCTACGAGCACTCCGTCTTCACGCAAGGGATCATCTGGAGAATCGATTCGTTCGACCAGTGGGGAGTCGAGCTTGGCAAGGTGTTGGCGCAGCGCATCATTCCCGAGCTCGAGGCGAAGACCGAGCCGTCGCTCGCGCATGACGGCTCGACCAACGCGCTGATCCGGCGATATCGGAAGCTCAGGGAACTCGCCTGAGGCCGGCGCCTGCGATGGAGATCGAAATCGTCGAAACGGCCGACGCGGTCGCGCAGCGGGCCGCCGAAATCATTGCCGCCGACGCCGTGGCGGCTGTCGATGCCCGCGGTCGATACCTGCTCGCCGTCAGCGGCGGCCGCACCCCGTGGGTCATGCTGCGCGAGTTGGCGACCTTGGACCTGCCGTGGCCGGCGGTTCATATCGTGCAGGTCGACGAACGCGTCGCGCCGGATGGCGATCCCGACCGGAACCTCACGCACTTGCGCGAGAGCCTGCTCGGTCGCGCGCCGGCGCCGAATCCCCACATCCATCAGATGCCGGTGACGCAGCCGGACCTGACGCTCGCGGCCGTACAGTACGACGCGACGCTGCGCCACATTGCCGGGTCGCCGCCGACCCTCGATCTCGTCCATCTGGGTTTGGGGCCCGACGGCCATACTGCCTCGCTCATTCCCGGCGACCCGGTACTGAGCGTGACGGACCGGGACGTCGCCGCGACCGGCGTGTACCAGGGACGCCAGCGACTGACCCTGACCTATCTGATGCTCAACCGCGCGCGACGGATTCTGTGGGTGGTCACCGGGGCGGACAAGGCGCCAATGCTGCAGAAACTGTCGGCCGGCGACGACTCGATCCCGGCGGGGCGAATCCGACGCGCCGGGGCGTTGGTGGTGGCCGATGCCGCGGCGGCCGCGTCGCTCACCCCTGCGCGCTGACCGGCGGGGTCAGTGCTCGTCGACCGCGTACACCCGCCAGCCCTTGTGCCCTTTGGCGAGCACGTGGGCGCCGCGATCGCCGAAGCGCAGCCCTGAGCCGGCCACCAAATCGACGACCGTTCGCGTGACGAGAATCTCGCCGATGCGCGCCAGGCCCGCCACCCGGCTGCCGATCTCCACGACCACGCCTTGCGGCACGCCGTCAACCAGGTCGCACTCCCCGGTATGCAGCCCCAGCCGCGCCGCGATATCGCCGCGGCGTGCCTCGACCGCAATCGCGCAGCCGCACTCGATGGCGCGGGCCGGACCGTCGAACACCACGAACACGCGTCCGTCCGCGACCCGCACGGCGCTGCCGCCGAAGCGCGTCGCATGATCGACCACGAGCGCCTGCAGCCGATCGAAATCGTTCCGGTGGCTCTTGCCGGTCGGGTCCGCCTCGCCGCACAACAGCGTGGCGAGCACGCGATCGGTGTGCACCCTCGTGCGCGCGCTGGCCAGGAAGCGCTCGATCTCGTCGAGCAACGCGTCCTGGTCGCCGACGAAGGGCAGGTGGTCGTCACCCGGCAGCTCGACGAACGTCGCGCCAGGTATCAGGCTGGCGACGTACCGCCCTTCCTCCACGAGCAGCGTCCGGTCGCCGGTGCGGTGGAGCACCAGCGTGGGCACGCGAACCGTCGGGAGAATGTGCGTGACATCGATTTCGGCGTTCATGCGCGTCAGGGCGATGGCCGCCGCCGGGCTCGCCCCCATGCGCAGGAAGGCGGCCCACCATTCGCGAAACGCCGGATCGTGGGCCTTGCTCGGCGCCCGCTCGGCGACACCGACCGGTCCGCCCCAGTGCTCGACGATCTCCTTGAAGAAGGCTTCGCGCACTTCCCGGGTGGGCGCCCATGGATAGTCCGGAGCGCGGAGCCGACGCGCGTAGGTCCCGATCATGATCAGCGCGTCGGTCTGACGCGGATGCGTCGCCGCGAACAGGCTGCACATCGGGCCGCCCTCGGACACACCGAGCAGCACGGCGTGCCGCGAACCGACCGCGTCGAGCACGGCGCGGACATCGTCCATCCGCTGTTCGAGTGTCGGCAGACGCGTGACCGGATCCGACAAGCCGGTACCGCGCTTGTCGAAGAGGATCAGCCGCGAGAAGGACGCCAATCGGCTGAGAAACCGCGCGAACGACGGCTCCTTCCAGAAGTATTCGAGATGGGATACCCAGCCCATGACGAAGACGAGATCGACGGGGCCGTTGCCGCAGACCTGGTAGGCGATGTTCACGTCACCGCTGCGGGCGTACTGCACCGGTCCGGGTGTCACGATCGGCGGGGCAGGGGCAGGCGCGACCTGGGCAGCGTCGCTCACCGCTGCGGACTGTTTGACGTCGGCGATGAAGCGGTAGCCGCGCCGATGAGCGGTCTCGATGAATCGCGGAGCATGGGCGTCGTCACCGAGCGCTCGCCGGATTTCACGGATGCAGACCTTCAGCGCCCCGTCGGCAACGAATACTCCCGGCCAGATGGCGTCGAGCAGTTCCGATTTGCGAACCAGGTGGCCCGGGCGAGCGGCGAGGTACTCCAGCAGCGAGAGCGCTTTGGGGGTCAGGGAGATCGGCCCGGAGTCTCCGTAGAGCTGGCCCCGGGCCGGGTCGATGCGAAAACGATTGAAGGTGAGCACGCGGTCCGGCGCCATGGTTCCGAAGGTGCCAAGTCCCTCGACATGGTAGCCGATTTCGCTGCTCGACCATTGGCTTGTGGTCACAACCGTTGAGTTGAGTTCGCGCCCCTAGCTCATGCTTCGAGGCGATGGGCGATCCGCTTGATGTTGAGGAGGTGCCTGTAGGTGACGTTGTCGTTCGTCGAGTTGCCGCCATAGGTGCCACACCCCAGCGTCATCGAGCACTCCAGTCCGGTCTCCATCCCGCAGCAGCCCTGCGAGCCAGGCGCGTTGACGAGAATCCGGCTGGCGGGCATCTGCCGTGCGAACCGGTCGATGCGCGCCGCATTGGAACTGTGAATGATCGCGGTGTGACCTGCGCCCGCCTTCTTCAGCAGGCTGCGGCACAACCGCAGGCCATGGTCCTCGCCGGACGCCACGAACATCGACAGGATCGGCGCGAGCTTCTCGCCCCCGTAGAAGTCGGTCAGCGCGGCCTCCCCGACCGGCGCGACCAGAAGCCGGATCGCGTACGGCCGTGGGATCCCGATCAGCGCAGCGATGACGTCGGCGGACTGACCGATGAACTCGCGGCGCAGCCGGCGCGACTGCGCGTGGATGCCGCGACGGTAGAAACGAGGCTCCTCGTCCTGCACCAATACCGCCGCGCCGTGCTTCTTGAGCGCCTCGGTGAACGGATGGAGGACGCGATCGTCCACGACCAGGTTGTGCTCGGCCCCGCAGATCAGGCCGTTGTCGAAGGTCTTGCTCGAGACAATCAGCCGCGCCGCCTGGTCGAGATCCGCGTCGGCACAGATCCAGGCCGGAGCGTTGCCGGGCCCGACGCCAATGGCGGGCGTTCCGGAACTGTACGCCGCTCGCACCAGGCCGGCGCTGCCGGTCGCGAGGACCATAGCGACCTTCGGATGGCCCATGAACCGTCGGGTCGCTTTGCGATTGCCGCGCAGCTGTACCCACTGCACGAGCGCGGCCGGCGCGCCGTGCTCGGCGAGCACGTCGCGAACCATGCCACCGGCCAGCTGTCCGACCCCGAGCGCCTGATGCGGGAAGCTCAGGATCAGCGCGTTGCGGCCTTTCAGCGTGATCAGCGTCTTGAAGATGGCGGTGGCGATCGGGCTGGTCACCGGCGCCACGGCGAACACGACCCCCATCGATCCGGCGATCTCCGTCACGCGTCGCGCAACGTCGAACGACAGCGGGCCCTGCGCAATCCGCCCGGCCAGCGATTGGTAGACTGTCTGGCTGGCAAACCGGTTTTTGATCGTCTTGTCGGTCACCTTGCCCATGCCGGTCTCGCGAACAGTGGCGGCGGCGAGCTGTTCGGCGTTCTCGGCGAACAGGCGCGACAGCTCGAAGAGCAGGGCGTCGATGCGGTCGTCCGACCAGTTTTCGAACGTCTCCTGGGCGGTGACTGCGCGCGAGACGATGAACTCGATTTCCTCGTCGAGGCACGCATCGCTCTCGAGGACCTCGGTCACGCGGCGGACCGTCGGACGCAGCGCCGGCATGGACTCGCTGCCGAGCGCGTGAGCGATGGCGAGCGCCACGGTCGGCTGCGTCTCCGCCAGGTGGTCGAGCAATGCCGGAATGTCGGCGGGAAGATCCGGCTGAATGGGAACGATCGCTGTATCCACGACATCGTCTCCTGACTGTCCGTCAGCGGCGCGCCTGACGGTGATCAGACGATAGCCCCGCGCCGGAACCGACGCATGAGGGAGAAGTGAAGGTCGCGTGAGGATTTGGTTAACCGTCCGCAGGAGCGCCAAATGCGAGGCAGACCGCGCGTTGAATGGTCCGGTCGGCGGCTCCCGATGAAGCGACGTTCAGTTGGCCGAGGTGTCGGGAAAACGTGGAATCGTCACGCTGAAGACGACTTCTTCGAGCTGCGAGCGCACCTCGACGCGGCCCTGATGTGAGTGGATGACCTGCTGGGCGATGTAGAGACCGAGGCCCAGCCCGTGCTGCCGGCTGCCGTTCTGGGCGGTGCCTCGGAACGGATCGAAGAGGTGAGGCAGCAGGGACGGATCGATAGCGCCGGCGTTGGCGACCGACAGCGTCACGACGGCGTCGTCCCGTCCGTCGAGCCGCACGCGTACCGGAGCGGTTGGCGCGCCGTGCATCAGCGCATTGCCGATCAGATTCGAGGCGACCTGAGCCAGCCGCTCGCCGTCCCACTCCCCCGCCAGGTTGCCCTCCTGAACGACCTCGACGGGCCGTTGTGGATACGCCGCCTGCTGTTCCTGCACGACGCGGTGGACGAGAACGCCGAGATCCGTCTGGACCCGGGCAATAGGAATGCCGCCGGCCAGGCGCGCCCGCGTCAGGTCGAGCAGGTCTTCGATCATCCGCGTCATCCGGCGCCCGCTCGACAGCATACGGGTGGCAATGCGCTGCACCGCTTCGTCGGCGGACTGATGTTGCAGCAGCTGCGCCCCGGTGACGATGGCGGTGAGAGGGGTGCGGAGATCGTGGCCGAGTACCGCGGCGAACATTTCGTTGAGATGAAGGGTTTCGGTCCGATCCTGAAGCTCCTGCAGCAGCTGCTGCCGCTGGCGATGGAGCTGGAAGAACACGTCTGCCTTGTTCTTCAGAATCAGTGGCTCGATCGGCTTGTAGAGGAAGTCGACCGCTCCGGCGTCGTAGCCCTTGAACATCCGATGCCGGCTGCGATCGCCGGCGGTGGCGAAGATGATCGGGACGTGTCGCGTGCGTTCGCTGCCGCGCATCAGCTCGGCGAGCTCGAAGCCGTCGATGTCCGGCATCTGCACGTCGATCAGCGCCAGCGCCACGTCGTGCTGGAGGAGCAAGTCGAGGGCCTCGGCTCCGGATCGTGCCTCGAGCACTTCCACGTCCTCCCGGCGGAGCAGGGCCGAAAGCGCGACGAGGTTTTCTGCCACATCGTCGACGAGCAGGCACTTGACTCGGATCACAGACTCTCCCCAACACTGACCGTGCCCAGCACGCGCGCGATCTCATCGAGCGACATCACGAAGTCCACCGGGCTGCGCCTGATGGCCGCTTCGGCCATAAAGGGCGATTGCGCCGTGGCGGGGTCCTGGACCATCGTCCATCCTCCACCCCGGTGCACTGCCTCGAGGCCTGCCGCGCCGTCTTCACTGGCACCACTGAGGATGATACCGAGCAATCGTTCGCCGTACACTTCGGCGGCCGACTCGAACAGGACGTCAACGGACGGTCGGGAAAAATGTACGAGCTCGTCTGCGGACAGCGCCAGCTGAGGCCCCTCGTCGACGAGGAGATGATAGTCGGGTGGGGCGAAGTACACGGTCCCCGCCTCCAGCGGGTCCTTGTCCTGCGCCTCACGAACCGTAACCGCGCATTTGGGCTGAAACAGCTCCACCAGCAGGCTCGGGCGCTCGCGCGTCAGGTGGATGACCACCAGAACCGGCCAGGCGGTGTTGGCGGGCAGCGCCGGCAGCAGCACCGAGAGCGCCTCGACCCCTCCGGCCGATGTTCCGACGACGACCGCGTCGATCCGGCTGCGCATGGACTCCAGCGACCTCACGCCGCGCCCTCGGTCTTCTGGTAAATGCGATCTTCCCGAACCACCTCGACAAAGGACCGCGCGTAGGTCGAAGAGCGCAGCGACTCCTTGGCGCCGATGCCGAGAAACCCCTTGCGGCACAGCGACTCGCTGAACAACCCCAGCGCCCGTTCCTGCAGGGTGCGGTCGAAATAGATCAGCACGTTGCGGCAGGAGACGAATTGGACTTCGGCAAACACACTGTCGGTCGCCAGACTGTGGTCCGAGAAGACGATGTTCTTGCGCAGCGACTTGTCCAGCACTGCCCGCCCGTATCGCGCCGTGTAGTAGTCCGACAGCGACGAGGCCGCGCCTGATCGACGATGATTCTCGGTGAACCCGGCAATGCGGTCGGCGTCGTAGACGCCCGCTTCGGCCTTCTGCAGCGTGTGCGCGTTGATGTCGGTCGCGTAGATCAACGTCCGGTCCAGCAGCCGCTCCTCGCGCAGCAGGATGGCGAGCGAATACGCCTCCTCGCCGGTGCTGCAGCCCGCCACCCACATCTTGAGCGACGGATAGGTCCGCAGCACGGGCACCACCCGCTCGCGGATTGAGCGAAAGTACGAGGGATCGCGGAACATCTCGCTCACCGGCACGGTGAGAAAACCGAGCAGCGCCGCGAACGTCGTCGGGTCGTGCACGATCCGGTCCTGCAGCTGCGACAGCGTCTGACAGCCGAAGTGCGTCATTGCGCTTCGCAGGCGCCGCTTCATCGAGGCGGCGGCGTAGCCACGGAAATCGTAGTGATACTTCAGATAGATCGCGTTCAGCAGCAGCTGCAGCTCGATCTCGAAATCCTTCGCCGACATCGCCAGTCTCACTTCGGCATCCACACGCGCACCAGCGACAGCAGCTTCTCGACGTCGAGCGGCTTGGCGATGTAATCGTTGGCGCCCGCGGCGAGACACTTCTCCTGATCGTCCTTCATCGCTTTCGCGGTCAGCGCGATGATCGGCAGCTTCTTCCACTCGGGTCGCTTCCGGATCTCGCGCATCGCCGTGAGGCCGTCCATTTCGGGCATCATGATGTCCATCAGGACCAGATCGATGCTCTCTGCCGAACGGCCGGAGAGGCGATCGATCGTCTCGAGCGCTTCACGACCATTGCGGGCGATTTCCACCCTGGCCCCCTTCGGCTCGAGAACGCTCGACAGGGCGAAGATGTTCCGGGCGTCGTCTTCGACCACGAGGATCCGGCGACCCTCGAGCGCCGCGTCCCGGTCACGAGCGATCTTCAGCATCCGCTGCCGCTCGGGCGGCAGCGTGGATTCGACCTGGTGCAGAAACAGCGTCACTTCGTCGAGGAGCCGCTCGGGCGAGCGCGCATCCTTGATGATGATCGAGTGCGAGAATCGTCTGAGACGCTGCTCCTCCTCCTTCGACAGCGACCGCCCGGTGTAGACGATCACCGGAGGAAAGGACACGTCCTCCTGGGCGGCCATCGTTTCGAGCAGCTCGTAGCCACTCCGATCCGGCAGCTTCAGGTCCATCACGACGCAGTCGAAGGTGGTCGCCTTCAGGTGGGTCAGCGCCTCGGCCGCTGTGCCGGCACCGACGATCTGCACGTCGCCGGACCCGAGCAGCTGGCGAATGCTTTCCCGCTGGGGCTCATCGTCTTCGACGACGAGGACGCGGCGGATTCCTGGCGCAGCCCTGGCCTCGAGACGGCGGAACGCGGTGACGAGCTCTTCCCGCTGCACTGGCTTGAGCGCGTACCCAATCGCGCCGAGCTCCAGCGCCTGCTGCGAGTAGTCGGCCACCGACACGACGTGCACCGGGATGTGACGCGTTTGCGGATTGCGCTTGAGTTGATCGAGGACGCCAAGGCCCGAATGATCGGGAAGGTTGATGTCGAGGACGATCGCGCTCGGGTGATACGCCGCGGCGGCCGCCAGGCCGTCGTTCGCCGAGTGCGTCAGGACGCACTGAAACCCCATCTCGTGCGCGAGATCCCGGAGCACCCCCGCGAACCGCACGTCGTCCTCGACGACGAGAATCGTCCGCTGATCGGGTACCAGCTGTCCGCGATCGTCATCCAGGGGCATCACGGTCGGACGCGGACGCGGTCCGGCTGCTGCCGCTGGCCGCGGCGGCTCCTGACGAGCCTCACGCGCGGCCGGTGTCGGTGCGGAGGCCGACGATGGCGCAGTGCCGCGGGGAACGTAGACCACAGGCAGCGTCAGGGTAAACGTGCTGCCCTGGCCGGGAACACTGCGCACCGTGATGTCGGCGCCGAGCAGACGCGCGAGGTCACGTGAAATCGAAAGCCCCAGCCCGGTGCCGCCATACTTGCGGTGCGTGCTGCCATCCGCCTGACGGAAGGCTTCGAACACCACACTCTGTTGCTCGACCGGAATGCCGATTCCAGTGTCACGTACCTCGAACGAGATGTGCCCCGGCGCCCCTGCCGCCGCCCGCAGCGTCACCGATCCCCGCTCGGTGAACTTGAGCGCGTTGGAGAGGAGATTCTTCAGGACCTGTCCGACGCGCTGCGGATCGGTCTCGAGCGACTCGGGCGTTCCCTCGTTGAGACTGCCTTCCAACGCGAGCCCCTTCTGCGCTGCGAGCGGTCGGAAGGTGTTCATCAGGTCGTCGATCACGGTCGCAATCCGGACCGGCTCGATCTTGAGCTCGACCTTGCCCGCCTCGATCTTCGAGAGGTCCAGGATGTCGTTGATCAGCGCGAGCAGATCGTTGCCGGCCGAGAAGATCGTCTCCGCGAACGTGACCTGCTCGGGTGTGAGGTTGCCGTTTTTGTTGTCCGCGAGCAGCTTCGCCAGGATCAGCGAGGAGTTCAGCGGCGTTCGCAGCTCGTGGCTCATGTTGGCCAGGAACTCGCTCTTGTAATGATTGGCCCGCTCGAGGTCCGCCGCCTTGACGGTGAGGTCGACCTGCGCTCGTGACAGGTCGTCCCTCTGCGCTTCGAGGAACTGCGACTGCTCTTCGAGCTGCGCGTTGATCTCCTCGAGCTCCGACTGCTGATTCTCCAGGCGCGCCTGGGACTCCTTCAGGATTCGACTCTGCTCCTCGAGCTCCTCGTTGCTGACGCGGAGCTCCTCCTGCTGCGTCTGCAGCTCCTCCGTCTGGCGCTGCGTCTCCTCGAGCAGCTCTTCGAGCCGCGTCCGGTCCTTCGAGCCGCGAACGGCGATACCGATCGATTCCGACATGCGCGAGAGCAGCTCGCGCTCGATAGAGCCGATCCGTCGAAAGAATCCGAGCTCGACGATGGCATGGACCACGCCGTCGACGCTGCCCGGGGCGATGACCAGCTCTGCGGGATCGCCTCGACCGAGGCTCGAGGCGACCTGCAGATAGCCTGTCGGGACGTCGGTCACGTGCAGCAGCTGATTTGCCTTGGCCGCCTGGCCGATCAGGCCATCGCCTGTGCGAACGATGTCCCCATTGCTGCCCGGCGCCATCGCATAGCCGGCAAACCGCTTGAAGTGACCGTCGCCCTGGGCGAGGTAAACGGCCCCTACGGGCGCATCGAGGTACTGAGCGAGAAAGCCGAGCGCGTTCTCGCCGAGCTGCTCCAGCTGCTGATCGCCCTGCAGGCGCAGTGCGAGACCGGCCTGCCCCGAACGGATCCATGCCTGGTTCTCGCGGGATCGATGGTCGCGTGCCATCGCGAGCGCAGCCGCGCCAATCAGGAAGATGAGGACGAGGGATCCTCCCCACGTGATCCGAGTAGACAGCCCGAGCGCATCCTGCCACTCCGCTTCTCTGTTCGACAGTGATCTCCGCGTCTCCGACTCCATCTCCGCGATGGTGGAGCGGATTCGATCCATTACCACCTTGCCCCGGTCGGTGTAGACAATCGCGAGTGCGGCACGCCGGCTGTCGGCGGACCGTTTCGCGGTAATGGTTTCCGCCAGCTCGTCGAGCTTCTGCTTCACGAGACCGTCGAGCGCGGTCAATCGTGGCTGCTGTGTCTCTTCGTCGACCAGCAGCGCGCGCAATCGGGCGAGCTCTCCCGGGAGCGCGCCTTTCGCGGTCGTGTAGGGGTCGAGGTACCGGTCTTCCCCGGTCAACAGGAATCCGCGCTGCCCGGTTTCGGCGTCCTGCACGCTGGAGAGCGTCATCTCCAGCTGCTGCAATACCTCCATCGTCTCGGTAATGCGCCGGACTGACTCCTCTCGCACGCGCAACGAGCGATACGTGAAGAGGGTGATCAACAGAATCGCCACAACCGCCAGGCCAATGCCTGCAATCGTGGGGGTCGGCAGGAGGCTGCCGGGCCGTCCCCCCGGAGCGATGTCGCTGGAGATGAAGCGAGATGTCATGCGGTCCGGCGATCCCTCTGCGGCTGAGTTTTTAAACTCTGCAATTGACTCATTGGCCGTACCTTTGCGATCTCATCGGCGCGGCGTCGAAAGAGGCGTGGGTTGGAATAGGTTGAGTCAGGAATGAAGTCGGAAATATGGAAAGGAGCAACTAGGTGGTCACAATCTTACTCGTCATTCTCATTCTGATGGCAATAGGAGCGGTGCCGACCTGGCCGCACAGTCGCGGGTGGGGCTACGCGCCGAGCGGCACGCTCGGGCTGATCGTGCTGATTCTGTTGCTGCTCGTGTTGACGGGACGGATTTGAGCGTGATGTTCAGGGATGCCGGAGCGACGGCGCCGATTGCGCTCCGGCAGTCCTCTCACCAGCGATCCCTCATCTCACCACCCTGACCGATTCGTCGTTCCCCTCGACCACTCGCGCTCGATCGGCGACACCGGGTAGAGTGCCATCGATGTCGTTGACGTTCTCGCTCGCGGAGGCACGGCGTCTGGCGATCGCCTCGCAAGGGTTTGGCCCAAAGCCCGTTCGTCCGACCATTTCCCATCTCCGTTCGCTCGTCGGACGCCTGCACGCCTTGCAGATCGATTCGGTGACCGTGCTGGCACGCGCCCACTACGTGCCGGCCTTTGCCCGGCTCGGGCCCTATTCCATGTCGGCGCTCGATACGCTCGCCTATCAAAAGCGAGAGCTGTTCGAATATCTTCATCCGGGTGGGCGCGTGCCTCGCGCGGTGGACGCGCGAGGAATCGTCACGCCGTTCGATTCGCTCGTCTGGGCGCGCGATCGCATCGACCGTCTGTTCGGCATGAAGTACACGATCGAGATGTACGTCCCGCAGGCCGCGCGCGTTTATGGTTACTACGTCTGTCCGTTCCTGCTCGGCGACACGCTCGTCGCGCGCTGCGATCTGAAGGCCGATCGGGTGCGCAGCACTCTGATCGTGCAGGGGGCGTTTGCCGAAGCTGGCCAGCGTCCCAGTGCCATCGCAGCGCATCTGCTCGAGGAATTGCGGTCGATGCAGGCGTGGCTGCGGCTGGATCGCCTCGAGGTGAAGACGCGCGGCGATCTGACCGCGCCGCTTCGCCGCGCTTCGAGGTAACGTCCCGGGGACCGTAACGCGGGCAACTGGTATAGTCGAGGCGACATGCCTTCCACGACGGCGCTTGTTCTGTCGCTGTTCATCGGTGTCATCGCTGGTCTTCGCGCGATGACCGCTCCTGCTGCGATCAGCTGGGCGGTACGGCTGGGGCGGCTCAACCTGGCGTCCAGCGGTCTGGCGTTCCTCGGATACGCTTTCACCCCCTGGATTCTCACGCTCTTTGCGCTGGGCGAGCTGGTGACCGATCAGCTGCCGACCACGCCGAGCCGCACCGTGCCGGTGCAGTTCGGCGCACGGATCCTGACCGGAGGGCTCTCGGGTGCAGCGATCGGCGCCGGCAACGGCGGCCTTATCGGCGGCGCACTCGCCGGCGGCATCGGGGCGGTGATTGGCACGCTCGGAGGGCGTGCGTTCCGTGGCTGGCTGGCTACCACGCTGGGCAACGATCATCCTGCCGCGTTCATCGAGGATGCGGTCGCGATTTGTGGTGCGCTTCTGATCGTTGCGATGCTGCCGTGAAGACGTTCGACGCGATCATCATCGGGGCTGGTCAGGCCGGACCCCCGCTCGCCGCTCGTCTGGCTGGCGCCGGCCGGACCGTGGCGTACGTGGAGCGCAAGCTGTTTGGCGGCACCTGCGTCAATACCGGCTGCATGCCAACGAAGACGCTGGTGGCCAGCGCGTATGCGGCACACATGGCGCGGCGCGCCGCCGACTTCGGCGTCGTCCTCTCGGAGGCACCGCGGATCGATATGGCCAAGGCCAAGGCCCGCGCCGACGCGGTTTCCGGCAACGCGCGCGCCGGCGTCGAGCGTTCGCTGCGATCGCTCGCCGGCTGCACAGTCTTCACCGGGCTGGCGCGATTCGAGGCCCCGACCATCGTTCGCGTCGGCGACGAGACCCTGACCGCCCCGCAGATCTTCCTCAACGTCGGAGGTCGCGCGATCGTACCGGACATGCCCGGCGTCGATCGGGTCCCGTTCCTGACCAACACGACGATTCTGGCCCTCGACCGCGTGCCAAAGCACCTCGTCGTGGTGGGCGGATCGTACGTCGGGCTCGAGTTCGCCCAGATCTACCGGCGCTTCGGCGCACAGGTTACCGTCGTGGAGATGGGCCCGCGACTGATCGGCCGCGAAGACGAAGACATCTCAAAGGCAGTGAGAGAGATTCTCGAAGCCGAGGGGATCCTTGTGCGGACGAATGCGAAGTGCATCCGCCTCGCGCCGCACCCGGAAGGGGTCTCAGTGTCGGTGGACTGCCCCGATGGGCCGCCGGAGGCGATCGGCACGCACGTCCTGCTGGCGGTCGGCCGGCGCCCCAACACGGACGACCTTGGCCTCGACAAGGCCGGCGTTGCGACCGATGCCCGCGGCTACATCACCGTCGACGAGCGGCTCGCTACGAACGTTCCCGGTATCTGGGCGCTCGGTGACTGCAACGGCCGCGGAGCGTTTACGCACACCGCGTACAACGATTTCGAGATCGTTGCCGCCAACCTTCTGGACGGGAAACACCGGGAGTTGCGGCAGCGCATTCCGGCCTACGCGCTGTACATCGATCCACCGCTGGGCCGCGTCGGCATGACCGAGGCACAGGCGCGAGCCACGGGACGGCCGCTCCTGATGTCCACGCGACCGATGACCCGCGTCGGACGGGCGGTCGAAAAAGACGAAACCAAGGGATTCATGAAGGCGGTCGTCGATGCGACCAGCCGGAAGATCATCGGCGCGGCCATCCTCGGCACCGGGGGCGATGAAGCCATTCACGGCATCCTCGACATCATGAATGCCGACGCGCCCTACGACGTGCTGGCGTGGGCGGTTCCGATTCACCCCACCGTCTCGGAGCTGATCCCAACGTTGCTCGGCGATCTCAAACCGCTCGCATAGTGAGCTTTCCGGCGCTCGATCACTGCCTGGCCCGGTTGGCGAACTCAGCTTCGAGATTCTGCCGCAATCGAGCGAGCTGATCGGCGACGGTCGATCGCGCCTTGGAGGTGACGATGCTGCGGGCGAGCCCGCCGAACATGCCACTGAACACGTCGACGCGGGAGCGGTTCACGTAGGCCAGGTACATCGCCGGGGACGAACCGGAATGGTCCGGGAGCAGAACCGTCAGCCCAAGCGATGCGTCGACGTAGTGGCTGCCGTAGATCTGCTTCGAGGCGATGGCGTAGTCTGCCGGCGATCCGTCCGTCGGGCGCGAGATCACGAGATGGGTGATGCTGGCGACGCCGCGCCGGCCGACCTTCTCCTTCGACCAGTAGACCAGGTCGTTCACGCCCGGCGACGCGCTGTTGGGATACTCCAGCAGGTGTCGGCCGAGCGTCGGGAACCCCTGCCAGATCGCCGGGCTCGACTCCACCAGCGAGGCGAACTCACGATCCAGATTCAGCGGTTGTGCCTGGTCGGCGTATTTCATCGACGCCGAGGGCCCTTCTCTCTGATACCCGGCGACATAGTCGACCAGTATCTGACGCATGAGCCCGTTGGCGAGCGCGGTGGCATCCGCCCGCCGCCAGTCGAACGATTGGCGGAAGCGATCGATCGCTTCAGCTGACAACTGCACGCCGCAGTTTCCGACGCGGCAGCTGCGAAGGCTGCGGATGTCGGCGTCGTCCAGCGTCAGGCTGCCGATGTCGTCGAGCGTGGGCGGATTGCCGAACACACCGACCTGGAGCACCCCTTCGGTGCGCTTGAAGCGCGCGATCTGAGCGAGGTGATTCACGTAGAGCTCGGGAGTGACAGCGACATGGACGACCCCGAAGACAGCGAACTCCCGCGGATCGCTCGCCGTCAGTGAGCGCGCGACGACCTGACCACGCTCGATTCGCTCGAGGTCGACGTTGGTGAGATCGAAAGCGGTCGCCAGATACGATCGCGCCGGCTCGCGGCCGCTGCTGATGCGGCCATCCACGTGCGGCTCGAACGCGGCAAGGCACGCCAACGCGATTGCCGTCGCGGACCAGGCACGACGTCGCAGGATGCGGCTGACGGTCATGGCGCCACGCGGACGGCGAACGGATTGGCTTCCGCCGCCAGCCCGACCGGTTCGGCGAGATCCGGCATCGGATCAGCCTTGAAGAGACGCCTGGCCAATCTGGCCAGCCAGCGGGCGCGCCGCGCCGAACGCGCCACCCGGGCGCTGTCGGTCGAGATGCCGGTGTTCGCGTACATCTGGCGGTACAGCTTCGAAATCAGCACGAACATCAGACGCGCGCGCCATGACGTCACGCACGTCGATCGCTGCCAGATCGCGGACAGTCGATAGAAGCGGTTCCAGACGTCCTGCGTCCGCGTCCGGATCTCGGCCGCCGACATGGTCGGGTGCGGCGAGTAGACCTTGGGTCGCTGGCTCGGAGGGATCAGCCAGTAGCGCGTCAGCGGCACGCCGTTCACGGCTGGCGGCGGTGATTGGTCACGTTCCCACTTGGCAAAGTCGATGGTGCCGGGAAACGGCGTCAGCATCACGAACTGGGCGAACGACACCCCGGCGCGCTGGGCGAGATCGGCGGTCGCGTCGAAGGTGGCGGGCGCGTCGGTCGGCAGGCCGAAGATGAACGACCCGAGCACGTGGACGCCATGCGTCCGGAATGCCTGCAGGCGGGTCACGAGCGCTTCGCCCGCATCGTTGAAGTTCTTGAAGACGGCCTTCAGCCCTTCGGCGGTCACCGATTCCACGCCAACGAGCGCGCCACGAATTCGTGCCCGGCGCATCGCCATGAGGAACTCCGGATCCTCGGCCGCTTCCATGGTGATCTGGGTGTAGAAGACCATGTCGTCGGGGAGCCGCTCGAGCTGCGCCATCAGCTCGAACCGCTCCTGCCGGAGCGCCGACGAGCGCCTCCAGCTGATGCTTGTCCGACCGACGCTCGGCGGCCGCGAGATCGGCCTTCGCGACCGGATAGAAGTTGTCGTCGGCCAGCAGCACGAAGCGGAATCCGCGGCGGCGAAGGGCGACGAGTTCCCGGACGACGGCCGCAACCTGGCGCTGCCTCGGCTTCTGTCCGTCGGTCCGCCACACCGAGCAGAACGAGCAATGCTTCGGGCAGCCACGCACGGTCTGCACCGAGCCCCACATGTAGCGGTCGGCCGGCAGCAGATCCCAGCGGGCCGGGAAAAACTCGTCCCCCTCGATCCGACCGCCGTTGTACTGTTCCCGCACCGCCCCGGTCCGGCAATCGGCAAGCACGGTTCGCCAGACATGATCGCCATCGCCTGTGACCACGGCATGGGCGGCGCCGCGCTCGCGGGCTTCGTCCGGAAACAGCGTCGCGTGAATGCCGCCAAAGACGACAAACGCGCCTCTCTCGCGCGCGAGCTGACCGAGCGTGTAGCCACGCAAGGCGTTGGAGGTGTGGATGCCAATCCCCACCACATCGCCAGTGTCGACCCGATCGGCGTCGAACGGCTCGAGTGTCTCGTCGACGATGTCCGGCACGCCGTATTCGGTTGGCGTGGCAGCGGCCAGCACGTAGAGCCATCGCGGCGTGATGACCGCCGTCCCGAAAGACAGATCGCTTGGATTGACCAGATGAACGCGCATAGCGACCTGCCTTTCTAGAAAGAGCGGGCGATCTTCTTGCCCATTCGGTTGAAGAAGCCGGCAGTGGCCACGCCTGCCTTCTCCGTCCCACGCCCGATTGCGACTCCAGCATCGCTGGCAGCGGCCCAGGGCGGGACAACGGCGTCGTTTTGTGGCGGCGCGGGCGCCTTCGCAACGCCGGTCGGTCCGTGCGCATCGATGGCTGGTGAGGTCGAAGAAGGTGTCGGAGCGGCGATCGATTCCGGGAGATGACTTGCGCGGAACGGCTCGACGACCAGCGCGGCGATCGCGCTGTCCTGGCGTGGATCAGCGGGTTTCTGCTCGGCGCTAGCCGGCGGCGCGGATGCAGTCATCGTGGGACGGACGCGCCGTTCCGGGATCGGCGTCGTGATCGCCGTCGCTCGCCGTGTCGATGACGCCGGTGCCCGACGCAGGGCTGGCGCGACAATGCGACGATCGGGGACAGCGATGAGCGCGGGGCTCGTGCTGGCGATGTGAACGCTCTTCGCCAAGCCGATCGGACGATACCTGACAACCGCCATCGAAAAGACGCCCATCAGGATGGCGAGCATCGCGGCGGCCAGGGCCGACCACTTTCTCGTCGGACGCGCGGACAGAATACGAAGGATCCGGGCACTCAGCGTCGGCGACGACAGCGCCCCGAGGGCAGACGCCGTGTGGCGTCGCCTCGGCCCCAGGCCCGCCATCATCGTCAGGCACGCCGCGTAGCGTTTCGCGTTGCCGGTGACGGCAACCGCCATTTCGTCGCACGCAACCTCCCGCTCGACGCGAAGCTGCCGTTCAAGCCACCAGACGCCGGGGTGCCAGCCCGCGATGGCGCGGGCGGCCACGTGAAGGACGTTGAGCCGATCGTCGTTCCGCTGAACGTGGGCCCACTCGTGAATCACCACGCGATCGAGCTCGTCGTCGTCGAGCCGATCGAGCAGCAGAGGCGACACGGCGATCACCGGCGAGCCGCAACCCAGGACGGCCGCCGTCGCGACCCCTGGTGAAAGGACCAGACGCGTGCGACGCCCGCTGTTGCGCATCTCCATCCAGAACTGCAGGCGGGATTCCGTCGCCGGCGGAAACATCTGCGTCGCCGTCAGCGCCCGACGCAGCGACAGCCACGCCAGCGTCAGTCGCACGGCGATGAACGCGCCCCAGAGGCCGTAGAGCCCGATCAGAAGCGTGCCCGACGTCCACCAGGCGTCCGGTACGATCAACACGGGACCGCCGGTGCCGATTGCGTCGATCGTGGCGCGCGAGACATCCGGCTGTGGCCAAAGGAGAGAGTGCAGCGGCAGCGCAAGAACAACCAGCAGCGCGGTGCCGCAGAGCGTGTAGCGAGCCTGGGCCCGCGAACGATCGAGAAGTTTCAGAGCGACGAAGGTAGCGACGGCAACCGCCACGCCTTGCCAGATCCAGTTCAGCACGTGATCCATGGGGGCTCCTTACGCGTCCTCGATCATCTTCTTGAGTCGCTTCAATTCCGCCGGATCGATGTCATCGTCATCGAGCACGTTCAGCACCAGCAGGCTGGGCGATCCGTTGAAGAGCCGACGCATCAGGTGACGGAGCGCCCGCCGGCGGGCCTGCCGTTCATCGACGACCGGCCGGTAGACGAACGCCCGCGCGACCTTGCCGTGCGTGACATAAGCCTTCTCTTCCAGGATTCGCAGGATGGTCTGCACCGTGCTGTAGGTGACGGCGTGCTGTTTCTTCAGCGCGGCGACGACCTCACCGACCGTCACCGTCTGCTTGTGCCAGACGACCGCCATGACGCGGGCCTCCGCGTCGGTGAGCGCTGGTGACGGATGACGAGGCATGACGGGCCTTTATTTCTTAAATCTTTAAGAGATGACGCCGCGACTCTACGCGATGCGACACGCGGTGTCAAATTAAAGAATTAAGAGTTGTCCCGGACCACGCTCGCGAAATTCGCACCTCGACCGGAAATTCCCGCCGCTGCCCGCGACCGCTCAAGAATGTGACTGGCGTGCCGCTCAGGCCGCGCCGCGGGCGGAACGGCAAGCCGCCGCGGCATTGGCATCACCACAGCATGTAGCGATGGCGATCGCGAGCGGCGGCCAGAGTCACCTGCTCTACCGCTCGAGTCGAAGACAGAATCGAAGAACCGAACGGTGATTACTCGTGCCGCAGGGCGACGACCGGATTGATCCGTGACGCCCGGCGCGCCGGGATGTAGCCGGCCAGGAGCGCCGCGCCCAACAGGATCGTCACCGCGGCGAGGATCGCTCGGGGATCGTTCGGCTGCATTGCGAAGAGAAACGACTCGATCAGCTTCGACGTGGCGAGCGCGGTCGGGATGCTGATGGCCAACCCGACCGTCGCCAGCAGCAGGACCTGGCGAAGCACCATCCACGTCACGAGGCGACGTGGCGCGCCGAGCGCCATGCGGATTCCGATCTCCGATGTGCGCCGGGCGACGGAGTAACTCAGCGTCCCGTAGAGCCCAACGGCGGCGATGACCAGCGCCAGCACGGCAAATCCCGAACAGAGCCGGGCAAAGACGATCTCCTGATTGATGGTCTGATCGATTTCGCCAGCCTGACTTCTCACCCGGGTGACCGGTATCCGCTGGTCCGCCTCGTGCACGATGTCTCGCACGGTCTTCACGTACTGAAGTGGGTTCGCGCTCGTCCGCAGTTCAAAGGTCATCTGCTCCACCGGCGGCCACCTCCCCTGGTCATAGGACAAGTAGACGACCGGAGGTATCGGATCCTTGAGCCCGCCGTATCGGACATCCATCGCGACGCCAACGATCTCCGCGTCGCGGGGTGCGGAACCTCCGACAGACACTTGTCGACCGACCGGATTCTGATCCCCGAAGTTGATCTTCGCGAACAACTGGTTCACCACGCATACGATTGGCGAATTCGAGCGGTCGCGGTCGTCGATTTCGCGACCGTGCATGATCGGAATCTGCATGGTGGTGAAGAATGAGGGACCTGTGTTCAGGATGCGGGTTCCCGCGAACGCGCTGGCCCGTCACGCTGATCGGGACCTGCCGGCCAGCACCGATGAGCGACGCGTGCGAAAAGCTTGCGCTCTGCACGCCTGGAACCGCGTTGAACCGTCGTCGAAGATCGGCATAGAAACCCGCGATCTCGGGATCGACGTGACCGGCCTGGCGGGCGTCCAGATCGAACAGCAGGACGTTCTCGCGGTTGAAACCGAGCTGAACGGCCTTCAGGTTCGACAGCGTGCGCACGAAGAGGCCGGCGGCGACGAGCAGAAGCAACGAAATCGCGATCTGAGAGACCACGAGCAGCTGGCTCAGGCTCGGCCGCCGAAACCCATCGCGCGAGCGGCTCTGCCGGCCGCCGATGCGAATTTCCTTGAGGGCCGGCATGACGTTCGGTCGAGTCGATTGAATGGCCGGCGCCAGACCGAACAACACGCCGCACACGAGCGTCAGCACGAGCGTCACGACCAGAACGTGCCAGTTCAGTTCCGCTCGGAGCGTGAAGTTCTCCTGTCCGTTGGCCAGCAGCAGCGTCAGGACGCGCACGCCGAAGACGGCAATGACGATGCCAAGTAGCGCCGCCGAGCGACGCCAGCAGCACACTCTCGGTCAGCAGCTGACGGACGACGCGAAGACGTCCCGCGCCGAGGCTCAAGTCGCACGGCTATCTCGCGCCTGCGGGCGGCGGCTCGCGCCAGCAGCAGGTTGGCCGTGTTGGCGCACGCGATCGCCAGGATCAGGCCGACCATGCGTCAGCAGCACGTAGAGCGGCTTCGAATACTGGCGCCGCAGGCTGTCCAGCCCGCCGGCCCCTTCTCGCACACGCAGCACCGGAAGGTTGGCTCGCTCGCTGTCGCTTGTCGCGGTGCCAGCCACCCACTGGTGAAACGGCTGATCGAGAGCAGCCTGCGCCTGCGCGACGCTGACGCCAGGCCGCAGCCGGCCCATCACTTCGATCCAGTAGTAATTCCGATCGAGGTACGTCCACGCGCGTCGTGGTGCGCACACCGGATCCGAGCACCAGGTTGGCGTGCATCGGGAGATAGATGTCGGGCGCGGCTGACGGATCGACGCCGAAGAACTCTGCCGGCGTCACGCCGACGACGGTGAACGGCATGGTTGTTGATGAGCATGGCCTGCCCGAGCGCATTCGCCGCATCGCCGAACCGCCGCTCGGCTGTAGACCCATGCTGACGACAGCGACCGGCGGAGCGCCCGCGCGATCGTCCTCGAGTGGTCGAGCAGCCTGCCGGCCGCCGGCCGGCACGGCGAGGCCGCGAAAGAAGTCGCCCGACACGTATTCGCCGTTCGACGACCTCCGCCTCGCCCTTGATCATCAGGTTGACGCGGCCCGACCGGGTAGTAGGCGAAGAGGCTGGAGAAGACGGCGATCGGCGGATTGCTGGAGGAGCTCGAAGGCCGGAAACGGAAAAATCCCCGCCGTGGTTCCCACGGGATCGTCGTAGGTATGTCCGCTTCCGGAGTGCATCACGAACTGCGGGGCGAGACCATCGGCCGCCTTCGCCCGCAGCCACGGCCTGCTCTGCCAGTTCACGACCACGAGCGACGCGGGGTCCGTGACCGGCAGCGAGCGCAGCAGAATCGCATCCATGAAGCTGTAGATCGCCGTGTTGGCGCCGATGCCCAGCGCCAGCGACAGCGCCGCCAGCGCCGTGAACACCCGGTTCTTGCGCATCGTGCGCAAGCGCGTAGCGGACGTCCTGCGCCGAGCTGCTCGAGCAGCGTCCACGTCCACAGCGCGCGCGTGTCCTCCGCGCACGAGCGTGACGTTGCCCAGATCGCGGCGCGCGGCCCATGCGTGCCTCGTCTGCCGGCAGCCCGTCGGCTCGGCGTTCGTCGATTTCCTCCTCGAGGTGGAACTGCAGCTCCTCGCGGAGCTCTGCCTCCTTGCGCTGCGGCGCTGCGCCACCATTTCAGTCTTCCGGAGCAACGCTTCATTGGCCCTCCTCGCTCGGCCGGCGTCAGCAGCAGTCCCATGGCGCGCGCGAACGCCTCGCCACTTCGACTGTTCGCTGGCCAGCTGTTTCCGTCCCAACGCGGTGAGGCGGTAGTACCGGGCGCGCTTGCCCTTGTCGGACAACTCCCACGAGGCGGCAATCCAGCCGCTTCGCCTCCAGGCGATGGAGCGCCGGGTAGAGCGATCCGGTCTCGACCTGCAGCAGATCCTCGGACGTGCGCTGGATGTGTTTGGCGATGGCGTGGCCGTGGCTCGGCCCCGGCAGGAGCGTGCGGAGAATCAGCAGGTCGAGCGTGCCGCGGAGCAGCTCGACGCGCGAAGGCGGCTTCGGCTTCATTGTGTAGATAGTCTACTGAGTATTGCGTAGAAAGTCTACACAAGTAACTGCGGAGCGTTGACAAGCCGCTCGGGCGCGGGCACACTGGCCCTCAGCGCGCACTGGGGCGCCTCCTGTCCGCGGCAAGGGAGCCAGCTCCCACCCACTCACGGTTCGGCCCTTAGCACGAACCTTCATTCCGGCCCTGACTGAGCGGACTCCGGGCAGCAACGGAAAGAAGGTATCGATGTCACGCGCGATCACACCCGCCACATCTCTCGACACTCTGAAGAAGGAAGCCAAGCGCTGGCTGAAAGGGCTGCGCGCCGGTGATTTAAAGGCGCGAGCCAGGTTCGAGCGCATCCATCCGACCCACACCGGTGAGCCGGTGCTGCGCGACGTCCAGCACGCGCTGGCGCGCGAGCACGGTCACGAGAGCTGGGCGGCGCTCAAGCAGGCGGTGCAGTCCGCGCCAGCCGCCGTCGCCTTCACGACGGAACACTCGGTCGAGGACTACACCCGTCTGTCGGACGATCTGGTCCTGGCGTTCAACACGCGGGACGAGGCGGCGCTCGGCCGCACGAATGAGTTCTACGGTCGATGCTTCACCTTCGACGATCTCTTTGCGGAGATCTGGCGTCGCGTCTATGCCTTTCGCCAGCGGTCGTCGCGGATTCCGGAGAATTATCTGGATCCCTCAGAGGCGCGGATGCTGATCGCACAGGACGCCGGCTTCGGAAGCTGGGCGACCCTCGGCCAGGCGAAGGCGACCGGGCAAAGGCCCGTGCCGACCTTTGCCCTCGAGATCGACGAGAGCCGCATCGCGCCGCGTCGGCAGTTGAGCGACCGCGAGTGGGACGAGGTGATTGCCGTGATGACGGAACACCGAATCCAAAGGCTCGACGCCCAGGGTCTGATGACCGATGCTGTCCTTTCGAAAGTCGCGGCGCTCGAGCACGTCACCAGCCTGAACCTTGGCGGATCGCGTCAGCTGACCGATGACGGGCTTCTTCAGCTGGCGCGCATGCCACAGCTGCGCGAGCTCGAATTGAGCGAATACCCGGGTGGCAATCTCACCGACCGCGGGCTCGAGGTCTTGCGCAGCCTGCCGGAGCTGCGCCGATTCGAGATGACCTGGCAGCGTGGCATCTCGGACGCGGGGGTCAGCAACCTGCGGTTCTGTGAGCAGCTCGAGCGCGTGGACCTCATGGGATCGCCAACCGGGAACGGTGCCATCGAAGCGCTCCAGGGCAAGGCGCATCTGAGCTATTTCAGCAGTGGACGGCTGGTCACCGACGAGGGGATTCCTGTCCTGCACAATTTCCCGCTCCTGAAACATGCCGGACGCCGACCGCCCCCGATCGACGCCGAATCCACAGGCGCGGGCACGCATCTGTTGATCGATGGTCCGATTACCGACGCCGGTCTCGCCGGCCTGGCCGGCCTCGATGGTCTCGTGGAGCTGGACCTGTTTTGGCACGTTACGGCCGTGACGCCGGATGGTTTCGCGCATCTCCGCCGTCTTCCCAACCTCCAGGTCCTTGGCGCCGACGGCGAGTTGAGCGGCGATGCGGCGATGCGCCATATCGCGGCCATCCCGCATCTTCGCCGCCTGAGAGCTCAGGGAACCGCCGCCACCGATGAGGGATTCGAGGCGCTCAGTCGAATCGAATACCCTCGAAAGTCTGTGGGGACGTGAGTGCCCGCATCTCGGCAGTCGAGGCTTCATCGCGCTCTCACGCATGCCGACGCTGCGCGCGCTCGGTGTGAGCTGCAAGAACGTGGGCGAAGATGCCCTCTCTCTGCTGCCGGCGTTTCCCGCCTTGCGCGAGCTCACGCCCATCGACGTCACCGACGATGGGTTCCGGCACGTCGGGAAATGCGCTCGACTCGATCGGCTCACGTGCATGTACTGCCGTGAGACGACCGACCTGGCAACCGAGCACGTTGCCGGGCTGGCGCTCAAGTACTACTACGCGGGTCTGACGAAGATTACCGACCGCAGCCTGGCGATTCTCGGTCGGATGACGTCACTCGAACAGGTGGACTTGTATGAGGTCAACGGCGTCACCGACGCCGGCATAGCGCTCCTCGCAACGTTGCCATCGCTGCGGGAGGTCCATCTGGATTCGCTCCCAGGGGTCACGTTCGATGGTACGCGGGTGTTTCCCGCTCACGTCAAAGTGATGTATTCGACGTGATTCCGCCGTCAGTGAAATCACTGCCTGCGCGCATCCGCCCGCCTACATGGCCCGGATCCGGCGGTATCGCTCGATGTCGGGCCACATCTGCACGATCACCACAGCCGTCACGATCAAGAGCGCGCCCGCGACAAGTCGACCCAAGAGACACCTCCATCTGCCAGGATGCGCAAATCGTGCCAGCGACAATCGGCTAGCGCGGCGTCCACTGGGGCGCCGCGCCGAACAAGCCGTCCACGACCCCGATCTGGTACACGAGGAATATACCGAAGGCGAAGCTCAGGAGGCCGGTCGCGACGCGAAGGTATCGGTGCGTCAGGCTCGACGCACCTACCCGCGCGAGTGGCATCGCGATGGCCGTTGTGATGAGCGCCATACCCACGACAGTACCGATGCCAAAGACGGCGAGATAGGCAACAGCCCAGGCAGGTTGTCGAATCGTCGTCAGCACGAGGAGGGCGACGGCAGCGGACCCGGCCAGGCCGTGGACGATGCCCACGACGACAGGCCGTACAAGCTGGTAGAAGCTGAGACCACCGAGCAGCCGATCGAGGCGGCTCAGCGGGGTGTCGTCCGGTCGGTGGGGGTGCGACTCGGGCAGGTGTGCGTGAGGGTGAGAATGCGTGTAGTCGCCGTGGACGTGCAGATGCGGGTGGGCGACGACGCGGCGGTCCTCCGACCACATCGTTGCACGCCAGGTCTGACCAGACAGATTCTTCAGGCCCAGAAGAATCAGCATCAAGCCGACGGCGAACTCCATTGCCAGGCCGACCCGCGGAGCGACGACCCAGTTGAACAGGATGATCGGCGCGCCAACCGCAACGATCGTCACCGTATGGCCGATCCCCCACAACGCGCCGATCCACGCGGCCATCCTGATTTTCTGCTCGCGACTCACGATCGTCGCGACGGCCACGACGTGATCGGCGTCGGTCGCATGGCGCATGCCGAGGAGAAATCCAAGCGCGACGACGGAGAGAATCGTCGTCATCGCTGGATGGCTTCGACCAGACGCGGCGTGGTGCTCATACCGCCAACTCCAGCGCGGTCACCATCAGCTCGCGCCCCTCGCCAGTGTCGAATGCGGGCGTCCCGCAGGTTTTACAGGTCATATCCTGGACCGAGCACACGGGCTGGCGTCCTTCACAGGTCCCACAATACGCCACCACGGGCACATCTTCGATCACCAGCGGAACCCGCGAGTGGCGTGTCCTCGCAGGCGAGCTCGAAGGATGCCAGGAGTGCCTCGGCCACGAAGCCAGAGAGGCGCCTCGATCGAACGAACGGCCCGTCGCTGCGGCGGAACGATCAGATCAGCGCCGGAATATACCGCTCCTGCAGGATTCTGGCGTGGTGTCGGAGATGGCCGGCAGTGATGAAGGCCAGCGCGCGCACAGTGAAGGGATGGCCGCTGGCGATGCCGCGGCGCCCCCACGCCTCGTCCGGCAGGCCGCGAAAGAACGTCAGCGACGCCGACCGAATCGCCTGGAACTCTTCCAGGTGGCGTGCGAGCGTCCTGTCGTCCGCGCCAGCCGTCGAGACCGCCACGTCCTGGTCGAAACTGGGCAGCTCGGTGTCGAAGCCCCGGGCGAACCACATCGCGCGGAACACGAACAGCCGTTCCGCGTCGTTGACATGGTTGACGACCTGGCGAATCGTCCACTTGTCGGCGGCGTATCGCGCCAGCGACTGCTCCTCAGGGATGCGGCCCAGCAGGGCGACGGTCTCTGGTATCTGCTCTTCGAGGATGGCGCAGATGTCGCCGGAGGGAACCTGGTTGATGTAGGTGAAGTAGTATTCCGCCGCTTCGGTACGATCCGGTACGGTTGTCGTGATCACGCTGGGCCTCGCTCGGTTTGGCGTTCCCGCCATGATCCCATTCGTCAGCAACCCCTGCAAGCGGTGGGCGCGGCGTTTTGAGTCCGGCCAGTAGCCGGTTACACTCGCCGGAGCCGTCGAGCGCCACATGGCCAAACACATCCCCGATTCTCCGATGCGGATCCGGTTGTCGGCCGAGCGTCGCGCCGACCTTCTTCAGGCCCTCAAGGAGCATTTCTCGAGCGACTTCGACGAGGTCCTGAGCGATTTCCGGGCCGAAGGGCTGCTCGAGTTTTTCCTGCGCGAGCTCGGTCCGCCGGTCTACAACCAGGGCGTCCGCGACGCATCCAGTTACATGCAGCAGAAGCTGTCCGACATCGAAGGCGAGATCTACGAGCGCGAACCTGGGTAGTCCCTGGTCCCCGGTCCCTCGTCCTCGGTCCTCCGTCCTCCGGCATCCGTCTCATTTCCCCAGTGTCGCCACCGCGATGCTGAACAGCCCGTTGATGAACGTGGCCTTGATGAACGTTCTGGTTGCGATTCGCAGCGCCCGCCAGCGCGACACGTTCAGCCCTTTCTTGAACCATTCCGATTCCACCCACACGTACCAGATCGTGCTCGCCAGCCCGGCGATCAATCCGGCCAGGATCACCTGCAGCGACTGCGCCCGGAGCATCAACATCGAGACGCTGATGAACACCGCGAACGAACCGGCCAGATAGCACTGCCCGAAAAATGGCGCCCGCAGACTCTCACGCTCGACTGGTTGGCCGCGTCGCTTCAGCAGCCCGACAGAAAAGATCAACGGGTAGATGCTGAACAGGATCGATCGGAGGATCAGCAGGTTCTGTTCGGAATCGAGCAAACGATCGGCCATCGCCGACTGCGGCTCCTGGAGGTTCCCGTGCAGCGCCACCTCCAGCGCGTGACAAAGCACCACGGTCATCATGAGAAAGAGCGGAGGCGTGATGGTGTCGGTGTACTGGTCGTCGGCGGCATCCTTCAGCTCATGCTGCGAGTAGTCGACCATCTTCGAAGGATGGCGCAGCACGAGCCACATCGTACGGGGATAGAAGATCAGCCAGGTCATCACCTCGTAGAGAAACTCCTCGAGCGATCGGAGGAGCTGAAGGAGATCCACGTTTCGTACGGATGGAGTGGGCATGATGGAACGATCGATGGAACGGCGTGCGGTGGCGCACCGAGCCTCCAGGCGGTCACTCGCCTGGCTATCCAGCTCGTCGTCGGGCGTCAGGACGTCGGGCCCGATTGGACGCACGCACCGAGATCGCCGGGGATTATCGCAGCGACGGCGGCGACTGTCACCGGGTTCGCTCGGCAGACCGCGAGTTGAACAGCTAGGAGTGGCGGAGTGCCACCATCGGATCGACCCGCGACGCCCGTATTGCCGGCAGGAAGGCTGCGCCGAGCGCGACGATCAGCAACAGCCCGAGTGCGAGCGCCAGCGTGAGCGGATCCTGGGGAGCGACGCCGTACAGCCGGCTGTCGATCAGGCGCAACGCGACGTAGGCGAGGGCAGCCCCGAGCGCCAGCCCGACGCTGACGAGCGCGACGGTCTCTCGAAGGATCATGGCCACGACGCGCCCCGGCCGCGATCCCAGGGCGATGCGAATCGCGATCTCCGCGGTCCGTCGCGCGACGCCGTACGACAGCACGCCGTACAAACCAATCGCGGCGAGCGTGAGCGCCACGGACCCGAAGACCACCGCCAGCTTCGCGGCGGCGCGGTCCTGCGCGGTCAGCGGCGCCATCTGATCCTCTATCGACGTCGAGGCGACGATCGGCAATTTCGGGTCGATGGCCTGAATCGCTTTGCGGATCGTCGGCAGGATCGGACCGGACTCCATCGCCGTGCGGATCAGCAGGGTGGGACTCATTGTCCCCGATGAGCGTTGGGAGGCCACGAAGAAACGTGGCTCGACGGCGCCTCGCAGGCCGGAGGTATGGGCGTTGCCGGCAACACCGACGATTTGATAGGACCTGCGGCCCTCGTCCTCGTTCACCAGGCTGACGCGCGATCCGACCGGGTTGCGTCGATCGAAGAATTGCCGGGCGAAGGCTTCGTTGATCACGCAGACGGCGGCCCCGCCGTCGCGATCGCTCTCGACCACGTCGCGCCCGAGGCGCATCGGGATGCCGAGCGTGGAAAAGTAGCGGGGACCGACGTTATCCATGGCCGAGTCGCGGTCCTCATCTCGCTTCGGCACGTAGCCATCGATCGCGACCGTTGCCGAGGATTCTCCGCCGCTGAACAGGCCGAGTTCCGAGAAGCTGATGGCTTGCACGCCGGGCAGCCGTCGGATCTCACTCACCAGCTGTTGCAGCAGCTGATCCCGCCGTTCTTCTTCTTCATACCCCGCTTCCCGGAGATCGACCCGAACGAGGAGCAGTTGACGCGCCGGGAACCCGAGATCGGCCCGCTGCAGGTTGTAGACAGTGCGTGCGAGAAGACCGGCGCCGACCAGCAGTGGCAACGACAACGCCAGCTGGACGCTGACCAGCAGCTTGCCCGATCGCAGCTGACGCATCGAACCGATCGCGCCGCGGTGCTGGTCCTTGAGCGCCTGTGCGGCCGGAGTCCTGGTGGCCTGCCAGGCCGGCAGGGCGCCGAACAGCAGCGCGGCCACGACGGTCGACGCGATGAGAAAGGTCAGGACCATCGGGTCCAGGGCGAAGTCCATGTGAAAGCGCCGATCGGATTGCGCGATCATCTCGACCAGCGCGGCGTGCAGCGCGAACGCGACGGGGATGGCGGCCGCGCACCCGCCGGCCGCCAGCGTCAGGCTCTCGGTGGCGAGCTGGCGACCCAGGCGTTCGGCGCGTGCGCCAAGCGAGAGCCGCAGCGCCATCTCCGGCTGTCGTGCGGCGCCGCGCGCCAGGAGGAGATTGGCGAGATTCGCACACGCGATCAGCAGCAGCACGCCGACCGCCGCCAGCATGGCGGTCAGCGATTGTGAGAACTCACGGCGGGTCCGCGACGCGCCGCGAGCGCCCGAACGGACCTCGAGCCGCTGATCCAGGAATTCGCGTCGGCGCGGTCCTGCCGCCGCCGCGCCATAAAACGATTCCAGACCGGCGTGAAAGATCGCATTGGCCTCCGCGTTCGCTTGCGTCAGCGTGACCCCCGGTTTGAGGCGTGCGAACACGTGGAGCCACATCCTCTTCTCGGGCGGCGTGTCGTGCAGCCGATCGGGGCCGGGCAGCACGCTCGGCTGGAGACGCAGCGGCAGCCAGACATCCGGTTGTTGGCTGGACGTTTCCCCGACGAATCCGCGCGCCGCGACGCCGATGATGGTGATCGGGACGTGACGAATGGTCAGCGTCGTGCCAATGACACCGGCCCGGCCGCCGAAACGTCGCTGCCAGTAGGCGTAGCTGATGACGGCGGTGGGCGCGTCGGATCGATCGTCGGCCGCGGCGAAGAGACGGCCGATCGCCGGCCCTGCGCCAAGCACCTCGAAAAACCCGCCGGACACGAGGCGGCCGCTGGCTTCTTCGAGCGGTCCGCCATCCAGGCTGATCGGCCACGTGTTCTGGCCGCTCTGTGAGGCCATGACTGCTGAGAAACCCTCGGCGTGGTCGCGCTGGTCTTCGAATTCGCTATAGGTGAGCCACGATCGCGGCCCGGACATCCGGCCGCTCCAGCTTCCCGACTCGTCAGGATTCGAGAGGATCGCGAGCTGCTCAGGCTCGCGCACGCCGGGCAACGGCGCGCGCAGCACGCCATTCCACAGGCTGAAGATCGCGGTGTTCGCGCCGATGCCGAGCGCCAGCGAGAGGATGGCGACCGCGGCGAAGCCCGGGCTCGCCGCGATCGTTCGCAGCGTATAGCGGAGGTCCTGACGAAGATCGCCCCACAGGCGGCCGATCGACATCCCTGGAACGGGTGGCGGCGTGACCTGTGCCTGGCGAAGCGGGGTGAGGTAGCTGGCCAGCCGCCCACCGGCTCCGAACTCGGCGAGCGTCAGGCGCTCCGCCTCGACAGCTGAGCGGCCGCCGGCAATCAGCTCGCGCCACCGATCGTCAAGATGCTGCGCCAGCTCGTCGACGATCTCCGCTTCGCGCTCCGGGGAGAGGCGTACGGATGAGAGGCGTGACCGTACCTCGCGGCCCCAATCAGGGACGTCCGCCGGCTTGGCCAACGGGCGATCGCCGCCGCGACGGTCGATATCTGACATAAACAGATATTACGGAGGCAGACGCACAAACGTCAACCGGAGTTCCGCAGATGGAACGCGGCTGCGACGTCGCCAGAAATTGATGAACGCGGAGTCAGGATTCGGGTAGTCTTGGAACGGAGCGTCTCATCCCATGCAACCCCTCGATGGACCCAATCGCGGTGGTCGATGGATCGCCCTGGCGGTTTGCTTCCTCTCGATCGCGGCGTCACTGGCTGTGGTCGCGCAAACCGGCCGGCTGCGACTCGTCTCGACTGCCTGGCCACCCTTCACGAACGAACCCGGACAGCCCAGATTCGCGCTCGACCTGGTCGAGGCGGCGCTCGGTCGAGTCGGCCTGAGCACCACCACGACGATTGTCGAGGCGGAGCGGTTCACCCCGGCGCTCCTCGAGGGGGAATTCGACGGCAGTGCCGCGGCATGGAAGGACGCCGACCGCGATCGCGTGCTGCTCTTCTCGCAGCCCTATCTCGAAAACCGACTCGTGCTCGTCGGCAGAAAAGGCAGTGACGTGTCGGCGCCCGCGCTGGACGCGTTGAAAGGCAAACGGATCGCCATCGTCGGAGGCTACTCGTACGGGAACGCCATCGACGAGACGGCGTCGACCTTCGTGCGCTCGCGCAGCGAGGAGGACAGTCTCGGTCTGCTGCTCGGCAGCCAGGTCGACTACGCTCTGATGGACGAGCTCGTCGTCGAGTATCTCGTGACGAACTATGCCGCCCAATCGCGAACGAAGCTCCAGCTCGGATCGACGCCGCTGCTGACCCGTCAGCTGCATCTGGCGATCAGGCGCACGCGACCGGACGCCGAATCCATCATCACGCGATTCAACGCCCAGCTGCGTGGCATGATCGCCGACCACACGTACCACCGACTGCTGCACGTCGCGTGGATCCGGGCGGATATCGATGGCGACGGGATCCCGGAATACGTGCCGCAGAGCGATCGGCCCGGCCCGCTGGCGCCGCAGAAGGCGTACACGCTGTTCTCGGATAAGCCGCCGACGCCACAGTCGCCGGCGCAGCCACCGCCGACGCAGCCGCGCTTTTATGTCGGCGGCAATATCTACACCGACTGGGCAACCGTACCGAGCAAATACAAGGTCGAGGATTCGAGGCACCCGGATCCAAGCCGATCGACCGCCACCATCTTCCGATTCACCTGGTGACCTCCGATCCGACCTCCGGTGCACTGCTGCGGGGCCGGTTCACCGACGGCTGTCGCGCCACGCACGACTACTGATTTCGCAGGGACGTCGCCGGATCGGCGGACGCCGCACGCAGCGCAGGCCCGAGACAGGCGACAAGCGCGGCGGCGATGAGCACCGCGGGCGCGATCGTCAAGGCGACCGTATCGTTGGGCGTCACGCCGAACAGCAGATCGCGCATCAGGCGCGTGAACTGCCCTGCCAATACCAGGCCCAGCGCAATGCCGGCCAGCGTTACCACCAGACCCTCACGCAACACCAGACGCACCAGATCTGCCCGCTGTGCGCCGAGCGCGGCACGAATCCCCAGCTCCAGCACCCGCTGCGACACGCTGTAGGACAGCACGCCGTAGAGCCCGATCGCCGCCAGCACCACGGCGACGCCGGCAAACGCCATCACCACGAGCGCAGCGAACCGCGGCGCATCGAGCGAGGCCGCCACCGTCGCGGTGAGCGGCTCGATTCGATCGACCGATGCCTCTGCTGCGACCTGTCGGACCAGACCACGCACCTCGTCAGCCAGTGCCGCAGCCTTTCTCGTCGTCCGGATCACGAGATTGACTTGTCCGCTGATTCGCTGACCGTGTGATCCGTGCACGAAGTACAGCTCCGGCTGCGGCAGGCGATCGTTGCCATCCTTCAGCACATTGCCAACCACACCTACGATCTCGGCGCTCACCTCCGGGGCGGCTCCGACCAGATGGGGAATCATCAGCCCGGTCACGCGCGGAACCCCGAGGTGCTGCCGAACGAACTCCTGGTTCACGAGCGTCGCCAGGTTTCCCGAGCGCGCATCCGTATCGACGAAGAACCGTCCCTCCCGCAAGCGCAGCCCGACCGCCTCGGCATAGCCCGGCGTGACCCAATAGACGAGAGCGCGCCCGCGTGGGGGTTTGCCGCCAGTGAGCGAGTCGGGCAGGGCGAACGGCTCGATCGCGGTTTGCTTCATCAGGGGAATCATGGCGGCGGCGCCGGCGGCGGAGACGCCAGGCATGGCGCGCAGCCGAACGAGCATGGATTCGATGAACTGGTCCGTCCGCGCCTCGGTCGTCCCCGTCGGCAGATCAACACTCGCGATGAGCACCCCCCCGGCCGTGTAACCACTATCCACCTGCACGAGGCGAACGAAGCTGTGCGCGAGGAGGCCAGCGCCGACGATCAAGACGAGGGCGAACGCGGCTTCGAGGATGAGCAGCCCGTCGCGAAGGCGCCGGGCGTGCGCGCCGCGAAATCCAAGGCCGGACGATCGATCGGCGGTGCGAAGCGCGTCGGAGAGATCGACGCGGGCACCTCGCGCCGCGGGCGCGAGCCCCGATGTCATGGTCGCGAGCAGCGTGGTGAGCGCACAGAACACCAGGACCGAGCCATCGAGCCTCACCTCGTCGAGACGCGGAAGGCCCGCCGGCGCGATCGCCGGCAGAATGCGAACGAGGCCGTCGGCAAGCAGCAGACCCAGACCACCTCCCGCGAGCGAGACCACCGCGCTCTCGGTCAATAGTTGTCGAACGATCCGGCCCCTGCTGCCACCGACGGCGGCGCGGATGGCGAGCTCACGCTGCCGCGCGACGCCGCGCGACAGCAGCAGGTTGGTGACATTGGCGCATGCGATCACCAGCACCAGCACGACCGCCACGGTCAGCACGGACAACGCCGGCCGCGCCTGTACCGTCATGTCGTCGATGATCGCGCGCGCGTGGACGACGACCGCGCCGCCCTTGCCAAAGAAGAGCTCGGTCAGGCGATGTTTGGGAGCCGCCCGCGCCACGGCCGTACCCTCGGACTCCACCTGCGAGAGCGTCACGCCCGGCTTCATTCGCGCCAGCGCGGTGAAGACAATCGCCCCGGTCGGCGTTGCCGCCGAACGCGGAATCGCGTACGGCAGCCACACGCAGACGCGCGGGTCCGGAAACTCGAACCCCTGGGGCGCGACGCCGACAATCGTGTGCGGCTGCCCGTCGATCACCAGCGAGGCGCCGAGCACATCCCGATTCGACCCGTAGCGCTCGCGCCACAGGCCGTCGCTGATGATCGTGACCGGTGCCGCTTCGGCCCGGTCGTCATCCGCAGTGAACAGCCGACCGAGGCCCGGCGCCACCCCGAGAGTGGCCAGCACCGCAGCCGAGACCCGCGCGCCGAACACTTTCTCGCGCTGGCTCGCCAGCGTCAGCTGGTACTCAGACAGCCCGTAGCCACCGAGCGCGTCGAGCGTCCGCGACTGCTCGAGCCAACCGGCATAGGTCGCACGGCTCAACCATCGATTGCCGGCCGGCGAAGCCCCGCCTGGATACTCTTCCCACACTCGCACGAGGCGATTCGGTGCGGCATACGGCAGCGGACGCAGCAACACGCCGTGCACGATCGAAAACACCGCCGTCGTCGAGCCAATGCCCAGCGCGAGCGTGACGAGCGCGGTCGCGCTGAAACCCGGCGAGCGCCGCATGGCGACGATGGCCGATCGAATATCCCGACGAAGAACATCCATGAGCGGTCACTATCGAGGCGCGCACGGGCGATGTCAAGACCAGGATTCCTGCGATATCCTGCGGTCAGGGCCTCGGACGGCCGGGCCCGGGACCTCGCCATGCCGCTGCTCTTTTCCTACGGCACGCTTCAGGATCACCGCGTCCAGCTCTCGACGTTCGGCCGGCTGCTTCACGGGCAACCCGACGAGCTCCGTGGCTGCAAGCTCTCGGCGATCCCAATCCCCGACCCGAACGTCCTTGCGGCCAGCGGCAGGACTCACCACGCGAACGTCACGTTCACGGGCCGCAACGACAACTGCGTAGGCGGCACCGTGTTCGAGATCACGGACGCGGAGCTCGAGACCGCAGATCGGTACGAACGAACGGCGGCGTACAAGAGGGTCGAGGTCGTCCTCGCCTCGGGCAAATCAGCATGGGTCTACGTGCACGCCAACCCTGCCGCACCGAGTTGACTACATGAGCGAACGCGAGGCAGACCGGTTGCGGCAGGAACGACACGGAGGCCGACCATCGTGGATTACGAGCTCACACATCTGACACCATCGAACGTGGGGCTCCTCAAGGATCTGCTCCGCGTGTTCGGGACCGCGTTCGAGGACGTCGAGACTTATCAGGCTGCCGTTCCGAGCGATAGCTATCTCACCACGCTGCTGGCCAAGCCGCATTTCATCGTCGTCGTCGCCCGAGTCGGCGGCGAAGTGGTCGGGGGCCTGGCCGCCTACGAGCTGGACAAGTTCGAGCGGGAGAGACGGGAGATCTACATCTACGACCTGGCCGTGGCGGCGCCGCACCGCCGCAAGGGCATCGCCACCGCCTTGATCCGCGCTCTGCAGGACATCGCGCGGGGGCGCCGGGCTTACGTCATCTATGTCCAGGCGGACCAGGGCGACGTGCCCGCGATCGCGCTCTACGAGTCGCTGGGTACCAAAGAAGACGTCCACCACTTCGACTTCTCCGTCGGCGAGTAGAACCTCCCGGCTGCCCGTGATATATGCTTGTTCTCAGATTGGCCTAATCCAGCATATGTCACAGAAACATCGCCCGGCGGCTTCCACGCTGCGACCCGTACCGGAACATCTGATCACCGGCGATCGGCCCGTCGGCGACGAGCGTCTCATTGGCGGCGACACCGGGTTGGCAGCGGTCATGGCCCGGGCGCAACTAGTGTCGCGGAGCGCCGCACCGGTGCTGCTCTTCGGCGAGACCGGCACCGGCAAGGAGATCATCGCGCGCGCGATCCACGAGGACTCGACGTTTCGCGGCGGCCCGTTCCGCCGGGTCAACTGCGGGGCGATCGCGCCGGAGCTGATCGACTCGGAGCTGTTCGGGCACGAGCAGGGTGCGTTCACCGGCGCCTCGACACGCCGGAAAGGCTGGTTCGAGCAGGCCAACGGAGGGACCCTCTTTCTCGACGAGATCGGGGAGCTCGCCCCGCCAGCGCAGGTACGGCTGCTGCGCGTCGTCCAGGATGGCGAGCTGGTCCGCGTCGGTGGCGAGCGGCCGGTGCGGGTCAACGTGAGGATCGTTGCCGCGACGCATCGCGATCTGCCGGCGATGGTCGAGGCACAGACGTTTCGCGAGGATCTCTACTACCGGCTGGCGGTCTTCCCCATCGTGATTCCTCCCTTGCGCGACCGTCCCAGCGACATCAGGGCGTTTGCCGAGTACTTTGCCGAACGCGCCGCCCATCGGTTCGGTCTGCGGCCGATCGCCGTCTCGGACGCCGACGTGCGGGTGCTGACGGAGTATCGCTGGCCGGGCAACGTCCGCGAGATCGCGGCTGTGATGGATCGCGCCGTCCTCATCGGCCAGGGCCGGTCGCTGAGCGTCACGACGGCACTCGGCTTGAGCGCACGACCGGGCGGAGCGCCAGCGGCCGCCCACGAGAGCTCCCGAGCCCGCGGGATCGAGCCGCTCGACGTCGTCATTCGCCGCCACATCGAAGCCGCGTTGACCGAAACCCGCGGTCGCGTGGAAGGAACCCTCGGCGCCGCTCGTCTGCTGCGAATCAACCCCCACACCCTGCGAGCGCGCATGCGCAAACTGGGCATCGACTGGGCGGGTTTCCGGGTCTGACAAGGCGGTTGTCCCGTTTCTTGCCGTCATATATCACGGCGAGATCGGGCTGACCGGTTGAAACGCGCAGAATTCCTCGACATTCTCGATGGCCCGCCACTTGCTCTCCGTCCCCTCGAATGCCTGGAGCTCACGCCAGTCGTTTCGTGCCCATCGCATGTCGCTGTATCCAGCCGACGACCGGTCCGTGAGCTGACCCTCGATCGAATCTCCCTCACGCGCCACGTCGCTCGGCGCCCTCTTCTTACATCAACGACTCGGATGCCGGGCTCCGCCGTGAGCCGGTCACTGCAGGACGGAAGGTGGGAACGTATGCTTCGCAGGTTGCTCGTTGTCGTGGCGTCGCTGCTTCTGCCGGCGGTGGCCTCGGGCCAGTCCGATGGCTGCGTCATCGCCGGGATCGTTCGCGACACGTCAGGCGGCGCCATTCCCGGGGCGACGATCCGCGTTGTCAACGAGAAGACACAGCGCACGGTGATCGCCGTGAGCGACAAGGAAGGTGGCTATCGGCTCGGCGACCTCCTGGCGGGGACGTATCGCCTCGAGAGCAGCCTCGACGGCTTCGAACCCGCGGTGCGGGAAGTCACGCTCGAGAGCGGTCAGACCCTGACGATCGAGGTGACGGTGGCGCCGGCCCAGTTGACGGAGGGCGTGCTCGTCACCGCCCGGCGGGTCGAGGAAGTTGCGCAGCAGGTGCCGATCCCGTTGACGGTCGTGACTCGCGGCCAGGTCGAGAACGCCGGCGCCTTCAACGTCAATCGCCTCAAGGAGCTGATTCCGACGGTGCAGTTCTATTCGACCAACCCGCGCAACTCGGCGATCAACATCCGCGGTCTCGGGGCGCCGTTCGGCCTCACCAACGACGGCCTCGAGCCTGGTGTCGGGCTCTACGTCGACGGCGTCTTCTACGCCCGTCCGGCCGCGGCGACGCTCGACTTCCTCGACGTCGAGCGCATCGAAGTACTGCGAGGTCCGCAAGGGACGCTGTTCGGCAAGAACACGACGGCGGGTGCGATCAACGTCACCACGCGGAGGCCGAGCTTCACGAAAGGGGCCGACTTCGAGCTGAACCTCGGCGACCTGGGGTTCGTGCAGGCAAAGGCATCGGTCACGAGCCCGATCGGGAGCAAAGTTGCAGCGCGGCTGTCGTTCTCGGGCACGCAGCGCGACGGCACGATCTTCAACGTCAAGACCCGCCAGGACGTGAACGATCTGGACAACGTGGGCATGCGGGGACAGGTGCTGGTGACGCCGTCGGACGCGCTGGCGATCCTGTGGACGGCGGACTACACCCGGCAGCGTCCCGACGGGTACACGCAGGTTGTGGCCGGCGTGGCGCCGACGCTACGACCGGCCAATCGTCAGTACACCGCAGATTGCCGCCGATCTTCATTACACGGCTCCCAGCTTCAACGCGTTCGACCGCGTCACCGACGTCGACACGCCGCTGCGCTCGTACCAGGATCTCGGAGGATCGGCTCTGAACGTCGACTGGAAGATTGGTCGAGGGCTGCTGACGTCGACCGCCGGCTGGCGGTACTGGAACTGGAATCCGTCGAACGACCGTGACTTCATCGGCCTGCCGGTCACGACGATCTCCGCGGCGCCGTCGACACAGCGGCAGTGGAGCGAAGAGCTCCGCTACGCCGGGCCAGTGACGCCGCGCGCGAGCTTTGTGGTGGGCGGTTTCGTCTTTCATCAGACCATCGATTCCAATCCCGCCTTCAGACAGGAGCAAGGCTCTGCCGCGGCTCGGTTCCTGCTCGCGCCGACTGCGGCCGCTGCGACGCCGGGGCTCCTCGACGGCTACGGCTACGATCAATACGTCAGCTACGCCAACACCAGCGCTGCCGCATTTGGCCAGATCGACTTCGCTATCACCGACCGCCTCCGCCTGTTACCGGGCCTTCGCGTCAACTACGATCAGAAAAATGTCAATTTCGATCAGCGGATCTACGGCGGGTTGCAGACGACCGACCCGGCGCTCGTCGCCTTGCAGCTGTCGGTGCTCGCTCCGCAGAAGTACACGGCCGATGTCGGTGATTCCAACCTGTCCGGGCAGCTCTCGACGTCCTACCGCGTCTCGGACGGCATCAACGCCTACGCCACCTACGCGACAGGCTTCAAGTCGGTCGGCCTCAATCTGAACGGCCTGCCGACCGACGCTGCCAACCAGCCCGTGCTCTCGTCGGCGGTCGTCAAGCCGGAAGACGTGCGCCACGTCGAAGTCGGTCTGAAGACGACGCTGTGGCGAGGCACGACCGCGAACCTCACCGGCTACGACACGTCAATCAGAAACTTCCAGACCCAGGTCACCAACGCCAGCGTCGGAGTCCTGCGCGGCTATCTGGCCAACGCCGGGACGGTTCGCGTTCGTGGGGCCGAGCTCGACGCCAACAGCCGCATGAACAGCAACGTCTCGTTCTATGGAGCGGCCGCCTACACCGACGGCAGGTACCTGACCTTCCCTGATGCGCCTCCCCCGCTCGAGGACACCGGGGGGCCGGCGTTCAAGGACATCTCGGGTTCGATCCTGCCCGGCATTTCGAGATGGGCGCTCTCGTTCGGCGGGGAGTACGGGCGATCTCGTTCTCTTTTTGGCCATCCCGGGCGATTCTTCGGTGCCGTCGACACGAGCTACCGTTCGTCCTTCTCATCGAGCGCCAGTTACTCGAAGTACCTCGTGGCCGATGGCTACGCGTTGCTCAACATGCGGGTCGGCTTTCGATCCGATCGCGCCTGGACCGTCTTTCTCTGGTCGCGCAATCTTCTGGACGAGAACTACTTCGAGTTGTTGACCGCCGCGCCCGGCAATACGGGGCTCATCGTTGGCCAGCCGGGCGACGGCCGGACGATCGGCCTGACATTGCGGCTCTCCCTGGGATCGCGATGAGGCGCACGTCACTTCCGGTTTAATCGTGAACGACTGAAGCCCAGTCGCACTCCCACGAGTCGTGCGCTATGCTGACGCCATCGGCCGTCGACTAACGAGCGGAGCGACATCAGGAGATTTCTCGCAATGCATGCATCTCTGACGGGAGCGGAATTCAAGAAGCAGTTGCGCGCCGGCGCGACGAAGTTGGGCCTGTTCCTGAACGCGCACAGCCCGACTGTGGCGGAACAGCTCGCCCACAGTGGCTACGACTGGCTGCTGGTGGACACGCAGCATGGACCGATGGGCAACGAAAGCCTCTCCGGGATGCTGGCAGGGATTGCAAACGGGGGCGCAACGTCGATGGTGCGGGTGGGCGGCTACGCCGATCGACCCGGGATCCAGCAGTCCCTGGACATGGGCGCTGACGGCGTCCTCGTGCCCTACATCAACACCGCGGACGAAGCACGAGCGGCGGTCAGCTGCTGTCGCTACCCAACCGCCGGCACGCGGTCAGTCTATTTTCCGCAGCGGAGCATGAACAAGGGTGGTCTCCTCGGCTACGCTGGCGCGGCCAACGACAACGTCATCGTCGCGCTTCAGGTGGAAACGGCTGACTGCATCCGGAATATCGAGGAAATCGCCGCAGTCCCTGGCGTCGACATGCTGTTTCTCGGTCAGAACGATCTCTGCATGTCGATGGGCCTCTACGAGAAGTACAAGTTCCCGGACATGTATACGTCACCTGAACTGGGTGAGGCCACGAACAAGCTGATCGCGGCTGCGAAGAAGCACGACATCATCCTCGGCATCTTTCTGTTCGGCACCGCTCGCGTCGCCGAATTCCTTGACAAGGGATTTCGGTTCATCAGCATCGGCAACGATCTTCATCACGTTCTGACCCAGGCTGGCGCGTATGTGAAGGACGTGGAGGGCATCGCGCCGGACGGCGGTAAGGCGTGGGTTCGCCGTCCGTCTGCGTTGATCTGAGCCAGCTCGCAATTCCTCATCTGTCAGCTCCGGGCCGGCGATCGGCTCGACCGTTTTCGGCGACGTTGGTGACTACCACGTGAACTCTGCTGAAACCAGCAGGTCCCCGGTGGCCCCGCGCGTAGACGCCGGCACGCTGTTTGGACGGCGCGTAGATCGACACAAACTGCGTATTCCTTTTTTGCACCTCAGCGCGAGGCGCTCACTTGAACGCGGGCCCGCCGCGGGTTCGATCGGTGGCGCCAATCTTGCCCTCAGATGCGATGGCTATTTTGCCGCTCGCCGCGCTGGGGACGTCACCGGACGTCGCCGAACTATTGGGCGGCGACTTCATCGTCAACGGTGCCGGCAAGGAGGTTCGACATGAAAATCTTCGTTACCGGGGGCACCGGAGTCATCGGGCGGCGGCTGGTGCCCATTCTGCGGCGCGGCGGTCACGACATCACGGCGGTCGGTCGATCGCGAGCCAAGTGGCAAGAACTCGAGCGTCAGGGGGCCGTGCCGGTTGACGTCGACCTCTACGATTTCAACGCCATCGCTCACGCGATCACGGGTCACGACGCGGTCATCAACCTCGCCACACACATTCCTCATTCGAGCACGGCCATGCTGCTGCCGTGGTCGTGGCGCGAGAACGATCGCCTCCGGCAGCATGCATCGGCAGCCATCGTCGACGCGTGCCTGGCAGCCGGTGTCGGGCGCTTCGTTCAGGAGTCGTTCGCGCCAGTCTATCCAGACTGCGGCGATCGATGGATCGATGAGGCCACGGCGATCAGCCCCGTCCGTTACAACCGTACGGTCGCATCTGCGGAGCTGGCCGCTGAGCGGTTCGCACGGAGTGGACACACGGGCATTGTTCTGCGATTCGGATCGTTCTACGGTTCTGACGCTGTGCAGACACGAGACTTGATCGCGTGGGTCAAGAAGGGCCGGGCCCCGCTGCCCGGTTCAGCAGGCGCCTATATCTCGTCGGTGTCTCATGACGATGCCGCGACCGCACTGGCGGCAGCGATCGATCTTCCGTCAGGAACCTATAACGTCGTCGACGATGAGCCGGTCACGCACCGCGTGTTCGTCGATTCGCTGGCTGACGCCCTCGGTATCGATCGTCCGAAGCTGCCGCCACCATGGGTCGCCCGCTTGCTCGGGTCGGTGGGCGAAATGCTCTCTCGCTCACAGCGGATCTCGAACGCCAAGCTACGGCGCGCCACTCATTGGGTGCCGGCACACCCGAACGTGCGACTGGGATGGCCGGCCGTGCTGTCGGAACTTGGCGAGACGCCGCGACTGCCGGATTCGAGGGCCGCGGACTACGCGGAATACGCGGACCAGCGGTCGAGGGCCGCGGACTACGCGGAATACGCGGACCAGCGGTCGAGGGCCGCGGACTACGCGGAACACGCAGACCAGCGGTCGAGGGCCGCGGCCTACGCGGAACACGCAGACCAGCGGTCGAGGGCCGCGGCCTACGCGGAACACGCAGACCAGCGGTCAACTCGCGACGTCACGACGGGCCACGGAATACGCGGAGTACGCAGCCGCTGAGACGCAACAACCGACGGAAGCCGGTTCGTCCGCGGATTCCGCGCAGTCGGCCGTATTCCGCGGAGTCCGTGGCCAGGATTTGCCTCGTCGTGTTCCGCGGAGTCCGCGGCCAAGATTTGAGGCTATCTCCAAACCCAACGTGGGATGGGTGACGAAGTTACGATCGCACGCGTGCCTTGCGAGCCGAGGCGAAGTCTCGTCAGCAATTAGACTGTCGCCACGCGGCACGAACTTATGGAGCTCGTGGTGACCTCAGATCCGTTCGGAAAGCAGTGGCCGGCGCAGGACAACTGGGCACGCGGTCTGCGCGGATCGCGAGGCCTGAGCTCACCCAGCATTCGTCGAAGACGGAGCAGTAGCAGATTCGCGCTGTGATCTTGGCCCGTTCGACGTTGAGCTTTTCGAAGAAGTCCAACTTGCCTGGACTGGGCGACCACGCGAAAAAGTCTTCGTGATCGCCGGCGCGTAGTATGTTTGGAGCGCTATTTCCGACAGACAGTATCCCTTCCGGTTTGGTCGTCTCGCAACAGCCTTCGAGCAACGCCCACGGCGAAGACAGCGGCTTTCCGTTCCACCACAGCTCAAGGGTCTCGATGCGTGCCGGGCCGATGCCTTGATTTGTGAGGACGAGCCTAATTTTCGCGTTACCTTGCTCGTCAACGTTGTGACTGTCGTATTCGACGAATGGCCAGGAGTTCGCCTCCACCATGCGCGTGTTGGCTTCGGCCATGCGCTCCATCGTGCGCCCGTGCTCGACGGCGACGAAGAGCGAGATGACAGATACGAACATCGCGCTCACCGCGAGCACGATATCGAGCCAACGGTGGCCGCTGTGGCCCGGATGGGCGTGATGCGCTTCCGGTGCTTCCATGACGCGCGTAGATTACTGCGGATGTGGGCGAGGACAAAATGCGTCCGGCCGCGCACCAACTGCGGAACGCGCCTGCCACGAAATCCGCTCTCATCGATCAGAAGGTGACGCTCGTCTCGCTCTTCCGCACAACGACCATCTTCGCGACACGCCCGTAATCTCACACCCGTCACAGACAGTTGAGCAGAATCCGCATGCATCCGAGACTCGGACGTCATGCTGCCGCAGTTGGTGGCGTTGGATGATCCAATCACTCCAGAGCACATCGAGATAGAACTTGCGTTCATTGAGCACTGGAACTGCCGGGTGCGCCGGATCATGACGGCGAAGGATCCACGGAGGGCCGTACGCCCCCTCCAACCTCGCGGCCAATCGCGCTCGATCTTCTCGGTCAAAACTCCTTGGATCCTGGGCAGCACAGCAGTATGGTCACACCGCGTGCCCAAGATTGCGCTCGGCGTGCTCCTCGTCGGCTTCAGCGTCGCTGCTCACACGAATCAGGAGCCGCCGCCACTCCGCGACGTGGCCGGGTCGACAAGTCATGGCGGCGATGCAATCCTCATCGCGACCGGCCCGACGCACCCCTACAAGCTGACGTCGGTCGAGAATGGCGTGTCGTTCGACATCGACGCGGACGGCACACCGCAACAGACGGCGTGGACAGCGCCAGAAGACGACAGCGCCTTCTTGGCCATCGACAGGAACGGCAATGGGACCATTGACGACGGCTCGGAGCTATTCGGCGACCATACGCTGCCGGGACGGGGTGTCCAGGTCTCGGTGGGGAAGTAGCGCGTCCGTTCACGTTCCAGCCAATGTCCCGCACGCGGACCTCAGGCAGCGAACGGCGGATCGTCGGTGCGACGAACGCCCACCTCCGGTTCATCGTCGCTACCCTGACACCAGTTTCGGCCCGGCGCCTGGTGCTACCACTTCGAACAACGGCGCGTGATCGTCCAGTATCGGTCGGTTAGGTCCATGCCCGTCCAGTACGACGAGTCGACTCTAACCGTTTATGAGATAACTTCTTGCCTCGTGTTCCGCGTAGTCCGCGGCCAAGATTGCCTCGTATTCCGCGCACTCCGCGGTGTCCGCGGCCAAGATTGCCTCGTGTTCCGCATGTTCCGCGTAGTCCGCGGCCAAGATTTGCCTCGAGTTCCGCGGTGTCCTCGGCCAGGATTCCGCGTGTTCCGCGTACTCCGCGGTGTTCTCCGCCAAGATTTGCCTCGTGTTTTCTGCGTACTCCGCGGAGTCCGCGGCCAAGATTGCCGCGTGTTCCGCGGTGTCCGCGGCCCAGATTGGTCTCGTGTTCCGCGTACTCCGCGTAGTCCGCGGCCCCGGATTCCGCGTGAGTCCGCGGCCTTCAGCGGCCGAAGATCACGAACGACAGAAAGTCATTGGCGCTGTGAGCCCCGATCGGGGCCCACAACGACCCGGAGTACTTGAAGAGCACGGCCATCACAAAGCCGAAGAGGAAGATCGTCAGCGCCGTGTCGAGCCGCAGCGTGTGCAGCGCCATCCATCCCGGCAGATGGATGGCCAGAAAGAGCAACGACGTGATCAGGCTGGCAGGCCAGAAGCCGACCCACTCCGTAAACTTCTGGAGCATGAACCCGCGATACGGGATTTCCTCGATGAAGCCGATGAGGAATGACGTGCCGAGCACGCTGTTCCAGGTAATCCTCGCCATGGTCGGGTGTGGCACGCCGAAGCGAATGAGGGAGCCAAGGAGGTTGACCGCCGTGAGAACCGCGGCCACAACGAGACCACGGCGGACGTGCGTCGTCAGCTTCAGATAGCCAAGCGGCTCGACGCCATCAACGTATCGAAGGTAGAGCAGCACGGGTGCGACCCACATCAGCGCCCTGATACTGAGCTGGACCAGCGCGTAGGCCAGCGTTCTATCGCCCAGGGCTGCGGTCAGCCTCGGATACAGGACGTAGGGCCACAGAATCCAAATCAAGTGGAACGCGGCGACGTAGACCAGGAATGGTCCAATCGTGGCCGGGCGTCGGTCGGTCGCCGAACCTGCTTGCGTACTCACTCTGGCGATCATCGTCGATCGGCCGTGCCAACGGTTCCGATTTACTTCATGCCTCCCACCGCGCGATAGAGACCCACCATCGCCGTGAAGACATCGGCCTCCGCCTGCGCTGCGCCGTCCTCGGCCTGCAGCTGCGTGCGCTCGGCGTCGAGCAGCGACAGAAAATCGGCGACCCCTTCGCGGTAGCGGGCCCGGGCGATGTTGGCGGCCCGCGCGCTCTCGCGTACTTCCTCGGTCAGCTTGACGAGCCGCTCCTGACGCTGGCGATAGGTGACCAGCGCGTTCTCCGTCTCCTCGAGCGCCAGCAGCATCGTCTTCTCGTACTCGGATAGAGCCTCGCGCGTTCCCGCCTTTGCAGCGCGCAGCCTGGCGCGGGCGCTCCCGAGATCGAACGCGCTCCACTGCAGCGCCGGGGTGACCGCCCAGGCCCTGGCATCGCTCGACGCGAAGAGATTGCCGCGGCCGGCGAGCAGGCCGATCATGCCAGAGATGGTGATACGGGGATACAGCTCTGCGGCCGCCACGCCTTCGCTCGCGGCGGCGGATGCCAGCCGGCGCTCGGCGGCATACACATCGGGCCGTCGGCTGAGGAGCTCATTCGGCGGCCCGAGCGCAATCGTCTTGGCCAGGACGGGGTACTCACGAGGAGCAAGGTCCACCGTAAGCTGCCCCGGCACCCTGCCGGTGAGCACGGCGAGTCGATGTTCACGTGCCGCCAGCGCGGTGCGGACCGGCGGCAGCTCGGCTTCGATTGCGGCGACGCGCGCCGAGGCGCTGGCGACGTCCTGCTCTTCGCCGAAGCCGGCATCGCGCCGAACCACCGTCAGGCGGAGCGTCTCGCGCTGGTTGACCAGACTTCGCTCGAGGACGGCCAGCTGCCGCTGGAGACCGCGCAGCTCGAAGTAATTCTGCGCGACCTCGGCGGCAACGCTGACACGAACGCTGCCGAGCGCCGCTTCGAAGCTTTCCGCGTTCGCCGAGGCGGCAGCAACCGCCGCACGGACGCGGCCGAACAGGTCGAGCTCCCATGACGCGTCGAGTCCGGCGCGGTAGGTATTGATTCGTACCGGTTCGTCGGTGAAGCCGGGCTGCACCTGGTCTCGTACGTCGACAAAGGCGCCTGCCGTGACGGTTGGATATCGATCGCGCTTCCGCTCGTCGAAGACCGCCCGCGCCTCGTCGAGCCGCGCGATCGCCGAACGTACGTCATGGTTTGCCTGCAACGCGCCGGTCTCGAGCTGTTCGAGGACCGGATCGTCGAGCTGATGCCACCACCGCGGGTCGTACGCCTGATCCGAAAAGGACGACGCGTCCCAGTGCACGAGAGGCGTGGGCTGAATCGCGGCGCGCGGTGGCGTCGTGCGCACCGCGCACGCTGTGACCTGAAGCAGCGCGACCGTCAGGAACGCGAGAACCCCAAGATGGCGCGATTCACGTTGGCGACTGTTGGCCCGCACGATCAATGTCCCTCCGCAGGTGTCGGCGCCGGACCCACGACGATCGGTTCGCGTCGCGAGACCCGGGCCGCCAGCCCCTGAATAACGGTGTAGAAAACCGGGGTCAGGAACAACCCGAACAGCGTGACCCCGAGCATGCCGGCGAATACAGCGACGCCCATCGCGCGCCGGACCTCCGCGCCCGGGCCCGTCGCCAGCACCAGCGGGACGACGCCCATGATGAAGGCGACCGACGTCATCAGTACCGGCCGCAGCCGAATTCGACACGCGTCGAGAATCGCGGTCCGCTGCGACGCGCCTTCCGCTTCCCGCTGCCGCGCGAACTCGACGATCAGGATCGCGTTCTTGCACGCGAGACCGGCCAACACCAGAAAGCTGATCTGCGTGAAGACGTTGTTGTCGCCGCCCGTGAGCCACACCCCGGCGATCGCCGACAGCAGCGTCATCGGCACGATCAGGATGACGATGAGCGGCAGGGACCAGCTCTCGTACTGCGCCGCCAGCACGCCGTAGACGAGCAGCACGCACAACGGAAAGATCAGGAACATGGTGTTGCCGGAAATCGCGTCCTGGTAGGCCAGCTCGGTCCACTCGAAGCTCATGCCGTTGGGCAGCGTGCGTTTGAGCAGATCGGCAATCGCCCCCTGCGCCTGACCCGAGCTGTAGCCCGGCGCCGGCCCGCCGTTGATCTCGGCGGCCGGATAGCCGTTGTAGTGCATCACCTGGTCGGGACCGTAGCTGCGACTGACCTTGAGCACCGATCCGAGCGGCACCATCTCGCCGCGAGCGTTGCGCGTCTTGAGCTGCGCAATCTGCTCCGGCTGCATCCGGAAGGACGACTCCGCCTGGACGTTGACCTGGTAGGTCCGCCCGAAGCGGTTGAAGTCGTTGGCGTAGAGCGAGCCGAGATACACCTGCAAGGTATCGAAGACGTCGGTCAGCGGGATGCCGTAGGTCTTCACCCGCTCGCGATCGACGTGCACGTCGACTTGCGGCACGCTGACCTGAAAGCTCGAGAACAGCCCGGCGAGCGAGGGCACCTGCTGTCCCGCGAGCGCCGCACCCTGCACCTGTTTGTAGAGCTCTTCGAATCCCAGCTCCGATCGATCCTCGACATAGAGCTTGAACCCGCCCACCTGGCCCAGACCCTGGACCGGCGGCGGCGGAAAGATCGCGACGAAAGCGTCCTGGATGACCGAGAAGCGCTGATTCAGATCGACGACGATGCTGGCGGCGTCCATCTTCGGCTGGCGCGCCCGTTCGTCCGACGGCTTGAGGGTCACGAAAGCGATGCCAGTGTTCGGCGCGTTCACGAACCCGTTGATCGAGAGCCCGGGAAACGCTACTGAGTTGGCGACGCCGGGATGCGCCAGGGCCAGTGACGACATCTGGCGGATCACCCGCTCCGTGCGATCGAGGGTCGCGCCATCGGGCAGCTGCGCGAACGCGACGAGATAGTCCTTGTCCTGCGCTGGAATGAACCCTTGCGGGACCTTGGACAACCCGAGGCCGGCCAGGCCGACGAGGCCCGCGTACATCACGACCACCACCGCGGCCACGCGCAGCAGTCGGGCGGCGCCGCCGGCGTAGATCGCCGAGCCGCGCGAAAATCCCCAATTGAACAGGCGGAAGAACCAGCCGAACAACCGATCGATCCCGCGCTGCAGCGGGTCGCGAGGGGCACCCTTGGCCCGCAGCAGTCTCGACGCCAGCGCCGGGCTGAGGGTGAGGGAGTTGAACGCCGAGATGAACGTCGAAATCGCAATCGTCAGCGCGAACTGTCGATAGAACTGGCCGGTCAGGCCGCTGATGAACGCGGTCGGCACGAACACCGCGCCGAGGACGAGGGCGATGGCCATAATCGGCCCCGACACCTCGTCCATCGCCAGCCGTGTCGCCGCGAGTGGCGGCTGTCCGAGCTCGATGTGCCGCTCCACGTTCTCCACGACCACGATCGCATCGTCCACCACGATGCCGATGGCGAGCACAAGGCCGAAAAGCGACAGCGTGTTCAGGGAGAATCCGAGGCCGAGCATGACCGCGAAGGTCCCGATCAGAGAGACCGGCACGGCGACGAGCGGGATGATCGAGGCGCGCCAGGTCTGCAGGAAGATCACGACGACGATAACGACGAGGAGGATCGCCTCGAAAAGCGTGTGCGCGACCGCGGCGATCGATTCACGAACGAACACGGTCGGGTCGTAGACGATCCGGTAGTCCACGCCCGGAGGAAAACTCGCCTTCAGCCGCTCCATCGTCGCGTGGACGTCGGTCGAGGCCTGCAGCGCGTTCGTTCCGGGGCGCTGGAAGACGCCGATGGCGACGGCCGGCTTGTTGTCGAGCAGGCTGCGAAGCGAGTACCGGCTCGACCCCAGTTCGAGCCTGGCGACGTCCGACAGGCGCGTGATCTGGCCGTCATCGGTGGCGCGGACAACGATGTCGCCGAACTCGGATTCGGAGGTCAGCCGGCCTTGTGTGTTGATCGAAAGCTGGAACGTCGCGTCCGACGGTGCCGGCGGTGCACCGAGCACGCCGGCAGCGACCTGGACGTTCTGCTCACGAATCGCGCGGATGACGTCGGTCGCGGTCAGCTGTCGCGAAGCCAGCCGGTTGGGATCGAGCCAGACCCGCATGCTGTATTCGCCGGCGCCGAAGACCTGGACCGCGCCGACCCCGGTCAGGCGCGAGAGCTCGTCCTTCACCTGGAGGTGCGCGTAGTTCGAGAGGTAAAGCATGTCGTAGCGCTCATCCGGGGAGACGAGGTGCACCACCATGATGAAATCGGGCGATGCCTTCTCGGTTGTCACCCCGATGCGCTGAACGTCCTGCGGCAGGCGCGGCAGCGTCTGCGCGACACGGTTCTGGACCTGCACCTGCGCGCTGTCGAGATCGGTACCCAGCGCGAAGGTGATTGTCAGTGTCAGCGCGCCGTCCGACGTCGCCTGCGAGAACATGTAGAGCATGCCCTCGACGCCGTTCATCTGCTGCTCCAGCGGCGACGCCACGGTCTCCGCGATCACCTTCGGATTGGCGCCCGGAAACGCGGCGCGCACCACTACCGTTGGCGGGACGACGCCGGGGTACTCGCTGATTGGCAGCCTGACGAGAGCCAGGAGCCCGCTGACGACGATCAGCAGCGAGAGCACGATGGCGAAGATCGGCCGCGTAATGAAGAAGGAGGAAAACTTCACTGCGCACCTCCCATCGTCACGAGCGAGGCATCGACCTGCACGCCCGGCCGCACGCGTTGCACGCCGTTGACGACGACGAGCTCGCCGGCGCTCAGGCCTTTGCGCACCACGCGCAGCCCATCGACGACGGGGCCGAGCGTGACCACGCGCGATTCAATCTTCTTGTCGGCGCGGACGACCAGCACGAATCGCCGATCGAGGTCGGTCCCGACGGCGCGATCCTCGACCAGCACACCGCGGTAGCTGACGGTGCCGGGAAGGCGCAGACGGACGAACAGACCAGGCGTCAGCCGGCGATCGCGATTGCGAAAGACGGCACGCCCGTTGATCGTTCCCGTCGATCGATCGAGCTGGTTGTCGAGAAACTGCAATGTGCCCTCGTGGGCGAACGTCTGCTCGTCGGCGAGGGCCATCTGAATGGGCAGGCCCTGCGAGGCACCCTGGCCCTGCTGACGCGCCCGGTCGCCATAGCGCAGGAAGGTCTGCTCGTCCGCATCGAACGAGGCATAAATCGGATCGACCGACACCACCGTTGTGAGCAACGTGGCCTCGCCCTGGCCGCCCGAGACCAGGTTGCCGCGCGTCACGAGCGCGCGGCTGACGCGGCCGTCGATCGGTGAAATGACAGTCGTGAACTCGAGATCGAGCTCGGCTGCCCGAAGCGCGGCGGCCGTCGCATCGACGTGCGCGGTAGCCTCAGCGGCAACGCTGGCGCGCCGTTCCCGCTCCTCCAATGACATCGCGTTTTCGGTCGAGAGGCGATCGGCGCGCCGCAGCTCGGAGGCGGCGCGGTCACGGGCGGCGGTAGCCTGCGCGAGCTCGGCTCGCAGCCGCTGCACCTGCGCGCGGAACGGCCGGTCGTCGAGCTGAAAAAGCACCTGCCCCTGCCGGACCATGCTGCCCTCGTCGAACGAGACCTTCGAGATGAGGCCCGAGACGCGTGGCCGCACGGAGACGGACTGCACCGCTTCGAGCCGTCCCGTGAACTCGTCCCATTCCGTAACGTTTCGCGTGATGGCCGCTGCGGCGGTGACCTGCGGAAGCGGCGGCGCCGCGCCGCGGGTCTCGACGCGGGTGCATGCGGTGAGGCCGCCGGCGACAAGCGCGAGCGGGAGCAACCGGGATGACAGAGAGATGAAGAGCCTGACAGGGAACGAGCGTCGCGTGTTCATGCCCTGAAGAATGCGGCGTCGGGGTGGCCTCTCACAATCCGGCAGATAGACGAGGAGGGTGTCACCCGAAGGCCTCACATCTCCCTCCGCCAGCCGGGTCAGACCGGCATCGACCAAAAGGACGATGACCCCGTCGTCCGGACGGCGGAGTGCGGTGGCCGGGAGACTCGCTCATAATGAGGGCATGTCCGGATCCGAATTTCCTCAGACCATGGCCCTGCGCGACGTGGAACCGCTCGAGGCGGAAATCGTTCAGTTGAGGCAGGCGCTCGAGGACTTGCGGGCCGACCGCGAGCGCGCGGAGTGCATGGCCTCGATTCAGAGCGACGCCGTTCAGCTGGCGCTCGACCTGCTGGTCACGCACCCCGACCTGCGTGGTTTCTTCCGGATGTTCATCAAGCGCCTCGTCGATGATTCGGAGGCCCATGCCTGCGGGGTGTGGCTGCTGGACGAATCGACGGGCACCTGCGATCTGTGGATGGCGAATATCGGCGGCGAGACACTGATGGCCGACAGCCCGGACTGGACGTCGCTCGATCTGCCGCGCGAGAGCATGAGTCGGCATCTGCTCGCGGCGGAGGAGGGACGCACGGCGATCGTCGGCTACGACGGCGACGACGTCAGGCTGCCGGAGCCGGTACGCGCGTTCAATCGTGCGGCCGGCGTCAGCACGCTGCTGGTGGCGCCGCTGCAGCTGCCGCCGAAGACGCTCGGCTGGATCGCGCTGTCCAGCGTCGACGATTCCGAGTGCGAACGCCGCTGGCGCCACGCGCTGCTCGACGCCACGGCGCGCCAGGCGACGCTCGCGCTCTATTACAGCCGCATCGTCGACCAGAGTCTGCTCGAAGAGCGGCGACAGGCGGTTCTCGAGGAACGCAACCGGATTGCGCGCGACATTCACGACACGCTGGCGCAGGGTTTTGGCGCCATTCTGATGCAGCTCCAGGCGGCGCAGCGGAGCGGAGCCACGAGCCTGCCAACCGCGGCGGCGCGCAGCCTCGAGACGGCCGTCGATCTCGCCCGCACCCACCTGATCGAGGCCCGTCGGTCGGTTGCCGCGCTACGGCCGCAATCGACCGAGCGTGAAGATGTAAGCGCGGCGCTCGGGCGCATGGTCGATCTCGCGCAACGGACCAACGACGTGCCGGTCGATCTGGTGATCGACCAGCTGCCGCCGTTCGACGCCGGCGTCGAGCGCGAGATCATCGGCATCGCTCAGGAGGCCTTGACCAACGCCATCCGGCACTCGCGCGCCCGCCGCATCGTCGTCCGGGCCGGCGCTGTGCGCGGCGTCGGCTTCCGCTTGTCGGTTGCCGACGACGGACGAGGCGTGACCGGGGATGCGACCGCCGGTTTCGGAATGACGAGCATGCGCGAGCGCGCCGAACGGATCGGCGCCTCGCTCACGTTCGTCACCGCCGCGCGGGCCGGCACCGAAGTGGTGCTGGCATGGGAACCGCCGTCGTTCTCGATCCCGCGAGCGGCCCATGCCAACCGCTGACCCGGGGACCTTGCCGCTGCCGGCGCCGACGCTGCGCGCGCGGGTGCTGGTCGTCGACGATCATTCGCTGTTGCGAACCGGCGTCGCCAACATCATCAATCAGGAGCCGGCGCTGGAGGTCGTGGCCGAAGCCGCGAGCGGCCGGGAAGCCATCGATGCGTTTCGCACGCATCGACCGGACGTGGTCCTGATGGACCTCCGGATGCCGGAGATGGAGGGGGTGGAGGCGATCAGCCGCATCCGCGAGATCGATCCGCATGCGCGCGTCGTCGTGCTCACCACCTACGACGCCGACGAGGATATCGCGCGTGCCCTGCAGGCCGGGGCGAAGGCATACATCCTCAAGGACATTGCCGCCGACGCGCTCGTCGCGTGCATCCGCGACGTCCTCGCCGGCAAGACCTATCTGGCGCCGGCGGCGGCCGCCAAGCTGGCGGAGCGGGTTACGCAGATCCAGCTCACGCCGCGGGAGCTGGCCGCGCTGCGGCTCCTCGCCAACGGTAACAGCAACAAGGAAATCGCGGTCTCGCTCGACATCTCCGAGCGAACGGTCAAGACCCACCTCGCGCATCTCTTCGAAAAGCTCGGCGTCACCAGCCGCACCGAGGCCGTCCGCGTGGCCACGCGACGCGGGCTGGTCAGATTCGACTGATGCCGCCAGGGAGCATCGGATGAAGCGACGAACGATCGTGCGGGTGCGATCGATTGGCGTGCTGGCACTCGCCGGCAGCCTGGTCCTCGCCGGAGGGTGCGGGCCGACCGACCTGACCCGACTCGCCCAGCTGCGACAGAAGACGCTCGACACGGCCAAGCTGGATAACGCCGTCGCGGCCGGCGGGAGCGACGTCCGCGGCGCCGTGACCGGTTGGACCACGTTGCGACAGGACTACGTCACGCTCGTGAAAGAGCTCCCCGATCACAGCAGCGAACTCAATCAGGGCCTGGCGCTGGTCGACAAGCGACTGGCGCTCCTCCGCGAAGAAACAGGCTACGCGTCGAGAATTGATTTGCGTAATCTGCATCGCGATACCGGCACCTTTGGTGGCTTCATCCCCGCCGATGGCGTTTTCGGCGAAGTCGGGAACACCGGTCAGCGGACAATCACCCTGCTCCAACTCCGGATCGATCTCATCGACAACAGCGGACGAGCGATCAGCAACGTGACCGCCAAGGTCGTGACCCTTGGCGAGAACCAGCCGATACCGCCAGGCGCCGCGCGAGCGTTTGGTGTCGGCGTCGGCCATCCCGGTGCGGTGTGGACGTCGGCGCGCGGCTCGGTGACGCTCCTCCGCTTGAGCCGTCAGGGCCTGCGATTTCCGGGCGAGCCGGACACGTCCGGAAGCTGATAGGTCGCGGTCCGGCCTCCCTTCCTGCGCCGAGGGTTCGGGCGATCGGGCGTAGAATCGGCGGCATGATCAGCGCCCCGCTGCTCTCCCTGTTCGTTCTCGCTGCCGCAAGCGCGCAGACCTCTCCGGCGAATCCGGCCTGCTCGCTGCTGACGACCGCCGAAGCCGCGTCGATCATCGGTGCGGGCGGCACGACCATCAGCGTGTCCGTGGCTCCGACCGGCGCTTCCTGCATGATTCAGAACGGCGACAACGTCATCACCGTTCTGGAGACCAGGCCGGCTTCTGCCGACGCGGCAACGGCTCTGTGGTCGGCGAAAAAACGGATCGTGAGCGGTGAAGATCTTGCCGGCTGGCCAACCAAGGCCTATGCGGGATCGCTCAAGGATTTGAGCGCAGTCGGCCTGGTCAAGGACACGACCTTCCTCGAAGTGCGCGTTACGGATCCGACGCCGGGCAAGAACGACGTCGCAGCGAAGCTGCAGACCGTGATGAAGGCCGTCGCGGCGCGCTTGCCCTGAGATCACCGCAGCAGCGTTTGACGACGGTGACCTGGCGTGATATTAAACCATAAGGTTGAATATTACCGCCGGGTTGGATCACGTCCTCGCCGCCATCGCCGACCCTACCCGACGGGCGATCATCGACCGTCTCGCCGGTGGTCCGGCCCGCATCACCGACCTTGCCGCGCCGTTCGACATGTCGTTTGCCGGCGTCTCCAAGCATGTGCGGATTCTCGAGCGGGCCGGCCTGGTCAGGCGCCGGCGGCTGGGGCGGGAGCACACGCTGACGCTCGACGCGCGGCCGCTCCGGCGGGTGGTGCAGTGGACCTCACACTACGAGCGGTTCTGGACCGAACGGCTCGACCGGCTCGACGCATTCTTCGAGCAGAAAGGGCATCTGAAATGAAGACCTTCGATATCACCGTCTCGAAAGCCATTCGCGCCTCCGCCACTGACGTCTTCGACGTCTGGCTCGATCCCAAGAGCCCGGGCGGGCTGTGGTACGGCGTCGAGCGCGTCATCCTCAATCCGACCGTCGACGGCCTCTTCTATCACGCCGTGCAGCACGAGGGGCGGTCGTGGGCGCATTACGGACGCTTTATCCGACTCGACCGCGGACGCCTGATCGAGCACACGTGGATGTCGGAGGCGACGCGCGGCCTGGAAACGATCGTGACGATCACGCTCGATGCGAACTCGGGCGGCACCCAGATCACCCTCCGTCACGCCAACGTGCCGGAAGATGACATGGGGCGCGGACACCAGGAGGGATGGACGTGGTATCTCAACGTCCTGGCCGAACGGTTCGAGAAAGCTGGGGCCGCGAAGCACGCCTGAATCGCCCGGAGCGCCATTCGACACAAAGGGCTTGACAGGTCTTCTGCAACCCGATCAGTGTTGAGCTTTGGTCTTTTTTCAGGAGAGTCACTGCATGAACGGACGCACTCGCACCACGGCCCGGGTCGTGATGCTCGCCTTGACGTTGGTGGTCGCCGGCCTGTCGGCCTTGGCCTGGCAGGACACGCCGTCGCCGAAGCAGTCCTTCGGCAAATGGGGCATCGATCTCACGTCGCGGGATCAACGGATCAAGCCTGGCGACGATTTTTTCGCGTATGCGAATGGCAGTTACCTGGCGCGGACCGAGATTCCGCCCGATCAGGCCAGCACCGGCACCGGCCGCGACGTCTTCAACCTGACGCAGGACCAGCTGCGCGCGTTGATCGAAGCCAGCGCGGCCACCGCCGCCACCCCGACCGCCGCGCAAATCGGCAACCTCTATCAGAGCTTCATGAACGAAGGGGCGGTCGAAGCGCTCGACGCCAAACCGCTGGCGTCGGATCTCGCGGCCATCCAGGCGGTCAAGTCGAAGGAAGAATTCGTCACGCTGATGGCGAAGACGGCGTCCAACGTCGGCATCTCGCTCTTTTCCATCGGCGTGGCGTCCGATGCGAAGAAGCCGGTCTCCACCGTCTACCTGGGTCAAGGTGGGCTCGGCATGCCCGATCGCGACTACTACCTGGCCGACAGCTTCAAGGACAAGAAGCAGGCATACGAGGCCTACGTGACGCGCACGTTCTCGCTGATCGGCAGACAAACGCCCGAAGCGACCGCGAAGGACGTCGTCGCATTCGAGACGAAGGTCGCCGAGGCGAGCTGGCCGGCGGCCGAACGCCGCGATATCGACAAGGTCTACAACCCCATGACCCTCGCCGCGCTGCAGACTTACGCGCCGGCGCTCGACTGGCGTGGCTTCCTCGACACCACCGGCCTGAAAGGACTCGACGCGCTCGTCGTTACCGAGAACACGGCGGTCCAGAGGATCGCGCAGGTCTTTGCCGACACGCCTCTCGACACACTCAAGGCGTGGGAAACCTTCCACTTCGTCGATGGCGCATCGCCGTACCTGTCCAAGCGATTCGTCGACAGCCAGTTCGAGTTCGATGGCAAGGCGCTGTCGGGCACGCCGGTCCAGCGGCCGCGCTGGAAGCGCGGCGTCAGCCTGATCGACGATCGGCTCGGCGAGGCGCTGGGCAAGGAGTACGTCGCCAAGTACTTCCCACCGCAGTCGAAGGTCAAGATGGACGAGCTCGTCGCGAATCTCAAGACGGCGATGGCCGAGCGAATCCGCGGTCTGAGCTGGATGAGCCCGCAGACGAAAGAACAGGCGCTGCAGAAACTGTCCAAGATGACGGTAATGGTCGGCTATCCGGTCAAGTGGCGTGACTACTCCACGCTCAGGATCGACCCGGCCGATCTCTACGGCAACGTCACGCGCAGCATCGCCCTCGACGCCGCCTACCAGTTCAACAAGGTCGGCAAGCCGGTCGATCGGGAGGAGTGGGCCATGACGCCGCAGACCGTCGACGCCTACAACGGCGGCCTCGAGAACAAGATCGTCTTCCCCGCCGGGATCCTGCAGGCGCCGCTGTTCAATCCCGCCGCCGATCCGGCGGTCAACTACGGTGCGATCGGCGCGATCATCGGTCACGAGATCACGCATGGTTTCGACGATCAGGGGCGCAAGATCGACGCGACCGGCGCGTTGCGTGACTGGTGGACACCTGAGGATGCCAAGCGGTTCGTCTCGGAGAGCAACAAGCTGGCGGCGCAGTACGACACCTACGAGGGCGTGCCGGGCACGCACATCAACGGCCGGTTGACACTCGGCGAGAACATCGCCGACCTCGGCGGCCTGCTCGTCGCGATGGACGCGTATCACGCGTCGCTCGGCGGCCGTCCGGCGCCGACCATCGACGGGCTGACCGGCGACCAGCGTCTGCTCCTCGGCTACGCGCAGGCGTGGCGCGGCAAGGTGCGAGACGATGCGGTGAAGGCGCAGATGGCCTCGGACCCGCACTCGCCGCGGCAGTTCCGCGTGATTGGACCAACGCGAAACGTCGACGACTGGTACAAGTCCTTCGACGTCATCCAGGGCCAGAAATACTACCTGAAAGCGGAGGATCGCGTTCACGTCTGGTAACGCGCGACACGTGAAGGCGCGACGACGCTGAGGAGGATCGAGCGTCGACTGGTGATTACGGTCGATCCTGCTTCAGCCAGATATCGCGAAAGTTGACCCGGCCGGTGCCCCACATTTCGATCTGGAGACCGATGCGGCCGGCCGGCTTGAAGTAGGTCGGGTCGTCGTCGAACAGGATGGTCATCAGCTGGCCGTTGATGATGTGGGTCAGCTGATGCCCGCGCGCGATGATGTGCACCTGATTCCAGCCATCCTGTTTGATGACGGCCATCAGCGCATCGGCGTCGCCCACGACGCCAATCAGCCGCGGCCGCACGGCGGGCGCGGCGCGAACCACGCCACCGCGCCACGCGACCTCACGTCGGGGCGTGCCGCGATCCTCGACGTTTCCCGCCATCTTCCGGTCGTAGTCGAAATCGAGACCAGGACCGTAGAGCGTCCACTTCGGGTCGGCGGGAATGACGGGCGTCATGTCCGTGCGCGGAGCGGCGGCACCCTGGCGCCCCGCTGACGCAGCGACGGAACGGGCCTCGTCCACCTGGCTCCGATAGGCGATGCCGCTGTGAATGTCGCCCTCGAGCTTGATCTCGAGCTTCAGCTCGAAGTCGGCTGGCTCGCCACCCACCCAGATGATGTGCGTCGATCCGACGCGCCGCTCCGTGGTCGAGACGGCGGTGATCGCGCCATTCTCGACCGACCAGACCTGCGGATTGCCGCTCCACCCATCGAGCGACTTGCCGTCGAAGATCGACGTCCAGCCCGTGTGGTCAGCGTAGTCCAGCGGCTCGGGCGGCAGGAAGGGAGATGCAGTGCGAGGTGCGGGAGCCGCCTGCGAGACTGGGGGCGCCGGCGTGCCCGCCTGTTCGCCACGGAGCAGGTCGCCGCTCGTCCATCCACAGGCGATTCCAACGACAACAATCTGCAGGAGCAGCCAACGCATCCAATCCGAACGACGGGTCATGGCATCCTCGTTTCGCGCCGCACGCCGCCGCGACGAGGCTCACCATACTTCAGATCGACCCGTCGCAGGCGATGGATGAGATGCGAGCGGTCTAAGGATTCAGCCGAACAAGAGGTGCCGGTGCGAGTGCATGCTCTGACCAAAAAATGAGGTGCGGGCTTCCACCACGCACCTCATTTACTCATATCCACGGTTTACCGACGAGTTGTCGCCGACGAGCTCTCAGTCGCTCGACGGGTCGGCCTACCACTTGCGAGCGGGCTTGTCGTCGAGCGTCGGGTCGATGTCACCCAAGGTACTTTCCCTGGCGATGACGCGCTCGGATTCCGTAGCCGCGCGTGACGCATCCCGCGTCACCGGACGGCTGAGATCGTCGACGACCGCCGTGCCGCGGGGCATCGGCTTGTCCGTATTCTCAAAGTCCCCCTTCGTCTCTCCCGTCGACGAGACGTCCTCGGCACCGGTCCGCTCGAGGATCTCTTTGGCGCGCTTGGTCCATTGCGAGTTGTCCGAGTGCACCGAGAGCAGGATGCCGCCTTTCTTGATTCGTCCCTCGTAGCGCTTGGCCTCGTATTCGGGGATCCCCATACCGACGAGCGCGCCGGTCAGCCCGCCGACGGCGCCGCCGACGCCCACACCGGCTAGGGCCGCCATGATGGGTCCAGCCGCGATGAACGGGCCGAGACCGGGGATTGCCAACGCACCAATGCCCGCCAACCATCCGAGCGTTCCACCGATCACGGCGCCACCGCCGGCACCCGCCGCTGCTCCTTCCGGAGCTTTCGTACCCTTGTCGTGAGCGAAGTCCTTTGTGCCGGCGTTCTCAGGGAACAGCACTGAGATGTCGGTGTTCCTGAACCCCGCATCCTTCAAGCTCTCGACCGCACGTTCCACCGCCGCCTGACTCGGATAAATACCGAACACTGCTGTGTTTTTTCCTGCCATGGTCACTGCTCCGATTTCTTGGGATGTTTGTTGGGTTTCGAGGTCGATGCGTCAGTCACCGACACCTGGCTGGTGACGTTCGCCTGTCCCGCGACCTCCGCCGCCTTGGCCTCGACCGCAGTTTTCTCCGCCACGCTGTTGACCGGTCCCTTCAGGGTCACCTTGCCGTCGACCGTGACGATCTTGATGTTGCGGGCGTACGTCGAGAGACTCTTGTCGTCGACGATGGCCTTGCGAATCTTCTGCGTGACCTCCAGGTCGGCCTTGCTATTGCTCTGATCGCCAGCCGTCTTCTGCGCCGCCTGACGATCGCGAGCGTTGGTCTTCGTGTTGTCCGGGGCGGGAGCCTGCGCAAAGACCGCCGCCGTCGTCGTCAGGCACAAACCGCACGCCACAGCGGCACTGCGCCAGGAACGTAGTCGCATATACACCTCATGAACAAGGAGCCTGTTGCCGAGTCATCTCCATTTATCGCTGTGCTGAACTCGCTCTATCTCGCTTCGCTCCAGCATCGGCTGTTTGGATAGCACCATCGATGCCACGAGGAATGGTCGAGCACGAATGGGTTTCGGACTTCCTCGACTATAAGGAGCCGCGTCGAGATGGCGGCGTCACAGCCGACGTCTCGATCGGTTTGACAGTGGCAGTCGAGAAAGGGGTGTGACCAGGCAGAACACCGTAAGGATCTGCCGCCTCGCGGGCATTCGGTCAGGGTAGCCCGCATGGTGACCTGATCCCATCTCTGCCTCTGTGGCGGGCCTGTTACAGACACTGACGCGCCGCGTGATCCTCCAAACGGAGATGATTCGGCATGCGGCCGTCGCTCCCGCCGATCTCGTCCTGCCTCGCCAGGTCGCCAGCTCCGTTCTTGTGTCCGCTGGAATCACATCCTCGCGCTTCGGCAATTCCCGCGTGACGTTTCTTGCTGTCGAATGTGCGTTCGCGCGGTTCCGCTCGCGGATGAGCGCCGCGGGACTGCCGCGTCAGGTGCTGACGATGGTATACAACTGTTGATATGGAGAGAAGGACGCGTGCAGGCCTTGCGCTCACCCTGCTGCTGTTGACCCTCGTCACCGGTGCATGCGGCAGCGGATCATCGAACGGCGGCATGACCACGCCGACACCGGTCGGATCCACGAGCGCGTGGTCCGACGAATTCGATGGCCCGGCGAACGCGTCGCCGGATCCCGGCAAGTGGACCTACGATCTTGGCAACGGCGGGTGGGGTAACCAGGAGCTGGAGACCTATACGAGCTCACGAGACAACGTGCGCCTTGACGGCGATGGGCATCTGGTCATCCACGTGCTCTCAACGCCGACTGGTTACACCTCCGCCAGGCTGAAGACGCAGGGCTTGTTCGGGGCACAGTACGGACACCTCGAGGCCCGCATCAAGCTGCCGGGTGGTCAAGGGATCTGGCCGGCCTTCTGGATGCTCGGCGAAAACATCACGACGGTGAACTGGCCGCAGTGCGGCGAGATCGACATCATGGAGAATATCGGTAGCCAGCCCGGCATCAATCGAGGCAGCATGCACGGACCCGGCTATTCGGGCGGTAACTCCGTATCTGCGCCGTTCGCTCTGTCGGGCACGCAGAAGTTCTCTGACGCCTTTCACACATTTGCGATCGACTGGGCGCCCGGTTCGGTGAGGTTCGCCGTGGACAACGTCCCGTACGAGACCGTGACACGCGTATCCATCCCGTCCACGGCGCCATGGGTGTTCGATGCGAGGTTCTTCATTATTCTGAACGTCGCCGTCGGTGGTACTTACCCGGGGCCGCCCAACCCAACCACGCAATTCCCTCAGGACATGCTCGTCGATTACATCCGCTATACGCCGCTCCCCGCCGCGCACGGCTCCTAGGGCTGTCTGCACCCCCTGCGGGCCTGGCAGCGGTGAGATCGTCACGCGCAAGACTATCGCTCTCGAGCGACGGTGTGAAAGGCGCGACCCGGCAAACCGGAGTCAGTCCTACTGCCGGAGCGCAACGGTCGGATCGACACGTGCGGCTCGCCACGCGGGAATTGCGGAGGCGGCGAGCGCGATGACCAGAATCAGTGCGGCCGCGCCGGAATAGCTGGCCAGGTCCGCACGTGAGACTCCGAAGACGAGCGTGCGGAGCGCTCCGCTCAGGAGCGCGGCTCCGCCAATGCCCACCGTGATGCCGATCACGGCGAGCGTCAGGCCCTGTCGAAGGACGAGCATCACGATGCCGGAGCGCGACGCGCCGAGCGCCGCCCGCACGCCGAGCTCCGTCAGACGCTCCGTGACGCCGTTCGATACCATTCCGTAGATTCCAATCGCGGCGAGCGCGAGCGCCGCCAGCCCGAACGCGCCGAACACCGTCAGGACGAAGTGCCGCTGCGCCTCGGATCGTGCGACGAGCTCGTCCATCGACGCGGTACGGATGATTGGCTGATTCCGGTCGACCGACCAGATCGCTCGCTTCACATCCGCCACCAGCGCTGTCGGCTCGTTGGCGGTTCGCACGACGAGCGACTGCACGTTATCGACCCACGACCACTGTCCCATGGTCACGTAGATCGCCTCCTGAGGCCCTGGTCCGAGCGACGTCTGCTTGACGTCGCCGACGACCCCGACGACGAGGTCCCACGGACGATCCGCGCTGCCGATCTCAGGCCCGACGCGCAACCGCTGGCCAATTGGATCCTTTCCCGGAAACGCGGCTCGTGCGAGTGACGCGCTGATCACGATGGCCTCGAGTGCACCGGGCCGATCGTGCCCGTCGAGGAAGCGCCCGCGGTAGAGCGGGATGCCCATCACCTGGAACCAGCCCGGCGTGACAGCGTAGCGCAGCACGGGCGGCAAGTCGTTCCGATTGCGGCCCTGGACCGCCTCGAGCTCGATGCCGTAGCTGTCGAGGTCTCCGCTGAGCGGCAACTGGCTGGTGAAGGCGGCGCCGAGGACGCCGGGCGTGTTTCGCACGGCGTCGAGCGCCTGGTCGAAGAACTGATACCTCTCGGAATCAGGGTCGTATCGACGACCAGCGGCCTCCACCTGCATCGTGAGCACATGCGAGGATTCGAAGCCTGGGGCGATCGCGAAGAGATGCGCAAGGCTGCGCAGCATCAACGCCGTGCCGACGAGCATGACGAGGGCGAGCGCAACCTCGGCGACCACCAGCCAACGGCGCAGAGCGTGGCTGCCGGCACCAGCGATCCTGGTGCCTGGCTGGAGGCTGATCTCCGGATCGCGGGCCGCGCCGTGCAATGCAGGATACAGACCGACGGCGACGCCGATCAGCGTGGTCAGCGCGGCGGCAAAGGCAAAGGCCGTCGCGTCCAGGCGGATCGCGCCCACGCGAGGCAGCCCCTCGGGCGCCAGGGCCACCAGCGTGCGCACGCCCACCGCCGCGACGCCGAGTCCGAGTACGCCGCCGCCGGCGGCGAGCACGACGCTTTCGGTGAGTAGCTGGCGGGCGAGCCGTCCGCGACCGGCGCCGAGCGCCGCGCGCATCGCGAACTCGCCGCGCCGCTGCGCGCCGCGGGCGAGCAGGAGGTTCGTGACGTTCACGCCTGCGGTCGCCATGACGATCGCCACAGCGGCAAGGATCGCCAGCAGCGCCGGACGCACGCCCGCGGTCACCGCCGCCTGCAGCGACACGATCTGGAGGCCGTTGGTCATCGCCGCCCATGCCGGACGCGGGAATGCCGCCAACGGCGAATGACCGATCTCGAGAGCCTCGCGCCGCGCCTGATCGACCGAGACGCCAGGCGCGAGACGGCCCACCATCCGCAGGTGATGGCCCCATTCCGGGCTCTGAAAAGGAGCGCGCGGCTGGTAGCGACGCGGCGTCCATACGTCCGCCGACGGCCGGAGAACGTTGTCGAACCCGAGCGGTGTGACCCCGATCATCGTGTACTCGTCGCCGTCGAGGACGATCGGGCGTCCGACGGCGGCCGCGTCGCTGCCGAAATGGCGGCGGGCGAATCCGTCACTCACGATCACCACGCGAGGCGCACCAGGAAGATCGTCCCGTTCCTCGAAATCGCGTCCGACGACAGGCACGATGCCCATCGTCTGAAAGTACCGCGCGGTCACACAATCGCCCAGCAGCCGTTCCGGCTCGGCCAGGCCCATGAGCGCCGGCTGCCAGAGATCGGCAATGGCAATCGAGCTGAACGACCGGCTCCGCTCCACGAGCTCACGATACGTGCCGTAGGTCACGTCGATCGGCTCGCCGTTCGTGCCCCGGTCGGCAATCAACGCGATGCGCTCAGCGTGAGGATAGGGAAGCGGCTGGAACAGAATGGGATCCACGGCGCTGAAAATCGCAGTCGCGGCTCCGATGCCCAATGCCAGGGTGAGGGTCACGACGATGGCGAAGCCTGGACGCCGGCGCACGCCCCGCAGCGCGTAGCGCAGGTCGCCAAACGCCGTCTCGACGACATGTTCCCACCCGTTGTCGCGAACCTGCTCGCGGATGGCGACGGCGTCGCCAAACGCCAGCCGCGCCGCGCGCCGTGCCTCCACCGGGTCCACGCCCCGCGCGATCTCGTCGGCGCTTGCCTGGTCGAGGAAGTGTCGAACTTCCTCGTCCACGTCGAGATCCGCGACCGAACGGCGTGTCAGCACTCGGAGTCCGCGGCTCAAGGAACGGAGCAGCGACATCGGCTCAACCTTCCGCGTCGAGCAACCGCGCGATCGCCGACGCTCGGCGCTTCCAGTCGGCCGACACCGTCTCGAGCCGCGTACGGCCCGCACGAGTCAGCGTGTACACCCGCGCGCGACGGCCATGCTCGGTCTGGCGCCAGTCGGCATTCACCGCTCCGGCGCGCTCCAAACGCTGCAACGCGGTGAGCAGCGAGCCTGGGTTGACCCGGAACACACCGCGCGAGATCTGCTCCACGCGCCGCGCGATACCGTAGCCGTGCATCGGCTCGAGGCTCAGCGTCTTCAGAATGAGCATGTCGAGCGTGCCCTGGATCACGTCTGTGGTTGTTTCGTCCACCGGCTCCTCTGGAAGGCGACGCCGGGAGCATAGCGCCCACATGTCTTGACTGTCAAGATATGACTGTCAACCCTAGTGCCTCAAACTCCGTCGACGCGCACGCCCACCACACAATGCCCTCAGGACATGCTTCCGCCGCTGCCCCGCGCGAACGGCTCAGGCTGGAACGCATGGAGCCCGGCCGGAGAGTAGAATCAGGCAGACACTTGCCGGTATCGGGATCCTGGAGGTCTCCAATGGCCGAAGACGAGGGAGAGATGGCGGTTGTTCCACTGCCTGGAGATGAGAGCGAGGAGGAGCACGCACGCATCCGAGCCTCGAACGATCTGGATCAGCAGCTCGAACGCGAAGGCAAAATCGCGCGGCACAATCGTGGCTACGACGAGGCTGCGGACGGAAAACCCGGGCCACAGATCGCACGCGTCGTCGACGAATAGCACGGCGCTCCGTGCAGCAGGCGCCCCGGCTATCCCTGACGCAGGGCGTGTTGCGGATCGATCCGGGTCACCCGGTGCACTGGTACCCACGCTGCGGTGAGCGCGACGACGAGCATCAGCGCCGAGATGGCCCCGAGCACGAGCGGATCGGCGACGGTCAGCCGCCAGAACATACTGTTGAGTGCGCGACTGAGGCCGAAGCCGCCGGCGACGCCGAGCGTGACGCCGAGCAGGATCGGCTTCAGCGACTGCGCGAGCAGCATCCCGACGACATCGCGAGCGCGGGCGCCGAGCGCCATGCGAATGCCGAATTCTGTCGTTCTCTGACCGACGACCCACGACATCACGCCGTAGACGCCCACCATGGCGAGCAGAATCGCCAGGGCGCCGAACGCCGTGAAGAGCGAGGCAAAGAACCGGCTGTTCGTCACCGACGGTGAAGACGCCACGCGCTGCTCCATCGTCATGAAGTCGTGCGCGGCCTGGTCCCTGTCCACATGGGCCACCGCGTCCTGCACGGGCCGCACGAGCGTCAGCGGGTCCACGGAGGCCCGCACGGCCAGAACCTTGCGGGTGTGCATCCACTCGTCCTCCCGCCCGTACTGCGAGAGGTGCTGGCGGAACGGAATGTAGACCGCGGCAGGCTTCTCACTGGAGAAGCTCGGATAGGTCACATCCGCCACCACGCCGACGATCTGCCGCGGCTGAGGCTCGGTGACCGCGCCGGCGCCGGCCTGGCCGATCGAGATCCGGATCGCCTGCGCCAGGGCATCCTGGCCCGGAAAATGACGATCGGCGAACGTCTTGCTGATGACCGCGACCCATGGCGTGGACGCGACGTCGCGTTCCTGAATCATCCGGCCGCGCAAGAGGCGGATCCCGAGCGTGTCCAGCGCCTGGGCATCGACCTCGTTGAGATCGGCAACCGGCTCCTTGCCAACCTCGGGGACGGGCCGCCCGACGATCGTAAAGGGATGCGTCCACATGTCCATCGGCAGGCGGCTGATGACACCGGCGCGGGTCACCCCGGGAAGAGCGCGCACCCGCTCCAGCAACTGGTCGTAGAACCGCTCCGACTGCGGCGTCACCAGATTCATGTCCTGCGGCGTCTTGTCGAAATACTTCGTGCCTCCGAGCAGAATGTCGGCCGTCAGCAGCCGCGTCGTATCGAAGCCGGGCAGATCGTGCTGCTCGCGCAGGAACCCGCGCATCATGAGGCCGGCCCCGACCAGGAGCACCATCGATAGTGCGACCTCCGCGACGAGCAGAGCACTCCGTGCCCCGCTCCTGCCGCTTGACCCACGCGCGCCTTCCTTGAGGACCTCGTTCAGATCGGCGTGTGACGCGCGAAGTGCCGGCAGCAGACCGAATACGACACTGGAGGCGACCGAGATCGCCAGCGCGAATCCGAGCACGCGCGCATCGACCTCGATGTGGCGCAGCAGCTCCGGAAAGTCGGTCGGTACGATGAGCGCGAAGAGGCGCGTGCCCCAGAAAGTCAATGCCAGTCCGAACCCACAGCCGACGAGCGAGAGCAGCAGGTTCTCGGTGAGGAGCTGCTGCATGAGGCGCCCACGTCCGGCGCCGGCGGCGGCGCGCAGCGCCAGCTCCTTCCGCCGGGCCGTCCCGGCGGCAAGTACCAGGTTGGCGACGTTGGCACAGGCGATCAACAGAACGAAGCTCACGGCTCCAAGCAGGAACGTGAGTCCCTTCGTTGCGTCGCCAAAGAAGGCGTCGTGCAGCGACAGGACCTCGGCCGCGGTGCCTCCGGCCTTCTCGCCACGTGCTTCGAGCATCTGACGGGTGATGATCGTCGCCTCGGCCTGCGCCGACGCGAGGGACACGCCCGGCTTCAGCCGGCCCACCGCGATCATCCACCGCGCCTCGGGAATCCGACGAAGGTCGTTGGCGGCCCAGAAGGCGACGTTGTCCTCCCAGGGCACCAGCGCAAAGCCCTTTGGCATCACCCCGATGACGGTGCGCGGCTCGCCATCCACGTGAATGGATGTCCCGACGACGTTGGCGGCGCCGCTGAGTCGACGCTGCCAGGTGTCGTAGCTGATGACGATCGCCCGCGCCTCCTTCTGCTTGACGACGTCGTCGAAATCTTCGAGGCGATAGGTCCGTCCGAGCAGCGGCTTGACGCCGACGATTGACAAGGCGTTCACGTCCACGGGCATCTGTGACACCCGGCTCGTTTCGCTCGTGCCCGACAGTGTTACCGGTGCGCCGCCACCCTGGAAGAAGCCAAACGACTCGAACGACTGGCCGTGCTCGAGCAAGGCGCGAACGATTTCCCAGTTCGGCGGCTGCTGGTGAATGCCTTTCTCGGCGTCGCCCGTCCACAGCACGGCGAGCCGATTGGCGTCGGCGAAACCAAGCTCGTAGTTCGCCACACGGTTCACCACCCCGTACATGGTAGTGGTCGCGCCGACGCCAAGGCCCAACGACACGCCGGCCACGGCAACCATCGCCGGATGCCGACGCCAAAGCCGGATTGCGTAGCGGATGTCGGCGAATCGGATCACGCGGCCTCCCAGTCTGGTCCCCTCCTGACCTTATACGGCTGGGGACACTAGGGGTTCCGGCCCGGTGTCGAACGGTGTGGGCAGTGAATCGCCCCTCGTACCGACGGGTTCCATTGGCATCGAGCTCCGTCGAGAGCGGCAGACCTGAGCACCTGAAACGCAGATCGGCGGCAGTCGAGGTCCCCGCCGATTACGCTTCGCGACGTCCGGCCGCAGAATGGTTATTCGATGTGAAGCTGACGTAGAGGACAGCCCGAAATCTGTGGCGTCACAGAGCTTCGGATGCTGGCACGCAGGCTGCAGCGGCGCGCGCGATGTCGTTCCGTCCCAGGGTCGCCGTGGTCTGTTCGTCCTTCGCCGAATCGAGAATGCTCGTCGACTGCCTGACAGAAGAAGGATACGAGCCAATCAGGGTCTCGAGCCACACCAGATTGCCGGAAGAACTGGCGCAACTCGGCCTCGACCTCCTTGTCGTCGAGGCGGCGTCTGCGGTGGTTGGCATCAACGCCGTACGGGTTCGCCGTCCGCAGCTTCCAATCGTCGTGATCGGAGCCTCCGATGCCGCGGCCGAATCACACGCGGAAACGCGCGGCGCCGTTTACCTGAGGCGGCCGATCGATCGTGCGTTGTTCGTGTGCACGATCGCCATGGCTCTTGCCGAAAGCTTGCCGGCGCGGCGCTCCGACCGGATGCCCACGCGCCTGCCGGTCGTGGTTCAGGGCGTCCCCTCTCAGATTGTCGATGTCAGCAAGGAGGGCATGCGGATCGAAATGCCCCGGCAATTGGCCGTTCCTCCTCCGCTCTTCGACGTGATCGTGCCAATGCTCGGGGTGAAGGTGAAGGTTCGGCGGTTGTGGACTGCCGACGCTCCTCAGTCGGGTCACCGGGTGGTCTGGTACGGCGGTGAGCTGTCGAACAACTCGCCACGCGCGTCGCTGGCGTGGTTGACGTTGGTCGATGCCTTGTCGGCCCAGCGGGGGACGGTCAAGCCGCAGTAGCGGCGGTGAATCGTTACTTTTTCCCGATGGGCTTCCCGTCGGCGTCGAGCTCCATCTCGATCTTCTTCCCTGCTTTCGTCTTGACCTTTCCCTCGTAAGTGGTCCGGCCGCCTTCGCGGACGGATTCCAGGCGGATAATCGTACCCTTGGCCTCGAGCGCGGCCTTCACCGGCGCAGGAGCGTCGGCCACGTCGAGCTGCTCTTCGATTTCATATACCTTCCCGCTTGAATCAATCATCAGATCGCGCGTGCGGCCGTTCACGAGGGACTCGAGCTCGTACACTGTCTGCCCCTTCTCCCGCTCCTTTGACAATCCCTTCAGCGTGGCGTTCTTCGTTTCGGCCTCGACGGTGGCTCTTACAGCGGCCGGCAAATCCTTGACCTGCACTTTGGTCTCCGCGCTCTCGCCGCTCGCGCTCTTCGCTGCGGGTGGCGCCTGCTTGGTTTGCGCGCTCAGACCGGGTGGTGGGGGACTGGCCTGCGCTGCCAAATATGAAGGGCCAGCACATACGACTGTCGCGACGCTCAGTGCGAGGGCGATGCGGTTCATAGGTCAACTCTCATGACGTGGGGGCGTCTGAGTCCCCGTGCAGGATGTGTCCACGAGAGTCGAGCGCCGGTGTAGCGAACGACTCTCGTGGATCCTATGGTGCCTGACCTTCCGTGAACTGGTGATGACGACGGTGCGCAGCCGGATCCTGCGGCTCACAACTGCCCATCACTCGCACTCATCACTGGACGGCTGGCAGATTTCCGGCAATGACCTGCGGCTGGTAGCTGAACACGTCTCGACTGTCGGCATCGACCAGAACCTTGAGCCACTGCACGTCGGTGTTATCCGCTTCCGCATGGTCGCCGAAGGTCTCGACGCGCGTGAAGTTCTGCAGGCGGCGGCCGAGTGAATTGAGCAGCGGCTTGTCGATCCGGAAGTAGTGTGAGTCGCCGTGAACGTAGGCGACGGGTTTCCCGAAGGCAACCACCTGCTCGCGCAACGCGAGCAGGAACTCCTGAAAGCCGTCCGGATTGCCGTCCGTCTGGGCGAGGGTAATCGGATCGCGCTGCGGGGCGTCGAATTCGCTCTCGCTGAACCCGGGATCGGCCTGCGAGATGAACATCACCGCGGCCGAGTGATGCGCGGCAGCCTCCTCGAAGGTTTGTTCCATCCACGCAATGTCGGCCCGGTTCCGGGCCGCGTACTCCTGCGGGTCCGCCCCGTCGCCGCACAAGTTGTTGCACGAGCCCTGGATATTCAGCGTCGCGTAGGTCACGCCGCCAACGGTCCAGCGACGGTTCTCGACACAGGCTGCCGCCACCTTGGTGAGCGACACCGCGTCGGTCACTCCCAGACAGAGGGGGTCGGTCTGTACTTCCTGGCGGAGCCGGCGCTGTCCGAACGAGAACGGCCGGTTGAAGAAGATCTGCCGTTCGTGCGTCAGACGTTCCAACGAGTTGAACTTCCCGTTGTTCGGGCGATCGCAGTCGGTCCAATCGTTGTCGCCTGGCGTGAACATCGCCGGCGACCGGAGGGCGTTGAAGTAGCCGAGGGAACGCGTGTACAGCGCGTCGTCGCAAATCGGCGCGCCGTTACCGGTCTTCAGGTCGCCGTCGTGCACGGAGAACGCGAGAGCATGGCGGTTCATGTCGGCAAGCAGGTTCGGCACGCCGACCGTTGCCTGCAAATCCGAATAAGGAACGTCGCCCCATAACCCGATTGCATAGGCGTCGTGCTCGTGCTGTCGGTTGTCCTCCTGCCCCTGAAACTCGTTCCACGTCGCCTGCAGTGTGCCGCTCGCAAGTGCTGCAGCCAGCAGCACGGCCAATGACGGCAACGCCACACTCGCGATCCATCTGCTCCGCACTCGGCCCGCCCGCTGTCCTGAAGTCATCGTCTTCATTGTTCACCTCGTAGACACCGCCGCAATGTCGGGTGTCGACGCGCATGTGAACACACGGTCGTAACGCGAATATTACGGTTCGACCGCAGGGTGCACTCAGCCGCGACGGCAACCACGCTGTCTCACGCCTTCATGAAGCGTTCATTATTGGTAATGGCTTGGGTATGATCGGCCCAGGCCATGGCGAAGGTTTCGCGGCGAGCACAGCCACAACGTAAAACCGCCCGACCATCTCATCGACTCGGCAACCGCTACACCGTTGACCCGCGGGTAGACGCGTATCTCGAGTCGCTGCCGGAGTGGCAGCATGCTGTCTGTCAGCGGGTTCGCGATCTGGTCCATGCCTCCGACGTCGAGGTCGTCGAGACGATCAAGCGCACGAAGTTGCCGTTCTTCGTGCTGCAGGGCAACATCTGCGCCCTGCTGGCCGCGAAGGACCACGTCAATGTGTTCCTCTACGACGGCGCCATCGTGCCCGATCCTGAGGGAATCATCACCGGTGGCCACGACAACCAGACCGCACGCACGGTGGCGATTCGGCAGGGAGAAGCCGTCAACGCCCGAGCGTTCACCGCGATGATTCGACAGATCATCGCGAACAATCGCGCCGGCGGCTGGAGAACGTTGAAGAAGCGCCGTTAGGCCGGCCAGGCTGAAGCACTTCAGCAGCCGGGATCCGTCGAAGGTCAGTCGTTACGCAGCGCGACCATCGGATCGAGGCGAGCGGCGCGCGATGCCGGGATATAGCAGGCGGCGAACGCGACGAGCGTGAGCAGGATCACGACGGCAGCGACGGTGACCGGATCGTGCGCGGTGACGCCGAAGAGGACGCTGGTCATGAGACGAGTGAGCGCCAGGGCGACGCCGAGGCCGACGACGACGCCCGCCAGCGTCATCGTCGCGCCGTCTCGGAGCACCGTCCGCAGCACGTCCCACCGCCCGGCGCCAAGCGCGACACGGATGGCGATTTCCTGCGTTCGCCGGCCGATCAAGTGCGACATGACTCCGTAGATGCCGACGCAGGCCATCAACACGGCGATCGCGGCAAACAGGGCGAGCGCACTCATCGCAAAGCGGCGGGTGACGAGTCGCTCCGCAATGACATCGTCCATCGCCTGCGCACGGTATAAGACTGCCTGCCCGCTAATCACTGCCAAGGTCCGGCGAATCGGAGCGATCTCCGCCAACGGAGCAGCGGCGGTGCGGAACACCAGCGCAATGTCTCCGGCCGCGAACGGCAGATACCGATCTGGAATCTGGAAGACCGGAAGATAGCATTGCGCCAGATACGGCGATGCCGCAGTCTCGTCGAGGCCCCACTGTCTCACGTGTCCGACAACCCCCACGATCTCTGCCGCGGTGTTCAGGATATCGAAGTTGATGCGGCGGCCGATGGGTTCCCGATCCCCGAAGTGCCGCCGCGCAAACTGGTCGTCGATCACGATCACCGCTGACGAGCGCTCGTTGTCCTGTGACGTCAGGAAGCGCCCGCGCAGCAGCGGAATCCCCATGACCTGCAAATAGTCCGGCTCGACGATGTAGGAGAGCGCCGATTTCATGTCCGCTGCCGTTGGCGGTCTGGCTTCCCCCTCCAGCCAGAAAGGGAGCGTGCTGAAAGAGCCTGTCATGGGGACCGAGCTCACACTGACGGACACCGCCCTGACGCCCGGAATGGCCTTGAACTTCTGCCCCATCTGCCGCCACATGGCCAGGACCTGATCCGGAGAATCGGGTGAGGCCGGAAACGAGGCTCGTGCCACCAGAAGATGATCGGCGTCGAATCCAGGATCCACGCTCAAGAGTCTGGATAGGCTGCGGATCATCAGGCCGGCGCCCATCAGCAGCGCCAGGGCCAGCGCCATCTCGACGACCACCAGCAGGCCTTGGGTACGAGGGTGAACGCCACCTGACGATGCTCCGCGTTCTCGCAACGCGGCATGTTGATCAAAGCGTGACGCCTTGACTGCAGGTAGCAGGCCGAAGAGGAGTCCGGCGACCACGGAGGCGATCATCGTGACCAGCAGGACGCGCCCGTCAACATGGATCTCGTCAACTCGAGGCAGCAGGGCCTCCGGCAGTACCGGTGATGGCCGCCTCGGTTGCCCATACGGCGATCAAGCTCCCCAGAGCCCCACCTGCCAACGCGAGCAGCAGGCTTTCTGTCAGAAATTGCCGGACGATCCGGCTCCGGCCCGCGCCCAACGCGGTGCGAATCGCAACTTCGGTGGCCCGACGGCCCGAACGGGCCAACAGAAGGTTGGCGACGTTGACACATGCGATCAGCAGCACGAACAGCACCGCCGTCACCAGCAGGAACAGCAGCGGCTTGACCGACCCGACGACGTCCGACTTCATCTGAAGCAGCGTGACCCCTGTTCCCCTGTTGACGTCCGGATACTGATCGGCAAGATGTCCGGCCAGCGCCTGCATCTCGGTGCGGGCGCGTTCCAGGTTGACTTCCGGCTTCAACCGGCCGATGACGTCCATCCCCATCGAGACCTTGCGATCGTGGAACCCCGGCGCGTTCCACTGGCCGATCGGGATGTACACGTCGCTGCGATGAAAGTTCCTGGCGTAGTAGTGAAACGTCGCCGGGATCACGCCGACGATGACGTACGAGGTTCCGTTCAAGGTCAGCGACCGGCCGACGGCGGATGGCGACGAGCCGAACTTTCGTTGCCAGATTCCTTCACTGAGCAACACGACCGGCGCCGCGCCAATCTCGTCGTCACCAGCCAGGAAGGTACGACCGACGATCGGCTGCACGCCGAGCAAGCGGAAGAAGCTGGCCGAGACCATCTCCGCGGGGACGCGTTCCGGCTGGCCCACGCCAATCAGGTTGAGATCGTCGGCCCGGAAAGCGGCCAGATCGGAGAACGACCGGTTGCTCGCCGCCCAGTCGAGGAAGTTGGGATAGGACGAGGAGTCCCTCGGCTCGCCGGCGGTCCACGAGTAGACCGCGACCAGCCGATCGGGTTCCGCATACGGCAGCGGATTCAGCAGGACGCCGTTCACGACGGAAAAGATGGCGGTATTGGCGCCAATACCCAGCGCCATCGTCGCGACGGCGATCAGCGTCGCGCCAGGATCCTTGATCAATCGGCGGAGCGAGTACTTCACGTCTTGACCGACACTGTCCGGCCATGTCAACGACCGCACTTCGCGATGAACCTCTTTCACCTGCGTGATCCCGCCAAAGTCGCGCCGCGCCGCGAGTCGCGCCTCGTCGCGTGAAAGACCCCGGGCCACGTAGTCGTCGGTCGCCTCCTCGAGATGGCTCGCGATCTCGTCGTCGATCTCACGATCCTTTACGCGCCATCGGGCGATGGCCGCGAGCCGGCTGGCGAGCGTCCGGAGCCAGGTCACGACGGATCCTCGGAAATCCTGAAGAACCGCTCGACGATGCCGGTGGCGCGCTGCCATTGGGCTTCTTCTTTTTGCAGCTGCTTCCGCCCCGCTCGGGTCAGCGAGTAGATTTTGACGCGCCGGCCGCTCGCGGACTCTCCCCAGGTGGAGCCGATCCAACCCATTTGTTCGAGCTTCAGCAGCGCTGGATAGAGCGTGCCCTGATTGAGGGCCAGCTGATTGCCGCTGATCTGCTCGATGCGCCGCGCGATCCGATAGCCGTGCAGCGGACCGAGCGCCTCCAGCGTCTTGAGCACCATCAGACCGAGGCTGCCGTGGAGGACGTCGCGGCGATCCGGGACCATATGTTGGCAGCCTACAGCTCTACGTGTTGGTAGTCAACTGGTTGGCGTGGGCAAGAGACACGACCGCAGCGTAAGGGGTAGAGAGTCTATCGCCTGTTCCATTCGTTGGAATCCCGGTCGTTCGGCGATCACAAGCCCGGCTCGAACCATTCCGGCGCTCGGCCGACTGCCGCTTCGATTTCAGGGACAAACGTCCGGTCGAGCTCGTCGACGATGGCGGCCAGGTTGGCCACGATCAGCTTCCAGTTGTCGGAATCGCCAATCGGATACTGCCTGGCATCGTCGCGCGCAGTCACCGGCGGCATCAACGTGGCCGTGAAACCCGGCCCGTAGACCTGGAACATGACCGTCAGCGACCGGCTCCAGGTCCCGACGTCCAGTTCCATGCCGACAACGTGATGGGCGGCGGTTCGGCGACGGAGCGTGAACGTGCCGCTGCCGCCGCGGCAGGAGTAGCCGCGTGGCTCGAAGGCTTCGACGAGGGTGGGCTTCAGTGGACCGCTCGCGCCGCGACTGATCAACCGTGCATCGGCCGCCGGCGGCAGGTCGTGTGGCAGGCCAATGCGCTCGATCAGCGCTTTCATGCCGGTGCGATACCTGGTGATGATCGGCATGATGAGGGCAATTTCTTTGGGAAGAGCGGCTGCACTCAATGACCCGGCGGCGGGTTGATCGGCGGACGCCGTCGGCGCTCCAGGAACGACGGGCGATACGAACTGCGCCGTGCGTTTTGGCTTGCCAAGACCGGCCAGTATTGTGGCCACCGCGATCGGCGGATTGGGCAGCTTCTTCGAGGTCGCGTCCCCCTCCACCGCGTAGAACGCCGAGAGGCTCCGGAGACGCCCGTTCACCCACCAGCCGTCACCGATCGCGATCCCGGTGCGGGGAGACAGACCGACAGGAAAAATTGCCCGGCCGAAGTCGGCGTGGCCGAAATGCATGTTGACCGCGTTGAACGGCAGCGATCGAGGAACGCCGTCTGCCAGCGCCAGGATGTCCGCCATCGGAAACGGTGTAGACGGGTCGCCATTGGTCAGACGACGAACGATCGGGATCCCCGCGCCCAGGAGCGGCGCATCGTTGCGCTCGAGACTCGCCAGGTGCGGGTGCTTCTTGATGGCGCGCTCAACGGCCGATGTGGCGCGAATGCCGGCGGGACCGTCGCTGAACGTGGCCAGGATTTCCGGCTGAAGGCCGCCGCGCTCGAACTGCGCCGCCACCCGGCGAATGAGCTCGCCAAGTGGTTCCTTTCGATCGGCCTTGAACTCCAACTGAACGGCGACGTTCATTGGCGCCTGCCTCTCATGCCACTGGATTCGCCGATGAGCGATGCCGAATTCACAGCCGCTTCAACAGCTCTCGTGTGTAGCGGACGCATGTCTCCAGATCTGCAATCCGCTGCTGGCCCTGGGTCTTCCCTTCGGCCAGCGGCGCCGCCGGTTTCGGCGCGCCCTTGTCGGCGATCGCGAGAAAGCGGGCAAATTCCGAGGCCGGCATCTTCCGCCAGTTGTCCCAGAACTTTGGATCGAAGATCGCGTGGATGCGGGGACGTGCGGAGACGAGGTTCTCGAAGATGATCGGAAGCCCCGGCTTCGTCTGGATGAACGTCTTGATCCAGCCGTCGATGTCGACGTTGCCATCGCCCATGTTGACCCAGCGGACGGCGATCCCTTCGGGTACCCTCCAGACGGCGCTGTCGCGCACGTGGCAGGTCTCGGCGTAGGGCCCCAGCATCTCGAGCGTCATGTGGGGATCCTCGAGCATCCACACCGGATTGCCCGAGTCGAGACACACGCCCATGATGTCGCGGCCGACCGCCTCGACCATCATCTTCATCTCGCGCGCCTGGAGATCGCCGCCGTGATTCTCCACCGCCAGCTTCACACCCGAATCGAGGATGCGCGAGCGAAGGCCGCCGACGGCCTTGATCATGTTGTCGATGTGCATCTCGATCTGCGGTCGCTCGGGATCGCCGCCGAGAATGCATCGCATGCAGCTGGCGCCGAAGATCTGAGAAGCCTTGAGCGCACGCCCAACCTGTTCCTCCAGGGTGCCGAGCTGCGCGTTGAACGAGCGTGAACTCGGGCAGACCGAACCGTGGGCCAGCTGGAGTCTGATCCCCAGCCGGTCGGCGTGACCGCGGATGGCCCGGATCGCGGCCTCGTCCGCCAGCACCGGCGCGGGGAGCGACACCATCGCCCACGTGAGCTTGATCGAGCTCAGGTAGTCTAAGAACTGGTCGGCGGTGAATTGATTTCCCCCGACGCTGCCATCGATGGATCCGAGCTCGACCCCTGCGGCCTGCCAAGCCGACAGGCGCGAGACGTGCAGCGCGATGGCCGCGGTCCCCAGAACGAATGTCCGTCGATTCATGTCGAGCCCCCTGCCGTCGAAGTCTAGATCGGCGCTCCCCGCCAGCCAAAGCTCCTCGCTCGATTGAAGCGCGGTGAGGTACATGGCTTGCTGCGTGGGAGCGACCGGCAGCACGTTAGATTGTCTACGTGCTACGAAAGGTCCATCATCCAGATGTCGCCCGTGAAATCGCCGAGCACCAGGATGATCTGGTCCGGCGTGGCGATGGGCGCCATGCCTGGCAGGTAGGCGGGCATCACCATTTCTGCCGATGCATACACGGCAATCGGTTCACCTTCGAGCGATCCGGACGCGGAGACAAAACGTCCCTTCCCCTTGCACTTCGACAGCAGTTCGGCTACGCTTCTTGTCGAAGCGCAAGGGGAGAAAACGATGGACCTGCCGCAGGGCACGCTCGACCTGCTGATTCTCAAGGCGATCGCTCTCGAGCCGCAGCACGGCTGGGCCATTTCGGAGCGGATTCACCAGATTTCGAATCAGGCCCTGAAAGTGAATCAGGGATCGCTCTATCCGGCGCTGCATCGCCTGGAGCGGCGCGGCTGGATCCGAGCGGAGTGGGACGTGTCGGACAACAACCGGCGCGCGAAGTACTACCAGCTGACGAAAAAGGGACGCCGCCAGCTCGACGAGCACACCGATGCCTGGCGGGCGCTGACCGCCGCGGTCAACCTGCTGCTCGACCAGAGCTAGGTCACGGGCCGTGCTCACCGATCTCTTTCTTCGTGTCCGCGCGCTGATCCGGCGCCGAGCCGTCGAACGAGAGCTTGCGGACGAACTACGTTTTCATCTCGACCACGAGATCGAGCAGCGTATCGCGGCGGGGATGACGCCCGCCGAGGCTACCCGGCGCGCGCGACTCGATTTCGGCGGCGTTGAGCAAATCAAGGAAGAGTGCCGGGACGCGCGTGGCGTGACCTTCGTCGAAACGGTGCTGCAGGACCTGCGCTACGGATTGCGGACGATTCGGCGAGGTCCGATGTTCGCGTTGACGGCGGGTGCCACGGTGGCGTTCGCCACGGCGGCGATCGCGACCGTGGGGAGCCTGGCCGACACCCTGCTCTGGCGGGGCCTGCCGGTCAACGACGCCGGGAGCATCGTCGCCGTTGCCGCGACCCGCGGCCGTCCTGGGGACGGCGTCGTCTCGTATCCGGATTACGTCGCATTCCGCGATCGGGCGACCACCGTGAGCGCCCTTGCCGCGCACTATTCGACCGCGCCGCTGTTCGTTGCCGTCGGCGGCAATGCGAAGGAAGTCAATGGCGCAGTGGTGTCGGCGAATTACTTCCCGCTGCTCGGCATGCAGCCCGCGCTCGGTCGGTTCTTTCGTCCGGACGAAGACCAAGTCCCCGATCGCGATCGCGTGGTCGTGATTGGATATGACTTCTGGAGGTCCACCTTCGCCGACGCGTCCGCACCGCTCGGCTCGACGCTCACCATCAACGGCGCGACCTTCACCGTGATCGGCGTGGCGCCGCCGCATCCCGCCAGCCTGACTCCCCTCCCGGTTGACCTGTACATCCCGACGATGATGCTGCGAGTCGGATATCGGTGGTGCAGCGATTCGCTCGCCGTCGATTGTCCGACGCTCGCAATGATCGGCCGGCTGGGGCCGAACCGCACGCTCCCGGAGGCCAGCTCGGAGTTTGCGGCAATCATGCCGGCGCGCTGGGCGCGCGCGCCGATTGGGGAGAATCGCGGCGTCGTGGTCCATCGCCCGCGTGGCATGTCGGAAGACGATCAGGAGCCTCGTCTCGTCGGGGCGCTCTCGGCCGTCGCGATCCTGTTGCTCGTCGTCTGCTGCGCGAACCTGGGCGGGTTGCTGAGCGCACAATCAGCAGCGCGGCAGGGCGAATTCGCCATTCGAGTGTCGCTTGGTGCGGCTCCGCTTCGGATCATCCGTCAGGTGGTCACGGAATCGTTGCTGCTGGCGCTCGCCGGCGGCGTCGGCGGGCTCCTGCTCTCGCGCCTGTTCGTCGGTGCGCTCTCACAGCTGTTCTTTTCCCTCGACGACGAAGGACACCCGCTGTCCTACGACTTCAGTCAATCACCGGCGATCGCGGTTGCAACGTTGATCGCGGCGGTCGTGGCCGGGTTGCTGTTCAGTTCGCTGCCGGCGATTCGAGCCGTCCGCCGTCCCGGTGCGCCTCCCACGCGGTCACGATCGACCTCGGCTCAATGGTCGACAGGCCGCTGGCTGCTTGGCGCGCAGGCGGCGATGGCGGTGGCCATGCTCGCTACGGCGGCGCTGCTCGCGTTCAGCGCCAGGGTGGTAGTGACCGGCCGTAACTACGAAACCTCGCACGTCGCGCTGATGCGCGTCCGCCCCCGGCTGGTGAAATACCCGCCGGAACGGGCGCAGCGCTTCCAGCATCAAGTGATCGAGCGCCTGCGCACGGTGCCGTCGGTCGAATCCGTCTCGATGGTGGGCATTGGGTCGGTCCTGAGCGGGGGGTCGGCCGCCGTGGCGCTGCCCGGGTGGTCCGACGGTCAACAAGTGGCGGTCCGCTATAACGAGGTTGGCCCCGCGTATTTTGAGACGCTTCGAACACCGCTCCTCTCCGGCCGCGAGTTCGAAGATGGCGATACTTCGCAATCGCCAGCAGTCGCCGTCGTCAACCAGACGCTGGCGGAACGGCTCTGGCCCAACGGCCGCGCCATCGGGTCCACGATTGTGATCGGGAAGACGATCAGGCAAGTCGTCGGCGTCGTAGCCGACGTGTCGATCAAGAGCCGCAACGAGCCTGCCGACCCGTGGATCTACACGCCGTTCTGGCAGAACGCCGGTCAGATCGATTCGAGGATTGCGGTTCGCACGGCCGGTGATCCTGCCGTCCTTCTCCCGGAGCTCGCACGCGAGGTGCACCGCATCGACCCGGACGTACCGATCGCTGAAACGATCACCCTGCCGACCCGCATCGCCGGCCTTACCCGCCCGGTCCGCGTCGGAGCACTCTTCATCGGCTACGCGGCGACGCTTGCCATGCTGTTGACGGCGATCGGTCTGTACGGCGCGCTGGCGTTCGCTGTCTCACGGCGAACCCGGGAGATCGGAATCCGGCTCGCCCTCGGCGCTGCGCGCGGGCGGCTCGTCGGGTCGATCGTGCGCGAAGGCCTGACCGTCGTGCTCGCTGGGGCCGCGGTCGGTGTCGGGCTCGCCATCGGCGCCTCGCGGGTCGTCTCGCATCTGCTCTACGGATCGCCAGAGGCGGACTGGATGTTCTACGCCGCGTCGGCGGCGGTCGTCGCCACCGTTGGCCTCGGCGCGTCCCTGCTGCCGGCACGTCGAGCCGCGGCGGTCGAACCGATCGTTGCGCTCCGTCAGGAGTGAGTCGACGCGATACCTCACACAGTGTTCGGTCCTGATGGTCTCGGGGACTCCAGCGCCGCGTGATCGTCAGGATTACGCTCGGTCGAAGCAGGAGCGAGTGTCCCGCCCGGCGGACGCAGCGAGGCCTGTCTGATCGATCGTTGATCGGCGGCCGGCGCCGCCGGCCAGTCCGAGCGCCACGCCTCGGTGGCATCGCTCTTCGTGTACTCGATCCTGACGGGCATGATGCTCAACCGGTCGAAGAGCCGAGCCTCCGCCCGCACCGGCCACCAGTCGTAGAGAAAGAGCTCCAAGGGCCGCCACATCGCCACCCAGCCAACGATGAGCAGGCCCTCACGCAGTATTTCCAGGGCCCGGCTTTGGCCAAGGTAGCTGGCGAGTGCGTCTCCAATCGCGATCGACGCGGCCAGGAAGGCCAAGGCGATGATCAGGCTGATTCGACCGCGATGAAAGAGGTCGCGCAGCTTCCGTCTCGAGCTCGCGGCCCGCTGGCTGAAGAACTCGTGAATCGACTCGCGCAGCACGAGCGCCTCGTCCGACCTGCCGGCCGCCCGATCAAGATGTACGACGAGGGCGAGGCGCGCATCGGCGGGAAGATCGGTGCTCCAGCCGACGATGAACTCTTCCGCCTTTGGGTCGAGGTCGCGTTCATTGAACGGCGACGGGTCGATCGCGTTGAAGAGCTGTCGGAGCTCGGTGACGCGTACTTCGATGATTCGACACGCGCCGGGTATCGAGTCGCCCGCGGACGTCGGCTTGGTCGGCACGGATTCTCCTCGAATGACCGGGAGCGCTGGCCAGCGTCATGATATACAACGCCCATGACATCCCGCTGTGCCGTGGTCACCACCGTGTTCGTCGCGCTCACGCTGGGCGTGTCCGCCGAGCAGCCGGTCGACGACGCGATGGTTGCGCGGATCAAGACGGAAGCGTTCCAACACTCACACCTGATGGATACGCTGAGCGAGCTGACCGACGTCTACGGGGCTCGCCTGCGCGGATCGCCGGCCTACGCGGCCGCGGCGGACTGGGCCAGGCAAAGACTCAGCGACTGGGGACTCGAGCGGGTATCGTTCGAGCCCGGTGGCTTTCCCGGTCCGGGCTGGCAGGTCACGCGCTTCAGCGTCGAGATGACGGAACCGCAGTATCTCCATGTCATCGCCCAGCCGCTGGCGTGGAGTCCGAGCACGAACGGACGCGTTTCGGGAACGCCGCTGCTGGTCGAGGTCTCGTCGCCGGCCGACTTCGACAAGTATCACGGGAAGTTGCGCGGCGCCATCGTCATGAACGGCCGGCCGGGCACCACTCCGGCGACGAATTTCGCGCCGGCCGCCACCCGCTTCACTGATGACGCGCTCGCGCGTGGATCGGCCGCCATCGATCCCGGGCAGACCCTGCTCGTGAACTACGACGGCCCCGACTACGCCGGGGCAGAGAGAGCGCGACGCCGGGGAATTGAAGCCCGCGCGGCGATCGCCCGCTTCTTCAAGGACGAAGGAGTCGCGGCGGTGCTGGTCGCCAGCCCGTTGTCGTCGGGTGTGATTACGGCGACCGATGCCGGCGGTTTCGATGTCTCCGGACCGAACTGGAAGATTCCGAATCCGGACCTCGCGCCCTCGTCATTCGTACTGGCACGGGAACACTATGGCCGCATCGCCAGGCTGATCGAGCGCAAGCGTCCCGTGAAGCTCGATCTGCAGCTCGAAGCCGAGATTATCCGGCAGGTGAAAAGCGTCAACATCATCGCCGAATTACCCGGCACCGACCCGCGGCTCGCCGACGAAGTGGTGATGCTCGGCGGCCATTTCGACTCGTGGCACACGGGAACCGGCGCCACCGACAACGCCGCCGGCAGTGTCGTGATGATGGAGGCGCTCCGCATCTTGAAAGCGATTGGGGCACGCCCGCGCCGGACAATCCGGCTGGCTCTCTGGGACGCAGAGGAAGGCGGCCACCTCGGGTCGTCGACCTACGTCCTGAATCATTTTGGCGATCCGAAGACCATGGTGCTCAAGCCTGAGCATGCCAAGCTCGCCGGTTACTTCAATCTCGACAACGGCACAGGAAAAATCCGCGGCGTGTTCCTGCAGGGGAACGAAGCGGTGCGACCGATCTTCGAGAGCTGGCTGAAGCCGTTCGCCTCGCTTGGCGCCACGGCGCTTGCCATACAGCGCGTCGGCGGCACCGATCACCTGGACTTCGATCATGTCGGCCTGCCGGCGTTCCAGTTCGTCCAGGATCCGATCGACTACGAAACCCGAACCCATCACACGAACATGGACGTACTCGAGTCGATTCAGGAAACCGATCTCGAGCAGGCCGCCGCGATCGTCGCGACCTTCGTCTATCACGCGGCGGTCCGCGACGAAAAGCTGCCGCGAATGGCGCCGCCAAAGCCGCCGCCGCTCTGATCGCACCCTGGCGCTCGATGCCATCTCACCCTTCTTGCTTGAATCGCCGGTGCCCTCACCTGGCCGGACCCACCTGGCACGTTCGGTCGGAAGCCATCAATGTGAGGAACTGATGAAGTCCCGGACCAGGGCGGCGATTTCATCCGCCGCCGTGTCCAACGCGAAATGACCGGCCTCGAGAACATGAACTCGCGCGTTCGGCACATCGCGGCGATAAGCCTCCGGTTCCGACAACTCGAAAGACAGGTCGTGCTTCCCCCACAGGACGAGCAGCCGAGGCTGCCGCTCGCGCATCCACGCCTGCCATTTCGGGTAGGCGTCGACGTTCGTGCGGTAGTCGTAGAAGAGATCGCTTTGAATGTCGGCCTGGCCGGGCTGGTTGAGAAAAGCAAATTCGTCGGTCCAGAGATCCGGGTCATACCGTTCCACGTTCGGATCGCTCCCGACGTGGCGTGTTCGTGTCGTCGCCAGCGACAGGAGATTGGTGCGAAGGGTGCTCTCGTTACCGCTGCGATCGGCCCAAAAGGCGCGTCGAGGCTTCCAGTTCGCGCCGAGGCCTTCATTGTGCGCCACCGCGTCCTGCACGATGAGCGCCTCAATCCGGTCCGGGTGGGCCAAGGCCATCCGAAAACCCACAGGGCCGCCGTAATCCTGCATGTACAGCGTGTAGCGCGACAGCCCCAGGACCTCGGTGAACTGACTCATGATGTCGGCGTAGTGATCGAACGTATACGCGAATCGTTTCGGGTCGGGCCAGTCGCTGTGTCCGAAACCCGGGTAGTCGGGCGCGACGAGGTGATAGCGATCGGACAGCCTGACGAAAAGCGGCTCGAACATCCGCGATGAGGACGGCAGCCCGTGCAGGAGCAGGAGCGTCGGCGCGCCTGCCGGACCGGCCTCCCGGTAGAAGAGTGAGAGCCCATCGATCTGTATCGTGCGATACAACGTCGGGTGTTCCACGGGACGTTCCTTTCGTTGGGCACGCCCCGGCAACTGAAACGAGGCGAGCATCACGGACCCCACCGCCACCATGCAGAACACCTGCAGGTACCTGCGCATATCCATGCCCTTGCCGGCGGGTTATCGAGCGCGCTGCGTTGCCAGCCGCATCACATCGTCAGCACGACGCGGAACTGCGCGTGGCCGCTCATCATTCGAGCGTACGCCTCGCCGGCTTGGGCCAGGGGGTATGTTTCAATCATCGGACGGATGCCGGTGAGTTCGGCGAAGCGCAGTGTGTCCTCTGAATCGGCTGGTGTTCCCGAGGCCCAGCCTTGAATAGTGCGAACAAACGGGGTGATGAGTTGTGCCGGTCTGACCTCGATGGGATCGGAGGCGACGCCAACCACCATGAGCGTACCGTTCGGGGCCAGACCGTCGATCAGCTCGGACATCGCTTTGGAGCTCGGGGCGGTCGCGAGAATGACCTGCGCCCCGCCCAGTTGTTGCAGGGCCTCGGCTGGCTTCGTCGAGGCGCTGTCGATGTACAGTGTCGCTCCGAGTTTCTTTGCGAGCGCGGCGTTTTCGGATCCGCGTCCGATCGCGACAGCCTTGTAACCGAACTTGTTGGCGAATTGAATTCCAAGGTGACCAAGGCCGCCGAGGCCCTGCACCGCAACAAGGTCACCGGGAAACGCGCCGCTGTGCCGTAGCGCGTTGTATGTAGTAATTCCAGCGCACATGAGCGGGGCCGCGTCGACATCTGTGAGAGTCTCCGGTATCGTCGCCAGGGCCTCCACGGGAGCGATCATGTATTCCTGGTATCCACCGTCATAGCTGATGCCCGGGATTTGCTGATTCTTGCAATTGCGAAAATCGCCGCGCCGGCACTGGAGACACGTGCCGTCGTGGCCGCCGTGCCAGCCGACACCGACGCGTTGTCCCGTTTTCCACTCGGTGACACCCGCACCCAGGGCATCGATGATGCCGGCAACCTCGTGCCCTGGAACCCTCGGATATTGAATACCGGGCACAACGCCGTCTACCGTGACCGAGTCACTGTGGCAGACACCACAGGCTCGCACGTTGATGCGGACCTGGCCTGCACCCGGCTCAGGAATCTCGCGCTCGACAATCTGGAAATCCAGACCCGGCTTGGGAATCAGCGCCACCTTCATTGTCGCCACCGCGACCGGTGTAGTTGCCATGATGCCTCCTATGAATTCTCAACTTCGAAAATGATCTCCAGTTCGACCGGGGCGCCGAGCGGGAGGCTTGCCACGCCGTAGACCAGACGGCATGGGCTCTTGTCTTGTCCGAACACGTCCCTCAGCAACTCCGAAGCCGCATCGGCGACCTTCGGCTGGTCGCGAACATCCCCCGAAGTCGCCACCGATACGCCGAGCCGGACGATCCGCGTGACCTTGTCGAGCGAACCCAAGTGCTGCCTGGCGACGGCGAGCGCATTGAGCGCCGCGAGGTGAGCCGCCTGGCGTGCTTCCTCGACGTCGAATTCCGCGCCGACACGACCGATGAATTTCGCTCCGCGGCCTTCGGTTGGAAGCATTCCGCTGAGGAAAAGCAGATTGCCGGTCTGCACCGCTTCCGCATAGGTGCCAAACGGCTCCGGCGGCGCCGGAAGCGTGACGCCAAGTTCTGCCAGCCGCTGTTCTGGCGCGGTCATAATCGACTCCCTTTGCTGGCGCTGTGCCCACGCTCGTTGATCGGATCCGACCGACCGATCACACCAGATCCGCGCGAGCAATGCGATTAGACGATGGTATCGTCGCCGCTGCTGGCGCGAGACGGGCTCCAACCCAACAGGGCGCTGACCATGGTCCGGCTTGGTCGCCGAAAACCGGTCAGTGTTCCTGGGGCGCCACGAAATTTCGGGGGCACCACCACCTGTAAATCGTGGAACTGAGCTCAGCGGAGAGGAGCCAATCATGCCGATGGCCAACGTCTACAACCGCCGGCTCGGCTTCAAGGACCCCAAGGGCGGGGACTTCTCGCTGTATTCGCACGGTGTGATAGGCGGCGTAGATCTTCTTCTTCATCGCGAAGTCGCCGATCCGTTTCAGCTGTGCCTCGTCGGTCGGCAACTCCAGTGTGGTGTGCGTGCAGTGGGCGTGTTGCGTCTTTGGTTAGCATCTGCTAACCTGTGATTCATGCGACCGCGTGTCAACCGGCGAGCAGAGCATACCCGCCCCTTCTATGTGTCGGAAGACGATGCCCCGGCGAAGCGACGGATCCTGATGGCGGCGCTCGCCCTGTTCGTGCGCGACGGGCTCTGCGAGACCAGCGTGCGCGACATCGCCAAGGCGTCAGGGTTTACCAACCCGGCCCTGTTCAAGCACTTCCGCAGCAAGGACGACCTGGCCCGTTACCTGTTCGAGCGCTGCTATCTCGAGCTGGAGGAACTGGTCGCCGCCGCGATCGCCTCGCGCGCCACGTTTGCCCTGAAGCAGCGCGCGGTGATCGAGGCGTATCTCGCCGCGCTCGATCGTGACGCGGACAGCGTCCTCTACGTCCAGGATGGCTTGCGCCATTTCTGGCCGCAGATGCCGGACTCGGTGCGGCGACATTCGATCGTCGGCGACCTGCGCCGGCTCCTCGAGCTGGGCCGCGCTGAAGGCCACGTCACCGACGGCATCGACATCGAGCTGCTGACCACCGCGTGGATAGGCACCCTGCAACAGTTCGCGCGGTTCCGTTACTTCGGTGAATTCAAGCAACCCACTCGGGCGCTGACGGACGCACTCGACGCGCTGTTGACGAGAATGGCGCGGCCGTAAAAAATTTTGCACCGTGAGTTAGCGCTTGCTAACAACGGCGACGAACTTTGCTTCAATCGCAAGGAGAGCAAGACATGACGAAAATCCACGCTATCCGCACCGGGCTGGTACAAGTGAGGCGGCCACAGATGGAATCGCGGGGCCGCGGGCTGGCGCGCCTCGCCCACATGCTGTTCGACGAGGAATGGTCCGACTGGCTGCCTGTCTACGCCTGGGCCATCGAGCACGACGAGGGGATCATCGTCGTGGACACGGGGGAAACCTCGCGGGTCCACGAGCGCGGATATCACCCGGGCTGGCACCCGTTCTACCGACGCGCCGCACGCTTCTCCGTGCATCCCGAAGAGGAGCTCGGCCCGCAGCTGCGCGCTCGCGGCATCGACGCCCGCGATGTCCGGCAGGTGGTGCTCACGCACCTCCACACCGACCATGCGGGCGGGCTGTCTCACGTCACCGGAAGCCGCGTGTGGGTCTCGCGAGGAGAGTTCGAGCGCGCCAGCGGAGTCACCGGACGGCTGCAGGGCTATCTGCCGCACCGCTGGCCGAAATGGTGGCAGCCGGAATTCATCCGCTTCGAGCGGCGGCCGTTCGGCCCTTTTGAAGAAGCCATGCCGCTGACGCGGCGCGGCGACGTCCTGATCGTCCCGACGCCGGGCCACACACCGCACCACGTATCGGTGGTGGTCAGCGGCGATCCGTCGTTCCTGCTTGCGGGCGACACAAGCTACAACCAGAACTTGCTCCTGGCGGGGACGGTTGACGGCGTCAGCCCCGATCCGGATGTCAGCCGCCGCACGCTCGCCCGCATTCTCGCGCTCGCGCAGCAACGGCCGCTGGTCTATCTGCCGTCCCACGACCCTGACTCGTCTACCCGGCTCGCGGATTGCTCGGTTCTGGATCCGCGCGCAGCCTTGTCGTTCGACGGCAACCGCACGCGACCGCTGGGCACGCCGGCACCCGCTGCAACGGCGACGTCAGGCGCCCGCGCTGGGATCGCACTGCAGGACAGGCGCTGAGCACTTCGTTCCTATTCGCGGGGGAGTTTCGTGCCGGCCGCGCGCGGCCGGTCGGTCGCGATGCGTGTCTTGTCCTGCCACGACGCGGCGTCCTGCGGTTTGCCCCAGGCGTTGTACAAGGTGACGAGCACGGACGCAGCGTCGCGGGCGTGAACAGCGTGTATTTCTGGCAAAGGGGCAAGCACCGTGTAGGCGCTGGTGAGTGCGGTCTGGGCATCTTCGAAGCGGCCGGCGGCGACGAGGCATCGCCCCACAGCGACCTTGGTCTCGGCAACGAGCGAGTCATCCGGACGAGCGTCGGCCGAGCGGGTCCTCAACGCGCCTTCCACGAGTGGCATTCCCTCTGCCGCCGCGCCCCGATCGCACAGCAGGCGCCCGAGCGGCGCCTGCGACCAGGCAAGCTCGAATGGCGCAACCCGCGACGCCTGCCTCACGGCGAGCGACTCCCTGAAAGCCTTCTCCGCGTCGGCCGGTCTATGGCGGGCGGAGAACGTTTGACCGAGACCGTCGAGCGCAAAACCGCGGTCTGCCGGCGATGCATCGGCCGCCTTTTGAAACACCTCCAGCGCGTCGCGATAGGTGTGTTCGGCTTCGTCGTACTTGGCCTCGCGCAGCAGAAGACCGCCTAACGCGTTCCGCGTCCACGCCAGCGTCACGGTCGGCCTGGTGAGCACCCTTTCCTGCATGGCAACGCTCTGTCGAAGCATGTCTTCGGCTTCGTCGAGGTGACCTTCGGCAGCGATCGTGTCGCCGAGGACGAAGAGGGCGTTAGCGACGCCTTCGTGTTCCGGGCCCAGCAGCTTGCGGCGCACTCTCAGAATCTCCCGTTGCATCGCCTCCGCGTCTTCGTACTTCCCGGCAAAAAACAGCTGACGCGCAAGGTTGTTCATGGAGCCCTGGGTCACCGAGTGCTCGACGCCGAGCGCACGCTGGAGTATTGCGGTCGAGTCGCGCATCACGTCGAGCGCTTCCTGTTCGCGTGACTGCCGGCTGAGTGCGGCCGCGAGGCTGATCTGAAGTCCGGCCACGTCCACCGGAGTTCCGACCCGCCGGACCATCGCGACCGCCTCACGCGAATACCGTTCGGCCTCGACGAAGTCGCCGTGCGCGAAGGCGACGGTGCCCATATTGTTCAGAGACTGGGCGATCTTCACATGGTCGGGTCCGAGCACCTCGCGGCGAAGCTGCAGGGCCTCGCGATACATGGCCTCCTGGCGCGCGCCGCTGTCGTAGACGCGGCCGAGCTCGTTCATGGTGTCGGCCAGGTCCGCCCGCTCGGGCCCCTTCAGGTTCCTCCGTGCCTCGAGCGCCTCCTCGAGCACTGTCTGCGCGGCCGCACGCTGCCCGAGGGCGCGATAGGCACTCCCGATCGCGTGGAGCAGCGTCGCGCGCGTCCGCGCCTGATCCTTGAGCTCGGAGTCGAGCCGCTTCACGCCGCGATCGAGGAGATCGCGGGCGGTGAGGCTGTTCCCTTTCGATCGGTCGGGGTCGGACGCTTGAAAGAGGCTGACGAGAAACGCCGATACCTGCTCGGCGCGATCGCGTTCGCGCGCCGTGGCGTCCCGTTCGGCAGCCAGACGGCGCGCCTGCATGGCCATCGTGAGTCCGAAGGCGAACAGCACGATCAACACGACCGCGGTCGCGGTGAGCCCGGACGGGTGCCGCCGCATGAACTTGCGGACCCGGTACAGCGTTCCGGGCGGTCCGGCCAGGACCGGCTCGCTGTGGAGGAACCGGCGGATATCGGCCGCGAGATCTGACGCCGATCCGTAGCGCCGCGTGCGGTCCTTCTCCAGCGACTTCATCGCGATCCAGTCCAGGTCGCCGCGCAGCGCGCGGGCCAGACGGCCGGGTTCGGTATGACGGTTGTGCGCGGCCTCTCCAGAGTCGGGCAACAGGTTCGTGATGCGGGTGCTCGGTTTCGGTGGCTCCTGCTCCCGAATCAGCCGGCGAATCCCGTCCAGGCCGGCCTGTCGGAGCGTCGAGCGATCGATCGGCAGGAACCCCGTGAGCAGTTCATAGAAGATCACACCGAGCGCGTAGATGTCTGTACGGGTGTCGATATCGAGGGCGCCCATCTCCGCCTGCTCGGGGCTCATGTACCTCCGGAGTGCCGATCAGGACGCCCAGCTCGGTGAACAGCGTGCGCTCGGTCAGAGGCTGCGCCGTGGCCTTGGCGACGCCAAAATCGATGATCTTGGGGACGACATGATCGTCGAGCACGGTGACGAGCACGTTCGACGGTTTGAGATCGCGGTGGATCACACCTTTCTGGTGGGCGTGCTGGACGCCATCGCACACCTGTTCGAACAGCGCCAGCCGCTCGGGGACGCTCAGGCGGTGGCGATCGCAATACGTCGTGATCGGCTCTCCCTGGACGTACTCCATGACGAAGTACGGACGCCCTCCCTCCGTGACGCCGCCGTCGAACACCGCGGCGATCGCCGGGTGCACCATCAGGGCGAGCGCCTGGCGCTCGGCTTCGAAGCGGGCAATCACCTGGCGGGAATCCATACCCGGCTTGATCACCTTCAGGGCGACGAGCCGGTGGACCGGTCGCACCTGCTCGGCGAGCCACACTTCACCCATGCCGCCGATGCCGAGCGTGCGAATGAGCCGGTAAGGACCGATGCTGGTGCCGGCGGCCCCGCCGCTTTCAACACCGGTCGTCGAGTCGCCGGGTCCCCGGTCAGGCGATTCCATGGCGATCCTCCGCGATGCGTGTCCCGCGAGGCTGCTCTCGAACGACGCCGGACGCGTGACGCTCGTGCACACGCGCCGCAGGTGGCGGAGCGATCGACCACCAGCTTCTGAGTTGGTTGCGGAAGACAGAGTCTACCGACGCGCGATTAGAGCGTCAAGGCATCACGAGTCGACCGGCACGCGCTCGTGAAAGCAACGAACGGTCAGGTCTGGTTCGCCCACCGCGCTTCAGCTCCGCGGCCGTGACGCCGGCGTCGCGCCGGGCGTCGAGCGGCGCGCGGGGTTGCAGCAGACTTCCCACATGATCGGCACGGAACGGCACTGGCACGGGTCAAGCTCCCTCGCGCCGGCAGCGCGGCCGGCGCGTCACGTCCAGGGCCGTGTTCCGCAGCTTCGCATTCCGCGTGTTCCGTGTACTCCGCGGCCTTACTGCAGCTGTGTCCTGAAGAACTGGAGCACGACCGGCCAGGATTCCTGTGCCGCTTTGAGATTGGCGCCGCCGGCCCCACCCTGCGCGAACATGAATCCATGTCCGGCGCCTTCATACGTATGTATCTCGTAGCTCTTTCCCAGCTTCTTCATCGCGGCTTCCGTGCCGGGCACGGTCGCACCGATCCGAGCGTCGTTTCCCGCATAGAGGCCGAGCACCGGCGCCTTGACGTTCGCGAGCGTCGTTTCCTGGGTGTTGTCGGCCGATCCTGGCGCGTCGCCGTAATACACGACGGCGGCATTCAAGGCCGGCTGTCCTGCGGCATAACCAAAGCTACGGGCACCGCCCCAGCAGAAACCAATGACCCCGGTCTTGCCGTTCGAAGCGGGCAGCTTCTTGCCGTACTCCATCGCCGCGTTCAAACGCGCGTTCACGTCCTCCGGCGTCAACGTCTGGATGGTCTTGCCCACATCCTGCCCGAGCGAGTCGGTGCCCCCGCCGTTGGGACCCTTGCCCGACAGGAAGTCCGGCACGATCGCGATGAAGCCGTCCTGCGCGAGCTGATCGCCCATAGCGCGCGCCATGTCCGACATGCCGCGGATGTCGTGGATGACGAGAACGACGCCCGCCTTCTGCGCGCGCTCGGGATAGACGACCCAACTCTTGAGCACGGTGCCGTCGGCCATCTTCACGTCGGCCCACTCGCCGTGCCGAGGCGATTCCTTCAGCGCGCGTGCCGCATGTTCGGCGGTGCCCGGCGGAATGGCATCGTTCCACGGCACGTCAATCTGCGGGCCGCCACGCCCGGCCCCACCCGGCGCGGCCGGCGGTTGCTGGGCCGCGGGGGGCTGGCCCGCCGGCGGCGCTTGCGCCGTGGGCGCCTGCATGTCGTGCATGTGGGAATGATCGATCGCGGGCTCCTGTGCTGCGGCCAACGCCGCGACGGCCAGCATCGACACGGTCAATACGACTGCCTTCATACAACCATCCTCCCGTTCAGACATGCGAAGCGCTCGCCTCTCAGTCGCGCCACACCACGCCGCGCTGTTCGAGCACTCCCCGTAAATCGTAGATGTCGAGTCCGAGTTCTCCGGCTTTCAACCGCTCGCGCGTGCGAGCCTCTTTCGCCAGTCGCTGTTCGACGGCTGCGGCGACAGCGGTGACGGACTCGCGGGGTACCACCACGACGCCGTCGGCGTCGCCGACGATGACGTCTCCTGGAGAAATCGACGCCCCCGCGCAGACGACCGGCACGTTGACGCTACCGGCAAACGTCTTCGATGTGCCCTGGGCCGACACCGCCTTGGACCAGACGGGAAAATCGAGCGCCATGATCTCGGCCGTGTCGCGGACGCCCGCGTCGATCACCAGCCCGGCGACGCCGTGGGCCCGACACGATTCCGCCAGGAGCTCGCCAAACATGCCATCCGTCGAGTCGGAGACCGTCGCGACCACGAGCACGTCGCCCGGCCGCACCACAGCGATGGCCGCATGAATCATGAGGTTGTCGCCGGGACCGCACAGCACGGTGACCGCGCTGCCGGCAACGCGCGCGGCCGGATAGACCGGTCGCATGTAGGGGCGCAGCAGCCCAGTTCGTCCCTGAGCTTCGTGGACGGTCGCGACGCCGGCGACGCCGAGCCGGCGGATGCCGCTCGCATCGGCGCGCTGGATCGTCTGGACGATGGTCGGGGTCATGACAACTCCCCGGTCACGTGGGGGAACACGCGCTGGTACGCCTCGGCGTGCACGATCCCCTTGCGTCCGGAATTGCGCACGGCCTGCGTACCGCGACGGCGACCCAGGTCGGAGTAGTACTCGACGAGATGGCGCTGCGCTTCCATCGACTCCATGGCGGCGCGCTTGCGCTCCCAGACGGCGGTGATGTCGAGCAGTATCTCGGGCTTGAACTCACACTGCTCCGGCTGATGCGGCTCGAACATGAACACGGGCGGCGCGCCAAGCGCCGGACCCGGCAACGGATAACCCTCGGCCTGGGCGTAGACCCGCGTCTGCAGAGAGATCTGATTCGCCGCGGGATGGTCAGGGTTGTAGGGATCGTTGTACGCGTGCGTCAGGACGAGCTGCGGGCGACAGGTGCGGTACTCGTTCACGAGCGCTTCGACGAGGACGTCGGTCGGGCGCAGCGGATAGTCGCCGGCGTCGAAGAACCGGACCTCGGCGCCGAGCAGGTGCGCCGCTCGCTCCGACTCGGCGCGGCGGATGTCCTTCACGCGCTCGACGGTCATGCCGGGCTCTTTCCAGGCGCCCTGGCTCTCACCCCGTTCCCCGTAGGACAGGCAAAGGATGCGGACGCGGTAGCCACGCGAGTTGTACAGCGCGATGGCCCCACCGGCACGCCAGACGAAGTCGGCGGCGTGCGCACTGAACACGAGCACGGATGGGGTGTCAGTCATGGGCCGGAGCGCAGATTACACCACGCCGCCGGGCAATTATACGAGTGGATTGAACAAGTGTGCAATCCAGCGGTATCATGCCGGCGTGATGACGAGGACCGCCGCTCCCCGGTGGACGCCGCCCGAGCGTCCCGCCTCCGAGACCCGCGAGCAGCTGGTGGCGGCGGCGGCGCGCCTGTTCGCCGAACGGGGCTTCGCCGGCGTGTCGGTGCGCATGATTGCCGCCGAGGCCGGCGTGAACTGGTCGCTGGTCGGCTACCACTTCCGTGGCAAGAACGGACTGCTCGCGGAAGTGTACCGACGGCACTGCGCCACACTGAACCGCGATCGGCTCAGGCTCCTGGCGGAAGCCCGCCGTACGGGCCTGCGGCTGGAGTTGGTAATCGAAGCCTTCGTGAGGCCGGCCCTTGCCGAGATCCAGGGGCGCGATGGCCGGAACGAGTTTTCCCGGCTGCGTGCCATGCTGGCGGCTGAAGACGTTCCTCTCTTCACGCAGCTCGTCGCCGAGAACTTCGATCAGTCGAGCCGTACCTTCGTCGCGGCGCTGCGCGAGTGCCTGCCGGAGCTCCCGGCAGACGAGATCCTGTGGCGATTCCACTTCATGCTGGGCACCATCTACTACTCTGTCAGCAGCCCGCAGCGGATCAAGGCGTTCTCCCGCGGGCGTTGCGATCCCGGCGACCTGGAGTCCACGGTCAGGCACCTGGTGCCGTTCCTCGCCGCGGCGTTCCGTGCCGCGCCGGTCACGCGGCCGCGCGCGCCGAGCCGGCACCGCGCGACCACGCGGCGCCGGTGATCCCCGCGGCTCAATCCATGGCCAGCCGGACACCGCTCCGCACACTCCTCGGCGACTATCCCACGACCCACGCGTTGCGGTCCGGCAGATTGACCTCGTCTCTCGTGCCGCTTGCTTTCGCCGACGTGACGGTGCCGAACAAGGCCTTCAAGCGCGTGGTCCGCGATCTCGAGTTCGACGTGGCGGAGTTGGCGCTGATGACGTTCCTGATGGCGCGCTCCCGTGGCGTACCGCTTCGACTGCTGCCCGTCGTCGTCTTCAGCCGCAATCCTCTGCCCCTTCTCATCTGCGATCGCGATCGTCGCCTCGGCCCGCAGGATCTCGCCGATCGCCGCGTCGGTGTTCGCGCGTATACGACTACCACGGCCGTCTGGATGCGTGCGCTCCTCGCCGATCAGTTCGGCGTCGAGCTCGAGACGGCGCCGTGGGTGACACTCGAAGAAGGGCACGTCGCCGATGTGGCTGACCCACCGACCGTTCGTCGCGCCGCTGCCGGCGCCGACCTCATGACCATGCTGCGCGATCGTGTCGTCGACGCGGTCATTGTCGATCCGGTACCTGCAGATCCGCGATTCGTTCGCGTGGTGCCCGATCCGGATGCCGCGTATCTCTCCTGGCAGCACCAGCGCGGCGCGCGCACGCTGAATCACGTGGTCGCGGTCCGCGATTCGCTTGCCGATGACGTCGAAGTGATGCGCGAGCTGTTCGGGCTGTTTCGCGAGAGCCGCGAGATGGGCGGCACGGCAGTCGATCTCGTGTCAACGCCGCTCGGGCTGGAGGCCAACCGGCGAAATCTCGAAGTGGCCATTGCCGTGGCGGATGCACAGCACCTGCTGGCCCAACCACTCACGGTCGACGATCTTGTCACCCACACCATTGCGGAGCTCCGATGAGTGCAATTCCTTTTCCTCGCTTCGGCGACGTCGCGCACGTCGGCCATGTCGAGTTGCTGACAGCGCGGCCGGAGGAAAGCCTGGCTTTCTTCACGTCAGTCGTGGGGCTGCACGAAACCGGCAGGTCGGGCGGCTCCGTCTACCTCCGGGCATGGGGCGACTACGAACGCCATACGCTCAAGCTGACGGCACATACCACGTCGGGCCTCGGGCACCTGGGACTCCGCGTGCGAGACCAGGCCACCCTGGAGAGGTTTGTCGCGCGCCTTGCGGAACGAGAGGTCAGCGGCCGGTGGACCGAGGACGAGGCGCATGGTCCGGCCTACCGCTTCGCCACGCCCGACGGCCATGCCGTCGAGCTGTACTCCGAGACACAGCGGTTCATGGCGACGCCGGAGGTGACGACGGCCTTCAAGAATCAGCCACAGCGTTATGTCGCCCCGGGGCATCGCGCCGCGTCGCCTGGACCACGTCAACATTCTCGCGCGTGCTGTTGCTCCCGCCCGTCGTCTCTTTCAGGACCTTCTGGGTCTGCGCCTGACCGAGCAGATCATCTTCGATGACGGCAACGAAGTTGGCGCGTGGCTGTCGGCCACCAACAAGTCCTACGACGTCGCCATCACGCAGGATCGCAGCGGAGCGTCGGGCCGGCTGCATCACATCACCTACATGATGGACAGCCGCGAGGACGTGCTGCGGGCCGCGGACATCCTGCGCGATGCCGACGTGCCGATTGAAACCGGCCCGCACAAGCACACCATCGGGCAGACCTTTTTCCTGTACTGCTACGAGCCAGGCGGCAACCGCTTCGAAATCGGGGCCGGGGGTTACCTGATCTTCGACCCGGAGTGGAAACCCGTGGTCTGGACCGAAGCGGAACGCGCGAAGGGCCAGGCCTGGGGTCTGCAGACGGTGAAGTCCTTCCACACGCACGGCACGCCGCCCGTGCCCGATCCAGGTACCGAGCCTCGTCGTAGGGTCTCAGCAACCTTGCCGAGAAGCGGTCCCAACGGACCGCACCCGGGTGACGAGTGCTCGCCGAAGGACGCAGTACACGGTACGCCCCCTCACAGAATCGGAGGAACACCGCGGATACCACCCCGCTTGCCAGCATTCCTTCGCCGACCCACGCGGTGCTCCCGGCGCCGACGACCAGCGCCACGCCAGTCATGAGCGCAACCGTGGCGGCCATACCCGCGGCGAAGCGTCGAGGAGCTGGTGCAACCCCCAGCCGCGAGAGGCCACGCGGGTCCGCGACCAGGTGGTTGTAAATCGCGTCAAACGGGTTGTGCGTCGGAACGAGCGCGCTCCACCACAGGATGGCCGACAACGTCAGGAACACCCAGGGGCTCTGAAACAGAATGCCGACCGCGACCAGACCGCCGACGAGTCTTGGTTGAAGCATCAACGCGGCATACAAATGCGGGTCTGGCTGTGCATTGGTAACGCCTTGCTGCCGAATGAACCGGATCTGGGATTGCTGCACTTTACCCTCCATCGTGAACGAGCCATTCGCAACTACTTGAACAACACCACCAGCCCGGTGACGACCAGCGCGCCGGCCCACAGCCAGTCCACGTTGAACCAGGCCTTGCGAAGAAGGCCGAGACCGAGCTTCCAGTACACGAGCCATGCGATCAGGACCATCACCGCGAAGTACGCCAGCGTGTGCAGACCGATGGCCATCGCCGCGACGTCCGCAGTCGCAGCGGCCACGTGCCGCGCGTGGTCATGGCCGGCAGCCGCCACCGTCGCGCGTGCCGGCATCACAAACGGGAGGATCATGAATCCGGCGCCGTGTGCCGACGCCATCAGAAACGACCACGCCGTCAGATCGCGAAAGCCAACCTGCATGCCGCCGAATCGTGGATGTCGGTGACGCCAGAGCCGATAGAGCCCCAGCGTCATCAACATCAGCGCGACCAGGACGTTCAGGGCGTCGATCGGTACCGCGACGCGCGCCAGCCCGACGGCCAAGACGACCACGCCGACGGCCCCGGCGTGACCGAGCGCAATTGGTGGCAACGCACGCCAGACTCCGCGTGCGCTGCCGTGCTGCATCCCCAAGGCCACCGCAAACAACCAGCCCATGCCCGGATTGATGCCGTGGAAGGCTCCGAGGAACACCATCGCCCACCAGTCCATGAGATCCTCACAACGCGATTCACGCGTAGCAGTACGAATCGGACGAAGCGTCGCCGCCTTCCAGGCGAACCTGGTGCGGACGCATGCCGCCAGTGTTGAGGAAGAAATTCCGGTCCAACGACATCCCCTCACCGGGCTGCACATCGATCTTCGCCATCCAGCCCTCAACGCCATCCGGGTAGAACTGGCTGTCCCACGGCGTGTAGAGGCTGTTCGTGAGGTAGACGCGCCGCCCGTCGCGACTGACTTCGACCATCTGCGGCCCGCCATTCAGCGGGCGCTCCGGACTGCTCGGGTGCGGAGACCTGCGCACCATGCCGCCGAGTCTGATCGAGCTGACCTTCTTGGGCTTGAACGGATCACTCACGTCGTACTGAATGAACTCGCCGGTGCCCCAGCACGAGACGAACAGATGACGATCGTCAACCGACAGGTCGATGTCGGTGACGAGCGGCGCCGCCACCTTGAACCCCTGCAGAAGGGGCGGCAGGTCGTTCTGGTCGGCGGGTTCGGCCGGAATCTCGATCACCTTCTTGATTGCCCACGCGCCGCTCGATCCGTTTGCGCTCTTCTTGCTCGGGTCCCGATACCATAGCCAGATCGACGACGACAGATCCTTCAGTGACATGACGACGCCGACGAACCCATAGGTGCACGACGGGTTGTGCGCGGGCCGCACCTCGAGTGTCATCTGCTGCTCGTCGCCAAGTGTCAGTTCCTGCAGGTGGCGGCGGCGGCGCAGATCCCAGAAGTGCAGCTTGTTGCCATACTTGCCGCCGAGCAGCAGCTCGGGGTTCACGCCGTCCTTCACCATGTTGGGCGTGCCCCACGTGCTGGTCACCATCGTGTCGAACCCCAGGTGCCACCAGACGTCGTACATGAGCTGCTGCGGTCCGCGATCGATTTCCCATCGCCCTCGAACATCGAAGGTGTCCGGATCGAGCATGAACGTACCGCCGGGACCATTTCCGTCCGGCGCCCCCAGGGCGCTGAGAAGAATCCCGTCCGGTCCGCAATGCACGGTGTGCGGCGCGGCGTAACCGGTATGCCGCGCCAGAGTTTCCGCGTCGATCACTTTCACGATCTGCGGCTGCCGGGGATCGGGCTTCGTGTCGAGAACGTGAATGCGAGACGAGTTGATGCCTGGCACGACGAGATATCGCCGCTCCATGTGGGGATGCGGGGCGTAGGGGCAGAGGCACGAGCTGCAGGCGTTCCAGCCGAAGTGATGCAGCTCGTCGCCGGCATGCGGCATGTCGGTCTGACCGACGAGGCGGCCGTAGCCGCTCGAATCGGGGTCGACGTCGACGACGCCAATCGCGTCAGGGCGTCCGTCCTTCAGCGGATTGACGAGCGCGAGATACGCGAGTTTCTCCGGCGGCGACTGCATCGCCATCGCCGGCGACGGGTAAAACGTGCGGTCGGGTGTCATCAGTGGCATGGGCATTCCTCGCAAAATGTGGTGTCAAACGCCACGCCCCATCGTGCGTCGACCGATGCGGCACAGCTATGACCAGGACCCTGGGCGTCTTGCTCCAGACGCCGGATTCGCTTGACGTGTTGCTCGAGGCTCTGGGATGCTTGACCGTTCCTCCGGCTGTTGCACCGAGTACCCGACGAGGGCCCCGACATGGATGTACTGTCCGACGTCCTCCGCGTTGTGCGCTTGTCGGGCGCGGTGTTCTTTACCGGAGAGTTCTCGTCTCCGTGGTCCCTCGAATCCCCCGATCCCGCCGTGTTGGCCTCGATCGTCATCCCCGACGCGGAATGCGTCGCCCTCTTTCATGTGCTCGCGGAGGGCGAGTGCATGGTTGACTGCGAGGGACAGCCGTCACTGAAGATGGAGAGCGGCGACGTCGTGGTCTTCCCGCACGGCCACCAGCACATCATGCGCAGTCGCGACCATGCGCCGGTGACGCCTCTCATGTCCGTCGTTCCGGCGATGAGGGACGAGGGGTTGCCGCAACTGGTATTGGGCGGCGGAGGGTTGGCATCGAGCTTCATCTGCGGCTACTTGAGCTCCGACCAGCGGTTCAGCCGGTTGGTCGAGGCACTGCCGACCATCCTTCTCGTGCGCAGTCGCGACGACTACTCGGCGATTGAGGCGTTCGATGCAGACGGCCGCCGATCCACCGTCGTCCCGCAGGGATCGGGTACCTGGCTGGCGACGACGCTGAAGTTCACGATCAACGAAGCGCGAGTGACGCGTCCGGGCAATGCTGCCATGCTCGGACGGCTGACCGAGTTGATGTTCGTCGAGATCCTCCGTGAGTACATGCATCGCCTGCCCGCCAGTCACGGAGGCTGGCTCGCAGCCCTCAACGACTCGTCCGTTGGCAACGCGCTGCGGCTGCTGCACGCGAATCCGGCTCGCGAGTGGACGGTCGATGGTCTCGCGCGAGAAGTCGCGGTGTCGCGGTCGGTGCTGGCGCAACGCTTCACCGAGATGGTGGGCGAGACGCCGATGCGCTATCTGGCCAATTGGCGGATGCAGCTGGCCAAACAGATGATGCGCGAGGGCTCACGCAACATTCAGGAGATCGCGACCCGCGTCGGCTACGAGTCCGAGGCCGCCTTCAACCGGGCGTTCAAGCGCGCCACGGGATCTCCGCCGGCGACCTGGCGCAAAGTGGCGCTCAGCGCTTCCGTGCAATGAGCTGGTGAAAGGATTTGTGACGTGTCTGTAACGACTCTCTGCGCCGCCCTGCTCGCCAGCCTCGTGGTGGCCGCGCCAGCGGAAGACACCGCCAACATCGCTCAGACCATCAAGGCGGACGTCAGGCAGCTGATCGCCGGAATCAACGCGCACGACGTCCTCAGGGCCACCGCCTTTGACGCCCCGGACATCGTCTCCATGGAGAGCGGGCGTGAATCCACCTCGGACCTCGACGCCGAAAGGGCAGGTCTCAGTTTCGCGTTCGCCCATAATCCGGACTGGCGCGTCAGCCTCATCGACGAGACAGTGGATGTAGCAAGCGCAGGCGACATGGCGATCTATCGTGGAACCTATAACCAGGACAGCAGCCAGTCCGGCGTCCCCGTGACCCAGCGGGTAAATTTCATCGCGGGATTCAAGCGGCAGCACGACGGGTCGTGGAAAGTCGCGTGGTCGGTTGTCTCGCCGATTGAGGGGGCGCACAAGAAATAGGCCTGGCCGCGTCGCTGGCTGAACACGTTCATCCTCCCTCGCCCAAGCTCATCCGCGAACCCTGGCGGAGCGACGGTCCCGGTGCCCCATCGACAAAACCTGCGTCTTCCTTGTTTCTGTTCGAATCCCGTCCCCGGGTCGTTCTTCTTGGTAGCGGGTGCGTCGCAACACTGCACCAAGGAGAGACATCATGACCATTCTCTGGCGAGCCAGACGATTTGTCCTGGCCGGGCTGATGGCGTCAGGGCTGACGGCGGCCGCGCCTTCTCATGTCTCACTGGCCGCGACCGTCGCCCCGATAGCCAACGAGCTGATGCTCGTCAACGTCAAAACCGGCAAGTGCCTCACGATTGCAGGAGGCGTGAGTACTCAAAACAACGTTGACGCCGTCCAATTCGACTGCGACAGCGATCCCTCCCGCCGCTGGACGCTCACCGAGGGATCGGGTGCCGACGTCTATCAGATCAAGAACGTGCAGACTGGCAAGTGCCTGACGATTGCGGGAGGAGAAAGCACCGCCAACAACGTCACCGCTCTACAGTTCGACTGCGACACCCACCCGTCGCGCCAGTGGAGGATCAACGACGTGACCGGTGCCGGCGTGTATCAGATCCGGAATGTGCAGACCAGCAAGTGCCTGACGATCGCCGGGGGCGTGAGTACCGACAACAACGTTACGGCGCTCCAATTCACCTGCGACAGCGATCCGTCGCGCCGCTGGACGCTGAGGCTGAAGCTGTAGCTGTGGCCGTAGCTGACGGCCATTGAATCCGCGCCTTCGTGGCGATGGCTCTTCCCGGAGCACCTACGATCTGGAATCTGGTGGTGCAATGTAGACTAATGTATACGTGAGTATTTTCATGTAGACATGATGATATTCCTGATCGTAGGATCCGCGGTGTGACACCAGGCCCGGCTGAACCGCGTCACGTTCATGGTGGTGCTCCAGCTCTTGAGGACCTGGATCGAGTGAGTGGCCCTCAAGCGCTGGCGATCCACGATCTGCTGACGCGCTTCTTTCAGGCCTTCGACGAGAAGAACTGGTCGATGATGCGCGAGTGTCTGTGCGACGAGGTGTTCACGGACTATTCGTCGTTCCGGGACCGGCCAGCCGCGCTGATTTCGAGCGACTGCTACGTGGAACTGCGTCGCTCGGCGCTCCAGTCACTCGACATGCAGCACAACTTTCTCAACCTGCGCGTCGAGTGTGACCCGGCTGCGCAGACCGCGGTCGCACGATGCAACTATCTGATCCTTCGTTTTCAGCCGTCGAGTGACGAGGGCCGCGACGATTTCTTCCATTCCTGCGGCCACTACGTCTTCGGGCTGGCGGTGGTCGGGGGCGCGTGGAAGATCTGCCGGATCACGCAACACCTCTTGCGGAACAGCGGCAACCGCGAGATTCACGGCGCCACCAGCACTGGTGTTCCCTTCGTTGGGGGCCGTGCTTTCAGCGGAAGTCGGTGACGAGCAGGAGATCGAGGCCGCTCAGATCCGGACGGGCCACCAGCACGTACCGCTCGCCGGGCGACACCGACATCCCGAGCTGGCCTTATACTTCAGGTCAACGTCGGCGGCGTTCATCAGACGCGCAGCGCCCACGCCAGCGCACGTCCCCACCCAAGTGAAGCGACATGGCTCGACTGCTATCAGTAAATGTTGGCCTTCCGCGCAACATCGAGTGGAAGGGTCGCACGGTGCACACCGGAATCTGGAAGGATCCGGTGCCTGGCCGGTGTCGCGTCGGCCGGCTGAATCTCGACGGAGACGGTCAAGGCGACCTCGGCGGGCACGGTGGCGAGCAACGCGCGGTCTTCGTCTACCAAATCGAATCCTATCGCCATTGGCAGGAACAGCTGAAGAGAGCGGACCTCGTTCACGGACAGTTCGGTGAGAATTTCACGATCGAAGGATTGCCAGACGACACGGTGTGCATCGGCGACCGTTATCGGATTGGCAGCGCGCTGTTCGAGGTCACCCAACCTCGCGTCACGTGCTATCGCGTCGGCATCCGGATGAACGAGCCCCGGATGCCAGCCTTGCTGACCTCCAGCGGACGGCCGGGGTTTTACTTCCGCGTCCTTCAGGAGGGTGAGGTAGGCGCCGGCGACGAAATCGTGAAGATGGGAGAGGCAAAGGAGCGGATGACCGTCGCTGAGATCAACGCTCTGCTCTATTCACCCAATCACGCGCGCGATCGGCTGGAGTGCGCCTTGCGGATCGAAGCGCTTTCACCCGGATGGCGCTCGTCGTTTGAAGCGTTACTGCGGAGTCCGACGACTGCGGCTGGCAGTGGTAACGCGGGGCTCGCGCCGGCAGCAGCGTCGCATCCGGTTGCACCAGGATTTCGGCCGCTCACGGTCACGGCGATTGATCAGGAGTCCGCGGACGTCCTGTCGCTGACGATGCAGGGCCCGAGTGGTGATCAGCCGCTGCCAACGGCTTTACCAGGCCAGTACGTCGTCCTTCGTCTTCGTCGTACCGTCGGCGGGCCACTTTTTCGCAGCTACTCGCTGTCAGGTCCTCTCTCGACGGAGCGCTACCGAATCAGCGTGAAGCTGGAGCCGAACGGCGCGGCTGGAACTTACCTGCGCGAGCACGTCCGCGTGGGCGATGTTCTCGACGTCAGCTCGCCGCGGGGAACCTTCATTCTGCAGTCGGGAGAGCGGCCGGTCGTGCTGCTCAGCGCGGGAATCGGAGCGACGCCTGTTCTGGCGATGCTGCACGCTCTGGCGGCAACGCGTTCGACACGGCAGGTCTTGTGGCTCCACGGGGCTCGCGATCGGCAGCATCATCCGTTTGCCACCGAGGTTCGCCGCCTGATGCTCACACTCAGCCACGGCCGCAGCTATGTTTGTTACAGCAGGCCGGGCCCGGGCGACAAGATAGCTGAGGATTTCGACGCGACCGGTCATCTGTCGCCGTTGGTCTTCGACGAGGTCGTCGTCCCGCGCGAAGCCGATGTCTACGTCTGCGGGCCAACTCCCTTCATGGCAGAGATGAAAGCGGCGCTCGCGGCGTTGGGCGTCGCGCCGGAGCGGATTCACGAGGAGATCTTCAACGGCAGCGAGTCGCTGACTCCCGGTATCGTGGGCGCGGCAACGCGAGCTCCCCATCTGCCCGAGCACGACCCCAACACCGGTCCGCTGGTGTCGTTCTCGCGCAGTGGCATCGCCGCACACTGGAACGCGTCGGTCTACCAGAGCGTTTTGGAGCTGGCCGAGGCGTGCGATGTTCCGGTCAGGTGGTCGTGCCGGACCGGTGTGTGTCACAACTGTGAGACCGGCCTGGTGTCGGGCGCGGTCGTCTACGGACCAGAACCACTCGACAAGCCCGCCGACGGCAACCTGCTCGTTTGCTGCTCCCAACCGATTCGCGACATCGTCGTTGACCTGTGAAGGCCGCGCCGCAGATCAGGCCGACGTCAACTTTTCTTCCCGCACACGTGCACTCCCCTCCTCACCTCTCGTTGGTTAGAAGAAGCCGTTGAGGAAGGCCGCCGCTTCGTCCGAAATACCCACGATCTTGTTGGTCGCCTGGCGATAGAACTTGAAATTGAGCTCCGGTTCCGGAGTCCCGTCGTTTGCCCCCGTGCATCGTCTTTTGCGCGACGAACGCAAACGCTTTCGCCCGCACGTTGCGCACCTCGGCCTTGATCGCGAACGCCATCGCATCTCCCTCGCCTAATACCTCGCCCAACGCTTGTTCAACTCCAGCGACTCTCGTCGGGCGAGCGAACAGCGGCGGTATATCGTGCGGTGGGTGTCCGTTACCGTCAGCGAACCTCGCGTTCGACGATCTGCAAGATGTCACTCGTCAGGTGCGGCTTTGCGGTGTTGAGCAGCTGCCGCTCCAGGCCGCGATCCGGGTCGGCGACGTAGACTTTGGCGTCGTTCTTTGAGATCTGCACGAGGCCGCGTTGTACACGAATCGATTGGGTGTTTGTCCCCTGTGTGCATTGAACGATGAAGCCGCGATAACCCAGGTTACCCGAGAGCTCCTTCGCCTGGGTAGGCGGCAGCGTGGCCAGTTGTTTAGTGAAGCGGTCTGCTTCACTGTCGGTCAGCCGCCAGGTGGGGTTCGGCATGCCCGAGAAGATGTCGAGCTCGACCTCGCAACGCGCCGTCGTCGATTGATTGCCTTCCATTGGCGTCATTACCGCGCTGGCCGGCTGGGCTGTCGAATATCCCGCGCCGGCCGGCGCCCACAGGCACAGACTACAAAGCACGACAGGCAGACGCAATCGACGCTTCGACCTCAGAGAACTAGGCGCAGAACGCAGTCCAGTTGTCCTGGTAGAAGTAGCCGCAGAAGTCCGTGTAGCTGCCGCGGCAGATGTTGTTGGGCGCATAGCCCTTGCCCTGATATTGGTAGATGGAATGCCCGCAGTCGTCAGTGTATCGGGCCGGCGTCCCGCCGGGCTTGTGGCCCCACCACCAGAGAGGTCCGCCCGTGACCAGGCGGTAGAAGTGGTAGTCGACGTTCGGCCACATAACCATCACGATCGTGAGGCCGCTTGGCTGGCAGCCGTCCTGCCAACCGTCGGCCCGCAAACCATCGATGCACCCTGCGCACGTGATGGACGTCGCCGGGCGCCCGCCACGCCGACCGGGGCGGGCGTAACGGATGTCGGGGCGAAAATTGCTGGCGAAGCAGTAGCAATTGTTGAGGCCGACGTGGGCGGGATCGTTGAAAAAGTCGGCGTTCGCGCTGAAATAGTTCGAACCGCACGCCCACCAGGTTTCGTGTTTTTCCACTCCAGGCTTGTACGGCACGTCGGCAGCGACCGCGGCTTTCTCGACACGCTTTCGGTCTATCTTGGCCGTCGGTTCCTGCGGACCGCGTAGTCGCGGTACAGCAACGACGCCGCGCGAGACGACCTCCCGGACGACGTCAGGCAGGCCTGCCACCTGGCGGTCAGCCGTCTTCAGCAGCCAGGCCGCCGCGGACTCCTTCTTAGCCGGCGTCGCGCCAACACGGAACGCGTCGGCTACTCGCAGTCGCGGGCTCTTCCCGGATGTCGCCTTTCGCCACGGACCATCGTCGGTTTTGATCTGTCGCACGATCATTCCACGGTAGCCGAGTCCCAATCGACGGTCCGGCACCGATGAGATCTGCTTGGGCTCGGCACGAAGCAACTCGTACAAGGCTCCTTCATCACGGCGCGATAGCAACCAGGTGGGATTTGGCATACCGGAGAAAATGTCCAGCTCGACTTCCAGCATGGTCAACTCCTTATCGATCTCGATGCCAGCGGATGCCAGGATTTCCGGTCCGCTCCCGATTTCCTGTCCGACTCCGCAATGTTAGCCCTTTTGCGGCTCGGGAGCGATGAAGCTGTGAGTCGTCGAAGAGGAAGAGAATGTCGCGCGAGGTGCTGGCCGATTGCCGCAGCCGGCTCATCCAGGCTGAGGCGTCAGAGACGCCGGCGGATCGCGAGCGCAGACATTCTCTGTGTCCCCCAGTTGTCGCGCGAAAGGTATAGCTTGAGTCGTCGTGAGTGTAGCTGGTCGCCGGACGGGACATGGATCGCCTTCACCCGCGCCCGCCAAGGCTTCAAGGACGAATCCGTCCTTCACCCCGGCAATCCTCAACCTTATGGCGAGATTACGGTGATGCGTGCGGACGGCTCGGATGTTCGCGTGCTGACCGACAATGCGTTCGAAGACGGTTCGCCCGGTTGGCAACCGATGACGGTGAAGCACTAAACCAACAGGCAGCCTCGCTCGAGTGTCAGCCGGGCGCTAGGGTTGCGTGACGGGTCGGTAGTATCCGGGGCGGGCCAGCACCTCACCCTTGCCTTGTTTGAGGCGCACGTCCAGCGAGTGCCATCCGGGGAAGCCCACGCCCTCGGGTGAATAGCTCAGCACGTAACGCGAGCGGATCTCGTCGAGGACATCGAGAAAGCGCGGCCGCAGCTCCTTCTCCGAGAGGGCCGTCCAGACCCGACCCCCCGTCGCCCGCGTCACCTCGCGCAGGAACGGGTTCTCCGGATCACCCTTCCCCCGGGCGGCGACGGCGAAGACCAGGGTATCGGACCGCGCGGCGGCCTCCACGACCTGGGCTGGAGTCAGCCAGCTGAGGGAATCGAGACCGTCGCTGAAGAGCACGACCACGGTGCGGCGCGGGCCGGGCTCGAGCAGCCGCAAGCCGCTGTAGGTCGCGTCGAGAAGAGCTGTGCTGCCGCGGGCCGTGACCTCGCGCAATGCCCGGCGGACGCGGTCCAAGGCGGGGGTCAATGGCTCCAACAGTCGGACCTCCTCCTGAAAGACGAGCAGTGCGGCCCGCTCTCCGTCGAGGCCGGGATTGAGACGATTGGCGCTTGGGCGGAGCCCATCCAGGAAAGCGCCGGCCGCGTCGCGCAGAGCCACGAGCTTCGAGCCGTTAACGCTCTCGCTCAGATCGAGGACGAGAACGACGTCGATCGGCGTCTGTTCCTCGCGTATCGGCTTGAGGGCCTGGAGCCGGCCGCCGTCTCGAAGCTCGAAGTCTGCCGCCGTCAGTCCGCGCACGGGCAAACCGTTCCGGGTCACGAGGACTTCGACCCTGACGACTTCCACCTCGGACCGAAAGACGGGGGCCTGGGCTATCGTCGCAGCCACCACCAGCAGGCCGAGAAGCCGGACAGTCACGAGCCGAACGAACGCCCGAGCGTCGCTTGCCAGAGACGCTCCATCATGACCTTCGCGAGGCTGCGCGGACCGAAGGGGTAGGACCACCACGGATCCGGTTTGCGTGCCTCGTTCCTCGAGTCGAGGAGGCTGGCCATCACGAAAGGATGCGCTGCGGAAGGTCCGGACGAGCCGTCGAGGCCGCGCGCGAGGCCGAGGCGTGCGGCCTGGCTCTCGGGCCACGCCTCGAGAGCGCGGCGGTAGAACGTGGTGCTGTCCTTCGCCTTCTCCTGCAGCTCCAAGGCGCGGCCGAGGAACAGGAGCGCGAGGTAACGTTGCCGGTCATCGCGCGCTTCCTCCGCGGCCTGTTGAAGCAGGGGTTCCGCTTCGTGGGGGCGGCTCTCGTCGAGCAACACGCCGCCGAGATGCAGGCGCGCTTCGGTTTGGGCGGGGTCTGCCGCGAGCGTCTCTCGAAACAGTACTTCCGCCTCCCCGCGTAGACGGTGAGCCGCCGCGTCGCGAGTCCTGACCTTCTCTTTGAGCGCGAGGCTCTCCTTCACGCAGGCATTCACCAGCAGGACCTCGCCGTCGTGCGGAGCCGCCGCCTTCGCCTTCTCGGCGAACGGGGCGGCCGCCTCGGGGAAGCCGAGTGCGAGCGTCGCGGCGGCGAGGGCGACGTAGAACTCGCGCCTGTCGATCTTCAGGTCGATCGAGAGGGCACGCGTCAGCTGGGGCGGAACGGCACGATCGGGCTGTCCCTCCCCCACTTGGATTCGGCGCAGTTTCGCGAGCAGTCCAAGACGCTGCGCCTTGAGCTCGTGCGACCATTCAACGATGCTCGCCGCCGCCGAGAACTGACTCCCCGCTCTCGCGAGATCGAGGGATTGGAGCTCCAGCAAGCCCGCCTCGACGTGCATCAGAGCGGCCGCCTCGATCGTCCGAATGTCAATCTCGATCGGAGCTTGAACCACCAGGCCCTCATCCAGGATCACCGGCCGCAACCGGTCCGCTTCTTCGCGAACCGCGCGGATACCCGCGCGGATTTCGGCGGGTCGCCATCCACGGATCGTTTGAAGGGCCCGCTCCCGACCGCCGGTCCGGTATTCGGCAGCAACCCTGAGATAGATCGAGAGATCGTTCTGCGCCTCTGGGGCGGGCTTTGGTGCGCCAATAACAAGGAGGAGCAGAAGCAGCATCGACGGCGCAGGGTAGTCTGCTCTCTCGAATGCGGTCAAGATCGAGGGACCGTGCGTCGAACGCCACTTTCGCCCGATTCGATATCAAGGTGCGTAGCGGGTGAAGACAAAATCACGAGGCAGACCTCGTCAAGCTGCGCGAATGAGCCGGTTGGGAAATCGTCCCGATGTGAACGCCGCGTAACGTGACGTTGTAAAGGTTGCGTATCGAGACGATTCGTGTGATGGAAATGATTCGCGCCATGGCACGCTATAGAACAGAATGCCCGTACGCAATGTGATCCATGCAGTGACCGCGTTGGCCATGTTGTCGATGGCCGCCTGCGGTGGAAACGACGGCACGCCGATGCCTGGCCCAACCCCGTCGCCGACGCCGGTGACCGCGAACGCCTACATCCTGCCTGACGCTGTCTCGCTGAACGACCGGGCGTTCGGTGACGAACCGGTTGTCATCCACAAGAGCGAGCGCCTGCGCTGGGTGAACACCGACGCGCTCACGCACGTCATCGTCGCCGATTCGCCGGAGGCCACCGATTTCCGCAAGACCGACGAGCTGCCGGGCGGCGGCGAACAGTCGTTCATCATGACCAGGCTGGGAACGACCAGAATCCATTGTGCCATTCACCCCAACATGACGGGCACTCTGATCGTCCGCGAGCAGTAGCCACACTGCCGTCCTCAGTAGCGACATTCCGCACGCGACGGTCGAGTTCCTGACGGCGGGCGCTACAACGATTGGCCCAGGCGTTTCTCCAATTCCAGACGATAGTTCCGGCTGACGCGCGAGCGGGAGCCGTTCTTCAGCAGGACCTCGAACTCACCGTGGGTGATGGCTTCGAGTTGGACGATGCTCTCGATGTTCACGATGGCGGAGCGGTGGATGCGAATGAAGCGCCTCGGGTCCAGTTTGTCGGCGAGGTCGTTCAGCGTGGCGCGATAGAGCCACTCGTGCCGGCCGACGTGCAGGTTCACGTATACGCCGGCCGCCTCGATCCAGTCGATATCCACGACTCTCACGAAGCGCGTTGTTCCACCGGACTTCACCAGCAGGCGATCCAGCCGCCGCTCGGACGCGGGCGTCTGGGACACCATGTGCAGCATCCGCTGGCCGAATTCCAACAGGCCGCGCTCGTCCAGACGTGACTTGACGCGGGCCATCGTGGCCTCATGACGTTCGTCGCTGAACGGCTTCAACAGATAGTCAAGCGCATTGGCCTCGAACGCGGGGATGGCATGGTGATCGTAGGCGGTAACGAACACCGTGAGCGGCATCCGATCGGCGCCGATGGCGTCAACGACGCCGAGGCCGTCCAATCCGGGCATCTGCACGTCGAGAAAGACGAGATGCGGCCGCTCGTGTTGAATCATCTCTACGGCGGCGATGCCATCCTTGGCTTCGAGGATGCTGCTCACCTCTGGATCGTGGCGCAGGAGATCGACCAGCCGCTGTCGCGCGGGCTCTTCATCGTCGACCACCAGAACGCGGATGGGCTCACGCAGCGGCGGGGCCATGGGTATTCTCTTGTACCGCTGTGAGCGGCAGTGATATCTCGACTTCGGTTCCGCCACCCGCACGCGGCCGGACGCTGAGGCGGCCGCGTCCATCGGGATGCAGGCCGGCGAGACGTTCTCGCGTAACGGACAGTCCCAGGCCCGCCGAGGTTTCCAGCCGCCATCCCGGCGGCAGTCCCACACCATCGTCGAGGACATGGATTTCCAGTTGATTGTCGACGCGCTCGGCCGACACGATCACCGTGCCGCCAGAGGACCGCCGCGAGATGCCGTGCCGGATGGCATTCTCGACCAGGGGCTGAATGAACAGGCAGGGCACCGGCGCGTACTCCACCTCCGGGGCAATCCGAATGTCAATTTTCAGATGATCGCCGAACCGAATTTTCTGGATGGCCAGATAGTGCTGCAGAAACGCCAGCTCCTCGGCGAGGGGCACCTCCTGCCTGTCCTTCGATTCCAACGACAGCCGCAGCAGCTGACCGAGATGCTCGATCATGCGGCGCGCGAGCTTCGGATCCCGATCGACCTGGGCGGAGATCGTGTTCAAGGCATTGAACAGGAAATGTGGATCGAGTTGCATCCGGAGCGCATTCAAGCGGGCCTCGGAGAACTGCCGTTCGATGCGCTCCATCCGCAACTCACTCGAGAGGTAGCGCTCGTCGTACTGATACACCTGCCAGGCGCCGACGATCAGCCAGTAGACGAGCCAGCTCCACAGAAACATGCCCAGCAACGCGCGAGGCAGGGTCCGCTGATCCAGCAGCGCCGGCCACATGCCGACGCCCACGAGCGCGCGTATGGCGGCGGACACGAAAATGTACAGCGCGGTGAAGAGCAGGCTGGCCACCGCATGCGCGATGATCCGGCGCACGAGTTGTTTGCCCGTGAAGGGCAACCGACGGTCGGCCTCGATGATGAGCGGCGTGATCAGGCCCCATGACCACCATTGCGCGAGCGACGCGAGCAGCGGCAGCCGCCACGCGCCGTCGCTCGAGAGGTCGGGCAGCGCGAACACCACGCCAATCGCGGACCAGGCCGCGGCCGTGACCGCGGCGCGGCCGAGCCATTGCCTCATGGTCTTATCCGAGGGGCTTTGCCCCTCGGACTCCCCTACACGCTCTCTCGCGCGCCGCTTCGTCGGCGCGCCCCGTTCGCGTGGCTCGCTCGCCATGCTCGCTCGCACCTTTGTTATGAGACCGCCTCTAGTGTCCACCCATGCTAACGCCCTCCGCATCTTCCAGGCGCATAATCAGTCCCCATCCGTAGAAGTTGTTCGCAACCGCCACGGCGATCTCGTTGTCTCCGGTTTTCAGCGGCAACAGGAACGATCCGTTCTCGAGCGAACATCGGCCAGCGGGCGCTTTCATGACCGACTTCAGGTCGAAGACGTTCTTGTCGGCAAAGACCGGCGCGCCGTTGATATAGACCCAGACTTCGCGGGCCCAGCCAATCGCCACCTTCTTCGTCTGGTTCCGGTCGGACGTGAGGCTCGTTTTCAGCCAGGCCACCCCACGCTCAGGCCCGTGCACCGGCAAGCCATACTGGCGGGTGATGTTGATCAGACCACCGTCTTCGGCCGCCAGCGGCCGCCAGCCGGCCGACGGCGCAGGAAGGTCTGTGAAACGGGGCTCGACGTCAGCCTGAATCGCGTACGAGGGCGCGACTTGCCACTGCCGGAGGAACTGGCGGTCGTCTGCCGCGGAATCCTTCTCCGGTTCCGGCGCGAGTCCCCGGACGGCACCCGGCGTGACGGTCAGATTGGCGAAGTAACCAGGTCCCTGCAGCAGGAGTCCGCCTTCGAGGACGTCGCCTTCGAGCCGGCCCACTTTCAATGACGGCGTCTTGTCGCCGTTCACGAACACATGCATCCGCCGGCCGGAGATCACCAGCCTCACATGGTTCCATCCGCTCTCTCGGACGGGCGCTGGCGCCTGATATTGCGGAAACAGGTCCCACAGGAGGACGCCATGCGTGTGCGGTGCGTATTGGATGCAGAACGGAACCGGAGCCGTCGCGCAGTTCGGGTCGGGCCGGAGGTAGAAGTCCTCGTAAGTGTCGCCGTCTCGCCGCCGGAAGCCGATGCCGCCCCCCATTTGCCCCGTGCCATCAACGTCGAACTCGATCGTCCCGTCGCGGAAGGTGACCCCGTTGAGGACGGCGACGCCCTCCTTCTTGATGAGCAGCGACTCCATCCCTTTGTATTGCAGGAACTCCACATCGGCGTCCGCATGCCACCGGTCGGCGCTCATGGGGACTTTGATCGGTGCAGCGGCCCACGCGGTTTCATGCCCCGCCCGGAGACAGAGGCCGAGACCACATAGACCGATCGCAAATACGGTGCGTTGCGTAAAACGATGCGTCGTGTGTGTCATCGCCACATCGTAGTGTCCGCAATAACCGCCCCGCGAAAAATGTGGCAGCACGGTCGGCGCTGTTGCGAAAAGGCATTCCTGTGTCGCGTGCCGGATCGATGCGCGCTAACGTGGGCTCACAAATCCACTGATAACGTTGGCCTGAACGGTACGCACAGTACTCGCGCTGGATGAGACATCATGTCGAGAGACGAGGGGATCGTCGCGGTATCGGATCACGGCGGTTGGGCGGTGCTGGTGACGGTCGCGGGCGACGGGACGCTCCTCGACCGTCGCCGCGTCGAATGGGTGATGCATCTCTCTCCTGGCGTTTCATTTCCTGGTGCCCGTGAACGTGCCTTTATCGGTCTCCTCGCCGCTCGCCTTCGCGCGGACCGAATAGTCACCTGTGATTGACGATCCTTCGATGACACCGTGGAGCGTTCCTTCGGCCCCCCCATCGGCGCTGTCGACCTTCATTGTCAGCTTGTCGCCGTTGGCCTCGACCAGGGTGGATTGCCACGTGGAGCTGTCTCCCTGATCGGGGTGAGAGGTCATCGTTGCAGAGAGCTTTCCGTCAGCGCCTTTGGTAATGGTCATCTCAAATTTACCCGTGCTGCCTCCGGTCCAGGTGCCCGACCAGATTCCGGCGGGGTCGTTGGCCGACTTGGATTGGGCATGAGCCAGACAGCCAACGCATAACAGCAACGCGATCAACGAAACGAGAGTTCTCCTGCGCATATTTCCCTCCCGTGGAATGGAACGGTTCATCGGATGGTACGAACCGCCGTGACAATCGGCGCGCATGTTCTTCAGGACATTTCGATACTCGACAAGCGCTGCAGCGGGCTCTACAGAGTAACGGGAAGGCGCTAGCCTGTCACGGCCTTCCGATGTTCGCCAGCTGTACGAGCTGAATGAGGTTGCCGCAGGTGTCCTTCAGCATGGCAATGGTCGAGGCGGTCACCTCGGTGGGCGGCATCGTGAACTCGGCGCCGCGGGCCTTGATCCGCTCGTAGTCGCCTTTGACGTCGTCGGTGTTGAACATGGCCGCGGGCTGGCTCTGTTGGAAGATTGCGTCCTGATAGGCCTTGGCGGCGGGGTTGTTGTTCAGCGCCAACTGCAGCTGAGTACCGTGTGGGTCGTCGGGTGAGGCCACGGTCAGCCAGCGATATGGGCCGTTGCGGAAATCGGCTCCTTTGACAAAGCCCAGTACCTCTGTGTAGAAGTGCAGAGCCTTGTCCTGGTCGTCCACGTAGACGCTCGTCAGTTTGATTTTCACGTCATCCCTCCTTAGGCACCGGACCGGTCACATCGGCGACATTTCGTCCGTCAGTACAATAACGGACCGCGACGAAGGAATGTGACCGATGCCCACACCTGAGCGGCTCGCCGAGCAATTCGAAACGTACCGGCCGCATGTGCGAGCGGTCGCGTATCGCATGCTCGGATCGGTCAGCGAGGCTGAGGACGCTGAGGCAACGACGTTCTCGAAGCTCGCGTTGTCCAATCAGGTGGTCCTCGTGAATGGCAACATTGGCCTCGTGTCGCGGCGTCCGGATGGGCAACTGTTTTCGGTCCTCGGCTTCACGGTTGCCGGCGACAAGGTCGTCGAGATCGACATCCTGGCTGATCCAGACCGGCTCAGTCGGCTCGATCTATCGGCCATCGAGCGCTGAGTCATGTCAGGAACTGCGTCATGACACCGGATCGGCCGGCATCTCCCGAGGGCTTACGCACACCTGAACTGCTCGTCCTGTCGAGAAGGAAGGCGGAGGTGTACCAACCGGGTGGTCGAGAAGTGTGCATCTCGATCAGGGATATCGATGATGAATCGTGCCCGATGTTGTCGAGTGCCTTTGTCGCCATTCTCCGCGTGGCCTTCAGCGACATCGACGAACCGAGTGCCGGTCCATCCGAGGTCCTCTTCAACGAAAGCCACGCCAGGCAGGTCACAGACTTCGTCCGCCATTGGACGGACGTGGATCGCGTCGTCGTCCACTGCAAGGCGGGTCAGAGCCGCTCGCCCGGCATTGCGCTGGGCCTGTGTGAGCTGTTTTCCTGGGAAACTGGGGACCTGGAAGAGCGGTATCCATTCTGGAATCCGTGGGTCCGAGGCGAGCTGGTCAGGGTAGGACGCCAGGCGCTGAGCGGGAACAGGTAGACCGACTGAGCGACGCCAGAAGCGTCGCGGAGCGGCGCAGAGAGTCGGACCTCTGCGCGTCTTCAATGGGGCGTCCGTCTCGGCCGAGACTCAGCTACTGGTCTCTTCGGGGTCGATGGTCGGTCTCATGGTCGGCTCCAGGGACGACTTCGTACAGACGGTTCACGATGGCGAAGAAGAAGCCGGTCGACCATCCGCACATCAGGATGCCGGTCAGCGCTTCGACTGCGCCCAGGAGCCGCCGCCCTTCAGCCAGCACGAGATCGCCATACCCGGTGGTTGTGTAGGTGACCGCGCTGAAGTACAACGCCGAGGCCAGATCAGGCATCGCGTTCCGCCACAGATAGAACGCCGCCCACAACGAGATCTCGACGAGGTGCAACAGTACGATCCAAACGGAGACGAACACGAAGAGCCGCGTGCTCGGCCAGAATCGGAGCGTCTCTCTGGGCCGGCGGCGGAGCCACTGCATGGCCGAGATCACGCCGGCGGCATGAATCGCCACGCACAGCCCCATCAGGGTCAGTGCGACAGGCAGTTGTAGCATCGTGCGGCGGTCATCGATTAAGAGGGCTCGGGGCCCATCGTCGTGTCACATCATCGGTCCGTTGAGGGCGAGGGTCAAATGCGTTGTCGTCTGCGGGCCAGCCGCGATATCATGCCCCCAATCGATGACCCGCACGCCCGCCTCTCCGGATCTCACGCGCGTGACGCTCAGCGTGCTGGTCATCGGCCTGCTGGTCGTCGCCTGCCTCTGGATCCTCTGGCCGTTTCTCGGCGCCATCGCATGGGCGGGCATGCTGGTGGTCGCGACGTGGCCGACGCTGCTCTCGCTGCAGGCACGGCTGGGCGGACGGCGCTGGCTTGCCATCGTCGTCTTGACCTTCGCGATGCTGCTCGTGATCGTGCTGCCGCTCGTCCTGGCCGTCGGCACCATTGCTGCGCACGCGGGCGACATGACCAGCTGGGTCGCATCGGCGGCACACGTCGCGGTGCCCGCGCCGCCTGCGTGGGTGGCGCAGATCCCCCTCCTCGGACCGAAGCTGGCAGACGAGTGGCAACGGCTGGCGGCGACGAGCCACGAAGAGCTGGCGACGCGGGCCTCTGGATACGCCCTCGTCGTGGCGCAGTGGTTTGTCGGCCAGGTCGGCGGTCTCGGCCTTCTGTTGCTGCAGTTCCTGTTGACCATGGCGATCGCGGTGCTGCTCTATTCGACCGGCGAGCAGGCGGCCGAGGGTGCGCGCCGGTTCGCGCGGCGGCTGGCGGGCGAGCGCGGCGATCAGGCGGTAGTGCTCGCGGGACAGGCCATCCGCGCCGTCGCGCTCGGGATCACCGGCACCGCGCTCGTGCAATCGGTGGCCGCGGGCATCGGTCTCGCGGTCGCCGGTGTTCCATACGCCGGCGTGCTCACGTCGATCGTCTTTGTACTCTGCATGGTGCAGCTCGGGCCTTTGCTCGTGATGGCGCCGGCAGTCGCCTGGCTCTATTGGTCCGGCCACCCGGCGTGGGCCACGGCCCTGATCGTCTGGGCGATCCTCATCGCCGCGACCGACAACGTGCTGCGTCCGCTCCTCATCAGGCGCGGCGCGGACCTGCCGCTGCCACTGATCTTCGCCGGCGCCATCGGCGGCCTGGTGAGCCTCGGAGTGATCGGGTTATTCGTCGGCCCCGTCGTGCTGGCCGTCACGTACCGTCTGCTCGAGTGGTGGATCGGCGACATCGACGCTCCACCGGCCACCGGCGCCTGACGCGCGCGCCTGAAAGGGGCCTCTGCTTCGCGCGCCGTTAGCCGGTCGCGTGCAGGGTTGCGAGAAACGCAGTGACGGCTTCTTCTATGGTGGCGAAGAGTGGCCGCTCGCCAAAGCAGGCCATAACTCCTAACCGCTTCAACTTGTCCTTCACAGGATCCTTCACCTCGGCGAAACACATCTGAACACCGGCGGCACGAAGCGTGTCGTCGAGCTCACACAGGGCGTCGGCTGACGTCACGTCGATGCTGGTGACGGGCTCCGCCGCCACGACGAGCCAGCGAACAGGCGTGGGCGAGCTCGCAATGGCAGCGAGCACGCGGTCGTGGAAGAACTCGGCGTTGGCGAAAAACAGCGGGGCATCCCATCGGAACAACACGAGGCCCGGGATGAGACGCGCCCCCGGGTACCGGGAGATGTCGTGATACCCCTTCAGGTGATCGACTTGACCGAGCACGGCCGAATGCGGGCGCCAGCCGTCCCAGAGGAACTCGATGACGGCGATGACGATGGCCATGACGATGCCCGGTATGGCCCCGAATGCGGCGACCCCCGCGAAACAGGTCATCGACAGCCAGAACTCCCAGCGCTGGATCCGATAGATCCGGCGGAGGTCCGACACTTCGAACAGGCCGATGGCCGACGCGATGACGATGGCCGCGAGCGCGGTGTTCGGCAGATCCTGAAGCAGCGCCGGAGCGAACAGCAGCAACAACGCGATCGCGAGCGCGCCCACGACGCCGGTCAGCTGCGTCCTGGCGCCTGCGGCCTCCGCGACCGGTGTCCGCGAAGAACTGCTGCTGATCGGGAAGCCTTGAAAGAAGGCGGCGGCGAGGTTCGCGAGGCCAAGGCCCACCATCTCCTGGTTCGGGTCCACTGGTGTTCGCAGACGCGCCGCATAGGTTCGCGAGAGTACGCTCGTGTCGGCGAACGAGACGAGCGCGACTGCGACGCCACCGGTCACGATTGGGCCGAGGCTGTCGGCAGACACCAGCGGCAGGCGCGGCAGCGGCAGACCCTGCGGCAATGGACCGAGCACGGAGATCCCGGTCTTGGCGGCGAGATCGAACACGGCGACCACGATCGTCGCGGCGGCAACCGCGACCAGCATGCCCGGAACGCGTGGCCACCGCTTCAGCACGAGAATCAGCGCGAGCGCGGCGCCGCCGATCGCGAGCGCCGTGACGTTGGTGCTACCGGCCCACACCTTCCCGCCGATCGCCCACGCCTGGCGCAGCGGTCCATCCGCGCTGGCGGAAAATCCGAGGAGCTTCGGAATCTGGCTCACTGTCACGGTCAGCGCGATACCGTTCATGTAGCCATAGCGGATCGGCTTGGAGAGCAGCTCGGTGATGAATCCGAGGCGAGCCAGTCCTGCAGCCACGCACACGATGCCGGACACGATGGCCATCGTTCCGCCCACGCTGAGCGCACGTTGCGGGTCTCCCGCGGCTAGCGGCAGGACAACTGACAGGATCACAGCCGCGAGCGCCGAGTCCGGTCCGAGGACGAGAATGCGGCTCGGACCGAACAACGCGTACGCAAGCAGCGGCAGGATCGTCGCGTAGAGGCCACTGATACCCGGCAACCCCGACGCCTGCGCATACGCGATGCCGACCGGCACGAGCATCGTCGTCAGGACCAGGCCGGCGACGATGTCGTGGCGCAGCCAGGATGGCTCGTACTGCGTGAGCGTCTGCAACCCGGGAACCCAGCGCCTCCACCCGGACGGATTCATCTGCATCTTTCAGAATGTCCAAAAAACGTCAACCGCAGAATCGAGTCTTGTCGCGTCCCCGGAACGTCTTTCAACGCACTCGTATTGAACTCTGTTCGATCGCGGAAGTCTTGGCCCGACCTATATTAGGCCCTTCGACGTGTTCGCGAATGGAGGCAAACCTGGAGAAATGGCTCGCCGCACTGGACGAGTTCCGCAACTGGCTCATCCGGAAAGCCGCGTAAGAGGCAGCCCCACGCCACGACGTCGCCGGATACAGCATTCGAATTGTCACGCCGGCGCCAAATACCGCCGTTTGCTGCCGTGTATACGCGGGAGCCGTCGGGAAGGCGCCAGCGTAGCGTTGGCGGCGACCCATTGCGGAAAAAATGCTCGACCCGTCAGGCGATGGCGGCTTGCGGCCATCTAGCCGTCTAGCGAGCCTGTCGCCCGGTCTCAGAAGCCGCCGTCCGTTCACGTCGCGATGGTGTGTCGGGAGGTCGGGGTGTCCCTCGCTAGTCAGAGCGAAGCCCGTTTTGGACTCTTCCGTCGGACAGCCTGAGCGACACAAGTGCCGTTCATGCGCACTCCAAGAACCAATTGCGATATGAAATCAGTCGATCTAGCTTACAACCGATTGCATAACGCAATCAGAACCGCGCGGATGTGCCGCGTGAGGAAAGGAAGTGGTATGGCCAGGCTCGTGTTCGGAATGAACCAGTCCCTGGACGGCTACGTCGACCATATGGCGTTTGCGCCAAGCCCCACGCTCTTCCGCCACTTCATCGAGGAGGCTCAGGGGCAGGCGGGCAGTGTCTACGGTCGCCAAATGTATGAGGTCATGCGTTACTGGGACGACGATCATCCTGAATGGGATGCAGAGGAACACGCCTTCGCGGCGGCGTGGCGGAACCAGCCGAAATGGGTCGTCTCGCGCTCGTTGAAGTCGGTCGGCCCCAACGCCAGGCTTGTTGAGGATGATCTTGAGAGCGCGATTCGCGAGCTGAAGGCCGAGCGCGACGGGGAGATCGAAGTTGCCGGCCCGGACTTGGCGCACAGCCTGACCGAACTAGGCCTGATCGATGAGTATCGAATCTACCTGCACCCCGTCGTGCTTGGTCACGGCAAGCCCTATTTCGCCGGGCCCCGGCCGCCGCTCCGCCTTGTGGCTAATGATCGGATGGGCGAGGATGTGATCAGGTTGGCCTACGTTCCTGCTTAATCTCGCGATAACTCTTCTCCTTTTCGTCGCTTTCGTGAACCGGCGCAAGCCATCCTCATCGCAGCCAGGTCGGCGCGGTCAGAAGTTGAGGCGCAGGCAAACTGACCCACTACCACAATGCTGTCAATCACCCGATCCGCTCGGCTGGCTGGATCCAAGGATTGGCGATCATATCTTGAGACCGCGCCAGCACGGACTCGGCGTTCGGTGCACTGAGAGCGGCAGCGAACAAGTACCCCTGACCGCCGTCGGAGCCGAGCTGAGACAGCCGCGACAGCTGGTCGAGGGTTTCGATACCTTCAGCGATCACCTCAAGGTGTAGGGCCTGTGCAAGCGCGACGATCGCTTGAATGATTTTCGACTGCTCCACGGTCATTGCACTCACGAACGACCGATCGATCTTCAACGCATCGATCGGGAACCGATGGAGGTAGCTCAGCGAAGAATGGCCCGTACCGAAGTCATCGATAGAGATGCGGAGACCGAGTGCCTTCAGTGTTCCGAGTAGCTCGATCACCGACTCGGGGTTCTCTATGACGGCGCTTTCGGTGATTTCAAGGTTCAGCGACGACGCGGGCAGACCCGTCTCCTGAAGGATTTCTGCAATTTCTGTGGCCAGATTCGGGTGTACGAACTGTCTCGCTGACAGGTTCACATGCATGGTCAGCGCGTCCGACGACGGATGTGCCCGATGCCACTCGCTCATCTGCGTGCAGGCACGGTGCAGCACCCATGAGCCGAGAGGCACGATCAGGCCGGTTTCTTCTGCGACGCCGATGAAATGCTCAGGCGAGACGAGGCCGCGCTCGGGATGGCGCCAGCGCACCAGCGCCTCGAAGCCGGCGAGTTTGCCTGTCGCGAGTGAAATGATCGGCTGATAATGGAGTTCGAATTCGTTCCGCTCGATGGCCCGTCGGAGGTCAGTCTCGAGCGCCAGTCGCGCGATTGCCGCTTCGCGCATCCGTACGTCAAACACCTCGCAGCGCGCCTTCCCGAGTGCCTTGGCGCGGTACATTGCCGTGTCCGCGTCGCGCAGCAGGTCCTGCGCATTGCTGTAAGCCGTCTCGCTCGTCGCGATCCCGATGCTGGCCGAGGTGAACAGGTGGCGGCCATCGAGCTCGAACGGCTGCTTCAAACAATGCTGAATCCGCTCAGCCACGCGGATCGCGTCGCTCGCGTGCTTGACATGCTCGAGCAGGATCGTGAACTCGTCCCCGCCGATACGGGCAACCGTCACTTCCGAGTTCACGCGGGCGACGGTGTCCACGGTTCGGACGCTGCGTTCCAGCCGACTGGCAATTGCCGCGAGGAAGCGGTCGCCGGCTTCATGCCCAAGGCTGTCGTTCACCAGCTTGAACCGATCCAGATCCACGAAGAGAACCGCCGAGACACTGCCCTGTCGCCTGGCCCGCTCCATCGACTGTCCGAGGCGATCGAGAAACAGCACACGATTCGGCAGGCCGGTCAGCGGATCCGATACCTTGCCCTCGGTGATGTCCGTGAGTGAGCCGGCCATGCGATGCGCCCGGGCCGCTGCGTCCCGGACGGCGACGCCGCGCACGAGCATCCAACGGTACGTGCCGTCGGCATGCAACACGCGGTGCTCGCTCTCGAGGTATGGCGCGAGTCCTTCGAGGTGCGCCGCGACATTAGTCCTCAGTCTGTCGACATCATCCCGGTGGACTCGTCGGAACCACTCGTCAGGAGTGGCGGTGACGGCCTCGTTGGACAGGCCCAGCATCTGCTTCCAGCGCTCGGAGAAGAAGACCACGTCGGTGCGCAGATTCCAATCCCATAAACCGTCGTTTGCGCCGCGAACCGCGAGCGCGTAGCGCTCCTCGCTCTCGCGGAGGTCGGCCTCGGCCTGTTTACGCGCCAGCTGCGCCTGGATGCGCGCGAGCGCGACGGGCATGTCCACCGGCTTGGTGACGTAGTCGTTCGCGCCGCTGTTGAGGGCTTCCACCACGTCGGCGCTGTCCTGCCGGGCCGTCACCATGATGACCGGCAGCTCGCTCGCGGAGCGCTGCTGCCGGATCGCCCGCAGGACGTCGAGGCCGCTGACACGCGGCATCTCAATGTCGAGGAGGACGAGCGCGAATTCCCGGTCGGCGGCGAGCTCCAGCGCGGACGTCCCATCCACCGCGGTCACGACGTCGAAGCCGTGCCGCTGCAGGCGGCGAGACAGGAGGTCGCGGTTCAGTTCGTTGTCGTCGACCAGAAGCAACGTGTTAGTGGAAGTCGTCATTGGCTTGACCCGTTCCTCAGCATCGTCTGAATCTTCGTTAACAACCGCTCGAACTCCACGGGTTTGGTGTCGTAGTCGTCGCAGCCGGCCTCGAGCGCCCTCTGACGATCGCTCGTCATGGCGTGCGCGGTCAGAGCAATCACGGGGATGGACCGCGTCGTGTCGTCCGACTTGAGCCGACGCGCCACTTCCCAGCCGTCGATTTCCGGCAGGCTCATGTCCATCAGAATCAGATCGGGCGACTCGCTGCGGGCGACGGCGAGGCCGCGGCGCCCATCCATGGCCAGGATCACCTCGTAACCCCGGCGCTCCAGGCGCCGCGAGAGCATGTCCCGGTTCATTTCGTTGTCCTCGACGATGAGAATCCTCGACATGGCGGTGGCCTACGTCTCCACGGTCTGGGAAAGGAGTCGCGTTCTGAGCTGCTCGCGGACGGCGACGAGCAGGTCCTCACGATTGCAGATCGCCTTGTCGAGCACCTTGGCGACGGAGCCGTTGAGCGACCGCCGATCGGCCGCGGTGAGCTCCTTCGCCGTCAGCACGATAATCGGGATCGCCGGCAGCCCGTCGGACTGGCGGAGCGTGTCGAGGAACTCGAACCCGTCCATGTCGGGCATCACCAGATCGAGGATGATGATCGCGGGACGGCTCTCCTCGACGCGGCGCAGCCCGATCCGCCCGTTCTCCGCCTGCACGACGCTCCAGCCCTCGCGGTGCAGCACCTGCTGTGTCAGGCGCCGCACGGCCGGATCGTCGTCCACCACCAGCACCGACGCCTGGTGGGCGGCGTCGCCCAGCTGCTTCCTGAGGACCGCGAGGAGCCTGCCTGGATCGATCGGCTTGGTGAGGTACTCTGACGCGCCGAAGGCATACCCCGTCCGCCGATCGTCGGTCATGGTGACCATCACGACCGGAATGCCCGAGAGCTCGGGGTCGGCCTTGAGCGTCGCCAGCACCGTCCATCCGTCCATGCCGGGCATCATGACGTCGAGGGTGATGGCCGCCGGACGCACCGAGCGGGCGAGCGCGAGACCCGCCTCGCCCGTGGAGGCGACGACGACGCGGACCCCCTCCTTTGCCAGGAAGCGGGCCATGAGGTCGTGGACGACGGGATCGTCGTCGATCACCAGCACGGTGCTCTGGACGTCCGACGCGGTCGGCTCGTGCGCTCCGGCCCTCTCCGGACCCGATGCCTCCTCTCCTTCGAGACTCAATAACGCCGGGATGCGGACGCTGAAGGTGGAGCCTTCCCCGAAGGTGCTCTCGACGGAGATCTGCCCGCCCATCATCTCCGCGAAGCGCCGGCTGATCACGAGGCCGAGCCCCGTGCCGCCGTACTTCCGCGTGGTCGACGCGTCGACCTGCGTGAACTCCTGGAACAGGCGGGCCGCCTGCTCCGGGGTCATCCCGATCCCGGTGTCGCGGATCCGGAAGTGAATCCATTCGCTGCCGCCGGCCGCCTCGCGGAACGCGTCGAGGCGGATGGACCCGCGCTCGGTGAACTTGCAGGCGTTGCTCAGGAGGTTGAACAGGATCTGCCGCAGCCTGGTCATGTCGCTCCGGATCACGCCGAGGTCCGGCGCGTAGTGCGCCTGCAGCGTGTTGCCGTTCTTCTCCACCAGCGGGCCGATCGTCGTCAACACGTCCCTGACCAGGTCGCCGACGTCGAACGCCTCGAGAAACAGTTCGACCTTGCCGGCTTCGATTTTCGAGAGGTCGAGAATGTGGTCGATGAGTGACTGCAGGTGTCGCCCGGCCGAATGGATCTTCTGCAGGTCGGGAATCGACTCGTTCTGCCCCGCATCGAGTGCCTGTTCCTGCAGCATCTCGCTGTAGCCGATGATCGCGTTGAGCGGCGTGCGCAGCTCGTGGCTCATGTTCGCGAGGAACTGGCTCTTGGCGCGGTTGGCCATCTCCGCCGCGTCCTTCGCCTTGAGGAGCGCCTCTTCCGCGCGCTTGTGCGGGGTGATGTTGTGCAGGACCGCGACGCCGTTGTGCAGCACGCCATCCTCGTCCCTGAGCGGCGTGGCGTTGACGCTGACCCAGAGGCCCTCGGGCACTCCCGAGTTGCGGATGAAGACGTCCGCGGCCTCGCCCGCATGTCCGCGAATCGCCTGGACCAGCGGGAACTCCTCGGCCGGGTACGGCGTCACGGTGTCCGGGAGATAGAAGCCGAAGCGCTCCGACCACATCTCGGTCGGCGCCTCCGTCAGCGGACAGTGCAGGATGCTCTCGGCGGCGGGATTGAAGAGGATGAACCGGCCCTCCTCGTCGGCGACGATGACGCCGTCGCTCATGCTGTTGAGGATCGACTGCAGGATCCGCGTCTGCTTCTCGAGCGCGTGCTGGGACCGCGCCAGTTCGCGGCTCCGCTGTTCGGCCGCCGCGCTGCGCTCGGCCACGCGCTGCTCGAGCGTGGCGTTCAGGGACTTGAGCTCCTCCTGGGTCCGGAGACGCTCGGCGATCTCCTGCTCCAGCTGTCCGGTGCGAGCCTGCAGGTTCTCGTTGACGGCCTGCAGGGCTGAATCGCGCTCCTGGATCTCGGACAGCATCGTGTTGAAGCCGTCGATCAGCGCGCCAACTTCGTCGTCATGCGGCTTGGGCGCCCGCAACGCGAAGTTCTTGTGGTTCGAGACGGTCCGCATCGTTCGTTCCAGATCGAGAATCGGTCTGGAGATGACCGTCTGCAGCTTCGACGAGAACAGGAACGCGACCGCCGCCGAGCCCAGCATCAGGATGAAGACGATGGACGTATAGCGCCGGAGGCGCGCATCCCAGTGCCGCATGTCGGACACGATCTGCAGCGTGCCGAGCACCTCCCCGTGCAGGACGACCGTCTGAGACACCTCGAGGCGGTGATTCTCGAACTGGTAGCCGTTGCCGAGCGACCGCGGCGGGAGGCGCGGCGTCGCCGTCCCGCAGATAGGAGGCGAAGAGTTCCCCATTCGGCGTGTACAGGGCCGCCGACACCGTCTCGTCCCGTGCCTTCAGAGCGGCGAGAATCTCGGTCGCGGCCCGCTCGTCGTGGAACGCGAGCCCCGCCGCGCTGTTGGCGCCGATGATCCGCGCCTCGGTCATCAGGTCCTGGCTCATGCGGTCGCGGAACGCGACCAGGTCGTAGACCAGGAACCCTGCCGACGCGACGAGGAGGGCCACCGAGCTCGTCAGCATCGTGACGAGCATCAGCTTGCCCTTGATCGACAGCGTGCGAAAAGTCATAGGCGTCATCGCTCGTCTGAATCCTGGTTGGGCGTCACGGGTTGCGGACGATCCGCGCCAGGCTCAACAGCTGAGAGCTGATCGTGAGATGGCTCCGCTTCGCGGCGTCGACGTTGATGTCGAAGCGGACGCGGTTGTCCTCGATCCTGAAGTTGATGACGGCGCCGTGCCTCGCGAGATCCTCCGACTCGCCGACGATCAGGACCGACAGGTTGCCGACACGCCGCACGACGTCGGCGATCCGGTTGCCATCGGCGACGAACAGGATGTGACAGTGCCGCAGATCCTGCGCCCAGTCGAGACGCTTGACGACGAGCGGGCGGCCGTCGATGCGCTTGTCGCGAACCGTGTCGTCGATTGCCGATCCGAACGGGTCGGCGCCGACGATCCCGATCACGATCGGCGCGTTCCTGCTGTCGAACGCCTCGTCGGGCCAGTCGACGAACATCGCGAAGTGATAGAGATAGGCCGCCTTGATCAGGTATTCGGGCGGCGTGGAGCGCGCGTAGACGGGCTCACGCAACGTGCCGAGGCAGATCAGCAGAAGGATCGCGGCGGCCCCGGCGATCAACCTTCGCGCCCCTCGCGTGTGCATGCTGCTCATCGCGCTTCGTGGTCAGTTGCCGTGCCTGAAGTGGTAGGTCAGCCTGACTCGGAAGTTGCGGCCGTCCTGAACGATGGAATCCTGCCGGTGTTCCTCCGAGCCGGGATCGCTGTAGGTCGCGTTCGTGACGTTGTACATGCTCGCCGACAGCTCCAGGTTCCGCGAGAGCCGTCGGCTGATGAGCGTAACGTTCGGGAGGAACACCCCGCCCACGCTCTGTCCCGTGAGCGTCCGCCGCGGGCCGACGTACTGGAACTCGACGCCCGCCGACCCCGCGCCCTTCAGGAGCGGCATCATGAGGTTGAACTGCACGAGGTGGCCTGGAGAGTTCGTGAGCGCCGCGCCGGTCATCTCGTTCCGGGAATTCTGGAACGTGTAGCTGATACGCCCCTGCAGGCCGCTCCGCCACTTCCCTTCGGCCTCGAGCTCCAGGCCGCGCGCGTTGACCTCGTCGATGTTGTTGTAGACGAGCAGCCCGTCGGCCGGATCCGTCTGCTGCGTGATGAGGTCGTTGATGTGGTAGTAGAAGCTGGTGGCGGCGACGCGGAATCGGCTGTCGAGATAGTGCTCGACGACGATTTCCCCGGTCTGGTTCGTCTCGGGCCGCAGGCGCGGGTTGGCTTTCGCGACGTCAGGCTGCTTCCAGTACAACTCGTAGGCGTTGGGCGCGCGGAACGCGTCGCCGTACAGCACCTTCAGCGTCGTCGATCGCTGGGGGTAGTAGATCAGCGCCACCCTGGGGTTGGTCGTTCCGCCGAAGGTCTCATAGCGGTCGTGGCGGACACCCAGGTTCAGCAGGAGCTTCGGGTGAAGCGTGATCTCGTCCTGAGCGTAGAGCGCCCAGTTCTGGGACGCCCGGCGATCGTCGAGGTACTGCATGTACGGATTGAGGTCGTAGTTGTACTGATCCTGCCGGAAGTTGTTGCGGTACTCGGCGCCCAGCGCCACCCGCTGCATGCGTGCCACGCGCCGGCTGGCCTTCGCCTCCGCTCCCCACGAGTTGCCTCGCGCGAAGTCCTTGTTGTCGACCCGTGACGCGGGGCTTTCGTCCTCGGACCCGTAGATGTAGTCGCCGTCGTAGCCGTAGCGGTCGTAGGACACGCGTGAGGCCAGCTCCCACTGCGCGCGCAGCTTGCGCGTGTACTGCATGTCGAGGAAGCCGAGCGTTTCGATCGTCCTGGTTCGCGGATCGTCGAAGACCGTTCCGAACGACGCCGTGGGAATGGTCTTGTCCCGCGTCCCATACAGCGCCTGGAGCGTCAGGTTGCCCGCCGACACGCGCGCGAACAGCTTCGAGAACTGGTCGCTGTCGGCGTGGTCGGCGATGCCGTTGTTGGTCGACGGGGCGTCGAACTCCGGATAGAACAGGGTGTGATGGCCGTCGCTGTGGAAGCCGGTCGCGGACACGACCAGTTCGGGACCCGCCGCAAACCGGCGGCTGTAGGTCGCGCGCGCCTCGTAGGCGTCGAAGCTCCCGAGCGTGGCCGCCGCGTCGAGCCCGTTGTCGGTGCTGGCGTGCTTCGTGATGACGTTGATGACAGCGAAGAACGCGCTCGTGCCGTAGAGCGCCGAGCTCGGCCCGCGGATGATCTCGATGCGTTCGATGAGATCGACGTCGAGCGGAAACTCGGTGCCGAGGAGGGCGCTGCCGAACACGTTGTCGTTCAGCCGGTGCCCGTCCACCTGCAGCAGGATGCGCGCGTTGTAATCGCCGGGACGCGAGAATCCGCGGACGCCGAGATAGCTGTAGTTCCGGTCGTAGGTGACATAGAAGCCGCGCACCGTCCTCAGCACGTCGGCGAGCGTGCGATGGCCGAACCTGCGGATCTCGTCGGCGGTCACGATCGTGACCGACGATGGCGCCTCGGTGACTTTCTGGGTGTGCAGGGAGGCGGAGAACACCGAGTCGATCGGCAGGTCGGCGAGCTGCTCCAGGCTGAGCTTCGTCAGCTCGGACTGGGGTGGCGGCTGCTGATCCGGCGCCTGCGCCCACAGCGGGGACGCCGGCGCGAGGAGGACGATCGTCAGGAAGAACGTCAGGCGTCCTCGAGTCAATCGCGTCACTGCCAGCCGGCGACGACATTGTTCCAAGAACATGGCTGCAATCCTTGTGTGATCCACGTGCCAATCAGGAAGACAGAACCCGCAACGTCTCGAACTGCTCGTCGGCCGCGCCGCGGAGCGCGGCGCCGCTGCGCTTCAGGCAGCGCAAGTACTCGATCGCCTCGGACGACACGATCTCGCCAGCCGCAATGACCGGCGCGCCCGGTGGATAGGCCGAAATCGTTTCACCGCACACCCGGCCGACCGCGTCGCGAAGGAGCACCGTGCTCTTCTGCGAGAACTTGGCCGTTCGGGGGATCACCGCCATGGCCGGTACGGGCGGCGGCAGCGGGAACGATCTCGGCGGCCGGGCACGATCGGCGCGGTCGATCCGGGCGAGGCTGGTGAGCAGCCGCTCGAGATCGCTCTCCATCGTCCCGGGCGTCACGAGAAAGAGGACGTGCCGCAGGGTCGCCATCTCGGGGTAGATCGATTCGGCATTGAGCAGGCGCTCGACGTCGAAGCCGGTCAGGCCCGTGCCGGACACGTCCAGCGTGATGCGCGTCGCGTCGAGGTCGTGAAACCCCGGCGAGTGCGCGCGGTCACGCCCGAAGCACGTGATCGTCGAGAGCACGCCGAGGTCGCGGCGGAAGCGTTCTGCCCGCTCGACCGTCCGTGACCAGATCGACTCTCCCTCCTCGACCAGCTGCTGGACGCCGAGCTCAAGGGACACCAGGATGGGGTACGAGAACGACGTGCTCACGAAGCCGAGCTCGTTCACGTGCTCGTACAGGGCGTCGATGAAATCCGGGTTCTTCAGGAGTAGCAAGCTGCCTTGCGACAGCGCGGTCGCGACCTTGTGCGTGGACTGGGCGACCAGATCGGCGCCGAGGTCCTCCGCGCCGACGGGGAGGGCCGAGCAGAAGTGAAAGTGCGGCGCGTGCGCCGCGTCGACGACCACCGGGATCCCTCGCGAATGTGCCAGCTCGATGATGCCGGCGATGTCCGCCACGATCCCGAAGTAGTTGGGAGACGTGAGGAACACACAGTCGACGCGCTCGCGGCCGAGGAGTTCCTCGAAGCGGCCGAGCGCGGGACCGGTCGAGAGCCCCAGGTCGGCGTCGTACTCGGGTGTGAGGTAGACCGGCGCGAAGCCGCCATGAATCAGCGCTGCCGTGGCGGAGCTGTGCGCGTCGCGGTTGACCAGGACACGTCCCCCCATCGGGCACGCGCTCAGGAGGGCGAGGATGTTCAGGATCGTGGTGCCGTTGGTCGAGGGAAAGCTCCAGTAGGCGCCATACGCGCTGGCCAGCCGCCGCTTGAGGCGATGGAGCGGCTTGTCGCTGTCGCGGTCGAACAGGCTTCCCAGGATGTGGGCGGTCGTGTAGTCGAGGTGAAACGCTCCCTGGAGCAGGTCGGACGCCTTAGGGAACACGTGCATCACCGGCACTGCTACTCACCCGAGGCGTGGTCCGGCAGCTCCGGCCACCGCGGTGTCCCGGGGTCTGAAAGGAGATCGCGCGGGCGGCGAACTCGAGGAGCGCCGTGGTCAGCGGAAGCGTGCTGACATCGGACGTCGGATCCTCGGTGAGGTCGTTCCGCTTCAGAGTCTGTGGCGCCATGCGATTCTCCCGTTCTCGCGCAACACGCCCGTGTCACGCTGGCTTCACACCGTGCACCCCAAGGTCCCAAGGGTCTTACAAACTCGTAGGTCCAGGGGTCGGAGCGCTAATGGAGAGCGCAAAGCCCGTACCGTGGGCCCGGCGACCGGCGCCGCGGGTAAAAGGGCCGTCAATCAGAAGGGTTTAGCGCCGGGCGTGCAGTTGCTAGCGGGAGTACTCAGACCATCGACGACTGGCAAGGCTGAACGAATGTGAAACAGCCTCCATCAAAACTGTCATGGGACCGCGCCGCCGTGTCGAAAGAGGAGTCTTGCGGTCTCGTGCAGTACCTTGCGCGTGCAGGCGGAGGGTCTACGGTGGGGCGATCGAGGTGCACGGGTGAACGCGATCAGCCCGAGGCGGGCTTCGTCACCGGCAGCGATCTACTCATGGACGGCGGGGTCATCGCCGCGCTCCGCACGGGGCGACTATCTTGAACTCCCGCAGTCGATCGAAGTCTGTGGGTTCTCTCCGATCGCCCAAACAACCGCATCAGTTTATCGGGACACGAGCGACGGTCGCGTCGATCGATGGCGACAGGGAGGTCGATGGTCGTGAGCATGGATTGCCCCGGACCGTAATCAATCGACTCCTCGCCGAGCAGGACCTGCTTGTCGCACTTGCGCCACCACGCCGAGACCAAGGTTGTAGATGCGGTGCAAGGGCGCGGTTGGTCCCGACCGGCGGTGCAGCGTGAGCGCCGGAATCACGGTGTTGTGGTCGCCGTCGGTTTGGACAAAGCCTCCGATGGCGCGAGCCAGCGCGCCCATCGTCGTACCGCCGGAAGGATATGGCCCAGTCTAGGCAAGAGACCGCGCGGATCCGACAAACATCTTCGGAGCTATCCGACTACATTGGAGACATTGAATGCGGCTCTTTTCGGAGCATCTGATGGCCAAGCGTGACGGTAACGACGTCGTGCACATCGGACAGCCGCGTCCTCAGTCGGCGCGACTTCATGGCGGGGACTGGTCGCCGCGCCGTTGTTGTGGACCAGCTGCTCGGACCAGTCCGCGGAGGTCCGCACCGGCACGGGTCTGCCCGGGGATGCAACAAGATGAAGACACGACAGCTCGGCTTGTTGAAAGTCTCGGAAATCGGCGCTGGCGCCATGAGCATGCAGGTTAAAGGACGCGAATATGCGTATCGGAATTCTCGGTTCAGGGTTGATGGGCGGAAAGCTCGGCACGATCTTCGCGAGAGCCGGGCACGACGTCGTCTTCAGCTACGCTCAACGGAAGTTGAATCGGCTCGCCCGTCAGGCCGGCCGCCACGCAGCGGCCGGCACGCCTCGCGAGGGCGCCGAAGATGCCGACGTGCTGCTCCTGGCCGTCCACTGGTCGCGTGTCAATGACGTGTTGAAGCAGGCCGGCGAATCTCTCGGGGAAGGTGCTCGTCACCTGTTCGCTGCCGATGAATCCCAGTGATACCGCCCTGGCGATCGCGCACACGTCATCTGGTGCCGAGGCGTTGGCGAAGAAGACGAAACGGGCCAGGTCGTCTCGGCCTTCGGCACCGTCCCGAGCGAAGTCTTGTTCGATGTCTTCGAAGCCAAACAACGTCGCACGCGTCGGCGACCGAGCCTGCTCTACTGCGGCAACAACGACGAGGCGAAGAGCGTAGTGGCGCAACTGATTCGCGATGTCGGCTTTGAGCCCGTCGACACGGGACCATTACGAATCGCGCGGTACCTGGAGCCATTCACTCTGGCGATCGCACAGCTCGCATACGAGGGTAATGAAGGTCCTGAGCTCGCGTACCGGATTGAGCGGTTCGGCAAATAGGACGCACAGACTCGAGGTGTGATGAGCAACAAGAAGGTCTGGTTCATCACCGGCGCCGGCCGCGGCATGGGCGTCGATTTCGCCAAGGCCGCCCTGGCGGCCGGGCATGCGGTCGTGGCCTCGGGCCGGGACACGCGACCGCGTGTCCAAGGCCCTGGGACAGTCGAACGATCTGCTGGCCGTCAAGCTCGACGTCACGAGCCGCGCCGATGCCGAGGCGGCGGTGCGGGCCGCTGTCGACCGGTTCGGCCGCATCGACGTGCTCGTCAACAATGCCGCCAGCTTCTACGCCGGCTACTTCGAGGAGCTGACGCCGGAGCAGTTCGATCGGCAGCTGGCGACGAGCCTCATCGGCCCGATGAACGTCACCCGCGCCGTCCTGCCGGTCATGCGCAAGCAGCGCTCGGGGCACATCATCTCGATCTCCTCGACCGCGGGCCTCGTCGCGGCTTCGAGTTCGTGCAGCGCCTACGCCGCGTCGAAGTTCGGCCTCGAGGGCTGGATGGAGTCGCTGCACGCCGAGGTCGCGCCGTTCGGCATCACCACCACCATCGTCAACCCAGGGTTCTTCCGCACGGAGCTCCTCACGGAGCAATCGACGAACTACGCCGAGCCGTCCATCGAGGACTACGACGAGCGCCGAGCGAAGCAGATCGAGTTCTGGAAGGCCCAGAACGGCAAGCAGAGCGGCGACCCCGCGAAGCTCGCGCGGGCGCTGATCACCATTGCGAGCCAGGAGCCACCCCCGCGCCGCTTCATCGCCGGCGCCGATGCCATCGCCACCGCCGAGCAGAAGATCGCCGATCTGAAGGCGCAGATCGAGGCCTACCGCGAGCTCTCGACGTCGCTCGCTTTCGATTGAAGTGTTGCGTTCAGGAGTGTGGCTGTGATGTAGCCACCGTCCATCACTGGCCATGGCTTACGCTGTGGAAGTTCGACAAGCGATTGGCTGGTTCTGTAACTTATTGATTGGAAGTTGTTAGAGTGGCTCGGTGCACTGGATGATTCCGCAACTGGCTCACGGCGAGCGCGTGTGACCTCGCGATCCTCCTGTTAAGACGCAAGTCGTGTCTCGATGTACTCCTCACGCAGCTACCGCCACCCTCACCCAACCCACAGCACCAGCACACTCTCAAACCCCACAACTCCTCCGCTCACAGCTTCTTAGCTGCACGGTCCAGCATCGTTCCATTCGATGTCCGGCTGCGTGGTTATCCTTCCCGACGATCGACAATGGGCGCGTCTACGTCGGGACCGGTGCCGGCGGGGCCGTGTTTGGCAGCTCATTCCTTTGCCTCCGACCAACATCCGAACCGTCACCTACTAACCTCACGCTGTTTCTACAACGCTTTGAGGAACGCGACGAGATCGGTCTTCTCGCGATTCGTCAGCCCGATGTTGAACCGCGTGTTGTAGAAGTCGACCACCTCTTCGATGGTCGCCGCCGAGCCGTTGTGGAAATAAGGCGCTCGCGCGGCGAGAGCCCGCAGAAGCGGTCCCTTGAACTTTCCAACATCGCCCCACTTTCCCGTAACCATCGCGCGTCCCGGATCCGTCGTCTGTATCGTCTGATGCGTCATTTTGTTTTCGAGCGTGTAGAGCGGCAGATCCGGCGTGCGTCGTGAGGCGTCGGCTAGTCCAATGTTCAGAGGCATGGCAACCGAGTGATTGCCGGCGTTCGGAGTGTCGTGGCAGATCGTGCAGGTTCCGGCCGCGAGAGGTCCTGGCACGGGATCCCCGTTTCCGGCGTTCAGACCGGCGACACCGTCGATGACGAACGCGCGCGAGTTGAAGATCTCCTCGCCGCGCGCAATCGATGCCCGGGCAGGCGAGTGGCTCTTCTCCCAGGCGTCGAACAGCGCAAAGACCTTCGGGTTCAAGCCGCCAGACGAGGTGCCGCATGCGCCGGGCATGACCGGCAGGATGTTCAGCGGATCGTTCACCCCGATGCAAAACGGTTGCTCGGACAGAATCCTCGCTCCGCCACGCGCCTCCTGCGCGCTCAGGCTGCCTGCCCGCTGATCGTGTGTCTGCGCCGTAAAGAGCTGGAGCTCGAAATCGACGATCGCTTTGAGTTGAACCGGCGATGGTGCGGCGCCTTGAGCGTGCCCCGTCGTGGCGTCCATTGCCTGAGTGGTGAGATCGCCGGCGATCGCCTGACCCGGTACCGTTTCCCGGCCGTCCCACATGACCGTGCTCAGGAATGCGACGTTCGTGGACGGCAGCGGACGGCGGTACATTGATGCTTCCGTCAACGGCGCCCCGCATCCATGCGGATCGTCGACGTCGACGATCTCGAACTCCGCTCGGTCGGGCACCTTCAACCCAATACGAATGACGCCTTTGCTGAGGAGCATGCTGAACGCGCTGCGCCGCCGGCCGAGCGAAGACACGTCGGCGCCCTCACAATCGGAACCGTCGTTGGTCCTGAAGACAGGATCGAGCCCCTGCGACCGCTCGAACCGATCGCGAAGTTCTTCGGGCGTAATCGTCCAGGCCTGGGCGGGACGGTGGCACGTGAAACAGGTGCGGCCGTTGGTGCCGAGATCCTGGAAGAAGGGATTGTTCAGGTCCATCGCTCCGCCCGTCGCCACGGTGCGCTGAACGCCTGACGGATCGCTGAAGATCAGTCCTTCCTGCGCCGTCTGATCTGCCGACGTTCTGTGTGCGGTCGCGAGCAACACCGTCATGGATGCTGCCGCCACGAGCGCGGCTCCGGCCGTCCAAGGCAATCTCAATCGACGTTTCATTGTGGCATTCATCGCTCTTCCTCCAGGACCGCGGCCGAGGCTCACTGACCGTTACACGAACCGTGGTTATTCCAATCCACAAACGCGCCTTGGGGGTTTCGCGCCCCTGCGTTAGCCGATCGAATGCGCTTTCTGAATGCGCCCGAGCCGAGACTGTAGCGGCCGCAATGAAGCCGCGCAATCCTCGCGGCCTCCTTCTCGTCCCAACGTTTTCTCCATCGGTAAGTTCGTGTGGCCATTGTGCTTAGTGGAGATCGGCAACTAAGACTGTGGTAGCCTATGCGCGCCGGTTCACCACCATGTCTGCCCCGCCCCCAACCGGTGTAATTTTTCGCTTCGGCGTGTTCGACCTCGACGTTCGTGCTGGCGAACTGCGCAAGCACGGAGTGAAGCGCCACCTTCAGGGGCAGCCTCTGCAAGTCCTTGCCTCGCTGCTCAGACACGCCGGCGAGCTGGTGACGCGCGAGGAGCTGAGAGGGGAAATCTGGCCCGCCGATACGTTCGTGGATTTCGACCACAGCCTGCACAACGCGATCGCGCGGATTCGAGAAGCGCTCGGCGATCGCCGCGACCGCGCCGCGTTTTGTCGAGACACTCCCGCGACGCGGCTACCGTTTCATCGGGAAGGTCGAACGGCATCACCCGCTCGAATCGCAGGTGCGATCCACACCCTGCGGCGGGCACGTACCACATACGGTCGCTGGCCGTGCTTCCTCTCGAGGATCACTCAGGGGAACCTGGCGACGAATACTTTGCTGACGGCATGACCGAGGCACTGATTACGTGCCTCGCGAAAATACGGGCGCTGCGCGTGATTTCACGGACATCCGCGATGCAGTACAAGAGGCGCGCGAAAGTCGCTGCCGCAGATCGCGACCGAGCTCAATGTCGACGCGGTGATTGAGGGTTCGGTATTGCGGTCGGGCGACCGGGTGCGGATCGCGGCGCAGCTGATCCACGCGTCGACCGACCAGCATCTGTGGGCGGAGAGCTACGAGCGGGATTTCAAGGACGTCTTATCGCTGCAAAGCGAGATCGCGCAGCGCATCGCAGACGAAGTCAGGGTCACCGTCACGCCGCAGGAGCGCGAGACCCTGAAACGCGCGCGGCAAGTGAATTCTGAAGCGCACGAGCACTACCTGATGGGGCGTTATCATTGGAACAAGCGAAGCGAGCAGAGCGTGAAGAAAGCTGTCACGCATTTTCAGCAAGCGATCGATAGCGACCCTACTTACGCGCAGGGCTATGCAGGTCTGGCGGACTGCTACAACATACTCGGCTACTACAATTCGCTCTCGCCTCGAGATGCGTATCCGAAGGGCAGAGCGGCCGCGACGAAGGCTTTGCAGTCGATCCCATGCTGGCCGAACCTCACGCGACCCTGGGTGTGGTGAAGCGCGACTTCGAATGGGATTGGGCGGGTGCCGAGGAGGACTTTCAACGAGCGATTGAAAGGAATCCCAGTTATGTCGAAGTCCATCCATTGGCGCAGCACGCTCTTGAGCCTGCTGGAGCGGCATGACGAAGGACTTCTGGAGAAGAGAAAAGCGCTCGCGATGGATCCGCTCTCGGTCGTCATCACAGACCGACCTTGCGCGAATGTTTTATTTCCATCGCGAGTACGACCGCGCGATCGCACAGTATCGTGCGGCGCTGGAGTTGGATCCGAGCTTCAGCGTCGCGCATGTGTGGCTGGCGCAGGCATTCCAACAAAAGGGCCAGTTCGACGAGGCGATCGCCGAACTGCAAACAGGTGTCCGTCTGTCGGGGGAGAGCGGGTATTCACTGTCCCGGCTGGCGTATGGACACGCGGTCGCAGGAAACCGCGACGAAGCTCGCGCCGTACTGACCCAGGTGACTACGCTGGCGACACGTAAGTATGTTTCGGCCTATGACATCGCGATGGTGTATGCCGGCTTGCAGGATGTCGACGAGGCGTTTGCCCGGTTTGAAGAAGCTTTGGAACAGCGTTCCGTGTGGCTCGGCTATCTACGGGTAGAGCCGCAGCTGGATCCGCTGCGCAACGACGCGCGGTTTCACGATCTGCTGCGGCGCGTGGGATTGCCGGGTAGTTGAATCTCGGACTCGCTCTCGCCATGCTGCAACCGGCTCATCCGTGAGGCCGCCTGGTACGGCTCCACATCGCTCGACCGTAGAACAGACCAGCTCCGGCACAACACTCCGGCGACGGTTGAGCGGCGCCTGGCACCGATTTCGTTCTAATCTGACTCGATGGCGCCGGATCAGTCGCCTAGTGACCTCACGACCGTGGGCCTCCGTGGACTGCTCCGACGCGGATGTTGGGCTGCGGTCCCGACTGGAACCATCGAATCGCTCATCGACGGTGGACGGGTCGTCGAATTCCCCTCCGGCCACACCGTCTATGCGGAAGCGGACGCCGAACGACTGGCCGTCGTCATGCGGGGCCTGCTGCGCGTCTACATGCATGCCGGAGATGGCCGCCAGGTCACCGTGCGCTACGTTCGAGCCGGCGATCTGCTGGGTGTGCCGGCGCTGATTGCCGGACCCGCACCGGTCTTCGTGCAGGCGGTGACCCCCGGCGCTGCGTTCTTCTTCGACATCGATCGTGTCAAACGCGCGGCGCGGAACGATGCGTCGTTGGCGTGGGCGCTCGCGGAGGAGTCGGTTCACCGACTCTACGACGTCCTGGAAGAGCTTGCCGGAAATACGTTCGCGTCGGTCCGCCAGCGCGTCGCACGCCACCTCCTCGACCTCGCGGCGTCGCGCCCGGAGGCGAGCCGTACGCTCACGGCGTTCGGTGAATCAGCAGGATCTCGCGAACAGCGTCGGTTCGGTTCGCGAAGTGGTCGCGCGGGTCCTCGCCGAGCTTCGAGCGGAACACCTCGTTCGCACGTCGCCAGGCCGTGTCGAGATTCTCGATCCCGTTCGGATGAGCCATCAGTTGTGGTCGCGCGCGCGTGACGAAAGTCACAGCGCCTGAGAAACAGGGTCGGCACGATCAATCTCGAGGCCACCAGTTGACGGGCCTCAGATTGAAGGTCACATGTTTGCTGTCGACCATGCCGCCACCGCGCTTCTGATCAAACGCCGTTTCCCTTCCGTGTCGCTGACGCCGATGCTCCTTTCGGTCCAGGCAATGGAACTCGCGTGGGTCGGTCTCAACTATCTCGGCGTCGAGCGCACGACAACCGAAACGTCCGTGCGCAGCGTCGCCGACATTCATCTCGGCCTACATGCCGTTTTCGCATTCGGTCGCGACGGCCGCCGGCGGCGCGCTGCTCGCCTGGTTCCTCGTCGGAGAAAGGGCTCGGCCGCCGCTCTGTCGCCCGCGCCATCGGCATCGGCATCTGTCTCGCATCTGGTCCTCGACCTGCTGACGCACGCTCAAGACATTGTGCTCTGGCCGGGCAGCACGCTCCCGGCACTCGGGCTCGGCCTCTACGATCGCGCGCCGATGTGGGGCGTTCGCCCTCGAGATGGTCTACGGCGTGGTCTGTTGGCGCGTCTACCGGGGAAGCCGCGTCGCTGCTCGCGATGATCGTTCTCGGCAACCTCGCCAACATCACGCTGTTCTCGGCCGGCGATTCCCGGCCCCGAGTAGTACCTGGCCGGCCATCCACTGATGGTCGTCACGTTCGTCTTCGTGCAGATCGTCGTCGACGTTGGCGCTCGTCGCATCGGCTCGCGACACGACCGGCTCCAGCAGCCTCGATGGGCGGCGGGCCCGTTCGAACACCGCAGATCTCGCATACCTGACAGCCGACGACACACGAGTTCTGACGAGGGCGATCATGAAACCAGAAACCGTCACACAGCCGGACGTGCGAACGGGCGATCTCAACAGAGGCGCCTGCATTTCGAAAGCGAATCAAGGTCGCGCGACACCAGCATGGCCTACGTGGACGTCGGCGAAGGGGATCCCATCGTCTTCCTGCATGGCAATCCAACGCCGTCGTATCTGTGGCGAAACGTCAGAATGACCGCGGATGAGGAGGACAAAGGCTATCCAATGGCCCATATGCCACACAGCTGCGGCCATACCCGTTCACCGTCAACGCGATGCTCATCGCTGCGATCCCTAGCGAATACAGAAGCGCCACGCGCGGTCGTCTCGCGTGCTGAGTCGCTCTCGCGGCCGGCGAAGGAAAATACGCGTCGATCTCCGGGAAGCCGGCATCTTGAAACGCTCGCAGTGTCAGGTCATCGAGACCAACGTCGTTCACGTCCTTGATCAGCCTGAGCAGAATGATCCCTGCGACGTTCAACGGGAGAGCAGCGGCTAAAGCCGCCGTCGACGTCCGAATTGCCGCGTCGACGGGACCTACTGTAATGAGCGCGGAGAGCACGACCAGGTTGACAGCCGTCAACCCTCCGAAGATCCAGCTTCCAACGTCAACCAGCCATGGTGTGATCCGCTCAGCCAGATTGCGAATACCTCTGAACGTGCGCGCGGACTGCTCATCTACCGCCGGCGGCGCACTACCCTGATCTCGATCGGCCGGCGCTGATTTCCCTTCAGACATTTCTTCGAAGTGCCTGTGTGCGTTCCGCCTCGCGCTTCAAGTCGTTGGCGTAGCGCTCAAACACGGGGCCGAAGTCTGGCATCGAACCTTTGACAACGGCAGCATCAGCCCGGAGAAGCGTTCTTCCATCGCAAACTCGGTCGAGCCGTCATCGCACGCCTTCAGTTCGAAGGTTCGCACACCCTTGAACATCGGCGTAAAACCGCCCGTCCAAGTCATGCCCTTATCCGACACCACGCCAGAAACCCTTGGAGTGAACGTGCGGTCCGTTCCGGGAACGTGCAATCGGAGTCGCTCGCCCTCACGAATCTGCCCCTCCACTCTTGTGACCGTCGAGTTCCAGCGCGGAAAGCCGTTCGCTCGGTCAGCAAGCTCCAGATGTGCTGCGGCGGACGCACCGATGTTGAGCGTCACGCAACATGTCATCGAAAAGATGCCGCGCGAGTGCGTGATGATTGCCGTCTTCATCGAGTCTGCTCCGCGGAGAAGGCTCCGCGCCGACTTCAACCTGCCGATCGCAACCACCGATGGATCGCCAAAGGGATTGCTACCGCATGATCGACCCCGCTGTCCCGATCCGTTCAAGGTCAGCCACTTTAACGGCTCATCAGGGTCTCACTGGAACCGAACATGACGCGGCCAACGGCTCATCCAGACAGGGGCTCATGCAGACGCGTATCACGCTGGCGTCGCGACATGACACCACAGCGACGATCGAAATCCCTTCGCGCCGAAAGCGTGACCACACTTAGGTTGTGGAAGTTCGATAGTGCGAAATTGCCCGATCTCTAAGTTGCGTGATTCGATGGACTTTTTGAAGGTGGCTCGCCGCACTGGAGATTTCCGCAACTGGCTCATCCGCGAAGCGGCCTGAAGGGCCGCTTGCTGAGCAGATTCATTCTGGACCGATGCCGTCCCAGAGAAGATCGATAAAGCGGTCGACGTGGCGTGCGCCGGCAGCGGCCGCCGTCGGTTGCCCGCAGACGCGCGCTGTGGACGCCCAGCCGTGCAACGCCCCGAGCATCGTCGCGGCCAACGTCTCGACGTCGCACTTGCAAGGCGTTTCTGGCTTTGAGCGCGCTGTAGCCACCCGGTGAGCGCGCGGAAGGCCTGGACCGGCGGTGGCTCCCCCTTATATCTGCCGTAGGCCTTCCTGGCCGGGATACCGGCCGCCTGCAAGACGGCTAGTCCCGATTGCAGCTCTTGAAAATAGCGACATGACCTTGCCGTGCTCCACGAGCTGCTTGCGGATAGGGCGGTCGTCGGGTCCAGCCTCCAGCGCCGCTACCCATGGCACCTTCGCCGGCGGCCCGAGTGCTGCTATTACGAACGCTTCCTTCTAACCGAAGCCGTTGAACAGCGTCGTGTGGCTCACGCCGAGCTCACGCGCGATCTCCACAGCCGATACGCCGGCGCCGCGCTCAGAAAGCAGCGCCGGCGGCGACGACGATCTGCTCATCCGTCACTTCTTTCGGTCGTCCCATTGGTCGCGTCAATGATACACACGCGGCATTGCCGCTCTTCGCGACCCACGTCGGCCGGACGGCGATAGTTCCGGTGCATGCGCCAAAGACCACTGGCGGTGACGGGGAGCGCGAACGCCCCAAGCGGGACCGTAGACCTTGACGAACCGGCCATTGTGTTATATTTCTTTCTAGAAAGAAATATAACACAGCACGTTGCCTGCTTGACCTCCCCCACCGGTATCGCCGCAGGCACGCAGAGTGGACGGACATCACGAAGGAAAATGGCTATGAAAACGGTGCTTCTGGTTGGCGGGACAGGCAATCTTGGCGCTCTGATTGGACGCGAGCTCGTAAAGCGGGCGCTCGACTTCGCCTGCTGGTTCTACCTGGCAGCCGCTCCAAGGTGCCGGCGGACCTTGCACAAGCTGCCCAGATCGTCGAGGACGAACAGACGGCGTTCAAGACGTGTTCACCGTCGTCTCGGCGGTCCAGGGTGGTCCGGAGACGATCGTCGATGCGCAGCTGCGGTTCCTGCGTGCGGCGTGCGAGGCTGGCGTGCGACGCTTCATCGCGTCTGACTATTCGATAGAATCTGTTCACCGTGCCGGAAGGCGACAACGTCTCGTCCGATCACCGGCGCGAATTCGGCCGCCGTGCGGACGAGGAGCGCGGCCACGTGGAAGTGGTGCACGTGCTGAACGGTGCGTTTCTGGACCGTCGCGTGCTATTTCGATTCCTCGCGCTGTCAATCTCCAGAAACGTGAAGTGTACGGCTGGGGCCGATGGCCATGCGGAGATGCAGTTCACGACCTACGACGACACGGCCGCTTATACGGCGGCCGCGGCGCTTGACGACCGGCCCGTGCCCGACAAACTGTTCGTCGCTGGAGACTCGCTGTCGTTTGATCGTCTGGTCAAGGAGGTCGAGGCCGGCCTCGGTGCACCGATGACGGTGAAATCACTGGATCGTTTAGTCACCTCGATGCCACGATCAAAACGCGGTATGCGACGGAGCCGGCGAACGTCCGGGCGTGGCTCCCGCTGATGTATTGGCGCGCCATGCTGAACGGCACCGCAAAGCTGGGGCCGTTGATGAATGAACGCTACCCGGACATCCGGCCGACTGGTGTGCGCGAGTACGTGGCGCGCCTGGCGACCGAACGCACCTCTGGTGCGCAGGGATGACAGCTTCGCACAACGCTCACGGAGGCCTTGTGAAGGTACATCCGATTCTCACGAAACGACCTGGTGAGCGGTTCGAGACGCGGGTGCTGCGATCGCGTTTGCTCACGCCAACCACGCACCGCATCGAGTTGGAGAAGCCCGCACACTTCACGTTCCAGCCGACGCAGTTCACCTTCCTGCAACTCGAGACGCCGACCGGCCTGGAGGTGCCGCCCATGTCCCTCGCTACCAGTGCGACGCGACCGCATCTCGAGGACCGGCGTCCGCCTGTCGGACTCGGCCTTCAAGCGCGCCTTCGCGGCGTTGCAGCCTGGCGACGCCGTCGTCGTGCAGGGACCGGTGGGTCACTACCTCCTCTACACCTCTCGTCCCGCTGTGCTCGTCGCCGTTGGTATCGGGATCACACCGTTGAAAGGCATGGCCGTATACGCCGCGGACCGCAAGCTGCCGATTCCCGTCCGTCTGGTCTACAGCAATCGCACCGTGGAGGAGATCGTGGCAGAGAGGAGTTGGAGGCGCTCGAGCGAAGCAATCCGAATTTCCAAGCGCTCTATACCCTTACGCGCGCGGGTTCCGACTCATGGAAGGCCAGGACAGGGCGCATTGGGGATCAGGTCGGCCCCGACCTGCTCGCCGACGCCGCCGAGGCGCTTGACCGCCCCGTCTACTACCTGTGCGGCGCTCCCGGCTTCGTGAAACGGCCTTTCGGAGTCTGGTGAGTTCCGGTGTCGAGGAAGCCGACACCCGGTTCGAAGTCTTCCGGGGTACGCGCCTCGGCCTGACGGGCATTGATTCGGCGAGGCATGGAAAGAACCGATCAGAGAGAAGGCAACCATGGGCACTGGCGTGTTTCGAGGACTGGCACAACCTCAACTCAGTCGATTACGTGAGGATCTCGCGTTGCTCGAGGTACAGCGATCCAGGAGCGGTCCGTGCGCGAATGTCGACGAACGGCTTTGCGCTGCTCGCCCACAGAGACGCGTTGCTGTTCGACACGGGTGCTCGGGAACTGCTGCCCCTGATCGAACAGCTCCTCAACCAAGGCTTCGTCCTGCGCGGTCTCGTGCTCTCCCACCGCCACATTGCGGGAGCCGGTGGCGCGGTGCCGATGATTCTCGCGCGAATACGGTGTGCCTGTGTTTCTGCATCCTCTCTACGCCCGGCATCCACAAGCCATGGCTGCGGGCCTTGAGTACCAAGACCCCATTGGACACCCGCTGATGACGGCGTTTGGTGCGGAAGCCGTGCACCTTCCTGACACACGGCGGGCTCGATCTGACTGACCCTGTCCGACGGCGCGACACTGTTGCCGGCGATGCGGCAATGGGACCCACGGCTCTGCAAGCCGAGACCGGTGTCGAGTATCTGATTCGGCCGCCCGTCATGATGAATGTCAACGACGCAGAGCTTCGAGCTCGCTGGCTTGGATTCCACAGGCTGTTGACATCTGTGCTCCTTTACCACTGAACCGGTTACCTGGATCGCGCGGCGGACCTTCCGAGATCATGGCGCCACTCACACGCATAGAGCCGACAATGGGGCTACGGGATAAGTGAGGCAACACGGCTCACAAGCACCCTCTTCTGTGCGATGAGAGGACTCCGAGCCGAGTGGCAGCGCTTAGGGATCTACGGAACAAGCTATGAGTGACGCGCCAATCGATCGGCCAGAGGATGTCGTCGTCAGGTTAGTGGACGCGTGGAATGATCGGGATCCGGATGCTTTGGCCGCGCTCTTCGACGACGATGCCGAGTTCGTGAACGTGAGCGGTCTTCGGTGGCACAGCCTCGCGCGTCCGGACCGTGGCTAAGGCGTCGAGGTGCTTGGGATCACAATCGGGAAACTTAGTGGATAGGCGCTCGAACATGATTCCGCGGTCAGCTCCGCTCTCTCGGCTCTCTGAAGCCCCACCGCGTCAGTTCATCGGGATACGAGCGACGGTCGGGTCGATCGACGGCGTGGAACCGCTTCCACGAGCGGCGGACCTCGCGAGCGGTTCGACGTGGATTGGAGGCGCCAGCGACCGGAGCGAGCCGCATGCGCGTGATATCGCGCTGAGGCGGCGCGCCGAACAGGCGACTGGTACTCGCGACTGAATTGCGACGGGCTTTCGTACCCCACACGCCCGCCGGCGCTGCCCGCGTCGAGGTTCTCGTTCAGCATCAACTGCCGTGCTTCCTGCAGACGCAATTGCTTCTGGTACTGCAGCGGGCTCACGCCGGTGAGGGCGCGGAAATGCTGCCGGAAGGTCGAGGGGCTCATGTGCGCGCGATCCGCCAATTCGTCGCCGTCCAGCGCCTGAACGAAGTTCTGCTTGAGCCAGGCGACGGCCTTCGCGACCTGCTGGCTCGGGGATCCTGCGGTGACCAGCCGCCGAAGTTGCGGACCGTGCGGACCTGTTAACAGGCGGAGAATGACTTCCTGCTGGATCAGCGGCGCCAGGCCGGGAACCAGTGCCGGCTGACCCAACAGCTTGACGAGCCGGACCAGCGCATCCAGCAAATCAGCGTCGAGGACTTCGAACGAGATCGAGCGAGAGGCCGTCCTCGCGCCGCGGCCGGGGCTCGTCCATCTCGGACGCCATCTGGACGATGGAGCGGACGTCCAACGTCAGCATCATCCCAAGAAACGGTTCTGCGCGACTGGCCCGCGTGACATGCGAGACGACAGGCAGATCGATGGTCGTGAGCATGGATTGGCCAGGACCGTAGTCGATCGACTCGTCACCGAGCAGGACCTGCTTGTCGCCCTGCGCCACCACGCCGAGACCAAGGTTGTAGATGCAGTGCAAGGGCTCGGTTGGTCCCGACCGGCGGTGCAGCGTGAGCGCCGGAATGCCGGTGTTGTGGTCGCCGTCGGTTTGGACAACGCTCCCGATGGCGCGAGCCAGCGCGCCTATCGTCGTGCCCTCGGAAGGAGATGGCCCAGTTTGTCTTCGACATGATTGGTTCGGCCCCGTGCCTGTGTGTAAGGAGAGTCTAGATCACGCCGCACTGTCCATTCTCGATTTCCACCCCGAATCGTCATTTTAGGCAAGAGACAGCGCGGATCCGGCAAACATCCTTCGGATCTATCCAACTACATTGGACACAGCACGGGGTCGGCTCGAGGATTAACAAGATGAAGACACGACAGCTCGGAACATTAACGGTCTCGGAAATCGGCGCTGGCGCCATGAGCATCAGCGCCAACTACGGACCTGCGGCAGACAGGGACCAAGGCATCAAGGTTCTCCGTGAAGCGCATGAACAGAGGCGTCACGTTTTTCGACACCGCTGAAGTGTACGGACCGTACACGAGCGAACAGCTCGTCGGCGAAGCGCTCGCGCCCGTTCGCGACAGCGTGCGGATCGCGACGAAGTTCGGCTTCGACATCGAAGGCGGCACTGGTGGTCTGAACAGCCGCCCGGAGCACATCAAGGCGGTCGTCGATGCCTCGCTCAAGCGCCTCCGTACCGACCGCATCGATCTGCTGTACCAGCATCGCGTCGATCCGAACGTCCCGATCGAGGACGTTGCCGGTGCGGTCAAAGAGCTGATCGCGCAGGGCAAAGTTCTGCACTTCGGCCTTTCTGAGCCGAGCGTCACGACCATCCGCCGGGCTCACGCGGTGCAGCCGGTGAGCGCGATTCAGACCGAGTATTCCTTCATGGAGAGGGACCCAGAGAAGAACGGCGTGCTTCGAGCGTGCGAGGAACTCGGGATCGGGTTCGTTCCGTGGGGTCCTCTCGGGATGGGCTACCTCGCCGGCAAGATCACGGCGGCCACGAAGCTGGACCCGAAGACGGATCTGCGGTCCGGCTTTGATCGCTTCTCCCCTGAAAACATCGCGGCGAACATGCCGATCGTCGATCTGCTGACCCGCTTTGCTGCCACGAAGAACGCCACACCGGCACAACTCGCCCTCGCGTGGCTCCTGGCCCAGAAGCCGTTCATCGTCCCGATCCCGGGCACGCGCAACACCGACCGCTTGCGCGAGAACCTCGGGGCATTCGATGTCCAATTGACGCCGGCGGATCTCAGCGCACTCGACGCCGACTTCTCGAGGCTCACCGTGCACGGTGGCCGCATGAATGAAATGCAGATGCAGGCCGTCGAACGCGCAGGATGAAGAAAGATGCGCATTGGAATTCTCGGTTCGGGATTGATGGGCGGCAAGCTCGGGACGATCTTCGCTCGTGCGGGCCACGACGTAGTCTTCAGCTATTCACACAGCGAGCGAAAGCTGAGACGACTCGCGCGAGAAGCCGGCGAATGCGCTTCGGCTGGCACTCCGCGTGAGGCTGCAGCGGATGCGGATGCGCTGCTCCTGGCCGTCCACTGGTCACGGGTCAATGATGTATTGAAGCAGGCCGGCGATGTCTCAGGGAAAGTGATCGTCACGTGCTCGCTGCCGATGAACGCGAAGGACACCGGCCTTGGCGATCGCCCACACGTCCTCGGGCGCCGAAGCCCTGGCAAAGAAGGCCCGCAAGGCCAGCCGTCGTCTCGGCCTTCGGCACGGTTCCGAGTGAAGTGCTGTTTGACGTCTTTGATGCGAAGCGCCGCAGACGGCGCTGGCCGAGCCTTCTCTACTGCGGCGACGACCACGATGCGAAAAACGTGGCGGCGCGGCTGATTCGCGATGTCGGCTTTGAGCCCGTCGACGCCGGACCGCTGCGAATCGCGAGGTACCTGGAGCCGTTCACCCTCGCGATCGCACAGCTCGCGTACGAGGGTGACACAGGGCCTGAGATCGCGTACCGGATTGAGCGGTTCGGGAAATAGCAACGTCCACACGGAGGATGTGATGAGCAAGAAAGTCTGGTTGATTACGGGCGCCGGCCGCGGCATGGGCGTCGATTTCGCCAAGGCCGCCCTGGCTGCCGGCCACGCGGTCGTCGCGTCGGGCCGGACACTCGACCGCGTGTCCAAGGCCTTGGGAGAGTCGAACGACCTGCTGGCCGTCAAGCTGGACGTCACGAGTCGCGCCGATGCCGAGGCGGCGGTGCGGGCCGCTGTCGATCGCTTCGGCCGCATCGACGTGCTGGTCAACAATGCCGCCAGCTTCTACGCGGGCTACTTCGAGGAGCTGACGCCGGAGCAGTTGGAGCGGCAGTTGGCGACGAGCCTCATCGGCCCGATGAACGTCACCCGCGCGGTCCTGCCGGTGATGCGCAAGCAGCGCTCGGGGCACATCATCTCGATCTCGTCGTCAGCGGGCCTCGCCGCCGGCTTCGACTTCGTGACGCGCCTACGCCGCGTCGAAGTTCGGCCTCGAGGGCTGGATGGAGTCGCTGCAGGCCGAGGTCGCGCCGTTCGGCATCACCACGACCATCGTCAATCCGGGATTCTTTCGCACGGAGCTCCTCACGGAGCAATCGACGAACTACGCCGAGCCGTCCATCGCCGACTACGACGAGCGCCGAGGGCCGCTGGTCGAATACTGGAAAGCCCAGAACGGTCAACAATCCGGAGACCCAGCGAAGCTCGCACGCGCGCTCGTCACGATTGCGAGCCAGAAACCGCCGCCGCGCCGTTTCATCGCCGGCGCCGATGCCATCGCCACGGCCGAGCAGAAGATCGCCGATCTGAAGGCCCAGATCGAGGCGCACCGGGACCTCTCGACGTCGCTCGCTTTCGACTGAACCTATGTGCGCCGGCGTGAGGTCAGGACAACCCGTCATCCAGTTGCGGACATTCGTCCAGTGCGGCTTCTGCATCACAACTGTATGAGGGAGTGAGACTTAGGAGGGCGGAAATAGCCGTCCGCGTAAATAGTTGATTTTATTGGCCTTCGGAGCTGGCTCCTCAGCCTGGACTCGAACCAGGAACCCTCCGGTTAACAGCCGGATGCTCTACCATTGAGCTACTGAGGAACAGGAGCGCAGGACGCGCGCGAGCAGAAACTCCAAGTGTAGCGGATGAGGCGCAGGCACGCAACCCCTGCCGCCGCCCGCGTGCACTACCATCGAGACATGCGCGGTGGGTCGAAAATTGCGCTCGTCGTCTCCACCTTGGTCGCCGTGACATCGGTCACCGCGACCCGGGAACAAACCGATCCTCACGTCGTGGTGGACACCGGCCCGATAGTTGGCGTCAGCAACGGTTCGGCAACATCTTCAGAGGCATCCGATACGCCAGGCCGCCGGTCGGTCCCCTCCGCTGGCGCGCGCCGCAGCCGGCGGATCATTGGACCGATCCCCTCCAAGCCTCGTCGTTCAGCACCGCCTGCCCGCAGAAGCCGGCCGTGGATCTCGTCGACGGCGGCAACGCAAGACTCGGCGAGGACTGCCTGACGTTGAACGTCTGGGCGCCGTCGCACGTCGATTCGCGCGCCGGTCATGGTCTGGCTGCATGGCGGCGGCAACACCAGGGAGCCGGCTCGAAGCGCTACTACAACGGCTTCGCCTTCGCGCGCGACGGGGTGGTCCTCGTCACCATCAACTATCGCCTCGGAATCCTGGGGTTCTTCGCGCATCCGGCGCTCACCCGCTCGCCATCGCCGCGTCGCTCGGCATCGACGCCCGCGGAGCGAGCCAGCAGCTCAGGGCCATCACCGCGGCGGATCTCGTGAAAACGACGGTCGAGAGCGACGGTCCCGTCGTGGACGGGCGTCTCTTGAAGGATCGCCCGGTATCGCAGGTCGCGACGGGACGATTCGCGCACGTGCCGCTGATGATTGGTACCAACAGCGACGAGGGATCGCTCGTCGACGAGGCCACGCCGGCCGATATTCTCGATTCGTTCACCGCGTCGGAGCTCCAGTCGTTGCGCGCCGCCTACGGCGGGAGCCCGGAAGATGCCGCTCTCGCCCGGGCCATCTTCAGGGATCTGAACTTCACCGCTCCGAGCCGGTGGATTGCGGCGCGAAGCAGCGAGGCGGCGCCGACTTTTCTCTATCGGTTCTCCTACTTGCGCCGCACTCAGCGCGGGCGCGTGCCCGGCGCCTCTCACGGTTCCGAAATCCCCTACGTCTTCGATTCGTGGCGACAGTCGCCATCAGGAGGCTCACTTCTTCCAGCCGAGGATCGAGCCGAAGCGTCGCGCCTGCACGCCTGCTGGATGGCGTTTGCCAGGACCGGCGTTCCTCAGGGTCCGGACGTCCCAACCTGGCCGCGCTACCAGCCGGCGCAGGACGAGCTATTGGATTTCGACGTGACGACGACAGTTCGGACGGTTCCGGATCGGGCGGCGTTGACGCTGCTCCAGAAGCGCGTCGTGCCATAGGCTGCTGGCAGTTCTGTCGCGTCGAGCGGCTCGGAGTTGTGCACGCCGACGGCGTGGAACAGACCCGGCCCTGGCACCCTGGCGCCGGATCGCATACGATTTTCAGTGGAGAGAGGATGAAGAGGGTTCCGCCCCGAGCACTGGTGGTCTGCCTGCTTGCCGCCGGCTTGGCTGCCGGCTGTGCAAGTGCCAGCGCTCCGGCACAAAAGACGACGCTCCACCCCACTCCGCCCGGGCTCGGCCGGCTCCCCTACAGCGACGCCGACGTGGATTTCATGTCCGGCATGATTCCGCATCATGCGCAGGCAGTGGTGATGGCCGGCTGGGCGCCCTCACACGGCGCGCGCCAGGACGTCGCCATCCTCTGCGAGCGGATCGTCGTCGGCCAGCGCGACGAGATCGAGACGATGCGGACCTGGCTGAGGGATCGGGGGCTGCCGGTGCCGGACGCAACCTCGACCCGTCACCGGATGAAGATGAACGGCGTCGAGCACGACATGCTGATGCCGGGAATGTTGAGCGACGAGGAGATGGCCGCGCTCGATCGGGCTCGCGGCCCGGAGTTCGATCGCCTGTTCCTGAACGGCATGATCAAACATCATCAGGGCGCGATCGACATGGTCGACGTGCTGTTCGGATCGTATGGCGCAGCACAGGACGAGACGGTGTTCAAGTTCGCGACCGACGTCTACGCCGACCAATCGACCGAAATCGATCGCATGCACAAGATGTTGGAGGCCGGCAGTAAACCCGACTGACGGCCTCGCTGACTCGGTGTCCACATTCATACGAGGTTTATTGACGATGACATCCCAGTCGTCGGGCGTACGTCCGACAACGCAATTGATCGCCGCGTCCCTCGTGGCCGGCATTCTCTCGGCTGGCGCACTCGGCCTGTCCGCGTGCGCGAGCTCCTCGTCGGCCTCAGCGCCGCCGAACGGCGCACCGAGCACGCCGGCAACGGCGTCAACGTCGACCGCCCCGGCGGCAGCGCCGGCAACGTCAGCGGCGACGACAGCAGCGCCGTCGGCAACGCCTGCCGGCCAGCCGGCTGACGCAGCCGAGGGCACGCCGGGCGGTGGACGAGGCGCTGCGCCACCTCCGCCGCCGCCACCGCCTCCGCCACCCTCCACGATGCCCGCGCCGGTTGCGCCACTCGTCGCCGCGACGGCCCCCACACCGGATCCGCGTGTCGGCCTCAAGGCCGGCTGGTGGGATGCCGGTGAAGCGGCGTGGAACATGCGGATGATCTCGACGACGCCGCCGACCGGGAAGGTCTTGGGCGCGACCCACTCCGACCTGGCGTTCTCAGGCAAGTACGCGATTCAGGGCAACTACAACGGCTTCGAGATCTACGACATCTCGACGCCGACCAAGCCGGTCCTGGTGCAGAGCTATCTCTGTCCGGCGTCGCAGAACGACGTCTCGGTCTACAAGAATCTGCTGTTCATGTCGTCCGAGGCCACCAACAGCCGCGTCGACTGCGGCTTCGGCGGTGTGCCCGACCCGGTGAGCAAGGACCGCGTGCGCGGGATCCGCGTCTTCGACATCACGGACGTCGTGAATCCGAAGCTGGTCGCCAACGTGCAGACCTGCCGCGGCTCACACACCCACACCATCGTCACGCAGCCGGGCGACAGCGAGAACGTCTACATCTACGTGTCAGGCACCGCGCGCGTGCGCTCCGCCGACGAGCTGCCAGGATGCGCCGACGGCGGGATCGACGATCCGAACACGGCGCGGTTTCGGCTGGAAGTCATCAAGGTGCCGATCGCCGCTCCGGCGCAGGCGGCGATTGTCAGTTCGCCGCGCATCTTCAATGGTCTGCCGGTGCCGCCGCGCAGTTCGGAACGCGATGCTTCCGACGCCAAGTCGCGCGCGGAAGCGCTCGCGGCGCGCGGCGCCGAGCGGCGCCCGGTGCCGCACCCGGCGGCGCAGCGAGGCGCGCCTGCTGCCGGCGCGGCCGGAGCCGGCCGGGGCAACGTGGGCCCGCCGACCGGACCCAATCAATGCCACGACATCACGGTCTACCCCGAGGTCGGTCTCGCCGGCGGTGCGTGTGCCGGCCTCGGCCTGCTGCTCGACATTCGCGATGCCTCGCATCCAGTCCGGCTCGATGCGGCGTCGGACGCCAACATGTCGTTCTGGCATTCGGCGACGTTCAGCAACGACGGCAAGAAGATCCTGTTCACCGACGAGTGGGGCGGCGGCACCCAGCCGCGCTGCCGCGATACCGACAAGATGGAATGGGGTGCCGACGCGCTGTTTACGATCGAGGACAACAAGCTGAAGTTCCACACGTATTACAAGATGCCGGCGCCGCAGACGCGGCAGGAGAACTGCGTCGCGCACAACGGCTCCCTCATCCCGATCCCGGGCCGCGAGATCATGGTGCAGGCGTGGTATCAGGGCGGCGTGTCGATCTTCGACTGGACCGACGTCGACCACCCGAAAGAGATCGCCTATTTCGATCGCGGGCCGATCGACGCGACGCGCCTGGTCGGCGCCGGCTCGTGGTCCGCCTACTGGTACAACGGCGTCATCGTCAGCTCCGAGATCGCGCGCGGGCTCGACATCTACGAGCTGGTGCCGAGCGCGCTGATCACGGAGAACGAGATCGCGGCGGCCAAGACGGTGAAGGTGGAGTACTGGAATACGCAGGACCAGCAACGGTTCGTCTGGCCGCCGAGCTTTGCCCTCGCGCGCGCTTATCTCGATCAGCTGGAGCGGTCGAAGAGTCTCGGAGCCGAAACCATCACGGCGGCGCGAACGGCGTTGGCCAACGCGGAAAAACAATCCGGAGCGCAGCGCAAGACGGCGTTGACCGGCCTGGCGTCGCAGCTGAGCAGCGCGGCCGGGTCGGCCGGCGATCAGGCCAGGGTAAAGTTGCTGTCCCGTGACCGACCTGGCGCGTTATCTCGGGCCTCGGGCCTCGGACCTCGGTTCTCGATAGAGACTCATTGACGTCTCAGGGTGGTCATGGGATCGAGCGCGAGCGCTTTGCGTGTCGGCACCAGGCTGGCCACTGCGGCGACGCCAAGCAGGCGCAGTCCGGCGCCGACGAACGCGATCGGATCGACCGGACTGATGCCGAACAGGAGGCCGCGCAGCACTCCCGAGGCTGCCGCGGCCCCGCCGATGCCGAGCAGCAGGCCAATGGCGACCGGGCCCAGCATCTGGCGCAGGATCATCTGCTGCACATCACGACTGCTGGCGCCGAGCATCATCCGGATGCTCACCTCTCGTAGTTGCCGACTGACAATGCAGGAGACAACTTCCGTAGACGCCGACCGAGGCGAGCAGCAGCGCCAGCAGGCTCAGCGATCCTGAAAGGGTGGCGACATCCTCGAGAGGTTGCGCAACAGCGCCAGATTCTCTTCGAGGGGAGTCACGCCGAGCACCAGGGCCGGAGCTGATTGTCTCGCGCCACCGCGCGAACCGAGGAAGCCTGCACCGCGAAGTCTTCCGAGCGCACGTACCAGCAGAGCGTATTGCTGACGGGTCCGCGACGCCGGCAAGTAGACGTGCTCGAGTCCAGCTCCGCGATTTGTGAGACCTGCGCGTCCCCTGGCCACGCCGACCACCTCGAGCGAGCGTGCCGAGTCCGGAGCGTTTCTATCAGCATCCGGCGACCGATCGGATCCCTGACCGGGCCAATAACGTCGCGCCGTGGCTTCGGTGACAATCGCCACACCAGGGTCCTCGGTGGCTCCTCCGGCGAGAATGTTCGTCCACGCACGATCGGGATCGCCAGCAACGAGAAGTATCCGGGCGTGACGCTGTTGACCTCGAACTGGTGCCAGATCTCGTCGGTCGGGAGACGGATCGAGACCTGCGATCGGCCGGGGCTCAACGGAGTTCTCGCAGCCTGAGCGATCGATTCAACGCCGGGCAGGGCTCCAATCCGCTCCGTCAGCAGCCGCTGCACTGTGGCGCGCTTTCCGATCGTCATAGCCTGGCCGCGAAGATCGAAGGAGACCACGGTGACGTTTCGATCAGTCGAACCCCGGGTCGGCGGTCTCGACGGCGTATAACCCGCGGAGCAGGAGGCCCGCCGAGATCAGCAGCACCATGCACACTGCCACCTGGACACCGATCAACCCGCCCCGCAGCCATCGTCCCGAATGACGTCCGGGTTCGTTCGTGTCGCGACGCAACATCGTCTGCAGGTCGAGCCGCGAGGCGTGCAGCGCGGGCGCCAGACCGGCGATCAGCCCTGTCGCGATCGTCAGCACGAGCGCGAAGGAAAGGACTGACAGGCTGGGATGCGCGTCGATGGCCAGCGATGGCCGCGGCCGGGCAGCATGGACAAGAGCAATGGCAGCGCCGCTCGGAAGGACCACCAGGCGAGGATCGAGCCGGCGGCCGCGCCTATCAGCGCCACGATCAGGCTCTCGGTGAGCAACTGCTGAATCAGTCGGCTGCGCAACTTCAGTGACCGACCTGGCGAACGGACGCTGAACCAAGGACCGGAGGATCTAGGACCAGGGGGCCGATCAGTACGCTGATGGCATCAAAATGGTGCAGCCGACGAGCGCGTTGTGCACGCGCCCGTCGGTCAGCACGATCCGAAGGCTGGAATCCGGAGCCTACATTCCGGTGCCGACTGCCTTCGACGCCTTGTTCTTGATGTAGCCGTAGCTGAAGGCCAGGCCGTTGAACTTCGCGGCCTTGGCCGCGAGGCTGGCGGCGGTCTGGGTATCACCCGCCTGCTGCACCGCAACCGAGGTCAGATAGATGATGCGCGGATCCTGCTGGTTCGACTGTTTCAGTTCTTCGGCGGCGACCGCCGGCTGTTTCTCCGCCAGGCTGACCAGGCCCGAGAGCTCGTGCATCTGGCGCAGCTCGAATGGCACCTTGCGAACTGAGATCAGGGTCGCGTACTCGCTCGCCTTGGCCTTCGCGGTCGGCAAGTCGTTCCGCGCCACCGCCAGCCGCCCCTGCTCGAAGACATGGTTGCGATGGGTAGCGTCCTTGAGCTCCTTGGGAACCTCCGCCTTGTCGATGACGCTCACCGCCTCGGCATACTTCGCCGACGACTCGTCCAACCGGCCCGCTTCGCGCAGGATGTCTCCCATCAGGTTGAGGTCGCCGGACATCGACGCGCCGTCGTGCTCGCGCTCGGCGAGCGCGTACTGCGCCTTGATCTCGGCCACCGCCTTGTCGGTCGCGCCGTCCACCACGTAGGACGCCGCCATCCAGAAGTGCGAGAGCCGGTGCTCGCCGGTATTGCGGGCGACCTTGTCGATCTTGGCGAATTCCGCTCGCGCCTCGTCGGAGCGGCCCATGTACAGGTAGTCGTTGCCAATCCCGATATGGGACGCGACGAAGTTCGGGTCGATCGACAACGCCTTTTTGTAAGAAGCGATCGACTCGTCGAAGCGACCGCGCTTCATCAGCAACTCGGCGTAGGAGTCGTAGGGGTTGGGATCGTCGGGAATCAGCTCGGTGTATTTCTTGAACGTCTTCTCGGCCTCGTCGTACTTCCCGATGAAGCGATACGCGTAGCCAAGCTGATTGTAGGGTTGCGAGAACGACGGATTAATCGTTGTCGCCTTGACGAAGTGATCAATCGCCGCGGTGTAGTCCTGACGGGTGAAGTAGACGTTCGCCAGCAGGTTCTGGGCGCGTTCGTCGTTCGGAAACGACTCGACCAGCGCCGTGAACTGCTGCAGCACCGCGTCCGGCTGGTTCTTCAACCCCGCGTCCATGGCCAGGATGATGTGACGCTCCCCTTCGCTGACGCCGCCGGTCATCGACGCGGCTTTGGTCGCGGCCTCGATGAACTCCTTCGTCGTGCCTGCGGTGTTGGCCAGACCCACATAGGCGAGGGCGAAGTTCGGATCCTTCGCGACCGCCTGTTCGTACAGGTTCCGCGCATCGGTGGCGCGCAGCTTCTCCTGCAGATCGCGACCCTTTAGGTACAGCTCCCTCGCGTCATTCGACGACGTGGTGATCGGGATCTTGCCCGCCGTTTGTGCGGATGCCAGCGGCGCGCTGGCGGTGAGCGCGAGCAAGAGGGCGCACGCGGCCCCTCCCGGCGTGACGTGGCGCATAGAAACACCTCCTGAATGGACAGCGTTCAGAAGCGTACGTGCCACGGAGTCTCCCGGCCAGCGAGATGGGGCAAGGGTCCACCAGCGTGGGCCGGGAGTTGCTGTCAGAGGGACGAACGTCCCTTCGTCCGAGGGGCGAGGGCCTAGACCGCTTTCGCCTCCAGCTCTATCTGGAGCGAGCCGCGCAGGGCGTTCGAGACGGGGCAGCCCTTCTCTGCTTCGCGGGCGACGTCGGCGAACTGATCTTTCGGGATTCCGGTCAGGCCGTGCGCGGTGACCGAGAGCTTCGAGGTCGTGATCTTGATCCCCGAGTCGCCCTTGTCGGCGGTGACGGTCGCGGTCACGTCGGTCTTGGCGATGGATCCGCCTTTGCGGCCGACGGTCGCGTTGAGCGCCATGGCGAAGCACGATGCGTGCGCCGCCGCGATCAGTTCCTCGGGGCTGGTCACGCCCTGGGCCTCCCCGATGCGGCGCTGAAACGACACCGGCAGCGCGAACGCGCCGCTCCCGGCCTTGGCTTCTCCCTTGCCGTCCATCAACGAGCCTTCCCAGTTCACCGTGACATTGCGTGAAAACGTAGCCATTCCGTGTCTCTCCTATTTCTTGCCTTTGGCAGTGAGACCCAGCTGGACGATCGCGCCGACCAGCCCCAGCCCGATCCAGGCGAACAACACCCATCGCTGTCCGGGTGCCGGATGCATTGGATACGCGAGCCAGACATTGTTGTGCGCCGCGGCGCTGGCCGCGGTCCGATCGCCGCGCAGCGCAAGGCCGCCGACGATCACGGTCCAGGCGCCGCCGAACGCGGTCGCCCCGATGATCACGTAACGTTGTAACGCCAGCGCACCGAGGGCCCCCGCGATCGCGAACAGAATCACCACGAGGGCGTGCGGCTCACGGCCGAGCGCCGCCCAGATCAGGCTGGCGGCCAGCGCGCCGACCCCGGCGCCAAGCAGCGCGACGCCAACGAAATAGGCCGCGATCAGGATCAGCGCGCCGACAATCCCACCGACCAGCGCCGCCAGCACCATCCACAGCGTGTGCTCGGTGCCCATCGCGGAGCTGGCGAACAGCGCGCCGAGGATGAACCCGTAGATGCCGAGCACGACGCGGAACACCCGATACCCTGCGAAGCACGCAATCAGGCCGCCCGCGAGAAGGACGACGGCGGCGGGCATCTGGAGAGATGCGGGGAGCATGAACACATGATTATAGTCCGCGGGCCACGGGCCGCGGAATACGCGGAGTACGCGGATCACGGGGACTGGCCGCGGAATACGCGGAGTACGCGGATCACTGAGCCGGGCCGCGGAACACGGGGAGGACGCGGATCACCGAGCCGGGCCGCGGAATACGCGGAGTACGCGGATCGCCGAACCGGGCCGCGGAACACGCGGAGTACGCGGATCACTGAGCCGGGCCGCGGAACACGCGGAGGACGCGGATCACCGAGCCGGGCCGCGGAACACGCGGAGTACGCGGATCACCGAACCGGGCCGCGGAACACGCGGAGTACGCGGATCGCCGGGCCGGGCCGCGCCCCGTGCTAACGTGCCTGGACCGTCCCGATATGCGCAGGATCAATGTCACCGGCGTGCTGACCGTCCTGGGGGGGCTCGCGCTCCTCGTCTGGGTCGTCAGACAGGTCGGATTCGCCCAGGTCGAGGCGGACTTCCGCCAGGTGGGCTGGGGCCTTGTGCTGATCGTCGCGATCGGCGGCCTGCGCTTTCTCGTGCGCGCGATCGCTTGGCGGATGTGTCTCGAGCCGCCCTACCAACTCGGCCTCGCCGACGCGTTTGCCGCTGTGGTCTGCGGCGACGCGATTGGCAATGTCACGCCGCTCGGCCCGCTCGTCGGCGAGCCGGCCAAGGCCGCCTTCGTCCGCGATCGTATTCCGCTGGCGCCCGCCGGCACCGCGCTGGCGATTGAGAACGTCTTCTACACGCTCTCCGCCGTCGCGATGATCGCCGCCGGCATGATCGCCTTGCTCTTCCGATTTCAGCTGCCGGCCGGCATCCGTGACATCGGTGAGGCGTCGATTGCCGGGAGCCTCGTACTCTTTGCGATCGCGCTGTGGCTGCTCTGGCGTCAGCCGGCGATCGTGAGCCGGTTGCTCTCGAGCTCTCGTCTGGAAGCTCACGCCGCGGCCGTGCGACGTGTGGAAGCACAGATCTACAGTTTCGTCTCCCGACACCGATCGGCCGTGCCGGCCATCGTCGCGGCGGAGGGAACCTTCCACGCGCTTGGCGTACTCGAAGTCCACCTGACGCTCAGCCTGCTGGCCGGCACCCCGCCGCCCTTGCTGACCTCGTTCATCCTGGAGACCACCAACCGCCTGATTCAGGTGGTCTTCAAGTTCGTGCCGCTGCGGCTGGGTGTGGATGAAGCGGGAACGGCGATCTTCACGCAGGTGCTCGGGCTGGGGAGTCAGACGGGGGTGACGCTGGCGATTGTGCGCAAGGCGCGGATGCTGTTCTGGGCCGCCGCCGGCGCCGTCCTGCTGGTCCGCGAAGGCCTGTCCCGAAAAAGGGGACAACCGCCTTTTCCGGGAAAAGGGGACAACCGCCTTTTCTGACCCTCAGACCTCGCGACGCCCTTCCATGGCCTTGTGCATCGTGAACTCGTCGGCGTACTCGAGGTCGCTGCCGACCGGCACGCCCATGGCGATGCGCGTGACCCGCACGCCGAGCGGCTTGAGCAGCTTGGCGAGATAGATCGCGGTCGCCTCCCCTTCGACGTTGGGATTGGTGGCGAGGATCACTTCCTCGACGCCGCCGCCGCCGACGCGGGTCAGCAGCTCCTTGATCTTGAGATCGTCGGGTCCGACGCCCGTGCAGCGGCGACAGCGCGCCCATCAGCACGTGGTACAGCCCCTTGAAGTCGCGCGTCTTCTCGACCGCCGTCACGTTCTCCGGCTCCTCGACGACGCAGATGACGCGGCTGTCGCGGCCGGCGTGGGTGCAGAAGTAGCACGGGATCGACGTCGGTGATGTTGCTGCAGATCGAGCAGTAGGTGACGCGATCCTTGACCTCGCGCATCGCGTCGGCGAGACGGTCGACCTCCTCGCGCGGCGTCTTGAGGATGTGAAAGGCGAGCCGCTGCGCGCTCTTGGCGCCGATGCCGGGCAGCCGCTGCAGCTGTTCGACCAGCCGGCCCAGCGGATCGGGACGTGCCATCAGAACAGGCCGGGGATCTTCATGCCGCCCATCATCCCGCCCATCTGCTTCTGAAGCGCCTCGTCGGCCTTGCGCTGCGCGTCGTTGACCGCCGCCAGGATCAGGTCCTGCAGCATCTCGACGTCGTCCTTCGACACCGCCTCGGGATCGATCTTGAGCGACTGCATCTGCTTGGCGCCGTTCATGACGACGGTCACCATGCCGCCGCCGGCGGTCGCCTCGACCTTCATCTCGGCCATCTGCTTCTGCAGGCGTCTCCTGCATCTGCTGCGCCTGCTTCATCATCTGCTGGATGTTCATAGTCAGCTCTCGAGTTGTGGGCGCTGAGCCGCTTGACGTCTACATCTCCTCGACATCCTTGATCTCGGCGGCGAACACGTCGAGCATCGCCTGGACGCCCGTCGGCCAGCGCCTGCTGCTTCAGCGCCTGCTGCCGTTCCTGCGGACGGTGATTCGCGTCAGATCGACGGCAGTCTTCGGCGGCCGGTGGTGCGCCGGCTGTGCCTTCGGCGGCGACGACCGCCATTCGCCGGCCGGCCAGCTGCGCTCGCGGTCGACTCGAGCCAGGCGCGATGCTGCTCGAGCTGCGAGCGCAGCGCGCGATGCTGCGGGCCGAAGACGAACACGATCCGGTCCTTCTCGACGTCGATCCGCTGCGCCTGCGCCACGACGGTGCCGTAGAAGAACTTCTTCGCCTTGCGGATCTCGTTGAGGAAGGCGTCCTTGAGAGGCGGCGGATCGACAGCCGTGACCTGGGCCGGTTTCGCCGCGCCCGGCTCCGGCTTGCTGGCGCGATTGACTGGCCGGCTGCGGCGGCCTTGGCCATCGCGGTCGGAGCCTGCGGCGTCGCGACTCGCTTTGCTTCGATCGCCTTGACGACCGCCGCGCGACCACCGTCACTCAATGTCGCGGGACCAGGCTCGGGCTGCCTGACCGCCTCCGGGGGCTTGGACTTGACGACGGGATCGGGCTTGCCGCGTCCACCCATCTGGTCGATCAGGTCGGTCAGCGGCACCAGCTTGCGCAGATGAATCCACCGCAGCAGCGCCATCTCCAGGTGATAGCGCGGCTGCATCGACGCCGCGGATATCGCACTTCGGCCTTGGTCAGCACGTCGAAGGCGCGCATCAGGTCCTCGCCCGAGAACCGGCGCGGCGAGGTCGAGCAGCGCGCTGGCGTTCGCCTTCGGCGGCGATCTCCGGATCGGACACCCGCGACGGATCGATGCCGAGCACGAGCAGGTCGCGCGTCAGCCGGGCCAGCTCGCGGATCGACCAGGCGCAGGTCGTAGCCGGACTCGACGGCGCCTGCGCGGCCAGCTCGAAGACGCCGGCGCGTCCTCGCGCGCCACCGCGTCGGCCATCTCGATCAGCAGGTCGCGCCGCACCAGCCCGAGCACCGTCGCGACGTCGTCGGCGGTGATCGTGGTGCCGGCGAAGGCGATGACCTGGTCGAAGGCGCTCTGCGCGTCGCGCATGCTGCCGTCGCCGGCGCGCGCGATCAGCATCATGCGCGGCCTCGTCGATGGTGATCTGCTTCGCCGGCGGCGATCGTGCGCAGCTGATCGGCGATCGGCTTGACGCCGATCGTCTTCAGCTCGAACACCTGCGACCGCGACTGGATCGTCGCCGGCACCTTCTCGATCTCCGTCGTCGCCATCATGAAGACGACGTGCGGCGGCGGCTCCTCGATCGACTTGAGCAGCGCGTCGAAGGCCTGTCGGCGAGAGTCGATGGACCTCGTCGATGATGAAGATCTTGTAGCGATTGCGGACCGGCGCCATGCCGAGGCCGGCGATGATGATCTCGCGGACCTTGTCGACCTGCGTGTGGGTCGCGGCGTCGATCTCGAGGACGTCCATGTCGCGGCCCTCGGCGATTTCGATGCAGGCGTCGCAGACGCCGCACGGATCGGCGGTCGGCCCCTTCTCGCAGTTCAGCGCCCGCGCCAGAATCCGCGCGGTCGTCGTCTTGCCGACGCCGCGCGGGCCGGAAAAGACGAACGACTGGGCGATGCGGTTGGACGCGATCGCGTTGCGCAGCGTCTGCGTCACGCCGCGCTGGCCGATGACGTCGTCGAACCGCTGCGGACGCCACTTGCGGGCGAGAACTTGGTAGGCCAAAAAGGATCTACGGTGCTGTATGCGAACTGTTCAACGTCGGACGAGAGGCCGGAGAAGGCGGTTGTCCCCTTTTCCGGATGCGCCCGACCGCGGCCCGGAGGGCCTGCGGCACAGCACAGGGTCTACTTAGCGCTGCTGCCTTCCGGCCCTGACGCGGTTCGTAGGCTGAACTTGCACAGGGTCCGGACCGCGATCCGACGCATTCGAATCCGACCAGTGTACCTGCGGCTCAGCGGCCGATCAAGGTCTAGCGCGACAGACCCGTTCAGTGTCGCGAACCGCACCTGTGCAGTCGAAGCGCGCATGCTGGATTATCGATCGGACGTAATGGCCGGGCCGGCCCGTTACCCGACCTTCAAGGCCTTCACGGGATCGAGCCGCGCCGCCGCGACGGCCGGCACGAGGCATGCGACGCCCGCCGTCGCGACAATGGCGAGGCCGGCCGCAGCGACGATTCCGAGGTCGATCGAGCCGACCTCCGTAAGGATGCTGGCGAGCAGACGATTGACCATGATCGCCGCTCCGATTCCAATCGCCAGGCCAAGACCGACCAGCTGGGCGCTGTGGCGGAGCACGAGCGGCAGAATGTCGCCGAGGCCCGCCCCCAGCGCCATGCGCACGCCGAACTCCGGCGTCCGTTGCGCGACGCTGAACGCCATCACGCCATAGACACCCAGGGCCGCGAGCGCCAGCCCGAACGCGCCGAACCCCAGCATGAAAGCGGCACTCACCCGCTCACGGCTGATCGAGTCGGCGCGATAGGTATCCATGGCGACCGGATCATAGGGAGCCAACGTCGGATCAACGCGGGCGATCGCATGTTGAATCGCCGGAACGATTGCCAGCGCGTCCTGGCGGCTGCGCGCCATCACGTAGAGATGCTCCGCCGCCGCAGTCTCGGCATGCTGGTCGTAGGGCACGTACCACGTCTCGTTCGGGACGCCGGAATCATGCGAGTCGCTGACGTCGCCGACGATGCCGACGACGGTGAGCCACGGGCGATTCGGCCGGGCCAGCCGCAGTCGCTGGCCGAGGGGATCCGCATTCGGCCACAAGTGCCTGGCCATGCGATCGCTGACGATCACCACCATCTGGCTGCCCGCTCGATCGGCCGCCGTGAACTGTCGCCCCCGCAGCAGTGGAATGCCCATGGTCTCGAACAACTCCGGCGAGATCAGACGGTGGTTCACGTTGACAGCGGCGTTCGGGTCGACGGCGGCGGCGGCCTCCGTGACCACCGCGGCGGCCCATGTGCCGCCACCGAGCGGATTCACCGTGGTCACTGCAGCTCGGGCCACTCCTGGAGCGGCGCCGATCTCCTCGACCAGACGTTTCGTCAGCAGGGTTCGTGCGGGACCTGCCGCATAGCGCGCTGCCGGCGGCGTCAGCTCCAGCGCCAGCAGACCGGACGCCTCGAAGCCGAGCGCCGTCGTCTGCAGGCGGATGAAGTTCTTGACCAGCAGCGCCGCCCCCGCCACCAGCACCATCGTCAACGCCGTTTCCGCCACGATCAGGCCGCCGAGAATACGCCGGCCACGGCCGAGGCCGATCGAACGGCCGCCTTCGGCGAGAACCTGGCGCGGATCGCTTCGCCAGCTGCCCAGGGCGGGGACCAGCCCCGCCGTCAGCGCGCTACCGAGCGAGACGATGATGGCGAAGGTGGCAACGCGCCAGTCGGTTTGGAGCGTGGCGAGTCCAAGCTGATCGCTCAGCACTTGTGGAATCAGACGGCCGGTCAAGGGCGCGAGCCACGCGCTCAGCGCAAGACCGAGGACACATCCACACGTCGCGAGCACGAGACTGTCGGCCAGAAGCTGACGGACGTGGCGCGCCAGGGTGGCGCCGAGCGCGGCGCGGACCGCGAACTCCCGCCGCCGGGCGACACTTCGCTCGAGCGACAACGTGCTCACGTTGACGCAGGCGATGAGCAGCAGGAACGCCACGACTGCGGTCAGCGCGCGCAGTGGCGCATCCTGCGCGCCCAGCACGTTCTCGCGCAGGGTCGTCATCTCGATGCCGTAGCTCGGGAGAGTGCCCGGGAAGGTCTCACGAATCCTGGCTGCCGCGGTGTCGAGGCTGGTACGCGCCTGCGCCCTGGTGATACCGTCCCGCATCCGGCACCACACGGCGAAATCACGCGACTGGTCCGCAGGATCGAGCACGAGCGGAAGCCAGACCTGCGCCTCGTAGGGAAACGCGTAGAGCGGCGGCATCACGCCGATGACGGTGAACCCGCGGTCGTCCAATCTGATCGATTGGCCGATCGCCGACGAGGATCCGCCCAGTATCGTTTGCCAGAAGGCGTGACTGACGATCGCGACGCCGCTGCCCAGACCCCTGTGCCGCTCCTCCGCGCTGAACGATCGACCGAGCACGGGCCGGACGGCGAGCGTCTGGTCGAATCCGTCGCTCTGCAGCACCACGCTCAACCGCGATGGCAGGTCGCGTCCGGTGAGGGTCATGCTGTCGCCGCTCATCGCTACAATGGCCGAAAACGCCGCCGCGTGCTCGCGAACAGCGAGCACGTCTCTCGCCGACATGTTGAACGGATGCGGTGCTCCATCAGCGCCGGTAATCTGATCCCGAAGCCGCAGAAGGCGATCGGCGTCGGGAAAGGGCAACGGCCGGAGCAGGACGTTGTTGACGGCGCTGAACATCGCGGTGTTGGTGCCGATCCCCAGACCGAGGATCGCTATCGCGATGGCCGAGTTCCTGGGTGCGCGGCGGAGCTGACGCAGGGCAAGCCGGATGTCGGACCAGAGATCGTGAAGCATGGGCGGCAGATCGTTCCTCTACCGGCCGGAGTGCCGGCGGGGAACGCATCATCAAGGCCCGTGCCGGACAGGGATTGCGTTCAAAGATGGGAGATTTTGGGGAACCGTCACGATGCTGGTGTCCGGATTTGACCGGATCCATCCCAGGATCGGCCAGCGGGTCCGTGCCGCTCGCGGCACGTCGTCAAAAGAAATCCGCCGGAAGAATCGTTACTTTGATTCCGCCAACGTCGTCTCGCGCTCGAGCTCCGCGATCCGTTCCAGGGCCCTGGCCTTGAGCGCTGCCGCGTCGCGAGCGATCGACGTCTCGCCCGCCCGCTCCATCCGCGGCACCCGACGATCGAGGGCGGCAATCAGCTCGAGCAGGTCACGAACGATCCGCTTCTGTTTCACAGCCATCTCCGCGGGTCGGACCGTTGCGGCCGCGACCTCGACACATTCCAGATCTCGCCGCAACTCGTGCACCGCCAGTAGCTGTCGGCGTCCGGAGTCTTCGCGGTCGTCACGATTGAGGCCGATCGGCAAGCCGGACACAACGCCGGTGTCACGGGAGCGGGCGCTGTCGCTGAATTTTTCACGAGCCCTCCTCAGAGGAGCTTTGGTGAGGGCTGGAGGCCAGAATGGCCGCAGGGCTCAGGAAAGCCGTTGGGATGCTTCAAGTATACGCCACAGCCTGTTTCCCGAGGCAAACACCCCGAGCGGTGATTTCGACCAGGATGGAAATCCCGGTCAGCTGGTCTCTCGGCGGGGTACGATCCCCTCGGCGGTTTGGTTCCTTCCGAGCGGCGATCATGAAAATGGCGGGAGACAAGATGCGCAAGGCAGCGATCTGGACGGCGGTGATGTGCGGCGCGGCCATGCTCGTGCAGGGTCCCGTGACGCACGCGCAGGTGGCGGCGCCCGTCAACGACCCCAATGATCCCAAGTATCTGACCGCCCAGACGCGCAAGATGGGCGGCCCGATGCCGGCCGAGCAGCTGGCGCTGATCTTCGATCATCTCGATCTGGCGTTGAAGGTGTTCCCGGACGACAAGCGGATCGAAGGCGTGACGACGCTGAGCCTGAGGACCAAGGCGTCGATCAAAACGCTGATTCTCGATCTCTTTCCCAAGTTCACGATTTCCGCGATCTACCTCGACGGCAAGGAGGTCCCGCCGGCGGCCTATTCCAACCCCGAAGGACAACTCCGCATCGCGCTCGCCAGGCCGCTCGAGGCCGGCGCGAAGATCGAGGCGCGCGTCGTCTATTCAGGTACGCCGCCGCTCGCCAGGCGCCCGCCCTGGGAGGGCGGCACGACGTGGGTCAAAACGCCCGACGGCAAGTATCCCTGGATCGACACCTCGCTGTGGGGCGGCGGGTGCGACCTGCTCTACCCATGCCTCGATCATCCAACGCTGAAGCCGGCGACCTCCGACCTCCACTACACCGTGCCCTCTGGGCTGATGGCGCCGGGCAACGGCGCGCTGGTCAGCCGGATCGACAAAGACGGCTGGACGACGTGGAACTGGCACGCGCGCAGCGTCCACACCTACGGCTCGGTGCTCGATGTCGGGCCGTACAAGGTGATGGAGGGCGATTACAAGAGCCGTTTCGGCAACACAATCCCCATGCGCTTCTACTATCTCCCGGGCGAAGAGAAGCCGGCGGCCGAGCTGTTCGCCGAATTCCCACAGACGCTCGATTTCTGGGAGAACGTGATCGGGCCCTATCCCTGGGCGGACCAGAAGATGGGGGTAGTCCGGGTGCCGTACTCAGGCCTCGAGAACCAGACGATGATCGGCTACAGCAACGACTATCCCAAGACGATGTTCGGCTGGGACTGGCTGTTGAACCACGAGTTCTCGCACGAGTGGTTCGCCAACCAGCTCTCGAATGCCAACTACGACGATCTGTGGCTGCACGAGGGGCTTGGCTCCTACGCCCAGCCGCTGCTCGCGGAATATCTCGGCGGTGAGATCGACTACATGGCGCAGCTCAAGTCCCAGCGCGCCGGCATTCGCAACGAGCAACCGCTTGTCACCGGGCGGGAGCGGCCCGAGAAGGAAGTCTATGCCGACGCGACCGGCCCGCGCGGCGACATCTATCCGAAGGGCAGCTGGGTCGCACACACGCTGCGCAAGCTCATTGGCGACGAGGCGTTCTTCACGTCGATCCGCACGCTGGTCTACGGCCGTCCCGATCCCAAGCCGGGCAACTTCACGCCGCAGTTCGGCACCACCCAGGGCTTTCTCAAGATCGTGAACGACGTGACCGGCAGGGACTACAGGTGGTTCTTCGACGTCTATCTCTATCGCGCCGCCCTGCCCAAGGTGGTCGTCACGCGTGAGAACGGAATGATCAAGGTGCGCTGGCAGGTGCCGGACAATCTGCCGTTCCCGATGCCGCTCGACCTTCGCGTCGACGGCAAGGTGGTGACGTTGCCGATGACCGACGGCACGGGCGAGACGCCTGCGGGAGAGCGCTCGGCGGTGACGGTCGATCCCTGGTCGAAAATCCTCATGCAATCCGACGCGATCGACAGATTCCAGGCCTGGCGCGCCGCACATCCTTAGGAGAGCCCTCGACTTTTTTCCCGCTGAGATGCAAGAGCCCCATCGTCCTCAGCTCGTTCAACGAGGCCGACCGCAGCTACCAGACGCGGCCCGCAACGCGGCCGATCACCATTCGGTATCTGCTGACGCGTACTTCGGGATGGCATACGAGTTCGCGAACGCAAAGCTGACCGGGATCATGCAGAAGACCGGCAAACCCGAGCTGGATCTTCCACTCTTGTTCGACCCGGGTGACAGCTGGGCCTACGGCCCCAGCACGCGGGTGCTGGGCGCGGTCGTGGAGACGATTTCGGGCATGAAGCTCGACGCGTTTCTCGAGTCGCGCATCCTGCAGCCGCTCGGTATGTCCGACACGAGCTATGCAGTACCAGCCGCAAAATATCCGCGCGTTGTTGCGGTGAACGCGCGCCGCACCGATGGGAAGTTGGTCGAGCGGCCGATGCCGGCGGCGATTCCGGCAAACGTCGCAGGAGACGGCGGCCTCTACAGCAGCGCTACCGATTACGGAACGTTCCTTCGCATGCTCCTCAACCGCGGCAAGGCGGGTGACCGGAGGATCCTGAGCGAAAAGTCGGCGACGGCGATGCTCGAGATTCAGACCGGCGACGTGGTGGTGCAGTGGCAGGAGTCAACCAACCTCTCGGTCTCGAAGAACTTCCCGTTCGGCGCCGGCAAGGATCGATGGGGGTTCGGCTTTCAACTGGCCGCGGAGCGACTGCCGGATCGACGCAGCCCCGGGAGCGGCACGTGGGCCGGCATCTTCAACACCTTTTTCTTCATCGATCCGAGCCGGGAGATCGGTGTGGTCGTCATGATGCAGACGCTTCCGTTCTATGACGAAGCGTCGATGAAGGTGTATTCCGGCGTCGAAGAGATTGTTTACCGGAACCTGAAGTAGCGGGCCGGCGGCGAATCGGCGACCTCGGGTTTGACAATGATCCGCGCGTGCGTCCACACTCCTAAGCCCCCACGTACCGTCGCTCACAAAGGGAGGCATTAATGGCCTGGACGAACGTTCCCCTTGGTGACATCACCTTCGGACTCTTCACCGGTTCCACTCCCGCTGCGACCGTCACGGTCGCGGCCGCCGATCTACAGCTGTTCCGATACAAGAAGCTGAGCCCGGACACGATCACCGTCGACTTTCGCATTGGCAAAGCGTTCATCAAGCCGACGAACGCGGGCGTCACGGGTATCACGATGGAGCTGAAGATCCCGTTCAGCAGCATCTACTTTCCGAACCTCGGTGCTCCGAACTCGTTTCTTGACGGTGGCCAGAGCTACTCGAACGACTGCGCCATCGCCCTCGATCCCGGCAGCCTGTCTTACGTCCCCGGCTGCGTGGTGGTGCTCAACGAGCAGAACCACAAGATCGTCATGATGATTCGCACCGTGCCTGGCGACAACCTCAACGCAAACAACGTGGGAGTCAAGGGCGCGTTTGGCCAGATTACGTTCGAGGTCGGCCGGAAGCGCCCAGGCCACGGCTCGACTCGAACAGGATCGACGCGGAACAGGAAATTGAGCGCCCCGATCCGCAAAAAGGCCAGATAAACCAGGCGTACCGACGCTGTCATTGGTCAGCGGAAGTTCTCCACCAACATCAGGTCCAGATGGGTGTCGCGCCTTGTAGACGACGCCCATCCGGCCATCGCCGAGCTTCTCGAGAATCTCGAAGTGCTCCGCACCGCCGATAGATCAGAATCCAAGGACGAGATTCACGCGCGCCGTTCGGGGCAGGGTCGGGTGCAGGTGGATGTCGTCGACGCCATCGAGCGGCTCTCCCGGCAGCCGCGAGGTGTAAAAGTAGTCGATGTCGCTGTCCTTGGCCTCGAACAGATTGAACACATCCACGACCAGGCTCACGTTCTTCCCGAACCGGTAGCCGCCCTCCAGGTTGAGCAGGCTCGTCGCCTTTGAGCGGACCGAGTTGTCTTCGATGAGCGCGCGAGGGCCGAAATACCGCAGTCGAACGCTGCCGAAGATGTTATGTACGCTGTCGAGCGTCGCTCCCGCCGAGATCACCGTCGCCACCGATCCGGGAATGTTGTCGCCGATCGGATCCGAGTTGGTGAAATGCGCCTCCGACCACGCGATGTCGCCGTCGAGGATGAGCCACGGCCGGGGCGTGTAGTAGTTGGCGAATTCGACGCCATAGCGATGACTCGGCCGGCTCGCTTCGGTCGTGCCGGCGTCGCCCGAGAACACCAGTTCTGACGCCAGGGACAGCGTCCACAGCGTCAGGCTGGTCTGGAGATGCGGCAGCGCGACTGCCCGGACACCAACTTCGGCGCCCTTCGCGCGCACCAGCGGGGTGACCGGATCGACGGCCTCGCCGGTCGACGGGTCACGCGTGATCGTCGTCCCGCGCGCGTCGTTGCTGTGAAAGCCAAGGCCGCCGTTGACGTAGAACTCGGTGCCGCTGAAGGGGCCGAACACGACGCCGCCTTTCGGGCTGACGATGCCGGCAGTACGGGTGCCGCCGTTCTCGGGATCGCTGGCGTCGACGCGGAACCGATACCCGTCGGTGCGGAGCCCGACGAGCGTCCGCAACCACGGCTGCCATGCCACTTCGTTTTCAGCGTAACCGGCGGCGCTCGTCTCCAGCACCGAATCCTGGCGGGTCGTGTCGATCAGCTGGCGCGCCTCGGTGTGGTAGAGCCCGACTTTGGTAATGTCGTCGTTGCGCAGCTGCACGCCGACGGTGTTCTGAACCTCGCGTCCCGCCCAGTGATCGAGGCGCCGATAGCTGACCTTGCCTCCGGTGATGAACCGGTGATCCGCCTGATGAAACTGATCGCCGCGCTCGGGATCGTCGAGGAAGTAGGTGAAATCGGAGAACAGATTGAGGTCGTAGCCGATGCCGTAGGCCATGACCTTCAGCGAGGTGTTGGTGCGCGATCGCTGCCACTCGAACGAACCGCTGTAGCGGTAGGTGTTCCCACCGTCGGTGTTGTCGATCGCGCCAAATCGGTCGATCAGGCCCTCCTCGATCGCTCGCAACGGCACCTGATCGGTCGAGTTCCACGTCGAACGGTAGCCCATGCCGGTGATCGACAACCCGTTGACCGTATCGCCCCGGCTGTAGCGAACGACGCCGTTCAGCTTCTTGTAGTCATCCGGTCGATCCCACGGCCCGTCGTTGTGCTCGACTTCGAGCGCCGCGAGCAGGTGCCCGTCGCCGGCCCGCGGCGACGCGGCGACCAGCGCGCGCGCGTACCCTTTGCCGCCGCCCCCGACTCGCACGATCGGCGCCTCGAGGGTGCTGGCGTAGTTGATGTTCGCCGAGCCGGCCGTCGCGAAGTCGCCCTGGTCGGCGAAGTACGGGCCCTTTTGGTACTGCACGCCGCTGACCAGCTCTGGAATCAGGAAGTTGAGATCGGAGTATCCCTGCCCGTGGCCGTTGGTCGGGAGATTCACCGGCATGCCGGCAACTGTCGACGCCAGGTCGGTCCCGTGATCGAGATTGAAGCCGCGCAGGTAGTATTGATTCGCTTTGCCCTCTCCGCTGTGCTGCGAGATCACGACTCCAGGAATGGTCTCCAATACCTCGCCGCTGCGCATGATCGGACGCGCGTCGAGTTGCCGCGCCGTGATCGCTCCCTGACTCGAGGACTGCGCGATGCCGACCAGATCCTCGGCTGGCCGCTCGGCATCGGCGATGTTCATGAACGTCCGCTTGCCGGTCACGGTGACGTCGGCGTTCAGGGCCAGGCGCAGGACGATGTTCATGGGGGGCGACGCGCCGCCGGCGATGATCGTGAGTGGCCGTCGAACCTGGGCAAAGTTGATCAGCGAGAAATTCAGCTCGTATTGGCCCGGCGACAGATCGAGGCGATAACTTCCACGCGGATCGGACACGGTCTGCTTCGCCGCGCCGGTGCCGGCATGCGCCTCGACCGTAACCCCGGGAAGAGCGCCACCGGTCTCGTCGCGAACGGTGCCGGTCACCCCCTGGGCAAGGACAGTCGACGCCGCCAACAGCGTTCCGACCCAGACACCCAAGAACGGCCATCGATGTCCGACGCTGCGCCTCTCGATCATGGTCGCAGGAGTCTACGTTGCGGACGAAGGCGCGGATGTGCGGCAGATTGTCGCACCTCGAGCCGAGGTGGCGCGCCGGCGATACATTACGACTGGGATGCCGTTTTCGGCTGAGACTGGCAGCGCTGCCAATTGGCACCGCTGCCGTTCTTGTATGCAAGAATCAGGCGCCGCGCCAGCGTCCAACTGCGGCTAGGACCCCATCGTGCAGAGCGAGTACAAGTTGAAAATCGGCGACGTCATGGGACGACCGACCCAATACTCGCGGTAGAGATCAGCCGTCCTGACGTTCTCGACAACGCTCAGGCCCAGGCCGCGCGCGAAGGCTCCGACATCATCGATGCCGGTGAGCCATGGCGCACCCATCTGCGCGAAGCTGTCGACGAGCTTGGTGACGTCTGCGTCGCCTGTGGTCCTCGTAATCACAGCCTCCGTCATGTAGTCGAACGAGACGCGGAACCGCGGGACGGCTGTTTTGATCGCGGTCAGTACAGTTCTTGTCGGTCTCCAGCGGGAGGTACATCGTGTTGCCCTCCCAGATGAAGTAGGTCGGCAACTCCGCTTCAAAGCCGTTCCGTGCGAGCAGGTCCATCAATCCATCGGTCACATAGTTGCCTGGCATGAGCCTCACGTCGGCATCGATGCCTCGCTGATCGTATCGGACCTGTTTCAGCCTCATCGTCGCCGCATCGTCGATCTCGAAATACGTCACCCCTGCCGCCTGTTTCCTCACGGCGCGAGTGTCCAGGCCGGCGCCCAGTATGACGACCTGCCGGAACCCCGAGGCAATATGCCTGTCCAGCGTATCGTCGAGATACTTGGTGCGGATCCTGACCATATCCTTGACGGGCGGAAAGCTATCTGCGATGAGTTTTGCGGCGTGCCTGGTGTCCTCGTCGAGGAACATTTCAACAACCGGATCTCGATACAGCGGCCGCAGTTGGTGATTCTCCTCCGCTCTGAACTCCGCGACCACGAACGCCGTCCCACTGACATCCTTCACTCCAGCCATCGTGCTCCCTCAAACCAAGAGTGTCACACTCGACCAACATGCGGCCTTGCGATTCAACGTATGGATATTACGGGCGGCCGACCGTTGCCGCCATTAGCACGTGGTGAGAATCGGGTTAGCGTTGCGTGAGGTCGGTGGCGGTCTCGAGGAGGGAGACTGCTTCGCGCAGGCGGTCACGCGAAGCAGTGATCGTGCTGACTGTCGTCTACCGGCGACAGACTTGTGCTGTCTAGTAAGAAAAGGTTCCGAAGAACGCCGAGCGCTTGTTCGGGTCGCTCCACTTCGTGCCGAGCGACGGGCCGCTGAACGCGTTCTCGGCGGTCGTCCCCATCTCGGCGTGGTCGCACGCTCGACGAGCGGCTCGAACCACTGCTTGTTGCCGCAGCTCGCGTCGTGGGCCATGTGCTTCTCCACCGTCAGCCGGAGCGTCTTCGTCGCGACGCGGATCGTCGTGGCCGCCGTCGACGAACTGAATCGCCGCGGGCGTGACTTCGGACGACGGTGCCGACGACGTCCGCTGGCCAGTGTCTTGACCATGGCGACGAGCGCCTTGCGCTGCGCCGTCGTCGCGCGCGCATCGACGAACAGCGCCGCGCGCGTGTTCGCGGTCTCGCCGCCGATTTCGTGGACGCTCGAGGTTCGCGTCGCCGCGAGACCGCGGCGACGACCGACGAGGCCGTCCGAGCGGCACGCCGTTGAATCTGCCCGTCGTCGACCTTCCAGGCGAGCAGCGCTTCGCGTCCGGTCGTCGCCGGCCTCGCCGTTCATGATGCAGGCGCCGGCGAACACTTCCGACGTGCGCGCCTCGACGTACGTGCCGTTCAACGTCGCGGGTCGAGCCGAAAGCGTCGCCAGTCGTCAAACCCGACTGCTGCAGCGAAAAGGGCGATCTTCTTCATAAGACGATCTCCGTCTTTTTAGGCCCGGGTGTCAAGCCCGGCGTTCAGGACTGACAACAGTCCCCGGCCGCCGCAGCACATGTCCGGGCGGACGGGCTGGCCGTCGGGCCCGAAGCCGGTCTGGGTCGTAGCGCACCAGTACGGCGGTCTGGTCGTACGTGTCGTAGAACGTCGCCTCGTCGGGATCCACGACCGCCTGGATGTACATGCCCTTGGTGCGGAGCTTGAGGCAGTGCACGCCCACGGTGATCTTCGGCGAAGTCAGCGATTCCATGTGGTCTCCTCTCCGCGGCTGCTCACGGACGATCGGCTGGATGCCGGCGGCGCGCAGGATGGCGCGCTTGACGGCGGTCTTCGCGACCTGGATCTTGTACGCGTTCTGGCTGAGCGGCTGCGCGTCCGCGCAGCGCGGCCTCGGCCGCGGCCGCCGCGGTCTCCTCGGTGATCGTCTTGCCGGCGAGCGCCTGCTCGGCGGCCTGCGAGCGCCACGGGATCGGCGCCACCGCGCCCATCACGACGCGCGCCGACTGCACCGTCGATGCCGTTCATCGTCAGCAGCACGGTCGCGAACGCGATCGGCCAGTCGTGCGACGTCTTGTAGCGCACCTCGTAGTGGCCGCTCTTCACGCTGCCGGGCGCCGGCAGGATCACGTGCGTCAGCAGCTCGTTCGGCGCGAGCACGTTCTCGCGTCTGCACGTTCTGCGCGCGGCAGCGTGAAGTAGTCCGCCGCCGGCACCAGCCGCTCGCCTCTTCGGACCGAGCGAGACGGAACGTCGCGCCGTAGGCGACCATCGGCACCGCCAGGCTCGACGGGTGCACGATGAAGCTCGGTCCGCCGCCGAAGATGGCGTGGAACTGGTTCTCGCCGGCTGACGAGAAGCAGGTGTTCCCGCCCTTCTTGAAGCAGACGAACTCCTCGTTGCGGAAGTACCAGCAGCGCGGCCGCTGATTCAGGTTGCCGCCGACCGTGCCCTGATTGCGGATCTGCGGCGTGCCCACTTCGATCGCCGCCGCGGCGATGGCCGGATACAGCCGCGCGATCTCGGCGTGCTCGGCGAGGTCCACCATCTTCATCGCCGCGCCGATCCGCAGGCCGCCGTTGAGCGGCGTGACCGTCGACTCGAGCGCGCTCTTGACGTTGACGATCCGGTCGGGCTGCGTGACGTAGTCCTTCATCCGCGCCAGCAGGTCCTGCCCGCCGCCGATCGGCAGCGACTTCTCGAACTCCGGCGAGAGCGCGGCCACCGCGTCCTTCTCGTTCGTCGGGTTGACGTAGGCAAAGGCTTTCACAGCATCCTCCTGATGAGCCGTGCGCGTCCCGCTCTGTGACTACAGCGCCTGCAGAATTTTCGCCGGCGTCAGCGGCAGGCTCCGCACCGTCACGCCGATCGCGTTGCGCACCGCCAGCGCGATCGCCGCGGCCGTCGGCACCGTCGGCGGCTCGCCGATGCCGATGACGCCGCGCTCCGGCTGATCCTTCAGCCGCACGTCGATCTGCGGGATGTCGGACATGCCCGCGAGCAGGTACCACTCCATGTTCGGGTTGACCATCTGCCCGGTGTTGCGGTCGAGGATGCGATCCTCGAACATGCGCGAAGTTGAGCGAGCCGATGACGCCGCCGTAGCACTGGCTCTCGGCGGTCAGCCGGCTGACGACGAGGCCGCAGTCCTGGATCGCGAGGACGCGCGTCACCTTGACGATGCCGGTTTCGATGTCGACCGTGACCTCGGCGAACTGCGCGCCGCTCGTCGTCACCGACGACAGGCCGGGCTGCCAGTCGCCGTCGGCGGTGATCGGCTGCGGGCCGATCTGCTTGCAGGCGTCCGCCCAGGACATGCCCTTCGACGGGTCGCCCTTGACCTGAATGCGGCCGCCCGCGGCGACCAGCGAGGCCGGCGTCGGCGCCGAGCGCCGGCGCGACCTTCTCCTTGAGCGCGTCGAGCGCCTTGATCGCGGCGATGCGGATTGCCGGGACTGATGCTGGCCGGCCGTCGTGCTGCCGCCCGAGCCACCGGCTCACGCCGTAGAGCGTGTCGCCGATCTCCGGCGTGATCTGCGACGGCTGCAGCCCGAGCGATTCGGCCGGTGACGATCGCGACCAGCGTGCGCGTGCCGGTGCCGAGGTCCTGCGTGCCGATGCGCATGATGACGCTGCCGTCGGACGCGATCTCGCAGTGGGCCTGCGCCGGGCCGCGGCCGCCGCCGCCCCACGTGCCGATCGCCACGCCCATGCCGGTCTTGATCGGGCCGGGCGTCGTGTCGCCGGTCGGATGCCGCTTGTCTCCAGCCGAACTCCGTCGGCGCCCTCGCGCAGGTACGATGCCCCACATCGCGTTCGGCGCTTCCGGCGGCAGGTTCTTGATCCGGAACTCGATCGGATCCATCTTCACCTTGTCGGCGAGCTCGTCCATCATGATCTCGGTGATGAACGAGCCCTGCGGATGGCCGGGCGCGCGCATCGGCCGCTGCTGGCCGGTGTTGATGAACACGTCCTTGTGCGTGCGGCGGCGATTGGCGATCCGATAGATGTAGGGCAGCGGGAAGCCCGGCGGCGGCGCCGGCGCCGCCCGTGCCCCACGACTCGGCGTCGAACGCGGTGATGATGCCGTCGGCCGAGACGCCGGCCTTGATCCGGGCCGCGGCCGACGGCCGATTGCCGGTGGCCAGGTGCTCTTCCTTGCGATCGAGCATCAGCTTGACCGGCGCGTTCGCCTCCTTCGCGAGCCGCGCGCAGATCAGCCCTTCGGCGCCGAGCGCCAGCTTGCTGCCGAAGCCGCCGCCCATGTACTGGCAGATGACGCGGACGTTGGACTGCGGAATGGCCAGCGCCGCTGGCGAAGTTCTCGCGCGCGCTGTTGATGCCCTGCGTCGAGACCCAGGCCGTCAGCTTGTCGCCGTCCCACTCGCAGACGGTGCCGTGCGACTCCATGCAGGCGTGCGTGATGACGTGCGTCGAGTAGGTTTCGTCGATGCGTGTGCGCCGCCGCCTTGAAGCCGGCCGCGAGATCGCCGGCTTCCTGCGTCTGGCCCTGCGCGCACGTTGCCGCCGGTGAACACCTCCGGCGCCGTGCCCGGCCAGCGCCTGCTCGACGACGGTGACGTGCGGCAGCACTTCGTACTCGACCTTGATCAGCCGCGCCGCGTCGATGGCGCGCTCCTCGGTGTCGGCGGCGACCGCCGCGACCTCGTCCCCCTGGAACATCACCTGGTTGTTCTTGGTGTCGGCGGGATCGCGTCCACACCAGCGCGGCCTTGACGCCGGGCGCGCGCTGCGCCGCCGACAGATCGACCGAGACCACGCGCGCGTGCGGATGCGGCGAGCGGACGATGCGGCCGTACAGCATGCCGGGACGGTTGATGTCGAACGTGTACTTCGCGCGGCCGGTGACCTTGTCGGGGCCGTCGAGGCGCTTGACGGACGTGCCGAGCACGGTAGGCGTCCGCCGGCCAGTGGTACTTCGGATCGGCTGGCGGCGGTGGCGGCGCGGCCGCCGCCGTGCCGCCCTGGTCGGTTGCTGCGGGATACGGCTAGCCACGCTGCACCCCCTTCACGCTCGACACCGCTTCGAAGATGCGGGAGAACGTGCCGCAGCGGCAGATGTTGCCGTCGAGGCCCTTCTTGATCTGCTCGGGCGTCGGGTTGGGATGCTTCTCGAGCAGGCCGACGCTGGCCATGATGAAGCCCGGCGTGCAGAACCCGCACATCAGCGCGTCCTTGTCGCAGAACGCCTGCTGCACGGGATGCAGCGTGTCGCCGTTGGCCAGACCGTCGACGTTGCGAATCTGCTTGCCCTGCACTTCGATCGCCAGCGTCGAACAGGAGTAGACCGGCCGCCCGTCCACCAGCATCGTGCAGGCGCCGCAGGCGCCGCGATCGCAGCCGCGCTTGTTGCCGGTGAGGTCGGCGCGCATGCGCAGCGCGTCGAGCAGCGTGACCCGCGGCTCGATCATCAGATTGAGCTGCTTGCCGTTGACGTTGAGCCGCACCGGCACTTCGCCGGGCCCGAGGGCCGCCGGCCCGGCCTGGGCGGCTGGTTCGGCCGGCCCGACCACGGTCGCGGCCAGACCGACGACGCCGGTGGATTTCAGGAAGTTGCGGCGGCTGAGGTTGATGCCGTCCGACGAATCGTCCTTCGGAGCCATTCACAATCCCTTCGCGACTGAAAAGGCTGAGCGATTCCAAGTGGTCAGAGAGTCATTGTATCGCCATGCACTCAGGAGCGGGATCTCCTATCGCAAGCCCACCACCTGCCGGATCATGCCGTCGCGTCTTGGTCAGCAGGTAGAGCTCGCCGGCGCTGTCCTCGCGCGAAGCGAACATCCACCCGGCCGCGACCCGAGATCAGCGGCGGCGCCGGGCAGCGCGTCGCCCTGCCCGCCGCGGGCGCGGAACGTCTCCTCGACGAGACGGCGAAGGCCGGCATCCATCTCGTGAATGCGGCGCGAGCGTCGCCGGCTTGCCGTCGTCGGCCTTGAGCACGTCGGCCATCTCGGCATACCAGATGTGGCCGGTCGTGATGTCGCCGAAAATCAGCTTGCCCTTCAGGGCCGGGATCCGGCTGCCGCGATAGACGAAGCCGCCGGCAATCGCGTCGCCGCCGACTGGCGGCATGCGGGTAGGCAATCACCGGATAGGTCGGCTTCATCGTGCCGCGCGTGACCGTGTCCGTGATCTGCAGCGGGATGGTGTCGTCCGCCGGCACCGGGCCCATCCCCTCAGGCGTCATCGCCTGCGGGCCCTCGCGCAGCGAGTAGCCGTAGTTCGCGCCCTTCTTGACGATCACCACCGTCTCCCACGCGGCGAGCCCGATGTTGAACGCGAGCAGGCGCGGCGCGCCAGGCTGCGCCGGGATCGACGTCCCACACCAGGCGATGGGGATTGCGCAGGCCCAGCGCCCAGATCTCCTTGCGCGCCCCCTCGACGGAGACGAACGGATTGTCGTTCGGGATGCGATAGCGCCCGTTCTCGCTGACCGTGCTGGTGGCGGTGTGCTCGCGCAGGTCCGGGACGATGCGCAGGATCTTGCCGCCGAGGGTGTCGAGCCGCTGCGGGATTGAACCGGCGGATGTCGCGCTGCTCGCCGGTGCCCGAATCGCCGACGCCGATATACATGACGCGCCAGTCCGGATCGCCGCGCCGGGCGGTCGGGTTGAACGTCATCTCACCGAGCGGATGGATCGGCGACGTGAGCTGCAGCCGCAGCAGCTCGCGCGCCGTGCCTTCGAACGTCGCGTTGGCGATGTTGCGGTCGGTCCATTCGATCATCACGGCCTCGCGCGTGATCGCGGACACCGGGCGTCGTCGGCGTCACGATCGCCGGCGTGGTCCGGTAGCCGGACAGGTCGAGGCCGGGCACGACGCCAGCCTTCGGCTCGGCCGGCGCCGCGGTCGTCGGGTCTTCCATGTGGATCGTGTAGAAGACGCCGTTGCGCGCGTAGTCGGGATCGAAGAGGACGTTGATGAGGCCGGTCGCGAAGTTGCGCTCGAAGGTGAACTTCTGGAACAGGCCGGGCCGGCCGGCGAGGCCGTTGAAATCGAGGTACGTCGTGAACTGTCTTCGTCTGTCTTGTCGAGGATGTAGAGCGGGCCGTTGAGGTCGTTCACGAAGAAGCGCCGGCCGCCCGGCTCGTCGCGCAGGAAATTCACGCGCGCCAGCTGGCCGCGCGTGTTCTCGCCGCCGAGGTCGCCGGTGATCGGCATCTGGACGTAATCGGCCAGCTCCAGCGTCGGCCGCGGCGTGGCCGGTGCCGCCGGCGCGGGCGCCGGCGCGGCCGCCGTGACATTCCCGTTCGCCGCGAGCGCGCGAAGGTAGTTGACGATGCTCCAGATCTCGGTGTCCGAGATCCGGCCATCCCACCCGGCCATCATCGTCGGCGGCACGCCCTTCTTGATGACGGTGAAGATCTCGCCGTCGGTCGACCCGTGATCCCACGTGTCGTCGGTCAGATCGGGCGGCTGTTTGCCGCCCTGCTCCTGGATGATCGAGATCGACGATCCCGGCCTTCTCGGCGCCCTGCGCCTTGTCGCCGTGGCAGCCCGCACAGTTGGCGTCGTAGGCCTTCTTGCCGGCGGCGATCGACTCGGGCGTCGCCGCGACCGGGTTCTTCAACGCCGCGGCGTTCTGGTTCTTCGCCTCCTGAGTGGAAACCACGCCACCAACCAAGAGGATGGCGAGCCCCGGGACCGCCGCGCGCCTGAATCGTGACTGTCTCTTCATGCCCAGGAGCCCTGTTTCGGAAGCGGCAACGACCGAATCCGCTTTCCGGTCGCCGCGAAAATGGCGTTGCAGATAGCGGGCGCGACCGAAGGTGGCGCCGGCTCGCCCAGCCCCGTGGGCGAATTGTCGGACTTGACGAACTCGGCCTCGATCATATTGCCGTCAAGCAGCCCCCGTGTCCGCACTAGAGTATCGGCGTGTTGGACATCAGATTAGCCCAAGAGATGGCAAAGGCGCTGCGCGTCCCCTATCGGCGATCAGATTGACCGGACGGCCGTTGACGCTTTGGTACTCGTAAGAAACTTCGAGCTGTGACGTTCCTGCGAACCTGATCCTGGCAATGGTTTCTGTGGACACCGGCACACTCACGCCACCGATCGTGGCGTATCGCCTGACGATGTCGACCAGGCTGGTCCAGAAGGAAGGATTTTTCGCCAAGCGCCCTTCGACGCGTATCAGATCACGGCCATCAGGTGTCCGAGCCTCGCTCACTTACGACCTCGGTACGCGAACTTGCCGCATTCTTCAGCTCGGTCGCAGGTCGTCCAGCCACGCCTCCTGGCCGAGCTGTTCCGTGCAGAAAACGCAAGGACACCCCGCGAGAACCTGTTCAGACGATGAGCCGCCTGAGCGCCTCGAACGTGTCAGTGTCTGTGGCGCTTTTGTCGCGGCGTATGGCGTCGAATCCAGCGGTCGAGCTCGTGGCCTTCGCGTTCGGCAAGCCCTAGTAGGCCTTCGCGATCGGCACGAGGTTGGCCACCGTGCCGGAGTCGCGCCGCTTCAGCATGAAGCCTTCACCCATCGAGAACGGTTCCCGTCCGGCAGGTTGGTTGCGCCCGCCGCGATCTCGGGAAGCGATGCGTGATGATCTCCTCTCCGCGAGACCAGCCGGCTCGGTGGGCCTTCGGCGTGGAGGCCGGCCCTCGGCCCTCCCGTGATTTTCGCCGCCCGACCGGATGTTGATGGTTCCTTGTCCAGCTCATAGGCCATAATCAACGCCGTGACGATCAGGGACGTCAACAGGCGCCGTGGCAGAGGGCGAGCGCGTGTCCATGAAGGAATCCCGGGTCAGCCGGTGCAAGCACCGGTCGCCTCTGCGAGCGCAGGAGCGGGCGATCGGGAACTCGCCAATGCCTTGCCTCAGATCATCTGGTCGTCCGACGCCCAAGGGCGTCTCGAGTGGGTGAACGATTGGTGGATGGAGCTGACCGGCCTGAGCAAGGAGGAGTCGCTCACAGAGAAGGGCGCTCTCGTCGCGGTCCACCCCGATGATCGGGAAGAAATCCAACGGCGCTTTACACAGGCGATCGCAACCTCGACCGCGTGCGAAATGGAGTACCGGGTCCGCAACCGGGAAGGAGCCTATCGCTTTCACCTCGCTCGAGTGGCGCCGGTCCGCAACGAAGAGGGTGTGATCACGCGCTGGCTCGGCGCGGCATTCGACATGCAGGATCGCCGCGAGGCGGAGGCGGCGCTTCGCGCGTCCGAGCGCAGGTTCGAAACCGTCTTTCACCTCAACCCACAGCCGACAACCATTACCCGGTTGGCCGATGGAACGTACCTGAGCATCAACGAGGCGTTTTCGAAGCTTACTGGCTTCTCGCGGAGCGAGGCTATCGGACAGAATGCCGTCACACTCGGCATGTGGACGCCTGGACAGCGCGAGGCGCTCAGCAAGTCGCTTCCTGTTGGTCCTGGCGTCGAAGTCGAGGTCCCTTGTCGGACCAAGGATGGGCGGATGCTCACACTCATGCTTGCGAGCGCACCCATCGATCTCGGCGGCGAGCCGTGCCTCGTCAACGTCGCGACAGACGCGACCGAGCGGCTCGCGGCCGAGGCTGCTCAGAAGCGAACTGAAGCCCAGGAACGGGCACGGGCCGATGAGCTCGCGGCGTTGATGGACGCCGTCCCAGCGGCAGTGTTGATCGCTCGAGACTCCAAATGCCAAGAAGTGATTGGCAATCGAGCTGCGTACGAGCTCTTTCACAGCTCGCCTGGTCAGAACCTCTCGAAGGCCACCGCCGACCCGGCTGCGACGCGGCACTTCGAGGTGCTCGTGAACGACATGGCGGTTCGGCCCGAGGACCTGCCGCTGGAGCGAGCCACGCGAGGGCTCCCGGTGAGAAACCACGAACAGGTGATCCGGTTCGAGGACGGGCGGGCCATCCACCTGTACGGCAGTGCCGTGCCGTTGCGCGATCAGGGCGGCGCGGCGCGCGGGGCGATCGGCGCCTTCGTCGACGTCACGCGGCTCAAGCAGGCCGAGACCGCTCTGCGCGAAGCCGATCGCCGAAAGGACGAGTTCCTGGCGCTCCTGTCCCACGAGCTGCGCAATCCGCTGGCGCCGATTCTCTCCGCCGCCCAAATCATGCAGCGGCACGGCGACGTCGCAACACCGCGTGAGCGAGAGGTGATTCTTCGCCAGGCGGAACACCTGGTCCGACTCGTCGACGACCTCCTGGACTTTTCGCGGGTGGCGCGCGGAACGGTGACGCTCGTGAAGAAGCCGGTCGATCTCGCCAACGTGGTGGCCAAGGCCGTGGAAACGACGGCCCCTCTCTTCGAGGAGCGGCGGCACGAGCTCGGTGTGTCCGTTCCTCCGAAGGGCGTGGCGATCCACGGGGACGAAGTCCGCCTCACGCAGGTGGTCAACAATCTGCTCACGAACGCCGCACGCTACACCCCACCCGGCGGTCGCGTCGAGTTGTCCCTCGCCCGCGAGGGCGACGAAATCGTTCTGGACGTGCGCGACAACGGAGTAGGCATCGACCCTGCCCTCCTCCCGAACGTGTTCGACATGTTCGTGCAAGGCGAGCGCAGCTCCGACCGCACGGAAGGTGGACTCGGGCTCGGACTGGCCCTGGTGAAAACGCTCACCACCCTGCATGGAGGCGCTGTGACCGCGCGGAGTGACGGACCGGGCCGTGGCAGCGCGTTCGCGGTGCGGCTGCCCGCGCCGTCGTGCGCCGCCCGGCTGGTGGAGACAGGCCCTGAGGCATCGCGAGGCGGCCTCGCCGCCAGGCGTCCGCGGCGGGTGCTCGTCGTCGACGACAATCGCGATGGTGCCGCCATGATCACGTACTTGCTGGCTGAAGCCGGACACGACGTGTGCGTCGCTTATGACGCGTGGCAGGCCCTGGCGCGTGCGGAAGCGTTTCGTCCGCAGATCGCGATCCTCGATATCGGCCTGCCGGCGATGGACGGCTACGCCCTCGGACGCGAGTTACACGCCCTCCTCGGAGACGCCCCACCCGTCCTGATCGCACTCACGGGCTACGGCCAGGACGAAGACAAGCGTCGAGGTCGAGAGGCGGGTTTCTCCGGGCATCTCGTCAAGCCGGTCGACATCGAAATGCTGGTGCGCTTCCTCGACGACGTGGGCGGGGAGGGCTCGAGTCCAGGCGACCTGAGCGCCAGCCTGCCGTAGTGAAGCGCTGGTCTCAGAGGCCGCGACTTCCTCGAAGCGCCGCACTCCGGGCGGCGGGCGGCCACGCGGCCGCACTACGAGAAGGCGGGAGACAGGATCCAGCGCGCCGGAATTTCGCCGACCAACGTTCGCGCGGTTGTTTGAGGCGCAAAGAGAGATTCTGACGGTGCCAGCGAAGAAGGCGATGTGCGAAATCTCACGCGCGCGTCGACAAAGATGCGTTAGTCAGAAAAGTGGATATTGACAGGTTCGAGGACCCACCAGCTCGCCCGCGTCGCGCTGATCGCGGCGCCTGCCGCCGCCACGACCTCAGCTTTCCGTACACATCGGCGAAGTTACAATGCGTGTACGTCCGCGACACGCCATAGCGAACCTCCCGGGAGATACATCACGATGGTGAAACGACGGGTCGTCCTGAGCGTCCTCTGGCTCCTTTCTCTCGCGGCCGTAGGTGCGTGGTCGCACGCGCGGCAGCCCCAATCAAATCGAGAACCGGAAGTGATCTTCGGTCCCCAGCTGGGATTTCGCGTGGACGGTCACCGGGGCGATACTCCGGTCGGCGCGGTCGTCGTGCGTGTGGATGGGAAATGGGTCGAGGTCGAGTTTGGAGGGAAGATTCGGACCGCGAGATGACGAGGGCGTTGCGGCTTGCCGCGCGCCCATCTTTTCGATCCGCCCGCCGACACGCACGAAGCTCACGACCATCCGAAGACAACGATGGAAGCCGGGCGATCCATTCGCGTGGCACTGCCACGACCAGTGCTGTACGCCCCGAACCGGCGACACGACGATCTGGTACCCGCCGAGCAGACCCGTCGGCGCGGGCAGCTCTATTTCACGAATCGTTCGAACCGGTACGCCAGTTTCGGCCCTCCGTCACCCTCGTACGCGAGTTGTCCCATCAGGAGACCCAACGGCTCAATGTACCGCGCGATTCGCAGCGGCCCGGCGTCCACTGGATTGAAACCGGCGTCCCGGATCAAAGTGGCCGCGACGTCTTTCGCGCCGTCGTCGTCCCCGCAGTAGACCAGGCTTGGTCGCTCGCGGCTAGATCGGCGTGTCCCTCTCGCTTCGAACACCCCGAACAGCACCTCGCTCGGCACTGTGCCAAACGCAGACACGATTCGAGCCCGCGGAACCTTCCTGGCCAGCTTCTCGGCGCCCGAGGAGGTGTGACCCAGGACGAGGCCGGTATCGTCCGCATTCATCGGCAGCGAGCAACTGACGATCACTTTGCCCGACACGTTTCCCGCCTGTTTCAGGACGTCGTCGACTCTCGACCAGTGCACGGCGAGCAGCAACGCATCGGCATCGCGTGTGGCGTCCGCGGGCGTACCGGCTCGTGCGTTGCCCGGCGCTTCGGGGCCCCGCGCTTCGCGGGCAAGCCGCTGCAACTTCCGCTCGCTGCGGGCATAGCTGAACACCACGTCATGGCCGGCACGCGCGAAGATCGTCCCGAGCTTGCCGCCCATCAGACCTGACCCGAGAATCCCGACCCGCATCGGTAACCCTCCTCCGCGACATCCTGACTCCGCACGTCCTGGTATTCGTGCCTCTCACAGTAGCGACTGTTCACCCACGTGAGTAGACGGAAAAATCGACAAGGGTTTGTGAGTACTATTCAAGAATGGTGCGCGACGAGCTCAGCGTGTTGGCGGCGTTTCTCACGGTGGCAGAGGAACGCAGTTTCACGCGGGCAGCGAAACAGCTTGGCGTCTCACCCTCAGCGCTGAGCCACGCGATTCGGGGCCTGGAAGAGCGGATTGGCGTGCGCCTCCTGGCACGAACCACACGCAGTGTGGCGCCGACCGACGCCGGCCAGCAGTTCCTCGCGCGTCTCGGGCCGGCGCTCGCCGATGTTCGCGGCGCGTTGGACCAGGTGGCTGGCCTGCGCGACAAGCCGGCCGGCCGCGTGCGTCTCGTCGCCTCACGCCTCGCGGCCAGAATGGTCCTGGCACCGAAGCTGGGCCAGTTCGCGCGCGACTATCCGGACGTCGTGGTCGACCTGACCACGACCGAGGAAGGTCGCGTCGATCTCGTCGGCGCCGGGTTCGACGCTGGCATTCATCTCGGGGAGTTCATCGAACGGGACATGGTCGCGGTGCGCGTCTCGAAGGATCAGCGTGCGGCGATCGTCGGCTCGCCTGTGTACTTCGCGTCCCACCCGAAACCGGAATCGCCCCGCGATCTGCCGGCACATCGCTGTATCAACTTTCGACACGGATCCTCGGGCGTCTACCACTGGGAGTTCGACAAGGGGCGGAAGTCCGTCGCCGTCGCCGTGAACGGACCGCTCATCGTCGACGACGTGGAGATCATGATTCGGGCGGCAGTCGATGGCGTCGGGCTGGCATTCGCGTTGGAGGAACACGTGCAGTCGCCTCTCGCCAATGGCACACTTGTTCGGGTGCTCGAGGACTGGTGTCCGCCGTTCGCCGGGTATTTTCTGTACTACCCGAGTCGGCGGCAGCAGCCGGCGGCGCTCTCGGCGCTCATCAACACGCTTCGGTTGTAGCGCCGCCGGCGCTCAAACGTGCACGAGAGGAGGCTGCTGATGAGAATCCTCGATGGCGATCAGTTCCTGGTCCGGATCTTCCTGGGCGAATCCGATCAATTTCACCACATGCCGCTTCCGAGAGCCCTGCTGGAGCGACTACGCCGCGAGGGGTTCGCGGGGGCCACGGTCATCCACGGCGTCGCGGGATTCGGCGCCAGCAGCGTGATCCACACTGCGAATCTGATCGAGCTCTCGGCGGACCTGCCGGTGTTGATCGAGGTCGTCGATGACGAGGCCCACGTCGAGAAGCTGTTGCCAATTCTCGACGAGATGGTGACCGGCGGCGCCCTCGTCACGGTTGAACGGGTACGCGTCGTCAAGTACGCGGCCGGACAGAAGGGGGCCGGGACAAGCCCCAGGAACCCGTGAGACCTTGGTTGGTCCGTGCGCCGCGCTCGCCCCATTGGAGGCGCCCGGCCGGGGGCGATGAGAATTCGCTCCAAGCCTGCGCATCTACATGCCGCCTACCGTCCCACCATCTTCTGCAGGTGCTCGGGGTAACGCGCGCCGTGGACCTCGATCTGTGATGCCGCGCGATCAATCTCGCGCAGGTCGTCGGCGGTCAGATGAATCGCCGCCGCGCCAAGGTTCTCCTCGAGTCGATGACGCTTCGTCGTTCCCGGAATCGGCGCGATCCAGGGCTTCTGCGCCAGAAGCCAGGCCAGCGCGATCTGCGCCGGTGTTGCCTTCTTCCGCTCGGCAAACCCGGTCAGCCAGTCGACGAATGCCAGATTTGCCTTACGGTTCTCGGGTGTAAAGCGCGGGACGACGTTGCGGAAATCGGTGCTGTCGAAGGGCGTGTTGGCGTCGATCGTTCCGGTGAGGAAGCCCTTGCCGAGCGGGCTGAACGGCACGAAGCCGATGCCCAGCTCCTCGAGAGCGGGAACTACTTCTGTCTCGGGTTCGCGCCACCACAGCGAGTACTCGCTCTGCAGTGCGGTCACCGGCTGGACGGCATGTGCACGACGAATCGTCGCCACACCCGCCTCGGACAGACCGAAATGCTTGACCTTGCCCTCGCCAATGAGGTCCTTCACCGCGCCCGCGACGTCCTCGATTGGGACGTTCGGGTCGACGCGGTGCTGATAAAACAGATCGATGCGATCGGTCTTGAGCCGTCTCAGGGACGCCTCGGCCACCTCCCGGATGTGCGCCGGCCGGCTGTCCAATCCTGCCGGCTTGCCGTTGTCGAACTTGAAGGCGAACTTGGTCGCAATCACCACGTGATCGCGCACCGGGCCAAGGGCTTCACCGACGACCTCTTCGTTCGTGAACGGCCCGTACGCTTCGGCCGTATCGAAGAACGTGACGCCGCCGTCGACGGCGGCGCGAATGATGGCGATGCCCTCTTCCTGGCTGCTGGGCGCCCCGTAACCGAAGCTGATCCCCATACAGCCAAAACCGAGCGCCGAGACTTCCAGTCCGCTCTTGCCTAACGTCCGCTTCTGCATTGCTGTCGCCTCCGGGATCAAGCGTAACGGCGGGAAGCGGACTTGAGTAGCCGGTTAAATCGGCATGGGGATGTGAATCGAATTCACCAATGCAGCTCGACGATTTGAAGTGCGCGCGGCGTTTTGGGTCGACGGGAAAAGTCTCAAAACGTCCAATACGCCAGCGTGGCGACGTCCTTGATGACGAAGCCGGTCTCGACGACCGCCGGGTGCGCCCAGACGGGAGAATCGGCAACCGTGTAGCGCTTGACCAGGTCGAACTGCTTCGGGTCGTCTCTCGCCACCACCAGCTCGCCGTCGGTCGTCACCGCCATCACCAGGCCGCTGGCAGTCACGAACGCCGCGTTATCGCCGTCCCTCCCTCTCGTGACCCAGGTCGTTTTGCCCGAACGCAGATCGAGGCAGAAGAACTGCCCCTTGCTGCGTTGCGTCAGGCCGAACAGAAAACCGTTCGCAACAACCGGCGTGCTCATGTACATGGGCACGTCGGCGTTCTGCCAGACCTGCTCGGCGCGCCATCCGCCCGACGCGTGACTCACGCGAACGGCCGTCGCCGGTTTGCCGAGACCGCTGTAGACGACCAGATCGTCGATCGCGACCGGTGTCACGCTGTTCTGGTCGAAGTCGGTGGTGAACGGGATCTGCCACAACAGTTGTCCATCCGCCAGGGCGAGGCCCACGAGGCGACTCTGAGACAGGCTGACGATTTGGCGGGTGCCAGCGATGTCGGCCACGATTGGCGACGCGTACGAGGGCCCGTCGGGCGTCAACGACCACTTCACGGCGCCGGATGCCACATCGAGAGCCATCAGCGCGCCGCTTCCGGCGCCACCGGCGTGTACGATGACAAGGTTCCCGACGACCAGCGGGGACGTCGCGACACCAAAATCCGGCGTCTGCGATTTGAAATCCGTCTTGAAGTTCTTCCGCCACAGCAATCGGCCATCCGACGCTTGCCAGGCAGAGAGAATTCCACTGATGCCAAACGAGAAGAGCCGGCCGGAGTCGAGGGCGGGCGTGGATTTCGGTCCCTTGCCATGGGTCGTTGCCGCCGGATTCATCTGATAGGGCGCATCGTAGGACTGGCGCCACACGACTTTGCCCGACGACAGCTCGAACGCCGTCACCGCTTCCTGCTCGCCGATTCGGGAGAGGAGATACACCCGGCCCGCGACGGCGAGCGGCGATGAATGTCCCTCACCGGCTTGCACCTTCCACACTCGTGTCAATCGATCGGGCCACGGCGCCGGTACTTTGAACGTCGTCGCGGCACCTGTCCGCAACGGGCCGCGCCACTGCGGCCAGCTCTGCGCCGACGCCAGTACCAATGAGCAAAGCACCAGCAGCGCGGTTACGGCCATCGCGCTCTCGCGACGTGCTTGTTGAACCGACATGGGGTCACCTTTCTTCGAGCGGCGCACCGATCGTCACACTTGATACTGTTCGTCGCTGACTTTCTCCATCCAGTCCACGGCCTTGCCGTCGAGCCGCTCCTGGATGGCGATGTGCGTCATCGCCGTGGTCGGCGACGCGCCGTGCCAGTGCTTCTCACCGGGTGCGAACCAGACCACGTCACCCGGCCGAATCTCTTCGATCGGCCCTCCCAACCGCTGCGCGAGGCCGCTGCCTGCCGTGACGATCAGGTTCTGGCCCAGCGGATGCGTGTGCCACGCCGTCCGGGCGCCGGGCTCGAACGTGACACTGGCGGCGACCACGCGCGCCGGATCGGGCGCCTGGACGAGCGGGTCAATCCGTACGGTGCCGGTGAACCACTCGCCGGGTCCCTTCCCGGATGGCTGTGAGCCACATCTCTTGATGTCCAATTTCCCTCCTGACAATTCTCGCGAAGTACGTGCCGTATCTGTTCCCGATACACTACGCGAACCTGCCGAGCTGGGGGACCATCGCCTTCTTCTGCAGCGAGCCGCGATCCACCCCACTCTGCCAGATCAGCGTAGCCCACCCTCCGGCATTTCGGAGCCGCTCCGGCAGAGCGGAGGAACGCTGGGAACCAGTGGCGAGTGACTTGAGCCAAAGGCGTTCGATGAGTGGCGCCCACCATGCTTCTGAGCTCCATGAGGACGTGTGACTGCTGACGGAAGTGATCTGGCCACGGCAGATCGATCGAGCGCCATGACGCGGCAGACGATGCGGATCCTCGACCGGATCAGCTCGGTCGTGCCGACGGTCCGGGGACGTCTGTCCGCGCTGGTTGTGATGGCGCTGGTGCCGGCGCTCGTCATCCTCGGCTACGACGAATGGCTATCCCGCAGGCGGGCCCTCGCTGCACTGACCGATTTGTCAACTCGCGTCGTCCGCTTGATGCAGCGGGAGCTGGACGACCGCGTCACGCGGGCGGCTCACCGCCTTGAGGTCCTGGTCGGGGATCCCGACATCATCTCGATTACTCCGGCAGCGACGCGGCGGCTGGTCGATGCGCTGCGGGACGATCGGCTGTACAACAACGTCCTGATCGCGGACGCCGCTACCGGCGACGTGCGGGTGAGCGCCGTGCCGCTCGATCGGCCAGCGAACGCGCGGCAACTGCTCGTTTTCCAGCGCGCCCGCCGCACGCTCGATTTCGCGACCGGGGCCTTCCTTCCCGAGCCGGCGACCGGCGAGCCGGGCCTCAACCTCGCACAACCTGCCGTCAACGATGTCGGCATCGCGACGGGCATCGTCTGGGCGAGTCTCGACCTCGATTGGGTGTCCGGATTCATCCAACACGCCGGCCTCCCGGCCAGTACCCGTGCTGACCGTTCTCGATGACCGGGGTGTCGTCCAGTACCGGTCGGTGGACCTCGAGAAATACGTGGGCAAGTTTGCGGGAAGTTACGCGACGGCGCTCGTCGGCGCCGCCGGCGGGGCGATCGACGCCGAGGGCCTCGACGGCGTCGAACGGTTGTACGTGGCCGAGCCCCTGGTGTTCCGCGGCCAGGCGACGGGCAGCCGCGTCACCCTCGGGATTCCGCTCGCTCCCTATCGCAACGCCATGAATGCGGCGCTGCGCCGCAACCTCGGCTTCCTCGGGATCGGCGCCGCCGTCTGTTTCCTGATGGCCTGGCTCGTCGCCGAGGCTCTGTTCCTGCGCGAGGTTCGTCCGATCCTGGCGACGGCGCGCAGAGTGTCGAGCGGCGACCTCGAAGCCCGTACCGGCCTCGCACTTGGTCGCGGCGAAATCCGTGAGCTTGGCCGTGCGATCGACGACGCGGTTGCAGCGCTGCAGACATCGCATCGAGAGCTGGTCGAGGCCCGGGAACTGGCAGTGGAGGCCAGCCGAGCCAAAGGATCCTTCCTGGCGATGATGAGTCACGAAATCCGCACGCCGATGAACGCCATCATCAACATGAGCGGGCTCGCGCTCGAGGCCGATCTGCCGCCGAAAGCGCAGCAGTATGTCAGCGTCGCCCATTCATCGGCGCGCAACCTGCTGGGCATCCTGAATGACGTCCTGGATTTCTCGAAGATCGAAGCGGACAAGCTGGAGCTCGAAGACGGGCCCTTCAGTATTCGCGAGGTGCTGGAAGAGGTCACCGAAACGTTCCGGGCGACGGTGCTCCAGAAACATGTCGAGCTCGTCACGCACGCGCTTCCCACGGTTCCCGACCGGCTCGTCGGCGATGCCCTTCGCTTCCGGCAAGTGCTGACCAACCTTGTCGGGAACGCCTTCAAGTTCACGCAGGAAGGGGAGGTTGTCCTGAGGGTCGAACCGGTCAACGACGCCGACGACGAAGCTGGTCATATCCGGCTGCGGGTGACGGTGCGCGATACCGGCGTCGGAATCCCGCCGGAGCAACAGGGCAAACTGTTTCAGGCGTTCACGCAGGCCGACAGCTCGACATCACGCCAGTACCGGCGGCACCGGGCTCGGGCTGGCGATCAGCCGCAGGCTGGCCCGCCTCATGGGCGGCGATCTGACCTTCGAAAGTGCTCCCGGTGTCGGCACGGCGTTCTTCTTCACCGCCCGCCTGGCGACCGAGGCGCGAGAATACCTGCCCGCACCTGTCGCGCCCTCGAGCGTCACCGAGCGCCCGGTGCTCATTGTGGAGGACTCCGCGACGAGCCGTGAACTGCTCGAGACGCTGCTCCGAGGCTGGTCCATCCCTTCTGTCTCTGTGGGAAGCGCCGAGGACGGGCTGACCTTGCTCGAAAAGCACAATCGCGCCGGCAGCCCGGATCCGTTTGGTCTCCTCATCCTGGACTGGATGCTGCCAGGCATGAACGGGCTCGATGCAGCCGAGCGCATCCGCACTCGCGACGAGACACGCGTGCTGCCAATCATCATGGTCAGCGCCTACGCCGGGAAGGAGGAGGAGGCGCGCTGTACCGAGCTTGGCGTCAATGTGTTCCTCCGCAAACCAGTCACCGCCTCGACGCTGTTCGAGGCGATCGTCGAGTCGCAGGGCCTGCGCGTGCACTCCATCCGTCGCGGTCTCGATCCGCCGCTCGAGCGTGAGTTCGACGGGCTGCAGGTACTGCTGGCCGAGGACAACGAGGCCAACCAGCTGGTGGCCAGCGAGCTTCTCGGGCGGCTCGGGATCGAGCTCGACATCGCCGGTAACGGCCGCGACGCGGTCGCGATGGCTCAGGCCGCGCCGACGAAATACGCAGCCATCCTGATGGACATGCAGATGCCCGAGCTCGACGGGGTGAGCGCGACGCGGCTCCTGCGCGCCGATCACCGCTTTGCCACGGTGCCGATCATCGCGGTGACGGCGAACGCGATGAAGACCGAGCTCGATGCGTGTCTCGCCGCCGGTATGAACGACCATGTCACGAAGCCGATCGACCGCAAAGCGCTCGTGGCCACCCTGCGACGATGGTTGCCACGTCGCCCGGCCGACTCGACCTCGGCGCTCACCTTTTCTGAACCCCGCCAGGAACCTCGGGCATCGTCGGGATCGATTGCGAACCCGGCGCCCTCGATTGATACGCAGTCCGGGCTCGAGGGCATCGATGTGAGCGGCACACTGGAACGTCTCGGGATCGACCGCGCCAGCCTCGATCGAATGCTTCTGCGCTTTGCCGACGGACAGGGCCAGATCCTCGACGCCCTGCGCGTGGCCGTTACCGCAGGCGATGCCGCCGCCGCCGCCCGGCACGCGCACGCAATCGCCGGCGCCGCGGGCAACCTCGGCGCCGATGCACTGCGCGGCGCGGCGAAGGCGCTCGAGCAGGCGGGCCGCGATGGTGCCACTGACCTGGCTGGTCTTCTCGCTGCTGTCGAAGACCGCGCCGCCATCGTTGTCCAGGTCGATTGAATCGCTGCGCCCGGCGCAGCAACCCGAGAACGTCAGGGAGGGCCCGTTCGACCGCGCGGGGGCTGGCGCCGCCCTCGAGCGCCTGACCCGTGCCTTGAACGACTTCGACCTGTCGTCGGCGAGCGGCGCGCTCGCGGACCTCGACAGGTCCGGCCTGCCGCCGTGGGCTGCAGACGATCTCGGTCGTCTGCGGCACTGCGTCGATGGTTACGAATACGACGAGGCTCGGGGAATCGCCTCGAGTCTCCTCGCCCGCGTGCACGGCCGACAACCCCGAGGGTGATCGCACAGGAGGCCAGGGTGAAAGAACTGTCCGAGTGCCGGGTCCTCATCGTCGACGACGTCAAGGCTAACGTCGACGTCCTGGTCCGAGCACTGAGCGCTGACTACAAGCTGTCGGTCGCCCTCGGCGGGCAGCAGGCGCTGGATGCGGTGCTTCGAAGCTCACCGGACCTGGTCCTGCTCGACATCGTCATGCCGGATATCGACGGCTACGAGATCTGCCGGCGACTGCGTGCGACCGAGGCGACGCGCGAGCTGCCGATCATGTTTCTCAGCTCGCTCGAGGACGTGAAAGACAAGGCGCGCGGATTCGAGGTCGGCGGCAACGATTACCTCACCAAGCCGTTCGAGGTACTCGAGGTCAAGGCTCGGGTCCGGTCCTTGTTGAAGGCCAAGGCATACGCAGATGCGGTGAAGGCGGCCGCTGAGCGAGACCTGGGTATCGCACGCGAAATCCAGATGGGCCTGCTGCCGGCGAGCGTCGCCAGGCAGATTCAGGCCAGCGGCCTGGACGTGCACGCCGTGCTCGAGCCCGCGATGCAGGTCGGCGGCGATCTCTACGAAGTCCTCCGCCTCGGCCCCGACCGCCTGCTTGTCGCGGTCGGTGATGTGTCGGGCAAGGGAATCCCCGCAGCACTCTTCATGGCCGTCACCATGACGCTCCTCCGCAGCCTGGCGCGGCAAGGTCTCACGCCCGGTGAAATACTGCGGCGATTGAACGACGAGCTGCTCGAACAGAACCCGCGAGGGATGTTCGTGACGATGCAGTGTATGGTCTTCGACCTCGCTGCGCGGTTGGTGACTGGCGCGAGCGCCGGTCACCATGCCGCTATCCGAGTCATACCGGGACAGACGCCGGAGCCGGTCTTCTTATCATCGGGTCGCGTGCTCGGGTTGATGCCGGCCGGCGACATCCCCAGCGAGACCCTCCAGCTCCGGGCAGGAGAGACGCTGGTGCTGTTCACCGACGGCGTCAGCGAGGCCTTCGACATCAACCAGGAGCTCTTCGGCGATGAGCGTCTGGTCGCCCATCTCGAGGACTCGGCCGGCGACACGGCACGCGAGACGACGTTGGGCGTGCTCGAAGCGGTTCGCCGTCACGCAACAGGCGCGAAGCAGTCCGACGACATCACGGTCGTGTCGGTCCGCTGCGATGGCGCCTGAGCAAAGGCCATGCGCGCCCGTGCCATCTAGGGTACGAACGCCAGGAACAGGAACGCCGCGAAGATTACGAGCTGCACAGCGCCCTGCATGATGTGAGTGCGGCCGGTACTCAGGGTGACCGTGCTCACGAGCCAGGTCACGGCGAGCAGTACGAGATCCTTTGGCTCCAGCCCGAGGGTCAGCGGCAAGTTGAAGAGAATCGCCGCCGCGACAACCACCGGGACGGTGAGGCCGATGCTGGCGAGGGCCGAGCCAATGGCGAGATTCATGCTGGTTTGCAACCGGTCGGCTCTCGCAGCCCGCGTAGCGGCCCACGTTTCCGGCAGCAGAACCAGCATGGCGATCACGATGCCAATCACGGCCCGCGGTGCCCCCGCCGTAACAACCAGGTGCTCGATCGTCGAAGACAGCATTTTGGCGAGGCCAACCACGGCGATGAGCGAGACGAGCAGCAAGCCGAAGCTCCTCCAGGCCTCCCTTGCTGTCGGTGGCTCCGCGTGGACATCGGGATTCGCGGGATCTTCGACCGGGATGAAATAGTCCCGATGACGTACCGTCTGGATGAAGACGAAGATCGCCCACAGTGACCGCCGATTCGACCGCCACAAGAATGAGCTGCGACCGGCTCAGCGTGCCGCCTGGTGTGGTCGTCGTGAAGGCCGGCAGCACGAGGGTGAGCGCAGACATGACGATCAGCGCGGCAAGACCTGCGCCCGACCCCTCAACGCGGAACGTCTGCTCGTGATGCGTGAGACCGCCGACGAGCAGGCAGATCCCGACGACGCCGGTGCAGATGATCATGACCGCGGCATAAATCGTGTCGCGTGGCAGAATGGCCGCGTCGTTGCCGCCAGCGAACATCATCGAGAGAATGAGCGAGGCTTCGATGACGGTCACCGCCACGGCGAGGACCAGCGTCCCGAAGGGCTCTCCGACGCGGTGCGCCACGACTTCAGCGTGGTGGACCGCGACGATGACCGCACCAAACAGGCCGATAGCGCACAACACGGCAATCAGCGGGCTGACGCCAATCGTGATCGCGGCGATCAGGAGAGCGCACGACAATGCAGGAGTAAGCCAGGTCCACGCGGCCACGAGCCGATCCTAGTCGATCGCGTCCCATCGTTCCCGGCGATTGGCACTCCTGCCATCGGCAGGAGCATCAGGCGGAGCGAGAGGAACTAGGCGGGCGCCGGACGTCCGCGTCTGAATTCCTCTACTTCAGGTCGATCCAGTAGCGGCGTGTCTTCTTTCCGAGGTCGGGGCCGCTGCCGATGTCCTCGAGCATGCCACCGTTCTTTTCGATCGTCCTGATCGAACCGGCATTGTCGTCATCGCAGGTCACCAGAACGCGATCGGTGCGACATCGATCCCGCGCGATCTGCAGCGCCAGGTGAAGAATCCTGGTGGCATAGCCGCGCCGGCGAAACGCCGGTACGACGACGTAGCCAATGTGCCCGCCGGTGCGTTCCAGAGATTCGTTGAGGAAGTGCCGAATCGTCGCGCGTCCGACGATCCGGGTTCCGACAAACGCGAACCTGAAGGTCGAGGGAACGTGCTGCGGGGACGGAAGGTTGATGCCCCGCTCCCGCTCCTCCAGGACCTCGAGGTAGCGCCGAAATGGCATCCCTTCCTCGTAGTAATGGAGAAAGGATGGAACCTCAGGTGAGGTGGCGCGATGCGCCCGGAGGAACTCTTCCTCCTCGTCCTCCCTCAGTCGTCTCAGCGTCAGATCCGATTCCATCCCTGGTTCAGTCGATCAAGAAAGGTATCGGTGATCAATCCGGATGGATCGGGGCGTGGGGACATCGCCAACCTCCGGTGCGCCGACAGTCCTACGGCCGCCGGTGTCAGATTCGCAGGAAGATCTTGCGCCGGTACATCCAGAAGAGAATCGACCAGAAAACCAGCAGGACCGCGGCGCCCTGCAGGACCGGCTGAAACGGAGTCCCGAGGATCGCAAACGGCGCCTCGCCGAGATGGCGCTGCAGCGCTCCCTTGACGAAATGCTCGATCGTCCAGCTCATGACGTAGATCGCAATCGAATTGGCACCGATCACGAGCAGCGGAAACGACCAGCGGCGCCACCCCTTCCACTCGATCGCCGCGTAGAACCCAGCGAGCATGAGGATCACGAGGCCGCCGCTGTAGAGCGTGTACGACGAGGTCCAGATGCGTTTGACGATCGGGCAGATGTGCAGCCACTGGAACAGGAGCCCGGCTATCGTCAGCGCCACGCCGGCGACGACGAGGCCTTGCAGCTTCTCAGCGGTCGAACGCGCGCTCTTCAGCCACTCGCCGCACCACATGCCCAGCATCATGGTGGCGAGCGTCGGGATGAAGCTCAGCGTGGACCAACCACCCTCGTTGAAGCGGAACGGCGCCTCGCGCGGAAACAGGTTCAGGAACCAGACGTCGAAGGCCCAGGACAGGTTCGAGTTCTTGTTGAAGTGCGCGAGGAACCCGCTGTAGAGGTGAGGCCAGTTCGCCGGCACGCCCACCTGCGTGTAATCGAAGCCCGGTCCGGGCAGCGGATACAAGGCGAACGCCGCCCAGAAGGCGACGAGAATGCCCGTGAACGCCAGGATCTGCACGCGCCGGGACGCGCACGCGAGCAGGAACAGGAACGTATAGCCGAGGCCGATCTGGGTCAGCGTGTCCTCGAACGTCCAGTACGTCCGCGGGCTCTCGAGCGACCGCAGGAAGATCCCGAGCGCGATCAAGACCGCGCTGCGCCAGAGGGCGTGCGCGAGCATCTGCCAGAACGTCGCGCCGCGTGCCCGACGGCCCGCGATCGAGAACGGGAGCGAGGCGCCGGCGAGGAACGAGAACGCAGGCTGAATCAGGTCGTGCAGCGAGCAGCCCTGCCACGGGACGTGCGTCGTGTTGAACGCAACGGCCGCCCAGAACCGGCTTTCGGGAAAGGCGGCATGCAGCGTCCAGAGCTCCATCGCCTCGGCGAGCATCAGAAACATCACGAAGCCGCGAAAGGCGTCGATCGACGTGACGCGCGTCCGGGGCGCAACGGCCGGTTGTGGTGGGGAAACACGCGCGACCGGCCGGGACTCGACGGCGCTCATGACGCCGCCATTCTACTGCCGGGCGCAGTTTCTTGGAGGCTCTTTCCTCGCAGCTCAACCCCACCGCCGGGGTTGAGGTCCAACCCGTCAGTCGGCGTATGCTCCGGCGCCCGGGGCAACACGCGGCGGCCCTAGGAGCTATCCCCCGAATCGGCCCGCTGGGGAGCGGTGGGAGCGAGTGCCGCGAGCGAGCCACGCGCCCGGCGCGCGCCGGCGAAGCGGCGGGCGAGGGCGCGTGTGGGGGAGTCCGAGGGGCGACGCCCCTCGGATAAGACTGGAAGTCCAGCACGTCATGCGGGCTGCGCTCACGACTCCTCGCGACGCGCGCGATCGGCATCCGCGGCGAGGTCGCGGAGCGCTTCGGAGAACTGGTCCGACTGGCCGATGAACAGACCGTCAGCGGTCAGGGCGGCCGCTGCATTCATCGCCGCGCCTGCCGTTTTCGTCGGCCGCACGATCGAGCACGGCGGAAACGCCTTCCGCAGAAAGTCGCACGGCTCCGGCATGATCAGGCTCTTCTTGAAGAGCTCGTCCGTGGCGAACTGGCCCGCGCCGAGATCCGGGAACACCAGCGCCCCGTCGGTCACCGCCGGCGCATTGCCGGCCTTGTCGTGCCAGGTCTGAAAGTGCATGGCCTCGGTGGGACCAATGCTGAGAAGCACGCGCAAGACCTGAACGTTCGTCACCCGCTGCGCCAGCGCCGGATACAGGCTCGTGCCACCCTGTTCGATGAATGCGAAGTGGAACCCCGCGGTGTTGGCAACCGCTTGGATGTGATCGCTGATGCTGCCCGCAGGGCCCGATTCCGCATCGTCCTTCGGAATGGCCGGATGATGGCCGACCGCGAGCGACGGAATTGCCTGCGGAAACGTCGCGCCGAAGTCCGGGTTCCGGTCGCTGCGGTATCGGGTCCACCAGCTCGTATCCACCGTCAGACGGAAGAGGTTCGTGAGCCGTCCAATCTGCTGCGCACCAGTGGCCTTACTGCCCTCCAGCGTGCGGAATGGATCGAGGTCCACGGGATGTGCACCTTTCGACTTCAGGTACGCATTGATGAATGCCGCATGGCTGACCTCGTCGTCCGTGTTGTCCGAGATGTAGTCGGGCATGTCCTCGTCGAGCACCTCGATGGCCGAGCGGTAGCCCGATTCCGGCGCGTCTGCGCCCGTCAACTCTGCATACTGCTGCCACAAGTCAGTTTCGAGCAGCTCGGCCGCGGCGAGAAATCGCAGAATCGCGATGTCGCCCCTGGTAATTCCGTGGTCATCGCGATCGTCGGCAAAGACATCGGTGCTCCACAGCCCCGGGACGGCGGACGCCACGCCTGCCACCAGGATGCCCCCTTTCAGAAATCGACGACGGTTCACCGGACGAGCCACGCTTGGTGATGATTGCTTCATAGAACTCTCCTGTGCTTGACGGCGCCGGCATGCGCGGGGTGTGCCCGCCAGGCTCGACGTGAGGGCAATGCTGCCCTCGCTTTCTCGGATAGACGGTCAGGTAAAAGTGCGACTCTGACTGATGAGAGCTGTGAGCAGAAACGGCGAAGCAGCGGATCCGAAGACATCCTCTGATCCCGTCAACGTCGACGTATCCAGGCGCCGTTCCGGACAGCAAAAAACCGGCCGATGATGGCAGCGCTCCGCGCATGCGGCTTCATGCTGGATGCGCTCGCTGCACGGAGCGGCTGGCGCAGACGGTTCAGCCGAGACAGGGCCAAGAGCGGCCGATCTCGGCCCGAAAGTGATCACGACACCTTAGGAGGTCTGACACAATTCGTTTCAGAATCCGCGATGTGACTCCGTAGACCGTCGGTAGTCCCCGCCAGTATCGACCCCGCACTTACAGAGTTCTTACGTAATCCGCATTTCGTTTACTGATCTCGATTGCAGGTGCATACCCACTCGTATGCGGCATGGCGTGTGGGCGGTTGACGGATGACGTTGGTGGTTAGTGGTTGATGTTGACGGATGACGGTTGGTGGTTGAGTTGGACTTGGGAGGAGTTGGTGGATGGCGCTAGCCGGCGACCAGCTGCTGCCCGCCGTCGATGTCGTAGGTCGCGCCCGTGAGGGCCGTGTTGATCATGATATGGACGGCGAGTGACGCGACGTCGGCCGCTCCGACGACGCGCCGGATGGGAAGCGTGGCGCGCAGCTGATTGCGACGGTTTTCGATCTGATCGCCGAGCAGCGATGCCGACAACGGTGTGTCGACGAAGCCGGGGGCGATGAGGTTGACACGGATGGGTGCGAGCTCGATCGCCAGGCTGGCTATGAGGGCGGGGAGTGCGACGGTCACAGTGGTCGCGATTCCAAGGCCGGCGCCCGGGCGGCGGGCGCCGGTGCCGCCCATGAACAACAGCGTGCCTCCGGGTTTCACCTTGCCGGCGGCGTTGCGGCCGACCTGGACCGCGAGAACGAGATGCTCGCCGAGGGCGCGGCTCACCTGCGCGAAGTCCATGTCGACCAGGCGCCCGTAGTGCGGCCGGCCAGCCGTGACCATTACGTGGTCGATCGGGGTTGGCAGGTCGCGGAAGAACCGCTCGAGGGAATCAGGATCCGCGGCGTCGAAGCTCGCAGTGCTCCGCGCGTCGAGCTCGCTCGCGGCGCGCTGCAGGCGCTCGGGATTCCGACCGGTCAGGATCAGCTCGGCTCCCTCAGCGCGCGCTCGTCTGGCCGTTTCGAGCCCGATACCGGCGCTACCGCCGATGACGACCACTGTTTGCCCGCGCAGTTCCGGATCGCGAGGGCCGGGAGAGACGATTTCGGGGCTCATGACGCCTCCAAGGGGCGGATCAGGTACTCGTCGGCCAGCGCCTGCGCCCGCGTTTTTCCGTACGGATGGAAACCCGCCTTCTCGCCTTTCGCCCAGGCTGCTCGCTGCTCCGCGCTATCGATACTCCAATCGGGACGGCAGCGCAGCAGCACGGCGCGCAGGTCGAGACGCAGCTCCTCCACCGTCGGCCGGCCGAAGAACCAGTAGCCGTTGTAGATTTTGTAGATCCGCAGGCCGGGCTCGAGCACCAGCGTGTGCGGGATCATGGGATTGTGATCCGGGTCGGTGTATTCCGCGATGTCGAGATCCTTCTGCAGTTTGCGCCCGACGTCCGAGAGAAACGTCCAGCGGGCGCCGACGCCAGCGCGAAACTCATTCGTTTCGAGCAGATTGTCGGTCGAGATCGTCACCAGACGGCAGTAACCGACCTGCATCTCACGATGCAGTTGCAGGAGTCCTTCGTGTTGTCTCCTGTCCCGTGGACAGAAACCACCGCGGGACAGCACCAGCACCAGCGGGTCGTCCCCCTGCAACTCCGACAGCCTGCGGTGCGTGCCGCGGTGGTCCGAGAGCTCGTAATCGGGGAAAACAGCTCCCGAAATGATGTCTGCCCTCATCGACGGGCGCTGTCCACGTTGAGCACGCCATCTTTGGCTGCCTCCTCGGGAGTCCTCCCTCGCTCGCGCGCGATGATGTAGGCGGCGTAGAAGGTCGACCAGTGGTGCTTCGGGGCGGTCGGTTCGTACTCGCCATGATGCTGCTCGGCCTCTCGCAGAAGCGCGGTCAGCGTCGCGACATCCATGCTGAGTCCGCGTCCGGGAAGCCGCGTCTTGATCTCCTGGAGCAGCCAGCCGTTGCCGTCCGGATCGCTGAACGACGCGAACGAGCCGTAGCTGGCGTGATCGGGCGCCGGGCCGCTGACTCGACCGCTCGTGCCGTCCGGCTGAAACTGAGCTCCCGGCGTCCCCGCGTGGAACACCTCGCTGACCTTGGCCCCGCGGGCCACGAGCTGGGCGCGTGCCGCCTCGATGTCGGAGACGATCAGGTAGAGGCCCTGAGCCGAACCGGGCGCGGCCGACGTGACGTTCTTACCGAACTGGATCGAGCATGGCGAGCCGGGTGGCGTGAGCTGGACGACTCGGAAGCCGTTGTCGAAGGCGAAATCGGCGTCCAGCTGCCACCCCAAGGTCCCATAGAAGCGCTTGGCGCGATCGACGTCGGACACCGGAATGACGACGGCCTCGAACTTCGTATCGACCGTATCGGCGCTCGGGATCTGGGTCGCGTGTTCATGCTCGTTTGTGTGCTGCTGCTCATTGTGACCTCCGTCTCTTGCGGGTGACTATGATCAGGACCGCGCCTTGCCCTGCCTTGCCTCACCTTGGGCCAACTTCCCCTGTTCCGATGGCACGCTCGGGAGCCGGCAACCCTACCAAGGATGCCCGCACCTGGCGCGATCGTCCATCAGACCTTGGTATGGGTCCTCGCCCATTTCCGAGCGGGCCGACTGCAATCTCTTTACGACCGGCAGACGGATTACGACAGGCGCAAGGTCGAAGCGAGGCTGAGCGCAGAGATGCGCCGCGGCCTTCAAATCGTTAGGCTAGCTCAGTGTCGGTTGGTAGACGGCGCGCGCAGAGAGGCCATGGGCTTGAAGGGCTCGGGCGGCCGGCAGTGCCACGTCAGGCACCGGGTTTATTCAGGCGACCGGAGAAAGGTTGGCTGGACCGGGGCAGTGTGGTCTCGTGATCGACCCGGGACTGCTCGGCGGCGAATCGACGTTCGGCTTGATCGGGCTGCTGCTCGTCCCGATTTATCCTCGTCACCGCCGGCAGTCCTCCCGAAGATTTTCACGCGGCCCGACCTGGCGGACGGGCCGCGCTGACGTCCGTCAGCGGCGCCGGCCGCCCCCGCCACCGCGCGAACCGCCGCCACCGCGCGAACCGCCGTAGCTGCCGGTGCCGCGCGTGCCGCTGCCGCTCTTGTAGTTGCCGTAATCCTTGGTGCGTGTGGTGCCCTCGGACCGCGCCCGTGAGTCGTTGTTGAGCTGATCCATGGTGCTGCGATCCGTGCTGCCGGCCCTGTCGCCTGTGGGCTGGGGTCTGTCGGCCGGCTGCCGATCGGTGTTCGACCAGCCGCCGTTGTCGTACTTCTGCCACGTGCCGTCCTCGCGGCGGTAGGCGTTGCCATCCTTGCCGGCGTAGATGTCGCCGCCGCTTCCGGCCGCGGCAAAACCGCCGTTGTCTCCGCGACGGGTCACGGCATTTCCCTCGTCCGTCCGGATCGTCCGTGTCGTGTTCCCGGTCCTGTTGTTCGTGTATCGATTCGTTTTTGCCCAGTCGTCGCCGCGTTGCACGGCGGTGGAGCCCCAGCTGCCGTACACGTTCGATCCCTGGCGTGTCGCCGCATACGTGCCCGTGCGCGGGTTGTATGCCTGTGCGACCCCACGCGCGCCGTACGGTCCGTACGCTGCGGCGCCGCGAGCATACGTGCCGGTCCGCGGATTGTAGCGAGCGCCGACACCGGCGCCGCCGTAGGGGCCATACACGCGAGCGCTTCGTCCGTAGGCGCCGGTCCACGGGTTGTACCAGGCCGAGTAGCCGTAGGTCGGGAAATGCGGGTAGTAGTACGGATAGAAGCCGCCGTAGCCGTAGTACGGCGGGTAGTAGTAACCGGTTCCCCAGACCGTGCAGCCCCAGGCGACCATCATGCCGGTGTAACCGGCAGCCGCCGCGTAGGTCACCGTGTCATCGTTGCTCTCCTCGACCGTCACGTAGGTGACGTGGTTGGCCGGCGAGCTCACCGGGATCTTGTAGATTTCCTCCGGCACCGACGTGGCGGCTTCCCATGGGCCCGATGCGGTCGTTCCGACGAACCACACCCCCTGGTAACACATGTAGTACGAGTCGCCGACCTTGAAGACGTCCTTGTCGGTGTTGACCGCGCGCTGGACGGTGGTCTGCTCGATTGGCTGGAATTGCGGATCGCCTTGATACGGGACGTCCGGAGCTTTGACTTCTTTCCTGTTCACTTTCGCGGTCTGCGGAATCTGCGCGACCAGAACAGCCTCGGCCGCCTCGTCGGTGCCGGGGACGGACGCCAGTACGCGGGACCGCTCGTGCTCACGCGGAATCTTCTTGAAGTCCGGCGGCAGCGACGGCGTGGCAAACGTCCACGGACCCGTGAAGTCCGGCGCCGAGAACCACCGGCCCGCCACGAGGTAATAGACCGGTCCGGTCTTGCCCAGCCGGAAGACATCGCTCTCCGTGTTGCTGACCCAGAGGAGCTCGGTCCCCTGGACCAGCAAGTAGTTCGGCTCACCGGTGAGCAGAATCAGTTCGGCCGGCTTGTTGCTCACGAACACCTTCGGCATCGCCGACGCGGCGATCGGTTTTCCCGGCAGGTTCGCCTTGACGTCCTTCCAGTTCTCTTCCGCCGGCAGCTTGCCGAAGCTCGCGGGCAGCGTCCCAGCCGGCTGCCACGGACCCTTCGCCACGTCGGTCGTCTTCAGCCACGAGGTGTCGTTGCGCAGGTAAAACGTCTTCGACGGCTCGTGCTGGAACAGATCCCAGTTCGTGTTGACCGCGTACTTCAGGTCGTTCTCCTTGATCGGACTCCAGATCGGATCGCCGTCGAGGTTGACCATCACCGCGTGCGTCTTGCTGAAGAAGATCGGTGGCGGATCGGCCTTGATGCCCTCGACGTTCTTCGGCACGATCTGGCTCTTGTCGAGATTGGCCAGCACGCGATCGAGCGCGATGACCCGCTCGTCGTCGGGGAGCCCTTTGTCGATTTCGGTGGAAATCTCGCGCACCTGATCCTTCTGCAGCGTCTGGAAGGTGGCGTCCGTGATCTTCAGGTTCTGCAGGCCGACGATGCGCTCGGCGACGGCGACGTTGGTGTCCGCCTCGAACCGGACCGTGCCGACTGCCGGCTTCTCGGCGCCCTTCGTGCGGTACGACACCGCGCTGAACGCGACGAGATGTTTCTGCTTGTCCCAGCTCGAGATCTGGGGTTGATAGAGCAGCATACTGGCGCCGCTGGGCAGATCGTAGACGCGCGGCCAGCCGCCATCGACGGGCGCGGTCGTCGCGGCCGCGGCGGCCGCTGTAGCGGGCTTCGCGCCAGGTTGAGCGGCCGCCTTCGGTGCGGGCTGCGCCGGCGCTTTCGGCGCGCTCTGCGCGGATGCCGCCGGAGCAGCCTGGCGGTCGCGCATCGCGGCGGCGGTCAATGGAGCCGTCGGCTGCAGAAGCAGACTCACCGCGGCGACGGCGGCTACAGCCGGATGGTGGTGTTTCGGATTCTTCATCGCTCTGGGCCTCTCAAGGATGCCGTTCCCGGGTCGCATTACGCCAACAGCCACGCGCGGGCGCGCTCAAGATCGGACGCTGGAAAGAATTCCACCGGAGCCTTCCGGAGTCCCGCCGCGGCGAACATCATCGCTTCGCTCTGCCACCGCTCGTCCCCGACGATCGCAATACGCTCGATGCGATCGCCGTGCTTCACGTAGAAAGACAGATCATTCCACTCGGTCCCCTGCTCCCATCCCCCGAAGCCCTGGAGCAGGAACAGCAGCCGGACCGGACCGATACGCGCGATCTCGGCGGCGAGCTGTGTACCGGATCGGGCGAAGTCGGCCACGCGCAGCTGGCCAACGATTTCGAGGCGATAGATGTTATCGCGCTCGTGCTGCAGGGCAATCGGCATAGGTCATCTTATACAAGGATCCGCGAGTACCAGGACTCGTGAGCAGGGAACGTGCCGGGCCGCGGCATGTCGCGGGCGGCGCAATCCCCTCGCGTTGCCTGAGGCGGGCCGGCTTCCGCTCCGACGGGGCGCCGGTCGCCTCCGGTTGACCGGAGGTCCCACGGCATACCGGGCGAAGCTGCCGGCTGTGTGGCAGAATCGCCCGTGCCGTCCCCGGCGGCCCGGCCGGTCCGCGCGGCGGTTCGACAATTGCACTGGCAGCCCGGTCTCCACCGACTTCGTAACAGTGAAAGGAAGCCGTATGCAGAAAAGACTCGTGATGGCCGCGCTCGGCCTGCTTCTGGTGCCGAGGCTGGTTCTAGCGCAGAAAGTCAGTTACGACTTCGACAAGTCGGCGAACTTTGCCAGCTACAAGACCTACGCCCTCAAGGACGGCACGAAGGTCGGTCAGCCGCTCATCGACGACCGGATCGTGGCCGCCATCAATTCGGCCCTGGCCGCCAAGGGCTTCACCAAGGCGGATACGAATCCTGACGTCTTCGTGGTCTACCACGTGGCGTTCGACAAGCAGAAGGACATCTCGACCTACAGCTCCGGCTATGGCGGCGGCTACGGCGCGTACGGCTGGGGATGGGGTGGCGGCTGGGGTGGCGGGACAACCACCACACAGGTGCGTGACATCCTGGTCGGCACGCTGGTCATCGACATGGCCGACGCGAAGAAGGGCCAGCTCGCGTGGCGTGGCATGGGCGTCAAGGAAGTCAATACCCAGGCCAAACCCGAGAAGCGCGACAAGAGCATCAACGAGGCGGTGACCAAGATCTTCAAGAACTACCCGCCCAAGGTGAAGTCGTAGCCGTGACCGGCAGAGGACGACCGTGATTCGCCGTTGCAACCACCGCTTTCGTGCTCCTGTTGGCGAGCAATCTGGCGGCACACCAACAGTCCTCGCAGGCCGGCGACCCGCAGACCAAAACGCTGAACCTCAGTGCGTACGCCGAGCTGCTTCGCAGCGACGTGCGCGCCCAGAAGGTCGCGATCCTCACGGAAGTGATGGGCTTCACCGAGGCCGAGGACACGGCCTTCTGGCCGATTTACCGCGAGTACGACCTGGAGATCTCGAAGCTCGGCGACGAGCGCGTCGCGCTGATCGAGGAGTACGCGCGCAATTACTCGAACATGACCGACGAGATCGCCGACAGGCTGGGGGCGAAGGCCCTCGACCTCGAGGCGCGCCGGCAGGCGGCCAGGGCACGCTGTTACGAGAAGGTCAAGAAGGCGCTGTCGCCGAAGACGGCGCTGCGCTTCATGCAGGTCGAGCACCAGTTGCAGCTGCTCATCGACCTGCAGATCTCGGCGTCTCTTCCGATCGTCAAGTGACAGGATCAGACATGCATCGATCAGGCGTGCAATGGGCGACGGTGATGCTCGTCGCTGGCGGCAGGTGTCTCGCTGTCCGCGGACAGCGTCAAGCTCCGATCCGGCAAGATCGTGGAAGGCATGTTCATCGGTGCCGACAGCAAGACCGTCCGGATCCTCCTCGACAGCGGACAGGTCTCCGAGATCCCAATCGTCGACACGGTGGCCGTGGAATTCACGCCTCGAAAGGCTGCCGCTCCGCCCAACGCGTCCAAGCCGGCCGCCGGCGCGAAGCCGGCTACAGCGACTCGTCCGCCCGCGGCGCCCAACCCGGCTGCTGCGCCAAAGCCAGTCACGGTCCCCGCGGGCACGGTCCTCAACGTCAGGCTGACCCAGGCGATCGACGTCGACTCCTCCCAGGCCGGCATGAACTTCAAGGGCCTGGTAGACGATCCGGTCATGGTTGGCGGATCGATCGTCATTCCACGCGGCGCGTCGGCGCACCTGCAGGCCGTGAAGGTCGAACAGTCCGGGAAGATGAAGGGCAGCGACAAGATCACGCTGAAGCTCAACGCGGTCGGTTTCGGTGGGACGGTCCACCAGGTTGCGACGACATATGTCGAGTCCAAGGGTAAAGGTGAGGGCAAGAAAACCGCCAGAAAGGTTGGCGGAGGTGCCGGCCTGGGCGCGATCGTCGGCGGCATCGCGGGCGGCGGTACGGGAGCCGCCATCGGCGCCGCCGTCGGCGGCGCCACGGGAGCCGCAGTGGCCGCGGGAGGCGAGGAACACCTGACGCTGCCGGCTGAAACGCGCCTTCAGTTCCAGTTGACCGCTGCGGTGTCTATCCTCCCGTAACCCACGGACACTTAGAACGCCTTCCGACGACTCAGGCCGAGCTTCGCCATCCGCGTCTCCAGCGTGGTCGGCTTGAGCCCGAGCAAATCGGCGGCGCCAGCGGTCCCCCGAATGCGCCAGCCAGTACTCTCGAGCACGTTCCGAATGTGATCCTTCTGGACGTCGGCCAGCTTGGTACTTGAACGGCTGCCGCCAACGGAGGCTAGCGGAACGCGAATCGTCAGCTCGTGACTGGCCGTCAGGATCATCGCGCGCTCGACGACGTTGCGCAGCTCGCGGATGTTGCCGGGCCACGGGTACCGCTGCATGGCCGCCATGCTCTCGCGTGAAATCGCGTCGATCGGCTTGCCGAACGCCTTCGAGAACTCGTCGACGAACCGCCACACCAGCAGCGGAATGTCCTCGACCCGCTGACGCAGCGGCGGGACCTCGATGGGAAACACGTTGAGGCGATAGAACAGATCCTCACGGAAGGTCTGGTCTTCGATTCGCCTGTCGAGATCGCGGTGTGTCGCCGCGATGATCCGCACGTCCACCGGAATTGCGGTCGGGCTGCCAAGGCGTTCGATCTGCCGCTCCTCGAGCACCCGCAACAGCTTGACCTGGACGTCCGCCGGCAGGTCGCCGACTTCGTCGAGAAAGATCGTGGAGTGATTCGCCAGCTCGAAGCGGCCAACCTGGCGCGCCAGGGCGCCGGTGTAGGCCCCTTTTTCGCGTCCGAACAGCTCGCTTTCGATCAACGTCGCCGGCATGGCTGCGCAGTTCACGCGAACCATCGGCCGGCCGCGCCGCGCGCTCATCTCGTGGATCTCGTTGGCGAAAAGCTCCTTCCCGGTCCCGGTCTCACCCATGAGCAGAACGGTCGAGTCGGTTGCTGCCACGCGATGCAACTGTTCCAGAGCGGTGCGGACCGCGGGGCTCTCTCCGACGACGACGTTGCCGATGAGAGGAACCCGGCCCGTTCCAGCGTCGCGGGACGTGATCGGAGGGCTCGAGAGCGTCCAGTCCCAGTTCGGATGCTTCAGGTTAGCCCCACTCATTGTGCCTCCTCGAAGGCGTCAGACAGCCGTTCATGGAGCTTCGTTTCGGGGTCTGCCGGAGGCGGAGCAATGGACGTGCCTGTTGACCCTGAGACGCCCCGGAGAACTCTCGACATCTCGAGGCCTTCAGGCGCGCTGACGGACGACCCGGCGGCGGCGAGCGCGACAGTCCTTAAGCCGTCTGCGCTCCGGCATACCGGAGCCCACCCGCAATATCGGAGGCCGGAGCCGATCGACGATCCATAGCGTCACATCCCGGCTAATCCGTGTCTGACATCAGGTTGCGGATGCCCCGGTGCCGCACTGCGGCATGGCACGGCTAGTGCTCATCACGTCGAGGATACTTATATGGAGGCTTCGCCGGTGGCTGCTCTCCGTGCCTATCGAGACATGTCTATGGCCAAGGCTCAGAAAGTCGCGCGAGTCATCGCCGGACTGTTCGTCCTGCTGCTTCTGACGCCTGCTCCCGCGCGCGCGTCTCTTCTCTCGCCCGAGCTCGAGGACAAACTGGCCACGATTCTCGCGCTCGTCATCATCTTCATTGTTCCGGTGGTCCTCATTGTCCTGTTCTGGCTGGTGCACATCCTGCCGGAGCAGATCGCACACAAGCGGCACCATCCGCAGTTCGAAGCCATACGGACCCTGTGCTTGCTCTCGCTGGTGTTCGGGGGACTGCTCTGGCCGATCGCGTGGATATGGGCGTACTCGAAGCCGGTCCTGCACAAGATGGCGTACGGGACGGACAAGGCCCATGTCGATGATGATGGGGAACACGCGCAGGACGCTTCCACGCTCGGCCTGCACGACAGGCTCGCGCGGCTGGAAGCGCGCGGCATTCCGGCGTCCGAGCTGAAAGCGGTGCGGGCCGACCTCGACGCGCTCGAAGCGAAGTTCGCTGGTGACGAGGCCCCGTAGATGGAAATCATCCTACTCGGCATTTACGCGTTCTTCGTCTGGCTGATCTTCATCAAGCTGAAGCTGCTGCCGTGGACGACCCCTTGGAAGGTGGGCGTGGCCATCTTTCCCGTGGTCGCCATCGCGACCCTGCTCCTCCTGTTGAACGTCTTCGCGCCGACCACGAGCGATGTTCGGGTGGTGAAGTACGTCGTGCCGATCGTCTCGCAGGTCAGGGGACGCGTGATCGAGGTGCCGGTCGAGAACAACCGCGCGGTCAAGAAAGGTGACGTGCTGTTCAAGATCGACCCGACGCCCTATACCAACGAAGTCCATTCGCTCGAGGCGAAGCTGGCTTCGGACGAGGCAAAAGTGGGCGCCGATCGGCAGCGGCTCCACGAAGCGCAGGCGAAACTGGCCGACGCGCAGTCGAGCGAGCGCCAGCTGGACGAGCAGCTCAATCAGGCGACCGCCCAGGTCGAGGCGCTCTCGGCCTCGCTGAGCCTGTCACAAAAACGGGTGGCACAGAACACCGAGCTCGTCGCGGCGGGGGCGGGCAACCGTTTCGATCTCGAGCAATCACAGACCAGCGTCAACGAGCTGACGGGGCAGATCGCTGCCGCGCGCGCAGCCGAGCAACAGGTACGCGAAAAACTCAGCGGCCGCGTGAACGGGGATCTTGCGACCGTCGCGCAGGTCAAGGCGCAAATGGCCACCGCCCTCGCACAGGTGAGTGTCTCGCAGGCGGAGGTGGATACCACCCGGGCCCAGCTCGATAACGCCCGGTGGGAGCTGTCGCAGACGACCGTCCTCGCGCCAGGCAACGGCACCATGGTGAACGTGATGCTCAGGCCCGGCTTCTTCGTCGCCGGCATGCCATTCAACGAGGTCATGACCTTTGTCGACAACGAGTACCAGATCTTCGCGTTGTTCGGCCAGAACGAGCTGCACGAGGTCGAGCCAGGGAACGAAGCCGAGATCACCCTCGACACCTATCCGGGACGTGTGATCAAGGCACACGTGGACTCGATCATCTGGGCCCAGGGTCAGGGGCAACTCGAGGCCTCCGGAGACCTGCCGAAGACGACGTTCGTTCCGCCGCCGGGCAAGTTCCCGGTGAAGCTCGTTGTCGGGGACTCCGATAAATCCGTGTTCGTCGCAGCAGGCGCGCGCGGATCCGCCGCGCTCTATACGGAGCACCTCACGCTGGTGCACATCATCCGGAAAGTGCTGCTGCGGGTGGCGTCGTACCTCGACTACATCATCATCAAGCACAGCATCAGCCTCGGACATTGATGGAGATCGTGATGACACCTCGCGGGCGTTCACGGGTCGTGGCACCCGTCGCGGTTCCGCTCGCGGTCCTCCTGGTGGCGATGACCGGTTGCGTGCTGAAGAAGCCGCCCGACACTGCGGCACTCAAGACCGAGGCGATGTCGACAGGTACAGGTTCCCACGCAATGGACAGGCGTCGTTGCCGGGGCAGTCACCGACAACTGGCTCGCGACATTCAGCGACGCTCAACTGACCGTCGCGGTCGCCGAAGCGATCGCCAATAACGCCGATTTGCGCGTCGCGGCCGCGCGCGTCGAACAAGCGGAGCTCTATGCGAAGCTGGCCGGCGCGAAACTGTATCCGTCGGTCGACGTGCTCGCTCGCGGCGGCGCCAAGATGTCGGGCGACAACTCGGGCCTGAAGGGCGCCCTGCTGACGATGACGTGGGAGATCGACCTCTGGGGGCGCGTCAGGTACGGCCGGGCGGCAGCCGCCGCCGACGCGATGTCGGCGCAGGCCGACTTCGAGTACGCGCGCCAGTCGATGGCTGCTGTCGTCGCCAAGAGCTGGTTCCTGGCAACTGAAGCAGGACTGCAGGCGGAAGTGGCGCGGGCCGCGGTTCAGAGCTCCGAAGAGCTTGTGCGTCTCGCTCAGACACGATCGCAGGTTGGGGTCGGCAACGATGAGGACGTGTACATCGCGCGTGCGTCGGTCGGGACCTACCGCGACGCGTTGCGCGAGATCGAGCTCTCGCGCCAGCAGGCGATTCGAGCCCTGGAGCTGCTGCTCGGCAGGTATCCGGCAGCCGCCGCCGCTGTCAGCCCGCAGCTGCCGGGCCAGCCCTCCGCGGTGCCAGGCGGACTCCCGTCGGAGCTTCTCGAGCGCCGGCCAGACGTCGTGGCCGCGGAGCGCCGTGTGGCGGCTGCGTTCAACCGCGTCGGTGAGGCCAAGGCGGCGCGGTTGCCCGCGATCGCGCTCACGACCGGCGTGAGCTCGATCTCCAGCGATCTGTTCGTGCTCCAGGATCACAGCAATCCCGTGTGGAATCTCGGCGCGAACCTCGTCGCGCCGATCTACAAGGGCGGCGCGCTCAAAACGCAGGTCGAGATCCGGACGGTCGAACAGAAGCAGGCCGTCGCCGGCTACGCGTCGGTCGGCCTGCGCGCGTTCGGCGAGGTGGAAAATGCGCTCGCCGCCGAGATCGCGGCCCATGAACGCGAGCAGATCCTGGCGCAGACGCTGGCCGACAATCAGCGTGCGCTCTCCATCGTCCAGACACAGTTCAAGGTCGGCAGCACCGATCTCAGATTCGTGAACCAGCGGCTGCTCGCGTTGAGCTCGAGTCAAGCGGCTCTCGTCCGCATGCAGGCCGAGCAGCGCGTCCAACGCGTGAACCTGCACCTGGCGCTCGGAGGAAGCTTCGAGGCGAAGCCGCAGCCGCCGGCCACGCCTCCAGGCGGTGGGCCGGTCACGGTCGAGAAGTGATTGGCCTCACCGCCGCCAGCGGCGTTTCGGGGCCGGTCACATACATCGTCTGCGTCGGAAACGCGATCCTGGTGCCGGCCCGATCGATGATCTCCTGAATGCCGAACAGCAGCTGTTCTTGAAGTTGCAGGAAATGATCCCAGTCGCTGGCGAACAGGTAAGCGAACACCTCGACGTCCAGCGAGAACGCGCCCAGCCGAATAAAGCGGACGCGGACGGATTGCCGATCGATCGACGGCTGCTCCTCGAGCAGGCGGCGGAGGCCATCGACCACCGCGTGTAGCTGCTCTGCGGTGGTTTCGTACCGCAGTCCCACGACCGGATGGAACCAGAATTTGTCGCGTGTCGAGAGCGTCTCGAGGCTCGCATTCGCAATCTGGCTGTTCGGGATGCTCACGACGGTGCGATCGAGCGTGCGGATGCGTGTCGATCGCAGGCCGATGTGATCCACCGTGCCGGTCACGTCGCCCATTTTCAAAGTGTCTCCGACGCGAACCGCCTGGTCGAAGATGAGCGACGCACCCGCGATCACGTTTTCGAGCGTCTTCTGAGCCGCGAGCGCAACGGCAATGCCGCCGACGCCCAGACCCGCCAGCGCCGGCGTCGCGTCGATCGCTAACATCCGCAGCACCGCGAGCAGCCCGCCGAAAATGATCAGCACGTCGACCGCGCGCCGCACCAGACGCAGGAGGGCCGCGGCGGCCCCGGCATTCGCGCGCGGCAGCCGACGTCGCACGTACGCCTCGACTCCCCCGTTCAACAATACAAGGAGCCACACGACGGCCGCGATGGTGACGGCGCTGACGGCGCTGGACCAGAGCTGCCGGAGGAACAGCGAGACCGTCAGGTTCGAGAGCACCCAGCGACCCACCAACGCCAGAATCAGCAGGCGCGCCGGCGTCGGCAGGACGTCCCGCTCGGGCGCCTCGGCCTTGACGACGCGCCTCCTCAGGCTGGCGAGGAGCGGCGTGAGGATCCGGTTCAGCAGAACGGTCAGGAAGTACGCCCCGACGAAGCCGAGGAGAACTGAGGCCCATTCCAAGATCCGGAGCGGCCCCCGGTGAGCCGGGAGAAAGCGCCCGAGGAGGCTCTGATCACGGCGCTCGTTGATTTCGTCGTAGACAGCGGGAATCGAGTCGAGCGTTGCGCTCGAAAAGAGCCAGACGGGCGGCGCCTGGCCGCGCTTCACGCGGGCGAGGACGATCTCGATGTTCCCCTGGGTGGTGCTCGACACGGTGCCGACGACCTCCTGGTCGGGCCGCAGGGGGTTCGCGCCCGAGCCTTCGGGGATGTCGCTGAGCTGGGCGAGCCGGGCGGGAAGGCGCGTGTTCAAGACGACGAACAGTTGCCGGGCCAGGGTCTCCGCCGATTCGCCGCTGAGGCGCGTGTCCAGGTATTCGCGCGCAAGCTGGTCTTCACCCCTCTGGCCGGCACCCAGAAAACCAAGCACGGTCCCTCGCGGCGTCTCGCGGCCGAGGGGATCTTTCGGCTGTTCGGGGGTTGCCGCGGCAGGTTGAGGAGTTCGCCCGGCCAGCTCCTGGGCGCGTCCCCCAGCCGCAAACGCCAGCGGGACGAGGATCGCGATGGAGATCCAGCGGACCCGCGACATTACTGTGTGGTGCGCCATCGAAGCGTCTCGTCCGCGGCTGGTTGCGAACATCGTACCGCACTGTCGCTCCTGAAGGGTGGCGCCCATTGCAGCCAGTGCGTGGCGGCAGCCCACGACATGCCGGAGGTCACCCGCGCTACCCGCCGAGCGCGATCGCGATCGCCACCAGCACGACGCCGAGTGCCATGACGGCCAGGCCCGTGCGTACAGGGTTGAGGCCGCCGTGTCGCGCGAGCACATTGCCGGTGAGGAACAGCATCACGAGCGCCACGAGGTTCGATAGGCGCAGCGCGAGGCGGACGTTGGAGACGACGAGGAACGGGACGACGACCGGAAAGGTGGAAATGAACACCAGGAGAAACACGCCGAGCGCCCCCAGCCAGTCCTCTCGCTCGAAGGCAGCCCCTTTCGGAAGATCGTCCATCCGCAGCAAGCCCTGGCGGATCTTTTCGAGATCGTCCGTCTTCAGGATCGACGCGACGAGCGGCGGGATGGCGCCCGCGATCAGGTCGTAAGCCGCCTCGGGGCTTTTCGCTCCGCGCACCTTGCGAACTGTGATCGCGTTGTGACCTCTCGCGCTGAAGGTGCTCATCAGGTACATCACGGCGTCCACGATGCCCCACGCGAAGTTGCACCCGAGCACCCCGAAGAGCAGCGTTCGAACCTCCCCGTGGCCGGCGGTTGCAACGCTCAGCGTGCCCGTGAGCGTCAACGCCATGATCACAGCAAAGAGGATCTCCGACGTGCGTGCGATCGGGTCGAGAATCCGTTCCCGCCTGATGATCGTGCTCTCGACCATGGTCACGGCGGCTACTGGTGACACGCGATGAGAAGGCCACCAGGATGCGTCGTGGTCTTCCCGTCGTCGTGATCGTCGGGCTTCATCGCATCAGCGGCTGCAAAGCCGGCTCTACCGGGTTGCCCCAGTCTGAACTTCCGTCACGGTCGCGGCCTTGCTCAACTCGAGCGCCTGTTCGGGGGTCGTCGTCGCGAACAGGTGCATGATCCGCGCGATGATGCCGGTCCAGCCGGTCTGGTGGCTGGCGCCGAGGCCGGCGCCGTTGTCGCCGTGGAAGTACTCGTAGAACAGCAGGAGATCGCGCCAGTGCGGATCGTCCTGGAACTTTCGCGTGCCGCCGTAGACCGGCCGCTGGCCGTCGGTCGTCCTTGCAGGAAGATGTTGGCCAGCCGGCGCGCGATCTCCTCGGCGACCTGGTACAGGGTCATCTGCCGGCCGGAGCCGGTCGGGCACTCGACCGTGAAGTCGTCGCCGTAGTACAGTGTAGTACTGCAGCAGCGCGCGGATGATCAGGCCGTTGACCGGCATCCAGATCGGCCCGCGCCAGTTCGAGTTGCCGCCGAACATCCCGGTGTCGGACTCCGCCGGCAGGTACGACACGCGGTACTCCTGGCCGCCGACGTGGAAGACGTACGGATGCTCGGCGTGGTAGCGCGACAGCGAGCGGATGCCGTAGGGGCTGAGGAACTCGTTCTCGTCGAGCATCTTGGCCAGCACGCGGCGCAGCTTGTGTCTCGTTCAGGATCGACGCCGAGCCGGCGGCCCGCGTTCGCCGAGCTTTGTCGGGATCGTGGATGAACGCGGTCAGCTCCGGCCGCGCCTCGAGGAACCTGCGCAGACGCGCCGACCAGCTCGCGGATATTTCGATATCAGCGTCGCCTTCGAACACGGTCGACCGCGCAGAGCGGCAGCAGGCCGACCATCGACCGCACCTTCAGCCGCTCGGCGTGCCCGTCGGGCAGCCGCAGCACGTCGTAGAAGAAGCCGTCCTCCTCGTCCCACATCCCGGTGTCGTCGCCGGCATGCACCATGCGACGAGGCGATCCACAGGAAGTGCTCGACGAACTTGAGGCCATGTCGACGTAGGCCGGCTTCGTGCATCGCCAGCTCGGCGGCGATCTCGAGCATGTTCTGGCAGAAGAGCGCCATCCAGGCGGTGCCGTCGGCCTGCTCCAGGTAGCCGCCGGTCGGCAGCGGCGCGCTGCGGTCGAACACGCCGATGTTGTCGAGGCCGAGGAAGCCGCCCTCGAAGACGTTGTTGCCCGACCGGTCCTTGCGGTTCACCCACCAGGTGAAGTTGAGCAGCAGCTTCTGGAAGCAGCGCTCGAGCCAGTCGAGGTCGCCCTTGCCGTGCCGGGCCTTCTCCAGGCGGTAGGTGAAGATCGTGGACCAGGCGTGCACCGGCGGGTTGACGTCGCCGAAGTTCCACTCGTAGGCCGGAATCTGGCCGTTGGGGTGCATGTAGCGCTCGCGCAGCATCAGCTTGAGCTGCTGCTTGCCGAAGTCGGGGTCGACCAGCGTCAGCGCGAGGACGTGGAACGCGAGGTCCCACGCCGCGTACCACGGGTACTCCCACTTGTCCGGCATCGAGATGACGTCGCCGTTGTACATGTGGTGCCAGTGGTCGTTGCGCGGCGCGCGACGTTGCGCGTGGCTTGAACGGGTCGGAGCCGCGCTCCTCGAGCCACCGGTCGACGTCGTAGTGGTAGAACTGCTTGGACCACAGCATCCCGGCCAGCGCCTGGCGCATGACGTTGGCCGCGTCGGCGTCGAGCGATGCCGGGATGACGGTGGCGTAGAACTCGTCCGCCTCCCGCCGGCGCGCAGACATGACGGTGTCGAAGTCGGTAAACGGCCCTGGTCGGCTCGACGCAGGCGTCGAGGTGGCGATGGGCGCAAGCCGCAGCCGGATCACAGCGGCCGCCCCCGGCTGCACGGTCAGATCGTAGTGAGCGGCCGCCTTGGTCCCGTCGTTCTTCGGGTTCACGGCGCTGCCGGCCGTGGACGACGTAGTCGTTGATGCCGTCCTTGACGTACGGCGTGCGGTTCGGCACGCCGAAGAGCCGCTCGCGTGTTGGTCTCGTTCTCGGTGAAGAGCAACGTCGGACTGCGCCGTCGGCAGGAGAGGAATCGCTCGCCCAGCGTCTGGATGCGAGGCCACGACGCCAGGCTGTCCGCTGCAAGCGCTCAGCGACGGCCGCGGGACTTTCGCCGCCCCACGGACCAGGTGTTGCGGAACCAGAGCGTCGGCAGCACGTGCAGCGTCGCCGCCTCCGGACCGCGGTTGTGGACCGTGATCTGGATCAGGATGTCTTCGGGGGACGCCTTGGCGTACTCGACGAAGACGTCGAAGTAGCGATCCTGATCGAAGACGCCGGTGTCGAGCAGCTCGTACTCGAACTCGTGGCGGCTGCGTCTGCGGTTGGTCTCGACGAGGTCGTCGTAGGGAAACGCCGCCTGCGGGTACTTGTAGAGGTACTTCATGTACGAGTGCGTCGGCGTGGTGTCGAGGTAGAAGTAGTACTCCTTGACGTCCTCGCCGTGGTTGCCCTCGCTGTTGGTCAGCCCGAACAGCCGCTCCTTGAGGATCGGGTCCTTGCCGTTCCACAGCGCGAGGCGAAGCAGAGCCGCTGCTGGTCGTCGGAGATGCCGGCCAGGCCGTCCTCGCCCCAGCGATAGGCGCGCGAGCGCGCCTGGTCGTGGGTGAAGTAGTTCCAGGCGTCGCCCGCCTCGCTGTAGTCCTCGCGCACGGTGCCCCACTGCCGCTCGCTGAGATAGGGCCCCCACTTCCGCCACGGGGCTTTCGCGTCGCGCGACTCGGCGAGACGCAGAGCTTCAGCGGATGCCTGCCGATTGTCCGTCGTCATCACTCTTCACTGCACTGTCTCCCAGGAGCCATTGGGATTGTAGAGGGCCATGGCCCTCGCCGCCGCATCCGTTCCGGACCCCAGATCTTTCTGGCGAACGGAGCCGTCGTGATTGACGACGAAGGTCATGACACCGGTGGCGTCGTACTGGGCCGGCCAGGCGACGAGCGCAAAGCCACCTGACAGCCCGCCATTGACCACGTAATCCTTCGCACCGCCTGGCGCGTCTGAGCCCTGCGCCGTCAGGATCTTGAAATAGTAGCCGTGGAAGGGGGACGGTCCGCTTCGGTCGACAGTCGCCCGGCCCTCTTCGGACGCCTCGGCCAGGAGGTCCCCCAGCGGGCTGCGCTTCTGGCCTCGTACGGCCGGCCAGTACAACCCGTTCTGCCGGTCGGCGTCGCTTCGGAAGGTCCTCGCAAAGAGACCCGCGGGGTTGCCGTCGTGACCCCGCTCGGCATACACACGCTGGGCGGCCACAAATGTGCGGCAGACGCGAATCGCCGCGAGCTCGTTGCGGCCGATCCGTCGGTCGATGACTTCCTCGATCCCGGCTGTGGTGTCGAACCGCCAGCTGCCCCCGTCGCTGACGAGCGGCACCGGAAACGGCCATTCTTCGTGACCGATGACGAGGACCTTCGTGTTGGTTCCGTGATCCTCCAGCCGCCACGCTTCTCCAACCGCCACCCTGAACACTTCGCGATTGCGACGGGCGGTGTCGGGATCCGACGAATCGATCAGCTGCTGCACTTCAGGACCGAAGATCGGCCGCAGGTCGCCTACGCTTCCCGCCTTGGCGGCGGCGGTCAGCGCACGGACCGCTTCTTCGGGCGTTTTGAAGGTCCGCTCACCCGGACCCTTCGGGCTCGGGCTGCAGGAAAGGCTGGCGGCCAATGCCGCGCTCGACAACACCGTCGCGATGCGTTTCATGATCATGACTGCTCCGCCGGCTCTCACCGGCGCCTCGAGCCGCCGCTGCGCGAGCTGCTCCTGCTCCGCTGGCCGCGCTCGCTGGCGGACCGCTCCGATCGTCCGCTCGAGTAGCCGGAAAACGCGTCCGACTTCGTCCCGCTCCGCTCTTTCGCCGCCTGACCCTGGTCGCGACTGTATCCACGCGATTCGGCGGTCGCAGCCCCCTGGGACTTCGCCTGCGACACCGCCGACTGCGCGTCGGTCTTGCGCTGATCGCGCTGGGCCTGTGTTTGAGGCCCGTTCTCCTGCCTGGTCTGCTGGCGCTCAGTACGCTGTGCCTGCGACTCAGGGCGGTTCTCCTGGCGGGTCTGCGTCCGCTCGGTCCGCTGTTCCTGCGCGTCTTTTGCGCGATCGGTGCGATTCTCGGCCAGGTCCTCTCGATTGTCGGACCAGTCCTCGCGCGCGTCCTCGCGCGCGTCGTAATAGTCGTCCCACGCATCGTCGTACATGTTGAACCCGCCGTGCCATCCGTACGGCCCGTAGTAGTAGTTGTTGTCGATCGCGGCGCCGATCGCGATCCCGGCGGTGAATCCAATCAAGCCGGCCGCCACGGCCTCGCTGGTGTTGTCCTCCTGGACGACGACGGTCGTGGACGCTGGCTGCGTGTACACGACCTGCGGGTTGTACTGGGGCACGTAGACGACTTGCGGATTGGACGGCTCGATCACGATCACCTGCTGGCCGCTCGACGAGGTCCGGGTCTCGACATCCTGCTGCGGCGTGCTCTTGAGAGTCCCCTTGTCCTTGGCCATCTGTCGCAGGCGCTGGATGCTGGCGAACACCGCCTTGGGATCGGCCGTGAATGCGTCACCCAGACTGCTCGTCCACTGTGGCTGCGTGGCCATGCTGTGCACGACATCGGGAAACACCGTCAGGGCGACGAAGCTCGGATCGAATCCGGACTTGGTGGCGGCATCCTGGAGCTCGCTGCCCTTTACCGTCTGGCTGGCCAGCCACTCGCTGAGCGCGCCGACCTTGCCCGGTTTCTGGGCGCACAGCAGGATCTGGGAGAGCAGCTGATCGGGATACAGCGCGACGGGCGCCAGCAGCTTGTCGAGGTCGTCCGGCTTGATTGATGGTTGTGTCGACGCCTTCGCCGCCTGCGCGTCGGCGGCAGAAGAGGCCGTCAGCCGGCCCTGGAGCGTTAGCCCCGAGAAGGCGACCGCGATCACGGCGCCCGCCACGGTAATCTTCGTCACCGGATGCCCCCTCAGTAGAGCTCCTTCACGAATCGGCGGTTCGCGATGGACCGATCGTCGTTGTACGCGCCCTTGTTGGACCGTTTCGGCAGCTTCACTTTCTTGTGCCGCAGCTTCTTGTAAGGAATCCGCGAGAGCAGATGCGCGATCGTGTTCAGGCGCGCGGCTTTCTTGTCGTCGGAGCGGACGATGTACCAGGGAGCGAACCTGGTGTCGGTCTTCTTGAGCATCACGTCCCGCGCCCGGGAGTATTCGTACCATCGCTCGCGCGACGGCAGGTCCATGGGACTCAACTTCCACTGACGGACCGGATCCTTGATCCGCGCGGCAAACCGGACCTCCTGCTCGTCGTTGCTGACCTCCAGCCACAGCTTGATCAGGATGATGCCGCCGTCGACGAAGAACTTCTCGACGATCGGACAGAGGTCGAGAAAGCGATCGTGCTGATCCTTCGTGCAGAACCCCATGACGTATTCGACGCCGGCGCGGTTGTACCAACTCCGATCGAAGATGACGACTTCCCCCGCCGCCGGGAGGTGCGGGATGTATCGCTGCATGTACATCTGGCTCTTCTCGCGGTCCGACGGGGCGGGCAACGCCACGACGCGGAACACACGCGGGCTGAGGCGCTCGGTCAGCGCGCGGATTGTGCCCCCTTTGCCGGCGCCGTCACGTCCTTCGAACAGGATGACTACGCGAGCGCCCTTCTCCTTGACCCAGCGCTGGAGGTAGGCGAGCTGTACGTGCAGCTTGTCAAGGGCCTTCTCGTACTTCTTCTGCTTCATGACTGCTTGTCCTCCGGACCACGGCGCGAGGGGTTGCCGGGGTCGGTTAGGTGGCTGGGCGCATCTCGTACTTCGAACACGTAGTCGAGCCCGCGACGGTTCGCGACGAAGTCGAATTGCACCTGGGGATCCAGCCCGGATTCGATGACCCCCAGCAACGAGGTGAAGCTGTCGGTGCAGATGTGCCGGCGGGCGTCAGCTTCAGTGGCCCACTCATCGAGGTAGTGCACCGTCGCGTCCGGGTCCATCCACGCAGCACAGTTGACGCAGCCCTTCTCGGCGCGCGTGCTCATCATGAGATAGCGAAGCGCCTCAAGCAGCCCCTGGGCACCTCGCGCAGACGGCGCTCTGAGCGCGACATTGAGTCGCACCATGGCCGGGCGTATAGCACCCCGCGTTCCAGTCCCGCGTCGGCGCGACGCCCTTTCGTTACCGTCGTCGAATCAACGGCTTGGAGCGAGAGCGGCCAAAGCGGCGACTGTGTCGGTTGTGAACTCTCCCCCGGTATCGCAGAGGCGCCACGGGATACCGGAGGCGCACGTGGAAACCGTCGGCTGTGAGAGCCGAAGCCGGTTACTTCGTCTTCTTGACGTCGGTCAGCTGAATCCGCTCTGAGCCGTAGTCTTCGACGACGAACGCGCCATCCTTGACGGTGACCTTGGCGGCGGGGGCGAGCGTCCCCGAGCCGTTGCCGTTCGCGTCGACCTCGATGTCGACAATGGCGAAGTCATAGCCCGCTTTGGGCTTCGCGCCGGGAATGCCGGCGCCGAGGAAGAGGATCGGCTTGTCGCACACGACGGTCAGCAGGCGCCCCTTGTCGGTCGTCCGCTCGAGGGTGATGCGGGTAGGCGTCGGTTTTCCTGCCGCGAGTTTTACGGAGCCCGTGGGCTTCACGCCGACGAGGGCCTTCCGCAACGCGGCCGCTCCACCGGTCTTGTACGCCGCCAGGAACTTGTCTGCTTCGGCCGGCGACATCTTGTAGTCCACGACCAGCGTCAGCGGCGACGTCGCGCCCGCGCCGCCGCCGGTCTTGACCGCGGCCGTCGCCGTGAACGTTTCAGTGCCCGATTGCGCGCGCGCGGTCGTGGCAACCAGTGCCAGCACCGCCAGCGAAAGCCAACCCCTCATTGCCTTTCGAAGCATCATGTGAACCTCACTCGTCGGACGCTTTCCGCGTCGTCGCTCACTGCACCGGGTGTACCAGTTGCCGTTCCGGGCGAATCCCAAGTCCAGGGCGTGCGGCCCTTGTGCGCGCCCAGTCGCGACAGCATACCCGACTCCTCCGGGATCGCGGAGCACATCCGGAATACCGGAGGGCTGGTTCCTTCCTGCACCCGGGCCGTTGCCGCGAGAGGCCCGATGACCCGGTCAATCCGCGGTTTCGTCGGGTCGTGTCCCGTGCGCCGGATGGCATGGGCCGTGCTCAAACAGACCGCATGCGAACAGGCGCGCTCGAGATCGGCTTCTTCGCGCTTGCCGAACCGGTCGAGCACGGCCTGTCGCAGAAGGCGGTCGAGATCGCGCGGCCCTTCGGCTTCCCGATCACCAACTCGATGGTCGTGACGTGGATCGTGGCGGTCGGCCTGATCGTCTTCGCGCAGCGTCGCGACGCGGCACATGAAGCAGGTTCCCGAGCGGCGCGCAGAACTTGCTGGAGTGGCTCGTCGAGGGCCTCTACGGCTTCCTCGAGAGCATCATCGGCCCGCACCTGGTCAAGCGGACGTTCTGGTTCTTCGCCACCATCTTCATCTTCATCCTCGCGGCCAACTGGATCGGCCTCATCCCCGGCGTCGGCACGATCGGCTGGGGACACTCAGACGCGCGACGGGTTCGTCATCGACCAACCGCTGTTCCGCGGCGCGAACGCCGATCTCAATCTGACGCTGGCGATGGCGCTGGTCTTCTTCGCGCTGCTGGATCGTCTGGGCGCTGCAGGAAGTCGGCGCTGGCGGATTCGTCAAGGAGCTGTTCGCGCCGAAGGGCGAGACGACCGGGCGTGCTGAAGCTGCTGCATGATCGTCGTGTTCTTCGCCGCCGGCTGTCTGGAGATCGTCTCGATTCTGTTCCGGCCGGTCTCGCTGAGCTTTCGGCTCTACGGCAACATCTTCGCCGGCGAGAACATGCTCGAGACGATGGCGACGATCGTCCCAGGTCTCGGCTGGCTGCTGCCGATTCCGTTCTATTTCATGGAGCTGCTGGTCGGTCTGGTGCAGGCGCTGGTCTTCATGCTGCTGACCGCCGTGTTCACGCTGCTGATCTGTCAGCACCACGAGGAAGCCGGGCCCGCGGCCGCGCACGGCTGATCGTCGCGCTCGTCTACCGCAACGTCCAGTACCGAGAAGAGAAAGGACAACACCAATGACGGGAAGTTTGCACGTCGGCCTGGCAGCGCTGGGCGCAGCGATCGGCGTCGGGTTGATCGGCAGGGAGCGTCGATCGCAGTCGGTCGCAATCCCGGCGCGTCGACGAAGATTATGGTTCAGTCCATTCTGGCCATCGCCTTCGCCGAAGCGATCGTGTTCTACGCCCTGTTCCTCGTGCGTAGAACGCGGGTGCCCGATCATGTTCCTGCTCGCGTTTCAGGCCGCTGCCGAAAGCGGTGGACAGCTTGGCGAGATCGCCCGCACGTTCGGCGTCGACTGGCCGCACCTCGGCGCGCAGATCATCAGCTTCGGCATCGTGTGCGTCGTGCTGTACCAGCTCGCCTACACGCCGATCCTCACGATGCTCGAGGCGCGGCGGCAGCAGATCGCCAGCGGCCTGGCGAACGCCGAGAAGATCAAGGCGGAGCTGGCGCGAATCGAAGCGGAGCGCCAGGAAGTGTTGATCAAGGCGGACGCCGAGGGCAAGCAATTGATCGAAGAAGCCCGCGCCGCCGCCGCGCGCGTGCGGAGCCAGGAGACGCAGAAGGCGATCGCCGCGGCCGAGCAGATCGTCGCCCAGGCGCGCGAAGCCGCCGAGCGCGAACGCGCGCGATGCTCGCCGAGGCTGAAGCGCGAAGTCGGCCGGCTCGTGGTCCAGACCACCGCGACCGTGACCGGCAAGATTCTGACAGCCGAAGATCAGCGCCGGCTGGCCGAGGAGACGGCCAAGCAACTGGCCGTGTAGAATGATGAAGAGCACGCGCAAAACGCGGCAGGCCGCGCGAGAACTTGTTCCGGCTCTGCCTCGTCGACGGAACGCTGGATCGACGACCGCGCGCGCCAGGTCGCGACGGCCCTCGCGGGATCGCGGCCGCCGCGGCTCGCTCGCGGTCCTGTCGTCCTTTCAGCGGCTGGTGCGGCTCGATCGCGATCGCCACACGGCCCTCGTCGAGAGCGCCACGCCGTCTGCCCCGAGACGTGCGTCGGGACGTGGCAAGCGGCCTCGTCGCGCACCGTACGGCGACGGACCTGGAGACGTCCTTCGAGCAGAACGCGGCGCTGATCGGCGGCGTGCGCATCAAGGTCGGCAGCGACGTCTACGACGGCAGCGTCCGGGCCAGGCTGGCTGCGCTGGAGGCGCGCTTGTGAGCGCCGATCGCAGTGAGCGCATGAGGTGACGACACATGGCTAACCTGGTGCAGGAAATCGAAGCCCAAATCGCGGGCGCCAAGGCCGCGACCGCCAAGCAGAAGCGTCGGCGTCATCCGCGAGATCGGCGACGGCGTCGCCAAGAGTCGAAGGCCTCGGCGACGCCATGCTGAACGAGATGCTCGACTTCGGCCACGGCATCACCGGCCTGGCGCTGAACCTCGAAGAGACCGAGGTCGGCGTCGATCATCCTCGGCGACTACACGCAAGCTCGAGGAGGGCGACGAAGTCCGCGCCACCGGCAAGCTGCTGCAGGTGCCGGTCGGCAAGGGCCTGCTCGGGCGCGTCGTCAACACGCTCGGCGAACCGCTCGACGGCAAGGGGCCGATCGCCAGCGACGTCGCCTATCCGGTCGAGAAGATCGCGCCCGGCATCATCCGCCGCCAGTCCGTCAGCCAGCCGGTGCAGACCGGCATCATGCCGATCGACGCGATGATCCCGATCGGCCGCGGCCAGCGCGAGCTGATCATCGGCGACCGCTCGACCGGCAAGACGACGATCTGCATCGACACGATCATCAGCCAGGCGCGCCTGAACAAGGCCGCCGAAGCGGCCGGCGACAAGGACTACCGGCCGCTCTACTGCATCTACGTCGCCATCGGCCAGAAGCAGTCGACCATCGCCCGCATCATCACCGTGCTCGAAGAAGCCGGGGCGATGCCCTACACGCATCATCGTCGCCTCGCCGGCCTCCGATTCCGCCACCAGCCAGTACCTGGCGCCGTTTGCCGGCGCGGCGATGGGCGAGTGGTTCATGGACAACGGCATGGACGCGTTGATCGTCTACGACGACCTGTCCAAGCACGCCGTCGCCTACCGGCAGGTGTCGCTCGTGCTGAAGCGGCCGTCGGGCCGCGAAGCGTATCCGGGCGACGTGTTCTACCTCCACAGCCGGCTGCTCGAGCGCGCCGCGCGCGTCGGCGAGAAGTACGGCAACGGTTCGCTGACCGCCCTGCCGATCATCGAAACGCAGGCCGGCGACGTGTCGGCGTACATCCCGACCAACGTCATCTCGATCACCGACGGACAGATCTTCCTCGAGACGGACCTGTTCTACCAGGGCGTTCGCCCGGCGATCTCGGTCGGCATCTCGGTCTCGCGCGTCGGCTCGGCGGCGCAGCTCAAGGCGATGAAGCAGGTCGCCGGACAACTCAAGGGCGACCTCGCGCAGTTCCGCGAGCTGGCGGCGTTCGCGCAGTTCGGCTCGGAGCTGGACGCGACGACGCAGGCCAAGATCGACCGCGGCAAGCGCATCGTCGAGCTCTTCAAGCAGCCGCAGTACAACCCGATTCCGGTCGAGGTCCAGGTGGCCGTGATCTGGGCCGTGCAGAACGGCTATGTGGACGACGTGCCGGTGGAGCGGATCAAGGAGTTCCAGGCCGAGCTGGACGGACTTCCTGACCACGCGGAAGGCCGAGCTGCTCGCGAAGATCGGCGAAGGAAAAGGCGCTCAGCGACGCGCTGACGGCCGAGCTGAAGGCCGCCGCCGACCAGTTCAAGCAGACGTGGAAGGAATCGCAGCTGCGAGCTGGACGCGATGAACCATGACCAGCCCTCGCGACCTCCGCCGGCGCATCAAGTCCATCAGCAGCACGGCGCAGATCACCAAGGCGATGCAGATGGTGGCGGCGTCGAAGATGCGCAAGGCGCAGCAGGCGGCGCTCGACGTCGCGGCCGTTCGCGCGCCTGCTCTACCGCATCCAGCGCAGCGCGACGACGCACGCGCCGCGACTTCACGCATCCGCTGCTCGAGGTGCGCGAGGTCCGCAAGCGCGCGGTCATCCTGGTCGCCGCCGACAAGGGCCTGTGCGGCGCGCTCAACAGCAACGTGTTCCGCCTGGCCGCGCAGTTCGATCCGGCAGTCGACGGTGTTCATCACCGCCGGCCGCAAGGCGGCGCAGTTCGTCGCGCGCACCCGCCGGCAGCTGGTCGCCGAGTTCGCCTACGGCGACACGCCGACGCTTCGCCGAGGCCCGGGCGATCGCCGCGTTCGCCCGCGACCTGTTCCTGAAGGGCGAGGTGGACGAGGTGCAGATCGTCGCGACGCGCTTCGTCAACACGCTGACCCAGGAGCCGGTGTCGTGGAGTTCCTGCCGGTCGGCGAGATCAAGGGCGCTGCAAGATCCCGGGCGTGCGAGCCGAAGAGGACTTGGCCGCCGACACGACGGAAGTCGCTGTTCGAGCCGAGCGCCGAAGAGGTCCTCGGTATCTGCTCGGCGCACTACCTCAACATCTATCATCTACCACGTCCTGCTGAACGCCAAGGCCAGCGAGCAGAGCGCGCGCATGGTGTCGATGAAGAACGCCACCGACAGCGCCGAGAGTCTGATCAAGGATCTGACGCTCGAATACAACAAGCTGCGCCAGGGCAACATCACCAAGGAACTGCTGGAAATTGCCGGCGGCCAAGCCGGATGACGATCGCGAGGCGTATACCGTATGAATACAGGCAAAATCGTTCAAGTCGTCGGCCCGGTGGTGGACGTCGAGTTTCCCGGACGCGCTGCCCGGCGATCTACAACGCGCTGACCGTCGACTACACGGTCGCAGAACCAGCCCGTCAAGCTGACGCTCGAAGTGCAGCAGCACCTCGGCGACAGCTGGGTGCGGACGATCTCCATGTCCGGCACCGAAGGGCTCAAACGCGGCTTCGAGGTCACCGACACCGGCGGGCCGATCTCGATGCCGGTCGGCGACGGCGTGATGGGGCGCGTGTTCGATGTGACCGGCAACCCGGTCGACGAGCGCGGACCGGTCAAGGCGGAGAAGTACTATCCGATCCACCGCCCGCCGCCGCCGCTCGTGGATCAGTCGACGTCGCCGCAGGTGCTCACGACCGGCATCAAGGTCATCGATCTGATCTGTCCCTTCCTGAAGGGCGGCAAGGTCGGCGCGTTCGGCGGCGCCGGCGTCGGCAAGACCGTCGTCATCATGGAGCTGATCAACAACATCGCCAAGCTCCACGGCGGCGTGTCGGTGTTCGCCGGCGTCGGCGAGCGCACGCGCGAAGGCAACGATCTCTACCACGAGATGTCGCAGGCGGGCGTCATCAACCAGAAGGATCTCGGCGCGTCGAAGATCGCGCTCGTCTACGGACAGATGAACGAGCCGCCCGGCGCGCGCCTGCGCGTCGCGCTGTCCGGCCTCGCCATCACCGAGTACTTCCGCGACGAGAAGAACCAGGACGTGCTGCTCTTCATCGACAACATCTTCCGGTTCTCGCAGGCCGGCTCCGAAGTCTCGGCGCTGCTCGGCCGCACCGCCAGCGCCGTCGGCTACCAGCCGACGCTGGCCGCCGAGATGGGCGCGCTGCAGGAGCGCATCACCTCGACCAAGAAGGGCTCGATCACGTCGTTCCAGGCGGTCTACGTGCCGGCCGACGACCTGACCGATCCGGCGCCGGCGACGACGTTCGCGCACCTGGACGCGACCATCGTGCTCGAGCGCTCGATCGCGGAGTTGGGCATCTACCCCGCGGTCGATCCGCTGGCCTCGACCTCGCGCGCGCTGGCGCCGGAGATCGTCGGCCAGGAGCACTACGACGTCGCGCGCGGCGTGTCAGAAGGTGCTGCAGCGCTTCAAGGATCTGCAGGACATCATCGCGATCCTCGGGCATGGACGAGCTGTCGCCCGACGACAAGCTGACCGTGTTCCGCGCGCGCAAGATCCAGCGCTTCCTCAGCCAGCCGTTCAGCGTCGGCGCAGGTGTTCACCGGCCGCGAAGGCAAGCAGGTGCCGGTCGCCGACACCGTGCGCGGCTTCAAGGAAATCCTCGACGGCAAACACGACGACGTGCCGGAAGGCAACTTCTACATGAAGGGCGGCATCGAGGAGATCGCAAAGAACTGATCGGAATGCCATGGCCGAAACACTGAAACTCGAAATCGTCACGCCGGAGGCGACCGTGTTCTCCGAAGACGTGGACATGGTCACGCTGCCGGGCGATCGATGGGCAGATGGGCGTGTACCCGCAGCACGTCCGCTCTGATCACCCAGATGGTGCCCGGCGAGATCATCGTCAACAGGGACGGCACGCGAGACGATTCCTCGCCGTCGGCGAAGGGCTCGTCGAGATCACCGGCGATCGCGTCAGCATCGTCGACCGACATGGCGATTGCCGCCGGAGAAGATCGACGAAGCCAAAGCCGAAGAAGCGCGCGCAGCGCGCCGCGGCCCGGCTGCGAAGAAAAGATCTCCGACGAAGAAGTCGCGTCGGTCAACGCGGCGCTCGCCCGTTCCCTGGCGCAACTGAAGGTCAAGCGGCGCCGGACGTCATGACCCGGTCGTCGCTCAGATGCGCGATCGATTCGCCTGTGAGGTGACCGCAGGTGTCGAGTACAGCCGAGCGCCATCGGGCCCGGCGTGGGCCGGCCCTCGCGGTTCGACAGTGGCTGCCTGATTACGACACGGCCTGGCTGCGGCCGGATCTGGTCGCCGGCCTCACGCTCGCGGCCTACCTGCTGCCGGCCGGCATCGGCGACGCGTCGCTCGCGGGTCTGCCCCCCGAGGCGGGACTCTACGCCTGCCTGTTCTCCGGCCTCGTCTTCTGGCTGTTCTGCAGTTCCAAGCAGACGGTCATCACGGTAACGTCCGCGTTGTCGCTGCTCATCGGCGCGTCGGTCGCTGAATTCAGCGGTGGCGATCCCGCGAAGCATGCGGCGCTGGCGGCGTGCGTCACGCTCATGCTCGCCGCGCTCGGGGTCATCGCGTGGCTGGTCCGCGCCGGCAATGCGGTTGGATTCTTCTCCGAGACGGTGCTGGTCGGGTTCAAGAGTGGACTCGCCTTCTACCTGGCGAGCACCCAGCTCCCGAAGCTGTTCGGCTTCAAGGGATCGCATGGCGATTTCTGGGAGCGCTCGGCGTATTTCGTGAGGCACCTGGGCGAGACGCACGGTATGTCGCTGATGGTCGGCGTCGGCGCCCTCGCGTTTCTCATCGGCGGCAAGCTATGGCTGAAGAACCGGCCGGTCTCGTTCTTCGTGGTGCTCGGCGGCATCCTCGCGGCGCGGGTCTTGAACCTCGAGGCGCACGGCGTCGCGTTGCTGGGCATCGTGCCCCAGGGCCTGCCCTCGCTGGGTCTGCCGATCGTCAGCCGCCACGAGCTGGGTCAGCTGTTGCCGCTGGCGCTGGCGTGCTTCGTCCTCGCGGCGGTCGAAACGGCCGCCATCGGCCGGATGTTCGCGCAGAAGCACGGCTATCGGTTGGACGCCAACCAGGAACTCCTCGCGCTGGGCGCCGCGAACCTGTTCGCGGGTCTCGGCCGGGGATTGCCAGTGAGCGGTGGGATGTCGCAATCGCTGGTCAACGAAAGGGCCGGCGCGCGCACGCCCATCTCCGGTCTCATCGCCGCGCTCTTCACGCTGGTGGTCGTGCTCTTCGCGTCGGGACTGCTCCGGAACCTGCCCCAACCGGTTCTGGCGGCCATCGTCCTCGCAGCCGTCATGAGCCTCGTCGACGTCGCGGCGTTCCGGCATATCTGGCGATTCAGCCGCGCTGAATTCGCGGTGGCCGCCGCCGCCTTCCTCGGCGTGCTCGGATCGGGCCCCGAGAACGGCGTCCTGCTCGGCGCAGCGATCTCGATTGTGCTGCTGCTCCGTCAAGCCTCGCGCCCGAGAGTGGTCGAGCTCGGCCGGATGCCAGGCACGGCGCTCTTCGCCGACAGGGTGCGTCAGACGGAAGCCGAGCGGACGCCCGGCGTGTTGGTTGTCCGATGCGAATCGTCGCTCGTGTACTTCAACGTGGAGTACGTCCGCGAGCGCCTGTTCGAGCTGCTCGCGGAACGCACTGATGCGGTGCGGCTCGTCGTCTTCTTTCTCGGCGCGGTTCCCAAGGTCGATCTTGCCGGGGCCGAGCTCCTGACCGATCTATACGACAGGCTTGGTGCCCGCGGCATCGACGTCCGCCTGGCCGACGCGCACGGCGAGGTGCGAGAGGCGCTGCGCCGGATCCATTTCGAGAAACAGGACCTCCTCGAGACCGGGCGGAGCGTCGATGTCGTGATCTCCGCGTGGCAGTCGTCGAAGGGTCAGGCCCGAAGGTAATCAGCGAGAAGCGACCTGAACCAACCCGCGCACGATTGGCTGCGTGCGCATGACGGAGTGCGCCGTTCCTGCTACGCCTCCTCCCGCCGACAGGCTCACGTTCAGCGTGATCGGCGCGCCGCCGTGCACGTTGACAGTTCGCACGTACGGAGCGTAGCCCTCCTTGCGAACCTCGACCCGATGCGGACCTTCAGCCAGCTCGATGGAGAATCGGGCATCACCTGCCGGACGATCCCACGCCTGCCCATCGATCACCACGACCGCATCGTAGGGACTGAGTTGCAGCGACACCGTCCCGAACTGCCCTTGTTCAGCAGGATTATGCGCAACCGATCCCTGATTCTGGTAACCGTTCGCAGGATATTGCGGGGATCCCTGATTCTGGTAACCGTTCCCAGGATATTGCGGGACCGATCCCTGATTCTGGTAACCGTTCGGCGGGACCGTCATCGACGGCTGTGGAGGCGCGTACGTGCCGTAGTACGGAGCCTGATTCCCGTACGCATAAGGATAGGGGGAGCCATACGACGCATAGGGATACCCATACGCAGGTGCGCCCCAGTACGCCCCCGCGCCCCAACCGAATCCGAAGCCGATTCCGAAGTTGAATCCGTAGGCCGGATACCCGTAATACCAGGGCGAGTAGGAGTACCCCGGATAGCAGTACCGGGAAGAGTAGTAGGGCCGGTAGTAGCTCCCGCGATACGACGTGTAGGGTCGATAGTAGCCGCCACGGTAGCCGCCATAGTAGCCGCCGCCACGGTAGCCCCCGCCCTGGTTGTATCCCCCGCCATGACCGCCCGTCCTCGGAGCGGCCCCACCCGAGTGGCCGCCACCCGAGTGACCTCCACCCGAGTGACCTCCGCCCGAGTGACCTCCGCCCGACCCACCATGCCCCTGCGCCGCCACGTTCGACGACCAGGCCAGTCCAACCGACGTGAAGAGCACCAGCAACGCAAACAGTCGGAATCGGCGAGTCATAGGGGGCCTCCGGAAAGATGGCGCTTGCAATCTCAGCATATCAGGGTCGGGCTCAGTATGCGTTCAGTCCCGCTTTCCGGTACACGTCGAGCGCCCGCTCGACCTGATCAGTGGTCGGCGGCTCGACATCCTGCAGGGTGTATTCGATGCCGAGGTTCGCCCACTTGTACCTGCCCATCTGATGGAACGGCAGGACGTCGACGCGCTCGACGTTGCCCAGGCTCGGCGGCGAACTCGGCGATCTGCGCGATGTCGTCGAGGTCGTCGGTCAAGCCCGGGCACCAGCACGAAGCGGACCCAGATCGGCCGCTTGCGCTGCGCCAGCCGCCGGGCGAACGCGAGCGTCGGGCCGATGTCCATGCCGGTGAGCGCGGCGATGGCGTGCCGGATCCCAGGTCTTGATATCGAGCAGCACCAGGTCGATCGTGCTCGAGCTCGGCGTCGGTGAGGCGGTCGCCGTAGTAGCCGTTGGTCTCGAGCGCCGTGTGGATGCCCATCGCCTTCGCCGCGGCGAACAGCTTGACCGCGAAGCGATGCTGCATCAGCGGCTCGCCGCCGCTGAGCGTGAAGCCGCCCGACATCACCTTGAGCCCGTGACGGTACTTGCGCAGCTCCTCGGCGGCCCTCGCGACCGTCACCGGCATGCCGTTGCTCATCGTCCAGGTGTCCGGGTTGTGGCAGTACCGGCAGCGCCACATGCAGCCCGTCGTCCACGCGACGACGCGCACGCCGGGCCCGTCGACCGTCGAGCCGGTCGTGAACGAATGCAGGAACCCCATGTCGCCGGTTGCGAGCGCTGTCCGGACGTCCGATTCCGGCACGTCGTTGCCGAGTTGACGCGCAGTTCGAACGGGCTCTTCGCCTCCAGCGGAGTCTGCTGCAGTGCGGATCGCTTCAGACATGACGGTCAGCCTCCGTGGAACGTGCGGTTGATCACGTCCATCTGCTGCTCGCGCGTGAGCCGCACGAAGTTCACGGCGTAGCCCGAGACGCGGATCGTCAGGCTGCGGGTACTTCTCCGGATGATCCATCGCGTCGAGCAGCGTGTCGCGGTTCAGGACGTTGACGTTCATGTGGTAGCCGGTGGCGCTGAAGAACGCGTCGAGGATCGCCGTCAGGTTCGTGATCCGGTCCTCCGGCACCCGGCCCGAGCCCGTCGGCACCAGCGTCGCCGTCAGCGAAATGCCGTCCGCGGCATCGCGATACGGAATCTTGGCGACCGACGCGGCCGACGGCATGGATGCCGTGGCTGTCGCGGCCGTGCATCGGATTGGCGCCCGGCGCGAACGGCTCGCCGTGCCGGCGGCCGTCCGGCGTGTTGCCCGGTCGCCTTGCCGTACACGACGTTCGACGTGATCGTCAGGATCGACTGCGTGTGCAGGGCGTTGCGATAGGTCGGATACTTCCGCAGCTTGTTCATGAACGTGCTGACCGACCCAGACGGCGAGCTGGTCGACGCGGTTGTCGTTGTTGCCGAACATCGGGAACTCGCCTTCGGTCTGATAGTCGGTGACCAGCCCGGTCTCGTCGCGGATCGACGCGCACCTTCGCGTACTTGATCGCCGAGAGGCTGTCGGCGACGACCGACAGGCCGGCCATGCCGAACGCCATCGTCCGCAGCGGCGCGTAGTCGTGCAGCGCCATCTCGATCCGCTCGTAGGCGTACTTGTCGTGCATGTAGTGGATGACGTTCATGGCGTTGACGTAGACGCCGGCCAGCCAGTCCATCATCTTCTCGAACCTGTCGAGCACGTCGTCGAAGTCGAGGTACTCGCCCTGCGACCGGCTCCGACGGCGGGCCCGACCTGCTCGCCGCTGATCTCGTCGCGGCCGCCGTTGATGGCGTAGAGCAGGCACTTGGCGAGGTTGGCGCGGGCGCCGAAGAACTGCATCTGCTTGCCGACCAGCATCGGCGACACGCAGCAGGCGATCGCGCCGTCGTCGCCCCAGGCGCGGCGCATGATCTCGTCGCTCTCGAACTGGATGCGAGCTGGTGTCGATCGCGACCTTCGCGGCGAAACGCCGGAAGCCGTCCGGCAGCCGCGGCGAATACCAGATCGTCAGGTTCGGCTCCGGCGCCGGACCGAGGTTGTAGAGCGTCTGCAGGAAGCGGAAGCTGGTCTTCGTGACCAGCGACCGGCCGTCGTCGCCCATGCCCGCCGATCGACTCGGTCACCCAGGTCGGGATCGCCGGCGAACAGCTCGTCGTACTCCGGCGTGCGCAGGAAGCGGACGATGCGGAGCTTGATGACGAAGTCGTCGATGATCTCCTGCGCCTGCTCCTCGGTGAGCGTGCCCGGCGGCGAGATCGCGCTCGAAGTAGATGTCGAGGAACGTCGAGGTGCGGCCCAGCGACATCGCCGCGCCGTTCTGTTCCTTCACGGCGGCGAGGTAGCCGAAGTAGAGCCACTGCACGGCCTCGCGCGCGGTGCGCGCCGGGCCGGAGATGTCGAAGCCGTAGCTCGGCGGCCATCTGCTGCAGTTCCTTCAGCGCGCGGATCTGCTCGCGACAGCTCTTCGCGGTCGCGGATGATCTCGTCGGTGGACATGGCCGGAGTCGAGGCTCGCGCTTCTCCTCCTGCTTGCGCTCGATCAGCCGGTCGACGCCGTAGAGCGCCACGCGGCGGTAGTCGCCGATGATCCGGCCGCGGCCGTAGGCGTCGGGCAGGCCGGTGAGGACGTGCGAGCTGCGGCACGCGCCGGATGTCGGCGGTGTAGGCGTCGAACACCGCCTCGTTGTGCGTCTTGCGGTACTTGGTGAACGCCTCGACGACGTGCGGATCGGGCTCGTAGCCGTAGGTCTTGAGCGCATTGAGCACCATGCGGAAGCCGCCGTTCGGCATGATCGCGCGCTTGAGCGGCGCGTCGGTCTGCAGCCCGACGATGATTTCGTTCTCGCGGTCGATGTAGCCGGGCGCGTGCGCGGTGATCGAGCTCGGGATCTGCGAGACGTCGAGCACGCCCTTCTTGCGCTCCTCGACGAACAGCTCGTTCAGCGTGTCCCAGATCTTCTTCGTCCGCGCCGTCGCGGGCGCGAGGAAGGACGTCGTCGCCGTCGTACGGCGTGTAGTTCTGCTGGATGAAGTCGCGGACGTTGATCTCCTTCTGCCAGAGGCCCGTTCGAAATCCCTGCCAGGCGGACGGCCGCCGCCGTCTTTCGCTTGCGTCGCCGATGCGGTCACAGTCATGGATACCTCTTCACTGTCGCGCCCGCTAGGCGCGAGCCTCGATCAAGCCCGAGCAGCGCGCCGGTGTGCCGGGCGATCATCAGTTCTTCGTTGGTCGGGATCACCCAGGCCGACACGCGGCTGCTCGGCGTGGAGATCCGCGGGCCCGTGCCTGGCGTTCGCGTCGGCGTCGAGCTCGATGCCGAGCCAGGCCGACGCCTCGCAGATCCGCCGGCGGATCTCGGCGGAGTTCTCGCCGATGCCGGCGGTGAACACCAGCGCGTCGACGCCGCCCAGCACCGCGGCGAGCGCGCCGATCTCCTTGGCGGCCTGATAGACGAAGTAGTCCACGGCCAGGCGCGCCGCCGGCTCGGTGCTGGCCGAGCAGGTCGCGCATGTCGTTGCTGATGCCGGAGATGCCGAGCAGGCCGACTTCTTGTAGAGCATCGTCTCGACCTCCTTGGCGGAGAGCCCGAGCGTCTGGAACAGGTAGCAGGACGACGCCGGGATCGATGGCGCCCGGCCGCGTGCCCATGCAGAGGCCGTCGAGCGCGGTGAAGCCGAGCGTGCTGTCGACGCTCTTGCCGTCCTTCAGCGCGCACAGGCTCGCGCCGCTGCCCAGGTGCGCGACGATGACGCGCCCGTCGGCGATCTCCGGCGCCACCTCGGGCAGCACCGAGGCGATGTACTCGTACGAGAGGCCGTGGAAGCCGTAGCGCTGCACGCCGGCGTCGCAGATCTCGCTGCGGCAGCGGCACCAGCTCGGCGACGGCCGGCTGGCCGCGGTGGAAGCTGGTGTCGAAGCAGGCCACCTGCGGCACGCCGGGCAGCCGCTCGACGACCGCTTCGATCGCGGCCAGGTTGTGCGGCTGATGCAGCGGCGCCAGCGGGATCAGCTCGCGCAGCTCGTCGAGGACCTCCGGCGTGACGATGCACGGGCCGGCGTAGCGCGGCGCCGCCGTGCACGACGCGATGGCCGACGCCGAGCACGTCGCGCCCGCCGTAGCTGCGAGCGCAGCCAGCGGCGAGCACGTCGAGCGCGGCGCGGCCGTCGCTGCACCGCCGCGTCGAGCTTCTCGTCGACGAGCGACGGCGCCGCCGTCGTCCTTCGCGGTGAAGCGCGGCGACGTGCCGATGCCTTCGATCTGGCCGCGCGCCTCGAGCCGCCAGGCCTCGCCGTCCGGGCGGCGGTAGACGCAGAACTTCAGGCTCGAGGAGCCGGCGTTGAGGACGAGGGCGTAGTCGTCCATGGGCGCGTCACCTGCGTCACTGCGCCGGCTGCCGCCGCGCGTGCGCCGCCAGCATCGCCACGGCGCAACTGGCGATGCGCGACCGCACGCTGTCGGCGCGGCTGGTCAGGATGATCGGCACGCGCGCGCCCAGCACCAGGCCGGCGCTGTCGGCGTTGGCCAGGAAGCTGAGCTGCTTGGCCAGCATGTTGCCGGCCTCGAGATCGGGAGCGAGCAGGATGTCGGGATCGCCGGCGACCTCCGACGTGATGCCCTTGATCTTCGCCGCCTCCTTGCTGATCGCGTTGTCGAACGCCAGCGGCCCGTCGAGCAGGCCGCCCGTGATCTGTCCGCGGTCGGCCATCTTGCAGAGCGCGGCGGCGTCGATCGTGGCCGGCATCTTCGAGTTCACCGTCTCGACCGCGGCGAGGATCGCGACCTTCGGCTGTCTCGACGCCGAGCGAGATGGCCAGGTCGATGGCGTTCTGGCAGATGTCCACCTTGTCTTCCAGCGTCGGCGCGATGTTGATCGCGGCGTCGGTGACGATCAGCACCTTGTGATAGGTCGGCACGTCCATGATGAAGACGTGGCTGATGCGGCGGCCGGTGCGCAGGCCGGTCTCCCGCGCGACGACCGCGCCCAGCAACTCGTCGGTGTGCAGGCTGCCCTTCATCAGCAGCTCGGCCTGCCCCTCGCGCACCAGCTCCACCGCCTTGGCGGCCGCCGCGTGGCTGTGCGGCGCGTCGACGATCCGCGTCGATCCGAGATCGATGCCGTGCTGCTTCGGCGACCTCGTTGATCTTGGCCGCCGGGCCGACGAGGATCGGCGTGATCAGCTCCTTGCTCGCCAGCCTCGATCGCGCCGGCGAGCGCCGTCGCCTCGCAGGGGTGCGCCACCGCGGTCGGGACCGGCTCCAGGCTGCGGCAGCGCTCGAGCAGCTGTTCGTACTTGCCGGTTCCAGACTGCTCGAGTCATGTCCGTTGACTCGCTGGTGTCGGGACGAGCGGCCGGACCGCGGGTCCCGTCTCTTTCAGGAGAAGGGTGAGGACGATCGCCAGCGCGACGCCGTAGAGCAGCGGCGCGAACGCCGTCTGGTAGTGCTCGAGCGTCATCTGCGCCGGCGCCGCCGCCGACCGCCAGCAGCATCCAGCCGAACACCGGGCCAGCAGCGCGCTGAAGGTGAAGTTCAGGAAGTTGACGACGCCGGTCGCGGTGCCGCTCAACTCGCGGCGGATTGGCTTCCTTGATCACGGTGTAGGGCAGCATCGCCGCGCCCGACGCGATGCCGGCCACGAGGCCGAGCGACGTAAGGAGGAAAGACATCCGGCCGGGCCGTACAGAATCCAGGCCAGGCAGGCCGAGCAGCAGCGAGCGCGCCGCCGATGATCACCGGCTTGCGCCGGCCGAGCCGGTCGGAAATGAAGCCGAGCAGCGGGCAGCCGATGATCCAGCCGAACGGGACCGTGCCGAGCGCATGACCGCCGACGCGTAGTCGAAGCCGTGCGCCTCCTGCAGGTAGCGCACGCCCCAGACCATGTCGAAGATCGTCGTCGGGATGAAGAGCAGGCCCGGCGATCACGCCGCACAGGATCGACTGCGGATTCCGGAAGACGGTGCCGAGCGCGTGCGACCGCGCTCTGCAGCCAGCCGTCGCGCCGGCTCGTCTCGGTTCCGGCGCCGGCAGAAGGAAGAAGAGCAGCACGCCGATCGCGAGGCCGGCGACGCCCATCCCGACCCAGAACGTGTTCCAGGCGACGCCGGCGGCGATCAGCGGCCCGACCACGAACTGCCCGGCCGATCCGCCGGCCATGCCGAACATCTGCGTCGCGCCGATCAGCGTCGCCGCGCGCGACGCCGGGAAGTTCGTCGTCGCGATGTAGACCGCGCCGACCAGCGCGAACACGCCGCCCGCGCCCTGCAGGAACCGGCCCGACGCTGGCCAGCGCCGCTGTTGCCCGACGCGAACAGCAGCGCCCCGATGCCGACCACCGCCGCGCCGATCGGGACGACCTTCTCGGGCCCGAGCTGGTCCATCGCCACGCCCGCGACCAGGCTGAACGGCGAATAGCCGTAGTAGAAGAGGCCGACCATCGAGGCGACGCCCGGCGGCGCTGAGGCCGAACGCCTCCGACAGCTGCGGCATCATCACGGCCGGCGCCGAGCGCAGCGTGTACTGATAGAAGTAGTACACCGCCGTGATCAGCCAGGCGATGGCGGCGGTCCGTCATGCGCGTACTCGATCCGGTCGCTCCAGGGCGCACGATCGTGCGCGTCTCAGTCGAACCGATCCGACAGCGCCGTGCCGCGGCTCAGCAGAGCACGACCGAGACCGCGAGCCCGCCTTCCGAGGTCTCCTTGTACTTCGAGTTCATCTCCTTGGCCGTGAGCGCCATCGCTTCGACCGTCGTGTCGAAGTCGACGCGGCGGTTCGTCGGGATTTCGTTGCTGGCGATCATGAAGCCGGTCCACGCCTTGACCGCGCCGTAGGCGCAGCGCTCGATGCACGGCACCTGCACGAAGCCGGCGACCGGATCGCACGTCATGCCGAGGTGATGCTCGAGCGACGACTCGGCGGCGTTGGCGACGACCTGCGGCTCGAAGTCGTGCGCCTGCGCGATCAGCGCCGCGCCCATCGCGGACGCGACGCCGATCTCCGCCTGGCAGCCGCCCTTCGGCGCCGGCGAGCGTCGCGTTGTGCTTGCACAGATAGCCGACGCCGCGGCCGCGAGCATGCCAGTCGCGGATCTTCTCCTGCGGCAGCTTGCGCCCGCCTTCGCCGAGCGACGTAGACGAGCGCCGGCATGCACGCCGGCCGATCCGCCGGTCGGCGCCGTGACGACGAGGTGGCCGCGCGCGTTCTCTTCGGATCCCGCCAGCGCGTAGGCCGCGACGACGCCGACGCCGCGCTGCGCCTCGTACTTGTCGTCCATGGCGCGCTTGTAGACCTCGCCCGCCTTCGTCTTGAGCTTGATCGGCCCGGGCAGCGTGCTCGGCGGCGTCGGCCAGGCCCGTCTTCACGATGTTCACCATCGCGGTCGGTGATCTTGTCGATGAACGCGTTGATCTCCGCTTCGCTCTTGCCGGAGACCGCCACCTCGTTGGCCATCGCGACCTGCGCGATCGAGAGCTTGTTCTTCTCCGCGTGCTCCTGCAGTTCCTTCATCGTCGCGTACGGATACTTCGGCTGCGCCCTTCTTCGGCGGCTCGTAGCCCTTCCACTCGATGAACCCGCCGCCGACCGAGTAGTACTCCTGCTCGAGCAGCACCTGGTCGCCCGCCATGCAGCTTGCAGGTCATCGTGTTGGGATGCGGGAAGTCGCCCTTCGGCGCGTCGTAGATGATGTCCTTCAGCGACACGTTGAAGGCGGCGGTGCCGAGCTTGACCGGGAAGGTCTGGTCCGGATTGTCGCGCAGTTCGTCGAGGAACAGCGGGTCGATCGTCGCCGGCTCCTTGCCGATGATGCCGGCGAGCGCGGCGCGTTCGGTGCCGTGCCCCTTGCCGGTGGCGCTCAGGCTGCCGAACAGGTGCACCTTCAGCGCCGTCGCCTTCGCGAGCTGGTCGGCCGGCAGCTTGGTGCAGCGCTGGTAGAAGTCGTAGGTGATCCGCATCGGGCCGATGGTGTGCGAGCTCGAGGGCCCGGGCCCGACCTTGTAGAACTCGTCGATCACCGTCATCACCGGCCCCTTGGCCTTCTTGACCACGTCCAGGTCCGCCGAGAGAGGCGGTCCGGCCGGCTGCGCGGGGGCAGCGGGGGATGTGGCGGTCGCCGCTTTCGCCGCGGTCTCATCAGGCGTGGAGGGGGAGCAGCCTGACAGGTACGCTCACCGCCCCAATCATCGCGCTTCGCATCATGAACGCCCGCCGATCAACGCCCGCCGGAGCCTTGTCGAGTCCCAGCTCCGCTGCGGGCAGAGAGGTCTCGCGATTGTCTTTCTCGGATGCCATGAATCCCCCTTGAGCCGCGACGGGACATCGCGGCTTCCACTGGAAGAGCAAGAGACATACCCGGTTGGACGGTTCGGAGTTACACGGGAAATGGCAGTAACGAAAGGATTTGCTGCGTGCGTTCCGGGGCCGTCACGAATGTCCGGGCGGCCTGGCTCCGGGGGACCGTTGGTCCTCCGCATTGCCGGAGGCTCAGGACCTCTATATGACTACCGCTCAATCCGCTCACGCATAGCGGACGAGCCGCCGAGACCCTGCGCATCCGGAATCCGGGCGAGCGCGAGATCCTCCGGCAGGCGATACAGGTCTTCAACCATCCGATCGAGGCGGCGACGCTCCAATTCGAGCGGGGGATGACGATGCGCGGGCAGCGTGGCCACGAGGTTGTCGAACATCGCGCGCAGACGTCGCGCGATCTGGAGGTTGTTGGCGCCGCAACTTGGGATTTCCGTGCAGGCGATCTGCACGAAGTCCTCCCAGTTCGGCGTCCGATAGATCACTCGCAATTCGCCCGTCGAGTCCCTGATCGCTTCTTCGCGCAGCTGCCGCTGCCCGACAGCGCGAAGGAGCCGGTTGACCTGATCGAGGGCGATCACCGCGGTCGTCGGATCGTTGATGGCGGGCGACAACGCCTTCAGCGCAATGTCGACCAGGATCCTGAACGAGAAGAGCGGATCCTGCTCCATCGTCCGCTCTTCGCCGAACGCGACAGTGGCTCGCAACCGGTCGTCGTCGATCGCAACCGCGTCCCCGAACAGGAGGAACAGCGGCTGATCCGTCGCGACGAAATCGCCGACTTCCGGGAGGAATTCGATGACGCCTCCGGCCCGGCGCGCCAGGTGGACCAGCATCTCGAGTTCGACGGCCAGCACGTTTCCCGACCCATCGACGTGGCGTACGACCCGGCGCCGGGCGTCGGGTCTCTTCACAACGCCGCCGACATCGGGGTTGTCTCCGACATGACTCGGATAGACCGACTGAATCACCTTCAATCCGGAGTCACCCACGCGGGCGAGCATGCTGACGGGACGAAGCAGTCGGGCCGCGTAGTCGATGAGGAACAGAAAGGTCGCCATGCAGGTAAGGCCGAGCATTGCGCACACGACCGAAAGGATCTCGTGTGCCGCGGTCTCCACCCGGTTCAGCGCCATGACCGCGAAGATGAGCGAGAACACGAACAGCCCCACGCTGAACCTGACCACGTTGTCGCGCAGGAGCGTCGTGGCGATGATCCGCGGCGTCAGCTGGCCGCCGGCGACCTGAATCGCCACCAGCAGCGAGCCGAAGGTGAAGACCAGAAACGACAGCGCGAGCGTGATGACAGTCTGGAACAGTGACGTCGCACCCGCGGTTCCCAGGCCCACAATCCGCCAGCCAAGCAGGTTGTCGAGCGCTCGCAACACCGGGACGAGGAGGATCACCAGCAGGATCGCCAGAAAGGGCACGACCCAGAGCGCCGACTTGAGATAGCTGGCCGTGTGATACAGATGGCTCCAGACCAGCCGGCTCCTGACGAAGCGTTCCGCGCGCCGCCACAGCAGCTTGGCAGTGTCGATCGCAGCCGACAACCAGCCCGTCTCCCGACGAGAATCACCGGTCGGGTGCGTCATGATGATGCCCCTCGATGGCGAGTGCCTGTGTGCGTCGTCGCATGACGACACAATGCATCGAGCCGACCCCGGCTGTCATGAGATTTCGTCTGAAAAACGCGACTGGCGCGGGAACTTCTGCCAGTCGGGGCGAAAGGGATCCCGCTGCCGTGAAGACTGGACCCCGGCAGCCGGCCCGTTGGGGGGACAAGAATCGTGAGAAGTGGAATCCGACGGTCCGCGCGAAGAACCGACCGTTGGCTTTCCGATCCCTCAAGCGCTTCGTGGTCGAGCCAGCCCGAGCTTGGCCATCCGCGTCTCGAGCGTGGTCGGTGGAAGGCCGAGCCGCTCGGCCGCTCCTCCAGATCCCCGAATCCGCCAGCACGTGCTCTCGACGACGCTGCGGATGTAAGCCTTTTCTACTTCTGCCATCGTGCCGCCGTGCCTCTGCGTGGGGCGCGAAGACGTTGGCAGGGCAATCGTCAACCGGGGGCCGGTCGCGACGATCAACGCACGTTCGACGACGTTGCGCAGCTCGCGGATGTTGCCCGGCCAGGTATGCCGCTGCAGCGCAATCATGCTCTCCCTGGAGATCGCGTCCACGCGCTTGCCGAACGTCTTCGAGAAATCGTCGACGAAGCGCCAGACGAGCAACGGGATGTCTTCGGCGCGATCCCGCAGCGGCGGCACCTGAACTGGAAAGACGTTGAGGCGGTAGAACAGGTCTTCGCGGAAGGAGCCGTCGGCGATCAGTTTCTCGAGGTTCCGATGCGTGGCGGCCACGATCCGCACGTCCAGGCCGATCGCGATCGGACTTCCGAGGCGTTCAATCTGCCGCTCCTCGAGCACGCGGAGCAACTTCACCTGGACTTCGGACGGCAGGTCGCCAATCTCGTCGAGGAAGATCGTCGAGCGATGGGCCAGCTCGAAGCGTCCGATCTGGCGCGCGAGCGCGCCCGTGAAGGCGCCTTTTTCGCGGCCGAAGAGCTCGCTCTCCATCAGGGTCGAGGGAATCGCCGAGCAGTTCACGCCGACCATCTGTCGTCCCCGGCGCGCGCTCGACACGTGAAGGTGCCTGGCCAGGAGCTCCTTGCCGGTGCCGGTCTCACCCAGGAGTAACACGGTCGAATCCGTTGCCGCCACCTGCTGCAACTGTTCCAGCACGTGCTGGATCGCCGGACTCCGGCCGATGACCGCTTGTGTCCCCGGTTCCAGCGTCGCCTGAGGCCGCGTGCACAGATCTCGAGGTCCCTGCTCCCGCGCGCGCGACACCGCCGGCGCGTTCCCGTTCGTGGCCGTCAGCCCGTGTTCCTCGCTCACCTGCTGGCGCAGCTGCCGGAGCTCATCGACCGCGCGCTGCAGCGCGGTCAGGCTCGCCTGGCGCCCGAGCGCCTGGCCGAAGAGGCCGGCAACGAGACGCAGGCCATCGATGACCGCGGATTCCCATTCACGCTCGGCCGATGAGCTGACAGCCAGGACACCCCGAAGGCGGAGAACGCCGCCGGGCAGCTCGATCGGAACGACGACCGCCGCCCTCATCTCGTGCCGCAGGAACGTCTCGCGATCGACCGGATGCGGCACCTGATCGAGTCGGGTGAACCAGGCAACCTCGCCCGCGCCGAGCTTCGACGCCACTGAAGGAATGGAGGCAATCTCCGAGGGCACCGGCAGCGTGGAGGACGGATGATTGAGCCAGTGAAGCGAGATGTCATCGCTGGTGTCGTCGACGGCTTTCCACCACACGCTCGCTCGATCGAGTTGCAGAGTCTCGGCGATCCGGCTCAAACCGTACACGACGGCGCCGTCGATCGCCTCTGGCTCGATCGAGATGAATCGCATCGCGACGTCGACGATGAGCCGCTGGACCGCTTCGGCCGTGCGGGCGGCGGCCTCACCGGTTGACGCGGCCAGCAGCAGAGCGTGGCTGGCGTCCCTCGGGCTCAGATGCAACAGCCGGACATTATCGGTACTGCCGCCGTCGGCTCGCGCCGGGCCCGGCGCCGAGTCCATCTGCTGGCGCTCGAGTCGTTCCTCGGTTGCTTTGCCAGCGCCTAGAGACAACATGAGCGTGCCCTTTCGTGATCGAGGTCAATCAGTCGGCTGCCCCGCAGGGTCTGAGACGGCGTTTCCCCAAACGCGTGCTTGTAGCGGGCAGCAAACCGCCCGAGCTCGTAAAACCCACAGCCGGTCGCGATGATGGTGACGGAGGATGGGGGTGATCGCGAGTCGCTGAGTGCGCGGCGGACGTTCTCGAGCCGCTCCCAGAGCATACAGCGTTTGGGACTCATCCCGCGCACGTTGTAGAAGGCGTTGCGCAGTCCTCGCTCGCTCGACCCGACGAGGCGGCACAGCGCTGAGAGGGACACCGGCGAATCCACGTGCGCACGCATGTAGGCCTCAGCCAACTCGACCATTTGGCACTGCGCAGTGCTCGCGTCCGTCTTGTCCCTCCGACCATGACATCTGAGGCCCATCCTCGGCACGCTACATCTCCGGCCGAAGGGAGGGAACTGGGCGATCTCGCAGGCTGAACCGGTAAAATTGACAGGTGCCGGCGTCAATCTCGCCGGTTTGACGGCGTTTTGCAGCTATGATCTTCGGACCGAGGCCATCGGCTCGGGCTCCTGCTCGAGTGATCAACTGGTGAAAGCGTTCCTGATTCTCTTTTGCCTGCTCGGCATTCCGGCGGCTGCCGTCGCTCAGGCAGCCATCGCCGGATCGGTTCGCGATCCCTCCGGCGCCCCGATGGAGGGCGTCACCGTCGACGCAAGCAGCCCGGCCCTCATCGAAAGAGCGCGGACAGCGGTCACCAATGGCGCCGGCCGATACCGCATCGAGGACCTGCGCCCGGGCGTCTACCGGATACGGTTCACCCACCAGGGTTGGAGCCCGTATCAGCTCGACGGCGTCGAGCTGACGGGGTCGTTCACCGCCACGGTCGATGCGACGCTGGCCATTGGTCCGCGCACGGAGACCGTCGCGGTCAGCCTGCCCGTCGTCGATGTGCACGCCTCGAAGCATGAGACGACGCTGACGGGCGAGCTCGCCGCGTCCCTGCCCACCGTTCGGAGCTACAACGCGCTGCTGGTTCTGATCCCCGGGATCGTGACGAACGTCAACGACGTCGTCACGGGCACGGCGAGCACGTCGTTCCCAATTCACGGCGGGCGGACGAACGAAGGGCGGCTCACCCTCGACGGGCTGACCGTCGGCAGCCCGCCCAGCGGCAATTCCGCGACGAGCTACGTCGTCGACGTCGGGACGGCCCAGGAGATCAACTTCACTACGGCAGGCGCGCTGGGGGAAATGGAGACTTCCGGACTCGTCATGAACATCGTGCCGAGGAGCGGCGGCAACGTGATGCGGGGGTCCTTCTTCGCCGGCGGCACCGGCAACGGGCTGCAATCCGACAACATCACGCCGTCACTCCGTGCACAGGGGGTAACGGCGGCAACCCCGCTCAGCAGGGTCTACGACGTCTCGGGTACGATCGGCGGCCCGCTGCAGAAGGACCGGTTATGGTATTTCGTCAACGGGCACGTCGGCGGGAGCACGAAGGACAGCGCGAACGTGTACTACAACCGGAACGCCGCCGACGCGTCCAAATGGCTCTACTCGCCGGATGTCAACCGGCGCGAGTACTCGGATCGGACCAACGAGAACGCGAGCGGCCGCGTCACCTGGCAACTGACGCCCCGCAACAAGGTCACGGGTTTCTGGGACGTGCAGGACCTCTGCCGGACGTGTAGCGGCGCCACGCCGGGACTCTCCGAGCCCGCGCGTATCTCGCCGGAAGCTGTGGGCGTCCTCGGCCGCCGGCTGGACGTGACCCAGGTGACGTGGTCGGCACCCGTCACCCACCGGCTGCTCTTCGATGCGGGATACAGCGGCATTTATTTCGGTGTCGGCAACTTCGAGCGCAACCCTAATCCCACCAGCGAGCTGATTCGCGTCGCCGAACAGTGCGCGAGCGGCTGCGCCGCGAACGGCAACATCCCGGGCCTGGTCTACCGATCGCAGGATTTCAGCAACGCGCACACGGGCTCGTACCTGTGGAAGGGATCGATCACGTACTCGACGGGCACCCACAGTCTGAAAGCGGGCTATCAGCACACGCTGATGACCGACGACCGGACGTGGTTCACCAACAACCAGAGCCTGACGTACCGGGTCAACAACGGCGTACCGAATCAGCTGACCGAATCGATCTCGCCATGGGTGAACGACGCGCGGGTCGGCTGGGACGGCCTGTTCGTGCAGGACCAGTGGACGCTTCAGCGTCTGACGCTCGAGGGTGCCCTCCGCTTCGATCGAGCCGTGAGCTGGTTCCCCGAACAGCACGAGGGACCGTCCACGTTCCTGGCGACCGCAATCGTCATCCCGGAAACCCGCGGCGTCGACAGCTACAAGGATCTGACGTCGAGAATGGGGGCGACCTACGATCTGTTCGGGAACGGCAGGACGGCCATCAAGGCCAGCCTCGGCAAATACCTCGAAGGCGCCGGCGTCACGGGTGTGTACGCGAACAGCAACCCGTCGCTGCGGATGCCGCAGACGACATCCGCGTTCGGCACCGCGGGCGTGACGAGGGCCTGGACCGACGCGAACCAGAATTTCGTGCCCGATTGTGACCTGCTGAACCCCGCCGCGCAGGATCTGCGAGCCAGCGGTGGCGATCTCTGCGGCGTCGTGTCGAACACGAGCTTCGGCAAGAACGTTCTGACCAACAACTTCGACCCCGGCATCCTCAACGGGTGGGGCGTCCGTCCTTCGGACTGGAGCCTCGGCGTGTCGATTCAGCAGCAGATCGGACGACGGTCCGCGGTGGACGTGACGTACACCCGTCGCTGGTATCACGGCTTCTCGGTTGTCGATAATCGCGCGCTGCAGCCGTCCGACCTGACACCCTTCAGCATCGTCGCGCCCGCGGATCCTCGATTGCCGGGAGGCGGGGGGTACCCCGTGTCGGGTCTCTACGACGTCGTTCCGGAAAAGGCCGGTCAGGTCGACAACTACATCACGGATTCCTCCACGTACGGGCGGTGGTATCAGTACTTCAACGGCATCGACGCAACCGTTACAGTACGGGCCGGAAACGACTTCACGCTCGTGGGGGGCACGAGCACGGGTCAGACGGTCGCCGACAGCTGCGACGTGCGCGCACACCTTCCCGAGTTCGCCACCACATCGACGGGCACCAGCGCGTTTGGTCCGGGCCTGGCCGGCTCGGCCGTCACCCCGGTGAGCCCCTATTGTCGTGTCGCGTTCGGCGTGCTCACGCAGTTCCGCGGTCTGTCCTCGTACATAATCCCGAAGGCGAACGTGCAGGTGGCGGCGACGTATCAGAGCAAGCCGGGGGCGTCGCTAGCGGCCAACTACGCCGTGCCGAACGCCGACGTGGTGCCGGCGCTGGGGAGGAACCTTTCCGGGAGCGCGCCGAACGTGACCGTGAACCTGGTGGCCCCGGGCACGATGTACGGCGACCGCGTCAATGAGCTCGACGTGCGCGTGGCCAAGCTGCTCAAGTACGGACGCTACCGGACGCTGATCGGCGTGGACGTCTACAACGCCCTCAACTCGAGCGCCGTCCTCACCTACAACCCCGCGTTCGTTCCGCTCGGCACCTGGCTGCAGCCGCTGACGATCCTCACACCGCGGTTCCTCAGGATCACCGCCGAGATCCAGTTCTGAGCTCGCGCATGGTGCCCCGCCTGTTCGCCGCACGATGGTTGTTGACGACAGTCGTCGCCCTGGCGCCGCTGTACTTTCCCGCTCCGGTCGAGGCCAACGGGCAGAAGCAGGTTCTCGTCCTGTACTCGACCAGACGGGACTCACAGATCGCGATCGTGGCCGAACGCGAGCTGCCGAAGATCCTCGCGGGCGGGTTGCAGCAGGAGCCGCGACTACTACTCGGAATACATCGATCGCGCGCGCTTCCAGGATGCTGGCTATAAGTCCGCCTTCCGTGATTTTCTGAGGCTGAAGTACAAGGGAGTGGCGTTCGACGTCGTGATCGCCATGCAGGACATCGCGCTCGAGTTCATCGGCGAGAACCGGAACGAGGTGTTTCCCGGCACTCCGGTCGTCTTCTTTGCAGGCTCTTCCAGCGTTCGACGTCTCCCGAATTCGACCGGCGTCGTCGCGCCACTGAACTTCGGCGGCACGGTCGCGCTGGCAGGGCAACTGCAGCCAGATCTTCGTCGCGTCTTTGTCGTCACGGGCACGGAGCTCGACGACAGGACTTACGAGAATCTCGTGCGATCGCAGCTGCGGTCGTTCGAGCCTCGATTCGAGATCACGTACTTGAGCGGCCTGCCCACCCCGGATCTCGAGAGGCGCCTGGCCACGCTGCCGGAGCATTCGTGCATCTACTACATCCTCGTCAACCAGGATGGCGCCCGCGCCAAATTCCACCCGCTCGAGTACCTCGATCACCTCGGGATGGTTGCCAACCAACCGATCTATTCCTGGGTGGACTCGGCGATGGATCATGGCATCGTCGGCGGCAGCCTCAAGGACCAGAAGGCCCAGACCGAGGCGCTCGGCCTGCTGGCCCTGCGCGTGCTTCGCGGCGAGGCGGCCGACAGTATTCCGACGTCGTTACCCAATTTGAACGTCAATCAGGTGGATTGGCGGCAGTTGCGACGGTGGGGCCTCAGCGAATCGCGCGTCCCTACCGGCACGATCGTCAAGTTCATGGAACCTTCCGCCTGGGACCGCTACAAGCTGTATATCATCGGCGCCGCGGCCATCCTCCTGGCGCAGACACTGCTCATCGCGGGGCTGCTCGTTCAGCGTGCGAAAAGACGACAGGCCGAAGAGCAAGTGCGTGGCGGTGAGGCCGCGCTGCGCACCAGTTACGAGCGCATCCACGATCTCGGATCGCGGCTGCTGACCGCGCAGGAAAGGGAGCGCTCCCGCATCGCACGCGAGCTGCATGACGACATCAGCCAGCAGATGGCTCTCCTCACGATCGATCTCGAGCTGTTGAGCGGTGCAGGTCAGGACGAGCGCCAGCAGCTCGCGGCCGAAGCCGTGAGCCGTGCGCACGGTCTGGCCAAGAGCGTCCACGATCTCTCGCACAGACTGCATCCGGCCAAGCTGAGGCTGATCGGACTGGTCTCCGCACTCCAGGCGCTCCAGCACGAGCTGTCGCCGTCGGGAACGACGATCACGTTCACGCACGACAACGTGCCGCCGGCGCTTCCGCCAGACCTCACGTTGTGCCTGTTCCGCGTCGTCCAGGAGGCTCTGCAGAATGCCCTCACATACAGCGGGGCGCGAGCGGTGTCGGTTCACCTGTGTGGCGACGAGACTGACAGAGTCTCGTTGACCATCGTAGACGACGGCATCGGATTCGACGTCGATGGCGCGTGGGGCAAGGGGCTCGGTCTGATCAGTATGAGCGAACGCCTCGACGCGATCGGCGGCACGTTCAGGATTCGCTCCAGGCCTGGCGAGGGAACGCTCCTGGAAATCACGGCTCCTCTGCAGCTTGCCCACCAGGTCGGCCCCGCCGCCGTCTGACTCCCTTAGAGCCTGAACCGCGTGCCGATTCTGCATAGCCCGACCGCCGCGGGCTTTGTAGTATTGCCCGTCAGGAGGAGTCGTATCCCGCCCGACCGACCAGGCGCCGATCCCCGGCCGACCGGATAAAGTAGCGTCGTATGGCGCGGCCTCGAGTCCTGCTCGCAGACGATCACACGCTCCTTCTGGCGGCGTTCGAAAAACTCCTGGCTGAGGAGTGTGAGATCGTCGGGCAAGTGCCGGATGGGCGGGCCCTGGTTCAGGCCGCGGAGCAGCTCAAGCCGGACGTGATCGTCCTCGACATCTCGATGCCGTTGCTGAACGGCCTCGATGCGGGACGCCAGATTAAACAGAAGTTACGAGACGTGAAGTTGGTGTTTCTGACGATGAACGAGGACGCCGATCTGGCGGCCGAGGCGTTTCGATCGGGCGCGTCGGGGTACCTCCTGAAGCGGTCGGCGGGATCCGAGCTGATGACGGCCATCCGCGAAGTGATGCTGGGGCGCTCGTACATCACACCGCTCATGACGCAGGGCGTCGTCGGATCGCTGCTGCAGCCCGGCGACCAGAAACCCGGCCACGAATTGACGTCGCGGCAGCGGGAGGTTTTGCAGCTGCTCGCGGAGGGGCGCTCGATGAAAGAGGTGGCCAGCGTGTTGAACATGGCGCCGCGGACGGTCGCCTTTCACAAATACCGGATGATGGAGCAGCTCAAGGTCAAGTCGACCGCGGAGCTCGTTCAGTATGCAGTCAAGCACCACATCGTCTGAGCCGGTGCGCGTGCTGCTCGTCGACGACAACACGACGATACTCGCCCGTACCGCGGCGGTACTGAAATGTTGCTGTGTAGTCGTGGGCGCCGTGACGGACGGCCCTGCCGCCCTCGACGCTGCCGCGACGTTGCGGCCGGAGGTCATCGTGCTCGATATCTCGATGCCTGGCATGACCGGCTTCGAGATCGCCGGACGCCTTCGTCAGGCCGGCTCGAAGGCGGCGCTGGTTTTTCTCACCATCCACGACGACAAAGAATTCGTTCAGGCTGCCACAGCCGCCGGCGGCCTCGGATACGTCGTGAAGCCCAGGCTCGCGTCCGATCTCGCCGTCGCCGTGCGCGAAGCGCGGGAGGGACGGCCGTTCGTGTCGGCGATTCACTGAGCTCGGCCGCGGAACACGCCGAATGCGGGCCGCGGATTACGCGGAACACGCAGAATGCGGGCCGCGGATCTACGCGGAACACGCCGAATGCGGCCGCGGACTACGCGGAACACGCGGAATCCGGCCGCGGATTACGCGGAACACGCAGAATCCAGCCGCGGACTCCGCTCAGTAGGCGTCCGATTCGTCCGCTAGCGTTCGCTCCCCGAGTTTCAGATCCGCGGTCACCGGATGTCGTGGCCGTCGCCGCGATTCCTGTCCCGAATGGCAGCCGCTATCGGAGAACCTCCGGAATGCCGGGCGCTTCACTCGGCACGAGCACGGATCCGCAGGTGCAATGCGCTCACCCTCAGCGACTTAACGGCAAAAAGGTGCCCGAACGCTCGCTGTGGTACTGACCGTGCTGGCGGGAAGAGCAATGTGCACTTCGTCCCCCACCCGGAGGAGTGGAGGTTTGTACCACCGGGCCGTTTTCTTTTCGTGTGTCGGTTGCCTGCTCCTCACTGCGTTGTTCGCTGCTCCAGGATACGGACAAGACGCTGCGGCACACCAGCCGCCGCAACAGCGTGCGCGCGCAGCGGGCCATCGCCGACATCTCCAACGCACTCGGCGGAAACCCGTACGCGGCGAAGCCGAAGAACTGAATAAGATTCGTCGCACTCCTGCGAGAGGGATATCGTCCGATCGGAGCCGCTACTCGTCGAGCGGCCGCAGATTGGTCTCGCGCATCGGCCACATCAGGATGAGCCCGAGCGCTCCGTACAGCATGATGTAGTACGCCGGCGCGAGCGGATGCCCGAGCGTCTCGATCAGCCACGTGGACACGAGCGGTGCGGTGCCTCCCGCCAGCGCCAGCGTGATGCTGTACGCGAAGCTCATGGACGTGACGCGCGTCCGCAGCGGGAAGATCTCCACGACCATCGCGCCCTGCAGGCCGAGCGCCATCCCGATCGGCATCGCCAGCAACAGCTGGCCGCCGATGAACCCTCTCGGCGAGCCGAAGAGCATCATGCCGAGTGCGACGTAGATCAGACCCATCGTGACGACCGTCAGCGCGATCATCAACCGCCGGCGGCCGACGCGGTCCGACAGCCAGCCGCCGAGCGGCTTCGCGATCAGAACGGCCAGCAGGCTCAACGTATTCGCGAGGAGGAAGATTTCGCCACCTTCTCCGCTGAGACTCTTCCGACGTTCGACGGCATACGTGAAAGTCAGGTAATACGCGGCGTTCGTCATTGCGACGATTCCGAACGTGCGCACAATCGGCAGCCAGTCGGCCAGAAGCGAAGGGATGAGGGGCGTCCGCATCGCGGCGGCCTTCTCCCCTGCGGCCGTCTCGTGGATGCCCCGCCGCAGCAGCCACCCGAAGATGCACAACGACACGCTCGCGATGAAGGGGACGCGCCAACCCCAGCTGGCGACGGCGTCGGCGCTGAGCGTGCGGTTGACGAGCCAGGCCGATAGGGATCCGAGGATGAATCCAATCGTGGTTCCTGCCGCCGTCGAACTGCTGACGAGACCCCGCATCATGGGCGATGCCTGCTCGGTCGTGTACACCATCGAGCCGGTGAACTCCCCTCCCAGCGAGAAGCCCTGGATGACGCGCATGGTCATGAGCAGCACAGGAGCGGCCACTCCGACCTGTGCGTAAGTGGGGAGCAGGCCCATGATGAGCGTCGCACCGCCCATCATGACGATCGACAGCGTCAGCAGCGCCCGCCGGCCGATGCGGTCTCCAACGAGGCCAAGGACCAGGCTGCCGAACGGCCGCGCCAGGAACCCCAGCGCGAAGACGCCAAACGTCAGCAGTTGCTGCGCCGCGTGGCTCGACTGCGGGAAGAACTGCCTGCCGATGTCGCTGGCGAAGTACCCGTATACGGCAAAGTCGAACCATTCGAGAACGTTGCCAATCAACCCCGCAAGAGCGGTGCGAACGGCGGATTGCCTGAGACCCGCGTCCCGAGCGGATATCGTGCGCGTGTTCTGACTCACGTCATCGGCCATCATCTCTCCCGAAGTCCCCCGCGTATCAGGCAACCGGCAGGCGCACGCGCAGGGCGCTCAATGGTAGTGCAGCGGCTCGCTCGAACCCTCAGGGTTTCAATGTTGCGGCAATGCCTTCCCGGTAACCGGTGGCCGTGAGCCCCAGCGCCCGCTCGGCCTTGCTGCTGTCGAAGCGGTAGTCGTGCTCGAACTGGTAGAGCATCTCCATGCTCTCCCGCATGACTGGAACGAAGAGGCCGATGAGCATCAGCATCCAACGCGGGGCCACCTGTAACTTGTAGGGACGGGCTGACAGTTCGCAAGCGATACGGACGTACTGTTCCCCGGTCATCGGTTCCTTGCTGGTGATCGCGTGCCACACTTGACCGTAGGCCGACTCCGTGTTGCCCAGCACAGCGACAGCGCGTGCGGCGTCGGGCGTATAGGTGAAGGTGTGCACGGCTTTGGCGTTGCCCGGCCATTGCGGCGTCTTCCGGGCCTTGAGGCGCTCGGTTACGGTGGCGTGCGTAAAGCTCAGCACCGCCCCGGGACCGTAGAAATCCGCCGCACGCACGATCATGCCCCGCAGTTCACCGCGCTTCACCTCGTCCATGAGCATGGTGGCGATTCGTGCACGTACTTCGCCTTTCCGACTGCAAGGGTTATAAGGAGTGTCCTCGGTCATCACACCGTGCACCAGGCCGTAAGCGTAGACGTTGTCGAAGAAGACGAGCGTGCTGCCGTGGCGCTTGCAGGCGTCCATGGCATTTCGCATCACCTTGGGCCATTGTTCCTGCCAGACCTTGTGGTCGTATTTCAGTCCCGCCACGAGGTACGTGACCACGCTGCCCGCGACGGCGTCCGCAGTGGCTTTGGCGTCCAGCAGGTCGGCGCTGAATAGTTCGTCTGTTGCATTCACCCGCTTCGGTGAACGGCTCACCTGGCGGATGCGGTTCGAGTATTGCGGAAGCTGGAGCGACAGCTCACGACCGATGACACCGTTGGCGCCAAGGATGGTCTGCAGAGAAGCATCGATGCCTCGGGCGAGAGATGTCACCGCGTCCCCAGCATCAACATCACGATCCCGTGCATCGGGACCGTGTAGGTAAAGTCCGGCCCCATGCCGCTGACCGTCGATGTCACGGGCACCACTCGATCGGGTGCGTCGATGCTGTTGGTGGCCTGCGGGTCGGCCGCCAGCGTGATGGCGGTCGCTGTCGGCGCGAGCGTGCCGGCCCCGCGTAGGTTGAACCGCACCGGCGCGTCCGTTTCGCCCGGGTTCACGAGCTTGACGTAGATCGCACCAGACTTCCTGTCGCGCGTCACGGAGACCAGCACGTCCGTCTCGGTCGCCGTGGCTTTCAGGATTTCATCGCCGAGGTGCGTGCTGAACAGCTTGATCGCGTGGTAGCTCGGCGATCCGTACACACGCAGCGCATCGTACCCGATCAGGTTCGGACGCCACTGGCGGGCACCAGGACTGACATTGACCAGCAGCGGTGCGTAGCAGTTCATGACGACGATGTCGGCGTTCTTCTCCATCTGTGTCATGAAGGCCGCGTCACCGAGGGCGGCCCGCATGTTGGGCGTCGGCGCCTCCGCGCGCGAGCGGGGATTCCACGGCTCGAACGGTGTCTCGTAAGTGCCCCACTCGCCGACGAAGATCTTCGGCCCCTTGCGATCGTAGGTCTCGTACTGTCCGCGGGCCATCTTCAGGAAGGTTTCGACGGTTCGGTAGTAGTGCTCGTCGACGACATCCGGCGCGACGCTGTGGACGCGCTTCTCGGCGGGCTGCTCGAAGCCGACGGTCGAAATCACCTGGAGCTGCGGATAGCGCGCCTTGATGGCCGCGTTGAACTGCGCGAAGCGTCCATCGTACGACCCTGACCGATCGAAGAAGTCCTCGTTGCCCACCTCGACGTACGTCAACGTGAACGGTGCGCTGTGGCCCGCCCTGGCCCGCTCCGCTCCCCACTTCGAGGTCGGGGAGCCGGTGACGTACTCGATTTCGTCGAGGGCATCCTGGATGTAGGGCTCGAGGTCGTGCCCCGGGTCCACGTGCGCGCCTTTGAGTGCGTAGCCCGCATATACCGCCAGCACGGGTTCGGCGTTCATGTCCTCGCACCAGAGCAGGAACTCGTACAGGCCCAGGCCGTCCGACGAGCGATACGTCCAGGGCGCCATGTGTCCCGGCCGCTGCTGCAGTGGTCCCAGCGTCTTCTTCCAGTCGAATCGGTCGGCGATCTGATCGCCCTCGAGGTAATTGCCGCCCGGAAAGCGCAGGAACTTCGGCTTCATGTCCACGAGCATCTGCATGAGGTCGGGGCGGAAGCCGTTCGGCTGATTCTTGAACGTCGGCGGAAACAGGGAGACAAGACCGAACCACACCGTGCCCGGCCGATCCACGGTGAGGACGAAGCGGGCCTTGGCGGTAGGTGCGATGTCGCCGGTCTGCAGCGTCAGTTCGTACTGCTTCCAGGCCTGCGTCAGACTGGCGACATTCGCGGTCGCGTAGACCGTCCGGCCCTCGTCACTCTGGATCGAGAGCGTGATCGGTCCACCGAATCCCTGCGCCGCCCTGGCGTAAAGGGAGGCGCGATACCGGGCGTGGGGTTTGACCGGAATGCCCCAATAGCCCGCGTTGGCGACGCCGGCGACGTGTCCGACCGACGCCTGGGTCACGTCAAGACGCAAGCTCGTGCCGATTGTCTGGTTGAGGGGCACGCTCCGATCGAGCGCGATCGCCGCTGTGCTTCCTTCAGTCTGGACGACCGACCAGTGCGCGGGCGAGGTCGCATCGTCCAGAAACGCGCGGTTCTGGACGAGCTCCGCGTACAGGCCTCCGTCGTAGGAGTGGTTGATCTCTTCGGTCATCAGGCCGTAGAAGAGCGGACTGACTTTTCCCGCCGGCGCGTTCGCGTCGATCGCAATCGTTGGCCCCGCGGTATGGGCCGACGTCATGCCGAGGACAACCAGCAGCGCTACATTCCATCTACTTGGCATGAGACACCCTTTGAACAGGTGGGTCGAGTCGTGAGACAGTGCGCGCCCCATCCTACATAAAGTGGGCCAGCGCCGGGATCAATCGAGTCGATCCCTAATTCACCGGTTCGCTGCGGGCTGCTAAATTAGAGAACGAGACCTACGATGGAAATCCCCCCACATATCACTCCGTTCTCGATCAACATCGACGAAGAGACTCTCTCTGACCTTCGAAGGCGCATCCACAACACGCGCTGGCCTGATTCGGCACCAGGCGCGGCCTGGGAACAGGGAACCGATCTTGACTACTTGCGACGCTTGCTTGCGTATTGGGCCGACGAATTTGACTGGCACGCGCAAGAGCGCGCACTGAACGCGACCAATCAGTTCCAGGCAGAGCTCGACGGCGTCCACATTCACTTCGTTCATGTACGGGCGAAACACGGAGACGGCATCCCGCTGATCCTGACCCATGGCTGGCCCAGCACCTTCGTCGAGCTGCTTCCGCTCGTCCCGTTCCTGACCGATCCGGACGGCCACGGCATCGAGGGCCCCGCCTTTGACGTGGTCATCCCTTCCCTGCCAGGTTACGGGTTCTCCGAACGGCCCGCTCGGGTGGGCGTGAACTATCAACACGTCGCCGGGCTGTGGCATCGCCTGATGCGTGGGCTCGGTTACGAGCGCTACGGAGCTCAGGGCGGGGACTTCGGGGCTGGGATCGCCACGTTCATGGCGTTGAAGGATCCCACGCCAGTCATTGGCATTCACCTGAGTAATCTGGAGATTAGTCCCTACACTGGACCGGAGGCGCGGCCACTATCCGCAGAGGAGAAAACGTATCTCGAGCGCAATCAGGCGTTCTGGCAGGTGGAACATGGTTATAAGGCAATCCAGTCTACGAAACCACAGACGCTCGGATACGGGCTGAATGACTCGCCGGCCGGGCTCGCCGCCTGGATTCTGGAAAAGTGGCGCTCATGGGCCGATTCTGCCGGAAACCTCGATCAGCGCTTCTCTCGCGATTTCCTCTTGACCACGGTGACGATCTATTGGGTCACACAGACGATCACATCCTCGATGCGGGACTACTTCGACAACGACAACAGGCGGTTCCGAGTCACGCTGGGACCACAGGACTTCGTCAATGTGCCAACTGGCATTGCCGTCTTCGCAAACACCTTTGTCGATGAGGGGACACCTCCCCGTGAATGGGCCGAACGCCTCTACAGCGTGCGCCGGTGGACCCCGATGCCGACCGGCGGTCACTTCGCTCCAATCGAGGAACCTGAGTTGCTCGCCCGCGATATCGCCGCGTTCTTCGCTGATTTATGAGCCTGAATTCGGGTGGGCCATTGGCCGACGGCACTTCGGGGAGTGGTCGACCGGGTGCGACGTGCACCCAGTCGATCGTTCCGGACTACTTACTGCTTTTCGTAGACCGCGACGCTATCGATGTTCTGCCCCTTGCCATCCTTGCCGGTGGTGGTGATGGTCAAGGTTTTCCCATCGGCGGAGTCGACAAGAGTCATGTTGGACACGACTTGTCCATCCTTCTTGTTGACCAACTTCGTCGTCGTGGCATCCACTCGCGTGCGAGCGGCCATATCGCCGTTCGGGTTGCCGACGACAGATACATCCTTCCCGTCATAGTTCGCCGAGTAGGCGTAGTGAATCGCGGGACCGTCAGCCGGCATCATGTCCACCGTGACCTTGATGCCTGCACCTGCCGGCTCATATACGAGGGTAGAGCTCTTGGGCGCCTGACCTTCGGTGTACTTCGATTTCGCGAGGTTCAGTTTCCAGGTGCCAACCGACTGAGCGAGCGCTGTGCCGCCGATGACAACAACGGCCAACGCGACCGCGACCGACGAGACGAGACGCATCCGCTGCATGGTTACTTGCATCGTTTCCTGATCTTTCTTGTCGCAGAGTGACGGGTTGTGTGCCGAAGAGGACTGGGGCCAATCTGCTTGTGGAAGGCGGGATGTCCGTTTTGGAATCCCACAGTCAGGCGCACCCCTGGTGGCCCAACCCAGCGACTCTGACACACCCACACTACGGACGCAGTTCAATACAGCACAGCCCCGCATCGTTGTTGCGTGAGTGTTTCTCCCTGAAGCGTCCTGTCGATTCTGCAGGAGTTGGCCGCGACGCCCGCGTGCCCAAGGTACTGCATTCCCGCGGCGCGCGTCGGCGGCTCGATGTTTTGAGTTGGGCGAGCGAACATCGAGCCTCCCTCGTTTCACCGCAGGCTGCTAGACTTGGCCAGAGCAGGCGAATCCAGTCGGTGAAACTAATGCGGGACGAGGTGAATTGAAATGGCCATCGCGTGCCCCGTCGATCTCGACACCCTCAAGCTGCGCGTGGAAATACAGTCCATCTATGCCCGCGTCGCGGCCGATCCATCGGGCGAGTTCCACTTCCATCGCGGACCCGAGTACGCGGCGAGACGGCTCCGTTATGACGCCGCCGAACTGGCGAAGATTCCCGGCAGCGTGACGGAGTCCTTCGCGGGGATCGGGAACCCTCACGCGATCGCGCCGTTGCCTCCAGGTGCCACGGTCGTCGACATCGGGTCGGGCGCCGGCACCGATCTCCTGCTGGCAGCGTTGCAGGTCGGCCCACGTGGTCGTGCCATCGGTGTAGACATGACCGAGGGGATGCGCGATCGAGCGCGGCGGGGTGCGGCCATGAGCGGGCTGGCACACGTCGACGTCCGCGAGGGAGACGCGACCGCGCTTCCCGTCGAAACGGAGAGCGTCGATGTCGTGATCTCGAATGGCGTCTTGAACCTCGTCCCTGACAAGCGACAGGCGATCGCCGAGATCCGGCGCGTTCTGAAACCTGGGGGCCGCGTCCAGATCGCCGACATCGTGCTCGGCGTCGAGCTCGCAGAAGACGCCCGGAAAGACATCGATCTCTGGACCGGTTGAATCGCCGGTGCTCTGCTGGAAGCAGAGCTTGTATCGGCGTTCACCGAAGCGGGTTTTACCGACGTGCGCATCACCGAGCGTTTCGACTGCTTCGGAGACACGTCGAAAGAGAGGACGGCGCGGCGCTACGGCGTAATTGGTGTGAATTTGTCTGCGATCCGCAAGTAGGAGGAGCCGCGACCCAGTCCGCACCGGACGGCCTGATTTGCGGCGCTCGAATCAGGTCCGTGATGCCGAAGGCCAGTATGGACGACACATTTGATGTGACCTTGAGGACGGCCGTATATCGTCATTTCGCGACCACGGGTCAATCGCCAACGCTCGAGGCGATCTGCCAGGCGATCGGGGCCACGAGCGAGCGCGTCACGGACGGATATCGGCGCCTGTACGACAAACGAATGCTCGTGCCGGCTGGCGACTTCGCATCCATTCGGATGGCGCCGCCGTTTTCCGGCGTGCCCACGCAGCATCGAGCGATGGTGAATGGAACGGAGTACTTCGCCAACTGCGCGTGGGACGCGTTCGGTGTCGTCGCTGCGCTGGGCGGAACGGGTGATGTTCTCTCCCGCTGCGAACGGACACTCGAGCCGCTCGTCCTGCATCTCACCCCTGACGGGCCGCCGCCGTCGGGATGGCTGTTCCACTGCGTCGTTCCAGCGGCGAAGTGGTGGGACGATATCGTGTTCACATGAAGCGTCATGCTGTTCTTCCGGTCGGAAGACGCATTGAACGACTGGTGCAACGATCGGCAACACCCGCGGCGGCCTGCCGCGACGCTTCCACAGCTCTGGCAGATGGCCGTGAAGTGGTATTCGGAGCGTTTGAGCGTCCAGGCCCATCGGCCTGATGCCAACGAGATCAGGCAGATCTTCGCGCGGATCGGCCTGACGGACGCGTTCTGGGATCCTCGAGCCGACAGGTTCTGAAGCCGACGGCTACTTCACTCCACCCACGTCGACCCCTCCCGGCCGGAGGCCGGCAGGATGGTTTCGCCTTCGATGGCTCGCGCAACCGACGCCAGGCCGGGTACGCGTCAGTGCGCCGGCGGCGCGCCGAACGTTAATTGGCGCCGGTACTCTGCGTCGTCGAAATGACCCTTCGACTCCGCGATCAGACCATCTCCGCCGATCGTCCATTCCTCGTGCCCGTGAATACGAACAGACTTGCCGGTGCCCCCAGGGCCGGTGTTCGTCCCGGTCCACGTCCAATGAAACACCGCGTGGCTCCCGTCCTGGCTTACCTTGTCCATCTTCACGAGCATGTCGGGAAACGCCGTCATGAATCCCCGGGCCGTCGCGGTGATCGCCGCCCGCCCGACGGACGGAGGACCGCCGTTGACGGTCAGCGATCCATTCACGGCATAGAACGATGCCAGAGTGGCCGGATTCTGGCTGCTCCAGGCTGCCGCGTACCGAGTGGCGAAGTCCGTTAGCGCTTCGTTCATCGGTGTCGTCCTCGAGGGGCAAGCCGTGAGCGGAGAAGCACCATCGGCTCTTGCCCCGTCACCGACAGAATCCTACAGCTTACAGCCGCCGGACTACGGCCTTCTTCGCGGCGAGGACGGCAACCTGATGAAGTGCCGGCGACACCATCAGCAGCAAGGCCACCCAGAACAGGGGCCAGTTGAACTTCGTCGGCAGCACATGCAGGACCGCGTCACGGCCGTCCGGCAGCGCCCGCCACGCGTCGACCATGAAGACGGCGAGCGCCAGCACGCTCCCGAGGCACGCGAGCGCCCAGGCCCAACGGGCGGCGACCGCGCCACCATCGCGACTGCGTCGCGAGGGTGCCCCACAGGATCATCACCAGCGCGATACTGATCGGCGCGAGCACAGGCGCCCACCATGGCAGCGGCAGCAGGAACAGGATGTCCCAGTCCAGCAGCGTCCTCGGCCAGCCCGAGATGAGGCGAAGGAAGACGTAATAGAAGATGTCCCAGGCGCCGAACGCCAGCGCCGCGTAGCCGGCGCGACGGCGCCACGTGCGCCCCGCGAGCACCCCCAGCGTGGCGATCATCACCAGGGTCGCCGCCTCGCGCCACAATTCGACGTTGCCCAGCGCCCCGTTCATCGTTTCCAGGGGCAGCGGGTCTGCCTGGTACGGCTCGATCCGACCGACGAGCGCGCGGATATAGAACACGCTAGCGGCTTCGACCCACGCCATCGCGATCGCGAAGGTCATCACGATTGCCCACCGCGTTCGCTCCGAGAGGTGACCGATCACTGGCGGAACTGTCCCGACGACCTGTCCGCCGCAGCGCACAGCGCGGAGGTGGGAGCGTCGGCGCAAAGGCGGATCCGCGCCTCGACGCGGTCGATGACCTCGTCCGGCGTCGAGGTCCCGGCCGTGAGTCCTACGACCTGCACAGCATCGAACCATTCGGGCCGGACGTCTGCGTCGGTCTGCACGTGATGCACGCGGGCACAGTAGCGCGCACAGGTCTTGACCAGCTCCCGCGTGTTGTTGCTCGATCGGCCGCCGACCACGATGACGACGTCGGCCTGGCGCGCCATGTCCACCGCCGCGGACTGCCGTTCCTTGGTGGGCTTGCAGACGGTGTCGACGAAGCGCACGTCCGATTGCGGGAACCGCCGTCGGATCAGGTCGACCAGGTGCCGCACCTTCTCTACCGCCTGCGTCGTCTGGGCCGCGACGCCGACACGCGGATGCTCATCGAGCGCGAGGATGTCATCCTCTTCGAGCACGACGTCGAAGCGGTCGAGATCGCCGGTGAGGCCGCGCACCTCCACGTGGTCGCGTTGCCCGACGATGACGATGTGGTAGCCGTCGCGGGCGAGGGCCGCGACGGCGCGGTGCGCGACGTGGACGAGCGGGCACGTGGCTTCGACGACCGTCAGCCCGAGTGCGCGGGTCCGCGCGAGGGTCCGCGCGGACGTGCCGTGGGCCGTCACCATCAGGGTCGGCGTCGTGACCTGGGCAACGTCCTGGGCGACCGCAATGCCCTTCGCTTCGAGGGCGCTCAGGACGGTGGGGTTGTGAACGAGATCACCGAGGATCGTGAGGGGGCCGGCGTCGGCGTGCTGAAGCGCGAGGGCGATGGCATCGCGCACGCCGAAGCACATGCCGAGATGGGCCGCGCGGAGGATACGCATACTTTACATTGCAAAGTATACCGCGGCCGACCTCGTGTCAAGTCGGCAAGTCAGCTCATCAGCCGCCAGAATCCTGACGAAACGGGATTTGACGTCAAGTAACTTTGCATTGTAAAGTTACTGCAGACCGGAAGCCAACTCCCCAATTCCCAAGGCCGACTCGAAGAAATGAAACCTGAACACTTGGAGCCCGCGTGCCAAGAAGCTGGATCAAGACCGGGCTGGCGCTGATCGGCCTGGCGATCGGCTTGCTGTTCACGTTCATCATGGGGCTGTATGCGTACGTGACCGCCACCGCGAGGCCGTTGCACCCGAATCCGCAGGCGGTGCAATCCGTAAGGCGTTCGGCCCCATCGCCCAAGTGGGCCGACGCGGTGCAGCAGGCCCAGCAAATCGTTCGTACGGGTCTCACCGAGCAGAACCTGCCGGGGCTCTCGGTGGCGGTCGGTATCGGCAACGACATCGTGTGGGCCGAAGGCTTTGGCTACGCGGACCTCGAGAAACGGGTGTTCGTCACGCCAGAGACGCGGTTCAGGATCGGAAATGCGTCCAGCGCGCTCACCTCGGCCGCCGTCGGCCGGCTTGTGCAGAAAGGCCGGCTGAATCTCGACGCCGACATACAGGTCTACGTGCCGGCGTTCCCGCAGAAACAGTGGCCCGTGACCCTGCGACAGCTGATGGGACATCTGGCTGGCGTCAGGAACGACGCCGGTGACGAGGAGCCGCTCTCGGAGCGCTGCGAGCGAACGGTCGACGGGCTGCAGCGCTTCGCCGATAGTCGGCTGTTGTTCGAGCCGGGCACCCAGTACCCGCTCTTCGAGCTACGGGTGGATCCTGGTGAGCGCGGCGGTGGAAGAGGCCGCGGGCCAGCCGTTCTTCGCGTTCATGCGCAAGGAAATCTTCGAGCCGCTGGACATGACCAGCACGAGACCCGACCTGTGGACGGAGCCGATCCCGGATCGGGCGACCTTCTACTTCCCGAGGTTCGCAGGGAATACCCGTTACGGGCCCGAGCTGGCGCGCGAGGGAGACTATTCCTGCTTCGCGGGCGCCGGCGCGTTCCTGTCCACGCCGTCCGACCTGGTGCGGTTCGGGATGGCCGTCAGCAGCGACACGCTGCTGAAGCCCGCCACCGTCGAGATGCTCCAGACGCCACAGCGGCTGGCCTCGGGCGAGGAGACCGGCTACGGTCTTGGCTGGAAGGTCGAGACTGTTGAACTCGCCGGCACGCCAGCGCGGATGGCGGGCCATGGCACCATGCCCGATTTCATTGGTGGCACGACGTACCTCATGACGTTTCCGGAGCGCGCGATCGTCCTGGCCGTCACGTCGAACACCTCGTTCGCAGACACGAAGTCCATTGCACTGGGCGTCGCGCAGGCCTTCGCGGAACAGGGGAAGGATCCGGCACGCAAGTAATGCGGTGAGCCCATCATATATCCCTTGACAGGCATATGAATCTATGGGAATATACGCGGCGTGGAATCCGCGTTCGCCGTCATCGCCGAGCCGAACCGCCGCGCCATCCTGAGCATGCTGCGTCTCGTCGCGAGCGCTCGGTGGGCGAGCTCGATGCGCCAGCTTCGTCTGCCGCAACCGTCTGTCTCCAAGCACCTCGAGTGCTGCGCGAGGCTGGCTTCGTGGAATCGCGCGTGGAAGCCCAGCGGCGCGTCTATCGCCTCAAGCCCGAGCCGCTGCAGGAAGTCGACGCGTGGCTCGCGCCGTTCCGCCGCTTCTGGTCACAGCACGTCGATGCGCTGGAGCAGCACTTGGAGCGAATGGAGAAAGCGCCCGTCTGTGAAAGGAAAGAAGACGACATGAACAGCGGTGAGCAGTACTCGCCGGGCGCCGCCTCTGGCGCCGAGGTTCAAAAAGATGGGGAGAAGTGGACGCTCGTTCTCGTCCGCGAGCTCCGCCATCCTCCGGCAACGGTCTGGGAGGCGCTCACCGACCCTGAGCATCTCCGCGAATGGGCTCCGTTCGATGCTGACCGGAACCTCGGTACGCGTTGGTACCGGCAAGCTCTCGACCGTGGGGGCGCCGACGCCGCATGTCACCGAGACGCAGGTGAAGCGGGCCGACGCGCCCAAGCTGCTCGAATTCAACTGGGGCGGAGGGGACCTCCGCTGGGAGCTGGAGCCGCTGGGCGCGCGGCACCCGGCTCACGCTCTGGCACAACATCGACCGTCGCTTCATCTCGATGGGGCGCTGCGGGCTGGCACATCTGCTTCGATGTGCTGGATCGGCTTCTCGCCGGTCAGCCCATTGGACGCATCGTCGGCCCCGAGGCCATGAAGTTCGGCGGCTGGCAGCGATTGAACGCCGAGTACGCAAAGCAGTTCGGCGTTGAGCCCCCCGCGTGGCCGACCAACACCGCGAAGCGTTGAAGGAGGAAGAACACCATGGAATCGACCCTGCAGAAGCCGGCGCTCCTCGTCGCCGGGACCACCCTCAAAGGCGAGACGATCGCGCTACTGGATCGTCACCGCGCTCTTCTGCCTGCAGATGGGCTTCACCGCCTACGCGCAGCTGCGCCTGCCGCAGGTGGCGGAAGCGTTCACCCACCTCGGCTTCCCCGACTACTTCCGGGTGGAGCTCTCGTGGGCCAAGCTCCTCGGCGTGGTGCTGCTGCTGGCGCCGGTGCCGGCGCGGCTCAAGGAGTGGGCCTACGCCGGCTTCGCCATCACACTCGGCTCGGCGCTCATCGCCCACTTCGCGGTGGGCGATGGCCCGGAGGCGTGGGGCTGGGCGGCGGCCACCGGCGTGCTCTGGGGGCTCTCGTACTTCTTCTGGCGCCGCCTGCAGGCCACGGCCGCGAGCGCCTGAGTCCTACACGCCGAAAGGTCATCTGCATCTTTCAAAGCACTGAGAAGTTCAAAACGAGGTGCGCGACGCTCGGTTTCAGCGACAATGCGAACCTCGACGAACGTCGCATGTGGCCGGGCGCGTTCGCGCTGAAGGAGTTGACTACCGCCGACGAGGCAAGGATCGGTGCGCTCGTGACGAAAGCGGCGACGGGACCAAAGCGTGCGGCCGAAGAGATGGAGAGATCATGACAGTGAAACGCGCCCCGAACAGCACGTCCGCGTCGAAGAACATCACGAAGAGGATTCAGGAGCTGGGGGACTGGAGGGGCGAGACGCTTGCCCGTCTTCGTCAGCTCATCCACGATGCGGACCCCGAGATTGAAGAAGAATGGAAATGGGCGAAGGCCTCCTCCCCAGGGACTCCGGTGTGGTCTCATGACGGCGGCGTCTGCACGGGAGAGTCGTACAAGCAGGTCGTGAAGCTGACCTTCTTCCGAGGGGCCTCCCTTCCGGACCCCAAGAAATTGTTCAACTCCAGTCTCGAGGGGAACACGCGCCGAGCCATCGACTTTCGCGAAGGTGAGAAGCTCAACGAGGCCGCCTTCAAGGCATTGATCCGGTCCGCGGTGGCCGCCAACTCCGCGGCTCGAGGCGCGTCCCCAAAGAAGTAGGAGCCCTGGGGTTGTCGATCGCCGATTACCCGAACGTGAACGCGAACGCTTCGACTCCGGGATCGAGAAACTCGATCTCGAACAGTCGTTCGTCGATGGGTCCCCTTTGCCGAACGAGCTGATAGAGGCGTTGCGCGGCCACACTGCCCTCTCCTCTGTCGTCGACGTCCGTGCCTCGGGCTGAACCCGCGGGTTGTCCATCGATGAACACGCGGAAACGCACGGACCTCCCCCGCGCGGCTGGTCCCTGGATAAGGTGGACATCACGCGCGCGAAATCGATACGCGATCCGCCCGCCGGCAACGTTGAGGACGGCGGCTTCTGGCTTGACCGTCCAGTCGCCGGAAAGAGCCCACTGATTCAGGTGGAGACGCGCCGGGAGCCGATACGTCCGAGGCGTGTTCACCGCCGCGCCACCAGGAGAGGCGAAGTTTGCCGCTTTCTGATGGCCGACGTAAGTCTCGGGCGATCTCAAGTTGTCCCAGTCCGCGCCCACTTCGAGACCATGCGCCTCGACGGTCACTCGCTCACCATCGATCCGGTTGCCCGCGCCCGTCAGCAGCTCGCGAAGCTTGGTTTCCAGTTGTTCGTATTGGCCCTCGCCGAAGTGGTGATCGCGCACCTGTCCCGCCGCGTCGAGGAAGTACAGTGCCGGCCAGTAGTGGTTGGCGAAGCCACGCCAGATCGCGCGATCGTTATCGATTGCGACTGGGTACTGGATGCCCATCTCCTTGACGGATCGTCGAACGTTGTCGATGTCTTCCTCGAAGGAGAATTCGGGTGTGTGCACGCCGAGCACGACTAGCCCGTGTGCTTTGTAGCGTGCGGCCCAGGCGCGAACGTACGGCAGCGTGCGCAGCCAGTTGATGCAGGTGTAGGTCCAGAAGTCGACGAGCACGACTTTGCCCCGCAGGTCACCGGCGGTCAGGGGCGCTGAATTGAGCCAGGCCGTCGCTCTGCCCAACGACGCCAAGTCCCTCGCGCTGGACAGGCGGAATGGCTCGACGGTGATCAACTGGAGCACCCTTTCTCTTGTGGCGATCCACGCCGCCCCGAGCGCGAGCGCGGCCGTGCCGAAGAAGCGACGGCGATTGAATGCGCGTTGCGCGAACATACTCCTCCAATCACCGTACGGCTTTCATCGTCGCTCCTTGCGGCGATCTGACCATCAAGCCGGCACGTCGATCTATTAGACGATGGTGTTGATCCATTCGTCCGATGACGGGCTGCTCGTCGGCTCAATTTCCCCTGGAGTGTGGCCTGGCGAGCCGACCCCCGACGAGTAAGCCCATTTTCGGGTCCGGCGCCACGCGCCTGCGCAGTTGCTCCATACTGATCGCCGCGGATGGACCTGACCCCGCTCCGGCATCGCGATTACCGGCTGCTGTTCATCGCGCAGTTCGTGTCGCTCCTCGGCACGATGATCACCTACGTCGCGCTGCCCTACCAGATGTATCGGGCGACCGGATCGACGCTGTCGGTCGGCTTGCTCGGCGTCGCCGAACTCTTACCTCTTCTCGCCACAGCCTTCATCGGTGGCGCCCTGGCGGATGCCGTCGATCGGCGCCGGATGGCGATCGTGACCGACATCGGGTTGGCCGCGGGGAGCGTGGCCCTGGTCATTGCCGCGACAGCCGGCTCTGGCGCCTCAATTCTCTACGTTGTTGCGGCGTGGATGGCAGGTGTTGGCGGATTGCAGCGGCCCTCGATCGACTCGCTCGTCCCGCGCCTTGTCGCGAAGGACGAAATTCCGGCTGCGGCGGCCCTCGGCATGTTTCGCGGCAGCGTCGGGATGATTGCCGGTCCCGCGATCGGCGGCGTGCTGATTGCGACGATCGGTCTTGGTCCAACCTACCTTGTCGACGTCGCTTCGTACCTGGTGTCGCTTGGATGTTTGTGGTTCATCCGGCCCGTGCCGCCGATCGCCAGCGCAGAGCGTCCGAGCGTCGCCGCGGTGGTCGATGGCTTTCGCTACGCCATCAGCCGTCAGGAACTGATTGGCACGTACGTGGTGGACTTCGTCGCGATGGTGTTCGGCATGCCGCTGGCGCTCTTTCCGGCGCTGGCCGATCGCCTCGGCGGACCGTCGGTTCTCGGACTGTTGTACGCCGCCCCAGCGGTGGGCGCTCTCGCGGCCAGCATCACCAGCCGGTGGACGACGCGTGTCTATCAACACGGCCGCGCGGTGATGTGCAGCGCGGCGATGTGGGGCATGGCGATCGTGGCGTTCGGATTGTGTACCACGCGGTGGCCGGCGCTGGCGTGGCTTGCCGCCGCAGGCGCTGCTGACGCGGTCAGCGGGATCTTCCGATCGACCCTCTGGAACCAGACCATCCCGGACGCGCTGCGCGGACGGCTCGCGAGTATCGAGATGGTGAGCTACATGAGCGGTCCGCTCCTTGGGCATCTCGAAGCGGGAGTCGTGGCGGCGATGTTCGGTGTGCGCGCGTCCGTGATTTCGGGCGGAGTGCTGTGCGTGATCGGCGTGCTCGCGTGCGGGCTGTGGCTGCCGCGGTTCGTGCGTTACGACGCCCGGCAGCCCGCCCCGCCGATCACGAGCCCTTAGCGAAGCCGCATAGTCCGTCGCACCCACCCGAGACGGCGCGGCGCGGATCTTGGCCTCCTCGACCGGTTCTTTCTCTGGAGTATGCAGGGCGGCCTCGAGAACTCGTATGACATCCCCCGACTCACGAGATCTGCGCCGCCATCACTGTCACGGCGTGTGCCTGTTCGGCCGTCCGGCCACGAAGCAGGACAGCATGCTGGCCGCTCCGCAGCAACCCGTTCGCCTTCGCCAGGCCCACGCCAAAGGCCAGAACGCCGTCGGCCGAGGCCGCCTCGGCCAGCCGCAGCGGCGCCACGCCCCAGCAGAGTGTCAACAGGCGTGCGACTTCCTCGGTGCGCGTCAGCGCCAGGACCGCCGCGCCGGGCCGGCGATTGCTGAGGGCGAGCGCCGAGCGACCCGAGTCGTCGGCGACGACAATTAACGCCGCATCGAGGTGCCGCGCCGCCAGCGTGGCAGCGTCGACGCCGGCCTCGGTCATCGAGTCGATGAGCGCGGCTAGAGACGGAGAGCCTGCAGGCGCGGGGCGATCGGTCTTCAGGAAGCTCTCGGCCTCGGCGCAGATGCTGCGCATGGTCTGGACGGCTTCCACGGGGTACTCACCCACCGCGCTTTCGCCCGACAGCATCACCGCGTCGGTGCCGTCGAGCACGGCGTTGAACACGTCGCTCGCTTCCGCTCTGGTCGGCCGGCTGGAATGCTCCATGCTGTTGAGCATCTGCGTGGCGGTGATCACCGGACGGTGGGCCGCGTTGCACAGCGCGATGATCCGCTTCTGAATGGCCGGCACGCGCTGCACGTCCATCTCGACACCCAGGTCGCCGCGGGCGACCATCACCGCGTCGGCAACCGCGATGATCGCCTCGAGGTGCTGAACCGCCTGCGGCTTCTCGATCTTCGCGACGATCCGGGCGCGGCACTTTCGCTCCTGGAGCTCGCGGCGCAGGCGGACGACGTCCTGCGCCGTGCGGACGAACGACAGGCCGACGAAGTCGATGTCGTCGCTGTGGCGCGCGGTCCAGTCCAGATCCTGCAGGTCCTTGTCCGTGAGGGAGTCGACGGCGAGGTCAGAGCCGGGCAGGTTCATCCCCTGGCGCGAACGCAGCCGGCCCGCCAGCGTCACCTTCAGCCGGGCGCGGCCGCGCGTGCACTCGGTGACGATCATGGCGACGGTGCCGTCGGCGAACAGCACTGTTTCGCCAACTTTGAGGTCGTCCGGCAATCGCGAGTACGAACACGTGAGCTCACGGGCGGCAGGGGTGGGTTGCGAGACGAGCGTGTACTCCTCACCCAGGGCGCAGTCGATGACGTCGCCGGGAAGCGACCCGAGCCGCATTTTCGGCCCGCACAGGTCCTGCAGGATGCCGATCTCGCGTCCCAGCTCGCGGCTGGCGGCTCTGATCTGCGACACGACGGCGCCGTGCCCCTCGTGCGTGCCGTGGGAGAAATTGAGGCGAAAGACGCTGACCCCGGCTTCGATCAGCCGCCGCAGCACGTCCGGCGCGGATGACGCCGGGCCGACGGTCGCCACGATCTTGGTCCGGCTTGCGGTCAGACCGCGGAGGTCCGGCCCCGCCGCATCATCGGCCACGAGAGTCGGGCTCCTGCTGCTTCTGCCACTCGCCGTAGTGCTTGCGGATCTGCTGCACGATGGCCGGACCATCGAAGACGCAGACCGGGATGCCCATGTCCTCGGGGCTGGCGAGCGGAACGTCGGGCCTGAGCATGTGCCGCCGGCACCAGTCGACGAGTTCCGCGTACATCGTGCCGGCTAGAATGAGCGGCGTGCCGTGCAGCTTCCGGACCTGCAGCAGCTGCCAGATCATCATCGTCTCGAGCACGGTGCCGATGCCGCCCGGCACGACGACGAAGGCGTCGGACACGAGCACGAAATGGTGCAGGCGGGTGAAAAAAGTGCCGTGCTCAAACGCTTCCGTCACGAACGCGTTGACGTCCTGCTCGAACGGGAGGTCGACGCGGATGCCGAGCGATCCGGACGTCGCCTCGGGATGCACGACGTGGACGCCCTCGTTGGCCGCCTGCATCAGCCCGGGGCCGCCACCGGTGACAATGTCGCAATCGAGCCGCGTGAGCTCGGCCGCCAGGTCACGAACGGCCGTGTAGACCCAGTGATCGCGCGACACCCGCGCCGACCCGAAGATCGTGACGCGGTAGCGCGATCGGCGCGTCGGACGCAGCCGTGTCAGGCTGTTGACCGTCTCCCACAGGTTGAACACCGAGGCTGACACGAGTTCGAGAACCTTCTGCTCGTCGGCCAGGCTGACGTACTCGGAAGACACCGAATCATTTGGTTGTGCCATACGGTTTGTTCCGACCCTGCACATGAACGAACGGACTGGAACTGGAGGCCTCAGCGCTCACTGCGGGGTGTTCCACCCGCCGACATCGGCCACCAGCCGATCAGCTTCCGGAGGTCCCCACGACCCGGGCTCGTATTCGAACAGGGCACCGGGGTTCGGGATCAGCGGATCCACGATGGCCCATGCCGCTTCGACGACATCCTGTCTTGCAAACAACGTCGCGTCTCCGGCAATTGCGTCGCCCAGCAAACGTTCGTAATCGCCAAGCGCCCTTCCGGTCTGGTGCTCGACCACCGAGAGTTCAACATCCCGTCCTGACATGCCTTCGCCGGGCTGCTTGGCGCGCGCGCCAAGAGCGATAGCGACCTTCGGCCCGAGACGAAAGCGGACGTAGTTGCCGACCTTTGGCACAGTGTCCTTGAAGACCACGACCGGCGGAGTCTTCAATTCGACGAAGACCTCGGTGACCGTCATCTTGAGGCTCTTTCCCGCGCGCACGTAGAAGGGCACATCGGCCCAACGCCATGAGTCGACGCTCAATCGAAGCGCTGCATACGTGCCCACTCGAGAATCCTTGGCAACCCCCGGCTCATCGCGGTAGCCGCGGAACTGACCCCGGATGAGGTCCTGCTCCTTCAGCGGTCGGATCGTTCGCAGCACCTTGGCCTGCTCGTCGCGAATCGCCTCGGCGTAGGTGGACGACGGCGCTTCCATGGCCAGGTAGCTGACGATCTGGAACAGGTGATTCTGGATAACGTCGCGGACGACGCCGGTCTCGTCGTAGAAGCGGCCGCGGCCCTTCACGCCGAAGTTTTCGGCCATCGTGATCTGCACATTTTCAACGTAGTGGCGGTTCCAGATCGGCTCGAGAAACGCATTGGCGAATCGAAAAAAGAGAATGTTCTGAACCGCTTCCTTGCCCAGGTAGTGGTCGATCCGGAAGATGGCCTCTTCGGGGAACACGTCGCGGAGTACGCGGTTCAGTTCCCGCGCCGACGCGAGATCGCGCCCGAACGGCTTCTCGATGATCGCGCGCGCGTTCGTCGTACAGCTGGCGTCGGCCAACTGTTTAATCACGAGCGAAAACATGCTCGGAGGAATCGCCAGATAGTGGGCCGGGCGGACACTCTGCCCGAGCTCTCCACGCAGCCGGGCGAAGGTGCCGGGGTCGGTGTAGTCCCCGTCCACGTACCGGAGACAGGGAACAAGCTTCGCGAAGGCCTCCTCATCCAAACCGCCGTGTTCGGACACTGAGGCCCGAGCCCTTTCGATCAACTGATCGCGGGTCCAGCCGGACTTCGCGACGCCAACCACGGGCAACCCCAGCCGGTCGCGCCTGGCCATGGCCTGAAGGGCGGGAAAGATCTTCTTGTAGGCGAGATCGCCGGTCGCGCCAAAGAACACGAAGGCGTCGGAGCGTTCCATCGTCATGTCGTCTCGTCCGGTAGACGGGGCGCACCTACGGTATTCCGTGGGTTGCGGACAAACCCGCCAGCGCTGTTTGCGTGTGTCCTGCTCAAAAGTCAACGAATTGCGGCCGAACCAGGACCATCGCCCGCGATGCCCCTGGAACGACTACTGCTGTAAGCGAAAGCCCGGCCATGTCAGGAGGCCTATGCGCGAGGTCCCAGCCACCCAACGGAGCAGCGTATCAACGGGTCCGGTTGACGAGGGGAGCATCCGCACCGGATCGGGCGCGGACGTCATCGCCCGTGCGCTCATCGACAACCTGCGATGTCTTCAGGGCAAGCTACCGCACTATGCGACCCGCAACGACTGGTACATGGCCCTCGCCTACACCGTTCGCGATCGCATGATCGACCGCTACATCCGAACGCTGGAGGCGATAACCGACGGGCGGAGCGGCGTCAAGGTCGTCGCGTATCTATCGGCCGAATTCCTCGTCGGTCCGCATCTCGGCAACGGGCTGATCAATCTGGGCCTCTGGGACGACACCGAACAGGCGCTCGCCCGGTTCGAACAGGATCTCGCAGTCCTTCTCGAGCAGGAAGAGGAGCCTGGGCTGGGCAACGGCGGCCTGGGCCGTCTGGCCGCGTGTTACATGGATTCGTTGGCGACGCTCAATGTGCCGGCGATTGGTTACGGTCTTCGCTACGAGTTCGGCATCTTCGATCAGGTCATCCGTGATGGCTGGCAGGTGGAAATCACGGACAAGTGGCTCCGATTCGGCAACCCCTGGGAGATCGTGCGGTCGGAAGTCACGTTCGACGTGAAGCTTGGCGGCCGGACGGAGCACTACGACGACGAGCGGGGCCAGTATCGGGTGCGGTGGATTCCGGATCGGGTCGTGCGGGGGATCGCCTACGACACGCCGGTGCCGGGTTACCGTGGTGCCGCGACCAACATGCTACGCCTCTGGAAAGCAGAGGCGGCCGAGTCGTTCGACTTCGAGGCGTTCAACGTCGGGGATTACTACCGCGCGGTCGATCAGAAAGTCGAGTCGGAGACGATCTCGAAGGTGCTGTACCCGAACGACGAGCCGGTCGCGGGCAAGAAACTGCGGCTGGCGCAACAGCACTTTTTCGTCTCCTGCTCGCTTCAGGACATGATCCGTCTCCACCTGATGCGGCAAAAGCCGCTGGCGGATTTTGGCTCCCATTGGGCCGTGCAGTTGAATGACACGCACCCGTCCATAGCGGTCGCCGAACTGATGCGCCTGCTGATCGACGAGCACCAGATGGATTGGGATCAGGCCTGGGCGATCACGCAGCAGGCCTGCGCGTACACGAACCACACATTGCTGGCCGAAGCGCTCGAGAAGTGGCCGGTCCCGCTGTTCGGCAAGTCTCTGCCGCGGCACCTCGAAATCATCTACGAGATCAACCGGCGTTTTCTCGATGATCTGCGCCGGAAACATCCGGAAGACGACGGCCTGCTGCGGCGGCTGTCATTGATCGACGAAACCGGTGACAAGTACGTCCGCATGGCGCACCTGGCCAGCGTCGGCAGCCACGCGATCAACGGCGTCGCTGCGCTTCACAGCCAACTGCTCAAGCAGACCGTGCTTCGCGACTTCTACCGCGTGATGCCGGAGAAGTTCTTCAATGTCACCAACGGCGTCACGCCGCGGCGCTGGATCGTGCTCAGCAATCCAAAACTCACGACGCTCATCAGCCGCCGCATCGGCGATCGGTGGGTGTCCAGCCTCGAAAACGAGCTCGAACGTCTCGCACCGCTGGCCAGCGACCGCGGTTTCCAGGAGGAATGGCGCTCGGTCAAAGCCGACAACAAGGTCGCGCTGGCCGGATTCATCAAAGATCGCACGGGTATCACGGTCGACCCTGCCTCGCTCTTCGACATCCAGGTCAAGCGCCTGCACGAGTACAAGCGTCAGCACTTGAACGTGCTGTATCTGATCACGTTGTACCACCGGCTGAAGCAGACCGGGGGCGCAGGCGTGACGCCACGGACCGTGATCTTCGGCGGAAAAGCCGCACCGGGATACCGGATGGCCAAGCTGATCATCAAGCTCATTAATTCGGTCGCCACGGTGATCAACCAGGACCCGAAGATCTCGGAAGTGCTCAAGGTGGTCTTTCTGCCTGACTTCAACGTCAAGGGCGGGCAGCGCGTCTACCCGGCGGCAGATCTCTCCGAGCAGATCTCGACGGCCGGGAAAGAGGCATCGGGCACCGGCAACATGAAATTCGCACTCAACGGCGCCCTCACGATCGGCACGCTCGACGGCGCCAACGTCGAGATCCGCGAGGCGGTCGGTGCCGAGAACTTCTTCCTGTTCGGATTGACCGCCGCCGAGGTCGAGCGCGTCAAGGCGGACGGCTACCGGCCCAGCCGCCACTACGAATCGAACCCGGAGCTTCGGGAGGTCATCGATCTGCTCGACCGCGGCGTTTTCACCAACGGCGATCGCGAAGTGTTCCGTCCCCTGATCGAATCGCTGCTGATGCACGACGATTACCTGCTGTTCGCCGACTATCAGTCGTATGTCGAGTGCCAGCAGCGCGTCAGCGACGCCTATCGCGATCAGACCAACTGGACGCGCATGTCGATCCTCAACACGGCCAGGACCGGACGGTTTTCGTCGGATCGGTCGATCCGGGATTACTGCCGCGACATCTGGAACGTGCCGGTGCGCAACGCGAACGGCGCATGATCGGCGAGCCTGTCTCAACGGTCCGCACGGGCGGCGTCGCTCCAGGCGCACCCGCGCCTCTCGGTGCCACCATACTGCCAGGTGGCGTCAACTTCAGTGTGTTTTCAAAACACGCCACGCGCGTCGAGCTGCTGTTGTTCGACGATCGCACTTCCCCTCAGCCGTCACGCACCATTCCGCTCGAACCGAGCGCCCACCGCACCTACCACTACTGGCACGCGTTCGTGGCGGACCTCGGGCCGGGCCAGGTCTATGCGTATCGCGCTCACGGACCATTCGCGCCGGAGCGAGGCCTGCGTTTCGATCACCAGAAGCTGCTCCTGGATCCGTATGGCCTTGTGGTCGCGGTCCCGGATGCATACGACCGCACGGCAGCGCGCCGGGCAGGCTCGAATACGGCGGTCGCGATGAAGAGCGTGGTGGCCGACCCTGGCCGCTATGACTGGGAAGGCGATGCGCCTCTGAGGCGTCCATTCGCCGAGACCCTGATCTACGAGCTCCATGTTCGCGGCTTCACGCAGCATCCCTCGTCGGGCGTCGCGGCGGAAGCCCGTGGAACCTATGCCGGACTGATCGAGAAGATTCCCTATCTCAAGGCTCTGGGAGTCACCGCCGTGGAGCTTCTGCCGATCTTCCAATTCGACGTCGAGGACGCGCCGCCCGGCCGGGTCAACTATTGGGGCTATCAGCCCGTGTCATTCTTCGCGCCTCATCACGCGTACAGCTCGCGGACGGAACCACTCGGCGCGCTCGATGAATGCCGGGACATGATCAAGGCCCTGCATCGGGCAGGAATCGAGGTCATCCTCGATGTCGTGTTCAATCACACCTCGGAGGGCGGCGCGGACGGCCCGACCCTCTGCTATCGCGGGCTGGCGAACGATTTCTACTACATCCTCGAGAACGACAAGTCACGATACGCCGATTACACCGGCTGCGGAAATACGCTCAACGCCAACCATCCCATCGTGCGCCGGTTGATCCAGGACAGCCTTCGCTACTGGGTCACCCAGATGCACGTTGACGGGTTCCGGTTCGACCTCGCATCGATCCTGACGCGCGACCATGACGGCCGTCCGCTGCCGAATCCCCCGGTTTTGTGGGACATCGAATCCGATCCGCAGCTGGCGGGCACCAAGTTGATCGCGGAGGCGTGGGATGCTGCCGGCCTCTATCAGGTCGGACACTTCGTCGGCGACACCTGGCAGGAGTGGAACGGGAAATTCCGCGACGACATCCGCCGCTTCGTGAGAGGGGACGCCGGGTCGGTACCCGGCATCGCGGCGCGATTCCTGGGAAGCCCGGACCTTTTCGGTCACGAAGAGCGGGAGGCGGAGCAGAGCATCAACTTCGTGACCTGCCATGACGGCTTCACGCTGAATGACCTGGTGTCGTACAACCAGAAGCACAACGACGCCAACGGCGAGGACAATCGCGACGGCTCGAACGACAACTTGAGCTGGAACTGCGGCGTCGAGGGACCGACTGACGACCCGGCCGTGGAGACGGTGCGAAACCGTCAGGTCAAGAACCTCCTGGCACTGAACCTGCTGGCGGTTGGCACGCCGATGCTCCTCATGGGCGACGAAGTGCGGCGCACGCAGCGCGGCAACAACAACGCGTATTGTCAGGACAACGACATCAGCTGGCTCGACTGGGGCCTGCTCGAGCGTCACCCGGACATCCATCGATTCGTCACGCTGCTGACGGCTTTCCGGCAGCAGCGCGATGTCGTGGTCGAAGGCAGCACGCAAACGCTCAACGAACTTCTGCACCGGGCAGGGATTGCGTGGCACGGCGTCGCGCTGAACGAGCCCGACTGGAGCTACCACTCGCGGTCGCTGGCGTTCACGCTCCAGACGCTGGGACGGCGTTTCCTGCTGCACGGCATGTTCAACGCGTATTGGGAGCCATTGACGTTCGAGTTGCCACCTCTGCCCTCGGGCGGCGATCAACTCTGGCGCCGCTGCATCGATACCGCGCTCGCGTCACCCGACGACATCAACCGATGGGAAGAGGCGGCGATGTTCAGGACATCAACTTACGTCGTGCAACCGCGATCGATCGTTCTACTCGCCCTGGCGCTTCGGACGCCGATGTGAAACTGACAGGCGTTGGATCTCGCCGTAGCGCGCAGGGTCTGCTGGCGCGGAGGCGGACCCAACGTAGAGCAAGAGAAGATTGAGAGGATCCATGGACACTCAAGTCGCGCACCGGGCGCCGGCCCTGAATCCGTTGACGGATACCGAGCTGAACCTGATGCACGCTTATTGGCGCGCCTGCAACTACCTTTCGGTCGGAATGATCTACCTGAAGGACAATCCGCTGCTCACCGAACCGTTGAAGACGGAACACGTGAAGCACCGGCTGCTCGGGCACTGGGGCGCCAGCCCGGCGTTGTCATTCGTCTGGGTGCACTTGAACCGGTTGATCGTCCGCGACGACCTCGACGTGATCTTCGTGGCCGGCCCGGGCCACGGCGCTCCCGGCGTTCTGGGCCCCGCGTATCTCGAAGGCACCTACTCGGAGATCTATCCGGACAAGAGCCAGGACGCGGAAGGATTGCAGAAGTTCTTCAAACAGTTCTCCTTCCCCGGTCACATCGGCAGCCACGTCACGCCGGAAACACCGGGCTCCATTCACGAAGGCGGGGAGCTTGGCTACAGCCTCTCGCACGCCTACGGCATGGCGCTCGACAATCCCGATGTGATCGTGGCGTGCGTGGTTGGAGACGGCGAAGCCGAGACCGGGCCGCTCGCGACAGCGTGGCATTCCAACAAATTCATCAATCCCATCCGCGATGGCGCCGTCCTGCCGATTCTGAATCTCAACGGATACAAGATCGCCAACCCGACCGTCCTCGCGCGGATCAGTCACGAGGAGCTCGAATCGTTGTTCGTCGGCTACGGGTACACGCCGTATTTCGTGGAAGGCACCGATCCGGCCGTGATGCACCAGAAGATGGCCGCCACGCTGGATCAGGCGGTCGGCGAGATTCGCGCCATTCAGAAGACAGCAAGAGCGACGAAGAATCCCGTCCGGCCTCGCTGGCCTGTGATTGTGCTGCGGTCACCGAAGGGGTGGACCGGCCCGAAGGAGATCAAGGGGCACAAGGTCGAAGGCTCCTGGCGTTCGCATCAAGTGCCGTTCTCAGACGTGCGTGACAATCCCGCGAACCTGAAGCTCCTCGAGCACTGGATGAAGAGCTACAAGGCAGAGGAGTTGTTCAGCAGGGAGGGCACGTTTCTGCCCCAGCTCCGGGCGCTTGCGCCCCGCGGGACTCGCCGGATGAGCGCCAACCCGCATGCCAACGGCGGTCTGCTCCGAAAGGATCTGAAGCTGCCGGACTTCCGGCAGTACGCCGTGGAAGTCTCGTCCCGCGGCACCTCGGCGTACGAGAACACGAAGCCGCTCGGAGAGTACCTGCGCGACGTGCTCGCGAACAATCCGACGAGCTTCCGTGTCTTCGGGCCGGATGAAACGGCGTCCAACCGATTGCAGGCCGTCTACGGTGCAACCAAGAAGACCTGGATGGCGGACATGCTGCCGGAAGACGATGACGGCGGCGAGCTCGCGCGCGACGGCCGCGTGATGGAAATGCTGTCCGAGCACACGCTGGTCGGGTGGCTGGAGGGGTATCTCCTCACCGGACGTCACGGGTTCTTTCACACGTATGAGGCGTTCGCCCACGTGTTCGGCTCGATGTTCAACCAGCACGCCAAATGGCTCGACATCTCCAAGAACCACGTGCCCTGGCGCGCGCCGGTGGCATCCCAGAACATCCTCCTCTCGTCCACGGTCTGGCGCCAGGACCACAACGGATTCTCACACCAGGATCCGGGCTTCATCGATCTCGTCGCGAACAAGGGCCCATCGGTCGTGCGCATCTACCTGCCGCCGGACGCGAACACGCTGCTGTCGGTCGCGGATCATTGCCTCCGCAACACCGACTGCATCAACGTCATCGTCGCCGACAAGCAGAAGCACCTTCAGTTCACGACCATGGACGAGGCGATTGTTCATTGCGCCAAGGGCGTCGGCATCTGGCCGCGAGCCAGTACGGATGCGGGCGAGGAGCCGGACGTGGTCCTGGCCTCGTGCGGCGACGTCGCCACGATGGAAGCACTGGCCGCTGCCGCGATTCTGCGCGACAGGATTCCGGACCTGAAGCTGCGGTTCGTCAACGTGATCGACTTGTTCAAGCTGCAGCCGTCGTCCGAGCATCCGCACGGGATGACGGTCCGTGAATTCGACAGCCTGTTCACCACGGACAAACCCATCATCTTCAACTTTCACGGCTACCCCTGGCTCATCCACCGGCTCGCGTACCGCTTCAAGGGACACGAGCAGCTGCACGTGCGCGGCTACAAGGAAAAAGGCAACATCAACACGCCGCTCGAGCTGGCAATGCTCAATGAGACCTCACGCTTTCATCTCGTGATCGACGCCATCGATCGCGTGCCGAAGCTGCGCACCAAGGGAGCGCATCTGAAGGAGGAGATGAAGAACGCCATCATCGAGAACATGGCGTACGCACACGAGCAGGGGACCGATCGGGCCGAGATCGCGAACTGGACGTGGCCTTACTGACAAAAGACTTTCATTTCTTCTTCGGCTTGAACGCCTGGTCCACCTGCTTCTTGATGCTCGTGTAATGCTTCGAGAGCAGTTTCTCCTCGTCCTTCGTGAAGACCCTGAACGGTACTCGTATCACGCTCTTTTCGAATTTCACGTTGAGAAAATATTGACCGTAGGCGATCCCGCCGGGGATTTTGAAGTACAGACGGCCAATACAGGCGCGCTGAGAGCTGAGTTCGACGTTATCGAACGGCATGGCTCGAGAGCTGAGGTCCGAAAAGAATCCGATCCGGCAGGCCTGGTGGGCACTGGGCGGAAAGTAGTTGATCGAGTCGGTCTGGACCTTGGCCCGGTTCTGCAGCGCCTGCAGCTTGGTCTCGTCCTGCCGGTAATCGGGAACCGACGCCAGCGGAATCGTCGTGCCGCTAGGTATGTCGAGCGACACTGCCTCGCGCTTCAGCGTGTAGGCCGGCACGTTGTCCCTCACGGTCATGCCGACATCGAGCATGACCCAATCCTCCCCGGGTGATCGGTCGGTCACCTGGTACCCGAGGATGACGTAACCCTCGTTGTTGTACGCCGCCCGAACGAACTTCGCCTCGAGCGTCATGATTTGGGGGACGCCGGCGTCGGGAATCTTCACGGTCGGCTTCTGCTGATCCTGGGCATGACCTGACGCCGCCAGGAGGCACGCCGCCATCAGTAAGGAGAGAGCGGTGGTTTCACGAAGTCTGCTTCTCATCGGTGCCTCGGTACGTTTTCGGACACAGGAGTCCGCCTTGGGGTGCGTGCCTTTCAGGGCAGTATGCAATGAAGTCGCCATATCGTTGAGCTTTTCTCGCTCGGCGAGACGGTGTTCGCATGACCGATCGTCTGTTGGAGGAGCTCCACCGGATCGCCTGTCATCTCGACCTCGTCGCGCGCGATCGCGGGCTCAAGCGGCCTGGCCGCTTCGCTGTACGAGATCTGACCAAGCTGCGTATGTCGGGGAAGGGGCACCGTGACAGCCCACGGTATTCCGGAGGCGCCCCGTCGATCAGCGCCGTGTCTCCTGCTGAAAACGCGTAAAACACGAGTAAATCCCGTGCCGTCGGTCGGCATCAGTTCTGCTATGCTCCAAGCGATTTCGTGAGCCGCATCACCATCTTCCTTTCGGTCTGCGTGTTGGTCGCCGTCACCGCCAGCCGCATCGTCGATGCGACTCAGGCGGTTTCGGTACAGACCACCACAAAGCCCGCGACGCAGCAGCCGGCGGCGCAACCGCCGGCCGCTCAACCGCCGACCGCTCAACCGCCCTCAACGCCAGCGCACCCGCCGGCCGGCTACGCCGGCAGCGATGCGTGCGTGCTGTGCCACGGCGATCAGGAAAAGAGCATCGCGCATTCGCGCCATGGCCAGACGAAGGATCCCCGATCTCCCGCAGCAACGCTCGGCTGCGAGAGCTGTCATGGCCCGGGCCAGGCGCACATCGACGACGACGCAAAGGGGCATATCAAGAAGTTCAGCGCGCTCAAGCCGGCCGAGATCAACGAGACCTGCCTCACCTGTCACAACCGCGGGAACCACGCAGCGTGGGAAGGCAGCACGCACGAGGCGCGAAACCTCGCCTGCACGACGTGTCACAGCGTGCACAAGCCGGTGTCGTTCGAGCACCAGCTCGTCAAGCCGACGGAAACGCAGCTCTGCGCGACGTGTCACCGCCAGCAGGTCGTGAAGACCGAGCGCGCGGTTGCCCACATGCCCGTGCGCGAGGGCAAGCTGTCGTGCTCGTCGTGCCACAATCCGCACGGCTCGATCAGCAACGTCAAGAACCTGAAAGTCGGGAGCTCGGTCAACGAGCTATGCACGAGCTGTCACGCCGAAATGCGCGGACCGATGCTGTGGGAGCATGCCGCCGGTCCGCGAGAACTGCACGACGTGCCACGATCCGCACGGCTCGTCGAACGATCGCATGCTGAACGTACGAATGCCGATGCTGTGTCAGCGCTGTCACATCGCGACCAAACATCCCTCGTCCGTGTACGACAATGCGGCGATCACGACGAACAAGAGCAATCGGATGTTCGGACGGTCGTGCGTCAATTGCCACCAGAACATCCACGGGTCGAACCATCCCGTCGGGCCAGTTCTTCATGCGGTAGTCGAGCGGGGCAGGACGTATGCGACCACTGTTTCTCGCACGTGTTTGCGGTCCGCTGATTCTGGCGGCCTCGATTCCTGCCTACGGGCAGGTTCCGGTGAGCGCCCCCACCGCATCCACGTCAGGAAGCGGATCGGACCCGGTTGTGTCGCAAGCGCCGGCCGCGCCAGCACCTCAGAATCCGCAGCCGGCCACGCCAGCCCCTCAGAATCCGCAGCCGGCGGCGCCGGAAGCTCAGACTCCGGAACCGGCCGCGCCGACAGGTCCGCTCGAGGAGGAATCGAGGAGCCTGTTTGCGCCCAGCTGGAACATGTTCCAGCTTGCAGGGCGTGTGAGCAGCATCGCGGGCGACGCGGCGCGCTGGCAGCGGTACGAGGACCAGCGCAATGGTCTGCTGTTCACCGACGGGCGGTTCTCACGCGAGACCTCCGACTGGAGCCTCAAGGCGGGCGCCGACAACGTCGGCTGGCGCGACCAGCGCTTTTTCGGCAACTACGAGCGGATCGGCCGACTGAAGATCAGCGGCCTCTGGGATGAGATCCCGCAGTTTTACAGCATCGATACCCGCACGGCGTTCACGTCCGTGGGCGAAGGGGTGCTGGTGCTGCCCGATGAAGCGCAGCAGCAGAAGAACCTCAACGCCTATCTGGGGATTTCGCCGCAGTTCGATTTGCGCGAGCGCCGCGACATCGGAACCGTTCGTGTGAGCGCCACGCCGACGACGCAATTCGACATCACCGGCGGGTTCACGACGACGAAGCACTCCGGCGAGCTGCCGTGGGGCTCGAGCTTCGGGTTCTCGAACGACAACGAAGTCGCGCTGCCGTACCGATCCCGCACCAACGACATGGACGTCGGCGCGCAGTGGACGAACAGCCGCGCCATGATTCGCGCCGCCTATAACGGGTCGTGGTTCCACAACCTGGACGACACGCTGACCTGGGACAATCCGCTGGCGCTGACGGACTCGACGTCGGCGCCCGGTCACGGACGAACGGCGCTATGGCCCTCCAATTCCTTCCAGACACTAAGCACGGCGGGCTATGTCAAGCTCGCGCACCGGACACAGCTCACGGGGGCGCTGGCGTTCGGTTGGGCGAACAACAACGAAGATTTGCTGCCGTTCACGATCAACAGCGCGCTGCCGCAGTTCCCGCTGCCGCGTCAGACGGCGGAGGCCTCGGCCCATACCGTTGCGACGAATGTCGACCTCGTGTCGCGACCGGCCGACGACTGGCGGTTCAGCGGACGGTTCCGCAGCTACCTCTACAACAACAACATGCCGGCGACGACGATCACGAACTATGTCTCCTACGACACGTCGCCCAACGTCAGCTTGACCAACGGTCCGGAGTTGTATGCGCACACCCGGAATACCCTCGACACGGATGCGACATGGACAGGTCTCCGTCCGGTGGCGCTGACGTTTGGATACACGAACAACCACAACGGCTACGACGCGCGCATCTTCGGCTCGACCAACGAGAACGCGATCCACCTGAAGGCCGACGCGGTCGGCCTGCAGATGGTCACGTTCCGCGCCCATTACCAGTATGGAAGCCGCACCGGCTCGGGTCTGGACGAGGCGTTGCTCGTGGAGATCGGCGAACAGCCGGGCATGCGGCACTACGACCTCGCCAACCGCACGCGGAACCAGCTGACCGGCGAAGTCGACGTGACGCCGAGCGAGGCGCTCACGCTCAGCTTCAGTCTCGGGCTCGGCAAGGACAATTACCCGGACAGCACGTTCGGCCTGCAGGAGGCGACGTTCCGCACGTTCTCGGCGAGCGCCGACTATGACGTCGCGGCCGGCGTCAGTGTCGGCGGCACCTACAACTACGAGCGATACGCCGGGCTGCAACTTTCGCGGTCGGCGAGCCCTGGCGATCAATTCGTCGATCCGACCAGGGACTGGACGACCGACTCCAGGGAGCGCGTCCACTATTTCTCGGTGTACGTGAACCCGCCGCGCATCGGCACCAAGACCGAGATGCGGGTGTCGTATGACTACGCATACGCCTACGGCGACTACTTCTATAGCGTCGGACCGGCGCTGCCGCCGCCATCTCAGCTGCCGGAGACCTTCAACAAGCTCCAGGACTTCCGGGTCGACGTCAGGCATCGGGTGACCGGGCGGCTGGCGGCGACCTTGTCCTACGTCTATGAGCCCTATCGGATTTTCGACTTCGCGTTCGACCCCAGCGTGATCAACAGTATCGTGCAGCCGAGCTCGCTGGTTCTCGGCTACACGTATCGCCCGTACACCGCTCACACGGCGGTCTTCGGGATACTGTATTACTGGTAGAGCGCGGCGACGGCGGCACCTGCGACGCTGCGGGTTCCACGGCGCGCTCCGCAACGGAGGCACACATGAAAAGAGTGGCGATTACCGGTAGTCTGGTCGCGGCTGCACTGACCACGGCGTTCGTCCTGAGCACCCCGCGGACGGCGCGCGCGCAGGATGCCGCGCAGGTCAAGAAGGGGCAGGAGGTCTACGCCGCGCAGAAGTGTCAGACGTGCCACGCCATCGCCGGCAAGGGGAACAAGCAGAACCCGCTCGACGGCATCGGCGCGAAGCTCTCGGCCGACGACATCAAGAAGTGGATCACCGCCCCGGACGAGATGACGGCACAGACGAAGTCGACCAAGAAACCGCCCATGCCGAAGAAGTGGGCGAGCCTTCCGGCCGCCGACCTCGACGCGCTCGTCGCTTACCTGCAGAGCCTGAAGTAGGGCCGAGCGCGTGCCAAGCCGCGGCCCCCTCACTCGTCATCCGGTCGCGCTGGCAGGCATCCTCCTGACCACGGCGAGCGCCGTGGTCTTCCTTGCGCTGCTCGTCGCGGAGCTGGCCGGGCTCTTCAACAACCCGTACGCCGGCCTCGTGGTCTTCGTTGGCCTGCCGGCGCTCGTCGTGCTCGGCCTCCTGCTGATTCCGCTCGGCATGTGGCTCGAGCACCGGCGGCTGGTGCGGCACCCCGGCGCCACGCGCGACTGGTTCGTCTTCGATTTCCGGAAACCGGAAACGCGCCTGCGGGCGGTGATCGTGATCGGCTTGACGTCCGTCAACCTCGCCATCTTCCTGCTCGCAGGGTACGGTTCGCTTCACTACATGGAATCGCCGTCGTTCTGCGGTCAGGCGTGCCACGCGCCGATGCACCCGCAGTTCACGGCCTGGCAGGACGCGCCTCACTCGCGTGTCGCCTGCGCGCAATGCCACATCGGTGAAGGCGGCCACGCCTTCGTCCACTACAAACTGAACGGCGTCCGTCAGCTCTATCACGTCGTGACGGGTAGCTACCCGCGGCCGATTCCCGGCGTGGCGGACATGCGGCCGGCGCACGAGGTGTGTGGTGCCTGCCACTGGTCGGGCAAGGGTTTCGGCGACGTCATCCGCGCGAAGCGTGAATACGCCGACGACGAGGCCAATACGGAGACGCTGACGATCCTGCAGATGCACGTGGGCGGCCCGGGACTTCCCGCATCGAGCGGCCGGGCGATCCACTGGCACGCCGATCCACAAGTGCGGATCGAATACATCGCCGTCGATGCCGATCGGCAGACCATTCCATTCGTCAAGGTCACGGACGCCAAGGGAGCCGTGCGGGAATATTCGGTCGCCGGGACAACGCCCGACGCGCTGGCGAAGGGAGAAGCGCGCACGATGGACTGCATCGACTGCCACAACGTCGTGGCGCATCGCATGTCGCCGACGCCGCAGCAGGCGGTCGACGCGGCGATCGCGTCAGGCCGCATCAATCGTGGGCTTCCCTTCGTCAGACGCGAAGGCGTACGCCTGGTGGGTGCGAGCCATTCGAGCGTCGACGAGGGCGCGGCCGCTATCGACGACGGGCTGCGGAAGTTCTATTCCTCGACCGGCCGCGCAATCGACGGGTCCGTCACCGATGCCGTGGCGGCGCTGCAGACGATCTATCGACGGAATGTCTTTCCTACGATGAAGGTGACGTTCGGAACGTATCCTGACAATCTCGGCCACCTGACGTCGTCCGGGTGTTTCCGCTGCCATGACGGCAGCCACAACGCGAAGGACGGCACCTCGATCAGCGCGGACTGCGAGTACTGCCACAAGCAGATCGAGCGACCCTGAACACGCCGGCCCGCCCGCGCCGTCTTTCGGCTACCACGCCGGTGGCTCCTCGATCTGACGGTGGCGTCGCTGCTCGAGCAACCCGACCTGAAGGACTGCTCCGGTCGCGTCTTGGATTCGACCAAGGTATCGTCGGCGATGCGATCCCAGTTCGGCGGCCATCGCGAGCATCAACCTACGGAAGCACAACTCATAAGAAATAGCACCAGGAGGACTCAGCCATGCCAGGAAATTTGGACCCGCTCACGGCTCCGTCGGAGGGCGCGGCGCAGATGAACGCTTCGGGGTACTTCGCCGACGTCCCGGACTTTTCGCTCGTGCTCGGGGGACCGCTCTATCAGCTGTTCCGCCGCTCGCACCTCTCCGGCGACGCGCTCGAACTGATCTCCCGGCGCGTCGTCGTGATCGTGCTCCTGACCTGGGTGCCCCTTCTCGTCCTGGCGCTCGTTCCCGCGGCCGGCAGCGGGACGAACGTCGTCGTGGCCTTCCTGAGGGACCTGGAGGCGCAAGCGCGATTTCTCGTCGCGCTGCCGCTCCTCATCATCGCCGAACTCCTCGTTCATCAGCGCAGCCGGATTATCGTGCGTCGATTCCTGGATCGCCGATTGATTCGTCCGGCGGATCTCGATCGATTCATCGGCGGCATTCACTGGGCCCTGCGGCTTCGCAACTCCATCACGATCGAGGTCAGCCTGCTTGTTCTGGTCTGGACGGTGGGTCAATGGGTGTGGCGCCACTATGTCGGCCTCGCCGACACCGGGTGGTTTGGTACGCTCTCCAGCGCGGGCGGCAACCTGACGCCTGCGGGCTACTGGTATGCGTACGTCAGCATTCCGGTCTTTCAGTTCATCCTGCTGCGCTGGTACTTCCGATTCTTCGTCTGGTACGGCTTTCTCTTCCGGGTCTCTCGCTTGACGCTTCATCTCACGTCAACACATCCGGACAGAGCCGGAGGTCTGGCCTTCCTCGGCAAGAGCGCGTACGCGTTCAGTCCGATTCTCTTCGCGCAGGGCACGCTCCTGGCCGGGTTGATCGCGACCAGGATTATCTATCAAGGCGCCACCCTTCTCGACTTCAAGATGGAAGCGGCCGGCATGATCGTGTTCTTCGTCCTGATCGTGCTCGGACCGCTGATCATGTTCTCTCCGCAGCTCGCGGCCACGAAGCGGAGCGGCCTCGGCGCCTACGGCATGCTCGCCAGCCGCTACGTGCAGGGCTTCGAGGAGAAGTGGGTCGCGCGCGACGCGGCCGCCGGCGAGGAGTTGCTCGGCAGCGCGGACATCCAGTCGCTTGCCGATCTCGGCAACAGCTATGCCGTCGTCGGCGACATGCGGGTCGTGCCGTTCGGCCTGACCGATATCACTCGCCTTGCGGCGGCCACCGCGGCTCCGCTGCTTCCGCTCGGCTTGACGGTGCTCTCGTTCGAAGACCTCGTCGTCCGCGTCATCAAGATCGTGTTTTAGTCGCGAACTAGTCGACCTTCACGGAGATCTGGCCGGACTCTTCGCGGCCCTGCTCGTCGCGCGTCCTGGCCTGGATCGTGACGGTGCCTTTCTGCTGTGTCCCGCAGCCGACGGGAATCGTGAACGGGAAGGTGCGTGCCGAGCGCGCCTGCACGAGCGCGGTACCAAACTGCGCCGTGAGTTGCGGCGCCGGGAGCGTGATCTGCGGCATCACGATGCCCGTGTGATCCACGAACTGCATGTTCACATTGACCAGGAAGACGTTGAGCCCGCCGTTGACTCGGACGACGAGGTTCAGAGGAATCACGAACGGCGGCAGCGCCGGACAGGACGTCTTCCCCATCTGCTGCGAGAAGACCGCGCCTGTGTTCGCGCTGAAATCAGCGGACCGGACGCTGATCGTCGTGGGACCCGTGGTCGTGATGAGCGCAGCGGTGTCGCTGCACGCGGAGGCAAGCGAGCCGACGACGACGAGGGTAGCTGCCGCGAACGTACGCATGGGGAGCCTCACGTTCTGCGGACCCATCCTGAGCCCGCGCTTGACGGACGACCAGCGGACCGCCGTCGCCGTCGACATGCAAGCCGCAGTATAGCCCCGGCGCGATCAACGCGAACGGGCGAGCCTGGCGGCCAGCCGAGCAGCTGGCTGGAGCACATCGCGCGAGCCAGCTTCGACTGCCAGATACGGACGAGGGCAAACGGCGCCACACTTGGGCGGATTCCGGATTCGCCAATCGCTGAGTAGGCGCTGGGAACTCCAGCGGGGATCCACCGACACCATCGTCCAATGGATCGGAAGTCGCGGATCTGGTTTCATGCGTTCGAGGAGATCGCCATGACACCAGCCACTGTTCCCGAACGACGCACCGAGCAGACTACCGACAAGAACCGCGATTCGTCCGTTTCATGTGAATGTTCCGGAAGCGGAACTCACCGAATTGCGCAGGCGCATCAACGCGACGAAGTGGCCTGAACGGGAAACGGTCACGGATGCATCGCAAGGCGTGCAGCTCGCGACGATGCAGGAACTCGCGCGCTATTGGGCGACGGACTACGACTGGCGCAAGTGCGAGGCGAAGCTGAACGCCCTGCCGCAGTTCATCACCGAGATCGATGGGCTGGACATTCATTTCATTCACGTTCGTTCGAAGCATGAAAATGCGTTGCCGCTCATCGTCACGCACGGATGGCCCGGCTCGATCATCGAGCAGATGAAGATCATCGATCCGCTGACCAATCCCACGGCGCATGGCGGGAGCGCATCGGACGCGTTCCATCTGGTGATTCCGTCGATGCCGGGCTACGGGTTTTCCGGCAAGCCGACCACGACCGGCTGGGACTCCGCCCACATCGCGCGCGCCTGGGTCGTGCTGATGAAGCGCCTTGGATACACGAAATTTGTGGCGCAAGGCGGCGATTGGGGTGCGGTCATCACCGAATCAGATGGGCGTGCAGGCGCCTCCGGAATTGCTCGGCATTCACACCAACATGCCTGGCGCGGTTCCAGCCGACATCGACAAGGCGGCGTTCTCCGGTGCGCCGGCGCCAGCCGGTCTCTCGGCCGACGAGAAACTCGCGTACGAGCGGCTGCAGTTCGTCTACAGCAAAGGGCATCGGCTACGGCTACCAGATGGGGCTGCGCCCGCAGACGCTGTACGGAATTGCGGATTCACCCGTCGGCCTGGCGGCCTATTTCCTCGACCACGACGCGCTGCAGCTACGCGCTGATCGCACGCGTCTTTGACGGAGCAGCCGAAGGCCTCACGCGCGACGACATCCTCGACAACATCACGCTCACCTGGTTGACGAACACGGCGATTTCCGGCGGCCCGTCTCTACTGGGAGAACAAGCTTCGGCGTATTTCAGCGTCAAAGGCGTCTCCATCCCGGTTGCCGTGAGCGTCTTTCCGGACGAGATCTATCCAGCGCCCGCGGAGTTGGGCGGAGCGGGCGTATCCCAAACTCATCCACTACAACAAGCTCGACAAAGGCGGGCACTTCGCGGCCTGGGAACAGCCGCAACTCTTTTCAGAAGAGGTTCGCGCGGGCTTCAGATCGCTGCGCACATAGTGGATTCGACGCGGCAGCGCTATCTGCTTGCCGGGAATCTCGACGCGATTGTCGAGCGGGCGAAGAGTCACTGGAACTTCGCGCTCCGGGAGCAGGTCTCTCGGTCTGCGGCTTGTGACTGATTCAGAGGGCCCTGGTGCGGCTCCGTGGGGCGCAGCGATCTCGTCGAGATCGCTGCGCTACGTCGACCTTAACGGCCTTTGTCGTCGTCGTGTGCGTCTCTTCCATCGTGGCCGAGACCATCGCAATGAAGGTCATCGCCATCCGCATCGGTCTCTTCACGGTTCACATCGTAGTGATGACGGTGCCGCCTCAGCGCATGGCGGATGACGAATTGACCCACGCAGCGACCCGCGCGTATACCCTGCTCGTCCGAGTTACGGAAGTGGATGCCTTCCCAGACACGTGCGTCGATCACCTCGTCGATGCCCTGACCGAAACGCGTCCACAGATGGTCGAAGGTCGGGTGGGCCGGACTGTGCGCGATCATGGTCACGCCCGGACTGTCACCGAAGAGCGCGATCAGGATCTGGGCCATGGCGCCGCTGATCTCGTTATGCGCGGAGGGATACTCCGGAAATGGCGGTGTCGCGAGAAACGGACCCCAGTGTGGATCAGGTGGAATGTTGACGCCATCCGCATTGCGGATCGCGCTGATCGGGCGCCAGACGTTATAGGCGTACTTGGAGTCCCAGCAGGCGATCGCCGCGTCGGCAGCGGTGATGTTCAGAAGCGCGAACAGTCGCGCGTTCTCGGAAATGCTCAGACCCTTGGCTACGGCAACCTGTCGGGCGACAGGGTTCCAGAGGATCACGGCGGAGGGAGACCACCACCTCGCAACATCGGTTTGATACGGCGTGCGGACGATGCTGTCGAGGCGGCCAAAATCGCGCACTTCCTCGACGTCCCGCATGTACCGGTTGCCATTGACTCGCGGCGGCGGCGGGAGACGGAACTGCGATCCCCGCCGCACGACCCAAGGAGTCACCTTGCCCCAGCCGGGTAGCAGCGCCGGCGCGAAGGCGGGGGGCGTGGGAGCCCACACGCCGGGATTGCCCGCGCCCGGCGGCGTGTAAGGAAACTGTGCCGACGCCGAACCGTCCGCTTCACGCAACGCGAGGATGCGGGACGCAACTCCTTCGCCGATCTCGACGCCGGTGTCGGCAGTCGTGAGGCCTCGTGTTGAGAGGGACCTCGCATAGAGGTCGTCGAGCGACGGTCGCTGTTCGGGTAGCAGGCCGACGAGCGCGAAGTGCGCTGCCGCGATCGCGGCAGCCTCCATCGACGCACCCGAAGAAGGCCACTCGTGGATGCCGGCGTAGGGCTCGGCGTCCGTGGTGAAGGAGACAACGGTGTCGTAGACGGCCGCGTGGACGATGGCCGCCCAGCGGGAGTGGAGGAGGCCGCTGGTCGTGGCCCTACTGATGGCGTCAAGCATGTTGACGTTCCACTCGAGAACAGGATCAGCGTAAGGCACGTCGACGGCCGCCATCGGCGTCAATACTTGAGCTTGGACCTCCCTCGCGCGTGGCGTCAGAATCGGCAACAACAACACGACGGCTGCTGCCGGCCACAGAACTACTGCGGCACCTTGGGTTCGCCGATTGTTCATGGCACACTCTCCCTCTCGGGGCTGAAGGCCGGCTTCGAGATCGCCGGCGCACTCCAGGATGCTCAGCCCCGCGCTGACGAAACTACGGGGAGTGACCCGGGAAGTCCCTGAGAGTCGCTCAACGCGCGCTCAAAAAACCACGCCGGCGGCTCAATGATTTCTCAGAGGGCTCAATCGGGTTGACACCGAAGCATTACTTCGAGTTCGGGCAGTTTCGCGTCGATCTCCTCACCCACCGGCTGGTGCGGAACGGTGAGGTCGTGGCGCTGCAGCCGAAGGCGTTCGACACGCTCGTGGTCCTCATCCAGAACCGAGGGCGGGTCGTCGAGCGGCCCGTGCTCATGAAGACGCTCTGGCCGGACAGTTTCGTGGAAGAGGCGAACCTCACGCAGTATGTCTTTACCCTGCGCAAGGCGCTAGGCGACCAGCCCAACGGGCAGCCCTACATCGAAACAGTTCCACGGCGAGGGTACTTCTTTGCCGCTGCGGCCCGAGAGGTACGGGAGGTACAGGAGGTACAACAGGCAATTGATGTCGAGAGCGCAGTTGCGCTAGGCACCCTCGATGCCGAACCCCGGGGCGACTCGCCGTCTCACGAGCCGGGCAGGTCGCCGAAAGTCGTCACTGCCCGCTCGTTGACATTTGCGGCGCTCGTCGTCGGGGTTCTGATTTTCGCGGGTGGGTTGACCTGGCTGCGTCTGAGAAGCTCCACCGCCCCGGAGCAATATGTGCAACTCACAGATTACGCTGACTCGGCAACTTCCCCGGCATTGTCTACTGACGGCCGCATGCTGGTGTTTTTGCGAGGAGCGGACACTTTCCGTGGGCCTGCCGAAGTGTACGTGAGGCTCCTCCCAGACGGGCTGCCGTTTCAACTCACCCACGACGATGTGGCAAAGATGAGCCCCGTCTTTTCCCCGGACGGCGCACACATCGCGTACACCACGGTGGCTCGCGGGAGTTGGGATACCTGGGTCGTCCCGATTCCAGGGGGAACGCCTCAAAGGCTGCTGCCGAATGCCTCAGGCCTGTCGTGGATCGCCGACCACCGCGTGATGTTCTCAGAAATCGGACCGGGTATGTACATGAGGATCGCGACGGCCACCGAAAGCAGGGCTGAAGAACGGGACGTCTACCGGCCGCCACCGAGCGAATTGAGCATGGCCCACCGTTCCTATCTGTCTCCCGACCAGAAGTCGGTTCTGCTGGCCGAGATGGACCCGCATGGGTGGATGCCCTGTCGGCTGGTGCCCTTTGATACCTCTTCTCCTGGCAAGCAGGTTGGGCCTCGTCCCGCCAAATGCACCAGTGCGGCATGGTCCCCCGACGGGCGGTGGATGTACTTTTCCGCTAACTCCGGCAGCGGGTTCCACATCTGGCGTCAGGGCTTCCCAGATGGAGATCCGGAACAGATCACGTTCGGTGCGACGGAGGAAGAGGGAATTGCGATGGCGCCTTCCGGCCGGTCCCTCATCACCTCTGTAGGCTTTGAACAGAGCAACGTCTGGTTGCACGATCCCGCAGGCGACCGCCAGATTTCGTCAGAAGGCTACGCTTACACGCCCGCTGTTTCTCCAGACGGCAGCAAGGTGTATTACCTGGTGCGATCAGGCTCGTCGCGAGCGTTCGTGGCTGGAGATTTGTGGGTCGCCGATGTCAGCTCACTCCGTCGCGAAAGGCTGCTCCCAGGCTTTCTGATCACCCGGTACGATATCTCGGCCGATGGAAAGCAAGTGGTGTTCGCCGCCAGAGACGCTTCGGAGAAATCATCGGTCTGGCTGGCACGACTCGACAGCCGCTCTTCGCCACGACAACTGACATCGTCGGAGGCCTCCCGCCCGTTCTTCGGCCCTGACGGTGACGTCTTCTTCCTGAGCAAGGAGGGGGAATCCCAGTAGCATCTACCGTACGAGAGCGGGTAGTAGGCTCAGCGAGAGAGTCGTCGCGGACCCGATAATTTATTTGATCGCAGTCTCGCCCGATGGTCAATCGCTGGTCGCCTGGATCGCGTACCGGGGCGACGAGAGTACACAAGCGCTCGTGGCGTATTCAACGCGCGGAGGCCAGAAGACACTCATTTGCAACGCGTGCGCGATCAGTGGACCGTACAGATCCTGGAGGGCCGGTGGTGAGCTGGACGCGCGATCAACAGTTCATGTTCTTCAAATCCGTCCTCGGCGGCATGGATCACCGGACGTTCGTCGTGCCCTTGCGAGCGGGAGAGGCGCTGCCGACCTTGCCGCACTCCGGATTCCAGTCGCATCGCGATGTGCTCGCCGTGCCTGGTGCCTGGGACATCGCGGAGGAGGATGTGTTTCCGGGAACATCGTCGTCGGTTTATGCTTTCACGCGAAAAGCGACACGGCGCAATCTTTACAGCATCCCTGTCAAATGAAGATGGCCGTCACACTCCGGCCTCCTCAGAGCCTTGACCGGATCGATGCGACTCGCCTGACGGGCTGGCAGGTAACCCGCGATCAGCGTGACGCACCCCAGCACCGACAGCGCGACGACGATCGCGACCGGATCGCGAGGTGTCACGCCGAACAACTGCGCCGGCGACAAATTGGTTTACGCCAAGCGAGGCCAGCGTGCCGAGCGCCGCACCGATGGTCACCAGCAGCAGCGTCTCGCGCACCATCATCCAGACGACGCTCTGCTGTCTGGCGCCGATGGCGATGCGAATGCCAATCTCGCGGGTGCGCCGGACTACGCGGTAGGCCATCACGCCGTAGAGGCCGATACACGCCAGCAGGAGCGCAAGGACGGCGAAGAACGTGGCGAGGAAGGCGAGCATCCGTTCCCGCACGAGCGACATGTCCACTTGCTGCTCGATCGTCGCGATTCCCGACGACGAACCCACCCGGGACGGTCTCGGCGACGCTGGCGCGGATCGACGGGACCAGCCGCGTCACATCGCCGGCGCCTCGCACCAAGACGACAGCTCGTGATCGGATCGATCGCCTGATCCAGCGGCAGATAGGCCATCGGCTGGTCGGGCGTTCGCAGGTCCTGATAGCGCGCATCGGCGACGACGCCGACGATCTCGAACTCGATCCTCGACGCGCTGGCCCGGGAAGTTGACTTTCCGGCCGAGCGGACTCTCCGCGCCGAAGAACGCCCGTGCCGCGGTCTCGTTGAGAATGGCGACGCGCAGCGAGCCCGACTGATCGCGGGGTGTGAACAATCGGCCGGCGAGCAGGCGGATACCTGTCGTTTCGAAGTAGCGGTCGGTGACCTGGTTGATGCGGATGCCGCGATCCTTCTCTGGCCCGGGCGCGGGACCGTCGATGGCGATCTTCACCCCCCGGATGGCGCCGCTCAGCGGACTCATATCCGCAGCAACGGCGGCAGACGACACACCCGGCACCTGGTGCACCCGCTCCATGAAGCCGCGCCAGATCGCGCCGAGCCGGGCATGGTCGGCGCGAAATTCCGCTGGAGTCTTCGGCGTCACGGTCCGCCCTGGCACCGTCGCTTCGACCTGCATCGTGAGAATGCCGTCGCGATCGAATCCGAAAGCAACACCGTTCAGGTTGTGGAGGGTTCGCAGAAAAAGCGCGGCGCCGCAGAGCAAGAGCACCGACAAGGTCACTTGAACGACGACGAGCGCTCGACCGAGACGGTTCTGAGGAGTCGACCTGGCGGCGCTTCCTGGTTTCGCGGCGTCGACGCGCGTCGCCCGCAATGCCGGCGCAAGGCTGAAGAGCAGCGCCGTGGCGATTGACACGCCGGCGGTAAAGCCCAGGACGCGGAGGTCGAAATGCGGCTCCAGCACCACGCGTTCAGCGGGGCCGGCCAGCACGGCAACGAGGAACGACGCGCCCCACCGCGCGAACAGCAATCCGGCTGCCGCGCCCAGCGACACGAGCACGATCCCTTCGGTGAGCAGCTGACGAATCAGTCTACCGCGGCTGGCGCCGATCGCGAGCCGGACCGCGATCTCGTTCTGCCTGGCCGTCGCGCGGGCAAGCAACAGGTTGGCAACGTTCGCGCAGCCGATGAGGAGAACGACACCGACGATCCCCATCACGATCAACAGCGGCTCGGAGTAGGTCGCGGCGGAGCGCGTTGGCCCCTCTCGCGGCGGGCACGAGCACGAGACCGCTGAAGTATCCGCGTCTATCGCGAGGCATCCCGACCTCCGTCAGGTAGGCGTCCCACAACGCTTTCGAGGTCCGCGCGCGCCTGCTCGACGGTCGCGCCGGGAGCGAGGCGCGCGATCACGCTGAGCCACCAGCTCTGCTTCGACTGCAGGCCCTGCTCGACCAGCATCATGGGGAGCGTGATGTCGAGAGGCATGCCGACCTGAAGCCCGAAGAATTCGGGAGGCGTGACCCCGACGATCGTCACCCACTGCGTGCCGACCTGAACGTTCTTCCCGAGCACCGACGGATCCCTGGCGAACCGGCGCGTCCAGAAGGCGTCGCTGATGACGGCGACCGGGCCGTCCGGACCACCGCGTCCCGGCTCGGCATCGTCGGCGGGTGTGAGCAGGCGCCCGTGGATGCGCGCGGACGCCGAGCAGGTCGAAGTAGGACCCGGAGGCATACTGCCCGCGCACCTGCTCCGGCACCCCGTCGATCGACACCTTGAACTGCGTTCGTCAGAAGGCGGCGATACCGGAAAGGAAGCGGTTGTGATCGCGGAGCCGCTCGAAGCACGGATACGGAGGGCCGTTGCTGCCGCCCGACTTCCCGCCGGAGTTGTCGACGAAGAACAGTTGCTGTGGATCCTGGACCGGGAGTGTCTTCACCAGCACGGTGTCGATCAGGCTGAAGATGGCGGTATTGGCGCCAATCCCGAGTGCGAGCGACAGCAGGGCCACGACTCGTGAACGCCGGCGACCGTCGCAGGAGCCGGACAGCGTAGCCGACGTCGCCGCGCAGTTCGTCGAACAGCGCGGAGGCCGACGGCCTCCCTGCATTCTTCCTTACGGCCTTCCACGCTGCCGAATTCGGCGAGCGCACGCCGCCGGGCCTCCTCCTCGGGCACGCCACGCCGGCGCAGGTCCGCCTGATAGAGCTCCAGGTGGATCCGCATCTCGTCCTGCATCTCACGCTCGAAGTCAGCGCGCCGGCTGCTGACTCGAAGCCACGACTTCACGCGCGCGATCAGACTCATAGGGCCTCCGCTACTGTGTCGCTCGCCGGCTCTCCTAGGCATACCAGGAGAGGATGCCGCACTTCTCCTAGCACGTCAAGGAGAGTGGGCGTTGGACGAGAGCCGGAGCGGCATGAAATGCGCGTGACCAGGCAGGCGAGACGAGGCCGGCAGCCGCTGATGGAGAGTAGGATCGCCACGCATTCGAGGTCCGCCATGAGCAGCAGGATCAGTGCTCCGCGAATCAGCAGGCGTGAATTCGGAGGCCTCCTGGCGGCAGGGGCAGCGCTTCGGCTGCCCGGCGCCGACAGGAGCGTCCAGACAAATCCGCAGCAGCCCGACTACGTGCCGCCGCCGCGGCCGCTCGTCCCCGAAGTGCCGCCGTTCTCCGAACCCCTGACGTTCACAGCGAAGCGCGTGGTGCCCCGCGTGGAACCGTTCCCGATGTCGCAGGTGCGCCTGCTTCCGGGCACGGTCTTTTACGACGCGCAGGAATGGAACCGCGGGTATATGGCGCGACTGGCGCCGGAGCGGCTCCTGTACACGTTCCGAGTGAACGCCGGTCTGCCGGTAGGCTCGGCAACGCCTCTGGGCGGCTGGGAACAGCCGGAGAATGGCAAACGGTCGAGCGAGCTGCGCGGTCACTTCGTCGGCCACTTCCTGTCGGCGAGCGCGCTCCTCTACGCCTCGACCGGCGCGACCGACGTGAAGTCGAAAGCCGATTCGATGGTGGCGGAGCTGGCGAGGTGCCAGGAGCGGCTGGGCGGCACGTACCTCAGCGCCTTCCCCACGACATGGTGGGATCGTCTCGAGGCCGGCCAGCGGGTGTGGGCGCCGTTCTACACCATTCACAAGATCATGGCCGGCATGTTCGACATGTATCGACTTGCCGGCAACACGCAGGCGCTTCGAGGTGCTCGAGCGCATGGCGGCATGGGCGGACGGATGGACGGCCCCGAAGACCGAAGAGCAGATGCAGCAGATTCTCGCGGTGGAGTTTGGCGGCATCGCCGAGACGCTCTACAATCTCGCCGCCTCGACCGGCAACGACCGCTGGGCGACCGTCGGTGACCGGTTTCAGAAGAAAAGCTTCATCAACCCGCTGGCACTCAGGCGCGACGAGCTGCGTGGACTGCACGCCAACACGCACATCCCGCAGGCCATCGCCGCAGCCCGCCGCTACGAGATTTCGGGCGACACGCGGTTCCGCGACGTTGCCGACTATTTCTTCCACGAGGTGAGCGGCGCGCGATCCTACGTGACCGGCGGCACCAGCAACGCGGAAGGCTGGCTGTCGCCGCCGCGACAGCTCGCGTCGGAATGGAAGGCCAGCGCGAATACCGCCGAGTGCTGCTGCGCCTACAACATGCTCAAGCTGTCCCGGCATCTTTACGGCTGGGAACCGCGCGCGGAATACTTCGACTATTACGAGCGCCTCCTGCTGAATCACCGCATCGGCACCATCCGTCCGAACGTTGGAACCACACAGTACTACCTCTCGCTTACGCCAGGCGTCTGGAAGACCTTCAACACCGAGGACCAGACGTTCTGGTGCTGCACGGGAACCGGCATCGAGGAATACGCGAAGCTCGCCGACAGCATCTACTGGCGCGACGATGAAGGCGTGTACGTGAACCTGTTCATCGCGTCGGAGCTCGATTGGCCGGAGGAGAGCTTCATGCTTCGTCAGGAGACGAAGTATCCCGAAGCCGAGCAGACGGCCCTCACCATCGTCAAGACAGGGCGTCGTCCGCTGACGATTCGACTGCGCATCCCGCAGTGGCTCCGGTCGTCACCCCGGGTGATGCTCAACGGTCGACAGCTCGACGCATCGGCGGCGCCTGGGAGTTATCTGACGCTCACGCGAGCGTGGAAGGCCGGCGACCGTTTGGAGATGGACCTGCCGATGCACCTGCACGTGGAGTCGATGCCGGACGAGCCGGGCACGCAGGCGTTTCTCTACGGGCCGCTGGTCCTGGCAGGCGACCTTGGCAACGACGGCCTCACGGAAGCACACATCGTCGGACCGAATCTGCGCGTCGGCGCAGCCGGCGTCGAACAACACGGCTCGCCCCTTGGACCGGTCAATCGAACCCCTCCGATCCCGGACATTGAGATCCCGACGTTTCGAGCCGCAGCGGCCAATCCCGAGTCGTGGATCAAAGCGGCTGATCAGCCGCGAACCTTTCGCACTGTCGGGCAGAAAAAAGACGTGACGCTGGTGCCTCTCAACCGGTTGTTCGACCGGCGCTATTCTGTCTATTGGCGCGTATCCTAGATCACCTTTAGGCCGGACGAGGGACGCGGCATGCATTGCCCGGCGCGGCTGGAGCCGCTCCGTAGGTTAGAGGCTCAGTCGGGACTGGTGTCGCGAGTTCTTTCCAGCCTGCTCCGCGCGCTGATTCACCGGCGCGCGCCACCTCGTGCTGTGATGGTGCGGTACAAGTACGAGGGGACGGCGAAGGGCGCGGCGACGATCCGCTCGGCTGCCCTGATGATTCGGTGAAGAGACGAAAATTGCCTGTAGCGCCGCATGCCGGCGCCAGGTGCCGGTCGGTCGACGTCGACGCCCAACCCCAGGCGAAGGCCCGACACCTCCGATTCGATCGGTGAGTTCTTGCGGGCGTCCTCCAACGGCAGCGCCGCCGGGCGAACCTCGTCCACCTGACTGAGCCAGAGGCTGATGGGATCCACCGCCGGCCTCCCGATCGCTGGGACGCCGGTCTCGTCGACGAGGCTGGACTCGGCGAGCGCACCATCGATCGTCGTCGCCTCGACCAGGCTTGCCTCCCGGACGATGCGATCGCACAGCCGGTTGACGAGACGCGGAACGCCGTTCGAGAAACGATGAACCGCCGCGACGGCGTCGGCGGTGAAGCGCGGACGATCCGGAGAGGCACCGGCCACGCGCAGGCGATGAGCGATGTAGCCCGCAACGCCATCACGATCGAGCGGCGCGAGACTGCAGCTGACCGAGATGCGCTGTTCGAGTTGACGCATCTCCGGCATCCTGAGCCTGGCCCGGAGCTGCGGCTGTCCGATGAGCACCAACTGGAGCTGGCCGTCGCTGTCGGCGAGGATGCGCAGTTCCTCGAGCGCAGGCGCGGACAGGTTTTGCGACTCCTCCACGAACACGACCGCGAACGCCTGGTGCGGCGCAACGGAACCGAGGAAGTCGCGGAGCAGATAGTTCAGTTCAGTCCGGGTCGCGCCTTGAAAGCGACCGCGCGCGATCTCGTCGACCGTCGCGACGCCGAAGTCGACGAGCAGGATCGTGAGCAGATCCTCGCGCGAGACCGCCGGATCGTGGACGAATGCGCTGACAGTCTTGCGGGGCAGCTGTTGAAGAATGGTCCGGCACAGTGTCGTCTTGCCGGTGCCCATCTCGCCAGCGAGCACGCTGAGCGACTCGCGACGACGGATAGCGTTGCGCAGCTCTTCGAGCGCGTGAGCGTGCGAGGGACTGGGGTAGAAGAACCGCGGAGCGGACGTCTGGCTGAACGGGTTCTCCGCGAGCGCGTAGAATGCCTCGTACGACGCCGGACCATCGGCAGGAGCGCTGACCGCTAATGGGGTGTTCCGAGCACCACGATCGAAGGAGGTTTCCCGCAGGCGAGCCAGAGCCACAATCGAATCAATCCGCCGCGCGCTACAGCACGGACCGTACCGCAACATCATGGTTCCGCACGGTTCGTGGACAGGCCATCAATCGGTTCCGTTCCAACATCCACCTGCCTCGCGGAACAAGCCCGTGTTACGAATCGGAGTCTTCGATCGCAGATCGGTCAGCAGCTCGGCTGATCGGTCGAACTGGCGCCTCGCCGCAGTCGTCGCCTGCGCCCTCCGTGATGTGTGCGGCTCTGACCCACGCGATCGCCGACCAGGAGAATCGCGAACGAGCATCGCGAGTGAGCCACGCGCTCCGCCCTTGCCGCGACGCGGCTTCGTCGGGCAAGGCGGAGCGAGGAAACGCTGTGCGAGCGTGCGAGCGGAATGGAGCGGCCTATCGCGGCCGGCTGGGTGGCAGCGGCGCGAGCGAGCGCCGCGAGCGAGCCACGCGCGCGGAGCGGGGCTCGGGGTCCCCGCGAGCGCGCGCGTAGGGGGGTCCGGCGGGCGAAGCCCCCCGGATAAGACTAGAACGTCAGCTTCGCTCCGAACTGCCACCATCGCGGCAGCTGCTGGCTGATGGCCTTTCCGAAACCTCCGGTCGACAGATCGTTGCCGAGATACAGATTGTCGTAGTTGAACAGGTTGAAGAACTCGAAGCGGATCTGGAACTCGAGTCGGCCCGCCAGGTGCGTGTTCTTGAAGGCCGCGAGATCCACTTCGGAGAAACCCGGCTGCCGGAACTGCTGCGCCTTTTCGTTGCCGTTGGTGCCGGGTGCGGGCGCGGTGAATTGTCCCGGCGAGAACACGCCGTTCAGATACGCCTCGTGCGATCGGTTCATGTCGTAGCTGGTGACGTTCGGGTAGTCCAGGTTGTCACCGTCGGCGTTGTAGTCGCCTCCTGCCGTGAACGACGCCCTCGTGAGGACCGTCATCGGGTACCCCGACTGCTGGACGTCGACGACGCTGAGACCCCATCCATCGGCCAGGACGCCCATCACACCATGGCCTTCCATGCGTGGCAGCAAGTACGTCAACGTGGCGGAGAACCGATTCGGCACGTCCCACGGCGACGGCCCGTAGAACTGATGCGGGTCGATCGCCGTCGGGTAGTTGCCGGCATCGTCCTTCGAGCTCGATCGCGTGTAGGACACGTCGAAGAACGTGCCTCTGCCGCGTCCCCTGAGATTGAACGTGATCCCGTTGTAGTTGCTCACACGGTTGTTGTCCGCGTAGGCAATCGATCCGAAGCTCGGATTGAGGCGCGTCGGCGCCGAGCCCCGCGGCTGATCGAGCAGATCGCCGGGCTGCGCGTTGATATCCACGCCGTAGCTGACGATGCCCGCCTGGTTGCCGTTGCCAACGAGGTTGGTGGAGTGCGAGCCACTGTAGAGCACGCGCCCCGACAGGTTGTGGCCCAGCTTGTGTTCGAGTGCCGCCGTGTAGATGTAGGCGGTGGGAGACTTCAGGTCGGGATTGATCCCGCCAATCGGCGCGGCGGCGCCAGCGATGCCGCCTTTGGCGTCGAGACAGGGAGCCGTGGGACAAAGCGCCGAGCCCGCCAGGCTCGGGAACGTGAATCCGAACGGCGGCGTGCTGCCGCTGCCCTGGCTGAAGATCGGAGGCGTGGACGATCCGGCGAAGAAGGTCGGCAGGATCAGGCCCGGTGGGTTACCGCGGAACTCCTCCTGCACGTTGGCCGAGGTCAGCCAGTTGGCGTAGACGCCCACCCCGCCGCGCACGACCCACTCGCCGTCGCCAGCGACGTCCCAGGCGACGCCGGCGCGCGGATTGAACGCCTTTGGCGAATTGTTGAGCGCGTTCTTTGTTGGCCGGGCAACGCCGTTCGCGACCTGCTCCTGGAAGCTCGATCCGCTACCGAGATAGAAGTTCCCGAAGACGGTGGTGTCGGTCCGTGAATAGGGATTGCCTTGATCGTCGTAGCGGAAGCCGAGCGTGAGCGTGAGGTTGCGGCGAGCCGTCCACGTGTCCTGCGCAAACGCGCCCCACGTCCTCGACGCCGCGTTCCATTCCCATAACTTTTGCTGGCCGGCCACGGGGTCGTACATCACGCCGGCTTCGTTGAGCGGCGCGTCCTGCGCCAGCGTCAGCAGGTTGTCGAAGCTGAACTTCGGCTGCGACCAGGGACCCTGGAACGGCTCGACGTCGTCGCCGAACCAGCCCTCGTAGCCGAACTTCAGGACGTGCGTGCCGCGCACGTGCGTCAGCACGTCCCGCCAGTGGTAGTTGTGCTGAATGAAGTCTCCCTGCGCGAAGCCGACGCCATATCCCACCGACTGCCCCGTGACCGAGATCGACGGAATCGTGAAATCACCGGTCTCGCCCTGGACCCCTTCGATCCGGTTCTGCGCGAAGATCGCCTCGTTCAGCGTGCTCGAGCTGAAGATGTGCGTGTAGTTGATCTGGAACGCCTGCTGCGTGGTGTGGTTGGTCGTCGAGAACTGCGGGATCACCGCCGGACCGCCGTAGTTCAGGTTCGTCCAGAACGCGCTGCCGTACAGCCGATCGGCCTTCAGCTGCTTGTCGATCCGCACGAAGTACTGGTCGCCGTCGCGGAAGTTGCTCGAATTGAAGACGCCCGTGTCGATCATCGCCGTCGAGCAGGGCAGGCCTTTCGTGGCCGGAGTGCCGCACGTGCTGGGAAACACATCGGCCGCGGTCTTGGAGACGCCGCTGATGGTGGCCGCGCTCGGCAGGTACGTGTTCAGGATGCGCGTGCCGAACGTGTTGGGGTAGTTCTGCCCGGCCCACGTCGCGAACTGCTGATCCGGGAAGAAGATCGTCCGGTCGCCGGTCGACACCGAGGAGCGCAGCGGTTCGTAGGCGAAGAAGAAGAAGAACTGCTGCTTGGGAATGATCGGACCGCCGACCGTGAACGAGGCGTTGTGCGCGTGGAACGGGTTGTACTTCTGGCCGGGCGCCATGAACACCGTGTTCGAGAAGAAGTTCTGGTTGTTGTAGTAGTCGCTGAGCAGCCCGTGAAACTGCTCCGAACCCGATTTCGTCGTGCTCGCCATCTGGATCGAGCTGCCGCCTCCGTACTCGGAGGAGAACGTGTTGACCTGGATGCTCGCCTCCTGGATCGCGTCGGGATTCGGCGTCAGGTTCAGCACGCCCTGCCGGATGCCGCTCGTCACGTTGAGGCCGTCGACGATGAACTGGTTCGCCACGGTGCCCTGGCCATTCGCGCTGACGTCGACGGCTGTCTCGGTGGAGTAGTTGTCGACGCCCGTTCCAGGAGTGCCGCCAGGGCCGCCCGGCTGGCCGCCTCCCATCGTGCCCAGCCCGGACACGCCGGGAGCCATCGTCACGAGCGAGATATAACTGTGGCCGGCCAGCGGCAACGTCGACAGGGAGTCGGTCCCCAGCGTCAGCTCGTTGCGGGTCTCCGCCGTGTTCACGAGCGGGCTCGTCGCGCTCACAGTCGTCTGCTCGGTGATGGCGCCGACCTCCAGCGATATGGGAACGTTGAGCGTCTGGTTGGTCTGGAGGGTGACGGTGGCTTCGTGCTTGCGGAATCCCTGGGCCTCGGCCGTGACCTTGTACGGGCCGGGGGCCAGGCTCAGGAACTGGAAGTTCCCGGCAGCGTCGGACGTCGTCGTCGCGGAAATCTGCGTCGCAGTGTTGACGGCTTCAAGGCTGGCGTTCGCGATGGCCGCCCCGGTGGGGTCCTTGACGATGCCGGTGATATTGCCGGTGTACTGGGCGAAGGCCGCGCCGCAGGTCAGCACGACGAAGAGCCCGGCGCAGGCGCTCCGCAGCAGGCAACGGTTGCGCATGTGTCCCCCTGTCGATCCGGACACGGTCGAAATCTTGGCCACCGTGAACGTTCACGGTGCCGAGAATCGACCGTACCGCCAAAGTCAGGCCCGTGTCAAGTCACCCTTTGCCCCACCCCTTGTTCGGCACGATGCCTGCGCCTTCGCGCACCGTGACGAGCTGATTGGCGGCGACGCCTTGAACGACCTCGCGTCCCCCGCTGGGCCAGAAGACTTCGATGTTGACGGTCGCGACGGCTCCGAGACCGAAGTGAAGTCGCGGATCGTTCGACGAATAGAAACTCGATTGGCTGACCACCGCCTGCGCCTGCGTCCGATCTCCTCCGTGGACCAGGACGCGCGCGCCGATGGCGCTCCGGTTCGACTTCACGCCCTCGAGCTTCACTTTGATCCAATGACCGGACCCCGTCACGTCGTTGCGAAGCAACGACGGCGGCTCGTTCAGGTTGACGACGAGCACGTCGACATCGCCGTCGTTGTCGAAGTCCCCGAACGCGCAGCCGCGGCTGCAGTGCGCGTCGGCGACGCCGGGCCCCGCCTGCTCCTGGAGCTCCTCGAACGTCCGGTTGCCGAGGTTCCGGAACACCGCGCGCGGTGTCTTGCTCGCGTACTTCGGGAGCTTGCGCTCGACGTCCGGATAGACGTTCCCCGAGACCATGAACAGATCGGGATAGCCGTCGTTGTCGAGATCCACGATCCCCGCGCCCCATCCGACGTAGCGCGTCTCGACGCCGATCCGCGACGCGCGCGTCACCTCGTCGAACATGCCCGCGCCGTCGTTGTGATAGAGGCCGCTCGCATCATCGGCGAAGTGCGTCTTGAAGAGATCGAGGTGACCGTCGAGATCGTAGTCTCCGATGCCGACGCCCATGCCCGCCTGCTCGGCTCCGTCATCGCTCAACGCGACGCCCCGCACGATCCCTTCCTCGCGAAACGTTCCGTCGTGGTTGTTGATGAACAGCAGGCTCGGCGTCGAGTCGCTGGCCACGTAGATGTCGGGCCAGCCGTCCTCATCGAGATCTGCGGCGACGACGGTCATGCCATACGTCTTGGGCGCCTGGGAGATGCCGGCCTCACGGCTGACATCGGTGAAAGTCCCGTCGCCGTTGTTGCGGTAGAGCGAGTGCGTGCCGGGGGGCAACCCGCGCGGGCCGCAGACGACGGGTATGCCTTTCCAGTTGCAGTTCGTGTTCGCGCCCGGCACCGGCGCGTGGGCGAAGGAGAAGTTCACGTAGTTGGACACGAACAGATCCAGGTGGCCGTCGCGGTTGTAGTCCAAGAAGCTGCAGCCGGCACCCCATCGCGCCTCCGTCGTCAGAAGACCTGCGGCCTTCGTGACGTCGGTGAAGGTGCCGTCGCCGTTGTTGCGATACAGGCGGTTCTGGCCGAAGTACGTGCAGAAGAGATCCTCGAAGCCGTCGTTGTTGTAGTCGCCCACGCAGACGCCCGAGGCCCAGCCGATCGCCTTCAACCCGGCCTTCTCGGTCACGTCGATGAAGGTGCCGTCGCGGTTGTTCCGGTAGAGGCGATTGCTCGCGCCTTCCGGATCGCCTTCGAGCCGCGTCCCGCTGAGGAGGAAGACGTCCATCCAGCCGTCGTTGTCGTAGTCGATGAAGGCGCAGCCGCAGCCGATCGCTTCGAGGATGTACTTCTGGCCCTCGCGGGCGCCATAGACCACCGGCGCTGTGAGTCCCGCGGCAGACGCGACGTCGACGAAGCGGGCAGGAAACGGGCGGCCTGAAGGGGCCGGCCTGACCAACGGCTTTGCCGTGTGGCTGGCGATGCCCTGTGCGAGCACGCGCTCGGCCGCGACCGACGCCGCGGCGGCCGACGCGAGCGAGAGGCGCATGAACGCCCGGCGCGTCACCGTCATGGCGCGGACGGCGTCCTGTCTCCTTCGACGAGCTTGTATCGATTCCGCTCGCGTTCCTTCTGGGCCGATTGCTCGCGCAGCAGCGCGAGGCGCTTGAGCAGCGCAGGAATCTCCGATTTGTCGCCGGTCTTCCGGAGGGCCTGTATCAGCCGGTAGACGGAGGTCTGGTCGTTGGGATCGATGGCGAGCGCCTTGCGGCACTGGTCGATCGCGGCCTGGGTCTGCCCGTTCTGGAGATAGAGCTTGGCCAGCACGCCATGCGCTGGAGCGAGCGACGGCCGGAGCGCAACGGCCTTCTGCGCCGACGAGACGGCCGTCTTGAATTCCAGCGTGCCCGGCTCGACGCCCTTCTGCGCGAGGATGTCCGCCCGCACGTACAGCAGCAGCGGATCATCGGGCTTGCGCGCGAGCCGCTGTTGCACGGTCGCCAGCGCGCGATCGAGATCGTTGGCTTCGACCGCCGCGAGCCCCTGCGCCGCCGAGCTCAGCGACTGGCTCGGGTCCAGATGGTTGGCCTTCTCGAAGTCGGCTTCCGCCTTGTCGTACTCGGCCAGCTGCACGTACAACACACCGCGGGCGAGGTATAGCGGTGCGGCCTGCGGCTGCAGACCGATGCCGTCGGTGACGACGTCGATACCGACCTGGAACGACTGATGCGCGAAGGCGATGTTCGCAAAATCGACGTACAGGTTCGGATTCCGGGGATCGAGGAGGATTGCCTGACGCAGCGTGCTCACGGCGTGCGCCGTGTCGCCGGCGTCCTCGTAGGCGCTGGCCGCGAGCTCGAGCGTCTCCGCATCGGCCGCGCGGCCTTCGAGAACCGGGCTCAACGTGTCGATGGCCTCGCCCGGCTTCGAGGCCATCAGCTGAATCGAGGCCAGCAGCCGGCGCTCGCGGGCATCGTCGGGACGAAGCGCGACCGCGCGCTGAAACACCCTCGTGGCTTCGTCGAGCCGCTTTAGCCTGACGAGGCACGTGCCGTACGCGTGCAGCGCGTCGAGCTCCGAGTCGAGGAGCGGGCCGGTCTTCTCGAAGTGGCCGACCGCCGCCTCGCACTTGCCGTCGCGGTACTCGAGAACGGCAAGCATCGCGTGGGCGGTCGGATCGTCGGGGCGCAGCTTGAGCAGATGGCTGAGCGTCGGCACCGCGTCGCGACTGCCTGCCTGGTACTGCAGCTGCGCCGCGCCCTCGAGCGCCGGGATGAAATCGGGCGAGAGCGTCAGCGCGCGGCGGTAGGCGGTGAGCGCGCCGCTGCCGTCCCCCTTCCGGGAGAGCGCAATGCCTTGAAGCGTCCAGATCTGCGGGTCGTTGGGCGACGCCTTCAAGGCCTCTCTGGTCAGCTCGACGGCCTGGTCGTAGTCGCGTGCCCGCAGAGCCGACGTGATCGCCTCCGCCTGATCGCCAGGACTGGCGTTTGCCGCGGGTCCGAGGCAGCGCGCCACGACGATACCGACAGCGATCGCGAACCGCGCGCCTCTCCATCGCTGCCGGACGGCTCGACCACGATTGGGTTTCCGGAGTTGACAGCGCACCGCCGTCTATCGTACACACCCGGTCAAACGCTGTCAGCAGCGCACTCGATGCTCCCCGCTGAGCAGCATCAGCCCCCGCGAAAAGGAGCCTGCCATGACAGCTGTCAACCGGCGAACGTTCCTTCAAACAGCGGTGACGGCGACGGCCGCCGCTTCCGTCTGGCGCGCCCGCCAGGTTCGCGCGGAGCAGGCCGCGCGGGGATCCGTCGTCACGACGCTGCCGCTCGCGACGTTTCCGTACGCCGACGTGCAGCTCCTCGACGGACCCATGAAGCGCCAGTTCGACGAGAACCACGAGCGCTTCCTGCACCTCGACGATGATCGTCTGCTGAAGGTGTTCCGACAGGTGGCCGGCATGCCCGCGCCGGGAGAAGACATGGGCGGCTGGTACGATCTCACGGGCTTCAACCTCGAGACGAATGACTTCCGTGGGTTCATCGCGGGACACAGCCTCGGGCAGTACGTGTCGGGTCTCGCGCGCGCGTACGCGGTGACGGGCTCGGAGCCGACGCGCGCCAAAGTCAGCCGGCTGGTGAAAGGCTACGCCGACACGCTCGACGACAAGGCGATCTTCTTCAAGGGTTATCGGCTGCCGGCCTACACCTACGACAAGCTGTCGTGTGGTCTGATCGATGCGTACGAGTTCGCCAAGGATCCGCTGGCGCTCGATGTCCACGAGAAGCTGACACGCGCGGTCACGGCGTACCTACCCGAAAAGGCGCTCTCGCGCGCAGAGCAGCGCATGCGTCCACACCGGGATACGTCGTTCACCTGGGACGAGAGCTACACGCTCCCGGAGAACCTCTTCCTGGCGTACCAACGCAGCGGCAAGGCGTTCTATCGCGAGATGGCGAAGCAGTTTCTCGAGGACGACACGTACTTCAATCCGCTGGCCGAGGGGTACAACGTCCTGCCCTTCGAGCACGCCTACAGCCACGTCAACGCCTTCAGCTCCGCGATGCAGGCCTATATCACGCTCGGCAGCGAGAAGCACCTGCGCGCGGCACGGAACGGTTTCGACATGCTGCTGAAGACCCAGAGCTTCGCGACCGGCGGCTGGGGCCCGAACGAGGCGTTCGGTGAACCTGGCACCGGGCAGCTCGGAGAAAGCCTGCGGACGTCGCACGCCAGCTTCGAGACACCCTGTGGCGTATACGGTCATTTCAAGATCGCGCGGTATCTCCTTCGGACGACGAAGGAGGCGCGGTACGGCGACAGCATGGAGCGGATCCTTTACAACACCATCCTCGGGGCGTGGCCGATCCAGGCCGACGGCACATCGTTCTACTACTCCGACTACGGGACCACCGGACGAAAAGTCTGGTACGGAAACAAGTGGCCGTGCTGCTCCGGCACGTTCCCCCAACTCGCCGCGGACTACCACATCAGCACGTACCTGCGATCCGCCGACGGTGTCTACGTGAACCTGTTCGCTCCGTCGAAGGTTCGATGGACCGAGGGCGCAGCGACATGTTCGCTCACGCAGGAGACCCACTATCCATTCGACAGCAAGATCACGATCAGGATGTCGGCCTCGTCGCCGGTCGAGACAACGCTGTACGTGCGAATTCCCGCGTGGGCGACGCCGGCGCCCCTGCTGTCAGTGAACGGCGCGCGCGTCACGGCAGGCGTCGAGCCCGGCGAGTTCGCGGCGATCCGCCGGACGTGGAAGGAAGGCGATCGGATCGAGCTGGAGCTGCCGATGCCGCTCCGCCTCGAGCCGGTGGACGTGCAGCACTCGAGTCAGCAGGCGCTACTGCACGGACCGCTCGTGCTCTTCGCAGTGGCGGATGCGCAGCCCGTCGTTCGAAAGGGCGGAGCTCTTGAAGGCGAAGCCCGTCGGCAACTCGGGCGATTGCGCGGCGACCTCTGCCGACGGAAAGGAGGTCGTCATGCGGCCGTTCATGACGATCAAGGAAGAGAACTACAGCACGTACGTCCAGGTAAAGGTCTGACCCGCGGAAACCACGAACCACCTTTCAGCAGACCGGAGCAACGCCTTTGCGACCTGTTGCGCCTTGGCGCCTTGGAGGAACACGCTTGGTAAGGGCAATCGGACCGGCCGCTCTCCTTTGGCTGTCGACCGCCGTCGTCCTCTCTGCGCAGACGACGATCGTGCGCCCCACGGAGATTGACGACGTTTTCGTCAATCCCGGCATGGGCATCGAGACGTTTCAGCGCTTCAACGGACAAGCGATCAACGACGGCGTGCATTGGTCGGAAGTCGGCCCGGAGAAGGCGGCCGGCGAGACCGCGCGAGTGGATTTCCCGGCCTCGAGCGTGGCGTACCTGCGCTGGTTCTGGTCCCAGATCGAGCCGCAACGCGGTACCTACCGCTGGTCGATTCTCGACGAGGCTCTGGCGGAGGCGCACCGGCATGGCCAGCGGCTCGCGATCCGTATCATGCCGTACGACGACAAGCACCCGATGCCCGACTGGTACGTGAAGTCTGGAGCGAAGCGTGCCAACGCGGCGACCGACAAAGACGGCGCGATCTGGTCGCCCGATGCCGACGATCCCCTGTACGCAAAGGACTGGACCGCGCTGATCGTCGAAGCCGGCAAACGGTACGATGGGCACCCGGATCTCAATCACGTGGACGTCTCGACGGTCGGCTATTGGGGAGAAGGCTGGGGACCCTATCTTCCGAGCTGGTCGATCCAGCAGCAGCTCATCGACGTGTACTTCACCGCCTTCGCGCGCACGCCGTTGCTGATGAATTTCGATGCGCTGCCCGCGCTGCAGTACGGCGTGAAGCGCGGCGCCGGCTGGCGCCTCGACTGCTGGGGCGACATGGGGGCGCCGGGCCGCAGCTTCGCGCACATGAAGGACTTCTATCCGCAACAGCTCGCGCGCGGCGGCCTGCAGGACGCGTGGCGCACGCATCCGGTCGCGCTCGAGACCTGTTGGGTGCCCGAGCAGTGGTACCAGTGGAAGTTCCCGCTGAAACCGATTCTCGACCAGGCGCTTCGCTGGCACGCCTCCACGATCAACATCAAATCCAGCCGGATTCCTGCCGAGTGGCAAACGGCCTTCGACGAGTTTCAGAAGCAGATCGGATACCGGTTCGTGCTCAAACGGCTCGAGTATCCGGCGCACATGACCCGCGGGACGATGGCGCCCGTCACGATGTGGTGGTTCAACGCCGGCGTGGCGCCGGTCTACCAGCCCTACACGCTCGCACTCGCGATCGGCGACACGCTCGTGCCGCTCGATGCCGACGTCACGCAGTGGCTGCCTGGGGACGCCGTGGTCGAACATCCGATCGCCGTGCCGCGCGGGCTGACGCCGGGCCGCTACCCGCTACGTGTCGCCTTGCTCGATCCGGTCACGCGGCGGCCGGCCATCCGCCTCGCCATTGCCGGACGGCAGGACGACGGGTGGTATCAGGTTGGCGAAATCGTGATCGAGTGACCTGCTCGGCGCTCGCGATCGACGGGCGCCTGATCGCACCCGCGGACGATCAAGCCACGACTTCGAGAGGAGGCCGGTATCTGTATCTGATACTGAACTGGCTGCGAGGACAGGGGCGTAGCCAGGACAGCCAGTCGAGTTGCGCCACATGCGCGGCAACTGGCACAATGCCGGCGTGCTCATCGCCTACATGCCGGAGGGCCGGGTCCTGATTCAAGCCGACAGGATCGGTGCACCGACGGCATGACACGACGCCAATTCGGCAAGTTGGCGCTGAGCGGCATCCCCACGCTGACGGCACGGTTGATCGCGGGTGGACCTGCCCTTCCTGTCCTCGCGCAGCCCAACACGGCTGGCGCGGCTGGCAACATTTCGTTCATCGGCGGTGTCCAGTTCGGACTACAGCCGTTCTGCTACCACGACCTGCCGATGACCCCCGAGAATCGCGGCACCCTGATCAAGCGACTAGTCCAGAACGGGTTCGGCATGGTTGAACTGCACGCGACGTGGGTCGAACCGCGGTTCACCGGATCAGGAGCGAGCCCCGAAGAGCTCCGGGAGAAGCTGCGTGCATGGCGCGTCAGCAATCCCATCGAGCACTACGCTCGTGTCAAGCGGGAGTTCGACGATGCCGGCGTGACGGTCGGCAGTTACTACGTCAATTTCAATGACACCTATACCGACGCGGAGGTTGATGCGGTGTTCGAGGGCGCCAGGGCGCTCGGTGCACGAGGGTGTGTTGGCTCGCAGGGCCTCGGAACGACCGAACGGCTGGCGCCGTTTCCGGCCAAGCACGGTATGTTCCTCGGCATCCACAATCATGCCAACCTGTCCGACCCAGATGCGTTCGCCACGGAGGAAAGCTTCGTCAAGGGCCTGGCATTGTCGCCGGCGGTGCGAGCGACGCTCGATACACGCCATTACACCGCCGCGAACGGCGACTGCATCACATTCCTTCAACACCATCACCAACGAGTGTCGAGCGTGCACCTTGGCGACCGCCGCAGGAACAACGGACGCAGCACGCCGTTTGGCGAGGGAGATGCCCCGATCATCGAAGTGCTCCGGATGATTCGCGACAACAAGTGGCCGATCGTCGCGCTGCTCGAGTTCGAGCACGGCACGCTGCGGCCGCAGGTGGACGAAGTTCAGATGATGTTCGACTACTGCAAGCGCGCCGTGCTTTCCTAGCAGATACGAGGCAGGCGGACGAGATGTCAGGCCGTCACGAACTGTTCGCGCTACTGTGCGCGATCGCGCTCACCGCCAACCCGCGTGCCGTGCAAACCCCAGCGCCGTCACTCCGGGACACCCGAGCCGGTTACGACATCGAGTACATCGGCCCGCCATTGGCCGATCCGGTGATGCAGCAGGCAAAGGAAACATACGTTCTGTTCGGCTGCGCCTACTGTCATGGCGTCACACTGACGCCGCGTGGCGAAGCCGCTGACCTGACGCGCTCCGCACTGGTCGGCGCCGACACCACTGGAGATGCGATTGCGGCGCTGCTGCGGGCGGGTATCCCGCGGACGGCAAAGCTCTCACCCATGCCGCAGTTCTCGGACCTGAGCGATCGGCAGCTGCACGACATCGCCCGCTACATCCATTACGCGCGGCAGCAGCGCCGGTACGAAGAGCTGGTGATGGCGGAGAGTGAGACTGGCGATCCCGGCGCTGGACGCATGTATTTCGCTCAGAACTGCGCGTCATGCCATACCTCCGATCTCGACGGGATTGGTAAGAAGTACGACGTCGCGGCGTTGCGCGGTCAGTTGCTCAGACCGCGCCAGCTCGGCGCAATCCAATCGTTCACGCTAGACGCCTTGACCGACAGCAAGACCGCGTCCGCCCGGCAACGTCACAATCTCCTGCTGGAAAACTTCCAGGGCGGCGACGTCTCGAATCTCATGGCATACCTTCGCACGAGATAACCAGCGCCGGCGTTCAGCGCACGCACGCAGGAAAAGGAGGACCTTCATGATTCCGAGTCGCCGTGACCTTCTCAAGGCGCTCGCTGGCGGTCCGCTGCTGTTCGTCCCACAGCGCCCGGCCGCAGTGACGACCGTCAACGGCGTGGTGTTCGGCGTCGAGACGTTCAGCTTCCACGATCTGCCGCCGGCCGGTGACCCGCAGCTCATCCCGACCATCGTCAAGAACATGCAGACACTTGGCATCGCCGAGTGCGAGATTATGTCTGGCCACATCGAGCCGTTTGCCAGTGTGATGACCGGCTGGTGGGTGCAGAGTCGCCGTTCGCCGGACTTCGCGCGGTTGCGCGAGGAGGCGCGACAATGGCGGCTCACCGTGCCGATGACGTACTACCGGGATATCCGGCGGCGATTCGAGGACGCGGGGCTGCGGATCTACCTCTACAACGTCAACTTCAACGAGACTTTCACGGACGCCGAGCGTGATCGGACGTTCGAAGCGGCGCGTGAGCTCGGCGCCGAAGGGTTCAGCTCGTCCACGGTGCTCTCGGAGGCGCGGCGGCTCGTGCCGTTCGTGCAGAAGCACCAGATGTTCGTAGCGATGCACAACCACAACAATCTCGTGGATCCCGATCAGTTCGCGACGTCCGCGAGCTTCGAGACCGCGCTGGCCATGTCGCCGCTGTTCTACGTGACACTCGACATCGGGCACTTCACTGCCGGCAACAACGACGCGGTCGCCTTCGTTCGTCAGCAGCACGGTCGCATCATCAACATCCACGTGCGCGACCGGAAGCGGAACAACGGCCCGAACCGGCCGTTCGGGCAGGGCGACACGCCGATTGCCGACGTGCTCCGTCTCATCAGGGACAACCGGTATTCGATTCGCTGCTATCTCGAATACGAGTATGGGTCGTTCCGGCCGTCACTCGACGAAGTCGGGACCTGTTTCGATTACTGCAAGCGCGTGCTCGCGTCATGACGGGGATAGCACGTGTTCGCCGCTACGCGCTCCTGGCGGCCGCAGTTCCGATGTTCACGATTGCACTTCGGCTGGATGCGCGGCAGGAACGCGACGCTGGCGGCTTCAAGGCGCCGACCGCGGCGCTCGAGCGAGGCCGGGCGGTCTACGTACTCAACCATTGCCATTTCTGTCACGGCGTCGATCTGACGGGCGCGACAATGGGCGCGGCCAATCTGTCGCAGTCGCCGTTTGTCGGTGCAGACGAGGACGGGAACCTGATCGGACCGCTCGTCAAAGCCGGTCTGCCGAACCTGCAGACCGCGATGCCGAGCTACGCGGACCTGACCTCGGAAGAGATCGTCGATCTCGCCCGCTACATTCACTTTCTCCGTCAACAGGCGCGGTTCACTGAGCTGAGCCGCCTCGCCGATACGCCAGCCGGCGATCGCACGGCCGGTGACGCGTACTTCAACGGCGCGGCCAACTGCCGGTCATGTCATTCGGTGACTGGTGATTTGGCGGGCATCGGCCGGAAGTACGACACGGCGACGCTTCACGCGCGCCTCCTCAGACCAGGTCCGTCGATGCCGAGCGAAGGGGTGAGCCCGACGGCGGGTCAGGCCGCGCACCTCAAATTGCTCGAAAACTACACGCCTGCCAACGTGCAGGATCTCGTCGCGTATCTCGGCGCAAGTCGGTAGTTTCAAAGGCTCATTTCAGCCGTCAGGACGGCTCGGGATGAGGGCGCTCCCGGGTACGGATTTGGCCACCACGCCTTTCTTTTCACCCGATGGTCGATGGGTCGGCTTCTGGCTTCCACTGGCGAGTCGCCGTCGGATAGGCACGCCGGCTCGGCTATAGACGCCTTCCTCGACCAAAACTAAGGAAGAGTTTGGTACCTCGCTGCGCCGCCATGCGCTCAGAGCGTCTTAATCAGCCCTCCGTCGATGACGAAGTCGGCTCCGGTGATATTGCCCGATCGATCGCTCGCCAGGAAGAGTACGAGGTCGGCTACTTCATCGGGACGAGTGAACCGGCCGGTGGCGAACCCGCCTTGCGATGCGACGACCTGCTGCTTGGCCGTCTCGAAGTCCACTCCCGACGTCTTTGCCACGGTCGCGGCGACGCCGTTCGGGCCGAGCCACAAAGCGGTCTCGACCGGCCCAGGGCTGACGGTGTTCATGCGGATGCCTTTGGGACCGACCTCTTTGGACAACGCTTTCGAGAAATTCGTCAGTGCGGCTTTCGCTGCACAGTAGTCGATGATGCCGGGGTCAGGAAGGAATGCATTCACCGAGCTCACGGTGACGATGGCACCGCCGCCTCGCTGCGCCAATAATGGCAGCGCTGCCCTTGTCGTCCGCACCGCGGCCATGAAGTTCAGATTGAACGACGATTGCCATTGATCGTCGGTCACACTCGCGAACCCCTCGAGTCTGAGCGCCACGGCGCCAAGATTGTTGACGAGGACGTCGAGACCACCATACTTCTGCGCGCGGGCGACCAATACCTGTGGACCGTCTGGCGTGGCCAAATCAATCGACACGGCGTCGACTGCCCCGCCGTCGGCGAGGGACCCCAGCTCGCCCCCGATGTCGCGCGCGCCCGCAATCACCTGTGCCCCTTCCGCAACCAGGGCCTTCGTGACGGCGAGACCGATACCTTTGCTCGCACCGGTCACGACAGCGACTTTGCTCTTCAGTCCAAGATCCACGGCTGTCTCCTGCCCGCAGCGTCAGGCGTCCTTCCCATAGAATACCAGCCGTGGCGGATCCCTACCTTCGCGTCCACGCTGTGAACATCTACGTCAAGGATCAGGAGCGCAGCCTCGACTTCTACCTGAATACGCTCGGATTCCGGATCGCCTTCGACGCGCGTGTCGGGTCGGGTGAGCGCTTGCTGGCCGTCGCTCCGCCCGACGGCCCCGTGCCTACACCGCGCTCGGCTTCGAACGGGCGAAGACGGCACCGCCGGAAGGCGGCAAACATGTGATCCTGCTTCGCAAAGAAGGCGACGCGTTTCTCTCCGTGTATGCATCGGGTGGCCTCACATGTCGGCGTGTGGACAGGGCTGCGCTCAAGGCCGTCGCCGCCGTCAGCGACATCAACGGCGCCTTCAAGATCGAGCTGAAGGAAGGGGCGCGGTTAGACGATCTCGAGCTGGCCTTGGTGCCAATCGTTCCGGTTGAAAGCGCGCGAATAAAAACGCCCCAATTAAGCACTTTCCTGCCTTCCATGAGCCGGACAGCCCCTCACGGAGAGTAAGATCGCCAGCACGCGACATACCCATGGGCACCTATGCCGCCTTCATCTCGATTGGCGTCGCCGTTCTTCTGGCTGCGGAGTCCCCAGCGGACTGGCCGCGGTTCCGGGGGATGAACGGCAGCGGCGTCGCTGAGGTCGGGGCACTTCCGATCTCACTCGAAACGGGTGAGTCGCGCGTGTGGTCGGTCGACGTTCCGTTCGCGCGGTCTTCACCATCCGTTTTCGGGGACCGCGTCGTCGTGACCGGGAGCGTCGGGGACCGGCTGTCCACGCTCGCCTACAGCCGAAGCAGCGGGCGCCAATTGTGGCACCACGACGTTGTGCGGTCCCGCGTAAGCGAGCGGCTGGAACGCCTCAACGATCCTGCGTCACCCACACCCGCCATCGACGCTTCGGGGGTCTATGTATTCTTCCCGGACGTGGGGCTCATTGGTCTGAGTCTTGACGGCAAGGAGAAATGGCGGGTCCCGCTCGGTCCGTTTCGCACAGCGTATGGGATGGCCTCCTCTCCCATCGTCAGCGACGGCCTGGTGATTCAGGCGTGCGATCAGCAGCGGGGATCGTTCCTGGTGGCGGTCGAGGCCGGCAGCGGCCGTGTCCGGTGGAGGGTCGATCGCCCTGATATGCGCGAGGGTTGGTACACACCCATCGTGGTGCCACAGCCAGGCGCCAAGGACCGACGTGCAGTGGTGGTACCGGGCTCTGCTCGACTCGAAGCGTTTGACGTGAGAACGGGCATGCGACTTTGGGGAGTCGCTGGATCGGGGGCCGAGAATCTCGGGACGCCGGTCGCAGACGGCGGACATGTGTACATGATCGTTCGCGGCTTCCCGACGCCGGTATTCGAGACTTGGGAGGCGCTGCTCGCGCGATACGACGCGAACGGTGACGGTCGCATCTCGCGGTCAGAAGTCAAGGATCGGCCGACGTACTTCGAGCAGTTCGACTACGTCGACGTGGATCGGGATGGATTCTTTTCGGCAGCCGAGTGGACGGAGATGCGGAAGGTGGGAGTCGGCAACTTCGGATTGATCTCGTTGCGATTGGACGACAACGCACCGGCAACACCGGTCGTTGCCTGGCGCGTGGAGAAAAACCTTCCGTACGTACCCGCGCCGATCCTGTACAAAGGGATCATTTACATGATCAAGAGTGGCGGCATCGTGACCGCCGTCGACGCGTCGACCGGCACAGTGATCAATGAGGCACGTACGGCAGATGCGCTGGGCGAGTACTTTGCGTCGCCGGTTGCCGGCGACGACAAGGTCTACTTCTCGAACGAAGAGGGCAAGGTCACCGTCATACAGGCTGGCCGAGACTTGACGGTCTTGAAGGTGAACGATCTCGGGGAGGAGATTTACGGCACGCCGGCGCTCGTTGACGGTGCCATCATCGTCAGAACCCGCGCCCATCTGGCGCTTTTCCGTTCGCGGTCAGCTCACAAGGCTAACTGACGAAAGAACAGTCGGCCATGCGCATGCGCGGGCCGGAGCCGCGGCGCTTGAGCATGCCGGAACGTCGCCGCCTGGTATCTTTCACGGGAACGTGTTCATGATTTCGATTCGCCGTGACTTTCTCAAGGCGCTGGGACGAGCTGAATCCCTCGGCGCCGAGCTCGCGCGCCGCTTCGAACGTCCGATCGCGCTCGGCATCCGTGAAGGTCTCGTTGAAGTTGACGTTGTAGAGATAAATCCGAAGCCCCGCATCGTCGAATCGCCGGCGGCAAAGCCCATCACGCGAGCGAGGGCAGCGAGTGAGCCACGAGCGGAGCGAGGATCGTGGGGCCCCCGCGAGCGAGCAGCCAATCTCTCGCAGTCGCCGTTTGTCGGCGCAGACGAGGACGGGAACCTGATCGGACCGCTCGTCAAAGCCGGTCTGCCGAACCTGCAGACCGCGATGCCGAGCTACGCGGAGCTGACCTCGGAAGAGATCGTCGATCTCGCCCGCTACATTCACTTTCTCCGTCAACAGGCGCGGTTCACAGAGCTGAGCCGCCTCGCCGATACGGCAGCCGGCGATCGCACGGCCGGTGAGGCCTACTTCAACGGCGCGGCCAACTGCCGGTCATGTCATTCGGTGACTGGTGATTTGGCGGGCATCGGCCGGAAGTACGACACGGCGAAGCTTCACGCGCGCATCCTCAGACCAGGTCCGACGATGCCGAGCGAAGGCGTGAGCGCGACGGCTGGTCAGGCCGCACATGTCAAGCTGCTCGAAAACTACACCCCTGCCAACGTGCAGGATCTCGTCGCGTATCTCGGCGCGATTCGGTAGTTCAAAAGGAGCTCGAGGCTCCCGTCGCGCCCGGACGCCGGATCGTGTTCGTCTTCATCGTTCGTCTCCCTGAGAACGTGCGAGCTGCGCTCGTGCGCCATGGCGCTCTCCTCAGGTGACGCGAGTTTCGCCCTCACTGCTGCCATCCGCCGCCCAGGGAGCGATAAATCTCGACCAGCGACTGCAGCTCGCGGAGCTGGGCCTGCGCGAGCGCGAGTTGCGCGACAAAGGATCTCGTCTCGCTGTCCAAAACTTCGAGATAGCTTGCGGCGCCGCGTCCGTAGCGCATGTTCGACAACCTGGTCGCGTCTCCGGCAGCGTCTGTCAGCTGCTGTTGCTGGATTCTGACCTCCTGGCTTTTCCGGTATCCAACCAGCGCATCGGCAACTTCGCGAAACGCCTGCTGCACTGTGCGTTGATAGACGAGCGTGACCTCTTGCGTGCGAGCTTCGGCAAACCTGACGTTGTTTCGAATCCTCCCTCCCTCGAAGACTGGTTGCAGGGCGCCGACGCCGACGGTCCACAGCCCTGCCGGACCTGCGAACAGCCGGGTGAGCGCTGAGCTCTGAGATCCGCCGAGCGCTGTCAACGAGATTTGCGGGAAATAGTCCGCCTTGGCCACGCCGATCTGTGCGTTCGCGGCGACCAGCTGCTGCTCCGCCTGCACGATATCCGGGCGGCGTTCGAGCAGGGACGACGGCAGCCCCGCTGGAACGTCCGGCGGGTGTGGCTGGTCGACGAGCGGGCGGCCGCGAGCGATGCTCTCAGGATTCCTTCCAACGAGAATGCTGATGAAGTTTTCCTGCTGTTCGATCCGCCGTTCGAGATCAGGAATCGAGGCCCCTGCGCCGTAGACGAGTTGTTCGGCCTGCCGCACGTCCAGCATGGACGTCGCGCCGCGGTCCGCAAGCAGTTGCGTCAACCGCAGCGAGTCTCTCCGGGACGCGAGCGTCCGGCGCGAGATCTCGAGTTCGAGATCCTGTTCGCGCAACTGGAAATACGCGCTCGCCACGTCGCTGACGAGCGAACTGATGATTTGACGTTGCGCCCACTCTTCGGACAGAAGGCTGGCGCGAGCAGACTCCGTGGCGCGTCGAAACTTGCCCCAGAAATCGAGCTCCCAGGCGAGTGAGCCCGTGATCTGGGCCGGGCTCGTTTCGACGGGCGGGCGCCCGGCCACCTCCGGCGACCGCTCGTTGGTGACGGATGCGACCGCGTTGATTCCTGGCCACTGGTCGGCGCGAACGATGCCGAGCTGCGCGCGCGCCTCCAGGATCCGTGCCGCGGCAATGCGCACGTCGTAGTTCTGCTGAACCGCGGCCCGAATGAGATTATGGAGGGCGTCATCCTGAAACGCATCCCACCATTTCTCATCACCGAACGTGGCTACATTGGCGGCCACATCCGGCGTGACGGCTGGTTCCGCAGTACCGCCTCTGTATGCGGAAGGCGCAGGCACGTCCGGCCTCTTGTAGTTGGGACCGACCATGCAACCCGAGGACAGGGCGATCGTGAGGCTCACGAACACGGCGCTGCTTCTCGCGCTCATCTCATCAATCTCCGTGCGCCGGCAGAGGAGGCGTGACGGGAGACACGCCTGTCCCTGTCATTCGCTGGCCGAGCCTCTCTGCAGCCACGAACAATACGGGAATGATGAAGACCGCGATGAGCGTGGCCGCGAGCATTCCACCGATCACCGTCGTGCCCATGATCTGGCGCGCGACCGAACCGGCCCCGCTCGCCGTCCAGAGCGGCACGCAGCCCAGGATGAACGCGAAGGACGTCATCAGGATCGGCCGCAGGCGCAACCGCGCCGCCTGCCAGCGCCGCGTCAGCCAGCGGCTTGCCCTCCTTCGTACTCGTCCTTGGCGAACTCGACGATCAGAATCGCGTTCTTGGCCGCCAGGCCGATGAGCATGACCAGCCCGATCTGCGAATACACGTCGGTTTCGATCTGCACCATGTAGGGAGGCAGGAAAGAACCGAGCACGGTGCGACGCAGCCACAGCACGAAGAAGGCGCCGAAGACCGCCACCGGCGTGCTCAGCAGCACGCTGAACGGCAGCGTCCAGCTCTCGTACAGCGCAGCCAGAATCAGGAACACGAACAGCAGCGAAAAGCCGAAGATGACGGATGGAGAGATGCCTTGCTGCGCTTTCTTCTCCTGGAACGAAATGCCCATGTAGTCGTAGCCCATCTCCGGCGGCATCGTCTCGGCGAAGACCTCTTCGAGGGCCGTCATGGCCTGGGCGGAGCTGTAGCCGGGCGCGGCGCTGCCGTTGATCTGGGCCGAGCGGTACAGGTTGTAGCGCATGGTGAATTCAGGGCCGGAACGCGACTCGAATCTCGTCAATGCGGACAGCGGCACCATGTCGCCGGTTCGGTTCCGAACGTAGAACTGGCCGACGTTCTCCGCTCGATCGCGATAGTCACCTTCGGCCTCGACGTACACCTGCCATTGGCGGCCGAACCGGTTGAAGTAGTTGATGAACGACCCGCCCATGAAGGCCTGGATCGTTCGATAGACATCGTTGATGTCGACGCCCTGCTTGAGCACCTTGTCGCGATCGACGGCGATGAACTGCTGCGGCACGTTGGGCAGGAATGTGGTGGTCACGGAGGCGAACTCCGGCCGCTTGCGCGCGGCCGCCAGGAACTTGTTCGTATTGCTGGCGAGAAACGCGACGTCGCTTCCCGAGCGGTCCTCGAGAATGAACGTGAACCCACCGGAAGTTCCGACGCCGGGAATGGCCGGAGGAGAAAACGAGAACGCGATGCCCTGCCGGAGGCCAGCAAGCTTCTGGTTCACGCTCTGGCGGATGAACTGATACTGCTCTTCCCGTCTCTTGCGTTCCTTCCACTCCTTCAACGTCACGAAGAAGAATGCGTTGTAGCTCGATCGCGTGAGGCTGAGCAGGCTGAAGCCGATGACGCTGGTGGTGTGATTCGACGCCGGGCGTCTTCGCCAGCATGTCTTCGATTTCGTGCAGCGGTCGCTTCGGTGCGCTGCAGCGACGCGGCGTTGGGAAGCTGCAGATTGCAGAAACATGTAGCCCTGGTCCTCGTCCGGGAGAAAGCTCGACGGCAGCCGTGGCGCCGAAAAAGGCCGCGAGGCCGACACAGGCAAGAAGCAGCGCGAATGCGATGGCGCTCTTCCGGATGAGCGCGCCGGAGCCAGCGGACATAGCCGTCCGTCGCGCGCGCGAAGCCGCGATTGAACCAGTCGAAGAACCGTCGCAGCAGCCCCCGGCTCTCTGCTCTGTGGCTCGAAGCAGCAGCGCAGACAGCGCAGGGCTCAGCGTGAGGGCGTTGAAGGCCGAGAGGATCACGGAGATCGCGATGGTGACCGCGAACTGCTGATAGAGCCGGCCGGTGATGCCGGGGATGAACGCGGTCGGGATGAAGACCGCGGACAGCACCAGCGCGATGCCGACGACCGGTGCCGGAGATCTCTTCCATCGCTTTGAACGCCGCTTCCTTCGGCGACATGCCCTTCTTCGATGTGATGCTCGACCGCCTCCACCACGACGATGGCGTCGTCCACGACCAGGCCGATGGCCAGCACCAGGCCGAACAGCGACAGCGTGTTGATGGAAAAGCCGAACAGCGGGAAGAAGATGAACGTGCCGACCAGCGAGACCGGCACGGCCAGCAGCGGAATCAGCGTCGCGCGCCAGCCTTGCAGGAAGACGTAGACCACGACGATCACCAGGACGATGGCGATCAACAGTGTCTCGACGATCTCCTTGATGCCTTCCGTGACCGCGCGCGTGGTGTCGAGCGCAATCGTGTAGTCGACGCCGTGCGGCAAGCGCTGCCTTTGCTCGGCGAGCAGGGCTTCTGACCCCCTCGGCCGCCTGGACGGCATTCGACCCGGGCAACTGATAGACCGCGATGATCGCGCTGGGCTTGCCGTTCAGGCGACCGACGACGGTGTAGTCCTGCGCGCCCAATTCAACCCGCGCCACGTCCTTGACCCGCACGATCCCGCCGTCTGGAGTCGCGCGAACGACGATCTGCTCGAACTCCTCCGGCGACGTCAGCCGGCCCTGCGCCCGCACCGAGTAGGTGAACTCCTGCCCCTGCGGGAGCGGGCTCGCCGCCAATCTGACCGGCAGGATTGACGGTGTTCTGTGATCTGAATCGCCGTCACGATCTCCGGCACGGTGATCGCCAGCTTTGCCAGTTGATCCGGCTTCACCCACAGCCGCATCGCATACTGGCCGGCGCCGAAGACCTGCACGCTGCCGATGCCGGGCACGCGGGTCAGCTGATCGTTGAGATTGATGTAGGCGTAGTTGGCCAGGAACTTCGCGTCGTAGGTGCCCTTGGGCGAATACAGGCTGATCAGCATCAGCGGCGCGGTGAGCGTCTTCTGCACGGTCACGCCGAAATTCGTGACCTCCGCCGGAAGCTGCGAGGCGGCCTGCGTCTCGCGCATCTGCGTGAGGATCAGGTCGGTGTTGGGATCCGTCTTCACGTCGAAATCGACGATCAGCCGCATCTCGCCGGTCGATGAGTTGACCGAGTACATGTAGTTCATGTTGTCGACGCCGCTCATCTGCTGCTCGATGGGCGTGGCGACAGACTGTTCGACGGTCTGCGCGTCCGCGCCGACGTAGGTCGTCTGCACTTGCACTTCCGGCGGCGCGATCGCCGGGAACTGCGACACCGGAAGGCTGACGATGGTGATCGCGCCGACGATGACCGTGAGAACGGCGATGACGATCGCGACGATTGGTCGATTGATGAAGAAACGCGACACGTTAGCCTCCTGCCCGCGGAGACTTGTCTGCGGCAACCGTGACGACTGCTCCCTCTCTGACCTTCAACAGGCCCTCGACAATCACGCGTTCGCCTGGCTTCACACCGTCGGTCACGATCCAGAGCGTCCCGACGCGGTCGCCGACCGTAACCGGACGGATCGACACCTTGTTCTCCCCGTTCACGACCGCGACCTGGTAGCTGCCCTGCAGCTCCGTCACCGCGCGCTGCGGAACCAGCAAGGCCGCCGGCACTGTCCGTACCGAGAGCCGGACGCGACCGTACCCGCCGGGACGAAGCAGATTGTTGGGATTGGGAAAGACACCGGCGATGCGGATGGTCCCGGTCGCCGCGTTGACTTCACGATCGGCGAAGGAAATGGTTCCAGTGTGTTCATAGATGCTTCCATCCCCGAGAATCAACTGAAGCGGCATCCGCTTCCGTTGCTCCTCGACCGTCTGTTCCGTCGGAAAACGGCGATGGAACTCCATGAACACCTGCTCGCTCACCGTGAAGTACGCCTTGATGGGATCGACCTGTGAAATGGACGTGAGGATGGAGGTGGGTCCGACGAGATTTCCAATCTGAACGCGCGCGATGCCGGCGATTCCACTCACCAGCGATGTGACTTTCGTGAACTCGAGATTGAGTTCGGCCTGCTCGACGTTGGCCTTGGCTGCCAGAACCGACGCCTGTGCGCCAAGCTTCGCCTGAAGTTCCGTATCGAGCTGGCTTTGCGCGATTGCGCGCGCATCGGCCAACGGCGTGTCACGCTCGACATCGAGGCTGGCCTTGCCAAGCTGTGCCTCCGCCTGCGCCACCTGAGCCTTCGCTTGATCGAGGGCAGCCTTCAAGGGCCGCGGATCGATCTCGAAGAGCACGTCGCCCTTCCTTACCGTTGCTCCTTCCTTGTAGTTCTGCTTGACGATGTACCCGGAGACTCGCGGCTGAATCTCCGCGTTCACGTAACCGTCCAGCGTCGCCACCCAGTCGCTGTAGATCGGGGTGTCACGCTGAATAGCAGTGGCGACTTCCACGGTCGGCGGCGGAGCCGGCGGCGCCGCTTTCGAGCCGCCGCAGCCGCCCAGGATCACAAGGAAGCCGGTGAGGAGCGCCTGCGAGGCCGCAGCGTCGACCGAGGATGTGAAAGGCATGAGAGGTACCTAGGACCTCATACTGGTTCACCGCTTGCCGTACTCCGTGAACACGTAGTCCTTCGCCTTCACTCTCGTATGGCAGGCGAACCCGCACTTGGCGTCGTTCCCCTGCGGCGGCATGCCAGCTGTGGTGCCGGGCGTGAACGTATCGGACGCGGCGTCGTAATCGAACACGGCCCATCCCCAACCGCCGCTGTCCGCGAACCGCTTGCTGTCCTTCTCCATGAAGTCCACGTTCAGCAGGCTGCCCGGCACCGTCGCATCCGGGAAGAACTCGTTCGGTTTCGGGTTCCAATGGATCTTGGCCATCTTGGCGCCGTCCGGGACAGGCTTTCCGTTGCCGGGAATGCCGGCACGGTATGCGTCGATCATCACGGGATTGCCGAGAATCACCGCGACCACTTTTTCGTTCCGACTGATGGAGATGGCCTGCCAGCCTTCGTATCCCCTGAACTCAGAGAACGCGAGTCCGCCCGGCACTTTCACGGTGTACTTGTCCTGTGCGGAAATGACGAAGCCGCCTAAGGCGGCCAGCCACACCGTCGCAATTCCAATCGTCAGCACGCTCATGCGATTCATTGCAGTCCCTCATGTGTCAAGTTCGTCGGCCCGCTCATGAAGATTTCTTTTCGATCAAAGGTGGATTCGCCAGCGTCGCGGTTATGAAACCACAGGCCGTTAGTCGAACCTATTGGACGATGGTATTGGTGAGCGGCACCTCTTGGGACTTCTACAGGATGCTCGCTGAACGCCGGACGGATGGGCTGGATACGATGGCAAGGTTCGCATGCTCTCATTCGCGCAACGAGCGTTACGCCGGCGGATCGTGGGAAATGATGATTTCGCGGCGCCCGAAGAGCCGCGCGTCCATCGACAACGCGCCGGGGCCGAGTAAAGACAGCGCGGCCGCGTCAACCACCAGGATCAGTGCCGCGAGACGGTCGATGAGCTCCGACGCGCCGGGCGGCGTCCACGTGGCGACGATGAACAACGTGGTGAGACCCGCGACGGCGCCCGACGCCGGCGTCAGGAATCCCGCGACGAGCGCGACGCCGCTGACGACCGCCAACACACCTGCGATCCATGTCAGCGCGTCCGGTTCGTTGATGTGCGTCAGGTAGACGGCGCCCTGCAACGACGCGGTGCCACCCACAACGAGCCGCAGCAACAGGAGGCCGAGGCCTGGCCAGCTCCCGGGGAACGTCGAGAAGTACCGCTGCACCCTGACAGGGTATCGGCCGGACCGTCCGCGCGAATCCCTCGGGGTCGGAATCCGCGCCTACCACTTTCTGGTTATAGCTGAATGATGCCGCGGCGGACCGCAATCGCCACCGCCGCCGTGCGATCGCTGGCGCCCAGCTTCTCCATGATGTGCTTGACGTGGACCTTGACTGTTTCTTCGGAGATGGCGAGCTGCTCGGCGATGTCGCGGTTACGATTTCCGCCGGCGAGGTGCTGCAGCACGTCGATCTCGCGTTCGGTCAGGCGCTCATCGGCGATGTGCTCGGCCAGCTGCGCCGCGATTTCCCGCGGAATCCGCTTGCGTCCGGCGTGCACCTGACGAATCGCCTCGACCAGCTCCTTCGGCGGCATGTTCTTCAGCAGGTAGCCGCGCGCGCCCGCGGAGAGCGCGCGCTGGATCTCGACGTCCCCTTCGAACGTGGTCAGCATGACGATCCGCGCGTTGGAGAACTCCGCGAGAATCGCGATCAACGCATCGATTCCGCTGATGTCCGGCATGCGGAGATCCATCAACGTCACGTCGGGCCGGTGCTCGCGGAAGAGGTGAATCGCTTCACGGCCGCTCGACGCCTGCGCGATCATCGTCATGTCCGGCTGGCCGTTGATGACGGCCGCGATTCCTTCGCGCAGAAGCGCATGATCGTCCGCGCTGAGTACGCGAATCGGCTGCTGGTCGCTCATGTGTTACCCGCGAGTGAAGGCGGCACGTCCCGGGACGCGCAATTCGATCTCGGTGCCTGCAGCCGCGCGGCTGCGGATCGTAAGGCTCCCACCGATGCGCGCCGCGCGCTCGTTCATGCCGGCGATGCCCCAGTGGCCATCGGTTCCCGTGCGAGCGATCTGCGGATCGATGCCCCGGCCGTCGTCTCGAACGAACAGGCGCAGTTCGCTCGCGGCGTATTCGATTTCGATCTCGACCGCGGTGGCGCCCGAATGACGAAACGCGTTCATTAGTCCCTCCCGGCCGATCCGGTACACATCGTCTCTCACGGCGGGATTGAGCGGCCGCGGTTTACCTTCCACGATGACACGATACGCCGTCGACTGTCCGGTTGTCAGCTCGCTTTGGATACCGGAGAACGCCTCCTCGAGCCCGTGGCCCTCGTTGCCCGACGAGCGAAGGCCGCGCAGGGCGTTGCGGCCTTCCTCGATTACCCGACCCATCAAGTCGATCACGCGGCCCAACGCCGGTCTGGCCGGGGAGTCCTCCGGCAGCCGATCCACGGCGACGTGAAGCTGCATGGACGCGCTGAGGAAGCCCTGCAGCAGCGTGTCGTGCAGCTCCCGAGCGATGCGCGTCCGCTCCGCGAAACGCTCCTCGAACCTGACGTTGAGCTGATGCGCCAGTTGGCGCAGGCGGAGGCGATAGAGTCCCCATGCGACGGCGATGCCGGCAACCGCGGCAGCCGCCTGGAACGAACGCATCTGCCACAGCATCGGCCGGATCTCGAACGCCACCGACGCCTCCGAGCCATTCCACAGACCGTCGCCATTCGACGCGACGACGCGGAATCGATACTGGCCGTGGTCCAGATTCGTGTAGACCGTTTGACGATCGGCGGAGATCTCGCTCCAGTCGTGATCGAACCCATCGAGCCGGTAGCGGTAACGCACACGCTCGGGTACCGAGAGACTGAGAGCCGTGTAGGTGAACGCGATTCGCCGGCGGCCCGGCGGAATCTCGATTGTGCCTTGAACGGCGACCGGCGCGCCGTCGGCGGATATCGACTCGACGTGTGTGAGCGCCGGCAGCGTGTGCGCGTCGGCGCGTCCGGGGTCGGCCACGGAGATCCCGCGGCTGAGCGCGAGCCAGATGCGGCCATGCGAGTCGGCGACCAGCGTCCGGTGGCGCTTCATCGAGTCGACCGCGGGGAGGCCGTCGGCCACGCCGTACTCGCGGACCTGGGGACCGCCCGCCTCACAGCGGAGCAGCGCCTCCCGATCGACGCGCAACACGCGATCGAGCATGCTCAGCCACAGCGATCCTGACCGGTCCATCGTCAGGCCGAGGATCGATCCGCGCAAGGCCGCGGGCATCTCCCGACACGCGCGCAACTGGCCGTCCTGGACGAACGCCAGTCCATCCGTCGTACCGGCCCAGAGGATGCCCCGCGGACCCACGAAGACCGTATTGACGTCGTTGGACGGCAATCCGTCGCCTGTCGTGTAGGTGCGCCAACCGCCCCCCGAATATGCGCTGAGCCCGCCCGGCGTCGCGAACCACATCGTGCCGTCGACGCCTTCGGCGATCGACGCGATGGTGTTGGAGGCCAGGCCGCTCGCGGTGGTGAAGGTGGTTACGGCCCCGTTCGTGATCCGGCTCGCGCCTGCGCTCAGCGTGCCCGCCCAGAGCGCGCCGTCGTGTGCGAGCGTCACGGCGTAGACGCTGTTCTGTGGAAGCCCGTCGGCGTCTGTGAGCCGCATGGCTGACCATCCGCCTCCCGAGCGGCGCAGGCGCGTGACACCGCCGTGCTGTCTGCCGACCCACACGTCGTCCCCTGCGCCGGCGATCGAATACACAACGTCGCGATCGAGGCCCGCCTCTGTCATGCGGCCGACCGCGCCGTCCTCGATCCAGAACAACCCGCCGCTCGTGGGCGCAAACCACGCTCGTCCTCGATCGTCGACATAGACGGGGCCGACCGCCGCCGGCGGCAGGCCCTGCGCGGTGGAGAACGAGGTGAACGGCGGATCCCGCCACCGCTCGATGCCGCGATCCGTGCCGACCCAGATGTTGCCGTCGCGATCCTCGAACACCGACGACACGCTGGGGCCGGGCAAGCCGTTCGACTCCGAGTGGCTCGCGCGTCCTCGATCGTCCACGCGCACGAGTCCGCCCGATCCCGCCGCGATCCACACGTTGCCCGAACGATCGCGAATCATCGCCAGCGCCTGAAGATCTGTCGGCACCCCCGGAATGCCGGATCGGCTGACCTCCGTTCCCGTCCAGCGCACGACGCCCTTGTCGGTGCCGATCCACACAGTGCCGTCGTCCAGCGCGAGCAGGCTGTTCACCTTCAGATCCGGCAAGCCGTCCGTGAATCGAGTGACACGCGAGCCCTGGACGCGGAGGACGCCGGCGCCTCGCGTGCCGAGCCAGAACTCGTCGTTCGGTGTCTGGGTCATCGAAATGACGAACGACGAGCCAGGCAGCGCGTTCGTGCCGACGATGGCGTCGACACGTCCGTTGCGGGAGATCATCGCCCCGCGGCCGAGTGTGGCGGTGAGGATCGCGTTGTCGCGCCCGCTCTCCATCGCGGTGATGACGGATTCCGGCGCTCCAAGGGCCGGCAGAATGTTTTCGAAGGTGTCGTGCTGATACCGAAGCAGCGCAATACCGCGAAGGCGCGCCCACACCGATCCATCGGGTGCGGCGACGACGCCGAGCACTGCCGGGGCGGCATTCGGGGCTCCCTTTGGCGCGAACAACCGGAAGGTCAGGCCGTCGAAGCGGACGAGGCCTTTCTCCGCACCAATCCAGAGATACCCGTCGGTCGTCTGCGTGACGGCATGAACCGCCCCGCCCGGAAAGCCTCGATCGCCCGTCCACTCGTCGCGCAGGTACTGCGACATGGCCCGCTGCGCATGCGCGCGTCCGCTGGTGGCGGCGACGACGAGGCATACTGTCGCCACCGCCGCAACTCTACGGAACGTACTGGAATCGCTCAATGACGACCTCGACGTCCTTCTGCGGGGGCGCGGGTGCGTAGCGGAAGTAGTAGAGATTGATTCGAACGCGTTCGCCGCCCGGAATCGGGATGCCTGACGTGAATTCATGCCCGGCCACCGACACGCCTTCGGCGGCGCGCACACCACGGACGGTTCGGAAGACGACGCGACCCGGTTCCCATCGGAATGAATGCGTGAGCGTACCCGGCGGCGCCGTGAACCGTGCGACATTCGCGGGCACATAGAAGGGCTGCACGACGTACTGCGCGTTGGGAATCTTCGGGTCGCCCCAGCGGCTGATCTCGACGTCCATCTCACGGTGATTCTGATCGACGCCTTCCGTGTCCCAGGTCAGCAGGCCGATCGCGGCCGCCGGATCGAGACTCGAGACATCCCGGACCGTGAAGTTGTAGGTGCCGTGTCCGAGCCCTCGCCTGAGGATCACTTCCGCGCTCGTCCAGCGGCCGTCGCGCCGCGCCAGCTTGAGGTGCAGCAGCCCTTCCGCATCGGTCCAGGCGTTGTCCGGGTCGTAGTCGTTCGGACCGCCTCGATCGCTGGGGATGTAGCGAACGTCCCATTCGTACCCGCTGAACGTGAGCACCTTGGGCGGCCGCGTCGCGATGTCTCCCGTGCCCTTGACGGTGGCGATCGTCACTACGCCGCCCCCAATCGGCGGCAGAGCATCTCTCGTATTCGCGGGTCGGTAGTCGGCGTCCACGAGCAACGCCGCGTAATCCGTGCCCAGATGGATCGTGCTCCGCCACGTCCCGTCAGGCGCGATGGTCGTGAATGGCTGCGCGGTCAGCGGCTGCACCCACCAGACGCCGCTCTTCGTGTAGACCACTATCCGCTGACCGGCACGCGCGCCGGCGACGCGACCGCCCACGGGCTCCATCCGTTCGGATCCGCCCACCGCCGCCGGAGGAGTCGTCGTGAACTGGATCGACGGCTCCACGCTCGTGGTCTCGTTCCGGCATCGTGTAACGGCAACGCAACTCAGCATTAGTACGACCGCCCAGAAGATCCGAAACGCATAACCCGTTCGGGTGACGGATTCGTCAACGCATTCGGGAAGAGGCTGGTCACCCGTTGTCGTGATGCCTGGGCCGGCTTCGCTCGCATATCTTTTCCCGTTAGGCGAGAAGGCAAGGAGAACGGATATGACTACCATCACGGCAACCCCAATTGTATTCGTCGTTGACGACGACCTTACAGTGCGCGAATCGCTCGAATCGCTGATTGGGACCTCAGGCTGGCGCGCCGAGACGTTCGCGTCGGCGCGCGAGTTTCTTGCGCGTCCCCAAGCGTCGGTGCCGAGCTGCCTGGTTCTGGACGTGGCCCTGCCGGACTTCAGCGGTCTGGATCTTCAGAAGCGCGTCGCCGTCGATCGCCCGGAGATGCCAGTCATCTTCATCACCGGGTGCGGCGACATTTCGATGAGCGTTCAGGCAATGAAGGCTGGAGCCGTCGAGTTCCTGACCAAGCCGTTCCGCAACGAAGCGCTGCTGGACGCCATCCGACATGCCCTCGGGCGCAGCCGCCGTGCGCTGGAACACGATGCGACCTTGAAGACGTTTCACGACAGCTACGCGTCACTCTCGCCGCGCGAGCGTGAAGTCATGGTGCTCGTGGTCTCCGGCCTGTTGAACAAGCAAGTGGCCGGCGAGCTCGGGATCAGCGAGATCACGGTGAAGGCGCACCGGGGCCAGGTGATGCGAAAGATGAAGGCCGACTCGTTGCCAGCGCTGGTCAACATGGTCGCCTGGCTGGGCCTCCCGACGAGCTTGCCGGCGTATCTGCGTAACCCCGGCGATTACATGAGTCCACGCTTCTCGTCTCTCTCGTTGGCATCATGAGCCACCATTTTCGCCAGCGTTAAGGGTGACTCGCAAGAAGCGCATCAGAATCACAGGAGAGACGTATGAACACGATTACCGTGAAGGATGGTACCGAGATCTACTACAAGGACTGGGGAACGGGTCAGCCGATTGTGTTCAGCCATGGCTGGCCGCTGTCGGCGGACGATTGGGACACACAGATGCTCTTCTTCCTGGGCAACGGTTTCCGTGTGATCGCCCATGACCGGCGCGGCCACGGCCGCTCCACCCAGACCAGTGGCGGTCACGACATGGATCATTATGCCGATGACCTTGCGGCGTTGACCGCACATCTGGATCTGAGGAATGCCGTCCACATCGGCCACTCCACCGGTGGTGGCGAAGTGGTGCGTTACCTGGCGCGGCACGGCGAAAGCCGGGTGGCAAAGGCGGTGCTCATCAGCGCGGTGCCGCCGCTGATGGTCAAGACAGCGGCCAATCCTGGCGGGCTGCCCAAGGCCGTATTCGACGAATTGCAGGCGCAGGTCGCCACCAACCGCGCGCAGTTCTATTACGACCTGCCGGCCGGACCGTTCTATGGCTACAACCGACCGGGCGCGAAGCCCTCGCAAGGGGTCATTTGGAACTGGTGGCGCCAGGGCATGATGGGGGGCGCGAAGGCGCACTACGAGGGCATCGTCGCCTTCTCACAGACTGACTTCACCGCAGACCTGAAGAAGATCACGGTGCCGGTGCTGGTGATGCACGGCGACGACGACCAGATCGTGCCGTATGCCGATGCCGGGCCGCTGTCAGCAAAGCTCCTGAAGAACGGCAGTCTGAAAACCTACAAGGGTTTTCCGCACGGCATGCCGACCACCGAGGCCGACACCATCAATGCCGACCTCCTGACTTTCATCACGTCGTAACGACCACTGGATGGTCATTCCCGATTTTCGCAAGCTGGCGGTGTGGCTTCAGAAGAATCCGACGCACGAGGCGACAGCCGTACGATGCAGAGTAAGATGGATCGCCCCATGCAACCTGGCGCTGCGGCGTCATTTGGCGCGCAACTCAAGGCGCTTCGCGAAACAGCTGGCTTCACGCAAGAGGAGCTGGCGACCATTGCAGGACTGTCGGTTCATGCGGTGAGTGCGTTGGAGCGCGGGGAACGACGGCGGCCCCACGTCGAGACGGTGCGCGCATTGTCGGCGGCGCTGGATTTGACCGGCGCCACGCGTGACGGACTCCTGGCGAGTGCCCGCGCGCCTGCTCACGACACCGCGATCGATGAATTGAGCCGGGGCTCGCTGCCACTCGCTCCCACCGCGCTTTTCGGCCGGGAGGTGGATGTGCAGATGCTGCGGCATTGGGTTGCCGATCGCACCGCACGCCTCATCACGCTCGTTGGTCCTGGCGGAGTCGGCAAGACCCGGCTGGCGCTGGAGCTCGCACGCTGGATCGCGGAACAAGGCTCAACGCGCGTGGTGTTCGTCCCCTTGGCCGCCATTCGGGAGCCAGTGTTCGTCGGGTCGGCCATTGCCGAGGCTCTCGGAATCGCTGATGTCGGCGGATCGGATTTGCCGGTGCGCGCACGCCTCGCGTGCGGCAACGACCCGACCTGGATCGTGCTTGACAATTTCGAACAGGTCCTGGACGCCGGGGCACTGGTGGCGAACCTGTTGACGACAGTCGCCCCCTGCAGGTTTCTCGTGACAAGCCGCGCCGCGCTTCGTCTGCGCGGCGAACGTGCGTACGTGGTCGGACCGCTCACGTTGGAGCCCGGCTCGGAGGTCTTGCCGGCCGCGGATCTGGCCCGTTCTCCCGCGGTGCGACTCTTCGTGGAACGCGTGCGGGACGTGCAGCCGCACTTTCGGCTGACGGCAGCGAATGGGCCGACGGTGGCCGCGATTTGTCAGCGACTGGATGCTCTTCCCCTCGCCCTCGAGCTCGCAGCACCTTGGATCAAAGTGCTGAACGCAGAGGGGCTGCTGCGCCGCCTCCAGCAGGACGTTCTGCTTTCGACCGTGGGTCCGCGCGACCTCCCCGAACGGCAACGAACGATGAACGCGACGATTGCGTGGAGCTACGAGCTGCTTGACGCGAACGAGCAGCGGGTGTTTCGTCGTCTCGGCGCATTGCCGGGTCGCTTTTCGATGGACGCAGCCGCGGCGGTGCTGGTGGGTGCCGAGCGCTCTTCAGCCAGGAGCGACGAAGCGCTCGGCCCCGTCGCCAGCCTGATTGACAAGAGCCTGCTCCTGCGAGCCGAGAGCGCCGTGGCAAATCGCGCCCTCTACCAGATGCTCGAAACCGTGCGCGCGTATGCGGCGCTGGAGCTCGTCGCCTGCGGTGAGCGTGACGACGCGCTCGAGGGGTTGACTCGCTATTGCACGCACGAGGCCGCACTCGCCGTCGAGGGACTGAACGGATCCGCCCAAGCCGAATGGTTGGATCGGATACGCGACGACCTTGACAACTACCGCGCCGCGATGTCGTGGCTCATCGAAGGCGGCCGCCCTGCCGAGGCATCGGACATCGCATTGGCGCTGAAGTACTTCTGGATGATACGGGGTCATACCGCCGAAGGGCTCCGCTGGTATGAACAGATTCTGTGCGCGCCGTCGCTTTCGCCGAGTGGCGAGTCCAGAGCGCTCCTGGGAGCCGCGGGGATGTGGTTCGCGCAAGGCGAGCTCGAGCGCGCACGCCCGGCGGTTGAACGGGCTTTAGCGCTGGCCCGTGGCGCCGGCGAAATGGATATCGTCGCAGAAGCTGATACGCCTTCGGGCACCTTGAACGCGCCACCGGCCACGCACAGGCCGCCCGCGATCGGTTCACCACCGGCTTGGAGGCGTTCCGCGCGCTGAACATGCCGTCAGGCGCTGGCAAATCGCTCATCGGCATGGCAGCGCTCGCGCTCATCACCGGCGACGCCGCTGAGGCCGAACGCCTCGTCGATGAGGCGGCGTCTGTCATGAGAGACAACGCACCATGGTTCCGGTCTTTTGGATTGTGGATGCGGGCGTTGCTCGCGGTGCGGCGCGGAAACGCTGACGAGGCGATCGCGTGGGCGCGCGAAAGCCTCGTCCTCATCCGAGAGCTCAAGGACAAGTTCGCCTTCGTGTACGCATTGGTCCCATTAGCCGCGGCGGCAGCAGTGAAAGGCAGCGACATCTGGGCGGCTCGGATCCTGGGGATTCGGGACACGGTCGCAGAACGCACGGGTGCGACGCTCCTGGACAGATCGGTTCACGATCTTCGAGCCCAGGTGGAGCGCGACGTGCGTGCGCGGCTCGGCGAAGATCGCTGGACCCGGGCGTATGCGGCAGGGCGTGTGACTTCGATTGATTCATTGATCAAGGACATCGATCGGGGCCTGAAAAAATCGACCGACTCGTAATCACAGCTTCGCGAGCGTGGCGCTCTCCACGTGCCAATGCCGGCTATTTATGAGATGACTTCGATCTTCGCGGGTAACTTATTGGCATGCGGGCACGCTACTGCACGCGGCCGACGTAGCGGTCGAGCCATCCAACGACTTCCTGGACGATCTGGCTGCGTTGCGTCACGAAGATCTCGTGCCCGCCGGGATAGATCACGTGCTTCTTGTCCGCACTCGGCGTGCCCAACTCCTGGAACAGGGGCCGCTGTGAGGTCTGAAGCGGAAAGATGACGTCTTGGTCGCCGTTCAGCATGAGCATGGGGACTCGCACCCGGGGCGCAAAGTTGAACGTATCGACTTCGGGCGCCGATTTGCCGCTCTTGAGACCTCCCATGAGCAGGACACCCGCCTTGATGCGCGGCTCGAGCGCGATAATGATCGGCCCGAGCTGCCCGCCCCAGGACAAACCGTAGTAGGACAGCCGGGCGGCGTCGATGTCCGGCCTTGTTTCAAGATAATCGAGCGCCCGTCTGGCATCGCTCACGAGCTGCTGCACCCAGGTGGTGTAGGCTCGCGTCGGCGCGGGCGATGATGACGTCACCCGTGGGTCGCTCCGCCCGTAGGTGTACCTGTAGACCGGATACACCAGGGCGCGGCCGCTCATGACGATGAAGTCGATTCCAAAAACGTTCAACTGCAGATTCGCGCTGTTCTCCGCGCCAATCGCGAGGGCACCCGGGAAGAACAACACCGGGTGGTAGGGCGGCTTTACATTCTTCGGGAGATAGAGGTGGACGGCCATGCGCTCGCCGCCGTATGCGGCGCCCATGCTGACCACCTCATGCCGCCAGTGCGGTGAGGCGTCGTCGGTCGACTCGACCCGCACGTCGAATGGCGTGCGATCGTAGCTGTACTGGTCCGCGTAGATCCGATACACGTCGTCGGCCACCGGTCGCTCGGTGGCGTAGTTACGGACCAGCGGCGCGACGGGCGCGGCGAGGGAGGCCGGTGGCGCCGGGCCGCCGCCGTAGGCTACGCAGCGAAACCCGTTCGTGTCGGACCGGTCGAAGGGCGACCGGGAATCCGAGTAGAGAAACTGATAGTCCGGATCGTTCCACGCGCCGCCGAGGATGTAGCGCTTGCCGGTGCCGGTCTGCTCGTTCCAAACCCATTCCTTGACGTTGCCGGCCATGTCGACGGTCCCGTAGGGCCCGAGACCGGGCGCGGTGCCCACCGCCACCGTACCCGCGCCGCCGAAGTTACTCGAGCGCGTGATCGAATTGCCAAGCTCCGGCCTCGCCGCGTGCGTCCAGTGATAAATCGTCGGCAAATGCTTCCCGCGGAATGCCGCGTACGCCGCGGCTTCGTACCAGCTCACCGCCGCCACCGGCCAATCCTCCCGGCCGGCCGGGTACGTGCCGCCCTGCCAGGTCGACGGCCCTTGGCGTCCGGTGCCGTCGCGGAGGAGGGCCATGGCCTCGGTCCAGTCGAGCGTCTGACCCTCGCGCACGAACGGCTCTGTCCAGTACTCCCGTTTTCCGTAGCCGCCCGCGTCGACAAACGCTTTGAACTCCGCGTTCGTGACTTCGTGCCGGTCGATGTAATAGTCGGGCGCGGGCAGAGCCTTGTAGTAGTCGAAGCCCGTCAGCGTGAGCCGGATACCTCCCGCCGGAATCGACACGGCGACCATGCCGGGAGGATGACTCCCCGGAGTGGGCAGCGCGACCACCCGAGCGAAACCGTCCAGCACCACCGTACCCGTCCCGCGCACTACCTCGATCGGCTCATATCCGGCCTTTTCAAAACGCCACCAGAACACTCCTCGAGGCAACCGCGTGTCGACGAGCGGAGTCCGGCCGACCGGATGCCACGTGGCGTCGCCGCCGATGAGCCGGAGCGACACGTCGGCGCCGGCGGGCATGGTGGTGATCGAGACCCGACGAGAGATGCTCGGCCACACGCCGTTCAACACCGGATCCCCCGCAATGCGCGTCTCCGCCTGCGTCGCCAGGAGAAACGCTTCACCGTTGCGGTCGAGAGCCGCGAGCCGGAGGATCTCAGGGAGCGCCACATTGCGCGCCCAGCGCGTGCCGCTCGATCGCCACGCCCATAGCGCGACGATGGCCGTAACCACGACGACAGCGGCCGCCAGGGCGCCGATCGCCCAGGGCCGGCGCAAGGGCATGACGCGGGTCGAGGCCTCCACACGCGGTGCCGGCACGCACGCCTCGAGCGTGTCGACCAACTCCCCGGCGTTCGCGTACCGGCGTTCGCGAGCTTTGTCGAGCGCTCGCTCGACGACGCGCGCGATGTCGTCGGTCACACCCGCGACTCCCGTGAGCGGTGCCAGCGGCCGATCGACAATCGCCTGTAGGATCTCGTAATCGGTCGCACCCGAGAACGGCCGACGCCCGGTGAGCATTTCGTGGAGCACGACGCCGAGCGCCCACACGTCGCTCCGCTCGTCGGCCTCGCCGCCACGAACATGTTCCGGCGCCATGTAGGCGATGGTGCCGCGCGTGGTGCCCGTCTGCGTCAGGTCGCTAACGCTCTTGATCGTCGCGATCCCGAAGTCGAGCAGCTTGGCCTCGCCTGCGGCCGTCACCATGATGTTTCCCGGCTTCACATCGCGGTGGACGATGCCGGCCTGATGCGCGCGGGCCAGCCCGCGCGCGACCTGTAAGGCGACGCGGACCGCTTCCGTCGGCGCCAGCAGGCCACGCTCGAGGCGCGTCTTCAGCGTTTCGCCGTCGCAGTAGGCCATCGAGATGAACACCCTGCCGTCGGTTGTTTCCTCGATGTCGTGAATCGTACAGACGTTGACGTGATCGATCGCCGAGGCCGTACGGGCCTCCTGAAAGAAGCGTCGCTTCGCGTCGGAGTCGCGCACGAGCTGCGGCGGGAGGAACTTGAGCGCCACGAGGCGGCCAAGCCGGAGGTCCTCGGCCTTGTAGACCACACCCATGCCGCCAGCGCCGATCTCGGCGATGATGCGATAGTGCGAGACCGTCTCGCCGACCATCAGGGTTTCACGCGCACTGAATCTTACACCTGTCCCGGGTGCGCCTTCGTCGCGTGAGGTGCGTGAATCCCCGCGGCTTGTTTCGATCTGCCACGACAGCTACGCATTGACGCCAGTAACTTTGTGTCGTAAAGTTATGTCGCTGGGAGCGTCGCCTATGAATGCGGGGCTGGTTTGCGGGCAGCAGGCTCGGGGGCGCTGGCGGGGTGAGGCCCGATGACGGCGGCGGGTGATGTAGCGGGTGCTTCCGGTCGCGGTTCGCTGACCGCGGTCTCGTGGCTCGACTGGAAGCTGGGCGCGCGTCTGCTGCTGAAATATCCCGCGCTCACGATCATCGGGGGCCTCTCGCTGGCGGGTGCCATCGCGATTGGGGCGGTCGGCATCGAAGTCGCTGACGAACTGCTGTACAAACGGCTGCCGTTCGATGACGGCGGCCGAGTCGTGCGCCTCGAGACGCAGGACACGGCGGCGTCGCGCGTGGAGCCGAGAGTGCTCCACGATTTCGCGATCTGGCAGCGGTCTCTGAAGACGGTGACGGAGCTCGGCGCCGCCCGCGTGAGCGAGCGCAACGTGCTCACGGGCGAAGGCCGTGTCGAATCGCTGCGCGTGGCGGAGATCACGGCGTCGGCGTTTCCGCTCACCCGCGTGCCGCCGCTGCTCGGCAGGCCGTTGCAGCCGACGGACGAAAAGCAGAGTGCGGAGCCCGTCGTAGTCCTGGGTTACGACGTCTGGCAGAGACAGTTTCTGCATGATCCGGCGATCATCGGCCGCGTCGTGACGGTGGGTCGCACCGCTCGCACCGTGGTGGGCGTGATGCCGCCGCGCTTCGGCTTCCCGCGCAATCAGCAGGTGTGGGTGCCATTGCCGGTCCAGGACGCGGCGCCGCGCGAAGGGCCGGCCGTGCAGGTATTCGGCCGCCTGGCCGACGGAGCGAGCTGGCAGGATGCCGCGGCGGAGTTGGACGTCGTCTCGGCACGCGTCGCCGCCGACCAGCCTGCCACCCACGCGCAGCTGCGGACGCGCGTTCGCGCATTCGCCGGGCGCACGCCGGGTGATCCGCTGCGGCTGGAAGATCTGGCGGTCCACGCCATCGTCCTGCTGCTGCTCGGGGCGGTGTCGGCGAACGTCGCGACGCTGATCTTCGCGCGCACGGCGATGCGCGAGTCGGAGATGATCGTCCGTCACGCGCTGGGGGCGAGCCGCGCACGCGTGATCGCGCAGATCGTCACCGAAGCGCTCGTGCTGGCCCTCGCCGCTGCCGTACTCGGGCTCGTCGTGGCCCAGACGACCGTGCGCTTCGCCTGGGCCAAGGCGAGTCAGATCATTGGGGACGACCTTCCATTCTGGGTGGATCGGACGCTCGAGCCTGCCACCATCGCGTATGCGCTGCTGCTCGCGCTCGTCGCCGCGGCACTGATCGGCCTGTTGCCGGCACTGAAGGCCACAGGCGTGTCGGTCCAGCCGCGACTGCAAGGGATTACGAGCACCGGCGGAACGATGGGGTTCGGCGGCATCTGGTCGTTCATCATCGGCGCGCAGGTGGCGTGCACGCTGCTGTTCGTGCCCGCCGCGGTGGGTATCTTCACCAACTCCCTCCACGACGAGTCGAGGTGGGTACCGTTTCCGACGGAGCGTTACCTCACCTTCCGTCTCAGCATGGATAACGAGGCGCTGGCCGGCGAGCATGGTGTGCCTGACGATGGGCAGATCGGCGAGCGTCGCGCGCGTGCATACGAAGAGCTCGCGAGCCGGTTGCATGAGCAGCCTGGTGTAACCCACGTGACGCACGGCGATCGCCTGCCGACGATGCCCCCGGAGTGGGTGCCGCTGGAAATGGCGCAGGACGGCGCACCTCCAGCTCGCCTGCACGGCAATTACGAGGGCGGATTCGCGATGGCAGCCGTCGGTGCCGGCTATCACGAGGCGTTCGGCGCCCGGATCGTGGCCGGCCGCGGCTTGCATGCGACTGACGCTGGGGCGCCGAACGTGCCCGTCGTGGTCAACGAGGCGTTCATGCGCGTGGTGGGCAGGAATCCCGTGGGCGCACGAATCCGAACGCTCCAACGGGGCAGCGAGCGCGAGCCGGGACCGTGGCACGAGATCGTCGGCGTGGTCACCGATCTGTGGACGTTCCCCGCCGATTGGAGTGGGGCGGCGTACCTCTATCGCGCAGCCTCCGTGGCGGAGCTCGATCCTGTCGTGGTCGCTGTGCGCGTGGCGGGGGACGCGGCCCCGCTGGCGCCCCGCGTAGCCGCCCTTGCGCAGCAGGTCGATGCGGGTCTCCACCTCCGGGATATCGTCACCCTCGACGACATCGTCGCGCAGGAGCAAACACGGATGGTGGGCGGCAGCGTCGTCTTCGGCAGCGTTCTGCTCGTGGCGGTGGTCTTCTCGGCGGCCGGTCTGTACGCGCTCATGGCCGTCGCCGTGGCGCGTCGCACCCGCGAGATTGGGATCCGTATCGCACTCGGCGCCAACCCCCGGCACGTGCTTCGGAGCGTTTTCGCCCGTGCGGGTCGTCAGCTCGGCGGCGGCATCATCGCAGGTAACAGCCTCATCCTGCTCCTCGCGTGGCGCGCCGACAGCCTGACCGCGGATCTCCTCGTGTCGTCGGTGATCACATCCGTCATCATGGCGGCCGTGGGCGTGCTGGCGTGCGCCGCACCGGCGCGCCGGGCGCTGCGGTATTCAGCCGACCGATGCGCTGCGGCAAGGTTGACGGTGTTTCTTTGCGACGTCCGAGATCCCAGAGTGGATGTCGATCGGTCTCGGCCTGGCGATCGGTATCGCCGGCGCCGCGGCGATTGCGCGGATGCTCGCCTCCGTGCTGTTCGGGAGCGGCGGCATCGACGTGGCCCTTGGAGCCAGCGCTCTAGGTGCGCGGAACAGTGGTGGAGGGTCGCAGCAGCCGGGATCTCTGAGCGAAATCGCGCGCGAGTTCCCGGCGCTTCGACAGCAGGTGAACGGGCAGCCGCTCATCTATCTCGACAGCGCTGCGACCACGCTCCGGCCGCAAGCCGTGATCGACGCGCTGGTCGAGTACCTACTCAACCGATAACGCCAATCCCTCGCAGGTGCACACGCTCGCCGCGAAGGCGGCGCAACGCTTGGCGGCCGCGCGCGAAGCCGCGGCGCACTTCGTCACGTTCAGCCATGTCTCGAACGTGCTCGGCTTCATCAATCCGGCGCGGGAGATCGCGCGCGTCGTGAAGGCTGCCGGCGCGATAGTCGCGATCGACGGCGCGCAGGGCGCCCCTCACGTGAAGGTCGACGTGCAGGACATCGGCTGCGACTTCTATGTCTGGTCGGGCCACAAGATGCTTGGTCCGATGGGCACGGGTGCAGTCTGGGGCCGACGCGAGCTCCTCGATAGGCTTCCGCCGTACCACGTCGGCAGCAACATGGCGCACGCGGTGACACTCGACCACGTCGATCTTGAAGCCGGGGCGCAGAAGTATCAGGCGGGGACGCCGGACGTGGCCGGCCCTGTCGGTCTGCACGCCGCCATCCGGCGGTTCGATCGAGTCGGCTATGGGGCCATCCGCGCTCACGACGAGGCGCTCGTCGTCCGCGGACTGGAGCGTCTGCGAGGCGTTCCGCAGCTGCGACTGCTCGGGCCGACGCAGGCCGCAGACCGCGTGCCGGTGTTCACCTTCGTCCTCGGCGGCCTTCCAGCGATGTCCGTTGCGCGGCAGCTCGATCGCCGAGGGATCGCCGTTCGTGCTGGGGACATGGCGGCCCTGCCGTTGCTGAAGCGGTTCGGCATCTCCGAAGCGGTGCGAGCGTCCGCCTACCTGTACTCGACCCCAGCCGATTTCGATCGGCTGGCCGAGGCGCTGCAGCAGATCGTGCGCTTGTGATACACCCTTGGTCAGGCACGGTAGTCCAGATCAAGCCTGGTCATGCAAGCAAGCGTTCCCTTCGGATTGTGCTGCCTCGGTGAATCTAAGAAGAGAGGCGTCGCATGCGCATTTGGAATGTCGCACTGGGGCTGGTTTTCATGAGCGTTTACGCCGGCGCAGTGCAGGAACCGCTCACCCTGGTCCGGGCGATCGATTTGCCGCATGTAGAGGGACGGATCGATCACCTCGCATTCGACGCGGCGACCCAGCGGCTCTATGTCGCCGCGTTGGGGAATAACACTGTCGAAGTGCTGGATACGGCTGCTGGATCGCACCTGAAGAGCCTGCCAGGATTTCGCGAACCGCAGGGAATCGCCGTCGTTTCCGACATCGGGTCTGTGGCTGTCGCGAACGGCCAGGGCGACGGTCTCCAGCTGATCAGCGCTGAGAATTATCGGCCGGGTGCGATGATTCGCATTGGCGATGACGCCGACAACGTGCGCTATGACGCGTCGGCCAAGCGCGCGTACGTCGGGTTTGGTGACGGCGCCGTCGCCGCCGTCGACCCGGCAACCGCGAAGGTGCTCGGTGAAGCGAAACTCCCGGGACATCCGGAATCGTTCCAGCTGGAACAGCGCGGGGCGCGTCTATTCGTCAACGTGCCGTCAGCGGAACAAATTGCCGTTGTCGATCGCATTTCGATGAAGGTGTCCGCCACGTGGCCGGTAACCTCCGCGGGGGCCAACTTCCCGATGGCGCTCGATGAGGCCAATCACCGCGTGTTCGTTGGCTGTCGCCGTCCTGCCAAGGCGCTCCTGTTCGACACCACCAGCGGCGGGCAAACGGCGTCGTTCGAGATCGTCGGCGACACGGATGATCTGTTCTACGACGCCGGCCGCAAGCGGCTGTACGTGAGCGGCGGCGAAGGTTACATCGACGTCGTTCAGGACGACGGCGACGGCAGGTTTCATCGCACGGCACGAGTGGCGACAGCTTCGGGAGCGCGGACGTCGCTGTTCGTTGCCGACCAGAGCCGCTTGTATCTGGCCGTTCCGCATCGGGGCAGTCAGAACGCCGAGATCCGGGTTTACGAAGCTCGCTGAGGATGGAGGAGATGATGATTGCACTACTCGCCGCGATTGGGTTCGCTGTCGCGTCGCAGTCAACGTCTGTCGCGCGGACCACACCGGCCGTCATGTTTGTCTGCGAGCACGGCGCGGCGAAGAGCGTCATCGCGACTGCATACTTCAACAAACTCGCGGCGGAGCGGGGTCTCCCGTACCGGGCGACTTTCCGCGGCACCACGCCGCAGGACGAGCTGTCCGGTACGCGCCGTGGAAGGACTGAAGGCTGACGGTCTCGCGATCCCAGCCGGCAAGCCGGCGGCGATCTCCGAATCTGACGTCAGTGAAGCAACGCACATCTTCGCGATCGGCTGCACCCTGCCGACAGCCGCCGCGAAGTCTGGCAAGGCCGCTGATTGGACCGATGTGCCGGACGATCAAGGCTATGTGCCAATGCGCGACGCGATCGTGCGGCACGTGACGGACCTCCTGGACGATCTTCAACAACGCCGCAAATGATCTGAGAAGATCAAGAGGTCTGAAGCAACTCGCTACGACAGTCCGTGCTTCTCCACCCGTAAACCGCAAATTAGCTGAGGAGCGCGGTTGCCGACCCCGACGGCAACACGCTCCTCTTCGATCAGCACGTCCCCAGCCCGGAGCGCTGGGGACAGGCGAGCCCGGAGGCGAGGATCGCCAGCTTTCAGGCGATCGCGACGTCGTACCTCACGCCAGCGGCGGCTCTCGCATCGGGAGCTGATCAATCCTCGTCGTGGTCGCGGAACAGAGACAGGTCGATCGAATCGGCCATGGCCCTGTAGCCAATATCGTTGGGATGCACATGATCCCCGCTGTCATACGCCGGCAGCAGGCGTGAGGGATGGCTCGGGTCGCGCAGCAGCCTGTCGAAGTCAATGACAGCGTCATAGGCGTTGCTGGTCCGGATCCACAGGTTGACCGCCTGACGTTTCGCTTCCATCGCGGGCGTCCAGAAGCCGGGGAACGGGTACCCTTCCACCGGATTCAACGTGCCGCCATAGACTCTCAATCCCAAGGCATGGCCGCGATCGATCATCTGACGATGCGCCTGGATGATCTGCGCGGCGGTCACTTCTTCCGCAGGGTTGCCGATCAGTCCAGGAATGAGGAAATCAGCGTTTCCTTCCAACACGACCACGTACTTCACGCCAGTCTGCACCAGCACATCGCGATCGAAGCGGGCCAACGCGCTGGTGCCGAGAAAATCATGCAGCACGCGATTGCCGCTGACGCCCGCGTTGAGCACCGCCACACGCGAGGTGCCCCAGTTCGACTCCAGCCGCTCTGCCAGAATGTTCGGCCAGCGCTGGTTCATGTCTGTGGTCGACGCGAAGCCCTCGGTCACCGAATCGCCGATCGTCACGATGGCCTTGGCGCGGTCCGAGGCGCGGACTTCCACACCGGTCAGGAAGTAGAAAGACGTCGTCGTAGTACCAGCCACGGTGGCCGCGCCCGCGAAATCGCCGGCCAACGAGATGTAAGTCGTTTGCTGGCTCTCCACATGCTGCGTCGCCGCGGCTACGTTCTCCGGCAGGTAGAGACTGACGGCGAGATCACCGAGTGCCGGCAGGTCCAGCGCCACGGGGTCGCTCACCGCCAACGCACCCGCCGGAATGGTGATGGTGGGTGATCCATTGAACTTGAGCACGCGGTCGGTCCTGGTGGCAATCGATCCGCCACCCGTACTGAGCGCGACGTGCGCGGAGCCGATGACCAGACCGCTCGCACCGTAGGCGTTGGAGAACCGGATGCGCACGCGCTCCCCGCCAAGGCTCGTGTGTACGATCTGCCGCACCGTCTGCCCGTTGAGCTGGATGGGTGCGGCAACTCCCTGGGGGCTGGCGCTCCACGTGCCGACCCAGTGGGCGTCGTCAGGCCGCCCGTTGGCGATTACCGATGTCGTGAGAGCGATGGCCGCAAGGACCACTATTCGGGCGCAAAGCTTCGAGATCCGCATTGATGAACCCATGGGTGTTCTCCTCCATACGTAGTCGTGCCGATTGTGTCGAAAGGGCACCTCTACCGGCTATTGACGGCGTGTTGAAAAAGCGTTGAATCTTCGTCGACCGTCCCGTCCGCGTGTGACAGGCTAGGTCGGTGATCCACGCATGAGGGCGACCCCCGGCGCCGTGACGTACAGGTTTGGAGACTTCGAGGTCGATGTGGCCGCCTACGAGTTGCGACGAGAGGGGCACCGCCTGGCGCTCGCGCGGCAACCGATGGATCTCTTGCTCCTGCTGCTGGAGCGCCAACAGGAGCTGGTCTCGCGCGAGGACATCGCAAAGCGGCTGTGGAGCCCGGACGTGTTCACCGACGCCGATGCGGGCATTCGCACCGCCATTCTCAAGATCCGACAGCTGTTGGGCGACTCGCGCGAGTCGCCCCGATTCGTCGAGACCGTGCCGGGAAAGGGCTACCGCTTCGTCGCGCGCATCGAGCTCGTGTCTCAGTCGCCTCCGCAAGCGCCGACGGGGCTTTGGGTGGCAACCGAGCACCTGCCGCCCCCGCGTCGCCATAACCTGCCGGCCGACCTCACGAGCTTCGTCGGACGCCGGAAAGAGCTCCTCGAATTGCCTGCGGTGCTCACGTCATCGCGGCTCTTGTCGCTGACGGGCGCTGGCGGGGTTGGCAAGACCCGGCTGGCGGTGCGTCTGGCGTGCGGCCTGGTGAACGAATTTCCCGACGGCGTGTGGCTCGTGGATCTCGCGCCGCTGTCGGTGCCTGATCTGGTGCCGCAGACGATCGCGACCGTTCTGGGTGTCAGAGAGGGCCCGCAGCGATCAGCCCGCGACGTTCTGCTCGACACGTTGCGCGATCGTGCGCTGCTGCTCGTGCTGGACAACTGCGAGCACCTGATCGCCGCCTGCGCCGAGCTCGTCGACGCCCTGCTTCGCGAAGCGCCGGCGTTGCGGATTCTTGTGACAAGTCGTGAAGCCCTGGGTGTGTCGGGCGAGATCGTCTATCGTGTGCCCTCGTTGTCGCTCCCGGAGGCATTGGCCTCGGTGCCCGTTGACGCGCTCATCGACTCCGAGGCCACACAGCTCTTCATCGAGCGGGCGAGCGCCGTCGATCCAGCCTTCGCGCCGACCCCGGACAACTCGGACTCCATCGCCCGTATCTGCCGCCGTCTTGATGGCATTCCGCTGGCCATCGAGTTGGCGGCTGCCCGCGTCGTCGTCCTGTCACCCGAGCAGATCGAAGCGCGGTTGCAGGACCGGTTCCGCTTGCTCACCGGCGGCGCGCGGACGGCGGTCGCACGGCAGCGGACGCTCGAGGCGACCGTGGATTGGAGTTACCAGCTGCTGTCGAGCGTCGAACAGCAGTTGTTCTGCAGGCTCTCGGCGTTCCCGGCGGCGTGGACGCTTACAGCCGCCGAGCGCGTGTGTCGAGGCGACGGCATCCACGAGAACGACGTGCTCGATCTCTTGTCGCGGCTGGTCGGCAAATCCCTCGTGGTGGTGGACAGTGAGTTCGCCGGCGAGCGCCGGTACCGCTTGCTCGAGACAGTCCGCCAGTATGCTCTCGAACGGCTGGTGCAGGCCGGCACCGCCGAGCGGATGCGCCAGCGACACTTCGAGTACTTCTTCAACGAGTTCCGTGGCTCGCTGCTCATCCTCCGACACCAGAATCAGGTACCGTGCCTCCGGCAACTGCGGATCGAGCAGGAAAACGTCCGGGCGGCGCTCGAATGGGCCTTGACGTCTTCGCCCTTTGCCGAGAAGGGCGTCGAACTTGCTGGCGCGCTGTTCTGGTTCTGGACGAAGCGCGGCCTGTACGAGGAAGGAAAGCTCTGGCTCGAACGGGCGCTCGCGGTCGCTCACGCGGCTGGAGGGCTCCGAGCGCGGGCGTTGATCGGTCTGGCGCACATGCACACGTTCCGCGGGCGTCACGCCGAAGTTGGGGCACTTGCGGCCGAGGCGTTGTCGTTGGGCCGCGAAGGTGGTGATGCATGGGTCGTGTCGTTCGCGCTGTTTCTTCAGGGGCTTGCCGCGTTCGAGCTTGGCGACCACGAGCAGGCTGCCGCGCTCGCCCTGGAGGCGCGAAACGCCGCCAATGACAGCCGCGAAGTCGTGCAGCATGGCGGCCCGCTGCTCATCCTGGCCAACATCGCGGTCATGGACGGCGACCACGAGCGAGCGCAGCAGCTCTATGACGAATCGATCGAGGTGCATCGACGCGCCGGTGAAGTGTGGGGCCTGAGCATCCTCCTGTCGGCGACGGCGGGGCTGCGGATCGTTCGGCAGGACTTCGACCAGGCGCGCGCGCAGGCCGCAGAGGCGATGTCGCTTTGTCAGGAACTCGAAGATCCACGCGGGATTGCCTGGAGTCTCGACGTGTTCGCGGGGCTGCTGGCCGCCGAAGGACACGCCGACGGAGCGGCCCGCTTATGGGGTGCCTCAGATGCACTGCTGGAAAGCGTGGGCGCTTCGCTGGTTCCGACCATCGGGTGGATCCGGGATCGCTACTTCGAGCCCGTGAAGAAATCGCTCGGAGGCGCAGTATTCGAGGCGGCCCGCGCCGAGGGGCGCGCGATGCCGATGGGCCACGCGATTGGGCTCGCGCGTGAGCAGGCGCTTCGACCCCGGTGAGGTGTTTGGCAGACGGGCGACCACGTCCGAGACGAGCCACCGGCTCTTCCTAGAGTGGCTCGAGGTCCGGCAGTGGCCAGGCCGATCGAAGTAGGCCTCGGTCGGCTGGTAGAACCGGAAATACGCGAATCAGTTCCTGCCGGGGACCGCCGGGATCCAGTTCTTGTCGAAGCCGGCCGGCACCTTGGGCCCGCAATAGATGTCCACCGAGCCGTCATCATTTTTCCGCAGATCCATGCGCGACGAGCGATCGGCGATCTTCTGATCGTTGAGGATCAGCGCGCGGGTGTCGATGTCGTACACCGTGACGGACCAGAACAGCTTGATCGGGGCCTTGGTGGAACACGCAGGCGATACGCCGTGCCGCCGTCCAGCCACTGGCCGGGCCGCTTCGTGTAGAGATTGAAGAGGAACGGGATCTCCGGCGTGCTCAGGTCGGGCGCCTCGCCACCCGTCTTGTCGTTGAAGGCCCCGATCAATCAGCCTTCGGCCGAGGCACCGTTGTCGCCGACGATGTAGTAGATGGGCGTGTCGTCCAGAATCCCTAGATCAGTCAGCGAATCGATCACGAGACCGGCGTGGTTGTCGGCATGTTCCTTGGGCTTCTTCAAACCCGCGGATAGACCGGTGTCGTCCCACGTGGGCGGCCGGCGCCACGGCTGACGCCGGCCGTCACATTGCGTCTTACTGCCGCGCCATCGCCACCTTGAATCGCTCGTCCGGCGAAATCATGTGATCGTGGTCGTCCTTCTCGAGATCGAACTGCACCCAGTTCACCTCGCCGCTGAACTCGTTGCCCGTCGGGCCATAGTCCGGCGACACCGGCGACCCGCCTTCCTTGCCGACGTCGCAGGTCTCGTCGGCGGAGTAGGCCATCGGTACCGTCTGTTTGAGACGACCCTGACCGACCGCTGTGCCGTCGACATAGAGCGTGACGCCGCCCCCCTTGGCGAGGCCGCCGCCGTCGTACTTGAATTCCATGCGGACCTGGTGATGGCCGGCCGGGATCGGCTGCGTCGACTCGACGAAGGTCAGTGTGATGCCGAAGAAGTTGTAGCAGTACTTCAGCTTGCCGCCCTTGGCGTAGAGACTCCAGCCGTTCGTGTTGCCGCCCTGGGCCACGATCACTCCCTCCGCACCTGATGTCGGCACGCTCAGATCGGCCGTGATCGCATACGACTTGTTCTTCATGGCCACGACCGAGTTCTCCGACAGGCGGCCCATGCCGCCGAAGAGAATCTGTGTGTTGCCCTGAATCAACTGCGGGCGGCCGGCGAGGTCGGGGTTGAAGCGCTCGAACGTCCGGTCGTCCAGCGGCAGCGCGCTGTACTTCGTCGCCTCGATGATGAAGAGACGCTGGAGCTCGGCGAGCTTCTTCGGGTTCTCCTTCGCCAGGTCCTTCGATTGCGTCCAGTCGGTGTTGGTGTCGTACAGCTCCCAGACGTCTTCGTCGAACCCGCGCTTGTAGGCGCCGACCCACGGCACGCCGTGCCGCGTCACCGCCGTCCATCCTTTGTGATAGATGCCACGATTGCAGAACATCTCGAAGTACTGCGTCTCGTGCCGCTCCGCCGCCTTGGCGTCGTTGAACGAATAGAGCATGCTCACGCCCTCGATCGGCGCCTGCTGCACGCTGTTGACCACGGTCGGGTGCGGCAAACCGGCGGCCTCGAGGATGGTCGGCGCGACGTCGATGACATGATGGAACTGGCTGCGGATCTCGCCCTTCGCTTTGATGCCGTTCGGCCAGTGCACGATGGTGCCGTTGCGCGTGCCGCCCCAGTGCGACGCGACCTGCTTCGTCCACTGGTAGGGGGTGTCCATCGCGTGCGCCCAGCCGACGGCATAGTGGTTGTAGGCTTCCGGCCCACCAAAGAGGTCAATCTTCGACGCCAGGAACTCGGGGGTCTCGAGAGTGCCCATCCCGTTGAGGACGGCCATCTCGTTGAAGCAGCCGTTCGGCGTGCCCTCAGCCGAGGCGCCGTTGTCGCCGATGATCAGATAGATCAGCGTGTCGTCGAGGATTTCCAGATCCTTGAGCGTATCGACGAGCCGGCCGAGATGGTGGTCGACGTGTTCGAGGAACGCCGCATAGACCTCCATCTCGCGCGCGAAGATCGGCCGCATGTTCTCCGGCGTCTTGTCCCAGGCAGGGATCTCGTCCGGCCGCGCGGTCAGAACGGCGTCGGCGGGGATCACGCCCAGCTTCTTCTGTCGTGCGAACGTCTCCTCACGCACCTTGTCCCAGCCCTGATCGAACTTGCCCTTGTACTTGTCGATCCAGTCCTTCGGCACATGGTGCGGCGCGTGGCAGGCGCCGGGCGCGAAATACATGAAGAACGGCTTGTCGGGCATCAGCGCCTTTTGCTGACGGGTCCACTTGATCGCCTTGTTCGTCATGTCCTCAGTGAAATGGTAGCCCTGCTCCGGAGTCTTTTCAGGCTCGATTGGCGTGGTGCCCTCGTAGATGGCCGGGTACCACTGGTTGGTCTCGCCACCGATGAAGCCGTAGAAGTACTCGAAGCCACCGCCGCCGGTCGGCCACTGATCGAACGGCCCCATCGGACTGGTTTCCCAGACCGGCACTTCATGGCACTTGCCGAACTGCGCCGTCGAATAGCCATTGAGCTTGAGCGTCATGGCGAGCGGCGCCTTGTTCTTCGGCAGCACCGACGTGTAGCCCGGAGCCGCCGTCGCGATTTCGCAGATGCCACCCATATTGACCGAGTGGTGATTCCGGCCGGTCAGCAGCGCCTGCCGCGTCGGCGAGCACAGCGCTGTCGTGTGGAAGCGATTGAATTTGAGGCCGTTCTTGGCGAGGCGTTCGGCAGTCGGCGTGTGGATCGGCCCGCCGAAGGCGCTCGACGCGGCAAAGCCGACGTCGTCGAGGAGCACGATGAGGACATTGGGCGCGCCCTGCGGCGGCCGCAAGCGATGGATCGGAGGAAACGCCGTGTCCGGATCCTTCGCGTCGTATGTGGTCACGCCAATGTGCTGCTTGTCGGGAATCGGAAGAATCGATCGTTGAACCTTGTCGTCAGAACCCATGCCTCATCTCCTTCTCTCGTCGGCAAAGATCGCAATGATTTCACTGGGGTTCGAATTGGGGCGTGGACCCACGAAATGCCGCGGCCGACAGACACGATTGCCGACGCGATCAGTATGAATCGCTCGGAAAACGTCGACTTGCAGACACGCCGCGCCCTGGAGCCAGCAGAACACGTGCCTGTCGTTCACGGCGTCTGTTGGTAGCAGACGTTTGCTCGGAAATCGGGGACGACACGGATCGCATCGTGGGAAAGCAGGAGATGTGCTGCCCCCGCCGGGAGATGTCGAGAGTCACGCGTTAGTGTACGCCGAGAGATCCATCGCCGCACTCACGAACTCGGTGCCGTTGGCGCGGAAATCCTGGGTCGACTTCGACCTTGCGTCGACCCGCGAAATCCCGCGGCTCAGAGAGACGACTACCCGAGCGATCCACAGGAATTGCACGAACACTCTGGGGTTCGAGCCTGATTTATCACAGTCCTATCACAATCGGCTACGTAACTTGGAGAGCCTGTTCGCTGCTAGTCCTCGGTGTGTCTCGCTGACGCTCACGTCCCCGTGGCCCAAGGTCACCCGGCAGCAGCGACGGTTCGTAAAAGGGAGGATCCGCCAGGGGTGAACACGGCCGCGTGGCGGCGTGCGAACTCGGCGGCGGCGATCGGCGGACGGCCGACCAACTGCTGGAAGGAGTCGGTCATACGGTCGTAGCGGTTGTCGCGATTCAGCTGGCCCATGGTGATCAGGTGAGCGATCAGATGCGCGGGCAGTTGAGCCTCGTGGAGCTTGGCTTCCCAGATTTGTGGCGGCACGTTGACGTATTGGATGGTGCGGCCCAGAGCGCGGCTGAACTCCTGCGCGTACCGGGCCATCGTCATGGACTGGGGGCCGGTCAGTTCGTAGACCTTGCCGATATGCGGTTCGGGGTTGGCCAGCACAGCGGCCGCGGCAACCCCCACGTCGGCGCCGGCGATCAGCGCGGTCTTGCCGTCGGCGAACGGCAGGCGGATGACGTCGTCGTCGCGGATGCCCTTGGCCCCCTGCACCAGGAACATCCCGTCGAAGAAAGCGGTTGGACGCAGGTAGACCACCGGCAGGCCGGACCAGCGCAGCATCTGCTCGGCGAGCCACTCCTGCTTCTGTTCGGGGCTACTTGTGGTCTCTGTCTCGCTCATCTCCGATACCGTCATCTGCGACAGATTGACGAACGCCCTCACGCCAAGGCTTTTGGCGGTGACCGCGACGTTGGCGGCCGCTTCCAGGTAAGTGGGCGAAATCGACATCGTGAAATACAGCACTGAGCAGCCTTGCATGGCGGCGCGCACAGCGATGATGTCGAGCATGTCGGCGACCACGACTTCGGCGCCCATGTCACGCAGCGTGTCGGCCCGGGCGTCCAGCTTGCGCACCATGGCGCGTACGCGATGGCCTTGTTCCAGCAGGGTGGCGATGGCCGTGTGCGCGGTCGAGCCGACGCTGCCGGCGGCTCCGGTGACGAGGATGATTTCTTGAGACATATTTCTTCCTTGTTCAATCAGCAGAACGAATGATGACATGAAGAACGGATCAGGACTTACCGGCTGCGTCGGTCCATCCACCGCCAAGCGCGTTGCGCTTGGCGCAGTCTCGTGAAGAGCGCTCGCGCGGACCATCAGATGTGTCACGTGCTGTATACCGTCGATTTCCCGGTAGGTCTGGCGGTCATGACAGCGCTCCTCCTGTCGCGCGCTATGAGGTGCGTCGGGCCGGCATTTGAATGCTGCCTTCGACCGAATCACTATTGCGGGCTTCGATGGCCTTGACCGTCTTCTCAAAGGCCGTCTTCAACACGCTCTTGCCGACGGTCCCGAGCACGAGGCCCAGCGCCCACCCCTTGAGGTTTTTGCCCTCGCGGACCACGACGGCATCGACATCGGTCTTTCCGTCGGGGCGGCGCGTGAAGGTGTAAGTGTGGCCGGAGCTGCCGCCCCAAATGTTGGAGTCGGTGGTCTTCATCACGACGCGGCTGCGATCGGACCAGTCGTAATGCAGCCGCTCCCAGACGCCACCCGAGCCTTCGGTGACGTCCGCGTCGGACGGGCCGCGGTGATGCACCTTGAGGTACTCGTCCGCACTATTGCCAAAAATCTTTGCGCGGCCCGGTCCAAAGTCGATGAGCGCGGCGAGAAACTGCTCGGGCGTCGAGGTGGTCGTCTGATGAAAATGAAGTATCGACATGCGTCCTCCTTACGTTCTGGCTGATGGTGATACCTGGGTGGCGAGCGGCGGCTCAGGCGGAGAAGTCGGCGCCGCGGCTACGACCGTGTACGGCAGCACCTCATCTGCACTTGCGGGCTCGGTTTGCGGCTGGTGATTGAGCGTCCGGCGCACCTTCGCTGATGCGCTGTAGATCCGTCGCACCTGCATGATTTCGCCAAGCGGCCTATGCTCCTCAGTGACCCGCCACTGGTTGAACGCGAGCGCATCCGTCTTCTCGACATTCTCGGTCCGCGAAATGTCCTGGCGCGGGATATGTACCCGTCCAACCGTCACGAAGGGAGAGAGCTTTTCCGGCCATTCGACCGTTGCCTCGTTGACCGGCATCGCCTCGAGATCGGTGCACAGCTGGACCTGGAGGTCGAAATCGAAGGCGCTGGCTTGCAGTTCGTCCACCAGGGTCGGATAGAACACGTCCGGCCGACCGCGTAGGTCGAGCTCACGATGGATCACACGCGTGGTGTTTTCCGTGGCCGGCGCGAGGCGGATCTTCGCGACGTAGTCGCCATGACGCACCGCAGCCATGCTCCAGAACGTGGTCAGCAGCGGGTTGCGGACCGGCGTCTGCGCCGCTTTGACGAACGCGAACAGCTCGTCCCATGCCCAGTCCGACTGCTCGAACGTGCCCTTGCCGGTGACAAAATCCGTGAGCAGCTCGTGGAAGCCCGTCTTGCCGCGCGCCAGGTACTGGGGCGCGTTGTTGCCGATCTCCTGGAGCACCAGATAGTGCTTCGCCGTGTTGGCCACGAATACCGGATTGTTCTTGAGCACGAGGTCGAAGGTGGCCGAGTCCGGCTCGTCCTCAACCAGCTTCGATCCGGGAACATCGAAGATCTTCATGGCACATCCCAGAACCCCTCCGAGCGTGGCGTCCGCCCCCAAATGGTTGGAGGCGCTGGAGAACCGGATCAGCGCACCGTGGCGGCCTGGCGTGGCGTAAATCCCTTGCGCGTATGCCGGCGGCACGCTGCGCAGGATCTGGACCTCCGCCTTGACCACGCCGAATGTCTTCGCGTGCGCGCCGCGGACGGCTCGCCCACTCCCCTCGACCACCGGCGATTCGCGGACCTTCTTTTCCCAGAAGTCGATGATCTGTCCCATGAGCCGATCGAGATCCGGATCGAGCGTCTCCACCTCAGGCGTATAGCGGACGAAATCCAGTGGCATCTGTCAGCGCTCCTTCTGCTCGATCGAGTTTGTTTCCGCGAGATTTCCGATCCATCTCAGTGCCGACAGCGAGGGCATGAAGAAGTACTCGCCCCCACGAAGCACGTTGAAGGTTTCGATGCCGTGGACGCGGCGCCGTACCGGCGCCTTCGGAATCGTGAACGCCGCGCCATCTGGCTGCAGGCCGATGATCGGGTCGCGCTCGTTGCCGGCGCCAATGAAATTGCCGTCGTTGATCCACTCTTGCTGCAGGAATTCGATGGTGGCCATCGCCTTGGCGCTGATGAACAGGAAATGGGCGCCGCGCGGGATTTCATCCGCTTCTTCGGATAGCGCGTTCGGATCGTATGGCGCGCCATACGTCGTCCCACGCCTGATGAGGCGATGTATGTTCACGTCGGTCAGGCGCGCGAGTTCCGTGTCTCGCGGGTTCATGCGCCGGATGTGGCTGCCGAGCGGCACCTGCAGACCGCGGGGGTCGTTGGCGTAATTGAAATCGTTGTTCCGCTGCGGGTCCGCGCCGAGCGCGCGGTTGTCGACGTCCGGCGCCAGCGTCAGCGGCGCGCCGCTGCGCCAGCGGCCGACGAGCTTCGCGGCGAGCAACTCCCGTTCTTGTTCCGTGCTTCCATTCGCGTGGAGGAATCGATTGAAGGCGCCGACGCGCGACTGATACTTGCGGAAGCCGACGTAAGTGCCATTGCGGCCGAGGATGTCCGGCTGCGGCATCGGCAGCGGAACGCCGGCTTCACCCGGATATCCAAGGATGAACTCGCCCGCCTTGATCGGCCGTCCCTGGCCGGGTAGCGGCTCGACGCCGCTGCCCTCGATCGCCGGCTGATCGATGCCGTCCTTGTAACCGAGCGGATTGAGATCGTCCGGCTGCGCCCCGAAGTCCTGACTGGCCAGCACCTTGATACCCGAGATGCGCTCGTATTGTTCGCGAGCGATCGCGAGGACGCGGCGCCGCCTCTCCTCGGAGTCGCTGAACGCGCTCAATCCGATGTGGACGTCTCCCGTGCCGAACGGCCGCTCCCAGTTCTTCGGGTCGTTGACGCCCTCGTCTCCGAGCTGGCTGGCGCGCGCCGCCATCCCAGCGCGAAACGCCTCGGGAAAGCTCTCGAGTGAAAGTCGCGGAACTTCCAGCGCCTCGAGGCCCGGAGTAACTGATCGCAATGGACAGCCAGGGATCTGCCGCGCTCCACCAATTCGCGGCGGAGTCGACATGAGGTGCGAGTCGCCGCAGGAGCTCGCGACCCGCCCGAGCGTCGTCGACGCGCAAGAGTACGTGAGTGCCGAAGTACGGCGCCGGCCTGTGTCTGAGGACGGTTGCCTGGATCTCATGCAACTCGAGCGTCGGCGCGGCGGTCGGAAGAGTGCCGCCGCCCGATTCTTTGGCTCGCAACATGGGCGCATCCTTTCCGACGTGCGGCTACGCGCTGACCTGGTCCAGGAACTCATCCACCGCCTTGCCGATGCGCTTCAGCCGACGGGTCTCCGCCAGTTTCGATCCCGTCTGCATGGGCGTCGGCTTCGTCGTCGCGCTCGCGGCCATCGTGATTTCCTTTCTTGATGATCTGATTTGAGGCGCACCCCTTCTTCGCTCCCGTCCGCGGTTTACGCGCTGACCTTGTCCAAGAATTCGTCCACCGCCTTGCCGATGCGCTGCAGCCGCGTGATCTCAGCCACCGTCAGATCCGGATGGGCGACGTACCAGCCGGCCGCCGTAATCTGGTGCTTGACCAGGTAGTCTTTCGCCTGTGGGCTGCGAATCCCCGGCCAGCCTTCCCACGCCGAGTCGATGACATCGAGGAAATCGGGAATCTTCGTCACGAAGTCGTCGATATAAACGTCCCAGTCGCCGTCGAAGGAGGTGGCGAAGAGCATCCTCGTGTCGTTATCGATAAAGACGAACCGCATGTCGTGCAGTGTGCCGACCTTGTCCGCTCCACCCGACAAATTGCCGCCCAGCATTTTCAAGAACGCGCGCAATCGTTTCGCACCGCCGGGGGCCAACGGGACGATCATCGTCAACTCTGAGCGCCGGCCCAGACGGGCGCCCACCCGGCCGGCGCTTTCCACCTTGGCCCGAGGCTCAGACACTTGCGATTTCAGCTCGGCGATGACGTTCTCCAAGGCTTTCTTCCCTAGCTCCGGTGCGTCGGCGAACAGCGCCCGAAACTCCTCGATCGTCTTCTGGGCGTCGGCCGACTGGTTCGATCCCGTCTGCATCTGGGTTGGTGTCGTCGTCGTGGTAGCCATTCTTGATTTCCTTTCTTCTGGATGCGATTGATTGCGGATCTCATGCGCCGGCGGTCGCCGGCGCGACGTCTGATGAGTGGGCTGCGCCACCTTCAGCGGCTTGCACTTCTAACCGCGCGGGGCTGAGCACGGCACGACCGACCAGACGTCCGTGCTCGAAATCGTCGTACGCCTGTTTCGCGGCGCTGAGCGGATAACGGTCGACGAGGACCTCGAGCCGACCCAGCGCGGCCATCTCGACGACCTCCATCAAGGCGATGCTGCCGCCGTTCAGGCTCGTCGTCAGCTGTGCGCCGGGAGGTACTTTGAAGAAGTCGAATGGAATTGAGCCGCCGCCGGCGCCCACCATCACCAGTCGGCCGCGCCACGAGAGCGCCGCGACGGCAGTGGCGAGGGTGGCGTTCACTCCAACGCAATCGAGAATGAACGTCGCACCGACTCCGCCGGTGAGCTCGCGAATCTCGTTTGCAGCATCAGGACCACTCGGGATGCCGTCGTCCGCTCCGTACTGACGGGCCAGCTTTAGTCTGGCTTCAGTCGAATCGACGGCGACGACTCGTGCACCGGTCAACAGGCGAAGGAACTGGACCGCATAGATTCCCAAGCCGCCGACGCCAATTACGACGGCGGTACTGCCAGGCCAGATGCCCGGAAGCGCCGGCTTGATCGCGCTGTAGGTTGTGATGCCCGCATCCGTCAGCGGCGCGGCCACGACCGGGTCGAGATCGCCGATGGGGACGAGGAATCTCGCGTCGGGGACCAGCACGTACGGCGCGTGTCCTCCGTCGTAGCCGACGCCAGGCGCGCGGATAGCCTTCTGATAAAGGCAGTGGTTCTCTTCGCCGGACCGGCACATATGACAGCGGCCGCAGCTCGCCCACGACGGGTTGACCGCGACGGCGTCGCCGTGCTGGAACTTCGTCACTCCGGTTCCAATCTCTTCCACCCATCCGGCGATCTCATGCCCGAGAGTGAAGGGCGGCGGCTCGTCCTTCCAGTAGCTTCGTTCGCGAGACATCACCGTGAAGTCGGTGTGGCACAGTCCCGAGCCGGCGACTCTCACGACCACTTGACCAGGTCCGGCGTGCGGCTCGGACACTTCCTGAAACTCAGGCTGCGTCTGCGCTTGGAGAAGTCGATACGCGAGCATCGATCGTTCCTTTCGAGACCTTGTTGCGAAGGAAGCTCAGCGCTTTCACGGAACCTCTAAACACGTGCGATTGCACCACGTGCGGTGAGGTCGGATCTATTAGACGATGGTATTCCCGATACTTTGGTATCGGTTGAGCAGTAACCGCTGCTTCTTCGCTTTCGTCGTTGAGACCGGCGCGAGCTCAGAAAAGGAGACGGAGGGGCTCACATCTGAGATCGTGAACTGTAATTCTCAATGTGAAGGTGCGTACTGGGTGAAGACGAAGTCGCGAGAAGCCTTCGGGTGGCAGGGAGAACATGTTGTGAGCAAGGCCTCGTCGCCAGGTGTGCCGTCTTTGTTGAAATGAGCGAACCCCCAGCCTCCGGTCGTGGCGTACTTCTTGGCGTCCTTGACCTATTAGACGATCGTGTCGATCGATACCAAGGTATGGGTTGGTTGGACAACGCTAGGAGTGGAGCCGCAGGGATCGACGGAGGTACGCCGCCGGAGCGGGGAACGGCTGCTGGGTCAGTGTTGCGGCGCGGGGCGCAATCCGAGGCGCTCGGCCATTGTCACCAGGTCAGGAAGCGAGTCGGCCTTCATCTTGCGCATCACCTGACCTCTGTGCGCCTTCACCGTGATCTCGCTGATGCCGAGTTCGCCGCCAACTTGTTTGTTCAGTAGCCCAGAGACGACCAACGCCATCACCTCGCGTTCGCGCGGTGTCAGTGACTCATAGCAGTTCCTGATGGCGCGCATCTCCGCGTCGATCCGCAGCGCGGTCCTGCTGCGTTCGAGGGCACCGCGAATCGCGTTCACGAGCACATCGTGTTGCAAGGGTTTTGTCAGGAACTCGACGGCTCCCGCTTTCATCGCCTCTACGGTCGTCGGTATGTCGCCGTGTCCGGTAATGAAGATGATCGGCATGTCCGTGCGCGGCGCGAGCCGCCGCTGCAGGTCGAGGCCGTTGAGCCCGGGTAGGGTGACATCAAGCAACAGACAACACGGAATACGCACGCGCGGCCGTGATAGGAAATCCTGCCCGGACGGAAACGTTTCAGCCCGCCAGCCGGCACTCTTGATTAGCAGCTCCAGCGACTCGCGGACAGAGATATCATCGTCCACGACGAAAACAGTCGACGTGAGGTCCGGCATGGTGACGGCCACGATTGAATGGGAGCCGATCGCCGAATTCCCAGTATACGGCGCACGTGTCGTGGTTGGCGTGCGCGTTCTCGTCATACCTACCTCATCCGAAGTGCCGCATTGAGTGCATCGAGGAGGGCTGTGTCGCTGAACGGCTTGAAGAGGCACTCGATGGCCCCATTCGCAAGTACGCGGCTCCGGATTGTGTCGTCGCCGCTGGCCGTGATGAAGACGATTGGGATCCCCTGTCGACGAGCTGCCAACTCCCGTTGAAGATCTGGACCAGACATTCCGGGCATCGCGACATCGAGGATCAGACACCTAGTCAGGTCGACGACATCCGAGGCGAGGAACGCTTCGGCTGACGAGAATGCCTGTGCGGCAAACCCGAACTGCCGCACCATGTCGGGGAGCGACTCGCGCACGGACTCGTCGTCATCGACGATTGACACGAGTGAACGCGTGACCGTCACGATGTCCTCATGGTTGCCGCTGCGTCGGGCGCGCAATGACACCCGAGATAGCCGACAACTCGCTACAGAATCCGCCAGAAGAGTTGGAACGTCCATTAGACTTTGGTATCGGTGGTTCCACGAGCGGTGTGCACCGCGTATCAGGACGCTGGCGCTTGTGGCCCGCCCGCAAGGACCTCCGGAAAGGGAATGGAAAACGAGAACGTTGCGCCTGGGCCGTCGTTCGGCTCTGCCCACAGGCGTCCGTGATGTTTCTCGATGATGGAGCGGCTCACCGAGAGCCCGATCCCCATGCCCTCGACTTTCGTCGTGTAGAACGCATCGAACAGTTTGGTCATCCTCTGAGCATCGAGCCCCACGCCGGCATCGCGGACGCTCACGCGTACGCGATCATCGGCGTCCCGTGCCGTTCGGATCAGCAATTGCCGGGGACGATCATCAACCGCCACCATCGCGTCCGCTGCATTGCGAATCAGGTTCAGGACTACTTGCTGGAGCTGGATGCGGTCGCCGGTGATCAGAGGAAGGTCATCGGCGAACTCGGACTGAAGCACGATCCGATTTCTCTGAAGGTCGCTCATCGAGAGCGCGACGACCTCTCGCGTGACGTCGTTCATGTCGAGCGGCTCCAGAGTGAACTCCCTCTTGCTGAACAATGCGCGCAAGCGAGTGATCACGTCCGACGCGCGGTTACCGTCGCGCAAGGTGCGCCTCGCGGTTTCGCGGGCACCATCCACATCCGGAGGATCGGCGGCCAGCATCCGCAGACAGGTGCCAGCGTTGGTAATGATGCCGGAAAGGGGCTGGTTCACTTCATGAGCGATCGAAGCGGTCAATGCGCTCACCGTCGTCACTCGCGACACATGCGCGAGTTCGGTGCCGGCCCTGTTCAGCGCTTCCTCGGCGGCCTTCGCCTCAGTCACATCTTGAAGGGCACCGACGAAGACGGGCTGCCCGTTCATGTTTTTCGTTACGTGAGCGATCGCGCGGACATGCTTCACGTTCCCGCCCGAGGTGATGATGCGGTAGGCGAGACTCACATCCAGCCCCTCAATGGCGCGTTTGAACGCCGCTTCGAACACGGGCATGTCCTCGGGGTGAACGACGTCTCGAATCGTCTGCAGGGTAATCTTCGTCGCTGGATCGAACTCGAAGATGCGCAAGGCTTCCTCGGACCAGTTGTGGTCGTCGCCCCCTAGGTCGGTGATGAAGCTGCCCGTCTTGCTCAGTCGCTGGGCGTCGGCGAAGCTGTCGTAAGCCTTCCGAAGCTCCGACTCGGCGCGCTTCCGATCGTCGACGTCGGTGAGTAGAACGTACCAACGGGCGATGTGCTGGCCCCGATCCCGAAGCGGAAGGCCGCGAACCTGAAGCCAACGATAGATGCCGTCGAAACGCCGGATGCGCGCCTCGAAATCGTATGGCTCGCCCGACGTGATCGCCTTCGTGAACACCTGGGCGACGTGAGGCAGATCGTCGGAATGCACCGTCCCGTTCGTCCCCCACTGCTTCATCGCCTCGAGCGGCTGGCCGCAGTATTCGACGAGCTGCTGATTGACGACGTCTACTTCACCGGCTGGCGTCAACATCGCGACCAGGCCTGGAATGGTCTCCACGATCAAGCGCGCCTCCTGCTCGCGTTGGCGCAGGGCTTCTGCTGCCCGTTGATGGTGCGAGAGTTCCTCTCTCAGTCGCTCGTTGGCCACGAGTAGCTCACTCGTGCGTTGGGCAACACGTTCGTGCAGATTGGCAGCGAATCGCTTCCGTTCGCTCAGGAGCTGGGCCTGCTGCAGGCGCATGGCTGCGTGGTTGGCGGCGATATCCAGAACAACTCTGTCCGATAGAGTAGGAAAGTCGCGCCTCTCTGAGCCGGCGACGATGAGCCCGATCGGACCGCTTAGACCCACACGAGCGGACGCAAGGGAAAGCTCGGCAGGGGATGCTCCCCCGAACGATTCAGCAACTCGCGTAATCTCGATGGAAGACCCAGCGTCCGGGTCGTTCAAGCGCACAAAGACGAAAGCCAGCCGGAGCGTCTTAAGCAGCGCGTCGAATAGGGTGCTCAGAACTTGAGTCGGCTCGCCGTCCGTCGAAACGGCAGGGAGAGCCGTCATACCGACGAGATCGTTCAGGCAGCTACGCAGCCGCGTGACTTCCTCGGTCGGTGACTCGGGTGCGGCCTCTTTCGACATGGTGCGATCCCCCCATGCGAGTTGTCGTCAATCAGAGTTTGGTTCGCTTTGACGCGAGACGAACGGTTCGATACCTTCGTCTGATAGATCCGCCTCGGTCCACCTGTGTTTAATCCGCCGTCGGGATGCGGACGCGTGGACCACGAGCAGGAGCTGATGGTGGAACGCACTGTTGCCCTTCGGCCGCATCCGGCGGAGAAGCTGTTCCGCAACGCCATGTATGCATCGCTCAAGGATAAGCTGCCGTCCGATGTTTGGGACCTCCCAACGCCGTAGTGTGGCTCCTGAAGCGACTCTACTCCTGATGCTGATGCCCAAGGCCGAGTACACGGCGATGTTGCTGGGTGCCACTGGCAACGTGGGCGGGCACATCCTACACCTGCTCGTGCAGAGCCCGCTGTGTAAGAAGGTGGTTGTCGTGACTCGGCGCAACGTGGCGGAGTTCGCGAACCCCAAGGTGCAGCAGGTGGTCGTGAACATGGACAAGCTGGAAGAGGAGCTTGCGCCAGCAGCCAAGGGCGTCGACATCGCGCTCGCGGCGTTCGGCGTCGGTAAGGGCAGCGCGAAGATGGCGGACGAGGACGTGCGCAAGATCGAGATTACCTACCCCACGGCCTTCGCGTCTGCGGCCAAGGCGGGCGGTGCTCGTGTGCTGGCAATGATGACCGCGGCCGGCGCCGACTCGCAATCGTCGACCAGGTACCTCCGCAACATCGGCGACAAGGAGAAGAAGTCGGAGGAGCTCAAGTTCGACTTCCTCGGGCTCTACCGCCCGGCCGTGATCCTCGGCAACTCCAACACGCCCTCTGCACTGGGTTTTGTCATGCCGCTGTTCAACTGGGCGATGCCGTCCCGCTACCACTCGATTCACAAGAACGACCTGGCGCGCGCCATGGTCGCGCAGTCGGAGCAGGCGTTCCTCGCGCTCGCGCGGGGCACAGGCCCCGGCGCTCCGGCGGTGAAGATTCTCGAGTACAAGGAGATGGAGCCGTTCTTCGTGACGGGCGACAGCGATGCGCCGTGAGCCGGAGGATGCTCTTTTCCGCGCAGGATCTCGCAGGGGTCGAGCGCGGCTCGGCGGTCCGGAAAGCGCTGGACTCGGCCGAACGTCTGGTGGTTTATGCCGACAATCAGATTCCAAGCCAAATTGACAGCAATCGGCTCGCAAGCGATTCTCAGACTGCCGCAGGCCGCCAGCCGCAAGCTTCCGTCGCGCGGGATGAGTATGGTTGAAGGCACGCTTAACGGCCGCGCTTTTCAGGCACCGCTTGAGCCTGACGGCCTAGGAAGCCACTGGTTCAGGGTCAGCAACACCATGCTCATGGCTGCGGGAGCAGAGGTCGGCGACTCTGTGTCGGTTGCGATAGAGCCGATGGCACTCTGGCCGGAGCCCAAGGTGCCCGCGGATTTGGCGGAAGCATTTGCGTCTGATTCAGAAGCGCGCAGATTGTGGATGGACATCACGCCGGTGGCGCGCTGGGATTGGATCCGCTGGATAGCCTCAACCAGAAACCGTGACACGCGCGCAATCCGGGTAGAGAAGACGCTCTCGAAACTCAGGTCAGGAAAGCGGGCGGCCTGCTGCTTCAACCGCAGTCAATGCACCGACCCTTCGATGTCGCGCAAAGGCGTGCTTCTCGAACCAACGCCCGCCATGGGAGAGTCCGCGGGCCGGCAGGCCAGATCGAGAAGAACCTGACGCAGGGCGACGTTCGGCTGACTGTGCTGATGGTCTCTCCCCAGCCAACCAAGGAGTACCTGTGAAAGCGATTCTGCACACCCACTACGGATCTCCCGATCTTCTCCGAGTTCAAGGAGGTGGACAAACCCGCTCCCAAGGACAACGAAGTTCTGATCGCGATACACGCGACCACGGTGTCGACTGGGGATTGCAACGTCCGCAATTTCACCTTCGTCACCAAATCCATGCTGCCCGATCGCGAAACTCATGTTTGGTATCGGCAAGCCGTGGAAAGAACGGATCCTCGGGACCGAGTTGGCCGGGGAGGTCGAGGGAGCGGGTAAAGACGTTACGAGGTTCAAGACGGGAGATCGAGTCGTTGCCTCGACCGGCATGGCGGGCGGCGGACACGCCCAGTACGCATGCCTTCCTGAAACCGGCGCTGTGGTGATCAAGCCGGATTCGCTGAGTTGGGAGGAAGCCGTTGCCATTCCATTCGGAGCGAACACCGCGTTCTACTTCCTTCGAGACCTGGGAAAGATCCGGGCCGGACAGGAGCTCCTGATCATCGGAGCTTCGGGGGCCATCGGTTCGGCCGGCGTGCAGCTGGCCAAACACTTTGGCGCGACGGTGACCGGGGTCTGCAGCGGCGCGAACGTGGAGCTGGTGAAGTCTCTGGGTGCCGACAAGGTGATCGACTACACCACGGGAAGATTTCACCAAGAATGGAAGAACCTACGACCTGATATTCGACGTCGTCGGCGCGACGACGTTTGACCGCTGCCAACAGTCGCTGAAGCCCAACGGTGTCTTCCTTGCAAAACATCATGGAGTTGACCGACATCGGTTCGGGCCCTTTGGACCTCCATCACCGGGGGAAAGAAAATCAAGGGCGGTGTGGCCATCGGACAACCTGGAGAGACATGACTCTCATCGCAGAACTTGCCGCGGCTGGAACGCTCAAGCCGGTCATCGACAGAAGTTATCCCTTGGAGCAGATCGCGGAAGCTTTCAAGCACGTTGAGCAGGGACACAAGAAGGGAAATGTCGTGATCACGGTGGCGCATTCATAACTGGACGCTCGACGTAAGTCGGTCCTACTCGTCAAACAACTCCCTGAAAAACTCCTGGATCGCGACCGATGACCGCGCGTCGGTTTGCGCGTGATACCGCACGCCTGACTGCTGGCCGGTAGCGGTCTCGTGCGTGAAACCATGCATCGCGTTCCCGTAGACAATCAACTGATAGTCCGCGCCGGCGTTCTTCATCTCTTCGGCAAACGCCGTGACCTGCGACATCGGCACGTGCGGGTCGAGCGCTCCGTGGCAGACCAGAATGCGCGCGCGAATCGATGACGGCTCGGCGGGACTGGTCGTGTCGAGACTGCCGTGCACACTCACCACGCCGCTGATCGTCGAGCCGCCGCGCGCGTACTGGAGGACGATCATCCCACCGAAGCAATAGCCGACCGCGGCGATGCGGCCGTCGACTTCGGGTCGCGATGACAGGATTTCGATCGCCGACTGGACGCGCCGAACGAGCGCCCTGCGGTTGGTCCGAAGGTCGCCGATGTGGCGCATGACCTGTTCGCGGTTGCCCGTCACGCCCTCGCCGTACATGTCGCACGCAAACACCGCAAAGCCCGACTCGGCGAACCGCCGCGCCCGTCCCCGCGCGTGATCGTCGAGGCCGGCGCCGCCGTGCACGACGAGAACACCCGGCCGTTTGCCGGCACGGTCCGCATCGATCGCAAGAAACCCGTTGAGTCGCGCGTCGCCATCGCGGTAGACGATCGGTTCGGTCTCCAGTCTCATGGAGTCCCCACAGTGATGAATTTGTTGGCAGACGAATGAATCGCCGTTATTAATTATATCACAATTCGGCCACTTTTACTAGTGTTTTTGCACTTTCGGGCTATGAGTGATCGAGGCAACTTGTTCAAAAAGTTCACGCCCTTGAGCTCCAACGTCTGGCGCGCCCAACAATCGGCGTCGCGAGACGTGGTTCGGCGGCCGGATTCCTGCGATACAGATTCACCGGCTCCACCCGACTTCGTTTCGCTCGAAGTCGAACTGCACCCGCTGGCAATCGAGGGCCCGCACCCCGAGCACGCCGTCGATGCTCGGCGGGTATCCGTCCAGCACCCGATCGAGCGCCCAGGCGGTCAGCTTGTCCCAGACGCGTGTTCCCAGGCGAACCTGCCGGAGATCGAGCCGCTGCAGGCGGGCAGCACCGGACGCATATTGCAGGGTTTTGTCGCCCTTCCAGGGCGCGCCAGCGAGGGCGGCGGGCATCCGCGACTTGAACAGCACCAGATCGCTGCTGCCCGTGTCGACCAACAAGCGAACCTGCTGTCCTGCGATGGTCATCTGCACGGTCAGAAACGGCCACGCCAGCTCGAGAGGGGCGACTGACTCCTCTCGGCCGCCCGGCGAGAACCTCAATACGTGCTTCCGATAATCAATGCTGAAACTGGTGCGCGCGAGCACGTCAAGCCCGACGATCGCATCGATGCGCACACCTTCGAGGTATGAAAGATCGCTGACACCCGCCGGCACCGCGCCCGGTTGTCGTGCGCCGATGCGCAATCCATTCAACATCGTGCTCCGAATCGCCACGGTTTGACCAAACGCGACGAGCATTGATGGTTCGGCCTGCACGTGCAGCTTACGGGCGATCCTCCCGTCGACCATGCTTGGAATCGTGCCCGTATCGATCAGCAGGCTGAGACCGTTCAGCGGGCCGATGGAACCCTTCGTGACGATGAGATGTTGCTGATAGAGCTCGAAGGGCACTTCTGCGACGGTCTCGAGAGACAATAGGGGCGTCCAGGAAAGGAGGACTGTCGCGACGACAGCCAACAGACCGATCGTCCGACGCTCGGCCAGAGCGACGACACCGCAGACCGCGAGGAGCCTGGTCCATGCGCTCCGCAGACTTTGCACACGCGACGTGCTCGCGCGACCGAGATACGGACGAATGCCAAGACAGAACCCCACGGCCGGCCTCCTCCCAGCGCGGCTCGTCGTACGTCGCTGCGACGTCGGTGCCTCGCGCTGACCAGAAGCGGAAGCGGGACGAAAAGGGGCTCATCACGTCGAAAGCGAGCGGCGACATCGACCCGGCGCACACGCCAGAGCCGGAAGCGGCCTAAGATGGCGATGAATCGGCCTTCGGCCACGAGGGCAGGATTCCGACGGGGACGAGGACCTAAGCTCGTATGCGACTGAGTCTGCAGATATTCATATGCGCCGCCTGCTTGTTCGCGCCTGGAGTAGACGCCGCGTCGGCGCAGCCAGAAGGACGACTCGCTGGCGTCGTTCGGGATGCGACAGGGAGCGTATTACCTGGGGTGACGTTGACCGTGGCCGGGCCCGTTCTGACGGCGCCACGAACAGTAGTCACGAACGATCACGGCGGATACGTGCTCGATTCGCTCCCCGCCGGCCACTACCTGGTCACGGCCGCGCTTAATGGGTTCGAGCCGAAGACGACCGAGGTCGATGTTGAGGGCGGTTCGGCGACGCTCGATCTGGTCCTCGCTGTCTCTTCGTTCTCCGAGCGGATGACGGTTACGGCTACGAAGACGGGCGCTGCCGACATCCAGTCGATACCCATTGCCGTGACGGTGCTTCCTGCGAAGACGCTCGAGCAGGTCGGGATCCAGACGGTCGAAGGCCTCGCCGGCATCGTGCCGGCCGTGACGATCTCGCAGCACACCGGGGCGGCGCAGGTGACCATCCGCGGCATCGGCACGAACAGCACCGTTGCCGGTGCCGATCCCAGCTCCACCGTTCATCTCGACGGCGTCTATCTCGGACGCCCCGCGATGGTGTTCATGGATTTTCTGAATGTGGAGCGCGTCGAGGTCCTGCGGGGTCCGCAGGGCACGCTGTATGGACGTAACTCGGTCGGCGGCACGATCAACATCGTCACTCGTCAGCCGACCAACACGCCGGAGATGAGCGTTCGGCTTACCGCCGGCAACTACGACAAGCTCCGCGCTGAAGGCGCTGTCAGCGGCCCGCTCGTCAAGAACAAGGTGATGGGCAACTTCGCGTTTCTCCGCGGCACGCGTAAAGGCTTCGTGACCGACCTCGATCATCCTGACCACTCCCTCGGCAGCGAGGACACGTGGGCCGGCCGAGGGCAGGTGCGCGTCGTCTTCGGGACGCACAGCGAGTTGCTGCTGTCGGGGGACTACGGTCGATCTGACGGCATTCCGCTCACGTATGCCAAGCCGATCGTGGCGAAACCGGGGTTCAGCTTCAACAACCCGACGAGCTTGTGGGAGGTGCGCACGAGTCATCTCACATCCGGGAAGAACAGCCAGCAGGGCGCCTCGGTAAAGCTGGCAGTCCGATTGAACCCAACGACGACGCTGACCAGCCTGACCGCGTATCGAAGATCCAACTATCGCTTCTTCATCGATAGCGACGCGACCGAACTGCCGGTCATGACTTCCGAGGTTCCTGACCTCCAACACCAGGTCTCGCAGGAGCTGACGCTCGTGCAGCGCACATCGAAGCTCACCTGGATCGGCGGTGCATTCTTCTTCGACGACCACAATGAAGGGCAGGTCGAAATCACGCTGTATCCCAGGGGAACCCAGATCCGGCCCTTCCCGACGATTCGCGGAAGCGCCTGGGCACTCTTCGGCCAAGCCACCTATAGGATCTCGAGCCGGGTGTCGCTGACGGGCGGGGTCCGGTCCACGGACGAGCAGAAGGATCTCCACAACACCGGCGGGGAGTACGTGCTTGGCACGGCAATCCTGAACAATCCGGCCTCGTTCTATGACTTCGTCGACAGCGCCAGCTACCACGCATGGACGCCCAAGGGCAGCTTCGAAGTGCAGGCGTCGCACGACACGTTTGTCTACCTCTCCGCTACACGAGGCTTCAAGAGCGGCGGATTCAACATAACCGCGCAAGAGCCCGGGAAGGCGTTCAACCCCGAGTTCGCCTGGAGTTATGAAGGGGGCCTGAAGCGCACGATGGCCGGCGGGCGGGTCCGTGCGAACACGGCGGTGTTCTACAACGCGTATCAGGATCTGCAGGTGCAGTCGTTCGTCCGCCCCGCCGTAATCGATATCAGCAACGCCGGAGCCGCGACCATCAAGGGTGCCGAAGTCGAGGTGGTCGCGGCGGCGGGGCGCGGCGTCCAGCTCGCGGGGAACGTCTCGTGGCTCGAGGCGACCTACGACCGCTACGTCGCGACGGTACCAGGCGGCACGACGTTCGACGCCGCCGGCAATCGACTGAACAACGCGCCTGAATGGTCAGGCAGCGGTTCCGCCGTCTACGAGTTCGCGACTGGCCAGATCGGGACGGCTTCCGTGCGGGGCGATGTGTCCTGGCAGAGCCGCGTGTTCTTCACGCCGGTCAACGACGCCATCGAGAGACAGCGGGCGTATGGGCTCGTACACCTCCGCGCCGGGTTCGAGCCGCGGAGCCGTCGATGGGAAATCGCCGTCTACGTGCGGAATGCGGGCAACAGAGAATACATCACCGGCACGGCGAACGTCCCTCTGACGGCGTTCACTGGCCATCCAGGCGAACCGCGCAATTGGGGCACGCAGTTCACGCTTCGACGGTAACAGACTGCGAGCCGTTGGCATGCAGCGCGTGCGAGTGGTTCGGCCGTCGGGTTGAATAGGCGGCGTGCGGCGACTCCGCCGAGGCGGACATGCCTCGTCGGAAATCGTCGCGCGTCGGCGGGAACGTCAGGCGCTCACTGCCCGTGGATCTTCTGCAGCACCCCGACGTTCATGGTTGATACCGGCGTCATCACGGCGAGACGTACCTCGCGCCCGCCGTCCACGATCACGAATCGGTCGATGACGACCGGACCACCCGCCACGAACTGCGACGAGTGGGTCCCGGAGCAGTCCTCATTCACTTGATACGTCCCCGTGCTCTCGACGTCCGGTTCGATCCCGATGACGGCGCCATGGACGTTCGAGAGCTGTGTGAACTGCCCCTCGCCGTCATACGTCCTGATGGCGACGCCGATGAACGACTCGATGCCCGGTGGGAAAGGCGGGCGTACTGCACGGGTGCCCTGAAACTGGAGGCCGTACGCTCCTCGCAGAGTGGCCTCGCTGCATCCCCGTGTCTGCCCTTTTTCGTCGCCGCGCTGGTTGTTCTCACCGATTCGAGCGCCGGCACCGATTCCAGTGCCGGCAAGCACGATGACTCCGACTGCCGCTACCCAGATCATTTGTCGCATGTCTGCCTCCTCTTCCGCCGCGCAGCTGAGCCCGAGCGGTCCGAACGTCTGCTCTCGTAACAGCGCATATCGGCACCTCCTCCCCAGCCCGAGCCCTGGCGTCCACATGACGCCCGGGCGGCGTGCGTCTGTCAGAAGCGCAGAGCGGCTGAAAAGAAGCTCATCGACCTGCAGCCCGGGGATAGAATCGGGGCATCAGGACAAGTGGCCATGTCTCGTGACGTCGGCGATGTGACGGGACTGCTCGTGGCGTGGGGCCAGGGCGATCGGGCCGCGGACAGCCGACTCATCGCTGTTGTGTATAAGGATCTGCGTCGAGTCGCGCGCCGTCGCTTGCGCGCGGAGCGGGCCGACCACTCGCTGGCACCGACCGCCCTCGTCCACGAGGCGTACCTGCGCCTCGTCGACATGCGCCGCGTGCGATGGCAGAACCGCGCGCAGTTCTTCGCGATTGCCGCGCGCTTGATGCGGCAGATTCTGGTGGATCACGCCCGCGCGCACGTGGCCGCCAAACGGGGTGGCCCTGGCTGGAGGGTGCCGCTGGCAGACGATCTCGGCGCGACGATGCCTCGCGATGTCGATTTGCTCGATCTGGACGCTGCGCTGAGTAAGCTCGCGACGATCGACTCCCGGCTGGGCGACCTGGTGGTGCTGAGGTTCTTTGGAGGAATGACCGTGGAGGAAGCCGCAGAGAGCCTCGATCTGTCTGCTGCAACAGTCAAGCGTGACTGGTCGCGCGCCCGAGCATGGCTGTTCCGCGAGCTGCGAGGCGTGGTCAATCGGCGCGATTCGGTCGGGTCGCGCACAACCGCCTCACCACACCAGCCGTCGCGAATGACCTCCGACCGGTGGGAACACATCTTTACCCTGTTCGACGCGGCCCTTGCACGGCCGGAGACCGAGCGTGCGGCGTTTCTCACGGACCAGTGTCGCGAGGATGCGCACCTGCGCCAGGAGGTGGAGTCGCTGCTGTCGGCACACGGTGACGCCGAAGGCTTCCTTTCCGGCCGTCCAGCTCGCGCCGTCGCGGCGAACGTTGACCAATCGCAACCCGCCCCACCTTCCTTGACGCGCGGGATGAGGCTTGGGGTTTTCGACATCGAGAGTATTGTCGGCGCAGGGGGGATGGGCGAGGTCTACAGGGCCCGCGACACGAGACTCGATCGCCTCGTCGCCATCAAGGTGCTCTCGCCTGAAGCCGCAACCGATCCGCGTGGCCGGGCGCGTTTCGCGCACGAGGCCCGCGCCATCGCGCGCCTCTCGCATCCGCGCATCTGTGCGCTGCACGAGATGGGCCACCATGACGGGGTCGACTTCCTCGTCATGGAGTATCTCGAAGGTGAAACGCTGGCGGCGCGGCTGCGCAAAGGGCCGATGCCGCTCGCGCAGGCCCTGCGCACGGGCGTCGAGATCGCCGAGGCGCTCGCCGCTGCGCATGCGCAGGAGATCGTTCATCGCGACCTGAAGCCGAGCAACGTCATGCTCACGGCGGGCGGCGCGAAACTGCTCGACTTCGGCCTCGCGCGGCTCCGCGCCCCCGCGGTGTCAGGCCTGTCACCGGCGAGCTCCGCATTCTTCAGTAGCCACACAGCCCCCGGACTCATCGCAGGGACGCTGCCGTACATGGCGCCCGAGCAGCTCGAAGGAAAGGAAGTGGACGCACGAGCCGACATCTTCGCGTTTGGCGCTGTGCTCTACGAGATGATCACAGGCCGGAAAGCATTCGAGGGGACGAGCCAAGCGAGCGTGATCTCCGCGATCCTGTCGTCCGACCCTCCGGCAGTTGCCGTGCTCCAGCCGTTGACACCACCTGCTTTGGATCAGGTGATTCACAACTGCTTGGCGAAAGACCGCAATGATCGATGGGCGAGCGCCCACGACGTGCTGCTGCAGCTAGGGTGGATCGCTGGACATCCATCGGCCGTGAACGTAGCGGCAGGCGTCGCCCAGAACGGACGCCGTGAGCTTCTCGCATGGACGATGGCGGCAATAGCGGTGCTCGCGCTCGTCGTGCTCTCGGCCTGGAGTCTCCGACGCCCCACACCGGACGTGCGGACGCATGTGTCTTCCGCGTTGCCCCCTCCCGGGGTGTCACTCGAAACGGACGAAGCCCCAGCCATCTCGCCCGACGGCAGCCGGCTGTTGTTCGTCGGACACGACGCCACCGGGAAGCAACTGCTCTACACGCTGAAGCTCGACGTGGCGAGCCCGGCGCAGCCGCTCGCGCACACCGACGGCGCCTCGTTGCCCTTCTGGTCACCGGACAGCCACTCGGTCGGATTCTTTGGACAAGGCAAGCTCAAGACACTTGACCTGGAGACGGGACAAATCCGAACGCTCGCCGACGCCGGGGCCGCCCGAGGCGGCACCTGGAACCGCGACGACATCATTTTGTTCGCGCCACGTGCTGGTACGGGTCTGTACCGCATTTCCGCGGCGGGCGGCCAGCCCACGCCAGTGAAGATTGACGATGGAGGAACTTGGTTTCCTTCATTCCTCCCGGACGGCCGGCATTTTCTGTTCTTCAGCTCCGGTGCCCACCCAGCCCGAGAACGCTGGCGTGTTTGTCGCCTCGCTCGATTCGAGTAGGGCGAAGCGGCTGGTCACCGCTCGATCACGTGCGGTTCATGCACCCGGATATCTCCTCTTTTGGCGGGAAGGGGCGCTGCTGGCGCAAGCGTTCGATGAAACAACTCTGGAAGTGCGCGGGAATCCTGTATCGGTCGCGAACGCGGTGGGACTCAATCCGTTGACGAACCAAGGGCTGTTTTCGGTATCGGACTCCGGCACGCTCGTGTTCTTCGCGGGCGCCGTCGGTGAGTCAGAGCTCGTGTGGGTTGACAGAGCCGGCCGGCGAATCGGGAATCCTGGGCCGAGGGGTGTCTTCAACAGCTTGTCGTTGTCACCCGACGCCGCGAGCGTCGTCTACGATCAGGCCGAACCCCGCAACAGAACGTTCGACCTCTGGCGCCTCGATTTTGCTCGTGGCATCCCTTTCAGGCTGACGTTCCACCCGTCTCACGACATCTTTCCGCTCTGGTCACCCGATGGCACTCGTATCGCGTTCAGCTCCCTTCGCGAGCGTCCCCCTCAGTTGTACGAGCTGAATGCGAACAGCGCTGGGACCGAGCAGCTTCTTCTCAAGACGAACGTCCCGAAAACGGCTTCGGGGTGGTCCAGCGACGGGAGATTACTCTTCTACGACAGCATCAGAGCCACAGACCGGCGGAGACATCTGGGCTCTGCCCTTGGTTGGCAAGCCCGAGCCGTATCCGGTTGTCCGCACCGCGGCCGACGAGCATTACGGTACGCTCTCACCCGACGGACGGTCGCTGGCGTACATCTCGAACGAGACAGGCGCGTACGAGGTGTACGTTGAATCGTTTCCTGCGACCGGATTCAAACGGCAGGTCTCGACGCAGGGCGGCTTCGAGCCGCAGTGGCGACGTGACGGTAAGGAGCTGTTTTATCTCGCGCCCAATCAGACGTTGATGGCGGTGGGCGTGAAGAGCAGCCCGACGACCCTGGAAGTCAGTCCGCCGGAAGCGTTGTTTGCCACTCACATCAAGTGGATGGAGATTCAGGCCGTGGCACACCATTACGCCGCCGCTCCGGATGGTCAACGCTTCCTGATCATCAGCGCAACCGACGAGGCCCAGTCTGTGCCAGTGACAATCGTGCTCAATTGGTCTGCGGCTTGGAAGAAGTGAAGTTCGTCGTGGGCGGTTGGAGTCTGACGAAGGGCCGGGAACGGTGTTATGTCAACCGGGAGCCGGCCCTAATGTTTCTTGCGTCTCTACAGCTCACGACGATCGAGCCCCGGAGCGGTGCGGAACGTCGGATCTGATCAAGGTTCAGTGGCCCAGGTTGATGCTCTCGCCAAAGGACCCCGAGGACACACCGGTCGTCTGATTGAGGACGCGGTGGATCGTGAATGTGCCTGTTGCGCTGGCGAATCGACCTGTACCGCCGGTAATGGTGGCCACTTCCTCAATAGTGACGACATTGGGCTCGGCCGTTGGCGTAGCGTGTCCGACAAACGTGGCCTCCAGGCGATCGCCATTGGCTGCGATGAAGCTGGTGCTTCCGGTTGCCGAACCCGTCGCCAGCGTGACCGTCGCCGTGAATGTGGAGTCGAAGCGACCCAGATGAGTAGCGGTTCCGGTTCCAGTCCCGTTCACGAGGAGGGATGGGGGAACGACAGTGTCGGTCTCCACTGCTTGAAAGGAGCCATGAAACGGGAGCTGTGAGCCGCCCTGTGCGTCGGTTTGGGCAGATCCTATGGTCGCGCTGGTCGGTGATGTCGGTGAACCTGGCATTTCGCCAGCGCAGGCTGTCGCCACGAGACATATGCCGAGGATGAAGGGTCGCATAAATTCCTTCCTTGGGCGAGAAACAGGACGGTTGAGGCCATCCGACGCTCCTATCGCTATCCAGGTACTGAGCAGGAGCGACCTGCCGGAGCGGCCATGAATGTAAACGCCCTGACAGGCCGCGCGCTGTGCCCTATTGAACACTCCTAGGCACCAGCCCGCGCGAAAGACCAAATTCAGCGGGTTGGCCGCCCCCGTAAACCATCAGTCAATCCGCCGATCAAAACGCATCGGCCGAATAGCGACTCGAAGAAGCCGCCAAAAGACGAAGCCGATCGCTACGGCGAAAATCGCACCGCCTTCAATCGAAATTGGACGCGTGGCTCAGGCTCCCACCGGTATTCCCGTGAGACGTGTCGACTCAGCTGGTTCCCCGGAATTCTGGTTGATGCACTTCTCTGCCCGTATGTCCCGCCTACGCCGATGTCTCCGAAAAGATCGTCAGCAGGAAACCGCTCGGATCGCTGACCTCGAACGCGCGGCTCTTCCACTCCGTGTCGTGAGGGTCCGACTTGAGCGTGATGCCGGCGTTCCTGGCCCGCTTGGCGATCTCGTCGACCTTACCCGGCGTCGTCGAGATGGACAATCGCACGCCGATTCCCTTCTTGCGGTCGCGCCCCTTTTTCCAATCGTCCTGGTTCAAGCCGATCCGGGTCCCGCCCGCTCGCAGCATCACGCCGAGCAGCGTCCCTTTCTCTTCCCACCGCTCGTCGATCGCGAAGCCGAGCGCCTCGTAAAAACTGATGCTCTTCTGCAAATCGTCGACAGTCAAGGTGGGAACGATAGCGCTGATCTGCACAGCTTCTTGCGTTGTCGCCACGATAGCCTCCTTCTGTTTCATCGTGTTCGTACGCAGGCTAGCGGGCCGCGCTCGGATCTTCAAGCGGGGCCGTGCGGAAAGAACTTTGCGGGGACGGACCCGCCTGGGCGGTAGCGGCCGCGCGGCGCTGCCACATCGGCGCGGCGGTCGTGAAGCCCGAGACCGGGCGGTCCGCGGCCGCGGAATGACAGGACAAGGGATCTGATGCGGAGAACACGGCAACTGGTGCGAGTCGGAGGAAGGAAACAACTCCGAACAGCAACCTTGATATGATCGCGGCTCGTCCTCCAAGGAGCGCCACCATGCCCTCCATCACGCTGACCGTGAACGGATCCGAGCGGCAGGTCCAGACCGCTGACGACACGCCGCTGCTCTATGTCCTTCGGAACGACCTGGGACTCACGGGCCCCCAGTTCGGGTGCGGCCTCGCGCAGTGCGGCGCGTGCTCCGTCCTCGTCGACGGCAAGGAAGTGCGCTCCTGCGTGCTCGCGGCCCGCGACGCCGTCGGCAAACAGATCACCACGCTCGAAGGACTCCCCGCCCGCTGGGCGAGTCAGCGAAGGCTGCCCGATGCCGAGGCGCAGGGCACGCTCCATCCGGTGCAGCAGGCGTGGATCGACGAACAGGTCCCGATGTGCGGCTTCTGTCAGAGCGGCATGATGATCAAGGCGACGGAACTGCTCGAGGCCACGCCCGCCCCAACGGTCGATCAGATCAAGAACGCGTTCATGAGCGGACCGTCGCCGCATCTGTGCCGCTGCGGCACGTACTCCGCGATCCTCGACGCCGTGCAGCGCGCGGCCACCATCATGAAGGCCAGGTAGCCATGGACATCATCACCAACTTCCACGGCGCCACGCTCTCTCGAAGGCAGTTCGTCAAGACCGGCGGCGCGCTCGTCGTCGGCTTCACGTTTGTCGGCTGCAGGATGTTGGAGCGCCCGGCGAAGGCGGCCGTCGCCAGGAATTCGCTCGACGCCGCGCTCACCACGTCGTGGTTCGAGATCCGCGCCGACAACACCATCCTGATGCGGACCGGCAAGGTGGACTTCGGCCAGTCCACCGCCCACACCGCGTACAAGCAGATCGTCGCCGAGGAACTGAGCGTCCCCTTCGCCGCGATCACGACGGTCGTGATGGGCGACACGGACCGGACACCTGACGGCGGCTTCTCGGCCGGCTATCTGGAGTACGGCGGTGCGAATCTCAAGAAGGCCGCAGCCTATACCTACCAGGCCCTGCTCGATCTCGCGGCAACCACGCTGCGCGTCGACAAGAGTCAACTCTCGGTGAAGGACGGTGTCGTGTCCGGCGGCGGCAAGCGCATCTCGTACGGTGAGCTCGTGCAGGGCCAGCAGCTGAAGCTCGAGATCCCGGTGTCTGGAGATCTCACGAGCATGTTCGGCCTCACCGTGACAGGCGACCCGCCGACGAAGCCGGTCAGCCAGTACACGATCATCGGGAAGGACCACGCGAACACGGTCACTCCCGCGAAGGTCGCGGGCAAGGAAACGTGGGTGACCGACGTCCGGCTGCCGAACATGCTCCATGGCCGCACCGTGCATCCGAAGACGCTCGGCTCCACACTGGTAGCCGCGGGCACGCTCGACAAGGCGAAGTATCCGAACGCGCAGGTCATCGTCAAGGGCAACCTGGTGGGCGTGGTCGCGCCGACGGAATGGGAAGCGATCACCGCCGCGCAGAGCCTCGAGGAATCGACAAAGTGGACGGACTGGAAGGGCCTGCCCGGTCACGGGAAGGTGCATGCCTGGCTTCGTGAGCAGGCCGACTGGAAATCGACGCAGGTCGCCAAGGGCGACAAGAACAAGGGCGACGTCGCCACGGCGTTCGGCCCGGCGGCCAAGTCATTCAGCGCGACCTACGAGCTTCCCTACATGAAGCACGCGCCGATCGGTCCCACGATCGCGATCGGTGACGCGCGGCCCGATGGCACCGTGTTCGTCCACACGCACAACCAGAATCCGCAGGCACTGCGCGGCCAGATCGCGATGATGCTCGGCACCCCCGTGGACAACGTCGTGGTCCGGATCTACGCGGGTCCGGGACATTACGGCCGCTCGAATGGCGGCAATGCCGGAGCCGAGGACGAAGCGGTCATTCTGTCGAAGGCTGTCGGCCGGCCCGTACGCGTGCAGTGGATGCGGCACGACGACCTGATGTGGTCCACGCAATCGCCGGCTGCGTTCTCCGACATCCGTCTAGCCTGGGATGCATCCGGAAAGCTGACCGCCTACGACGCCCACCACTACATGCCGGCGATGCAGGACGACCGGCTCGTCGGCGCGGTGATCGCGGGGCTCCCGACGCAGCCGGCACCCGGTGTCAGCTCCGACCCCATCACCTCGACCACCACGTCCATCCAGGATCCGTGGTTCTACGATCAGGTGGCCGCCGTGAGCGAACTGGGGCACGGAACGTTCCAGGTGGGCCAGAAGGAATCCCCGCTCGGGATCGGGCTGCGCGATCACAGCATGCGGACGCCTGGGCAGCTCCAGCAGAATTTTCCGCGTGAGCTCGCGTTCAGCGAAGCCGCCGCCCATGCCGGCGTGGATGCGATCGAGTTCCGTCTGAACCAGACGACCGACGCCCGCCTGGTCGGCGTCCTCAAGGCCGTGCGCGACGCCTCGGGATGGCAGACACGTCGGTCGCCTGCGCCCAGCGCGCGCGCCACGGGGGCCGCGCCGGTGTCCGGTCAGGGCGTGTCCGTGATGCTGCGGTCCGACACCTACTGGGCGTGCGTCTGCCAGGTAACGGTCGCGCCGAGCACCGGCAAGGTCAAGGTGGACAGGTACACGATCGCGGTAGATCCGGGGATCGTGATTAACCCGCTGCAGCTGAAACGGCAGATCCAGGGCGGCGCGCTCATGGGGCTCAGCCACGCGCTGCACGAGGAGATGACGTTCGACGAGGGCGCGGTGACCAGCCGCGACTGGCTCACGTATCCGGTCCTGACGATGGCCGATGTGCCGGATATCAAGGTGGTGATCCTCAGTCACCCCGAAGTCGGCAAGTACGGCGGCGGCTCGGAAGCCGCCAACGCGCTCGCGGTATCGGCGATTGCCGCGGCGTTCTTCGACGCCACCGGGAAACCCGCGCGACGGCTGCCGCTGAAGACCGCATACGTGCAGTCCGTGTTGAAGGGATAGACGTGGTGATCGGCTCGTCGCCGGCATCCGCGAACGCTTCGGACAAGCGCGGGATAAAGCCGCGTTCCCCTTCTGCTGCACGAGCTGCGAGCCGGTGACCGAGTGCGGGCAGCCCGCGAGGTCGTGGGAGACGGCGCGGCGCCCGAGGCGTTGGCGAACCGTGCGCTGCGCGAGCTCGTCAACTGCTACGAGGACTACGGCCCCAGGACCCGGAACACCCCCGAGTCGGTGAACGCCCGCGCGCGCCGTCCGTTTCGACGCGCCGTCAACCGCGACCGAGCCACGCAGATAGCCGGCGCGAGGAGAAAGGTATCTCACCGGATCGGCGCCAGGGACTGGCCGACCTTGATCACCTGAAGTTCTCGATCATCATCAGGTCCGATTCATGTCTGAGGAGCCGTTCGTACAGAATGGTTCGTCCGTCCGCCGACACCGCGAAGCCTGTCGGCAGATGGTCCCACTCCAACTTTTCCAGCCTCCCGACTTCGCGATCCTTGCCCGTCGCTGGATCCAACACGTGCACGAGCGGATCAGGGTCCGGCGTCTGCGGGTTGCGCGAACACGGTATGTAGAAGACACCCGCCGGAGATACCGAAAACGCCGTGCCGGCCACGCATGCGATCACCCGGTGGGGTGCGCCGCCAGCGAGCGGCTGCGCCATTAGCGGCGAGTCCACCGCCTTGGATATGTACAACAGCGTGCCGCCATCGGCCGACTCGCGCGCCACGAACCCGCCGCCGCGCGTAACCTGTTCCTTCGACCCGGTTCGGACCCGCGTGCGCCAGATGTCGCGGTCATTCGTGCGCGACCACGAGAAGTAGATCCATTCACCGTCCTGCGACCAGGTTGGGTCCATCTGGTCGCCAGGGTCATTGGTCATCTGCTGCGGTGTCCCACCCTCGCTGTCGACGGTCCAGATATGAGCGCGCTCGCCTGACGACTCGAACGCAATTCGCCGGCCGTCGGGTGACCAGGACGGCAGACACTGATATGGACCCGGGCCGTGGGTCAGCTGCTCCGGTGATGATCCATCCGCGTTGGCAACCCACACGTGCATTGCGTCGCCCGATCGTAGCGAACAGAACGCGATTCGCCGGCCGTCCGGCGAGAACTGCGGGTTGGTGTCAGCCACTGGCGACCGCGCGACCGGCTGAGCGGCTTGGCCCGGCTGGAAGCGGTAGATGTCGCTGTCATGGGTGACTCGTGAAAACGCCAGACGATCACCGGTGAGGCTCGTCGTAGGGAACAACGCGTTGACGCCCGCCGTCTCGATGCGTTCGGGGGGATGCTCGCCGTCCAGTCCAACCCGCCACAGGTAGTTGAGTTGAACTTCCTCCGCGTTGAAGATGACGGAGGTGCCGTCCCGGCTCCAGGTAATATTGCTCCTGCCCATCGGGAGTAGCCCGGTAAGTTGACGCGGAGCACCGACCGCGGCGAATGCTGCATCCAGGTCCACCACCTGCACATGACAATAGCCGCGCCACTCGTCTTGACACGAGGCGTAGGCGAGGCGATGCCCATCCGGCGAAAAGGCGGGTGATTGGTCTACTCCGGGCGCCCCTGGTCGCGTGATCACACGCGGCTCGCCGCCTTCCACGGGAATCAGATAAATGCCATTCGTGGGGTGTGCCGCGTCGGGCGGCCCCGCGCGCCCTGCCGCCAGGTAGCGACCGTCCGGTGACCAGACCGCCCCCAGCCAGGTGGGGAAATCGCTGATCTTGCGATCGGCGCCCCCAAGCGACGACATGACACGGAGCTGCCAGGTGCCGGTAGAGGGCGGTCCAGCACGGGCGTACGCGATCTGGCGACCGTCCGGCGACCATACGCTGGCGAGGTCGATGCCGGGATCCGTTGTGAGCCGGCGCACCTCGGTCGATCCAACCAGCTTGACGTAGATGTCGAAGTTGTTTTGGTCTTCACCGTCCCACGCGAACGAGATCTGACGACCGTCGGGCGAAAACGCGCCCCCATACTCCGAGCCGTTCATCGCGGTGAGGGACACAACGCGCATGGCTGGCGCGGGGGGCGTTCGAGGGGCTCGACGCATCCAGGCGCTGGCCAGCACCACAGCGACGATGCCCGCAACTCCGACGACGATCAGGCGTCGAGGCCACCGCTCAAGCTTCGGCGCATGGCTCTCTTGCGCAGGCAGTAGGTCCGCCCCGTGCCTTTCACTCGTCGGCAGCGTTGTCGGCACCACCTCGCGTTCGCCCGCAAGGCCCTCGACTGGCGCAATCAGACGGTAGCCACTCTTGGGGATGGTTTCGATGACGCGCGGCTGCTTCGGATCGTCCTCGAACAGGCGTCTCAACTCAGAGATAGCACGGGTGAGGACGTCGTCGCCGACCGCGGTGTCGGCCCATGCCGAGTGAAGCAGCCGGTCCTTCGGCACCATCTGGCCGGCGCGCTCGGCCAGACAGACAAGGACCATCATCACCTTGGGTTCGAGGCGATGAATGCCGCCTGGGCCGGTCACGCGGTTGAGCGACGGCTCGACGTGATAGGCCTCGTCGATCCGAAAGCCGTGCTGCACAGGCCCTGCTTTGATGAAAAGGCAGGGCGATGATAGCACCGGCGCTCTGGCGCCAAGGACTTACTTGCTCCAGCTGAGCTCTCCACGCTCGAAGTCGAACCGCACGCGCGTGCCGCCGAGCGCCAGGACACCGAGAATGCCGTCGATGCCCGGCGGATACGCGTCGGTCGAGGCGTCGAGCACGAATCCGGGCAGCTTGTCCCAGCGTTGGTCGCCCAACGTTATCTGGCGGAGCTCGAATCGCCGCAGGTGAGCCGGACCAGATGCGTACTGGACCACCTTTTCGCCTTTCCAGGGCACAGGCAGCAGCGCAGCTGGCATGCGTGACTTGAACAGGACCAGGTCGGAGCTGCCCGTATCGACGAGCAGTTGCATCGGGTGTCCCGCGATGAACAGACGCACCGTCAGAAACGGCCACACGATCGTGAGCGGCGCCTGCGCCGATTCACGATCTGACGGTGCGAACGATAACGTGTGCGCTTTGTAGTCGATGCTGAAGCCCTTTCGGGCGAGCACGTCGAGACCAATGATCGCATCGATGCGGGTCCCTTGCAGATAGGACAGATCGCCGATGCCGGCCGATACGTCGCCCGGCTCGAGCGCTCCAATCCGCAGACCGGAGAGTGTTGCAGTGTCGATCTGGATACTCTTACCAAAAGCGACGAATACGGACGGTTGGGCGCGCAGCCGAAGCTTGCCGACGATTCTGTGATCCACCACGCTCGGGATCGTTCCGGTATCGACCAGAAGATTGAGGTTGGGCAGCCCCGCGATCGAGCCCCTCGCCACAATGAGGTGCTGCTGAACCAGGTCGAAGGGCACATCAGCAGCCGGCTGGCTGCCTTTCAAAGCTACAAGCGGCCAGAGTGACGCAACGACGGCGATCGAGACGCACGTGTGTCCACGGCGCATGGCTCCTCCTCAGGTGCGAACGGTTCGCTCCGAGGGTCGAGCCGCCAGCCCGAGGAAGTCCTGTGGGCATGCCGAGGTTTAGCGGGAGTTACCCCGAGGATTGCGGTGAAGGTCGTGCGAGGGTGGAACTGACCGCGGCTCAGCGGCGTACCCAACTATTACGAGCGCGCGGCGTGAACAGTCGAGTCGGCTGAGAACTGCCAGAATAAGGGAACTGCAAAGCGAGCGAAGGGACTAGCAGCTATGTCCGAGCCCGCTGCTTCCCCAGGATTTGCTGGAATTCCACCGGTTTGCGCCAAGCGCTGATTTCGACGTCATGACATGCACCCCTGCCGCAAGGAGGGCCGCAAAGTCGAACGCAATCGTGACGCGAGAACGCGCATCGGCTCGTCTGGTGGACGCGCGATTTCGATCGTCGACAGAAGTGCCGACATGAGGCGATCAACTACGTCGCCGCCGAGTACACGCGGCGCACCGGCCAGGCCCTCGGCGAGCCGACTGACTGACCAAGGTGGCGATTCATGTGTCTGCGCTCAAAACTGGGCAACAATCTCGCAAGACTCCCCGCGCCGTTCGGGGGTGTTTCGAGACGGTGGCCGACTGCACGCAGGAATCAGCGGCCCTTTTTCGGGGCAGCGCCTCGCGAACGGCGTAGACGGTCACGAAAGGCGAGACGGGGGGCACGGAATGTCGTGGCGTCAGCGGAATGTGATGGCGATATGCCTTGTCGTCTGGTTTGGAGGCGGGCTGGAGGACGTGTGGGCGCAGGAGAAGCCCAAGGAACCGCCGAAGCTAGGCTGGTCCAACAGCACGGATCTCAGCCTTGTCGTCACAGCGGGCAATTCGGCCGCCCAGACGTGGGGATTCTCCGACGAGCTGCGGCATGTGTGGAAGGATGCCCGCTTCAAGTTCGAGGCGAACGTCGTTCGATCCGACACGTCGGATGACCGCTTCTTCCAGGTTGCACCCGGTCTCGAGTTCCCTGTCGGCGGCGCGCCGGCCAACCCTACGACAACCCTTGTCAAACCTGGCCTGACCCCGGATGTCGCCACGTACCTCCTCCGCGGAAGCTACGAACGGGACATCACCCCGAGATTCTTCTGGAACGCGGGCGCGAGCTGGGACCGCAACGACGACGCCGGTATCCTGAACCGGTACATCGTGTATGCCGGTGTCGGGAACGCGTGGGTGGACTCTGCGCGACGGCGCTTCGCCACCAGCTACGGCATCAGCTACACCGATCGCGAAGAGGAGAAGCCCGATCCGGAGAAGGACCGCCGCTTTGCCGGCATCCGTCTCGGTTGGGACTACAAGGAGCAGTTCAACAAGGGAACCACGTTCGACAACAAGTTCGCATCGAACGTCAGTCTCGCCGATCGATCCGACTACTCGATCGACACCACCAGCGCGCTGACGGTCTCGGTGGTCAGTCATGTCTCGCTCAAGGTCAGTCTTCAATGGCTGTACGAAAACGAGCCGGCGCTCGAGTCCGACCTTGACGTCATCGCGCTCGTCGACCTGATCAACCCGGATGGGATTCCGGGCTCGGGCGACGAGTTCTTCCGGACGCTGTCATCCGGCGGGTCGAAGCTGGTACTCGGCTCTGCGGACGCGCGGAAGGACAAGCTGGACACGATCGTCCGGACCGCGCTTGTCATCAAGTTCTAGCCCGAGGCTCCGCCTCGCTAGCCGCTGGTTGCGCGCCTCCTTGCGCGGCGAGGGCGGCTGCACGTCGGCCGGGTCATCGCTGGCGGACCCTATCAATCAACGTCGCGCTCAATCAGGAACTCCGTGCAGCGCGCCCGCAGATCGGGCAGGACTCGTCAAAGTCGGCGGAAAGGCGATCGACCGCAATAGGACGCGCGCGACGGAAAGGCTGAGGGCCGTTGCAACTGAGCATCCTGAGCGGACCGCTGTTGTCGACGGCCACGGCAGCGTCAATCAGTTTCATCCACGCCGGCTAACACGCGACAGATCCTCACGCGCGCGCGCCGCCGGCTGCGCGATGCGCGTCCGCGCATTCGCGCGATCTATGTCGTGCGCAACCCCGACAAGCTGCGTGGGTTCCTCGAGCATACGCATCGAACGCCCTGAGGGTGTTCATCCGCGCAGCAGTCTCCGCGCACGGAACACGAGCGGGTACCCACACGGGCCGCACTCGCCTGATCGAAGCCGATCCCGACGGCTTCGGCTCTGACGAGGCGGGCCGAGCCTCGGGATGGCTCGCTTCAAGGCTAGTGTTTCTTCGGACCGACGCCCGTGACGACGTTGTCCGACGTGATCTCGGTGCGCGGCGACTCCACGATCTTGGTCGCTGTGAGATTCATGCCCGGACGCAGTTCCATCGCCTCAAGCTGCTTTCCGTCCACATCGAACTTGAATCCGCTGGGGATATCGTACTGTTTGTTCTCGCCGTTCTCGAGAGTCAGGATGACGCTCGTCGGCGAGGCGACCCAGACTTTGCCTTTCAGGGTCGTGATCGTCCGGTCGATAACGGGCGTCTCCGTCACGGTCACAGCAGCTGTCAGCACGGTGCCGATCGGGGCTTTGTTCAGGGGCATCACGACCCCATCGATCGTGGCGGTCTTTCCCGGCTTCAGCTGAAAGAGCCTGTAGGTCCCGCTCGGGATCATCTTCGCGATGAGGTAGTCGCCTTGGAGGTAGGCGACCTCACCCTTCAGATGAGTCGTGGTGACCTTGGGCGCGCGAGGTACTGAGTGCTTGGCCGTCGTAGCCTGGGCCCAGGCACTCACGGCGAGGCTCAGAGCCGCGACAGCAACGGCAAGAACGCGCAGTGGCCGGCTGAATGGGTGTGTCATGTTCGTTTCGCTTCCTCAGGCCCTCCGGAATCCGGCTCCTCCGGCGGTGAGGGTGAGTCCGCCGCAAGCGCATGGGACGGCTTGGCCATCAACGACCTCGACGGCAGGGCAGATTAGCAGATGCGCTGCCGGCCCGCCAGTGGCGAATCCTGAACATGAAATGGCTGTGGTTGGACGATTGTGAGACGCGAACCCTGCCTCGCCTTCGACTTTTTCATGTTTTCGTCCTAGAAGTTCCAGACACATCAATCCCACTCACACCGACCGGCGGAAGGGCACAAGTTGGCGGATGCGACTATCCCTCAAGTACAGGCCGCCCCAGGCGAGAATGCCGACCACCAACGGAATCGCCGCACGCGCCGTGTCTGCGATCCGCAAATGAGTGGCCACCGCGCCGCCGAGATAGCCGGTCATCAGGATTGCGGCGAGGACAGACGTTTGCGGGACAAGGTAGAGCACCACCAACGCGCATTCCGCAATGACAATGGGGACGATGGCCGATTCGGGATAGCCATAGCCCGTCACAATTTCGGCCACCGCGTAGGTGTGGTGGGTGGCCCTGAACCAGGCGCTGCTCAGCAGCTGCGCGACCACCAAGAAGGAAAAGAGCCACCCCGTCCAAAGCATCCAGCGGGGAGCGGAGGAGGTGCGGTCGGTTGCAGCAGACATCCGGTACCTTTCCGTAGGCGAGAGGCCCGCGCGCGGGGCGGCGATCGTCCGCCCAGTGGCTTGCATGTTCATGACTTGCTTCCGTATGGGCGCCGCGAGGCCGCTTCGATCGAATCGGCTTGACGCGACCCTCACAAGGATGACGGAACGACCGGAAGAAATGGGACGACCGCCAATGGCTCAGGGCTCGATGGCCGATAGATCGAGTCGACTGAGCCGGTCTGGATCCGCCAGGATGTCCATCTCAACGACCTTGCCCCCCGCAATCGTGAAGCCGATCACGGAAAGCCGGCGCCCGTCCGGAAGGCGCGACACGACGCCAATGTTGCCGTTCACCAGAACCACCTGATTGGACAACCCGAGCTTCGAGAACGTCGCGGCCTGCGCCACGACCGCCTGAGCCCCGCGCACGAGGCGCGACATGCCCTTCACCGCTCCGCCGTCGGCTCGCAGCACGATCTCCGGATCCAGGACGGTGACCAGCGCTTCGAAGTCGCCGTCATGGACGGCCGCGAGAAACGCATCGACGACGCGGCGCTGCGTCCGCAGGTCCGCGTCTGACGTCGGCGCCTGTCCCTGGACCCGGCGGCGCGCGCGGCTCGCGAGCTGGCGCGTGGCGACGACCGAACGATCGACGATGGGCGCGATCTCCTCGAAGGACATCCCAAACACATCGTGGAGCACGAACGCCAGTCGTTCCGCCGGATCCAGCTTCTCGAGGACCACGAGCAGCGCCAGACCGACAGAGTCGGCGAGTACAGCCTCCGCCTCTGGCCCTTCGTCTCCACGACCGATCGCGCGGATGATCGGATCCGGCACGTGCATGTCCAAGGGATCCTCCCGGCGCGACGCCCGCGTGCGCAGCATGTCCAGGCACACGCGCGCCACGACTGTCGTCAGCCATCCCCGCAGGTTGTCGACACCGCTGACATCCGCGCGGCTCAATCGGATCCAGGTTTCCTGGACGGCATCCTCCGCCTCGCCGACCGATCCGAGCATGCGATACGCGACCGCCCGCACGTGCGGTCTGTGCTCTTCGAATTGCTCGGCGAGCCGCTCAGGTGTGGGCATCGGTCACATTCCTCCGTCGCGGTCCGTCATTGTACTGACGGACGAAATCTTACTGATGTGACAGGTCCGGACAAGGAGAAAAGAAATGAAGATCAAACTGACCAGCGTCTACGTGGACGACCAGGACAAGGCTCTGCGCTTCTATACGGAGGTCCTGGGCTTTGCCAAGAAAGCGGATTTCAGTAATGGCCCATATCGCTGGCTGACCGTGGCCTCACCCGAGGAGCCGGAGGGTACTCAGCTGCAGTTGGCACTGAATAACAACCCCGCTGCCAAGGCGTATCAGGAGGCGATATTCCAGCAGGGCCAGCCCGCGGCCATGTTCTCCACCGACGACGTCAAAGGCGACTACGAGCGGATCAAGGCCCGCGGCGCAACGTTCACGATGCCGCCCACCGACGTGACCGCCTCGACCATTGCGATGGTGAACGACACCTGCGGCAACCTCATTCAGCTCACCCAGCTGGCACGACATTAGGGTCGGCGAAGCCAGTTCAGGTTTCTCTAACCTTCGATCGGCGGTACGCTTACGTAATGCGACCCCTTCGGTATTCCATCAACGTCACATTCGACGGGTGCTGCGATCATCGTGCAATTTCCTCGGACGAAGACGTGCAGCGTCACGCAGTTGAAAACCTCGACCAGGCCGATGCTCTCCTCTTTGGCCGGGTCACTTACGAAATGATGGAGGCAGCGTTCCGGCCGCCGGCGCAGACGGGAGCGAGGCCTGATTGGATGGAACCCTTCGCCCGGACGATCGACGCCGCAAAGAAGTACGTCGTGTCGAGCACCCTGGGCCGGGTCGATTGGAACGCGGAGCTCGTGCGCAGGGATCTGGCGAAGGCCGTTCAGCAGCTGAAGCGGGAGTCGGGTAAGGGACTGTTGGTGGGAGGCGTGAAGCTTCCGCTGGCGTTGGCGGAGCTGGGATTGATCGATGAGTACGAGTTCGTGGTGCAGCCCAGGCGGCGGCCACGGGCCGACGTTGTTCGCGGGGCTATCGAAACGTATCGGCTCGTTCGAGCAAGCGGGAAGGCCGGTCATTTGATTACCGCCGAGAACATCAAGACCCACACAGGCGCCTCTGAGATCGTGGTGTCGGCATCGGTTCGAGCCGTTGTCCCCCTGCCCGATCGCATGTGGTTCGAAGTACCTGCCGGCCTGAGTGCTGACGTCGCGGTCGATGCCGATCCGTTCCTGCCCGTCCTGATGATCGTCGGAATGGCACACCATCTTCCCCTTGAGGTGCCTGAGGTCTCGACCGAGCTTCTTCAAGGGTGCAACCGGGTCATGGAGATCTATGAGGCCTGGAGCACCAAGCTCGGCGACAGTCTCCGGCGGATTCCGATTCGAGCGTCAGGGCGTCCACGAGAGCGCCGTGGCCGGGCTGCCGGCGCCTTCTTTTCCGGGGGCGTCGACTCCACGTACACTGTTCTCCGTAATCACGACCGGTATCCGCCGGGCGACGCTCGCCGCATCGAGTACCTGGTTCTGGGTCACGGTCTGGATGTGGCGCTGGACAATCACGATCTGTTCAGCCGAGTTCTCGCGACGGCTCACGAGTTCGCACAGGCGCATGACGTCGAACTGATTCCGGTCCGCACGAATGTGAGGGCCTTCACGAGCGAGATTGATTGGGGTCACTACGCTCACGGCCCGTGCCTCGCCGCCGTGGGCCACGTGCTCTCCCCGCTGCTGCACACACTCTACCTGGCCTCGACCTATTGGTTCACAACACTGAAACCATGGGCGTCGCATCCCGATATCGATTCGCGCTGGTCGTCCGAGCGGATCGAGTTCGTGCATCACGGCCTGGAGGCGACGCGGGCGGACAAAATGCTCCGAATCGCGGCGTCGGATGTTGCGCTTCGGACACTGCGCGTGTGCTGGCGCAACGCGGAAAACACCTTCAATTGCGGCCGATGTGAGAAGTGCCTTCGAACGATGTTCGCGCTGAGCTGTTGCGGTGCGCTCGAGCGCGCATCACGGTTTCCTTCGCGGCTCGACCCAGCACTCATCGCGCAGCTGACCCTGAAACCTAGTGAGGTGCCGTTCTGGGAGGACAATCTGCGGCTCGCCGGCGGGCGCGCGGCAAATCCCAGGCTGGTCGAGACCTTACGGCGGACCCTTGAGGGCCATCGGTTCCGGCACACCGCAATCGGCCATGTCGACGCTGCCATCAGGTCGGCGTTCAGTCGTGTCGGGTTGACGACAGAACGCCTGAAGCGATGGGACGAGCGTCACTTTGAGTCCCGGTTGACTCACGCAATCCGCGCAGTCAAACATCGGGCAGGCGGTCAGGGTCCCGTTTTGTAGATGTTCACCGGTGACTTACGAAATGATGGAGGAGCGTTTCGGCCGCCGGCGCGGACGGGAGCGAGGCCTGATTGGATGGAACCCTTCGCCGGACGATCGACGCGGCAAAGAAATACGTCGTGTCGAGCGTCCGACGATATCGTGCCGGCTTCGAATTCACATAAGAGTTCGCCGACGCCGAATCTGCCCGATTTCAGCGACGATCGGGATCGATCGATTTCAGCGCGCCGATAACGACCTGATCAGCGTCTCTCAGCAGCACGTCGATGAGCTCGAAGCCGGCTCGTTCGAGCAAGCCGATCCATCCCGCAACCGACATGCCGTGCTCTCCGATGCGATTGGCTTGGCGGGGGCCCAAGAGTGTTGTGTGGTCATAGCCGAGAAGCGCGTTGGCCCTCGACCAGAAACGCTCCCAATTCTCGCGCGTGTAGCGCGGAGGCTGCTTGGCTTTCCACTGTTCGAATCCAGCGACGAAGGGTGTCTCGGGACAGGCGGGCTCGGCGAGCAGGAATAGCCCGCCACCCCGCAGCGTCCCGTGAACGTCCTCAACGAGTTGCGTCGCGCGCTCCGCGTCGAACCAATGAAGCGCATTGACCGTCGCCACGACATCGTAGTTGCCTGGAAGCTCGTCGAGCCAGCCATCGTCCTTCAGGTCTCTCACGACGAGCGTTCCGGGTATGCGATCCCGCTGATTGACGGCTCTGCAGATCGAGGTGAGGAACGGGTCTCGATCGATGCAGTCGATGTGCGCCTTCGGGTAGACCTGCCGGATGGCTCTGCCCACATCGCCGGGGCCACAACAGAGATCCAGCGCGCGAATGGCCTCGCTCGCGCGGAAACGGAATCGCCGACGCGATCAGCTCGAGGTCTTTCGTCTTCGAGGCGCCTTGCTCGGCCCACCACAACTCCAGTAGTTCGTCGATGTGGTGATGAATTCGCGCGTCGATCTCGGCCTGGCTGATGGGCGGGGACTGCATCTGGTCTGGCTCCTCGTTTCGACAGGATCTATAGCCAGGGCGAGCGCCGTCCGTATTGTTTTTTTTTACCGTTCGGAACCGTTCAGTTCAGAAAGGACACTTACCGGAGGAAGGCATCGGGGGACATGCCGGCGAACTCCCGGAATTCCTTGATGAGATGCGCCTGGTCGATGCGGCGCGCCCAAATTCAGAAAAAGGGGGCTTCGATCGAGGGGACGTGACGCTCCTGAACGGGTATGCGAAGGTTGCTCGAACTGGCGAAGTATCCGTGGACGTAGGCGCGAAGGCGGGGATCAGCGGGTCGTTGCGCTGTCTGCCATTGGCCGAGTTCGGATCTGTGTTCGCGGACTTCCATGTGCGATGCGACGTTCGTCTTCGACTTTATTGCGTTAGCGTGTCGGCACCAGTCGCTTCAGCTCTTCAGCCCAGTTGAGCACCACGTTGAGTCGACCGGAACCTGTCTCGTCCTTGACCATCACGAACTGCTGGCCGTCGGGGCTGACGTCATAGTTGGCCAGCGAGATGTTTTGAAAGACATATCGTTGGTCGAACAGCTGCCGCGGCTGCGAGAACGTGAGATCCACGACTCCCCGACACGTCCACGACCATCATCTTGTTTCCAATGCGATAGAAGATCTCCTTGCCGTTCCTGTTCCACATTGGCTGTGTCCCACCCTGTGTGGACACCGGCCACCGTCGGTCTGGGCCGGGGAAAGGCCGAACATACACTTGCATCTGACCCGATTCGTCAGAGACATATGCCATCCAATGGCCATCCGGCGAAAACTGAGCCCCACCCTCGTATGCGAATGTGCTCACCACAGGCCGCGGGCGGGGCTGACCGCGGAGCGAGAGCACGTATATATCGCGGGAGGTCTGGGCATTCTGTCGCATGAAGGCGAGCGTGTCGCCGTCACGTGAGACCGAACACGGAAAATCTCCCGAAAGGCTGCCGGCAATCGCTTCCGGATGACCGCTGCCGTCCGCGGCGGTCCAATACATACCCGTCAATGTCCGGAACAGCACACGGGTGCCATCCGGCGTCCAGACGGGAAAGGCATTGCCGACCGTCTGTTCAGAGGTCAGCCGCGTCAACGTCGCACGCGCGATGTCCTGAATCCACAAATCGCCAGCGGCGGCCACAACCGCGCGGCGGCCGTCCGGCGCCAGCCGGGGGTACTGATACCGCCGCGGGGTCTCCGTAATCGGCTGTTCCACTCCATGACGAGACACCAGCACGAGCCGTGTGGTCCCCGCGTCGCTTTGTGCGTACGTCAAGGAACCAGCATTGGACAGCGCCGCCAACGGTGCGTCCATAGTCGTACCCACGGCGAGGTTTTCGAGGACGCGAACAACCGGCCCCGTCACGGCCAGCCGGTCTACATCGAATGGCGCGCCGAGTAGTGCGCCGTCGCGAAAGAACACCAGATGACCGCTGGGCGAGTACAGAGGGAACGTGCCCGATTCGACGATGACACGTCGCTGGCCGGCTGGCAGCGAGAGGGCCTCGATGTGCGACGCTCCGCGGCTGCTGCCCGTGATGGACGCGAACAAGAGGATCCGGCCTTGCGCAATGGCGCTGGGCCAGGCGTGGAGGAGCTCCTGCTTTCCACGGTCGAGCGTGGTGAGCTGTTTCGCCGGGCCGCCGGAAGCGGGCACTTGCCAGAGCGCGCCGGCGCGAACGAACGTGATCCGGTCGTCGGCTCCCCAGGCGGCGCCTGCCGAGAATTCCGCGTCATGCTCGACCGTGGTTACGAGACCGTCCGCCAATGACACCCTTTTCAGAGCCAGATCCGCCGTGATGAACCCCAGTGCACGCCCATCCGGCGACATGAACACCGCGTTGGCGTTCTCCGTTCCTCGGATCGGGACGGTCTCGAACTGATCGAGCCGGCGCGTGTACAGCTGGCGCACGCCGCCAAACACGCCAACAAAGGCGACGCGTGTTCCATCCGGCGAGAGCACCACCGCTGGCGGGTAGACGGTGGCGAGCTCAACACCGGCCGGCAGATCCAGGTCGAGACGTGTCACTGAGCCGGTGGGTGAGCCGCTGCGGCGAGTGCCCTGCTGCACTATCAGCAGCGCCGTCGCGATCGCGCCTGCCGCCACGACCCACGGAATCGTGCGCGTCCATCGAGCTGCTGCACGTCCTGGCCGGACAGTTGGTGTTATCGCCGCAGGCTCGGCGATGGCCTCCTGAATCTCGATTCGCACGTCGGCGATGTCGTGCAATCGATCGACGGGATCTTTCCTGAGACAGCGACGCAGCGTGGATCGAACGCCTGGAGGCGTGTCGGCCGGCAACGCCTGCCAGTCCGGCTCTTGCGTCAACACCGCCGCCAGCGTGTCGGACATCGTCTGACACGCGAACGGCGCGCGCCCCGTCAGCATCTCGTAGAACACGCAGCCGAAGGCCCAGATGTCGGTTCGTTTGTCCACCGCGTGTCCGCGCGACTGCTCCGGGCTCATGTAGCCGGCGGTGCCGAGAATGACGCCGTCCCGCGTGCGATCGATGGGCGCCGCTGACGCGGGCGAGCCATCGCCGTCGTGTGCCTCCGCCATGGTCGCCTTCGCGAGGCCGAAATCCAGCACCTTCACCGTGCCGTCGGGCTTCACCTTGATGTTCTGGGGTTTGAGATCGCGATGCACGACGCCTCGCTCGTGCGCAGCCTCGATCGCGGCGGCGATCTGACGCGCGATCCTCACCGCCTCCTCAATCGGCAGGGCCCCGCTCCGCAATCGCTCGGCTAGCGTCCGTCCCTCGACGAATTCAAGGACGAGTGCGTGAATGCCCGCCGTCGCTTCGAAGCCGTGGATTGCGGCGATGTGCGGGTCGTTCAACGACGCGAGCAGCCGCGCCTCGCGCGCGAAGCGAGCCAACCGTTCGGGATCTGCCGAAAAGAGGCGCGGCAAGACTTTGACCGCAACGTCGCGATCGAGTCTCGTGTCACGGGCGCGGTACACTTCGCCCATGCCGCCGACGCCGAGAAGGTCGAGAATCTGATAAACCCCGAGCCTCCGTCCGGTCAATGTCGGCTCGGCAGGATCGTCCATGAGTCCCGGGGCCATCGCGACAGCCGGCTCGCCGAGGAAGTTCTCTGTCGACGCAGGTTGCGCCAGCAGCGATTCCACTTCCTGCCGCAACACCTCGTCCTGACAGGCTTCACGCAGGAACGATGCCCGTTCGCCGGAGTCGCGCGCAAGCGCGTCATGATAAATCCGCGAAATCTGTTGCCATCGCTCCGGCGTCATCTCGGCAACTCTCGCCGCAGCCACGTTCGGGCGAGCTTCCAGTCACGCATGACCGTCTCGGGCGAGATTCGCAGCACGGCCGCCGTCTCTTCCACGCTGAGACCACCGAAGAAGCGCAACTCGACGACGCGGCTTCTTCGCTCGTCGAACCTGGCAAGCGCAGATAACGCCTCGTCGAGTGCCACCAGATCCTCGGCCTTGTCCGGTATGGACAACGCCTCGGTGAGCGACACCCGGATCGCACCGCCGCCCCGTTTCTGATACTGCCGGGCGCGCGCGAGATCAACAAGGATGCGGCGCATCAGCCGGGCGGCCATCGCGAGAAAGTGCGCCCGATTCTGCCAGTTCACGTGCTGCGTATCCACCAGCCGCAGGTAGGCTTCGTGCACGAGGGCGGTGGCCTGGAAGCTGTTGCCCGCTCGTTCGCCGCGCATGCACCCTCGGGCGATCCGCTGCAGCTCGCGATGGACCAGCGGAGTCAGTCGGGCGAGCGCGGTCTCGTCGCCCGCTCGCCACGCCAACAGGAGCCGGGTCACGCTGCCTGAGGACACTCCAATGGCGACATTCTAGCCAATTCCCGGCTCCATGCCAGTTTTGGATCGCGCATCGCGCCTCCAGGAACAGGAGGCTTTATGAGCGAGATTCGACGCAAGCGAACATTATTCCTCGGCATCCTCGTCGCGCTGCTGACGGCGGGCCACGCCACGGAGCAGTTGACCGCACAGGCGCCAGTCGCGGCCCTGACGGGACCGGCAGTGCTCGACGACTGGGGCAACCGATTCACGTCGCTCGGCGCATCGGTCCCCGAGAATCCGTTACGCACCCAGGTCCGCACCACCATCGCGCAGATGGCGATGTTCGACGCCGTCAACGCCGTCCTCCACGGACCTTATCGCCCCTTCGCGTCGACGCCTGTCCAGGCCCGAGGCGCATCACCGGAAGCCGCGGTGATCCGGGCGGCCTACATCGTCGCCCTGAACGAGTTCCCGACGAAAACTGCGACAATCCAGAGCGCCTATAACACGTCGATCGCCGGAGTTTCCGCGAGCCTTGAAGCCATCGCGAACGGCATCGCTGTCGGCGAGGCCGCAGCCAACGCGGTACTCGCGGCGCGCCTTGGAGATCACCGCAACGATCCGGAGCTTGAGGGCTACACGCCCGGCAGCGGCCCCGGAGTGTGGAACCCGACTCCACCCGCATTCGCGAATCCGCAGACTCCGTTCCTGCAGTTCGTCACGCCGTTCGGCTATGACGACCCCACGCGCTTCCGTCCCCATGCTCCGCCAGCGCTCGATAGCCGGACCTACACGATCGACTACAACGAGAGCAGGGACCTCGGTCGAGCCACCGAGACGAGCCGAACCGCCGAGCAGTCCGCGACTGCTCTGTTCTGGTCGCCATCGGCGAGCGCGCTGTGGAGCGCCAACGTTCGCAGCATAGCGAGCTCAATGGACCTGTTGACCGCCGCCCGTTTCGAGGCCATGGGCATTGCTGCGGCGACGAATGCGTTAATCGCCGCTTGGGATGCGAAGTACACGTATATGTTCTGGCGCCCGGTTACCGCCATCCGTGCTGGCGATACCGACGGCAACTCCGAGACCGAACCAGATTCCGCGTGGGCACCCTTCATTGTCACGCCGTCCCACCCCGAGTATCCCGCGGCTCACACGACGGTCGGCGGGAGTGTGCTAGCGTTCTACACGGTGTGGTTCGGCACCGATCAGTTCCAGCTGGCGTTCAAGGGCAACGGCGGTGCGGTTCGTTACTACACCAATGTCAACGAGATCCATGCCGAGGAAGGCAACGCGCGTGTGTGGGGCGGGATGCACTGGCGCCACAGCACCGAGGTGGGCACCAAGGTCGGCAGCAGGGTCGGTAGATATACTGCGACGCATCTTCTCAAGCCGCTCGATGATTGATCGGTCCTGTGCGAGGAGTGCTCGTACCGAGACGAGCACTCCTCGACGCCCGGGATGCCGCTCGAGGCGTGACCGCCTCTCAACGCAAACACGGTCAGCGACCGAGCCCTCGCTCAGGTGCGTCCGTAAACGTCGACGTTCTTCGAGGTCCTGAGCCACACCTCCGCTCCGAGCGCCACGCGGACACGGCCGCATCGTGCTGGTCCTACGAAAGTGCTTTTCACTTCGCCCGCAAAATGCCGCACGGTCAGATTCACTCGCGGGTGACCGGCAGCGTGATCGAGAACGTCGCGCCGCGGTCGGGATTGTTGGCAGCCCAGACTTTGCCGCCGTGGCGTTCGACGATGGTGCGACTGATCGCAAGCCCGATCCCCAGGCCGTCGCGGCTTGCTGGTGATGAAGGGATCGAAGATGGACTCGAGCTTTTCCGGGGCGATTCCCGTGCCGCTGTCCTGCAGTTCGACCAGGACGTTTGAGGCGTCAATCGACTTCGTGCGCACGATCAGGCGCCGCGCGCCGTTGAGTTGGGCTCCGCTCATGGCGCTGAAGGCGTTGAGCATCAGGTTCAGCATCACCTGCTGGAGCTGAACGTTGTCGGCCTTGACCGGCAGGACGCCGGGCCGACAGGTCGAGGTCGACGGTGACCCTGTGGGCGACAGCGTCGCCGTGGACGATGCGATCGACGTCGCGGATGAGCTGATTGAGATCGAGGTTGGTGAAGCCCGGCGTGTCGCGCTTGAGCATGTCGCGCAGCCGACGAATGACTTCGGCGGCCCGTTCGGTGATCTCGCAGATGTCGGAGAGCGTGCTGCGCACCTCCTGAAGGTCGGGTTCAGGTGCGTCGAGGAAATCGATCCGACGGCGGAGGAGTTGGCGAGGATCGCGGCGAGTGGCTGGCTACTTCGTGCGCCAGGGTTGCGGTGAGCTCGCCAAGGGTGGCCACGCGTGCGACGTGCTCCAGCTCTGCCCGCTTCTTCTGGAGATCCGCGCGCCGACGCCTCCGCCTGTTTGCGAGCCGTGACATCCATCGAAACGCCGAACAGCTTCAGGCCGGTGCCGTCGTCGGGCTCCACACAACGAGCGCGCCCGTTAATCCAGCGGACCACGCCGTCCGGCTCCAGCAACGCGATACTCGATTTCGTATTCGCCCCGCGTCTCGAGCGCTCGTCTGATCGCGCTTTCACGCGCGGCGCGATCCTCGGGGTGCACGCGATCCATGGTTGCCGCGAAATTGATGCGCGCATCCGGCTTGAAGCCAAACAGCGAGCGGCCCTGCTCTGTCATCCACAAATCGTCGGCGGAGACGTCCCAAACCCACATCGCCGCGTTTGCTGCTTCCGCGGCGAGGCCCATCTGGTCCTTGCTCTCACGCAACGCTTCTTTCGAGCGTCTTTCCTCTTCGATGACAACCGCGAGCAGCATCAGCGGAGTGGCTGTCATCAGGAGGAATAGCTGCAGTGCCAGCGCATTCTCGGCGGGGGTTTGGGTCAGGAATGGGCCGTGCCCGCGCATGGTTCCCCAGATCGCCTGGAACGTAATGATCAACATCGAGACGCTGATTCCCCCAAGGCCGAAGCGGAGCGCCGCCCAAATGAGCAGAGGAATGGGCGTATACAAGAGAGGCGGCGAAGTGCCGGGACCCGCGGGCGTTTGATCGAATACGAAAATTCCGACCGCCACCGTACACGCACCGACGAGAGCCGCTTCCAGCACGCGTCGGGGGGACAGGCTCTCGGGCGTCTGACGAACAGATGGTGCGCACCCAGCAGAATTGCCGGCACCAGGACGACGGCCGTCACCGCATTCGAGATTCCCAGGTTGCGCCATTCGATCCAATAGCGAGTGCCGAAACCGTTGGAGACCGTAAAGGCCGCACCCCAGAAGGCGGTCCCAAAAGGAACGAGCACCACTGCGATGAGGACGAAGATAATCGCGTCACGAAGCGTGATCGCCTTGAGGGGAGACTTGATCAGAGATGCGAATCCCCGCCGCTGCCGCGACGATTCTGCACCGCGTCGAAAAGCCTCGCAGTGTCAATGCGTACAGCGGCGGCCAGTGCGCCTGCTGGGTCGCCAGAAAATGAGCGCTGGCGGCGGCGAGTGTGTAGGCCCACCAGTGCCGGGTGGGGACGAGCAGCAGGATGGAAAGCAAGAACCGCGTGCGGGGGAAAAAAGAGTGAGACTTTGCTGTCGGGGAAACAAAGCGCCCAGGCGATCTGCGTGGCGACGTAATAGCAAACGGCGCTCGCCAGGACGCAGCACACCGTGCGGAGCAATGCCCCGGCGGAGCGTCCCTCTGGTCCGGCGTTTATCCGAGCCGCCAGTTCGCGATTCAGCAACTGTTCACGCTGAGCATCGATCAGTTCCGTGGCCGCTTTCCTCCCCTGTGCACCCAAAAACATTGCGGCTCGCCGAAACCATGACGCAAGACCTGTTCTCAGACACAGCGACACACACCGACCAGCCGTCAACTGTGGCAAGAACCGTATCACTTCGACATCTCGACATGCTCGCGTTCCGTCGCTGTTTGGTGTCATCCTCGTTGAAAGAATCAGGGCTGACGACACGCAACGCCGCCCGCATTCTGACGGACGCATTGGCGCACCGGCGTCGCACGCGCCACCGGCATAGCGGCGGTGATCGTCAAGCCCTGCCTGCGTGGCTGATAACCGAGTGGTGAGCTGAGATACCTGAAATGAGACCTGGCGCTTCGGCGTGATCAAAGCAGCCCGTTGGATACGTGCAAACGGTGAGGATCGGGAGTGAACGAGTCAGTTCATCCCAGAGTCGCTCGAGTTCCAATGCTGCTTCAGGTGTTCCCCGGCGGCAAAGAACGGCGGAAATCTCGCCGACGATCGTGAGGTGCGAGCGGGGCCCGGCGGCCGAAGCTGTTCGAGCACCTTCAAGCGCGGCGACGATTTCGGCGATCGAGTCACGGTGGGGCCGACCGCCTCGCATGACCCGTGTCGCCGCTTCCTCGGCATCGAAGACCACGTAGCGGCCTTGCTTTCCTGCGTCGGCGAGACTCCATCCTCGCTCTTTCATCCGGACGGCGAGGGCGTCACGATTCGATTCGATCAAGACGGTGGCGACGGTGTCGCCCCGATGGAGCGCGCTGCTCAGGACGGCCGCGACTCCATCGAGACCGGAACGGTCATCTCCACACAACTGAACGGCGTGTGCAGCCGCGCCGGTCATGACCAGAGGCGTGAGCGACGGCAGAAACCGCCGTCCGGCGATGGCGTGATGCAGCGCCGGGGTCAGATCCGACGAGGCGACCGTCTTTAGCACGTAGCCCATCGCTCCACATCGGAGCGCCTTACTGACGAAGTCGTCCTCCTGATGCATCGTCAGGAACACAATCTTGGCCCGCGATCCCAATCGTGTCAGTTCCTCGGCGGTTTGAAATCCGGTGAAGCCCGGCATCGAGATGTCGAGAACGACGATATCGGGATCGAGACGGGGCACAGCGTCCAGAGCTTTGCGCCCGTCTGTCACCGTGGCCACCACTTCGAAGTCTGTCGCCAGCGTTCTCGAGATGGCCTTCAGAATCCCAGCGTCGTCGTCAGCCAGGAGAACTCTCGGTCGGCGAACGTCAGCCTGCGTCATGCCGTGGGGACCGTTCCGCCGTCGATCACATACTCGGTTCCAGTGACGGCTCCCGCTCTCGGCGATACCACGAAGGCGATGAGCTCGGCCACCTCCCGGGGCTTCGCGGGACGTCCGAGCGGAATGCCACCGAGCGACCGCATGATGATCTGTTTGCCGCCTTCGTAGTCAGTCCCGGCGTCGGCGGCGAGACGCTCGGCAAGTGCCACGGCCGCTTCGGTCTCGACCCACCCCGGTGAGACCCGCATGACGCGAATGCCTTTTGGCGTCACCTCCTTCGAGAGGGCCTTGCTGTACGTCGCGAGCGCGGCCTTCGCGGCCGCGTAAGCGATCGTTGACTCGGGAAGCGGCAGCACGTGCTGGATCGACGTGACATGAACGATGACGCCCGCCCTCCGCGCGAGCATCGACGGCAGCAGCGCCCGATCGAGCCTGACGGCGGGCATGAGGTTGAGATCGATTTCCTTCCCCCACTCGTGGTCGTCAAGTGCGACGAATCCGCCGGCCGGCGCCTGTGAGCCGCCGAGGACATTGACGACAATGTCGATGCCTCCGAGGTGGTTGAGAGCGCCTTGCGCGACATGGGCGCAGCCCGCGGCCGTCGTGATGTCCGCCGCGATGAAGTGCACGCCGGCAAGGGAGTCGCGTGGAATCGAGCGGGCCGTGGTCACTACCTTCGCTCCGTTCTCAGACAGCACGTCGACGACCGCGGCGCCGACCCCTTTTGTCCCGGCCGTCACGAGCGCGCGACGACCGGCGAGCTCGAGATCGAAAATCATCCCGTGATCTCCAGCCTGGCAATCTTGTCGCCCTCGAGCGTGAAGCGATACCGCAGTTCTATGGGGCTGCCGGGGAATTCGCCGGTGACCCGTGCGGTGACGGTCACGTCCGAGCCCAAGCAGTCTACCGCGAGTGGCTCGCTTGTATAGTGATACTTTTCCGTGGCCTCGGCCTTCCAGCGTCCGATGGCTTGTCGGCCGTGATGCTCGCGACGCTCATCGACGACGACGGCGTTCTCGATGAAACACGAAGCCACGCCACCCCCGTCAGCCGCGAAATACGCCGCGATGGGGACTGGCAAGCCGACGGGCCTTCTAGTGTTTGTGGGCATCTGAGTACTAGATACTGGCACGGATCAAGCCGCAAGAACGCACGCGGAAGTGAGGAACTCACCTGTGAGTAAGCGCGCACACACGCCCGCGTCGGCCGCCGCCAGGATCGAGAAGGCCATTCGAAAACTGGATGGTCGCTGGAAGCTCGTCATCCTCTTCCATCTCTTTGGCGGCAAGACGTTGCGCTTCTCTGACCTCGAGCGCGCGATTCCTGGCATCTCGCAGAAGATGCTGAGCCAACAGCTTCGGCAGCTCGAGGGGGACGGCATCGCCACGCGCACTGTGCACGCTGAAGTCCCGCCGAAGGTCGAGTATCACCTCACGGAGTGGGGACAGTCTCTCTGTCCGGCGCTCGACAAACTTCTGACTTGGGCCGAGCAACAACCGGCCGCCGAGTGAAAGCATAGGATCAAGCGATGCTGCCGCTGCTTCGTGAAGCCACCAGTGGGACGCATCGTCAACGTCTCGAGCACCAGCGGTTCGCTCACGTGGAATTCGGATCCGGCGAACCCGCATCGCAAGATGTTTGGCACCTACTCCTGGTCGAAGACGGCGCTCAACGCGATCACGTTCGCATTCGCCGCGGACCTCCAATCGACAGGCATCAAGGTCAATGCTGCGTATCAAAGCCCCAGCCAGTTCAGCCGCGAGTATCGCCTGACGTGTTTCTTTGGGACGTCCGAGATCGCGCATCGTCCTTGGAATCCTGGATAGGTCGGGAGAAGGGAATTCTCCGAGTGAGTACGCTCGAGCCTGCGGCGTACGTGATCGGAGGAGAAGAGAAGCGTCTGACACAAGTTCGTCGCGCGCACGTTTTCATCACGCTGCAAACCGCCGGCACGAGATCGGCACACTGAACGCCGCCTCAGAAACAGGATTCAGTGCTTGCACTCGCAGGCGTCCGCCCGTGCGAGGAGAAAGGCCCTTTCCCGTGCGTTGCGGGTCAGCGTGGCTGCAGCCTTGAATTCTGAACGCGCCTCGGCCAGTCGACCGGCCCGATCGGCCTCGAGATGCGTCTGGGGTGGGAGACACACATTCGAATCAATGGACTCTTCGGACTGCCTCTCGGGCGCCCGATCCGCCCATGCCAAGAAGAGCGCCGCCCCATGAGATCGCGAACGTAAGGCCGAAGTAGGTGGCAACTGGATGCCTCGCAACGAACGCTTTGCGCCGGATCATGATGCGATCCGTTCAGGCGGCAACCGCTGAAGCGGACAAGACCCCAGAGCTGCGTACAGGGCGTCCCTGAGCGCGACGTCGCGCGGATCGCCAGTGAATACCGTGCCCATTCGGCTGGTCACATACCCATATCCGATGCCGGCGTCCGGATCGGCAAAGCCCAGTGCGCCGCCAGTACCCGGCGAGCCAAAGGAGCGCGCGCCGCCGAAGCGCCAGTTCACGCTCGGCTTCATGAAGCCAAGTGAGAACTGCACCTCACCCTTCAGGCACTCGTCGTAGAACCCGCGCGCTGGAGGAATCGCCGGTGCGGCCAGCAAGTCCAGCGTCTCCTTTTGCAGCCCCAGCTCACGTCCTCCAGTCGCGAAGGCGCTGTACGCGTGTGCCATCGCGCGCGCGGTGCCCACACCGCCGCCCGCCGGCACCTCCAGATTGCGCGCGTATACACGCGACTCATCGAGGTAGACCGACGTACCAGGGTTCACAGTGAGCGCGCGGGAAATATTCGAACGGGGATTCAGCCCCTCGATCAAGAGTCGCACTGGGCGGAATCCGACCAACATCTTGATCATGCCAGGCGGTGAAAGGGTGGCGAGGCGAGAGTTCGGGATGTCTTCGGACAGCCGGATGTAGAAGTCCTCTCCAAGAGGCGTCGCAATCTCGTCCTGAAAGAACTGGCCCAGGGTCCGATGCCTCGGATCCACACGTCGCATGAGCTCGCCCTCGTAGAACCCGAGGGTCAACCCGTGGTAGGCCTGTCGCGTTCCAGGCTCCCACGCTGGCCGCTGACGGGCCATCATTGCCGCCAATTGGTCCAGGTCACCGAGCACGCGACGATCGACTGGTTCGTCGAACGCGAACAGGCCGGCCTGGTGCGCGAGGAGCTGGCGCACGGTGACGTTCTCCTTGCCGTTCTGCGCGAACTCCGGCCAGTACGCTAGCGACCCGCTCCTCGTAGTCCAGCCAATGGCGCGAGTGGGCGATCGCGAGCGTCATCGCCGCCAGCCCCTTGGTGGCCGAGTGGACGACGACCATCGTGTCGCGCTCCCAGGGCTCGCCCGTTACCTTGTTCCGAACACCACCCCAGAGATCGACGACCTTCTCGCCGCGGTAGAAGGCGCAGCAGGCGCCTCCCAACTCGGCGCGCCGCGCGAAATTCTGCTCGAATGCGTCGCGGACCGGCTCGAAGCCGCGACTGACGTGTCCCTGAATGACGTGCGATGCGACGGCAACCATAGTGCCTCCCTTGTCGCCAAGAGGTGGCCTCAAAGAACCTGGGTCAAACTCCCAGACGCATGAAGCTTGCCGACCAAAGCGCCTTCGAAGCACTGTGTCGCGCCGAATTCACGGCGGAAGCAATGGGAAATCCAAGAATATCTGCCGGGTTTTCGGCATTCCGCAACGCCGTTAATTCGTTTGTCAGCGGTGATAGCGTACGATGCCAGGGCCGCCGACGAAGCTGACGGGGCGCGCCACCGACGAGCGCAGCGGCGGATGACTCTTTTCGGGCTGGAGCCGAGGCGCCAGTGAACCTGGAAAAGGAGAGGTAGGCTATGACCAGAACGTTTGACGAGTCTCCTGACAACACGACGGTAAACCGTCGCCGATTCATCGTCACGGCCCTTGGCGCCTGCGCCGTCGGTCCTTCAGTAGCGGCTCTATCAGCGCAGCTCGCGCCCGACATGAGTCGGTCCTTGACGAAGGCAGAACGTGACAGCCTGACACCGGTGCAGGTCATTGACGAGTTGAAGAAGGGCAACGAGCGATTCCGGACAGGAAAAATGGCTCCGCGCGATTATCGCGCCGAGAAGCGATCGAGCGCGGCGGGGCAATACCCAGCCGCGGTGGTCCTTGGATGCCTGGACTCCCGAGTGCCAGCCGAAATTGTCTTCGATGCCGGCATTGGAGATATTTTCATCGGACGGGTTGCCGGAAACGTCGTGAACGACGACATGCTGGGCAGCATGGAGTTTGGCTGTGCCGCGTCCGGCGCAAAGCTGGTGCTGGTGTTGGGACACACCGCGTGTGGGGCGGTGAAAGGTGCGATTGACGACGTGGTGCTGGGCAATCTGACTGGGCTCCTGGCGCGGATCAAACCCGCGATAGCGGGGACGAAGTTTGACGGCGAGCGATCGAGCAAGAATGCGAATTACGTGGATGCGGTGGCGCGCACGAATGTCATGCTGGGTGTCGCCGAGATCCGCCGACGCAGTCCAATCCTCGAAGCACTGGAAAAGAAGGGAACCATCAGAATCTCGGGAGCGATGTACGACCTGGCAAGCGGAGTTGTCGAGATGGTCGGCTGATGGCGACTATCCGGAGTGGAGCGGCGGCGGTCTGGTGCCTCTCAGAATGCACCTTCATTTCTACAGGCGTCGTGTCGACGCGCAATCGGCGACCGTGCGTGAACCCGGCATGCTTGGCACCTCGATCACCTGTCGATGCAGCCGCTGGATGATCTCGGGGCCGAGCACGCGCCCAGGCGATTCAGCCATCTGGGCACCCATTGTCAGCGACGTCATCCGGCGGAATGAGCTGCAGGTCTGGTTCGTCGCGGAGCGCGTCGTCGAAATGCCGCTGACGCACCTCGTATGACCGCGAGGAGCGCGACGTCTGATCTGTGGCGTCCGCTGCGAACGCCGATTTTTCGTCAGCTGCTCATCGCTGACGTCGTATCGGATATCGGCACGTTCATGCAGGGCGTCGGGTCGGCATGGTTGATGGTCTCGATTGGGGCGACCCCGCTGTTCATCGCGCTGACCCAGACCGCGTCGACGCTTCCGTTCTTCCTCTTCGCGCTGCCTGCTGGCGCGATCGGCGACATCGTCGATCGTCGCGCACTCATTCTGTACACCGAGGCCTGGATGCTGTGCGTCGCGACGGCCATCGCGGTGGCGACGATCGGCGGCCTCATGACGCCGTGGCTGCTGCTGGCTCTGACGTTCGCGCTGTCTGCCGGGGATGCGGTGGAATCACCGACATGGCGTGCGGTACTACCGGAGCTCGTGCGCAGGGAGGATTTGCCGGCGGCGTCCGCGCTCAACGGCATCGAATTCAACATCGCCCGGGCCGTCGGCCCGGCGCTCGCTGGTGCGTTGATCGCCGCGGCGGGCGTGGGTGCGGCCTTCCTCGTGAACGTCATCTCGTTTTTCGGCGTCATCGTCGTCGTCGCGCGATGGAACCGGCCCTTTAAGGTGGCGACTTGCCGGATTTTCTTCGATGGCGATTCAGTCAGAGACCCGGGTCACGTCACCGCGTTGATCCCAGCGAACGCCACGAGGTGTGACATTTGCCGCTGGCTGCGTGGGGTCGAACTTGTGGTGCTGGCTTGCGCACCTGAACTCGGTCACGTTCGGTGGGCTTCATCGACGTCTCCGCTTCGCCACCGTTCGTTTTCCTCGTGTCGACTTCGCGCGGCTAGACGTCTTCGCCTTCGTGCCGACGCGCTCCGGCAACTTCTTGCCGCCGGTCTCGCGGTTCCATTCTTCAAACGTCTGGTTGGAGATTTTGCCTTCTACAAGTAGCTGTGCGAACTTCCGCCGTTGCGCCTGACTCTTGAATGGCATGACTTACCTCGTTGAGACGTGCGTGACCGCCGCGAACGAAGCCGCCGGAATCACTTGAGTGCTGTGCGAGTAGTCCTTCCACGGATCCGCTCGAAGACGCTTGAGGCGCCGCGGTTATGCCAACGCGATCGCACGCCGAAGGCGGATGGCGTCGCGTGGCGCATGACCCGCTGCATCGTTATTGAAATAAGCAAAGATTTGACGTCCTTCGCGCATCTGTGCCGCAAGCCATTCGCCCCAGCAACTCAGAACACGGTCGTCGTAGCGACCCGTGTATTTGGCGGGTCCGTGGAAGCGCACATACACGAACGGACCGACCACTATTTTGCCGGTCCTCGAACCCGCCATATCGTGGAGGCATAGCGCGATGCCTTTGCGCTCGAGCAACTCGAACACCTCGTCGTTGTACCAGCTTGGTTCACGGAACTCGATGACGTGCTGCCGTCGCTTCGGAAGCGCACGAACGAACGCAGACAGCCGTTCGATGTTGACCGGCCAGCGGGGCGGGAGCTGGTAAAGGATCGGACCGAAAGTCCGCCGCAGCCGCTGTGCCCGCTGAATCAGGCGATGGATCGGCTCTGCCGGATCCTTGAGCTTTTTCATGTGCGTCAGGAACCGACTGGCTTTCACAGCGTACAGGAAGCCCGGCGTTGCCTGCTTCCGCCACGCGGCGAATGTCGACGCCTCTGGCAGGCGATAGAACGTGTTGTTGATCTCGACGGTGTCGAATTGAGACGCGTAGTACGCGAACCACCGTGACGCCGGAAGGTCCGCCGGATAAAAAGCGCCGCGCCAATGCCTGTATTGCCATCCGGAGCATCCGACGCGGGCGGACGGTGCAGTCGGCAGTGCCTCTCCTGTCTCGTGGGACACTGGAGCATGCCCGGGTCTCCCAACCTCTTCGAGCACAATCTCCCTTCCGGCCTCCATTATCGAGAGAATTTCATTAACGAGGCCGAAGAACAAGCGCTGCTCGCAGCCGTGGCCAATGTCGCGTTTTCGGACTTCGAGATGCGCGGCGTCGTGGCGCGACGACGCGTGGCGTTTTTTGGCGAGTCGTACGATCGGACGGTGGCTGGGCCGCTTCCAGCATTCCTACTCCCTTGCCGCGCCAAGATTGCCTTGTGGGCCGGCGTTGACGCGGAAGCGTTTGCCATGGCCCTCATCAACGAGTATCGGCCGGGCACACCCATTGGATGGCATCGCGATGCGCCGCAATATGATGTCGTCGCAGGCATCTCGCTGTTGTCGACCTGCCGCATGAAATTCCGTCCGTACCGTTCTCCGACGGAGCCGATGGCAGCTCGTCGGTCGGCGACACACGAGATCGTGCTCGCTCCCAGATCTGCGTACCTGATGACGCAGGCGGCGCGGACTGCATATGAACACCACATTCCCCCGGTGGCAGCACTCCGGTACTCGATCACGTTTCGAACACTCCGCTGAACCCATTCGCGCTCAGCGTCAGCGTATCCGGCCAAACTCGAAGAACGCCTGGTCTCGGGTCACGTGACCCTGCCATCGTTCGAGCAGTAGCCGCGCAGCCAGGAATCCGAACGTCATGCCGTTCCCACCGTAGCCAAGGGCGAACCACTGACGCGGATAGCGACGATGCGGGCCGATGTAGGGCAGGCTGTCGGGTGTCATCGCGAACAGTCCCTCCCAGGCGAACTCGGTTTCGATGTCCGACAGCACCGGCAATCGTGTCTCGAAATACGCGCGCAAGCCTCCTGCGGCGGCCGCAAACTGTTGTAGGTGACGCAGACCTGGACGAACTAGACGGTCGCCGCCACCGAGCAGCAGTCGATGGTCAGGTGTCCATCGCGCATAGTGATAGGGCCGCTCGGTGTCCCACACCATGACGTCGGACAGGCCCAACTCCCGGCGCTCTGGCTCGCTGATTGGACGAGTCGCCAGCACATAGGTGTGGTACATCCGAAATCGACCGGCGAGGGGTCGGAATCGAGCGGTCGCATATCCGGTCGCGACTACGACCCGCTCGCATTCGACGGTTCCCCGACCGGTCCACAGCCGGACGCGCTGGCGATCGGCCACGATCCGCCGGACCTTCGACCGCTCGAACACCTGCGCGCCCGAGGTCGCGGCCGCGCGCACCACGCCAAGACACGCGCGATACGGATCGAATTGCGCACTGCCATGCGTGCGAATCGCGCCGCGACCCGCGAGGCCGGTACTCCGCCGCAGCGCGCCTGGTCCTAACCACGCTGCATCGAATCCGTTGCGGTTTCTGAGCTTGTGTTCCGCGCGTAGCCTGGCCACGGCCGCTGCATCGGTCGCGAAATGGATCGCATCGCGCCGGGTGAGGTCGCATGCGATCCGCAGACGTCGCAGCAGGCGTACGAGCGCCTGGACCGATTCGCGACTCATCTCCCAGATGCGACGGGCCGTACCCATCCCGTACCGATCCGTGAGTTCCGCCAGCTCCAGATCCGGTTCCTGCAGGAGCAACGCAGAACTCGCGGAAGTGCTTCCTCGACCGACGTGCGAGGCTTCCAGCAGGATCGTGGAGATCCCCGCTGATGCGAACGCGTGCGCGACGAGAGCGCCGGTCATCCCGCCGCCGACAATCGCCACGTTCGCTTCATGTCGGCCAGAGAGCCTGGAGTACGTCCGCCCGGGATGTGTTTCTCGGTCCAGCCAGAGTGGCCTGCCGATGCTGAGTGTGCCCTGGATGCCGCTCATCGATGCGTCGCTGATGCGGGATCGGACAACCAACCGAGGAGTCGCTCGAGCGGCCAGCAGTTGACGATCCTGTCGGCGGGAATCGCGGCGAGCCGGGCATGGGCGATCGCGGTCTCGGCGTAGGATAGCTGCGCGGTCGTGTGAGCATCGCTGTCGAGGGCAAAGAGACACCCCGCCTCGCACGCGCGAGTCGCCAGGGTGTGATCAAGGTCCTGACGCGCGGGATCGCCATCGATTTCGATCGCGACCCCTCGCCGCGCCGCGGATGCAAACACCGCGTCCCAGTCAGCGACGACGCCTCCGCGCGATCCCGTGATCCGCCCGCGAGGATGGGCGAGGATTCGCACCGCCGGATGTGACATGGCGGCTAGCATGCGATCGGTTTGATCCTCCGCCTTTCGCAAGCGGGAATGCGGCGCAGCCAGGACGACATCGAAGGTTCCCGCCTCTTCGTTAGAGAGATCCAGTTTGCCGAGGGCGTCGATGTTGGCCTCGATGCCTTGCAGCAGCCTGAACTTGCTGCCATACGCGGCATTGACGTCTTCGATTGCTGTCCGCTGCTCGGCTGCTTCGGCCATCGACATCCCACCGGCGATCTTCAGTCCGTGAGAGTGATCGGTGACCGCCGCGTACTGATAGCCGCGTTCGGTACAGGCGTCCGCGAGCTCTTGGACCGTCGGATAGCCGTCGCTCCACTCGGAATGCATTTGCAGATCCCCGCGATATTGCTGCCTCGTGGGACCGGCCAACGTGGGATCCGTGAGAATCCGGCTGACCTCCGCACGGCTGAGAAAATGCCGCCGAAGCTGCCGTCGCCGCTCGATATCTCCGCGGCGGCCGCTTTCGTCGATCGCGCGTTCGACGGTCGGCGATCCACCGGTCTCAAGGATCTCGCGGATGATCCGGGTCGAGCCGGGTCCGATACCCGCGATCCGCGGTAACGCGCCGCCTGAGCCGAGCGCGTCGGTCAGCGGCACGTCGAGCGCGAGGATCGCCGCCGCGGCGCGCTTGTATCCGAACATCTTCTGCTGCGATGACTGCGCGAACGCCAGATCACGCAGGAATCCGCCGATGACTGCGTTGAGGTCCGCAGATGTTCGAGCCGCCGGACTGATCGTCGACGCCATCGTCCGCTCATTCCACCTTCGACAGCGGAGCTTCGGCCGGTCCGGCGATCACGTCGCCGTTTGGCTTGAATCGCGACCCGTGGCAGGGGCAGTCCCAGGTCTGTTCTGCGGCGTTCCAACCGACCGCGCATCCCATGTGTGTGCAGATGGCCGATCGGAGCGTCACCGTGCCATTGCGGTCGCGATACGCCGCCACTTTCGCACCGTTCCGCTCGATGAGTTTGCCCTCGCCTCGGCGCACGGCTCGTAGCGACTTCGCCTCGGCCCCGGCAAAGCGATCGCGAATCATGTAGTACGGGTAGTCGACGTTTTCCTTGAGGTAGTCCCAGAGGCCGCGCGTCAGCGCCTTCCGACCTGGATCGAACAGATCCGTCCACGGGTTTGACCGTTCGAGGATGGCGTCCGAGATCATCAGGGCGGCAAGCGTCCCAAAGGTCAGGCCATTGCCGGCGTAGCCAGTCGCGGCGTACTGATGTTCAGCAGTTCGCCCGATATACGGCAGACCATCGGGTGTCTCGATGACTTGGCCGGACCAGCGATGCGTGAGGTCGATCCGAGGCACGAGCGCCAGTAAACGATTCTCGAGACGACCATAGCAGGCCTCTGTATCGTCCTGCTGACCAGTCTTGTGATCCTCGCCGCCGAAAATGACGACGTCATGGTCCCGGCGTGGGTCGACACGGAGGTAGTAGTACGGATCATCGGTATCCCACCACAGCGAGTCGGGCACCTTACCCTTCGGCGCCCGTCCGGCGATTACGTAGCTGGTATACAGCGCGAGTTTCGTTTGAAAGAGTGTCGCGCCGGCGAGCCCGGCGAGGCCGACCAACGGATTGTGGGTGGCGACGACGATGTCCTCGGCACGCACCATGTGGCCAGCTACTTTGATTGCGCGCGGGTTATCGCAGAACTCGTCGGCTGCCGAGTGCTCGTAGATCCGCCCTCCGAGCGCGACGAATGCCTTGGCAACACCTGCCAGGTAGGCGCGTGGTTGGATGCGCGCCTGATCCGTGAACCGAATGCCAGGCCGGTCCATGAGTGGCACCGTCTCGACAAACTCGGCATCGAATCCCAGCTCATTCGCGAGCTTTGCATCCGCCTTCAGATCTTCACTGTTGTGATCGGTGTCGTCAGGCCGCAGGTGCAGATATCCATCGACCCATTCGAACGAGGCGTCAATGGCATGCTCCCGGACCACCTCGTCGATCGCGGCGATCGCGGCAAGGCCCGCATCCCACACGGCCTGTGCGTGATTGCGTCCGAATCGTTTGACGAGCTCACCGAGCCGTACATCGGTGACCATCGTCAGATGAGCACTGGTGTGTCCCGTGTCAACCCCGGCGCAGCGATCACGCTCAAGTACCACGACACGCTTGTCCGCTTTCGCCAGGAGATACGCCGCGGTCAGGCCTGTCACGCCGGCACCGACGATCACGACATCGGCGACGACATCTTCGGCGAGCTTGGGGAACTGGGTGAACGTCGCGGACGTTGACCAATACGGCATCGTGGCACGCAGTTTCGTGGGCATCGTCGTTCTCCGATCGGCAGTTTCTCGCGAGGTTCCCCCAAGTGGGTCTGCGACGGTTCGCGACCGAAGAGGGACGCGACCAACGCGCCGGCCTTTCCAGCCGGCGGTGCGTACTGCAGATGCACGCTGACCTGGGTGCTGCGGCCGCCGCGCACCGCGTCGAAGTTCACCGATCCCGCCGTGACGATGTCCGACCCTGGGAGCGACCGCCACGCGAGGACCTGGCTTTCGACCTCGTTGATGATCTCGGCGTCCCATTCAACAACCAGCCCGCCGGGCCCGGCGGCTTCCCAATGCGACTTGCCGTCGGCCGTGGTCGTCACCCGGTTGAGGTGCGTCATGAACTGCGGCAGATTGTCGAGGCGTCGCCAGAAACGGTAGGCGTTGGCGACCGGCACTTCCAAGCGAACAGACTCCCGAACATGAACTCCGCGCTCGCCGCCGAGGGCCGCACGTGTGGCGTTGGCCTCTGCGTGGCCGTTGATAACGTTCGGCCAATGGCCGGTGACGCCTCGATACAGCAGAGGCGCTGATGACACCGCGAGGCAGGCGCCGATCGCGGAGCGTCGAGACGCGCCGGCCAGCAACAGCAGTGCTCCCGCGCTCAGCGCCAACCAGTTCTCGGCGTCACTCACGGATGGGGATCGGTCGTACAGAGCCTCGGCGTTCATGGCGCTCTGGGGAGCATCTTGCGTACCAGCGAGGTCCGCCTCACATCGGCTGCGAGTGCCGGAAGCGTCGCGGCCGCGCTGCACGATGGTGCCCGAAGTAGGAGCAGCCACACGAAAGCACGCCTCCCGACCGTGACTGCCGGCCGAACACGCTGCAGTGATCGACGATATGTCATGCGGCGCGTCACCCTGAGCATCTCGAACCACAGGGTGAGTAAGCGAAGGATGCATCGCCCGTGACTCAAGGCTGACCTCGGCAACGGTCCGACCGATTCGCAGTCGAGCCGTCATCGGTATTGCATGATGCAGTCGATGGAATGCAACCGACGGATGAAACGAGGAGCGGGCACACGGTCGGCCGCTCAACACGACGGCCGATGTGGTGGCTGGTCAAGCAATCCATCGCGGCATGGAGCGACGACTACGCGTCGAGCATGGGCGCCGCGCTCGCGTACTACACGCTGTTTTCGCTGGCGCCGCTGCTCCTCGTCGTGATTGCGCTCGCCGGGTTGGTCTACGGCCAAGAAGCCGCCCGTGGCGCGGTCCTCGCTCAGTTTGCGGGACTGATCGGTGAAGAGGGCTCGGAGGTCATCCAAGGTCTGCTGAAGAATGCGAGTCAGCCAACGCAGAGCCTGATCGCGTCCTTGATAGGCATTGTGACGCTCATCGTCGGCGCCACCTCGATTTTCGCCGAGCTTCAGAGCGATCTCGACCGTATCTGGCGCGCACCGGCGGCAAGGAAGCCGGCCGGCGTTGCCGGACTGCTGCGGACGCGGTTGCTGTCATTCGGCTTGATTGTTTCGATCGGCTTTCTGTTGTTGGTATCGCTGATCGTCAGCGCAGTGCTGGCGGCGCTTAGCAAGTGGTACAGCGGGTGGTTCCCGGGCTGGATCATTACGATGGAGGTCGTCAATCAGGTCGTCAGTCTGGCATTCGTCACCATATTGTTCGCGATGATGTACCGCATTCTGCCGAGCGTACGTGTCGCCTGGAACGACGTCTGGCGGGGAGCGCTGGCGACGGCCGTTCTGTTCACAATTGGCAAGTATCTGATCGGCCTGTATCTCGGGAGGGCCGGCGTCGCCTCAGGCTTTGGGGCGGCAGGCTCGCTTGTGGTGCTGTTGGTGTGGGTGTTCTACTCCGCCCAGATCTTCCTCCTCGGCGCGGAATTCACCTGGCTCTATGCTCACAGCCACGGCTCTCGTGCCGACAGCAGTCCGGCGAAGGCCGCCCCATCGTCGCGGACGTCAGATGCCAGCGAGAGGTAAGGATCCGACAACGAAGCGAAGGAAAGCGCGTCGAGATCGAGGGTAAGGCGGCAAGAGACGCGCCTCACGTTGGTGAAGACGGCGATGAAGGGGCGAATCGAGTTGCCACCGACCTGATCACGAGCGCGCCCGATAGACCGACGAAATCTTCTTCGCCACTTCAACATCCCGATCCGTGACCTTTCCGCCGACGTCGTATCGCGTCAACTCAAACGTCACCTCGCCGTAGGCGATCTGCACATCCGGATGATGATCCACCGTCTCGAAGTACACGACCAGACTGTTGATGAAGCTGAGCGATGCGACGAAGTCCTGAAACTCGAACGTTCTCGAAAGCTTGTTGTGGGCGAGCTTCCAGCCAGACAGCCGCGGCATGATGGCGCGCAGCTCCTTCGACGTCAGGATCTTCGGCTTTTCCATAGACAGGGGTTTTCATTCGGGCTGGTTCGGCGCGAACCGGTTGGCGAGTGCCTCCACCGCGGTGACGAGTTCGCTCGGATCGATGGGCTTGGCGAGATGAATCTGGAATCCTGCTCTCAGCGCTTTCACGCGATCTTCGGATCGGGCGTATGCCGTCAACGCGGCGGCAGGCATGCGGCGTACGAGTGGATTGTGGTGTCCGCGTATCCGTTCAATCAGCTGAAATCCGTCGACCACGGGCATTCCTAAATCTGTGACCAGAACGTGCGGTACATCGGCTTCGATCACCCGCATGGCGGCTTCCGCGGATGCGGCCGCGCTCACCCTTGCTCCAGCGCTCGCGAGCAATTCCGTGACCAGGGCAATGGCATCCGCATCGTCATCAACCGCCAGAACATGGATGCCGTGGAGGTCGCCGGTCGGGAGTGGCGCCAGAGCCGTCGTCGTGCGCGGATGAACGCGTTCGGACTCCTGCGGCGTCGGATACGCAATTACGAGTGGCAGCTTCACTCGGAATGTCGCGCCCCGGCCGAGACCAGCGCTCGCTGCCTCGATTGCGCCGCCATGCATCTCGATCAGTTGACGGGCGATGGAAAGGCCCAAGCCAAGTCCGCCGCGCTCGCGGGCGATACCGGCATCGGCTTGACGAAATCGTTCGAATACATGGGGCAGGAACTCGGGAGAAATGCCTACCCCGGTGTCCGCGACAGACACCTCGACATGTGAATTGACCCGGCCGAGCTGGACTTGAACTTTTCCTCCTCGACTCGTGAACTTCACAGCGTTGGTCAGCAGATTCCAAAAGACTTGCTGCAAACGATCGGGATCGCCGGACACGGGGCCGGCCTGCGGATCGAGGACGGTCTCGATTCGGACGCCCCTGGCGTCCGCGGCGACTGCGACGGAATCGATGGCGTTTCGGACGATCTGTGGATAGTCAACCGGCTGAACGTTCAGGCGAAGCTTGCCGGACACGATCCTCGAGATGTCGAGAACATCTTCCACGATCTGCGCGAGCGACGTCGCATTCCGTTCGATCGTCTCGATGGCTTTCGCATGCTTGTCGGCCGTCACCATGCCGGCCCGAAGCATACGGGCGTAGCCGAGAATGGCGTTGAGGGGCGTCCGGAGCTCGTGCGAGAGGCTCGCCAGAAAATCGTCCTTGAGCCGACTCGCTTCCTGCACGGTGGCAAACAAACTGGCATTCTCGAGCGCAACTGATGCCCAGGCGGCGACGCCCGATGCCAGCCGTTCGTGGTGCTCCGTAAAGCGGCCGACCTCCGAGTGACCAAAGAACAGACCGCCGATGACGTTTCCCGATCGTCCCTTCACCGGAACTGCCAGATAGCTTCGAACGGGCAGATGCCCACTGGGCATTCCGTGGTGCGGTGGATTCCGTCCGTAGCGCGGATCCTTTGTAATGTCCGCGCTGCGCACGATTCCTGTTCCTTTGAACGTTGGTTCGAAGACTTCCGTGTTCCGCGGCATCGGAAATTTCGAAAACGCCTCTCGAGGCACACCAGAAATCGTATAGAGCGTGTACGACTCTGCGGCATCTTTGTATACGTTGTAAAAAAAGGCGCCGAATTCTGCGGTCGTCAGTTCCGTCGCCACGTCGGTAACCGCCTGTACGACTTTGTCGCGATCGAGATCGGAGGCGATGATCGTGCCGACATCGTTGATCGATTGTGTGATGATGGCGTTCTCTTCCATCAACCGAAGCCGCTCTGCCTCCGCGCGACGCATCTCCGTGACGTTTCGCGCGATCTTCGACGCTCCTATGACGGTGCCGGCGGCGTTGCGTACCGGTGAAATGGTCAGTGAGAGCGTCAGGTCGCGGCCGTCTTTGGCGAGGCGAACGGTCTCGAAGTGTTCGATGCGCTCGCCGCGGCCAATCCTCGCGAGAATCTCGTCTTCCTCGGATTGACGGTCAGGAGGGATCAGCAGTCGGATTGGCTTGCCGATCATCTCGGCGGCCGTATACCCGAAGAGCTGTTCTGCCGCCGCGTTCCAGGAAGTGATCGTTCCCTGGAGATTTTTCGTGATGATCGCATCGAACGATGAAGCGACCATGCTCGCGAGCAGGGCTCGCGCATCCTGCGCACTCTTGTGGTCGGTGATGTCGACGATCGAAGCGATCCAACCATCGACACGTTCCTCGGCGCCGATATCGGGCGTGTAGACGACACGCAGACTCTTTGTCCCAACTCCTGCGAAGTTGACGTCCGTTTCGTACTCGACGCGGTCTCCTGTGAGCACGCGCTCGATGTAGGGTGCGACGGTGGCAAATCCATCAGCGCCCATCAGGTCGGCGATCTGCCGGCCTTGGATGTCTTCCCGCTCTCGTCCCAACATCTGCGCGTACGCGTGACTCACAAAGACGTACCGGAGGTCGCGACTACAGCGCGTCAGCATGAACGGCGTGTCGTTGAGGAGCTGCTGGCTTTGCCGCAGCTCTTCTTCCATCCTCTTGCGGGCGCTGATGTCGAACGTGACGCCCCGCAGGCCAATTGACGTACCTGTTTCGTCTCTAACGACGGTCGCGTGCGATTCCACCCAGAGTGTCCGGCCGTCCTTCGTGATCCATCGGAACTGGTTGCTGTGCGGGTCGCCTGTGGCGTACGCCGCCGCGGCCACGGACGCCGCGCGATCGCGGTCGTCCGGATGGACGATGCTCAGCCAGAAGTTCGGCGTGCTGAGCCACTCCTGGACGGAGTAGCCGAGCATGGTCTCGACGTATGGCGAAACAAAATCAATGGGTTGCCCGGTCGCGCCTGAATCCCGGGACGCCATCCAGACGATACCGGGGATGCCGTCGATGATTTCAGCCAGTTGCCGATTTTGGCCATCAGCGGTCATAGCGCGTTCTGCGTTTTCCTTCCAAGGGCTTCGTCATCGGCCGAGGTTACCTCGCTGGCCACCGACTGCTCGATTCCCGATGGGTGGGCCGCTTCCGTGGCGAGAACTGTGTTCCCGGAACTTCGAGGAAGATGCCCGGCAGGCTCTCAACGGCTTCGACAACCCGCACTAATGTGGACATACAAATACAGAATGGGTGATAGCAACGGCGATGCCGTCTCAGTTTCGCGGCAAACCGCTTGGAAATCCGGCCCCTGACCGCCGCCAACCGAGCGGATCACGAATCGGCTCGCTCAGCGCGGCCGACTTATCTCGATGTATTAAATATGGTCGAGGTGTGTTTGGATTCGATCCGCAGACCTGCTCGAGCGACCCCCGCGGAGGCGAGTTCCCCACGGTCAAGCCCAGACAGAGATCCATTCTTCCCGGCAGCCGCCACCATTTTTCTGCCAGCCTGCGATGTCAACAGAATCGGGCTTGCAGACGAGTCCCAGTCGTGAAACTCATTCTTGACCAGTTGATGAAAGCCGCGAAGCGCTCCCGTTCGCGCATCGAGCATCACAACGCTGGACGTATAGAGATTGTCGCCAGGGTGCCCATGGTGGGACCAATTGGTACGGGCGCACGTACGCCAACATCTGGGCCGGACGTGATGCGCAACCGCCGACCGAAGAAAATGCTCTTCGAAAGCGACTCGTTGCCGATTTCCTGAATCTTGATCTTGAGTCGTTCGGCGATTTAGGCATCCGCGCCGGAGACTACCCGCAATCCCGAATGATGCGGTGAAGAGGCTGACCCCGTGCTCCGATCCCGTCACCAAGTCCCAGCAGTAGAATCGGAAGGTGAGCCTGAAAACCGTCGCCCTCCTCGCTGCGGCGGCCGATGAGTTGGGTCTCCATCTCCTAAGGAATTTGTGGAACGCAGAGGTACTTCTGTATGGATCCGTCCATGAGCGGCGTCGATTCGGAGCTCCGCAAGGTATTGCCTGATCTCGAGCGCGTCTATACCGACATCCACGCGCATCCCGAACTGTCAATGCAGGAGACACGGACGGCAGGAGTGGCGGCGGATCGGCTTCGCGCCGCCGGCTTCGATGTGACCCCGGGTGTCGGCCGGACCGGCGTCGTAGGCGTGCTGCGCAACGGCGAGGGTCCCACGATCATGCTGCGTGCGGACATGGACGCGCTGCCAGTTCGCGAGCAGACTGGCCTGGCGTACGCGAGCACGGCGACCGCGACCGACAGTACCGGCGCGAGCGTGCCGGTAATGCACGCGTGCGGTCACGATATACATGTCACGTGGCTCATTGGAGCCGCGACGATCATGGCGCGGCGCGCGTGACACATGGAAGGGCACGCTGATGCCGCTATTCCAGCCCGCGGAGGAGACGGGCGCCGGCGCGCAGGCGATGATTGACGATGGGCTGTTGACTCGATTTCCGAAACCCGACGTCGTGCTCGGTCAGCATGTGATGGTGGGGCCTGCCGGCATGATCGGCGGACGCGCGGGCGTGATTACATCGGCCGCCGACAGCCTGCAGATTCGGATGTTCGGGCGCGGCGCGCACGGGTCGATGCCGCAGGCCGCCATCGATCCGGTGGTGATGGCCGCTGCGACGGTGCTCCGGCTTCAGACGATTGTGTCTCGCGAGCTCGCCGCCACCGACGCCGCCGTGGTCACGATTGGCGCGCTCCAGGCCGGAACCAAAGAAAACGTCATTCCGGACGACGCGATCATCAAACTGAACGTCCGCACCTTCGACGAGGGCGTGCGTGCCCGTGTGCTGGCCGCGATTACCCGAATCGTGAACGCCGAAGCGGACGCGTCAGGTGCGCCCAAACGGCCCGAGATTACGCCGATTGATCGTTACGCGCTCGTCACGAATGATCCCGATGCCACGCGCCGTGTTCTCGATGCATTCAGGTCACATTTTCCCGCCGATCGCATACGGCAGACGGATCCCACCTCCGCCAGCGAGGATTTCGGAACCTTCGGCGTTCAATGGCATGCGCCATCGGTCTTCTGGTTCATCGGTGGCACCGATCCTGGTATCTATGCGAAGGCGAAAGCGTCCGGGCAGCTCGGCGAGCTTCCGACGAATCACAATCCACGGTTCGCGCCCGTTCTGCATCCGACGCTTGAAACGGGCGTCGCCGCCCTAATCGTGGCTTCACGCGCCTGGCTTGCCGCATAGGCTACCGATGCCAGCTTCGCCCCTGCTGCCCACGGCCAGTCTGCTCCTTACACTCGATCTGATCGGGACGTTCGTGTTCGCCCTCAGCGGCGCGGCGTCCGGCGTGAAGAATAGACTCGACCTGTTCGGCGTGGGTGTGCTGGCATTCGTCGCGGGCAACGCCGGCGGCGTGACTAGAGATCTCTTGATCGGGGCGGTCCCCCCGGCGGCGATTAAGGACTGGCGGTACGTGGCGGTTTCGCTGGCCGCGGGTGGCGTGACCTTTCTCTGGTACTGGAACATCAAGCGACTTCGTCCAATCGTGCTGCTGCTCGATGCCGCTGGACTTGGCCTGTTCGCGGTTGCCGGCACGCAGAAGGCGCTGGCGTTCGGCGTCAATCCGTTTGTCGCTGCGCTGCTCGGGATGCTGACCGGCATCGGCGGAGGTGTCCTGCGCGACCTCCTGGTTAATGAGGTCCCGATTGTGCTGCGAGCGGACCTGTACGCGCTCGCCGCCCTCGGCGGAGCCGGAGTTGTCGTCGCCGGGCACTTGCTGCACTGGCCGCCGGCCGGCACGACGGTTGCGGGCGCGGCTCTCTGCTTCGGCATGCGCCTCGTTGCGATCCGCCGCGGTTGGAATCTTCCTCCAGCCAACCTGTCAGTCTCGCCGTGAGAAAAGCCATTTCCCCTTGAGGGGACGAACAAGAACGCACATCGGCGAGTAGGCCAGGGCGCGCACTCCTAGCTCGTTTCTATTCGGTCCTGAGTCGTCCACATCGTGATGTTGTCGGTGTTCATCGTCATGCCTCGGGGATTTCCCGGCGGAACGTTTCGAGGGTGATCTTGTCTGGCTCCGGCCCGCCGCGTACACCGGTGTCGAGCGCGTCGATCGCGGCCACCTCGCCGCTGGTGAGCTCGAAGTCGAAGACGTTGAAGTTCTCCGCGATGCGAGCAGGCTTCGTCGACTTCGGAATCGCGGACCGTCCTTCCTGCAGGTGCCACCGCAGCATCACCTGAGCGCCCGACTTGCCGTGCTGGTGCGCGATCTCTCGCAGCGTCGGGTCGTCGAACGTGCGCTTCTCTCCTCCGCGATACGACGTGATCCCGCCGATCGGCGACCATGCCTGCGTCAGGATGCGGTGCGCTGAGTGCAGACGCTGCAGCGCAGTCTGCTGGAAGTACGGATGGACTTCGATCTGGTTCACGGCAGGAATGACCGTAACTTCAGCCAGCAGTCGGGTGAGGTGCTCGGGCATGAAGTTGCTGACGCCTATCGCGCGGACCCTGCCGTCCGCCAGCAGCTTCTCGAGCGCTCGGTACGCATCCAGCGTCAGATCGAAGCGGCTCGGCAGCGGTTGATGCAGCAGAAGCAGGTCGAGGCGGTCGACGCCGAGCTTGCCAGCGCTCTTGTCGAATGCGTGCAGCGTGGCCTCGTAGCCGTAGTCGCTGATCCACACCTTCGTCTCGATGAAGATGTGATCGCGAGAGATGCCGGACCGACGTATCCCTTCTCCGACCTGGCGCTCGTTGAAGTACGAGGCCGCGGTGTCGATGAGGCGATAGCCCCCGGCAATCGCCGATTCGACGGCGGTCACCGTGTCCTCCGGCGAGCTCTGAAACACGCCGAGGCCAATCGCCGGCATCTGAACGCCATCGTTCAAGGTGAGGAGCGGGCTGGTGGCCATCTATTTGATCTGCCTCTGCCAAAAACGCACCGCATCTCCGATCCACCCTTCGGCCGTCGTCCCTGGTCCGAGGCCGAAGCCATGACCGACCCCGCGGTACTTCCGGTATTCGACGTCCGTACCGAGTTTGCGCACCGCCGCCACGCGCCGTTCCATGATTGCCGCAGGCGCGATGCCGTCGTCCTCACCAACGGCAACGAATGTCGGCGGTTCGGTGGAGGCGACATCCGAATGGCCGGTGTAGAGGAGGACGAGACATGATGGCTTCGGCAGGTCCGAACCGCCAAAGTGGCCAGTGCCATAGGAACCGATGCTCGCAGCCATCCGGGCCCCCGCGGAGCTGCCCCACAGCGAGTAGCCGGCCGTCGTAACGTCGAGGGCTGCCGCGTGCCGGAAAATATACGAGAGCGCAGCAGCCAAATCCTGTGTGGCGACCGCGCCTCCGCGCCCGGCGCGGTACTTGAGCACGAACGCGTTGTATCCGCGCTTGCTGATCTCGACCGCGTACGGGAAACCCTCGTGCACCGAGCCGACGTACGAAAACCCGCCGCCGGGCGCAACGACCGCAAACGGAGCGCCGGGTTTGCCTCTGAAAAAGAATAATCCTGTGTCGGTGGACAAGTCGTAGAAGATCCTCTTCCCGGCGGTCGCGTCATCGATCATTCGATTGAGCGACGACACCACGACCGCAGCATCCACATGGGTGTGGTACGGGAGGAGCGACCCGATGTCTCTCAATTGCATCTCTGGGTCGTAGCGCCGGTCATCCCACGGCAGAAGGAGGCGGCTGAATCCGGCGAAGGCTGGATGGTCCAGCAGATCGCCGATACGGTCGCTGACCCGCAGGTGCGCTGGTACGCTGCGTGCGCTCATGTGTGGCTTCTCGGCGGCGCCCATGGCCGCGCCTGCCACGATAGACCAGCAGAGCGCTCCCTTAATCAGTCGGGTCATGGCGAGTCCGGACGACGTCGCTTACTGCGCGCGATACGGCACAACGACGGCTTTGGCGCGTTCGACCAGCACGAATGCGGTGTCGCCGACGAGGGTCACACCGGTCGGGCCTGAGAGCCCATCTTTGACCACGCGCACGTTCGCCCGATTGCCATCGATGGTCAGTTCCGTGAATCGTCCCTGCCCCTCGGCCTGGATCAGCGTCCGCGGGCCCACGGTTCGCAAACCATCGGGGCGGGTCAGCGGTATCGACGTCTCAATCTTCACGATCGTCCCGGCGCTACCGTCAGCGTTGACCGGAATGCGAAACAGCTCGCCGCCGGGCGAGGACGGTCCAGCCGGCGCCCAGCGCACCAGCGCAGAGAGTGACGACGAAACGTCGTGTGGAGGGCTTCATGGTGTATCTCCGCGGTGTTGAGTGACGAGCGCTACTGACTACAGCTCCTGCCGCGTCGGCCGGAACAGAATCTCGTTGATATCGACATCATCGGCCTGGCTGATCGCGAACGCCACGGCGCGGGCGAACGACGCCGCCGGGATCGCGTACTCCTCGTAGAACTGGCCAATGCCCTTGGCGACGTCCGCTTCGGTGATACTGTTTGGCAACTCCGTCGCGACAGCGCCCGGCGAAATGATCGTCGTGCGCAGGTTCCAGGGCTTGACCTCCTGTCGCAGGCCTTCGGTGATCACCCGCACGGCCGTCTTCGTCGCCGCATACACGGCGTTGTTCTTGCCGACCTTGTGTCCGGCGACCGACGAGACGTTGATGATGTGGCCGGCTTTTTGCCGCTGCATGTGCGGCAGCGCGGCCGCGATGCCGTACAGCACGCCCTTGATGTTGATGTCGATGGTGCGGTTCCAGTCGTCAATCTTGCGGCGCTCGAGCGGCGAATGCGGCATCACGCCCGCGTTGTTGAGGATCACGTCGAGACGGCCGTGCTGCTCGACGGCGGCGTCGACGAGCGTCTGCACCTGCACCGGGTCCGTGACATCGGTGACGACCGCAGTCGCCTTCCCGCCGCCTCGCGTGATCTCATCGACGAGCATCTGAAGCCGCTCGGCACGCCTCGCTCCCAGGACCACGGTCGCCCCGCGCTCGGCGAGATGTCGTGCCGTGGCTTCGCCCAGACCGCTGCTGGCGCCGGTGATGACGACGACCTTGCCCGTGATGTTCGCTTCCGGGAGCATCTTCATTTCGCCGCTCCGCTCCGTTTGCCGACATGTGCGTCAATCCATTTCAGAATCAGCTCGGCGATCTGCAGGTTGTTCTTGTCTTGCATGAGCATGTGGCTGTTGCCGCGAATGCCACGATCCGGCGGCGCCAGCATTTCCCCCTGACCGCCCGCGCTTTTGATGCGGCCGATCAGCGCCTGGCACATCTCGAAACGGTGCTGCCAGGTCGGCAACGCCGCAATGCCGGTCGCGGTGGCGCGGTGATCCCCGAACACGATCAGGATAGGCACCGTGGCCAATGCGTTGATCTGGTCGTCGGTGTAAGTCGCAGGACAGCTGCCTGGCTCGACGAGAACAAGCCCCTTCATCACCGACGGATTCAGCAGTGCCGCTTGCAGAGGAAACACGCCGGACTGCGAGTGCCCCATCACCACGGCGCCGTTCAATTGGGCGGCCAGCTCCGACAGCGCCTCGATCGTCGATGTGGATGTCGTTCCTCGAAACATGTCAGGCACGCCCTGCTTCGAAAGTTCATCAAGTGCCGTCAACGGGAACTGACTGTCGGGGAAGGGCTGACCCGGCGTCGCGCCGAAGCGGAAGTTCGGCCAGACGCCTTCGTCGCTGAAACGCAGCCAGACCGGCAGTTCGGCCGCGGGCTTGGAGCCCGCCCGCACGTCGTTCAACAGCGCCTGGTTGAAGCCCGATCGGCCGCGCCCCACCTGGTCGGGCACGTAGACGGGATGGCCTCTCCGAACGAAGTACTCGTCCCATCCCATTCGCCCGTCCGGTGTCGTCTCCCAAGACTTCCCCGTCAGCGCCGCCCCGTGCACCATTACCACCGGCACGTTGCCGTCGCCGACCTGCGGCACCATGTAGTGCACGTACATCTGATTGATGGTGATGTGCCCTCCAGGTCCAAGATCGCCGAGCTCACCCGCGGTCTGCTCGACCTTCTCACCGCCGACGAAGAAGCTGCCTTGCGCCTTCAACACCAGCGGCTTGTCGGCCGTCTTCACGTCCTTGAGCGCCTGCGCGATGACGCCGGCGGGAGCGCCGAGGACTGTAGCGGCAATACCGATGAGGACGACAGGACGAATCCACCATGAGACAGGCTGAGGTTGCACGCGCGATCTCCAATCTGCGTTCACCCTGACGAGCGTAACGGACCGCGCCAGTCGTTCTGTGCCTATTCCTCCGGAGGGCGGCCGCCAAATAAGGCGAGGTGTCGGAGTTTTAGGCAAGCTCGCAATCGGTCCCGGTTGTACCATCGGATCCCATGAGATCCACTGCCCTGGTGTCGAGAGAGCGCGGGCTCGAAGGGCCCAGCGAGTTGGCGCTGCGAAGATTCGCCAATGTGGTTGCGCGCTATGCGCCGCACGATGGCGCGTTCCCGCTACGCCTGCCGGGAACGTTTGTGGTGCGGCTCTCGCATATGACCACCGAGCCGATGTACGCGACCATGCGCCCTGCGGTCTGCATCGTGGCGCAAGGAGCCAAGGTCGTCATGGTCGGACGCGACGTCGTCGAATACGACCCGGCACATGTGCTCGTCCTCGCTGTCGATCTCCCGATTTCGAGCCAGGTGATTCGAGCCAGCCGCAAAGAGCCGTATCTCGGTTTCATCCTCGACCTTGATCCCGCACGTGTCGCTGAAATCGCCACGCGGGTATTTCCACACGGCATTCGCAAGCCGCCTGACGTGCGAGGTCTCTACATCGGCCACTCGACGGACGGTCTCGTGGATGCGGCGACACGATTGCTCGACCTGATGGCGGACCCCGAAGAGGCCGAGATGCTCGGGCCGCTCGTCGTCGACGAGATCGTCATCCGTTTACTGCGTACGGCGGTCGGTCCGAGGGTGGCGCAGATCGGACAGCCCAAGTCGGGCGTTCAGCGCATCGGTGAGGCCGTGTGCTGGATTCGCGCGCATTTTGCGCAGCCGGTGACCGTCGACGAGATGGCCGCCTCCGTCCACATGAGCGCTTCGTCCTTTCACGAGCGTTTCAAGGCCGTCACCTCGCTGAGTCCGCTGCAATATCAGAAGGTGCTTCGCCTGCACGAGGCGCGGCGGCTGATGCTGTTCCAGAGAATGGACGCGAGTGATGCGGGCCACCGCGTCGGCTATCTAAGCGCATCGCAGTTCAGTCGAGAGTACGCGCGTTTCTTCGGAAACGCGCCGACCCGAGATCTCGCTCGAGTGCGTGAGGAGGGGTTTGCGCATGTCGGCAGTGACGTCTAGAGCTGCGCGGAACAACTGGTGGTTCGGCGCATTGGCGGGACTCGCGATGGCGATGGCAATCGGCGCTGCCGCCCTCTCGCAATCGCCTGCGCTGATCGTGAAGATCGATAGCGGCGAACTTCACGGCAACCTCGCCGACGGAGTCGCCTCCTTCAAAGGCATTCCGTTCGCCGCGCCTCCGGTCGGCGAGCTGAGATGGCGGCCACCGCAGCCCGTCGCCCGGTGGACGGGCGTGCGGCAGGCGACGGAATTCGGGGCTGACTGTATGCAGGGCCGCTTCGGTCCGCCACCGGCCGCGGCGCCAGGTGCGCCGACGCCTCCGATGCCGTCTGAGGATTGTCTCTACCTGAACGTGTGGCGTCCCGTGGATCCGACCGCGCGTAATCTGCCGGTGATGGTCTGGATCTACGGAGGCGGCTTCACCGGCGGCTCGAGTGCGTCGCCCAACACGTCGGGCATCGGTTTCGCCAGGCAGGGCGTCGTCCTTGTCGCCATGAATTACCGCGTGGGCCGCTTCGGCTTCTTCGTGTTTCCGGCGTTGCGGGACGAACATCCCGACGAGACCAAGGGCAACTACGCCTACATGGATCAGATCGCCGCCTTGCAGTGGGTGAAACGAAACATCGCAGCCTTCGGAGGCAATCCGAACAACGTGACGATCTTTGGGTTTTCCGCCGGCGGTGTCTCCGTTCACAGCATGTTGGCTTCGCCGATGGCGCGCGGCCTCTTCCACAAAGCCATCGTCGAGTCCGGCGGCTCTCGCGACAGTGTGCTCACCGCGCGGCCGATGCGTGCGGACGGTGTCGATCCGAATTATCCGGTGTCGGCCGAGACGATCGGCATCACGTTCGCGAAGTCGATGGGAATCAATGGCACGGACCAACCGGCTCTGGCCAAGTTGCGAGCTCTCAGCGCCGACGAAGTCTTGCGAGGCGCTCCGGCCCAGCCAGGAGCGAACGCGCCATCGTACGAGACGACGCCCGTTCTTGACGGCAAATTGATCACGGAAACGGCGGAGACCGCCTACAAGACCGGCCGCCAGCCGCGCGTTCCGTTGATGCTTGGCAGCAACAGCGCCGATACCGCCGGCAACCGCGTCCGCGCTCGCACCAAGGACGAGTTGTTCGCGCGCTACGGGCAGTGGAGCGGCGAGGCGAAAGCGGCCTACGATCCGGACGGCACGACGGACCTGGCCACGCTCGTGCAGCGGGCCAATGACGACTTCGGTCAGGCCGAGCCAGCGCGCTTTGCCGCCGACGCCTTCGCCGCCAAAGGATCTCCTGTCTATCTGTACCGGTTCTCGTACGTTCAGACGTCGATGCGGGAACAGTTACGAGCCGGGACGCCGCACGGCGGCGAAATCGCCTACGTGTTCGGCACGCTGTCCGGTGGCCGCGGCGGCGCACCGACGCCGGATGATCTGGCGGTCTCGCGCATGGCGCAATGCTATTGGGTCAACTTCGCCAAGACCGGCGATCCGAACGGACCGGGCCTGCCAACGTGGCCGCGCCACGTCGCCGACGACGGGCAGATCTTTGAGTTCCGGCCCGATGACTCAGCGGGCGCTGGAGCCGATTCGCGGAAAGCACGACTTGACGTGACGCGGAAGGCCACCGAATCGGGCAAGCGTGAGGATTTTTGACGATGGTGCGCTGCACGGCGTTCCTGACGACGCTGGTTCTGGTGGCTTCGGCATCTGCGGGGACCCAATCTACCGACAATCAAAGGCTAGTGATCACGCGCGACGGTTCTCGCGCTGTGGAGCGAGGGCCGGAGGCGAACTTTACCGGTGACGTTCGCATCGAGAGGCTGTTCGAGGCTGTTGACTCTTCACACTCGAGTGGCGGGTTCGTGACATTTGCGCCTGGCGCTCGCACTGCCTGGCATTCGCATCCCGCTGGTCAGATGCTGATTGTTACAACCGGCACCGGCCGGGTTCAGCTATGGGGTCAACCAATTGAAGAGATCCGTGCCGGGGACGTTGTCAGGATCCCAGCTGGCGTCAAGCACTGGCATGGAGCATCGCCGCGCGCGTCGATGACACACCTCGGAATCACCGAGGTCCGCGACGGTACGGCAGTGCAGTGGATGGAAAAAGTGACCGACGAGCAATACAGCGCCGCGGTGCCCGGCCCCCAGCAAGGCAGCGCCCGGCCATCGGGTGAACTGCAGCAGCGGATCGCGCCCGGTCTGGCGACGCTCACCGACAACGTGTTGTATGGTGACGTGTGGCAACGGCCCGAGTTGTCTCCGCGCGACCGCAGCCTGGTGACCATCTCGGTGTTGATCGCAACCGGAAACACGGCGCCGCTCGACGGCCATCTGAATCGAGCATTCACAAACGGCGTCAAGCCAAGTGAGGCCTCTGCACTTCTGGCGCATCTCGCGATCTATTGCGGCTGGCCGAGGGCGGTTTCGGCACTCGAGGTGTACGACCAGGTGTACAAAGCGCGGAACATCGACGCCAGCACTCTGAGCGCGGTGAGTCCGCGGCTTCCGGTGCCCGCGTCGGAGGCGGCGCGCGAGACAGCGACGCGGACCGAATTGGGGACCATCGCGCCGAAGTTCGTCCAGCTGACCAACGACGTAGTCTTCGAGACTCTGTGGCGGCAGCCCGAGCTCAGTGTCCGAGATCGCAGCCTCGTGACCATCGCCGCGCTCGCCGCGACGGGCGACGACGACCAGCTCGACGTTTATCTGCGCCGTGGAGTGGAGAGCGGTCTGACCCGCGCGCAGATCGTCGAGGCATTGACGCATCTGGGCTTCTATGCCGGCTGGCCCAAGGCGGCGAAGGCGTTGAGTGCGGTCGCAAAGACGCTTCGCCGCTGACAGAACGGGACGCAAGCGGCCTGGTCGTCTACCTTTCGACGCGCGCCTTGAACCTCGGTCTGCGACTGCCAGCGTGGCAGGCCCCAATCGCTTCGAGCTGAACGGCGCCGATGGCGTACTGTCGTTCATCAAAGGGCGAAAGCCTCTCGGATCGCCGTGCACACTGATCTGAGGCTTGGAGCGCTCAACTCGACGCCATCGCTCGCACTTCACAAGGAGCCGGGAGGTGGCGGCGGGCGCGATGGGCATCGAAACCTGACTATGGCGGCTTCTGCGTTGAGACATTTCCGGCAGGGGATGTCGAACGCATCCTCACCGCTTTTCCCCGGCTGAGGATGAAGCACAGATTTGCCGAGACGTGCTGTCGGCACGTCAGGGCGAAGCCGGAGACGAGTCACGACAACTTCCTTCTCGACTTCGCCGAGCGGTTCGTGCCTGGCTACAATGCCGAGTGTCAACGGTCGACTTATTGATGAACGCTCCATTCGCCGAATAGCGACGAACCTGTTGGCGACGCCGATCGAACCTGCGCGCCTGTTCCAGCCACTCATCGATCCATCACGCTGCCGCTCGCATGCAGGTCCTCAGGGTCAACCTTCCGGCGTGTGAGCACGCTTGTGGCAAATATGTGGCCGGGAGCCGATACAAGTCCCGACCTGCCAGAGCTGTCGAGGGCGACCGCTTGAAGAACGAGCTGTCGACCGTCTCGCCTGCCTGCTTCGACACTGGACATGGGCGGACGAGGGCGATCGTGCGATTCGAGCGGGAGCTGGCCGATGGGCGGGATTTCGACGAAGATCCGGTTCTTGTTCTACTTCGTCACGTTGAAGAGAACAATGTCGCTGGACACTTCAACACCGGAGAGAAGAACGCTTGAGCCGTCGGAGGCCCACGCCAGCCCGTGCGGGCGCATCGAGACGGGGAGGTCGATTAGCTTGCGCGCTGGCTGCGCACCCGTCGGATCCACGACCCAGATGCTGCCGGCCGCATTGGCGGGAAATCGCACGCCTGCGATCCGCGTGCCATCCGGCGACCACGCAATGAATCCGTTGGTGAAGGCCTCCCGGCTCGTGCTGTCGAATAACCGTCGACCTTGCGCATTGGCAACGGTGAGCGCCATCCGTCCTCCGCTCGCCGTTCCCGTGGAGCTCGGATCGAGATACGCGATCACATCTGATGTCGGAGACCACGCCGGCACGACTGCAGGCGATGGCAGGGCGACGATGTCGACGCGACCGGTCGCCACGGCAACGCTTTCGACATGCGGCATATCGCCGCCGGGCACCGCATACAGCACGCGAGCATCGTCGCGGGACCACGTCAACGTATCGAGCACACGCGTGTGCGTCAGGAGCCTGGGCGCGCCGCCGTCGGCGGCGATGACCCAGACCCCTTGCTGACCGCCCCGGTCGGACACGAACGCAATCTGCTGCCCGTCGTGCGAAAACGCGGGACGCTCATCGAGCGCATCGGCCGTGGTGAGCGGGTGTGGATCGGTTCCGTCGGCTCTGGCCAGCCAGAGATTGCGCTGGCCGGAGCGAGCAGAAGCGAAGGCCATGCGGTCGTGGCGCGGATCGACGGATGGATCAATGTCACCACTGAAGCCATCGGTCACGCGCACCATCCGGCCCGATCCTGATGCAGGAATGCGGTAAATCGCGGACTGCAACGTATCGGTGACGGTCGCCACCATTCGCGACCCGTCGTCCGACAGCCTCTGTTCCGAGTACTCGCCCACGCCGATCGTCAATTGACGCGGCGCATCCCCCCGGCCGTCGGACCACCACAGCGACAGATCGATAGCATCGGGGTTCGCCGCGAAAATCAGGCCGCCTCCCGGGATCGGCGCGGGGTAGATCGCGCGGCGGTTCGTGCTCATGACCGGCTCATCGCTGCCCCCGGAGGTCGGTACCCGATAGATCTCCGATTGCCCCGTCTGCCAGGTGTCGTACCAGGAGATGAAATAGATCCACTTCTGATCCCTGGACCAGGCGGGCCAGTGCACGTGGCGTCCACCTCGCGCCGGCACCAACTCCCGTTGATTGCCGCCGTCGCTGTCAGCGACTACGAGCGCGTCACCGCGCGACGAGGCTGCGCGAATGCACGCGATTTGCTTTCCATCCGGGGACCATTGCATCGCCTGCAGTGTGGATAGCAGCTTTCGGGGCACGCCGCCGGCGGGAGCGGGAATGATCCAGGTGTCGTAGCCGGGCAGGCCCGGGACCGAGCGGGCAGCCACGGCGATCATCGTGCCATCGGGAGAGATCGAGAGGCCGCCGATCAGCGCCCGTGCCGACAAATCCAGGTTCAGCGAGGAGGTGAGGTTGATCGTGGATCCGCTGTCGAGGAACTTCACCCAGACGTCGCTGCGTCCCTGCCATTCCGAGTAATAGGCGACCCATTTGTTGTCCGGCGAAATCGCCGGGCTGAACTCACGCGCCGCCGAGTTCGTGAGGCGAACGGCCCGCGAAAGGTGCGGACCGATCGGCTCCCGGGCCGAAAACAGCCACCAAGAGACCGCGATCGTCACGGCGGCAGCCGCGACGACAGCCCACGGCAGCGACGAAACTGAAGTTGCTGGGGCGAGCGTCGCCGGAGGAGTGGTCAGCGCTTCATCGAGATCGACACGCGCATCCGCAATGTCGCGAAGACGTCTCTTCGTGTCTTTCTGAAGACAACGCCGTATCAGACGAACGAGTGAGCGCGGTGTCGAGAGAGGCAGCGCATTCCAGTCCGGCTCGCGTTCCAGCACGTGCGCGATGACGTCCGAGATCGAGGGACCCGCGAAAGGGGACGCGCCGGTCAGCAACTCGTAGAGCACGCAGCCGAATGCCCAGATGTCCGCACGTCGATCCACCGCGAGCCCTCGCGCCTGCTCCGGGCTCATGTAAGCGGCCGTGCCGAGAATCAATCCCGGTTGCGTGACCGGCGACACACACGTGTCCGTCTCACCGCTGGTGATCAGCGGATCCCGTGCCAGACCGAAATCGAGGACCTTGGCGACGCTGTCAGGCGTGAGCTTGATGTTGGCGGGTTTGAGATCGCGATGGATGATGCCGCGCTCGTGCGCCGCGTCGAGCGCGTCGACGAGCTGACGTGCGATCGTGATCGTCTCGTCGACCGAGAGTTTCCCCTTCGCCCGCACCCGCGTGTCGAGCGCCTCCCCTTCGACCAACTCCATCACGATGGCGGTGAGCCCCGGCCGCTCCTCCAGGCCGTAGACGGTCGCAATATTCGGGTGGTTGAACGTTGCCAGAATCCGCGCTTCGCGCTCGAGCCGTGCGAGCCCGTCCTGATCCGACGAGAACAGTCCTGGCAGAACCTTGATCGCGACCTCGCGATGCAGCTTGGTATCGCGCGCGCGGTAGACCTCGCCCATGCCGCCTGCGCCCAGCTTCGCGAGGATCTGATAGGAACCCAGTCGTGTGCCGATATCGAGCGTCATCGCCTCCGCAGCACCCCGTTTCCGTCGCGAGCCAGGAGTTTCAGCATCGCCGAATTATCGGGCAGCATAACGCTCGCTCGCTCTCGCGCCCGTCAGCCCGTCGACACTCAAGACGGCGCGGATGAGACCCGTGTCCTCGACCGATTATCCGCGGGAATGCCTAACTGAAAGACCCCACCACCTCACCGACGCTACTCAATCAGCGTTCGAGTAATTTGCGTGCCATAACCGCCGATCTGATCGGCGAGCACGGCTGAGTATAACAAGGCCGGGATCTTCCCTTGTCCTTTCAACCGCTGGCTCGCTGTGGGTATCTGAGTCCGTCACAGTTCAGCAGGGATACGCTCGCTTCTTCGCAACACGCCTACGAACCCTCGTCAGGCTGCAAGAGGCAGGACTGGGGTGCCCGGTTCTTCGGCGGCTACCGCGAGCTCGATCGACTGCAGAAGCGCATTCGACGCTGTGCGTACGTCAGAGGACGGCGCTGGTGTCCAAAGCCCGAAGGAGAGAAAGCCGATCTTTTTCACGCAACGTACCTCAGAGAGAAGGCTGCACAGCCAGTGATCTATAGTAGCGACCCAACAACTCTCCTCGGGATGACGGCGGATGATCACGCACGCTCTTGCGTCTGTTCGTTCAATGTGGCGAACGCCTCGTCAGACAGGCGGCGGGTGGCGGCTGTCATCCTTTGAAGTCGATGGCGAGCAGTACCTAGCGGTCACGGCCGGATGGGGACTTGACGCTCAAGGCACCCAGAACGGGATCGACAAGATACAAAGGAAACCACAACGCTGGTTCCGAGGGGCGGCACCGTACTCGTCTTCAAGCTTCGCTGAGCCCTGAACAACCCTCCGCAGCAAAACTCATGAAGAACGACTTGGCGCCCCCATGTCTCGCGCCGTACGTTCATGCTTGCGGCGGTGTGCCGGGATAGTGTCAGCGGTGGGCTGCCGTTAGTGGGTAGCGCGGCGGACTGCCAACAAGATTGACCACAGGAGGAGCCAGATGGAGAGCCCGATCGAGGTAGTGCGCAGGTTCTGCGCAGCGTGGTCCAACAATGTCGGGGCCGCCGAGCTGGCCGCATTTTTCACCGACGACGCCGTCTACCACAATATCCCGCTGGCGCCGGTCACCGGCAGGGAGGCCATCGGGAACACGATCGCTTCGTTCATCCGCCCTGGCGCGCCAGGCATCGAGAGCATCGAGTTCCGCGTCGTCAACATCGCAGCCAATGGTCCGATCGTGATGACCGAGCGGGTGGACGTCTTCATGCTCCCTGGCAAGTCGTTCGAGCTGCAGGTCATGGGGACCTTCGAGGTCCGTGACGGCAAGATCAACGCCTGGCGCGACTATTTCGACCAGAACCAGTTCACCAGCCGGATGGGATAAGGCTGGACATCGCTAGGGCGGTGCACGTGGAGTGTTCCATGGCGCGAGCAAGCGTCGCGCCCTAGGTGGTCACTTCGCACCGCTCGAGCAACCCGAGCTGTTCGCCGCCGAATTGTGCAAGAGCTTCGCTCAAGTTCGTTGACCACGTCACACCGCCGACGGCGGCACGGTCGAGCGCGTACCGAGCTGCGTACCCTCCGACCATGCCCGTGGCGCCGACGATGACGAGCCGCTTCCCCGCGTCGGTGGGTGTCATGACAACCGGCGCTCCTCGATCCAGTCGACGTACAGCAAGCGTTCGGAGAACAGCCACGCGCCGTCCGCCTTGACGAACGTGTCGTAGTAGCGGAGCGCTGCGATCATCAGCGTTCGCTTTCCACCCTCGACGGTGAGGTGATGGGCCATGCAGTACGCCTCGCCGGTGGCTTGGTCCGCCGTGAGACTCACAATTGTGCTCTGCCCGACGAAGTGCATCGTGGCGGCGTACTTGTTCAGATCGGCGAACACCGGAGCGAGCGCCTCCCGAGAATGCAGCTCCTGAGAAGGCTTTGTGGCCTTGGCGTCCATGTACACCACGAAGTGCGTGTCCCCTGTGAAGAGCGACATCTGGCCTTTCGCATCGCGCCGATCGGCGCAGTGCGCATAGGCTTCAATGAGTTCTCGAACTGCCAGGCGATCTGCGGCTTCGCTGGGCGGGATCGTGACGTGTTGGCTCATCTGAGAATCTCCTTAGGACTCCAGGATGGCTCGGGTCTCGAGAAACGCCTCTATCCCGTACCGTCCATATTCACGGCCAACGCCCGAGAACTTGAACCCTCCCCAGGGGGCCTGTGGATCGTCGGTCATGCCGTTGATCACGACGCGCCCGGCCCGGATCTGCGAGGCCACGCGATGCGCGCGCTGGAGGTCGGTTCCCAGGACGGCGGCGTGCAGCCCGTACTTCGAGTCGTTGGCGATCCGGATCGCTTCGTCCTCGGAGTCGTAGGCGATGACGGACAGCACAGGGCCGAAGATTTCTTCCTGCGCGATCGTCATGTCGTTTCTGACGTTGACGAACACCGTCGGCTTCATGAAGTAGCCCGCCTCGAGTCCTGCAGGATGGCCTTCGCCGCCGGCGAGCAACCTCTGCGCCTTCCTCGATGCCCCTGCGAATGTACGACTGCACGCGTTCGTACTGTCTCTGGGAGACCATCGGCCCGATGGCGGTATCGGGATCGGCGGGATCGCCGACGGGAAACATCGACATCGCGTCCCGGATGCCACGCTTGACTTCGTCAAGACGGCTTCTCGGCACAAGGAGTCGTGTACCCGCAGCGCAGGCTTGTCCGCTGTTCAGGAAGGCCATCATGAGAGCGGATGGAATCGCCGTGTTGAGAGCGGCGTCGTCGAGGAGGATGGTGGGCGACTTCCCGCCGAGCTCCAGCGTCACCCGCTTCATGGTCGCCGCACCGTCACGCATGATGCTCTGGCCGACCGCGACCGATCCCGTGAACGAAATCTTGTCAACATCCGGATTTCGGACGAGCTCGGCGCCGACGGTGTTTCCGCGACCGATCACGACGTTGCAGACGCCCTTTGGCAGCCCCGCCGCGTCGATGCACTCGAGCATCACGCCAGTCTGCAGCGAACTGAGCTCGCTGGGCTTGATGACGACGGTACAGCCCGCGGCAACAGCCGACGCAAGCTTGAGGCAGATGAACAGCGCATTGGCGTTCCACGCAGTGATCAGACCGGCCACGCCCACAGGCTCCAAGGTGACAGTGGTCTTGCCCCAGCTCTCTGTCATCGGTAGTTCCTGGAGGGCCTGTTCCGCAGCCGGGAAGGCATTCGCGCCCGATTCCACGATGAGCCTGGCGAACCGGACGACGCCGCCGTACTCATCGACCATTGCGGCGGTGAGATCATCGATGCGCGACGATACCGCCCGATGCAGCCGGCGCAGGGCGTCGGCGCGCTGCGTTTTCGTGGTCCGGCCGAACCCAACAAAGGCGCGCCTGGCCGCGGCGATCGCGCGTCGCGTATCCTCTTCGTCGCCCAGCGTGACGCGGGCGATGACCGTCGCGTCCGTCGGGCGGACGATCTCCATCACTTCCTGGCCGTGCGACGCGACGAACGCACCATCAATGTAGTGGGTCGTAATGGTCTTGATCGGAGTTTTTTCTGCGACTGCTTTCATGGTGCGTCTCCTTGTCTGGCAAGCACCGTCAGAACGACGTGACAACCACGCGATTGAGCGTCCCGTCCTTGAGCGCCGCGTAACCGTCGTTGACCTCGCGCAATGCGATCCGTTTCGACACGAGATCGTCCAGATTCATCCGGCCTTGCAGGTATAGCTGCGCGTACATTGGGATGTCGCGCTTCGCGTTGGTCGAGCCGAAGTTCACGCCCACGATGCGCTTCTGGCCGCCGATCGCGCCAAAGATGTTCAGGCTGATATCGACCTCCGGCTTCGCTACGCCGACGAGATAGAGCGCGCCCCCGACGGCGAGCATCGCCAGTCCTTGTTCAGCCACCACCTTCAACCCGACAAAGTCGAAGACGTGGTCGGCGCCTCCCGGCAGCAGATCGCGGACGACTTCGACCGGCTTGCGTGTGGCCGAATCGATGACATCGGTTGCCCCGAACCCACAAGCGGCCTCGAGTCGTTTCGGCTGAATGTCGATCACCACAATTCGCGACGCGCCTGCCAGACGTGCGCCGCTTACGGCATTGAGGCCGACGCCGCCCGCGCCGAAGATCACGACCGATTCACCGGCCTTCACGTTCGCGGTGTTCAAGACGGCGCCGGCGCCCGTGACGACGCCGCACCCGAGGAGCGCCGCCTGAGCGAAGGGCATCTCCTTCGGCACGAGCGCGAGCTGGTTCTCGTGAATGAGGGCGCGCTCGGCGAAACCGCCCAGCCCGAAACCCTGGAACAGACCAATACCGCCGCGGCTCAGTCGGGGGACTCGCCGGGCCGACGCAATGTCGACTCCGGATGAAGGCACTGAAACGGACGGCCAGACAGGCAGGGGGCGCACCCGCCGCACGCCTGCGCGAGCGACCCGACGACGCTGTCGCCAACACGGACCTGGGTCACATCGGGACCGACGGCAGCCACGATTCCGGCAACTTCGTGGCCGAGGACCGCAGGCGTCGGCGCGATGTCATGCGTGGCGAAGAGCAGATCGGTATGGCACAGGCCTGATGCATGGACGTCGACGAGCACTTCGCGACCAATTGGGGCGGCGATGTCAACCTCGTCGAGATCAAACCCGCGGCCCAGCCCGTTCAGGACCAGTGCTTTCATGTCGCGACTTTGTGATAATCCAGACCGATACGTCCAAGATTTTGTTCGTATTCATCAAATACCAGGAAGGTATCGAATGGAACTACGGCATTTGCGCTATTTCGTCGCGGTTGGCGAGGAGCAGCATTTCGGACGGGCGTCGGCTCGCCTCCACGTCGCTCAGCCGCCATTATCGCGGCAGATCCAGGATTTGGAGAGGGAGATCGGCTTTCCCTTGCTCGACCGATTACCGCGCGGCGTTCGATTGAGTGCGGCTGGATCGTTGTTCTTGAACGACGCGCGACGCATCCTGCAAGACGTCGAAGACGCGACGCACCGCGCCGAGCGGGTCGCCCTCGGCAAAGCGGGGACGCTCCGAATCGGAATCGCGACCGCTGTCTCGTGGCACGGAATGGTTGCGGAGACGTTCCGCGAATTCCGCCGTCGTCAGCCGGACGTCGAGCTCGTGGTGCATCATCAGCTTTCTCTTCATCAGATTGAGGCCGTGCTGTCCGGCCGGCTGGATGTCGGCTTTGCGGCCAGCATGACGCCGTGGCACAAGGAGTTGGCGCATTCGCAATTCGCGGAGGATCGGATGCTGCTCGCGGTGCCGAAGGGTCATCCCCTGGCCAAGCGAGAACAGATTCGGTTACGGGATCTGCAGAGCATGCCGTTCATCTGGTTTCAGCGCTGGGTCAATCCCGCGTTCTACGATCAGATGATGCAGGCCTGTGCTCGTGGCGGCCTGAAGACTCCGCGCGTTGTTCAGGAGGCGCCGGATCGCGATACGCAATTAGGCCTTGTCCAGTGCCAGATCGGGATCGCATGGCTCACCGAATCCACACGGTGGCACTGCCCTCGAGGTGTCGTGTTGCTTCCAGTAGTGGACATGAATGTCCGGCTTGCGTTCAACCTAATCTGGAAGAAGGACAATTCGTCGCCCTTACTGCAGAAGTTCGTCGCTCAGGTAGAATCCGCAAAGCAATTGGTCTCGGAGTGATCACACGCAATGACGATGGCGCCCTCGAGTCGGAGATCGTGCAATCAACATCCGTCCTCCTTTGGCTCAACCCGCGTTAGGCCATGACGCGCGGCTCCAGCACCTCTTCACACCACTGCCGGAAGCTTGTGGGTGTCGTAGATTGCGGTGTTCGGGGTTCGGCGGTGTCGAGCCCGTGGTTGTAGGCGACCCACATGTCGAGGTTGGCCTGTCGGCCGTGTCGATGAAGTTGACGCCGATCTCGTGAAGCCTGCGCAGCGTCGCAAGCGCCGCGCCACGGTCAGAAGGCGCACCCCAGATGCCCGGGCCGGTGAGACGCATCGCGCCGTAACCGAGACGGTTGATAGTGGTGTCTCCGATCTTGAACTGACCGGAGGCTCTGGCATCGATCGGCCCCATGATCGAGAACTTCAAGACGTGAACATTGCGTTCTTCGATTTCGTTTCATGGGCCGGGACCTCGGCCTGCATGACATCCCAGTGTTCGACGAGGCGGCCGTTTTCGACGCGAAAGATGTCCACGGCTACCATCGGTTCGGGTGCCCAGCCTACATAACGCCCATGAATCATGACGATGTTGCCTTCTGCGATGACCATTCCCGGCTCGTAGCCAAATCCTTCCGGAAGCGAGCCCAGAAGGCCGGCGATGGCGTCACGTCCATTGGGAATCGTCGGATTGTGCTGAATGTAGTCAGGCGCGAATAGCTCCTCGACGATGCGTACATCGCGCTCGATAAAGACCCCTCGGATCGCCTTGAGCGCGATCGCCTTGCTGCGTGCACTTTCGTCAACTCTGACCATCTTCAGCTCCAAGATACAAAAAGGGGTCCGCGCTCACAGCACGGCCGAGTCGGAGGACAGGAATGTCGCCGCGTGTCTCGTGAAGGACTCCGGATATTGGAAAAGAGAGCCGTGGGCCGCATCCGGGTACACCAGCAAGGCGGCGTTCGGCAGGTTCTCGGCCAGCCAGTACGAGTTGCGCACCGGAATCATCTCGTCGTGGAAGCCCTGCACGACCAGTGTGGGGTGACGCAGGCCTCCCAAGTCCGCGAAGCGCTCGCCGGCGACGCGCTCCCACTCGCGGAACGCGGTAATCTGCGCCTTGGCCACGTTCGGCCCGGAGGGCGGGTCGAGGTCGTCCTTTCGCTGCATCAGTCTCGCGATGAAGGCCTCGCCAGCCGCCTGGCTCGTGCTCGTCGGCGCGAAGAAGATTTTTTGGAGCACGGCATAGCCGGTGTTCCGCGGATCCTGGAGGTGCTGGGCGAGGCTCGGTTTTTCGAGGTGCATGATGTCCTCGCCGCCGCGCGGCGCCGTACCGACGAGGATCATCCGACGAACGATCGAAGGACGGTCCTTCGCGATTTGTTGGGCGATCATGCCGCCGAGAGAGAACCCGAGGACGTCGCACCTGTCGAGGTGGAGGCCGTCGAGAAAGGCCATGACGTGCGCCGCCATTCCGGCCACCGTCTCAGGCACCTCGCCGCTCGATCGCCCGATTCCCGCGTTGTCGAAGAGAATGACCTCCCTTCCGGAGGCGAGCGGATCACTCACAGCCGGATCCCAGTTGTCGAGCGTCCCGGTGAAGTGCTGCAGGCAGAGCAACGGTAGCCCAGAGCCATTGCCGAAGCGCCGGTAAGCGTAGGAATGGCCACTCACCTGGAGGATCTGCGTGGGAGCGGTCGTGTTGCTGGCAGTCGCGGTCGATGACATCGGGGTCTCCAACTGCAGCTATCCTCGAAAGCCGCCGCTCACCCATTGCGTGACGATCGACTCGAACTCGGGCGCTCGCTCCTCCCACACGCAGTGACCGGCCTCGAGAACATCCAGGCGTGCATGCGGCAGTCGTTCGCGCAGAAGCGCCGCGTCACGAGCGAGGCCGTACGGGTCGTTCCGACCGACGACGATCGCGACGGGGACCTCGATCGACGCCAGATGCGGTGCGAGTGCAGCCAGGTCTTTCGGGTATGCGCGAACGAGCGCCGCCGACCGCGTCAACCGATCGCCCTCGTAGGACGCGAGATAGTCGTCGCGGACGAAGCGTGGCACCGAGTAGCCGCGAATAGACCGCAGGAACCCGCCGACGACATCGACGGCGTTCAGCTGCGGTAATGCCTCCGCCTCGATCATCGACTTGAGGGTGCCCTCTGCGACCAGTGGATACGTCGACGCGCCGGCGCCCACGATGAGGCTACGAAAGAGTTCAGGGCGCGCGAGTGCGGCAAAGAGGACCGACGGCGATCCAACGTCGAGTCCAACGGCGTGGACCGACCTCAGCCCAAATGCATCAAGCGCCTTCGCGATGAAGTCGCCCATCGTCTGCGGCGCGAACAGGTCGTCGCGGGCCTCCGACCGCCCGAAGCCGGGAAGGTCGAACGCGAACACCTCGAATTGCTTCGTCAGCCCGCTCCATACGGGAGCGAACGCAAAGATGCTCTCCGGCCACGGACTGAAGAGCACGAGCTTCTCCTCGCCCTTCCCGGCCGTCGCGAAACGGATCTTGAGTCCGTCGATGGTCCGCCATGCGACGTCGAACGGCTGCCGCTCTTGAACGATGTCCTTGCTCACGGTACTCATATCTATGTCGGCGTCCCGAGCCGGCGCACGTCTCGATATCGATAACAGTCGATTAAATGATCGTTGACCATGCCGACCGCTTGCATATGTGCGTAGATGACCGTCGATCCAACGAAGCTGAATCCGCGACGCTTGAGATCGCGGCTGAATGCGTCCGATTCGGCGGTCGTTGCGGGAATCTGACGCAGAGACTTCCACCGATTCTGCCGCGGCCGGCCATCGACGAATTGCCAGCAATACGCGTCGAAGCTTCCGTATTCTTTCTGCACGGCCAGAAACGCTCGCGCATTCTTCACGGCAGCGGCGATCTTCAGCCGGTTTCGGATGATCCCGGCTCGGCGGTCAGCTTGTCCATCCGAGCCTGCGGAATATCGCGCGACCTTCTCCGGATCGAACTCGCTGAATGCACGGCGGTACCCTTCGCGTTTGTTGAGCACGATCGACCAGCTGAGTCCCGCCTGCGCGGCTTCGAGGATCAGGAATTCGAAATGGGTCCGGTCATCGTGGGTCGGCACGCCCCATTCGCGATCGTGATACTCGCGCATCAGCGTATCGTCGACGTTGACCCAGGAACACCGTTTGGGCTGCATTCCCGGCATGTTGTCGCCACACCCTCACTTCTTTGCGGCGGCGGCCGCCAGACGGCAAATTCCTCGCGATCGTACGCAGTGCCGGCGATGCCCCAGCCGCCTTCGGCCGCTTCGGTGAGCAGCACCCACGTGCGTTCAGCTTGCGACAAGTCGCCGCAAATATCAGCGAATCTCGTGAGTCTGCTCGCTACACGCTCTGAGCGGCCGCGGATGCTGAACAGCATGCGCGGCCTCGGATCACATCGAGGACGAGTTTCGGGTTGGAGAGCATCGGGACGTGGCTGCTGTCCAGCTCGGTCGTGGCGGCGCCCATGCGCTTCGCGACAAACCGCTCCAGCTCGGGATTCACCGTGCGGTCTTTGGTGGCCACGATGTACCAGCTCGGCTTCGACTTCCAGGCAATCCCTTCAACCTTCTGATCGAAGAGGTCGGCTGCCGGCACTACTGGGTCGCCCAGACGAGCTTCTGTTCTTGTTCGGAAAGTCTCCCGCGAAGCAGCCGATGCCGTCCGGCCGCATCCAGATGCGACCGTCCGCGACTTCGATGTACGAGAAGACGTCCGTCTTGGGAAACTGATCCTGCTGGCTCTGCGATGTCTCGTCTCATCGGGTGCGAGCGCCGCGATGTAGACGAGCCCCGCAACACGGTCGTCTGTTCCCGCCGCCGTGATGACCGTCCCCCCGTAGGAGTGCCCGACGAGGATGGCCGGACTGCTGACCCGCCCGAGCGTACGCTTGACCGTGGCCACGTCACCTTTGAGGGTGTCGAGGCCGTACTGGCGGCCATCACTTCATATCCCTCCGCCTGAAGCGGCGGGATCACTTTGCTGAAGCATGACCCATCTGCCCACATTCCGTGGACGAAGACGATGCTCGGCTTGGTCTGCATGGATTCCTCCTTTTTCGACGTATCGTTCCGCTTCTCTGTTCATCCACTCGCGAATAAACGGCGCACAGTGCTGCAGGACGATGCCTTCACGTTCGGCAGCGACGAGAAACCGAACTGCATCGATGTCGGTCAGCGTCACTTCGTCCAAGTCCAGCGCGGCTGGAACGCGACCTGCGGCGTTCTCCGCACGCACGTGCTCGACGTGTTCCGCCTGCATACGTCCGATAAGGCGAATCGTGGTCCCGTCTTCGCGGACGTCGGAGACGATCCTCAAGGTCATGGGCGCGACCGGGCAAACGCGTGGCGGTCGTGCAATGGGCAGTCCCTGCCGCGATCGTGTGCAGCCAGTGACTTACAGGGGGAGGTAGCGTGCTGA
>CAVYTI010000005.1:0-8732 GCA_963771415.1 uncultured Acidobacteriota bacterium | reverse complement strand
GCTCACCGTCCGCGTGACCCAGTCAAAGATCCCATCCGCCGATCGGGACACCGGCCGGCTGATCGTGGCGCCTGCCCTTCCCCTGGATGCGCGCGTGCGCCGGGTCGAAGTCAGTCACTCGCCGGTTCGACCAGAAGTCACGCGAACCGGCGATGTGCAGCGATTACAGATTGCCGTCGACGCAGCGCCGGTCGTGGAAGCGGTCTTTTTCTACGCCGAGGGAACGGAGGTCGAGAGCGATCCGGCAGTACCGGTCTCCGGCGCCGCGAACGAAGGGCTGCGAATCCTGCGCGCGGCGGCGGACGACCGTTCGCTGCACCTGCTCCTCGAGGGTCGGGGCGAACGTACCTACGAGATCCGCCTCCGCTCTCCGCGCCGCGCAACAGCGGCCGACGGCGTCACGCTGCTGGCGACGAGCGGGCCGCTGCAACGGCTCGCGATTCGGTTCGACGGCCGGCCTGACGTCTACGTGCGCCGGGACATCACGGTTCCACTAGTGGCCCGTCTTCGCTGAAGAAGGAGATCGCCCGCGAGGTGGTCCTTTTCAGCGAGGACTGGACACTAATCCGGCGCCTTCCCGGATATGCACGACGCGTCCGCCCTGGACGTCATGGAGCGTCTCGACCTTGCCGTTCGGCCACGCCACCTCGATCGTCTCTGCTTTCTCGGCGGTGCCGAGGCCGAAATGAAGTCGCAGGTCATCGTGCGAGTAGTAGCTGGATTGACTGAGCACGACCTGCGCCTGCTGATGTCCGGCTGCGGTGAGCCGGACCGTCGCCCCAACCGCGGCACGGTTCGATGTCGTGCCTTCGAGCCTCAACTCCAGCCAGTGGTTCCCGCCCGCGTACTCGTTGCGGAGCAGTGAGGGAACCTCGTTCATGTTGAACACGAGAACGTCGACGTCACCGTCGTTGTCGAAATCGCCGAAGGCCGCGCCGCGGCTCGAATGCGGTGTCAGGGCGCCGTCACCACTGACTGCGGTCACGTCTTCGAAGCGGACCCCGTCGACGTTGCGAAAGACGACGCGGGGGCCGCGATGGGGATATTGCTTGAGGATGGCCTCGACTTCCGGGTAGACGTTGCCGCTCATGTACATCACGTCCGGGCGGCTGTCGTTGTCGAAGTCGGCCATGCCGATGCCCCACTCGACATAGCGATTCAGCACGCCGAGGCCGGTCGCCACCGCAACGTCCTCGAAGAAGCCCTTCTCGCTCCCCCTGTACAGCGCCGGCACATCGTCGGCGAAATGCGTTTTCAGGAGATCGAGCAGGCCGTCACCGTTGTAGTCGCCGACAGCGATGCCCATGCCCGCCTGTTGCGTGCCATTCTCGCTGTAGGCGACACCCCGTTCGACGGCGGTATCAGTGAAGGTGCCGTCGTGATTGTTGCGATAGAGGATCGACGCGGTCGAATCGCAGGCGACGTAGATATCGGGCCAGCCATCGCCGTCGAAGTCGGCGGCCGCCGCGGTCATGGAATAGCGACCGGTCACGCTTCCGATCCCGGATGCGGCCGATACGTCGACGAACCGTCCGTTGCCGGCGTTGTGGTAGAGCAGGTTGGTGTCGGTGGGCAGACCGCGCGGTCCGCAGTTGACCGGTACGCCCTTCCACAGGCAGTTGGGTCCCTTGCCGACCTCCGGCGCGTCCTTCAGATCGAAACGCAGGTAGTTGGCGATGAACAGATCGAGACGCCCGTCCCGGTCGTAATCGATGAAGGTACAGCCCGATCCCCACCGGGTTTGTCCGGTCGGCAGCCCGGCGGCACGGGTCACATCCTCGAACGTGCCGTTGCCGCGATTGTGGTACAGCACGTTCTCGCCGTAGTAGGTGACCGCCAGATCGACGAAGCCGTCATTGTCGTAGTCACCGGCACAGACGGATGACGCCCATCCCACCGCGTGCAGCCCGGCACGGGCGGTGACGTCGGTGAACGTGCCGTTGTGATTGTTGTGGTAGAGGTGCGAGCGGGGCGCGTCCGCCGCAGAATACGGCTCGGTCTCGCGCGTGTCCTGCCGCAGCCGTACACCGTTCAGAACCAGGGCATCGGGCCAGCCGTCGTTGTCGTAGTCGATGAACGCGACCCCGGCGCCGTTGGTCTCGATGATGAACCGCTTGCGATCGATGCCGCCGTAGATCGACGGCGCGGTGAGGCCGGCACGATCCGCGACGTCCACGAATGTCACGGGCCAGCGTGCCGGCTCGGGTGCGCGCTGCGCGGGCGTTGGTGCGGTGCACAAGAGAGCGAAGGCGGCACCGGTCAGCACGCCCCTGGTCCGCATCACTTGACGTCGCCCTGCAGCCGTTCGGCGATGGCGAACTCGCGACGCGCCTCGTCGGCTTTCCCGGCCTGCTGCAGGATCTGGGCGAGCAGATAGTGCGCCGACTTGTTGTTCGGATCGAACTCGATCGCGCGACGAAGCATTTCCTCCGCTGACGCGGACTGTCCGGTTCGGCTGTAGGCCTTGCCGAGCAGGATGTAGGGTCCGCTGAAATACGGGTTCATCCAGATCGATTGCTGCAGCGCGGCGATGGCATCGGTCCACTTCGCCTGCCGCACGTAGACGTCACCGATGCGATAGAGCGCCATGGCGTGCGCGGGGTTGATCGCCAGTTCCTGCTGCATCAGCGCCAGGCCTTCGTCGAGACGCGAACGGAAAATCGCGATTTGCCCCATCAGGTAGTGGGCCTCGGGAATCTTTGGATCGAGGCGCAGCGTCTCGCGGAGCTCCGCCTCGGCGAGGTCCTCGAGCTCGAGGCGGTTCATCAGTTGCGCGGTGAGCAGGTGCGAGGCCGCCGAATCCGGTGCGACGTGGAAGGTGCGCTCGATTGATTCGCGGGCCTTTGCCGGCTGACGCGTCTGCGCGTACGCCATGGCCAGGGCGTAGGCCAGCTTGATGTCGTCGGGCACGGCCGCCCGCGTCGCTTCGAGGAACGGAATCGCCTGGGCGATGTGCCCGGCCAGGTAGTGCGCGAGGCCCAGGACCTGCACGGCTTCGCGGCGCTCGGCCGAATCCGGCGGGAGTTTGGCGAGCACCGGCTCCAGGATCTCGATCGCGTGGCCGGCGTCGTTGGCGTGATAGTAGGCGACCCCGAGCAGCGCGGTGACGCGTGGGTCGTCGGCCGGCGCGGCGCTCAGCTTCTCGACGGCGGCACGCGGTTGCCCGGCGTCGATCAACCGGCGTGCCTCGGCCAGGATCGTCGTCGTGTCGCCTGGGGTTGCCGGAGCCTGCGCGCCGGGACGAGCCATTCCACCGACGCTCCACGCCAGGAGGACGAAACAGACAATCCGGCCGCTACTCCGCACGGCCCGTTCCCTCTTTGAGCGTGTGGAACTGATCGACCGTCAGGTCGGTCCAGCTCTCGAGCTGTCCGCTGGGCCAGCGAACCTCGACGCGATCGACACGAGTGGCAGCACCGAGGCCGAAATGGACGCGGAAATCATTCTGAGACAGATAGCTGCCCCCGCCTCGCACTTCCTGCCACTGCTGCGCCTCGCCCGTGACCGCGCGCACGCGCGCGCCAATCGCGTTACGGTTCGACCGCACGCCAACGAGCGTGAGGGTAATCCAGTGATGGCTGCGGTCGCCGTTCAGCCTGTACAGATCCGGCAAGTCGTTGACGTTGGCGATCGCTACATCGACCTGACCGTCGTTGTCGATGTCGCCAAACGCGGCGCCTCTGGCGGCCTTCGCGACGGTGACCGGCGCGCCCAACCGTTCGGTGATATCGGCAAAACGCCCGTTCCCGAGATTCCTGTAGACGACCTTTCGCTGCTCGTAGCCTGCCTCGGTCTTCAGCTGCCTGACCTCGGGATAGACGTGCCCATTCGCCAGGAACAGGTCGAGCCATCCGTCGTTGTCGAGATCGACGAACCCTGTGCCCCATCCGAGCCACCGGGTGTTGGTCCCAAGGCCTCCGGCAAACGTCCGGTCTTCGCACAGTCCCTCGCCGGAGTTCGCATAGAGCGTCGACGTGTCCCCGGCAAAGTTGGTCTTGAAGATGTCCATCGTGCCGTTGCGATCGTAGTCGCCGATCGCCACGCCCATGCCGGCCTGCGGCTTTCCATCCTGACTGTAGGCGCAGCCGGCTTTCACGCCGATGTCGGTGAACGTGCCGTCGTGATTGTTGCGGTAGAGCGCGCTGGGATTGGAATCGTTGGCGACGTAGACGTCGGTCCAGCCGTCGTTGTCGAAGTCGAGCGTGCTCACACCGAGACCGTAGGTGCCGTTGGCACGCGTGATCCCTGATGCGTCGGAGACATCCTCGAAGGTGCCGTCCCCACGGTTGTGGTAGAGGATGTTGCGTCCGCCGGTCAGGCCGGGCGGCCCGCACGCAACCTGAAGCCCCTTGTAGCGACAGAGCCCTGATGAAGGGGTGGGCGCGGTCGCCAGATCGAGATCGATGTAGTTGGCAACGAGGAGATCGAGCCGGCCGTCGCGATCGTAGTCGAGGAAGGCGCAGCCGGTGTTCCATCGCACGCTGCGCTGCGTCAGCCCGGCCGCGGTGGTGACGTCGGCGAATCGTCCGTTGCCGAGGTTTCGATACAGCCGATTCTGTCCGAAGTAGGTCACGAAGAGATCGTCGTTTCCGTCGTGGTCGATGTCACCCACGCACGCACCCTGGCCCCACCCGCTGGCGGCGAGGCCCGCGCTGACGGTCACGTCCTCGAAAGTGCCGTCTCCCTTGTTTCGATACAGATGGTTGGTGGGCGCGGGCTCTTTTCCAGAGCTCTCGAGCGTCGATCCGTTCACGAAGAAAAGGTCGAGGCGTCCGTCGTTGTCGTAGTCGATCAGCGCGACGCCGGTGCCGGTTGTCTCGAGAAGATACTTGTTGCGCTCGGCGCCGCCGAACACGATCTTCGCGTCGAGGCCCGCAGCCCTGGCGATGTTGGTGAAGGAAAAACCGAGCGAGGGGGAATCCTGGGGCTTGCCCTGACCGGCTCCCACGACCGTCGACGCCGCGATCGCCAGCAGCACGACGAGGCAGCGAGGAGCGCGCGGCATCGGCGAATCTTAGCACCGCCGATTGCAGCCTCTGGTGCCGGCAGCTCAACCGATCACTGGTTGTCTGGCGGCACGAGATACGGCGCCAGGCGGCGCGCGCTGGCGAACTCGGCCTTCGCTTCCGCAACATCGCCGCGCCGCCGCAAGGCGAGACCAAGCTGATAGTGCGCCTGCGCGTTCTTCGGATCGAGGCCGATGGCCTCGCGAAACCTGGCGATGGCGTCGGACAGCTGGTTCTGCCGGAGACGCTCGAGCCCGGCGTTCACCGCGAAGACCGACGCCTGGGAATCCGCCTTGACCTTGCTCAGTCGCGCGGCGTTGGCAAACGCCTCCGCGGCGCCCGGACCGTCATGGGCCGCGGACAGCGATTGTCCGAGTGAGTTGTAGGCTTCGGCAGAGAGCGGGTTGAGGCGAATCGTTTCGCGGAACTCGCGAACGGCACCATCCCCATCGCCGGTCTGTTTCAGTACCGTACCGAGCATGTAGTGGGCGTCGGCGAACTCGGCATGGCGAGTGAGCGCCTCCCGAAACGCGACGATCGCCTGTTCGGCCCTGCCGGTCTGCCACAAGACGACTCCCAGCGTGTAGGGCGCCTCCGGCATTGCCGGATCGAGCCGTTGCGCCGCGGTCAGTGCGGTTTCCGCTTCATCGAAACGATCCTGCTGTTTCAACGCCAGGCCGAGGTCGTAGAGCGCTTCCGCGTTCTCCGGCTCACGACGCGACAGATCCTGGTAAATGGTGGTCGCCCCCTCCAGGTCCCCCGACTGCAGCAACGCGTTCCCGAGATTCAGCCTCGCGCTGCCGAACTCCGGATGCCGTTCGACGACCGATCGGAGGGTCTCGATCGCCCGGCGCGCGTCTCCCTTCTGCATCAGCGCCAGGCCCAGGCTGTTGCCGGCGTCCGCTCGTGATGGATCGATGGCCGCGGCGCGCTCGAGCTCCTTGATCGCTCCGTCGATGTCGCCGAGCTCCTGGAGCGCCACGCCGAGTTGCAGGTGCGCGGCCGCCAGCCGCGGGTCGAGCGTGGTCGCGCTTTGCAAGGACTCGATCGCGCCGGTCAGGTCTCCCTGCTGACGCTTGACCAACCCGAGATAGTAATGAGCCTCGGCGTGAGACGGACGCAGGGCAATGGCGCGCTCGAGGGGCAGGCGCGCCGCTTCGACCTGTTTGGTCCACCAGAGGGTGGCGCCGAGGTGGTATTGCGCGTCGGCCAGTTTGGGATCGACGGCAACCGCCCGCTGAAATTCCTCGATCGCGCCGGCGGTCGATCCCTGGAGACCGAGGACGAATCCAAGGCGATCGTGCGCTTTCGCCAACCTGGCGTCGCGTGTCAGCGCAGCTCGATACGCCGTCTCGGCGCCGTGCAGGTCCTGCCGCTTCTCGAGCAGGGTACCCAGGACGTACTGCGCCGTCGCCGAATTCGGATCCCGCCTCAGCACATCGTCCAACACCTGACGCGCCTCGTCGAGCTGATTGGCCGAGATGAGTCGCTCGGCGCGCGCCAGGCCGCCGGCGGCCTGGCCAGCCGAGGCAGCCGTCGGCGCAAACAATCGCGTCAGCGTCACGCTGACGACGATCAGCCTGCGGACGGACCACTCCATCGCTGGATTCTAGCGCGCTCGACCGCTGTGATAGCGTCTGGCTCAGGTGTCTCAGCCGCGTCTGCGGTTGGGAAGAGGCCCACAACGCCCGCGATGCATGAGATTCAGCTCGTCATATTCGACCTGGCGGGGACAACCGTCAAGGATTGTGGACAGGTCCCCCGGGCCTTTGCCGCCGGTCTGGCGGACGTGGGAGTAACGGTCACACCGGCACAGGTCGAGGGGGTTCGAGGCGCCTCGAAGCGTGAGGCAATCAAGCACTTCATCCCCGATCGGCCCGATCGCGATGGTCTCGCGCGAGCGGCCTACGAATCATTCTGTGGCCGTCTGGCCGAGCTGTATCGTTCCGAGGGTGTCGAGTCGATCGACGGCGCGGAAGACACCTTCCAGGTCCTGCGCGGCCGCGGGGCACGGGTCGCGCTCAATACCGGCTTCGATCGCGACATCACCGGGCTGCTCGTCGGCGCCTTGCGCTGGGACGAGTCGGTCGTGGATGCGATTGTTTGTGGGGACGAGGTGGCGCGAGGACGTCCGGCGCCCGATCTCATCGTACGCGCGATGGAACGAACCGGTATCGCAGACCCCCAATGCGTCGTGAACGTGGGAGACACCGTGCTGGATCTGCAGGCGGGCTACAACGCGAGGGTCCGCTGGAACGTGGGAGTGCTGTCCGGAGCACACCAGCGTGAGAGGCTCGTGCAGGAACCTCACACGCATTTGATCGGGTCAGTATCGGATTTATCTTCTCGAGTTCTCGGCTGGTAGGTTTCGCGTTTCCGCTTCAGCCCGTCACCCCCGATCCTCGACGTTCGCGCTTTCAGTCGACCATCGACTCCGTCCTGACCCACACGTTCCGGTAGCGGATCGGGTTGCCGTGATCCTGGAGCACGATCGGCCCCTTCGCGTTCGCGGCGGTGTAGGGATTGATGGCCTTGTGCGCGGTTGGTCCCCAGAACGGGGTCGCGTGATGCACCAGCACGCCGTTGTGGAAGACCGTGACAATCGCTGGCGTCTGCAGCTTGCCGTCGCTCGTGAACTTGGGTGCGCCGAAGGCGATGTCGTAGGTCTGCCACGCGCCTGGCGGTCGAGAGGCGTTCACCAGCGGCGGGTACTGTCCGTACATCGCCGCCGCCTGGCCATCTGGATAGGTCGGATTCTGATAGCTGTCGAGGACCTGAATCTCGAAGGCGCCGAGCAGAATCACACCGCTGTTGCCGCGGCCCTGCCCGTCTCCCTTCACGGTGTCGGGCGTCGCGAACTCGACGTGCAGTTGAAAATCGGTGAACTCCTGCTTCGTGCGCATCACACCCTTGCCGGTTTCGACGATGCCGTCTTTCATCGACCAGGTGGCTGCCTCCCCCGTCACCGTCTGCCAGGCGCTCAGGTCGCTGCCGGTGCCGATCAGCACCGTCGCGTCGGATGGCGCCGGCACGGGCCCACTCAGGGCACCGGGCGTTACGACGCGTGGCTGCGGCCTTGCGCCGTCATGGATGTGCCACTTGCCGTTTGGCTGCATCGGGGTGTCGTCGTAGCCAAGCTTCGGCGCCTGTGCGCCGAGGCCGGCGACGACGAATGCCGTGCCGGCAACGGCTGCCGCCACGCGTCGAGCCGCAACGCGGTCGGCGCGAGAGACCGTTTGCATGATCGTTCTCCCGATCGAATCCGTTCTACGTGAGAACCTTCACTTTGATGTTGCGGAAGGCCAGTTCGCCGGTGTGGTCCCCCTGGATGCGAAGTGTCCCTTGGTGGCGCGACCGTAGTGAGCATGAACGCCGAATTTGCTCGCCTTGAACCGCTGGGGATGGTATCGCGTTTCCGCGGGCCGCGCACGCAGCCTCTACTTCCGTGTTCCTTGACGAGATGATAAATGCGGATGACGGATAACAGCCGCACGTCGATAAGCCTCGACCGCCACAGCCTAGCCAGGACAGGCACGCGTTCGACGGCTACGCGCCGGCGCACTATCAGATGGGGCGGGTGCTCCTGCAGTTGGGGAACGCCAGCGCGGCGCGCGACGCGTTCGAGCGCGCCCGGCAGCTGAATCCGAGTCTGGTGCCGCCGGGAGCGTCATGACGCCAGGAGATCCCGTCAGCGGAATCGTTTCTGCAGTTTCTCCAGCTCGGCGC
>CAVYTI010000004.1:470000-940352 GCA_963771415.1 uncultured Acidobacteriota bacterium | reverse complement strand
CCTCAGTCTCGTCCTTCGTCACTGGTCCTTCGTCCACCGTCCTCTGTCTCAGGTCCGCAGTCGTGGAGGACCGACACTCAATAGGTGTGGCCCGTGTCGTTGGAGAACACCTGCCCTCGAGCCGATCGCTTCGTCTACCTCGAGCCTCCTCGACGCAGACGGTCAACTCAACGCGGCGCTGCAGACCAGCCAGGCAGGCCGTGACTGGGTATTGCGCACCGTCCCCCATCCGCGCTTCATCGCGTCGGCACCAGTCAGCCGGTGTCGGTCGGGCCCGACGAGATTGCGCGCTGGTTCGCCAGTCATCCCGTGTCGATGACGGCAAGGACCTCCACCGGCCGAGCCGCCGCGTCGGGCGATCTGGGCTACACCTGCGGACGCCACGACATGACGGAACCGCCGGCGGAGGACGGCGCGTATCTGCGCGTCTGGTCGCGTCAGCCCGACGGGCAGTGGCGGGTCGCCGCCGACGTCACCGCGCCGGCGGGGCCCTGACCAGGGACCGCTCCGCGCATTCCGCGTATTCCGCGGCCCCTGATCGGGACCGCGCCGCGCATTCCGCGTGATCCGCGGCCCCTGATCGGGACCATTCCGCGTATTCCGCGTATTCCGCGGCCCCTGATCGGGACCATTCCGCGTATTCCGCGTGATCCGCGGCCCCTGATCGGGACCATTCCGCGTATTCCGCGTGTTCCGCGGCCCCTGATCGGGACCGCGTCCGCGCATTCCGCGTATTCCGCGGCCCCTGATCAAGACCGTTCCGCGTATTCCGCGTATTCCGCGGCCTGTGAAGCGCCGGAATTCGCAAGTCACCAGGTCGGAACAGAAGTTGATGGAATCCTGTCGCCGGCGTAACATCGCCATCCCATGAGACGTCTCGCGCTGATCGGGGCCCCGGCGTTTGCACTGGCTGCTCGGCCGCGGACCGGCGACCGCGCGGGCCCATTCAACCGCACGTAGCGCCTCGCACTCCAACATCGTGGGCAAAGTTGTGGTCGTCGGCAGCACCAACACCGACCTCTCGGTCAGGGTGCCGCGCATTCCAGCACCGGGAGAAACCGCGTTAGGGCAGCAGTTCCGGATCACAGCGGGCGGTAAGGGCGCGAACCAGGCGGTTGCCGCCGCCCGCGCCGGCGCGGCCGTCATCCTCGTCACCGCGTTGGGCACCGACGACTTCGGCGATCGCGCGATCGCGAATCTCACCCGCGAAGGGATCGACGTGGGCCTGATTCGCCGTGTCGCCGGCGCCCCGTCGGGCGTGGCGCTGATCGTCGTTGACGATCGGGGAGAGAACAGCATCGCGGTGGCGCCCGGGGCCAATGGCGAGCTCCGCCCGGAGGACGTCGAACCCCTGGCCAGCATCCTCGAGCCGTCCGATCTCGTCCTGCTGCAGCTCGAAATTCCCCTCGCCACGGTGGAGGCGGCCGCGCATCTGGCGCATCGGTGCCGGACGCGGGTCATCCTCAATCCGGCGCCCGCTCGTGAGCTCCCCGACTCAGTGTTCGCCAGCGTCACCGTGCTCACGCCGAACGAACATGAGCTCGAGCAACTGACCGGCATCAGTCCCGTGGACGAGGAGGCGTTGACCCGCGCCGCGGCCGTGCTGCACCAGCGAGGTGTGACGGATGTGTTGATCACGCTCGGGGCCCGGGGCGTTTTTGCCTCGACCGGCGGATCGGCGGAGCTCCTGCCGGGGTTTGCCGTTGAGGCGGTCGACACGACGGCCGCGGGTGACGTGTTCAGCGGGTCGATCGCGGTCGCCCTCGTCGAAGGACAATCGACCCGCGACGCGCTGCGGTTCGCCTGTGCCGCGGCGGCGCTGTCGGTGACCAGGATCGGAGCACAAGCGTCGGCACCGCGGCGCCACGAGATCGACGGCTTTCTCCGCGACCGCGAGGCCTCGCGGTCGCACCGGTAGCGGGCCGATGTCTCATCCTATCTACAACGGAGCGCGCTCACGATGCTTTGTTCCTCACGACTGAGATGGCCGATGGTCGTCGTGCTGGTGATGCTCGCGGCCTGCGGTCCGCCGCCTGACTCCAGGAGCGCTGGCCGCCGCGCCGCAAACGACCCGCCGCGCGTTGCGCTGGTCATGAAGTCACTGGCGAACGAGTTCTTCGTCACCATGGCCGAAGGCGCGAAGGCGCATCAGGCGGCGAACGCCCGGGGCTACACCTTGCTCGTCAATGGCATCCGCAACGAAAGCGATCTCGCGCAGCAGGTCGCCCTGGTCGAGCAGATGATGGCGCAGGGCGTCGACGCCATCGTGATCGCGCCGGCAGACTCCAAAGCGCTGGTCCCGGTGCTCGGCAAGGCCGTCCATCAGGGACTCGTGGTCATCAACATCGACAACAAGCTCGATGCGGCCACGCTTCAGCAGGCCGCCATCGAGATCCCGTTCGTCGGCCCGGACAATCGCGCGGGGGCGAAGGCGGTGGGTGCCAGCCTGGCGACGCGTCTGCAGCGTGGCGACAAGGTCGCCATCCTCGAAGGCATTCCGACCGCGTTCAATGCCCAGCAGCGCCGACTCGGGTTCGAGGACGCCATGCGCGATGCCGGCATGGAAGTGGTTGCCGTCCAGAGCGCGCACTGGGAACAGGATGAAGCGAATGGAATCGCGGCCGCGATGATCCGGGAGCATCCCGACCTGAAGGGCATTCTTGCCAGCAACGACAACATGGCGCTGGGTGCCGCCTCCGCCGTGCGGCAGGCCGGCAAGGCGGGACAGGTCCTGGTGGTTGGCTTCGATAACATAGCGGCGGTGCATCAGCTCGTTCAGGATGGGCGCATCCTGGCCACGGCCGATCAGCATGCCGACCGCCTGGCGGTGTATGGCATCGAGTTCGCCTTGAAGATCCTCCACGGCGAGACCAAGCCACACGACCTGCAGACGCCAGTGGACCTGATCACTGATCGCCGATGAAGGTGCCGCGATACAGCGAGCACCTCGGCCTGGCGGCCGTCCTGGTCGCGCTCCTCGTCTTGTTCAGCGCCCTGAGCGACCACTTCTTCAGCCGCATCACGTTCACCACGCTGGCCAACCAGATCCCGTCGCTGACGGTGATCGCGGTTGGCATGACGCTGGTGCTGATCGCCGGCGGCATCGATCTCTCCGTGGGGTCGGTCCTGGCGCTGTGCTCGACCGTGCTGGCGCAGGCGCTCGTCACCTGGCACCTGCCTGTACCCGTGGCAATCGTGCTCTGCCTCGCTGTCGGCCTGCTCGCCGGCCTCATCAATGGGCTGATCACGGTCCGGTGGGGCGTGCCGTCCTTCATCGTCACGCTCGGGATGCTGGAAATCGCGCGCGGCGGCGCCTACCTCGTCACCCAGTCGCGCGCGGTCTTCGTGGGTGCCGCCATCGGGAGCATTGGAACGCCGGTCACGGGAATCGGATTGTCGCCGGCGTTCATCTGCGCCGCCGTCATCGTGGTTGCCGGGCAGGTCCTCCTGTCGAAGACCGTGCTCGGCCGCTACATCTTCGCCATAGGCGCCAACCCGGAGGCTTCGCGTCTATCGGGGATCGATCCCGGGCGCGTTCTGGTCGTCGTGTTCGTGATCTCGGGCCTGCTGGCCGGTCTCGGCGGCTTCTTTCACGTGGCCTACCTCGAGTCGGCCGACCCCAACGCCGGGATCGGGTTGGAGCTCTCGGCCATTGCGGCGGTCGTGATCGGCGGGACCAGCCTGATGGGCGGCCGAGGGTCCGTGATCAGCAGCTTCCTTGGCGTGTTGATCATCGCGGTGCTGCAGAGCGGCCTCGCCCAGGTCGGCGCGAGCGAGCCCGCCAAGCGTATCGTGACCGGCGGCGTCATCGTTGCCGCCGTCATCCTGGATTCCTACCGGCACCGGCTTGCGGTCCGGCACGACCGCGCCTGAACCACGCGTGATAACGTGCTTCGACACAGTGATCGTCCATTCGCGCGAGGCGTAGCAATGATGCGACCCCTGACCGTGACCATCGTCCTGGCGCTGTTCCTCCCCGTCTCCGCCGGGACGACAACGATTCAGCCGGCCCGCACGACCCGACTGACCGCCGACGAGCTCCGCGACAAAATCAAGGGCGGCTGGGCGGGGCAGACGATCGGCGTGACGTTCGGCGGGCCAACCGAGTTCCGCTATCGCGGCACCATGATCGAGGACTACACGCCCATCGCCTGGTACGACGGGCTGCTCAAGGAGTCGTACGAGAAGACGCCCGGGCTTTACGACGACATCTACGTCGACCTCACATTCCTGAACGTCGTCGAGAAGGAGGGGTTGGACGCCCCGGCCGAGCGTTTTGCCGACGCGTTCGCGCACGCCGGCTACCAGCTGTGGCACGCCAATCAGATGGCGCGCTACAACATCCTGCGCGGTATGAAACCACCCGCATCGGGCAACTGGCGGAACAATCCGGACGCCGACGACATCGACTTCCAGATCGAATCCGATTTCATCGGGCTGATGTCGCCGGGACTGCCGAAGGCGGCCGCGACGATGGCGGATCGCGTCGGGCACATCATGAACTCGGGTGACGGGTGGTACGGTGGTGTCTATGTCTCCACGATGTACTCGCTCGCCTTTACCTCGAACGACGTGAACTATGTGGTAACGGAAGGCCTCAAAGCGATACCAGCCAGCACTCGCTTCTACCAGACGATCCGCAGTGTCATCGATCTGCACCAGCAGTATCCCGGCGACTGGAAGCACGCCTGGTTCGAGATCCAGAAGAAATGGGCGGAAGACGTCGGCTGTGCCGACGGCGTGTTTTCAGCCTTCGACATCGATGCGCGCTTGAACGCCGCTTATGTCGTGCTCGGTCTGCTCTACGGGCAGGGCGACATGACACGCACCATCTCGATCGCGACGCGTGCCGGTCAGGACTCCGATTGCAACCCTTCATCCGCAGCGGGCATTCTCGGCGCGATGATCGGCTACGCGCGCATCCCGGCGTTCTGGAAGCAGGGGCTCGCTGCCGTCGAGCCTGTTCCGTTCGAGTATGCCGGGCTCTCGCTGAACGATGCCTATCGCCTCTCCTTCAAGCACGCGCTCGATCAGATCCGGCGCAACGGCGGCCAGGTTGCCGACGATCACGTCATCCTCGCGCTGCAGCCGGTCGAAACGGTGCGGGTCGAGCAGAACTTCGACGGTCATTTTCCCGTTGCCGAGATCCCGCTGCACCGCCGGCTGACCGAGGAGACGACGTTCAGCTTCGAGGGGATTGGCTTCGTCGTGCAGGGCAGTGCGCGGAGCGAGAACGGAACCGATCAGGTCATCACGACCGACGTGTACATTGACGACCGGCTGGTCGAGACCGTGGAGCTGCCGACCAACGTCACACGCAGGCGATTCACGCCGTTCTGGCAATACGGGCTGCCGGACGGCAAACACACCGTCCGGCTGAGAGTTCGCGCCCCGTCCGCTACCGCATCGGTGTCTCTCGAGCGGGCGGTTGTCTATGCCAGCAAGCCGAAGCCGCCGACAGTTTAATCGCTGGTCTCCAGTCCTTCGTCCATGGTCCCTGGCCTGAAGGACTGAAGACCAACGACTATTCCGGCCCCTGGTTGGCATCGCCGAAGCGTGTGTCGGTGCCGATCGCCACGTGCTGCGCGAAGGCCGCGTATGCCGACGGGTTGTGTACCGCGTCGGCGGTCGGCATCGTGTCGTAGCGCGCGGCGAGATCCGCCCGGTTGCCCTGGTGGGGCAGATGCAGCGCGTCGGCCTGCGCGTCGGTCACGTACCATTCCGGGATGTCGATCGCCAGCGCCCCGGTCGACGTCCTGTTGTGGCTTTGCAGGTCGGTGAAATGCACCGCCTCGTGCAGAACGATCGCCGCGCGCGCCATCCGTCGTCGCTCCACGAAGTGTTCCGTGAAGTTCATGCTGGCACCAAACAGCGTGTAGGCCGGGAAGGCACCTGTGTTATCGATGGTCGTGGCTTCGACGTCGGTTCGGTAGCGGAAGTTCGTTGCGCTGCTGGCGAGCGTGAGGACGACGGCGGCGTAGGTGGCCTGAATTTGCACGATGAGGGCCGTCCTCGCCGAAAGCGCCAGCGCAGGGCTGATGTGGAAGTGGGTCTGGAGGGCTGCAGTGACCAGTGGGGATGGACTTCCTGACGCCGCAGCGCCCAGGCCGGCTTGAGCCGCGGCGATCCACACGAGCGCTTTCGCTTTCGCCTTTCCCGCGAGGAGCAGCTCCACCAGTCCCGGCCATGTCTTGTGAATCGGCCGCACCGCTCCATCCACGTGCGGCTCGCGGGCGCCCGCCGGGACCCACTGGAATCGCAGGTATCGATCCTGGCGAAACAGATAGCCGACGTCGGTGAAGCGACCGGCGCCGTCGATCGCAGCGCTGATGCCGCTCGCAAACTCCGCCGGCATCCCCACCATGTTGCTGATCGGCCGCGGATATCGGTTGCCGCTCGGATCGGTCGTGTCGGCCCGGTCGGCGTTCCAGTCGTAGCGGTTGTACTCGCCCCCTCTGAAGAGATAGCCTTTCCCATCTCGCGACAGCCGGCCGTTGAATCCCGCGTCGACACCGCCGGCGAACGCCGCGCCCGGCAGCGCCCAGACCGAGAGCGCACCGGTGCCGTCGAGTCCGCGCGGGGCCAGCCGAAGACGCGCATAGCTCGTTCCCTTGAAGGCGTAGGCGAACGCGTTGAATCCGGCGCGACCGTTGACTGCGGCGTCAAGCCCGGCCGGCTCCGCGGCCGTCGTTGCGGTGGGCGGTGGAGTGAAGATTGCCGGGATTCCCCATTCCGACGCCGTCCTCGCGCCGTTTCGTGCGCGATCGGTGGCCCAGTCGTAGGTGACGAAGTGATCTCCGAGGAAGAAATGCCCGTCCTGCGAGCCGTCAGGGCCGTTGAAAGCCGCCTCGATGTAGGTTTCGGCCATGGGGTCCGTCCTTTCTCAAGCCGACCGGCGAAAGGATCGCGGCAACGTGATCACTGCGGAGTGACGACATGCGTCTCAGCCGTAGCCAGATATGCAGCGGCTCGCCGCGCCTGATTGTTACAACGAGAAGGACCTCGAGATCGAACGCATTCTGAACCAGTGCATTGCCGGAGCAGCCAGCCCGACGGTTTCTTCATGCCCATGTAACACCTGACGGACGAGCGGAACCGGCCGTTCGTCGGCAATGCCTACGCCTTCGACACGGCCAACCCGTCCGCGTCACGCCGGTTCGATCCGGAGGCGATCACCGTTGGCCTTCGCGTTCCTGAGATAAGGTCGTCGCTCGCCATAAGCCTCAGTGGACCGGGCGTCCGCAGATCTTCTGCGCCGTGGCTCGATTCGGCGGTGAGCTCTCGGCATCGGTCGGCAGCACGGCGCTGGACTTTGCCTGGACCGATCAACCGATCCGCATCCTCCTTGAGGAGGAACCGTTCGCTGACCGCCTGCGCCGACGCGCGCTCGACGAGGCACACGTAGCCTTCCAGCGTGCCGTAACGTTCCTCGATCGAGGGTCGGCTGTCGTGGGTCCGAAGTCGATCGGCCTGCGTCCTGGCGAACGGCACGTAGCCGCCGCTGAATCCGCAGCCTTGACCGGCGAAAAATCCAGAGGCGGTCAGATTCCACCCGAGGTAAGTGCCGAGCGGCGCCTGATGCAGCACCGAACGCACGCCGGCCGTCTCGTTGCCGTCGGCGTCGACGATCGGAACGTAGGTGGGGAGGACCTGCTTGACCCGCGGAGGCTCGAGGGCAATCACGCCGGACAGATCGCTGGCGATGAAACCAGGACCGAAATCGTAGTCGAGCACGGGATTGAGCGGTGACGTCTTGAGCACCAGCCCGGGCACAACAGCAAAGGCGCCTTCCACTTTCGTCGCCGGCAACAGCTCACCGGCGCTGAGCCGCGGATACCGGCTCTCAGGTGGCGCGGTGCCCGAGCTCACCCAGTCGATCAGCGCTCTCGTCAAGGCCCGCGTCGTATCCGATTCCGGATTTGGATTGACGGGCAGGCTGCAGACTGATTGTCCAGCCTGACTCGCCTCGACGCTGAATCCGCCACGGCCTCCGCCGTGTGTGGTTCCCGGGTAGTAGTACCTCCGGACGTTGTCCGGCAGCGGAATGTCGGCCTTGGCGTCCGTGCCGATCAAGCCGGGGGACATCCGCAGCGCCCAGAGCTCCGTCGATCCGAATGCTTCGATCACCTTCGGACATGTCTTGCTCACCTGACAGCGATCGAGCAAGCTCGCCGCGGGCCGGTGTCGCACGGGGTCTTCGTAGCGTCCCCACCAGACGGGCGGCTCGCTTCCCGGCTCGAAGAGCCCGGCGGCGCCGCCCGGCAGCGCAAACCGCAGGTTGATCGGCGTCTGCCGTCCGGCGATGCGTGGGAACACGCCCTCCCAGACGATTCGATCCGTGAGGTCCTCGTTGAATCCCAGGTGAACGAACGTCTTGATCATGTTTCCTGACTGCGAGTCGCCGACGCTGATCGCATGTTTGACGATTCCTGCGACCGGGTTTTCGGTTCCCGCGTCATCCCTGGCAGCGTAACGAAAGAACGCGTTGATATCGCGCGTTGCCGCCAGACCCACGCCAAGCACGAGCGGATCTTTCGCGGTGTAGACCAGCTCGTACAACCTGGTTGGTTGAAACCCATCCCGCAGACACAACTTCGCCGGATCCGGACTCCCGGAAAGGGCGGGTTGCGCAATCGGCAAACGCCCAGGCGTCTGCTGGAAGCGGGGTCGCGCCCTGCCTGACACCGGCGTACGTTTCCGACGTGTACGAGGTCAGGCTGGCGGTCCGCCGATCGAGTGACGCCGGCGGATAGACGGGCGGGCCGGCGCCCATCGAGCTGAGGTGGATCGTGACCGTATTGGTTCCCGCAGCAACGTTGTAGAACCGCGCGAGCGCCGGTCCGGTGATCGACGACCCATCGGCGTTTCGCGCGATCGGCACCGAAATCGTCTGGTTCGTCGCGGTCGGAACAACGTCCCCCTGCCACCCGCTGACGAGTGAGATGTCGCCATCGACACTGGTCGCGACCGTCCCGTTGCCCCGGTTGACGACCTGATAGATCAGAATGCCGGAGGCTTTCGCCGGATCGACCGGCTTTGCCAGCGCAAACGTGGCGACGTAGGCCACCTTGCCCCGTTCGTTCCGAGGGGCGAGCTGGAGATCCTGGATGATCCGATTGTGCGGATCATTCGGGTCGACCTCGCCATGAATACGGCCATGAAGAATCTCGTCCGGCCGGCCGCTCCAACCGGCTTGCCGCCGTCGGCCAGTTCGCGCGAGGTCACTTCGAGGCGGACCACCTGCGCGCTGGCGTGAGAGGTCCCAACCGCCGCGACCAGAACCAGCACTGCACCGATCCAACCCGAGCTACGAATCCTCATCTGGAATCTCCATGTCCAGCAGCACCGAGCTCAATGACTTGCCGTGGGCGTCGAGCGCCAGCGTTTGCGTGACACCGCCACCGACGACCCCGTGCAGCACGAAGTTCAAGGCGGCGAGGGACGGCAGCTCGTAGCGATCGACGCGGCCAGCGATCAAGTCGCCAAACCGTTCCTTGACCCGCGCGGTCGTGACCTCCCGGACCAGACGCGGGTAGTCGGTCTCGCGAAACGCGATGAGCGAGACATTGACGATGCTCCCTTTGTCTCCACTACGGGCGTGCGCGATCGTTCGCAGTTTCGTCACACGACCTCGAGATGAACAGAGCAGGTGACGAGATCGCGCGGCACATACGTCGACGCAATCGACAGCGCCTCCCGCGCCGTTTTGACTGCGCCGGCACCGCCGGCTGGCCCGTTCGTGTACAGCCCTTCGACTTCGTTGCCGATGTGTCGGGCGGCCTCGAGAGACGCGACGCGGGCGGCAACCCGAAGCCGCGTCTCGTAGCTGTCCGCTGGGACATCGGAGAGGCGGCCGCCGTGTATCGCGTCAACCCCGATGAGCTCGCAGCGCAGATCGCTCTGAGAAATTCCAACGTCGCGCAGGCGATCGACTACGATGCGGCCCGCCAGCCTGGCGCGCGCCACCGCATTGGTGCCGGCATAGGAGATCTGCCCTTCGCCGACGTAGCCGTCCCGATAGCCCAGCGACACCTTGAGGAGATCGGGCCGTTGACCGCCGGTCGCGCCGTCGGCGGCAACACGGTCCGGCGCAATCTCGGCAAACCGCACCCGGCTGAAATCCGCGACGACGTCCGGCGTGATGTAGCCGGCCGGGTCGTGAATCTCGTAGAGCAGTTGCTCCTTGCAGGTCGCGGCTGTGACTCGTCCTCCGGATCCATCCACCTTGGTGATGACGACCGGCCCGCTCTCGGGTACCTCGGCGAGGGGAAAGCCAAGATGGCTCAGATTCTCGACCTCTTTGACGCCCGGGTCGGCGAAGTACCCTCCGGTGACCTGTCCGGCGCATTCGAGGAGATGACCGACGAGCGTGCCGCGTCCGAGCTCGGGCCAATCGTCCATAGACCAGCCCAGCTCGAATGCCAACGGGCCGACGAACAGCGACGGATCGGCGGCGCGCCCGGTAATCACCACACTGGCGCCCTGGGCGAGAGCGCTGACGATCGGCTCAGCACCGATGTAAGCATTGGCCGAGACGAGCCGATCTTTGAGCGACGCCACCGGCGCTCCCGTCTCCGCGACCGTGAAGGCTCCACTCAGGACCCGATCCAGCACATCGTCTCCCGACACGGTCGCGATCGAGATGCCGCGCCGGCCCAGCCGCCTCGCGACATCGTGAACCAGCCGCGCCGCAGCAGCGGGATGTGCCGCGCCCATGTTGGTGACGATGGTGACGCCTCGATCGGCGCAGGCAGGCAGCACAGCCTCCATGCGCGCCTCGAGCAGGGGGTCATAGCCGGCGTTCGGGTTGGCCGCTCTGGCCTGTTGCGCCAGGGCGATCGTTCGCTCGGCAAGACACTCGAAGACGAGGTAGTCCAGATCGCCCCCGGTGGCGAGCTCCACGGCCGGTTCGATCCGATCGCCCGAGAACCCCGCGCCGCAGCCAATGCGAATCGTCTTCACAGCGCAAAGACTCCGAACAGCACCGCCGCGATCGTCATCAGGACGGATGCGAGGAACAGCCACGGTGCCGTGAAACGCTGATGCTCGCCGAGCTCGATCCCCGTCAACCCGACGACCAGAAACGTCGCCGGCGTGAGGGGACTGACGGGAAAGCCGGTCGTCATCTGGCCGAGGAGGGCCGCCTGGCCGATCTGGACCGGCGGGATGCCGAACGTCTTACCTACCTCCGCGATGACGGGCAGCGCGCCAAGATAGAACGAATCCGGATCGAACAGCAGGCTCAGCGGCATCGAGACGAGACCCAGCGCGAAAGGCAGGTGCGGCGCCAGCCCCGGCGGGATCGCATGCACCGCCGTAGCCCGCCATCGCTGTCAGCATGCCGGAGCCCTTCATCACGCCGGTGAACGCGCCGGCCGCGAACAGGATCGCCGCCATCATGATGGCCGCCCTGGCATGAGCGTCAACGCGTGCGCGCTGGAGCTCAGACGTCGGGTAGTTGACGATCAGGGCGATCGCGGTGCCGAGCATGAACGCAACCGCGGGATCGACGAAGCCGCCCACCATGATGGTCATCAGCGCCAGCGTCAGCAACAGATTGATCCAGAAGCGTCCGGGCCGTCGCAGCGCGAGCTGGTCAGGGTCCAGCTGTCGAACCGTCGCCGGTCTCTCGGCGGAATTCGACGCTCCCAGGCGCCGCTCCTCGCGACGGCCGAACATGTAGGCCACGATGAAGACGAATAACAAACCTGAGATCTGTACAGGTATCAGAGGCCTGAACAGATCGCTCGTGCTCATGTGCAGCCCGGCCGCGGCACGAAGGGTCGGGCCGGTCCACGGCAGAAAATTCACCCCGGCGGCCATCGACACCACACACGCCAGGATCCGCCTGTCCATCCGCAATCGTTCGAACAGCGGCAGCATCGCGGGCACAGTGACGAGAAAAGTCACCGCCCCCGATCCATCGAGGTGCACGAGCAGCGCCAGCAACGCCGAGCCCATGACGATCCTCGTGGGATGCGTGCCGACGGCGCGGAGAATGCGATCGACGATCGGATCGAGCAGGCCGGCGTCGGTCATGACCCCGAAGTACAGGATGGCGAAGACGAACATCACGGCGACCGAGGCCGTCTGCTGAAGGCCGGCCAGAATGAACGGTCCGGTCTGCATCCCGAACCCCGCGATCACCGCCGCGCTCGTGGGAACGACGATGAGCGCGACGAGAGGTGACATTGTCCGGCTGACGATCAGCAGGAGCAGCACGACGACCGTGACGAGCCCGAGCAGCGCGAGCATGTGAAAAAGGTCAGCGCCGGGCCGGCCGGTCTTTCTGTGGCGGTTCACCGCAGGTGAAGCTGGCGGCGTTGATGTCGGCCGATCCGCGGTACCGGGCCACGGTGGGGAAGGGGCACAGGGGACCCCAATCGAATGTCCACCAGTCCCATTTCGGGTCGTGAAAGGCGAAATACTTGAAGAAACCGAGACGCGCCGGTTCCGGCGGTCGCGCAGGTGGACGCCGTGAAGAAGGTCTACGACGGCGCATCCAACCGGGCCAGCGCACCGGCCAGCAGGAGAGCCAGGCACCGAAGATCGCGCGATTCATCGTGGTTGTCCGCGGGGGCAAACGTTAGAGTGAATCATTCCCGATCGCGGGGAGCCGACACAAGGTCGTCATGGTAATCGACGCAGAGAGATTCCGGCGCATCGACCGTGCGTTCAAGAGCGGCGACCTCGAGGCCCTGCGCGCGGCGGTCGAGGATCCGGCGCTCGTGCCCAACGGATATCTGGGTCTGGGGATAGGGTCGTGTCTCGTCTATGCCGTTTATCACAGCCCACTTGCGTTCGTGCGCCAGCTGCTCGAGAGCGGTGCCAACCCGAACGAGCCTGTTGATGACGGGTTTCCACCGATCATCGCGGCACTGAGTTGCGCGCGCGCCGAGCCCGGCGCGGGCAGACGAACGGACGTCGACGACATCCTTCGGCTCCTGCTCTCGTTCGGTGCCGATCCGAACCAGCGCGGCGTTAACGACTACACACCGCTGCACATGGCCGTCGCCGAGGGCAACATTTCAGCAATCCGCATATTGCTCGACGGAGGCGCCGACCCGGCGCTTCGTACGCGCATCGACGACTACGAAACCCCCGTGGAACTGGCCGAGCGTGCCGGTCATGCGGGGATCGCCGCGATGCTGGATCCGAAGAGACAGCCAGCTCCCCGGCGCCTTCGCGCAGGTCTGATGTTGCTTGCCGACATGCCGGGCACCGGAGAGTTGCTGCGCCGGCAGCAGCACGTGCGCGTCCGCCTCCGGCTATGGACGAAGGATGGAGCGCCGGTGCGCTGGCAGCAGCCGCCGGGCGAGGCCGGTGATCGCCTCGAAGACGATGGTGCAACCCTGTTGACCCGGATCCGAGTCGCTCGAAGCGCGGTGATCAACGGCTTGTTCTATGGCGTGGACGGCATGCGCATCGGCGGCACGCGCCGGCTCGAGATCGCGCCCCACCTGGCGTACGGCGACCGCGGTCTTGAAGGGGTGATTTCTCCAGGCGCCACCCTCATCGCCGAGATCACGATTCTCGAGGTGTGCGATCCGACGCCGAGGCGCTCGAACGCCTGACTCCCGGCCGCTGTCGGCGTGCTCACCGTTCGGCCCGTGTTAGGATTCGGGCCGCGGATCACGCGCGGCCGCGGAACACGCGGAACACGCGGAACGATCAGCAGGTCATCGGGCCGCGGAACACGCGGAACACGCGGAACGATCAGTAGGTCATCGGGCCGCGGAACCTGCGGAACACGCGGAACGATCAGTAGGTCATCGGGCCGCGGAACACGCGGAACACGCGGAACGATCAGTAGGTCATCGGGCCGCGGATTGCGCGGAACACGCGGAACGGTCAGCAGGTCATCGGGCCGCGGAACACGCGGGCGACGAACGGATCTGCGTAATCCGCGTATTCCGCGGCCCGCAAAAGGAGGCTTGGTCGTGAAGGTGCTCGTGACGTCGGCGCTCTTCTGTGCGCTCGTGCAGGTCGTCGCAACCCCTGTTCTTTATGCCCGCCATCGGAGCCAGCCAGCGGGCCAGGCCGCGGCGCCCTCGGCGGATTCGAAAAATCTGATCTACGCAGATTTCGAGCGAACGGAGAACAACCGCCCGGTCAGCACGCGCGGCGGCCTCATCCAGTTGTACGCCTATCAGGAGAGCGACGTGCACAAGAGCACCTTCAAGGGGCTCGAGGGCGCGACGCCGCCGGCTCCCGAGCTGGTGCACGTGAAGAAAGATGATCCCAACCACGCGATGAAGTTCGAATACGCGCTGTTCGCGCCAAACCAGTGGTCCGGCGTCACCGTCGAGATCCATGGTCTGCCCGATGGATCCGACGGGATACCGGCGGCCGATGATGTGAGCGGATACAAGACGTTGTCGCTGCAGGTCTACGCCACCGGCATCGAAATCCTCCGACTCGAAGCGATCAGCGGACGCGAGCGTGGCAAGGACCTGTCGACGCAGTACCCCCAGATGACCTTCCGGGTCCGTCCCGGGCTCAACACCTACCAGGTCCCGCTCAAGGGCTTCACGCAGCCCTCGTGGGTCAATGTCCGCGTGGATCCCAAGGACGTCTTCAAGCACCTCACGTCGATCAACCTGACCGCGTTCTGCGACCAGTGTGAGAACAACAAGCAGGGCATGGTGATCGTGGACGACGTGATCTTCGAGAAGTGACGTCCGTCGGTGGAGCCCCGACTACCGCTCGCTGTCGAGGACGCGCATCTGCTCCTCGCCATAGCGGCTGCCAGCCACCGCCGTGGCCGGCACCGCCTCCTCGATTCCCGCCAGATCGGCGGCGCTCAGCTCGACGTCGAGCGCTCCGAGCGACTCGGTGAGTTGCGCTCGCGTGCGCGCGCCGATGAGCGGCACGATTCGCGGTCCCTTCGAAAGCACCCAGGCGACTGCGAGTTGGGACGTGGTGACGTTCCTCTCGGCGGCCAGCTTCTGCAACGCGTCGACCAGGCGCTGATTGCGCTCGCGGTTCTCTCCTGAGAAACGCGGAAGGAACGCGCGAAAGTCGCCCCCAGCCTTCGGCTTCGATCCGCTGAGCAGGCCGCGCGACAGCACGCCGTACGCGGTAACGCCGATGTCGAGCCTCGCCAGCAGCGGAAAGATCGAAGCTTCGGGCCCGCGACTCACGATGGAGTATTCGATCTGGAGATCGCTGATCGGGTGTGTCGCGTGCGCCCGCTGAATGGTGTCTGCGCCCACTTCGGAGAGCCCGATGGCCCGCACGAGCCCGGCCTTCACCAGCTCGCCGATCGCGCCGATCGTTTCTTCGATCGGTACCGCTGGATCCAGGCGTCCCGGGCGGTAGATGTCGACGTGGTCGAGACCCAGCCGCGTCAGCGTGTACGCCAGGAAGTTCTTGACGGCAACCGGGCGCGCGTCCATGCCGAGCCAGCTTCCATCTCGTCCGCGCAAGGCACCGAACTTCACCGACACCAGCGCCTTGTCGCGGCGATCGCGCAGCGCCCGACCGATCAGCAGCTCGTTGTGACCGGCCCCATAGTAGTCACCGGTGTCGAGCAGCGTGACGCCGGCGTCGAGCGCGGCGTGAATCGTCGCGATGCTCTCATTTTCGTCGCTCGTGCCATACATGCCCGACATGGCCATGCAGCCCAACGCCAACGGAAACACCGTGGGTCCGGCCGAGCCGAGCTTGCGAGGATGAAACTGTGTGGAGGATGACATCTCTCGACGCTAGATCGTTCGGCAGCAATTGGCAAGGTGCGACTGCGAGAGGCCGTGGCTCAGTTTGGACTCAGGAGAGCTAACGCTGCGCCGCGATCCATTCAGTCGGCGCGAAGGGCTCGAAGCGGGTCGATTCGGGCCGCCCGCGCCGACGGAATGAGGCAGGCGAGTGCCGCAACCACAAGAAACAGCGCCGAAACGGCGACGTAGACGAGCGGGTCGAGCGGGCGTACTTCGAAGAGCAGCGTCCTGATCAGGTGCGCGGCGGCGGCGGCCGCCGCGATCCCGACGGCAAGCCCAATCCCGACCAGGCCGAAGCCGTTGCGCATGACCAGTCCGACGACCTGTCGGGGTTTCGCGCCGAGGGCCATGCGGATGCCGATCTCCGACGTTCGGCGCGACACCGCATGCGCGAGGACGGCGTACAGGCCACCCGCCGACAGCAGCAGCGCGAGGCCGGCGAAGATCACCGTCATCGACGCGACGATGCGCTGGGTGCCGAGGCTGGTGGCGAGGCTGGCGTCCAGCGTGGTGAAGAGGGAGATCGGCTGATTCCTGTCGATACCCGCGACGGTCGAGCGGATGACCGCTTCGAGAGCGGAGGGATCTCCAGTCGTGCGGGCGACGAAGAACATTCCCGGCTGTGGCAGCTGACGGATCGGATAGTAGAGCTCGTCAGGCGCCTGAACGTTGACGCCGTTCGTTTTGACGTCGCGGATCACGCCGACGATCTGGGCGCTGATCTCGGCGTTGCGGCCGCGCAGGATCACTTTGCCGAGCGCCGACTCCGTCGGAAACAGTCGCCTGGCCAGCGATTCGTTGACGATGCACGCGCCTGGCCCGCCATCTCTATCGTCGGCGGTAAACGATCGGCCGGCGACGAGCGGGATGCGCATGACCTTGAAGTAGTCCTCGCTCACAATCGCCAGGTTCGCCAGCGGCCGCTGCGGGAGCGGGAGAATGATCCTGCCGCCGACGCTGTACGGCGACCGCGGATTGAAGCCCGAGACCGGCAGGCCAAGGCCGGCCGCGGCGGCGACGACCTGCGGGTGGTCGCGAAGACGCTCGACGACGTCGGTGAAGAATCGAGCCTGTTGACGCGGCGTCGTGTAGCGGCTGGTGGGGACTCCCACGAACGCCGACGCCGTCCCCTGCGGATCGAACCCCGGAGCAGTGTGCTGAAGGCGCAGAAAACCGATCAGCAGCAGGCTCGAGCCGACCAGCAGCACGACCGACAGCGCCACCTCGCCGACGATCAGCATCGATCGGAACCGCGCGCCACCGGCGCTCGAGGATCCGCGCGCGCTGTCTTTCAAGGCCTCCACGAGATGCGCGCGCGAGGCATGCAGCGACGGCAGCAACCCGACGAGCAGCGCGCTGATCAGCGTGACCGCCGCGGTAAATTCGAAGACGCGCCAGTTCAGCGAGAGCAGGGTATTCGGTGGCAGTTGCGACCCGACGATCGTCTGCACGCCCGTCAACGACCACTGCGCGAACAGAAGACCGAGCGCGCCCGCGGCCACAGAGAACACGAGGCTCTCGACCAGGAATTGACGAATGAGATGCGCACGCGAGGCACCGATCGCCAGCCGTACCGCGATCTCCTTCTGCCGTGCGCTCAAGCGGCTCAGAAAGAGCGAGGCTACGTTGGCGCAGGCGATCAGCAGGACGAAGCCAACCGCGCCCAGCAGCGTGTAGAACGTCGGCTCCAGGTTGCCAACGAGTGCCTCGACGAACAGTCGCGGCTCGGTGTTGTTCTCGGCGTCGAGGCGGCCGGCGAAGCGTTCGTGGTAGCTGCGATCGATCGCGCTCAGGTCGGCGGTCGCCGCCTGCAGCGACACACCGGAGGCCAGGCGCGCGATGGGCTGCGCGTAGCCCGCGCCGTTGTCGATCTGTACCGGCGTGAGGCCGTTGACCTGGAACACCCGCGGCGCAAACACCTGCACCTGGCTGAACGGCGCCGTCAAGCGCGCCGGCATGACACCCACCACCTGCCAGGGCTGGCTGTTCAACATGATGGTCTCGCCGACGATGGTCGACCGGCCGCCGAATCTGGTCATCCAGAGCTCGTGACTCAGGATGCAGACCGCAGGGCCGTTGGGCAGATCCTCCGCGGCGGCGAAATTACGGCCGGCAGCCGGCAGGATTCCGAGCGTCGGCAGAAACGTGGAGCTGACGCGGAGCCCGGTGAGCTGTTCCGGGTCGCCGTTGCCGGTCAACGTGAAGTTGTCGAAGGCCGAGAGTCCCACCGAAGAGAACGAGCGCGCGTGGGCGCGAATCTCCTGGTAGCGCGGCCAGGAGAGCGCCGGCGCATTGAACGCCAGCTTCGGATTGTTGGTCCACAGCGCCACGAGCGATGAAGGCTGTGGAATGGTGACCGGATTGAGCACCAGCAGGTCGTAGACCGAGAACAGCGCGCTGTTGGCGCCGATGCCGATCGCAATCGTCAGGATGGCGACGAGCGAAAACCCCGGTGTCTTCCACAACGCGCGGCAGGCGGTTCTGAAGTCAGACATAACGCATCATCTCGGATCGGGACGAACTCCGTGACGAGGGCCACGGATATCGGTGAGGCGCTCGAGCGCGCCTCACCGAGGCAGTCCGGCCGGAACGCCAAATGCGTGCCACCGGGTGGTAGCGGGATTTGCTGACGGTCGGCGATGGTGGGGACGAGGGCGCCGTCCGGCTGCGAACGGCGCCGTCCCGATTTTGGTGGCGGCGATGTCAGTCATAGCGATCGTGAGGTGCTAAGGGTGCTAGGGGGTGCTAAGGGGTGCTAAGGGTGCGGTGCTAAGGGTGCTAAGGGGTGCTAAGGGTGCAAGGTGCTAAGCGGTGCTAAGGTGCAAGGTGCCAAGCGTGCAAGGTGCCAAGCGTGCAAGGTGCTAAAACGTTGCCAGCACCCCAGCACCCCAGCACCCCAGCACTCTTAGCACCGTTCGCACCTTTAGCACCGCACCGTTAGCACCCTTAGCACCGTCAGCACCTTTAGCACCGTTCTTCTAGGTGTCCAGATTCTTGACGTCGAGCGCGTGGTCCTCGATGAACTTGCGGCGCGGCTCGACCTGGTCGCCCATCAGGGTCGATCGTGGGATCTGTCGCGGTGCCCTGCGTCGCGGTGATCAACCGCTAGTGTCGGGGGGCGTATCGCAGCAGCACGTTGCCGGCCTTGGTCTGTTTGACCTCCAGGAGCTCCAGCGACACGCTCTTGGTGACGCCGTCGATGAGCGAGCGCCCCTTGCCGAGCAGCACGGGACTGACGACATAGTCGTACTCGTCGATCAGGCCGCGCTCGGTCAGCTGCGACACGACCGAGCCGCTGCCGAAAATCATCATGTCCTTGCCGGGCTGCCGCTTCAACGCTTCGATGTTCTGGACGTCGAGCTCGTGAAGAAGCTTTGAATTCTTCCAGGTGACGTCCCGGCGCGTTTTCGAGAACACCAGCTTCTGCGCGTCGTTGATCCACACGGCCATTGCGCGCATCTCGGGAGTGCGGCGTCCTGCTGCGTGCGGATCGGGCGAGGTCGGCGAGTCGTCGAGCGCGTGCGGCCAGAACTTCTCGAACATGTCGTAGGTTCGCCGCCCGAAGAGAATGGTGTTGCCGCCGGGCGTCCGATCCACCGCGGCTTTGTCGAGCTCCGGATCCGGCATTGCCCAGTTCAGGCCGCCGTCCTCGGCAGAGAAATATCCGTCGGCTGACACGCGATCGAACGCCACAATCTTTCTCGTGCTGTCATTCATCGGTCATCTCCTCGTCCCCACGTCAGGCTGGAGCGATCCAGCCAGCGGAGGCTCTCCACCGTACGACGTTCGACCGTCTCGGCCCCGGACACCTTTTACGGCACGAGTGTGATGACCGGTCGAACCTCGACCGACCCGCCACCCAGCACGATAGGGCAGTCGCGCGACACCTCGACCGCTTCCTCCAGGTTGCTGGCTTCGACGACGATGAAGCCGAGCACCAGATCTTTGGCTTCCACGTACGGTCCATCGGTTACGGACTGTTTGCGAACGACCTTGCCGGCCGGGTCGAGCGGCTGACCGGGATGCTTGAGGTGACCTTTCGCCTCGAGCATGCGAATCCAGGCCAGCCAGGTTTCCATGCTTCGCCGCGCCCGATCGGGCGTACCGAGGGCCTCTTGCTGGCTGGCAGGTGTCGCTCGAAACAGATAGATGAATTGGCTCATAGGCTTGTGGTCGGCGATCGCATCAAGCTGGAGATCGCCAGCAAAGTGTCAGCCGATCGACGGTTGAGGCAGGCCTCGACGGACAAATATTTCGGCACGCCGTCGAGAACCATGCGCGCCAGCTCCGACTTACACACAAAAGGCAGCACGCTCTCGGCCTTGCTGACCGACCCCGATCCGGCGAAAGCGGGTCGCGTGATGAACGCGATGCTCCAGATGGACAAGCTCGACCTGCCGGCGCTGCAACGTGCGCGCGACGGCACGTAACCGTCCGGTCGGGTCAAATGGCTATCGTTGCTTCCTCGTCTTCTTGGCCACGGTCATCCGGCGAGCCTTCGCCGGTTTCTTGGCCAGCTTCTTCGAGGATTTCTGGTGCCGCTTCGCAGGTGAACGGCCGGCGACGGCTCGTGCGGCCAGCGTCTCAGACTGCTCGTAGGCCTCGCGCAGCCAGTCGGTCACCGGCGCCTCGACTTCGTCCCGGTGGCGGATGTGCAGGACGTTGACCATCTTCGATTTCGAGGACGGGATCGCCCGTCGCACTTGAGGCGCCTTCAGGGGGCGGCCGAGAAACACCGACACCTCGAGAAACTGCTTCTTTGGTCGCACGAAGAAATAGCAGGACTTGCGCGAGAACATGATCGACTTGTGCGACGCGTAGATGCGCTGATCGCCGAAGGAGGCGGCGGTCTCGCGGAGCCGCTCCCAGGCGTCGAGCAGATCGTCCGTGAGATCGCGTGTCAACGCGGCCTCGGTCGTCGTCCAGCAGTCGTGGGATTCCCCCTCGTCCACCCATTGTTTGCAGTGGTAGCACTCGTGGCCGGGCATGAAATCAATTCTACGGGTAGCGTGATGATGCCTGTCGGGATATTGCTACGCCGTCGCCGGTCCGTCGCAGATCAGCGCCCGCTTCTCGAGAAATCGTCGCTCAACCGGGTTGCGCGCGAGTGCCAGCGCGGCCCGGAAGTGGTCGCGCGCCGCGCCGCGATTGCCGCGCCGCAGCTCGAGCTCACCCATGGCCGCCGGCAGGAAGGGATAGCGGTCGAGCCGACCGCGACCGGCGATTGCGGCGATCTCGCGGAGGCCCTGCTCAGGCCCATTGAGCTGAGCGACGGCGATGGCGCGGTTGAGGGACACGACCGGCGAGGGGGCAATCGTCATCAGCCGGTCGTAGAGCGACACGATCAACTCCCAATCGGTGGCATCAACGCTGAGTGCGGTGATGTGCGCGGCGGCAATCGCCCCCTCGACGTGGTACGCCGTCATCTCGTGGCCGGTGGCCGAGCGTTCGAGATGGTCGAGCCCCTGAGCCGCGAGGCCCATGTCCCACAGCGATCGATCCTGGTCGGCCAGCGGGCTCAGGTTCCCGGCCGAGTCGAGCCGGGCGGGAAGCCGCGCCGCATGCAGGCAGATCAGCGCGGCCAGCGCGTGCGTCTCCGGCGTGGCGGCAGGCGTATGCTCCGACAGCAGCGAGATCAGCCGGATAGCTTCGTTGCACAGATCGACGCGGACCGATGCCTCCGCCGACGCGCCGTGATAGCCCTCGTTGAACAGCAGGTACAACGCCCGCCTCACCGCCGAGAGGCGGCGGGTGAAGTCGAGGTCGGCCAGATCGAACAGGCGCCGGGCGCCGGCCAGCGTTTTCTTGCCGCGTGAGATCCGCTTTTCCATCGCCGCCCGGCTGGTCAGGAAGGCCGCGGCGATCTCCTGTGCGCCGAAACCGCAGAGGATGTTCAGGACGAGCGCGACCTGGACGTCCTCGGGCAGGCGCGGGTGGCAGCAGGAGAACATCATCCGCAGCTGCTCGTCGCGGATCGTGTGCGGGGCGAACGCTTCTTCGACGAGCGCACTGGTGGTCCACTCGCTCTCGAGCAGCCGGCCCATTTCCGGAGCGAAGATCCGCGCGGTGCGATCGCGGCGAATCACATCCAGCGCGCGGTTCTTCGCCGTCGTCATCAGCCAGGCCGACGGGTTGTCGGGAAGGCCGCGTACCTTCCAGACTTCGAGCGCGCGACAGAAGGCGTCCTGCACGACGTCTTCCGCCAGCGCGAGGTTGTGAACGCCGAAGATCCTGGTCAGCGCTGCGACCAGGCGCCCCGACTCACGCCGGAAGAGATGTTCGGTCAGCTCCACGCGATCAGAACGTCAGCTTCATGATCGGACGGACTTCCACGGAGCCGCCGCCCTCGAGCATCGGGCAGGCCGCCGCCAGCGCGGCGGCCTCGGCCAGGTCTCGCGCTTCGACGACGATGAAGCCGGCGACCAGGTCCTTGGCCTCGACGTACGGGCCGTCGGTGACGGTCTGCTCCTTTCCACGCACGACCTTGCCGCCCCGATCGAGGGGTTGGCCGCGATCCTTGAGGTGGCCGTCCGCCTCGAGCTTCCGCATCCAGACCATCCACCGCTCCATGACCTGCTGCGCCCGCTCGGGCGTGCCCATGGCTTCACGTTGCGCCTCCACACCGATGCGAAAGAGATAGACGAAATCGCTCATGTGCGGTCCTCGGCTGGTCGCGCTCGCGATCCCGGACCCGTTCCGTTCGGCGGCGCCCACGTCTCCTCGACGTGTGGCCGACGCCGTTCCGGACATGTTTTTGACCCGGAAGGCGTCAGATCCGCCTTCCGGGTCGTGAGTGAATTCGGTGAGTGGGTCCAGACGCACTGGAGGTTTCTCCGCATCCGCTCTTCGACATTTGACACGATCATATATGGGCGATACGGTTCGTTCATGGTCAACAGTGGACTGGAAGGGGTCGTTGCCGCCACGACCCGGCTGAGCGAGGTCGACGGAGAGCGTGGCGAGCTGATCATCGGCGGCTTCAGCATCGGCGAGCTGGCCGCCAACGCAACGTTCGAGGAAACCACCTGGCTGTTGTGGCATGGTGATCTGCCGTCCGCGGCGCAGCTCGACGTGTTTCGCCGCGAACTGGCGGGCGTCCGTGCCCTTCCGGCGGCGACCATCGAGTTGCTGCGCGAGTGTGCGCGCGCCAGGCTCGACGTGATGGACGCGTTGCGGATCGCTGCCGGTACGATTTCGATGATTCCCACGAACGACCCGGCAGTGTCCATCGTCGCGTCGTTTCCCAGGATCGTGGCGACGTATTGGCGGCTGACCGGCGGCGCCGAACCGCTCGCACCTCGGGATGACCTCGGCCACGCGGCGAATTTCCTCTACATGCTCAACGGCGAGGTACCCGACGCGGAGCGCGTCCGCGGTCTCGAGACGTATCTCAACACCGTTGTCGATCATGGCTTGAACGCTTCGACGTTTACCGCGCGGGTGATTACATCGACCGGTTCGGATCTGGTGTCAGCGGTCGTCGGCGCGATTGGCGCATTGAAGGGCCCGCTCCACGGCGGAGCGCCGGGACCGGCGCTCGACATGGTGTTCGAGATCGCGGAGGCGTCGCGGGCCGAGCCGTACCTTCGGAAGAAGATCGAGGCCGGCGACAAGCTGATGGGATTCGGTCACCGCGTTTACAAGGTCCGCGATCCGCGCGCCGACGTGCTGGCGGCGGCGGCCGAACGGATGTACACGCGCGCCGGCGACATGTCGTTGTATACGCTGGCCCGGTCGGTCGAAGCGACAGCCCTCCGGCTGCTCGAGGAGTACAAGCCCGGCCGTCGGCTGCAGACCAACGTGGAGTTCTACACGGCGCTGCTCCTGCACGGCCTCGGGCTCGAGGTGCCGCTGTTCACGCCGACCTTCGCCATCAGCCGCGTGAGCGGCTGGATTGCCCACGCGATGGAGCAGCGACGCGCCAACCGAATCATTCGTCCGCAATCGGAATACGATGGCCCCCGCGACCGACGGTGGTCGCTCGCGGCCGAGCGCTCCACCAGCGCGGGGCGGACCGCACCGCAGTGATCGAGCCGGAAGCTTTACGAACGTACATCGATCGACACCTCGCACAGCCGCTGCCGGTTCAGCGGCTGGCGCGGCAGGCCCGACTGTCTTTGTTTCACTTCATCAGGGCCTTCCGGGCCGCCACCGGCCAGACCCCCCACCAATTCGTTCGTACCCGGCGGTTGGAACGGGCGATGGACCTGCTCGTCACCACCCCGATGACCGTGACCGAAATCGCTCACCTCGTCGGCTTCCAGAGCCTGGGCTCGTTCAGCAGCCTGTTTCGCCGGGCGACCGGCGAGACGCCCCTTGCCTATCGGGCCGCACGCCGACGACGCCCGTATATTCCTACCTGTTTCATCCGCATGTACCGAGCCGACCGCTGACCGCAGGCGCCGGCCACCGCAATTTTGAAGAAGCACGACATCAGGTCGAGCGGCTACTGTGGGCGCAGCCTCACGACATACGCCAAGGAGACGGCCCGATGATTCAGAAGCTTTCGCACGTGACACTGTTCGTGAAAAACCAGGAAGAGGCCAAGGACTTCTACGTGAACAAGCTCGGGTTCAAGGTGCATACGGACCATACGATGGACAACGGGTTCCGCTGGTTGACCGTCATGGCGCCGCAGCAGCCCGATCTGGAAATCGTGCTGCTCGAGCCCGTACCCGGGCCGCTCTTGGACGAAGAGTCGGCACAGGCGGTGAAGATGCTGCTGAAAAAAGGGGTGCTCGGCGCCGGTGCCTTCGAGGTCGACGACTGCCGCAAGACCTACGAGGCGCTCAAGCAGAAGGGTGTGCAGTTCAAGGGGGCGCCGGAAGAGCGTTTCTACGGGGTCGAAGCCATCCTCGAGGACGGGCTCGGCAACTGGTTCAGCATGACGGAGTCGAAGCCGCACTGAGCCGGGTTGCTGGCGCGCAAGCCGGCCGCGTCACTCATCGATCGTTACAGCCGCCCGAGGCGGCCGCCCGGGCCGAGTCCGCCGACATCAGCGACGGGAGGCCCGGGGGGCCGCAAGCCGAGACCAGAGCCGTTCGACGAAACTGTCGATTGCACCGCGAAGTCCTACTCAAGTGTCCGAGAGCGCCGCGGCCGATCAGAGGCCGCTGCGGTCGGCGCGGGTGACATTGCCGTCGCGGGTCCAGCGCAGGAACGACGATCCCACCAGCGCCGCGATGACGCGATCGCACTTCTCGGGCTCCAGACCCCAGAGGCGCGCCGCCTGCGGCGCGGTCAACCGCAGACCCGGCATTTCGAGAAACTCGCCGCGCGCGCGTTCGATCAGGTGCTGGAATTCCATGACTGTTTCCTCGTTCAGGACGTTGAAGGCACCGCCACCATCCTCCCGGGGTAGCAACGACCGATCCACGACGCCGACGTGCGAGAAACCTGAGGATTTCGTCGAATGCGCCTCGACGGGCCTCAGGCCTCCGCGGCAAGAATCAACACTCCTGTGAGATTTCAGCGTCGATACGACACAAATGTCCGAAAGACCCACCGCACGGGCGCCGACGGCTACTCTCTCACTCTGAAAAGATCGGCCTGGCCTCTGTCGTGCCGAGGGGAAACGCATGCACATGAGCAACGCGCGGCTCGCGGTCGACGAGGGATTACTCCTCTGGACGCTGGAAGAGATCAGCCGGCTGGTGTCGCAGAACGGCAATCCGTCGGAGACGCTCGGCAATGTCGTCCACCTGATCCAGCGGCGCTTTGCCACTGATGTGTGTTCCGTCTATCTGCTCGAGCAGGATCGCGCGAGCCTGATGCTCGCCGCCACCGTCGGGTTGCGACCCGAGAGTGTCGGCCGTGTGCGCATGCGTCTGACGGAAGGGCTCGCCGGGCTCGTTGCCGAAGAGCTGCAGCCGCAGGTCATCGCCGACGCCACACGTCATCCGCGCTTCAAGTACTTCCGCGAGACCGGCGAGGATCCGTACCGCTCGTTTCTCGGCGTACCAATCATCGACCGGGGCCTGTTGCAAGGCGTCCTGATCGTCCAGACGACCGAACAGCGGGCCTTCAGCCAGGACGATGTGCGGATGCTGGTGACGGCGGGAGCGCAGGTCGGCCCCATCGTCAGTCAGGCGCGCGCGCTCGGGCAGATTGCGACGCCGACGCGAGAGCGGCTGCACCAGCTGGCTCGCAACCTGTGGTGGAGCTGGGACAACGAAACGACCAGCCTCTTTCGCGAGCTGGATCCGGCCGGATGGCAGGCCTGCGGGCACAATCCGGTGGCGCTGCTCGAGCGCATTCCCGCCGACACGCTGGAAGAGCGGGCGCTGGCGCTCTCCCTCCACAGTCGGATCAACTACGCCTACCGCCGGATGCAGGAGTATCTCAACGCCAAACATACCTGGGGCGCGCGACATGCCGGCGTCCTGTGGGCGCGGCCGGTCGCCTATTTTTCGGCGGAGTTCGGCCTGCACGAGTCGATTCCGATCTATTCGGGTGGTCTTGGCATCCTCGCCGGCGATCACGTGAAGAGCGCGTCCGACCTCGGCATCCCGCTCGTCGGCGTCGGTCTGTACTACGACCAGGGGTATTTCGCGCAGCGCCTGGATCTCGACGGCTGGCAGCACGAGGACTATCTCGACGTCGACAACCGCGTGCTGCCGTTCGAGCCGGCCGTCCACGATGGCGCGCCGGTCAGCGTGTCGATCGACACCCGTACCGGCACCATTGCGGCGCGCGTGTGGAAGCTGGCCGTGGGACGCAGCACGCTGCTGCTCCTCGACTCGAACGTGGAGGGGAATCGGCCCGAGGACCGCGAGCTGACGGCGCGGCTGTACGGCGGCGACGATCGCGTGCGGATCCGTCAGGAACTGCTGCTTGGCGTTGGCGGCGTCAGAGTGCTCTCGGCGCTCGGCATCTCGCCGGGTGTCGTCCACCTGAACGAGGGGCACAGTGCGTTCGCCGCGCTCGAACTGGTCCGCCAGCGGATGCAGGCGGAAGGAATCGACGCGTGGGAAGCGATGCGGCGGATCGCTCCGCAGGTCGTCTTCACCACGCACACGCCGGTGCCGGCGGGGCACGATCGATTTTCCGCCGCGCTCGTGGACGAACACCTCGGCCCCCTCGCGGAGTCGCTGGGGTTGAGCGCGGATCGCTTCATGGGGCTCGGCCGGACGCGCGCAGACGACCCCGGAGAGACGTTCTGCATGACGGTGCTCGCGCTCAAGCTGTCGCGCCGCGCCAATGCGGTGTCGTCGCTGCACGGCCAGGTCTCCCGTGCCATGTGGGCCACCTTGTATCCCGACCGCAACGAGGAGGAAGTGCCCATCGGGCATGTCACCAACGGCGTGCACGTTCACTCCTGGCTCGCCCCGCAGATGCGACAGGTCTACGACCGGAACCTCGGGCCCGACTGGCCGGCGCGCTGCAGCGAATGCGAGCTGTGGGAAGCCATCGACGACGTGGACTCGGGCGAGCTCTGGGAAACGCATCAGGCCCTGAAGCGACAGCTGATCGAAGTGGTGCGACGCCGGGCGGCAGCGCACGCCATCCAGCGCGGCGAATCCGCCGACGCCGTGGCGCAGATCCGGCAAGCCCTGAGCTACGACGCGCTCACCATCGGCTTCGCGCGCCGCTTCGCCACCTACAAGCGGGCGACGATGGTGGCCAGGGACATCGAAGCGCTGGCCGCGCTGGTGAACGACCCGCAACGTCCGGTGCAGTTCATCTTCGCCGGCAAGGCGCACCCGCACGATCGTCCGGGCAAGGAGATCCTCCAGCAGATCGTCCAGATGTCTCGCGATCCGCGCTTCGCTGGAAAGATCGTTTTCGTGGAGGACTACGACATCAACGTCGGCCGGCACCTGGTGCAGGGCGTCGACCTGTGGGTCAACAATCCGCGCCGGCCGCTCGAGGCGTGCGGCACAAGCGGCCAGAAGGTCGTGCTCAACGGCGGGCTGAACCTTTCGATTCTCGACGGCTGGTGGGCCGAGGCGTACGACGGACGCAACGGATTCGCGATCGGCGCCGGGGAGACACATTCCTCAGTCGAGATCCACGACGCCCGCGATGCGCGGTCGCTGCTCAAGAGCCTGTGCGAAGAGGTGATCCCGTTGTTCTACGACCGCGACGTCGACGGTCTGCCGCGGGAGTGGATCGCGCGCATGAAACGCGCGATCCGGACGCTGGGCTGGCGCTTCAGCGCCGATCGCATGGTCATGGACTACGTCAGGGAGTGCTACATCCCGGCGGCCGGCGGCAAGAGCTGCGACGTCAAGCGCTGACGTGCAGCGTCTCGCTCGATCGTGATTGGGTGGTGGCGGTCCTGCCCGCATGTTGCATTGCGCCAAGCGCCAGCGCGGTTGCCAGAGCAGCCACGCAGAGCCACGCGAAGAGGTCGCCCACCCTGCCGTAGACCGTTCGTATCCCGCCGAGCGGCACTTGTGCGGTCATCGTCCCATCGCCCGGGGCAAAGTAGTCGGTCATCCCGAGCACGCGACCCCACGGATCGACGGCGCTCGAGAGCCCCGACGCGGCGGAACGGACGATTGGCGTGCCGGTCTCGATCGCCCGGAAGGCGTGCATTTGAAAATGCAGGTCCTTGATCGATTTCCAGTCGTTGGCCGGCAGGATCAGCAGGTCAGCCGCACCCTGCGCCGCCTGTCGGATGAAGTCAGGAAAGTCGGCATCGAAGCAGATCGCGGTCGCGACTCTGGCGTCGCCGGTCGCCACCACCGGAACGCGGCCGTCGCCGCGGACCATGATCCCTTCCTCCCAGCCACCGACCGGATGACTCTTGCGATACGAGACGATCACGCGGCCGGACGGATCGATCAGCACGAGCTTGTTCTCGAACGGCAGGCGCGCACCGACATGGATGGTCCCCATCCCCATCCCGAGATAGACGTGCTCCTCTGACGCGAGCTGTTTCGCGCGCTGCAGGAACGGAGCCTCGTCGTCGGCGAAGACCAGCAGGTTCCCTTCGGGCCAGACGATCAGCCGCGCCCCGGCTCGCGCCTCGCGTCGGCTGCCGTCGAGAAACCAGTCCTGCAGTCGCGTCAGCTTGTAAACGATCTGCGGCAGGTCGGCGGCCGAGACACGCGCTTCGGTCACCCGCGTCATCTCTCCCGGCACGAACAGATCGACGGGACGATTCAGCGTGGCGACGCGCATCGCAGGGCGATCGGTCGGCGCCCGCAGCAACCGGACCGAGCCGCTCACGAGTACAGTGGCGAGGACACCAAACCAGACGAGGACGGGCATTCGTACCAGAGGCCATTCGGACGCTCGCGTCCACACCAGGTCGAGGGTTGCCGCGGACCACGCGATCAGGAAGGTCAGACCCCAAATCCCGGTAAACGCGGCGACTTGCATCAGCGGCAGGTAGCCGTACTGGGTGTAGCCGAGCGATCCCCAGCTGGCCGCCGGCGTCAGCCGCGACCGCAGGAATTCCACCGCCACCCACGCCAGCGGGAAGATCAGCGTCGACGTGAAGGTCCCGAACCTTGGCGCGAGAACTCGATCGACAGCGAAGGGAAGGGCAGCCGTTGCCGCGATGAGCGCACAGACGACGAAGTACGCAGGTCCCTCGGCCGGAATGATGCCGCGGTTGGCGATCGTCAACGCCACGTACAGCGCCACGACGACATACACCAGGGTCCACGGCGGCATCAGCGACCGGGTGCCGTGGAGCAGCGCGGCGAGCGCCAGCCACGTCAGCGGCGGAATCGCCACTCTCGTGACAACTCCCAGGAGCGCCGCGCCGAGCGCGATCGTGACGAAGGAAAGAGACTGTCCCATGGCCAGAACCTCCAGGCGGATTCACTGTGTCGATGGTGAACCGGCCGCAGGCCTTTGCCGATGGCCGCAGGCGCCATTCCTTTGACCGATCGCGCCATTCGGAGGCCACGTTCGTTTCCTGCATGATGATAGTGGCTGGTATCCGCGATCTCCGGTCGAGCCGCCCGTCGGCCAGGCCTGGAGTGAATCGGAAAGGTGAGCATCATGTCGTCCGATCAGGGCAACGGCGCGCCGTTGCGAATTCACTACGCCTGGATCGTCGCGATCGTGACGTTCACGGTGCTGATCATCACGGCGGGCGTTCGCGCGACGCCAGCCCTGTTGATGGTGCCGCTCGAACAGGAGTTCGGCTGGAGCCGCACCGTCATCTCGGCAGCGGTGGCAATCAACATCGCGCTCTTCGGCCTGATCGGTCCTTTCGCGGCGTCGGCCATGCACCGCTGGGGGCTCCGCCGGCTCGTGGCGGGCGCGGTCGCACTTCTCGCCATCTCCGTGGCGCTGACGACGCGCATGGAGCATCAGTGGCAGATGACGCTGCTGTGGGGCGTCTGTGTCGGCACCGGCACCGGCGTCACCTCGATGGTTCTCGCGGCCGTTGTCGCCACCCGCTGGTTCGACGAGCGCCGCGGTCTCGTGCTCGGCGCCCTCACGGCGGCGAACGCGACCGGTCAGCTCATCTTCCTGCCGTTTCTCGCGAGGTTGATCGAGGCTCGTGGATGGCGGCCGGCGGTGCTGGTCGTGGCCGGCGCGGCGGTGATCGTGTTCGCGCTGGTCGCGTTGTTCATGCGGGACCGGCCGCAGGACCTTGGCCTGATGCCGTACGGCTGGAAGCCCGACGCGACGTCGCGCCCGTCCGTCTCCGCGCTCTCGCCTTTCGCGGCGTTGTCGCTCGCCAGCCGGTCACGGGCGTTCTGGGTGCTGGCCGGAACATTCTTCGTGTGCGGCGCCAGTACCAACGGCCTCATCGGCACACACCTGATTCCCGCCTGTCACGATTACGGTATTCCGGAAGTGCGCTCGGCGCAGCTGCTGGCGGTGATGGGCGTGTTCGATATTCTCGGAACCACGGCGTCGGGGTGGCTCACCGATCGATATTCGAGCCGGCACCTGCTGTTCGCCTACTACACGCTGCGCGGGCTCTCGCTGCTCTATCTGCCGATCGCGCTGGCGAACGGTGCCAACGGTCTCGGACTCTTCGCGATCTTCTATGGGCTCGACTGGGTTGCGACGGTGCCCCCGACGGTTCGTCTGACCGGAGAGGCGTTCGGCCGGGAGAACACCGGCGTCATTTACGGTTGGATCAGCGCGAGCCATCAGATGGGCGCGTCGCTGGCCGCGCTGGGGGCGGGCGTGATTCGTACGACTGCGGGAGACTATCGCGTGGCGTTCTGGATCGCGGGGGTGTTGTGTGTGCTTGCCGGCGTGTCGTTCCTCACGATCACGCAACGAACGTTCGGCGTCCGGCAGGCGGTGGATGCCTTGCCGGCCGGATCGGTGGGTTGAGGGCCGCGGCTAGCGATCCGCGGCCCTCGCCAGTTCGCTACTCGAGCTTCACGACCAGATTCCAGGTCCCGTTCACGACGATCTTGTCCCGGGCCGCCAGGTAGACCAGGCTGAACCCGAGCACAGCCTTCTCGGGCGGCGGGTACCAGAAGGCCTGGGTCGGATAGCCGTGCGAGTTCATCCAGTCGATCGCCGACTGCGGATCCAATCCGCGATCGAAGAGATCGAAGAAGCGGAGGTACTCGGGAGTCGGGCACTGGAAGAACGTATTGGTCGGGATGTGGTGCGCGATCTGCACCTGCCAGTTGTCCCCCATCGTCGCATGGCCGTGCGCGCCGGTCGGCTGCTGGCCCGGCCACAGAACGACGCCGAGCTGCGCGGCCACCTTTTCTGCCTGTGACACCGTCGCGGTGAAGCTCTCGACCCCGGTTGGCGGGCTACTGACCGAGTTGGCGGCATCCAGGGCCGTCGCCCTCCAGTACAGGGGGGTCGCCGACGGGACGTCGCTCGACGGAATGAATCCCGTTTCGTTGATGCCCTCGGGCTGCGTCCCGCTGTCGATCATCGACGTGAACGCCGAGTCGCGGGCGAGCTCGAACTTGTAGGTGATCGCACCGGCCGGACCCGAATGCGTCGCGTTGGTCACGCGGAGGGCCGGCCGCAGGCCCGTCTCCGCCCCTTGCAGCGGAGCAATCGGTACCGGCGCGTTGAGGATCACGCCGACGCCGACCGTGAACTTCGACACCGAGCCAAAAGTGCCGCTCTTGCCGGCGACCGTAGCCTTGGCGTGCCAGAAGTAATCCTTCTGTGCGTCCAGCATGTCGAGCTTGACCGTCGTCTGGCCGCCGCTGCCTTCCGCCACGCCGTCCTTCGTCTGCACCTTGTTGGTGAAGTTCCCGTCGGTCGCGACTTCGAACGTATAGGTCGCGCCGCCGGTCGTCGAGACGGCGTTCTGCACGGTCAGCGTGACCGGCTGGCTTCCGTATTGGACCTGGCTGTTATTGGCCGGCGTCAGTGGCTGCGGCGCTGAAGCGCCGGAGGGTCCGGCGGGATTGCTGCTGCCGCAGCCCGTCGCCAGGACGGCGACGAAAACGAAGAGATAACCACAACGAGAAAAACGAGTGTTCATCCGCCCTCCCGGCACCAACGAACAGCGTTGATGCCTAGCGCCCACATCGAACCGACGCGGAAGGGCTGGGACCGTCCGCAAGTCAACGTGAAAAAATAACCTGAAGACATAGATCGTAGGGGAATCTCAGAGGGAAAGCAACTATTTCATGCCAGAAAATAGCCGACGATGGTGGACCGGAGTATCTGCTTGCCCAGGGCACGGCCAACCAGTGAAAACAACACGTCGACTAGAATCCGAGCGTCCGCACGGCAGGTCGGCGATCGCGCGTACAACCTTGGCCTGTACACGACTGGAGACGTGATGCTGAACCGCACCCGAACGGCGCTGGCGCTGCTGGCCGCCGCGATCCTGGTGGCCCCGCCGGCGGCCGCTCAGGCGCGGATGAAGGTCGTGCTCGATACCGACATCGGCACCGACATCGACGATGCCTGGGCGCTGGGGTACGCGCTCAAGAGTCCGACGTTCGACCTGCTCGGCGTGACCGTGACCGACGCCGACACGCCGCAGCGGGCGCGCCTGGTCTGCAAGCTGCTCTATCGTCTCGGACGGACCGAAGTGCCCGTCGCGGTTGGTCGGCAGACGCCCGCCGTTCCACCCGATCGCATCGATTACCAGTTCACGTGGGCGGAGGATTTTCAGGCCTACACGCCGGTGTCGACGCCGGCGGTGGAATTCCTCGCCGACATCATCCGCAAGAACCCGGGGCAGGTCACGATCATCGCGGTAGGGCCGCTGCAGAACATCGGCGACCTCGTTCGCCAGCATCCCGACCTCGTCCCGCTCGTGAAGCGGGTCGTGCTCATGAGCGGCTCGGTCGGTCCAAACGCCTTCAGCCCGACGCCGGTCGCGGAATGGAACGTCAAGCTGGCGATTCCCGAAGCGCAAGCGGTATATGCGGCTGCGTGGCCGCTCACGATCGTGCCGCTCGACTCCACCAGCTACATACGCCTCGAAGATCAGGAGAGGGAAGCGCTCAGAAAAGGAGGAACGCCGCTGGTGATCGCGTTGGAGGCGCTGCTTCGCCTGTGGTCGAACCTTCCAACCAGTCGAATGACCTTGCACGATCAGCTCGCGCTGGCTGAAGCGCAGCAGCCGGGCCGTTTCTTCGGGCGCTGCGAACCGATGCCGTTGCGCGTGGACGCCGAGGGCTATACGCGCGTCGACAAGGCAGCCGGTCGGCCGGTGACGGTCTGTCTCGAGCCAAAGCGCAACGAGTTCATGTCGCACTTCCTCGGGCAGCTGTCCGGCAAATGATCGTCGCCTCAGTCTCTCTTCCTTTTTCCCTTGCGTTCTCCCCGCTCGCTCATCCGCGCGATCATCACTTCGGTCGACTTCACGATCGCCATCGCGTCGTCACCCCGCCGCAGCTTGAGGGCGCGAACGGCGTCGGCTGTGATGACCGCCGTCAGCATCTGACTGCCGACCCGAAGGCGTACCTGCGCGAGCAGGCCATCGACCCGAATCTCTTCGATGAATCCGTACAGGCGATTGCGAGCGCTCAGCTCGACGATGGGGTCGTCCTGACCAGAGCGTGGCGCGGGGCGGCCGGCCGGCCGTTGCCGCGCGACCAGCCGGTCGATCTCCGCTTCGGAGACACGATGATGGCCGCCCTCGGTGCGCGTCGTACGGACGCGGCCGTCCAGCACCCAGCGCTTGAAGGTCGAGTAGCCGACCCCAACCCGCTCGGCGGCGGCCCTGATCGTCACGAGCGGCCGGGGAGACTCGTTCCTCACGCGGTTGGTGATGGTATCACCGGCAATTCTCTCAGCTTGAATACACGACATTCGAAACAGTATGAGTCGATTTGTTGCACGGTTTGATACGATTCACCGTTCACAGGGAGGGCCGATGGCCGGCGTGCGACGGGCGATTCTGATCGTGGCTCTGCTGCTCTGGGGAGGTGACTGGTCGCTTCTCTCACGCCCAGATCGGCGGCGGCGCGTTGACCGGCACGGTCTCCGATCAGACCGGCCAGGCGGTCCCGGGCGCCGTCGTCACCGCGACCAGCCTCGCCACCAATCAATCGCGCAGTTCAGTGACGAGCGAGGACGGCGGCTACGTGTTTCAGGGCCTCGCACCCGGCGCCTATCGCCTGCACGTCGAGCTCACCGGTTTCCGGCCGCTGACGCGCGAGGGCGTCGGCCTGGCGACCGGCGAAACGGTGCGGGTCGACCTCCAGATGCAGCTCGGCGGCGCTCAGCGAATCGGTGACGGTGACCGGCGACGCGTCGCTGCTGCGCAGCCAGACGTCCGGTCTCGGACAGGTCGTCGACAACAAGAAGGTCGTCGGCGCTGCCGCTCAACGGCCGCAGCTTCATCTCGCTGGCCGGCCTGGCGCCCGGCGTGGCGCTGCCGCCCGGCTCGTCGCTGCCGCGCATCAACGGCGGCCGGCCGCGCACCAACGAGTATCTGTTCGACGGCATTTCGGTGCTGCAGCCCGAGCCGGGACAGGTGGCGTTCTTCCCGAACATCGACGCCATCCAGGAGTTCAAGATCGAGAGCAACAGTCCGCCGGCGGAATTCGGCCGCTTCAACGGCGGCGTCGTCAACCTGACGACCAAGGCGGGCAGCAACGCGTTTCACGGCACCGTCTTCGAGTTCCTCCGCAACGAGGCGCTGAACGCGCGCAACTTCTTCGCCTCGACCAGTTCCGACCAAGCCGGAGTTTCGCCGCAACCAGTTCGGCGGCGTCGCCGGCGGGCCGATCAAGCGAGGATCGCACGTTCTTCTTCGTCGACTATCAGGGACAGCGGCAGACGATCGGCCGCACGGTGATCTCGACGGTGCCGACGATGCTGCAGCGCCAGGGCATCTTCACCGAGGCCATCGGCGGGCGCGTGCCGTCGATTTTCGACCCGGCGACGACCGCACGCGAATCCAGGCGGCGGCGCCACGCGCACGCAGTTTCCCGGCAACGCGATCCCTGCCGACCGCATCGATCCGGTCGCCGCGCGACGCTGCTCGCGCACTATCCGCTGCCGACCAGCGCCGGCACCGCGAACAACTATCGGCGCGCTCGACAATGAGACGGTCGATCAGGATCAGTTCAGCGTCCGGGTCGATCATCAGTTTCCGGCGAACCGCGATCAGGTCTTCGGCCGGCTGACGCGATTCCACGAGAACTTCATCCCGGTGACGCCGTTGCCCGATGGCAGCGGCGTCGTGACGATCGGCACGCTCGGGCCGCAGAACACGACCGCCTGGTCGTTCGCGTCGAGCTATCAGCGCACGTTCTCGAACCGGCTGTTCAACGAGCTGCGCATCGGCGACACGCAGCCGTGCGGTCGGCCGCAGCGCGGCCGATCTCGACGGTCCGCCGTCGTCCAGCCTCGGCCTGCCCGGCATTCCGTCGAACGCGCAGTTTCCCAACACGCTGCCGACCTTTCTCATCGCCGGCTACCAGCAGCTCGGATCGCCGCCGAACACGGCGACCGACTTCAGCACGAGCGTCACCCAGATCGCCGACACCCTGACCTGGCTCAAGGGCCGCCACACGCTCAAGATGGGTGCGCGACCTGCGCTGGGAGCGGCTCAACGTCGTCCAGCCGCCGTCGCCGACCGGCTCGTTCACGTTCAGCAACCTGTTCACCGATCTGCCCGGCGTCGCCAACACCGGCACGCCGTTCGCCAGCTTCCTGCTCGGCCAGGTGCAGCAGTTCTCGATCGACCTGCAGCAGGCGCAGATCCGGAACCGCGCGCACTTCCAGGAGTATTTCGTCCAGGACGACTGGCGCGCTGACCGACCGCCTGACGGTGAATGCCGGCGTCCGCTACACGCTGAACTTTCCCGTCGACCGAGGAGAACAACCAGGCCGCGGTCTTCAACCTCGACACGCAGCAGCTCGAGTACCTCGGCCGGGACGGCCAGCCGCGCGCGGCCCGGCGAGCTCCACAAGACTGAACTTCGGTCCGCGCCTCGGCGTCGTCGGTCGCTTGACCGACAAGACCGTGGTGCGGACCGGCTACGGCACTGGTCTGGATCGAGATGGCCGGCATCACGACGCCGTTCACGACGCCGGTGTTTCCGTTCCTGCAGACCGTGTCGCAGCGCACGCTCGACAACATCACGCCGGCGTTCACGCTCGCCAACGGGCCCGACGGTCGCTCCGATTCCGCTGACGCCTGACGCCGGTCTCGGGCAGGGCGTGTTCTCGGTCGATCGCGACCTCGGCTCGGGCTACGTGCAGCAGTGGAACGCGTCGCTGCAGCGCGAGCTCGACGCCGAACATCTCGGTCGAGGTGGCCTACGTCGGCTCGAAGATCACCCGCGTCGGCATTCCCGACACGAACCTGAATCAGCTGACCGTCGATCAGCTGGCGCAGGGCGCGCCGCTGCAGCAGCGCGTTCCCAATCCGTACTTCGGCATCATCCCGCGGTCGTCGTCGCTCGGCGATCCGACGATTTCGGTGGCGCAGCTGCTCAAGCCGTTTCCCGAATACACGACGGTCAGCCTCTATCGCAACAACGTCGGCACGACGATCTACCACGGCGTCTACGGCGAAGCTCGAGCAGCGGTTCTCGCAGCGGTCTCTCCTATCTGGTCAGCTACACGCGCTCGAAGCTGATGGACGATGCCTCGTCGGTGTTCGACGCGTCGATCCTGACCGGGCCGGTGGCGAACTATCCGGTCGCCGACAGCTTCAACCGGAAGCTCGAACGCGACTATTCGACCGGCGACATCCCGCACGTCTTCGTCGCCTCGGCGGTCTGGGACCTGCCGGTCGGGGCGAACCGCCGCGACGCACACGACCGGCGTGCTCGGGGCGATCGTGAACGACTGGACGCTGACCGGCATCCTGACGCTGCAGTCGGGCGTGCCGCTCGCCGTCACGCAGACGACCAACAACAACGCGTTCGCCGGCTTCGGCACGCAGCGGCCCGAACCTGATCCGGCGATCCCGACGCTGCCGGCCGACGAGCGGTCGCCGAGCCGCTGGTTCAACACCAGCGCGTTTTCCGCGGCCCCGGCAGTTCACGATCGGCTCCAGCTCGCGCAATCCGGTGCGCGGGCCCGGCTACCGCAACCTCGATCTGGCGCTCATGCGCCGCATGCCGCTCGCGAGCACGGACGCTCGAGCTGCGCGCCGAGGTGTTCAACCTCACGAACACGCCCCGCTTCAGCGCGCCGAACACGACCCGGGGTCGGCCGCGTTCGGGACGATCACGGCGGCGGGCGATCCGCGCGTCATTCAGCTCGCGGTGAAATTCATCTTCTGACGTCCGTTTTCGCCAAACCGCTAAGTCGCTTCGTCGCCGTGAGTTGAGGCGCCCGCCGGATTTCGCCTTGCAGACCGCGCGCCAGCCCACGGCCATCCTGACCGAGAACACTCTGTTTTTGGTGGAACCCGCGCTGAGCTCTGACCGTCGTGACGATCAGAGAGCGGGATCCACCTAAAAATGAGCGGGCTGACGTCAGATCAGGCAGGGGAGGGTGAAGGTGCCGCCGTCGCGGCGCGACCTGAGCCGGGAACAATTGACTTCGGCCAGCCGGACTGCCATCGTACCGTTCTCGCCATGTTCGGGAGGACGGTTTCGCACTATCGCGTGCTGAGCGAGCTCGGCAGCGGAGGCATGGGTGTCGTTTATCGCGCCGAGGATCTGTTGCTCGGCCGTGAAGTGGCGCTCAAGTTTCTTCCGCCCGGGCTGCTCGCCGATCACGACGCGCTCGAGCGCTTCCGTCGTGAAGCACGCCTTTCGTCCGCCCTGAACCATCCGGGTATCTGTACGGTTCACGACGTCGACGAGGATCACGGGCCGCCGTTCATCGTGATGGAGCTCGTCGAGGGCTCGGCGCTGACGTCGTTCGTCCAGCAGGGGCCGATGGCGCCGCGGCGGGTGGCCGAGATCGGCATGGAGATGCTCGACGCGCTCGGTGCGGCACACCAGCGCGGCATCATTCACCGGGACATCAAGCCGGCCAACATCTTCGTGACCCCGAGCGGACGCGTGAAGGTGCTCGACTTCGGCCTGGCCAAAACGGCCCCGCTCGCCGTCACGCGCGATGCGCCGGACGGCGACGAGACGGCAACGCGGGGCGGCATCAACGAAGCGACGCTCACGTCGCCGGGGCTGCAGGTCGGCACGTTCGCGTACATGTCGCCCGAACAGGCGCGTGGCGAGCCGCTCGACGCCCGGACGGATCTCTTTTCCTGCGGCGCCGTGCTCTACGAGATTGCCACCGGCCAGCGCGCGTTCCGCGGCGAGAGTGTTGCGCTCGTCTGCGATCAGGTCCTGAATCGGCGGCCGACGCCGCCGCGTGCGCTGAATCCGGAGATTCCGGAGGTACTCGAAGCGATCATCGATCGCGCGCTGGCCAAGCGGCCGGACCAGCGTTATCAGTCGGCCGACGAGATGGCCGCCGATCTCCGGAGGTTGATTGGCCCCGGCGAGGTCGCGCCCCTCCAGCTCGCGGCGGTCTCAACGCCTCGGCCGCGGTGGCGCTGGCGCGCGGCTGGCGTTGCCGCACTGGGGCTGGCGGCCGTAGCGGCGATGACGACGGTCATGCGCGTCAAGGCCTCGGCGCCACTCACCGACCGCGATTCGATCGTCGTGGCCAGCTTCACGAACACGACCGGCGAGAAGGTGTTCGACGAAACGTTGAGCCAGGCGCTCAACGTCCAGCTGTCGCAATCCCCCTTTCTGGCGATCGTGCCCGACCGCCAGATTCGAGAGACCCTGCGGCTGATGGATCGCAGCGACACGACGCCGGTCGTCGGCGCCATCGCCCGCGACGTCTGCAAGCGCAGCAATGTGAAGGCCATGCTGCAGCCGACGATCGCGCGCGTCGGCAGCTTGTACGTGGTGACGCTCGAAGCTTTCGAATGCCAGACGTTCCGATCGATTGCCGCGGCCGACGCCAAGGCCGAACGCAAAGAGGATGTGCTCAAGGCCCTCGGCACGGTTACCTCGGCCGTCAGGCAGAAGCTCGGCGAGACCACGCTGCCGAAGTTCGAGATTCCGATCGAGCAGGCGACGACGCCGAGTCTCGACGCGTTGCAGGCCTACACGCTGGGCCGCGCCGAGCGCGCGAAGGGCAAGGAAATCGAGTCCATTCCGTTCTTCCGACGGGCGCTGGAACTGGACCACGACTTCGCCGCCGCCCATACGATGCTGTCGACGGTCTACGGCGTGCTCGGGGAACTGGGCCAGTCGGAAGAGCACGCGCGTGACGCCTATGCGCGCCGCGATCGCGTCAGCGAACGGGAACGGTTCCTGATTACCTATCAGTACCACGACCGCGTGACCGGCGATCAGGTCGAGTCTCTGCGCACGCTGGATCTGTGGAAGGCGACCTACCCGCGCGACTTCGTGCCGGCAAACGCCCGTGCGCTGATCTTCAATCACCTTGGCCTGTTCGAGCGTGCCGTCGACGAGGCCAAAGAAGCGCTGGAGCGGCAGCACGACCACCCGTTCCCGTTGTCGAACCTCGCCTCCGCCTACCGCGGCCTCAACAATCTGGTGGAGGCCAGGCGCGTGGCGCAGAGGGCCATCGACCTCAAAGTCGAGACATCGCCGACGCGGCGGCTGATGTACCAGATCGAATTGCAGGAAGGCCATCGGGAGGCGGCCGACGCGCATCTGGTGTGGGCTCGCGACCGCCCGCGGGAGTTCGATCTGGTCAGTGCCCGCGCGCAGTGGCTGGCGTGGCAGGGAAAAATGCACGAGGCGCGGGACGTCTATCAGCAGGTGACGGATCTGGCGACACGGCGGAGCCTGCCGGAGACCGCCGCCGGCTATCAGGCCCACCTGGCGTTGACCGAAGCGCTCTACGGCAACAATCCCGGCGCGTTGGCCGTCGCGCGGCAGTCTCTGTTCGGCACGCGTGGCCGCTCGTCGTCGTTCGATTCGGTCCCGCGGTTCCGCGCGGCTGCCGCCCTGGGCCTTGCCGGCGACCCCGATACGGCCGACGAGATCGCCCGCGAGATGGCCCGACGCTATCCGCAATCGACGCTGACGACTGCCATCATGGTCCCGGTCGCCGGAGCGGCGGGTGCGATCACCCGCGGCCGGTACGCCGACGCCGTCACACGGCTCAAGGCGGCCTCCGACTACGAGCTCGGCACGGTCGCGACGCTGGTGCCGGCGTACGTCCGTGGCCTGGCGTATCTGGGTCTCGGGGACGGTCGCAACGCGCACGAGCAGTTTCAACGAATCCTCGATCATCGCGGCTCCGATCCGTTCTCGCCCGTCTGCGCGCTGGCGCAGCTCGGCCTCGCGCGCGCGCTCGCGCTCGAGGGGAAGCCAGCGGACGCGCTCGCCGCCTATCGCGCCTTCTTTACGGCATGGAGCGGCGCCGACGCCGACCTGCCGATCCTGCGCGACGCGCGCGCCGAGGCCGCGCGTCTGCAGGGACGCACCGAAACCAACTGACGATCGGCCCCGTCGGCCCTTCGCAATCACGGTAAACTGCCGGTGATGCAGGCTGAGACCGTCTCCCACTACCGCATCGCCGAGGAGCTCGGCCGCGGCGGCATGGGAGTCGTGTATCGCGCCGAGGACGTTCGCCTCCATCGTCCAGTCGCGCTCAAACTGCTGCCAGCCGATCTGTCCGACCACCCGGACGCCATCGACCGGATGCGCCGCGAGGCCCGCATCGCCTCCGCCCTGAACGACCCGCGCATCTGCACGATCCACGAGATCAGCGAAGACGATGGCCGTCCGTTCATCGTCATGGAGCTGCTCGAAGGGCAGAACCTCAGGACGGAGATCGACGGCAAGCCGATGGACATCACCCGTGCGGTCAACCTCGCCATCGAGATCGCCGAGGGGCTGCAGGCGGCGCACCAGCGCGCGATCATCCATCGCGACATCAAGCCGGCCAACATCTTCGTCACCAGGGACGGCCACGCCAAGATCATGGACTTCGGCCTGGCCAAGCTGCTGCACGACCCACGCGTGGCGGTGTCGCTCGGGTCGTCGGCGCCGACCGAGTCGGCCGGGCAGACCTTGTCGCAGTCGGGCACCCCGGGCGGCACCGCCGCCTACATGTCGCCGGAGCAGGCGCGCGGCGAAGCGCTCGACAATCGCTCCGATCTCTTTTCGCTCGGCGCCGTACTCTACGAGATGGTCACCGGGCAGCGGGCGTTCAAGGGGACGACGCCGGCGCTGATCTTCGACGGAATCCTCAATCGCATTCCCGAGCCGCCGACCCGGGTGAATGCCGGGGTCCCGGCCGCCCTCGAACGAGTGGTCGAGAAGGCGATGGAGAAGGACCGCGCGCTGCGCTATCAGCACGCCGCCGATCTGGTCGCCGATCTGCGTCGCGTCAAGCGGGCGCTGGAGTCGGGCACGCTGGCGCTGCTGGCGGCACCGCGACTGCCGGCGCGGCGAACGGTCCTGCTGACGTCACTGGTTGCCGCGGTCGCGCTCGGCATCCTGGCCTACGTGCTGGTCGGCCAGCGCAGTCGTCGGCCGGCCACGCTGACCGAGAAGGACTCGATAGTGCTCGGCGAGATCGCCAACAAGACCGGCGACACGGTCTTCGACGGCACGTTGAGACAGGCGCTGACCGTTCAGCTCGGGCAGTCGCCGTTTCTCGACATGGTTCCCGACGAACGGATCGCTGACGCGTTGCGGCTGGCGGGTCGTCCCCGCGATGAGCGGCTGACCCGCGACGTCGCGCGCAATGTCTGCGAGCGGCTCGGCGCCGCGGCCGTAATCGATGGATCCCTGACCTTGCTCGGCCAGCTCTATGTCGTCACGCTGACCGCGGTGGATTGCCCGACCGGCAACGTCCTGGCCCAGGAGCAGGTCAACGCTGAAAGCAAGGAGCGCGTACTCCAGGCGCTCGGACACCTGACCTCGGCGATGCGCTCACGGCTCGGCGAGTCGCTGGCCACGCTCGAAAAGTTCGACCTGCCGGTCGAGCAGGTGACGACCCCGTCGCTCGAAGCGCTCCGCGCTTACACGCTGGGGGTCGCCCGGCGCGCCGCGGGGGCCGACGTCGAGTCGATCCCGTTCTTCGAGCGTGCCATCCAGCTCGATCCCGATTTCGCGATGGCGCACACGGCGCTGTCCACGGTCTACGGCAACATCGGCGAGTCCGTGCGCAGCGAGGAGTACATCAGGCGCGCCTACGACAGCCGCAATCGCGTGACCGAGCGCGAGCGGCTCTTCATCACGTTCCAGTACCGACGATCGGATCACCGAGGACGAGCTCCGCGCGATCGAGACGCTCGAGGTCTGGAAGCAATCCTATCCACGTGACTACCGCGCGCCGAGCGCGCTGTGCCTGCTGCTCGGCCGGATGGGCCAGTTCTCGCGCGCCATCGAAGAAGGGCTCGAGGCCAAGCGCCGCAATCCGGCGCATCCGTTTCCGTACTCGAATCTCGCCTACGCCTACCGCGGCATGAACCGCTACGACGATGCCATGCAGACCGCGAACGAAGCGGTGGCGCACAAGTTCGAGACGCTGCCGACCAGGCGTCTGCTCTATCAGCTCAACATCATCGAGGGTCGCGAGGCGGAGGCGGCAACACACCTGGAGTGGGCGCAGGGAAGGGCTCGCGCATTCGACCTCATCGGCGCCGAAGCGCAGGTCGCGGCCTACCGCGGGCACCTGACGGCAGCGCGCGAGCTCTATCAGCAGACGATCGACATGGCGGCGAAGGGGGATTTCCACGAGGTGGCGTCGGGTTACGCGGTGCAGTACGCGTGGACCGAGGCGCTCTACGGCAACCCCGAAGACGCCAAGCGGATTCTCGAACCGTACATTCACACCGACCTGGCGCCGGTGCCGCGCGCGCGCGCCGCGACCGTCCTCGCGCTCGTCGGCAGGCCCGACGAGGCCGCCACGCTGATCCGGCCGGCGCTTCAGAAGAACTCGACCTCGACGCTGATTGGCGGCACGCATCTCCCCGTCGCCGACGCGATGATCGACCTCGCGCGCCGGCGCCCCGCGGACGCCGTCGATCGCCTGCGAGTGGCGGTCCCCTACGAGCTCGGATTCGTGGCAGCGCTGGTGCCGGCCTACGTCAGAGGCCTCGCGCTGCTGGCGCAAGGGGACGGACGCGGCGCCTCGGTTGAATTTCGCAAAGTGCTCGAGCATCGGGGCGTCGATCCCTTTGCCGCGCTCCTGCCGGTCTCACAGCTCGGCCTCGCCCGATCGCTGCACCGCGCCGGCGATACACCGGGAGCGATCAAGACCTACGACGAGTTCCTTCAGGCGTGGTCGAAGGCGGATCCAACGATCGCCATCCTTCGTACCGCGCAGGCCGAGCGTGCGGCCCTGACGCCGTGGACCCGCTGAACCTTCACTGACGGAGGGCTGATGATCCGCACGTTCGCCTGTCTGCTGGCCGCGATGGCGACCGCATGGGCCGCTCAGACACCCGCGCCGAATCCGACCGCGTCGCAGGTTCCGCCGGCCGCACCCGCGCAACCGGGGCAGGAGATCAACGCCTACTATCAGCTCGGACCAGCTTCATTGCCCCACGACGGCATCCCGAAAGGGGAAGTCCGCGGTCCGTTCGTGTTACCGAGCCAGGCCTATCCGGGGACCCAGCACACCTATTGGGTCCACGTGCCGGCGCAGTACGACCCCGCGGTGCCGGCCGGGCTGATGATCTTCCAGGACGGGCAGGCGTTCAAAGACATGGACGGCTCCGTCCGGGCCCCCAACGTGCTCGACAATCTGATCTACCTGCGGGAAATCCCGGTGATGATTACCGTCTTCATCAATCCGGGGCGCACGCCCGAGCAGCCCGAACCGACGCCGAGCGAATGGGGCGATCGCACGACCAACCGGCCGACGGAGTACAACAGCCTCGACGACAAGTACGCCCGCGTCGTTGTCGACGAGCTGATGCCGGCGCTGTACAAGGACTACAACATCTCGAAGGATCCCGACCGTCACGGGATCGGGGGCGCCAGCTCCGGCGCGATCGCCGCGTTCACGGTCGCCTGGCAGCGGCCGGCCGACTTCCACAAGGTCCTCAGCATCGTCGGCAGCTTCGTGAACCTTCGCGGTGGCGATGCCTATCCGGATTTGATCAGGCAGAACGAACGGAAGCCGATCCGGATCTTTCTGCAGGACGGTCGCAATGACAATCGCGGTCAGGGGCGGGACGGCGTCTACGATCAGCGCCGCGACTGGTTCTTCCAGAACGTGCGCATGGCGCGGGCGCTGACCGACAAGGGATACGACGTCAACTACGCGTGGGGACTCAACACGCACGGTCAGCGCATGGGCGGTCCGATGCTGCCCGAGATGATGCGATGGCTGTGGCGCGATCAGCCGGTCTCCACCAATCCGTCGGACACGATCGAGCGCGGCTTCAACGCGCCGAAGAAGGAGACGCCGCGATGACGGCCGATGACTTCCGCCAGATGGCGCTCGGTCTGGATGGCGTCGTCGAACGGGCGCACATGGGGCACCCGGACTTTCGGGCCAACGGACGGATTTTTGCGACGCTGCAGGCCGACGAGCGTCGGGGCATGGTGCAGTTGAAACCGCAGGAGCAGCGCGAGCTGCTGCGCAGCCATCCCGATGTCTTCACGCCCGCCAGCGGCGCCTGGGGCCGCGGAGGCTCGACGATGGTGCTGTTGTCGATCGCCGATCGTTCGGTCGTTCGTGGCGCGATGATCCTCGCATGGGAACACAGCGCTGAGAAGCCTCCGCCCAGGCGCCGGGCGCCGGCCTCCCGGAAGCCCGCTGCTCGGCGATCCACGAAGCGCCGCTGACCTGGGGTACCCAATACCGTGACCGCCTCCGTTGGACGTCCGCTCAGACCAGATTCAGGAGCATGAGCTCCCTCGGGTGCGGCTCCAGATAGCGCTGATCCGCCAGATACGTAACTTGCTGCTCGCGGATGTGATGACGAAGCAGCGTGAGAGGGACGATGAGCGGCACGATGGCGCGCCGATAATCCTCGATCGCGCCGACGAGCTCCGCCCTGGCAGCGCTGTCGAGCGATGTCTTGAAGTAGCCAGCCATGTGCTGGAGCACGTTCACGTGCCGTCGTCGGCTGGGCATGATGCTCAGCGCGTTCATGAAGAGATCGACGTACTGTCGTTCGAGCTCCCGTTTCCCGATCGACGTTGCCCCGGCGACCAGACGTCCAAGTCTCTGATATCCCTCCGGCGAGTGCGCCATCAGCATCAGCTTCTGGGCGGCATGGAAGTCAACGAGCGACCCGACCGTCCACGCGGTCCGGAAGAAGCGCTGAACCCGCCAGAATCCGAAGACCCGGGCGACGAAGTGTTCGCGAATGCGTGAGTCCGACAGCCGTCCTTCCTCCTCGCAGGGCAGGTGCGGCGAGCGCTGGAGCAGCGCGGTTGCGAACAAGCCGCGGCCGGTCTTGAGCGGGCTGCCACTTTGCTCGTAGACCTTGACGCGCTGCAGGCCGCAACTCGGCGAGTCCTTCTTGAGCACGTAGCCGGAGAGGTCTTCGAGCGACAGTTGTTCCGAGCGGTCGCGCGCGAAGCGGGTCATCCGATCCGTCAGGTCGACACCGGATCTCACCGTCAGCAGTCGGATCTCGCCACCCTGGCGGACCAGCCGCATCGACTCCCGAGGCGTCCCGAGGCCGCATTCGACTTCCGGACAGACGGTCACCCATTCGACGAACCGAGCCAGCGTCTCGGTCAGGAACCGATCGCGCTTGTGTCCGCCGTCGAAGCGAACAGCGGCACCCAGCAGACACGCGGAAATGCCGACACGCGGGCGCGCGTTCCCTACGGCTAGATCTTCCGACTGTCGTAAGCCCAATGAAGCACCGCCTGGCGTTGCCGGCGCCGGCATTCCAGATCGCCGGCCTCGCAGTTTTTCCGGATCGCGGCGACGTGCCGCGCGATCGCCCGCCAGCGCCGGATCTGTCGGCGGTCGTCGCGCGTCCGGCGCCCCATGTAGTACCGGCAATACCACTGGAACCAGCCGCGTGGATCCTGGGGATTTATCCAGCCCTGGCGCCGCCACGCCGCCAGTGACTGCGAGGCATTGACCCGGAAGTAGTTCAACCGGGGGTCGTGCCGCGTCGGGCACAGCTTCGCCTGTGTGAACCACGAGGCCGGAAATTCGCGCCGGCAGTCGGTCATGTAGCGGCCACCGAAGACGCCGAGCCGCAGCATCTGTCGTGGCGTCAGCTCGGGTGTGAATCCGGGCGCGAAATTGCGGCCGATCGGTTCAGTGCGGTGATACACGTACCCGCGCTGCATCCGATCGTTGACGACCACTCTCCGATTCATCCGCCTCTCCGGCCGCCGACCTTCACCACTCTCACCAGCCTTTGAATGTAGAGCAAATTGACATGAGTGAAGATCGAAACCTGCTTGGCGACGAAAGCCGGTTGAGTGAAAGGAGAAACGGCCCTGGTGATTTGAGCGGGAGGAAATCGCCGGGCTGCAAACCCTGGGTGTTCTTCCCTCGTCTAAGTCGCCAGGGTCGGCGCAACTCTCGTCGCCACGGGGAGACTTCATGGTTCAGACACTTGCTGCCGATGCGCGATACGCGCTCCGATCGCTTGCCCGGGTGCCCGCCTTCGCCATCGCGGTCGTTGCTGTGCTCGCGCTCGGGCTGGGTGCCAACGCGGCGATCTTCAGCATCGTGAACGCCGTCCTGCTCAGGCCGTTGCCGTACGACCAGCCGGATCGTCTCGTCCGGTTGTTTCACGAGCCGCCGCAGAACGCTTTTCCGGGCATCCACCGCTTCTCCGTATCGCCGGCCAACTTCTACGACTGGAAGGCATCGGCGCATGCCTTCGACTCGATGGCGCTCTACCGGTTCCGTCAGTTCAACCTCACCGGCCAGGGCACCGCGGAGACGGTGATTGCGGGTGCCGTCGGACCCGACTTCTTCAACATCGTCGGCATTCAACCGGCGCTGGGCCGCGCCTTCCTTGCCGAAGAGGACTCGCCGGCGCGGTCGCACGTGGCCATTCTGAGCGACGGCTTCTGGAAGTCGCACTTCGGCGGCGCCCGCGACATCGTCGGTCGGACGATGACGCTTGACGATCAGGCGTACGCCATCGTCGGGGTGATGCCGGCGCGCTTTTCAATGCCGTCGTGGAGCATTGCCGATCGACCGCTGTGGGTGCCGGTGGGCTACACCGACACCGAGCGCGCGGTCCGTGACAATCATAATGATCAGGTCGATCGCCCGGCTCGCGCCGGGATCCACCGTCGCGCAGGCGCAATCGGAGATGGACGCGATCTCGAAACGCCTCGAAGAGGCCTATCCCCAGACCAACGCCGGGTGGGGTGCCACCGTGGTGCCGTTGCAGGAGCTGATCGTCGGAGACGTCCGGATGTCTCTCGTGATGCTCCTTGCCGCCGTCGGGCTCGTGCTGCTGATTGCCTGCGCCAACGTCGGCAACCTGCTGTTCGCTCGAGCGCTGGCACGGCGCAAAGAGCTCGCCATCCGCGCCGCGCTCGGCGCCGGTCGTGCGCGCGTCTTCCAGCAGGTGCTGATCGAGTCGCTCGTGCTCGCCGTTGCCGGCGGCGCCGCCGGTCTCCTCATGGCTCGCACGCTCCTCGCGGCGGCTGGCGCGCTGCTCGCGGATCAGGTGCCGCGAGCCAACGAGATTTCCATCGACACGCGCGTGGTCGCGTTCGTCGCCGCGGCGTCGATCCTGACCGCGTTCCTGGCCGGAGGCATGCCGGCGTTTCGCGCCGGTCGCTCCGATCTGAACGACGCCCTGAAGGAGGGCGGTCGGCACGACAGCGCCGTCGGCCTTCGCACGCGCCGCGTATTGATCGTCTGCGAGGTCGCGCTGTCGCTCGTCCTCCTGATGGCGGCCGGTATCATGCTCCGCAGCCTGATGGCGCTCCGTCACGTCGACGCGGGGTTCGATCCGCGCAACGTGCTGACGATGAGCGTGGGTTTGCCGGAGACCCGTTACAAGACCGGCGGCCAGGTGCAGCTCATTCTTCGACCGGACGCTCGAGCGGGTTCGTGCCCTTCCCGGTGTCGATGCCGCGAGCGCGATCGATGATCTTCCTACGCAGGGAGGATCGGTTCAGCCGATCGTGCTCGAGGGTCACGCCGAGTTGCTGCCGCGCGATCAGCCGACCGTGGCGGTGCGGAAGATTCTGCCGGGCTACCTGCGGACGATGAGGATTCCGCTCGTGCGGGGACGGGACGTCGCGCCTGGGGATGTCGAGGCCCTGCTCGTCAGCCGTACGGCGGCGAAGCTCCTGTGGGGTGATGTCGACCCGATCGGCCGGCGGGTGTCGTTGCCGCTCCAGTCGAAGACCGTGATGAAAGAAGTCGTCGGGATTGTTGGCGACGTCAAGCAGGAGGAGTTGTCGGGCGCGCCGATGCCCAGCGTCTATGAGTACACGCGCGAGCATTCCTGGCGTGGGCTCACGATCGTCGTCCGCACCGCGGTTCCGCCGACCTCGCTCGCTCAGGCGACGGCCGGAGTCATCCACTCTCTCGATCCGGACCAGCCGGTGGAGCAGATTCGCCCCTTGCAGGCCGTCCTCGACGACACGCTGACGGCGCAACGTTTCAGCGCTCTGCTGCTCGCGGTGTTCGCCGCGGTGGCCCTGACCCTCGCCTCGGTCGGCATTTACAGCGTGCTCTCCTACATTGTCCGCGGCCGCAGCCGCGAGATCGGGATTCGCACCGCGCTCGGTGCGCGAACCTCCGATGTGCTGCGGTTGGTGGTCGTCGAAGGGATGACACCGGCCGCAATCGGCATCGCCGCGGGCTCGGTGATCGCGGTTGGATCGGCACGCTTGATCGAGCGCCTCGTCTTCGGGATCAGCCCATCCGATCCCTTGACGTTGGCGGGGGTCGCGCTGCTGCTGGCGTTCGTGGCGCTCCTGGCGAGCCTGGTCCCGGCGTATCGGGCGGCCCGGCTCAATCCCCTGACGGTCCTTCGGGGAGAGTGACCGGTTCGGACGGCGCCGCGGACCACGAAAGTCCGAGGAATCGCAGACTTTGTGCGTCTTCGAGGGTGACCAAAAACTGCTGACACACCTGTGATTGTCAGAATTCCTGGCAATTTTTGGCGGGTCCGCACAGCGATGCGCACGAATCGTCACCTTTTTGCACTCCTGACCCCGGCCCCGGATTTGCTCATCCGTATGTGAACCCCAGCTTCAGGCTGTCCATGGATCGGACCTGACGATATCGGTCTGTCCTTTTTCGAAGCGCCGCACCCATGAAGACGATTCTTTTCGAGCCGCCGAACACCTCCGCAAAGGGCCGCATCCTGGCGATTGAACCGGATTCAGCGAGAGGACGCAGCCTGCGCAACGTGCTGCGGGCGCACATCAACGCGCACGTCGAGATCGTTCCGTCGATGGAGTCGGCGATTCAATCCATCGGCCGGCAGGTTCCCGATGTCGTCCTCACGTCCACGTTTCTCAGTCCGGCCGACGAGACAGCGCTGACCGCGCATCTGAAGTCGCTGCCGGCCGCCGCTCACGTCCAGGTGATCATCACGCCGCATTTCATCGACGGTGCGGAGACGCCGCGAGCTGCCGGGTCATACATGTTCGGTCGGCGCAAACCACGAACCAGTGACGTCCGGCCGTCGTGCGACCCGGAAACGTTCGTCAGACAGATCGAGGACTACATCCGGCAGGCGCGCGCGCACGCCGAGCTCGCCACCGAGGAAGAGCTGCGCGAGGCGCTTGGGGTGGCGCCGTCGCTGCCACACGAGTTCACCCAGGACGTCAGGCTCGTGCGGGCACAGCCGCGTCCTCGACCCGAAGTCGATCGAACAGCTCTTCTCTCCGGCCAAGGGTCTGGTGCGCGCCAGCGATCGCCGCCGGGAGCGCCGCCATCATCGTGACGAGCTGCCCGGCGTGTGGTCGGCCAAGCTGCCGTGGGGAACCGAGGTCACGCTGGTGGACGTCTCCAAGCGCGGCGTGCTTGTCGAGACGACGTCGAGGGTGACGCTCGGGAGCACACTCGATTTCCAGTTCGTCGGTCAGGACGCGCAGGTCAGCATCCCCGCGCGCATCCTGCGCACCGACGTCGCTGATGTCACCGGCCTGGGTGTTCGCTATCGCGTGGCGGCATCCTTCAGTCGGGACCTCGATTTTCTTCAGGTGAAGCCGGTAGGCGGCGACACCGGGACGAAACCCGCGGCACTCGCCGACATGCTGGCTAGGGTGCTGGCCGACGTCGAGCGGCGCCCGGACTCCGCCATCCCGCACGCACGTTTCGAAGAAGAGCTGGGCAAGCTGCTGCGAGTCCGCAGCGTGCAAATCCGGCGGTCGCCGCTGACGTCGAGCGGCGACGAGTCGGTCTACTTTCACGTGGCTGGAGGATCAGGCTCCCCGGTCCTCCAGGCGATTTTCGACCCCGACACGCTGCCGTCCGCGGCCGACTTCAAGCTGCTCAAAGCGGCGGCGAGCCTCGCGGCGGTGGTGCTGGAGTTCGCGCCGCTTCCGGAAGAACGCGGCCTTCATCTCGCCGCCCGGAGCTGAGCTGCCGCTCGCATCGACCCTCGGGTGACGTCGCGGATGATCCGCGCGACGCCTCGCGCGGTGTATTCTTGACGGGTTGATCTCCCCAGCACGACACGCGTTCATCATCGGCATCGCGCTCCCGCTCCTCGCCGCGTGCGGCAGCTCGTCCCGCGGTGCGGCGCCTCCCGTGGTGCAGCCCGGCGCGCCGGGCGAAGCCAGCCGTGTCCTTGCCCCCGGCAAAGTCGAGACGCTGCCGCGTCCCACCTTCACGGCAGCCGACGTCAAGTTCATGCAGGGCATGATCGGCCATCACGCCCAGGCCGTCGAGATGACGGATCTGTTGAAGACACGCAGCAGCAACCCCGACATGCAGAAGCTCGGGCTGCGCATCGCTGTCTCGCAGGCGGACGAGATTAAGATGATGGAGCACTGGCTGGCCGCACGCGGCCAGGAGGTCCCGGGGCCGCACGCGATGCACATGCACGGCGCGACCCTGATGCCGGGCATGCTGACGCCGGAGGAAATGGCAAGGCTGGCTGCCGCCCAGGGCGCCGAGTTCGATCGGCTCTTCCTCGAAGGCATGATCAGGCATCATGGCGGAGCGCTGACCATGGTGCAGGACCTGCTCGGCACCCGGGGCGCCGGACAGGAGTCGGATATCTTCGCCTTCGCGTCCGATGTCGATGCCGATCAGCGCATGGAAATCGAACGCATGGCCGCGATGCTCAAGGAGCTTGAGAAATGACATCGGTTGCAACCAAGGTGATGTTCGCGTCGGCGCTGGTGATGGCGCTGGTGATTCGCGGCGGGGCGCAGGATCAGAAATCGTCGGGCGCCGCGGCCGGTCCGGATCCCCGCGTCGGTCTGAAGGCCGGCTTTCGCGACGCCGGCGTCGCCGCGCGCAACCTGGAGCTGGTGACGAGCGTGTCGAAGCCCGAGGGCTTCTACGATCCGTCGGCTCCGGGCGGCGGTCCGCTTCCGCCTGAACCGCCGGCGGAATCCGCTCCCGCCGCGGCATCGCCGGCGCCCGCCGCCGCCGAACCGGCGCCTGCGACGCAGAAGATCCCGGCCGGGCTCAACTTCGCCAACTCCGACATCGCGTTCCGGCGCAACGATCTCTTCCTGGGCAATTTCAGCGGGTTCAATACCTACGACATCGATCCGGCGAAGAAGGTCGAGGCTCGTCGCCTCGATCGTCTGTCCCGGTGGCCAGGGAGACATGTCGGTCCATGGCAACCTGCTGTTCATGTCGGTGGAACAGACGCGCGGTCGGGTCGACTGCGGCACGCAGGGCGTCGACGACACGGTCAGCGCCGCGCGTTTCCGTGGCGTCCGCATCTTCGACATCAGCGATTTGAAGAAGCCCAGGCAGATCGCCGACGTGCAGACCTGCCGCGGATCCCACACCCACACGCTCGTCGTCGATCCCAAGGATCACGAGAACCTCTACGTCTACGGATCGGGCACCAGCACGGTGCGTCCGGGTGAGGAGCTCGCCGGTTGTTCCGGCCTCGACCCGAAAGAAGATCCGAACACCGCGCTCTTCAGCATCGACGTCATCCAGGTGCCGCTTGCCGCGCCTGAAAAGGCGCACATCGTGAGCCACCCGCGCATCTTCGCCGACCCGGCGTCCGGTGCGATCTCGGGTCTGTGGCCGGGTGGCGACCACGGACCCGGGACGCAGAAGACGTCAACGACGAACCAGTGCCACGACATCACCGTGTTCCCTGAAGCGGGCCTCGCCGCGGGCGCCTGTTCCGGCAACGGCATCCTGCTCGACATCTCGGACCCGGTGCACCCTGTCCGCCTCGATCAGGTCGTCGACAAGAATTTCGCCTACTGGCATTCGGCGACGTTCAACAACGACGGCACCAAAGTCATCTTCACCGACGAATGGGGCGGTGGCACGCGGCCGCGCTGCCGCGCCAGCGACCTCCCGAATTGGGGCGCCGACGCCATCTTCGACATCGTCGATCGCAAGTTGAAGTTCGCGAGTTACTACAAGATGCCGGCGGCGCAGACCGACCAGGAAAACTGTGTGGCCCACAACGGCTCGCTGATTCCGGTGCCCGGACGCGACATCATGGTCCAGGCGTGGTACCAGGGCGGCGTGTCGGTGTTCGACTTCACCGACTCCAGCAAGCCGGTCGAGATCGCGTTCTTCGATCGCGGACCGCTGGATGCCAAGGATCTGATCCTGGGGGGGTTCTGGTCCACCTACTGGTACAACGGCCGGATCTACGGCTCGGAGATTGCGCGCGGCCTCGACGTGTTCAAGCTGACGCCGAGTGAATACCTGTCGCAGGACGAGATCGACGCCGCGTCCGCGATTCATCTCGACGAGTTCAACGCGCAGCTCCAGCCTCGCCTGAGCTGGCCCCCGAGTCCGGCCGTCGCGCGCGCCTACCTGGCGCAGCTGACGCGGTCCAACGCCCTCACGGCCGATCGCGCTGCCGCGGTCAAGTCGGCGCTCGAACACCACGACAAGGCCAAACTCGACGAGATTGCCGGCCAGCTGGAACAGTCCGCGGCTGGGGCGGCGGGGCATGATGCCGTACGGCTGCGCTCGCTCGCCGCCACGCTCAAGGGGCTCGGCGGCACGAAATAGTTGATTGTCGGCCTGCTGAAGCGCGCGCTTCGCCAGGCTGCCATCGGCGAGCCCGGCCCGGTTTTTCCGCGTCCGCCTAGCAACCGGGAGGCGTTTCGGTCCGTCCAAGGACAGCATGAACAGTTCGACGGGAGACTTCCGCCTCGCGCTGCGCGGGCTTCGCCGAAGCCCGCTCTTTTCGATCGTGGCGATTCTGTCGCTCGCGCTCGGAATCGGCGCCAATACCGCGATTTTCACGCTGATCGACCAGATGCTGCTGCGCAAGCTTCCCGTCCAGTCGCCCGAACAGCTGGTGATGCTCTATCAGCGCGGCAGCCACAACGGCAGCAACATGGGCACGCGGATGCACTCGTATCCGCTCTATCAGGACCTGCAGAAACGCGCCGAGCCGCTGTCCGAGGTCCTGTGCCGCCGCCTGGTCCCCACCTCCGTCAGCATCGACAACCGCACCGAGCGCCTCGAGGCCGAGATGGTCTCGGGCAATTACTTTTCGATGCTCGGAGTGAAGCCGGCGATAGGCCGCGTCCTCAGCTCACAGGAAGACGATCAGGTCTACCAGGGTCATCCCGTCGTCGTTCTGAGCTACGGCTACTGGACCAGCCGGTTCGCCAACGATCCGGCGGTCATCGGCAAGAAGATCCTCGTCAACAACTACCCGATGATCATCGTCGGCGTGTCGGCCCGGGGATTCGCCGGCATCGATCCGGCACAGTCGCCGGACATTCGCGTGCCGATCCTGATGAAGCCGACCATGGTGCCCGACTGGGAATGGGTGCACATGGACGACCGCCGCACTCGATGGGTGCAGGTGTTCGGCCGTCTCAAGCCCGGATATACCGTCGAATCCGCGCAGGCACCCTTGCAGGGCCTCTTCACCCAGGTTCGCGCTTACGAGATGACGCTGCCGGCGGCAAAGGACTGGTCGAAGTACTCGCGCGAGCAGTTCATGAAGGGCCGCCTTCTCGTGGAGAGCGCGGCGATGGGCTTCTCCGGCCTTCGCAATGATTTCTCCACCGCGTTGATCGTCCTGATGTGCATGGTCGGCCTGGTGCTCCTGATCGCCTGCGCCAACGTCGCCAACCTGCTGATCGCGCGGGCGTTCATGCGCCAGAAGGAGATTGCGATGCGGCTGTCGCTGGGCGCGTCGCGTGGCCGCCTGGTTCGACAGCTGCTCGTCGAGAGCCTGGTCCTCTCGACCGCCGGCGGCCTCGTCGGGCTCGGCCTTGCCGTCGTGCTCACCCGCGGCCTGCTCGCGCTGATCCCCTCGCAGGGGCAACCGCTCCTGATTACCGCCAGCCCGGACATGCGGATCCTGCTCTTCACGCTGGTGCTGACGTTTGTCACGTCGATCGTCTTTGGCCTGCTGCCGGCGATGCGCGCGAGTCGGCCCGACCCGTGGACCACGTTGAAGGACACGATGGGTTCGATCGCCGGCACTGGCGGTTCGCTCATCCTCCGCAAGGGGCTCGTGACCGCCCAGGTGGCGCTCAGTTTCCTCCTGCTGTTCGGTGCCGGGCTGTTCGTGCGCAGCCTGCAGAACCTGAAGACGACCGACACCGGCGTGGCCCTCGACAACCTCGTCACCTTCCAGCTCTCGCCGGCGCTGAGCGGCTACGACGATCCGCGGGCGGTCCTCTTCAATCGTCAACTTCTCGAGCGGCTGCGAGCCGCTCCCGGCATCAAATCAGCGGCAATGGCGGCCGTGCCGATTCTGAGCGGCGACGAGTGGGACAGCTCCACGAGCGTCGAAGGACATCAATCGGCTGACGGCGAAGACATGCAGGCGTTCATGAACGCCCTGTCGCCGGGTTACTTCGAGACGATGCACGTGCCCATCCTCGAGGGACGCGACTTCGAGCAGAAGGACCTCACCGAGAACAGTCACGTGGCGATTGTCAACCGGCACTTCGCTGAACATTTCTTTCCCAGAGGCAGCGCGCTCGGCAAACATCTCGGCCGCGGCAGTGGGCCAACGACAAAGCTGGACGTGGAGATCATCGGCGTCGTCGCCGACTCCCTATATGAAGGACCGCGGGAAGGCGTCCGCCGCCAGGTCTTCGTGCCGAACTGGGGCCGGGGAAGCGTGGTCTTCTACGTGCGGACGTACAACAGCTCGAGCGCGGCTTATGGCCTGATCCGCAACGAGGTCAAGCAGCTCGACTCGGCCATGCCGGTGTACTCGATGAAGACCGTCGAGGGGCAGCTCGACGAAACATTGCTCACCGATCGGTTAATCGCCTCGCTGTCGGCAGGCTTTGGCCTGCTCGCCACGTTACTCGCCTCGATCGGACTGTACGGGGTGATGGCCTTCGTCGTCGCGCGGCGCAAGAAGGAGTTGGGAATCCGCCTGGCGCTCGGCGCGCAACCAGGTTGGGTCATCTGGAGCGTGATGCGGGAGGTCCTGCTGCTGCTCGGGATCGGCCTCGCCATCGGCCTTCCCGCCGCATTCGCCCTGGGCCGGTTCGTCTCGACGCAGTTGTTCGGAATTCAGCCCCGCGATCCGAGCATCGCGATCTGGACGATGCTGCTGTTGACCCTGGTGTCGTCCGCGGCCGGCGTCATCCCCGCGCGCCGCGCTAGCAGGATCGATCCAATCCTGGCACTGCGGTATGAGTAGTCATTAGTCTCCAGTCCTTCGTCCCTGGTCGCTCGTCCTCAGTCCTCGGTCCGTAGTCGTGGGGACACTTTTGCGACGATGGACCTGGGACGCGGATGCAGGACTCAGGACGAAGGCCGGGACCGAGGATCAGCGACCCGGGACGAAGGACTAGAGACTCGTGACTGTCAGCGCCGCCTCCACCTGCAGGAAGGCGGCGTACTTCTCCGCCGCCGTTCGCAGCGCGGCGATTTCGCGCCCCGTCAGACGTCTGAACGGCTGTGCTTCGATGATGACGCGGTTGGTGAGTACCTGGCGCTTCCAGCGTCCGACCAGTTCTCCATCGATCACCAGCAGATGGGCAAAGATGTCCGCCGGGCGCATCCGGCGCTTGGGTGGCAGCGAGGGAAGAACCTCGCGGTCGCGATAGGCGATGCCGAACTCGTCGTAGTTGGGCAACAGGAACGTCCTCGACGGACCGTCCCGGGGCACCCGTGAGGGGGCGAACCAATATGTTCGACCCTTCACCACTTCAGACGTCAGCGCCGAGCCGACCATGTCGATGCCCGCACGCGCTTCGCGAACGGTCAGGCCCGACCACCAGACGTAGTCGCGCACCGTGGCCGGCCCTCTGCTCAGGAAGTAGCGGCGGGTGAGCTCGAAGAGCGCCTCGTCCCGCGTCAAAGTCGGCGAGGGTGTGACACGTTCGTCGAGCAGCGCATAAGTAAACTGTTTGCCTCGTCTGGGGCCGCTGCAGATGATCCCTTCAAGTTCCGCGCACATCACGATGTACGCGAGCCGGACTCCATCGGCGGTGATACCGGCGCGAGCAAGCGCGACGCTCAGCTCGGTGCGAGTCAGAAACCGTCCGCCGCGAAGCGCCCGCTCGATGGCGGCATGGCTGCGCGAGAACGTCCGAGGGTCGAGCTCACACAGGCGATAGACCGATCCGCTCGCGGCCTGGACTCGTGGCGCGCTGAGCGTGAGCATCCAGCGGATGTCGGCCGGCGGAACGAAGTGCCACGTCGGCCGGAGGACATGGGTGCGGAGAATCCGCCCTTCGATGAACGCCTGTTCGACGACGGTGTCGGTGGCCGCGGTCGTGCGCAATCCGAGGGCCCATTTGGCCCCGGAATAGTCCTGCGCCTGCACCGCTCCCAACCAGGCAACGACCTCTCCGGGATCGCGAGTCGGCCCGAGCAACCGCTGGTTGTGCAGGCGTCGGGTGACGATAGCGGTGGGTGACAGCGGCGTCGGCATCGAGCGCACAGATTACCGCGTATCTTCCGGTAGGATTGACCGACCATGCGCGTCGCGATCGTCGGTGGGCCCGGCATCGGCAAGAGCACCCTGCTCCGGCAGCTCGGCGACCTCTACCGTCACGGGTCCTACGGAGAGGGTGAGAAGGGCGTCTGGCACCCCGACGTGCTGATCGATATCGAGGCCGGCCGCAACCCGGTGGGCGTGACGGCCTATTTCGCCCGCCTCTACGACGCCAACTATCGCGACGCGGCCGATCGCGATCGGCCGGACAAAGTGATCTTCTTCGAGGGGGCGCGAATTACGTTGGAAGCGCACATGGCCGAGTATCCGGTCGAGTATCACCAAGAGCTGCGCAAGGTTCTGACCCTCGGTGATGGTTGGAAGCCGGACAAGGTGATCGTGCTCACCTCCGGTCTCGACACGATCGAGAAACACATCAGGCTCCGGAGCCGTCCGCACGAGGACGTCGAGAACATGGTCCGACGCTTCCGTCTCATCGACGACGAGTTTCGGCGGCTGGCGCCGCTCTACGCCGATACCATCGTGATCGATCGCGATGGCAAGGAGTTCCACGAGCGGAGCGGCCTGCTGGAGATCGTCCGGCTGGCTGGTCTGCCGCCGTTCGAGGAAATCCCGTACGAGACGATCGAGCGCTTCGAGGATCGCCGGCGCTAGGCGCCGCTCGAGGCGCGAACCTCCTGCAGGCGCTTTTCGAGGAAGCGGCGCTCGCTTTCGTTGCCGGCCAGCGCCAGCGCCCGCTCGTAGCTTCGCGCGGCGGCCGCGTGGGCACCGGTGCGTCGCAGCAGGTCGGCGCGGGCGGCGTGAAGGAGATGGTAGTCCTCGAGGGTTCCTGCAGCCGCCAGTTGGTCGATCAGCGCGAGGCCGCGATCGATGCCATCGGCCATGGCTACGGCGACCGCGCCGTTGAGCGACACCACCGGTGACGGCTGTACGCGCTCGAGGACTCGGTAGAGCCGCGCGATCTGCGGCCAGTCGGTGTTCCCCTGGCGCGCCTGACAATGCAGCGCCGCGATGGCGGCCTGAAGGGCGAAGGGGCCGGGTCCGCCGCGCAGCCCTTCGTCCACGAGCGGCAGCGCCTCGGCAATCTGATCGGTATCCCACAGGTTTCTGTCCTGCTCCTCAAGCGTGACGACATCGCCGCCCGCATCGAGGCGCGCGGCCCGACGCGAGTCGTGCAGCAGCATCAGCGCGAGGAGCGCGGTGACTTCCGAGGGAGGCGACGGCATCATCAGCGATCGCACCAGACGGCCGAGGCGGATGGCTTCCGCACACAGATCGTGACGGACGAGCGGCTCGCCCCGCGTAGCCGCATAGCCTTCGGTGAAGACGAGATAGATGACGGTCAGCACAGCGTCGATCCGATCGGGCAGGTCGCCGATGTCGGGGATCGAATAGGGGATGCCGGCACTCCTGATTTTGTGCTTGGCGCGGACGAGGCGTTGCGCCATGGTGACCGGGGACACCAGGAAGGCGCGCGCGATTTCATCCGTCTCGAGACCGCACAGAGTACGCAGCGTCAGGGCCACCTGCGCGTCCTGGGGAAGCGCCGGGTGACAGCAAGTGAAGATCAAGCGCAGCCGGTCGTCCGGGATCTCCTCGCCGTCGGATTCGTCGAGCTCGAACGGTCGTACCACACCCTGAGAGGCGAGCGGGTCCCAGGCCAGCTCCTGCAGCTTCCGCTGCAGCCGGGCCTGGCGGCGGAAGCGATCGATGGCCCGGTTCCGCGCCGTCTGGACGATCCACGCCCTCGGGAATTCCGGCACCCCGGCGGTCCGCCAGGAGTCCAGCGCGGTGACGAACGCCTCCTGGGCGACCTCTTCGGCCAGATCGAAGTCGCCAATCTGACGGATCAGGGTTGCCACGATTCGGCCCCAGTCGGCGCGGTAGACCTGGGCCACCACCTCGGCGGTGTCGTCCGGAGCCATGATCGATGTTAAATATTTTCGCGGCACGCTGTCGATTGGCGGTGCGGCCATTCGTTTCTACGGCAGGAGGCAGACATGAAATACATGTTGCTGATTTACGAAGACGAAAAGGCGTGGGGAGCCATGCCCGACGCCGAGCGCCAGAAGATGTTCGGGGAATATATGACGTTCACCCAGGACATCAAGACGAGCGGCCACTATCACGCCGGCGCCCCCCTGCAGCCGACCCCCACCGCGACCAGCGTGAAGGTGCGGGCCGGTAAACGGACGGTGACCGATGGCCCCTTTGCCGAGACCCGCGAACAGCTCGGCGGCTACTACCTGGTGGATGCCAAGGACCTTGACGAGGCGATCTCGATTGCCGCCCGGATCCCGGGCGCCCGGGTTGGCACGATCGAGGTCCGACCGGTGATGGAAGTTCCCGTCGCGACCGCGCGGTAGGCCCCGTACAAGAAAAACGGCCGGCGTGTGACCGCCGGCCGTTTCCCTTCATCGTGGGAGTCTCAGCTGCGACTCCCCGTAGTGTTTGCCATGCATGCACCTCCCGGCCGCAACCATATGGTGTGCCCCGAGGTCTCGGGACGTGGTTGCTAGGAGCCTTTTTTTGACGCCGCTCTCGAACAGGCGACGGTCTCCAGCCAGAATAGCACGCTCAGGGACCGTTACGCGCGGCCGGCAAACTCCCGCGTCTCCGTGTGCACCTTGACCTTTTCGCCTTCCTTGATGAACAGCGGAACGCGAATCTCCAGGCCGGACTCGAGCGTCGCGAGCTTTGTCACGCTCCCGCTGGCCGTATCGCCGCGCACCCCGGGCTCGGTCGAGACGACGGTCAGCTCGACGTGGGGGGGAAGCTGCAAGCCGATCGGGCTGCCGTTGTATTTCTGAATCTGGACGAGGATGTTGTCCACGAGCAGCTGCCGATCCTCGCCGAGCACGTCGGCGCCGAGGGTCAGCGTTTCGTACGACTCCTGGTCCATGAAGTGACATCCGTCACCATCGGCGTAGAGGTAGGAGGCCGACACCACGGAGAGGTCGGGCTCCTTGAACTTCTCTCCGGCCTTGAAGGTGCGATCGAAGACCGCGCGGGTCAGCAGGTTGCGCATCTTCAGGCGCACGAGCGTCTGCCCGCCTCGGGCCGTCGGCTTCGACACCTCGACGTCGAGGCAGTGATAGGGCGCGTTCTCGTACTCGAAGTACATTTTCCGCTTGACCGCGATCGCTTCAATCAGCGCTGCCATTGTGTCCTCGATCGTATTATCCTCGGCTTGACACCGAACGTGGAACAGACGAGCAACCAGTGACCATGAGATCTGAAACGAGCGGTTCGTCCTTCGACGAGCAGGCAGCGCTCGAGGAGCTGGAGCGCCTGCAGCGCGCCATCCGCGAATCGCGCCGGCAGCGCGGCGAGACCGTCGCCGAGTTCGACGCGTTCGTTCGCGGGTTCAGGGACCCCGAGCCCGTTGGACACGCTCTGGCACCCGCCACAGCGGGCCCCACCGTGAAGCCGCCCTCGGTCGCCGCCGCGGCGTCCACACGCTCGGTTTCCCAGCCGGGCGCGGCGCCGGCCGCGGCCGCGGCGAACGTGGAGCCGTCACCTCCGGCACCCGCAGCCGCCACGCCGACGGCCGTTCGCGTGCGGGGCCGCCGTCTCGGCCTCGGCGCTCTCGTCGCCGGGCTCGGCGCCATCGTCTTCGTGATTGCTCTGGTCGTCGTGCTGGCCATCCGAGGCAGGGGCGCGGCCCCGCCGACACCCTCGTCCTCGATACCCGCGTCCGCGGCCCCCACCGTGACAACCCCTCAGACGACCCCGCCGGCGCCGGCCGCGAGCCAGGGACCGCCGCCCCAGGCGGAGATCGTGACGCTGCGTCCGGTGTGGCTGCGCGTTACGGTTGACGGAGAGCGCACAATCGAGCGCGAGGTACCCGGCGAACGAGCGCATTCCTCTCAAGGCACGCCGCACGATCGCCATCCGCGCCGGTGATGCGAGCGCCGTGCGGGTGATGCTCGCCGGTCAGGATCAGGGTGTGCTGGGTCGCACCGGCGAGGTGGTGAACCGGACGTTCACTGTGCCGACCGGCGCGACGCCGCGCTGACCGACGCCCGGGCGATGGGCGAAGACCTCGGCGGATCCAGGTTGGCGGGGCGAAGGGTCACGATCGCAGCGGAGGCCATTTCACCATGATGGGCATCGTCGTGATTCTCGTGATCCTATGGCTGCTCGGCGTGATCACGAAGTACACGCTTGGCGGTTTTCTGCACATCCTGCTGGTGATCGCGATTATTTTCCTGCTGATTCGCGTGATTCGCGGACGCGGCATCTAGCAGGGTGCTGACGAACCCGGCCGACAACGGCCGGAACGCGGCGCATCACGCGCGCAGTTTCTTCCAGTTCTCGAGGCAGTGTCGCGCCATCTGCAGCTGGTCGGGGCTCTCTTCCTGCTCGATCAGGTAGTACTCCACTCCACCTGTCGCTTCGGCGGCGTCGAAGATTTTCTTCCAGGGTGCGTCTCCCTCGCCGAACGCCACGGTGTAGCCGCGATTCGCGCCCGCTCCCCAGTCCTTGCAGTGGACGCTGCGGATGCGCCCCGGGTTTGCGTTGATCCACGCAACCGGGTCGGCGCCTGACTCCACGCATGTGCCAACGTCGAGTTGCAGCACGACATCCTTGGGGGTGTTGGCCGCCAGCACGTCCATCGGCCGCTTGCCGTCGATCGCCGGCCATTCGGCCTGGTGATTGTGATAACCGGTCGACATCCCGAGCGGTCGCAGCTTCTCGGCGACGGCGGTCAACCGATCGGCGACCGTTTTCCAGCCGTCCAGCCCGGTCACGCGCCCGGCGCTGGCCATGATGATGTACTTGCTGCCGATGATCCGATTGAGCTCGATCGCCTTCTGCAGCCCCTCGTCGGTGAAGGAGGGACCGTTGTTGTGCGTCGAAAGGCATTTGATGCCGAGGTCATCGAGCAGCTTCCGGACGTCCTTCGCCGCGTCGACCGTCCAGTCGAGATACGGTGCGTAGAACTCGACGACCTGGTAGCCGGCCTTCGCCACCGCGGTGACGGTGCCCTTCAAGTCTTTCTGAAGCTCGTTGCGCACGGAGTACAGCTCGAGGCCGACGGGAACGTCCTTCAGCCACGCCGCCAGGCCCGAGGCCGCGAACGGCAGCGTGCCGGCGACAGCCAGAAATGTCCGACGTGAGATCGAGAATTCAGTGCTCACGGCGGCGAGCCTAGCACACGCCGCGACGGCGTGCCACAGGGACGAAATAAATTGCCGGCGGCGTCATGGCGCACGCGCCGGATCCCAAAGAACGGTGATACGCTGCGGTTTTCCACACGCATTCCGCGGTCGGAGGAGGTCGTACGATGCGAATCAGGATCTGGCTCATCGTGGTGGGCATCGCTCTCGGATTCACCCTACCCGCCCGGGCGCAGACGCAGATCACGACAGCAGTCATCGAAGGGGTCGTGGTCGATGCCAGCGGCGCCGTACTGCCCGGCGTCGATGTCGAAGTCCGCAACGTCGACACCAACTTCACGCGCACGCTCGTCACCGATCGTGACGGTCGTTTCGTCGCGCTACAGCTCCCATCGGGACGCTATACGGTCACGTTCAAGCTGTCGGGCTTTGCCACGCTGGTCCAGGAAGACGTGCTGGTCACCGTCGGTGAATCGGTCCGCCTGACGCCGAGCATGAAGGTATCCGGCGTGGCCGAGACGGTCACCGTCTCGACGCAGTCGTCCACCGTCGAAGCGACGCGCACCGCGGCCGCCGCCACGCTCAACGAGAAGACGATCGAGACGACGCCGATCCTCGGGCGCAAGTTCGAGGATCTGCTCACCCTGACCCCCGGCGTCAGCGTCAGCGCAGGGACCCGACGGCGACGAGATCAACTTCGCCGGCCAGCGCGGCGTGTTCAACAACATCAGCCTCGATGGCGGCGACTACAACAACGGCTTCTTCGGCGAGCAGATGGGCGGGCAGCGCGCGGCCATCGACATCACGCTCGAAGCGGTGAAGGAGTTCCAGGTCGTGGCGACCGGCGCCCCGGCCGAATACGGCCGCACCGGCGGCGGCGTCGTCAACGTCATCACCAAGTCGGGCACCAATCAAGTCAAGGGCAGCATGTTCTATTTCCAGCGGCTCGAGGGGCTGACGTCCAAGGCCTCCGATGGCACCCCGCTGACCGACTTTCATCGCCAGCAGTACGGTGGCACCGTCGGTGGACCGGTGCAGAAGGATCGCGCGTTCTTCTTCTTCGCCCTCGAAGGAATCCAGGAGAACCTGCTGCGACCGAACCTGTCGGTGCCGATCGGCACGCCGTGCTCGGTGACCAATCCGACGCTGGCGGCCAACGAAGCGCTGATCAACGGCAGCGCCGATTGCCAGCGGCAGGCACTGCTGTCCTTCTTCAAGACCCGACTGAATCAGGATGAAGGGCAGCCGGTCGACCACACCGTCAACAACACCGCGCTGCTGGCCAAGGCGGATTGGAACGTCACGCCCACCACCAACCTGTCGGTGTCGTACAACTTCGATCATTCGAACAACCGCAATCAGACGTTCGACGTCCCGACCTACGGCACGACCGCCAACGGCACCGAAGGGCCGTCGAAGATCAACATGCTGAACCTGAACCTGTTCAGCTCGATCACGTCGAACAAGCTGAACGAGTTGCACGTCACCTACTCGCGTGAGAACCGGCCGCGGGACGGCAACGCCGTCCGCCATTCCCGCCGACACCGGCATCGGCTTCGCGCCGTCGTTTCGATTCGGCAACCCGTTCTTTCTCGCGCCCAACGTCGACGAGCTGGTCAAGCGGTTCCAGGTCAAGGACAACTTCTCGATCGTCACGGGCAAGCACACGATCAAGACCGGCGCCGAGTGGGTGCGCACGAACAACGCGCAGGTCTTCCGAGGCTTCTTCGAGGGCCGCTACCTGTTCGACAGCGTGACCGGCTTCCTGCGCTACTCATCGCCAGCCGCACCCGGCGGATTCGGTCCGTTGACGGCAGGCTGCTCCGACGGCTCCTTCGTGACCATGCCGACGGCGTGCCCGGCCGGCACCACGTCGACCGGCGGTCCGCTGTTGTTCTACCTGCAGAGCAGCAGCCCGGACGGCGTCGCGCGCGACGCAGCGGGCGCCTCCGACATCAACAACAACGAGGTGGCGCTGTTCGTCCAGGATCGCTGGCAGGCGGGCCACGGGCTCACGCTCGACTACGGGTTGCGGTGGGACGCGCAGACCATGCCCGACACCGTCGATCCGGCGACGACGGCATTCGCCCCGTTCCTGAGCGATCCGCGGTTTCCGTCGGACGGCAAGATTCCAAGTCAGTGGAAACAGTTCCAGCCACGCGTTGGCGCCGCCTGGGACATCAATCAGGACGGCAAGTCGGTTCTCCGGGGCAGCGCCGGAGTCTACTACGCGCGCCAGAACATGCTCAGCCAGGTGGGCTCGGTCACGACCAACGGGATCCAGCAGAAGAGCGACTTCCGGTCGACCGCCTTCGGTGGCGGGCCGGCGTGGCCGAACCTGCTGCCGCCGAGCGCCGTGCCGCCCGGCACCTTCCCGCTCTTTACCGGGATTCGGGTCTTCGATCGTAATTACGAGAACCCGCGCGTCTACAGCTTCAATGCCGGCTACGAGCGGGAGATCGCGCCGAACGCGACGGCCTACGCCGACTTTACCGTCGCCAAGGGTGTTCACCTGACCCGGTTCCTGAACTACAACGTGCACGGCACGGCTGCCGCGGCGAACCAGCCGGCCACGCGCGACACGACGACCTACGTCGGCGCCAATCCGTTCGAGCCGCTGCTCGGCGACGTGTTCGTTACCAATAGCCTCGGCCACGGCCTGTATCGCGGCCTGACGCTCGGCGTCAGGAAACGCTTCGCGCAGCGATACCAGCTGGAAGCGAACTACGTCCTGTCGAAGGATGAAGACGACGACTCGAATGAGCGCGACCCGTTCACCGACCGCTCGTTCAACTTCTACAATCTCGATCTCGACTACGGTCCGTCGGACCGCGACATCCGCCACCGCGTCAACTTCTACACCTACGCCGAGCTTCCGAAGCAGTTCCTGTTCAACGTTCGGGTGCAGGGACGCACGGCGCAGCCGATCACGACCTCGCCACGGGTGCTCAACGGCGACGACCGCGGCCGCAACTGGGATCGCAAGGACAACGCCTACTTCTCGCTCGACTGGCGTTTGTCGAGGGGGTTCAGGTTTGGCGGCCGCTACGAGGTGATCCCGACGATCGAGATGTTCAACACCTTCAACAACGACAACAACGTCAACCCGTTGACGACGCCGCTGCTCTTCGACTTCAACGGTTTCCTGCGCAGCGGTGTGGGCGACCCGCGTCAGGTGCAGCTGTCCGCAAAGTTGACGTTCTAGGCGGAGCGAAATCGCCGTCGTGGTCTAGAGCACGACCGACCGCGCGCTCAACACGGGACGGCCGAGTGCGGTGTCGCCACCGAGGCGAACAACCGGCTCGGCCGCCGCCAGCGGCAGCGCGTTGAAGAGCAGGCGCCAGGCGACCTCGTCGCTCATGCTCACCGTCGCGTCAGGACCGCGCGTCACGCCGGCATTGATGTCCCAGCCCGCATCCGTCCGCACGAGCCACCACCGGCCTCCCGACGGACCGCTGACCTCGAACTGAATCGTCCGGCCGGCAGACGCGGCTGTCGTGCGGTAGGCGTGAGGCAGGCCTCGTACCGCGACATCGAGGACCGCGTGAAGCCATCGCGCATCCCCGAACGGCGCGGCACCGACGGCGTCCCGGATCTGCGCTCCGTGATGCCAGATTTCGGTGAACTCGCGGCCGATATGGAACCACGCGGTTGACTTCGACTCACCGGCCCAGGACACAGCGAACCGCGCCGGCCCTTCGAGAGACGCACTCTCGATGAATTCCGCGACGTCGTGACTCGTCCGATCATAGAGGTCGGTGAGCACGCGGGGGCTGAGTGTCTCTGTTGCTCGAATCCACCGGTCGTTCAACCGGTTGAGGAACGCGCCGAGGTCCCGCTCGTTCGAGATCGGCCGCTCTGGTGCCGGTCCCTTCCCTCCATCCCGGACAACCGTCAGCGTCCGAAGTCCGGTGTCGAGCAGATGAGCGACGACCTCGCGTACCCGCCAGCTTCCTGCGACCGTTGGACGCTCCCAATCCGTCGCCGGCAGCGTGCGCAGCAACGCGACGATGTCCTGGGTGAGCGGCCTGAACAACGGACGAGTATCGATGGGCGTGAGAGGCACGGCGGATTGTGAGTATATGCGCTGCTCACCCGCGAGGCTCCACTCGAGCTTAGGTGCCCGACGATCCGCGAAAGCCTTCGACGCTGGACGAAAACGTCGCGCATGGCTGTGCCGGCGCGTGAACGAGAACGGGCCAGATCGGCCGATCCCACGACCCAGTGAACCAACCAGGACAGGATCCGCACTTGCACCGCGTCGTCGGCACAGCGTGCACGGCGTCGAGCTCGCCGACGTTCCCCCACCTGCGCGCCTCCTCGGCTCCATCCGGGGCAACGAGCCTTCCAGGAGGGAAAACATGAAGACACAGCGTCCTCGTCTGATCCTTGGCCTTTGCGTCGTGGCGTGTCTGGCGGGGCTGGCCGGCCTGACAACGATCGTCAAAGCCGAGTCGCAGGGCTTCGATGACAACGGAGCCGCGTTGTACTCGGTACATAATCTCGTCTCGGACGGAGGCGTACCCGCCGACCACAAAGACGCCGATCTGGTGAATGCATGGGGCATTGCGTTCAATCCCACCGCCGTTGTCTGGGTTGCCAACAACGGCACCGGCGTATCGACGCTCTACAACGGTGCAGGCGAAAAGCAGATGTTGGTCGTGACGGTTCCACCGCCTGACAACGGCGCTTCGCCGAGTGCTCCTACCGGCATCGTCTTCAGCGGCGGCGCCGACTTCGTGGTGACGAAAGGAACACTCTCGGGGCCAAGCCGCTTCATCTTCGCGACCGAAGACGGCAGCATTTCAGGCTGGGCGCCCAACGTGGACGGGACGCACGCGATACTCGCCGTTCCACACTCCACGAACGGGGCGGTTTACAAGGGCCTGACGCTGGCGGGGGATGGCACCGGTCATTTTCTGTACGCCGCCGACTTCCACAACAACCGGATTGACGTCTTCGACGCGGCCTTTCACCCGATGTCCGTCGCCGGCCGGTTCGAAGATCCGCGCCTGCCGGCGGGCTATGCGCCGTTCAATGTCCAGAACATTCTCGGCAATCTGTATGTGATGTATGCGAAGCAGGATGCGGACAAGCACGACGAAGTTGCGGGTGTCGGGCGGGGTTTCGTCAATGTCTTCGACGCGGACGGCCGGTTGATTCGTCGACTCGCCTCGCGGGGGACGCTCAACGCGCCGTGGGGCGTAGCACTCGCCCCGGGGGATTTCGGTCGGTTCAGCAACATGTTGCTGGTTGGCAACTTCGGCGACGGCCGGATCAACGCGTTCGACTTGAGCTCCGGTCAATTCGAGGGACAAATGCGCACGGCGGACCATCGGACGCTGAGCGTTGACGGGCTGTGGGGACTGGCATTCGGAAACGGCGTGTCCGGCCAGCCGACCAACGCGCTGTTCTTCACGGCAGGGCCGGACGGCGAGAAACACGGGCTCTACGGTCGCATCAACGCGCTGTCGGGCCACGACGGACACGATCACGACTGAGCGAAGCGGATCGCGGGTCAGGATGCTGGAGCCGGGCGCCGGAGGACCTCCAGATACTCCGCCTCGTAGAAGGGCACGACGGAGTCCGTACAGTAGCGGGCATGCACGAGGCGCGCGGCCTCGCTGACAATCGACTGGTTGAGCGCGGGCTGTGTCAGCAACGCAGTTCCGCGCTCGGCCATCAGCTCGATGGCTTCAGGCGGACAGACAAATCCGGTGACGCCGTCCTCGATGATTTCCGGCAGCCCACCGACGTTCGAGGCCACCACCGGGACCTCGCAGGCCATCGCTTCCAGCGCGGCAAGTCCGAAGCTTTCCTGAGCCGACGGGAGAAGGAACAGATCGGCGCACGAGAGGATGCCGACGAGATCCTGCTGTTCGCCCAGCAACGCGACGTCCTCGTCGAGACCGATGTCTCGTACGCGGCGCTCGATGTCTTCGCGAACAGGGCCGTCGCCGACGAGGACGAACTTCGCGCGGACGCGCTGGCGAATCCGCCGGAACACCTCGAAGGCGACGTCCACCCGTTTTACCGGACGGAAGTTGGAGACGTGAATGACCAGGGCATCGTAACGGTCCGGCGGGCACAGCTCGGCGCGCAGCGCAGGATCCGGCCGGCGGCGATATTCCGTGCAATCCAGAAAATTCGGAATCACCGTGATGTCATGTCGGATGCCGAGGAACGAGACGGTGTCGGCCTTGAGGCTCTGCGAGACAGCCGTGACGCCGTGCGATTGCTCGATCGAGAAGGCCACCGCCCGCGCGTACGAAGGGTCGCTGCCGACGAGGGTGATGTCGGTCCCGTGCAGCGTGGTCACGGTGCGGGGTGGCACGACCGCGGGCGCCGAGGTGAGCATCCGCTCGGCAAGGTACGCCGCCGTGGCATGCGGCACCGCGTAATGCGCATGGACGATGTCCAATTGACGCTCTTCCGCGACGCGCGCGATGGTCGTGGTCAGGCCCAGGAGGTATTGCGGTTCGCGAAAGAGTGGGTAGGGTGGGACTTCGACCGGTACGAACGACAGGCCCGGCACGCCGGATCGCCAGCGAAACGGTGGCTCGCTGCTGATCAGATGAACCTGGTGGCCGCGTCGTGCCAGCGCGTGGGCCAGCTCGGTGGCGACGACGCCGCTTCCGCCGACCGAGGCATAGCACACCATGCCGATGTTCATGGCGCGTCTTTCAGCAGGCCCGAACGGACGATTGGTCCGCGGACGACAATGCCCTCGGCGAACGCGACGCCGGCAAGCGCGCCGAACTGAGCGTCGCGGCTCTCGATGAGCTGTCGGAACGATGCCGCCGTCAGCCGCGTCGCGACCGCTCCGTCGGCGTCCGGGCTGAACTGGCTCGAATAGCAGTCGAGCGCCTCGCGCTTGCGCTGGTAATGGGCCGAGACGTCTACCACGAACGACGGGGTCGCACTGTCGTTGATGAAGTAATGACAGATCCAGTCCGGCCGCCACGCTTCGGCGCCGGTCGCGTAGCGGCGGAGCCCGCTGGTGAAGATCGCTGTGCGCAGCACCTGACTCGACGCCACGTGGTCGGGATGCCGGTCGTCCCAGTAGGGAATCGCAATCGCGCGAGGTCGCTCACGACGGATCAAATCGACCGCTGATCGGATCAGCGGTGGAGTGGCGACGATGCCGCCGTCGGGCCAGCCGAGGTTCTCGCGCCACCGGGCGCCGAGCACCTTCGCGGCGCGGTCGGCCTCGATCCGGCGCTGCTCCGGAGTTCCGTTGCTGGAGAGCTCTGCACCGGTCAGATCGCACAGGCCGACCGACCGCCCCTCGGCCGTGTGGCGCGCGATCGTGCCGCCCAGGCCGATCTCGATGTCGTCGGCGTGAGGCCCGAACACGAGCAGATCGATTCCCACTGCCCAAAGACTATGCCACAGCGGGTCGATCAGGCGGATGTCGGCTGCGGGCGCGGACGCCCGTCAGCGACAGGAGCGGTGTTCAACCCGGCGCGCTTCAGCAACGACTCGAAGCCCGGCTTGTCGACCGCCTTGGCCAGCGCTTCGTCCGGCGCGACGAGCTTCTTGGTGACCAGTTCCATCAGCGCGTCGTTGAGCGTGACCATGCCCGCCGCCTTGTTGACCTGCATGATCGACGGAATCTGAAACGTCTTGCCTTCCCGGATCAGATTGCTGATCGCCTGCGTCGCGATCAGGATCTCGAGCGCCGCCACCCGCCCGCCGCCGATCCGGCGACAGAGGGTCTGCGCGATCACGCCGCGGAGCGACTCCGAGAGCATGATGCGGATCTGCGCCTGCCGATCGGCGGGAAACTGATCGATGATCCGATCGACCGTCGACGCCGCGGTCGTGGTGTGAAGCGTCCCGAAGACGAGATGGCCGGTCTCGGCCGTTTCGATGGCGATGGCGACCGTCTCCAGATCGCGCAGCTCGCCGACCAGGATGATGTCGGGGTCCTCGCGCAGCGCCGCGCGCAGCGCGTCCTTGAACGACCCGGTATGAGTATGAACCTCGCGCTGGTTGATCAGGCACTTCTGATTTTCGTGCACGAACTCGATTGGATCCTCGATCGTGATGATGTGATCCTGCCGGGTCCGGTTGACGTGATCGATCATCGCGCACAGCGTGGTCGACTTGCCCGAGCCGGTGGGCCCGGTGACCAGCACCAGCCCCTTGTTCAATTTGCACAACTGCAGGATGTGGGACGACAGACCGAGCTGCTCGGCGGTCAGGATCTTCGACGGGATGACACGAAACACCGCACCCGGCCCGCGGCGATCTGCGAACACGTTCGACCGGAAGCGGGCCAGCTCCGGAATCTCGTAGGCGAAGTCGGTGTCGTGCCGATCGGCGTACTCCTTCCGGTTTTTCTCCGGCATGATCGGCGCCAGGAGCGACACCAGGTCGTCGCCGCTCAGCACCGGCGCCGCCGGGTCGAGCGGCTGCATGTGTCCGTCCTTGCGGATCATCGGCGACGTGCCGACGCAGAGATGCAGGTCCGACGCGCCCGCATCGCACATCGCCCGGAACATCTGATCGATCGCCGCAGTGCTCATGTGGTTCCCTCCGAGATCTCGACGATGTGGGCACTGTTGACGATGATCGTCTGGTCGTCGCCGCTTTCGACGTAGCGGAACAGGTCCGACTCGCGGGCCCAGTCGCTGAGGCGGTCGCGCCCTTCCGGTCGATAGACGCATACCGCGCCGGTGATCTGCTCGCCGGTCGAGAGTCGCATCGACACGGCGCGCCGGGTGGCGACGGTGTAGCCCGAATCCCGGCTGGCCTCGTTATCCGACAGCACGACCGTGACGACGTGGTCGCGGTTGAAGAGCACGGTTCGTGCGCCGGCGGAGTCGTGGACCTCGAAGGGGAAGAAGCCGTCCTCCGAGTTGAGGAGATCCCAGACCCGCTCCGGTCCGTCGTGACGGGCGCTGTTGCCGGCGATGAAGAAGCAGCCCTTGATCGACGCGCCGCTCGACAGCTTGACGAGCCCATCCGTACGGCGTTTTTCGATGCGGAACTGCGAGACGGCGACTTCGCGTACCATAGCCACCGGTTTATCGGCGCGACCGCGTCGATTCGCGATCCCGCCCGGGTGCATGGTATTTCACGATATTTCGCGCGTCGCTCGTGATGGTACGCTGCCCGCCATGCCTCTCGACCGCCTGACCCACCCGATCGTCCAGCTCTCCCTCGACCTGACCTCGCTGGAGGAGGCCCTGGAGACTGCCGCGGTCGGCGTCGATGCCGGCGTCGACTGGCTCGAGGCGGGTACGCCGCTCATCCTCGCCGAAGGGCTGCGGGCGGTCGAAGGCCTTCGCGCGCGGTTCCCGCGACATCCGATCGTCGCCGATCTGAAGACGATGGACGGCGGTTACCTCGAAGCCGAGATGATGGCCAAGGCGGGCGCGGACTTCGTCGTGGTGATGGGACGGGCCCACGAAGCCACCATCCGCCGGGTTGTCGACGCCGGCCGCGACTTCGGCGTCAAGGTGATGGGAGACAATCTCGGCGCCGCCGACCGCATCGCGTGCGCGCGATGGCTCGAGGAGCTCGGCGTCGACGTGGTGGTCCATCACATCGGCTTCGACGAGCGCAACCTGGTCAAAGGACTCAGCCCCCTCGACGAAATCGACGCCGTCGTCCGCGCGGTCTCGGTGCCGGTGCAGGCAGTCGGCGGCTTGTCGATCGATCAGGCCATCGCCTGCGCGGTGCGCGGGGCGCCGCTGGTCGTGGTCGGCGCGCCGCTCGTCATCGACGGTGCGGCGTTTCGGCCCGCCGACCGGAATCTGTTCCCGGTGCTGAAGAAAATCTGCGACGATGTGCATGCGGTAGGCTTGGTGTCATGAAAATGCCCGCTCTCGTTCACTACGCGCTGCAGCCGGGCGCTGTGGAGTTGCGCGAGCTCGCCATTCCGGACATTGGCGACGATGACGCGCTGCTCAAGGTCGGCGCCGTGTCGGTGTGCGGATCGGACGTGCACCAGGCGTGGAACACACATTCCTGGCCGGTGAACATCCCGGTCGTGCTCGGCCACGAGTTCGGCGGCACGATCGCGCGGGTCGGGCGCGCCGTACGCGGCTTCAAGGAAGGCGACCGGGTCGTCTGCGAGACGGCAGCGCACATCTGCGGCGAGTGCGTGCTCTGCCGGACCGGACGATACAACCTCTGTCCGGCGCGAAAGGGATTCGGCTACGGCGTCGACGGGGCGATGGCGAGCTGGGTCCGGGTGCCGGCAAGATGCCTGCACCGGATTCCAGATACTCTGCCGTTCGATCTGGCCTGCTTATCGGAGCCCCACGCCGTGTCCTACAACGCGATGTGCGTGAACTCCACGATTCGGCCGGGGGAGACCGTGGTCGTCCTCGGGCCCGGTCCGATCGGCCTGCTGTGCGCGCGAATGGCGGCCCTGGCTGGGGCCGATCCGCTGATTGTGGCCGGCCTGTCGGCGGACGCGGCGCGATTGCAGACGGCGCGCCGGCTCGGTGCGGCCAGAACCGTGGACATCGAGAAGGAGAGCCTGGAGGACGTGGTTCGCGGCCTGTCGCCGATCGGCGCCGACCTGGTGTGCGACGCCACCGGCACGAGCGACGCGCTGCAGGTGGCGCTGCAGATCGCGCGACCGGACGGGCAGGTCACCAAGGTCGGCTGGTCTCCCCAAATCATTCCCATCGATCCCAACCCGCTGGTGTTGCGCAATCTGCGGCTGCAGGGATCGTTCAGCCACAACTACCCGATCTGGGAGCGCGTCATCCATCTGCTCGATCGAGGAACGACGCTGCCCGAAGAAATCGTCGGCCTTCGCGCCCCGCTCGAAGGCTGGCGGGCAGCATTCGACGCCATGCACGAACGTCGCGTCATCAAGTCGGTCATTGTCCCGGAGGGTTGACGGAATGGTGGATGACGGATGTCGGATGACCGGCAACCACATCCATCAACCGCCAACCGCTATCCACCCAGCCGCCCACCGCCAACCGCCATGAACACCAAGATCGCCCTGATCACCGGCTCGACGTCGGGCATCGGCCGCGGGATTGCCGAGCTCTTCGCGTCGCTCGGCGCCCGCGTCGTCGTACATGGTCTGGACGAGGCAGAGGCGGTCGCCGTCGCGACGCGATTGTCGGAGCACGGGTGGTCGGCTGCGGCGGTTGCGGGCGACCTCGCCGACGTCGAAGCCTGCCGGCGCATCGTCCGCTTCACGATCGAGCACTACGGCGGCATCGACATCCTGGTGAACAACGCGGCGACCACCGCCCGCGCCTACCTCGAAGACGTCCCGGTCGAGTTGTGGGACAGGATCATGCACATCAACCTGCGTGCGCCGTTCCTCTGCCTGCAGGAGGCGGTGAAATCGATGAAGACGCGGGGCGGCGGCTCCATCCTGAACATCGGCTCGGTCAATGCCTATGTCGGCGAGCCGAAGCTCGGGCCCTACTCGGTTTCGAAGGGCGGCCTCATGACGCTGACGCGCAACGCCGCCGCGACACTGAACCGCCACAAGATCCGCGTCAACCAGATCAACGTCGGCTGGACGCTGACCGAAGGGGAAGAGCGCGTCAAACGTGAAGACGAGCACGATCCGGACTGGCTGCCGAAGGCGGTGGCGACGCGGCCGTTCGGGCGGCTGCTCTCGCCACACGACATCGCGCTGGCCGCCGCCTACTTCGCCTCGGACGCCAGCGCCCTCGTGACCGGCACCGTGATGGATCTCGAGCAATATCCCGTCGGTGCCCCATCGAACTTCTAGTCCATGCCGCCGCGGATCAGCGTCTTTCCCAAGTGCTACTTCGACGAGCTCGTCGACGGCCGCATGCCGTTCGCGGCCTGGCTCCGCGATGCCGCGACCCTCGGCGCCGACGGCGTCGAGCACTACGACGGCTTTTTCAGGAGCTTCACGCCAGCCGATGTCGATCCGATCGCGCGCGTCCTGGACGAGACGGGGCAAGTGACGTCGATGCTGTGCTTTTCACCCGACTTCACCCACCCCGACGCGGAGGAACGGCGCCTGCAGGTCGATCGTCAGAAGGCCGCCATCGATCTCACGGTTCGTCTCGGCGCCCGCTTCTGCCGCACGCTCAGCGGACAGCGGTACCCGGGCCTGACCCGCCAGGAGGGTATCGATCGGACTGTGGAGTGCTTGCGCCAGTCGCTCGACTACGCGGAACGGCGCGCCGTGACCCTGTGCATGGAGAACCACTACAAGGACGGCTTGTGGCGTTATCCCGAGTTTGCGCAGCCGGAGGACATCTTCCTCGAGATCGTCGACCGGATTGATTCGCCGTCGTTCGGCGTCCAGTACGACCCGTCGAACGCGACAGTGGGGGGCTACGATCCGATTCGCTTTCTGGAGCGGGTCCGCCGTCGGGTCGTGACGATGCATGCGTCGGATCGGTTCCTGGCGCCGGGATCGACCCTCGATGACCTGCGCGCGGCCGACGGATCGGCGGGGTACGCCGCGACGCTGCGGCATGGCGAGACCGGCAAAGGGCTCAACGATTACGACGCGATCTTCCGGCTGCTCGCCGAAGTCGGCTTCAGCGGCTGGATTTCGGTCGAGGACGGCATGAACGGCCTCGAGGAGCTTCGCGGGTCGGTCGACTTCCTCAAGCGGAAGCGCGAGGAGCATTTTGATAGACTGCCCCCGACACCAGTGACCGCATGAAAGCTGGAGCGCTGTCCGTTCGGGTGTGCGCCACCCTGGCCGTCGTTGCACTGGTCCCGTGGCTGCTGTCATGCAAAGCGCGGCCAGGCGGCCGGTCCGCGGAGACGCGCTCCGCGCCCGAACCCGATCAGGCGGCGCCCTATCAGTCCGAGGTCGAAGAGGGCCTCGGCGCGGCCGTCGCCATCCTGGTGGACACGTCGGGGTCGATGCGCGACAAGGCGCCTGGCGACTCGCGACCGAAATACGTCGTTGCCCAGGAGGCGCTCGAGAACATGCTCGACGCGACCGACGCCTTCGTGGCCAAACGGCCGGATTTTCCCGTCAAGATCGGCGTCTACAGTTTTTCCAGCGGCGTGCGGACGCTGCGATCGATCCAGCCGTACGATCGGACGGCGATCAAAGCCGCGCTCGCGAACCTGCCGCGGCCGGGCGGCGGCACCGCCATCGGCGAAGCGATGCGGGAAGCCCGCCCCGATCTGTACCGAGCCGGGGTGTTTCGCAAATATCTCCTCGTGGTGACCGACGGAGAGAATACGAGCGGCCGCAGTCCGGACAATGTGGCCGAGGAAATCTACCGTAAGAGCCAGGGGGCCGTGCAGGTCTACTTCGTCGCGTTCGATACCAGTCCCGAGAAGTTCGCGTTTCTCAAGAACGTCGGCGGCGACGTGATTGGCGCCGGCACGGGGGCGGAATTGCGTACGGCGCTCGACGGAATTTACCAGGGCAAGATTCTTGCCGAGGCGCCGGGCGCCGAGCGGGAACCCGGCAAGAGCCGCTGAGCCCGTGGGCGACGTGGAAATGTCGTCGAGTCAGCAGGTTCCGAAGACGCTGGAATCGGCGAACATCGGGGGGCGCATCCAGCGTAAGTAGAGGAAAGGGACGGGCCGCGGCGGCCGCGGCACGGCCCGATCGAGGCAAGCAAAAAGGAGAGGTCTGGTGATCTTCCACAAGTTCTGGTCCGCCTTCGTCGCGCAACTCAACAAGGTCGCCAACGTCTTCTGGGAGGCCGATCCCGTGGCGCAGATGCGCTATGAGTACGACCGCGCCGTCGAACAGCTCAAGGAAGGGCGCACCGGGTTGGAGCAATATCGCGGGCTCGTCGAGCGGGTCACCCGTCAGGTCGCCGCGAATCGCTCGCACGCGCAGCAACTCGAAGCCGAAACCAAGGCCTACCTGAAAGCCGGCGACCGCACCACCGCCGCCAAGTTCGCCCTCGAGCTGCAGAAAGCGAAAGAGGAGCTGGCCAGCAACGAGAACCAGCTCCAGATGCACGAGACCGCCTACGGCAACAACCTCAAGAAGATTCAGCACGCGAACGAAAAGCTGATCGAGCTGCGGCAAAGGATCCAGAAATACGATGCCGAGCTGAAGATGAGCGCGGCGGAAGCGGAAATCGCCAAGCTGTCGGAAACGTTCGACATGAACCTGACGACCGACTTCGGCGAAATCGAAACCGTGATCCAGCAGAAGATCGATCAGAACCGCGGCAAGGTTCGCGTCGCGGCCGATCTCTCGCAGAAGGGCATCGCCGAGATCAACGCGGAAGAGCGCATGCACTCGCAGCTCGCCGAGCAGGCGCTCAACGACTTCGAGGTCGAGCTCGGACTGAAGTCGCCGGAGACGACGCCGGTGTCGCAGACGGCGAAGGATCTCGGGCCGGCGGTTGAGAAAACCACACAGAAGCAGAGCTGAGGAGCGTTCATCCCATGGCGAACGGAAGCCCCAGACCCGCGTTCTACGTCGCGGTTTTGTTCGTGGTGGTCGGCCTCGTCGGCCTCGCCCTGTGGCGCTATGGCGCCATCGGGCCCAAGGGTCAATCGGGCCAGTTCACCGCGGACGAGATGAAGCAGATGAAGGCCGGCGCCGAAGCTCCTGACAGCTCCGGCATCACCACGGTCAAGGAATACAACTACGTCGCGGCCTCACGCCTCCCCGAAGTCAAGGGCATCTCCAGCTACAAACCGATGGCGGATCGGACGGTCCGCTTCGCGATCAACGTCTGGGCAGGATGGGGCCCGATCATCTACGCCAACAACGGCTTCAAGCCGGGCAAGGTGTGGAAGACGCCGGGCGGCAAGGATTTCAAGCTCGAGCTCGTGCTGATCGACGACCCGATCGCGATGCGCGACGCCTACGCCGCGGGCAACCTTCACGTCGGCTGGGCGACGCTCGACATGCTGCCGCTGTTCCTCGAAGGCCTCCGCAAGGACTCACGCGTCATGCCGCGCGTGTATCAACAGGTCGACTGGTCCAACGGCGGCGACGGCATTGTCGTCCGGGACAGTATCAAGACGATGTCGGATCTGCGCGGCAAGACGATCGTGCTGGCGCAGAACTCGCCGTCGCATTTCTTCGTGCTCAACGCGTTGATCAACGCCGGTGTGCAGCCCGCCGAAGTCGAATTCAAGTTCACGCAGGACGCCTTCCAGGCCGCGGCCGCGTTCAACGCCGACAAGAGCCTTGCCGGGTGCGTCAGCTGGGCCCCCGATATCTACAACCTCGAGAAGGTCAAAGGCAACCGGCTGCTGGTCACGACCTCCACCGCCAACAAGCTCATTGCCGACGTCTGGTTCGCGCGCGCCGATTTCGCCAAGGACAACCCGGACGTCGTCGAGGGCATCACCCGCGGAATCTTCGACGCGATGCAGGATCTGAAAGCGCAGGACGGCAAGCAGAAGGTCGCCAAGCTGATGGCCGCGGGCTACTCGATTCCCGAGAGCGACGCGCTCGGGATGCTCGGCGACGCCCACTCGACCAACTACGCCGAGAACCGCGACTTCTTCCTGAACCAGAACAACCCGACCAGCTTCGAGCGCACCTGGACGACCGCGTATTTCCTCTACAAGAAGATCAACGCGGTCACCGAGCAGACGCCGTTCGATCAGGTGATGGACTTTTCCGTCATCCAGAAGCTGGGGTCCGAGCCGAAATACGCCAGCCAGAAGAATGAGTACGACATCCAGTTCGCACCGGCGAGCGCCGGTACGGTGCAGGGTGAGAAGGACGAGATCCTCACCAAGACGGTCGTCATTCATTTCTTCCCGAATTCCTGGGACCTGAACAAGAAGATCACTCGCACGGCCGATAGCAAGGAAGTCGAGGAGCTCTACGACCCGAACGTCGGATTCGTCGTCGAGGAGATCGGCAAGCTCGCCGGGCAGTACGGCGCGGCCCGCATCGTGATCGAGGGGCACACCGACGGTTCGATGAAGTCCTCGGTGCCGAAGAGCCTGGTCCAGGAGCTGTCGCTCAATCGTGCCAACTCGGTGAAGGAAGCGATCCTGCGGAAGTTCTCATCGTTGCAACCCAATCAGTTCTCGACCGCCGGGATGGGATGGGACCGGCCCGCGGATGCGTCCGATCCGGACAACAACGCAAAGAATCGACGGGTAGAGGTCAAGGTCTACCCGGCGGAAGCGGCGCCGGCGTCGAAGTAGATGCCGACCGACTCGCAGTCGTCGCTGCTGGCCATCCGAATCGTGCCGCCGCCGATGACGCGGCGACTCGTCGGGGCCATTGCGATGGGGGTCATTGTCCTCGTCTGGTGGTTCGTCACCTCCGGTCTCGGTTCGGAGGACCGCCTGATCTCCCCGGTGATCCTCCCGAGCCCCGGCGAAGTGCTCCGCAGCTTCCCGAGCCTGCTCAACGAGCGGGCGCTGCTGCAGAGCATCGCCGCGACGCTGAAGCGCGTGCTGGTTGGTTTCGGGCTGGCCGCGCTCGTCGGCGTTCCCCTTGGCATCGCCGCCGGATCGTGGCGCGTCCTCGAGGCCGCCGGCGCCCCGCTGGCGCTTTTCGGCCGCAACCTGCCCGTCGCCGCGTTGATTCCGCTGACGATCCTGTGGTTCGGCATCGACGAAACGCAGAAGGTGATGTTCATCTTCATTGCCTGCGTGCCGTTCGTCTACTCCGACGCGGTCTCGGCCGTGGTCAACGTACCCGACCGCTACGTCGAGGCGGCGCAGACGCTCGGCGCGACATCGTTCCAGATCGTGCGGAAGGTCCTCGTCGCGCTCGCCCTGCCCGACATCTACAACAGCCTGCGACACCTGTTCGGCCTGGCGTTCGGCTACATCATGCTGGCCGAGCTGATCAACGCGCAGCACGGCCTGGGCTACCTGCTGATGGCCAGCCAGCGCCGCGGGCTGTCGGAGCACATCATCCTGATCCTGATCATTATCGGGCTGCTCGCGTACGGCATCGATCGCGTGCTGTTCTGGTTCCAGCGTGGTCTGTTCCCGCATCGCCTCGTGGAAGAATGACGATGAGCGACGCCGCGACTGATCTCCCGAACATCGTCCAGTTCGATCACGTCACGAAGAAGTTCGGCGACCTGACGGTGATCCGCGACGTGACGTTCGCGGTGAAGGACCTTCCCAACAAAGGGGAGTTCATCGCGATTCTCGGGCCGTCGGGGTGCGGCAAATCGACCGTGCTCAGGCTGATTGCCGGGTTGCGTCCACACCATCCGCCGACGACCGGCACGGTGCTCGTCGGCGAGAAGCCGGTGGGGCCGCCGAGCTCGGATCGAAGCATGGTGTTCCAGGACTACACCTCGTTCGACAACCGGACCGTCGAAGACAACGTCGCCTTCGGCCTCGAGTGCCGCGGCGTCGCCTCGGCCGATCGCCGCGAGCGTGCGCGGGAATGGATCGCGAAGGTGGGGCTCGACGTCAAGCGCGATGCGACGAAATATCCCAACGAGCTGTCGGGTGGGATGCGCCAGCGCGTCGCCATCGCGCGGACCTTGATCCTGTCGCCACGAATCATCCTGATGGACGAGCCGTTCGGCGCGCTCGATCCGACGACCCGCCTGCACATGCAGGCCTTGCTGGTCGACCTGTGGAAAGAGGCGCAGGCGACAGTGTTCTTCGTCACCCACTCGATCGAGGAGGCGGTCTACCTCGGCGATCGCGTCTACGTGTTTTCCGGCGCGCCCGGAACGATTCTCAAGGAGATGGCGGTCCCCGGCTCGGATCGTCCGCCGAAGGAGATGCAGCGCGACCCGGCGTTCATGGAGCGTGTCTTCGAGATCCGCGATCTGATCGACACCTTGGCGACCTCCACCCGGGCCGGCGATGACTAGTCCGGCTCCGGATCCGTCAGGACCCCCGCGGTCGGGCGGGATGCCCGACTACATCAAAGAGGCATTTCTGTTCCGGTGGAACCTGCTGCTGTTCGGCGGCGGCGTCGCGGCTGCCGCGTTGACGCCTGTCGCCGCCGTGCTGCTGCCGCTCGTCGCTGCGGCCGAGCTCACGTATCTCGCCGGACTGGTGTCGATTCCTCGGTTCCGAGCGGCGATCGACGCGAAGGTTCATGCGATGACTTCTGCTTCCGGCACGGAAGGACAGCCGCAGGCGCCGCCGGTGTCGCTGGTGTCGATGCTGAGCGGCCTGCCACGCGACTCGAGGCTGCGATTCGAGAGGCTTCACGCGCGCTGCCTCGAAATGCGCGGGATAGCTGCCGGCGTTCGGGGCGCGGCCGGCGACCAGACTGCCGGCGAGGAGGCCAGGACGCCGGGGCTCGATCGCCTGCTCTGGCTGTTTCTCCGGCTGCTGCTGTCGCGCGCGGCGCTCGACCGCTTTCTCCAGACCATGAACGAAAAGGAGATTGCCTCGCGGCTCGAGGAGCTGCACAAGAGCCTGACGGCGGCGCAGGGCAGCGGCGGCGACGAGCGGGTCGTGCGATCGCTGCAGGACAGCATCGCGATGGGCGAGCTCAGGCTCGACAACTTCGGTCGTGCCAAGAAGAACGCCGACTTCGTTTCGATTGAGCTCGATCGCATCGAGGGTAAGATCCAGGCGCTCGCCGAGACCGCCGTCAATCGTCAGGATCCCGATTTCCTGAGCAGCCAGGTGGATTCTGCTGCCGAAAGCATGAGGCAGACGGAAAAGGCGGTCAGTGAGCTGCAGCATCTGACCGGGCTCGCCGACCAACTGCAGGAGCCGCCGGCCATCCTCGAGACCGACCTGCGCGAGGTGCTCCGCCATGACGCTTGATTCGCAGCTGCATCGGCGTCCGGCGAACCTGCCGGCATGGCTTCCAGCCTGGTCAGCGCAGCTGGCGGACCTGTACTTCTCGGGCACGACCGCCGCGTTCGTCCTGAACGGCAACACCTACGATCTCTTCCGCGTCGATGACGACGAATCGCGCTACGGCGTGCTGGCGGAGTTCCTGGCGGAACAGCTGTTCGGCCGCTGGTCGCTGGTGCTGCATTACGACCTCGGGCGCGGCCTGCGCGCCTTCGCCGGAAGGGACGAGCAGCGGCTCAAGGACATGGTCGCGCTCGCCACCAAGAAGGTGGGTGATCTCAGCGCCCTTCCCAAGGATCCGGCCGCCACCTTCGCGCTGCTCGACCGCTTCGTGCGCAACAACATCATGGCGGCGGAGGAAGATCGGCTCAGCCTCGCGGTGATCATGGATCAGGCGTCGTACCTGTTTCCCTCCGGCGAGCCAGGTCGCCTGAACATGCAGGCCTCGTCGCAGCTGGTGACGATGCTGAACTGGGCGATGAGCCCGCATGTGAAGCGGTTGAACATGGCGTTCGTCATGGTGGACGAAAAGCTCGCCGACCTGAGCGATCGGCTCACCGGCAACCCGCACGTCGCGACAATCGAGGTACCGCTGCCTGACGAGAAGGCGCGCCAAACATTCATCACCGCGTCGTGCGGCACGACGGCGCTCAAGGACTTTTCCGATTACGACGCTTCGCAGCTGGCGACGCTGACCGCGGGCATCTCGCTCACCGACCTCAACGTGCTCGTCCAGTCGGCGCGCGAGAGCGGCAAGCGGCTCGACGCCACCGTGTTCCGCGCGCTGAAGAAGCGGCTGCTCGAGCGCCAGTGTCACGGCCTGCTCGAGTTCATCGAACCGCGGTGGACCCTCGATACGGTTGTCGGCCATGAGGCGGCGAAAGCACGACTGCGCGAGGATGCGGCGTTGCTCAAACGAGGTGCGCTCGATAGCCTGCCGATGGGGTATCTGCTCTGCGGACCGGTCGGCACTGGCAAGTCGTTCCTCGCCCAGTGCGTCAGCGGCGAGATCGGCGTCCCCTGCGTCGTTCTCAAGAACTTCCGCTCGAAGTATGTCGGGGAGACGGAAGGAAATCTGGAGCGCGTGCTGGCGGTCCTGCGGGCGATGGGTCCGGTCGTCGTCGTCGTGGACGAAGCGGACGCTGCGCTGGGCAGTCGCGAGCAGGACGGCGACTCGGGAACCTCGAGCCGCGTCTTCGCCATGATTGCCGCGCAGATGGGGGATACGCAGTACCGCGGACGCATCCTGTGGATGCTGCTGACAGCGCGTCCCGATCTGCTGCCGATCGACTTGAAGCGGCAAGGACGCGCCGAGGTCCACATTCCGCTGTTCTATCCGACCGACGAGGCGGAGATCCGTCAGATGTTCGTGATCCTGGCCAAGAAGCTCGGCTCACGTGTGGCTCTCGAGGATGTGCCGGCGATTCCGCAGCGCGGCCATCTGTCGGGGGCGGACATCGAAGGCATGGTCGGGCGGGCGTGGCGCGCATCGCTGCTCGCCGGCGCCGATCACATCACCCGCGAGTCGCTCGCCGACGTGGTCGTGCAATTCATGCCGTCCACGCAAGGTCTCGAGCGCGAGTTACAGGAGACGGCGGCCATCCTCGAGTGCACGGATCGCCAGTTCCTGCCGCCATCGATTCTCGAGAAAACAACCGGCGAGGGAGCGCGCGGTGCCCTGCAGGCGCGCCTGACCGCGCTCAAGCAACTGGTGAAAGAGTTGTAGGAGGTCCCCGTGGCACGCACAAGCTGGTTCGACGATAAAGCGCAACACCCGATCATTCAGGAACGGATCAACAAGCTCGAGTCGTTCACGAGCGCACTCGCCGACGGCGTTGTCTCGAAGACGGAAGTCGAGGGTCAGGAACAACGTCTCGTGGCGGCAATGAAGGCCGCGGAACCCGATCTCAGCGATGAGCAGCACGCGAAGGTGACGACCCTTCTCGTCGAGTTGACCGCCTATAACGTCATGCGCGTCCTGCACGAATTGCAGACGGAGCGGGCGCGGCTCGCGTTCGGCAAGGCGTAGCCGGCTTTTTCGGGATCGCGTGGTCATGAATGTGCGAGGTTGCGCGCTCGTCGCGCTGACGACGATTGCGGTGCAAGCTGGCTATCCGCAGACTGGCCCGACCACGATCGTCCAGAGCGAATACATCTTTGAACGCGCGCCCTTCGCGTCCGCCCACGCCTCCACGATCGTCGAGACGCCCGAAGGTCTGGTGGCCGCGTGGTTCGGTGGAACCAAGGAGCGCAATCCCGACGTCGGCATCTGGGTCTCACGACGGGAGGCGGGCGGCTGGTCGACGCCGGTCGAGGTCGCCAACGGCGTGCAGCCGAATGGCACGCGGCAGCCGTCCTGGAATCCGGTGCTGTTCCTGCCCTTCAATGGACCGCTCGTGCTCTTCTACAAGGTCGGACCGAGCCCCAGCGAATGGTGGGGTCTGGCTCGCACGTCGAACGACGCGGGGCATACGTGGTCCGACGCAATCCCTCTCCCGCCAGGTGTCCTCGGGCCGATTCGGGCAAAGCCCGTGGAGTTGACCGGCGGCGAGATGCTGGCCGGCTCCAGCACGGAGGACAAAGGTTGGGTGACGCACATGGAGCGGTTCAGCGGCAAGTGGACCGCAGCCGGCCTCGCCGATCCCAAATCGTGGGAGATCTCGTCGCCGCTCAACGACCCGGCCGAGTTCGGCGCGATCCAGCCAACGATTCTGATGCATTCGCCCACGGCGTGGCAGATTCTCTGCCGCAGCCGACAGGGCGTCGTCACCGACACGCGGTCCGATGACGGCGGCAAAACCTGGGGGCACATGCACGCGACGTCCCTGGCCAATCCGAGCGCGGGCATCGACGCCGTGCGGCTGGCGGACGGGCGATTCCTGCTGGTCTACAATCCGAGCAGAACAGAGCGCGACAAGCTGGAGATTGCCGTATCGGAAGACGGAACCACGTGGCGATCGGCGGTCGTCCTCGAAGAGCCACCCGGCGAGCATTCGTATCCGGCGATGATCCAGGCGCGCGATGGTCGCGTACACGTCACCTACACGTGGAAACGTGAGCGCATCAAGCACGTGGTGATCGATCCGGCGGCGCTGAAGTAGTCGTTCACGACGAGCGATTTGAGAAGATGCGACGGTGGATCGATCGACAGGTCCGTTGGAGAAACTTCATATGCAAACCCGTGCCTTCCTGACCTCCGTGGTGTGCCTGGCTGGAATCGTGGCGTCCGCTCAACAGACGGCCACTCCAGCGCCGGCAACGGCACAGACTTCAAGTCCCGGACGCAGCACCAACCTCGGGACCGATCCCAACGGCAATCCGATCCGTCTGGCCCTGAAGACGGGTCACGTTTCGAACTACGACGAGAAGAAGGTGCATCCGTACACGCTCCCCGACCCGCTGGTGTCGTCGGCTGGCAAGCCGGTTCGAAGCGCCGCGGTGTGGATGCGCGAGCGCCGACCGGAGATCATCAAGCTGTACGAGTCGTCGATTTTCGGTGCGATCCCGGCGAACACGCCGAAGGTCACCTGGCAGGTGACGGAAACCGATCCGGCGGCCCGCGACGGAAAGGCGGTCAAGAAACGGATTGTCGGCAAAGTTGGCACGGCGGCGGACGGGCCCACCATCAACGTGACGTTGTACACGCCGGCACACGCGGGCAAACCGGCGCCAATCATCCTGCTCGTGAATTTCGCCAGCAGTTCGACGCCTCCGCCAGCGACGGCAGGTCGTGCCGGGGCGGCGCCTCCGCCGAGTACCGATCCCCCCGTGGCGGCGGAGATCCTCGAACGTGGCTGGGGCTACGCGATGGTCGGATACCTGGACATCCAGCCCGACAAGATCGATACGTTCAATCAAGGGGTTATCGGTACGACGCTCGGATCGGGGAAGACGGCACCGGGCCCGGAGGAATGGGGGGCCATCGGCGCCTGGGCGTGGGGTGTCAGCCGGATCCTCGATTACCTCGTGACCGATCCGGCCGTCGACAAGCAGCACATCGCGCTGTTCGGGCACTCGCGGCTCGGCAAGACGGCGCTGTGGGCGTCTGCGCTCGACGAGCGGATTGCCGCCGTCTACGCGAGCTGTTCGGGAGAGATGGGAGCGGCCCTGTCGCGTCGCGATTTTGGCGAGACGGTCGATGACATGGCGCAGAATTTTCCCTATTGGTTCGCCGGCGATTTTCAGAAGTGGGCGGGGCGCTGGAACGAGATGCCGGTCGATGCGCACATGCTGATCGCGTTGAGCGCGCCGCGACCGGTGTTCATTACCGGCGGCACCCAGGACCAGTGGGCTGACCCGGTGGGTGAGTTCAAGGCGGTGGTCGCGGCCGGGCCGGTCTATCGACTACTCGGCAAGAAGGATCTCGGCGTCACGGACCTTCCGGCGCTCGACACGCCCGTGACCGCCGGAGATCTCGGTTGGCACTATCACACCGGTGGTCATGCGGCGACGCCTGCCGACTGGACCGCGTTCCTGCAGTTCCTGGGGAAGTACTTCAAGTAGTGCGGGAAGGGGGGACGTTGTCCCCTTTTCTTCAGTCCTGCCGCAAGGCGACGACGGGATCGACCAGCGCCGCCCGGCGGGCCGGCAGCCAGCACGCAAGGCAGGCCACCAGCATCAACACGCTCGGGACGGCGCTGAAGACGATGGCGTCGACCGGTTCCGGCGAGCTGACCATCGCCACGAAGAACGCGATCATCCAGCCGCCAAGCGCCCCGACACCGACTACCACGAGGCTCTCACCGACGTGCTCGAGGATGACCCGTCGCGTGGTCGCGCCCAGTGCCAGCCGAACGCCAATCTCTTTCGTTCGCTGCGACACGGTATAGGCGACCACCGCGTAGATCCCCGTAGCCGCGAGCACGAGCAGCAGCGGCCCGAGCACGCTGAACATCCGCGCCGGCACGCGACGGAAGATCAGGTTCGACTCGATGTGATCGTTCAGCGTCCGGATGTCGTAGACCGGCAACTCGGGATCCAGCTCCCGCACGATCCGGCGGAGGTCCGGCGCGAGCGCCGTTTCGCTTCCCACCCGCGTGCGCAGGTGCACCTCGCCAATCACGCCCGGCCGATCGCGGTACGAGAAGTACACGATCGGCAGCGGCGGCTCGCCGAACCCGTTGTAGAGCGAGTTCCGTGCGACCGCCGCGATGACATAGCTCCGTCCACGCGCCTCGACGCGGCGACCCAACGGCTGCACGCCGACCAGGAAGCGACGCACGAACTCCTCATTGACGATGGCCTGTGCGGGTGCGGCAGGATCGTCGAGATCGGCGAAATCCTTCCCCTGCAGCAGCGGAATGCCCATGACCTCGAAGTAGCCGGGCGTCACCGTATTGGCCAACGCCTGGTCCGGCGAGGCCTCGTTGCGCGGCCGGCCTTCGACGCTGATGAAGCGCGTGGGCAGGCCATGGATGTCGAGCGGCACCGCGGACGCGATTGCGGCACCGCGAACAGCGGGAAGAGCGCGCAGCTTCGCCAGCAGCATGGCGGCGAAGCGCCGCATGCCGGCCTCGTCGACCGGCCGGCCGGTCAGATCGTATTCGGCGAGCAGTACACCATCGCGGACGAATCCCGGATCGACGCCGCGTGTGGCGTTGAAGTTTCGAAAGAACAGCCCCGCGACCAGCAACACCACCACGGCGAGCGCCACCTCGGTTGCCATCAGGATGTTCCGCACCCGGCTGCGCGGCTCGGTGTTCGAGCTCGCGCGCAGGTGCTGCGGAGCGACACGCGCGAGCTGCAGCGCCGGGGCCAGACCGAAGACGATCGCGCAGGCGATGCCGAGCAGCATCGCGACCGCCAGGCCCGTTCCATCCACGTTGGTCTGGAACGAGATGGGGATCCCTCGCACGCGCATCTGCGGCAACGCATTCAACGCCCGCGTTCCCCAAACCGCCATGCCGGCGCCGAGCGCCGCGCCACACAGGGCGAGCACGAGGCTTTCGGTCAGGAGCAGCTGCGCGACGCGCCACGGCTTCGCGCCGAGCGCCAGATCGAACCGCCATTTCCTGGCGCCGGGCGCTCGCCCGCGCCAGCAGCAGATTGGCGGTGTTGCCGCAGACCGCAAGCAGCAGCAGAAGCGTGATGCCCTGGAGGACGACGAGCGAGGTGGCGAGGAGACGCTGCGGACCGCGTGGCGCCCGCCAGAACGACAGCACGTCCGCCTGCACGGTGGTGTTGGTCTTCGGGAACGTTCTCGCCAGCTCCCGCATGACGCCGGCGACTTCGTCCTGCGCACTTGCCTCGCTCGCGTGCGCCGAGAGCCGACCGATGATCGAGTAGCTGCGAACCGATCGGTCTTCCAGCTCACGCGACCCGGTGAAGAGCAATGGTGACAACGGCGCCGGCAGCCAGATATCGAAGGTCAGTCTCAGGATCGTTCCCTGGAATCCCTCTGGCGCGACGCCGACGATCGTCAAGGTCTGGCCGTTGACACGCATCGACTGACCGATCACGTCGGCCGAGCCACCCAGCCGTGTCCGCCAGTAGTCGTAGGAGATCACCATCACCGGCTGACCGACCTGATGATCGACGTCCTCCGGCCGCAGGAGACGGCCGAGCGCTGGTGTCAGGCCGAGACCCGAAAAGTAGTTGCCCGACACCAGGAGCCCGTTGCCGCGCTCGACCTTTCCGGAGTCGCCGACGTACAACGGCGCCATCCGAAACGCGAGCAGATCGGTCATCGTCTGCAGCCGGTCGGCGAGGTCCCGATACTCGAGCCAGGACGAGCCGATGTAGATGCCGGTGTCGGTACGGGGCTCGACCAGGTGAAAGGATCCGGCGTCCCGCACTCCGGGGATCGGCTTGAAGATGACCGCCTCGATCCACGAGAAGACGACCGTATTGGCACCGATCCCGACGCCGAGCGACAGGATCACCACGCCAGCCAGCAGCGGGCTCTTGAGCATCATCCGCCACGCCTGGCGCAGTTCGGCGATCACTGTTTGTCCTTGACCCTTTCGGCCGACCAGGTCATGTCACCCACTTCGCTGGAGAGATATCCCGACAGCGACCCATCGTCTTTGAGTGTGCCGGTCAGCACGATCTGCATTTCGGCGTGCGTCCCGGTTGCCAGCTTGAGCGCCCGTTCGTTCAACTCGCCTTCCACCGGCATTTCACCAGTGTGCTCGGTGGTCAGTGTTCCGGTCACCTTGTTGCCTTCCTGCTTCAGGGCGAGGCCCATGGTCATATCGCCATGTGGCGTGCCGGTGATCCGTCCGACCCACCTACCTTCAACGCTCGACTGGTCGGTCGTCTTCCCCGCCGGGCTCGAGGCGCCCGTCGCACACACCGACAGCACCGTCGCCATGATCGCCAGGCCGATTGCGTAGCGTCTCTTGGTCATTTGTCCAGACCTCATTTCCTCAGCGGCCGTGGATGGCTGGCATCCACTTTCTTATCAACCGATGACCGTGACCGTGAAAGCCGATCGCGCCAACCAGCACGACCAGCGTGACGATCAGGACCACCACCACGGTTTGCGTTCGCATAGCGGCGATCATATTGGCCCGCCGCTGAACGACAAGTGAACAGCCCGTTCAGGTTCCATTCAGCTTGCGCCGGCGGACACCTCGAGGAGGACCTTCAGCACGGACGGCTGGCCGGCGTACTGCAGCGCCCCGAGGCCGTCCTCCAGAGCGAACGTCTTCGACAGCAGCGGGCCGACCGGGATGCGTTGCTCGGCCAGCGCCGCGAGGGCGCGGTCGAACGGGCCGCACCGCGAGCCGACGATGGTGATCTCGTCGACGACTACGGGAGCCCACTCCATCGACTGCGTTCCCGCGAGGGTGGTCTTCAGGACCACCGTTCCGCGCGGGCGGACCAGCTCGAGGGCGAGCGGCAGGCCGGACGCAGATCCTGTGCAGTCCACCACCACGTCCGCCAGCCGATCGCGCGGCCGATCGGCGAGAAGACAGACCGGCCGGCCCGAGGCGGCCACCACCGCGAGCTTTTCCGGGTGCTTGCCGACCGTCAGCACGTTCCGGCACGACTCCGCGAGCACGTGCGCGCACAGGTACCCGAGCCGACCGTCACCAAGCACGATCACCCGGTCGTCAGGCTTCAGGCGAAGTTGCGCAGGAATCTCGAACGCGGCGGCCAGTGGTTCGGTGAACACCGCGACTTCGGTTGCAATCGAGTCCGCAACCCTGTGCAGGTTGCGCTGCGGCACCGAAACATAGTCCGCGAACGCGCCGTCATGGCCGAGAATCCCGAGCACCTGGCGGTGCGGACAATGACCGGGATGCCCCGCCGCGCAGGTCGCGCAATGTCCGCAGGCGCAGTTGATCTCACCGACGACCCGCGTGCCTTCGAAGGGACCTGATTCGGCGACGCCGACGAACTCGTGACCGAGCACGCCGCGGAAACCCTTGTATCCCTGAATCAGCTGGAGATCGGTCTCGCAGATTCCGGCATAGAGGACCCGCACCACCGTCTCACCCTGGGCCGGACGCGGCTCAGGCCAGTCGGTGTGGAACGCCGGTCCATTCGCATCGAGCGATCAGCGCACGCATGGCGAGCAGGCTATCAGAGGTAGACTCTGCGTTCATCATGCTCCCGCCGCTGCCGGCCACGGATCCGTCATCACTTTACCGATACCGCGACGGTCTCTATGCCGCCGATCTGCTGACCGCCGCCATCGTCGAGCTCGACCTGTTCACGTGGCTCGAGGCGCAGCCGAGCAGCCTGACGGTCCTGTGCGAGTCGCTGGGAATTCACCCGCGACCGACCGACGTCATGCTGACGCTGTTCCTGGCGATGGGCCTGATCGAGCGCCGCGGCGAGACGTACGGGGTGACCGCACTCGCGCGCGAACATTTGACCCATGCTTCGCCCTTCTCGCTCACTCCGTACTACGCGTCGTTCAAGGACCGTCCAATCTGTCGCGACTTCGTCGCGATCCTTCGCAGCGGGCGTCCCCGCAACTGGGCGGGCGCGGCGCATGGCGAATGGGTCGAGGCGATGAAGAAGCCGGAATTCGCCCGGCAGTTCACCGCGGCGATGGACTGTCGCGGTGTCTATCTGGGTCGAGGTGTCGCGCGCAACGCACCGTTCGCGACACGCCACCGTCTCCTCGACATCGCCGGCGGCTCCGGTGTCTATGCCTGCTGCATCGTCGAGGAACATCCGCAGCTGCGGGCAACGGTACTCGAGCGTCCGCCGGTCGACGAGGTGGCACGACGCGCGATCGACGGTCGCGGCTTCAGCAACCGCGTGTCGGTCCAGGCTGCGGATATGCTTGCCGACCGGCTGCCGGAAGGCTTCGACGCTCACCTCTTTTCGAACGTCCTCCACGACTGGGACGTTCCGATCGTCCGCCAGCTGCTTGCCTCTTCCGCCGCCGCGCTGCCGCCGGGCGGCCTGCTCGTGGTGCACGACGCGCACCTCAATGACGAGAAGACCGGCCCACTCCCGGTCGCCGCATTCTCCTGCCTCCTGATGCATTCGACCGAAGGGCGCTGTTACGCCCGGGCGGAGATGCGCGACCTGCTGCTCGAGGTCGGCTTCAAGGATGTCGGGTTCCGCGAGACGCTGGCCGACCGCAGCGTGGTCTTTGCGACCAAAGCATGACGACGTCGTCGCGCGTCCGCTCCCGCGTCCTCGGCTTCGCCTTTGCCCTCGCGGTGATCACGTATCTCGATCGCATCTGCATCTCCGCGGCGGCGCCGTTCATCATGGACGAGCTGCACATCACGGTCGTGCAGATGAGCCTCGTGTTCGGCGCGTTCACACTCGCGTACTCGATCTTCGAAGTGCCTTCCGGCTGGCTTGGCGACGTCTACGGCCCCCGCCGCGTGCTGACCCGCATCGCGCTGTGGTGGTCGGCGTTCACGATGCTGACCGGCGCGGCGCGCGGGCTGGCCTCGCTCATTGCCATCCGGTTTCTGTTCGGGGCAGGAGAGGCGGGCGCGTTTCCCAACATCGCCCGCAGCTTCTCCCTGTGGTTTCCGCTTCGCGAGCGCGGCCAGGCGAACGGCATGATGTTCCTGGGCTCGCGCGTCGGCGGCATGCTGGCGGTTCCCCTGACGCTGTTCCTGATTCGCCGATGGGGCTGGCGCTGGAGCTTCGTGACGGTGGGCACCGTCGGTCTGGTCTGGGCGGCGGCGTGGTACGCGTGGTATCGCGATCGCCCGTCCGAACACGTCGCCGTCAGCGCCGAGGAGCTGCGCTGGATTCAACAGGATGGGCCCCCACCTGCGGGTCATCCGCTCACGCCGTGGCGCGACCTCTTGACCAGCCGGAACCTCTACACCATCTGCGTGATGTACTTCGCGTTCGGGTACGGTCTCTACTTCTACTTCACGTGGCTGCCGACGTTCCTGATTCGAGAGCTCCACTTCTCGCTTCTTGCCGGCGGCGCCTTTGCGGCGTTGCCTTTCCTTCTTGCCGGTATCGCGGATGTCGTCGGCGGTTGGACGACGGACTGGCTGGCGGCACGGCGAGGGCTGCGAGCGGCGCGCTGCGGCCTCGGCTGTTGCGCGTTTGCGACGTGCGGTGCGCTCCTGATCGCCTCGACGGTACCCGCACATCCGATCGCCAGAGCGGTCCTGCTGGCGTTTGCGCTCGCGTCAGCCGACCTTGCCCTGGCTGCCTGCTGGGCGGTCTGCCTCGACGTCGGCGCTGACCACGCAGGGGTGGTCACCGGCTTCATGAACACCTTCGGGAATCTCGGCGGTCTGGTCGGCCCCATCGTGGTGGGGGTCGCGGTCGATCGCTGGCATTCGTGGTCGATGCCGTTCTACATCACGGCGGGGGTGTACGCGACCGGCGCGGTCGCCTGGCTGGCTATCGATCCGCGGAAGCCGGTTTCTCGCCGAGCAGGGCAATGAGCGAGAGCGGATCAACACGCGCACCGTTGACCCGGACGCTCCAATGCAGGTGCGGGCCGGTGACTCGTCCGGTGGCACCGACCTCGCCGATAATCGCCCCCGTCTGCACATCGTCGCCGACGTTGGCCGCGATGCTGGAGAGGTGCGCAAAGAGAGAGAACAGTCCCAGCCCGTGATCGATCACAATGGTGTTTCCCGTGAAGTATTGTGAGCCGGCGAAGACGACGCGTCCCGCGTTCGGCGCCTTGACGGGTCTGCCCAGCGGGCTCAGGAAGTCCGCACCGCTGTGTGGACTTCGCGGCTGACCGTTCAGCACGCTGCGTGAGCCAAACCGGCTGTTCGCCGGATCCGGCACCGGGAGGATGAACGCGCCCGTCCACAGCTTGACCGACGCACCGGAGGCCCAGACGCGGTTCATCACCTGCGTGTCCTGTTCGATCTGCTTGAGGGCCTCCGCAGGTGGGTTGACGAAGGCGTCGTCCACGGTCAGCGTCCGGCTCGGGAACGTTCGCGATGCCACGACGAGCGGATAGATCGTTCGAGCGGCGGCATCGCTACCGGCGCTGATGCTCACGTTGTACGTTCCCGGTGCCCTGGCGAGATCGATGCCGACCAACACGCGCCAGGTTTTCCCATCGGCCTTGAAAGCCGGCAAGTCGCGATCGAACGCTCGAACCTGCACCGCCGACGCTTCGGTGGCCGGCACGATCGTGAGGACCACCAGCTCGCCCGGCCGGATCGATCGCGCGTCCGCTTTCACGCTGATGGCTGCGGCGGCGCCGACCGGCACGAGGCGGGCGCTGATGGCCACCGCCATGACGAGCACGGCCGTCGCACGTGTCATTGCAGTCCGCTCTTTTTCAGCGCGAACGCGATCGCCTCGGTCGGTTCAGGGTATGCCGCCAGGGCCGTGTTGCCGCGATAGCCGATGTCGCGGATGCCGATCTCGCTGGTATAGAACGCATCGACCGTCATCCGGCGGACCCAGGTGAAGAACAGGATTCCCGGCGCCAGCTCCGGCGTCTGGTTGCGTCGATAAGCGATCTGATCGAGGAGTGCGGCCTGCTGCGCGGCGGAAGCGGAGAGAAAATCTGCGGCGCCACGCTGAGGGCATGCGTCGTCCATCCAGGCCAGACCCGTCGTGTAGATCCGCTTCAACTGGTCGTTTGCGCCGGCAAGCATATCGATCCAGGCGGGCGCGCCGGCGGCCAGGGCTCCTGGCGCCCCATTTTCGACCGGGATGATGAGATCCGTCAGCCGTTCGACCGTCTTGTATTCGTGCTCGGAGAGGGCGGTCGGAGCGTACGAGCCGCCGGACGCGGTCGTGGCCTGCGAGGCGAGGTGATGAACCTCCTGCGCCGACACGCGATCGACCACTCCGACGGAAGCGACGGCCAGCGCGATCCGTCGGAGCGCGTCGCGCCGGGACATGTCAGACATCGGCCTTCCTCATTTCTTCGGCGAGGTACTCGGCGGTACGCCAGGCGAGCGCGATGATCGTGTGGGTCGGGTTCTTGTCGGGATTGCCGACGAACGGCGCGGCGTCGGCGACGAAGAGGTTCTTGACGTCGTGTGCCTGGCAGAACCGGTTCAGCACGCTGGTCTGCGGGTCGTTCCCCATGCGAATCGTGCCGACCTCGTGAATGATCGCGCCGCCGCGCGAGATGGGAGGTCGCGCCGGCGCGGTTTGTGACGAGGGCGTGTCGATCTGGGCCGGCTGAGCGAGGGCGAGTGCCTGCGGAGACTGGCTCTCAGCCGGTCGAGCCGCTGGCGCCGGCGTATTGACCCGTCCGCCCATACCTTCGAGAATCGCGCGGAACGTGGACTGCATGTGGCGGACCTGGTCGAGCTCGTAGTCGCTCCAGGCCCAATGAAAACGCAGCACGGGAATACCCCAGCGATCCTTCACCTCGGGATCGATCTCGCAGAACGAATTCTCGTTGGGAATCATTTCCCCGCGTCCGGACAAACCCACCGACGCGCCGTATTCGTCACGGATTGCCTGTTTCATCGTCAGGCCGTAGCCTTCTGTCCGGTTCACGATGCCGGTGAACGATCCGATGGCCGGCATGCCGTAGCCGCCGCCGACTTCGATGTGATAGCCGCGGGGAAATCCGAGATCCTTCTTGTCCCACAACCACCACGGCACGTAGAGGTGGCCGCCGTACCCATCGGAGTTGTAGCGCGGCATTCCCGAGAGGGCCGGGACGTAGGCGGACGCACTAAAGCCGACCGTGTCCATCAGATAGCGTCCGACCTTGCCGGACGAATTCGCGAGACCCTGTGGATGCCGGGAGGATTGCGAGTTGAGCAGCAGCCGTGCGGATTCGCAGGCGCTGGCGGCCAGCACCACCGTGCGGCAACGGACCTGCGCTTCGCTGCCCGTGGTCTTGTCGATGTACGACACGGCGACGACCTTGCCACGGTCGTCGGTGATCAGCTCGCGGGCCATCGCGTTGGCGATGACATTGACCCGGCCGGTGCGCATCGCCGGCAGGATCTGCACGTAGCTGGATGCGTAGTTCGAGGCCGGTCTTGCAGCCGCGGCCGCACTGTCCGCAATAGTGGCAGGCGGGCCGTCCGTTGCGTGGCACGGTCGTGACCGCCTGGCGCGCCGGGATCGCCCGGATGCCAAGCCTGGCGCAGGAGCGCTGAACCAGGACGTCGTGCGCACGAAGCGGCGCCGGCGGGTTGAAGATGCCGTCCGGAGCGCTGCGAATCCCCTCCTTCGTGCCCGTGACGCCGATGAACGTTTCGGCCTTGTCGTAATAGGGCGCGAGGTCCTCGTAACTGATCGGCCAGTCGACGCCGAGGCCGTCCCTTTCTCTTGGCGTGAAGTCGTAATCCGCGAACCGCAGGGTGACGCGGCCATAGTGGTTCGTCCGTCCGCCCAGGACGCGCGATCGAAACCAGGAAAAATCACTTCCCGGCGCGACCGTATACGGCTCCCCCTCGAGCTGGGCGCCGCCGTAGGTAGCGCTGTAGGTGAAAGGAGACCGGCCGAAGTATCCCTCCGCGTGCGGGCCGACACCCCGGTGCGGCACATCGTACGGCCACATGTGTTCCTTGAAATCGTCAGGACCGATCATCGGTCCGGCTTCGATCAGCAGGACCGAGATACCGAGGTCGGCCAGCACTTTGGTCACCGTGCCGCCACCCGCGCCCGATCCGATGACGACGACGTCGTGCGCCGCGCTCGTAGCCCTGCCCTGCACCATGTCGCGCCTTTCTGTGTGGGCGCTTACGTTAGCAGGCCCGGGCGCCGATTGGAACCGGTCCGGCGTTCAGGCGCGGTTCAGCCCGGTGTGCGATAAATAGAGCGCTGCACCATGAAGATCCTGATCGCCGAGGACGAGGCCGCGCTATCGACGCAGCTCGTCGCCGCGCTGACGGGGGCAGGCTACGCCGTGGACTGTGCTCGCGACGGGGCCCGCGCCGAGTTCCTCGGCCAGACCGAGCGCTACGACGCCGCGATCCTCGACCTCGGCCTGCCGCGAATGGACGGGCTCACCGTGCTTCGCCGCTGGCGCGAATCGGGGCTGGGGCTGCCTGTCCTCGTGCTCACCGCCCGGGGCAGCTGGCACGAGAAGGTTCAGGGCATCGATGGCGGCGCCGACGACTACGTGGCCAAGCCGTTCCGCATGGAGGAAGTGCTGGCCAGACTGCGCGCGCTGATCCGGCGCGCCAGCGGACAGCTGACCGCGGAGCTCCACTGCGGCGCCCTGGCCCTCGACTCGCGAAACGCGCGCGTCACGGTGGCTGGCGTGCCGGTGAAGTTGACCGGCCACGAGTTCCGAGTCCTGTCCTACTTGATGCACCATCGCGAGCGGATCGTCTCGCAGCGCGAGCTGACCGAGCACATTTATTCGCAGGACCTCGATCGGGATTCGAACACCGTCGAGGTCTTCATCGCCCGGCTCCGACGCAAGGTCGGGTCGTCATACATCGAAACGGTACGGGGCCTGGGTTATCGGATGAATGAAAGCGGGCGATGAGGTCGCTTCGAGGGCGGCTGCTGATCGGCGCGGCACTCTGGACGATTGGTCTTCTCGCCGTCTGGGTCGTCGCTCTCAACGTGTTCGTCCGGGCGCGAGACTCGATTCGGATCGTGCACTCGCACGGGCCGATGATGGCGGCGCTGGCGGTGGCCTCGATGGTGACCGGCCTCGTCGTCGTGCGCAGCGCGATCGTTCCTTTCGACGCCATGCGCCGCCGTCTCGCGGACGTTCGCAAGGGTCTCGTTCGCCAGCTGTACGGCCGCTATCCGAGCGAAGTGCAACCGCTCGTCGACGACCTCAACGCGCTCCTGCAGCACAACGATGAGACGGTCCGCCGCGCGATTGGCAGGGCCGGCGACCTCGCCCACGGCCTGAAGACGCCGCTGGCAATCCTCTCCAACGAGGCGCAGCGCCTCGAGGGTACCGGAGACCGGGAGCTGGCGGACCGGATCGCCCAGCAACTCTCCGCCATGCAACGGCAGATCGAATACCACCTCGCGCATGCGCGGGCGGCGGCGTCGGGAACGGCGGCGGGCGCGAGGGCGTCGGTCCTCGAGTCGAGCGAGGGTCTCACCCGGGCGCTCGAGCGCCTGCATGCCAGCCGGGGCCTCTCGATCGAAGTGAAGGTACCGCCGGATCACGCCTTCCGAGGCCAACGGGAGGATCTCGACGAGATGCTCGGCAATCTCCTCGACAACGCCTGCAAGTGGGCGAGGTCGCGCGTGATCGTCACGTCGACCATGCACGACAACTGTCTCTCGATCGCGGTGGACGACGATGGCCCCGGCCTGGACCCGTCGATGCGGGAAGCTGTGCTCCAGCGCGGCGTCCGGGCCGACGAAGCCGCGCCCGGCTCCGGCCTCGGCTTGGCCATCGTTCGGGATCTCGCGGAGCTCTACGGCGGCTCGATTGCGCTGGCGGACTCGCCGCTCAGCGGGCTCCGCGCGCACCTGACGCTGCAGGCGAGCCAATAGTCCCTCGTCCCCGGTCCTCGCTACCCTACGGCTTCATGAGCCCGGGCCAGTTGGCGACGACGTGAATGGACGGAGCGTTCGGATAGGAGACCAGCTGATTGATCACGAAATGCTTGCCGTCGCGCGAAATCGTGGAGTCGGCCGGCCCGAACAGCTCGGGAATCGTTATCTGGAAGAGCCGCTGCGGCGCTGACGGCGTGAACGCACGGTCGGCCGGAATCGCGACCGACATCAGCCAGCCATCCCCCGATACATAGACCAATTCACGGCCGTCGGCTCGCCAATGGGGCTCGGCCCCGGCGCCCCGCGAGACCTGCCACCGTACGCCGGTCGTCGGCAAGGGCTCGACGATGACCTGGCCCGAGCCCTCGGACTCGATCGCGTAGGCGATGAACTTCGAGTCGGGCGAGAACTGCGCCTGCATCGCGCCGGCGGTTGTCGTCGAACGGATCATCACGTGTGTGCGGGTGGCGACGTCGTAGAGCCACAGGCCACGTCGCGGCACGAAAACCGCCAGCGTTCGTCCGTCCGCCGAGCAATCCTCGATCAGCTTGTCGTAGGGCGAGTCGTCGATGAGATGCTCGTCGCCGGATCCGTCGGCCGCCTTGTCGTACAAGTTGTAAAAGGCGCCGCGTTTCGCCGAGAAGATGAGGCGTCGCCCGTCGGGTGACCAGACCGGCCGTACGTCAGTTCCCGAAGTCGTCACCTGCGCCGCGCTGCGCCGCTCGATGTCGTAGACCCAGATGTTGGAGTCGAGCGATTGCGGCGTCGATTTCTCGACGGCGATGCGATTCATGTCGGGCGCGAAGCGCGGCTGCCTGAACGAGGCCGGGCCGTCGATCGTCTGCACCTCATGGCCCCGGCGATCGAGCAGCTCGAGACGCGAGGAGGCGAGACCCTCGTCCAGACGGTAGATGAGGATGTCGTTCGAAACATCGAACGCGGCATCGTTCCCCGCGTGGAACTTGACCGGGCCGGCGATCGGCTGCGGTTCGCCGGACAACTGGCCTGACCTGGGGTCGAATCCTTGCGCCATCAGCGTCCCGCGCCGAACGAACAGCAGGTGACCCGTCGGAGAGTAGACGACGCGCGAATACGCCGGCATCAGCTGCTGCTTGATCGGCGAGTCGAGCGAGCCGATGTACACGGCGGCATTGGCCTCGACGTTGCTGCGGACGACGTAGAGAAACCGTCGCCCGTCGGGCAGGAACTGCGGCCAGCCATGCTGATACTCGCCGCCCTTCGTGTCGAGCAGGGTCAGGTGCTGGCGCCGGCTCCCCCCCGCGTCGATCCGGTCGAGGCCCGTGTCGGTCGAGAAGACGATGACGCCGGAGTCATTCCAGGCTCCGCCGCGCGGCCGGCCGACGTCGGTCAGCGTCTCGATGCGCTCGCTGTCGACATCGATCGTCTTGAGCTTGCCCTCGGCAAAGAAGCCAAGCTGCCTGGAGTCCGCCGACCAGAACGGACTCTCGAGCGCGACCGTTCCAGTGAGCGGCCGTCCCGCATCGGTATCGAGCGGTCTGAGCCAGAGCACCGGCCCCGCATCGACAACCGTTCCGTATACCAGCAGCCGGCCGTCCGGAGACAGTCGCGGCCAGCTCGCGGTGTTGTAAGGTGCGCCAAGCGTCAGCCGGACCATTCGGGGATTCGTCGCCGGGACAGGCGGTCGAAACAGCAGGACGCCGAGGAGCGCCGCGACGACCAGCGTCAGGAGACCGATCGCCCAGCCGGCCTCGCGCCAGCTCCACGCCGCCCGTCGATCGTCGACTGCAGGGCCCGCGGGCAGTCGAATCGGCGGCGCTGCGCCGAGCACGCCGGCGAGCGCGTGTTCCAGATCGCCGGCAGTGGAATAGCGCGATCCGGAATCCGGATGCGCCGCCCGTTCGACGATCTCCACCACGGTGTCCGGCAGATCCGGTCGCAGATCCCGAAGGTGGATCCGCTTGCCCTCGATGTGGGCGCGCCGGACGTCGGCCAGCGACGATCCGGCAACTGGCAGGTAGCCGGACAGGAGATAAAAGAGCAGCACACCCACGCTGTAGGTGTCGGTCACCGGCGAGGCAGGAAATCCCTCGAGCAGTTCCGGCGCCATGTAGAGTGGCGTGCCCGACAGCTCGGGCCCTGATTCACCCGGATCGAGCGCCCCCGACCCGCTGAAATCCATCAGCACGATCCGTCCGCCGACCTCGCGCATCACGTTCTGCGCCTTGACGTCGCGGTGAACCAGGCCCGCCGCATGCAGCGCCGACAGGGCGCGGCACAGATCGATGCCGATGCCAGCCACTTCGCGCGCGCTCATCGAGCCCCGCTGCCCCACCGAATCGGCCAGCGTCTCTCCCTCGATGAACTCCATCCAGATGCCGACCTGCTGCTCGGTCTGTTCGGCCCCGTAGACCGTGACAATGTGGGGATGGCGAACGCGCGCCAGATGCTGCGCTTCCGTCAACGGCAGGCGATTGCCGGAAACCGTGAGGAGCTTCAGCGCGACTTCACGTTCGAGCCGCGCGTCCCAGGCACGGTAGACGGTTCCGAAGGCCCCGATGCCGGCAACCTCCAGCACGGCGAGATGGCGCCAGACCTTCGGATGATCCTGGACGGAAGCATCGCTGGGCGCCGCTGGCTCGGCGATGCTGCGATGCGCGTCGACGACGCCGGCGATTCGCTTGAGGCCGCGCAGAATCGCGTCGACTTCCGGGCTGGCGACCTGACTCTCGGCGCGTCGCCAGTCGACGGGGCGTCCCTCGCAGACATCGGCGGCCAGACCGATCAGCCAGAGATCTTCCGGCCTATCGGTCAATCCCCATCTCTCCTGCGAGACGAATCAGCGCCCGGCTCACCGCCACGCGCGTGGCGCCGATCGACGCCTTGCCGAGCAGCTCGGTGATTTCCGTGTACTCGAAGCCCAGCTCCACCTTCGCGACGATCAGCTCACGGTCTATCGGCCGCAGCCGCTGCAGCGCGCTTTCGTATCGGCGCAGCGTGTCGCGGCCGACCGCGAGCTCGAGGGGAGAAGGGTCGTCGGCGACGTGCTCCTCGGTCAATTCACCGGTTGCCGGCCGGCGCTGGGCACGGCGGACAACGTCGCGCATCCGATTGCGCAGCGCCTGACAAGTGTAGGCCCAGAAGGCGTGCTCGTGCGTCGGCGAGAATCCCTCGAGCTGGGCGATGGAGCGGACCAGCGTTTCCTGGACGATGTCTTCGGTGTCGAGGTGTTCGCGCGCCCAGACCGGCAGCCGGCCTCGCGCCCAACGCTTCAAGCGAGGGAGGTATCGCGCACACAGCTCCTCCTTTGCGCGCTGGTCTCCCTCCTGCGCCCGCATGACGAGAATGAGGGAGGAATCGGCGGCCGGTACGTGACCCGCGGCACTCGTCGCCGCCGGCACGGAATCCAGGGGGTCCATGGAATGATGTCGAGGCAATAATAGTAGCGAGTTTTGAGGCGGCCGTCAGCTTTTCGGTGCCGGCCACCAGGAAGTGCTGGGCTAAGATGTGGCGGCCGCTGCCGCCCATGAGAATCGCTCGCGCAGTCACGCTCGTTGCCGTCGGGTGCCTCGCCCTGGCCGGCCTGTCGTCGTCGGCCCGCTCGACGGCGATTGTCGGCGCCACTATCGCCGACGGAACTGGCGCACCGGTGCGGACCGCCACGGTCAGGATCGAGGGCGATCGCATCGTGAGTGTCGGCGACTCCGCGCCCGACGCGGCCGACGCGATCATCGACGCAAAGGGTCTCGTCCTCGCGCCGGGGTTCATCGACATTCACAACCACTCGACCACCGGCCTCGACAGCGATCCCGCCGCCGAGACCCAGGTCGCCCAGGGCATCACCACCATCGTCGTCGGCGCCGACGGATCGTCGCCATGGCCGATCGCCGGGTACCTGGCCGACCGACAGCGCCGTCCGGCTGCGCTCAACGTCATGGTGATGGTCGGACACGCGACGGTACGGCGCGCGGTCATGGGCGACGACTACAAGCGTCCCGCGCGCGATGACGAGATCGCGCGCATGCAGACGCTCGTCGATCAGGGAATGCGGGAAGGGGCGGTCGGGCTCTCCAGCGGGCTCGAGTACCGAGGTCGGCAGCTATTCCACGACCCCGGAGCTGATCGCGCTGGCGAAGGTTGCCGGACAGTACGGCGGCTTCTACATGAGCCATATCCGCGACGAGGCGGACCGGGCGTTCGAGGCATTTCGAGAGGCCATCACCATCGGAGAGCAGGCTCACCTGCCGGTTCAGATCTCACACATCAAGTTGGGAACGGTGGGAGTCTGGCGTCGCGCGACGGAGGCCGTCGCCCTCATCGACGAGGCACGACGCCGCGGCGTTGACGTGACCGCGGACTGCTATCCGTACGATGCGTGGCATTCGACGATTACGGTGCTGGTCCCGAACAAGCGATATGACGATCCGGTCAGCGTCGGCAAAGCGCTCGACGACGTCGGCGGAGCGGCCAACGTCACGATCGATCGCGACGAAGCGCACCCCGAGTACGAGTTCCGGTCGCTCGAGGCGATCGCGCGGGATCAACACATCACGCCGGTGGAGCTGTTCATCAGAATCGTCAAGGACGGCGGCGCCAGCGTGATCGGAAAGTCGATGCTGGACGAGGACATCCGCACGTTCTACCAGCAGTCGTGGGTGATGGTGGCGAGCGACGGCGGCATCGGCCTGCGCCATCCGCGAAGCAGCGGCACGTTTCCACGAGTGCTCGGCCGGTTCGTCCGGGATCAGCAGTGGCTGACGCTGCCGGAGGCGGTCCGAAAGATGACCTCCGCCCCGGCCGACCGGCTGCACCGCAAGGACCGCGGCCGTATTGCCGCCGGCACGGTCGCGGACCTCGTCCTCTTCGATCCGGCCACCGTCGCCGATCGATCGACCTTCCAACAGCCAGCGACCCTGGCGATCGGGATCAAGAAGGTATTCGTGTCGGGCACCGTCGTGTGGGATGGCGACACGACGAACGCCCACCCTGGGCAAACGCTGGCGCGCTGAGATCAGATAGCGTCGATCGCCCGGGCCGCCTCCTTCGAGTCGTGCACGCGCTCGCGCCAGTGGAACTGCGTCGCCCAGACATTGGGCCGCCCTTCGACCACGTCGGCGATCAACGGCCCCAGAATCGGCGCGAACTTGAAGCCGTGCCCGCTGTCGCCCGCCGCGACGACGAGCCCGCGGCGCGCCGGATCGTGATCGATCCAGAAGTCGCCATCGAAGGTGTCGCAATAGAGGCACAACCGGCTGCCCACGATGGGCGCGGTCGCCAGCGCCGGCAGGGTGGCTTCGACGAACGCACGGAAGCGGGCGAGCTCCTCCGGACGGACGCCGCGCGGCTCGTCGGGGTGCACCCGTCGACCGGCTGCATGATGTCCGATCTTCAACGTTCCATCGTCGAGAGCGGGGAAGCCGTACCAGCCGGTGCGGGCGATGTCCGCGGCCCACACCGGAAATCGCGGCGCCTGCCAGTCGGCCGGTCGATCGACCTTGAAATGAACGACCGGCTGACCGGTCGTCCACATGACCGTGTCCAGGCCTGAAATGAGGGCAGGCGTCCATGCGCCCACGGCAGCGAGGACTATGTCGGCGAGGAACTCGTCCTTGCTGTCGATTTCGATCCCGACCACCCGGGAGCCGCGCTCGAGGAGCCGCGTCACCCGCGCGTTCTCGCGCAACTCCACGCCTGTTGCGCGAGCCTCGTCGGTCAACTGCTCGAGCACCCTGCCGCTCTCCACCCAGCCGGCGCGCGGATTCAGGTAGCCGTCGGGGTACTGGTCCTGCGGCCAGGCCGGGAACCGCGTACGCCGACCGTGAGCGTCCAACCGTTCGAGAATGTGGCCCGTCCGTTCGAGCAACCGATAGCTCTCGTATTCGAAGCCGCCAGGCGCCATCGCTTCTCTCGAGAGCAGGAGGAAGCCGTCCTGGTGATAGAGCGGCGTCCCCCACCGCCCGTTCCACGCGTGCCAGCCGTCGAGCGCGGCATCGGCCATCGCGACGTAGATGGCGTCGGCGCCATAGTCGGGCCGCACGACCTTGCTGATGTCGGTAGAGGCAGCGACCGTACGTGGGGTTGGACTGGGATCGAAGAGTCGAACCTGCCACCCGCGGCGATGCAGCTCGAGCGCCGCCGTGACGCCGAAGATCCCGCCGCCGATGACAAGGCAGGTACGTGTCATGGCCGGATCAACTTTACTGCGGTTGGTCGTGGGGCCGTGCGACCGGAAGAACGAGCAACTCAGGCCCGGACGAATTCCTCGACGCGATTGATGATGGTTCCGCTGGCGTTGCCGAGGAACCGGACGTGGCGCACGGCGCTCATCAACACGAACACGCGCATGTTGTTCGCCCTGGGGTCGACCGGGCTGAGGAAGAAGCTGGCTGCGTCCGCACGATACCCGAGCGTCGTCCCGACAATGACTTCATCGTCGTAGAAGGTGACTTCCACCCGACGGCCGTGCGAAGGACGATCGAAGGTTTTCTCCTCGACGTAGGTGGAGTCTCCGCCAAAATCACGGACGAAGAAAACGGCCTTCAGCCCCTCCACGCCGAGTACCAGCCGCTCGCTCTCGAGGGCGTGCGGCGCCGGCCACACCGAAAACTCCGACTGCGAGGGGTTGAAGTCCCGGCAGAAACCCTTAATCAGGCGGCCGTCGAGATAGCGGACGACGACCCGTTGCCAGAGCGCGCCGCTCGCGGACGGCTCGGAGACGTCTTGGGTGGTGGCGCTGGCATCGAACAGCGAACACAGGTGCATCGACGCGCGGAGCAGCCTGAACTGCCAGTCGTCCAGGGTGCTGCCCTGCGGCATCTCGACGTTGAGCACGCAACCGAGGTCGGTCAGCCGATCCGGGCGGAACAGGATCATTTCGGCGCCGCTGCCGGTTGGCGGCAGGGGACCATCGGTCAGCCGGACGTCGACCTGTGGCAGGGCCACGCGCAGACGCGACTCGATGGCGGCCAGCACCGGTCTGGGGCTGTCGCCACGTTCGAGCGCACCGGCGACGGTCGGCAGCAGGTCGGCCAGCGGCCTCGCCAGCCAGTCGCCGTCGGCGACGGTCGAGGCGCGGGCTTCGAGCATTCGCAGGACGCGTACGACGTCGGGAATCTCCAGGCTGCCTGCAGGATCGCGGCGGTAGCGATCCACCAGCATCTTGAGCGACGCGTCGAGCGTCATGAATCGCTGCGCCGGATCGATCGGCTCAGGCCTGGCCATCAGCGCCGGAAGCTCCAGCGGCCGCACGAATTCACACGCCCCGCGATAGCGCGCTGTCGCCCGATCCAGCGTGGCGATCTCGCAGCGCAGCACCCGCATCGGGGCAATCGCCGGCTGGTCGCCGTGCCCGGCGATCTCGAGCGTCAAACGCGCGCCCGGGCGCAGCGGGACGTCGGCTTCGAGCAGGACGCCGCCCACCGACAAATCGATCAGCGAGACAGAGGGACCGTTTCTCAGGCGCGACACGCTGATCCACGGCAGGGCGGTCGCGCCATGTCGGATGTGCGCGCGTCGTTCGTCCTGCGACGGAGCTTCAAGAGTTTCAAGTGCCAGCGGTAGCGCCATGTTCACATCACCGGACCGGTCGGTCTAGACGACCACCGCCGGTACCTCCAGGCCACCGCGTCTGAATGCGTCGGTGAATGCGCCGACGACCTGCGGATCGAAGTCGGAGCCCGAGCCCTTGACGATGATGTCCTTGGCCTCGAAGGGGGACATCGCTTTTCTGTACGGCCGATCGCTGGTCAACGAGTCGTAGACATCGGCGACCGAGAGGATGCGCGCCTCGATCGGAATGCCGTCGCCGGAGGTCGGGTGATAGCCAGTCCCATCGAACTTGTCGTGATGGGCGAGCACGATCGGGATGACGCGCCGCAGCGAGCCACCGACCGGTTCGAGCATCTTGACGCCTTTCGGGACGTGCGTCTGCATCTGCTCGTACTCCTCCTTGGTCAGGCGTGCGGCCTTGTAGAGGAGCTCGCGACTGACGTCGAGCTTGCCGATGTCGTGGAGGAGCGCGGCGGCGCGGACGTCCTCGACACGCTCGTGCGGCAGATTCAGGCTCATCGCAATCGTGGCGGCATACACCGAGACGCGGTACGAATGGTTCTCGGTGTAGGTGTCCTTGGCGATGAAGTGGCGAAGAATCAGCAGCACGCCGTGGTAGGTCTCGCGGAGCTCGTCGATCTGCGAAGTCTTGTGCTCGTAGAGGGTGCCCATCGAGTAGCCGATGATGATCAGCACACCGCCCCAGACGGTAATATCGATCCACCTAGTGGACGCGAAGCCCGTCGCCACACTGGCCGAGGCGAACATCACCGGGTTGTACCAGGTCATCAGGACCACGAGCAGGACGCTGCCCAGCGCGGTCAGCGTCGCATGCCGGCGGCCGTAGTAGTAGGCCGACCCGAGGGTCGGGCAGCGTGTAGAAGCTGAGGACCATCCGCTGCCCATCGACGACGAGGTTGAGCAACAGGCAGATGGCGAACAACGACAGCAGCACCCAAAGCTCTTTGTTGACCTCTTCGACCCGTCCGAGCGCAGCTTTCATCGGTATGGGCTCCTCATCCGTACCTGGGCGCGCCAGCGCAAGAACCACGCCGCTCGATTTCGCGGGGTTCGCGCCGCCAACGCAGGGATTTTTCCCGGAAAATCAGAGATCGCCGATTGGCGGCTTTATCGATGCCAGCGCACAGTGCTCCGAACTAGCACACTCAGCTGCAGAAGATGTACGTCTTTCTCGGATTTGCACTCGAAATCCGGAGACACGCGGGTCACCCGCGTGGAAGGGGTGATAGTGCCCCCTAACATGAAGCAGGACAGGAGGTTGGCAGTTCAAACCGCGGTCCGGAGCCCTAGGCCTGGGGCCTGTGGCTGGGTATAATCAAAGGCTCGATCCCATGTCTGATTCCGCCACCAAGATCCCCGGGCCGCTCAAGGGCAGCGCAGACAGCCAGGACTTCATCCGTACGATGGTCGCGGACGAGTTGAAGGCGGGCGTCATCGCGCGCGTGGTCACGCGATTCCCGCCGGAACCGAACGGCTATCTGCATATCGGGCACGCCAAGTCGATTTGTCTCAACTTCGGCGTCGCCCTCGAGTTCGGGGGCGCGTGCAACCTGCGCTTCGACGATACGAACCCGACGAAAGAGGATGTCGAGTACGTCGAGGCGATCGAAGAAGACGTGCGCTGGCTGGGATTCGAGTGGGCCGGACTGCTCTTCGCGTCGGACTACTTCGAACATCTCTACGAGTACGCAGTCCATCTGATCAAGCGGGATCTGGCCTACGTCGACAGCTCGACGGCGGAGGAGATTCGCGAGCTCCGCGGCACGCTGACCGAGCCCGGTCGCGAGAGCCCGTACCGCGCACGCTCGATCGCGGAGAACCTCGATCTGTTCGGCCGCATGCGCAATGGCGAATTCGAAGACGGCGCGCACGTGCTCAGGGCGAAGATCGACATGGCCTCGAACAACATCAACCTGCGCGATCCCGTTCTCTATCGGATCAGGCGGGCGCACCACCATCGCACCGGCGACGCCTGGTGCATCTATCCGATGTACGACTTCGCGCATCCTCCGTCCGATGCGCTGGAGCACATCACGCACTCGCTGTGCACGCTGGAGTTCGAGGATCACCGGCCGCTCTACGACTGGCTGATCGAGAACCTGCCGGTGCCCGCCCGTCCCCGCCAGATCGAGTTCGCCAGGCTCAATCTGACCTACACCGTGATGAGCAAGCGGCGGCTGCTCGAGCTCGTTCAGGAGAAGCACGTCACCGGCTGGGACGATCCGCGTATGCCCACGCTGGTCGGCATGCGGCGCCGCGGTTACCCGCCGGAAGCGATTCGCGCCTTCTGCGATCGCATCGGCGTCGCCAAGCGTCAGAACATCGTGGACGTGGCACTCCTCGAGCACGCCGTGCGCGAAGATCTGAACCTGCGCGCGCCGCGCGTGCTGGGCGTGCTGCGGCCGTTGCGCGTCGTGATCGAGAATTATCCCGCAGCGTCAATGCGAAGAAGTCGACGTGGTCAACAATCCGGAGGATCCGTCCGCCGGTTCCCGCAAGGTGCCGTTCGGCCGGGTGCTCTACATCGAGCGCGACGACTTTCGGGAGGATCCGCCAAAGAAGTTCTTCCGGCTGGCGCCTGGTCGGGAAGTCCGTCTGCGGTGCGCCTACTTCATCACCTGCACGGGGGTGGAGAAGGATCCGGCAACCGGCGAGGTCGTCGAGCTGCGCTGCACCTACGATCCAGCGACGCGCGGCGGCGATGCACCCGATGGACGGAAGGTGAAGGCCACGCTGCACTGGGTCTCGGCCGAGCACGCCGTGGACGCCGAGGTCCGGCTCTACGACCGGCTGTTCACCACCGAGGAGCCCGGCGCCCGCGGCGACCTTCGCCACGACCTCAATCCCTCGTCGCTCGAAGTGATCGCCGACGCCAAAGTCGAACCGTCTGCGGCCGCGCTCGCGCCCGGCGCGCGCGTCCAGTTCGAGCGCCTGGGCTACTTCTGCGTCGATCCGGAGACGAGCCCGACCCGACCGGTCTTCAACCGCACCGTGACCCTGAAGGACAGCTGGGCGAAGGAAGAAAAAAAGGCTGAGGCTCTGGCCCGGGCCAGACTCAGTTGAATTCGCCGGCTCGAATCCGCGACACCAGCTCGGCCAGCGATTTCACCCGCGGACAATCCGCATCAGGCCTCAGATCGGCCTCGTCGAGCAACACGCCGCGCAGCCCCGCATTTCGCGCGCCGACGACATCGATGTTGTACAGGTCGCCCACGTGAATGGTCGATTCGCGCCGTGCCGCACTGCGGGCCAGCGCGATCTCGAACAGCCGCGGATCCGGCTTTTCGACCTGCTCGTCGCAGGAATCCAGCACGCAGTCGACGAACCTGTCCAGGCCGAGCCGCGCCAGGTGCGCACAGAGTGTCCCGTTCGCATTCGACACGATCGTCAGCTTCAGGCCCAGGTCGCGCAGCGCGGTCAGCGCCGGGCGAACATCATCGGGCACCAACTCCCACAGGTTGTTCGCGACGTGATACTCGTGCAGCTCGGCGAGCGCCGCATTCGTGGCCGCCGATGCCGTGACGCCAGCTTTGTCGAGAATCAGATCGAAGAACAGCCAGCCGCGATTGGCGTCGGTTGTCGCGCCGACGACCTGCTGGTCGTCGAGCACGCGGCGCGCATGCGGTTCGGCCGCTGACAGCGCCGCCGCAGAGACGACCACGCCTTGCCGGGCGAGCGCATCGCTGATCCGGTGCCAGTTGGGGAAGAGGAGAACGCCGCCGGCGTCCAGAAAGACGGTCTCGAGGGCAGCCACGGATCAATTGTAGGCCGCGGGCCGCGGAAAACGGCCGCGGAATACGGCCACGGAATACGCGGATCACGCGGCGGACATCAGGGTCGGGCCGCGGAATGCGGCCGCGAAATACGCGGAATACGCGGCAAGAGATCAGGTCCGGCCGCCGATTACGCCGCACGCGCGGGTGCTACTGATCCGTCAGCGCAATGAGCGGATCGATCCGCGAGGCCCGTCGTGCCGGGACGGCACACGCGACCAGCGCCACGAGCGCGAGGAGTCCGGCGACCGAGGCCAGCACGCGGGGGTCCATCGGCTGGATGCCGAACAGCTGCGTTTCCATCGCTCGACGAATCGCGAAGGCCCCGATGGCGCCGAGCACGATGCCGAGACCAAGCAACCACAGGCCCTCCGAGACCACGAGGCCGAAGATGCGGCGACCATCTCCGCCGAGCGCGAGGCGGATGCCGATCTCCTTTCGGCGTTGGGCAACCTGATACGCCAGCACGCCGTAGATGCCAACCGCGGCCAGGAACAAGGCGATGGCGCCAAACAGCAGCGCGAGCAGCATCGGCGTTCGCCGGCTCACCAGCGATTCCTCTACCCGCTGCTGCATCGGACGCACCGAGAAGAATGGCAGCTCCGGATCGATCGCCTTGACCTGTTGCCGGATGGCGCTGACGATGGCCGTGGGCTCACCGGCGGTCCGGGTCACCAGCGTCATTCCGCGGGCGGCGTCCTGCGCGAACGGAAAGTAGTAAGCCCCCACCGGTTCCTTTTCGGTCAGGCTCTGCGTGCGGACATTGCCGACGACGCCGACGACGGTGAAGAACTGGCTCTTTGGTCCGGCGCCGCGCGTCAGTTCCTCCGGCGAGTCCGGTTTCCACATCCGCCTGCCGATCGGATCCGAGCCCTTCCAGAATCGCTTGGCCAGGCGCTCGTCCACGATCACCACCTTCGGCGCCCGCTCATCGTCGGACCTGGTGAAGAACCGGCCGCGGCGAAGGGGAATCTTCATGGCTTCGAAGTAGCCGGTGGAGATCGACGAGTTGTAGGGCGAGATCAGCGATTCGCCCGGCGACATGACGTAGCCTTCGGCGAGGATCACGCTGTCGTTGTAGTTGCCGCCGAGCGGAAGGACGTTGGTGGTCCCCGCCGCTTCGACTCCCGGCAGCGCCGCAACGCGGTCGCGCAGATTGTTCCAGAACGCGATCAGATCCTTGTCTTCCTTGTAGCGGGATGCCGGCGGACTGACGATGCCGGTCAGGACGTGGGTGACGTCGAAGCCGGGCTTGACGGCGAGAACCCGCTGAAAGCTGACCAGCAGGAGGCCGGCGCCGATCAGGAGCATGAAGGCGAAGGCGACCTGCGCGGTCACCAGCAGGCGCCGTACGGCCCGGCCGCGGCGACCGGCCGTTCCGCTGCGCCCTTCCTCGCGGATCGCCTGTGCCAGGTTCATCCGGTGGACGGCGAAGATGGGAATGAGGCTGACCGCGAAGCCTGCCACCACCGCGAGACCCAGCGTGAACAGCACGACCGTGCCGTCGATAACGACGCTGGTGCCCTGCGGGGTGTTGTCGAGACCGAACTGGCCCAGGAGTCGCACGCCGACCGCGCCGAGGGCAAGCCCGAGGGCGCCGCCCAGCAGCGTGAGCACGAGGCTCTCGGTCACCATCTGCGACGCGATCCGCAGGAGACCGGCGCCGAGCGCGTGCCGTGTCGCCAGCTCTTTCATTCTGCCGCTCGATCGGATCAGCATCAGGTTGGTCACGTTGACGGCACCGATGAGGAGCACGAAGATCACGCCGCCCCAGAGGAGATAGAGCGTGCTGCGCAGGTCCTGCACCAGGAATGCCTGCAGCGGCGTGACCACGGTGTGGAAGCCGGCGTTGATCAGGATCTGTTTGAGCTCGGGAAATCGATCGAGGTTGCGCGCGTTCAACGCGTCGATCTGTTGACGCGCCTGCTCGACGGTCGCGGTCGGCTTCAGTCGAGCGACGTACGACCAGTTGTTGCTATGTCGTGAGTCATCCGATTTTTCCTTGGCGCTGAACGCCACCGGCATCCAGACCAGGACATCCTTCTCGAGAAAGCCGAAATCGCGGGGCAGCACGCCGACGACCGGGTACGGCTCCCCATTGATCCGCACGTCCTGACCGACGGCATCGTCGCGTCCGCCGAACCACTGCTGCCACGCCGCGTAGGTCAAGACCGCCTTGTGGGTCTTGCCGATCTCGCCGTCCTCTTCGGCAAAGATCCGCCCCTTGATGGGCTGAACCTGCAGCATACGCAGGAGGGAGGGAGTGGCGATCATTGCGGTGATGCGCTGCGGATCGCCCTGATTGCCCAGCGTAATGCCGCGCGTGTTGTAGAGCGCCTGCTCCTGGAAGACGTCGGTCTCGCGGAGACGATCGTAGTAGTCGGGCACGCCGGTCGAGCCCCCCTCGACCCCCGCCTTCGGATAGGCGTTGTACATATAGACGAGCTGCTTCGCGTGCGGGACCGGCAGCGGCTGCAGCAGGACCGAGTTCACCACTGCGAAGATGGCGGCATTGGCGCCGATGCAGAGCGCGAGCGTCAGGATGGCGGTCGACGAGAATCCGCGATCCTTCCACAGCAGGCGGGTTGCGAACTTGATCTCTTGAAAGAGCCGTTCCATCCATCACCTCGAGGTGCCGCGAGGGCTGAGGGCCGTTCAGGCGTGATCGGTCGATTTTCTCTAGATACGTGCGCGGCAGGACGGGCGTTCGATCAGTCCAGCACGGTTCGACCCGGTACCCGGGGTCGGCAAGTGAGCCGCCCTATGAATATTTCCGTGTGATCCGCGTGCTCTGCGGCCCCGTGATCCGTGTCATGCGCGTCTTCCGTGGCCGCTTTCATGTTGACATTCAACAGGAGGTGCCATAGTCTCATGTTGACGTTCAACAGGTGTATAACCCCGGGAGAGCCGCGTGAGCGACAGGACCGACATTCTGCAGGGCACGCTCGACCTGATGGTGCTCAAGACGCTCGACACCCTTGGCAGCCTGCACGGCTACGGCATCGCGCAGCGGTTGCAGCAAGTGTCGGACGATCTGCTGCGGCTCAACCAGGGGACGTTGTATCCCGCGTTGTTGCGGCTGGAGCAGCGCGGCTGGATTTCCTCGACGTGGGGAGTATCCGACAACAACCGGCGGGCGCGGTATTACAGTCTGACTCGAACTGGCCGGAAGGAACTGCAGCGCGAGGCTGAGGACTGGCGTCGCAAGGCGTCGATCATGGCGCGGCTGCTCGGCGGCGCGGAGCAGGTGCCATGAGGTGGCGCGAGACGGTGACGCGTGTCCGCGGCGCGATCGGCCTCGGCCCAGCGGACCGCGACCTCGAGCAGGAGCTGGGTTTCCATCTCGACATGCTCGAGCGCCGGCACCTGGAGCGAGGTCTTACGCGGGAGCAGGCGCATCGCGCGGCCCGTCTCGAGCTGGGCGGCTCGGCGCAGATCGCGGAAAACTGGCGGGATCAGCGGGGGCTACCTTTCCTCGAGACCCTGCGGGCCGACCTCGGATACGGACTGCGGGCGCTGCGTCGGTCGCCGGGCTTCACCCTTGCGGCTCTCGCGACCCTCGCGCTCGGCATTGGCGCCAATACCGCCATTTTCACGATCGTCGACGCGGTGCTGATTCGCCCGTTACCCTATGCGGCCGCCGATCGGCTGGTGATGGTCGGAGATGCCACGGCGGTGGGCGCCTCGAATGTCGGCTACGAGACCGTCCTCGACTGGCGGGCGCGCAGCCGCTCGTTCGACGGCATCGCGCTGTATCGTTCCTGGCAAGCCACGCTCGTTGGCTCCGGAGAGGCGGAACGCGTGCCGGCGATGCGGGTCAGCGCGAATTTCTTCGACCTGCTCGGCGTCCATCCGGCGCTGGGCCGCGGATTCTCCGACGAGGAGGATCGCGTCGACCGTTGGCACGTCCTGCTGCTCAGCGACGGATTGTGGAGGCGCCGCTTCGGCGCCGATCCCACGGTCGTCGGGCGCGTGATCACGATGAACGACGCCCAGTATCGAATCATCGGCGTGATGCCGCCATCTTACGAACCGCTGATCTCCGCGCGCTACTATCGTCCGGCGCAGCTCTGGGCGCCGCTGGGGTATGACACGTCGCTGCCATATGCCTGCCGCACGTGCCAGCACCTCCGGGCGCTCGCCCGTCTTCGCCCGGGCACGACTCCTGCCGAGGCCGCCAGCGAGATGAACGCGATTCGCCAGCAACTGCGACGCGAGCATCCGACGGAGTACGAGGCCGGCACGATACGCGTTGAGCCGCTGGACGACGCCCTGGCTGGCCGGGTCAAGCCAGCGCTTTACGTGCTCCTGGCGGCGGTCGCGTTCGTGCTGCTGGCGGCGTGCGCCAACGTCGCCAATCTGCTGCTCGCACGCGCCCTCACGCGCGAGCGAGAAATCGCCATTCGTGCGACGCTCGGCGCCACTCGGAGGCGGCTTGTCCGGCAGTTGATGACTGAGAGCATCCTGCTGAGCGCTCTCGGCGCGCTCGGAGGCATCGCCGTGGCTGCGGTCGCCGTCAAAGCGCTGATCGCAATTGCTCCGGTCTCCACGCCGCGGCTGGCCGATGTCTCGATCGACATGCGCGTCCTTGCCTTCACCCTCGCCACCGCGCTTGCCACCGGAGGCCTGTTCGGGCTGTTGCCGGCTCTCCGAAGCTCGAAGGTGTCGCGGCACGCTCTCGCCACGGAGTCCCGCAGCACGATCGGCGGCGCCGGCCGGGCCCGCGCGGCGCTGGTGGTGGTCGATCTCGCCCTCGCGCTCGTCCTGCTCGCCGGCGCCGGGCTGATGCTGCGGACCACGATGTCGCTGCTGCGGGTGAACCCGGGATTCGATCCCGAGCGCCTCCTGACGCTCCAGCTATCCCTGGTCGGCAAGGCCTACACCGACGATTCAGCCGTCGCGGCGTTCCAGGATCGGTTGCTGACGAGCGTCCGGGCGCTGCCGGGCGTCGTGACGGCCGCGCTCTCGGGACAAGTGCCCATGGGCGGCAACGGCGATCAGTACGGGTTTCACGTGAAGGGCAGGATGAAACCGAACCCGGCCGACGATCCATCCATCGAGCGCTATGCCGTGACGCCGGACTATTTCCGGGCCATGGGCATTCCCCTGCTGGCTGGCCGCGTGTTCACACCGGCCGATGCCGCGTCGACGCAACCGGTGATGATTGTTTCCGTCGCCACTGCGCGAGCGGTCTGGGGATCGGACGATCCGATCGGATCCGTCGTGCGGATCGGCGATCATGCAGAGGGGCCATGGCGGACGGTAATCGGCATCGCCGGCGACGTCACTCATGCCGACCTCACCGCACCGCCCACACCGGCGATGTACCTGCCGCAATCGCAGAACACCGACTCCTTCCTCGTGCTCACCGTGAAGCACGCGGGCATCGACACCGGTCCCCTCGTTGGATCGCTGCGCCGGTCGGTCGCCGAGCTCGATCCGGCGGTGCCGGTCTACGACATCGCCGACATGGCTGGCCTGCTGGCGAAGGCGCGCGCCCAGCAGATCTTCGTCATGCGCCTGCTCGCCGGATTCGCCGTGCTCGCACTCGTCCTCGCCGCGATCGGACTCTACGGCGTGGTCTCCTATACGGTTGCGCGGCGAACGCGTGAGCTGGGGGTGCGGCTTGCGCTCGGGGCCAACGCCGTTGACGTGCTCGGGTTGATGTTGTGGAGCGGCAGCAGGCTGGTGGGGACCGGCCTGGTCGTCGGTCTCGCGCTCGCGGCGATGGTCACGCGATTTCTCGGTACGCTCAGTCTTCGGCGTGAGCCAGACCGATCCCGTGACCTTCGGCGCCGCTGCCGTCCTCCTGGCGCTGGTGGCGCTGGCGGCGCATTACGCGCCGATCCGGCGCGCCCTCCGCATCGATCCGGCCGTCGCGCTGCGGCAGGAGTAGTGCGGCCGACGCTTCCCATCGACGACCACCTTCCCGGCATCCTCGATCTGGTACGGCGGAAACGGGCGCTCGTCCTCTCGGCGCCGCCCGGCGCCGGAAAGACGACCCGTGTCCCGCCCGCGCTCGCGGTCGACGGCCCGATCATCGTGCTGCAGCCGCGCCGTCTCGCGGCTCGCGCCATCGCCAGACGGATTGCCGAGGAGCAAGGGTGGACCCTGGGTGACCTGGTCGGCTGGCACGTCAGGTTCGAGCGACGGTTCACCTCGAACACCCGCGTGCTGCTCGCCACCGAAGGGATCCTTGCCGCCCGCCTGCAACAGGATCCGCTGCTCTCCGACTTCCGCACCGTTGTGCTCGACGAGTTTCACGAGCGGAGCGTTCATGCCGATCTCGGTCTCGCCCTGGCACGCCAGGCGTGGCACGCCCGCGACGATCTGCGCGTTGTCGTCATGTCGGCCACCCTCGAGACTTCGTCGATATCGTCGTTTCTCGACGACTGTCCGGTGCTGCACGTGCCGGGCACTCTTCATCCGGTCAGCGTGGAATATCGAGCGGAGCAGAGCGTTGCGGCAGCCGTCCGAGATCTGTACCAGGAGGCGAGTGGAACCCTCCTCTGCTTCCTTCCCGGCGCTCCCGAGATTCGGCGCGCCGAGGCAGAGGTGCGGCAGGCCATCGGCGATCGCGCGGAGGTGGTTCCGCTGCACGGATCGCTCCCCGCCAATCACCAGGATCGCGCGCTGCAGGAGACGTCCGCAGGCAGGGTAATTCTTGCCACGAACATCGCCGAGACCTCACTCACTGTTCCCGGCGTGCGCATCGTTGTCGACAGCGGTACTCAGAAAGTCGCGCGATACGATCCGGACCGAGGTCTCGACTCGCTGCGGATCGAGCGAATCGCCACCGACTCGGCGGAGCAGCGTGCCGGCCGCGCGGGACGACTCGGGCCCGGCCGCGTGCGTCGGCTCTGGAGCCCGCTCGACACGTTGAGAGCACACCGGGAGAGCGAGATTCATCGAGTCGATCTGTCGGACGTACTCCTGGCCATCATCGGCTGGGGCGGACAGGTTGACTCGTTCGAATGGTTCGAGTCTCCCGACCCCTCGCGGATTGAAGCGGCGATGACCCTGCTTGCGCGTCTGGGCGCGATCGAAGAAGGCCAACTCACGCCGCTCGGCCGCACGATGTCGCGCCTGCCGCTGCCTCCTCGCCTTGCGCGCATGCTCGTCGAAGGCGGAGGCGACCGGGACGTCGCGCTGGCCTGCGCCGTGTTGGCGGAGCGTTACGCAGCCCCAGCGGGCCGTGCCTCCACGACGAGCGATCTGCTGTCTGCGATTGACAATCCGCAAACCCTGCCTGCATCCGTCGCCCAGTTGGCCGGGCATCTCGCCGGGCTGGTCGATGCCGGGCGGCGGCACACGAAAGCCTCTCGCGATACGCATTTCCGCCGCGCGACGTTCGCCGGCTACGCCGATCGACTCGCTCGTCGCCGAGCCGCCGGCTCGAATCGGTTTCTGTTCGCATCCGGCACGGGAGGTGTGCTCGCTGCCGAGAGCGGTGTCCACGACGCCGAGTTCGTCGTTGCGCTCGACGCCCATCGGACTCGCAGCGGAGAAGGGGCCGAGGCCCTGATCTGGATGGCGAGCGCGGTCGATCCCGAGTGGATCCAGCCAACGAGCGTTGCCGTCCAGCACGAGCTGGACGAACGGTCGGGCCGGGTGCGCGCCGTGCAACGGGCCTACTACGGTCAGATCCCGCTGCACGATCGTCCGGTCAGGCCCGATCCAGAGGAGTCAGCCCGGCTTCTGGCCGCCGCGTATCTTGCGGAAGGTCTCACCGACGCGGACGTACAGCTCATTCGACGTCTTCGCTTCGCCGGCCTGCCGGCGGACCTCGACCACCTCGTGCGGAAGGCGGCCGCCGGCGTCGATCTCTTGTCCGCCGTCCGGCCGTCCTCCGCCCTCGACCGAAATGTGGTGCGGGATTTGGATCGCTGGGCTCCTGAAACGCTCGTCGTGCCGTCCGGGCGGCAGGTCAGGCTGGACTATCAGGCAGAAGGAACGGTCGTTGCGGCGGTCAAACTACAGGAGCTCTTCGGGTTGGCCGAGTCGCCACAGCTGGGGCGTTCACGTCAGCCCGTGATCTTCTCGTTGCTGGCCCCGAACGGCCGTCCCGTCCAGATGACGCGGGATCTGCGCAATTTCTGGGACACGACTTATCAAAGTGTACGAAAGGAGCTCCGCGGACGTTATCCCAAGCATCCCTGGCCAGAGGATCCGTGGAGCGCACAGCCGACGGGCAGGACCAAACGAAAAGGAGCGCCCTGAGCGATCGGCGATTAACGGGCCGAGGCGCCGGGCAGTCTAACGGTTTCGAAATGCGTATGTGGAGATTTTCGAAATGCGTATCTTGAGAGGCCTCGGCGGCCGCGAGTTGCCGTGCGGATGCCTCACGGGCGTGTACGAAACCTACGACGGAAGCATCGTCTGGATCCTGGATGAGCGCGGCGAGGCCTGCCGCCAGGCCTCGCACCAGCCCGGGCATCCCGTCCCCGAGGTGCCCGGAGCCGGCGGCTCATCAGATGGCTCGCGCGACCGTTTCCCTCCCGCCTGACCCCCCAATCAGGGCCGCTCCGCCGTCGCACCGCCTCGATTGTTAAGATCCGGCGGTATGACGATCGGGACCTGGAACGTGAACGGCATTCGCGCCCGGCAGTCGCAGGTGCAGGAATGGGTGCAGCGCGATCGGCCGGACGTCGTCTGTCTGCAGGAAATCAAGGCTGGCTCAGATCAGGTGCCGACCGCGCTGTGCGAGATGGAAGACTACTGGTGCTACTGGCATGGGGCCAAGGGTTACTCCGGTGTCGGCCTGCACGTGAGCAAGGCGTTCAGCGCCGAGCGTCCGATGTTTTCGCATCCAGCCTTCGACTATGAAAGCCGCATCGTCACCACGGAGATTGGCGGCGTCACGATGGCGTCGGTGTACGTGCCGAATGGAGGAAAGGACTTCGACGCCAAGGTGCGCTTCCTCGAGGCGATGGACGCCTTCGTGGTGCAGGCGCACGCGGAGGGGAAGCGGCTCGTCATCTGCGGTGACGTCAATATCGCGCGGGCCGACATCGATGTGCATCCGAAGGAGCGAAAGCCTCGCGCGATCGGTCAGCTCCCGGAAGAGCGCGCGATTCTCGAGCGTCTGCTCGGACGGGGGCTGGTGGACACGGGGCGGGCGCTCGACCCGACGAACGACCAGATGTTCACATGGTGGGCGCCGTGGCGGAACATGCGTCAGCGCAACATTGGCTGGAGGCTCGATTACATCCTGGCGAGCCAGACTGTTTTCGATCGTGTCGTCACCTGCACCGTTCATCGAGATTTCGGTACCAGCGATCACGCGCCCGTGGTGGCCCGATTCGACGTGTAACGAGTAGCCCGACGACGGCCACCGCATCGCGCGGATAATGAAGGGGACGGTCAGCTCTGCTCATGACTCGGCGCGGTTCACTCGCTGCTCGGTCCGGTTTCTTTGCGCTCCTGTTCGCGTGCGCGATGACCGGCGCGACCGCCCAGCAACCCTCGTCGCCGCCCCCCGCTGCCGGATCGCAACCGCCGGCAACTCCGGCGCAGCCGCCGGCAACGCCGGCGCAGCCGCCCGACACCACACCGCAGCAGCCGCGCCCGACGTTCCGCGCCGGCGCCAACCTGGTCCGCGTGGACGTCAGCGTCGTCGATCACCATGGCGAGCCGGTGAGCGACCTGACCAAGGACGACTTCGAGATCCGCGAGGACGGCACCGACCAGAAGGTCGAAACGTTCAAACTGATCCAGGCCACCGGTCAGCCGTCGGCGGACGATGACTTGTCGTTGCCCATTCGTTCGCCCGAGCACGCGGCGGCCGAGGCCGCCAAGGACGACATCCGCGTCTTCGTCATCTTCTGGGACGAGTATCACATCGGTCAGATGCAGCCGGCGCACCTCGGCCGTGAGGCGCTGACCGACTTCGTCCGCAGCGCGTTTGGTCCGACCGATCTGGTCGCGCTGATGGATCCGTTGACGCCGCTCGACGCGATTCGATTCACCAGGGATCGTCAGGCGCTGGCCGACAAGGTTCACACCCTCCAGGGACGCTTCGGCGTCTATGTGCCGGCGCGCAGCCCGATGGAGGAGGCGCAGATGCAGATGGCGCGCGACGTCGAGGTGGTGCGGTCGCAGGTCACGGCGTCGGCGCTCGAGGGTACGGTTCTATTCCTGCGATCGCTGCGTGAAGGTCGCAAGGCGATTCTCTTCATCAGCCAGGACATCGGACCGCTCGGCGGCCGCGGCCCAGGCGGTATGAGCGAGCGCTACCACTGGCTGGACAAGATCGTCCAGAGCGCCAACGACAGCAACACCGCGATCTATACGATGGATCCCCGGGGTCTCGTCGGCGCTTCCTCGGACGTGCTGCGGGCGCTCGCGTCGGATACCGGGGGCAAGATGTTCCAGAGCAACGCTCCGGCGGCGTCCCTGCGGCAGATCGTCAAGGAGGCGAGCGCCTTCTATCTGCTCGGGTACGTGCCACCGGAAAGCCCGGCCGACGGGAAGTTCCATCGCATCAAGGTCCGCGTAAAGCGGCCCGGCGTCGACGTCCACGCCCGCACCGGCTACTTCGCGCCGACCCTGGCGGAACTGGAGTCGGCCCGCAAGGCCGTAGTTGAGGAGCTGCCGCCCGAGATTTCCCACGCGCTGGCGACGATCGCGCCGCGGCCCGATTCGGCCGGCTCGCTGTGGGCTGGGGTCTCGGTCGGTGCGGATGGAAATCCGCGCGTAACCATCTCGTGGGAGCCGCGCGACCGAGCGCATTCTGCAAAGGTCACGGTGACGGCAACCGGCGCCGACGGGCAGGTCGTCTTCGATGGTCCGCTCGTGGACGGGACGGTCGCCTTCGAGGCGCAGCCCGGGCCATTGAAGGTTCGCCGGACCGTGCTGGATGCCGACGGTGCTCCCGGCGATCGCGAAGAGACCTCGCTGGAGATTCCGGATTTCAAGACGTCGCCCCTGGTCCTGACCTCCCCGACCGTCTACCGCGCCCGCACCGGCCTGGAGCTGCGGCAGCTGCACGCCGCCCCCGACCCAACGCCGTACGCCGGGCACGACTTCGAGCGCACCGACCACCTGCTGGTCAGGTTCTCGATCGCCGGCCAGTCGTCGGCGGAAGCAACGATCAAGGCGAGCCTTCTGAGCCGCAAAGGAGCGTCGCTGGCATCACTGCCGTTCGCGCCGATGGCAGGCCGCAAGGATGGCTACGAAATCGACATGCCCGTCGGCTCGATCGCGCGTGGGGAATATCTGATTGCGATCGACGCCTCGCAGGGCACGACACACACGCGCGCCCTCATCTCCTTTCGCGTGCTCTAGTTCGTACCCTCATCCTTCAACAGTCATCCGCCATCTGCCATCCGTCATCCATCCGCCCATACCTGCGCCAGTGCGACGATGACGTCGACGGCCCGCTCGAGGTCCTGTCGCGACGTCCATTCCAGCCTTGAATGAAAGTTGTGCTCGCCGGCAAAAAGATTGGGCGTGGGCAGGCCCATGAACGACAGCCGCGAGCCGTCGGTCCCGCCGCGGATCGGCTTCTCGTCCGGCTCGATGCCGACCCGCCTCATCGCGGTCCGCGCGCGTTCCACGATTTCCGGGTGACGCTCGATGATCTCGCGCATGTTGCGGTACGACTGGTGGACGGTGACATCTACCGTCGTCCCGGTCTCCGACCCGGCACGGCGGGCAATCTGCTCGACCAGCGCTTCCTTCTCGGTCAGCCTGGCGGTGTCGAAATCCCTGATCAGAACCTTTACGCTCGTCCGGTCGACCGACGCCTCCAGCTGGTACGGGTGCACGAACCCTTCGTAGCGCTCGGTCGTCTCCGGCGACAGCCGATCGCTTGGCAGGCGATCGATGAAGCGAGCCGCGGCCTTGATGGCGTTGACCATGCGTCCCTTGGCATAGCCCGGATGCGTGTTGAAACCGGCGAACGTCACGACCATCGCATCCGCCGAGAAGCTCTCGAACTCCAGCTGTCCGACCGCGCCGCCGTCGAGCGTATAGGCGCAGACGGCGCCGAATCGTGCGACGTCGAAGTGATCGGCCCCTCGACCAATCTCCTCGTCGGGTGTGAGGCCGATCCGGATCGGGCCGTGGCGGAGTTCGGGATGCGCGAGGAGATGTTCAGCGGCAGCCATGATTGCCGCCACGCCGGCTTTATCGTCGGCGCCAAGCAGCGTTCGACCAGACGCCGTGACGATGTCGTGCCCGACTTGTGCCGCCAGCTCGGGCCAGTCCGACGCCCGCAGCACCGCCGTTGGATCGTCGGGCAGCACGATGTCGTCGCCGGCCCAGTTGCGATGCACGAGTGGTGCGACCCCGGCGCCGCTCATTTCCGGCGAGGTATCCACGTGCGCCAGGAACCCGATGGTTGGCGCGGCAACGCCGGCCGTGGCGGGGATGGTCGCGAACAGGTAGCCGTTCTCGTCGCGTGTGACGTCGGTCAACCCGAGTTCACGGAGCTCGCCAGCCAGGTGATCGAGCAGCACGAGCTGGCCGGGCGTCGTCGGCACCATTGTGGAGGACTCATCGGCGCGAGTATCGAACGTGACGTATCGAAGGAAGCGATCCAGCACAGGCATAGGAGGTCAGGAGAGCAGTCTGGCGATCTGCTGAGAGTCGGCCAGGTGGACGAGTAGATAGTCAGTACCGACGAATACTTTCGAGCACCGCGCCCCTGTCGATTCGCCCGGGAACCCGCGCGATCTCGACCGTCAGCACGTCGAGCGCAGCGTGAAGATATCGCGCGATCGTCAGGAGGCCCGATCCCTGATAAGCGATCCACGTGCCGAAGAGGCGCGCCGCGAGCCATCGGTTGACCGCTTGCGAGTGATGCTGAAGCGCGTCGACGACGGCAGTCAGCTTCTGCGACAAATCTTCTACGGACGCCGGTCTGGACATCGCCGGCGCCACCACGCCGCAGACGGCAGCGAACTGCGCGCCGTCAGGTAGTGATCCGATCGTCGGCAAATTCATCGTGTCGTCGAACGCAGCCGTCGTCCAGTGCAGGAGCGGGCGATCGGAGTCTGGCGTCCACCCGGTGACGATTGCGGTCGCTCGGTCGAGCCGTGCCAGCGCCTCCCATGGCATCGCTCGTCCGTGCAGGAGGAGGCCAATTCCGCACCGTTCCCAGGCCGCGTAACTGTCGATGTCCATCAGGACGCCGGGACGCAGCAACGGGGACCACGTCTCGGTCGCGTCGAGCCCGTCCAGGTGTTGGTCGTCGACCAGAGACGTCGGCGCTTCGACCACTGCATCAGGACCAGTGGCGTCGAACAACAAGGCCGCGGCCGTCGGACAGAAATGGGAGAGCGACACGAGGGCGCCGCGGCCGTCCTGAAGGACCACGCGTGGGAACATTCGACACGTCAGCGGCAGCGCTGCCTCTCCGCCGACGCGATGAATCGAGCAGAGACGGGCGTCCGATTCGAAGAACGCGCAGCGGCCGTCCGTCTCTTTCGCCGCCACGGTCGGGCGATCCGCCGCTGGGGGTCGAACGAGCCGCGACGCCATCTGAAAGGGTAGCGCTTCCACGCGGGCGACCTCGCCCGAGTCGAAGGGAATGTCCCAGGCGGCGCTGCAGCACGCCCCCGAGTGACGACAGCCGTAGGCCGCGTGAAAGCTGAGACACCACCGCACCAATCCATCATAGCCAACGGCGGCGGCGCGTTCTGTAATGGCGATTACAAGTCTGATCGCGATCGCGGCAGCTGTCGGGTAATCCTGCCGACAATTTCGCGTCCGGGCGCGGCGCAGGATTTGCTCGACAATAGTATCCGCAATGTCGGACAGGGATACCTTCGGACCTCGCCTGCGAAGCGAGCGTGAACGCCGCGGCATCTCGCTCGAGACCATCGCTGTCGTCACCAACGTCAATATCGATCTGTGGCAGGGGCTGGAGCGAAACGATTATTCGCGCTGGCCGACCGGCATCTTCGCGCGGGCCTTCGTGCGCGACTATGCGAGGGCGCTGGGCCTCGACGCCGACGAGGTCGTCGACGAATTCTGCCGCCTCTTTCCGATTGGCGATCGTCGCGCCGAGCGCGTGATTCGGGCTCAGGCCGAGCTCATTGGCCACGATCCCGGGTATCGTGACGAGGACCAGATGATTCCCGGCGGCGTCGAACGGCGGTCCGCCGCGCGTGAAGCGACCGCCCAGGTCCGTTCCCGCAGAATGCGCTTCGCGCCCCGGGGAGTCGCGGCCGGATTCGACACCGTCGCCGTCGTCAGCGCCGCATCGCTGGTGAGCCTGATTTCGCCTGCCTCCTTCTGGGCGAACCTGGGAGCGACCGCGCTGATCTATTACGCTATGTCGACCGTCCTGGCCGGTACCTCACCGGGCATGCGGCTGACCGAGTTGATCCAGCAGCGCGTCCCGGCGCTCTTTGCCGTTCAGGATCGTCGCGCGCACGCGTGAGCCATCTGACCGGCTGACAGCCGTCAACCGGTGTCTAATCACAACAAGTCTCAGTGGATGGGCTCATGACCTTTCGTGCCGCCTGTGCCGCCGCGTTCCTGCTCGTTTCTGCCACACACCTCGGCGCTCAAGCGGCTTCTCCACTGCGCACGCCGCTGCGGATCGTCAGCGCCGGTCCGTCGGGTGAAGTTGCGGCCGTCGAAGAGGCCAACGAGGTCCGGGTCGTGTTCTCGGAATCGATGGTCCCGCTCGGCCGCGTACCGGCGAAGCTCGGACCATCCTTCTTTCATATCTCGCCGGCGCTGGACGGCACCTTCCGGTGGTCGGGCACGACGATCCTGATCTTCACGCCGGCGCGCAAGCTGCCGCTGGCCACGAAATACGACGTCAGGATCGATGCCTCCGCCGCGGCGGAAAGCGGCCGTCGGCTGGACCGGCCGTACTCCTTCACGTTCACGACACCGACGGCGCGGCTGCTGCAGACCCATTGGTACCGGCCTGGCGGTCGCTTCGATCGGCCGCCGGTGATCGTGCTGCGCTTCAACCAGCCGATCAAGCCGGAGGATGTCGCGGCGCACGTCACGGCGGCGTTGCAGCCGCATCCGTTCGAGCCACCCGCATTCTCGCCGATGGCGACCGCGCGGCTCAGGGCCAGCGCTCCAGACGCGCTCCAGGCATTCGAGGCCAAGGTGGCGGCGGCGCGCGCGGCGGCGTCAGCCACGTCCTCCGTACCTCTCAGCCTTGCCGCCGACTGGGACAAAAAGCAGTTTGTCCCGGCGCGCGACATGGTCGTCCTGGAAGCGACGGCCGCCGTGCCGCCCGACAGCTGGCTGCGGGTGACAGTTGACGGCCGCCTGCCGTCGCTGGCCGGACCGGCCGTCTCCACCAAGGCTCAGGACTACACGATCAAGGTTCTGCCCACGTTCTTCATCAACGGCTTCGATTGCCGTGCCGGGTGCAACCCGGAATTCTCCAACCCGATCACCCTGCGGGTGCCGGTGAAGGCCGACGCCTTTGCCGCGGCGACGACCGCGGTCGACGTCACCGACGCGCGGCAGGAGAAGGCGGTGGCGAAGTCGGCGCCGAAGCGGCGCGAGACCTGGCAGCTCGACGAGTCGGCCGCCCTGTCGCTCGAGGACGCGGGCCTCAAGACCCAGCAGCCCGCCAGCACCTGGGTGGCGACGATCGCGCCGACGCTGACGGCCACCGACGGCCAGACGCTGGGATATACCTGGCTCGAGTTCGTCGAGAACTGGCATCAGCGCGCGTTCACGAGCTTTGGCGACGGCCACGGCGTATGGGAGACGGGGGGTGGATCGCAGCTGCCCTTCTACTCGAGAAATTTCCTGAACGTCCGCCAATGGGCTGCGCCCGTCGAGCCTGGTCAGCTGATGCAGACGATCGTCGACCTGCGGACGTCCGATTTCCACGCCGCGCCGGACGTCGCCCCGATCGATCGCCGCCTCGGTGTGACAGCCGACAAGATTCAATCGCACGGCCTGGACCTGGCCAAGGCGCTCAAACCGTCGGGCACCGGGCTCGTCTGGACGGCGGTCGAGGAAGGGCAGCCGATCGAGCACGCACCGGTCTGGCGCAACAAGAGCGAGCCCGTCGTTCGCGCCAGCCTGATTCAGGTCACCAATCTCGGCATCAGCGTGAAGGACAGCTCGCTCAACACGTTGATCTTCGTGACGCGGCTCGACACGGCAGCGCCGGTCTCGGGCGCGCGCGTCTCGATCGTCCAGGCGGACGGCCAGACGAAGTGGACCGGTACCACCGGGCCCGACGGCGTCGCCATTGCTCCGCAGACGCGTTTGCGCGATCCGCGCCGTTGGTGGCAGTTCGCGTTCATCGTAACCGCCGAGAAGGACGGCGACGTCGCCTACACCGCGAGCGACTGGAACGAAGAGGTCACGCCGTGGGAGTTCGCATTGCCGTTCAGCCTCGACGAGGCGGAGCCGCTGCTGCGCGGAACGGTCTTCAGCGATCGCGGCGTCTATCGTCTCGGCGAGGAAGTCCATTTCAAGGCCGTTCTTCGTCACAACACGCCGGAGGGAATCCGTCTCCTGCCCTCGGGCACCGACGTCTACCTCACGGTTCGTGACAGCCGCAATCGTCTCGTGGACGAGCGCACGGTGAAAGTCAACGCCTGGAGCAGCGGAGAGTGGACATTCACGCTGCCCGAAGGCGGCGCCCTCGGCAACTACGCGGTCCGGGCGGTGCTCGCGGCCGACAGGAAGCAGCCGGGCGCCAAGCCCGACCGCGACGTCAGCGGTGGCGAGGAGGAGGAGCTCGATCAGGTCGAAGACGACGTGCCGTGGAACAAGACGGTGCGCGGCTCTTTCCTGGTCGCGGCGTACCGCAAACCGGACTTTCGCGTCGACGTCACCTTGACCGGAACGACGATGCTGGCTGGGGACCCGCTCCAGGGCGTGGTGACAGGCCGTTACCTGTTCGGCGCGCCGATGCCCAAGCGGCCGACGCACTGGACCTTTACGAGAACGCCGCTCTCGTCGGCGCCCGACGCCATTCTCGCCAAGTATCCGGGCGAGCGATGGACGTTTGTCGGCTGGAGCGACAACCAGCGGCATCTGCGTACCGACATGGCGTCCGACGACGGGCAGCTGGCGGCGAATGGACAGTTGCCGCTCTCGTTGGGCACTGATGCCAAGGCGGGCATTCCGTACTCATACACGCTCGAAGGGGACGTCGAGGACGTGTCGCGGCAGCACATCGCCAACCGCATCAGCGCGGTCGTGCACCCGGCACCGTGGTACATCGGCGTCAAGCAGATTCCATATTTCAATCAGCAGAAAACCGGCGCGCGCACCGAGCTCGTAGCAGTCGGCCTCGACGGCGCAGCGGTCGCCGGGATTCCGATCGACGTGACGCTCACGCAGATCCAGTGGCTCAGCGTCCGCCACGCCGAGGGCAATGGCTTCTACTCGTGGGACACGCAGCGCAAGGAAGTCCCATCGGGAGAGTGGCACCTCACGAGCGCCGCAGATCCGGTCGCGCTCGACATCCCGCTGCCGTCTGGCGGCTTCTTCATCCTCGAAGCCCGAGCCAACGCCGACCGCGAGCGCTACACCGTGACCCGATCACAGTTCTACGCGCTGGGAGAGGGCTATACCGCATGGGAGCGCTTCGATCACAACCGCATCAATCTCGTCGCCGAGCGCACGACCTACAAGCCGGGGGAGACCGCGCGCATCATGATTCAGTCGCCGTGGGAGCAGGCGACCGCGCTGGTGACGACAGAGCGGGAAGGGGTTCGCACACATCGGCAGTTCGCGCTGACGCTCCACGCAGCAGTCGATCGACATTCCGGTAACTGAAAACGACATTCCCAACCTGTTCGTGTCGGTGCTGCTGGTGAAGGGCAGAAGCAAGCCGAACGGGGAGTCGCCGACGCAGGAGGATTCGGCCGACCCCGGGAAGCCGTCGTTCCGGCTCGGCTACGTGCAACTTGCCGTCGAGGATGCGTCGAAGCGGTTGACCGTGGCGGTCGCCGCGAACAAGGAAGAGTATCGGCCCGCAAACGCCGCCAAGGTCACCGTGGACGTGAAGGACAGGCAGGGGCGCGCCTCGGCGAGCGAGGTAACGCTGTGGGCGGTCGACTACGGCGTGCTGTCGCTCACCGGCTACCGGACCCCCGACGTCCTCAAATCGGTCTACGTGACCAAGTCACTCGGCGTCCTGACCGAGGACACACGGCAGCGGATTGTGTCGCGACGCGTTCTCACGCCCAAGGGCGCTTCCGACGGTGGCGGCGGCGGTGATGATTCAGGACCCGGCACCGTGCGGCGCGATTTCCGGACACTGGCGTTCTGGCTCGGATCGGTCGCGACCGATGCGAACGGCCATGCGGTGGTGGACGTCAAGCTGCCTGAGTCGCTCACGACCTACCGAATCATGGCGATTGCGGCCGATCGCGTGTCGCGGTTCGGGTCCGCCGACACCGAGATCCGCATCAACAAGCCGGTGACGCTCAAGGCGACGTTCCCACGTTTCCTCGCCGTCGGCGACAAGGCGTTGTTTGGTGCCGTGGTGACGAGTCAGCTGAAAACTGGTGGTTCGGCCACCATCACGATCGCCAGCCTCGATCCCGAGGTGATGCAGTTTGCGGATCCCGCACCCCAGACGGTCGACGTGGCCGCGGGCGGCTCGGTCGAGGTAAGGTTCGACGCCGCCGGCCGTACCATCGGCAAAGCGCGCGTCCGTATGACGGTGAAGCTCGCCGGTGAGGAAGACGCGTTCGAAGACGTCGTCCCGATCGAGGTCCTGGTCTCGCCGGAAACGGTCTCGGCGATCGGTGAGGCCGACGACTCGAAGCCGCTGTCCTCCGAGCGCGTGGCGCTGCCCGAGGGTGTGGTGAAGACCTTCGGTGGGCTCCGCGTCGAGCTGGCGTCAACTGCGCTCGTTGGTCTCGGCGAGGGGGCGAGGTATCTCGTCGAGTACCCCTACGGCTGCGCCGAACAGCGGGGTTCGCGTGCGCTGGCGCTGCTCCTGACCGCCGATCTCGGCGACGCCTTCAGGCTGCCGGGAATCGAGCCCGATCACCTGCGGACCACGGTGCAATCCTCGCTGCGGGATCTCGAGCGCTACCAGTGTGGAAACGGCGGTTTTGCCTACTGGCCCGGCGAGTGCTGGAGCACGTCGCCATATCTGACCGCCTACCTGCTGCACGTCTTCAAGGTCGCCTCGGATCTCAAGTACGACGTCAACAAGACGATGCGCGATCGGGCGTACAGCTATCTCGAGAAGAAACTGGCGGAGCCGCCGCCGACGAACGAGAGCTGGTGGCCGTCGTACACCGCGTGGCAGGCCTTTGCGGTGAAGGTGCTCGTCGAAGGTGGCCGCAATCAGGACTCGAATGTCACCCGGCTCTATGGCTATCGCGAGCGGATGCCGGTGTTCGGGCTGGCCTACCTCCACGACGCGCTCGTCGCCAAAGGGGAGACGAGCGGACCGCGCGCCGACGACCTCCGGCGCCGCATGACCAATGCGATCCTGCCCGAAGCGGCATCGGCGCACGTGGAGGAGCTGAGCGATCCCTACCTTCTCTGGTTCTGGAACTCCAACGTGCGATCGACGGCCATCGTCCTGAGCTCGCTGGTCAAGGCCGACCAGGCGGACGCGCCCTACGCACAAATCGTGCGATGGATGCTGCAGGTGCGCGACAAGGGGCGCTGGGGCAACACGCAGGAGAACGCGCTCGCGCTCGAGGCGCTGGTCGGCTACTACCGACGATTCGAAGCCACCGTGCCGGATTTCAGCGCGGTCGTCTCACTCGGGAATCAGCCGCTCGTCCGTGAGCAGTTCCGCGGCCGCACGACCGACACGCGCAGCACCGAAGTCCCGATGACAACGCTGCTGGCCTCGGCGCCGCCTGGAGCGCCGCCGCAGACGCTGACGTTCACGCGGACGGGTCAGGGCACGCTGTTCTATTCGGCGCGTCTGCGCTACGCCGCCGATCGCCTCTTCCAACAAGGGCTCGACCAGGGGATGCGCATCGAACGCAGCTACGCTCCCTACGTCGAAACCGCGACCAGGCCTCCGGCGACGTCGTTCAAGGCCGGCGATCTCGTGCGCGTCACGTTGACGCTCCAGTTGACCAAGGAGCGGCGATTCGTCGCCGTCACCGATCCACTGCCCGCCGGCTTCGAGGCGGTCGAATCGTGGTTCGCGACGTCGGCGGCGGCGCTGGCCACCCAGCAGGACCGGCAGGGAGAGGTGTCGGACGACTGGTTCACCTGGTGGCAGCGCGGCGGGTTCGATCACGTGGAACGCCACGACGATCGCGTGGAGCTCTTCGCCACGCGCCTGAGCGAAGGCCGCCATCAGTTCACCTACGTCGTGCGGGCGACCACCGCCGGGACGTTCCGCACGGCGCCGGCGCATGCCGAGGAGATGTACGAGCCCGAGGTGTTCGGGCGAACCGCGACGGCGGTCATCGAGGTCAAGAAGTAGCGCGGCGAGGTGATGTCGTGCGCAGGGTGCTGAGAGTGTTGAGATCGCGACGCGGGCGGATTGCAGGTGCGGTCGCCGCGGCCGTCGTCGTCGGGCTCGTCGCGCTCAGATGCTGGCCCGTTCCAGCGTCGCTGCTGCGCGCCGCCGATCCGGCGTCGACGATCGTGGTCGATCGGCACGGGACGATCCTCGTATGAGGCGCTGTCGGCAAGCGGTGCGCGGGCCCGCCCGCTCCAGGCGGACGCGCTGCCGCCGGTGCTGGTGGCGGCCACGATTGCCGCTGAAGACAAGCGGTTCTTCGTCCACCCGGGCGTAGACCCGTGGGGATGGATCCGAGCCGCCCGCCACAACCTCGCCGAGGGGCGCATTGTCGAAGGCGCCTCGACGATCACGCAGCAGGTCGCCAAGTTACTGTTGCAGGAGCGTGACGGCGTCAAGCCTCGAGGCCTTGGCGCGAAGCTCCAGGAAATGTCGCTCGCGATCAGGCTCGAGCATCGTTTCACGAAGCGCGAGATTCTCGCGCTGTATCTGAATCTGGCCTCCTACGGCAGCCAGACTGCGGGCGTGGCTCGAGCCAGCGAGCGCTATTTCGGCGTCGAGCCGGCGATGCTGACGCCGGCGCAGGCGGCGTTTCTCGCCGGCCTGCCGCAGCGTCCCACGGCCTTCAATCCGCTCCGCAATCTGGGGCCCGCCCAGGCCCGCCAGCGGACGGTGCTCCTTCGCATGGCCGGATCCGGCGCGCTGGCGCCGGATCAGCTGCGCGAGGCGCTCGGCGAGCGTTTGGCGGTCGATCGCGGTCGAGCGCCGTTTCTCGCGCCCCACTTCGTCGAGATGGTGCTGGCCGCGGCCGCCACGCCGCGGCCGTCGCGGATCGAGACCACGCTCGATCTGGAGCTGCAATATGAGGTCGAAGGAATCATCGAGCAGCAACGGCCGGCGCTGCGTGCCCACGGTGCGTCGAACGTCGCGGTCGTCGTGCTCGACAACGATCGCGGTGAATGGATTGCGTGGGAAGGCTCGGGCAACTATCTCGACACCGAGCATGGCGGCGCGATCAATGGTCCGCTCGTCGCCGCGTCAGCCGGGCTCGGCGCTCAAGCCGTTCACGTACGCGCTGGCGTTCGAGGAAGGACGCACACCAGCAACCGTGCTCGCCGACATTCCCTCGAGCTTCCCGACCGCCGACCCCGGCGTGCTCTACAGCCCGCGCAATTACGACGGTCGCTACCGAGGGCCGCTGCTGGCCCGACGGGCCCTGGCAGGCTCCGAGAACGTTCCGGCCGTGGCCCTGGCGTCCGAGGTCGGCGTCAGCACTCTGGTGCGCTTTCTGACGCGCGCCGGCTTTACGACCTTCGATCGCAACGGCTCGTATTACGGTCTCGGCATCACCCTCGGGAACGCCGAAGTGCGCCTCGATCAGCTCGTGGCGGCGTATGCGATGTTCGGGCGCGGTGGCGCCTGGACGCCGCCGACGTTCGTCAAGAGCAGGCTCGCCCCCGAAGCTCACGCCATCGTGAGTCCGCGGACGGCCTTCTGGATCACCGACATCCTCACCGACGCCGACGCGCGATCCTTCATCTTCGGTCGTGGCGGCGACCTCGAGTTTCCCTTCGAGGTTGCCGTCAAGACCGGGACGTCTCAGGCCTACCACGACAACTGGACCGTCGGCTATTCCCGTCACGTGACGGTTGGCGTCTGGGTCGGCAATTTCGATCGGTCGCCGCTCAAGGACTCGACCGGCGTCACCGGCGCCGGCCCGATCTTCCACGCGGTGATGCTCGCCGCCGAGCGCCGTACCGGCAATCCCGTCCAGCACCGACGCGATCGTCGGCACGCCGACCGACGTCCGTCAGGTTGCGATCTGCGCGCTCTCGGGCATGCGCGCGAACCCGTGGTGCCCGACGCGCACGACCGAGTGGCTGCCGTTGGGCGACGAGGATCTGCCGTGCTCGTGGCATCACCAGAGCGACGGCGGCCTGCTGACGATCTATCCGCCGGAATTTCGCGCCTGGGCGGCAAAGAGCGTCGATCGATCCGAGATGGCTCGTCCGACGCACCCGACGGTGCGAGCAACGCCGCGCAGCGCCAGCTCCAGCCGCCTCACTGACAATCGCCAATCCTCCAGCCGGAGCGACCTACAGCATCGATCCCACCCTCCGCGCCGAGTTCCAGGCGCTGCCGCTCAGAGCCATTACCGCGGCGCCGACGACGTTGACCTGGATGGTGGATGGGTCGTCGATCGGAACGACGTCCTCGGAGCAGATGATGCCGTGGCCGCTTCGAGTCGGCACGCACCGCATCGAAGTGCGGGACGCAGACGGGCGGCGCGCCGCCACCGCGGTCGTGGTCAAGTAATCGCAGGTCAGGTGCTTCGCAGCGCCTCGGTGGGATCGACGCCCGCCGCGCGGCCGGCCGGAATCAGCGTCGCCACGAGCGCCACACCCGTCAGGACGATGACAACGCCGACCAGCGTCAACGGATCCCGCGCCGTCACGCCGAACAGCTGCGTCTTGAGCACGCTGGCGAGCGTCGTCGAGGCCACCAGTCCGACGACGATGCCGATGGCCAGCGGTCGCACTGACTGTCGCAGCACGAGCAGGACGACGTCCCGACGGGTGGCGCCGAGGGCCATGCGGACGCCTATCTCCTGCGCGCGCCGCGAGACGAAGTAGGCCATCACGCCGTAGATGCCGATGGCGGCGAGCACGAGACCGATCGTGCCCAGCAGCGTCAACAGGAAGGTGTTGAAGCGCGACGTCGACAATGACGCGCCCAGCCGTTGTTCCATCGTACGCACATCGAAGAGCGGCACCTCGGGAGCCGCGCGTCTGACTGCTGCGCGCAAGGATTCGCCACCCGCGTCCGAGCCGGCCGAGGCTCGAATCACGACGTACATGGTGCGCTGAATCCAGGTCCACGCTTCGGCGGGCAGTTGCGCGATTGGCAGGTAGAACTCCGGTGACGGAGCCTCGCCCGGAACGCCCGAGCGGACGTCGCCGGCAACGCCGACCACCGTCTTGTAGTCGGGGCCGCTGTCGGGACCGCCTTCGCAGCACGAGATCCGCTTGCCGATCGGATCGGCATCGCCGAACGCCGCGCGCGCGAGCGCCTGACTGATGACCATGACCTTGAGCGCGCCACGGCGATCCGCTGTCGTTGAGTGCGCGGCCGCGCGCAATCGGAATGCGCATCGCGTCGAAGTAACCCGGGGTCACCATTCTGAGACGGCTGAGGATGAAGTTCTGCGACTCCGGCGCCTTGCCTTCCGGCAGCAGGCCGTTGCCGTTGCCGCCGGGCGCACGCGGCACCTGGGACGAGACGGCCGCGGTTTTTACGCCGGGGATCGTCGAGGCTTCGGCGACGATGCGTTCGAAGGTCTGTTGAACGCGCAGCGGCGTGTCGTAGGTGTCGGCCGGCAGTGACAATCGCGCGCTGACCACTCCCTCGGGATCGAAACCGGGAGGAACGCGCTGCAGTGCGAGCGCGCTTTGAATCAGCAGCGACGCACCGGTCAGCAGCAGCAGGGCGAGCGCCAGTTCACCCGCGATCAGCGCCGTGCGCAGGCGATCCTTCACGCCGCCCATTCCGGCGCTCCGGCCGCCTTCCTTCAGGACGCCCTGGAGGTCGCCCTTGACCGCTCGAAGCGCAGGAGCCGCACCCGACAGCAGCGCGCTGAGGATCGCGGCGCCGAGCGCGAAGAGCAGGACGCTGCCGTCGAGGCGAGCCTGCTCCAGGCGAGGGATCCCCGGCGGGCTCAGGCTGACGAGCGCGTGGATCCCCCACGATGCGATCGCCAGGCCGGTGGCGGCCGCCACACCAGCAATCACGAGGCTCTCCACCAGCAGCTGCCGGAAGATCCGTCCGCGGCTGGCGCCAAGCGCGGAGCGGACCGCGATCTCTCCCACCCGGGCGGCGCCGCGTGCCAGCAGCAGGTTCGCCACGTTGGTGCACGCGATCAGGAGGACGACGACGACCGCGCCGAAAAGAATGAAGAGCCGCGACCGGTAATCGCCGACGAACTCCTGCATCAGGGGCACGATCTGAAAGGCCAGTTCCTGATCGTCCTTGGGAAACTCCCCGCGCAGCTGCTGTGCTATACGCATGACGTCGGCGTAGGCCTGCTGTTGCGTGGTGTCGTGCTTCAGTCGTCCGTAGACCGTGAGGTAGTGCTCGTCGTGCGTGGCTTTTCGCTCAGGCGTGAACGCCGCCGGCACCCACAACTCCTCTGAATCGGCGCTCAGATCGAACGACGCCGGCATGATGCCGATCACCTGGTAGGGCCGGCCGCTCAGGCGCACGTCCCGGCCGACCAGCGTCGGGTCCGCCGCAAATCGGCGCGTCCACAGCCGATGGCTGATGACGACGACCTGTTCGTGGCCAGGTTGATCCTCGGCGTCGCTGAAGGCGCGTCCGATCGCGGGGTGCACGCCGAAGACGGTGAAGAACCCCGCCGTCGCGCGCGCGCCGATGACGCGCTCCGCGGTACCGGCGAGAGACAGATTGAAGCTCGAATACTGAATCGCCGTCATCGCCTCGAAGCTCGACGATCGAGCCTGCGTATCGACGAAGTTTCCGGCGGAGACGTTGCCGGCGCGACCGCGCCAGTCTTCGTAGACGGCAACAATCCGGTTCGGTTCGGGCAGCGGCAGCGGATTGAGCACCACCGCATGCACGGCGCTGAAGATCGCCGTTGTGGCGCCGATGCCCAACGCCAGAGTCAGCACCGCGAGCGCGGCGAATCCCGGATGCGCTGCCAGCTGGCGGAGCGCGAAGCGTGAGTCCGATCGGAGATCGTGGAGCAGGCGCACGAGGCGCATCGGCGGGATCCTCTCTGTTCCGACGTTGGACGGTGGCCAACCGTCGATGGTTTGCGCGATCGCTGGCGGTTCGCCTCGTGGCAGGGTAGAGTCGAATCGTGGTGACGATCGATCAGCTGGAGTCGCCGGTCGGGCCGCTGACGCTGGCCGAGCACGATGGCCGGCTCTGTTTGCTCCACTTCGGCCGGGCGTCGGGGATCCGGCAGACGTTGACGCGCTGGTATCCGGATGACAAGCCGGTGGCCGGCGAGCTGACGAAGATCCGAGGGACCCTGGACAGGTATTTTCAGGGGCAGATCGCGGCCATCGACGAACCGGATGTCGAGCTCAATGGCACGCCGTTCCAGCAGCGCGTGTGGAACGCGCTCCGGCGCATTCCCGCGGGGTCGACCGTGTCCTACAGCCAGCTCGCCCGACAGATCGGGGCTGAGACCGCGGTCCGCGCTGTTGGCGCGGCAAACGGCGCCAATCCGGTAGCCCTCGTGGTCCCCTGCCACCGCGTGATCGGCGCCAATGGCACCCTGGTCGGCTATGGCGGGGGCCTCCCGCGAAAGCGCTGGCTGCTCGCGCACGAAGGGGTCACGACGCCAGCACTGTTTTGATGGACCGATGGTCCCTGCTCTCCGGTCCCGCGTCCGTGGCCCTTCTCGAAGACTACGGTCGAGGTGTACACAAAACTGTGTTAGATCAGCTTGCCATCCCAGCCGGACTGACGCATACTCGCGCGGCACCTGCGATTGTTGAATTTTGTAAGAACCCGGGACCGATGGCCGAGGCGACCACGCTAGGAATCTGGCTGCGCCGTGAACGAGAGCGTCGCGGCGTCTCCCTGACAGCAATAGCCGACCAGACGAAGTTATCCATTGCGCTGCTTCAGGGGCTGGAGGCAGACGACCTCTCGCGCTGGCCGGGAGGCATCTTTCGGCGCGCGTTCGCGCGCTCGTACGCGACTGCGATTGGCGTCGACCCCGACCTTGTCGTCCGACGCCTCGAGGAAGAGCATCCGAGCCAGGACGGAACGCCGGCGCTGGCCAATCCGCTCCCACCCGCGGCGTCTGCCGGCCCGTCGGCGGTCGCTCAGCAGTCTCCCGCACAACCCCAGGCGTCCCATCGACTGCTTGGCATCGCCGCCACTCTGGACCTCCTCGTCGCTGGCGCGATCGGGCTCGGGTTTGCCGCTGCCGGCTCGCGCCTGCTCTGGCCGGTCCTGGCGATCGCCCTTTACCACGCCGCCGGCCTGATCCTCACCGGAAGAAGCCCGATGCTCGCGCTGCTCCTCGATCAGGGGCGCTCCGAGCCTGCTCCTGCCGTTGCCGCTGAGGCGGCACCGGAAAATGCTACCCGTCCCGATCGGACTCCCGTTGCGACGGTTCGAACCAACACCGCCAGAATGCGGCAGCCCGGCCGTCGCTCGCGAGGGTCCCGAGGCCGAGCCGCCTCGTAAACCGTCAGCCCGATTTCACGCCAAGGCCAGCAGCAGCTGCTGCTGGTAATAGTGAGCGCCTTGCAGCACAATCCCCGTCAAGGAGGATCGCATGGGAATCCTAGCCTGGATTGTCTTCGGCCTTGTCATCGGCATCATCGCGAAACTGTTGATGCCCGGGCGAGACCCCGGAGGGTTCATCGTCACGATTCTGTTGGGTATCGCGGGGGCGCTGCTCGGGGGGTTCATCGGACGCGCGATGGGATTCTACGGACCCAGCCAACAGGCGGGCTGGCTGATCTCCATCCTGGGCGCCGTCATTCTGCTCGTTCTCTACCGCGTCGTCGTCAAACCCCGGAGTGTCTGAGGAATGTTGGAGCCGGTGCGGAGGCCGGGACCGCTCCGGCTCCAACTCCCTTCGTCAAGCGAGAGTCCCATGATCATGCGCCGCAGCGGACGTCTCTTTCTTCATGTCGTCACGGCATTGTCGATCTCGGTTGCGGTCGCGCACGCACAGAGCGTGGACGAGCTCGTGGCCAAGAATCTCGCCGCCAAGGGGGGAGCCGAGAAGCTGAAAGGCGTTCAGACCATGAAGCTGACCGGCACCATTTCGGCCGGCGGGATGGATGCCCCCTTCACGATTTCTTCGAAGCGGCCGAATCTGGCGAGACAGGAAGCCGAGCTGCAGGGCACTCCCATGATCCGCGCGTTCGATGGCACCACACCCTGGATGAGCATGGGTGGACAGGTACACGAGATCACCGGGCCCGAGGCGCAAGCGACGCGGGAGCAGGCGGATTTCGACAGCCCCCTGGTCGACTACGTCACCAAGGGCAATCGTATCGAGCTGGTCGGACCCGAGACCGTCGAAGGCACGAAGGTGTACCACCTCAAGGTGACCACCAAGAGCGGGCAGGTGCAGCAGTACTTCCTCGATGCCGATACCGGGCTCGAGCGGGAGACCGCGGTCACGCTCAACCAGAACGGTCAGGACATCACCGTGGTCAGCCTGTTGTCGGATTATCGCGATGTGAGCGGCCTGAAGATCCCGTTCAAGATCAAGCAGACGGTCAACGGCACACCGGTCACCGAGTTGACGATCGAGAAGGCGGAGTTCAACGTGCCGCTCGACGACTCGGTCTTCAAGATGCCGAAAACGCCTAAGCCCGGCGGCGAGTAGTCGCCGTCCGGCGCGCCAGCGCCTCGAGCTTCTCCAGCAGACTATCAGCGGTGAACGGGCGGACCAGCGCGGTCGGCCCGCTCGTACCGGCGTCGCACAGCCGGAGCGTGCGGACGTTCGGGTTCCATTCCTGAAGGCGCTCGACAACCGCCCGTGCGTGCCCGTCGGCCAGCCGCTGTTCGACGATCAGCACGTCGAAGGCGCTCCGCTGCGTGGACACCAGGATGGCATGCCCGGTATGGGCGGCCGCCATCACCGAGTAGCCTTCGCGTCGCAGTACCTCTTGCGATCACCGCGCGAACGTCGCTGTCTTCGGTGAGGAGCAGTACCGACGGAGGGACGGCGCAGGGCGTCCAGTTGGGCCCCAGGGTCACGGACACGCGGCGTACGAACGTCGGCATAGGCGTTCGCTCGGGGCAAACCCGATGCCGCGGCCAAACCAGGAAAATCCTCGGACGGTGACGAGACCGGACACGCCCCGATTACAAACCTGACCCGGAGTTACAGAAAGCGCGAACCTGCCGGTCAGATTCTCAGCCGGTCCTGCAGCCGCTCCCGATAGCCGCGACTGAGCGTCAGCCGGATTCCCGAGCGCAGCACGATCGAGTACTCGCCGTTCAGCCAGGGCTGCATCTCCTGGATGCGTTCGACGTTGACGATGCGTGAGCGGTGGATGCGGAAGAAGCGCTCCGAATCCAGCCGCGCCTCGATGGCGTTCATCGTCTCGCGCAGCAGGTGCGCCTGGTTGCCGACGTGCAGGCGGACGTAGTTGCCGGCCGCCTCGATCCAATCGATCTCGTCCGCTCTCAGGAAGAACAGCCGCCCGCCCGACTTGACGACCAGGCGATCGGTCTTTGGCGGATCGCGCTTCATGTCCTTCATCAGCGCCATCAGCCGGCGACCGAGGTCGCCGTTGGTCTGGCTCTCGAGGTGGGTCCGCGCGCGCTGCAGCGCGTCGGTGAAGCGTTCGCGATCGAACGGCTTGAGCAGGTAGTCGAGCGCGCGTACCTGGAAGGCGCGGATCGCGTGCTGATCGTAGGCGGTGACGAAGATCACCATCGGCATCTGATCGGGGCCGATGGTGTCGATTACCTGGAAGCCGTTCATCCTCGGCATCTCGACGTCGAGCAGCACCAGGTCGGGATGGCGTTCGTGAATGGCGCTGACGGCTTCCTCGCCGTCGCGACATTCGCCGAGCACTTCGACATCCGATTCTGCGGCGAGCAACCCCATGAGTCGCTCGCGGGCCAGCGGTTCGTCATCCACAACGAGCGTGGTGAGTTTCTTCATAGGCATCGTAAACACCTTAGACGTAAGAAACACGCATTTCGTCTTTCCGGATCTCGTTGTTCGACATGTTGAATTTCGCGCGCTGTGCGTAACCGAACAGCGTTCTGAATCGACCATGATCGTGGTGACACTCGTCACGCGAAAGAGTTCGCGCGACACTTTCGATCCGGCACTCGTCCCTGACTGTCGCGTGGGCGCGACGAACCCCTGAACGCCCCTCTCCCGGGCATCCCAATTGCTCAACCAGGCGCCTCAGGCGACGGCCGACTGTTCACGGGTCCGTCTTGCCGATGGAGGCATATCGATGACCAAGCTGCAACGCGGCCGATGGGCGCACGTTGGGTGGGCCCTGGTGGTGGCCCTGTGCGTGTCGGCTTCCGCAACCGCGCAGGTATTTACCGGACGGATCGACACCACGGTGCAGGACGGCACCGGTGCGGTGCTGCCCGGCGTTACCGTCGAAGTGACGGGTCCGCAGAATCAAAACACGGTGACCGACGCGCAGGGGGAAGCGCACTTCCTCAACCTGCCGCCCGGCGCCTATCAGGTGAAGGCGTCGCTCGCCGGTTTCGCCGAGTACCAGAATCGAGCGGTGACGGTTGGTGCCGGTGTCTCGGTACCGCTCCGCATCACGCTGACCGTCGCGGGCGTGACCGAGCAGGTGCAAGTCTCGATCGAGTCGCCGGTCGTCGATCCCAAGCGCGACGCGGTCTCGACGACGATCACCAACGCTGAGCTGCAGAACATTCCTTCGTCGCGCGATCCGTGGGTCGTCCTGCAGACGGTCCCCGGGATCATTGTCGATCGGGTGAACGTCGGCGGATCCGAATCCGGACAACAGTCCAATTACACGGCGAAGGGTGCTGATCTCGGAGACAACACCTGGAATCTCGACGGTATTCCCATCACCGACATGAACGCCCTCGGGTCGACGCCCACCTACTACGACTTCGACATGTTCGAAGAGATGAACGTATCGACGGGCGGCGCCGATGTGCAGACCTCGACTCCGGGCGTCCAGCTCAACTTCATTCTCAAGTCCGGTTCGAACAACTTCCACGGAACCAGTCGGGTGTTCTACGAGAACAAGAATCTGCAGGCGTCGAATCTTCCCGACGACCTCAAGGACACCCTCGGCGGCGTCAGCGGCAAGGGCAACCGGCTCGATCAGTATGCCGACTACGGCGGCGAGGTTGGCGGACCGATCCTCAAGAACAAGTGGTGGGGATGGGGCTCGCTGGCGCGCACCAATGTCACGACGCTCACGCTCCAGGGCATCCCCGACAAGACGACGCTGACCGACGCGAGCGTCAAGACCAACGCGCAGTTCTCGGAGAAATGGCGCGGCAGCTTTACCTTCTTCAGCGGCAACAAACAGAAGGACGGGCGCGGCGCCGGTCCGTTCAATCCGCCCGAGACCACCTTTATCCAGAATGGTCCATCGAAGCTCTACAAAGGTGAGGTCAACTTCGTCGCGAGCAATGCCTTGTATCTGACCGGACGTATCGCGCACGTCAACGGTCCCTTCAGCCTCACGCCCAAGGGCGGGCTCGACAAACAGGTGTTCGTGGACGCCGATGGCGTGTACCACAACACCAACCAGTTCCTCGACACGAACCGGCCACAGAAGACGGCGATCGTGGACGGCAGCTGGTTCAGAGGACGTCACGAGGTGAAGTTTGGCGGCTCGTACCGCCGGGTCGACGATCAGTCGCTCACCGGCTTCGGCAACGGGTGGCTCGACTTCGAGCAGGACGCGGACACAGGCCTGACGCTCGCAGTGCCGTTCCGGAACTACGTCCAGAACACGCGCGCCGACTACAGCTCGCTCTACGTCGGCGACACCATCTCGCTGAATCGCCTGACGATCAACGGGGCGCTTCGTTTCGACCGGGCGACCGATTCGGTGCTCGCGGCGACCGTTCCCGCGCACCCGGATCTGCCCGACGTCCTTCCCGGCGTCGACGCGCCGGCGGTGCACGACGCGGTCGTCTGGAACACCTGGACGCCTCGCATCGGCGCGACCTTCGCGCTCGACAGCAAGCACAAGACGCAGCTGCGCGGGAGCTATGCCGCATTTGCCAGCCAGTTGAACGTGACGACGGCCAACGCCGTGTCGGCGGCGGGCTATGCGTATGCCTACTACCTGGCCGTCGATGCGAACCACAACCGCAACATCGAGCTCAACGAGCTCGGTCGCCAGCTCGCCATCGTTGGCGTCAATCCGGCCGATCCGCTGCAGGTCGTCAATCAGATTGCGCCGAATCTGAGCTCGCCGCGCACGCACGAAGCCGTGATCGGGTTCGACCACGAGCTGATGCCGAACTTCGGGCTGTCGGCGTCGTACACGTGGCGCCGGTACAACAACGTGATCTGGCCGCTGACCCAGCTGCCGGTGGTGGGCGTGACCAGCGCCGATTACCTGCTCGACGGCACGATCGACGCGACGCTGCCCGACGGGACGCACGTGTCGGCGCCGTACTACGCGCTGACCGCTGACGCCGCCCCCGTCGGTGGCGGATCCATCACCGAGAACCGCGACGGGTATCACCGCACGTTCAGGGGGCTCGAGTTATCGGCGACCAAGCGCTTGTCCAATCGCTGGATGGCGCGGTTCGGTTACTCCTGGAACAGCGAGCGGGAATTCTTCGACAACCCGGCAACGGCGATCGTCGATCCGACGTCAACCAGCATCGATCCGCACATCGACGGCGGCGTCGTGACCCGACCGACCGCCGGCAGCGGCAAGTCGCAGATCTACCTGACGGCTCCGAAGTATCAGTTCATCGCCAACGGCTACTACGAGGGACCGTGGGGGATCAACCTGGGCGCGAATCTGCTCGTGCGCCAGGGATTCAGCCAGGTCTTTTACGCCAATGACGTGGCGACCAGCGACGCGGTGCATTCGAAGAAGGACGTCGTGGTGATTTCCGATCTCGGAAAGTACCGGCTGCCGACGTTGTCCTCGTTTGATTTCCGCGTCGAGAAGAGCCTGACCTTCGGTCACACGCGCGCGATCCTCGACCTGGACATCTTCAACCTGCTGAACGCGAGCACGGTGCTCGGTCGGCAATACGACGTGCAGGCCTCGGACTTCAACGCCGTCAACGAAATCATGAACCCGCGGATTGCAAGGTTTGGAGTCAGGTTTACGTTCTAGACCAGAACGGGTTCGGGGTTCGAGGTTCGGCGTTCGGGTCTGGTTCCGGGTTCTTGGGTTCCGGGTTGGTTCGTCTTGATCGATCGGTCGCGGGTCAGGTGCTGAGCTGTGTCTGAGCCCCTGCGACAAACGTTTTGAGGCGGACGCCCGGAGCCCGAGTCTCCTCCAGTCGTGGCTGATTCGATCCATCTGCACAGTTCTTCCCACCGCACACGCCTGGCCGCGACAATTCGTGGCCAGGTCTATCCCCACGAGTCACTACAGTCAGTAGTAGCAACCGCAAGCACTGTTAGCACTCTGAGCACCTCGAGAACCCTCCGCGTGAGACCCTGCGCGTGAGCACCCTGCGCGAGAGCACCCGGCGCGTGAGCACCCGGCGCGTGAGCACCCTGTGCGTGAGACCCTGCGCGTGACCACCTGCGCGTGAGCACCCAGAGAACCCGCGAACCCCGAACCCCTGAACCAGACCCCGAACCCCGAACCCTCCGAACCCCGAACCCCAAAATTGGCATACCCCTGGCAAGCCACGCTCCGACCGCGTCTGTTGCCCCCGGTGTCGGTCGGAAAGGCGTCCACAAAACCGTGCAGTGGCGTCATCGCGCAAGGACTATCGGCGTTCTTGTCACAGTGCTGTCACTTCTTCCCCAGTTCGTCCTGACCGAAGAAGTGCGCCTCCTCGAGGCTGGCGACTCCTATGTCGACAGAGGATCCGAAGCCGACTCCTGGACCGTCGGCAATTCGGGTATCCGCTTCTCGGTTCTCTTGAACAAGGATCGGACCCTCACCATCCAGCAGATTTCGTCTCCGAAGTCCGGCCGCAACTGGCTGACGACTCCGGTATCGGACCTCTCCGTCAATATAGGTGGGACCGTTCGCCAGCTGGGCGCGCGCGACTTCAAGTTCGACGACGTCCAGGCGAACCCTCGAGAGAATGGCGTCGAGCTCGCGCTGCAGTTCCATAACGACGACGACCATGTACGAATCACGCGTCACTTCGCATGCTATCCAGACAGTCCCATCGTCGAAAGCTGGACAACATATGCCTCGTCGGACAGCAGAGCGCTGCAGGTTCGCGATCTGAAGGCGTTCGACCTCACGCTGCGGTCTGGCACCATCCAGTGGCTGACCGGGCTACAGACGCCAGCGGAGGTCGGCGGCAGTTTCACCTTGACGTCGAACGATCTCCAGGCCCCCCTTGATCTTGGCTCGACCCGTCGTGCGACCGAGCAATCGGTTCCGTGGTTCATGCTCGACGACGGCGGCAGCGAACAGCTCTTCGGCGGATTGTTGTGGCCCGGGGCCTGGAGCGCACACTTCGAGCGCCAATCGGAATCGACCACCGCGCGCTTCGGGCTGACCTCGTTCAGCACCACCGTTGGCGCGACGCCGCTCGATACGCCGCACGGTTACGTCGGTGTGGCCGACACTGCAACCAGGAGCGTGGCCGAAGCCACCCGAGTGTTCATCGATAGCGCCGTACGGCAGGGGCGGCCCTATAGCCCGCTCGTGACCTACAACACCTGGTTCTCCTACGGCACGGCCATCAACGAAGAGTCGATGATTCACGAGATGGACGCGGCGGCGGATCTGGGCGTCGAGCTCTTTGTCGTCGATGCCGGCTGGTATAGAGCGGGCTCCGATCCGAGCGACTTCACGACCGGCATAGGGGTCTGGGAGGCTGACGCCGATCGCTTTCCCTCAGGTCTCTCAGCGTTGAGCGACCACGCGCACGAGCTCGGGATGAAGTTCGGCATCTGGGTGGAGCCCGAGCGCGTCGATCTGCAGACCGTCGGAAAGGCCGGCCTGGCCAAGGAGCGCTGGCTGGCGACGCAGTCCGGGCGCTACGATCCCGCGAAGACCAACGCGACCGCCAACGCGGCTCAACTCTGCCTCTGCCAGTACCGAGGCACGCGACTGGATCCTCGGCCGCCTGTCGGCGCTGATCGACTCGGCGCACCCCGACTATCTGAAATGGGATAACAATTTCTGGGTCAACTGCACGCGCTCGGGGCACGGCCACGGATCCGACGATGGAAATTTCATGCACGTGTCGGCGCTGCAGCAGCTCCTCGCGACGTTGCGCGACCGCTACCCCGACCTCCTGATCGAGAACTGTTCCGGCGGCGGTAACCGCCTCGAGCCGAGCATGCTCGCTTTCTCCGACACGGCGTGGATGGACGACCGGTCCTCGTCGGCGCCGCACGTCCGGCACAACCTCCAGGGGCTCAGCACCATCATGCCGCCCTCGTCGCTGCTCTCGTTCGTCTTCGGCAATGAATGGGAGGGCGAGGGCGACGACAACGATCTTCCCAATGCGTTCCGGAGCCGGATGCCGGGCATCCTCGGCGCGACTTGGCGGACCGACGAACTGAACGACGAGTCGCGCAGCGGCATGCGGCAGGAGATTGGGACCTACAAGGCGCTCCGCGACGCGCTGCCCGACCGGAGCGCTCAGCTGCTGACGCTGCAGGTCGACGACGATCCATGCAGGCGGATGGGACGCGCTGCAGGAGAGCTCGGCGAGCACCGGGAACGCCGTCATCTTCGCCTTCGAGAATCCCGGCGCCGCCGAGACGACCACGGTCCGTCCCCAGGCGCTCGCCTCGGACACGCTCTACGACGTGGTCTCGGTGGACGTCGGGTCGATCGGGGAGGCCAGCGGCGACGAGCTGATGTCGTCGGGCCTCACCATCTTCAGCTCGCCGGGTTCGCGGGCGCACGTCCTTCAGCTGCGCCCGATGGCGCCGTCGGCGGCCGTGGAGTGATCGCTCCGCGCGCGCCGACGTTCTCCGAAGCCGCACTTTTTGCCGGATCCACCCTTCCATCGTGGAAAAAGGTGTGCATAATGAACTCGTGAGCACTTCTACGGCACGTGGGCACAAAGCTTGGCAGGCTGGGGAGCTCTTCACGATCAGCGACGCGACCGAGCTGTACGAGGTCGATCGCTGGGGCAAGGGCTACTTCTCGATCTCGTCCGACGGCCACGTGCTCGTCCACCCGACCAAGGATCCCGTCGCACGCGATCGATCTCAAGCAGCTGATCGATCACCTGCAGCTGCGCGGCATCGGGCTGCCGATCCTGATCCGCTTCCGCGACATCCTGCGCACCGCCTCGGCGACATCCACGACGCCTTCCAGGCCGCCATCACCCAGCACCAGTACGAAGGCCGCTACGTCTGCGTCTACCCGATCAAGGTGAACCAGCAGCGGCAGGTCGTCGAGGAAGTGCTCGACTTCGGCCGGCCGTACGGCTTCGGCCTCGAAGCGGGCTCCAAGCCGGAGCTGCTGGCGGTCATGGCGCATGGCCTACAACGACACGCCGATCATCTGCAACGGCTTCAAGGACGCCGAGTTCATCGAGATGGCGATGCTCGCCCAGAAGATCGGGCCGCAACATCATCCCGGTCGTCGAGAAATACACCGAGCTCGGGCTGATCCTCGAAGTACGCCGAGAAGGTCGGCGTCCGGCCGCAGATCGGCATGCGCGTCAAGCTCGCCGCGCGCGGCGGCGGCCGCTGGCAGGCCTCGGGCGGCTACCGCTCGAAGTTCGGCCTGACCGTCGCCGAGATCCTGCGCGGGCTCGAGGAGCTGAAGTCGCTGCGGCATGCAGGACTGCTTCAAGCTCCTGCACTTCCACCTCGGCAGCCAGATCCCCAACATCCGCATCGTCAAGGGCGCGCTCAACGAAGCGGCGCGCATCTACACCGAGCTGGTCAAGGCGGGCGCCGGCCTGCGAGTACCTCGACGTCGGCGGCGGCCTGGGCGTCGACTACGACGGCTCGCAGACCAACTTCGAATCGAGCGTCAACTACACGCTCCAGGAATACGCCAACGACGTCGTCTACCACATCCAGACGGTGTGCGACGACGCCGGCGTGCAAGCATCCGACGATCGTCTCGGAGAGCGGCCGCGCGATCGTCGCGTATCACAGCGTGCTCGTCTTCAACGTGCTCGGCGTGTCCGGCTTCGGCGAGGAGAAGATCCCGGAATCGATCTCGCCGGACGAGGCCGAGCAGCCGCTCATCGACCTGCTCGAGACCTACCAGAACCTGACGGCGCGCAACGCGCTCGAGAGCTATCACGACGCGCAGCAGGCGCTCGACATGGCGCTGAACCTGTTCAACGGCGGCTACCTGCCGCTCGAGCAGCGCTGCCAGGCCGAGAACCTCTTCTGGGCGATCTGCGCGAAGCTGCAGCAAGCTCGTCGCAGCAGATGGACGACGTGCCCGAGGACCTGCAGGGCCTCGACGACGCGCTGGCGGACACCTACTTCTGCAACTTCTCGCTCTTCCAGTCGATGCCCGACAGCTGGGCGATCAAGCAGCTCTTCCCGGTGATGCCGATCCACCGGCTGAACGAGCCGCCCGACGCACCACGCCGTGCTCGGCGACATCACCTGCGACTCGGACGGCAAGATCGATCAGTTCATCGACCGCCGCGACGTGAAGCGGACGCTGCCGCTGCACCCGTTCAACGGCGAGCCGTACTACCTCGGCGTGTTCCTGGTCGGCGCCTACCAGGAAATCCTCGGCGACCTGCACAACCTGTTCGGCGACACGAACGCCGTGCACGTCAGCCTCGACGACGAGCGGCAACGTCGTGCTCGACGCGGTCATCAAGGGCGACACGGTCCGCGAGGTGCTCGACTACGTCGAGTTCGACGCCGACGACGCTGGTGCGCAAGCTGCGCGACCGACGTCGAGCTCGCCGTGCGCGAAGGGCGGATCGACTACGAGGAGTCCGGCCGCCTGCTGCGCGTTCTACGAAGACGGCCTGCAGGGCTACACCTATCTCGAAGAGCCCCGCGACCGCTGATTACCGGCGTCCCTTCCGCAGCCGGTGCTGAGCGAGCAGGCACTTCGACTGATGCAGGACCCGCGCGACCGCTTTAATGGCGACCTCGCGATTCTTGGCCACCGTCACGTTCACCTGACCGTGCGCTTCGTTGCCAGCCTTGTCGGCGCACGTGACCCCGAAGGTGTAGACACGCTCGTCCTGATGGCGGTTCCGCAGCGCGCGCACCTGGCCCGCCAAGGGCGCTGTGATCTTCGCATCGGCCGCTGATCCTTCGTCGGCCGTGATCGTCGTCAGCTCGCAGGTCGGTGCCACGCCGGAATCGTCCGTGGCCTTCACCGACAGACCCACGGTGACCCACTGTCCGTTCGCCGGCCAGATGTTGTCCGGCGTCGCCCCGAGCGAGACGATGCTGGGTGCCGTCGTGTCCCCGGGCGGTGGAGGGGGCGGCGGCGGTGGCGGCGGTGGCGGCGGTGGCGGAGGCGGCACCGGCGGCGTCAGCCGGAACACGTGCGGCTGGCCATTCAGGAGGCCTTCGCCGACGATCCGCCCCGAAGTGCTGATCGCCTGCGCCTTCGTCAGGGTCCAGCCGGAGTCGCTCGGAATACGCGTGTTCAGATCGGCCGTGCCATCCGCAGCGGTGTGGACGAACGCATGCGTCGACACGCCGTCTGCCAGCGTGTAGTAGCCGACCGTCGTCCCGTCCGCGATTCCGGCGGCGTTGCTGAGCGACGATCCGAAGCTGTCCAGGTCTGTCAGCGAGCCGTTGCTGTAGCTGAACGCGTGTTGCGTGACGCCCTCGGCGTCGACCCATGCCTGTCCAACGACCCGTCCTGCGTTGTCGACGGCATTGCCCATGCTGGTGCTCGAGCCGTTCAAGCCACCAATGTCGTGAACGGTTCCATCGGCATCCACGAGAATCGTGTGCTGGCTGCCGTCCGGAAGAGTCGCCGCTCCGGCAACCTGCCCGCCGTCATTGATGCCGAACCCGATGACCAGCATCCCGTTCAGGCTCGGCAGCTGCTGCGCCGGAAATCCCGGCGCGGCGCGAAACGACCTGGTCCCTTCCTCGGGATCGCCGGTATCGCCGTACCCGGTCACCTCTCCCGAGGCGTTGATCGCGGTGCCCACCGTGTAAGAGCCGGTGCCCATCGGTTGGATGAAGTCGAGCACTCCCGTCGTCGCGGTGTAGCGATAGGCGCGCAAGTCTCCAGCGGACGTGACGACATAGCCTGTCAGATCGCCGTAGACGTTGATATCTTGCGCGTCGCTGGGCAGCGACTCGAGCCCTGGCACGTACGACCAGCCGCCCGAATCGACCAAGCGGACCGCCCGGCTGCCCGTGCTCGTGAACACGAAGCCAGACACTTGTCCGGCCGCGTTGACGCCGGTGACAGATGGCACCAGACCATCAATCGTTCCCAGATCTTCGATTGTGTATTGGGGCGCCGTAGCGCCCACCGGCGATAAGACTGGGTGTGCGAGCAGCAGGGCTGTCGCGACACCAATCGCAAAACGCCTCATCCGCAGCATGAGGACCTCCATTTCCCACGGACCTAAGGAGCAACGGAGGTACCCCCGCTCACACCGACCGACAAGTTTCCCGGTGTCAGCAACTTAGATCTGTGCGCGGAACTGTGCGGCTGTTTGGGAGATTACCGTTTCGCAAGATCGATGTCGGAACTGTGTGATCGTCCCAACATCGACCGCTCTTCTGAGGCGGCGCGTGCGGCCGTGCGCGACCGCGAGGGTCCCGTGGCTACCGGTGAAGCATCGCGTCGCGCTTCGCCTTGAACTCGTTCCCCGGTTTCCACTCCGGAAACTTGTCAGCGTTGGCCACGCGATAGCCGACCGCGAACAGCAGGTTGGCATCGTCGGCTGCGCCGCTGAGATCCCAGTCCGGCTTAATCTCGTCCGAGGGGGCGTGATAGTCCCGTTTGGTGTACTCGTCGCGCTTCGTCTTTCCCCAATCGGCAGACTTGCCGACGAAGTCCGTGCCCGAATCCGGATCGAGCGCCGGCACACCCTGTTTGGCGAAGTTGAAATGATCCGACCGGTAGTAGAAGCCTTTCTCCGGCTCCGGATCGGCGCTCAACGTCCGTCCCTGCTCTTGCGCGCCCTGTTTCAGGTAGTCGTCGAGATCCGACGCCCCCAGGCCGATCACGGTGATGTCCTTCGTGCGCCCCCACTGGTTGACGCCGTCGATGTTGATGTTGGCGACGGTCTTGTCGAGCGGATAGAGCGGGGTGACCGAATAGTATTGGGATCCGAGCAGGCCCTGCTCTTCGGCCGTCACCATCAGGAAGAGGATGGACCGTTTCGGTTGAGGGCTGACGCGCTTGTAAGACCTGGCGATTTCCAGCACCGTCGCGACACCCGACGCGTTGTCGAGCGCGCCGTTGTAGATGTTGTCGCCGTTGACCGGTTCCCCGACGCCGAGATGATCCCAGTGGGCCGAGTAGACCACGTACTCGTTCTTCAGTTGCGGATCGCTGCCCTCGAGCCTGGCAACCACGTTCCGCGAATCGATCGTCCGGAGCGTGTTCTTGATCGCCATCGAGGCCTGCACGCCGAGGGGAATCGGCTTGAACCCTCGTGTGGCCGCCTGCTTCTTCAACGCGTCGAAATCCTGCCCCGCCAGGCCGAACAGCTTTCGCGCCGCGTCGAGCGTAATCCACCCCTCGATGTTTGCGCGGCCGGCGTTCTTGTCGGGGGTGACGATGTCGAACTTTTCATTCAGGTTGCCCTGGACAACATGGAACGGATACCCGGCAGGGCCGGTCTCGTGCACGATCAGCACGGCGGCGGCTCCCTTGCGCGCGCCCTCCTCGAACTTGTAGGTCCAGCGCCCGTAGTAGGTCATGGCATCGCCGCCGAAGGTCTTCGGATCGAGCTTCGTGGCGTCGGCCGGATCGGGGATCGGCGGATCGTTCACCAGGACGATGATGGTCTTGCCCTTGACGTCAACGTCCTTGAAATCGTCCCAGTTGTATTCGGGTGCCTCGACTCCGTAGCCGGCGAACACGACGTCCGACTTGACGATGGAGGCGGCGTCGGCGACGTGCTTCGTCCAGGCAACCACGTCGTCTTTCCACTTGAGCCCGAGGGCCTGGGAGCCCTTGACGAAGGTCAACGGGCGGGTTTCGGCGGCCTTGATGCCGACGAGCGGCACCTTCTGGATGTAGGTTCCGTCGGGATTGCCGGGCTGAAGACCAAGGTCGTGGAACTGAGTCTCGAGATAGGCGACGGTCAGGTCCTCTCCTCGGGTGCCAGGGGCCCGTCCCTCGAACTTGTTGGAAGAGAGGACTTTGATGTGCTGGAGGATCGCGGCGGCGTCGACCGGCGGCAGCGCCGACAGGGGCGGGCCGGCGGCGGCAGCCTCCTTTGCCGGGGATGCGGAGGGTGTGCCGGCAGGCGCCGGCGGGGCATTGTTCTCGGCGCGCCCGCAGGTGGCCAGCGGCAGGAAAGTGACAAAAATGGCGGCTCCAGCCCAAACTCTGTGCATGTCCGTCATTCTATGCAAAGTCAGGCGTAATTCTGCGCAGGGGCGCTGTTCATCCGGAGGGCTGAAACCGTTAGTTGTACCTGGATTGGGTTAGTCCCGGCAGGATAATTGACGGCCTCTGGCCGTTTCCGGGGCCCCGCTGCTGCGAATCCAATGGTTTGCCCGCATTGTCGGACCGAAACACCGCTCACCACCGGGCGCTGCATCGCCTGTTCGGCGGAGCTCTCGGCGGCCATCGGCGGCCTGATCACCGGGGCCATTACCCCGGCACCTAATCCTGCGCTCGACGTCACGCGAATCGGCTCCGGCGCGAGCAGCGGGCTAGGCCCCGGGGTGCTGTTTGCCGGTCGCTACCGCATCGAGCGACTGCTGGGCGTCGGCGGCATGGGGGCGGTCTACAAGGCGCAGGACCAGGAGCTCGGCATCGCGATCGCGCTCAAGGTGATTCGCACCGAGGTTCTCTCGAATCCCAGCGTCGGGATCGACTTCGAACGGCGCTTCAAGCAGGAGCTCCTCCTCGCGCGGCAAGTCACGCACCAGAACGTCCTCCGCATTCACGATCTGGGTGAGGCCAACGGCGTCAAGTACATTACGATGCCGTTCATCGAGGGATCGGACCTGCATTCGATCCTCATCTCGGGACGCGTGCCGTTCGAGAAAGTCCTGGTGATGGCCCGGCAGATGACGTCGGGGCTCGCCGCCGCTCACGAGGTCGGCATCGTCCATCGCGATCTCAAACCGCAGAACATTCTCGTCGACCTGACCGGCCGCACCTACATTTCCGATTTCGGCCTGGCAAAATCCTACGAAGCCAGTGCGGCAGGGCTGACGCGACCGGGCGATTTCATCGGTACGCCGCGCTACATGGCGCCGGAATCGGTGGAAGGACAGCCGACGGACCATCGAAGCGACCTGTACGCTCTCGGGCTGATCCTCTACGAGATGGCGTCGGGATCGACGCCGTTTCCAGGAGAATCCGCGCTCGAAGTGCTGATGCAGCGCGTGCGAATCTCGCCGCGTCCGCTCAAAGAGGTGGCGCCCGAACTGCCACCGTTCTTCTCGAACATCGTCATGCGATGTCTGGAGAAGAATCCCAATCATCGCTATCAGCACGCGCGCGAGATCCTGCAGGATCTCGAGCAATCGAAGGCGCCGAGCGGCACGCGGATTCGTTCCGGCCACCAGTCGGTCGTCATCAACGTGCCGCTGCCGTCCTCGCGGCGCGGGTGGACCGTTGCCGCCCTGATCACCGTCATGTTGGCCGGCGGCCTGCTCGCCATTCCGCCGGTCCGCCACCTCTTCTATCGCAGCAGCAGCACGACGTTGCCAAGCCCGAGCGAGCGAAAGCTGATTGCTGTGTTGCCGTTTCAGGCAGCCGGTGCGCAGAGCCTCGATCACATTGCCACCGGCGTGGCGGAGGCGATGTCGGCGAAGCTGTTCGGACTGAGTCAGGTCACGGTGGCGCCGACCAGCGCTATCGAGGGTGTCGACCTCAAGCAATCGCACGCCAAGCTGGCGCGCGAGCTCGGCTCGAACCTGCTGGTGACGGGCACGGTGCAAGGCAACGACGCGCAGATCGCGATCATCATCAAGGTCGAGGATCCGATTGCGCCGCGCACGATCTGGACGAAGGATACAAGGGCAGTCTCAACGACCTGCTGACGATGCAGGAACAGATGTTTACCGGGCTGGTCGACGCGTTGAACGTTAGCGCGACCTCGGCCGAGCTCGCCAAGAGCTCGACGCGCCCGACGCAGAACATTGCCGCCTACGACTCGTACTTGAAGGGTCGCAATGCGCTGCGCGGTCAGCAGGATCGACGCAACGTCCAGGCCGCGCTCGATTTCTTCAACGACGCATTGAAGCAGGACCCGCGGTTTGCGCTGGCCTTCGCTGGATTGTCCGACGCCTCAGTGGCGATGTATCACGACACCGCCGACACGAAGTGGGCCGATCAGGCGGTCTTCACGGCGCAGCAGGCCAAACGCCTCGACGACTCGTTGCTCGAGGTTCGGAACGCCATGGGACAGGCGTATATCGCCACGGGCAGAGCCAACGAGGCCATCTCCGAATTGAGACGCGCGCTCGAAATCGCGCCGAACTCGGACGAAGCGTATCGCCGCCTTGCCGCCGCGTATCGCATTGCGGGCCAACCCGACGAAGCGATCAAAATGCACAAGCTGGCGATCGAGAAGAACCCGTATTACTGGATCAACTACAACTCACTGGGCTACACCTACTGGCGCCTGGCCAATTACGAAGACGCGTCCGCCCAGTTCAAGAAGGTCATCGAGATCGAGCCGGAGAACGTCAACGGCTACAACGACCTTGGTGCCGTCTACCTTCAGACCGGTCGTTACCAGGACGCGGCAGATGCGCTGCAGAAGGCGCTGAAGGTTGGGAACACGCCGGATACGTGGAGCAATCTCGGCGTGGCCTACGCGTGGATGGGCCGTTTCCCTGAGGCGCTGCCGTACTATCAGAAGGCCGTCGAAATCAGTCCGGCCTCGGATGGATGGCTGTCGAATCTGGCGGACGGCTACCGCTGGCTGAATAATTCCAAGCAGGCCAACGAGACCTACGACAAGGCGATCGCGCTCGCCTACAAGTCGTTATCCGTCAATCCCAACGATCCGACGACCAAGGTCAATCTTGGCACCTACTACGTCAAGAAGGGGGACTTCGCGCAGGGCCTGACCTTCATCAAAGAAGTCCTCGGGAAAAATCCCGACGATCAGGGCTTCCTCTACAACGCCGCGGTCGCGCATGCGCTCGCCGGGCACACCGAGGAGGCATTGCAGGCGCTGGGAAAGGCGTTCAAGGCGGGGTATCCGCCGCAGTTCGCGAAGGACGATCCGGATCTGCGAACGCTCGCGGGGAATGCCCGCTTCAAGGCGCTGGTGCAGGAAGCCCGGCCCGCTCGCTGACGAGCAGGCCGGACGTTCGCAGGGTGCTGTGACGCGGCTAGAGGATCCCTACGAATTCTTGCGACGCAGCCGACCGCCCGCCAAGCGTGGCGACGCCCGTTCCCATCAGAAGCAGCGTGGTCGGTTCGGGCACCGAATTCAGGGGCGTGCCGTTGACGGCGGTGACTTGCGCGGTCAGATCCCAGGGCGAAGACGTCCTCGTCGGATGGCCGTAATCGTCGATGGGTTTTATGCCGAAGGCAATGTCATCGCCCGTAACGGTGCCGCACGTGTGGAACGTTTGTGGGCCCTCGAAGACGACATCCGCACATTGCAACGCTCCGTCGCCGGAAAACTCCAGGACGCCAGGGGCAATCTGCTCGAAACCGAACTGACTGAACCCTCCCTCGTTCTCGAAGACCAGCTCAGCGTCGGGGTTCGCGCTCGAGACGAAGTGCATTGTGATGCTGGTGACCCCAGCGTTGAATACCGTGTCGCTGATGTTGAAGATCGCGCACAGGGAAAAACTATCCAGTGCCCCGCGTCCCCGCAGTCTGCAAAGGAAATGTTATTGCCGGAGTCGACCGGCTCGGACCCGAACATTCCACCCCGCACGCCGATGATCGGGTCAATCACGGTGACCGGCCCGGCGCTCGCGGCCTTCGGTAGGAGCGACGCACCAACGAGTATTCCAAGGACAACGCACAAACGTTTCATGGTCCACTCCTCCGCAAAAAAATCGCAGCAGATTAGCAACGGGTATGCCCTCGACCGACCAGGTACAGGTTGATGCGTTAAGTCTTTTATTATGTGTTACTTATATCGTGAGAATTCTGCTCAGCTGGGGCCAACAGTCACCCCGGCGGCCGACTTTGATCTGACTGTCGGCGTTCATCCGGGATTCATCTTCGAGCCCTGATTCTCGCCCGTGACCCAACCGCCGCCGTCGTCCGCCGTCGAACCAGCAGTCTCAAGGGCGCTCTGAAAAGGGGCTACGAAATGTGGACCGACTTCGCTCAAGACGTGCGTTATGCCATCCGGGGCCTGCGGCGGACCCCCGGGTTCACCTTCGTCGCGATCCTGACCCTGGCACTAGGGATCGGGGCCAATACCGCGATCTTCAGCGTCATCAACGCGGCCCTCATCAAGCCACTGCCGTTTCCCCGACCCGACCGGCTGGTCTTTCTCTGGAACACGCGCCCAGGGGGCGACATCGAGCCGCTCGGCCCCGGACGGATGATCGATTTCCGGTCGCAGTCCACCAGCTTCAGCGGTTTCGCTGGCATCAGCCACATGTCGTTCACCGTGACCGGCTCGGGTGAGCCGGAGCGGGTGAACGGATCGAGCGTCTCGTCGACCTTTTTCGACGTGCTCGGGGCGCGTCCGCTGCTCGGCGAGCCGTTCCATTCGAACGCTGCCGATCCGTCGGCGGTGGTGCTGAGCGAAGGTCTGTGGCGCCGCCATTTCGCGGCGGACCCCGCCCTCATCGGCCGGACCATCGTTCTCAACAAGCGTCCGCGCCATGTTCTGGCGGTCATGCCGCGCGACTTCGCGTGGCCGATGATCACCTCGCGCTCCGCTCCCGGCGACGTCGGTCCCGAGCTGTGGATCCCTGGCGGCGCGGGCGACATACCGCGTCCGGCCATGAACGAGGACGCCGACATGACCGGCAACCGCAACGTCGGTTACCTGCGTGCCGTGGCCCGGCTCAAGCCGGATGTGCCGTTCGCGCAGGCGCGCTCGGAGATCGCCACGATTGGCGATCGCCTCTCCCGCGAGCATCCCGAGGACGACTCGCGAGGCGGCACTCTCGTATCGATGCGTCAGCAGTTCGCCGGGTCGCTCGAGCGCCCGCTGCTGGTGCTTGCCGGGGCGGTGGCGTTCGTTCTGGCTATCGCCTGCGCCAACGTGGCGAGCCTGCTCCTCGGCCGCGGCGCGGCGCGACGACGCGACCTGGCGTTGCGGCGCGCGGTTGGCGCCGATCGGGCGCGGATCGTCCGGCAGCTGTTGACCGAAGCGCTCGTCCTCTCGACCGCGGGCGCGGTTGCCGGGTTGGTCCTGGCGAAATGGGCAGCCGGAGCGCTCCTGCGGCTGTCGCCTCCCGAGATCGCGGGTCTCGGCACGACCATGGATCTGCGGGTGCTCCTGTTCACGGTCGCCGTGGCGCTCGCCGTCGGAATCGCGTTCGGGCTCATGCCCGCCATCCAGTTCTCGCGCGGCAGCCTGACCGACGCGCTGGCCGAAGGAGGAACGCGCAGTTCCGGTTCCGGGCGCGCCCGGCGGACCCGCGATGTGCTGGTGGCCGCCGAAATTGCGATCGCGCTGGTCCTCCTCGTGGGAGCGTCGCTGCTGGTGCGAAGCCTGATCGCCTTGACCCGCGTCGACACCGGGATCGATACCCGCAACCTCCTCACCTTCGACATCACCGTGAGCGGCGATCGCGCCGAGTACCAAGCGCGTCAGGTTCAGTTCTACACGCAGATGCTCGACCGGATGGCGGAGCTGCCTGGCGTGCGTGCCGCCGGCGCGGCGGTCGACCCTGCCAATCGGCGGCGACGACTTCGGCACCGGCTACGTCATCGAAGGCCGGCCCGTTCCCAAGCCGGTCGACTCGGCCGGCTATCAGATCGTGATGCCGGGCTACTTCCACGCCATGGGCATCCCGATTCTTTCGGGTCGCGACTTTCGGTCCACCGACACCCGACAGTCGCTGCCGGTGGTGCTCGTCAACCGCACGCTCGCCACCCGGCAGTGGCCCGGCCAGGATCCGGTCGGCCGGCGTGTCCGATTCGACGACGACGGCGCGTGGATGACGATCATTGGAGTCGTGGGAGATATCCGTCATCTCGGGCCCTCCAATCCGCCACGACCGGAGATCTATCAGGCCGTCACGCAACGGTCGTTTCCATTCATGGCCTTCGTGGTCCGCACCGAGGGAGACCCGTACGCGTTCGTTCCGTCGCTCCGCCAGGCCATGGCGTCGCTCGATCCCGACATGCCGCTCGCCACGGTGCGGACGATGGACGATCACATCGCCCAGGCGCTGGCGCGTCCGGCCTTCCTCTCGACGCTGGTGTCGTCGTTCGGCGGCCTCGCCCTGGTCCTGGCGCTGGTCGGCGTCTACGGCATGATGTCGTGGTCGGTCGCCGAGCGACGGCAGGAGATCGCCATCCGCGTGGCCCTTGGCGCGACCCGCTCGGGCATGCTGGCGATGGTGCTGCGACGGGCGCTGCTGCTGTCGGCCGTCGGGATCGCCGCCGGCCTGATCATCACTCCGTTCGCCACCAGAGGGCTGACCGGCTTGCTCTTCGGGATCCGGCCGTCCGATCCCCTGTCGCTCGTCGGAACGGCGGCGGCGCTGGTGGTGGTGGCCTCTCTCGCCGCGCTGGTACCAGCGGTCCGCGCCGCCCGGATCGAGCCAGGATCGCTGGCCAAGCTCTAGACCACCGCGTTTTTCGCCGCCTGTCGCGCCGACGGGGCCGCGGGCTTCAGGTATAATGCGACGTTACACCTCGGAGCGAGAAACCCCTGTATTTACGGGTCAAATCACGATTTACCCTGTCTTTCTAATCTCCCTCTAATGTCGCACTAGGGCGTCGATCTCGTCTTTCAACCGTCCAGCGGACAACTCGGCGAAGCTCCGCCGCCACGCCTTAATGCCCAAGGCTGCCAGACCAAACGTGAGATCATCCGTGATCTGATCGGCCGAGGGATCGGAGTCGGTTGCAGGCAAAGTAACGCACCGGAGTGCGCTCGGCTTCGGCGACGAATGCTGTGATGGCGTTTTGTCACAGACAACCACATAAGAATACCCACCGGAACCGCATGGAGGATCCGGTTGCGCGGGGGTTGCAGCGATCTGCCGCACCTTGCCGCATTCTGCAGCTGACCGGCAAGAACACTTAGAAATCCATGCTATTTCAGGTTCTTGCGACGTCTCTTAATCTGCGGATTGTGGTTCGACTCCCACCCGGGTCACCACTTTCACACTCCAGCACCATCCACAACTTGGCGTCGGTTGCTAGGGCGACCGCAGACAGGAATCGAACCGCCGCCACGACCATGGCGCGGCGACCGACGGGTCCTCGCGTCGTGCGCTTCGAAGACGATCCGCAGACGCGTGCGTGTCGCCTGCGCGAAGCGTTCAAGCGCGCCGGTCGATGGCCGCACTCCTGCAGCCTCAATCCGCGCGATGTAGGACTGCGACGTCGTCATGCGTCGAGCCAGTTGCGCCTCAACTGAACCGTACCGGTTTGTCTTGCCTCCGCTCGTAAACCGGGTACTAATTCGCATTTGCTCTGACGGTGTTACAGCGCCGGATCCTCGAGAGACACTCCCCATGACCCGAACACATCTAATCGCCCTGTGCGTGTCGGCCACGCTCGTCCTGCGTGGCACCTCATACGCGGCAACCCTGTATCAATACAACTTCGACAACGGCACGAGCGGTACGTGGACTCCCTCCGACGCGAACTGGACGATCTGCCGGACCGTCACTACTGGCACGCCGGAGTATTGTCAGACCGACGCGACCGCAGCAGCGGCGACGACATCGTTCGATGGAGATCCTGCATGGGGAGACTACTCGGTGGAGGCCGATGTCAAGCTCTATAACTATCAGTCAGGGGAGATTGGCATCATCGGCCACGCGCAAGACGCGTCTCATTACTATCGGCTTTCGCTGAAAGGCGACCCGACCACAGGACCCAGGTGGTGGTGGCTCTCGAGAATCGACGGCGGCGTCGTCACCGTGCTCGCGTCTGGCGTGCAGGCTTTCCAGCCCGGCCACTACTACCGGCTCAAGCTCACCTTCTACAAGCAACACATCCAGGCGTCCGTCTCGCTCGATCAGGGCCTGACCTTCAATTCGTTGGGCTTTGTCGACGACACGCGATACCGGACTGGAAAGATCGGCCTGATGACGAGCAACACGAAGGGCGCCTTCGATAATGTGGCGGTGAATACGCTGGGCGCTGCCAATACCCATCGCTTCGGACACATCGTCATCATGACGCTCGAGAATCAGAACTACACGAGCATCATCGGCAACCCGAACATGCCGTATCTGAATTCGCTGCTCGACCAAGGGGCGCTGCTCACGAACTTCTACGCCAACTTCCACCCGTCGCAGCCCAACTACTTCGCGCTGACGACCGGGCAGAGCTTCTACACGAAAGAGGGGCCGATTCCGACAGGCACGAGCCACGTCGTGAATGCGTTGGCGACGAAGAACAAGACCTGGAAGGGCTACTACGCCGACGTGACGACTCACGAAGCCGTGTTCAGATATTTTCCCGAGATCTGGCAGAATCCAGCGCAGCTCGCCAAGATCGTGCCTATCTTTCCGGACTTCATGCGTGACGTGACGACCGGCTCGCTTCCGAGTTACTCGATCATCCACGATCTCCCGGAGATCAATGGCCACAACTGTACGGATGGCGGCCTGTGCATGGGACCGGTGGACGACCGCCTCAGGGACACCATTGCCCCCTACCTGAACGATCCCTCATTCGTTGCGAATAACGATCTGCTGATCGTCATGTTCGACGAGGCGACGCTCACCGATGCGACGTGCAGTGGCCCGACGACGATCGCGATGACCGAAGCAGCGAGGCTGCGCGGCGCCTGGATGTGCGGGGGGCGGGCGGTGGCGCTGTTCTTGGGCGCCAGCGTGAAGCGCGGATATCAGTCGACCACGCTCTATCACTACGAAGCCTTCCTGCGGCTGTCCCTCGAAGGCCTCGGCGTCACCGATGCACTGCCGGGCGCGTCGGCATTTGCGCCAAACATGGACGAATTGTTCGAAAACTTCACGCCGACTGACACGACGCCGCCGACTATCGTCGCGGCGCCGCTCGGCGGCGCGTTCGTCAGCGCGCAGTCGGTGACGCTGACCGCCACCGACAACTATCCCGGGACGTCGATCTACTTCACGACCAATGGCTCGACGCCGACGTCGGCGAGCACGCGTTACACCGCGCCGATTTCGATCGCGACGACGACGACGCTGAAGTTCATCGCCATCGACGCGGCGGGGAACTCGTCGGCGATCGGCGCCCAGATCTACGCGATCGCTGTCCGTGCCTCAGGGCGGCGGCGCGCTGCCTGCGAGCTGGCAGACGCAGGATATCGGCGCCGTCGGCGTCGGGGGGAACGCCTCGTTCGCGTCGGGGACCTATAGTCTGACCGGCGGCGGTGCGGACATCTGGGGAACCGCCGACGCACTGCGATACGCCTACACGACGTTGAACGGCGACGGCCAGGTCACCGCGCGGGTGGTTACCGAACAGAACGTGAACGTGTGGACCAAGGCAGGCGTGATGATTCGCGATAGCGTGGCACCTGGATCGGCCCAGGCGCTGATGCTCGTGTCACCGGGCAAGGGCAACGCGTTCCAGCGCCGCGTCGCAACCAACGGCGTGTCCACGCACACGGCGGGTGCGCTGGCGACGGCGCCCTACTGGGTGCGCCTCACGCGGGTCGGCGACGCGATCACCGCGTCGCAGTCCCCGAACGGCACGACATGGACGGTCGTCGGGTACCTGACACGATTGCGTTCGCGCCGACCGTCTTAATCGGCCTGGCTGTGTCCAGTCACTCGACCACGGCCGCCGCGACCGCGACATTCGACAACGTCGTCATCGAGAGCCGCTGGTCCAACCAGGACATCGGCGCGGTCGGCCTGACGGGCAGCACGTCGATCACCAGCGGCGTCTTCACGCTCACGGGCGCCGGTGCCGACATCTGGGGCACGGCGGACGCGTTCCACTTCACCTATCAGCGCCTCACGGGCGACGGCGAGATCGTCGCGCGTGTAGCGACGGTGTCGGCGACGAACGCTTGGCACAAGGTCGGCGTGATGATTCGCAACGACCTGACGCCGGGTTCGGCACACGGCCTGATGCTCGTCAGTTCCGGCAAGGGGCTCGCGTTCCAGCGCCGCGTTGCGGCGAACGGCGTCAGCACCACCACGCCCGGACCGCTGCTCGCCGCACCGCGCTGGGTCAAGATCGCGCGCGCCGGCAACGTGATCACCGCGTTTTACTCGAACGATGGAACGACGTGGAACGTGGTGGGATCGGACACGATCGTGATGGGACCGACAATCTACATCGGCCTCGCGAACAGCAGCCACAGCACGACGGCGCTGGGCATCGCGACCGTTGACGGCGTCAAGCGCTAGCGGATACTCGTTCCTTTAATTCCCGATGTCGGCGGGATCAAGACTTGCGCGCCGAAACAGCTCAGCACCGGGCGCGGCGTGCAAAGCCTTGAGGAGCGTGCCGGCGATGTCGCCGCTTTGCTTGGCTCGAGCGAGTCAAGCCGACGAATCTCGAGATCGATCTAGTCGGCGCACCCGATTCCCGTGTCATTGCTGTGGGAAAGGCTGCCGCTGAGCATTTGAGCGGACGCAGATTCCCGAGGGAGGACCCGACGAACCGGCACCAAACCGCACGGACCTTGCCTAAACGAGGGTACGGTAATAAAATGCGACGTTATGTCACGTCGCACTATTCCAGACCTCACCCACCTTCAGTTCCTGGTGCTGAGCATTCTTCGCTCCGGATCGCGCACCGGGCGCCAGGTCCGCCGGGTGCTGGCGACCCATGGCATCCGGCGGTCGGCCCCCGCCTTCTACCAGATGATGGCCCGGCTCGAGGACGCGGGTTTCGTGGACGGCGAATACGACCAGAAGGTCGTCGAGGGCCAGATCATCAAGGAACGACGCTACACGCTCGCTGCGAAGGGGGAGTCCGCCTGGTCGGCAACCCGCGCGTTCTACGCCGACGCGCTCGAGGAGTACGGCGCCCGCCGGACCGGAGTGGCGCATGCTTGACGAGCGCCCGATATGGATCGAGCGGTTCGTTCCTGGTGAGCTGCGCGTCCGGGTATTCCGCGAAGCGTTGCGCGAGATCGACCGCGCCTGTCGGCTCAGGCGCCGTCGGGCGCGCACCATCCCGTCCGCGTGCCGGCGTAATGCTCTGGCGCCAGATTCAGATCGTCACGCTTGCCGTCGAGTGCCGTCGTCTGGCCCGCGCCGAACGCGGCCAGCACTTTGCCCCTGCTCGCCCGGGAGGAATCATGAAGTTTCAGGACTTCCGCTTCGGTGTCCGCACTCTGCTCAAGGCGCCGGGGTTCAGCCTCGTCGCGATCCTGACGCTCGCCCTCGGCATCTGTGGCACCGCCGCGACTTTCTCGGTCGTCGACCACGTCCTCCTCCGACCGCTGCCTTACCCGCAGCCCGAGCGCGTCGTCGACGTCACCGAGGCGAGGCACGGCAAGAACGCCGCGGTGTCGCCGCCAAACTTCATGGACTGGCACAACGAGAACGTCACGCTCGAATCGCTCGCGGCGTACCAGGAGGACAATCTGACGCTCAGCGCCGGCGATCGGCCCGAACGTGTCGATGCCGCCGCGGTCGCACCCGAGATCTTCGACGTGCTGGCGACCCGCCCGCTGCTCGGCCGTCCGTTCACCACGGACGAGGCGCGCCCGGGCGCGGCGAAAGTCGTCGCCTTGAGCTACGGGCTCTGGCAGCGGCGGTTCGGCTCGAACCCGGCCATCGTCGGGCACTCGATCACGCTCGAAGGCGAGTCGTACAGGTCGTCGCGGTGATGCCCCAACGGTTCGATTTCCCCAATGCCATTCAGCTGTGGGTGCCGCTCGTGCTCGGGCCGTCGGACCTGAGCGCCAATCAGCGAGGGGCCCACTACATCAACGCGGTCGGCCGGTTGAAGTCGGGCGTGACCCCCGAACAAGCGCAGGCTGACCTCGATCGCATCGAACAGCGCCTCGCCGGGCAGTTCCCCGACAAGCTTGAGGGCTATGCCGTGCGCGTCGTGCCGTTGCTCGAGACCTTCGTCGGCGACGTACGACGGCCACTGCTGGTGTTGATGGGGGCGGTAATGTTCGTCCTCTTGATCGCCTGCGCCAACGTGTCGAATCTGCTCCTGGCGCGCGCCACCACGCGAACCAGCGAAATTGCCGTCCGGTCGGCGCTCGGCGCCGGACGCCGACGGATCCTGGCGCAGCTTCTGGCCGAGAGCCTGGTGCTCGCGGCTGCCGGCGGCGTCGCGGGCCTGGCGCTGACGTTCTGGGCGGTGCGCGCGCTGACGACGATCGCGCCGGAGGACCTGCCACGAGGCGCAGCCTTTTCCCTCAATCCCACCGTCCTGACGTTCGCCGTGGTCGTGTCGCTTCTGACCGGCATCATCTTCGGCCTGGTGCCGGCGATCGTCGCCTCGCGTTCTGACCTGGCAGGGCTGCTGAAGGACCTCCGCCGCGGTTACGGGAGCGCCGGACGAGGCCGCACGATCAGGAACGTTCTCGTCGGCGCCGAAGTCGCGCTCTCGCTGATTCTGCTGGCCGGCGCCGGCCTCGCGATGCGCAGCCTCGACCGACTGATGCGCGTCGATCCGGGCTTCGATCCGTCGCACGTCCTGACCTTCACCATCCGCCTGCCCGAGGCTCGCTACAGCACCGTTGCGGCCGAGGAGACGTTCTTTCGCGAGCTCAATAGCCGGCTTCCGCGTCCGGGGATCATCTCGTCCGGCGCCATCTTTCAGGCGCCGCTCAGCCCAGGCAGCTTTGGCGGCTCGTTCACAATCGTGGGCCGCCCGAGCGGTCAGGATGAAGGCAACGCGCAGATTCGGCCGGTCACGTCCGGCTACCTGGAGACGCTCAGAATTCCGCTGCTCGCCGGGCGTCGCATCACCTCGGCCGATCGCGCTGGCGCTGCGGGTGTGGCTGTCGTCAGCGAGGCGACGGCCCGTCGCTTCTGGCCCGACGAGAATCCTGTAGGCAGGCGAGTCAGGATTCACGTCAGCATGGGCGTGAAGGAAGAGATCAGGGAGATTGTCGGCGTCGTCGCCGATGTGCGGGCGCGAGCGCTCGATCAGGACTTCGTGCCGATCATCTATGTCCCTGCGTCGCAGTACGTCTCGGACGCGATGACCTTCGTCATCAGAACCGAGCGCGATCCGCTCGACGCGGTTCCCATCGTCACCAGCGAGCTGGCGGCGATCGATCCACAAGTGGCGATGAGCCGTGTGCGGACGATGCAGGATGTCGTGGCGGATTCGCTGTCGGCGCCGCGCTTCCGCACGCGGATCCTCGCGGTCTTTGGGGCGCTGGCGCTGGCGCTCGCCGCTGTTGGCCTCTATGGCGTCGTCGCATTCTCGGTCAGCCAGCGCAGCGCCGAGCTGGGGCTGCGCATGGCGCTGGGCGCGCCTCGTCACGACGTGTTGAGGCTGGTCCTGCGTCAGGGACTGCTCCCAGTCATACTGGGCATCGTCGGCGGGCTCATCGGTGCGGCGATGCTGACCAATGTCATGCGGACGCTGCTCTACAATGTGAGCTCGCTCGATCCGATGACCTTCGCGTTGGTGTCAGTCATTCTGCTGACCGTCGGTGCCCTGGCCTGTTACGTTCCGGCCCGACGCGCCATGGCGCTCGACCCGGTGGACAGCTTGCGCTGACCGCCGGTCACTCGTCCGCGAGGAGGGTGATGAACTCCCCGAGCACCATCGCCGTGGCGCCCCAGACGTGCGCCCCGAGCAGGTCGAAGTAGGGATACTCAACCGCCACGCCTTCACGGATTCGCGTGCCGCGCCGGATGGTCGATGCGTCCCGCAACGCCTCAACCGACACTTCGATCACCCGTTCAACTTCCGCATCGGCCGGACGGAAGACTGGCCGCGTGTCGGTCACGCCGACGATGGGATGCAGCGTGAAGCCGCTGACGAGCACGTGTACCGGCGTCAGCTCACCGAGCACGCGTACGGTCGCAGGCTCGACACCGATTTCCTCGTGCGCCTCTCGGAGTGCGGCCTCGGCGACGGTCTCACCGGGATCGGTCGCGCCGCCAGGCAGGCTGATCTGGCCGGCATGTCGCCTGAGACCGCTGGCCCTCATCGTCAGCGGAAGTGACACGCCGCCTTCGGCAGGGTAGAGGAGGAGCAGCGCCGCAGCGATCCTCGCGTCGGCAGGCAGGTGACCGGGTTCCCACCCGGCGCGCGGCGGAACCGGCGCGAAGCGGAGTTGCGCGTCGAGACCGGGCAGCGTGCGCCCCAACCGATCGCGGAGCGTGTCTTCGAGCGCCGCGATCGAATCCATCCCACGATCATAACAGCGACGGTCGATGCCACGTCGCCCCTCGCCCGCATCCAGGTGGATCACATCGTTCGAAGCGCGATCATCGGATCGACCCTCGCGGCACGTCGCGCGGGTACGATGTTGGCCATCGTCGAGACGGCGACGATCAGGAAGACGGTCGCTGCGTAGGCGACCGGATCGGTCGCGCCGACACCATACAGGAGGCCGGAGAGAGTACGCGCCAGCAGTGCAGCGAGGAGAATGCCCATCACCAGTCCGACGACGACCCGCATCAGACCTTGGCCGAGCACCAGGCCGACAACGGCGCCCGGTGACGCGCCGAGCGCCATCCGGATACCAATCTCGCGAGTGCGCCGGCTCACCCAGAACGCCGTCACGCCGTAGAGCCCGACGCCGGCCAGCAGCAGCGCGAGAATACCGAACCCGGTACCGAGCGCGGCGCCGGCCCTGACGGGGAACAGCGTGGCGCCGATCTCGGCGTCCATGGTCTGGTTCTCGATGAAGGCGAGCTGCGGCTCGAGCGCGAGCATCTCACGCCGGATGTCCTGGACCAGCCGGCCGGCGTTCCCCGACGTGCGCGCCAGCAGCGTGGCGGACGGCGCGTAGATCTGCGAGCGCGCGAAGTGGACCAGCGGCGTCGGCCCTTCGCCAATCGTCCTGACCTTGTGATCCGCGACAATACCCACGACCTCGAGAGTACCGGCCTGCTCCTGTATGCGGATCCGTCGGCCGATCGGATCGACACCCGGCCAGTACTTCTGCGCCATGGCCTGATTGATGACGATGACGCCAGGCGCGGCGGGAGTGTCGCGGTCGTCGAAATCCCGTCCCTGCAGCAGTGGAACACCGAGCGTGCGGAAATAGCCGCTCGACACCGTCGTCACATCGATCACCTCGCCGGTCGAGTCCGGCGAGTAGGATCGGCCGTCGATGAAAACGTTTCGCGTGTGAATGTTAGGTGAGAACGGCAGACGTTCGACCAGCGCCGCCGACGTCACCCCCGGCACGGCACGAACGCGCTCGAGGGCGTCGCGATAGAAGGCGACGCCGCGATCGGGTGCGTACCGGTGCATGGCGAGGTCGACGGTGGCAAGAGCAAGCCCCTGCGGCTCGAATCCAACGTTCAAGCGTCCGGCCGCGAGCGCGCTGCGGGTCAGTAGCGCCGCACCCACCAGCAGCACGACCGAGACCGTGACCTGAGCCACCACCAGGAGATCGCGCAGACCGTAGCGGTGCCCTGTGCCGCTGGTTGGTGGATCGTTCTTGAGCGACGGCACCAGATCCGGCCTGGTCGACTGGAGCGCGGGCACCAGGCCGAAGACGATGCCCGTCAGGAGGGCGACGGCGCCCGTGAACACGAAGACTCGGGCGTCGAGGCTCAGATCAAAGGCGATGGGAATGGGAAGCGGCAACTGCAGCCGCGAGATGACCCTCAGGCTCCAGGCGGCGAGCAGCAAGCCTGCCAGTCCTCCGAGCACCGAGAGCAGCAGGCTCTCCGCGAGGAGCTGACGGATCAGACGTCCGCGACCGGCGCCGATCGCCAGCCGGATCGCCATTTCACGCGCCCGTGACGACCCTCGGGCCAGAAGCATGTTGGCGATGTTGGCGCAGGCGACGAGCAGTACGAGCCCGACCGCAACCATGAGGACGGCCGCGCCGGGCAGCAGCGCTCCGTCCACCAGCGGATGAATCCTGACGTCTGCCGCCGGTTTGACAATCCCGCGACGGTTGCGATTCGTCTCCGGGTAGTCGCGCTGGAGCCCGTTCATCACGGCGTCGACGTTGCCGCGAGCCTGCGCCAGCGACGCGGAGTCCGCGAGGCGCGCCGTGACGAACATCCAACGAGATCCTCGTCTGGTGAACCGCGTCGTGCCGGTCGGCGACGGCACGAAGTCATTCATGCCCACCGGCTCGACGTCGGCCACCATCGAGGCGGGCACCCAGAGCTCCGCCATCAGGCCGGGCGTCATGCCGGTGAACGACTTCGGCATCACGCCGACGATCGTGTAGTCGAGCCCGCGGATGCGAAGCGGCTTGCCGAGCACGGCGGGATCTGCGGCGAACTGCCGCCTCCATAAGCCATCGGCGAGCACCACCACCCGACTGGCGCCTTCGACCGCGTCCTCGGAGGGATCGAAGCCGCGCCCGATTACAGCACGCACGCCAAGGACGTCGAAATAGTTCGCCGTGACGACCTCGCCGAGCAGAAGTTGCGAGGCGCCATCCCGGCTGGCATTGGCAAACATCAGCGAATGTCCGGCGATGCCCGAAAAGGCCGAGGCGCGGCGCTGAAGATCGCGAAAGTCGGGTATGGAGAATGTCGATTCGGGGATATCGGAAGTCGTGTAGATGTGGACCAGCCGAGCGGGCTGGCTGACTGGGAGCGGCCGCAGTAGAACCGCATTCACGATGCTGAACATGGCGGAGTTCAGGCCGATGCCGACGGCGAGCGACGCGAGCGCCACCAGGGCGAATCCGCGCTGGGCCATCAGGCCGCGGACCGCATACTTCACGTCCTTCAGCAGCGCTTCCGTCATGCGGGATAGGACGGCTCCAGAGCCGGGGGGGTTCAAAGTGTTTGCGCTGACCCGGGCCGGAGCAATCCTCGGCCGGGTCTCGGGTCATGCCGATCCGGGCTATTTCATCGAATCCGACAGCAGGGCGACGCTCAAGCCGTAGGCGTGCACGCAGTTGTAGGACGAGCACCGCCTGGTAGTTGGGGTAGACGAGGAAATTGCGCTGCCCGCCTTCGACGAGCGACGCCTCGATCGACGTCGTCGCCGGCAGCGGCCCACCGGTCTTGGTGGTGAGACCCAGCTTCGCGCCACGCGCGCCAGCGGCAACGGCGCGCTCATCTGCCGCTCGGCGAGGCAGCCGGTCGGTCTGCAGCGGCGCCGCCTCCTTGATCTTGCCGTCGGGATCGGCGCGGCACGCTTCACTTCGCGGCCCCAGGTCTGACCGGCCTGCCAGCCGTGCGCCGACGAGGTAATTGGCGATCGACGCGAACACGTCCGGCGTCGATCGCCAGATGTCGCGCTTGCCATCGCCGTCGAAGTCCTGCGCGTACTAGCAGAAAGCTCGACGGCATGAACTGCGGCTGCCCGATGGCGCCGGCCCACGAGCCGCGCATCGCCGCCGGCTCGACGTCGCCGCTGTCGAGGATCTTCAGCGCGGCGAACAGCTCTTCGCGGAACATCGCCGGCGCGGCGCGGATCGTAGGCGAGCGTGGCCAGCGTGGCGATGGTCGGGCGCACGCCGCTGAACCGCCCGAAGTTCGACTCGAGTCCCCAGACCGCGACGATGAGCGAGGCCGGAACGCCGTACTTGGCGCTCACCTGCTTGAGCAACGCGGCGTGCTGCTGCATCCGCGTCGTGCGCGTTCGGATCGTCGCTTTCGTCAGGCGTGCGCTTCAGGTACTGATCGAGCGTGAGCACCAGCTCCGCCTGGCGTCGATCGCGCTCGAGGACGACGGCGATCGGTTCGAGGCCGTCGAATGCCTGATCGAGCGTCGCCTCGCTGATGCCGCGGTGAATCGCTTCCGTGCGCACGGCGGCCAGCCATTCCGCGAAAGGGCGGCGGCGTGGGCGACGTCGACGCGGCAGGCTCCTGAGCAGCACGGCGACGCCAAGCGGCACAAGACCGCCAGAACGGTGGTGGGGATCCGCATCACGCCATCTATTATGCGCCGTGCGCCGGCGAGCAGGTTAGGATCTCGGTATGGCCGCTCCGGACTTTCCGCGCATCGACGCCCGCGCCGCGCAGCAGGCCGCCGAGCTGGTGCGCGGCTGCACGTTCGACGACTTTCTGCTGACGCCGCAGATCAGCGTCGTCGACCGCCGCGACCCGTCGGCGATCGATCTGTCGTGCCGCGTCTCGCAGCACATCACGCTGAAGCGGCCGATCGTCTCGGCCAACATGGACACGGTCACGCGCGCGCCGATGGCCATCGTCCAGGCCGAGGAAGGCGGCATCGGCGATCATCGATCGCGGCTTCCGCCCCGGCGACATCGAGCCGCAGGTCCGCGAGGTCGAGATCGTCAAGCGCACGCAGCACGGCGTCATCCGCGATCCCTACAGCATCGCGCCGGACGGCGCTCGTCGACGAGGCGGCGGCGCTGATGGCGCGGTCGCGCGTCGGCACGCTCGTCGTCGTCGACGAGCCAGCGCCGGCTCAAGGGCCTGCTGACCGAGCGCGACCTGCGGTTCGTGACGCGCGCGGGGGCGCGCGTGTCCGATCGCATGACGCCGCTCGAGCGGCTCGTCGTGCACGCCGGGCCCGTCTCGCCCGGACGAAGCCGAGCGGGTGATGGTCGAGCGCAAGGTCAAGAAGCTGCCGCTCGTGGACCCGGCGGCACGCTGCTCGGCCTGGTCACCGCGCGCGACCTGCTCGAAGCAGCGGCGGCTGCCGTTTGCCACGCGCGACGAGCAGGGCCGGCTGCGCGTCGGCGCCGCGATCGGCGCGACCGGCGACTACCTCGAGCGCGCCGCGGAGCTGGTCAAGGCGGGCGTCGACGTGCTGGTCATCGACATCGCGCACGGCCACTCGGTGGTGATGGAGCGCGCGATCGGCGAGTTCCGCAAGCGGTTCGGCGACGTCGAGCTGATCGCCGGCAACGTCGCCACCGCCGAGGGCGCGCGGTTCCTGCTCGAGCGCGGCGTCAACGGCGATCAAGGTCGGCATCGGCCCCGGCGGCGGCTGCACGACGCGCATGACGACCAGCTTCGGCGTGCCGCAGGTGCAGGCGCTGGTCGAGTGCCGCCTGGCGGTCGGCGATTCGGACGTGCCGCTCATCGCCGACGGCGGCATCAAGCGGCACGGCGCGCTCGCGATGGCGCTGCTGTTCGGCGGCGACTGCGCGATGCTCGGCAGCGCGTTCGCCGGCACCGAGGAAGCGCCCGGCGAGGTCGTCCACAAGTCGGTCGTGCTGCCCGAGTCGCAGAAGACCGTGAAGGTGCCGTTCAAGGTGCTGCGCGGCATGGCGTCGCTCGAGGCGATCCGCGATCGCCTCGACGTCGAGGACGCCGACCAGCGTCGAGCTCGAGGCGATCGGCGCCGAGGGGATGGAGATCAGCGTGCCCGGCGCGCGGCTCGGCGCGGACGATCGTCCGCGACATGATCAAGCACCTCTGCTCGTCGATCAGCTACGGCGGCGCCGCGAGCCTGGGCGAATTGCGCGAGCGTTTCTGGGCCGATCCGGCCGCCTACCTGATCAAGCTGTCGGCCTCGTCGCGCCGCGAGTCCTACGAACGATGAGTCGAGCGCTACGGGCGCGTCTCCGCGCCGCCGCCGAACCGGACAGGGTCGCCGTGCTGCAAGGGTTCTTCAAGACCGGTCCGGGCGACTACGCCGAAGGAGATGTGTTCATCGGCGTGCGCGTTCCCGCGTTGCGCGCCATCTGTCGCGAGTGCGCGGGCGCTCCGCTCACCGTCATCCGATCGCTGCTGCGATCCCGAATTCACGAAGAGCGCTTGCTCGCGCTGCTCCTGCTGGTGGACGCCTTCGAGCATGCCGACGACGCCGAGCGCCGGCGGGTTTATCGCTTCTATCTCGATCACACGAAGTTCATCAACAACTGGGATCTGGTGGACGCGTCCGCTCCCTCGATCGTTGGCGGCTATCTGCAGGATCGGAGTCGCACGCCGCTTCGGCGACTGGCCAGGTCTTCGAACTTGTGGGAGCGTCGCATTGCCATTGTCGCGACGCAGGATTTCATCAGAAGACATGAGCTGCGCGACACGTTCACTATCGCCGACATCCTTCTCCATGACGAGCACGATCTGATTCACAAGGCGGTGGGCTGGATGCTGCGGGAGGCGGGGAAGCGTGACGGTTCGGCGCTGCGACGGTTCCTGCGGGCACGACACCAGCGGATGCCTCGAACGATGCTGCGCTACGCCATCGAGCGCTTTCCCCCGACTGAGCGCCGACGGTATCTGCAGCGCGACTGATCGACAGTCACGGGCGCGGCACGCCTCGCGCCAGCTCCAGACGGATGCGACGTTCGATGTCCCGTGCGGCCATCGTCTCGTACTTGTCGACCCCGCCGGAAAACCCGACCCGCTGATACAAGCGGCGGACCCCCTCGTCGTCGCGTGCGCCGGCATCGCCGGCAATCTCGACGGCGTGCTGCAGCTCGTGGCCGAGCAGCGGCAGACGGTCCCACGGCGGCACCTGGGCGTTTACAGTCACCCTCAGAAATCGCGCCCCCGGTGCCGCCGCTACGAGTCTGGTCCTCGCCAGAAGGATGTCGGGCACGTTGCTGATTTCTACGTAGATGAAGACGTCCGACGACTCGATCCGCTCGATGAGCGCGTTGAGGAGCGCGGATTTCGCCACCGCCTCCGTCAGCAGCGCGTGCGCCGCCGGCGATGCCGGGCGGACGTGCGGCGTCGGATGGCTCGGTCCGTCGGCGCAGGGACCGCACAGGAGAACGGCAACCAGCATCCACATGGTGGAGTCCAGAGCCGCGTTGTAGCGCCACCCTCACGAGCTGTCCGCCGAAATGTGACGCCTGTCCGACGGTCTCGCCGCCGTCACTGATTCATGTGCGTTGGCACCGCGTCAGAACCCGGTCGGCACCTTGGCGACAAATCGCTTGTGACGAACCGCAGGACGCTCGATCGGCGCTTCCCGGCCGATCGGCAGTGTCGGGAGGATTCAGAAGAACGCAGCACGGACGACGGCGAGGACGTCGGCCGGAGTGTCGGCGATGAGCTCGTCGCCTTCGAGGTCGGCAGCGGGGATGCGATAGCCGAAGCCGTAGCGCGCGAGGCAAATCCTTGTCCCGGCGCCGCGCGCGGTCGCGAGATCGACCCCCGAGTCGCCAATCAGGATCGCGCGGTCGGGTGACGTGTTCGCCTGCGCCATCAGGTGCCGCAATCCCGATGGATCAGGCTTTCGTGGAAACGGTCCATCGCCGCCAATGACCCACCGGAAGCGATCGATCACCCCGAGTCCTTCCAGGATCTTCCGCGTGGGTATCGCCGGCTTGTTGGTGAGCACGGCCAGTTGCGCGTCATCACGCAGCCGGTCGATCGTGTCCGCCATGCCGTCGTAGAGGCGCGTCGAGGCCAGCAGCCGCTCGTCGTACAGCGCCAGGAACCGCGCCAGAATCTGATCCGCCGATCGACGCTGGATCTTCGCGGCGGCGAGGGCCCGACGAACGAGCATCGCCGCTCCGTCACCAACCATGCCGGCGATGGTGGCGACCGGGAAGGGTTCCCCTCCCAGCTCGACGATCAGCGCATTAGCTGCGTCCGCCAGATCCTGCTGCGAATCGACGAGGGTGCCATCGAGATCGAAGGCGACCAGCGGATTGGGAAGCGGCAACTCGTCATTATTCTGACCTGAGTGCCACCAGCGGATCCACACGGGTCGCGCGTCTTGCCGGAACGTAGCTCGCGAGGATCGCGATCGCCATCAGGATCAGCGCGACGCCGGCCAGCGTCGTCGCGTCGCGCGAGGTGACGCCGAACAGCAGCGAGGCCAGCCACGGACCCAGCAGAAGCGCGCCGACGGTGCCGACAGCGACACCCGACGCGGCGAGGCGAAGCGCATGTCCGAGCACGAGCCGGAGCACGCTCGGTCCATTGGCCCCGAGAGCCATGCGGACGCCGATCTCTCGAGTACGTTGAGCAACGAGGTAGGCAAGCAGGCCGTAGACGCCGAGCGCCGCCAGCAGCAGCGCGATGGCCGCGAAGAGCCCGACGAGCCACGCCGTGAGCCGCGGCTGTGCCACATTGGTTTCCAGCAGCGTGGCCATGGTACTCACGTCGAAGACGGCCAGCTCGGGATCGAGCACCGCGACCTGGCGTCGGACCAGGGGGGCCGCCTCGATGCTTTGCGAGGTTCTGGTAACGATGCTCATCGGCGACCACAGCAATTGGCGCGTCGGAAAGTACATCGTCGGGTCCGGCGGTGCTTCGATCGTCGTGTTGTGCACATCGGCGACGACGCCGACGATGCGGCAGATGGCTTTGTTTCCGAGCGTGACCTGCCGGCCGATCGGGTCCTCGTTCGGCCAGAACCGCCGCGCCAGTCCGTCGCTCAGGATCAGGCTGAGCGGACGGGCATCCGGCTTGTCATCCTGGTTGAACGGTCGGCCTCGCAGTATCGGAATCGACAGCGTCGTGAAATACGCGTCGCTGACGATGCGCCAGTCGGCCTGTACTGGTTCGCTCCCCATCGCATTGGCGCCGTTTGCGGAGAGCGACATGGCGGTGTTCCCGCCGCCAAAGGGCGGCCCGCTGCTGAGGCCGACGGCCTCGATCCCAGGCGTCGCCTTCAGGCCGGCGAGAAGCCGTTCGTAGAATTGCTGTGCGGCGACGTCCGTGGGATAGCGCGAGTCAGGCAACCCGATCTTCGCCGTCGTTACCCGACTCCTGTCGAAGCCGAGGTCGACCTGTTGCAGATGATGGAAAGTCTGGAGCAACAGGGCCCCGGCCGCGACGAGCAGGGTCGCGAGCGCGACCTGGCCGACCACCAGAATCTGCCGCGCGCGGCTTTGCTGCCGGGCGCCACCGCCTCTCCCGCCCTCTTTCAGCGCCGTCGTGATGTCCGTTCCGGATTGCCAGATTGATGGCAGCACGCCGAAGGCGATGCCGGTCAACAGCGTGATGGCGGCCGAATACCACAGCACCGGTCCGTCGATTCTGATGTCCTCGGCCCGGGGAAGCGCGGTCGCGAGTTGAACCCTGAGCAGCGGCACGCACCACCAGGCAAGCATCAGCCCCGCGACACCGCCGGCGACCGATACGAGGAGACTCTCGGTGAACACGTGCCGCACGAGGCGGAGGCGGCTGGCTCCGAGCGCAAGGCGGACGGCGAGCTCGCGCCGGCGAAGCGCGGCGCGCGCCAGCATCAGGTTGGCGACATTCGAGCACGCGATCAGGAGCACGACGACGACCGATCCCAGCAGCGTGTAGAGACCGGTGCGGACCGAGCGTGGCACGATCCAGTCGTAGAACGTCGACATCGTGACGCCCCAGTCGCGATCGTCGGCATAGGTACGTGCCAGCCGATCGGCGACGCCGTCCATCTCCTTCTGCGCCTGATCGAGGGTGACCCCTTTTCGAAGGCGCCCCAGCGCGCTCATCATGTGATTGGCGCGGTTCTCCTTCGACATGTCGGCGGCCAGCGGCACCATCACCTTGGCCTCGGATGGAAAATTGCCTTCCGGCACGATGCCGATGACGACGAACGGCAGACCGTCGAGGGTAATCGACTGGCCGACCAGGTTCGGATTGGCGCCGAACCGCTCACGCCACACCGACTCGAACAGCAGCGCCACGTGCGCGCCGCCGGGTCGGTCCTCTTCAGGCAGGAAATTTCGACCGATCATCGGCTGCACGCCAAGCAGGGGCAGTACCGTCGCTGTCGCCTGGAGAGAGTCCAGGCGCTGCGGCTCTCCGCCGGTCGTCAGCGTCGTGCTGCCGCTGCGCCAGGCGCCCAGTTCCTCGAACACGGTGGACTGCGCCCGCCAATCGACATAGTTGGGCACCGACACCGCAAAGCGGCGGATCTTCAGCCGATCGTTTTTCTCCCAGATGCGAACGAGCCGTTCCGCATCGGTCAGCCCGAGCGGACGCAGGGCGACGGCACGGACGGCGCTGAAGATGGCCGCATTTGCGCCGATGCCCAGCGCAATCGTGAGGATGGCCACAATCGTGAACACCGGGGTGCGCATCAGCCCACGCGCCGCATATCGCAGATCGCTCATCGTCATGTGCAGATGCTCCACTGGCGCGCGCACCAGTCCGTCGGTGATGACACCGAACCAGAATTCCATCCCCCCGGCGCGGCCACGTTGGCGCGCGTCGAGACGGGCCGCGTGATACGCCGACGCCATGTCGGTGCCAAACCGCTCCCTGAATTCGCGCGGATAGATGCGGAGGATCAGGCGATACACTTTGTCGGCGAGGCGGTGTCGCATCTCAGCCCCGCCGCGGCACCAGCCCGCTGGTGCGCGCCTGCCGAACGAGCGTGGACAGGCGCTCGGCTTCGGCGGCCGCCACGGCCCGGCCGAACGTCGTGACCCGGTAGTAGCGCCGGCGTGGATCGTCGGCGTCAGGATTGCCGGGGAACCGCTCTTCGATCAGGCCCTCGTCCAGCATTCGACGAATCGATCCGTACAACGTGCCCGGGCTCATCCGGACCCGCCCATCGGTCCGGTCGGAGACGTCCTGCATCACCGCGTAGCCGTGGCGTTCCTCGTCGCCGAGGGCGATGAGGATGTGGAAGAAGGCCGGGGGGAGCGGCAGCAGGGCGAGCACGTCCGGATCGTCGGCGTTGGTCATGTGACAGTCTTCGTTATAACGCAAGTCGTTACAGTTGGCAAGGACGGATGACGGATGACGGATGGCGATGGGGTTGGCGGATCAGGATCAGGGATGAGGGATCAGGGATGAGGGATGGGGGATCCTCACGCCGCGTCGGGAGGTTGGTAGAGGGCGCAGACCGCGCCTGCCGGGTCGCGAATCACGCAAAACCGGCCGCCCGAGAGGCGGCGCGGGGCGGTGATGATGGCGCCGCCCAGGCGGACGCATTCGTCCATGCTGTGATCCAGATCCTCAACCGTGATGTAGACCAGCCACTGAGGAGGAAGATCGGAGTTGCCACCGCGCGCATGGCAGACGCCGGCGATCGGTTCGTCGTCGGCCTTCATCGTGAAGTCGGAGTAGTCGCCCATCTTGACCGACTCGGGCGTCCAGCCCACGACCGCCGCATAGAAGTCCCGAATCGCTTCCGCATCACCGACGGTGAGATCCTGCCAGGTGATCGTTCCAGGCCTCGGCGTGGTGCTCATGGCGAAGAATTTTATTCGATCCGCGTGCCGATGATTTTGACGTCGTTTCCCGGTCCGTCAACTGTTTCGGTGGGCGACAGCCTGCGCCGCCAGCCCTTCGCTCAAGTTGAATCCGGCGAAGGTCTCGTCGGGCAGCTCGACGTCGAACGACAATGCAGGCATTCTGGACGTGCTCCACAAGCGGGCACCGACCAGGGCTGCGGCTACGGTGAGAAAGGTGACACATGTGGCGGCCAGGCCACCGTCAAGAAGGAGCTCGCGCTCGGCGGCGGCCGCCGAATAGGTGTAGACGATGAAGCCTGACAGATAAAGCGGCCACAACATGTGGAAGCGCGAGCCTCCGGGGACGTAGACCCGGGCGAACGGCACGCCCCGATACGAAAGCAGGAGCAATTCGAGCAGGAACAGACAGAGCGATCCGCAGAACGCCGCGTGTCGCCAGGCAACGGCCGGTCCCCAGAGCAGCAGCGCCGATACCCAGGCGGTCGTCACCACCGGCAGCAGCACGACGATTACGCCCGCCTTGTGCACACCGCTCATCGCCCGCAGCGGCGGGATGGACAAGGTCTGGAAGATCCAGCGCGCCGGCAGGTCGACGGGTATTGCCAGTAGCGTGCGGAACCCGACCGCCAGGCCGGCGCTCACAATCAGCGGCGCCGCCAGCGTCCCAACCGTCGGCTGGCGGAAGATGCCCGTCCGCGTACCGAAGATCTCGGGCAGCAGCCCGGCAGCGATCAGCGCCAGCGCGCCCCCCACGTAGATCGACAGCAGCATCCGATGACGCCGGCTTCGCGTCAGCACGCGGAGCGTGAACCCGCAGATCGCCTGTTCGACAGGATGCCGGATGAATACACGCCGGACCACCGCCGCCGCCAGCGTTACAAGCCCCGACGAGGTCGACCGTGCGCTCGTCTCGATGGCCCGGGCGCAGAGCCGCCGGAACGCGAACACGTAAAGCGCGATCGTCGCTCCGAGCGCACCGATCCCGGCGAGCAGTCCACGGAGCGCGAGCGCATGCATGACCGGCCGGGACGTGCCGCTGATGGTTTCGTAGAGACCGACGAACCAGGCCAGGGGACACCATCGCAGCACCGGATTCGTCAGATCTCCTTCGGCCAGCGCCCTCGTCGTCGCGCCCCGCAACGGGCCGAAGAACAGCAGGCCGATGAGCAGCAACAGCACCGCGCCCGTCTGAAGAATCGGCGCGAGCCGTTCGGCGGCCCGACGACTTGTTGCGACGATCAGGAGTCCCTGGACGGTCGTCAAGCCGAAGAACACGAATGCATCGGCGGCGGTGGTGGTGACCACATGGCCGATCAGGTCGCGGAAGATGCCGACGAAGTTGCCGGACGACACCAGCGGAAAGAGGAGTGCCGGCAAGGCGTTGAGCGCCACGACGAACATGCCGAACAGCGTCAGCAGGCCGCCGAGCCGGCCGGCGGATTGGACGCGCGACTCGACCGGCAAGGGGCCGAGCGCGAAGACATCGCGGCGGCTGGGGAAGAGCGTGTCCCACATGACCACCGCGATGATGCCCATCGCCCCGGCCGACAGGAGGAGGAACAACGATCTGTCGCTCCATAGCGCTGCTTCGACGATCTGCGGATGAAAGCGCCGGAGAAAGTTGTATTTGACGAGGTCCTGCGTGCAGGGGAAGAGCGCGGGCGCGGCGAGAAAGGCGGCGGCCCAGATCGCCGACGAGGCCTGCATGCCTGCGGGCATCAGGTCGCTCTGCAGAAACCCGCCGAACGTGGCGCGCGCGATGAGACCGATCTGGCGCCACTGTTCGGTCCAGGAGGATCTCGTCATCGACGATCAGCGGCGGATGACGCTGACGATTTCCTGGGCGACGCCGTCGACGTCGGCGCGGACGACGAGCGCGCGGAAGGCGTCCTCGAGCGATGCCGCATCGAGCGTGCGGCGAAGTTCCGTGACCGAGTTCTGCGCGGCGACGCGCCCTTCGTGCAGGATCAGGACCTCGGAGCAGACCTGCTCGACCATCTCGAGGACGTGCGAGCTGTAGATGATGATCCGCCCCTCTGCCGCGAGACGCCGCACGAGACTGCGGAGGATGAGCGTGCCAGCGACGTCGAGTCCGGAACACGGCTCGTCGAACACGATCACTGCCGGATCGTGGAGGAGCGCCGCCGAGATGAGCACCTTCTGACGCATGCCTTTCGAGTAGGCTGTCATCGGCGCGTTGCGGTCGCTGTAGAGATCGAAGATCGTGAGCAGCGCGTCGATCCGGCGATCGACCGTCTCGGACGGCAGGCTTCGCAGCCTGGCGCACAGCGTGAGGTATTCGCTGCCGCTCATCCAGGTGTAGAGCTGCGCCTCTTCGGGAACGTATCCGAGTCGTCGTTTGTAGGCGACGAGATCCTCGTGGATGTCGTCGCCCGTCGAGCAGGACGGCGCCGCCGGAGGGGTCGAGGAGACCCGTGACCATGCCGACAGTGGTCGATTTGCCGGATCCGTTGGGGCCGAGGAGGCCGAGGACGTCGCCGGGCCGGATGCGAAAGTTGACGTCCCGCACCCCGGTGATGGCCGAGTAGTACTTCGTCAGCCCGCGGGCCTCGAGCATGGGGTAGTGGACACCGAGGGGAGGGGAAAGTTCCGGCGGAAGGTGCTGAGGGTGCTATGGGTCCTGACGGTGCTAGGGTGCGGTGCTGAGGTGCTGATAGTGCTGGAGTGCCGGTGCATCTGTACCCCAGCACCGCACCGTTAGCACCGCACCGTTAGCACCCGTTAGCACTGCACCGTTAGCACCCGTTAGCACTGCACCTTGGCACCTTTAGCACCCCCAGCACCGGCACCCTAGCACCCTTTAGCACCCCAGCACCCTTAGCACCTTCCTACGGCATTCTCCCCAACGCTCTGCCGTACGGCAGCCCCGGCCATGGGATCGAGGCCAGAATGAGGACCAGCGCGAGGATGAAGAAGACGCGGAGCTGGCGGCGCTTTCGCGTGGCGTCGGTCAGCCGGCGTATACGCCCGCGGCCGATGTGAGTCAGGGCGACCGCGGCGAGCATGCCGAAGGGATGCTCGACGATCCAGAAGCGCAGCTGAGGTGCGCGCATCGCCGCTGAAAAGTCATGAAGCGCGGCTCGTGGAATGGGGCTCAACCAGAGATAGAGGAGAAGACCCACCAGCAGCTGCAGATCGAGCGCCGTCGAGAACCAGCGGATCGCGCGGTCGTCTACCTCGGTCCATGCGGCGGAGGCCGAGCGGAACGCCCGTATCAGGACGAACACTCCGGCCAGGAGGACGACCCAACGCAGAGCTGAATGAAGGGCGAGGACGATCGGATACATCTCGCGATGATACCGACGAAGCCCGTGCAGTCCCAAGCCCGGGATCATGCGCACCCGAGCATCCCCGAGCACCCGCGCACCCGAGCACCCCCGCGCACCCGAGACCCCCGCGCACCCGAGCACCCCGGCGCACCCGAGACCCCCGAGCACCCGAGCACCCCCGCGCACCCGAGCACCCCCGAGCACCCCGGCACCCGAGCACCCCGAGCACCGGCACCTTCAGCACCCCGAGCACCCTTAGCACCGCACCTTCAGCACCCTTAGCCCCCCCAGCACCGTTAGCACCGTCTTCGCGGTTATGATCCCGCCCATGCGAAATGTAGCTGTCCGAGCCGCGGTCTGTGCGTTCAGCCTCCTGGTCCCGGGATCGGTGCTGGCGCGGCCGATGACGCATCCAGGATCTCTCACCGCGGTGCGCGTGGCCGATCCGCAGCTCTCGCCCGACGGACGGATCGTCGCCTTCGTGCGGACCACGACCGATCCCGCGACCGGGAAGCGCAACGCCGACATCTGGGTGGTGCCGGCCGATGGCTCGGCGCCGGCCCGCGCTGCTCATCGGCGGCGACAAGACCGACAACACGCCGCGCTGGTCGCCCGACGGCCGGCAGCTCGCCTTCATCTCGACGCGCGACGGCGACACGCAGGTCTACCTCGCCAACGCCGACGGCAGCAACGTGCGGCAGCTCACGAAAGTCTCCGGCGGCGTGCAGCCGCCGCTGGTCTTCGCGCCGGACGGTTCGTCGCTGGCCTTCGTGTCGGATGTCTTTCCCGACTGCGCCGACGAGGCGTGCAACGCGAGTCATCGCGCCGCCGCCGACAAGAATCCGGTCGCGGCGCACTCGCTGACGCGGCTGCTGTATCGCCACTGGGACGAATGGCGCGACGGCGTGCGCCATCACGTGTTCGTCGTGCCGGCCGGCGGCGGCGACGCGCGCGATCTGACACCCGGCGACTTCGATTCGCCGCCGACGCAGCAGGAAGACGCAGCGGTCGCCTTCACGCCCGACGGCATGGAGCTGGTCTTCGTCTCCAACCGCGAAGGGTGCCGATCGCGAAGCGTGGTCGACCAACAACGACGTCTGGTCGGTGCCGGTCAGCGGCGGCACACCGAAGAAGCTGACGCTCGAATCCGGCCGGCGATGCGCAGCCGGTGTTCACGCGAGACGGCAAGCTCATGATCGTCCGCGCGCAGCGACGGCCGGGCTTCGAGTCCGATCGCTGGTATCTCGACGTCTACGATCGTCGCAACGGACAGCGGCGCACGCTGTTCGAGACCCCCGATCTGTCGGTGAGCGACTTCACGCCTGAGCCAGACGGCAAGACGCATCGTCTTCACCGCGACCAGCGACGGCACCGACAACCTCTATCACGTTCCGCTCGCCGGCGGCGCGCCGCAGCTCGTGGCCCAAGGCGGATCGATCGCCGTCGGCGAGCCTCGGCGATGCGTTCGCGTCTTCTCGAAGTCGAGCGCTGACCGCGCCGGCCGAGCTCTTCCGCATGGCGTTGCAGCGGCGGCACCGCCCAACCGCTCACCAGCGAGAACGCAGAGCTGGCTGAAGGACGTCGAGTTCCAGAAGCCCGAGAGCCTGACCGTCACCGGCGCGGGCGGCACGCCGGTGCAGTACTGGATCCTGAAGCCGCCGGACTTCGATCGCCACGAAGAAGTATCCAGTCGTCTTCCTGCATTCACGGCGGGCCGCAGGGGGCGTGGGACGACGCGTGGTCGTACCGCTGGAATCCGTCGCTGTGGGCGGCGCAGGGCTGGGTGATCGCGGCGCCAAATCCGCGCGGCTCGACCGGCTTCGGCCAGAAGTTCGTCGACGAGATCTCGCAGGACTGGGGCGGCAAGGTGATGATCGATCTCGACGCCGTCTTCGACGCGGCGACGAAGCTGCCCTACGTCGATCGCGGCACGACAGGGGATTGCCGGCGCCAGCTACGGCGGCTACGCCGTGGACTGGCTGATCGGACACACCAACCGCTTCAAGGCCGCGGTCACCCATGACGGCGTGTTCAACCTCGAGTCGATGGCGCTCGCGACCGAGGAGCTGTGGTTCACGGATTGGGAGTTCGGCGGCCCGGCTACCGAGCCCGGACGGCGCGGGAGAACTTCGCGAAATGCTCGCCGCATCTCTTCGCCGCAGAACATCAAGACGCCGACGCTGGTGATCACCAACGAGCTCGACTTCCGCGTACCGGTCGATCAGGGCCTGCAGCTCTTCACGGCGCTGCGCCGGAACGGCGTGCCGAGCAAGGCGCTCGTATTTCCAGACGAAGGGCACTGGGTGCTGAAGGCGCTCAACAGCAAGCTACTGGCACGAGACGGTGTTCGAGTGGATCTCGTCGCATCTTGGCAACTGATGCACGCGAGCGATCGTGCCTGATCACCGGCGCGTCGACCGGTATCGGCGCGGCCTGCGCCCGCCGGCTGCATGCCGACGGCTGGCGTGTCTTCGCCGGCGTCCGCCGCCACGAAGATGGTGAACGGTTGCTGCAGGTCATCGGACCGCAGGTACATCCGGTCATGCTCGATGTCACCGATCAGGCGTCGGTTGCCAGCGCGGTGGCGACCGTGGACGAGCAGCTCGACGGCCGCGGCCTGTCTGGGCTGATCAACAATGCGGGCATCGCAACCGCGGGTCCGCTCGAGTACCTGCCGCTCGACGAGTTCCGCCATCAGCTCGAAGTCAACGTGACCGGTCAGCTCGCCGTCACCCAGGCCATGCTGCCGTACCTGCGCAGCGCTTCGGGTCGTATCGTCTTGATGGGGTCGATCGGCGGCCTGTACGGCCAGCCCGTTTCTCGGTGCCTACAACGCCTCGAAGTTTGCGCTGGAGGCGCTCGCCGACGCGCTTCGCATCGAGCTGCAGCCGTGGAACCTCTACGTCAGCCTGATCGAGCCAGGAAGCATCGCGACGCCGATCTGGTCCAAGAGCGACGCCACCGCACGGCGGCATCGCCGCGCGAGTTCCCGCGGAGGCCGAGGCCCGTTATGGCACGGCGTTGCGGGCGCTGCGGAAGTCGGCGACCGCCATCGGAGAGCGAGGCGTTCCCGCCGACACCGTTGCGACGGTCGTTGCCCATGCGCTGACGAGCGCCAGGCCGCGGACCCGCTACCTCGTCGGCCGCGACGCGAAGATCCAGGCGCGACTCGCGCCATGGGTTCCCGACCGTCTGCGCGATCGGCTCGTCACCCGCTTTCTCGGCCTGCCGGCCGCCGGCGCCTACGTCAGAGGGTCGCGGTGATGCAGCTGTCGTTGCCGCTCGATCAGGTGGAGAGCGCGCCCCGGCACGGACCGACCTGGCTCGAACGGAACGGCACGCGTCTGTTCGTCCACCTGATTCGAGTCCGCGCGGCACGCCGCTATGTGCTGCGGGTCCGACCGGACGGCGCGCTGCGCGTCACTATTCCACGAGCCGGTACGCGAGCCGACGCGCTGAGATTCGTGGAGCGTCATCTGGCGTGGGCCCTTCGCGAGCGCACGCGGATCCTCGCCGAACGCCAGACGCCGACGGTGTGGACCGCGGGCTCGCCGGTCCTGCTCAACGGCGATCTGGTTCCGATCGTCACGGTGACCGAGGGCGAAGATGTCGTCGCTCGAATCGGGGAGATCGTCGCCCGCGCACCGCTCGGCACCGTCGATCTGCGGCCTGCGCTCGAGCGCGCGCTGCGCGACGCGGCGCGCCGCGATCTTCCTCGCCAACTCCTGACCCTGGCGTCGAGCCTGGGCGTGACGATCTCCGGCGTGACCATCCGGAACCAGCGTTCCCGCTGGGGATCGTGCTCGCCGACCGGCCGGATTGCGCTCAATTTCCGTCTCGTGCAGATGCCCTCGTCCGTCCGTGAATACATCCTGGTCCATGAGCTGATGCATCGGCGGCAGCCGAATCACTCACGGAGATTCTGGTCGCTCGTTCAGAGCGTGTGTCCCTCCTTCCGGGAATCCGAGCGGTGGCTGAGAACGACTGGCCGATCGCTCTTCTAGCCGGCTGAGAGGTGACCGCAGATGGCCGATGTGCGCCTTCAGACCCGTCGCGGATCGCAACCGACATGGAAATGAAAGGTCGATTGTCCCTCGTGCGCCCATGGCGGTCGGCCGATGTGCCGTCCGTGGTGAGGTACGCCAACAACGCCAACGTCGCCCGCCATCTGCGCGACCGGTTCCCCCATCCCTACAGCCGCGGTCGACGCGCGGCGTTTCATCGATGCGATCATGGCGGCGCGGCCGATCACCACGTTTGCGATTGACGTGTCGGGCGAGGCAGTCGGCGGAATTGGATTTTCGTCCGGCACTGACGTCGAACGATTCTCCGCCGAGATCGGATACTGGCTGGGCGAGCCGTTCTGGGGGCGCGGCATCGCCGCGGAAGCGCTGAGGCTCGTGTCCGACTATGCCTTCACCGAGTGCAACGTGTTGCGGCTGTTTGCACTGCCGTTTGCGGACAATCTCCGATCGATGCGGGTGCTCGAGAAGGCGGGCTACGCACAGGAGGCGATCCTGCGCGCCAGCAGCGTGAAATTCGGCGCGCCGCGCGATCAGGCCTTGTACGCGCTGGTGAATCCATCCTGGCGCCGGCCGCACGACTAGGCGAGTGCCGCTCGCAATCGGGTGTCCGAATCCGGGATGCGTACGCGTCGGGGACGGACACCGGGACGGTGATTGATCCTGGATTCTGGCTGCTAACCCCTGTTGTATCAATCGGATATCTGATACCGCGAATCGGGCACGGGACTGGCTTTCCGCCTGCCGCATGGACCATCTCCGACAAGACATCCGATACGCGGTCCGCCGCCTCTTCAAGTCGCCGGCCTTCACGTTGGTCGCGATCGTGACTCTCGGCCTCGGCATCGGCGCCAACAGCGCAATCTTCAGCGTGGTGAACGGAGTACTGCTCAAGCCGCTGCCCTATCCGGAATCGGGCCGGCTGGTCGGCGTCTACCACGTGTCGGAAGGTCATCGCGTGGTGATGTCGGGTCCGAACTTCATCGATGTGACGCGCGCCGCGCGCTCGCTCGAAAGCGTGGCGGCGTCGGACCGGTCGCGCAAGATTCTCACCGGCGAAGGGGAGCCGACACGACTCGACATGGCGGAGGTGAGCGCGTCGCTGTTCAGCGTGCTCCGCGTCCAGCCGGCGCTCGGCCGCGTGTTCAACGCCGACGAGAACACGCCGGGGAGAACACACGTGGTGATTCTCTCGGACGGCTTGTGGCGGCAGCGATTCGGGTCCGATCCGAAAGTAGTCGGCCGCCACATTCAACTCGACGGCGAGAGTTCCGAAATCATCGGTGTCATGCCGCCCGGCTTTTCCTATCCGGCTGGTCAACAGGCGTGGCAGCCGATCGCGTACGACGAAAACTTCGTGTCGAAGCAGCGCGCGTCGTGGTACCTGGGCGTGGTCGCGCGCCTGAAGCCGGGCGTCACCCCAGAGCAGTCCGCCGCTGAAATCCAGACGATCGGCCGCACTCTCGAAAAGCAATATCCAGACGCCAACGGCAACGTCGGCATGACGACGTTTCCGCTGCAGGAAGCGATGGTCACCAATATCCGCCAGGCGGTGCTGGTGCTGCTCGGCGCGGTTGGATTCGTCCTTCTGATCGCGTGTGCGAATGTCGCCAACCTGCTCCTGGCGCGGGCTGCCGCTCGAGAGTCTGAAATGGCGGTGCGCACGGCCCTGGGCGCGGGCCGGAGTCGGCTGCTCCGGCAGCTCCTGACCGAAAGCGTCATCCTCTCGCTGTGCGGCGCCGGTGTCGGGCTGCTGTTCGCGATCTGGGGTGTGGCGTTTCTCACGAGCCTGCAGCCCGACGGCATTCCGCGGCTCGAGGCGGTGCAGGTGGACGGCACCGTCATCGCCTTTACCCTCGGCGTCGCCGTCCTCACCGGCCTGATCTTCGGCCTCATCCCGGCGCTGCACGCCACGCGCGGCATGTCGCACAGCCTGAAGGAGAGTGGGCGAGGCGCGGTCACGAGCCGGGCCGGCGCGCGCGTGCGCGGCACCCTCGTCGTGATCGAGATGGCGCTTGGCCGTGATGCTGCTCGCGGGCGCCGGTCTGTTGCTGCGAAGCTTCGTGCGCCTGCAGGCCGTCGACCCGGGCTTCCGCCCGGATCGGACGCTCTCGTTCGAGCTGACCCTGCCGGACTCGCGCTACCAGGCAGACGCGAAACGCGTCGCGTTCTTCGATCAGCTGCTGTCCGGGCTGCGCGCCCTCCCCGGGGTCAGCTCGGTGGGAACGGTCATGGGGCTGCCGCTGACCGGCATGGACTTCAACATCTCCTTCGAGATCGGGGGCCGGCCGCCGCTGCCTCCGGCCGACCAGCCGGCCATGGAAGTTCGCGTCGCCTCCCCGGATTACTTCGGCACCATTGGCATTCCGCTTGAAGCGGGGGCGGCTCTTCTCTGCTGACGATCGTGCAGGTTCGCCGCAGGTCACGGTGATCAGCGAGAGCGCCGCACGGCAGTACTTTCCCAACGAGGATCCGATCGGCAAGACGATCAAGCTCGGGTGGGGGAAGGGCGGACACGGCGCGGGCCGGCGGACAGATCGTGGGCATCATCGGCGACGTGAAGAACGATGCGCTTGAAGAGGTCAGCTCGCCCGTGGTGTACCTGCCGTTGAGCCAGTGGCCGGTGTCGCAGATGACGGTCGTCCTTCGCACCTCGGTTCCGCCGACGGGATTGACGGACACGGTCCGGTCCGCCGTCTACGCGGTCGATCCGAACCTGCCGCTGTCGAACATCCGGACGCTCGATCAGATCGTGGCGAAGTCGATTTCGCAGCCGCGCTTCTACATGACGCTGCTGGGCATCTTCGCGGCGGTCGCGCTGGTGCTGGCGGCGATCGGGATCTTCGGCGTGCTCTCGTACGCGGTAGCGCAGCGCACCCGTGAGATCGGCATCCGCATGGCCCTGGGTGCCCGGGAGGGCAGCGTCGTCAGGATGGTGGTCCGCCAGGCAATGACGCTCGTGCTCACGGGCGTCGTGGTCGGCACCGTGGCGGCCCTGTTCCTGTCGCGGACGATGACAAAGATGTTGTTCAGCGTGCAGCCGACCGACCCGGTGACCTTCGGGTCAGTGGCGCTCGTGCTGGTCGGCGTGGCCCTGCTGGCGTGTTACGTGCCGGCCCGCCGGGCGACGCGCGTCGATCCGATGGCCGCGCTGCGCGCGGAGTAGGGCAGCGAGCTGCCCGAGGCCCCGGACGCGAGCCTCCTGCTATACTCAGACTCCCGTGGAATATCGTCTCAAGCAGTACGCGCTTCAGCAGGGAGCCCTGGAGATTCAGTACATCGAGGAGTTCTTCCTGGATTTTCCGAGGAAGAAGTCCGCCTCGGAGGTGATGCAGCGCCTCTCCGACCGCGACCATCACATTCTCATGGCGGAGGCGCCGCTCCCCGACGATCCCGGTATGGTCGTGCCGGTGTCGTTCAAGGTGTCGCACGAGTTACGGGCGAACGAGCGGGATCCCGAAGCTGGCCGATCTGGTCGCCCAGCTCGAGGACTGCGTCGAGTTCGATGGCCGGCGCGTGCTGTATCAGTGGATTGGCGGGACGCGGAAGGACTGGCGCGGTCAGGGGCATTTCCGGGCGCTCACCGAGGAGCAGGAGGTCTGGGCGCTCGACAACGGGTTCGACGAAATCCTGATGAAGACGAAGAACCGGTTCTACGACATGCGCGCCACGCTCGCCCAGCTGCACTTCAACGTGATCCACTTCGTTCCGAACCCGCAGGACAATCGCGAATCGAAGGTGTTCGTCAGCAAGCGCCTGGGACAGCACGTCCTGGACACGCACCGGAGCCGGCGCTCGGTCACCAAGGCCGGCCACTAGGCAAGGGGACGGTTGTCCCCTTTTTCTCATGGAGATCGAACCCGGTCTCGTGCTCTTTCAGCGGCGGCTCCCGCCCGAAGGGCAGGTCGAGCTGTGGCGTCTGTGCCAGGAGCTCTCATCCGGCGCGGTCCCCATGTACACGCCCACGGTCCGCGGCGGCCGTCCGATGAGCGTCGGCATGCTGTGCCTCGGTCGGCACTGGAATGCGCTGACCTATACCTACGAGGACCGCCGGTCGGACTTCGACAGCCAGCCGGTTCCGCCGATTCCAGCGGCATGGCTCGATCTCGCCCGGAGGGCCGCGTCCGACGCCGGCTACGCGATGCAACCGGATCTCTGCATCATGAACTTCTACACGGCCGAAAGCCGGATGGGCGTTCACCAGGACAAGGACGAGAGCCGTGCATCGATCGAATCCGGCGCCCCGATCGTCTCGGTGTCGCTCGGAGATGCCGCGAGGTTTGTCGTTGGCGGCGTCACACGCCGCGAGCAGACGCGCCCCATGATCCTGCGCTCGGGCGACGTGCTGGTCATGGGCGGCCCGTCCCGCCTGCGATTCCACGGCGTCACGAGAATTCTGCCCGGTACCGCGCCGGCCGACACCGGACCCGGTCGATTCAATCTGACCTTCCGTCAGTGGTAGAACCTGGCCGGCGGGCGCGCCTTCCTCATCGAGCCCGACGCGATCGCATCAGTGTTGAACGAGCGCCTCGGCTGCGGCCGTCGCCTTCTGCACCTGGTCGGCAAGCGCTCCGATCGCCTTGGCGACGATGGGAACGTAGGTGCGCGCTTCGTCCCACTGCTTCTGCTCCAGCCCTTCGCGGATTCCCGGCAGCGTCTTGACCCCGTAACCGGTGTAGAACCCGGGCGCGTAGGCCAGGTGCTTGAACCATTCACGCCGCGGCAGGCCAGCCTCGTATTTGAAGGCGCGTTCGGATGTGTAGAGCAGTCGATTGAGCTCCGTGAACTTCGCTCCGCCCGCCACCTTGTCGGTCGAGAGCAGGCGCGCTGACGCGGTGTTGTACCCCTGCGCCGCCTTGTCGAGGCGATCGATGGCCGTACGGATCGGTGTCAGGTCGAGCGACGGGGCTCCGGTGCTCTCAGTCCTCAACTTGTCGATTTCGTTGACGTACTCGCGAAGCGTGTGCGCCGTCGCGGTGAACTCGAAGGGCAGCACATCCGCGTCGGCCAGCCGCAGCAGCGCCGTGCCCATCGTCCGGGACAGCGCCGCGCTGAAGGCGAAGTCGGTGTCGGAGAAGTGGGTGTACCAGTAGAACGAGTCGTAGACCGAGTGATAGATGCCGCCGCCGCCATCACCGCCGAATTCCATGTTCAGCGACGCCACCGTCAGGAAGTCGAGAAACGCCGTGTAGTCGGACCCTGATCCAAGCGCGTTGAGCGGGAAGTCCTTCCGCTCGCGGAGCGCGCGCTTCTCGTCGTCGGTCTTCGCCTGCGAGATCGCGCGATCGAGCTTGGCCTGGAACAGGCTGACGCCGCGCTTGGGATCCTGAAGGTCGCGCAGCAGATCGTTGACGAACGCCTGCAGCGAATGGGAGCCGGACGCGCTCAGCCAGCCCTTGCCGGTGCTGTCGCTGTTGATGTAGACGACTCCCTTTTTCGAGAGCTCGTCGGCGTGCTTCTCGACCCATTCCGTCGATCCGAGCAGGCCCCATTCCTCGCCGTCCCAGGAGGCGAGAATAATCGTCCGCTTCGGTTTCCATCCCGTCTTGAGCAGCTCGCCCAGTCCGCGGGCGGTCTCCATCAGCACGACATTGCCGCTCGTTGGATCCGAGGCGCCGTTGACCCAGGCGTCGTGATGGTTGCCGTGAACGATCCACTCGTCAGGAGATTCCGACCCGTCGATGCGCGCGATGACGTCGTAGAGCGGCCGCACGCTCCAGTCGAACGCCAGCTTCAGATGCACCTTCGCCGGCCCGCTGCCGATGTGATACGTGATGGGCAGCGCCCCCCTCCAGCTCTCCGGGGCGATCGGTCCCTTCAGATTGCGAAGGAGCGGCAACGCATCGCCGTACGAGATGGGCAGCACCGGGATCTTGAGGATCGTCTGTGATGCCGATCGGTCGAGCCTCGGCGCTCCTGGTTCTGACGGCTTGCCGGGCGTCAGCGGATCGCCCGGATAGATCGGCATGTCCATGACACTGCCGCGCTGGGCCCCCTGCTCCGGACGATACGGGCCGGTGGGATACACGTCTCCCTGGAAATATCCATCGTCCTGCGGATCGGAGTAGATGATGCAGCCGACCGCGCCGTGCTCGTAGGCGACCTTTGGTTTGATGCCGCGCCAGCTCTTGCCGTAGCGCGCGATTGCGATCTTGCCTTTGACGTCGACCCCGAGCTTGGCGAGCTGTTCGTAATCGTCAGGCACGCCGTAGTTGACGTAGACGAGGTCGGCCGTGACGTCGCCGTCGGCGGAGTAAGCGTTGAACGTCGGCAGCTGTCCCTCGTCTGTCGAGTCTTTATCGACGTCGACCGGAGGTTCTTTCAGTTTCGCCGTGTAGTGCTCCGGACCGACGAGCTCGACGACGCGCTCGGTCGGATACGGCATCAGCGCCTCGAATTGCTCGATGGACGCGTTCAGGCCCCACGACTTGAACTGCGAGAGCACGTACTCGGCGACCTTCTTGCTCCCGGGACTGCCGGCATGATGCGGGCTCTCCGAGATCAGCTGCATGTACTCGCGCAGATTCTCCGGCTTCGGTATCGCTCGGAACCGCTCCTCGGCCTGGCGCTCGGCTTCGGCGTGTGCGGATGTGAAGCCGCGAATGCTCGACGGCTGAGACTGGGCGGACGGCGAGACGGCAAGGAAAAGACCAAGCAACAGGACCCGACGCGCGAATTGGTTCATAGGCGCCACTATATCGAATGTCGTCGGCTCTCCGCAGCTGGCCGCCAGGATTCGGTACACTAGTCAGAGCAGCGAAATGAACCCGACAATCCCGAATGTCGAAGTTGGAGTGATGCCGTGATACCCGCGAAGCTTCAGCAACTGCTGGATACCTTCGACGTGTTTTCCGATCCGACCGATCGGTCGTCGATGCTTCTGAGCTATGCCGATCAATTCCGGGAAGTGCCGCCGGATGTCGCCACGCGTCCGTTCGATTGTCAGCACCACATCCCGCAGTGCGAGTCGGATGCTTACGCGTGGGCGGTGAAAGCTCCGGACGGAACGCTCAAGCTCCACTTCGCCGTCGAGAATCCATCCGGCGTGTCGGCGAAGGCACTCGCCACGATCCTGGATCGCACGCTGTCGGGCCTCCCGGCGGCGGACGTCGCCCAGGTCTCACCCGACATCGTCGAGCGGATCTTCCGGCAGAACATCTCGATGGGCAAGGGCATGGGCCTGATGTCGATGGTCCAGGCCGTTCAGACCCTGGCAAAGGCCGCACAAAAGTCGTGACGAACGCCGACGGGTCGTCAGTTCCCCGTGGCATAATGGCCGCCTCTCCCTGCGAAAGTGATGGTCTGTCCGAACTGCGGTGCGCCGCTCGCCTCGCCAGGTTCCAGTTGTAACAGGTGCAACTGGGCGCCGGAGGCGTCCGTCACGAGCGACCCCGACCTGACGTCGGCGATCGAGTGATCCAGGACCAGACCCGCCAGCAGACCCCTCCCACTCGACCGACCGGAACACAGCCTCCAGCCGGGGGCACCACGCTTGCGAGCCCGGTCAACAGTTCTCGACCCGTTACACGGTGATCAAACTGCTCGGCGCCGGCGGGATGGGTGAGGTCTACCACGCCTGGGACGAAACGCTTGGCGGCCCTGTGGCGCTCAAGATCATTCGGCCGGGACTCGCGCTCAGCCAGGCCGACCTCGAGTCGCTGGAGGAACGATTCAAGCGCGAGCTCCGCCTGGCGCGCCAGGTGACGCACCCGCACGTCATCCGCATTCACGATCTGGGCGAAGTCAGCGGTCTGAAGTACTTGACGATGGAGTTCGTCCAGGGGGCGGACCTGGGCCTCGTGCTCAAGCGTCAGGGAAAGATGGCGGTAGGACGCGCGCTGGCGATCGCGCACCAGATCGCGGAAGGTCTTGGCGCGGTGCACAAGGCGGGCATCGTCCATCGCGATCTCAAACCGGCCAACGTGATTCTCGACGCGGAGGATCACGCGAGGCTGACGGACTTCGGCATCGCGCGGGCCGTCGACGCCAAGACCCTCTATACGATTCCCGGATCGGTTGTCGGCACGCTCGACTACATGGCGCCCGGAGCAGGCGCGCGGCGACGCCGCCGATCAGCGGAGCGACATCTATGCGCTTGGCTTGATTCTCTACGACCTGCTCGCCGGCGGCCGTCCGCGGGTGAAGTCTGACGATGCGCTGGCGGCGTTGATCGATCGGCTCGAGCACGGACCGCCATCGTTGAGCGCGATCGATCCAAGCAATTCCGGCCGATACGGTCAAGGTGATCGAGCGGTGTCTGGACGTCGGATCCGGCCAGGCGTTACCAGAACATGCCCGAGCTGATCGCCGATCTGGATCGACTCGGCCCGGACGGCAGGCTGCGCGTGCAACCCGCTCACGCGGCCAGACGGCCGGCGCAGGCTGGTGCTCATCGGAACGGCGACGGCGCTCGCGTCGCGGTCGCGCTAGGTGTGGGTGTGTGGCGGCTTGTGGCGACCCGTCCGTCGGCGCCGGCGGCCTGCGCACCCGCCGGTGACGGTGCTGATCGCGGACTTCGAGAACCAGGCGAACGACCCGGTGTTCGACGGATCGCTCGAGCAGCCGCTCGGCGTGGCGATGGAGGGGGCGTCGTTCATCACGACGTATCCGCGCAAGGACGCGACGCAGATCGCGCGGCGGCAGCGACCGGATGCCAGGCTCGACGAAGCGGCCGCGCGGCTGGTGGCATTCAGTGAAGGCGTTCCCCTTGTGTTTGCGGGCACCATTTCTGCGTCGGGCGGAGGCTATCGGCTCACCGTCCGAGCCGTCGAAACCACCAAGGGCGACACCGTGACCACGGCTTCCGAGGAAGCGCGCAGCAAGTCGGACGTCCTGCAAGCTGTCGGACGTGTCGCCGAATCGATGCGTCGAGCGCTCGGTGATGCCGTGCCGTCGGATCAACTGGCTGCCGAGACGTTCACAGCAGCGTCGCTCGAAGCCGTCAAGAGCTACACAATCGCGCAGACGCTCTCGTCGGATCGCAAGAACGAGGAGGCGATCGCGTACTACCAGCGCGCGATTCAGGAGGACAAGAACTTCGGCCGGGCGTATGCGGGATGGGCGGCGGCCGCGTACCGATCTCGGGCGCGTCGACGAGGCCAAGCCTCTGTACGACAAGGCGCTCCAGCTCAGTCGATCAGATGACGGAACGCGAGAAGTATCGGACCCTGAGGCACGTATTTCTTCAATGTGGGTCACAACAACCAGCAGGCGATGGACACCGTACAAGGCGCTGGTCACGCGCTATCCGTCCGACTTCTGCGGGGCACAACAATCTGGCGATCGTGTACTTCAACCTGCTCGATTTCGACAACGCACGCACCGAGGGGCGCCGGGCCCTCGATCTCTACCCGCGCAGCTTGAAGTTTCAGGGGAACTACGCGCTCTACGCGATGTACGCCGGCGACTTCAAGGACGCCGCCGACATGGCCCGGGCGATTCATCCAGAAGGATCGAACATTCGTGCTGGCGTATCTGCCGCTCGCCATGGAAGCGCTGTCGAGCGGCGACCTGGCTGGCGCGAAGGCCGTCTATAAGGAGGTCGCGACCTCTGGATGCCGAGGGCGCGTCGCTCTCGGCCATCGGGCTCGCGGACATCGCGTTGTTCGAAGGGCAACCGGCTGACGCGGTCGCGATTCTTCCAGCCGCCATCGAAGCCGATCGAGCGCAGAAGAACGTCGACGGGCGCCGCGACCAAGACCATCGCGCTGGCCGAAGCGCAGAGCAGCCTGAATCAGCTGCCGTCTGCCGTGAAGACGATCGACGATGCGCTGAAGATCTCGACCGAGGTCCAAATTCTCGTTCCCGCCGTGCGCATCCTGTTGCGTGCCGGCGAGGACGTCCGGGCGCGATCGCTTGATCGGCAAGCTCGCCGAGAGCCTGCAGCCGCAATCGCGCGCCTACGCGCGGATGCTCGAGGCGGAACGCTTGATTGCGCTCGGCCGGCTCGGGCGACGCCATGGAAGCGCTCGCCGACGCGCGGAAACGCGCAGACCTCTGGCTCGTGCGGTTCACCACCGGCGTGGCCTACGAGCGCTTCAATCACCACGTCGAGGCGGCCAACGAGCTTGAAGGCGTGCACGAAACGGATCGGCGAAGCCACGGCGGTCTTCCTCGACGACGTGCCGACGTTCCGCTATAGCGTCGCCGCGCGCGATTGGCTGAAGCGGGCGCGGCAGGGCGGTGTGAGCGCAAAGGGTGGCGGCTGATCGTGCATGTCCCCATTCAACGCAACTCGAGTCGAACGTAGTTGTGGTATCCGACACCGTTCGCAGCGTTGAAGAACCCTGACCCGATCATCAGCCCACCTTGGCTCTGAAAGTCCGTTGTTCCCGCATAGCCCGTCAATCGTGTGACGCCGTCCACTGCCAGGTTGGCCGTGTGCGTGATCGGATCGAACAGGAGCTCGTAGAGATGATACGAGCTTCCCGAGGCCGTGAGCGTGAACGACGGCCCCGTCAAAGGAAGAATCGTCGTGCCGAGTTGCACGACAGTGTCGCCATTCGTGTCTCGATGGAGATGAATATCGAAGCGGTTTCCGAACCCCAGGAAATCGAGGTCCACGAACGTGTCGCCGGTTTCGACACGCAATCGCGCAGTAATCTTCCAACCGCGTGTCATCGCCGACTGTTTCTCGGCGGCGCTCAGTGGCGAAGAGTAGGCGCCACTCGTTGGGGACGGGCTCTGTATCCGCCACGAGCCAAGGCCGCTGCCCGTATCGTTGTTCACGGCTGACCCGATGGGCGTCCCATCGCTCGTGAAACCCTCAGTGGTCGGATTGGCTGTGCCAACGTGTTGCCGCAGGATCTCCGGGTTCGTCCAGTTCTCGTAACGAACATCGTCGAAGATCCCGATCTGCGGGTACGGATCTCCGGTTTCGGTGATGATGACGCGTCTGATGTTCCGCGTTCCCTGCAGTCCCAGGTACACCGCCTTGAAGACGGTCGTCGTCTGCGTCACGCTGCCCATCGGGTTCAACGCGTCGTCATATGCCGTCATCGTGTAGGTGGTTGGCCCGGGAGCAGCGAACACCCCGACGCGATTCACGGGCGTCGAGAAGTCGATCTGGAGGTTCGACGGTGACACGATATCGTTCAAGACAGTGAAGCCGGATGCGTCTGGGAAGTTCGAGAAGTAGCCGGATTGTCCGTAATTAGTATCGCTCCAGAGTTGCCCACCACTCGGAAGCTGTGAATACGTCACTCCGTTGAACGTCACGGGCGAGTTCTGACGGCCGAAGTTGGGATTGAAGGTTTCAACCCGCTCGGAACCCGAAAAGCCCGAGAGCGGTAGCGGCACTGCGCTGCCGTCGCCGATCGGAGTTCCGGCGGTGACGACCTGGCATGCGGAGAACTCCGACGTGTTGTTGCTGACCGGAGTCGCCGTACTCGTGATCGCTTGACCCGCCGCCACTGCCGGAAGGGACACGTTGATGGCAGCATTGCCGGACGCGTTCGTGGTGACTGACGCCGCTCCAATAAACGTCCTGCCTTCGCCGTTTCCCGATGCATCACACGCGGCGTTCGAGAAGAACTCCAGACGGAACGTCGTGGTTGCCGTGCTATTCAACGTCCCCTGAACGACCATCGTCCCTCCGCCCGCCACCGCCGAGGTCAGCACCGGGAAGTTCTGGAGAAGGTTGCCGCCAGGATCCACGTCTCCGGCGTCGTTCAGTGTGACGCCGTTGCTGTCAAGGTCGATGCCGAGCCCGCCGTTGGAAAAAATGGAGTTCTCGTAGATCGAGTTTGCGGCACCCGTTTCGATGGCGATTCCTGCGCCTGTGTTGAATGCGATCAGGTTTGCCGCACCAGGGGCGGTTCCGCCAACGCGGTTCGACGAGGTCAGGACCCGCACACCTCGTCCGTTGGGACGCGCGATTGTACCCGTGGCATCGGTTCCGATCCAGTTGTTCTCGATCACACTGCCGTTGCCACTTCGTACCAAGATTCCGTCTCCACCGAATCCATTGACGATCAGCCCCCGAATCGTGGTGCCGCCGGCACTGATGTCCAGGCCAGCACCGGACAAGCCGTTGCCGTTCAGTTCGACGATGGGCGTACCGACGAACCCGAGCTGAATGGTGGCGTCGATGACCACCGGATCGGTGATCGCGGGAAGCCCGGTCAGGAGGGTAATAGAACGCAGGCCAGATCCCGGAATGCTGAACCAGATCGTATCGGTGGTGCCCAGCCTCGCGTTCGCATCGAGGATCGCCTGACGTAACGAGCCGGGCCCGCTGTCGTTGGTATTCGTCACTGTGAACGTCGTCGAGGCCGGATTGACCGTTGTCGTCGTCGCGGCAGAATTGTTGGCAATCTGCGGATCGCGCTCCGACCCGTTCACGCGAACGGTGGTGACGAGGCTTCCCGCGTTGTCCGGACTGTACGTTGAGCGTCACGGTCGTCGTTGCGCCGTTGGCGATCGTGGCCAGCACGCAGGTGACGTTCGTCGTGAAGACAGAACAGGACTGGGCGCCGGTCGACGATAGAAAGGCCATTCCCGTGCCCAGGACCGCGGTTAAAACGACGTTGCTCGCCGGGTTCGGGCCGTTGTTGGTGACTAGCCCAGTGAAGGTGAGTGGGCTGCCCGCCGCAATCGGATCCGGGCTGTCGGTGATTGAAACCGACAGGTCAGCGGTAGATGAGCTCGCGGGAACCAGCCCGCTCGTCAGACCGTTGGGGAAGGCATCGGTAGGGATGCTCGCGGTAATTGCGTTCGTGGACGTGTCGATCAGCCGGACCGCTGCGCCGCCCGAGGCGCCGACGTACGCTCGGTTGCCGCTCATCATCTCGATCGGACCCGGTTGGCCGGCAAACGCGATCGACCCAACGACGGTGTTCGTGGCGGTGCTGATGCGCGAGATCGAAGCGCCATTGTTCGAGACGTACACCTGCGTGCCGTCTGTCGTGACACCAATGCCCGTGTAATTCGGCCCGACGGGAACAGTTGCCGTCACCGTGTTGGTTGCCAAATCGATCACGCTTACATTGTTCGACTGGTTGATGTACGCGCGCGTTCCGTCCGGGGTCAGGGCGATTTTCCGCGGCAAGGTTCCGACCGGCACGGTGGCAATCACCGTGTCGGTTGCGAGGTCGATCACCGACACATTGTTCGAGCCCTGGTTCGCCACGTACGCCCTTGACCCGTCCGGCTTCATAGCGATGTCGAAGGGTGTACTGCCAACGGGAATCCTGGCGATCGCGGTCTTGGTGGCCAGGTCGACATCGAAGACGAAGCCAGTGCCTGAACAGGCGCCGCCCGCGCAGGGTAAGTTCAGGACATAAGCCCGCGTTCCTGTCGGATTGATGATGAGATCTGCGGGAGTCTGTTCAGGGAGAGACGTGATATTGGAGATCGTGTCGACCACCGCGTTCGTGGCTGTGTCGATGACCGAGATGGTGTTGCTATTGAAGTTGGTGACATAAAGCCGAGTTCCGTCGGGCGTCAGCGCGGCATTCTGCGGAAGCAATCCGACCGTGATGACGTTGATGACGGTGTTGGTCGACGGGTCGACCACCGACACACTCCGGGACCGCCCGACGCGGCGGAGTGCACCACGAACAGTCGCGACACCCCGGAGGCCCCCGCGGCGACGGTGCGGCACGCCGAGAACTCGGATGTGTTATTCGACGAATCGGTCGCGGTGGCGGTGATTGGCTGTCCGCCCGCGGCGGCGGGCAGCAACGCGGTGAAGCTCACGTTGCCGGCGCCATCCGTCGTCACCGGAAGCGCTCCGAGGAAGGTCTCGCCATCGCCGTTGCCGGTTGGGTCGCACGCGGCGTTCGAGAAGAACTCGAGGCGGAATGCGGTATTTGCCCTGCTGTTCAATGTCCCCAGAACGGTCAGCGTCGATCCGGCGACGGTTGCCGACGTCAGGACCGGGAAGTTCTGCAGATTGTTCGGGCCGGTATCGACGTCGCCCGGATCGTTCGGCGTGACGCCGTCGTTGGCCAGATCGATCCCAATCAAGTTACCCGAGATGCTGTTGCCGAGGATCGCATTGCCGACCGACGTGGCATTGAGGATGTACAGGGCCTTGCCGTTGCCCTGGAGGACGTTGCCGTCGCCGGCGCTGATGCCACCGATCGTGTTGTTGACGGCGCCGTCGTTGATGTTCACACCCGTGGTGTTCGCCACGATGGCGTTGTTGCGCAGCACGTTGCCGGCCGCGCCGGTTCGGATCTGGACGCCGGTCTGATTGTTCGCGATGACATTTCGTGCTGCGCCGGGGCCCCCGACGGTGGTGTTCGTGGCGCTGACGATGTCGATGCCGATCCCGCCGTTGCCGAGCGGCGTGATGCCGTCTCTCCGGGTGCCGACGAAGTTGCCCAGAATGAGGTTGCCGCTCGCGGATGAATCGCAGCAGATTGTGATCGCGTGCTGCGTGTTGCCGGACACGACGTTGGCCGCCTCAGCGGTGGTGCCGCCGACGGTGTTGTTGGACGCCCCCTGGATGAAGATGCCGCTCTGCACGCCGCGGTTCGGGTTGGCGACCGTGCCATTGCTGTTCGTCCCGATGTAATTGCGCTGAACGATATTGCCCGTGGCGGTCGGCCCGGAAATCAGGATGCCGCTCCCGCCATTCCCGGAAATCACGTTCTCCATGAACTGGATCACGCCGCCGATCCGGTTGTTCGGGCTGCCGATGGAAATCCCATGCGAGCCGTTGCCGACGATCGTGTTGCCCTCGACCACATAGCCGCCAGGGCTTCCGGCCAGGATCGAGACGCCGATGCCGGTGTTCCCCGAAATCAGGTTCGGCGTGCCGGTGTCCTCGCCGCCGAGCAACAGCGAATGCGCGTTGGTGCCGACGATCATGCCGACCGCGTTCGCCAGGTTATTGCCGATCGTGTTCCCTTGAACCTGCGTCTGTCGCCGTCCACGAAGAGGCCGTAGGCGTTGTTGCCCAGATCAGGTTCCCGGCGTTGTTGATGAAGCCAACCAGCGTCCCGCGCGCCCCAGCATTCACAATCACGCCGCCGAACGCACCGCCAGTGCCATTCGGGATCGCCACGGTCCCGGCCGCATTCGTGCCGATGCGATTGGACAGGACCGAGTTGTTGATGCCGCTGACCGACACGCCGTTGAAGAAGCTGCCGGCAATCACGTTGCCGGTGCCGGTGGTGAAGTCGCCGACGAAGTTGCTCTGCGCGGCCGCGTCGAAGCCGACGCCGGCGCCGCCGTTGCCGACGCTCGCCGCCCCAGCAGCGTTGACGCCATGTAGTTCCCCTCGATCCAGTTGTTCGTGCCTGCGACGAACACCGCGCTTCCCGTGTAGTTCGCGATCGTCCCGGTGATCACGTTGCGCGCGCCAGTGGCGCTGCCACCGATCTGTGTATTCGATGCCGTTGACGCCAGGCTGATTCCGCCGCTCCCTCGTGACCAGCTCACCGTTCCGGCCGGATTGGTGCTGATCGTGTTGCCCTGAATCGTGTGTTCGTGCCGCCGACGCTGATGTCGGCGAGCTGCTGCCGGCGATGACGTTGCCCGCGCCGGCCGCCGTGCCGCCAATCGTCGTTCCCGAGATTGACGACCGGATGAAAACACCGTTGCTCTGATTCCCGAGCACCGCGGTCAGTGCCGCGTTCGGTCCGATCGTGTTCCCCTGGACGAGGGCGTTCGAGCTCGCTGTATCCACAACGATCCCGCCGCCGTTGTTGCCCGAGATCGCGTTGCCGGCACCCGACGTCGTGCCGCCGATCGTGACGCCGGGGCTGGCGATCGAGATGCCCGCGCCGCCGTTCGCGAGGATCTGATCGCCGCCTGCCGTGGTCCCGACGTAATTCCCCTGGACGAGCGTGCCCGTGGCATTGCCTTCGATCGTCACGCCGTTCTGCGTGTTGCCGGACACGACGTTGCGCTCCGGAGCGGTCGTTCCACCGATCCGGTTGTTCGACGAATCGAAGATGTCCACGCCAGTCGCATTGGGTACGGGCAGTGTACCGGTGACGTCGGTCCCAATGAGATTCCCGACGATCTGATTATTGTTCGATCCCGAACCACCACTCTTCGTAACGACGATTCCGACGGATGTGTTGCCCGAGATCAGGTTGCCAGTGCCGGCCGTGGCACCGCCGATGACGTTGTTCGAGGAATCGAGCAACGAGATCCCATAGAAATTGCCGGCTGCAGCTGTCCCGCTCGTCGTCGTTCCCACGTAGTTGCCGCTGATCGTGATCCCTGGGCCGGAGACCGTGATCCCCGCGCCACGGAACCGGTTGACGACCAAGCCCTTGATCGCCCCGCCCGAGGGGCTGTTGACGGCAAGTCCGGCGACCGTCGTGGCGATGTTCGCGCCGCTCAACTCGATAATCGGCGTTCCTGCGAATCCAGGCTGGGTGGTCCCGTCGATGATGGCGGGCTGGGTCATCGCCGGGAGCGCGGTCGATGGCGCGATCGTGTGGAGACCCGCACCCAGAATATTGAACGAGATGCGATCGACGTCGCCGGAGTCCGCGTTCGAATCGAGAATAGCCTGTCGGAGCGAACCGGCTCCGCTGTCATTTGTGTTTGTGACGAGCAGCGCGCGCCCGACCGCGGTCACCGTTGTCGTAATAGTGACGCTGTTGTTCGTCGGGGTCGGATCGGCCTGGTCGGAGCCCACGCCCGCCGTCGTCGTCAACGTGCCGCCGTTGCCGACAGTCACCTGCACGGTTACCGAGGCCGCCGCGCCGGATTGCAACGTCCCGAGGTTGCACGAGATCACTCCGGCGTTCGGCGTCGCGCACGTGCCGGTCGCAGGCGTCACCAGGTTCACGGTTGCCGTCGTGGGCACCGTCGCGGTGAAGCTGACGTTGGTGGCCGCGAGCGGCCCGTTGTTCGTGACCGTGGCCGTATAAGTCAGCGCGCCGCCTTCCTGGACCGGATCCGGCGAGTCGCTGACCGTCAGCGCGAGATCCGTCGACGCGCGTCCGCAGGCGTTCAGCAGAACCTCGGCGCCTCCCGCCCCGGCGCGCCCCATCGCGAGCGCGACGTCCGTGCGGCCGTCGCCGTTGAGATCCGCCAGCCGCAGCTCGAGGGCCGTCGGTGCCGAGAAGAACGTCAGATTCGGGAAGTGCCCCGCGCCGTCTCCCAGCAGGACGCCGAGGAAGCTCGTGCCGGTCGCGACGAGGTCGAGCTTGCCGTCGCCGTTCATGTCCGCGCTGGCAACGCGGAAGATGCCGGCGGTATTCGAGAGTACCTGCGGCGCGAAGTGGCCCGTCCCATCACCAAAGAGCAGGACCAGCTGCCGCGTGGTTCCGGAGTTCTCGACGACGCCGAGGTCGAGCAAAACCATCGCCGTTCAGGTCGCCCAGCGCCGCGACGCTCGCATCGGTTGCGTTCTGACCGGTCGGAACGTCAATAGTGGCCGCGAATCCGCCGTTGCCGTTTCCGAGCAGGACGAGGACGTGGTCGGCGACGGCCGACACCGAGCTGAACGACGCCGCGACGTCCGCCTTGCCGTCGCCGTTGAAATCGCCGATCGCGAGCCGGCCGGAGTTGGCGTTCAACGCAATCGCGCGTCCGGCCGTGAAGCCGCCGGCGCCGTCGTTGAGCAGAATACGGAGCTTCCCGCCCGTCGGCTGACCGCTGAGGATCGTCGCGATGGCGAGATCCGCCTTGCCGTCGCCGTTGAAGTCTCCGGTCCGCACGTCGGAGACGATTTCCGGTGCAAACGTGATCGTGGTCGGCGCGCCGAATCCACCCGTGCCGTTGCCGAACAGGACGGAAGCGTCGGTCAATCCTTCGATCGCCAGATCCAGCTTGTTGTCTGCGTTGAAGTCGGCCAGCACGGCGTCGATCGGTTGCGTGCCCGCGGGGTAAAGCGTTGCCGCACCGTAACCGCCGGACGCGTTCGCGAGGTACACCGCGACCACGTTCGCGCTGCCCATCGACGTAACGAGGTCTGGACGCCCATCGCCGTTCAGATCGCCAACGTTGATATCCGCGGCGCCCGTCGTGGTGCCGGCGGGCAGGATCGGTCCGCTCAGCGTCGGCGCCGAGCAGACCTCGCCCGCTATCAACGGCTGCACGGCCGTCGTCTCGACAGCGGTGTTGTCCGACGGATCGGAATCCGCTCCGTCAGATGTGACGCCCACCGTGAACGTCACCGTGCCGCTCGTCGTCGTCGCGGCGCGATACAGGATGGCGATGGAGTTCGCCCGGTGCGATCGGCGGCAGCGTCCACGTGACGACGTTGCCGTTGATGGTCTGCGTGGCGCCCGCGACCGCTGTCGACTGCAGGAGGGTCACGCTCGACGGCAGCGTCGCGATGACCGTCACGCCGGTGGCCGTGGTGCCCGCGAGGTTCCTCACCGTCGCCGTATAAGTGACGATGTCTCCCTGCGCGACCGGATCGGGCGAGTCGGACACCGTAATCGACACGTTGCTCGACGCCTGGCCGCAGCTGTTCGGGATAGACCCGGATGACGCCGTTGCCGTCGCCTATGGCGACGTCCGGCCGTCCGTCGCCGTTGAAGTCGTCGACGACCACGTTGGAGAAGATCGGTCCTCCGTACCCCAGCGGCGCCCCGAAGTTGCCGTTGCCGTCCCCGAACTGGACGTAGAACGCGCTGCTGGCGAAATCCGTCGAGACAACATCGGCAAATCCGTCGCCGTTGATGTCGGCAATCGTCGCGGTGCCGACGCCAGTCGAAGTGCGCAGTACCAGCTGCGGACCGAATCCGCCGTGGCCGTTGCCGAGAAGCGTCGTCAGACGCGCGGTTCCTCCCGTACCCCTGTCGACGACAACGAGGTCGAGATGCCCGTCGCGGTTGAGATCGCCGATCGCGCGCACGCGCGGTCCGGCACCGGTCGTGATGTTGAGGGCCGGGTCAAACGTGCCGTTCCCATGACCCAGCAGAACGGAGAAGTACGACATGTCGCGGTGTCCGACGATCAGATCGGCATGGCCATCCTCGTTCACGTCGGCCACGAGAAGCGTCAACGGGCTGGTGCCCGTCGGTGCGATGGTTCTGCTCGGGAAGTTCCCGGCTCCGTCGTTCAGCGACACGATGGGGCCATTCCCGCCGATCGCACCCGCCGCGACATCCGGACGCCCGTCCTCATTGAAATCACCCACCGCGATCGCGAACACGTTGATGCCCGCGGACAAGTATCGGTTGCTCGTCACTCCCGTGAAATTGCCCGCACCGTCGCCGCGCAGGATCAGCAAGTCTCCGAACGATCCGGTCGTCCGCAGCGCCGCGATATCGGGATGGCCGTCGCCGTTGAAGTCCGCGATGGCAATTCCGCGGACCTGTGCGCCGCCGCTGTTGCTGAGCGACGTATTGAAGTGTCCCTGCCCATCGTTGAAGCGCACAGTGACGTTGTGGCCGCCCTGCGTCGACGAGATGACGTCCTTCGTGCCGTCGCCGTTGAAATCGGCTGCGATCAGTCCGAAGACGTCGCCGCCAACGGTCGGAAGGTTCGTCGGGCTCGAGAACTCCGGTACCGGGCACGCGTTCGACACCGTCGTCGCCTGAACCGCCGTGTTGTTGGCCGGCACCGGATCCGCCTGCGTCGCGGACACCGACGGCGTAGTTCGTCCGGATGCCCGCAGTGCCCGCGACAGCCGTCACGGTAATCGTGGCGTCCTGACCAACGGCGAGCGTACCGAGCGCGCAGGTGACCACGCCGCTTGTGGTCGTGCAATTGCCCGCGCTCGTGATCGCCGAGGTGAACGTAATTCCCTGCGGCGCTTCATCGCGCGCGACAACATTGGTGGCGATCGCCGGTCCGGCGTTGTGCACCGTGATCGTGTAGGTGAATGCCGCACCGGGCGACACCGGATCGGCCGAATCGGTCTTCGTGATCGAGAGGTCAGCGACGGTAGCCGTCGCAAAGATGGACGTGCGGAGCAGCACCGCATTGTTCGTCGGAACCGGATCCGGCGTCGTCGCCTGCACTGTCGCGGTGTTGAGGAGGTCGGCAGCCGCCGTCGGAATGATCCTGATTTGCACCGCCACGGTCTGGCCAGCGGGCATCGCCCCGACGGTGCAGGTGACCACGCTGCCGACGACGGGGCATGCGCCGCCGGGGCCGGTTGCCGAGACGAACGTGACGCCTGCCGGGAGCGTGTCGGTCACCACGACGCCAGAATCCGTGCCGGGACCACCGTTGACGACTGCCAGCGTGTAGGTCAGCTGGGCGCCCGCAACGAACGTACCGGCAACGCTGCCAGTGATCGCGAGGTTCGCGTCGCCAGGAGTGGAATTCCAGGTCACGCTTGCCCCTCCGGCCGTGGTCGTCTGAGCACTCCCGTCGGCCTGGTTGGCGTTGACGAACCGGACTACGAGCGGCACGCCGTCGTTCTGCGTGTCCTGCGCGACGACGAGGTGGCCCGTAGCGGGAGCAAGGAACGACACGCCCGTGAAGGTCACAGTCGTACCGGAGTGCTTGATGGTCAGCTCGTCAACCACCTCGGAATCGCCGAAGAAGTCGAATATGACGTTGTCGAATCGCGTCAGCTGGCCGCCGTTGATCGTCACCGTCACGTTGACGAGATCGAGTCCGTTCACGTTGACGCCACCGACGCTCAGCGCGCCCGTCGGTCCGCTCGTCACCACCGGAGGCTGGGCCGGCGCGTTGGTAATCAGGTTGCCGCTGACGACGACGGGGAGGCGGTTCAACATCAGCCGCGCGCCGGCGCCGACCTGCAAATCGCCCTGTACGGTCAACGGACCAACGAGGGTGACGTTCGCGTTGACCCCGATCAGGACGTTGGGGAAAGTCCCGCTGGCATGCGCGTTCGATCCGGTCAGCGTGACGAATCCGCTCCCGATGATCGTCTTGCCCGCAAACCCGTCGCCCGTTACGGTCAACGTGAAGCCGTTCGTATTCACGGTCGCTCCGGGCTCCACCGTGATGTTGTGGACCGTCACGTTCTGTGTGAGCGCGGGCATGACCGGCAGTCCGGCCGCGACATACACGTTATCGGTGGCCACAGGGACGCCGTTCGGGCTCCAGTTCTTTGGATTCGACCAGTTCGTAGTCGACGCCGTTCCATGATCGGTTGAAGCCCGCCGGCGTGCGTCGGGTTGATCTGAATCGACATCTCCTGCGACGCCGGTCTGGTTCGTGGAATCCGTCGAGACCACCGTGAAGGTGTAGTTCCCCGGCGTCGTCGGCGTTCCCGAAATGACGCCGGTCGCCGAATTCAGCTGCAGTCCTGGCGGCAGCGTGCCGTTGGTGATCGTCCAGCTCGTCGCGCCACGGTTGGCGAACGACTGAAGTGTGGCCTGATAGGTACCTCCCGGCGTCGCGCTCGCGAGCGCGGCCGTCGTGATCGTCAGCGGCATCGCCACCGGCGGCTGGGTGATACCCTGCGCGGCGTCGGTGGTGTTGACCGAATGCGCGACGACGGCCGGCGTCACCGCGGCCGCGGCGTTGAACACGGTCCCGTCGAACCGGTTCGGATCAGTGATTCGCAACGTGACGTCGGCGCTCTCACCGGGTGCCAGGCTGATGGTTGGATTCTGAATCGAGGGATTCTGAATCGACGGATTCTGGATTGACGGATCCTGGACCGTTGCGAACGTCGGATTCGGAATGTTGGCGAGCAGAATCGTGTGCGGCTGCTCCGCCAGCGTGCAGTCCTGTGCCGCAGGCGTCGAATAGGTCTTGTGCAAGATCAACTGGCTGCCGAAGCCGGTGGGCACCGGCCGGTTGAGCACCAGCTTGATCGCAAACGAGGCGGCCGTATTGCCATCGTTGCTGATGACCCAGGTGGTGTCCTCGACGTCGCCGCTGACCACGTCGGCGTTCTGGATCGACGGGTTCTGCAGCGACGGGTTCTGAATCGACGGGTTCTGGATCGACGGATTTTGAATCGACGGGTTGACGATTGACGGATTGGCCACCGCATCGTTCTGCAGCGATGGATTCTGAATCGACGGATTCTGGATCGACGGATTCTGAATGGACGGGTTCAGGACCATGTTCTGGATCGACGGGTTCTGAATCGACGGATTCGCCACGAACGCGGTCGTGATGCTCGGGTTGTAGACCTCGGCGTTCTGGATCGACGGATTCTGTATCGACGGATTCTGGATTGACGGATTCTGGATCGATGGATTGCTGGGATCGCCGTTGAGGACGACCGTGCCGGTGAGCCCGTTGGCCAGCGGCGCCGCGGCGCCCGGCGCCGAGATCTCGGCGACGTTGACGCGAATCGTCGCGGTCGGGTTGGTCGAGGTCGCGAAGACGCTGCGCGCGACGGTCGAAAACGCGGGAACCGAGGCGTCGAGTCACCGTCACCGGCGCTGCCCCGGCGGTGAACTGCGAAAACGACGCCACCCCGCCGGCCGGCTGGTTGGCAATCGTCAGCCGGTAGCTCCGCGCGGTCGGCCCTTCGTTCTGCACCGTGACGACGAACGCGCGTTGAATCGATCCCAGCGGTTTGGTGTTGCCCGGCGAACCGACGAACAGGCCTTCGGTCACGCGCGCGGTATAGACGTTCTGATTGCGCATGCCGGCGTGGCCGACGACGCACTGGGGCGCGATCTTGGTGGGATCGAAGATGCTGTGGCTCTCCAGCGCATCGGAGACGACCGGCGTGTAGTTCTGCCAGTTGCCGTCGACTGGCGGCCGGACGTCGCGGTTGTCGGTCCAGAAGGCGTGGGCGATCGTGCTGCCGGTGGTCAGCGTATTGAATGTCCACTGCCCGTTCGTGCCCTGCACCATCGTCGGCGCCGGCGCCAGCTCGAGATAGTCCCCCATGAATGGAACCGTTCCCTGGCGGAAAAGCGGGAGGTTCGGCGGGTTGAACTGAAGCTGCTGCAGTGTGCCGGAGCCGGGCAGGTACCCGGTGGCATAGTCCGACAGCCTGACCGTCGTAAAGACCGGCGCCGCGGCCGGCGCCGCCTGGCCAACATAAACGTCCAGGGTATGGCGCAATGTCGAGATCTGCGCCTCGTCCACGAACTGAGAGAACACCTGCGAGACGTCTTCGCGCAGGTCGTAGTAGACGAGACGAAGCCGGCCGGCCTGGAACGACAGCGCCGGCATCACTTCGTGGCCAAGACCATCGGTGCGGATCGCCTGCGGGATCGTCCAGGTGGAACCGGTCGTCGACGTCGAGACGACGATGCGTGCGTCCCCGGTGATGGGATCCGGCCGCAGCGTCGCGTGGCCCCGCTCGGACCAGGCCACATACACGCGGCCCGCGGCGTCGACGGTCATCGACTGAAAGCCGTTCGAGCGGAACGACGTCAAGCTGGTGCCCTGGTCGTACGGATAGATCGGCGCGATGCGGACCGGCTTGCCGAAGCTGGCGCCGCCGGCAGTCGATTTCGCGATGTACACGCCATCACCCTGCGTGCCGGACTTGAACGCGCGCCACGAGACGTACACCGCCCCCGAGTTCGGGTCGATGGCGATTTGCGCGTTCTGGTTCAGGCGGGTTCCGACGGCGACGTTGACGGGGGTGCTCCAGGTCTGGCCACAATCGGTCGATCGCGCGAACAGGATCTGCGAGGTCGCCCCGCTGCCCTCACCGGTGAACGCGGAGTAGGCCACGTAGACGGATCCGGCGGGAACGGTCTGGGTGACGGTGGTTCCATCGCTCTGGGCCGCCTGGAGCGTGCAGGTGGCAGACGTGCGCGGAATGTCGACCGCCAGCGCCGTCTTATCGAGCTCGGGAGTGCTCGGACTGAACGCCACCACCTTGGTACCGAGGTAGGCGATCGGATCGTCGTTCTCGCGGTTGTTCAGATCGATAAAACGGGCGACGAAAATCGCGCTCGGCTTGTGCTCGCCGCGGTCGAAGGCGACGCCCGCGTAGTAGAAGAGGCCGTTGGTCCCGGCGCGGACGACCGGATCGGTCGCGGCCTGGCGCCCTTTGATCGGCGACGCTTTGCCCGGCGCCGACGTGTCCTGCGGAAAGCCAGGTACCAGCGTGCTTCGCCACGTTTGCCCACCGTCGAACGACTTGAAGAGGCCGAGCCATGCATCGGCGTTGGCCTCGAAGCCTTTCAGCGGATCGAGCGTCCCCGGCAAATCGACCGTGCGGTAGTCGTTGGCGCCGGCCAGCAGATGCAACGGGTTGCGCGTGGAGGCCGCGCTCGACGGCTCGTTCTGGCGCTGGAGAAATGGATCGCCGTCAGGAAACGAGGTTCCCGACACGATGTTGACGTTGGTGCCACCAACCGGCGCCTGCTGCTGCGCTCCCGTCGTGGTGCCAGCAACCAGAGCGCAGACCGCGGCAGCCCCCGCGGCCACCAGCCGCCGGAGAGAGGGGACCGTGCGCGAAGGGACCCTGTCCATCGAGCGCTCCCGACGCTCCGCGGCGGAGCGCATCTTTTAGCTTTTGATCGCTGTTTAACGACGAGGATTGCCGACTGTTACAAGCCGCCGCAAACGGTTCCCGGCTAAGGGATTGACGAGTTCTCGCGAAGCGTTCGCCGACGCGACGCGATCCCGCCAGCCGCCGATCGCCATCAAAACCCACGTCGCAGGTTCGGGAACCGGCGCCGGCTGCTCGAGCGGCGTGATCCCGACGGTGCCGCCGAACGCATTCGTGCGGGCCGATCCGTCCGACGCGACGAAGCCGCCGCACGCAGCGGGGTCCGCGGCGTACAGTCCACACGTGAAGATCGGGTCGTCGTCGAAGGCGAAGCCCTGTCCGAAGAGAAATCCGGTCGAGAGATTCAGCGACTGTGTGAGCACCAGACCGTAGAGGCCCGCGTCCAGGACATTGAACGGGGAGACGTCCATATCCGGTGAGGACTGCAGCGCGGAATCGATCACGCCGTTCGCGAAGTCGGCGTCGTCGTTGTTCGCAATGAGCAGGCCGGTGGACAGGTCGGCCGAATCGGAAAACCGGAACAGGCTCAGAATCGGGTCGAACCCGCCAGTCGCGGCCGACGTCGTTCGGGCACTAATCGTCGTTGGCGCGGCCAGGCTGAAGAGGATGACGGCGACGTCGTTGTCGCTGGAGAAGCTGCCACTGAAATCGAGGGTGTCTGACGCCGCTCCCGTGAAATCCAGTATCAGCGGGGTGAGGGAACTGGCCCGCGCGGCCGTAGGTACACCGACCATTACGGCTGCGGCCAGAAAGACGGCGAGCCCGCGAATCCGAGACATAATTCTCCTCCGAGGATTCGCGGGCACTGCTCGTCTTGTGCCAGGTCAGGAAATCAGATTCCCGCCTGTTTCTGATGAAGTGGCTGAAAAATCTGCCTCGACGCAGTTTTTAGTCGGGCCGACCGAATCCCGCTGCCTTTTCAGCGCTAGCTGCCAGCCCCTTTTTCAATCGGCACATTCACAAGGTTGCCCCACTCGGTCCAACTGCCGTCGTAGTTCCGGACGTTGCCGAAGCCAAGGAGGTACTTCAGCGCGAACCAGGTATGGCTGCTGCGCTCGCCGATCCGGCAGTAGGCGATCGTCTCCTGATCGGGCGACAGCTTCTGATCCTCGACGTACAGCTTCTTGAGCTCCGCCGACGTCTTGAACGTTCCGTCGTCGGGATTGATCGCCCGGGCCCAGGGCACGCTCTTGGCGCCGGGGATGTGGCCACCGCGGACCGCCCCTTCGTTCGGGTAGTCAGGCATGTGGAGCCTGGTGCCGGCGTATTCCTCGGGACTCCGGACGTCAACGAGCTGGCCGTGCTTCTTCATGTGGGCCATGACCTCGTCGCGATACGCACGGTGCGGGCGATCGTCTCGTTCCTTTGCTTTGTAGGTCGCCCGCGGATACTCGGGCACATCGCGGGAGGTGGTCTTTTTTTCCTTCTCCCATTTCAGCCGACCGCCGTCCATGACCCTGGCGTTGGTATGGCCGAACAGCTGGAACACCCAGAAGGCATAGCAGGCCCACCAGTTGTTCTTGTCGCCGTAGAAGACGACGGTGGTCTCGGGCGTGGCGCCGATGCGCGACATGAGGGCCTCGAAGCCCTCACGGGTGATGTAGTCGCGGCGGATCTGGTCGTTGAGATCGGAGGTCCAGTCGACGTGTACCGCTCCGGGAACATGGCCGGAGGAGTAGAGCAGCGTGTCCTCGTTCGACTCGATGATGCGGACCTTGGGATCGTTCAGGTGCTGTTCGACCCAGTCGGTCGACACGAGCACGTCGGGCCGCGCGTAGCCACGCGCTTCGATCGGGGTAGCCATGATCATCCTCTCATTCTGCCGGCCGTCATCTTGAACGACGGTCAGGCAAGATGACGATCTGGCGGTGTTTCAGTTGTAGGTATTGGGCGAACACGCGCACCGTCCACCTTGTGCGCGACACGCAGGGATTGCCTCGCTCTCGGTCCGGCCGGCGGTACCGACCATTCCCGGGCTCGACAACAACTTGGTCAGGTCGTCCCCCTCGCAGGCCGGGCACACCGGCACGCGTTCGGCCGTGACGAACGCTTCGAACTGCCGGCCGCAGCCACGGCATTCATATTCGAACAAAGGCATCTGGTCATTCTAGTCGATCGGCCTTCGACCCTCGACCCCGCTCATGCGTACGGCGACACCGCGGGAGCGACGCGGTGGGCCCGCTGCCGGGTGATCCGTTCGATCACCTGGCCCCGTTGCTGGGCGTTCATCGATCGCTCCTCGGAACGCGCCATTATTGGCACAACCGGCGGCCGCGGGCAAACGGCTACAATCGCTGGCGTCGTGTCAATCACCGTCTATCAGGGTCGCCGGGCATGGATGCTCGAGAACGATCTCTTGCACGTGGCGTTGCTCGAAGAAGGCGGCCACATCGCGGCGATCGTCGACCAGGCGTCCGGCGTCAACCCTCTGTGGCAGCCACCATGGCCATCGATTGAGCCGTCCGCGTTCGACGCCAAGCACGAGGCGCTCTACGGCTCCGGCGCGGACGCACGGCTGCTGGCGGGAATCATGGGTCACAACCTGTGTCTCGATATTTTCGGCGGTCCCTCGGACGCCGAAGCGGCCGCCGGGCTCACCGCCCATGGCGAAGCCTCCGTTGCCCGCTATCGGATCGAAGGCTCCAGCAGGGCGGCGATCTTGACCGCGACGTGCCCGCTCGCGCAGATGGTCGTGCAACGCCAGGTCGAACTCCAGGGACGTTGGCTTCGTGTCACGGAATCCGTCGAGAACCTTGCCGCCATCGATCGACCGATTGGCTGGACTCAGCACGTCACCATGGGGCCGCCCTTCCTGGAACGCGGTCGCACCGAGTTCCGACTCCCGGCGACGCGATCCAAGGTCTACGAAGGGACGTTCGGTCCGGGGGACTACCTCGAGTCCGGTGCTGAATTCGCGTGGCCGCTCGCTCCCTTGAAGGTTGGCGGCACGCGAGACCTCCGGACCTGCAACGGCGCGACTACATCCAGCGCCTACACCGCGCAGCTGCTCGATCCGGCGATCGAGGAGGCATACTTCGTCGCGTTTTCGCCGGGAACCAACCTTGCCTTCGGTCACGTCTGGCGACGTGCGGACTTTCCCTGGGCTGGGATTTGGGAGGAGAACAACAGCCGAACGCAGTCTCCCTGGAACGGTCGAACGCTCACGCGGGCCGTCGAGTTCGGCGTTTCGCCCTTCCCCGAATCACGCCGTGACATGGTGAACCGGGGACAACTCTTCGGCGAGCGAACCTTCCGCTGGTTGCCGGCTCGCGGCACCTCGAAGGTGACGTATTGGGCGACGCTGCAGCCGGCCAGGCAGATCCCGGAGGCTCTCTCGCGTCCGACGTAGTCTTACGGCGCCACGGCGATGCCCCATGGGCTGCCGCCGACCGCGATCTTCTTTTCGACTTTTCCGGACGCGATGTCTACGACCGACACATCGGCGGACGGCCCGTTCGCCGTATACAGCTTCGTGCCGTCCCGGCTCACGCCCACACCCCACGGCCGTGCCCCCACATCGTCCATCGTCCGCACCACCTGGCGGGTCGCCACGTCGATGACCACGACAGACTTCGCTCGACCCAGCGAGACGAACAGCTGGCTCGCGTCCTTCGAGAGCGCCGTCCCCATCGGTCGCGGCGGAACGGTGGCGCCCGGCGGGGGAGTGAGCTTGATGGTTGAGGTCACGGTGTGCTTGGCGGTATCGACGACGGTGATCGCGCCGCCGTTCTCGTTGGTGACGAACGCGGTCGTGCCATCCGGCGTGAAGGCTACCGCACGCGGACGCGCGGCGGTGTCTATCTTGGCGACGACGGCGAAACTCGTGGTGTCGATCGCGAAGACCGCGTTATCCCCTTCGCTCGTGACGTAGACCTCGCGCCCGTCGGGGCGAACGGTCACCCCTTCCGGCTCTTCCCCAACCTTGACCCGATGGGTGACGTTGCCGGTCGCGAGATCGAGGACCGACATCTCGGACGCATCCTCGTTCGAGACGAACAGAGTCTTGCCGTCCGGCGAGATCGCAAAGGACTCCGGATCCTGGCCGCTCGTGAACTTTCGCACCAGCGTCCGGGTCGTGAGGTCGACCACGCCGATCCCGTCGGCGGATCGATCCGCGGGGGGCAGCTTGGATTCGTCGACGCCGGGGCCGCCGATCGGCGATCCCGACAGCGCGACGTAGAGCTGCCGTCCGTCGGCAGAGAGCTTGATGCCGCGGGGACGCTTCCCGACCGCGATCTTTTCGACGACCCGCCCGGTCTCGGGATCGACGACAACGACATTGCCACCGGTCTCGTCCGAGACATAGATGTGCGTCGCCGAAGGGGACTCCGCTGGCGCCGACGTGGCCGTCGAGGCCGGCGTCGAGGACGAGCCACCGCAGGCGCCGGCCAGCGTCGCGGCGCAGATGATGGCGGCGATTCGAACATCGGGAGCAGGTCGCAACATACCTAGACGATACTGTGCCTGCTGGCGCGAGGCAATTAACCCGAGGCCGCCGCACACCAGGCAGACCGACGTCGCGGGGACGGTGATCCGCTCTAGAAATCGAGCGCGGCGCGATGCTCTTCGAGCGCCTTGACGTCGATCCCGGGCACTTTCGCGAGCGCGTCGAAATCGGCGAAGTCGCCGTGGTCGGTACGGTATTTGACGATGGCGTCGGCGTCGGCTGGCTTGAGGTTGGCGACGAGGGCGAGATCCTTGGAGGCGCCGCGGTTCACGTTGATCTTTCCGTGGTGCCGCAACAGGTAGTCGATCAGGGTCTCGTAGTTGTCGTCGGTGATCTGCGCTCCCAGCTTGGTCATCTTCTCGAGGATCTCTTCCCACTGCGTCCGCGTCCGCCGCGTCGCGACGATTCGGTCGGCCGGATGACACTTCGAGCAGACGGCCGTGAACGCGTCCGCTCCCTTGTCCGTGGCCGGATCCTGCAGGCCGGCGCTGGACGCATGGGTCGCCGTCGTCGTGAGCGCCACTACGGCCGCTATCGCGATCGACGCGATCACGCGCTGCGCAGACCGAGGACCTCAATCGTTGACCATTCATCGCTCAAAAAAGCTTAGTCGCATCGGATGTGGAATGGCAACGCGTCAGGTGCCGGTCGGAGATTTCCCAGCCGCAGCGGACGGTTGAGGTGACGGCGGCGTTGGCAGCGCAGGAGCTCGACGCGGTATCGCTCGTGTTGCGCGGCGATTCGCGATGCGAAACCCTCAGGCTGCCGGCGTGCGGCTCAGGCGGCCTTCGCCGCCGGCGGCCTGTGAGGCTTCGCCGAAAGTTTCGCACTGCCAAACGCTCGCCACAGGCCCGCGCGTCTCCTACAATGCGCGATATGAAACGGTCCGGGAGTGTCCGTGCCTCGATGCGTCCATGCCAACTTCTTCAAGTGCTCGCGCTGGCTACGAGCGTCGGCGTGGCGCTGAGCCCTGCCACGGCGTGGGCGCAGGGACGCGGCGGCGCCACGTGGACGACGGTTGGCGGCGATGCGCAGCGCACGGCGTCGGTCAGGAACGATCCCAAGATCAACGCCCAAAGCGTCGCGAAGGATTTCAAGCTGCTGTGGAAGCATTCGCTGAAGATGCCATCGATGCCGGCCGATGCGCTCACGCAGCCGGTGCTGCTGCCCAACATCATCTCGTTCAAAGGCTTCAAGGCGCTGGCGTTCGTTGGAGGTGACCACGACAACGTGTATGCCGTCGACTACGACTTGTCGCGTCTCTTCTGGAGCCGCCATCTCGACGCCGCTCGAACCAGGTCAGGCGGATCGGCGGCCTGCCCCGGAGGTCTTGACCACCATCACGCGCGCCACATCACTGACCCAGGCTGGTGGCGGCCGAGGCGGCCGCGGGGCGCCAGGAGGCGGGAGGGGCGGGGCACCTGCGGCACCCGCGAATCCGCCGATGCCAGGGTCCGGGCCCGGCGCCAATGCCGTACTCGGAGGCGTCGGTGCTCGAGGCGGCAACAGCTAACGTGTACGCGATCGCCAGCGACGGGAAGCTGCATGCGCTCAACCCGCAGGATGGGACGGACATGGTTCCGCCAATCGCGTTTCTGCCGCCGAACGCCAAGGCTGTCGGCTCGATCCTGATCGACACGGTTCTCTACGCGGCGACGACCGATGGCTGCGGTGGTTCCCCGAACGCGTTGTGGGCGATCGAGTTGGCGCAAGACGCGAACAAGGTGAGCAGCTGGCAGGCGAAAGCGTCGATCGCGGGCGACGGCCCGGCGTTCGCGCCGGACGGTACCATCTACCTGGCAACAGGCGCCGGGGACTCAGCTCAGTCGGGATCGGCGAATTCAATCGTGGCGCTGGACCCGAAGACCCTCACTGCGAAATCGTCCTTCTCGCCCTCCTCGCCGGCGCCGTTCACCTCGTCGCCGATTGTCGTCGTCTCGGGGGGAAAAACGCTCGTGGCGGCTGCCGCCAAAGATGGCAAGGTCTATCTCCTCGACGAGGGGGGTGCGCTCGTGAGCAGCAGCGTGGCGATTGCCGGCGCGAGCGGTCAAATCATCGGGATGGCGAGTTGGGATGACGGCGGTGCCACCTTGATCGCCGCTGCAATCAAAGGACCGATCCAATCCAGTGCCGTGGCGGGATCTCCGGGGTCAGACGGCGGTGTCGTCGCCTTGAAGCTTGCCAACGAAAACGGCAAGCCGACATTGAGCCCGGCGTGGGTGTCCCGCAACCTGGTCTCGCCCCTGACGCCGTTAATCGTGAACAACGTGGTCTTCGCGCTCGCCTCGGGTCGCAGTCAGGGACCGACACCCGCTGTCTTGTATGCGTTCGACGGTGCCAGCGGCAAGGAGCTGTGGACGAGCGGCGGGAGCATCACCTCGAGCGTTCGTGGAGTTGCTCCATCCGGAGGCGACAGCCAGGTCTATGTGGTGACGCCCGACGGAACACTGTACGCGTTTGGTATGCCGACGGAGCGCTGACGCATGCCCGGAGTCGATATGAGAGTCCCCGAGAAGCGAATCATGAGAACCGTCGGGACCTGGTCTGTTGCGGTGACCCTGTGTGGCATCGCCGCGTGGTCGGTAACCCGTCTGCCAGGGCTCGCCGTCCAGGCCGCGCACCCGGATGCGCAGGGCAACGGCGCCGCGATGCTGACCGACTGGCTGACCGACGGCGGCGACAACCAGCGGACCGGGTGGAACAAGAGCGAAAAGATCCTGACGAAAGACAACGTCAAGGATCTGAAGCTGCTCTGGAAGATCGAGACCGGCAACGAGCCGCGCGCGTTGCACGCGCTGATGCCAGTGTTAGTCGTGGGACAGCTCGCCACGGCCGGCGGCCCGAAGCAGGTCGGGTTCGTCAACGGCATCTCTGACAATCTCTACGCCTTCGACGTCGAGGCCGGAAAGATTCTGTGGAAGAAGCACTGGGATTACGCGTCGCCCGATGGACAGCCGGCCGCGCCGCAAACGGCGTCGTCGAATGCTCGTCATCTGGGCTTTCTCCGTCCGGGCGGCAGCAGCGATACGCCGGTCATCGGGCCGCCTGACGCCCAGGGTCGCCGCGCGGTGTACTTCGTCAGCGGCGACGGCATGCTGCACATCCTCAACGCCGCCGACGGGACCGAGCTCGAGCCTCCGTACATGTTCTTCGGCGGCAAGGGATGGGCACTGAACCTCGTCGGCCGAACGCTGTGGATGGCGGATACCTACCTTGGAATCTCGATCGCCGCCGTCGACCTCGACGATCCGAAACACCATGTCATGACGTTCAACGCCGGAAGCGGCGGCGCCTGGGGCCGACGTGGCGCCGTCGTCGATTCGACGGGCGTCGCGTTCTCGACGACGGGGGACGGCGTATACGACCCGACAAGCGATCCGCCCCGGTACGGCAACAGCGTGATCGGCGTGCACGTCGTCAAGGCGACGCTGCAGCTCAAGGACTACTACACGCCAAGCAACTGGGACTGGCTGCGCAAGCGCGACCTCGATCCAAACAACACGCCGACCATCTTCACTTACAAAGGCCGCGAGTTGATGGCGGCGTCGGGCAAGGAATGCCGCCTCTACCTGCTCGACCCGACATCACTCGGTGGCGCCGATCATCAGACGCCGCTCTACAAGACCGAGCTCTTTTGCAATGAGGAGGTCGATTTTCAGGACGCCGGGAGCTGGGGCGCCCTGTCCACCTGGGAGGATGCCGCAGGGACGCGGTGGGTGTACGCCCCCTTCTGGGGTCCGGCGCACTCGCATTTCAAGTTTCCCATCACCAATACGCCGGTGACGAAGGAGGGAGGCGTCGCGGCGTTCAAGCTCGAGGACAAGGGTGGCACGCTCCAGTTCGCCCCGGCCTGGCTCTCGCGCGACATGAAGCGCGGCGAGCCGGTCGTGATCGTCAACGGGATGGTCTTCGGCTATGGCAGCGGCGAAGAGACCAAGCAGGCGTGGCCCGATGTCGGGCTGCAGTTCGACTCGACTATTCGCGCCTCGAAGGGTGAACGCGCCACGATCTACGCGCTCGACGCGCAGACCGGCAAGGAAATCTGGTCGAGTGGCGACCAGATGCACCAGTGGAATCACTTCTCCGGCATCACCGTCGTCAACGGCCGCGTCTACCTGGGGACCTATGATGGGACGTTGTATTGTTTCGGGCTGTCCCGCTGAGAGGACAGCCGCCGACGTCGCACGGGCCAGCGGGCGCCGGCGCTGAACACCGGACCGGTGGGAGAAGCACGGGGGACTCAAGCCCCCGCTTCGGGGCGCGGGCAAAAGAGCACTGTTTCTGATAGAAAGTCTCTCACACGGGCGGCCGCGGGGCCTCCCCCAGCGCCGTTCACACCCCGCCGGAGGATCAGATGCAGAAACAGAGACTCTTCGTCGCTAGCTGCGTGTCGCTGGTGACCACCTCGATGGTGTTCGCGATTCGCGGGGACGTGGCCGGGCCGATGAGCAGCGCGTTCCAGATTACCAACGAGCAGATGGGTCTGATCTTCAGCCCGGCGTTCTGGGCCTTCACGATTTCGATCTTCATCAGCGGCGCGCTCGTCGACATGGTCGGGATGAGAGCGCTGCACGTGCTCTCGGCCATCGGCTATTTCCTGGGGGTCGGCCTGGTTCTGGTCGCGCCGCATCCGACGGCGCCGGTCGCGTCGATCTTCTCGGAGACCGGCACCACGCTGCTCTACGCGGGATTCTTCGTCATGGGTCTCTCGCAGGGGCTGGTCGAGGGGGTGATCAATCCGCTGGTCGCGACGATCTACAGCGATCAGAAGACCAAACGGCTCAACATGCTGCACGCCTGGTGGCCGGGCGGGCAGGTGATCGGCGGTCTTCTCGCCGTCGCGATGAGCGGTTTCGGCGCGAGCTGGCAGCTGAAGCTGGTCACGATCCTCATTCCGGCGGCCGTCTACCTCTTCATGGCGTTCTCGCTGGACTATCCGCAGACCGAGCGCGTCCAGTCGAACGTCTCCACCGGTGACATGTGGCGCGAGGCGGCCAAGCCGCTCTTCCTGCTGCTGTTCGTCTGCATGTGGATGACGGCGGCGGCGGAGCTCGGTCCCGATCAGTGGTTCCCGAAGGTGATGGGCGACCTGGTGCCGCAGCTGCAGGGCGTCCTGTTCCTCGTCTACACCGCCGGCCTGATGTTCCTGCTGCGGACCTTCGGCAGCGGCATCGCGCACAAGAATCCGATCGGCACGCTCTTCATCTGCGCCATCCTGACCGGCCTCGGCCTCTACTGGCTCGGCGGCCTGAAGCCGGGCACGAGCGCGGTGGTGGCGTTTGCCGCGGCGACCCTCTTCGGAGTCGGCAAGACCTACTTCTGGCCGACGATGATCGGCGTGACGGCGGAACAGTTCCCGCGCGGCGGGGCGCTGCTGATCTCGTTGATGGGTGGCACCGGGATGCTGTCGGTCGCGGTGGCGCTGCCGATCATGGGATCGCGGATCGATCAGTACGGTCCAGGGGCCGCCTTGCAGGTGGTGGCCGTGGTCTGCATTTTCCTCACCGTCATCTTTGGCGGCCTGTTCATGTATTTCAGGGCGCGCGGCGGCTATCGCGCGATCCAGCTGGCGACGGATCGTCCGATCCCCGCCGGAGAGATGTAGCGCGAGCCGTAGTCCGCTTGGGGAGGAGGCCATCTGTGATCCGTAGATCGATCGGCGCGGCAATGGCGCTATGTGCCGCGGTGGTCTGGACCAGCGCGCCGCGCGCGCAGGGTCAGGCGCAGCGAAAAGCGAACTGGCTGACCGATGGCGCCGACCCGCAGCGGACGTCGTGGCAGCGCAACGAGACGTTCATCACACCGTCCAGCGCGAAGAACATGAAGCTGGTGTGGACGCTGCAGCTCGATAATCAGGCGCGGCAGCTCCACAACCTCTTCCCGCCGCTCATCGTTTCCGACGTGCAGACGTCGGCCGGAGCGCGCGAGATCGGCGTCGTGGCCGGCGTCTCCGACAACATCTACGGCATCGACCTCGAGAAGGGCACGCAGATCTGGAAGCGGCACTTCGACAGCACGTACAAGGAATCCGGCGACGGCCGTGGGCCGTACCCGCTCTGTCCGGGCGGGCTGACGGCCACGCCGGTGGTCGGGCCGACGGGAACGCCCGGCAAGTACACGGTCTACGCGATCTCGTGGGACGGCCGGCTGCGCCAGCTCGACGCCGCCACCGGCCAGGATCTCGCGCCGCCCGAACCGTTCCTTCCCGCGAACGGCAAGCCGTACGGTCTGAACCTGTACAAGAATGTGCTCTATACGACGACAGCGCAGGGGTGCGGCGGGAATCCGAATCAGTTCTACGCGTACGACCTGGAGACGAAGAAGGTCGGCAGCTTCAATCCGGGAAGCGGCGGCCTGTGGCCGCGGCTCGGTCCGTCGATCGGCAAGGACGGCGCGGTCTACGCGGGCAGCGGCGACGGCGATTACCTGCCCGAGGAACAAATCTTCGGCCAGGCGATCGTCGCAGTGAAGCAGAGCCCGACGACGAAAGCGCTCGAGATGACGGACTGGTTCGCGCCGTCGAATGCCGCCTGGCTGCGCAAGCGCGACCTCGACATGAACACGACCGGACCCGTGTTCGAGTACAAGGGCAAGGAGTACACGGTCCAGTCGAGCAAGGAGTGCCGCATCTGGCTGCTCGACACCGCTGCCATGGGCGGCGAGGATCACCGGACGCCCGTCTATCGCACGCCGCTGGTGTGCAACGAGGAAGTGCAGTTCGCCTCGGCTGGCGTGTGGGGCGCCCTCTCGACCTGGGAGGAATCAAACGGCACGCGCTGGGTGCTGATGCCGTTCTGGGGACCCAAGCACTCGAAGTTCAGCGCGCCGATCGAGCATGGCGAGGTCGCGCAGGGCGCGATCGCGGCGTTCAAGCTCGAGGACAAAGCCGGCAAGCTGCAACTCTCGCCGGCGTGGCTCTCGCGCAACATGCACCTCGGCGACCCTTGCGTGATCGCCAACGGGGTGGTGTTCGGCTACGGCAGCGGCGAGGACGCCACCCAGGCGACGCCCGACATCGGCCTCGCCTACAACACGTCCGAGAATCGCGCCAGACACTCGACGCACGCGACGCTCTACGCGCTCGACGCCAGGACGGGCGAGGAGCTCTGGTCGAGCGGCGATCAGATCACGTCGTTCAACCACTTCACGAGCCTGTCGGTGGCGAACGGCCGCGTCTACATCGGCACCTACGACGGCAAGCTTTACGCGTTCGGTGTCGACCGAAACCAGGCCAGCACCAAGTAGACGGGGAGCGACATGACGAGCATCATCCGAGTGGTCGGTTGCATGTCGGCGCTCGCGTCGGCGGCGGTCCTGGCGCAGGGACGCGGCAGCGGTGAGTGGACGACGAGCGGCTACGACGCGCAGCGGACGGCGTGGATCCGGAGCGACGCGCGGCTGACGAAGCCGGCGGTCCAGAAGGGGGAGTTTCAATTCCTCTGGAAGGCGAAGTTCGACAACGACGCGCGGCAGCTGAACTCGCTCACGCAGCCAATCCTCCTCGATCGCCTGATTGGATTTCGCGGTTTCAAGGCGCTGGCGTTCATCGGCGGCAGCGACGATCGCGTCTTCGCGATCGACACGGATCTCGGCCGGCCGTACTGGACGAGCGTGCTCAACTACTCCGCCAACACCGGCGGGCCGCCGGCGCCGTCCTGGGACTGCCCGGGAGGCCTCATCGCGACACCGACACGGCGCACGACGCTCGCGCCGTCAACGTTCGGTGGTGGCGGTGGCGGCGGCGGCCGAGGCGTTCGTACGGGCAGCGCGGTCGGTGAGCCCGGCAAGGGCGCGACAGTTCTGAGCCAGATGCAGCCATCTCGTGGCGCGGCACCGCCGCCCGGACGTCAGGGGGGCGGCGAGCGGGTGGCGGCGGTGCCGTTCGGCGGCGTCGATCCCGTCTACGCGCTGGCGACCGACGGCATGCTCCATACCCTTGCCGCGAGCAACGGTGCGGACCAGGAGCCGCCGGTGGCGTTCCTGCCGGCGAGCGCGCGGCCTTCATCGCTGATCTGGATCGACGGCACCGTCTACACGACGACGTCGAATGACTGCGGCGCGGCGCCCAATGCGGTGTGGGCCATCGATCTGACTGCCACTGAAAAGAAGCCGGTTGTCTGGAAGACGGGCGGCGCGAGCGTGGCGGGCACGAGCGGCGTCGCGCTCGGCACACAGGGTGACGTCTACGTCTCGCTGGGCGCGAAGCCCGCGCGATCGACAGCCGGCGCCATGTCAGGCGACGCGCCCGACGCCGACGCCGTGGTCGTCCTCGACGGCCATACGCTCCGCGTGAAAGATTGGTTCAGCGCGCCGGGCGCCGACTTCAACACGTCGCCGATCGTCATTCACGACAAGGACCGCGACTACGTCGCGGCCGCCGGCAACGACGGGAAACTGTACCTGCTCGACGGCAAGTCCGTCGGTGGCGGCGATCACAAGACGGCGCTGTTCGTTACGCCGAAGTACACGGCCGCCGGCGCCGGCGGGGCGCTGGCGACGTGGGACAGCGACGGGACGCGCTGGATTCTCGCGCCCGCCGTCGGCGCCACGCCGCCCTCCGCGAAGTTCACGGCGAACGGTCTCGCGCCCAACGGCGCGATCGTCGCGTTCAAGCTGGCCGATCAGGGCGGCAAGATGACGCTCGCGCCCGCGTGGGCGTCGCGCGATCTCACGTCGCCGTTGGGACCGATGGTCGTCAACGGTCTCGTCATCGCCGCGTCGAGCGGCGAGTATCGTCCGGCGTCCGGCCATCCGACCGCAGCGCAGCGCGCGCTGCGCTCGCTTCCCGCCGTGCTCTACGTGCTCGACGGGCTCACCGGTAAGGAGCTGTGGAACAGCGGCAAGACGATTACGTCGTTCGCGCGGGCGGGGCTGTCCGCCGGCAGCGGGCAGGTCTATCTGGTGACGTACAACAACCAGCTATACGTCTTTGGGATTCCGATGGAGCACTGAGCGTCTACCGGGATGACGGATGACGGATGACAGATGGCGGATAACCGATGACGGAAGGTGAAGACAAAGAAGTAAAGGAAGAGGGATGCACCGCACCGTTCTGATGATCGCTCTTCTTTTCTCTGGTGGCGCGACAGCCTTCGCCCAGGGACAGCTTCCTGAAGGTCCCGGCAAGGCGGAGACGGTCAAGGTCTGCGGCGTGTGTCACGAGCCGCTGCGGGCAGCGTCGGTGCGTCTGACGCGCGACGGGTGGCAGGATCTCATCGCGAAGATGATCTCGCTCGGCGCGAAGGGCAGCGACGAAGACCTCGAGAAGGTGCTCGACTACCTGTCCTCGAACTTCAAGGGGGACGCCCCGAAGCCGCTCAACATGAACAGCGCGACCGCCGTGGATCTGGAGAGCGTCGCGGCGATGCTGCGCAAGGAAGCCGCGGCGTGGATCGACTACCGGGGCAAGAAGGGCGGCTGCAAGACGCTCGACGACCTGAAGAAAGTTCCAGGCATCGACTTCAAGAAGATCGACGAGCGCCGCGATCGGCTCGTCTGCTTCTGATTCTCGGCGTTTCGCGCCACGAATCGAATCGTTCCCAGCCGTTCGCCCCTCGAAATCCCGCGCGAGAGAAAAAATGGCACGAGCTCGATTCCTCCCGCCGAGATTCCGTCCGACCCGACGTTCGACGCGGCCGCGTTTGCCGTTTCGTAATGCGAAACACACGAACGGTGGCAGAAAGTCGTTGCTTCCGTCTCCCCGATGTTTCTAACTACGCCGCTAGTAGCGGCGGTCCACCCGCCCGGCGACAGCGGATCTTGAGGGATCCTCGTGTGCAGTGTCGTCCGCGGTCCGGAGCGCTGTAAGGGAGGTCTTCACCATGTTGAAGCGTGTCGCCCTCTGCGTCGTGGCGCTGCTCGCGATCTGCGTCTGCGCCCGCGCACAGGAAACGGCGTCTTCCGGCATCACTGGTCAGGTACTCGACACCAGCAAGGCCGGCGTGCCCGGAGCCACGATCACTGTCACGAATCTCGCAACCAACGCACAGCGGGTCACCCAGTCGGACTCCGAGGGTCGATTCTCGGTGCCCAACCTTCCCCCGGCCACCTATTCACTCAAGATCGAGCTCAGTGGTTTCCAGACCGCGGAGCTGAACGACCTGGTTCTCAGGAACGGTGAAGTCGCGCGGCCGACGCTGACGCTGGGCGTGGCCAGTCTGGCGGAGACCGTCAGCGTCCAGGCGGAGTCGCCGCTCCTGCAGCGCACCAATGCGTCGGTGTCGCAGACCATCAGTGAGAAACAGATCGAAAGCCTTCCAGTTGTCGGGCGCAACCCGCTGGCGTTTGCGTCGCTCTCGGCCGGCGTCACGCCCCAGGCGTTCAATCGCGGCACGCAGTTCGGCGCTGCCGGCAGCAGCCGCAGCCAGTACGTCACGGTGGAGGGCGGCCGCGACAGCTCAACCAACTACGCAATCGACGGCGTCTACGTGCGTTCGCTCCGCTTCAACAACCTGTCGCTCAACCCGCCGCTCGATGCGGTTCAGGAAGTCGCGATCCTCCGCAACTCCTTCACCACCGAGTACGGGCAGGGACAGTCCGTCGTCTCGATGGTGACCAAGTCGGGCAGCAACAGCATCTCCGGCTCCGCCTACAGCTACCGGCGCGACGACAGCTTCAACTCGGCCAACTTCTTCGGACAGAAGCCGGGCGACAAGACCCAGGCCGGCTTCACGCTCGGCGGCCCGGTGATCAAGAACAAGTTCTTTGCCTTCGGCGGATACGAGGGTTTGCGCACGTCAGCCGACCGCACGCTGCTCGGCAGCGTGCCCAGCCCGGCGCTCCTGAACGGCGATTTCTCGAGCCTCTCCACCGCCATCAAGGATCCGGTCACGGGCCTGCCGTTTCCCGGCAACATCATCCCGTCGGGGCGCTTCTCGACCTTCGCGAAGACTCTCAGGCCGACGGTCCCCGATCCGAACGCTGCCGGCGCGAACAATTTCAGAGCCATCAAGGCGTTCGACGACGACGCGGATACTGCGGACGTCCGGCTCGATCAGGTGATCAGCCAGAAGCACACGCTGTTCGAACGGTTCCTCTACTACAAAGGGAGTCAGCTGAACCCGTCGCTCTTCAGCTATACCAACTTCCCGCAGACCGGGCGCAACTTTGCCGTCGGCGAGACGTGGGTCGTGTCGCCGGCGATCGTCAACGAGACGCGTTTCGGCTACAACTACGCCTACCACTTGAACGCGCCGATCAGCCAGGACGGCCGCAATTGGGTCGGCGACATCGGGCTGCAGAACCTCGCCGGCGGCACCGACCCGATCGATTACGGCCGTCCGGGCTTCACGATGACCGGCTTCAGCGGCAACGGCGAAGGCGGCATCACGCAGGGCGCGACCGAGAAGATGTTCAGCATCTCGAACGCGACGAGCTGGGTCAAGGGCCGTCACAACACCCGCTTCGGCATCCAGGCGCAGTTCCGTCACTTCGAGCACCTCACCGAAGTGCCCCCGCGCGGCGGCTTCACGTTCAACGGTCAGTACACGGGCAATCCGGTCGCAGACTTTCTGCTCGGGTACTGCTCGACCTGCACTGGCGCATTCGGCAGCTCGCGCTCGACCTACACGTCGCCGACCTTCGCGCCGTTCCTCGACGACAACTGGCAGATCAGCCGCTCGCTGACCTTGCAGATGGGCATCCGCTGGGAATATCTCGGACCGTGGGCCGAGACCAACGGCATCGAGGGATCCTTCGACGCGGCGCAGGGGAAGATCGGCTACCACAAGCTGCCCGATCAGATCCCCGCGCAGCTGCTTCCGCTGATCATCAATCAGGACAATTATTTCCCGGCCGGCATCCTGAAGAAGGACCTGAACAACTGGGGTCCGCGCGTCGGCGTCGTCTACAACCTGAACGACCGGACGGTCATGCGATCGGGATTCGGCGTCTACTACGACAACCTGAATCTCAACGAGCTCCAGTTCTCGCGTCTGGTGCCGCCGTACTACGGGCAGTATTCGCTCCAGCCGACCGCGACGGATCTCAGCTTCAACGCCGACAAGCTGTTCCCGGACCTGGCGCACATCCCGCAGTTCCCCGCGCCGTTCTCGATGGATCCCAGCAACCGCAGCGCCTACACGGTGCAGTGGAATGCCAACGTGCAGCGATCGCTGAGCGGCAACTACCTCTTCGAAGTGGCCTACACCGGCAGCCGCAGCTACAACGAGCACAAGCGCTTCAACATCAACCAGGCGCAGCCCGGGACGACGCCGATCGTGACCCGCGTGCCGTATCCGGCATTCCAGTCCGCTATCCTCTACTCGTCCGATGCGGGCTGGGCGCGCTTCCAGGGCCTGTCGTTCAGGGCGGAGAAGCGCTATTCCAACGGCTGGAACCTGCTCGGCAACTACCAGCTCTCGACGAGCCGGGACAATGGCTCGGGCGAGATCGAGGCGAACGACACCGCGTTTGCCTGGAACCTCAACGCCGATGAAGGACCCGCGCGCTACGATCAGCGGCACCGCGCGGCGATCAGCGGCGGATACGAGTTGCCGTTCGGGTCCGGCAAGCCGTGGCTCTCGGACGGCGGCGCGGCGGCGTACGTGCTCGGCGGGTGGCAGGTCTTCGGCGTCATCCGGCTGTCGTCGGGCTTCCCGTACTCCGTGACGTCCACCAACGTGTGCCAGTGCGGATCGTTCATTCCGCAGCGCGTGAACTTCGCGTCGGGCCGCGACGGCGACGCGGGCAACATCAGCAACGGCACGGTAACCCAGTGGTTCGATCCGACGGCCTACCTCGTGCCGGCCAACGGCACGCAGGGTACCGCTGGACGCAACACCGTGCGCGGACCGGGCTATGAGCGCGTCGACTTCTCGCTCATCAAGCGCTTCCCGATCGACAAGGCGCGGGTCGAATTCCGGTGGGAGGTGTTCAACCTCTTCAACCACGCGAACTTCGGCACGCCCGACTTGAACATCTCCAACCGCACCGTCGGCACGATCACGACGGCCGACGACGGTCGGAACATGCAGTTCGGTTTGCGATTCATCTGGTGACCTTCAGGAGCCGACGTCCGTGCCGCAATCACGTTTCTCGCATGCCGTGATCGGCATGGCCATCGGCCTCGGGATCGGGGCCGTCCTTCAGTTCAATACAGGGGCGGCCCCGCAATCCGCCGCGCCGCAACCGGCCTCGCCGCAGGCGAAGCCGGCCGGCCGTCTCGCATTCACTGAGCCCGCTCCGTTCGATTTCAACGACCACGACGGGTACGTCTCGCTCTTCGACGGCATCAGTCTGAAGGGATGGGACGGCAATCCGAAGTTCTGGCGGGTCGAGGACGGCGCCATCGTCGGCGAATCGACGCCGGCCAATCCCAGCGGCAACAGCTACATCGTCTATCGCAATCTCGAAGCAAAGGACTTCACGCTGAAGTTCGAGATCAAGGTCGAAGGCGACGGAGGGAGCGGCCTTCAATACCGGAGCAGGACAGGCATTCCGTGGCTCGTGCCGATCCCGCCCGCCGTGACCGCGAACGTCGGACCCGTGAATCTCGATTGGATGATGACGGGTCCGCAGGCCGACTTCTGGCCGAGCCGCATCTACACCGGGCAGTTCTATTCAGAGAACACCCCGATGCGCATCCTCGCGTGGCGTGGCCAGGTTGTCGAGGGCTTCGGCGCGAAGAGCAAGAAGCTGATGGGAACGATCGGCGATCGCAATGCGCTCGGCAACAGTGTCAAAATGAACGACTGGAACCAGTACGTGGTCATCGCTCGCGGCGGCACGTTCCTCCACATCGTGAACGGCCAGCTGATGGCGGTGATGGTGGACGACGACCCGGCGTCCTCCAACAATCAGCCCGGGCTCTTCGGCATCGAGATCGAGGCGACGACGAAGGTGTCGGTGCGGAACATGTGGGTCAAGAAGCTCAACTGAGTCGGGCAGGAATTTCTCATGCCGTTTGCGCACGTGACGCTGCCGACGCGCTCGGTCGAGGAAACCGCGACGTTCTTCGAACGGACGCTGCTCTATCGGCGGCGGCCGGTTCCGAGCAACTCACCCGTGGAGGTCGTGTGGCTGGAGCTTGGTCCCGGGCACGACATGCACGTCTTCTTCGTCGCGGGGTTTCAGGTGTCGCCGTTCGAAGGAGAGTTCGGCCGCCACGTTGCGGTCTGGTACTCGAAGGCGCAACTCGCCGGCCTCAAGCGACGGCTGGCGAACGAGGGCGCCGAGCTGATGGAGCCGGTTCGCGCGACTGCGGTCGAGCGCTTCTTCTTCCGCGAACCGATCAACGGCTACGTGTTCGAGGTGATCGGTTCCGATCCCTAGAGACCCTTCGCCTTCCACTTCGACCAGTAAAAGGTCATCGGCACCTTGCCGGTGTTGAGAATGCCGTGCAGCGTGTTGCCGGCGCAGTACATGATGGCGCCAGGCCCCACCTGCGTCGTCTTGCCGTCACATTCGATCTCGCCCGTCCCTGACGCGACAATCAGGAACTCTTCCTCGGGGTGCCGGTGCGGCGGATGCGGGCTGGCGCCGGGATCGAGCACCGCCATCCCCGTGCACATGCCGCCGAGTTGATCGGTGGGCCCGTTGTAATGAACGAACACCGTGCACCCTTCCTGTACGTCAGGCGTGAGGCCCTCGATGCCGAGCACTCCCTCGGGGAGCTTTGCCGCCGTCGTTTCGACGCTGACCGCTGTATCAGGTTTCGAAGCCATGGCTCGAATCGTCTGACATTCCCGTGTCGGTGGTCAAGCCGCGTGTCACAGCTTCTTGAGCCAGATGTTCCTGAACTCGACCTTCATCGGATCCCCGACATGCATCTGGAAGCCGAGCAGGCCGCTCATCGCCCGCCCCTTCGTGTCGTCGTCGATCAGGATGCTGGTGACGTGGCCGTTCAGCACCTCGATGATGCGGTTGCCTCGAGCCATGACGATCGCCTGGTTCCAGTCGTTGTTCTTGATGATCCCTTTCAGGTCGTCGTTGCCGATCTGGAGGCTGCCGATGATTTTGGGGGTTGAGCCATCGGGTGGAACGTAGGTCATCTGTCCTCGCATCGCGAGGAAGCCGCGCCCGCGCTCCTCATAGATCTGGCCGGTGTAGGCGTTGGCGAAATCGATGTCGGCCTGGTAGCCTTTCATCGCCCATTTGCCGGTGACCGGCCGGCCCTGGGGATCCGGCGTGCCTTGCGGCAGCTGCACGCTTCGAATCTGAATGCCACTGTTGGTGGCGCTGATGCGGTACTCGACCCGCAGCTCGAAGTCGGCCGGTTCGCCACCCTTCCAGATGATGAACGTGTTCTCCTCGAGCTTCTTGTCTGGCGTGGTCTGGCCGACGATCGCGCCGTCCTGGACGCTCCAGAATCGCGGGTCGCCCTCCCAACCGGTCAGCGTCTTCCCGTCGAAGATCGAGTCGAAGCCCTCGTGGTACTCGAAGGGCAGCGGCTCGGGACGGGCGGGCGCCGGCCCCCGGCCGCGACCCTGGGGCGCGGCTGGTGCCGCCTGCTGCGCGAGCGTCGATGGGCCGATCAGCGTGACCAGCGTTGCTGCGGTGACGAAGAAGCTTGCAGGTCTCGATACTGTGCGCACGCGATTACCTCTCCTCTTCAACCTTTTCCCACTGTTTCGTCCTGGCCGATTTCAACACGGCGTCGGTGACGTAGTCGGTCGCGAGACCATCGCGGAATGTCGGTGGCAGAGCCTTGCCCTTCGCGGCGGCGTCCACGAACTCGGCGAACTGGTGGATGAACGTGTGCTCGTAGCCGATCTGCAGGCCGGGCACCCACCAGTGCTTCATGTATGGCTGATCGCCGTCGGTCACGTGGACGTTCCGCCAGCCACGGACCCTCCCCTCGTCGCGATGGTCGAAGTACTGAATGCGGTGGAGGTCGTGCAGATCCCAGAACGCCGAGGCATGTTCGCCGTTGATCTCGAGCGTGTACAGCGCCTTGTGTCCGCGGGCGTAGCGCGTGGCCTCGAACGTGGCCAGCGAGCCGTTCTCGAAACGACATAGAAACGCACTCGCATCGTCGATGCCGACAGCCTGGACCTTTCCGGACAGGTTGTGCTTGCGCTCCTTGATGAACGTTTCGGTCATCGCCGACACTTCGACGATCGGCCCGTTCAGCCAGAGCGCGGTGTCGATGTTGTGGGCCAGGAGATCGCCGGTGACGCCGCTGCCGGCCACCGAGACATCGAGACGCCACAGCCCCTCGCCCCCCTGCGGCAGCTCCTTCGAGATCGTCCAGTCCTGGAGGAACTTCGCCCGATAGTGAAAGATCCGTCCGAACTTGCCCTCGTCGAGCAGCTGCTTGATCAGGGTGACCGCCGGCACGCGTCGATAGTTGTACCAGACGGTGTTCGGTACGCCCGCGGCCTCGACCGCCTGCACCATTGCCTTGGCTTCGTCAGCGGTCCGGCCGAGCGGCTTCTCGCACATCACCATCTTGCCGGCCTTGGCCGCGGCGATCGCAATCTCGCGATGAGTATCGTTCGGACTGGCGATGTCGATGACGTCGATGTCTTTTCGATCGACCAGCTTCCGCCACTCGGTCTCGTACCGACTCGTAGCCCCAGTTGTCGGCGAACGCCTTGACCCGTTCTTCGTTGCGTGCGGCAACCGCCTTGAGCACCGGGCGGTAGGGCAGGTCGAAGAACTGCGGGGCCTGCCGAAAGGCGTTCGAATGAGTACGGCCCATGAAGCCGTAGCCCACCAGGCCGATGTTTAATCTGTTCATCGCGTTTCCTGACGCTTGTCGTGCTGAGGGTGCTAACGGTCCTAAGGGTGCTCAGCGTGCAGTGCCGGGTGCTAAGCGTGCTGAAAGCGCAGTGCGAAAGGTGCTGCAGCACGAAGCACTAGCACCGCACCGCGAGCACCGCAGCACGAGCACATCGGCACCGTCAGCACCGTTAGCACTGCACCCCTAGCACCCAGAGGACCTTTAGCACCTTTAGCACCTTTCCCACCTCGCGCCTTGCTCTACTCCCAGCCGTGCGCGGAGCGCACGGCCGTCATGACGCTCAGGACGTCGTTCCATGTTTGCTGCAGAGTCATGACGGCGTTGGGGAACATGCAGCCGTCCCAACAGATGTGTTCGAACTTGCGCGTTACCTGACCGCTGTCATCGCGAAGCCAGAAGCCGGCGTGCTTGACGATGTCGAGCTTGCCGTTGGGGTCGTTGGGCAGGCAGTGGCGCCCGGTCTTGTCGTGCGATCCGGATCCTTTGACGGTGGCGTCGTTCTGGGCGACGTGGAAGTCGATGGTCCACGGCCGCAGCGCTCTGGTCATCTGGCGCAATCCTTGATCCAGCGCCTGGCCGTCCGACCAATCGAAGCCCTCGGGAAGAATCCTGTCGTCCGGCGCGTTGTAGCCCATGGTGAACAGCAGCGTGTGCGCCATGTCGGCCTGGAAGCCGACGGTCTGCGGCCGATTCACCATCTCGAGCAGCTCGATGTTGCGCTTCACACTGTGCATACCGCCCCAACAGATTTCCCCTTCAGCCGCGAGGCGCTCGCCATACTCCTCGGCAATCGTCGCCGCCTGCCGGAAGGTCTCGGCGATCTTCTTCGTGTTGCCAGCCGGATCCTTGGCCCACTCCGACGGGCTCGCCGCCGAGTCGATGCGGACGATGCCGTAGCGGCGGATGCCGAGGGTGCGCAGCGTCCGCGCGATGGCGCAGGCTTTGCGCACCTGCGTCAGGAACGCGGCCCGCTCGTCGTTGCTGCCCATCGCCGAACCGCCACCGGTCGGCGGCCACACCGGCGCGACCAGCGAGCCGACGACGAGGCCTTTCCCGGCGATCTTCTCGGCCAGTCGTTTCAGGTCGTCGTCGGTCGAATCGATGCTGACATGAGGATCGAACAGGAACAGGTCGACGCCGTCGAAGCGACTGCCGTTCGAGCGCGCCGCGGCCGTCAGGTTCAGCATGGTGTCGAGGTCGATCGGCGGCTCTGCGCCCGGACCGCCCTTGCCGACGAGGCCCGGCCACATCGCGTTGTGGATCGCTGGTTTGTTGTGCGTCGCGTCCGTCATGAGTGTCAGACCTCTGGGTTCTATTTCGACGACCGGAATGGCTCGGCGTCCGGATTGCCTGGTCCGAAGTGCTTCAACATCACGAGCGGATCCGATTCGCTGCGGTTGTCGATGCGAATCCCGCGCTGGGCCGCCGCGGCCGTGACGAAGAGCTCGTCTTCGGTCATCTGTCCGTAGCGAATCATCGCCGGCGTCGAAACCTGAAGGGCGCCGAAGGTGCCGTAACCCTGCGTCAGGATCACACCGTAGGCGGCGCTGTCCTTGATCGTCACGCTCCGCTTGGGCATTACCGTCAACTCTTTCGCCGAGTACCAGCCGGTGCCGTAGCAGATCCACCGCTCCCGATATCCCTCGGGTTCCGTCTGGTCGAAGGGAGCAACCGGTTTGGGAAAGCGTCGATTCGATTCACCGAACCTCGGATTCACGTTCGCGTCCCAGTCGAGCATGCCGATGATGTAGTCGAGATCGTGGGTGAGCTCGGGCGGAACATCCTTGGTCAGGAGGCTCCAGTCGATGATCCGTCCTTCGACCTCCGACTGAAACATCGCGAAGACGTCGCTGTTCACCTGTGGCTCGTAGGTCAGTAGCGATCCCGGGGCGTGAAGAATGCCCGGGTCGATCTGCCAGCCGGTGCCGCGTTCGAGGCGATACGCCCGTGACAGGTAGGTGATGCCGTTGTCGCCGCGGTTCCAGTTCTCGAGACAGCGCCGGATGTCGTCCTTGGTCGTCCCCGGCTCCAGTCCCATGAACGTGTAGGGATAGTTGTTATCGGTCGGGTTGTACTGCGGTGGAAAGTAGTACGCCTCGGGCTTGCCGCGGCGGCCGACACGCTTGGCATGCTCGTCGCTCTGGTGCATGTGATGTGGAATCGGCCCCAGGTTGTCGAAAAACTTGCAGAGCAGATTCCATCCACCCTGGCGCGCCATCGTCTCGGCGCCGAGCAGCAGATCCCCCGCGGCCTCTACCCCTTCCTTCAGCAGAAAGCGCTGGCCGTTTGCGAGGTGGACGTAACTGAGGCCCTCGTCGGCCGGCGTGCCCGGTCCGTTGTCGGCATTGGTCGTGGACGAAAACCAGCGTTCGTTGATGCCGCCGCGATGTGCGCCACAGGCGTAGAGGTCATCGGTATGCAGGCGGAGCCGGCGCCCCGGCAACATGAACGATCGAGGAACCCACGACGGCTCCAGCCGCAGCACGCCCTGCCCGCCGTCGATCGCTTCCTGGACCCGTGATTTCTGCACCATACGCGCGTCTGTCCTTCCGTTCATCAGCGGTCGTCATCCGTCCCGGTGATCCGCGTGGTCCGCGGCCCGTGCGCCGCGGCCCAACATACAACCTCGGCCCCGGAACCGGCAATGCCTCCGGGTCGGCCGGCCAGCGTTGCATAATGTGAAACGCGGCCGATTCCGCCGCAGCTAGCTTGTCCGGACCGGGACGCCAAAGCGGTCCCCGAACTCGGCGCCCGCTGTTCTGTCATGCAAAATGGCGGCGGTACGCCGGAAGTCGGTTGGGCCGCGGGCCGGTCCCGTCATATGCTCTAGCGCCGTCCTGATGAATCAGTTCCTCGCCTTCGACCTCGGTGCTGAGAGCGGCCGGGCGATGCTCGGGCGGCTGCGCGCCGGCGTCCTCGACCTGACCGAGGTTTATCGCTTCGCCAACGAGCCCGTCCGCGAACACCAGTCACTGCACTGGGATCTGTTGCGCCTGTGGCTCGAGATGCAGCGTGCCATGCATCGGGTTGCGACCGACGGCGCCAGGCTCCAGAGCATCGGCGTCGATACCTGGGGCTGCGACTACGGTCTGCTCGGCGAGAACGGCCAGCTCCTGGGCAACCCGCACCACTACCGGGATTCGCGGACCGACCGGGTGATGGACGTCGTGTTCGAGCGGGTACCGCGGGCGCGGATCTACGACATCACCGGCACGCAGTTCCTCACCTTCAATACGCTGTATCAGTTGTTCGCCGCGTGCCGCGCGACGCCGCGGCTGATCGAGGCGGCGTCCCAGTTCGGCACGATCCCCGACATCCTCAACTACTGGCTGACCGGCGTGCTCCGCGCCGAGTTCAGCAGCGCGACAACGACGCAGATGGTTGATGCGCGGGCGAGGGCCTGGGCGACCGAGCTGCTCTGCGAGCTGGACATCCCGACCCGGATACTGCCGCCGCTCATCGAGCCAGGGACGGTGCTGGGGCACCTGCGCGAGTCGGCCTCGGCCGCGCTGGCCGGGACGCCCGTCGTCGCGCCAGCCTGCCACGATACCGGATCCGCGGTCGCGTCGGTCGCGGCGATAGGCTCGCGAGCCTTCATCAGCTCCGGCACGTGGTCGCTGCTCGGGCTCGAGATCGAGCGGCCGATCATCACGCCTCGCGCGCATGACGCCAATTTCACCAACGAAGGCGGGGTTGGTGGGACGACGCGGCTCCTGAAGAACATCAACGGCCTCTGGCTGCTGCAGTCGTGCCGTCGTGTCTGGGCCGAGCGCGGCGAGTCTTACGACTACGGCCAGCTGATGGAAGCCGCCAACGACGAGCGCCTCGCCTTCGGATCGCTGTGCAATCCGGACGACGCGGCCTTCCTTCATCCGCCCGACATGCCGGCGGCCATCCAGGAGTTCTGTCGGCGGACCGGGCAGCGGGCGCCGCAGAGTCCGGCGGAGCACACGCGGGCGATACTCGAGAGCCTGGCGTTCCGCTACCGCATGGTGCTCGAAGCGCTGCAGGAGCTGACCGGCACGACCATCCGCGAGGTGCAGATCGTCGGCGGCGGATCGCGCAATCGGCTGTTGAACCAGTTCACGGCGGACGCGACGGGGTGTTACGTGCTCGCCGGCCCGGTCGAAGCGACCGCCCTCGGTAATATTGCGGTGCAGATGCTCGCGACCGGCGCGGTCAGCTCGCTCGCCGAGGCCCGGGGCATCGTCGCGCACTCGTTCCCGGTCGAGCGTTTCGAGCCGGTCGCGGCCGATCGATGGAACGATCACTATCGTCGTTTTCAGCAATACGTGGAGTGGACCTGTGTCTGAACCATCCGTCGTCGAAACGGTGTTTCTGAAGAATCTGTGGGATGAATCGGCCGCGGCGCGGGAAGCCTCGCCGCTCGATCTGCTTCGCTATCGCTCCAACCTGCTGGGTGAGGATCTCCGGATCACGAACTTCGGCGGCGGCAACACGAGCTCGAAGTTCGAGCTGCCGGATCCGCTGACTGGCGAGCCGCAGCGCGTCATGGCGGTCAAGGGCAGCGGCGGCGACCTCCGATCGATCAAGGCCAGCGGCTTTGCGGTTCTGTACCTCGACAAGCTCGAATCGCTGATCAAGCGCTACCGCGGGGAGCGCTCCGAAGACGAGATGGTGGCGTACTACCCGCTCTGCGCCTTCGGAGAAAACCGCGTCGCCGCTTCGATCGACACGCCGCTGCACGCGTTCCTGCCGGTTGCGCACGTCGATCATCTCCATCCCGATTGGGCGATCGCGCTCGCGGCGAGCGCCAACGGCCGTTCGAAGCTCGACGAGTTCAACCAGCGTTACGGACGCCATGTCGTCTGGGTGCCGTGGCAGCGTCCGGGATTCGAGCTGGCGCTGATGCTGCGCGAGGCTGTAGGGTCGAACCCCGGATGCGACGGCATCGTCCTGGGCGGCCACGGGCTGTTCACCTGGGGCAACACCCAGCGCGAATGTTATCTGAGCAGCGTGAAGACGATCGACCAGATGGGGGAGTTCGTCGAGTCGCACGCGCGCGATGCCACGCGGAAGGGCCGCGCGCCGTTTGGCGGCCCGGTGGTCTCCGGAACCGCGCCGGATCGCGACGCGGCGGTGGCTGCGATCCTCCCGGCCTTGCGTGGGGCAGTCTCGTCGACGAGGCGGGTCGTCGCCCACATCGACTCGTCAGCCGACGCCCTGCTGTTCGCGAACTCGGCGTGGGCCGAAGACCTCTGCTCGATGGGCACGAGCTGTCCGGACCACTTTCTCCGGACCAGGATTTCGCCGATGTTCGTGCCATGGGATCACAGCAAGGAGCCGCTGGCCGTCGTCCAGGAACGGATCGCGACGCGGATCGAGAAGTATCGCGCGGACTATGGCGACTATTACCACGCTCACGCGGAGCCCGACTCGCCGGCGCTGAGAGATCGGAACCCGTCGGTGGTCGTCATTCCCGGTCTCGGCCTGTTCGGCTTCGGCAAGGACAAGCGCGAGGCGCGAATCACCACCGAGTTCTTCATCAATGCCATCCACGTCATGAGTGGCGCGACCGGACTCGAATCCGATCGATCCGGTGCGGAGGTCGTCCCCCAGGCGCGCCGAACGGATCTGGCGGCGCAGTTCAAGACCTTCCACAACTACGTGGCCCTCCCGCGGGCCGAGGCGTTTCGCATCGAATACTGGGCGCTCGAAGAGGCGAAGCTGCAGCGGATGCCGCCGGAGCGTGAGTTCAGCCGCAGGATCGTCGTTGTCGTCGGCGGCGCGAGCGGCATCGGGAGGGAGGTCGCGCTGCAGGTGGCGCAGCGCGGCGGCCATCTGGTGGTGGCCGATCAGAACGTCGAGGCCGCGGCCCAGACTGCGGCGGAAGCCGCGAAGCTCATGTCGCCCGACATGGTCTACGCGGTGGCCATCGATCTGACTCAACCGGCCACGATTGCGGCCGCACTCCACGCGACCGTGCTTCGGTTCGGCGGACTCGACTCGGTCGTCAACACCGCCGCCATCTATCCGACACCGGATCCCGCCGCACCCGCTGAACCCGTGTGGGGCAAGACGCTACAGATCAACGTGACGTCGAATTACCTGCTGGCGCAGGAGGCAGCACGAATCCTGAAAGCACAGAAGCTCCCCGCTTCAATCGTCCTGACCAGCTCCGCGAACGCGGTCGTGCCCAAGCAGGGGAGCGAGCCGTACGATGTCAGCAAGGCGGCGATCAACCACCTCATACGCGAGCTGGCGATTGGGCTCGGACCGCTGATCCGCGTCAACGGCATCGCGCCGGCGACGGTGATTGCCGGATCGTCGATGTTCCCGCGCGACCGCGTGATCGTCGCGTTGCAGAAGTACAAGATCGCCTTTGCCGAGTCCGACACGACCGAGGAGCTGCGCTCCAAGCTCGCCGAGTTCTACGCGCAGCGGACGATCACCCGTCGGCCGATTCTGCCGATCGACAACGCCAACGCGATCTGCTGGCTCGCCGGCGACCAGAGCGCAAAGACGACCGGTCACGTGATTCCGGTCGATGGAGGGTTGCCGGAAGCCTTCCTGCGCTGACCGCGCAGAGCTCCGTCAGGAGAGCGTGCCTTCTGTAATCTGGATCAGGTGATCGTTGGGATAGATGTGGTCGACGTTCTCCGGCGTCACCAGCTGGTGCTTCACGAACACGGCCGGCGGCACCGGTCGCCGATGGAGGATGTCGAGCGCGACGGCGACGATTTCCGCGCCGTACTTCTCGGGGAAGTAGGCAACCGAGCCAATCAGTCGTGTGCCGCGCTGGCGGAGCTCGGCGCGTCCCTCGGGTGACGCGTTCTGCCCCATGACCGCGCAGCTGTCGGTGCGGCCGACCTCCTGCATCGCCCGCAAGGCGCCGAGCGCGCTGGGATCGTTGATCGCGCCAATCAGCAGCTTGCGCGCGCGGCTGACCCTGAGATGCTTGCGCATCACCTCGAAGCTCTCGCCCAGCGTGCCGTCGCCGTCCAGGTAGGTCACCTTGCAGTGATCGAGCTGTGGATAGACCTCTTTCATGCCGACCAGCATGCCCGTCAGGCGCATCTTGGGGAGGCTCCCCGCGCGATTCAGCGCCATGAGGACGATCTCGTCGGCGTCCGAGCACCGCTGCTGCCTCGCCCATCGCCCGAGGTGCCGCCCACCGAGGAGACCGGCCTCGTAGTTGTTGGCGCCGAAGTAGGTCGCGCCCGGATGCGGGACTTCGATGGCGACCAGCGGGATGCCGGCCTCGCGATACTTCGCCGCCACGATCGGCGCCACGTGCTCGTCGGTCTGGAACTCGATCACGAGGTCCACCTTCTCGCGCACGAGCACGTCGGCGTTGCGCTGGGCGATCTTGGCGTTGTAGCGGTTGTCGACCGAGATGAGCTCGATTCCCTGCGCCGCCGCCGCCCGCTGCAGGCCGGTGGAGATCTCCTTCGAGAATTGGTAGTCGGTGCCTTGCGCAGCGTACCCGAGCCGGTACGGACGCTGTTTGAACGGCCGCAGAAACGATCGATAGAGGTTCTCTCCGACCTTCTCGATCATGCCGCAGCGCTCCAGCGTATAGAGCAGCCGGAAGGCCATGCTCTTGGGCAGTCCGCTCCGCGCGGAGATCTCGCGCAGCGGCAGCGCCTCGCCTGACGATCGAAACGCCAGGAGCAATTGCGAGGCGTGAACGACGGACTTGACGAGATATGCGTCGCGTGCGGCCGGCTTCGTGTCGTTACCCACGGCGTGTGATCGCGCATTATGCCGTAGCGTTTTGTGTTGCGCAACGTGCGAAATTCAGCGCTTGGTCAAGCTCGAGCTAGAGGCTTCGTCGGGACTCGCCGATCCTTAAACCTGGATTCGATTCAATTACCTGAATTTGCGCATGAGTGTGACAGACTCGCGGATGTACCTTCGCTCGACGCGGGGTTGAGGTTCCACTCAGCCCCAGCCTCCGACACCATCGCTGGGGTTTTGTTCTGCGAAACAGCCGGGCCGCCCCGGAACCGACTAGAATCATGCCGTGCTTCTGAACGCCGACGGAATTGCCAAGAGTTTTGCCGGCGTTCGGGCGCTCAAGGGCGTGTCGTTCGATCTCCTCCCGGGGGAAGTCCACGCGCTCGTCGGAGAGAACGGCGCCGGCAAATCCACCCTGATCAAAGTCATGACCGGCGCGGTCACCCCCGACGCCGGATCGCTGACGGTGGGCGGCCAGTCCGTGCCGCACATGGATCCCCACACCTCGCGCGCCCTCGGCATCGCCGCCATCTACCAGCAGCCATCGCTTTTTCCCGACCTGACTGTCGCCGAGAACATCGCCTTGGGCCGAGAGCGCGGTTCCATCTGGCGGCGGTTGGACTGGAAGGAGAGGTTTCGCGCCGCCGGCGAGCTGCTCGAACGCATGGGGGCGTCGATCCGGCCGGATCGACTGGTCGGCTCCTTGAGCATGCCCGAGCAGCAGATGGTGGAAATCGCCAAAGCGATCGGAGCCGACGCCCGTGTGATCATCATGGACGAGCCGACCGCTTCATTGACCGAGCGGGAAGCCGAGCATCTCTTTTCCGTCATCCGCCTGCTGCGGAGCCATGGCACCGGAGTCATCTACATCTCGCACCGGCTCGATGAGATCTTTGCCATCGCCGACCGCATCACGGTGCTGCGCGACGGCGAAGCGATCGCCACGAGACCGTCCGCCGGCCTGGAGAGAGGCGAGCTGATCCGGTTGATGGTCGGTCGAGAGCTGTCGTCGGTATTTCCCAAACGCCCGGTGAACGCAGGGCCGATCGCGCTGGAGGTCCGGAAGCTGGGTCACCGCGCAAGTGGCATACGAGACGTCTCCTTCACCATTCGTCGTGGGGAGATCCTCGGTATTGCCGGTCTGGTCGGATCGGGACGGACCGAGCTGGCCGAAACGATCTTCGGTCTCCGCCCGGCGGATGCGGGAGAGATTCTGATCGACGGCCAGGCCGTCAGCATCTCGAGGCCGGCGCGGGCCATCGAGCTGGGGATCGGGTACGTGCCCGAGGACCGCCGTCACCATGGCGTCGTGCTCGAGATGTCGGTCGCGGCCAACGCCAGCCTCGCCAACCTGTCGGCAATCGCGCGTCATGGCCTGATCGACACATCCATGGAGCGTAGCGACGCGGCCAGCTACGTGCAGCGATTGCGGATCAAAGCCTCCTCCGTCTCGACCGACGTCGGCACGCTGTCGGGAGGCAACCAGCAGAAGGTGGCGCTCGCCCGCTGGCTGGCGATCAAGCCGCGCATCCTCATCCTCGACGAGCCTACGCAGGGCGTGGACGTCGGATCGAAAGCCGAAATCCACGAGCTGATGGTCTCCCTGGCAGAGCAGGGGCTGGCGGTCATCATGATCTCGTCGGAGATGCCGGAGATTCTCGGGATGAGCGACCGCGTCGCCGTCATGCAGGCTGGCTCGATTCGCGCCATCCTCCCGCGTGCCGCCGCAACGCAGGACGCCATCCTCAGCCTTGCGCTGGGCGATGCAGCTCAGGGCGACGGGTCGCTCAACTGACATGATGGCGACTCACCGCCGTGAGTTGTCCGTGGCCGCCGCCATAGGACTGACCTCACTCGTGCTCGCGCTGGTCAGCCCACGGTTCTTTTCGCCGGAGAATCTCGGCGACCTCCTGCTCGGGAACCTGCCCGTGCTGTTGGTGGCGATCGGCGCCACGCTCATCATCCTGACCGGCGAGATCGACATCTCGGTTGGCTCGGTGTTCGCGATCTGCGGCGTCGTCGCCGGCGTTGCCGCGCATGCAGGGCTGTCAACGCCGGCCATCGTCCTGGTCGCCTGCCTTTGCGGCGCCGCGCTCGGCGCCATCAATGGCGCCCTCGTCGCCTTTGTCGGTCTCCCCTCAATCGTCGTGACGCTGGCGACGATGGTGGCGTGGCGGGACGCGTTGCGCTGGTCGACCCAGGGCGCGTGGATTCAGGATTTGCCGGCGACCTTCCAGTGGCTTGGGTTATCGCAAGCCAGCTACCCGCTGGTCGCTTGCGGCATCGCGCTCGTTCTGCAGCTGGCATTTTCCTGGGCCCTCAGCCACGTGGCGGCCGGCCGCGCGATCTACGCGACCGGATCCGATCCGCTCGCCGCCCGTCTCGCCGGATTCGATACCCGGCTCGTGAAGTTCTCGGTGATGGCTGCCGGCGGGTGCCTCACCGGCCTGGCCGCCCTGCTCAATGCCGTGCGTTTCAACCAGATTCCCACCAACGCCGGCCTTGGCCTGGAGATGAAGGTGATCGCCGCGGTCGTCGTCGGCGGCACCGCGATTCGTGGCGGTCGCGGAACCCTCACGGGAACACTGCTCGGCGCGACGCTGTTGGCCATCGTCGGCCCGGCTCTGGTGTTCCTGGGCGTGTCGGCTTACTGGGAGCGGGCGATTCAGGGCGGCATCATCCTCTCGGCGGTTGCGGCGGACGCATGGCGGGGGAGCCGGATCACGACGACGCGGATCGCGCCGCTCGCCCAGCGATGACGATGCGCTGGAGCGAGAAGTGGCCCAACGGCGAGTGGATCCTGGCGCTGGCGCTCGTCGCCGAAATCCTCGTGTTCTCGGTCATCGCGAGAAACTTCTTCACCGTCGCGAATTTCTTCGAGGTGACACGGCTCAGCATCGAGCTCGGACTGCTCGCGGTCGCGCTGACGCCGGTCATCGTCAGCGGCGGCATCGATCTCTCGGTCGGCGCGATGATGGGCCTGGCGGCAGTGCTGTTCGGGGCGGCCTCGCGTGACTGGCATCTGGGTGCGGCAGGCGCCGCGGGGATCGCGATCGCGGCCGGGTGCGCCGGCGGCGCGCTGAATGCGTGGCTCGTCTCGCGTCTCGAGGTTCCCCCTCTGATAGTGACGCTCGGTTCACTTTCCCTCTTTCGCGGTCTCGCCGAAGGGTTCACCCATGGCGCCGTGAACTACACCGACTTCCCGGCCTCGTTCCTCGCGCTCGGACAGGGGTACCTGTGGGGCGTGGTGCCGACGCAGCTGCCGGTGTTCGTCCTGATCGTCGTGGCCTACGCGATCCTGCTGCATCGATCGATCATCGGCCGCGCGCTCTACACGATAGGCTTCACAGCCGCAGGCGCTAGATATGCGGGCATTCCGGTCGAGCGGCGCGTGGCTCTTGTCTATCTGTTGTCCGGGCTGATGGCGAGCGTCGCGGCGATCATCTACGTTGCGCACCTGGGGCAGGCGCGATCGGACGCGGGAACCGGCTACGAGCTCGACGCGATCACCGCGGTCGTGCTGGGCGGTACCTCCGTCTTCGGCGGACGCGGAACATTGTGGGGAACGATTCTCGGGCTGTTTGCGCTGACCGTTCTGCGCAACGGTCTGCAGCTCGCCGCGCTCCCCTCCGAACTCGCAGGCGTGCTCACCGGCACCCTGCTCCTGGTCACCATTGCCGTCGATCGCGCCAGAGCACGCTCAGGCGCCGGCGCGGCCACCCCTGTGGAGGACACGGACGTGAAGAACAGTCAGGTCGCCGTGCTGTGCGGAGCCGTCATTGCCGGTTCGCTGATCGTGGCGGTCACCAATGTCTGGCTGGTCCGCTCGGTCACGACCCCGCGTCCGGCTGCGGCCGGCGCCGCCGTGCCGTCGTTGGCCAGACGTCCGGTCGTGGCCATGATGCCGAAGGCGAAGGGGGATCCGTACTTCATCAGTTGCCGGGCGGGCGCCGAGGAGGCGGCCCGTGAGCTCAACGTCGATCTGATCTGGGATGGGCCGACCAGTCTCGATGCTGCGCGCCAGAACGAGCTGGTCGAAAACTGGATCACGCGCGGGGTCGACGTCATTGCCGTCGCGGTCGAGAACAGAGGCGGCATCTCGAGCGTGCTGCGCAAGGCGCGCGAGCGCGGCATCAAGGTCCTTACCTGGGACGCCGACGCGGAGGCCGATGCGCGGGACTTCTTCGTCAATCAGGCAACGCCCGAAGGCATCGCGACGACGCTCACCGACGAGGCGGCGCGGCTGCTCGGCGGCCGCGGCGAGTTCGCCATTATCACTGGCGCGCTGAGCGCCGCCAATCAGAACGAGTGGATCGCGAACATCAAGAAACGGCTGGCCGAGAAGTACCCGGATCTGACGCTGGCGACGATCCGCCCCAGCGACGACGACCGCGACAAGGCGTTTGCGGAAACCCAGACGATCCTGCGCGTCTTTCCCAAGGTCAAGCTGGTGATGGCGATTTCGGCGCCGGCCGTGCCCGGCTCGGCGGAGGCGGTCCGTCAGGCGGCTCGCACCGACGTGAACGTGATCGGCCTGTCGCTGCCGAACATCAACAAGCCGTACGTGCACGCGGGCGTGGTGCAGGCGGTCGTGCTGTGGAACACGCGCGACCTCGGCTATCTCACGGTGCTGGCGGCGGCGAAGCTGCTGACCGGCGGCCTGCACGCCGGTGCCGCGTCGATCGATGCCGGCCGTCTCGGCACGCTCGAAGTGCGCGGCTCGCAGATCATCCTCGGCGCGCCGCTCCTCATGAACAAGGCAAACATCGATCGCTACGATTTCTAGAAGGTACGGGCGAGCGCGAGGGGTGGTGGGATCGTCCGATTCGTCACTCCGACATTTTTGTTGAACAGATGGATCGCCAGGACGTTCTTGTCTGGCGTGATCGCGAGAGGCCGATCCCGCGCGTTAATGGGGAGGCCATGAGTCATTCCCTCTCCCACGCAGTTGACACCGCCCTGGTCGATCCGGGACGGTTCGTTTCGACCGAGCACGATCCCCTGGTGTTTCGGACCGCACTTCAGCGCGTCGACGAGTTCGAAGCCTCGCTGGAGGTCATCCGTGCCGGTCGGCCGTCCGACATTTCCGCGGCGCGGCTGTCCAGCTTTCTTGACGGCGTCTCGCAGTCATACCTGGCGATCTTCGGGTTCGCGTCGATCTACGAGCACATCCGTCTGTTGCGCGATCTGCGGCGGCGCCGGAAGGTCGACGTGCGCCTCGAGGCGCACGATGGCGCCTGGCGTCTGATGATCGCCAGCGTTGGCCGCCGGCCTCAGGTCTCGGTCGTGTGTTCGGTGGTCGCGCAGTTCGGTGTGACGCTGCAGCGCGGTCGCTTCATCGCCACAGGCGACGATCTGGTGCTCGACGTGTTCGATCTGGCCGACGAGGAAGGTGTGCTCGGGTCGGTGGCGAGCGCACCGACCGAGCTCCGCCAGCTCCTGCGCAAGAAGCTCTTGGGTCGATAGTCCCCAGTCGTTGGTCGAGTGACTCCCTATCGACCCATATTTTTCAGCGCGAACGCCCACTCGTCGGCGAGCTCGGCGATCCGCTTGTCGGTCGGGCGATAGCCGTGCGATCCGAGTGTCTCCACTCGAATCAGGATCGGCTTGTCGCACGCTTGCCCCGCCTGCAGCGCGGCGATGAACTTGAACGAGTGGCTGGGGACCACGCGGTCGTCATGATCCGCGGTGGTGGCGAGCGTGGCCGGATAGCACTTGCCGGCGGTGATGTTCTGCACCGGCGAGTACTTGATCAGAAACGGAAATTGCTTGGCGTCGGTCGACGAGCCGTACTCGGTTCGCCACGCCCGACCGCCGGTGAAGCGATCGTAGCGGAGCATGTCCATCACTCCGACCGCCGGCAGCGCCACGGCGAAGAGGTCCGGCCGCTGGAGCTCGACCGCGCCGACCAGTAATCCGCCGTTCGAGCCGCCGACGATGCCAAGCTTCGCTGGTGACGTGTACTTCTCCTTGATCAACGCTTCGGCGACGGCGATGAAGTCGTCGAACACGTTCTGCTTCTTCTCGAGCATGCCCGCGCGATGCCAGGCCTCGCCGTATTCGCCGCCGCCACGCATGTTGGCGGTCACCCAGATCCCGCCGTGCTCGAGGAAGGCGGGCACGTCAGGCCGGTAGGTAGGAGCCTCGCTGATCGAGAATCCGCCGTAGCCATACAGCATCGTTGGGTTGCTGCCATCCTGCGGGACGTTCTTGCGCGAGGTCATGAAGTACGGCACCTTGGTGCCGTCCTTCGATAATGCGAAGAGCTGCCGCGTTTCGTACTGGCTGACGTCGATCGGCAGCTTCGGCGGATCGAACGGATGATTGGCGCCGGATTTCAAGTCGTAGGAAAAGATGGTCCCCGGATAGAGCGGCGACGTGAAGCCGTAGAACAGCAGGCTCGAATCCTGGCGGCCGCTGATTCCCGAGAGCGAGCCGGCGCCGGGAAGCTTGATCTCGCCTGCAGCCGAGCCGTCGAGGCCGAAGAGCATGAGGCGGCTCTGCACGTCGACCAGATACTCGGCGACGATGCGACCGCCCGCGACGGTGGCCGATTCGATGGCCTGCGGGCGTTCGGCGACGACGGTCTTCCACGCGCTCTTGTCGCGCTGCTTCAGATCGACGGCGACCACGCGCCGGTTCGGCGCGTCGAGGTCGGAGCGCAGGTAGATCACGCTTCCCGTCGTTGCCAATCGGCGAATACTCGGCATCGTCGGTCTCGACGACCGGCGTGATCGCGGCGGTGACATTCGGCTGCATCGGGTCGCCGAGATCGGCGGCGTAGAGACGGTTCTTGTTGTCGGAGCCTTGCGCGATCGTCACGAGCAGGTAACGCCCTTCCTCGGTGACGAAGCCGCCGACGAACCAGGTCGGCATGTCCTTACGCTCGTAGATCAGGCGGTCGTCGGACTGGGGCGTCCCGACCCGATGGTAGTAGAGCGCCTGTCCCGACAGCGCCGCTTCGAGGACCTTGCCGGCGGGCGGCTCCGGGAAGCGTGAATAGAAAAAACCCTTCGAATCCTTGGTCCACGACAGCCCGGAGAATCGCATCCACTTCTCGAGGTCGGGGAGATCCTTGCCGCTCGACAGATCGCGCACCCGGATGGTCTGCCAGTCGGCGCCCCCTTCCGACATCATGTAGGCCATCAGCTTTGCGTCGGGGGAGACCCCCGTGCCGGAGAGCGACGTGTTGCCGTCGGGCCAGAGCTCGTTCGGATCGATCACGAGTGTCGGCGATCCGTCCAGCGCCGGGCGTACGAACAGTGGCGACTGCTTCTGCAGGCCGGAATTCTTGCGGTAGAACACTCGCCCGGCTTCCATGAACGGCAGCGCGACCTTCGGATAGTTCCAGAGCTCGGTGATCCGCTTCTTCAGCTCGTTGCGCAACGACAACTGATCGAGATAGCGGAAGGTGACGGCGTTCTGGGCGGCCACCCAGTCGGCGACCGGCTTTGAATCCAGATCCTCCATCCATCGGTACGGATCCGGCACCTTGGTGCCGAAGTAGTCGTCGACAACGTCCCCCTTTTGCGTAGGGGGGTAGGCCGGTTTCTGGGCATCGACGAACGCGGCGGGCGCGATGACGCCGATGGCGAGGGCGAGCAGAATTCTGGCTGGACGCATTCCAGAATGATAGCCGTTTTGCGGTGACCGGATGACACCGGCCACCGCCGCATCGCTCGTCCCAGCGCGGCGAGCTTCACGCCTCGATCCGATCAAGGTGCTGAGGACGGACTGACCGGCGATCGCCCGGCGAAAATTCGGTCGATCGCATCGGCGGCGACGCCCGCACCATCCTCGTGCGAGACGACGCTTCCCACCTGGGCGGCACGTGACTGTACTTCGGGACGAGCCGTGAGTCGTTCGAGCGCCGCAGCCACCCGCTCGGCGGAGTACTGGCCGCGGCGGATCGTTTCAGAAATTCCCAGCTTGTTGACCCGCATAGCGTTGTCGGGCTGGTCGTGGGCGTAGGGCACGACCACCATGGGCCGGCCGGCGCGCATGGCCTGCCCGGTCGTGCCAGATCCACCCTGATGCACGATGACGTCGGCTTCGGGAAACAGCTTTGAGAAGGGCGCGTACTCGAACACGCCGATCCGCCGCTCCGCGAGGGCCAGCCTTTCGGTGAACGGACCGACGAGCAGCACCGCCCGCCGCCCGGCGCGCGCGGCTGCTCGGGCGCTCTCTGTGAAGAACTCGCCTGGATCGAAGACGGCCGCCGATCCGAGAGTGAAGACGACCGGCCGTGGCCCGGCATCGAGGAAGGCGGAGATTTCCGGAGCGAGATTCGGTTTGTCGCCGTCGTAGAAGGCGAAACCGGTGATGACGGTCTGCCGCGGCCAATCCGGTCGAGGCTCGCCGAGGAGGCGCGAGAACATCGCCAGCACCAGCTCCGGCGCATGCTTGTCGTCGAAGAACGGATCGCTGACCGGTTTCAGTCCCAGGCTGCGACGGAAGTCGGAGATCGGCTGCCCCATCTTCCTCGCGGCCCGCTTGCCGGCGCGCAGGATGGCCCCGTAGACGCGCGGCCCCAACGCGCGCAGCCGCCAGAGCCACGGGATCGGCGGCAGGATCGATTCATCGTAGGCCGATAGAAACGAGAGCGGCGAGAGCACCTGCGAGGCCCAGCGAAGCCCGAGCTTTTCGGCCAGGATCGGTCCGGCATAGGCGAGATCGCTGGTGATGAGCAGATCGGCGCCGCCGTTGGCGTTGACCGCGCGCTCGAAGTCGGCATAGGTCTCTGCCAGCGCCCGCATCATGAAGCCGACGACCTCCTGCGGCCCGCGACGTTCGTCCAGCGTGCCCCGCACCAGGGCCTCATCGTCGGGACGGAGGTCCGGCGCGGCACGGTGAAACTCGAGTCCGGCGGCGACGACCCGATCGCGGTGGAAGTCGGACGTGAGGATTGCGGCTCGATGACCCCGCGCGGCGAGCGCACGGCCGAGCGCGATGACCGGATGGAGATCGCCGAGGGACCCGAACGTGGCGAGGACGATGCGCACCGTCAGTCGACGGTCTGACGGTTCTTCGCCACCGCGACGAGCGCTGGCCGCAGCACCTCGTCGCCAATCCGATACCCGGACCTCACGACCCCGACGACCCGGCCGTCGTTCTCTGCGCCGTCGACTGGGACGACGCTGACCGCCTCGTGAAGCGCCGGATCGAAGTGTGCCGCCATCGGTGGGGATGCGAGTGACGCCGAAGGCGGCGAGCTTGCCCGCGAACTGCTGCCGGACCATGTCGACGCCGAGGAGGAGCGGATCGTCCGGGCTCGTCCCGCCGTTGCGAGCGGCATCGACGGCGCGATCGAGGTTGTCGAGCACCTCGAGCAACCCGACCAGGACTTCGCGGCGGTTGCGCTCGGCATCGCGGGCCAGTTCCTTGCGCATGCGGGCGCGCGCATCTTCGAATTCCTGCGAGGCCTGGCGGTATTTCGCCAGATACTCCTGCACCTGCGTGTCTTTCTCGGCGAGCTTGCGCTCGAGCTCCTCGACATACGTCGGCTTGAGCGAGGCTCGATCCTCGGATGTGGCCTCGGCGTTCTCGCCTCGGGCCCACCATCGGCGGTCGACGACCTTTACCGGGATGTCGTGTTCGTCCATATTTCATCGGGGGGCTTCGCCCCGCCGAACCCCCCATCCCGTCCCGCGCGCCCACTACGCGCGTCCGGGGGCCCCGCATCGCCGTCGCTCGCGGGGCCCCCCGATCCCCGCGCCGCTCCGGCGGGCTCCCTCGCTGCGCTCGGTCGCGCTGCAACCTCGGGGGGCTTCGCCCCGCCGTCAGGAAACGGTTTCGTTGCGTTGCGGCAGCTTCGCCTCGAACGTGAACTGCAGCGTCTCGCCGTCGTAGTCGATCGCGACGGTGCCGCCATTCTCCAGAGCACCGAACAGGATTTCGTCGGTCAGCCGATCCCGTACTTCGGTCTGGATGACGCGCGCCAGCGGCCGGGCGCCGTAGATCGGATCGTAGCCCTTGGCGGCGAGATAGCGCCTGGCCGTCGGATGCAGCGCGATGGCGATGCGCCGTTCCGCGAGCTGCTCCTCCAGCTGGATGATGAACTTGTCGACGATCGTCTCCATCACGTCCGGCGTGAGCGGCTGGAAGCTGACGATCGCGTCGAGGCGGTTGCGGAACTCGGGACTGAAGACCTTCTCGATGGCGGCGCGCGAACGGGCCTGCGAGGCGCGCTGTCTCGTGTCGAGGCCGCGCTCGCCACCAGCGTCGTTGAAGCCGATGCTGCCGACGCTCATCTCGCGCGACCCGGCGTTCGACGTCATGATCAGCACGACCTGGCGGAAATCCGCCTTGCGCCCGTTGTTGTCGGTCAGCGTGGCGTGATCCATCACCTGCAGCAGGATGTTGAAGATATCCGGGTGCGCCTTCTCGATCTCGTCGAGGAGGACGACGCTATAGGGATGCGTGCGAACGGCGTCGACCAGCAGGCCGCCCTGCTCGAAGCCGACGTATCCGGGAGGCGCGCCGATCAGCCGGGCGACGGCGTGCTTCTCCATGTACTCGCTCATGTCGTAGCGGATGAACTCGTTGCCCATGTGCAGCGCCAGCTGCTTGGCGAGCTCGGTCTTGCCGACGCCGGTGGGCCCGGTGAACAGGAAGCAGCCGGCCGGACGCTCGGGCTGGCCGAGGCCGGCGCGCGATCGCTTGATCGCGCGCGCCACCAGACCGACGGCTTCTTCCTGTCCGAAGACCACGCGGCCCAGCATCTCCTCGAGCGTCCGCAAGCGATCGCGGTCCGACGAGGACGCCTGCTTCGCCGGGATTCTCGCCATCCGCGCGATGACCTCTTCGATCTGGCCCGGTCCGACGTCGAGCGTCGCGGCGATCTCGCCGGCCGGCACGGCCGCCGCGGTCAGCCGCATCTTGGCGCCGGCCTCGTCGAGCACGTCGATGGCGCTGTCGGGCAGCCGATAGTCGCGGAGATGGCGTGACGCCAGCTTGGCGGCCGCCTCGAGCGCCTCGTCAGTGAAGCGCACGTTGTGATGGGCCTCGTACCTGGAGCGAAGACCTTGCAGGATGCGAACGGTCTCGGCAATCGACGGCTCGTCGATGGTGATCTTCTGCAGCCGCCTGGCCAGCGCGCGGTCCTTCTCGATGTGCTTGTACTCCTCGTGCGTCGTCGATCCGACCACGCGGAGCTGGCCGGTAGTGAGCACCGGCTTGATCAGTGTCGCCAGGTCCATGGTGCCACCGGTCGTGGCGCCGGCGCCGACGGTCGCGTGGATCTCGTCGATGAACAGAATCGGCATCGGACGCTTGGCCAGCGCGTGGATCACCGCTTTGAACCGTTCCTCGAAATCGCCGCGAAAGCGTGTGCCGGCGAGCAGGGCAGTCGTGTCGAGCGAGAACACTTCGGCGCCGGCGAGAATCTCGGGGACGTCCTCCTGCAGGAGACGTGTGGCCAGACCCTCGGCGAGCGCGGTCTTGCCGACGCCGGCGTCGCCGACGAAGACCGGATTGTTCTTCCGTCGCCGGCAGAGGATCTCGAGCGTCCGCTGCAGCTCGTTCGAACGGCCAATGAGCGGATCGAGGGCACCGGCTTTGGCCCGCTCGGTGAGGTTGGTCGCGTAGGCCGACAGCGGATCGCGCGCGGTGCTGCCTCCGCGCTCGCCGCTTCCGGCCTCGGCGTCACCCGGACCGGTCTCAGGCTCGCTGCCACCGCCGCTCGACGGCGGGATTTTGCTGATCCCGTGAGTGATGTATTCGAGCACGTCGAGCCTCGACACACCCTGCGCCGAGAGGAGCTGCGCGGCGTACGACTTGGATTGCTGGAGCGTCGCGGCGAGCACGTCTCCCGATTGCACTTCCTGCCGGCCGGCGCTCTGCACGTGCAGCACCGCGGTCTGCAGGACGCGCCGGAACGCCATGGTCTGCTCCGGCTCCTTCTGCTGGCCGCGTGAGAACTGCTCGATGTGATCATCGAGGAACTTGTCGAGATCGCGACGGAGCTGCGGCAGATCGGCGCCGCACGCCGCCAGGATCCGCTCGCCGTCCGGATCGTGAGCCAGCGCGTAGAGCAGATGCTCCAGCGTCAAGTGGGTGTGCCGTCTCGCGGACGCTTCGCGATAGGCGACGGTGAGCACGACTTCCAGTGAGGGACTAAACATCGGGGTTCATGCGAATCGTTCGTTATTCCGGCTCCATCGTGGCGCGCAGAGGAAAGCCGCTTCCGCGCGCGAGGTCGACGACGGTGGCGACCTTGGTTTCCGCGACCTCGAAGGTATACACGCCGCAGAGCCCCTGGCCCTGCGTGTGCACCGCCATCATGATGCGGTACGCGTCGGCCGAACTCTTGTGAAAGACGCCCTCGAGGATCTCGATCACGAAATCCATCGTAGTGTAGTCGTCGTTCAACAACAGAACCTTGAAGAGGTCGGGCTTCTTGGTTTCCTGACGGGTCCGTTCCAGGACCTCGCCGTCGGTCTGTCGCTCCGTCCGGGCCATCGTCTCCTTCCATTCTAGCAAGCTGGTAAACTCCGGGAGGGAGATGTCCGTCCTCGCTGCCGGCCTCGATTACGTCGATCTGCGGTTTCGCGATCGTCCTCAACTGATTGCTACGGCTGTTCTTCACGGCACTGCCGGCATCGCGCTGGTCGATCCGGGACCGGCCACGACGCTGGCGACCCTTGAGTCGGCGCTCGCTGACAAGGCTATTCGCCTCGGCGATATCCAACAGATTCTGCTGACGCATATCCACCTCGACCACGCCGGCGCGACCGGCGCTATCGTGGAGCAGCATCCGCACATCGAGGTCTTCGTTCACGCGCGTGGCGCGCCTCATCTGGTCGATCCGACGAAGCTGCTCGCGAGTGCCGGACGCCTCTACGGCCAGGACATGGATCGCCTGTGGGGCGCCGTCCGTCCGGTTGCCGCCGACCGCATTCGAACGCTTCAGGGTGGTGAGACCCTGCAGGTCGCAGGTCGGGAGGTCAAGGTCGAGTACACACCCGGCCACGCCAGCCATCACGTCTCCTTTTTGGACGTGGCGTCGCGCGTGGCGTTCGTCGGCGACACCGCGGGAATTCGTCGCGCGTCGGGCAACTACGTGTTGCCGCCGACACCGCCCCCGGATATCGACATCGAGATCTGGCGCGCCAGCGCGCAGCGGATTCTGGCGCTGGGATCCCGACACGCTGTTCCTGACCCATTTCGGTGCGTACCGGGGTGCGCGACAGACGTTCGACGAGCTCTTCGAGCACCTCGCCGTCTGGAGCCGACTGGCTCAGCGACTCCTGGCGGACGCTTCGCTCGACCGCGCCCAGCGTCAGCAGCGGTTCGTCGACGCCGCCTTGCTCGACTTGCGCCGCCGCGTCGGGGTTGCCGAAGCAGACGACTACGACCGCGCCGGCGGGCTGCACTATTCCTGGCAGGGACTGGAGAGATACTTCAGTCGCTAGTCCGTAGGCGCTCGTCCCTGGTCCTCGGCCCTCGGCCCTCGGCCCTGGGAGATGGCACCACTGTTGAACCCTTCCCGCCCGGAGGACTTGTGAGGCACCTCAGAGAAATCAGTCTGACCATTGCGTGGCTTGCGCTGGCTCCGGGACTGGCAATAGCGCAGGCCACCTGGCAACCGACGCCTGCGCCGGTGACGACGGCCGAAAACGAGGCGTGGTATCGCAGCGGCGAACCTATCCCGTGGGGCGACGAGGTCTACTACCAGGCGGGCGCTGCGGTGTTCTTCAACCGCTACCAGATGGTTCGGTCCGGTTCGTACCGAGGCATCGGGCTCTACACCGACAGCACACAGGACGCCGCGGGTATCGTGTACGTGCCTGTGGCCGGCGGTCTGATGCAGCCGTACGAGCGGCGTCGCACCGGAGCCCTCGCAGGGACGACCGGCAATCGCGCTCCCTCGTTCCCGGTCGGGATCGCAGCCGAGGGAATTACAGAACGGTCGGTCGAGCCAATGCCGTCACGGTTCGAGGACCGCAGCCTCGAAAGTCTCCAGCCGGTTCCGACTGCCGGAAGGTCCATCGTCGAAGCCCCGCGCCCCGCGCCAGGAACGGTCGTCCGTCCGAAAGGCATCAACGGCGTCTGGATCACTTATGACGGCCGGCGGTGGTTCGCAACAGGGAAAGCCGTCCGGTTGGATTCGGATTTCAAGCGCACCGGCGAGTATCGTGGGTTCCCGATCTATCGGCGGGGCCAGAACGACGACTACATCTATCTGCCAAGCGCCGAGGGAATGGTCGCGCCTTACACATTGCGCGGAGACGCTGGCGAGCGTCGGTAGGTGAAAGGTCGGTCGGAAGTTGAAGGCGAGCTGCCTTCAACTCCCGATCGTCAGCCTGGCCGCGGGCGTCAATTGACCGCCCGGGAACGAGGAAGCGAACCGGCCTCAATGGCTGACGAGGTAGGTTGCCAGCCGGCCGGATCTGGAGGGGAAACTCTACGCCACAGCACCTATCGCAGCGGCCAGCCGGGTGGCGCGTGCCCCATCGAGGCGAACGAACGCACCATCGCGTGTCTGCTGCAGAAATTTTTCGCTAACCAGCGACTGAAGCACGGTCTCGCAGATCTCCCGGTCGAGCCCCCAAAGTCGTTGAGCCTGGGAGGTGGTCAGCCGAAGGCCAGGCATCTCCAAGAACTCTCCTTGAATTCGCCGAAGGACATCATCTATACGCATGCGCTTGTTCCGGAGGTTGCTGGTCGCTGTCTTCTGGTTACGAAAGGAACGAGCAACAGGTGTACCCATCGAGCTCGATATCCGACAGTCGGACTCCGTCCGAAGCCATCGGCGTAAGTGGCGAAGAATCAATCTGTTGGGAGAGTGAGTCTGGAACGAGGGTGAGCGGTGTCGAAAACCGGTTGAGGCGCGAGCGTAGTGCCTGCATTCGTCGGTTGTCAGGTTTCGATACGACTCCTGATGAGCGTCAAAACCTGACAGCCGACCCCAGCAGTAACTAGAGTTCGCGCAGCGCCGTGACGACCGGCAGACGGGCGGCGCGGAACGCCGGCAGGAAGCCGCCGACCAGTCCCATGATGAGCGCGTAGGACAGCGCGATCAGCAGCAGTCGCGGGGTCACCGCGAACTGGAACGCGATCTGGCTGAACGACTGGAAATTCATCGTGGCGGTCTCGTACCCGTCGAACGCCAGCCACGCGATCGCCCCGCCGATCACGCCGCCGACGATGCTGAGAAGAGCCGCTTCGACCAGCACCGAAAAGACGACCGGCACGTTACCAAAGCCAAGCGCGCGAAGGGTCGCGATCTCTCGTGTCCGGTTGGCCACCGCGCTGTACATCGTGTTGACGGCGCCGAACACCGCCCCGACGCCCATCAGGATGGCGATGATGCCGCCGATGGTTCGGATGATGCCCTGCAGCGTCTGCGTCTGCGACGCGTAGTAGTCGCTCGCCCGCATGGCCGATACCGTCAGCTGCGGGTTGGTCGTCAGCGAATCCTTCAACTGCACGAACGAATCGGGCGAGGCAAGCCGGGCATAGACCGACTGGTAGCTGTTGCCGCGACGATACGCGGGCTGCAACACTTTGACGTCGCACCACAGCTCGGACTCCGAGACCGCTCCCTCGTCTGCGAAAATCCCCACCAGCTGCCAGGTGCTCTCTCCCCAGACCAGCGTCGTCCCGACGGTGAGGCCGACGAACTGCCGGGCCGCGGCGCGGCCGGCGATGATCTCGTTCTTGCCGAATTCGAACGCGCGCCCCTCCACGATCTTGACGTTCTGATGCACCTTGAAGGCTTCGGCGGTGACGCCTCTCAGCGGCACGTTCGCGGGAGTACCAGACCGCTTGAGCGGGTGGTCGACCACGACGAAGAGCTCCGGGGACATCAGCGGCGTGCCCGAGCTGTCGCGGGCGATCCCGGGAGCGTCCTGGATCACGCGCACGGCATCGCCGGGCAGGCCGCTCGTCATCTCGGTGTCGCTCCCGGCCCGCATAACCATCACGGTGTTCGGATCCCCGGACGACTCCATCGTAGCCTTGACCCCTTCGGCGATTGAGAGCACGGCCACGAAGACCAGCACGACGCCGGCGATCCCGATCACTGCCACGGCCGACGAGCCGAGCCGCTCACGGATCGATCGGATGGTGACGCCGGTGACCGCAATAATCTGCGAGATCATTCAGTTTCTCCTGAGCGCGTCGACGATCTTCAGGCGGCCGGCCTGGAAGGCCGGCAGCGAACCGGCGGCCAGCCCCAGCACCAGCACCAGCGCGATGCCGGCGACGACGTCCTGTGTCGGGAAGTAAAACGCCGGCAGCAGGCCTCCGGTCGGGTCCCCACGCGAGATGAGCAAGTAGGCGACGGCCAGGCCGAACGCCCCGCCGACGATCGCGATGAGCGTCGACTCGAGCAGCACCATTCTCAGAATGCGACCGTCGCCGTAGCCGAGCGTCTTGAGGACGGCGAGCTCGTTGGTCCGCTCGCGAACCGCCTGGGCCATGGTGTTGCCGGTCACCAGCAGGATGGTGAACAGCGCCATGCCGACGATCCACATCATGATCTTGCCGATATCGCCCACCTGCTTCGCCCAGTCGGACACGAACGCCTTCTCGGTGTTGGTCTTCGTCTCCGAAGGGGAGTTGGCGAACATCGCATCGATTTTCGCGGCGATCTGCGGTGCGCGATCCGGATCGGCGATTGTGAAGACGTACCAGTTGTACTTGTCGCGGAACCCGCTCTGCGCCGGAATCGTCTCCCGCAGGAACTCGTAGTTGAAGATGAAGTTGGTCTTGTCGGCCCCCTTCACGTTCGGGTCGTAAATCCCGTCAATCGTGAATTCCCACGGACCGCCATCAGGCCGCCGGTAGATCGTGCCCTGGATCGGCACGCGCTGACCGACCTTCCAGCCGAACTTCTTGGCCGTGTCGATGCCGACGATGGCGCCGGTCCGATCGGCGAACCAGGCCTTCTTCTGATCCTCCGGGAGCGCGAACTCCTTGGGGTAGACGCGCAGCCAGCTCTCGGGATCGACCGCGAAGGTGGCGAACTGGTTCTTGACCTCCTGGTAGTAGCCGCCGAACCAGTTCGAGTGGGTGACGTCGAGGACCCCGTCGACCTGCTTGAGCTGCGACTCGTAGCTCGCCGGAAGCGGGTTGATGATCGAGACCTTGTCGATCACCATCAGCCGGCCCTGGCCGGCCATGTCGACACCCATGCTGAAGGCCATGCGGATGGCCATCAGCACGCCAAACAGCACGAAGGCAATGAAGATCGAGAGGACCGTGAAGATCGTCCGGACCTTCCGGCGCAGCAGGTTGCGCCACACCAGCGGAAGGAATTTCATGCGACGGCCTCCCTTTCGGAAACGAGTACGCCCTTGTCGAGGTGCAGTGTCCGCTTCGCTCTGGCGGCCGCGTGCGGATCGTGCGTGACCATCACGATCGTCTTGCCATGCTGCTCGTTGAGCGCGTGCAGCAGCTCCAGGATTTCGTCGCCAGCCTTGCGATCGAGGTCACCGGTCGGCTCGTCGCAGAGCAACAGCGTCGGATCGGTGACGATGGCGCGGGCGATGCCGACGCGCTGTTCCTGACCGCCGGAGAGCTGGCGCGGATAGTGGTTCATCCGGTCGGCGAGACCGACGACGCTCAGCGCCACCTGAACGCGCTTGGCCCGGTCGGCCTTCGACAGCTTGGTCAGGAGCAGGGGCAGCTCGACGTTGCGCGCCGCGGTCAGCACCGGCAGCAGGTTATAGAGCTGGAATACGAATCCGATATGGCGCGCCCGCCACTGCGACAGCTTCCCGCCCGACATCTTGTCGATGCGATCCCCCGCCACCGAAATCGAGCCTTCAGTCGGGGTGTCGAGCCCGCCCAGCAGGTTGAGGAGCGTCGTCTTCCCGGAGCCCGACGGCCCCATCAGCGCGAGATAGTCGCCTGACGGGATGTCCAGATTGACGCCCTGCAGGACGTCGATCCGTTCACCGCCGCGATGAAATACCTTATGAAGATCGCGAACCGTTACCAGCGAGTTGGACATCACAGCACCTTCACCTTGTCGCCGTCCTTCAATGATGGCGGCCCTTCGACAACCACCCGCTCGCCAGCCGAGACGCCGGAGAGCACTTCAATCTGATCTCCATTTTCGAGTCCCACCGTAATCGCCCGACGCTCGAGTCGATCGTCGTTGACCACGAACACGACCGAATGGCCGTCGAGGGTCCGGAGGGCGGCTTTCGGCAGCAGCGTGCGCGGCGCGGTGGGGGCCGCACCCGCCGCCTCGGGGTCGCGGAGCAGCGCCACCTTGATGCCCATGTCCGGCAGAATCCTCGGGTCGAGCTGATCGAATCCGATCCGGACCTTCACGGTTGCTTTCTGCCGATCGGCGGTCGGAATCGTTGCGATGACGTGGGCGGGGATCTTCCACTCGGGATACGCATCGAGCGTCGCCTCAACCCTCTGATCCGTCTTCACCCGATTGATGTAGCTCTCGTTGACGTCCACTTCGATCTCGAGCGACGACATGTCCACGATCGTGCAGATGCCCGTCCGCGTGAAACCACCGCCCGCAGACACGGGAGAAATCATCTCGCCCGGCTGCGCGTCCTTCGAGATCGCGATTCCGCTGAAGGGCGCCCGCACCACCATGTCCGCGAGATTGGTCTGCTGCAGTTTGACCTGGCTCTCGGACACGACGACCTGCTGCTGGGTGTAGGCGATGCGCGCTTTGAGCGAGTCGACGTCCGACTGCGCCTGGTCCACCTCCGCTTTACCAACGACGTTCTCTTTCACGAGCTGCTGGCGCCGCTGCAGTGTCAGCTCTGCCTGGACGAGCTTGGCCTGATCCTCGGCCGCGCTTTTCTGCGCCGCGGAGAGCTGCGCCTCAGCCAGGACCAGCGCTGCGCGCGCCTGCGTGTCGTCGAGATGGGCCAGGATCTGTCCTTCTTTGACCGGATGGCCTTCCTCGATCAGCACGTCGATCACTTTGCCCGTCACCTTCGAGGAGACAGTCGCGCGACGGCGCGCCGTCACGTACCCCGACGCATTCAGGACTGCTCCCGGTGAGGATTTGCCGCCCGCGTTCGCCGCCGTGACCGGCGCGACTTTCACTGGCGCCGCCTGGAGCCGCGCCGACCAGAACCAGAAGCCTCCTCCCGCCAGCACGACGGCCAGGAGGATGCCGACGAGTACCGACGCGCCTCGTTTGCTGCCGCCTCGCTCGGTCTGGGGAATGCGCAACGCCGACAGGTCTTTGGAGAGGTCTGGCATTACAGGTGGTGACTGCTCAAGGCTGAATGCTGAAGTCGGTCCGGGAGGGTGGAACAGCTCCCCCGCCGCCCTCAGTATAGACAATACGGACCTTGGCGTGGGACGGGGTGAGCGGCCCGGCGAACGGCGGTCTGGCGGCGGCGAATGGGGGTTGTACACAGCCGGTACCCCGCAAAGCTTTGTCGGTCAGGAGGCGACAGCGGAAATTGATCAGTCGCTGCTGCGCGGCGCCTGGCCACCCTTCACCATCACCCATGTCGTCATCGATCGCTGCTCGTCGACCACGCTCGTCTTGATCGGATCGAGGAGCCTGCCGCCAAGCGCCTCTGTGGTCTCCACCAGCAGGGGACGGTCGACTACGAACCGATCGCTGCCATCAGGAAGGCGAACCCGTCCGGTCGATCGGGGCAGGCGAGCCTCGATGCCGATGCTCGACGCCAGCCGGGCGAAGAACAGGCCGCCCGGGACCAGGACTCTCCACATCTCGTCGACGATCCGGCGGAGCTGACCGGCATCGGCGACGAAGTGCAGGACCGCGCTGCAGATGACGGCGTCGAACGACGCATCGTCCCATGGGAGCGAGGCGAGCGTCCCTTGACGGACGTCGGCGTCGACGTTGAGGCGCTGGGCCAGCGACCGTGTGGCGGCGACCGCACCGGCGTCCTCGTCGATCGCGTGAACGTCGAAGCCTCGAGTCAGCAGGTAGGGGAGATTCCTGCCGCTGCCGCAGCCGGCATCCAGGATCCGGCGCCGGCTATCGAGACGGCCGCGGAGCAACTGATCGAAGAGATAGATGTCGAGCTGCCCGAAGAGACCCTGCAGCTCCTCGGATGGCGTAGTCATGACGCCAGGATTTCACGCCGTCAGGCGCTTGACAATCCGTGACCCATGGAGCCGATCCTCGCGCAGCTGGCGAAGATGGATTAGCGGTACCGCGGCGGCGCCGTAGGAGTGCGGGCTTGACTCCCGCGATGCGACGATAGTACAAAACGGCACCCTTCACACTCAAAGCGGGGAACAGGCTTGGCCCAGTCGGACGCAGAACTGCTCGACAATCCTGTCACGGGCCGGCCCACGCTAATCCTGCGTGCGCCCGATTTCCACTCAATCACCGAGGTCGTCGCAGAACCGGTGGAGCGGCGGACACCGATCGGCTGGTGGCTCTTCTTCATCCCGTCCCTCGCGCTCCTCGGCCTTCTCGGCCTGGCGGTGTCGTGGCTTTTCTGGGAAGGGATCGGCATCTGGGGCCTCAACGTCCCGGTCGGTTGGGCGTGGGACATCACGAACTTCGTGTTCTGGGTCGGCATCGGCCACGCCGGAACGCTCATCTCGGCCATCCTCTTCCTCTTCCGGCAGAAGTGGCGCACCTCGATCAACCGCTCGGCGGAAGCCATGACCATCTTCGCGGTCATGTGCGCCCTCACGTTCCCGGGGATCCACGTTGGACGCGTCTGGGTCGCCTACTGGATGTTCCCGGTCCCGAACCAGATGGGCGTGTGGCCCAACTTCCGGAGCCCTCTCCTCTGGGACGTCTTTGCGGTCAGCGTGTACGGAACCGTCTCGGTCCTGTTCTGGTACGTCGGCCTGATACCGGACCTGGCGACGATGCGCGATCGGGCGAAAACCCCGATCCGGAAGTTCGTCTACGGCTTGTTCTCTCTCGGATGGCGGGGCTCCGTGCGGCAGTGGCATCACTACGAAAGCGCCTATCTCGTTCTGGCAGCCCTCGCAACGCCGCTGGTCCTCTCGGTTCATTCGGTCGTCTCGATGGATTTCGCGGTCTCCGTCCTGCCCGGATGGCACACGACGATCTTCCCGCCCTACTTCGTCGCCGGTGCGATCTTCTCGGGGTTCGCCATGGTGCTGACGCTCATGGTGATTTGCCGCAAGGCCTTCCGTCTCGAGCACATCATCACGCTCCGGACCTTCGACTACATGGCGAAGATCATGCTCGTCACCGGGACGATGGTCGGCTTCGCCTATGCCACGGAGTTCTTCACGTCCTGGTACAGCGGGAACCCCTACGAGATGTTCACGTTCCTGAACCGGGCGCTCGGGCCGTATGCCTGGGCCTACTGGACGATGATCACCTGCAACGTCGTCAGCCCCCAGATCTTCTGGTTCAAGAAGGCGCGCACGAGCATCCCGATCCTGTTCGTGCTGTCGATTGTCATCAACATCGGCATGTGGTTCGAGCGGTTCGTGATCATCGTGACCTCGCTGCACCGTGACTTCCTGCCCTCGGCGTGGGGCTACTTCTCTCCCACGATCTGGGACGTGTCGTGCCTGCTGGGAAGCTTCGGGCTCTTCTTCACGATGTTCTGCCTGTTCGTGCGCTTTCTACCGATGGTGGCGACCGCCGAGGTCAAGACCGTCCTGCCGCAGGCCGATCCGCATGGCCGGCCTGGCCACGCACGCGGGGCCAGGGAACGCCGCGCTTCGCTGCCGGCCCGCGGGCCCGAGCCTGCTCCCGAGGGTGCCTCCTGATGGCGCTCCTCATCCCCCAGCTGCCGAAGGGGCCCTACTACGGAATCCTCGCCGAGTTTCCAACGCCCGCTGACCTCTATCACGCGTGCGAAGCGGTGCGCGACGCCGGCTTCACGCGGTGGGACGCCCACAGTCCGTTTCCCGTCCACGGCCTCGAGAAAGCCATGGGGCTCCGGCGCTCCCCACTTCCCTGGATCGTGCTCGGCGCGGGATTGACCGGCGCTGCGTTCGGGTTCGGCCTCCAGTGGTGGGTCCACGCCAGCGCCTATCCCCTCGTGATCAGCGGCAAACCGTACTTTTCCTGGCCGGCTTACATTCCGATCACGTTCGAGCTGGGGGTCCTCTTCGCCGCGCTCGGCGCTGTCCTCGGCATGTTCGCTCTGAACCGGCTCCCCATGCACCACCATCCGCTCTTCCGATCCAACGTCTTCGAGCGGGTGACCGACGACGCCTTCTTCATCTCGATCGAATCGTGGGATCCCCGGTTCGATCCGTCGGCCACCCGGAAGCTGCTGGAGTCCCTGGGCGCGCGAAACGTCGAGCTGCTGGAGTCCTGAATGATCAATTCGATGCGCGAACGAGCGCACGCGAGTGAGCCACGCGCATGGAGCGAGCCGGCGACGCGGCGAGCGATTGCGCGTGTAGGGGAGTCCGAGGGGCGAAGCCCCTCGGTTGGGCAATGATCGCCGAACCCGATCACGTAGCGCTGCGGCCCGAGCAGGCCGTGATCCCGCCGGGGCACCCGTGGAACCGCATTCCGGCCATGGGCGCCGTCTGCGCCCTGCTGGGCGGCGTGGTCTGCGCCATTCTGGGGGCGGCGAATCCGAAGCAATTCTTCTTCTCATGGCTCGTGTCGTTCCTGTTCTTTCTGAGCCTGGCTGTCGGCGCGCTGTTCTTCGTGCTGATTCAGTACGCCACCTCGGGAGGATGGGGGATCGTGCTGCGACGGATTGGGGAGGCGACCTTCGCGACGCTCCCCGTGATGGCGGTGCTCTTCCTGCCGGTGTTGCTCGGTCTGCACGATCTCTACTCGTGGACCGTCCCCGGGGCAGCCGAGCACGATGCGCTGCTTCGCTGGAAGGCGCCATTCCTCAATGTGCCGTTCTTCCTGATCCGGGCGGTGGTCTACTTCGGAAGCTGGTCCTTCATTGCCCTCCTTTACTACCGTGGCTCGCGCGGTCAGGACGCGTCGGGGGATCCCGCGGTGTCGGCGCGGCTGCGCCGCTTCGCCGGGCCCGCCATCATCGTCCTCGCGGTGACCCAGTCCTTCGCCTCGATCGACTGGATCATGTCGCTCACGCCGCACTGGTACTCGACCATCTTCGGCGTCTATTTCTTCGCGGGTTCGTTCGTCGGGTTCATCGCGCTGCTTTCGGTCGTTGCGCCGGCGATGCGCCAGGCTGGGCTGCTCGACACGGTCATCAGTGCCGAGCACCTGCAGGACATCGGCAAGCTCCTCTTCGCGTTCACGGCGTTCTGGGCCTATATCGGTTTCTCCCAGTTCTTCCTTATTTGGTACGCGAATCTCCCCGAAGAGACGACGTGGTACCAGGCACGGATGGAAGGGTCCTGGATCACGGTTTCCCTCTTCCTCGCGGCAGGTCATTTCGTGGCTCCGTTCTTCTACCTGATGGGGCGTACCGTCAAGCGGAACGGAGCGACCCTGGCCGCAGGGGGAGCGTGGCTTCTGGCCATGCACTTCGTGGACCTCTACTGGCAGGTCATGCCGACACTCCATCCCGAGGGGTTGCGTCCGACGGTTCTTGACGTGGCCGCGTTCGTGGCGGTCGGTGGGTGCTTCGTGGCGGCGGCGAGCTGGCTGCTGCGACGTCAGGCGCTCGTACCACTCCGCGACCCGAGGCTCGCCGAATCGCTCGCGTTCGAGAACGTCTGAGCTTTCGAGCGTGTCTGCCGCGTCCTAGCGCCTGAACAGTTCGCGCGCGCGGAGGCGGGCCAGGTTGCACAGACGGCGGGCCCGGTGTAGAGTCGGCCCACTGCCGATTTTGGGGAGAGCAGCGTCGACGGTGACGAGGGAAACGAGTTTTTCGCGATGACGGAGGAGCCGATGATGCGCGCGACAGGGAACAAGTTGTGGCTGGCGGCTGGATTGATCGTGGTGTCGTTCTGGCCGGGCGTCGCCGTGGCCGCCTCGACCATCACCGGAACAGTCACCTTCGACGGGAAAGCTCCCACGCTCAGGCCGCTCGCCATGGACGCCGACCCCGTCTGCGCCAAGAAGCACCCGACACCCGCGGCGAATGAAATGCTGGTACTCGGCAACGGCAACACCGTGGGGAACATCATGGTCTGGGTCTCGAAAGGGCTCCCGTCCGGGAAGACTTGGCCCGTGCCAAGCGCTCCGGTCGTCCTCGACCAGAATGGCTGCCAGTACAAGCCGCACGTGATGGGCATCATGGTCGGTCAGACCTACAAGATCCTCAACTCCGACGGCGTCCTCCACAACGTTCACGCGCTTCCCAAGATCAACAGCCAGTGGAACCGGGCGATGCCGGCGACGGTCAAGGAGGCGACCGCGAAGTTCGACAAGGCCGAGGGGCTCTTTCAAGATCAAATGCGACGTCCATCCCTGGATGAATGCCTACGTCGGCGTCTTCACCCATCCTTTCTTCTCGGTGACGAGCGCGGACGGCAAGTTCACGATCTCGGGCCTCGACCCTGGGACCTACGAGATCACCGCCTGGCAGGAGAGGCTGGGGACGCAGACGGCCACGGTCACGGTGGGTGCCAGCGATACGAAGACCCAGAACTTCAAGTTCGCCATGCCGGCGGCGAAGTAGCAATCCGGAGAACAGCCGCATGAGTGAACCAGGAGCTGTCGCCGCACCCAGGGCCGCACGTCGCGCACGAAGCGCATCACGAGCCGCTCGGGTTCTGGCGCCAGTACGTCTTCTCCACCGACCACAAGGTCATCGGCATCCAGTACGCCGTCACCGGCCTGCTGTTCCTCCTCTTCGGCTTTTCGCTGATGATGCTCATGCGCTGGCAGCTCGCCTACCCGGGCGCCGCGCTGCCGCTGCTCGGCAGGCTCCTCGGCGAGTCGCGCATGCCTGGCGGCACGATGCTCCCCGAGTTCTACAACGAGCTCGGGGCGATGCACGGCACCATCATGGTCTTCCTCGGGGTCGTCCCCCTCGCTGTCGGAGGATTCGGGAACTTCGTCGTCCCGCTCCAGATTGGAGCCCCGGACATGGCGTTCCCGAGGCTGAACATGGCGAGCTACTGGTTCTTCTTCCTCGGCGGCGTGACGATGCTGGCCAGCTTCCTCGTTCCCGGGGGAGCCGCCCAGTCCGGTTGGACGTCGTACGCGCCGCTCTCGGTCATCGCGGGTACCGGCCAGACATTTTGGCTCGTCGGCATGATCTTCCTGATCACGTCGTCGCTGCTCGGCGCGATCAATTTCATCACGACCATCATTCAGCTGCGCGCCAAAGGGCTCACGTTTCTGCGGTTCCCCTTCTTCGTGTGGGCCCAGTTCGTGACCGCGTTTCTTCTGCTGCTGGCCTTTCCGCCGCTCGAGGCCGCGGGCATCATGCAGCTCATGGACCGGGTGGCCGGCACGAGCTTCTTCCTGCCGACCGGCCTCGTCGTGAGCGGCCAGGCCCTGGCCAACGCCGGCGGCGGCAACCCGCTCCTCTGGCAGCACCTCTTCTGGTTCCTGGCGCACCCGGAGGTCTACGTCCTGATCCTGCCGGCGATGGGCATCGTCGCCGAGGTCATCGCGAACAACACGCGGAAGCCCCTGTGGGGCTACAAGCCGATGGTGTATTCGCTCATTTTCCTCGGCTTCATGTCGTTCATCGTCTGGGCGCACCACATGTTCATGACCGGCATGGGCACGGCGATGGCGGCGTTCTTCCAGACGACGACGATGATCATCTCGATCCCGTCGGTCGTGATCCTCACGGCCCTGATCATCTCGCTCTGGGGCGGATCGATACGCTTCAACACGCCCATGCTCTTCGCGACCGCGTTTCTCCCGATGTTCGGCATCGGCGGGCTCACGGGGCTTCCGCTCGGCTTGAACGTCGCGGACATCCCGCTGCACGACACCTACTACGTCATCGCCCACTTCCACTACGTCGTCGCGCCGGGGACGATCTTCGGCCTCTTCGCGGGGATCTACTACTGGTACCCGAAAGCCACCGGCCGGAAGATGAACGAGACGCTGGGAAAGATCCATTTCTTCGGCTCGCTCGTGTGCATGAACGTCATCTTCATGCCGATGTTCATCATGGGGCTGGCCGGCGTCTCGCGGCGCCTGTTCGACGGCGGGGCGAGCTACGCGTTCGCGCAGCCGGTCCTGCATTGGAACGTCGTTTCCTCCTGGGGCGCGTGGACCATGGCACTCTTCCAGCTCCCCTTCATCTTCAACTTCTTCTGGAGCATCCGCCGCGGGCGAGAAGACGGGCGACAACCCGTGGGACGCCACGACGATCGAGTGGGCGGCTCCGTCGCCTCCACCGCACGGCAATTTCCTCGTTGCTCCGGAAGCGCACCGTGGGCCCTACGAGTACAGCGTTCCCGGCGCGGCCAAGGGCTTCCTGCCGCAGTTCGAGGCCTGATCAATGGAAATTCCCTACACCGTCGAGTTGCGGCGCGACACCGGTCTGACCAACGGCAAGATCGGCATCTGGCTCTTCCTCGCCTCGGAGGTCATGCTGTTCGGGGCCCTGTTCGCGAGCTACATCCTGATCCGGACAGGGGCGCCGAGCTGGCCGAGGGGAGACACGATTCTGAACGTCCCGCTCGCGACGTTCAACACGATCGTGCTGATCTCATCATCCGTCACGATGGTGATGGCGTGGGCGTCGCTCAAGCGCAACCGCTTCGGCACTTTCCGGATCTACATGTCGTCCACGGTCCTCCTCGGGGGCGTCTTCCTCGTGGTCAAGTACTTCGAATACAGCCACAAGTTCGAGACCGGGCTCTTTCCCAGCACCAGCAACTTCCTTGCGATCTATTTCACGCTGACCGGCCTGCACATGCTCCATGTGATCGGCGGCATGGCGGTGAACGCCTATTTCTGTTTTCCGGGCTCGAAGCAGTGGAAGACGAATCCGGAATGGTTCACCAACCGGGTCGAGCACTCGGGACTGTTCTGGCATTTCGTGGATCTGGTCTGGATCTTCCTCTTCCCGACGCTGTATCTTCTGTAGCTGGCGGCATTCTCTAACTTGTGTAGGCATCAATGACGAGCGACCACGCGGTTGACATCGACAAACACGTCAGGGTCTACATCATCGTCTTCGTCACGCTCATGGTCCTGACCATCGTCACGGTGGCGATCTCGCGGCTCCACCTGCCCGTGCCGATCGCGGTGACCATCGCGCTGCTCGTCGCGACCGTGAAGGGGACGCTGGTGGCGAGCTACTTCATGCACCTGATCTCCGAGAAGAAGCTGATCTACGCGGTCCTCGGGCTGACCGTTGTCTTCTTCATCGCGCTGCTTGCCCTTCCCGTCCTGACCGTCCACGATGGCTTCTGGATTCATCACGAATGAACCTCAGGTGGGTCCACGCGGTGCTGATCGTCCTCTCCGCCGCCCTTGCGGTGCTGTTTGGTGTCTGGAGCCTGGTCCACTACGGGCGGGACGGCGGGATCGGCAGCCTGCTCGCGGCCATCGCGGCTTTCGCGGTCGCGTTAGGCCTGGTTCTCTACGACTCCTGGTTCCTGCGCAAGACGAGGACACTCCGATGAAGCGCCTGGCACACAGAATTCTGACGGCGGCGGCCATCGTCATCGGCGGCGGATCGAGTGTCCTCGCCTGTCCCGTGTGTTTCGGGGCGGAGGAGACCCCGCTGATCTCCGGGACGAAGCTTGGCGTCCTGGTGATGGTGCTCATCACATTCGCCGTGCAGGGCGCCTTTGTCGCTTTCTTCCTCTATCTTCGCAACCACGCGAAGCGCATGGCGGAAACCGAGCTCGACAGCGAATGGTCGGAGCTTCAGAGATCCAGAACATGATGACTAAGTGGCTCGGACTCCCGGCGCTCGCCGCGGAACACGGCGCGCAGATCGACAACCTGATTGGCTGGGTGCACGTGTTCATGCTCATCCTGTTCGTCGGATGGGGAGCGTTCTTCATCTTCACGCTGATACGTTTCCGGCAGTCGCGGCAGCCGGTGGCGATCTACACGCCGGTCAAATCGCGTCAGTTGAAGTATGTCGAGGCCGGCGTGCTCATCGTCGAAATGGTTCTGCTGTTCGGAATCTCGATTCCGCTCTGGGCGGCAAGGGTCGACCACGTTCCCTCGGAGAGCGAAGCGCTTGTCGTTCAGGTCACTGGCGAGCAGTTCGCGTGGAACGTCCGCTATGCCGGCCCCGACAGAGTCTTCGGCCGCACCGACATCAAGCTGATCGATCTCTCGTCGAACCCCCTGGGGATCGATCGTACCGATCCTGCCGCGAAGGACGACGTCACGACCCTCAATCAGCTTTACCTGCCGGCGAATACGCCGGTCATCGTGAAGCTCAGGAGCAAGGACGTCATCCACAGTTTCAACGTGCCCGAGTTCCGCGTGAAGCAGGACGCCGTCCCCGGCCTGACAATTCCCATCTGGTTCGTTCCCAACGTCACGACCGCGGAGATGCGGACGCGGACGGGGAATCCCGAGTTCCAGTACGAGATTGCCTGCGCGCAGCTCTGCGGTCTGGGTCACTACCGGATGCGGGCCTTTGTCACGGTCCTGAGCACCGATGAGTTCCAGAAGTGGCTGGCGGCCGAAGAGGAAAAGCTGAAGGGCGAATCGGACGTTTTCAAATAGCAGGACGCTCTTCCTTCTACCCGAAGATCTTCGGCGTCGGCATCCGCGCGCGGATCCGTTCCAGCTCTTCGGCCGTGACGCGACTGATGCCGTTCTTGCGGCACGAGTCCTCGACGGCCTTCACGACCATCCCCCTGACGAACGCAGGGATCTTCTTCATGCGCTCGGCAGCCGCGTCATCCCATGCGATCGTCGTCGGCGATTCGAGGCCGTACTCGATTGATGGGAAGTTGCGAGCTGGGAATTGGGAGTTGGCTACCCGTAGTGGGCCGAGAGACTTCGCCCCGCCCGCCTCTACGCCGGTCTGCGGCGCGCCCATGAGCGCCAGCACTGGAGATCCGGCGAACGTCCCGGGAGTGTGGGTGCACAGGGGATCTTCGGCCATCAGGTCGCCGGTCATCCCATAGGCGCGAGCCCGGCAGCCCCCGCAGTGCGCGTTCATCTCGCACTCGCCGCATCTTCCGCCGAGCGAGGTGCGGCGGCGAATGTCGGCGAACAGCTTCGAGGAAGTCCAGAGGTCCGCGAGACTCGCAGTACGAAGGCTCCCCGCGAAGACCGGGAGATAGGGGCAAGGCGTGACATCGCCGTTGGGCCGTATCCCCATATAGTGCGTGCCCGCAGGGCATCCGCCGGCCCCTCCGGAGTAGGTCCTGATAGAGGACAGGCCGGGCCACGAAGCCTGGGTTGACGAGGGCGCTCCCCCCGATTCGGCGTCCGTCTGGATCGGAGCGGGCTGCGCGCCGGCGCTCTCCAGAATGGTCTTGATGTAGTGCGGCGCGCACTTCGCGTTCACGAGCATCCGGCGGTCGTACTTCCTCTGGATCCGGTAGAGCGAGGCAAGAACCTCGTCGTACTGTGCGGGGGTGATGTCCGACACGAACTGCCCGCGACCGGTCGGCACCAGGAAGTAGAGGTTCCAGACCTTGGCGGCGAGGCGCTCGTGCGCGAAGTCGGCGATCGCCTCGAGCTCGCCGTGATTGTGCGAGCCTGCGGTCGTCTGCACGATGAAGGGGAGCCCGGTCCGGCTGAGGATCTCCGCTCCCTCGACCGTGTTTTGCCAGGCCCCACGCACCTTCCGGAAACGGTCGTGACGATCGGGATCGAGCGCATCGAGGGACAGGGACAGTCCCCGAGCTCCGGCCTCCGCCAGGCGCCGCGCCACGTTCTCCGTGATGCGCACACCGTTGGTGCCGACGACGACCCAGAGTCCTCGCTCCGAGGCGCGCCGAACGATTTCGAGGATGTCGCGCCGCAACAGCGGCTCGCCGCCCGTCAGGATCGTGACGCATTCAGGCGCGAACGCCGCGATGTCGTCGATGACCCTGAAGCATTCCTCCGTGCCGAGCTCGCTTCGATCGGCGAAGTTCTCCGCATCGACCAGAGGTCTGGCGCCGGCGTCGAGATAGCAGTGCTCGCAGGCGAGGTTGCACCGGTAGGTGAGGTTCCAGGAAACGACGTAGGGACGGAGGAATCCATCGCGGGTGCTAATCGTGCTTCCTGGACTGCTAATTGGTGCAAGTCTGCGAGGACGTCATTCCTACATCCCAAAGAACTCGCGGGCCGCGTCGAGAATGGTCTCGTCCACTTCGAGGGCGCCTTTGTCCCGGGCGAATCTCTCAATCCCCGTCCGCGCCATCGGGCGGACGAACTCGGGAACCTTCTCGAGACGGGCTTCCGCGGCGGCAGTCCAGCGGACCCGGACAGGCTCGACGGCCTGGTCAGGCCGAGCCTCGTCGGCCCCGGGAATCATCGCGGTGAACGGGCAGCGGCTGCCGGAGGTGCCCGCCTCCGCCGACGCTTCGGCGAAGCCCGCCGGGACGCCTGCGGCGCGAAGGTGGCTCGACGGCTCGGCGTCGCTCTCGGGACCGATCCGTACCCCGAGCGACTGGACGAGCTGCGTCTCGAATGGATTGGTCAGCATCGCCATCTCGTAGCCGCACTCAGGGCAGGAGTAGACGACCGACAGCGAGCCGCCCTGGGGCGGGTCAACGGTTTGCAGCTTCATCGGGGTATCGCACGGGACACACAGAAACTTCATCGCCGAGGCTCCTTGCCGGGCCGCAGCTCGTGCGAATCGCGAGCGGAGGCTGGCATTGTCGATTCGAGACTGTCCAGAAGGTGCTGCGCAACATTGTCCAGGGCCCGGCCAACGGGTGTCTCGAGCAGTTCCGCGAGAGGGATCCCTTGGTCGCAGTGCCGTGCAAGCTCGGGATCGAACGGCACCGTCCCGAGGCACGGAATCTCGAGGTCCGAGGGTTCGGGCGCGCCAAAGGCGCGTAGGGGGGTCCGGCGAGGCGGAGCCCCCCGGTCTGAAAAGAGCGGCTTGATGGCGTTGCAGTCGCGGCAATAGTAGCCGCTCATGTTCTCGACGTAACCGAGGATGCGATTGGGTCCCTTCGACAAGGCTGCCACCGAGCGCGCGACCACGCCACGTGCGACCTCGGAAGGGATCGTCACGAGCAGGAACGAAGTGCGCGGCCCGAGAAAATCGGCGTACTGGACGGTCCGCTCGGCTCCCGGCGGCAGATCGAACATCAGCAGATCCAGCTCCCCCCAATCGAAGGACCCCAGGATCTCGCTAAGGAGAGCGAATTCTCGTGTGGCGCGCCACGTATGGGACTCTCCGTGCGCCGCGCTCTCGAACTCGAGCGCCTCCGACTCCGGGATGAGCGAGCCCATCGAGAAGACCCCGATCCCATTCCTGGTCCTGGGGACCGCGACCTTCTGGCTGCCGGGAACGAACAGTGCCCCCTGGACACCTGCCATGCGCGCCTGTGAAGGGCCGTTGAAGTCCGCGTCGAGGATCGCAATCCGAAGCCCGCGGGCCCGGAGAGCGCCCGCGAGATGCAGCGTCAAGGTGCTCTTGCCGACCCCGCCCTTGCCGGAGCCCACAGCCACGAGGTGACGCACCCCGGCGAGTCCGTCGGTAATACGGGTCCGCTGCTCGGCAACCTGCTCGAGGACTCTGGATCCTCCGTCGCCGGCGATGTCGTGGTATCCCTTCATTTATTATCCGGGGGGCTTCGCCCCGCCGACCCCCCTCCACGCTCGCTCGCGGGGGCCCCATGGCCCCGCTCCGCTCGCGTGACTCACTCGCTGCGCTCGTTCGCTTCGTCACACCGGGGGGCTTCGCCCCGCCGCCCCCCTCCACGCTCGCTCGCGGGGGCCCCATGGCCCCGCTCCGCTCGCGTGACTCACTCGCTGCGCTCGTTCGCTTCGTGACACCGGGGGCTTCGCCCCGCCGGGATGTCGATGCACCGCGAGCCCTTAGCCTACACCGTCACACGACCAGCCGCGAAGCCTCCCGGCCTCTGGCTTCGTCACGCTGCGCGTTTGACAAGCCTGCCGCGAAGATCAAGACTGGCGGCGGTTCCCTCCACAATTCGCCTCGGTCCGCCCTCGCAAGCCCCGGAGGTGGGCACACATGCGCAAGCTTCTCTGGCTAGTGGTTGTCCTGTTCTCGGCGGTGCGCGTCACTCCGGCCTGGGCTCAGGCCGCCCTCCCAACCTCGCAGCCGAACTACCTTCAGGTAATCATCGAAGACGTGAAGGTCGGCCACGACGAGGAGCACTCGCAGCTCGAAGCAGGCTGGCCGGCGGCCTTCGAGAAGGCCAAGTCCCCGTACTACGGCATGGGGATGGTGGCCCTGACCGGCGCGCCCCAGGCGTGGTTCCTGACGCCCTTCGAATCGAATCAGGCGATGGGCGACTCGATGAAGCGCAGCGCCGACGATCCGGCGCTCGCGACGGAGCTGTCGCGACTCGCGCGCGCTGATGCAGCGCATATCAACAACCTGCGAACGATCCTCCTCGCCGGCCGCAAGGACCTGAGCCGCGGCGATTTTCCGGACGTCGCCAAGCAGCGGTTCTACGAGGTCACGATCTTCCGTGTCCGGCCGGGCCATGAGGATTTGTTCGAGGAGGTCGCCAAGGCTTACGGCGCATCGGCGGGTCGATCCGCGCCGAACACGTCCTACCGCGTGTACGAGGTGGTTGGCGGCATGCCCGGCCCCGCGTACTTCGTTATCAGCTCCGTACCCGCGCACGCCGACTTCGACAAGAACTTCAGCGACGGGCAGGCGACGATGAAGGGCATGACGAAGGACGAGATGGCGCTGATGCAGAAGTTCGGGAGCGAGGGGTTGGTCAACACGGAAACGCAGCGATTCCGCGTCGATCCGAACATGTGCTACGTCCCCAAGGACGTGCGCGCGTCTGACCCCGCGTTCTGGAATCCGAAGAAGCCGAAGACCGCCTCGCAGCCGCAGCACCAGGAGCGATAAGGCCGTGAGAGCCGCCTGCGTTCGCGGGTGAGTCGAACGCCTCGACGTGTGGAGCATCTATCGCGTTCCCGACGTGTACGCCGGATCGGGAACCTTCGTGACGTCGCCTGACTGTTTCAGTGAACAGCGATTGCGTTCGGCGGCCTTCGGATGATCGGCATGGGCGTAGCTGAAGCCCTGACAGTCAGGATGGGTCAGGCACCAGCCCGCGCATTCGTCAACATCGGAGACGTGCTGGCTGGCGATGTCGCCGCCTTCCAGACGCACGCCCTCAAGCGTGGGCATGCTGGCCCGCGCCGTCAGCCGTTCTTTGTCCTTGGTCGTGACGAGCCAACCGGCATAGTCGGCATAGCCGCAGCACGGGTCAACGGGATAAGGATCAACAGCTCTGCCGGCCCACAGGCCAGGGAGGCCCAGGGCCCACGCAATGGACGCCGACGCCACTCCCCCGCCAAGACCGACCAGAAGCCCGCGTCTGGAGATTGCGCGCATGTCAGCAGCTCACGCGGCCTTGGCGATGGTCTCGGCGAGACGGAGCGCCAGCGCGACAATCGTCAATGTTGGATTGGCGTAGCCGCCGGATGGAAACACCGACGATCCAGCGACATACAGATTGTTGTACCCGTGCACGCGGCAGTTGGGATCGACGACAGAGTCCGACCGGCGCCGCCCCATGCGAGTCGTGCCCATGAAGTGACCGCCGCCGATCACCCGGTGATAGATGTGCTCGTTGACGATACGAATCCGTCCCTTGTTCCGCGCAATCAACGACTCGCCCAGCAGGCGCAGCGTTGTCTCCACGTTGAGGAAATCCTCGGCCGCGAGCACGCATCGCACGGCGTGGGTGTAGAAACCGGCCGCGTCGCGCTCTCCCGTGATGAACACGCGATTGGAGGCGGAGGGCCGCATCTCCGTCCTGATCATGCAGGTGGAATGGTAGAACGTCCGGCCGTATTCACGAGAGAGATAGCGCGCCAGCTGATGATCCGTATTTTGACCCAGGACATCGATGCTGCAGGCGTGCAGCCCCTTCTGCGTGATCAGGGTCGCATCGGCTACCAGCGCATGAATGGGATTGCCGAAATTCGCAGGCCGCTTGATCGCGCCCAGGTCCTCGTCCAGGATACATTCCGCGCCGTCGACAAAATGCGGGTGTTCCATCAGGAAGCGTCCGGCAAGATCACTCTCGTTGCCGACGGGCACGCCGCCATCCTGACGCGGCTGCAACAGGAGCTGGGCGTTGCCGATGCCACCACCGGCGACGACTACCACCTGGGACGGCTCGATGGTCAGTCGGCGAGTCGTCTTCGACGGATGGTGGTAGTAGGTCAGCCGTCGCACGGACGACCGGTTGTCGGTCGCATCGATTCCGGTCACCGAATACTGCAGGGCCACGTGAATGGCGGATGACGTGCGCAGCTGCTCCTGATACTTCGCGCCGAAGCGAGTCGGCGCGTCTTGCCTCACGGAGAACGGCCGATACAGGAACCCAGGCAGCAGGCCTGCTTCAAAATTGACGATGGACGGATCGCGGTCGAGAATGACCGCCGCCTTCCCATAGTACGGCAGCAGGTCACGAAGCGTAATCGGCCAGCTGACGCCGACGGCGGGATTGTCGAAGTCGCTTTCGCTCATCGACGCGCACCAACCGTCCCACACAGTCGACGTGCCGCCGAGCGCGCGAATCGAGTGTTTGTTCCACCACCCGGCTGGAAGATGACCGAAGTTCAACGCGGTCGGCAGATCGTCGCGAGCCGCAGCGACGTCGCCGGATTCGAAAATGAGGACCGTCTTGTTGGCTTTGGCGAGTTCGAGCGCGACGGTCATGCCCGCCGGCCCGGATCCAATCACGAAGCAGTCGTACTTCGGACTAATCAGGCCGGTGGTCAGGAACATGACGTCGGGCCGGCGTGCGAGAGACGATAGGCCGGATTAGGGGGTGACGGGTCGATGACATAGCGTCTGTTCTCAGGTTCGGCGCCTCTACGGCACGCGCTGGCCAGCACCCTTCATTATCGAGCGAATTACTCTCCACAATTGCCCGGACTTGCACAGTCAGGCGACCGGCTCCACGCCGGGTGAGTGGCTCGGGTGGCCCGAAGCACTCGAGTGAGAAAATCGACGTTCAGCGTGGCCGATTTTCTCACTGACGCAGGACTCGGAAGTCGTACCTGTTCAGGACAACGAGTTCCTGCCGCTGCGACACACCTTGCAGCCGGAGGTAGTAATCTCCGGCCGCGATGAGGTCTGATGGCAGCGTCACCGTGACCGCTAATTTCCCGTCGATCGTGCCGGCGTTGAGGTTGGCTTGAGACCAGATCTCGTCACCGGCGACCTGAAACAGAGACGCCCGGTAGCTCTTGTACTTGGTGCCATCCGATTCGAGGTGAAAGCGAACCAGCTTGCAGCCCGCGGGAATGTGGACCCGTTTCGTGTCACCGATTCCCCCTCTGACGAGCCCCGCCGATAGCGATACGCTGACTTCGTCCCGTGGAGCGCGCGAGCTTGCGAACTGCCAGACAGCGCCTGGGAGCGCGACCAGCAGCAGCAATGCGGCCGTCGCAACCGCCCAGGCAGGCGCCAGGATCTGGTGTCGCCACCCTGACCAGACGCCGCCGCGATCTGACTCCTGTTTTTGGAGGTGAAGTTTGAGGGCCTGCGCGAAATGCACCTTCCGGCGCCTTTCCTCCGTGGAAAGGAAGCAGCGTTCGAAGTTCTCCAGATCTTTGGCGTCGAGATCCTGACCGACGTAATCATCAATGAGCTCATCCTCCACCAGACACAGATGCTCCCAGAAGATCGCGTCGTCGGAGAACAACCGTGTCTCGACACCCTCGCGGACCTCCGGAGTCACATTGCCCAGCAGGTAGCGCCTGAGGACCCCGTCTACGTCTGGGTTGGCTGTCATCTTGCGCCCCTCTCCCGTTGCGCCTTCAGCACGAACGAGAAGGCTGGTTCGGCCCTCCCCGATGGAGACACGCAGGCCACGACACACTCTCGCAGGAGCTTTCTTATGCGGTGTACTTCGATTCTCAACGCGTTGACCGACTTGCCGAATTCGTCTGCCAGTCGTTGGTGGCGCTCGATCCTCGCGGCTTTTTCGGCTTCGTAGTAACTGATGATCAGTCTCCTGGCTCTCCCGGTCAGCTGGGTCAAACATTGCTCCAGGCAGCGATCCGCTGTTTCATCAGAAGCCCACTCTTCCGCGTTCGACACCGCAAGGCTTGTCGGATCCTTACCCATTGATTCACGGCTCTTGAATTCCCGCTGGGCGTCGCGCTGCCATTCGTGGAGGACATTCCGGGCAACTCCAAAGAAGTAACCCATACGGTCGTCTGGGTTGACCGTAGCTATTTCATGGCACTTCGTGGCGACTCTGAGGATTGTCTCCATAGCAAGGTCCTCGGCCTCTCCACATTCCCGGCTGGCGAAGAACGTCACCAGTTTTCGTACGATCACCTGGAACGTCGCTTCGGCGTCCTTGTCGCGATTCGGTCCCTTCTTGGCGCGACGAGTCGGATCGAGGAAGTCGAAGAGGCGATCCCACGACTCCTCGGTGAGCGATCGGCGCACGGTCACATCACCTGCTTCGTCGGACGAATTGACGTTCAGGGGCGTGACCGCACGCGCGGAGGGTCGCGCTTTTCATTTCCACTCTCCCTGAAGAACGAACGCGGCCCAGTAGAATGGCGACTGCCATCTCTGCTGCTCTCTCACGGCCAACTGGGCCTGCCGCAGCGCCGCCGCGGCGGATCGGTTCTGTTTGAGCATCTCGACGTAGAAGCGGCCCATCAGCGCTCCTGTTGCCTCATCGTCCACCTTCCAGTGGCTGGCGACGACTCGTTTGGCGCCCGCATACATGAATCCTCTGACGATCCCGACCAGTCCCTCTCCCTTGACCGGTTTGCCGAGCGCCGTATTGCATGCGCTCAGAACGACGAGTTCAGCCTGGAGCTGGAGCTCGTAGATGTCGTGCAGACGCAGGAAGCCGTCCTGTGGCTGGCCGCGCTTGTCGAACAACGAGAGGATAATGCCCGAGAGCCCGGGGTCGTCGTTGTTGAAGACGCCATGAGTGGCAAAGTGCACGATTCGATAATGAGCCAGGTTCGGACTCATGGCTGTCGCTCGACTGGCGTCGAAGTCGATCGCCCGCAAGGTCGCTCCGTCGGCGGCGGTTGCCAGAATCGCGTCCGCTTCCTGCCGCGTCGAGGCCAATCGGGGGACGTTTACCGAGCCATCCCGTAAGAAGCCGCTTGCGAACAGTGTTCCGACCGCTGCGGAAGCGGCCTTGACAGCGTCGGTCGGCGACGGCGCCTTGTCCCGCCCGTCGGTGGCGCTGACACTCTGCAGGCGCGGGTCGTCTGACTCGAACACCGGGTCCGCCAACACGGCGACCACTCCGGTCGGCGGCTGCCTGCCTTTCATCTCTTGGCGCAAGACTGCCAGGACGGAGGCGGATGGCAGGTTGACGATCTCGTGCTCGACGACCATGGGGACAGGCTCGCCGAGGCCACCCGGTATGGGTAGCGCTGCAAACGGCAGATACTGCAGCGCGCCGTCGGTCACCACGAGGATTCTCTTGCCGACGATCCTTGCCGCGACCGGACCGAGGAGCATCTCGCTGAGGCGCTGCGCCTCCTTCCAGTAATCGACATCGGCCTGTTCGATTCGCTGACGCCGTTCGCGCTGGTCTCCCGTTGCTGTGAGTCGCGTCGTCAGGAGCTGGTAGGCACGCTGAGCCGACCGCTCGATCTCCGCGCGCGGTGCCAGCTGGTAGCTGGTGTAGTCGGACGCCGATACAGCCCACAAATAGCTTCGGTCTTCGCCCAAGGCGTATTCGAGCAACACCGTGTCGGCGTCAAGGACTTGCCGTTGCAGCTCCTTGAGACTGAGAGGCTGCGGCTGCGCGAGCGCGGCATAACGCGGGCTCTTGCTGTGAATCTCCGCTTCGATCTGGTTGTAGCGATCTTCGAGATCACGGTACTCGTCCGCCAGCGCTCGCACGTCTTTGGGAGCCGATTTGTTGCCCAACTCCCTGTATCGCTTTCCCCAATCATCGAACGCGCTCTTTATGATCTGTTCCCGCTTCAGAAGGGCCGGGTCGACGCCTGCTCGGAGATCCACGCCGGCTCCCGTCAGGCTGTCGAGAAGGGATCGTGCCCGGCCGCGCTCGCTGGCTTCAAAGGCAGCTGCCGCAAGCCCTTTCCCGGGATTGCGGGTGTGCAGCCGCATCAGGACATCTGTGTGCAGCTCGTGGTATTGCTGTACGGATGCGAAGTAGGTCGCCCTGGAGATCTCGGCTCTCGACCTCGGTACGAAGGGATTCCACAACATTCAGAGCAGACTCGACCCGATTCCTTGCGCTGTCGAGGTCGTTCGCGCGAGCAAACGTTCGAGCCTGACCATACAGTGCCCTCGCCTCGGTGACGCCGTCTCTATCTTTCCTACTGAGCGACAGCGCATCTTCGAAGTAGTTGATTGCGATCTGGTCCTGGCCCAACAGGTCGTAGACCTCACCAAGACTGGCGCGGGTGCGAGCCCCGAGTCGCGGGTCCCCTTCGCCCCCCAGGGAACGCTGTAATTCGAGCGAACGTTCGAGGGACTGCAACGCAAGCTTCGGCTCGTGACGGAACAGGTGAACGACGCCGACTTCCTTGAGCGCAAATGCCTGCCAACGTCGATTTCCGAGCTCGGAAGCGAGAGTGAAAGCTCGCTCGAACCGAGCGAGGGCGGTCGTGTCATCACCGGCGGCGAGATACGTCGCGCCGAGCGACGTGAGTACATCGATTGACGTGTGCTTGAGTCCAGCCGTTTCGAAGAGTTGTAAGGCGCGCTCCCAGTACTTCAAAGCGGGGGCAGTCTCCGCCATGTACAGGTAGACGGTGCCCTTGCCGGTAAGACTCGCGCCCTCCCAGATCACGTCTCCCATGGGCTGTAGCAGCGTCAGGGCCTGGTCGAACCTGTTCAGGGCTTCCTGGTATTCCCCGCGGCGCTCGCGCAGGCGGGCGTCGGCAACGAGCGTGATCGCCTGTCCGCGCCTGTCGCCAAGAGAGGTCCACAGCAACGACGCCTTCTCGAAATGGGTCCGCGCCCGATCGAATCTGCTCAAGTCAGACTCGACCCATCCCTGAAACAGCTGCGTGTCGGCGAGAGCCCGTCCGTCTCCGAGCCGCTCCCACAGTGGTTCAGCCTGGCGGTAGAAGTCGAGGGCGCCATCGAGATCACCGCGGAGATAGTCCACCTCGCCGAAGCAGTTCAGCGCTTTCGCTTCTTCCCGGCCGCCATGTGACGCTCGCGCCAGCCTCAGCGCCGTATTGCACTGGCTTTCAGCCTCCTGTAAAACGTCGGCTCGCTCGGCTGCGACACACTGAGCAACGCCGACATCGCTGCGAAGCTCGCTTTCAAGGAGCGGCTGTCCTGACTGTTGCGCGAGCGTCAGCGCGGCGAGGTAGCTTTGCAACGACTCGTGAAGCGACCCCAGCTGCTCGTAGGTCTTCCCAATTCGCTGGCCAGCCCTGGCGGCATCACGCAAATTACCCTGCCGTTTCCAGGCGGCTAGAGCGCTCCGGTACTGGAAGATCGCTCGTTGACTCGCGTCCTTCTCGTACCTGAATTGCAGGGTTTCCGCCTCAGCGAACGCCACTTCCGGACGCGCGTTCGAGCGACAGCTGCCCAAGGTCGTCAGGGCTGTGAGAAGCGCTGCGGTCAGGCCGATTGGAGGTTTCGCCACGGCGTTTTCCTTAATACTGAACCCTTCCTGAACCCTTCCTCGCGCTTTGAGGGGAACTCTCGTCCTTTTATTTATGGCCAAAAGGCCATTCCGACCTCAGGAGGTAGATTCTTGATCCAGGTCTCGCGATCCTTGACGTCGCGACTGTGCTCACTGTAACGACTGTGTTCGCTGTAGCGGCTGTGCTACTGTAACGACTGTTCTCACTGTATCGGCTTTGAGGACTGACGCTGCTCCCGTGAAAGAACCGTCGAATGATTTCCCGGGGAACGTCAGCAGACGTCAAGTCGCTCTTTGCGACCACCTTTATGAGTTTCCCGAGTCTGGCGCTACCGGTGGTATTTGGAAGCGGCACCTGTTTAAGGGTCGTGAACCGGTGATAGATGCGCTGCTTGTCGCGCTCCGAGGGACTTGACGGCAGATTCAACAGGCTTTCCAATTGGTTCTGCCGCTTGTCCGTGAGGTCTTTTAGGTCTTTTGTCGTCGGCTTCCAAGTGGGCAAGTAACATCCTCCGTGTCCTCTCGAGGCACGTCGCGTAGCGATCACATTTCTCTGGAGGAATTGAAGCTCAGCCGGTTTCGTTCGCGAAATCCGCCTCGCAATAGTCCGGTGAGACATAGCCCCAAGGGAAATAGATTGAAAAACCATACGAGTACTGACACGCGAAACCGCTGCAGCCGGATTTGATAATGCACCCTTCGATGGCATTCACAGCGACTCGCAGCAGTTCCAGATCGTATCAGTGCCGGAGTACTGTTTCTGGATCTGTTTACAAAGATCTTTCAAATCGACATATGATCGAACTTGTAAGTCTGGGCGTACCAGTGAGCGAGCAGGAGCTTTTTGTGGTCCAGATCAGTGAGGTTTATCAGTTCGGCAGTCAGTGGTTTCAGAGACTTTTTCACGTCCTCGATGCCCTGGTACAAAACCAGGCCTGCTTAGTCCTTTATCTTGTTCAGGCTGATCGCCGCGAGATCGGCCGATCGTCCCGCGGTCCCGCGTACTCCGCAATAGTGGTCCACGTAGTCACTGACGATGGTCTTGGCGAGCATTACTGGGTTATTCTTTCGCCCGGGTGGTTAGCATGGTACTCCTTCGCGCTGCCTAGGATGCGCCGATAGGGCCATCCGAATTCGGCCTCCAGCCCCTCCGCTCCAATGAGGATGTCCACACTCTCGCGAACCTGGTAGGCGACCTCGCCCATAGCCATGTAGCAGGCGTCCATTCCCAGGATGTCAAGGTTCCTGTGGCCACCATTTTTCTGGATCACGTCCGGATCGAACAGTGCGCCGTGGAGTGCTTTCTGCAACTCCTTGATGGTCAGCGAATCCATCGAGCCGGCATCACTCAGGAAAAAGTTCTCGGTGATTCCGCTGCCGTGGCCGGAAAGATGAGAAGATAACGAACGTTCGGGACCTCCGTACTTTTTTGATTGCCCACTTGATAAAGCCCCCCGACGCGGCTGGACTCCCGGTGTTTGTCTCCGATCCCATCCACAAGAAAGGTCTCGATTTTGGGGTCGGCGAGCCAGTAGCTGTGCTGAAATCGTATGTTTGAGTGGCCAGTCCACGCGCACTGGGATCAGCAGTGCAACGATCTTGCTTCCCCTGGTGGTCCCGCCTTCCACGACATCCTGTAGGGCGAGCACCATATCCTCGGTGAGGTTGTTGTCGCCCGCGAGGTATAGCATCACAAGCCACCGGTTCGTTGAGGCAGTGACGGAGGATGCCGTCGCGTCCCCCTTGCCGCAGCCACTTCCAAGCCAACGCCCGCGGCCGCTCCGACCTGCACGAAGTGACGCCTGGAGATACTGGTCATGCTGGTTCCCCCTTCTCATCTGCGCCCGGCGATTAATGTCCTCAGATTCATCACGACGCGGCCCGCGCACGCCGCCGATCGTTGCCGTCAGGAAAGCGTTCTTCGTAAAGTAATGGCGATTCCAGGAGATCCATTTCCGGGCGATCCGGCGATACCGGTACCGGTGCCTCCCAGCCCTCCTCCAGACCCTGCGCAGCGCGAATTGAAGGTTGGCGGATCGCAGCCAGGTAGCTGCGGCCAGGTAGGTGAGTCTAGCCCCGGCGCGCTTGGCCCGCAATTGGGAACGAAATGATTTCAGCAGAGCCACCATGTACCGGTACAGAGGCCATGGGTACGCAGGATCTCCAGCATTTCGAGCAGCTTTCGGTCGCGACGTCCCTCGCACGGGTCGCAGGGTCCCACGATGCCGCCGCCACGCAGCGCGCACTGATGCCGCCGCCCTCGTACGCAGGCGGCTTCGTCCACGTCGCGGCGACGGCGCGTCCGTGCAGGACCCTCGGAGGGGACTTCTACGACTATGTCGATACGGGCCGCGAGTTCCACGTCCTGCTTGGCGACGCGTGTGGCAAGGGCACCCCGGCTGCACTGCAGGCTGCGATGGCGAGGGCGTCCTCGCCGTGGAAGTTGAAGCCAGGACTGGCGCCGCAAGCGTCGTCGCACGCCTGAATCGCGCCTTATGCCGACGCGGAATGCCGGACCGATTCGTCACACTCTTCTACGGAGTCATGACTCACGATCATCAGTTCACCTACTGCAACGCGGGCCATTGTCTGCCGATGCTGGTGGACCAGTCGTCGGTTCGGCGGCTTTACGTGGGCGGCGTTCCGCCCGGACTCTTCGGCGACGCGGTCTATCAGGAGAATCGTTGCGTATCGAAACGGGCGAGACGCTGGTGGTGTTCAGCGATGGGGTTTCCGAGGCGGCCAGACTGGACCAGCAGTTTGGAGACGCGCGCATTCTCGAGATCGTCACGGCGCACTCCGACCAGAGTGCGCCAGCTATTCTCGACGGTCTCATGAAAGCAGTACGCCATTTCACGGGCCGCAGCCGCCAGCGCGACGACATGAGCGTTCTCGTCGTGCGCTACCTGGCGTAGAGGTGTAACAGGCGTCGAATCGATCACAGCGAGAGATTCTGTCGGTGTCATACCGGCCGCTCCTTACGAGACAAAGCCTGTTGTCGGTGCTCCATCCAACGGGACGTGACGAGCCCGACGGCAACGGCGTTTCCTCAGGCGGGTTCCTGTTCATTGAAGTGGTGATTCCCGGCGATTCATTTCCAGCCGATCCGGCGATGACGCTTCGGAGTTCACTGGTGCCTCCCGCAGTCCTGCAGACCTTGCGCAGCGCGAAATTGAACGTGGGCGGTCGCAGTCAGGCAGCTGCGGCCAGATAGGTAAGTCTCGCCCCGGCGCGCCCGCAATTCGAAGGAAATGAATTCAACAGAGCCGCCATTTTACCGGTACAAGCCATGGGTACGAGGATCTCCGCCATTTCGAGCGGCCTCCGGTCACGACGAAGGAGAGGCGGTCGCAGAGCGGATGTTTGGGCCTGGTTCTTTTGTCAGCCCTGCTAGTGTGACCGACGGGGCGTACGCGTAGGACCATCTCTACGACCGGGCGGTCAAGCGGGCGATTGCGCTGCTGCCCAAAAGCGCGGCTCCCGTACTTGTTGTTGACGCGAACAACCAGAAACCCGAAGTCCGGCAGAAACTGTTGACGTTGGATTCGTTCATACTTGAAGGAGAGGGTGATATTTACCTTACGAAACACAGCGAGTCTGAAACGCGCGTTGAACGGATCGGACTTGGACGTACAGACGCTCGCAACAATCATCTGGCACGAAATGGCGCATCTCGACGGGGCCGATGAGCGCGGCGCGCGGAAAGCCGAGCAGGATCTGTGGACGCGCTTCGTGCGGGACGGCGTGTGCGACGAAGCTACCGGCCTGCGCTACCTGCGGGCGCTCGCCAGCCGCCCGGAGGATCAACTGCTGGCCTTGACGATCACGCGGCGTTGACCGCAGCGCCTACCGGGACGTCGACGTTGCACTTGGGACGCGCTATCCATTTGATCAGTCGCCCTCGCGCAGCACCGTCAACGCCGGCCGCGCGGCGACAGGAGCGGAATGACAGTACGGCATTTCACGGGCCGCAGCCGCCAGCGCGACGACATGAGCGTTCTCGTCGTGCACTACTTGGCCTAGAACGTTATCGAGTTGTTGCCAGCGCTGTTTGAAGTCGTAAGGGGTTCACTATGGAGATCGTCCAGAGGCGTCGCGGGGATGTCGCGGTGCTCGTCCTAAAAGCTGCCCGACCATGGCACGGGGATCGGTTTCTCGAGCGTGCAATCAACCACCTCGAGAAACAAGGCCGTGTCAGGGTCGTGATCGACTGAAGGAAATCTCTTCATGGACACAACGTGCTTGGGACTGCTCATCGCCGCCGTACCCGAGACTTCGCCGCCACGGTGGCGGATTGAACCTCCTCGAGACTCCACGTCGGATTCGGCAGATCCTGTTGATCGCGCGGCTCGACCAGGTGTTACCGTCGTTCGGACGGAGGAGGAGGCCATTCGCGCCTTTCCAGTGGCGGCGATCACACCGTCTTCCCGGGGCGCGTAGAGTGATGCCTCAAGCGGAGGGCGAGCCTAGTCCGACCGCGCCCTTGCCGCGTAGAGTCGATGCACGGCGGCGGGCGGAAGCCGAGCGTCTCCAGGCACTCGTTTGCGATCTCCGCTCGGTAGATTCTCGGGACCCGGAAGGTCGTCAGAGCTCCCGCGGGGGCTAGAGAGCAGTTGCTTCACACAGGCTCCCCCGTCCTCGATGAACGAGCAGAGCGACGGGATCTCCGTTGGAGACCGTGAGTTGATCCGACCCCTTTCTCGTCAGAACGGATTCGTGAGCGCGCGGCGGATCCGCTCGCCGTAGGTCCGCCCCGATTGCAGGCGCTGCCCTGACTTGAGCTCGATCGACGTACTGGCCGTGCGCGATCGACCACAGTTGCGCGATGCGCTGGACGTTCACGATGTGCGATCGATGGATGCGCAGGAAGCGGTCGGAATCGAGCACGGCCTCGATCGTGTTCATCGGCACGTGCAGCAGGTGCGTCGCCGGGCCCGACGTGCAGCCGGACGTAGTTCTGGAACGCTTCGATCCAGTCCACCTCGTCCACGCGGCACGAAGATTGTGCGCTCGCCGGATCGAACCGCGAATCGCTCGAGCTGCCGCGGCGGATTCGCGATGGCATCGAGCATCGCCAGCACCTGTCGGGTGCCCTCCTCGTGCGGCGCGCCCCGCAGCCGGCCGGCGGCCCGCTCGAACGCGAGCGCGAAGCGCTCCTCGGTGACCGGCTTGAGCAGATAGTCGATCGCCGCGATCTCGAACGCACGGATCGCGTACTGGTCGTGCGCGGTCACGAAGATCACCGGCCGGCATGCGCTCCGCCCCGATCGCGTGGACGACCGCAAAGCCGTCGATGCGCGGCATCTGCACGTCGAGCAGCACCAGGTCCGGCTTCTGCTCGCGAATCGAGGCGATCGCCTCGCGTCCGTTTCGCGCTTCCGAGACGGACTCGACCTGCGGCTGACGGCCGAGCAGCAGCTTCAACCCCTCGCGCGCGAGCGGCTCGTCGTCCACGACGAGAACTCTCAGCCGCATCGCGTCCTCCTCGGACGCGCCGTCCGGATCGGCAATGTGATCGTGACGCGCACGCCTCGGCCCGTCCGCCGGCTCGACGGCAGAGGCGCGCGTCGTCGCCATACAGCCGCGCCAGGCGGTTCCTGGTGTTCGTCAGCCCGATGCCGGAGTGACCAGCGCGCGGCGGCTGAAGCCCCGGCCCGTCGTCCGACACGACGAGCGCGAGCGAGCCGTTCGCGCTCGTCGCCTCCACTTCGATCGTCACCGCCTCCTCGCTCTGACCGAGGCCATGACGAACGGCGTTCTCGACGATCGGCTGCAGCACCATGTGCGGCACGAGCGCGTCCGACGAGTCGGGAGTCGGCGCAATCCGCACCCGCAGCCGGTCCTCGAACCGGACCTGCTCGATCGAGAGATACAGCCGCAGGAACTCCAGCTCGCGCCACAGCGGCACTTCCTGCGCCTCCACGTCGTCGAGCGTGAGGCGAAGCAGATCGCCGAGCCGCGCGACCATGGCTTCGGCCTGCGCCGTCTTCTGCTGCTGGATCAAGACCGATGATGGCGCCGAGCGTGTTGAAGAGAAAGTGCGGCTGCAGCTGCATCTTCAGCGCGCTCAGCTGCGCCGTCGCGAGTTGCTGCGCGAGCTCGGACGCCTGCACCCTCAGCTCGAATGCCTCCCGCTCGCGAGCCTTCGCGTTCTTCTGCGACCGGTACACGGCCTGGAGCGCGATCACGGCCCAATACCGGATGGCGCCGCCCTGAATGCCGAACGACAGCATCACTCTGACGCCCGCGGCAACCGATGGCAGGCGGCGACGCGGCCGGAAAGACGCCGAGCAGCAGCAGCAACGGGACTTCGATCGCGGTCGCCACGATCGAGAAGACGACGCTGAAGCAGAGATGGAAGCCCGCGTAGGCGACGCGCCGCTCGACCGGCCACCGGTTGCCCAGCCAAAGGAGCGCCGGCGTGAGCGCGGCGCAGACGTACATGCCCGCCATCCAGCCGACGAACACGTACTTCCAGGGCACCGCCTCGCCTCGATAGAGGCGCGGCACCGAGTCCTGGGTGATGTAGAACAGCCCGGCGACCGTCCAGGCGAGCCAGAGTCCCGCGATCAGCCGGATCTGCTGACGCACGCGAGGCGACATCACCGCTTCATTCTGCCGTGGGTTGCGCTCGAGCCGGGCCAGCCTTTTGACGAAGCGGCCTGCCGCGATGACCAGCGGACGCGCTCGCCGCGAGTCTCGGCCAGTTCGGCATGCCGGCGGGACAGTCCGTCAAAAACCGCGTGTCGGTCTTCTCCGCCGCCGCGCCAGGATCGGCCCCATGCGACGAAGCGACACACGATTCCGAAAGGACGACGACGATGACTCGATCGAGTGCGTGGATCGGCTGGAGTGCTGGTGGTGATCGGGTGCTCGACCTGCGCGGCCGTGGCGCAGACAGCCAGCCACGGTCACGAGCCAGGCGCCGGGCATCCTTCCGAGCGGGCTTGGTGACGCCGTCGATCGCGACGTCGCGAAATTCGTGCCGCGACGGCCAGGTTCAAGACGACCGAGGCAGCCGAAGCGGCCGGCTACAAGCGCGTCACCGACTGCGTCGAACATCAACCGGCGGGCGCGATGGGCTATCACTTTCAGAACAACGCGCTCCTCGACACGACGCTCGACGTCGACCATCCGGAGGTGCTGGTCTACGAGAGGAAGCCGGACGGCGCGTTCAAGCTGAATGGCGTCGAGTTCCTCGTGCCGATCTCCGCCTGGACGGCCGCCGAGCCGCCGCGGATCATGGGGCAAGCCCTCAAGCGCGCCGACCGCCTGGGCATCTGGTACCTCCACGTCTGGACGTGGGAGCCGAGTCCGAGCGGGCTCTTCGCCGACTGGAATCCGCGCGTGAAGTGCGGAGCCGCCGGCAGCGCCTCACCGATGCCTCACTGAGGACGACGATCAACGACAGTGGTGCCTCGTAACGTGGCGTGGCCAGAGGGAAATCACATCATGACGAGAATTTGGACCCCATCAAGTGAAGGCCTTGGCCGTCGGCGTGGTCATCACCATGGTGACCCTGGTGGCCGCAGGACAAGCCGCCGGTGCCCTACCCCGATGGATTTCGATCGTGGACTCACGTGAAGTCGCTCATCGTCGGACCCGACCACGAGTCGTTCTCAAAGCGAGGCGGCATCCATCACTACTATGCGAACGACAACGCCGTCTCCGGCTATCGCGCCGGCATCTTTCCAGACGGATCGATCGTCGTGGACGAAGCCGTCTTCATGATGGACGGCGAGGGGCGCAGTAAGGGGCTCATGCTCGAGGGCGAGCGCCGGTCCCTGGACGTCATGGTGAAGGACAGCCGGCGGTACGGGACCACGGGCGGATGGGGCTACGAGCACTTCGAGCGCGAACGACACCACCGGTCGCCTGTCCGGCAGCGATCAGGCCTCGTGCTCCGCCTGTCACGCGAAGGCGCCGACGGACCACGTGTTCAGTCGGATACGTCCTTGAGGACGGAGGAAACGCGTCAACTCCCAACCGATTGCGACCTTGCCGCCTGGTCACAGTTTCGTTAGAGTGGGCGGATTGTCGAGTCCAGAGGGCCGGTACCTGCCGCGCCCGACTGGACTTCGTCGGGTTCTGCAGTCGGAAGAGAAGGAGAGCGAGCATGTCACCGAAAGCATTGATCGCGGTCGCGTTGACGGTCGCCGTTACGCTCGTCGGACGGGCCTCCGGCTTTGAAGACAAAGCCGAGCTCAACAAGGATGCGCAGGCTGCGCTGGCGTCGCTCTACGCGAAAGTGCCGAAAGCCAAGGCACTCGGCGCGAATGCCATCGCAATACTCGTCTTTCCGAAAGTCACCAAGGCCGGTCTTAGGGATCGGCGGCCTGCATGGCGACGGCGTACTTATCAAGGCCGGCCAGCCGGTCGCCTACTACGACACTTCCGGCGGATCGTTCGGGCTTCAGGCCGGCGTTCAGACCTATGGCTACGCGCTGTTCTTCAATAACGAGAACGCTTTGCAGCAGCTCGACAAGGCCGACGGATTCGAGATCGGTGTCGGTCCGAGCGTGGTCGTCATCGACGAGGGCGCGGCGAAACAAACGACGACCACCACCGCCAAGGATGACATCAACGCGTTCATTTTCAGCCAGAAGGGGCTCATGGCCGGCATCGGGATCCAGGGCAACAAGATCAAGAAGCAGAAGTAGTTTGCGGTCCGGCCGGGGCTCCAGCGGCCGCCGATCCAAAGAGGGCTGTGTGTCAGGGCCGGTTTTTCGAAACTGGGTCGTCCAGCACGCTGCGTGTTCTTGGTTTTCGCGGCCCTGGTGACCCAAGCTCCGTTCCTTCTTAATGGGTGCCGCCGCCAGTCGAGCCGTCGCTGCTACTCCACCCTCAACAGCTTCAGCGGATCGACCCGCATGACGCGCCACGCCGGCAGCGCACACGCGACGAGCGCCACGACGCCGAGCAGGGCAGCAACGCTCGCAAAGGTCATCGGATCACGCGGGCTGATCCCGAACAACAGGCTGGAAAGCAGCCGTGACACGAGCCAAGCACTCGGCAACCCAATGGCGAGGCCGGCGGCGGCAGCGATCATCCCCTGCCGGATCACCATAGCGAGCAGTGTTTGCCGCTGCGCACCGAGTGCCATTCGGATACCGAGCTCGGGCAGCCGACGTGAAACCGACGTCGCCAGCATGCCCGCGATGCCGATCGCTGCAAGCAGGAGTGCGAGAACGGCAAAAAGACTGATGAGCAGCGCGTTGAATCGCGGCACCGCGGCCGACCGCTCGACGATCTCACTCATCGTCTGCACCGCCGTCACCGGTAAGGCGGGATCGATTGCCCGAATACGCATGCGCACGGTATCGATAAGTGCCGTCGGCTCGACCTCGCCGCGCAGCGCGACACGCAGCGATCGCATGATCCCGACGACGTTATCGGCGATCATGGCGTCCGACACCTGGCTCCATGGGACGTAGGTTTGCGAAATGGTTTCGGTATTCAGTGCTCCCTGCTTCACGTCGCCGACGACGCCGACGATACGCATCCACGGGCCGTGTGCAGCGTCGTTGCCCCACGCGATCCGCTGACCGATCGGGTCCGACGTTCCCCAGAAGCGGCGCGCCATCGTCTCGTTGATGACTGCCACCGGCTCGGACGCGGCGGCATCTTCGGCGCCGAGGTAGCGTCCGCGTTTCACCGGGATCCCGACCGCCTCGAAGTAGTGCTCCGCGACATACTCCGGGGCGACGCTGTGCGGCAGTTCACGCGTAGCTTGAGATTCCTGCTCGATCGTAAAGGCGCGCCGATCGCGGACGCCCAGCGGCAGGTCCGTGGAGGCGCCGGCCGCGCTGACCCCGGGCACTTGCGAGAGATCGTCGAGCAGACGCGTATAGAACCCGCGGACGCTCGCCGCGTCCCGGTAGGCCTGTGCCGGAAGGCTCGTCGCGAACGTCAGGACGCGCTCGGCGCGGAACCCGGGATCGACCGCCATCAGCTTCGAGAAGCTGCGCAGCAAGAGGCCGCCGCTCACGAGCAGCACGACCGCAATCGCGAGCTGCGCCGCGACGAGCGACGCGAAAATCCGCCGTTCGCGCCGGCCGCTCGACGTTCGCCCGCCTTCTTTGAGCGCTTCCCCGCGCGTCCGCGACAGCTCCACGGCGGGTAGCAGGCCGCAGAGCAAGGCGGTCACAACCGTAAGCGCTGCGGTGAACAGAAGACCCCGCGCGTCAAGCCCGATCTCGTGGAGGCGAGGCAGCGTCGGGGGTGCCAGTGCGACGAGCGCTCGCGAGAGCCAGACCGCGAGCAGCAGGCCGAGGACGCTGCCGATCGACGCCAGGAGCGCCGATTCGGCGAGGAGCTGGCGAATGAGGCGCCCGCGGCCTGCCCCGAGGGCGCTGCGGACCGCGATCTCGCGCTCGCGTGCCATGGCGCGCGCCAGCATCAGGCTGGCGATGTCGGCGCACGCGATCAACAGTACGCAGCCGACGGCGGCGAAGACGACCCAGAGCAGCATTCGCGACCGGCCGATGACTTCGTCGGTCAGCGGCGTCGCGGAGCCGCTGACCGCGGCGGCCAGACCGCTGAGCTCCGCCGGATAGATCTCGCGGGCGTTCGCCTGCACCAGCGCGCGCGTGTCGACATTCGCTTGCGTGACCGTCCCGCCCGGCTTCAGGCGGGCGACGACGCCGTTGGCGTACATGCTGCCGAAGCCTTGCCGGTCCCCCGGCGTGAACGCGATCGGCACGTACACATCGGCGGGAACGTTGTTGGTCAGCAGACCGCGCTGCGGAAAGATGAAGCCGTTCGGCATGACGCCGACGATGGTGAAGGGCTGACGATCGAGGAGAATCGCGCGCCCGATCGCCGCGGGATCGCGTGCGAACTTCCGCGTCCACAATGCGTCGCTGAGCACGGCGACCGGGCGCGCCGACTCGTCGTCTTCGCCCGTGAATGGCCGGCCGAGCGCCGGGCGCACACCGAGCGTCTCGAAGAGTGTTGCGGAGGCTCGCGTCACGATCACCCGTTCCGGTGGTTCGACACCCGACAGCTCGTACTCGCGGTTGCGAAAGGCGGCGATCGATTCGAAGAGGCCCGCCCGCGCCTCGAAAGCGAGATAATCAGGCGGCGAAAAGCCCCACGGCCCCATCTCCCCAATCGCCTCCTGCAGCAGCACCAAACGGGTCGGATCGCGGTACGGCAGCGCGCGCAGCAGCACGCCGTTGACGACAGTAAAGACGGCTGTGGTGGCGCCGATGGTCACCGCCAGCGTGGCAATGACGACGAGACTGAACAGCGGGGCGCGCTGCAGGAGGCGCGCGGCGTATTTGACGTCCTGCCAGATTCGAGTCATCAGGATCTCCTTCGGGGAGAGTTGAGAGTGGTGCCAGGCAAGACGGCGACGGCGATGTTCGTCCACGCGCAGCAGGATCGCGCCCGAGATCGTGTCGGCGATCAGCCGTCCCCACGCGTACGCAGCACCCAGGCGGCCGAACCGGGCGCGCTCGCGAGCGACACATTCGATGCAGGCCGCCTCGAGCGCGTCGCCGTCACGGAGACGCAGGTGCCGCGGATATGCGCGAAGAAGAAGCCGAACGAACGAGGACGATCGCCGGGGCATCCGATCAGGCTTTCAGCAGCTTCTTGCGCTTCGCCAGTTCGACGAATCCGGCCAGCCGCTCGGCTTCGGCGGCGCACGCGCGACGTCCGGCCGCGGTGATCCGGAAGAACCGCGGACGTCCTCCGGCGACCGCGACATCATCTGGCGACTCGATCTGTGCGATCAGTCCGACGTCCGCCAGGCGGCCGAGCGCGCGATAGAGCATTCCCGGCCACAAACGCATGCGGCCACCGGTGTGCTCGAGGACATCGTTCATGATCGCCAGGCCGTGCAGGTCGCGATCGGCAAGCGCGAGGAGAATCTGGAACCAGTGCGACTCCAGCGGAACGGCAGCGGGGAATTTCCTCTTTGGCATCAGTTTATACCTATAGGTATAGACATACGCGTTGGACGGCCCCACCCTGAAAAGGGTTGGAAGTCCCGCGCCGGAACCCGGGGACTTCAAGCGGATGGGCTTCTGAAGGCGGAGCGACGTCACTTTGTGGCTTTGGTGGCCGCGAATCGAACTAAAGTGGTTGTATTGAGCCCTGAAGTCCAGATCTTGCTTCACGTCGTCTAACCGGTCAGCGTGAGGACCACCCTCCGGGCAATGTCGCTCGTCTTGTGGTGCGCGGGGCTCACCATGTCCGCCCCGGCGCCCGTTCACGCATCGCCTCAGGAGCCGGCCAGCGTCCCGGGGACTTCGCTGGAGCGAGTCAAAAAGCGGTTAGAAAGACCTCCCGCGCCACCCCTGGCCCCCGCTGTTCCGGTGCAGCTCAGGCCGACCTTCAGATCGGGAGTGGAGCAGCGCGTCTATGTACTCACTTTCGAAGAGGATCTTCACAAAACCTTCGACCTGAACGATTTTCAGCGCCAATCCGCGGCGTGGTCGGCGAAGTGCTGCGGCCTGGATCTCGGCACGTTGATCAAGACCATCGACAAGGCGATGGATGAGCGGCGCGCGCGCAAGACCCGTGAGCAGATTGCCCGGGAGCTTGCCGAGCTGGAAGCGGCGAAACTAGCAACTCCACGGTAACGAACGACGACCTCGTCAGGTGGTGACACGCTAGTCCGAGCGCGCCCTCGCGGCGTACAGGAGATGCTTGTCGGCGGGGCGGAAACCGAGCGTCTCCAGGCACTCCGTCGAGATCTCCGCTGGGTGGACCTTCGGGAAACGGAAGGTCCCATACCCGAGTCGAAAGAGCAGTTGTTTCAGGCGGGTCCCACCGTCCTCGACGAAGGAGCGGAGCGACACAATCTCGCCCCTCGCCGAAGCTTCAGCGGAAGCGGGCGGGGCGAAGCCCCCCGGACTATAAAGAAGGTAGGCCTCGATTCGCTCGTCGGAGGCGACGGCAAATCCTGCGATGTCGTCCTTCCTGGCGGTGAGCGTCTCGACCGAGCGTTCCCAGCAAACCTGCGGATCCGGGTCTCCAAGAAGACCATTGGCGACAAGATCGTCGACCGTGACCGGGATGACGAACGCCGTCTCCCGCACATCCTTCTCTTGTACGTCACGCTCCAATACGTAGTCGGTCAGCAGCGCTTCCTCGAGGTAGCCGCTTGCCCTGAACAGGCCGGAGGCAGGGGCGAGCGTCTCGGGGACCTGGGCGATCATTCGCGGGGGACCGAGAATCGCGAGCTTCGACCCGAGCGAGGTGAGCAGGTGACGGCCATGACCCTGTCGCCGATGATCGGGATGGACGGCGATCTTGTGGACGAGGGTACCGGAAGGCCGCTTGGCGCCGATCAGGACGCCGATCGGGTCGGAGCCGGCGAAGGCGACCATGCAGCTGCTGCACCAGACCTGAAGGTCGCGGATCGATCGCTTGAACGCCGCCGGCGTCATCGGCGGCTCGTCGGGAAAGTACGGCGCCCAGCAGCGATTCAGCGCGTCGACGAGAAGGCCGATGTCATCTGTGCGACAGAAGCGGTAGGCCGAAATGCGTCAACTCCTACCGATGTCGGCGTCAACTTCCAACTCCCAACTTCCAATCTCCAGTTTCCCGAGCAGCTTTGCTCTGGAGTTGGGAGTTGGAGGTTGGCAGTTGATCCGATCTCTTCTCACTTGCCATGCTCGCGGGCGGTCAGAGGGCTCACCTCGTTCAGATAGCCGTGCCCGTTGCCGGCTGGGATCACCGCGGCGCCTGCCCCGGACGCGCCCGAAGTGGCGGCGGAAGGGCCCGCCGAATCGTGCGCTGTTGCCGCGCCTTCAGGGCTCTTGCCTTGTGACGGGTAGGTCGCGATCATCTCGGCCATCATCCGCTTGCCGATCTCGATCCCGTCTTCGACGAGCGCAAGGTCGATCGCCGTCACGGCGCGCTCGCGCGCAAGGTCCTCGATCCTCTCCTGTGTCTTGTTCCGCATGAAACCGGCCGGGACCCGGAAAATCCGCAACGTGGCGTCGTTCGTCCAGTCGAACGTCGAGATCAGCGGGTTCTTCCTGTCGTCGCGAGCAATGAGCTTGGACTGGCTTTCGGCGCCGGTGCCGGTCTTCTCGTCGACCGGGACGGCTTCGGCCGTCTGCGCTCGCTTCGCGTCGTTGGGCGACGGGGCCTGTATCTCCAGCGGCGCTCCGGTTTCCTCCTCGATCACCTGACGGGCGAATTCGAGCGTGATCGTGTCGAGCTTCTTCATCCGCGCGCGCTTCTCGACACGCGCCTTGGTGCGGCGGCGCTGGTAGGCGTTCTTCATCGTCCAGAGGCCCTTCCTGGCGTCCTCCGACCAGCGAAGCTTGCGCCCGTCGTAGGTGGTCTCTTCCTGAAGACCTCCCTCCACCTCCGCGATTCTCTCGATCATCTCCCGGGAGATCACTTCGAAATCCGTGCCGCCGCAAACCGTGCACTTCACGGCGCCGCCCTGCGTAGCGGTGACGCCGCATGCGCGGCACATCGACACGGGTCCGGACTTCGCCCGGTCGAGCGCCACCGCCTCGGCAAGTGCCTTGGTCGCGGCCGACGCGCTCTTTGGCATGAACCGATCCATCGCTTCGTCGATCACCGCGTTGGTGACGACCGAATGCCCCTTCTCGAGCGCCAGGCGCAGAACGCCGGTGCGCGCGATCCCCTTGACCTGCTCGGGCACGTGCTTCATCCGTTCCTCGGCTTCGGGCGTCCATCGGACGCTCTCCTCGGCGCGCACGTCGAGCCGCGGTACTTCGAGCCGCGTGGAGAGGAGGACATCGCAGGGGGCGGCGCGAAGAATGTTCTCGGTGTTGCTGCCCAGCTCCTTCTCGTCCTTCGGGCTGTGGACGCCGATGCGCCCCACGACGAGAAGCCACGGATTCGTCTTGCGCGCATGGTCCAGAATCTTCTGGAAGGGCTTGCCGTCGAGAAGCGTTTTCTTGATCTCGATGCCCATCTCGATCGCCATCCGCTCGGCCACTTCGAGATGAGACTGGTAGATCTGCGCCAGCCCGGTGTCGATGATTTCTTCGTGGAGCTGATTCTGCTCCTCGAAGCGGAAGACCTTCGCCGCCTGCTCGGTGAGGACGTTGACGATGCCGTTGAAGACCGAGTAGTGCAGATAGGGGTCGTAGACGGCGATCGTCTCGACCTTCTTGCCGTAGGTGCGGGCCAGTTCGACGGCGGTCACGAGCGCGCCGAACGACTGGGGACTTCCGTCGATGCCGACGAGGATCGTATCGCGCTCCTGCTCGCCCGCCTCGGGCACGTGCTTGACCACCCAGACATCACGGTCGGCTTGACGGGCGACGCGCTCGCAGACGGAGCCGAGCACGCTGTCGCGCGCGCGCCCGATCCCCAGGGCACCGATCACGACCAGGTCGTGCTGTGAGCCGGCGAGATCCTTGAGGATCTCGAGGTGATGTTTCCCGTCCATCATCCGCGGCTCGAAGGCGAGGCCCGACTGCCCGCACAGTCGTGACATGCCATCGAGATAGCTGTCGGAGATGAGCTTGAGGCCCATGGTGATGAGGCTGTCGTGGATCTTGCGCTGGCGCTCCAGTTCCACCTCGTCGAGGTACTCCTCGGGCAGGGTGTACTCCATCTGCTTGAAGCGATAGTCGTGCAGTTTTGCCGCGTAGACATGGCAGCCGACCAGTTTCGCGGAGAACGCCTGACCCAGCGCGACGGCGCACGCGATCGCGCGGTTGGAGTGGTCCGAGTTATCGACGGGAACGTAGATGCTCTTGTACATCTGATTCTCCGAATGGCCTAGTAGGCTCGGGAAAGCTGTTGTCAACCTCTGTCACGCGCTCGTCGCCGGCTGCTGTGTTCGCCCACCGCCGAGCCCCCCGCGGGCGCGAGAGCCGTAACGCGACCGTACCCAGCCGATCACGGCCACCTCGATCGCGAGAAGGAGTAGCGCCGTTCTCACCATCGGGCCGAGGGCCGAGGGGACGTCCTCGGGCTCGACGTAGAGCGAGTACCACAGCGAGAGACCTCGCCGGTTGCCGCGCTCACGCGAGAGCCCGTCCCAGACGGAGAAGGCGATAGGCATGAACTGTCCCGGTGCAAACGGGGCACCCGAGCCGGCGCGAAGGGGCCGCTTGAAGATGACCGACCATTCCCCCTGGTCGTAGCTTGCGACGCCAGTGATATCCCCCGTGTCGTTGGGCGCGATATCGGCGCTTCCCCGGCCGGTGAACTGAAGAGGACCGGGGCGGGCCAGATCGAAGAACCATAGATCCACCGAGTTCTGGTTGTCGCCGAAAAGGAAGTAGGGCTTGCGGGCACCCGTCGGCGCCTGCGCAGGAATCTGGATCGCGACCGCGTCGGAGAATTCGGAGGCCGCTGCGGCCGGCGCGGCGGCTGGTTCCGCAAACGGATCCTGGGGAGCTGCTGGCGCCGGCGGCTGGCCGGCCGGAGCTCCGGCGACTTCCGCGTCGCCAAAGGGATTACCTCCCGGTTGCGGGGTCCCGGCTGGCGTTTGCGTCTCTTCCTCCTCCTCTTGCGGGACGGGAAGCGACGGGCCGTTCTTCCCCGCCTTCTCCGCGCTCAGGTCGTGCCATCGAACGAGGAGGGCGATCGATTCAGCATCGTAGATCGCCTGAACAGTCACGGACGTCGCGGGAGGATGGAACGAGCGTCCCGGCTCCATGATCTGACCGACGATCGGAAAGCGCGCCACTCGAGCGGAGTCGAAGCTCGCGCTTCCTTTCGTCAGATCGATCGGATCCTGGACGTGCTTGACGACGACGAGGTTGGCATAGCCAGGCCCGTTGCTTCCCGAGAGAGAGACAATGAAGTCGGTGATCGCCCATCGTTCCTCGGGCTTGAGGGCGTCGAGGAACGACGGCATGGGCGTGCCGTTGAATCCCGTGCTCATCGTCCTGAAGATGTCCTCGCGGGTCGAGCCTCCGCGCAGGGTCCAACTCTGCGCAAGGTCGGCCGGTCGTATCGGGTGTCCCAGGTCGTCCACCAGGGTTGGAGCCGACGGTCCGTCGCCCCGGCCAAGCGTGCCGTGGCACTTTACGCAGCCGTTGTCTATGTACAGCTTCTTCCCGAGCTCGACCGACTCCTTCGTGGCTTTCGGCGCGCTCGGAAGCGGCACCGGCTGGGGGACTTTTTCCTGGTTCGAGAAGTCGGGGGAGAACGTCGTAATGAAATACGCGAGATCCGACACTTCCTGGTCGGAGAATGCGGGCCACGCGGGCATCGAGGTGTACGGCATGCCACGCCTGATGATGTTCACGAGGTCCTGATGCGTCGGGAGCGCTCCATTGGGAGTCGTCCGGACCTTGAACTTGCCCGTCGTGAAGTTGCGGGGCCGAGGGCGGAGATGCGGAGCGGCATATCCTTCACCGTCACCCTTCTCGCCGTGGCACTGCGAGCAGTTCTTGAGATAGAGCTTCTTGCCCGACTCCCGCTGCGCCTCGGTTCCGACGTCTGGAGCCGCCGCGCGCGCCGATCGCGTCGCCGCGAAACACAACGCGGCGATCAGCACCGCGAGACACCCCGCCAGAGACGAGCGCGGACCGATCAGGCGGGAGGTCATTTCGTGCCCTCTTCCTTTGCGCGGGGCCTGAGCGCGGTGAAGTCATAGAGAAAGAGGATGGCGTCCCACATCTCGTCTTCCTTCAGGAACTTCTCCCAGACCGGCATCGCCGTGTCCCACGGACCGCCTTCTTCGGGCAGCCCAGGCCCCCCTTTGGAGATCCGCCAGAACAGATACGTCTCGCGAAGCAGCGGGATCGTATCGTGGAAGTTGGTCGGGATGGGGTCCAGGCCGTGCACGAACATGCCGTTGGCGGACATGTTGTCGCCGTGGCAGAAGACGCAGTTCCGATAGAAGACCCGGCGCCCGTTCTCGACGTGCTGGCGGAACTCAGCCGGATTCGACGTCTCGAGATGTCGGAACGGGTTCTCTCCACCGTCGAGATCGATTTTCTTGTCGTGAACCGTGATTTCCGATGGCGATGCCGGATGAACCGTTCGCGAGAAGAGCGGCGGCTGAAGGGGGACGCTCATCTGAACGTAGACGTTCGCGGCGGCGAGCGCCGGGATGGCGACCACCACTGCGGCGAGGAGCGCGGTGTACCGCTTCTCCGTCATCAACCGGATGAGCGGGCGGGAGACTTCTTCGCGGCGCTCCTGGCTGGAGGACATGTACGCCAGGATCCCAAGGGAAATGATTCCCATGTAGATGGAGACGACGGAGGCGGGAATCGGGGCCGTGAATCCGAATCGGAGGAGGACGTAGATCCCCACCCACCAGGCGCCGGCCCACATCAGCAGGTTGGCCCGCCGGAAGCGAAGAATCGCGAACAGGGCGAGTACGGCAAGGAGGACGGGGATCTTCATTACTGCGTCCCCTTCGGGGGCGAGGTGGCTCCGCTCGGCGCCGGAGCCGGAGCCGGCGCCGCGCCTGGTGCGGCCGCGGGAGCAGGCGCGGCGGCACCGCTGTTGTAGTGGTGTTTCGTCTGCAGTGTCACGGTCGGTGTGCCGCCAAGCGTCTGGAGGTACGCGATCACGCAGAGGATCTCCTGATCGGTGAGCCCGATCGGAGGCTTGTTGATGGGGGGCATTGCCGGGGGGAATCCTGGGACGATGTAGGCGGTCGGGTCGTACATCGACTGGGCGAAGTACTCGACATCGTTCAGGCCCGGGACGCGGCTCTTGGCGCGGACATCAACGCCGGCGAGATCGGGGAACCGATACGGCCCGCTGGTCTTGCCGATCGTGTGGCAGGTCAAGCAGAATCCCTTGCCCTCCATGATCTGGCGACCGATCGTAACCATGTCGGCCGTGCTGATGTCGCCTGACAGCTTCGTCTCCTGAGGAGGCTGCACTTCCTTCTGCGGCACCAGCTGGCCGACATAGCCATAGAACGCCGTCGTCGCGAGGACGAGCCCGGCGATTCGGATGCTGTGCGGGATCCTCATGACGACTTGCTCCGCTCGCGAAATCGGGAAGGTCGTGCAGGCTCGCGATCCAGAACACGAGGCCGATCAGGACGAAGAACAGGAGCACGGTCACCGAGACGACCTTCGTCGCGAAGCCGAGGGTCGGCGTGAACGCGTCTACCGAATTATCCCGAATGATGCCGTAGACATGCCAGTGCTGGCGAAGCCCTGACCGAACGTAACCCATGAGGCCCATCAGCCAGGTGAAGGTGACCGCGATGAAGATCAGGACGTACTGCGAGACCGCCGGGATCTGGCCCCAGCGCACCTCGCCTGTCTTCCGCGGCGCGCGGAAGAGGAAGACGTCGATGGCGGTGATCGACACCATGGCGAACAGAACCGAGAGGACCTGCGGCACGGAGAGCTTGATCCGGACCGTCGCCTCGACGAAATACCCGTAGACGCCGAGGAAGATGACGAAGATCGCGACGAGCCCGAAGATCGCGAGCTGCGCCGCTTGGCCCGTTTTCGCCCACGCCACCGTCGACACTTTCCCCGTCCGGCGGTAGAGGAGGAAGCTCATGAAGGTCGTGAGAATCAGGATGTTCACCGCGGTGTTCTTCGCGGACATCACTCCAAGGAAGCCCAGCACCGGGTGCGCCGATCCTCCCATTGCCCGGATCTCGGAGACGGTCGCGATGATCGACCGGGGCGTCGCCCAGACCATGAAGCAGAGCACGATGGCGACGAGCAGGTATTTGATGAATCTCTGGAACGGCTGCGCCCCCTCGACGCGCCCCATGCCGAGCCAGAGGTAGTAGTTGGCGCCGAGGAAGAGATTCCCGATCAGGACGGCCTGGATGATGAAGAGCCACGAGAAGGCCCCGCCCATCATCGTGAGCCCGAGTGTCTGCGAGTAGGCGTAAATCTCCTTCGCCAGCCAGTAGCCGGCGAAGGGGAGCGGCAGGAAAGCGCTGATCGCGACCATGTTGCCGATATAGCCCATCCAGTCGTAATGCGCGCGCTCCTCGTCGGTGGTCGCGTGGAGGAACTTGAAGGCCGCGTAGGCGGCAGCGACCGATCCGCCGAACGCGACGTTGGCGATGACGCGATGGACGTTGATCGGCATCCACGTGTAGTTGTAGATCGCGTCCGTCAGGGAGATGAGCGCCCCGCTGGTCGAGACCCCTTTCGGAGACATCATGAACGTGAGCCAGGAATTGGCGATCAACATGATGCCGGTGCCGACCAGGTTGAGGCCGAGACCCAAACCAAGATGCACCAGGGGATGGAACTTCCCCCAGCCGTAATAGTAGGTGTACAGGAAGAACGCTTCCGCGAAGAAGAGCAGGACGTACGGGAGGAAGGTGGGAGAGAACACGCTCATCAGGTAGTTCGTGAACTTCGGATAAAGAATGATGAGCATGAACGTCAGCGCCGCTCCGAACGTCGCGGTGAGGGAGAAGGAGACGGAGAGGAGCTTCGTGAACTCGTGCGCCAGCCGGTCGTATCGCGGATCTCCGGTCTTGTAGCCGACCGCCTCGACGATGAGCGCGAAGATGGGGACGGCCAGGACGAACGCCGCGAACAGCAGGTGAAGCTGGGCGACCATCCAGATGGCCACGCGGCTACCGACCAGCGGGAACGTCCGGTAGTCCGCCTCCTTGTAAGGCTTGTCCTGAGCCACTTTGGCCGCGTTGGCCGCCTCCTCGGCCTCTCCCGCGGCTCGGGGCGTCTGATCCACGGTCGCGGCCGGGGCTCGGTAAGCGTCCCTGTACTCGCTTTTCATCAGCGACGAGGCCATCTTGACCGTCGCTCCGAACATCACGAGGCCCAGGACGGGACCGAGAAGCACCATCAGCCGGCGGTTCTTCATGACGTTCATCACGTCCATCAGTGGGCCTCTCTCACTTGATGCCCGCGGGAGCGCCTGTCGCGCTTGCCAGCCGCTTGCGCTCGAGCTCGCGCACGTAGGCGACGATCGCCCACCGGTCCGCCGGAGGGATCGGCCACTTGTACGCCGGCATCAGCCCGAACCCGTTCGTGATCACGTCGAAGATCTGCCCGTCCGGGTATTTCAGGATCTTCTCCTGGTGGAAGGAGGCGGTGGGGACGTTCCCTCGCTGGAACAGGATCCCTTTACCATCCCCCCGAGCATCGTGGCAAGGCTGACAATAGATCACATAGCGCTGGCGCCCGCGCTCGACGAGTGCCTCGTTCACCGCCACCGGGATCGTGGCGACGAACGACCCGTCCGGTCCCTTTCCCGTGAAGAAGGCGGCGTCTTCCTGCAGCCCGCCGATCGGGATCGTGCCTGGAACGGGCTGACGCATCGACGCGCCGTCGTAGAAGAATGTGCTGGCCGTCTGGGCGAGCACCTTCGGCTGGTCGTCCATGCTCGGATTGGGATGGATGGGCGGGCGGCTCGAGGTGCAGCCGCGCGCGCAGCCGGTGAGGCCGACAACGCACGTGAGCGCGAGGGCGCGGAGCCCGCGCCGATGACGGGCGGTCATGCCAGGAAGGTCCGGTCCTTTCCCGCACGCCAGGTTCCCGCGTCCGTTCGCACGTCCTTGAGATCGGGATTCGGATTGCGCAGCTTGGCCAGATAGGTCGTCCTCGGCCTGGTGTTCAGCTCATCGAGGAGCGCGTAGTTACGTGGGTCCGCCTTCTGCTTCGCGACTCGGCTCGACTGGTCGCGAATGTCGCCAAACTCGATGGCCGAGGCGGGGCAGGCCTGCTGGCAGGCTGTCTTGACGTCACCGTCACGGAGCTCGCGCCCCGCGAGCTTCCCATCGATCTTCGCCTTGTTGATCCGCTGCGTGCAGTAGGTGCACTTCTCCATGACGCCTCTCGCACGGACCGTGACGTCCGGGTTCATTGCGAGCTTCAGGATGTCGGGCGTGTCCTTGGTGAAGTTGAAGAAGTTGAAGTGGCGCACCTTATAAGGACAGTTGTTCGAGCAGTAACGGGTCCCGATGCACCGGTTGTAGACCATCACGTTGAGGCCCTCCGCGTCATGGACGGTCGCGGCCACCGGGCAGACCTGCTCGCAGGGGGCATCCTCGCAGTGCATGCAGGGAACCGGCTGGAAGACCGCTTCCGGGCTGCCCGACGGCTCGCCGGAGAAGTACCGGTCGACCCGCAGCCAGTGCATCTCGCGCCCTTTCGTCACTTGAATCTTGCCGACGACCGGCACGTTGTTCTCGCTCTGGCAGGCGACCATGCACGCGTTGCACCCGATGCACGAGTTCAGGTCGATCGTCATCCCCCACTGGTGGCCCTGATCGTAGGTATGCTCCTTCCACAGCGAGAAGTGAGGCGATTCTTTTTCGAAGACGCCGAGGCCGCCGGGTTTGGCTTCCGGCGTTTGTGCGGAAGCCAATTCCGATCGATGCTCCGTCAGGGTCGACTCGCGAACGAGGGGGCGCCCCTCCATGCTGCCGTGGTGCTGGGTCGCTGAGAGCGGATACGTGCGCCCGAGTTTGGTGAGGCTGGTGCCGCTGTCGAACCCAGGTGCCTTGGACGATCGCACCGTGAACGTGTCGAACCCGACGCCAGACCCTATCCGTCCCGCGTGCAGACGACCGTAGCCAAGGGTAAGGGCCACGACGCCGTCCGCCATGCCGGGGAGGATCCAGACCGGAAGCTCGAGGGAGCGGCCCGCGTAATCGAGACGGATCACATCCTCGTTCGCGAGACCGAGCGTTTCGCCGGTCTTCGGGCTCACGAGCGCGGGGTTGTCCCAGGTGAGCTTGGTGAGGGGATCGGGAAGCTCCTGCAACCATCCGTCGTTCGCGAAGCGGCCGTCATGAAGCGCGGGGGACGGGATGAAAACGACCTCGAGGCCACTGCGAGATCCACCGGCGGCTCCCTCCGAGCTCCCGATCAGGCGCGCCAGCTCCGCAAAGGGCGCCGCTGTGAGATCGGGAACGACTTCGGGAAGCGCGCTGCCGGACAGGAATCCATCGTGCAGGACGCGGTTCCACTTCTTGTCGAAATCCTCGCCGAGGATCGGGTTCCAGGTCTCCCGCACGATCTCGTAGCCGGGACGATCCTTGCCACCGACCATAAGCCCCAGCACTTCAACGGGAGTTCGTCCGCCGAACAAGGGGACGATCAGCGGCTGGACGACGCTGAGCGTGCCTCCGACGGCGCGCGCGTCTCCCCACGATTCGAGGTAGTGAGCGCGGGGGATGTGCCACTCCGCCTTGGAGGAGGTTTCGTCCACCGTGTGGCCGAGCGCGATCGAGTGAGGGACCTTCGCCATGGCCGAGGAGAAATCGAGATCGGCGGGCGCATCGAACACAGGATTGCCGCCCAGGACGACGAGCGTCTGGACCGTTCCGCCCTTCATCGCGGAGACGAGCGAGGCCAACGAGCTCGCGCTCGGTAGCGCCGCGTCCTTCGTCTCGTAGTAGTTGACCGTCCCGCCGGTGTTGCCGAGATACGTGTTCAGTGCGCACACTGCGGCGTGGACGGCGGCGGGCTGGCGCTCCCCGGCGACGATCAACCCCTTGCCGCGGTTCGCCAGAAGGTCCTTGGCCAGAGCATCGACCCACCGCGGGTCGACACCCGGGACACCGGCTCCCGCCAGGCTCGCGGCTCCTGCCGCAGGCGGAGCAAGGCGTGCGGCGAGGGTTGCGAGAAAGCGGGCGATCTGCCGGCTCTCGAGACGAAGCCGATGATCCGCCATGGCTCCCGTCAGCGAATAGATCCCTTCAACCGCGTAGAGCCGGTTCATCGCGCCACCGGAGGCACCCGCACGTCTACCCGCGGCGAAGTTTCGCGCGTGACGAATCATCTCCGGGTCGGTGAGGAACAGGTCGGCGTCGAGGGCGAGAATCACCGATGCCTTCTCGAGCCGGAGCATCAGATCGAGATCGCGCCCCGTCGCCTGTCGCAGACCCGCGAGTCGGCTCTCGTCGCTGACGGCGTCGTAGGTCGCCCACTGCAACCTGGGGTAGCGGGCACGGAGCTCGGATACCAGGCGTGCCAGAGTAGGCGAGGAAAAGGACTCGGAGAGGACCGCCAGGCCGGCGCCGCCATCCGCGGCATGCGCTTGGGACAGCTGACCCCAGGCCGTCACGAAATCGGTCCAGGACTTCCGCGCACCGCTCTGCGTCACCGACTGCGAGCGGTCGGGATCGTAGAGGCCGAGCACCGACGCCTGGACGAGCGAGTTCGAGGCGCCAAGGGTTGAAGGGTGCGACGGGTTTCCTTCAACCTTCGTCGGCCGGCCTTCGTGGCTCTCGACGATCAGGCCGTAGGCGCTCCGCCGGAACGGCATCGTCGTCGCGTAGTAGCGGGGGATCCCGGGGACGATCTCTTCGGGAGCGGTGACATAGGGAACGATCTCTTCGACGGGGCGGCGGCATCCCGCGAGCCCCGCGAGCGACAACGAGGCGCCCAGGAGCATCATCATCTCGCGCCGCGTCACCCCTTCGGGAAGCTCCGATGCGCCCTCCGGGAACTCTCGCTCGAGAAACTCGCGAGGTTCGGAGCGTCCCTCGATCTGGTCGACACTTCGCCAATAAGTTCGACTCACCGGTGGCACCCCGAACAATTAGTGGGCGGATTGACCGGTCGGTCGCGGCCGAGCTGTGCCGCGAGCATCCCGACGTCCCGTGGAGGGGCCCACTTCATGTTGGTGACCTCCGAGACGGGGCGTCTGTTGGGACCGGGGTTGCGGTGACAGTCGAGGCACCAGCTCATGCTGAGAGGCCTCATCTGGGTCACCGTCTCCATCTCGTCGATGCGGCCATGGCAGGTGACGCAGCCGATTCCGGCCGCCACGTGCGCGTTGTGGGCGAAGTAGGCGAAGTCGGGAAGCTTGTGGACGCGAATCCATCGCATCGGCCGCCCGTTAGCCGCGCTTTCTCGGATCGGCGCGAGCGCCTCGCTGTCCTTCTTCACGAGCCGATGACAGTTCATGCAGGTTTGAGTGGGCGGCACGTTCGCGACCGCAGAGACCTCGACCGAGGCGTGACAGTATCGGCAATCGAGACCAAGCTCGCCGGCGTGGAGCTTGTGACTGTACGGGACGGGCTGAACCGGGCGGTAGCCGACGTCTGTGTACCACGGGGAAAAGTAGTACCAGCACGCCCGCGATCACGAGGACCGGGCCGAGGCTGCCCGCGATGGCGGCCACGATCGGGAGTTTGTTCCACCAGGGGGGAAAGATTTGGCCCAATGGTTAGGACTCCGCGGCGCCGGAGGACAGGTGTCCAAGCCGCGAGTCCGCGATGGAACTGTGATGCCACATCAGCGCGCCCCCAACGAATCCGACCCAGGGGAACGACCGAAAAACTCGTCGATTGAGGCCGCGATAATATCTACGAACTGCAACAGGGTCAAGGGCACCGCGCTCGCCTTCGGCGCACATTTGTCACGCGCGCGTGCTCCGGCGAAACCTCGGCGGAGCCTCCGCGAAGGCAGGCCCTTCGCGATCGGGACTATTCGCAGTAAACGATCAGGTTCGAATGTCTGAGATGACGGTGAAGGTTTTCTGAGAGGCGCGGTGCAGCTCGAATGCCCGCGGCCTATCGCCACGTCCCTTCGACCCAGCCGCGGCTCATGTAGTCGGTCATGCCGAGGCCGAACAGAATCAGGAGCCAGAAGAAGCCCGAGGCGACAACCACCCACGTCAGGCGCGAGCTCCAGCGGACGTGCATGAAGAAGAGGATGACCAGCAGCGCCTTGATGCAGGCAATCGCCAGCATCGCGATGTTGTTGAAGGCGCCCAGATCCACTTCCGCGGCGGCGACCGTCAGCCCGGTGCCGATGATCAGCGCGATGAACACCAGGTAATACATTCCCTTCGGCGCAACGTGACCAGACATGGCTACCCTTTGAAATGCCCGCCGATCAGGTAGAGCAGCGGGAAGAGGAAAATCCACACGATGTCGACGAAGTGCCAGTAGAGGCCGGCGACCTCGACGGGGGTGTAGTACTCGGAATCGAAGGTCCGCCGCCACGCCATGATCATGATCACCGTCATCATCACAATGCCGATGATCATGTGCAGGGCGTGCAGGCCGGTCATCGCGAAATACAGCGAGTAGAACTGTTCGGCGGCCTTTGGATAATGACCATCCCAGATGAAGTGCGGGCCGGGGACGTGATGGTGAACGAACTTGTCGTAGTACTCGATCGCCTTGATCCCGAGGAACGCGACGCCGAACAGGATCGTGATGAACAGGAACAGCACCTGTTTGCCGCGATCCTGGCTCGTCTGCGCTGCCCGCACCGCCAGCGCCATCGTCAGCGAGCTGCAAATCAGGACCGCGGTGTTGGTGGTGCCCCAGACCCGGTTCAGCTCGAAGCTCGCCTCCTGGAAGCCCTCCGGCGACAAGTAGCGATAGACCAGGTAGGCCATGAACAGGCCGCCGAAGAACATGATCTCGGTGACCAGAAACACCCACATTCCGAGCGTCGACGCCTCGGCCTGCTGCTCCATGGCGTCGAAGTGGTGCTGCAGTTTCGGATGGTGCGCGTACTCCTGGTGGACGCCCGGCTGAATCGCGTCCACGTTGGACGCGAGGGGCGGTTGGTGAATCGGCCCCGGAAAATGTTCCGCGTGACTCTCAGACAACGCCGGCCTCCTGCTTCGGGTGCACGTACAAGTGCGTGCCCTCGGTGACGACCGGGGTGACCGTGAAGTTCTCGGTTGGCGGCGGCGACGGGATCTCCCATTCGAGTCCCCTGGCCCCCCACGGATCGACCGGCGACTTCTCGCCAGCCAGCAGCGAGTGCGTGAAGTAGATGATCGGGATGATGTAGCCGACTGCGAGGATGGAGGCGCCGGCCGTCGAGAGCACGTTGAGCACCTGGAACTCCGGCGGATACATCGCGTAGCGGCGCGGCATGCCCAGATAGCCGGCAATGAACTGCGGGAAGAACGTCAGGTTGAAGCCCATGAACACCAGCAGCGCAGAGAACTTGGCCCACGGCTCCGAATAGCGTTTGCCGCTGATCTTCGGCCACCAGTAATGCAGCCCGCCGAGGTAACCCATGATGGCGCCGCCGACCATGATGTAGTGGAAGTGCGCGATGACGAAGTAGGTGTCGTGCAAATGGATGTCCATGCCGAGCGTCGCCAGGAAGAGTCCCGTCAAGCCGCCGATCGTGAACAGCCCGATGAAACCGAACGCGTAGAGCATCGGTGAATCCCACGAGACCGACCCCTTGTAGATCGTGGCGGTCCAGTTGAACACCTTCACCGCCGAGGGGATCGCGACGAACATGCTGATGATCGAGAAGATCAGTCCGGCATATGTGGACTGGCCGGAGACGAACAGGTGATGGCCCCAGACAAGGAAGCCGATGACCGCGATGGCCATGCTGGAAAATGCGACGAAAGAGTAGCCGAAGATGTTCTTGCGCGTGAACGCCTGGACGATCTCGCTGATCACCCCCATCGCCGGCAGGATCATGATGTAAACCGCGGGATGCGAGTAGAACCAGAACAAGTGCTGGAACAGGATCGGGTCTCCGCCGAGCGCGGGGTCGAAGATACCGAGGTGTAACCCGCGCTCGACCGCCACCAGCAGCACGGTGATGGCGATAACGGGCGTGCCGAGGATGAAGATCAGGCTCGTCGCGTACATCGACCAGACGAACAAGGGGAGCCGGAACCAGGTCAGGCCCGGAGCGCGCATCCGGTGCACCGTCACGATGAAATTCAGGCCGGTCAGGATCGACGAAAAACCGGTGATGAAGATGCCCAGGCCCGCCGTGATCACGTGTGAGTTCGATGCCGCGGTGCTGTACGGCGCGTAGAAGGTCCACCCGGTATCGACCCCCCCCGTCACCGCCGCGACGACGGTGAACATGCCTCCCAGAATGTAGATGTACCAGCTCAACAGGTTGATGCGCGGAAACGCCAGATCCTTCGCGCCCACCATGATCGGGAGCAGAAAGTTGCCCAGCGTCGCCGGGATCGACGGGATCAGAAAGAAGAACACCATCACCACGCCGTGCATGGTGAACAGCTTGTTGTACGTTTCAGGTTGCACGAGGTCCGCGGCTGGTGTGAGCAGCTCGAGGCGGATCATCAGGGCAAAGAAACCGCCCATGACGAAGAAGGCGGTGATCGAGATGAGGTACAACAGCGCGATGCGCTTGTGGTCCCTGGTCAGCAGCCACGACTTCATGCTGTGGCCGTTGTTCAGATAGTTCAAACCGGTTGTCGTCGTGTCCATATGATCTTCGCGAAGCTCAGCGCCCCGCACCCTATTTCCCAGGCGCGCCGGCCGGCCGCCCCGATGGCGTCTGGGTCGCCGGCTGCGCCGTCGCGTCTCCGCCGGACGGCCCGCCGAGCGACTTGATGTAGGCAATCAGCTGCAGCAGCTGTTCTTCGGTCACGAGGCCCTGGAACGTCGGCATGATCGGCTGGAAGCCGGCCACCACCTTCGCCTGTGGATTCAGGATGGATTCACGAATGTACGCGTCATCCATCGTGGCCGTGCCACCTCCCTGCAGCTGCACGGTTGTGCCGTAGATACCCTTCAAAATCGGGCCGCGCCCTTGTGACGTCTCGGTGTGGCAGGTGATGCACGTGAGATCCTCGAACAGCTTCGCACCTGCGTCCGCCATCGTCCCGGTCTTCGATCCGCCGCTCAGCCACACCTGGTAGTCGGCCGGCTCCATCGCGGTCACCCACCCGATCATGTTCGAGTGCTTGGTACCGCAATACTGCGTGCAGAAGATGTGATAGCGCCCCGGCTTCGACGCGGTGAACCAGAGCGTGTTGTACCGCCCCGGAATGACGTCCGCCTTCACCCGGAATTCGGGGACGAAGAAGCTGTGGATCACGTCTTCAGAGCCCATGATCAGCTTCACCGGCCGTCCGACGGGAACGTGCAGCTCATTGATCTCCCGCGCACCGTCGACGTGCTGCAGCTTCCACATCCACTGCTTGCCGACGACGTAGATTTCCATCGCGCCGCGCGGCGGGCGGGTCATGTGGAAGAAGACCTGGGCTCCCCAGACGAACATCACCATCGTGATGCCGAGCGGGATGAACGTCCAGAGCAGCTCGAGCGGAATCGATCCGTAGATGGGTTCGCCGACTTCGTCGTCGTCCTTGCGATGGAACTTCGCTGAGAAGACGAGCAGGAGCGCCGCGATCAACAGCGCGAAGAACGCCGACACCGCGACGAGAAAGAAGTACAGCGCGTCGACTTGCGCCGCTTGCTCGGAGGCCTGTTGCGGAAAGAGGTTGTCAAACATCGTCTAGATACGGTTCGAGAGATGCGGCTGGGCGCGCCGCTCCTGCCTCAGGCTGATGAACAGGAACGCCAGAAACCCGAGGACCGTCAACACTCCGCCGATCCGCACGGCGCGCAGTACGACCGCGCCGTACTTTCCCGTCGTCGGATCGTAGTGGTAGCAGAGCAGCAGGACCTTGTCTCCGATCGTTCCGAGCCGGTTCTCGGACGCCTCCATGAGCGCAAAGCGCAGATCCTTCGGTGAAAAATCGATGCCGAGGAGGTAGCGCGCCACGATTCCTTTGGGTGTCGCGACGTAGATGGCCGCGCCATGCGCATACTGTTGAATGGTCTCGTCGAACGCGTAGCGGAACCCGATCGCGGCCGCCAGGCTCTTGATCGAAGCGTCGGTGCCGGTGAGGAAGTGCCAGCCTCTCGCTGTCTCCGGACGGCCATAGCGCTCGATGTAATTCGCCTTCTTCTCGGCGGCCAGCCGCGGGCCCTCTCTGGGATTGATGCTCACTACGACGACCTCGAAATCCCTGCCGGCCTCAAACGACAGCGGCTTGAGGCCACCGGTCATGCCATTGAGCACCTGCGTGCAGAGCATCGGACACTCGTAATAGGCGAGCGCCAGCACGACCGGCCGCGTGCCGAAGAAATCGCCGAGGCGGACCGGTGCGCCATGGTCGTCGACGAACTGGAGGTCGAGCGGCAGCTGCTGGCCGATCTTCTGATCGATGCCGACCTTCTGGAGGATCAGCGGTTTCTTGCTCGCCGGGTCGAGCGGTGGCTCGGACATGCCCGTGCCCTGCGCGCGCACACCCGCGGAAGCGCCCAGGACGAGAGCCATCAACCCGGCCAGCGCGAGACGCGTTCTCACAGGCCGCCTCCAGGTCCTTTCGGCGGGGGCACCAGCGCGGCGGGAGGTGCCGGAGCGATTGCTGGTGCGGATCCGGGTGTGTCGGCCGGAATATCGCGACCGCCGGATGATTCACCGCTCGACGCGACGTGAGTGCCTTCGGTCGGATCCTGCGGTCCCTGGCGCGATGGCAGCCCACGCTGCAGCAGCAGCGCCTTGGCCTTGTCGATCGGCAGATGCGCGACGCCCGCACCTTTGTCGACCCAACCGTAGCTGTGCAGGTACGAATCCTCGTCCGCCCGGAACTTCTTCAAGTCGGCCCAGGGCGTCGTCTGTAGCCGCGGCTCCGGCGGTAGCTGTCCTGCGGGCGCCATGAGCGGGCTCACCGCGGGATCGCTCTTCCGCTCGAGCCGATCGAGCACGACGAAGAGTCCCCACATCGAAAGATTGATCGAGACGGCGGTGATGACGAGTATCGCCGCGAACCAGATCACCGCGCGCAGGCTGACATCGGCTGCCTCGTGCGCGACCTCGGGGTTCTCGAGGCTGCCGTGCGGGTGCGCGGCGGCGTCAGTGCCCGGCGTGCTGCCCATGGGCGAGCATCTCCTTGAAGTACGGATCGTTGACCGGCAGCAGCGGGTAGCGCCGGAGCTGCGCGGCGAACAGGTAGAACCAGATGCCGGTCAGACCGATCGGAATGGCGACGTTCGCCAGGCTGATCGGGAAGGCGCCCTGATTGAAATTCGGCGCGACGATCCAGATGAGATCGACCAGCCGCATCGCAAGAATGAACCAGCACAGCCGCGCCAGCGAACGCGGACGGCGCTTCAGATCACGCGAGAGCAGCAGGCAGAAGGGCAGCCCGAACTGGCAGAGCACCAGGAACAGGCTGACGTACTGCCAGCCGTGGCTCAGTCTCTCGAGGAAGAAGGGAATCTCCTCGGGCAGGTTGCCGGCCCAGATGATCAGGAACTGCGAGAACGAGAAGTACGCCCACAACATCACGAACGCCAGCGTCAGGTTGCCGAGATCGTGGAAGTGGACTGGCTTGACGACCGACGCGAGGGGCTCCCGTCCGGACAAGGTCGAGAGCACGATGATCGCCAGGCAGAAGGCGGCCATGCCTTCGCCGGCGACGATGATGAAACCGAAAATGGTCGAATACCAGTGCGGGTCGAGCGACATCAGCCAGTCGATGGCGGCGAGGCTGATCAGGATGACGTAGATCAGCAGGCCCGGGGCGCTGATGACCCGGAAGCGTCGGGTGTCGGCCTCGGTGATGGCAACCTGACCCTTGTCCTGCGCCAGCGACCATTTGTTCAGGTAGTAGGCACAGCCGTACCAGACCAGAAAGTAGACGCCGGCCCGAATCAGGAAGAACGGGACGTTGAGGTAGATCTGCTTGAATCGCAGGATCTCGTCGGCCGCCACCGCATCGGGCCGGGCCCAGATGTACAGCTTCGGCAACATCACGGCAATCGGAATGAACAGCACCAGGCAGTACGGAATGAGCCGGGTCGCCGCTTCGAAGATGCGCCGCGACACCAGGCCCCACTGTCCGCCGGTCATGTGCTGCAGCATCAGGAGCGCCAGCGATCCGAGCGTCAGGCCGAGGCAGAGCGCGAAGCCGATCAGCCACGACGGCAGGAACTGCCCCGGGTTGAGGAACGCGCCAATCGCTCCGAGTGCCAGACCCGCGATGCCGACCACCAGGCCGCGCTGCTGCAGGCGATCGAGTTCCGCCGACGCCGTTGGGGGAGCTATGGTCTGCATTAGTGCTTGACCGCGCCCTCCGACGGCGCGCTGGCGGGCTGCGAGAGCTTCGGGCGATCCTCGGCCGGCACGTCCGACTCGGTCGCGTGCTGGCTCAGTTGCAGCGCGCGGATGTAGGCCGCAATCGCCCAGCGATCGCGCGGCGAAATCTGCGCCCGGTAGTCGGGCATGGCGCCGAACCCGTTGGTCATGACGTCGAAGAAATGGCCGATCGGGACCTGCCGCAGCCGATCGACGTGGTACGACGGTGGCTGCCGGTAGCCGCGCCGGACGATCATTCCGTTTCCGCCGCCGGTGCGGTCGTGGCAGGGTGCGCAGTAGATGTTGAAGCGCTGCTCGCCGCGATCCAGGACCTCCTGCGTCAGCGGCAGGGGCAGCGTCGCCACTACGGCGCCGTTCTCCTTGCCGGTGTAGAACGCGGCATCCTCCTGCAGCGTCCCGCGCGCGACGGTGTCCTCGACCAGCGGCCGAGCGCTCGAGCCGTCCTTGAAGAACTCGCTGTCGCGCAGCGGAATGTACTTCGGCTGATTGTGCATGTCCTGGCGGCAGGCGCCGAACATGATCAGGCAGACGAGGAGCGCGAGCGCGCGCCGTCGCGACGGCGTCAGCAGGCGAACGCCGGGTCTCGACCCTCGGTCCACGGACATCGCGCTCCCATCGTCCTGGCTACGGCTGCACTTCATTGATCTCGCTCGCATTGAGCCCCTTCAGCAGCTCCAGCGTCCGCCGGCGATCGAACTTCGGATCGGCCGACTCGACGAGCAGGAAGAACTTGTCGCGGCTCGCGTGTTCGAAGCGCTCGACATTGAACACCGGGTGATACGGCATCGGCAGGCCGTTGAGCACAATCATGCCGATGACCGCCGCGATCGCCGCAAACAGGATCGTCATCTCGAAAGTGACCGGTATGAACTGCGGCCAGCTGTTGAGCGGTTTTCCCGCGACGTTGGTCGGATAGGCGATCTCGTGCACCCATTCCTGGAGGCCGAGCCCGGTGAGCAGCCCCGTCAAACCCCCGACCAGCACGATCGCCGACAACCGCCGATCGTGATGGTGCATCGCCTCCCACGCTTCCTCGATGGGATACGGCGAAAACGTGTCGATCCGCCGGTAACCTTCTGCGTGCACGCGCTTGGTCGCGGCGACCAGCGCCGTCGGCGTATCGAACTCGGCGAGCAGACCATAGACGGCGGCGATGGGGACGGGCGTGGCGGCCATCAGTGCCCCTCGCTCTCGGAGACCTTGGCCCCCGGCGCCAGCGTGCGCATCTCGAAGATCGAAATCATCGGCAGCGTGCGCACGAACAGGAAGAACAGCGTGGTGAACAGCCCGAGCGTGCCGACGAAGGTCATGATGTCCCACTTGGTGGGGTAATACATGCCCCAGGACGATGGGAGGAAGTCACGGTGCAGGCTGGTGACGACGATGACGAAGCGCTCGAGCCACATGCCGACGTTGACCACCATCGCCACCATGAACAGGCCGAGCGGGCTCGTCCGCACTTTCTTGAGCCACAGCCACTGCGGCGTGATGATGTTGCAGAAGACCAGCGTCCAGTACATGTACCAGTAGGGACCGGTCATCCGGTTCCAGATCATGAAGCCTTCGTACTTGTTCGCGCTGTAGAAGCCGAAGAACGCCTCCGAGACGTAGCCGTAGGCCACGATGAGTCCGGTCGCCAGCGTCACCTTCGCCATGTTCTCGAGGTGCCGCATCGTGATGAAGTCCTCGAGGCCGTACCACTTCCGGATCGGAATGGCCAGCGTCAGCACCATCGCGAAGCCGTCGTAAATCGCGCCGGCGACGAAATAGGGCGGGAAGATCGTCGTGTGCCAGCCGGGGATGATGCCAATCGCGAAGTCGAAGCTCACTACCGTGTGGACGGAGAGGACGAGCGGCGTCGAGAGCCCGGCGAGCAACAGGTAGATGTGCTCGTAGCGCTGCCAGTGGCGCGCCGAGCCTCGCCAGCCGAGCGCCGCCATGCCGTAGATCGTCTTCAGATACTTGTTGCGCGCCTTGTCGCGGAACGTCGCCAGGTCCGGAATCAGGCCGACGTACCAGAACAGCAGCGACACCGTGAAATAGGTCGAGACCGCGAACACGTCCCAGATCAGCGGGCTGCGGAACTGCGGCCACACCCCCATGCTGCTCGGATAGGGGAACAGCCAATAGGCCGCCAGCCACGGCCGCCCGGTGTGAATCAGCGGGAAGAGGCCGGCGCACATGACGGCGAAGATCGTCATCGCTTCGGCGAACCGGTTGATCGAGGTGCGCCATCCCTGCTTGAGCAGGAGGAGGATGGCGGAAATCAGCGTCCCGGCGTGGCCGATGCCGATCCACCAGACGAAGTTGATGATCGCAAAGCCCCAGCCGACCGGAATGTTGACGCCCCAGATCCCGGTGCCCTTCAGCAGCAGCCAGGTGACCGCCATCCCAAGCATCCCCATGATGAGGAAGCCGAGCGAGACGACTACGAACCAGGCGATGGGCTGCGGCCTGGTCAGAACGACACCGGCGATCTTGTCCGTGATCGATCCGAACGTGTGGCCGGGCTCGATGAGTGGCGGCGTGACGTAGGTTGCGGGTTTCGGATCCATCAGTGCTTCGCCGAAGAGGGAGTAGAAGACTTGAGCGCCGGCGCCGACTCGAGCTCGGGGTTCGGGTTCCTCAGCGCCGCGAGGTACGTTGTCCGCGGCCGCGTGTTGAGGTCCTCGAGCAGCCCGTAGTCACGCTGCTGCGCCTTCAGTTTCGCGACGCGGCTGGTCGGATCGTTGAGGTTGCCGAAGACGATCGCGTCCGCCGGGCACGCTGATTCGCAGGCGGTGACGATCTCGCCGTCCTTGATCTGCCGGTCGCCCTTCTTCGACTCGATGCGCGCCGAATTGATGCGCTGCACGCAATACGTGCACTTCTCCATCACGCCTCGGCTGCGCACCGTCACGTCAGGATTGCGCATCGGATAGAGGCTCTGCGTGTTCCAGTCCTGATAGAGAAGGAAGTTGAATCGCCGCACCTTGTACGGGCAGTTGTTCGAGCAGTACCGCGTACCGACACAGCGGTTGTAGACCATATCGTTCAGTCCCTCGGCGCTGTGCGTCGTCGCGCCGACGGGGCAGACGAGCTCGCACGGAGCGTTCTCGCACTGCATGCACGGCACCGGCTGGTGATAGGTCTCCGGGTTGTCGAGATCGCCGGCGAAGTAGTGGTCGACGCGAATCCAGTGCATCTCCCGCCCGGCGTAGACCTGGTCCTTGCCGACGACCGGGATGTTGTTCTCCGAGACGCACGCCGTGAGGCAGGCGCTGCAGCCCGTGCACGACGTCAGGTCGATCGACATGCCCCACTTGTAGCTGTTGTATTCCCACTCGGGGATGATCGTCAGCGTCCGTGGCGGCCGTTCGCCCATCTCGGCCACGAATTCCGGCTTGGCGCGGTATTCCTGGAGCGTGCCCGCGCGTACCGGGTTGCGGCCCTCCATCAGATGGTGTTCCTGGGTCTGCGCCAGGATGTAGCGGCCGCCGGTCTTGGCGATTTCGAGCCCGCCGCCGAACCATTGCGCATCGGACGTGCGGAGCTGGAAGACGTTGAACTCCTTGGCCAGGTCGCTCGGCGGTGTTCCGACGCGACCCGTTCGCTGGCGCCCGTAACCGAAGAACACCGTGACCGCGTTGTCGGGATGACCAGGAACGACCGCCACCGGGAGCCGCGCGGTCTTGCCGCGATAACGCAGCTCGACGACATCACCGGTCTCGAGCTTCTGCTGCTCGGCGAGGCGCGGGCTGACCCACGCCGTCGGATCCCACGTGATTTTCGTCAGCGGCTTGGGCAGTTCCTGTAGCCAGCCGTTGTTCGCGAATCGTCCATCCCAGATCGTCGGATCCGGGCGGAAGATGATCTCGAGGCCGCCGGACGAGGTCCGAGGTCGAGGTCCGAGGTCCGGGTACGGGTCCGCTCCGGGGTGCGACGATCGAGGTTTGTGGAACCGACTCCGGCCCTCGGTCCTCAGCCCGCGGTCCTCGGCTCGCTACGAATCCATCATGCAGCGAGTGTTTCCAGAAGGCGTCGAAGGTCGGGTACGGGCGACCCTGTGAGTCGGCGATCGTCCAGCCGGCGACTTTGCCGCCGTGCGCCCGCGACCAGTAGTCCTTCACCAGGTCGTGGCCCGACTTGCCGGTCTGCGCGTCGATCAACGACGCCAACACCTCGACGATCGTGCGACCCTCGTAGAGTGGCGCAATCAACGGCTGCACGATCGTGACGGTGCCGTCGTAGGCGCGCGCGTCGCCCCAGCTCTCGAGCGCATGCGCTTCCGGCAGGTTCCAGTGGCAGTACGCCGAGGTCTCGTTCTCGTACAGCGAGTGATGGACGACGAGCGCCACCTTCTGCAGCCGCTCCTGAAATCGCAAATCGGTCGGGGCGGTAAAGACCGGGTTGGCGCCGAGGATGACCAACAGCGAGACCTGCCCGCTGTCCATCGCCTGTGCGAGGTCGCGAATCGACGCCACCTGGTCGGTCGGATGGATCTCGACCGACGGAATGTAGCTGACCGTCGCGTCGATGTTCCCCAACGCCTGGTTGATTTCGTGTGCGAGCGTGTGGAGCGCCGCGGGCTGGTAGTCTCCGGGCACGACGAGCGAGCGACCGCGATGCGCCTGCAGGTCCTTGGCGACGGCGGTCACCCACTTGTCGGCTGAGGGATTCGCGAGCGAGGACGCGCCGGCGAGTCCGACGCCCAGCGCTGCTGCCAGCGCGCGCGCGAACCCTTCGATCTCCGAGGCACGAAGCGGGAGCCGGTGGTCGGCCTTCGCGCCCGTGAGCGTCGGCGTGCTCTCGACCGCGTACAGCCGGTTCATGTCCTTCTTGTCGTCGGTCACCCGGCGCCGGTCGGCGAAATCCCGGGCGTAACGCACCGCCGCGGGTCCGCTGGCGAGGAAGTCAGCGTCCAGCGTGAGGACGACGTCCGCTTTGTCGAAGTGGTAGATGGCGTCGGTCTGCGCGCGCGGCGCCGCGGGCCCCGTCGTGCGCGACCGGATCCCAGCGATGCCACTTCGCCTGCGGATACGCCTGGCTGATCAGGCGCAACCTGTTCGGCCACCGTCGGCGACGTGATGGTCTCGGTGAGAAAGCGAAGGCCGGCGCCGCCGGAGCCTTTCTGTGCGGCCAACGCCGGCTTGACGGCTGACAGGAAGTCCCCCCAGCCGCGCACTTCTCCGCGTAACTTGACCGTCTGCGCGCGATCGGGATCGTAGAGGGTAGGATCGAGGCCTGAGTGAACGTGTCCGCGGCGCCAAGGCTCGCTGGATGCTCTGGATTCCCCTCAATTTTGGTCGGATGACCCTCGTGGCTTTCAACCAGAACCGGCTGTGCGATTCCGCCAAAGGTCACCGCGGTCGCAAAGAACAGCGGCTTGCCCGGCACCATGTCTTCCGGCTGCCGGACGTAGGGGATGATCTTCTCGGGAGGCTGTTTCGTGCAAGCGCCCACGCCGGCCAGCGCCAGCGATGCGCTCATCAATTTCAGGAACTGCCGCCGGCCCTTCGGATCGTTCCACTGTGACGCCTGCTCCGGAAATTCGCGATGCAGATACTCGCGAAACTGCGGCGTGTCGGCCAATTCCCCGAGACTGCGCCAGTAGAGGCGCCCATCGGCCCCGGCCATGCGCGATCGAATGGCGGAAAAATCCATAAATCAGTTGCCAGTGTCCGGTTGACAGCCACCAGTTGCCAGAGGTCAGCTCTGAAAATGTTCTGGAGGCAGGCGGCCGCCGCGGCAGCCTATCTGTGGCACGTCGAACAGCTGGTGAGCTGCCGGACGTCCGCGATCTTGTATTCCTTGACCAGGCGCTCGCCGAGCCCCGGATCGTTTGCCGGGCGCTCGTAGGCCATGTTGAACACCTGGTCCCGTGGCCTGATGAACTTTTCAGGATTGCGATGGCACTCCAGACACCACCTCATCTGAAGCGAGTTCTCTTGGTAGATGAGGGGCATCCGGTCGACCTGTCCGTGGCAGGTGGCGCAACCGACCCCCTTGTTCACGTGAATGCTGTGGTTGAAATAGACGAAGTCGGGCAGGTCGTGAACCCGGCGCCATTCGAGCGGACGGTTGTCGCGGAAGCTGGCGCGCACCGGCTCGAGAATGGGAGCATTGGTCCAGATCTGCGAATGGCAGTTCATGCAGGTCTTGGTCGGCGGAATGTTCGCGAACGACGATTCCTCGACCGTCGTGTGGCAGTAGCGGCAGTCGATCCCCATGGAGCCGACGTGATGGGCGTGACTGAACTGGATGGGTTGATCCGCGGTCACGCCCTGGCCGGTGACGTAGCCGGACCACGAAATGGCGACGACCGCCCATCCGAGAAATCCCAGAAACACCAGCCCAGCCACAATGCTGACCTTGGACCAGATGTTGGTGCTTGGATGGAAGACTTGACTCATGGTCCGGCGGCCCGCCCACGCTCCAAAGGCCTACAGCCTATATCGAATGTATCCGGTTTGCGACGACGAACGTTCGGCCGCGCGGACGTCTATCCACGCGAACCTGACTATAATGTGAAACTTTTCACAAGGTGTCAATCCACTGCCTGCGCATAGAATGACGACGCCCGGCGACATGACCCACGCGGCGATCCGCCTTTCCCACGTGACCAAGCGATTTGGCCGGACAATCGCCGTCGACGATCTCTCCCTCGTCGTCCCCACCGGCTCCATTTACGGCTTCATCGGCCCCAACGGATCCGGCAAGACCACGACGCTCAGGATGATCATGCACATCCTGCTCGCCGACGAAGGGGAGATCGAGGTGCTCGGATCCCTCGACACCGCCGCGGCGCGTGATCGCGTCAGCTACCTGCCCGAGGAACGCGGCCTGTATAAGAGGATGTCGGTCCGCCGTCTGCTCCGCTACTACGGTCGGCTGAAGGGTCGCAGCCTCGCCGAGCTCGATCCGCTGATCGGTGACTGGCTCGCGCGGCTCGGCATGGAGGAATGGGCCGACCGCAAGGTCGAAGCGCTGTCCAAGGGGATGTCGCAGAAAGTGCAGTTCGTCGCCGCCGTCGTCTCCCAGCCGTCCCTTCTGATTCTGGATGAGCCCTTTTCCGGCCTCGATCCGGTGAATGCCGAAGCGCTCAAGGACGCGGTCCTCGAAACCCGGAGCCGGGGCGCCACGGTCGTCTTCAGCACGCACGACATGGCCACGGCGGAAAAAATGTGCGATCGGATCTGCATGATCTTCCGCGGACGCAAGGTGCTCGACGGCACGCTCGAGGAGATTCAGGCCGCCTACGGCCTCGACACGGTACGGGTGCGGAGCGCCGCAGGCTCGACAGCGCTGGCCGACCTTCCCGGCGTCGAGGCGATCAACGATTACGGCCAGCTGCAGGAGGTCCGTCTCGCCGGGGATCCGCAGGCGTTCCTTCAGCGCCTGGCCGCGCGAACGGCGGTCTACCATTTCGAGGTGACGCGCCCGTCCCTGCACGACATCTTCGTGCGCATCGCCGGCGGCGATCAGGGCGGCTCCGTCGCCGACGACTCATCAGCCCCATGAAGAAAATCTTCATCGTCGCTTCGTCGGAATTCGTCACGCTGACCCGGTCGAAGGCCTTTCTGATCGGCCTGTTCCTGATGCCGGTCTTCATGACCGCGGCCTTCCTCATTCAGCGCAGCGGCCGCGATCAGGCCGACAACCGTGACCGTCCGTTCGCGGTCGTCGATCAGACCGGCGTGCTGTTCGAGGCGCTGAAGAGCGCCGCCGACGAGCGCAACACGATGGCCGACTCCACGCCGGAGTCGGCGCGTCCGGTGGCGCGATTCCTGCCGCAGGCGGTCGATCCCGGATCGGCGAGCGCCGACGCCCTGCGCGCGCAGCTGTCGGATCGGATTCGCCGGGACGAGATTTACGCGTTCGTTGAAATTCCGGCCAACGCGCTCGAGCCGACCACGGCAGAGCGGCTGCGCTATTACTCCAACCATCCGGCCTACCGGCTGCTGCCCGACTGGATTTCGACCACGCTCAATCGTGAGATCGTGAACCGGCGGTTCCGCTCGGCGTCGATCGATCGCGCGACGGTGGATCGCCTGACCAAGCCGGTGCGCCTCGAGCAGCTCGGTCTCGTCTCGCGCGACGCTCGCGGCGAGGTGCACGCGGCGGAGCAGGTCAACGAGATCCTGACGCTCCTGCTTCCCTCGTCGATGATGACGCTGATGTTCCTGGCCGTGATGTCCACGTCGCCGCAGCTCCTCAACAGCACCATCGAGGAGAAGATGAGCCGGATCAGCGAGGTGCTCATCGGATCGGTCACGCCATTCGAGCTCATGATGGGCAAACTGCTGGGCAGCGCGACGGTGTCCTTGCTGCTCGCCGGCGTCTACCTGGTCGGCGGCATCGCCGTGGCCAGCCACTGGGGCTACGCCAGCGCGATCACGCCGGCGGCGGTCGGCTGGTTTGTGCTCTTCCTGATCCTCGCGCTCTTCATCTTCGGGTCGATTTTCATCGCCATTGGCGCCGCGTGCAGCGACCTCAAGGACGCGCAGAACATGATGACGCCGGCCATGCTGCTGTTGATGCTGCCGGCGGTGACATGGTTTACGGTGGCGCGAGCGCCGGACAGCACCATGTCGCTGACGTTGTCGATGATCCCGACCGCGACGCCGTTTCTGATGTTGATGCGGATTGCCGTTCCACCTGGTCCGCCGATGTGGCAGATCGCCGTGTCCGTCGTCCTCACCGCGCTGACCGTGGTCGGCTGCGTGTACGCCGCCGGCAAGATCTTTCGTACCGGGCTGCTGATGCAGGGCAAGGCGGCGACGATCGGCGAGATGTGGCGCTGGGTGAAGGCGGACTGATGGCGCCTTCGTTCCAGCGCGATTCCGCCGACAGCCCGCGTTTCGCGCAGCCGGCGACGTTCATGCGGCTCCCGCACCAGACCGATCTGCAGGGTGTCGACGTGGCGATCATGGGCGTACCGTTCGACAGCGGCACGTCATATCGCTCGGGCGCCCGGCACGGGCCGCGCGAAATCCGCTCGCAGTCGTCGCTGATCCGTCCCTACTCGTATTTTCAGAAGATCTCCCCGTTCGAGCGGCTCACCGTCGTCGACGCCGGCGACGTGAACGCGCCGCCGGTCGGCATCGAGCCGGCGTATCTGGCGATCGAAGCCGCGGTCGACAAGGTGATTGCCGCCGGAGCGGTCCCGATGATGGTTGGCGGCGACCACTCGATCTCGCTGCCGATCCTGCGGTCGATCGCCAGGCGCCATGGCCCGGTGGGCCTGGTCCAGTTCGACGCGCACATCGACACCTGGGGCGACTATTTCGGTGGCAAGTACTTTCATGGCTCGCCGTTTCGCCGGGCCATCGAGGAACGGTTGATCGTGCCCGACCGTTACGTCCAGGTCGGCATCCGCGGTCCGATGTACGGTGAAGAAGCGGACTTCGCCTTTCAGCGCGGCCACGGCGTGACCACGATCGACATCGGTGAGGTCAAGCAGCACGGCGTCGCGGCGACGTTGAAGATCGTTCGACGAGTGATCGGCGATGGGCCGACTTACGTGACCTTCGACATCGATTCGGTCGACCCGGCCTTCGCCCCTGGCACCGGGACTCCGGAAGTCGGCGGCCTCACCAGCTACGAAGCGCAGGAACTGGTGCGCGGGCTGGCCGGGCTGTCGCTGGTCGGCTGCGATATCGTCGAAGTGGCGCCGACGTTCGACGGGCCCGGTCAGATCACCGCGCTGCTCGCCGCCAACCTGATGTTCGAGCTGCTGGCCGTGATCGCGCGTCGGCCGTAGTCGTCGGTCGTTCACCGTCGGAGGAACCATGCGTGTCGTTGTCGGTGGAATCGCGGCCCTCGTCGTTCTCTCGCTGTCTGTTGCGGCGCAAACGCCGGAGAAGGCGCCAGTCACATATCGCGTGTCCTTTCCGGCGCCCGAACATCGCTTCGCCCAGGTCGAGGTGACATTTCCGCTGCTGCCGTCCACGCCGCTCGAAGCACGCATGAGCCGTTCCTCCCCTGGACGGTACGCGCTGCACGAATTCGCCAAGAACGTCTACGACGTGCACGCGTTCAACAGTAAGGGGCAGGAGCTGGCGGTGGCCCGGCCCAACCCCTATCAATGGGACGTCGCCGGTCACGACGGGACCGTCCGCGTGACCTACAAGGTTTATGGCGATCACGTCGACGGCACCTATCTCGGCATCGACACGACCCACGCCCATATGAATCTGCCGGCCACCCTGATGTGGGCCCGGCACCTGGAGGATCGGCCGGCGGTCGTAACGTTCGTGCCGCCCGACGGATCGAATTGGAAGCCCGCGACGCAGCTGTTCCCGGGGGCGACGCCGTGGACGTTCACGGCGCCCAATCTCCAATACCTGTTCGACAGCCCGACCGAGCTGAGCGCCTACACGCTGCGGCAGTTCACCGTCCACAATCCCGATGGACAGGCGTTCACGATCCGGGCGGCGGTGCATTCGGATGCCTCTGTCGAGGAGATCGACCGCTACGCGAGCGGCGTGGAAAAGATCGTCAACGAGGCGATGGCGGTCTACCGCGAGTTCCCGCAGTACGAGCCCGGCACGTACACGTTTCTGGCCGACTACCTTCCGTACGACTCGGGCGACGGGATGGAACATCGCAACAGCACCGTCGTCACCGGCCGCTCGCTGAGCAGTGCGCTGAGCACCGTCTCGCACGAGTTCTTCCACTGCTGGAACGTCGAGCGCATTCGCCCGCAGGGGCTCGAGCCGTTCAACTTCGAGGAGGCCAACATGACCGACTCGTTGTGGCTCGCCGAAGGATTCACCCAGTACTACGGCTCGTTGATCATGGCGCGCGCCGGGCTGCTCGACGTTCCCCAGGCGGTCGGCCAGTTGGGGCGCCTCGCCGCCGAGGTCGTGAACCAACCAGGCCGACAGCTGCGCTCGGCCGTGGACATGAGCCGGATGGCGCCGTTCGTCGACGCGGCTCGCGCCGTCGATCGCACCAATTTCAGTACGACCTTCATCTCCTACTACACATATGGCGGCGCCATCGCGTTGGCCCTCGACCTGACGCTGCGGGATCGCTCGAACGGGCAGATCACGCTGGACGATTTCATGCGGGCGATGTGGCGGCAGTACGGCGCGCCGGGAGGCCCGCAGCCCGGTCTCGTGGCCAGACCCTATTCGCTGACCGACGTTCGCGATCGGATCGCGGAAGTGAGCGGAGACGCGGCGTTCGCCGCCGACTTCTTCAATCGCTATATCGCTGGTCGCGAGGTCGTCGACTACGCTCGTCTCCTGAGCCGGGCCGGGGTGGTGTGGCGCACGCGAGCCGACGAACGGGCCTGGCTCGGCGATGTCCGCGTCGATCAACAGATGAAGATCGCAGCGCTGGTCGCCCCGGGGACGCCGGCCTACGACGCCGGGCTCGAGCAGGACGATGTGATTACCGGAGTGAATGGGAAGGAGATCGCGACGCCGCAGCAGCTTCAGGACGCGCTGCGTACGAGCAAACCGGGCGATCGGCTGACCATCGCCTACACGCGGCGAGACGGCCCGAAGACGACAAGCGTTACTTTGAAGGGAGACCCGAACGTCGAGATCGCCACGATCGAATCGACGGGCGGCACGCCCACACCCGAGCAGAAGGCCTTCCGCGATCGCTGGCTGGGTTCACAGCAAGTCAAGCGTTGACGGACATGGGTGGTGGGTCAATTGGGTAACGGAGCGAGAGACGCTCGAGGCAACGGATTTCAGAAACGGAGCACGAAGAAAAGAGAGCACGCGGCGATCACATCTCCGGCATCGGGCTGATCATCGTGATCTCCGTCATCCGATGCCGCGAGGGTGCACGGACTCGCAGATACAGGTGAAACGAAATCGGATGATCGCCGTGGGTCGGCTGGAGCAGCGCCGGCACGCCGTAGCCGATGACGTCCCCGCCGGCGGCGAAGTCCCATGAGCCGGGCTTCCAGAAGCTGTGACTGGCGCCGAGGGTCAGCGCCGACACGTAGGCGATCGTGCCGGGCAGTACGACGTGCGCCTTCTTCCGGCCGCCCTGGGCGACGTGCATCCCGAAGCGCAGCACGTCGGTCTCGACCTGATCGTGCTCGGCCCGCCCGTAGACGGTCAGCGCCTGCCCGAAGGCGTGCGATCCTTCCAGCAGGAACGCGTTGTAGTTCCCGCCGATCTTGTGGTTACGGCCCCACGCGGCGGTCACTGCGGTCCAGCTCTCGTCGCGCCGACGCGTCCACGATCCGGAGGCCGTGGTCCGGCCGACGTCCCCCTCCTCCGCGGCCTCGGGTTGTTTCAGGAATCCGTGCGAGACCTGGAAGCTCCACGAGGGCGACGGCCGAAACCAGCCGCGAACCGACCACGAGTCGAGTGGTCCGGGATCCATCAGGTCCCAGCGCTGTTCGTCCGGCTCGGCGCCGTGGAACGTCGACGCTTCGACCTGGATCGGACCGCGGTCGATCGATCCCGTCAACACCCCCATCGCGACGTGCGTCGAGTCGAGCGTGTGATGGCTCAACGGGGCAATCGGATTCTCGAACGACGAGAGACGGTGCATGAAGGCAACCGGTCCGAGCGCCGGCTCGCCAACCGGGGCGCCGGCAAGCGTGAGCGCGACGCCGCTCCACAGCGGCAGGCGGTAGACGGCGGCGGCCTGCATCAGGAAGTCGTGCGGGTGCTGATGATCGATGAGCGGCACGCCGTTGAAGGTTTCGCCGACCTGAAAAATCTCGCTGTAACCCTGCGCCCCGACGGTCGCGGGATCGAGGCTCAGCATCAGGTTCACCGTCAGGCTGCCGCGGCCCACCGAATGACGCGCCATCCCCATCCACCAGTTCGGAGCCTTGATTTCCGTTTCACCACGAGGGCCGCCCTGCGCGTTGAACATCAGGAACAGCGCGCCGTCCTGCATGAACTGCCAGCCCTGACTCCCTTGATCGTGGTGCATGCCGGCGTGGGGATCGCCGGCGGCCTGAGCCAGGAGAGAGGAGGGAAGCGCCAGAACCGCGAGGCCGAAGATGCATGCGCGGAGGCCAATCAGGCCCATCGTGCACTCATGGCACCATGATGTCATGTATGACGTCATCATTGTGGGGGCCGGACCGGCCGGCCTGAGCGCGGCACTCATCCTTGGTCGCAGTCGCCGCCGCGTGCTCGTGTGCGACACCGGCAACCCACGCAATGCGGCGTCGCACGCCATCAACGGATTTCTCAGTCGGGACGGCATCGACCCGCGCGAGTTTCTTCGCGTCTCCCGCGAGCAGCTGCGAGCCTATGACGGCGTCGAGCTCAGGGATGTCGAAGTGGTCGACGCCAACTGCCGGGCCGACACGCGGTTCGAAGTGCAGCTGCGCGGCGGCGAACGGCTGATCGCGCGCAAGCTCCTGCTCGCGACCGGCGTCGTCGACAACGTGCCCGCCATCGCCGGGCTGCCGGAGCTCTATGGACGCAGCGTTTTTCACTGCCCGTACTGTGACGGGTGGGAGGTTCGCGATCAGCCGCTGGCGATCTACGGACGCGGCCGTCGAGGCGTTGGACTGTCGCTCGAGCTGACCGGCTGGAGTCGCGATCTCGTCCTCTGCACGGACGGACCATCCGAGATCGACGCCGACGGCGTTGCGGAGCTCGAGCGCGCCGGAATTCTGTTGCGCCAGGACCGCATCCTGCGTCTCGAAGGACAGGAGGGCACCCTCCACCGCATCTTCTTCGAGAGCGGCGAGGCGTTGCCGCGCCGGGCACTGTTCTTCACCACCGGTCAGATCCAGCAGTCGCACCTGGCCGTCGGGCTCGGCTGCGAGTTGAACGACAAGGGCACGGTCCGCACCGGCAAGTACGAAACGACGCATCTGCCAGGGCTCTACGTTGCGGGCGATGCGTCCCGCGCGGTGCAGTGGGTGGTCGTCGCGGCGGCGGAAGGCGCGGAAGCCGCTTTCGCGATGAACACGGATCTGCTGCGGGAGGACCTGGATGCCGCGCCGGCTGCCAGGTAGCAGCGGGTTGGCGCATCGTGGGATGTAGGAAGCCGTCCACCTGCTCCGCCGCCAGGGCCTTGGGATTGGACCGGTTTCGTCCCGCAAAACTGGCCATTCGTCCCTGATTGGACTTGTATTTCGTGCCAGCCACCGTCACATTGGACCTCTACCGGGCACCTGATCCGGTCCATAGTCTAGAGAAGAGGTAGCCAATGCTCTCGACCATCGAACGGCAGTTCGTCCGCACCGAGCGTCCGCTGTACTCCCATCTCGTGACGTTGCTGGAAGGGGCTATTTCCCGTGGCGAGCTCGCGTCGGGGGCGCGCGTCCCTCCGGAGCGGACGCTAGCCCGGCAGCTGCGGATCAGCCGCACCACCGTGGTCAGCGCCTACCGGGAGCTGGAATCGCGCGGTCTGCTGCGCGGATACGTGGGCCGCGGCACGTTCGTCTGTGCCGCGCCGGAACCGGAGGGAACACCGTTCGCGTGGCGTGGAAAAATTGCCGCCGCGGCGCTGCGATCCAGCGACTCGACGCTTCGCGATCTCGTGCGCAATTCTTCCGACGCCCGCCTGGTCTCGCTGGCGGCCGGCGAACCGGCAATCGACAAGTTTCCCAACGAGGCGTTCCAGGAAGCGGTAACGCACGTGTTGAAAACCGATCCGGCGTCGGCATGGCGGCACGGTCCGACGGAAGGCCAGCCGGCGCTGCGCGAAGCGATCGCCGATCGCTACAACGTGGCCCGCGACAGTGTCCTGATTCTCTCCGGTGCGCAGCAGGGCCTCGATCTGCTCGCGCGGTGCCTCGTCGATCCGGGTGACGCCGTGATCATGGATCGCCCGGGCTACCTCGGCGCCATCCAGTCGTTTCGCGCGGCCGGCGCCAAGCTGATTGGGTGGGATGTGTCACGGGCCGACAGCGACGAGCTCGAGGACCTCCTCGTGCGCTATCGGCCGAAGTTGATCTACACGAACCCGACGTTTCAGAATCCGACCGGCGTGACGCTTCCGATCCGCACGCGCCGCGAGCTGCTGTCGCTTGCCCAGCGCTATCGGGTTCCCATCGTGGAAGACGCCACGTATCGCGATCTGTATTTCCACGAACCGCCGCCACCGTCGCTCCGGGAGCTCGACGATCACAACCTGGTGATCTACTTGAACAGTTTCTCGAAGGTGATGGCGCCAGGTTTGCGCCTCGGATGGATTGCGGCGGCCGCCTCGATCGTCGATCAAATCGCGATCATCAAGCAGCGTCTCGACCCGCACACGCCGAATCTCGTGCAATTCGCCATCGCCCGCCTGATGCAGGAAGGGGCGTTCGATGCGCACCTGCGTACGATTCGGGCGGAGCACGCGAAGCGCTGCATGCAGATGATCGCGCTCATCCAGCGGCACATTCCGCTCGGACTGCTGCGATTCGGGCGGCCCGCCGGTGGGTTGTACCTCTGGTGCCGGCTCGCGCCGGGCATCAGCGCCACGGCTCTGCATCAGCGTGCGCTGGCCGCCGGCGTGGCCTTCGTCGCAGGCCCCGCGTTCTATGCCGATCCGGCGGGCGACTCGGAGCTGCGGCTCTGCTTCACGAGCGTGCTCCCGCAGGTCCTCGAAGAGAGCATCCGCAAACTCGCCAGCTGCCTGGCCGACGAGCACCGGCTGCTGGCATCGGCCTGAGCGCAATCGGGCGAGGTGCTTGGGGCCTCGCGCACCCTGTGCGAGCACCGTCCGATTTCAGCGTTTGACGCTTTCGCGACCGGCGGCCAGCCAGCCGACTCGCGTCATGGCCGACCCGACGATCGTGCAGAGCGCGGCGATGGTCCGCGCTCGAGGTGAGCGGCCGGCGACCAGTCGCAAGGCGAGCGGGACCGGCCCCGACAGCACGCCGCCGATCCGGGTGATCGGTACCGCTCGTGTCCTCTTTGAGCGGTACGAGCGCCTCGTTGGCGCTCAGCTCGAGGCTCGCGCCGATCAAGGTTTCGACGACCGCGGCCCCTGCGCCAAGCGCGTTCAGCGCGGCGCTCCGATGCCCCATCAGCTCGAGGACCGAGACAGCCGTCCCGAGGCCCGATGCCCCGAAGTGCAGCGGCAGGATTCTCACGTTCTCCGACCACGCCGGGATCGCGGTGGCGCCGATCAGCACGCCGGTGTAGGTGGACAGCACCAGTCCGCTGGCAGACGCCAGCGCTTCGGCGGCGTTGCCAAGCGTGCGAACCGGAATCCGTCCGTTCGACGCGCGGTCGATCGCGTCACAACAGGCGGCGGCGGCCGCCGCGTTCGAGAAGGCCACCAGCGTCCAGGCGCCGACCGACATCGGGCTCTGCAGCTTGAACACGCGCAGCATGTTGAGGAAGCGTTCCGGGCGGCCGAGGTCGCCAATCAACAGCGCCGGCGATGCCAGGCCCCCGACGGCCGCGATCCATCGGGCATCGCGCACGAGATCAGGCTGGCCGCCGTTGACCCGAGCGACAGAGGCGATGACCGCCGCCGCGCCTGCGGCGCCGCCGACGAAGAAATACGACGGAACCTCCCAGGTCCAGACCGGCGGCTTGATGGTGGGCAGCCCGTAGTAGCCGTGCGGCGATTGTTCGGTCACGACCCTAACGATAGCCGAATGACGACAGGCGAGGGATTGCCGCTGAGCCTGTCGCAACTTGATAATCAGCGTCTTCCGCGTCTTCCGCGTCTTCCGCGGCTTACCGTCGGAGTGTTCCGCGTCTTCCGCGGCCGACCGTCAGCGTAATCCGCGTCTTCCGCGGCCGACCGTCCCGTGTTCCGCGTCTTCCGCGGCCCGTACTCCGCGGCCACTAGTTGACGACGGTGAGCTCGACGCCCGCGTCGCGGGCACTACTCTCGACGTGCACGTCGGTGCCGTGGCGCTCGAAATGCAAGTCGATCGTGCGGTCACCGATCACCAGGTCTCTGACGTTGAGCCACTTGATGCACTCGGGCAGCCGAGGGCCCGTGATCGTCACACGTTGCTCCGGGGCGGCAATCGTGAGGCCCAGGGCCGCCTGCAGCAGCAGGAACACGCTGCCCGCCGCCCAGGCCTGCGGCGAGCAGGCCACGGGATAGAGCGTCGGGCCTTCGCCGCGGCGCTTGTGAAAACCGCAGAAGAGCTCCGGGATCCGATGCAACTCGAAGAACCGGCTCGCGTCGAGCAGGGCGGTCAGGACCGGGCCGACCAGATCGGCGAAGCCATAGCGCGCGAAGCCGGCGGCGATCAGCGCATTGTCGTGCGGCCAGACCGAGCCGTTGTGGTACGACATCGGGTTGTAGCGCGTCTCCGCGGCATCGATGGTGCGAATCCCCCACCCGGAGAACATGCCTTGGTCGAGTAGCGATTGGGCGACCCTGCGCGCCCGATCGGGTCGCGCGATGCCGGTCAGGAGACATTGCCCCGCGTTCGACGAACGAACCGCGCAGGCGCGCTTCCGCCCGTCGAGGGCCAGCGCGTATGTCTGCAGGCCTTCGGACCAGAAGGCCTCCTCGAAGCGCGCTCGGAGAGATTCTGCCCGGCTCTCCTCTGCCTCGGCCCGCGCGGCCTCGCCCCGCACCCGGGCCAGCATCGCCGCCGCGAGGCGAGCCCCATAGACATAGGCCTGCACCTCCGCGAGCGCGATCGGTGCCTCCGCCAGATCGCCGCTGGCGTGGAAGACCGAGTCCTGTGAATCCTTCCACCCTTGCTGGATCAATCCCCGAGACGTGCGCCGCGCGTACTCGACGAAGCCGTCCCCGTCGACGTCGCCGTAACGGTCGATCCATTCGAGCGCCCGCTCCAGATTCGGCCAGATCGTCTCGATCAGCTGTCGATCGCCAGTGCGTTCGTAGTACGCGCCCGCGAGCAGCACGAACAGCGGGGTGGAATCCACGCTGCCGTAGTACCGACCGAACGGGACTTCGCCGAGAACGGCCATTTCGCCGCCGCGCATTTCGTGCAGGATTTTTCCTGGCTCGGCGTCCTGCTCCGGCGCAACGGCGGAAGCCTGGGTGGCCGCTAGAAAGCGGAGGACCCCTGCGGCGATGGCCGGATTGAGCCAGAGGAGCTGCAGGGCGGTGATGATGCCATCGCGGCCGAACGCGGTGTTGAACCATGGCACGCCGGCGTACGGATACGGTCCGCTCGGGGTGGCCGTAATCATCATCCGGACATCGGAGATGGAACGCTCGATCCAGTCGTTGAGCGACTGGTTGGACGTGGCGACGATCCCGTAGCCGCGCGCTGCATCGGCCTCGCGCGCGGTGAGGTCGTCCAGCGCGGCGTCATAGATCTGAATCGCGGACTCTCCGCCGCACTCGCACGACACCGTCAGCTCGAGAGCCGTCGTCTCATGACTGTCGAGCGCAAGCGTGAAACGCGCCATCGACGCGCTCGCCTGGACCGGGGTGGCGCTCCAGTGGAGACGTGTCCGTCGCGTCACCTCGTCCAGGCCGCGATAGGCGAGCTCGGTGGTCCTCTCGTAGGTGCGAGGCGGCAACAGAACGCCACGCCGCACGCGCGGGGTACCGCGTACTTCGAAGATGTCAGAAAAGTCGGCGTCGAACTCGTAGTCGACCGTGAACGTCACCGGCCCGAGGCTGTAGTTGGTGAACCTGACCCGTTCGTACATCGCACCGCGCCACAGGAACCGCGAGCGGAACACGTGAACCAGGTCCTTGGCCAGCGCGATTTCACCCTCGACGAAAAAGTCGCGATTCGTCACGTCCGCGCCGAACTGCAGATTGTCCGGGCTCGAACGCGAGCTGAGGAGCAGTGGACGGTCTGCGTTCAGCCGCAGCTCGAGCGTCGACAGGAAACGCGTGCCGTCGTGATACAGGCCCTGCTCGCCGAGGCCGGCGCCGATGATGTCGCCGACCGCGTCGAAGATGGCGAAGGTATCGCCGTCCTTGAGCACAGCGGATGTACCAAGGGCCCGTGCCGCGGTCGCCAGGATGTAATACTTGTCTTCGACTTTGATGACGTCAGGCATGCTTTCTCACGCCGAATGCCGCCGCGGCACGCACGTGCCACCCACCAGCCTGCGATAGAGCGCTTCGTACGCATTGACCATCACGTCGAGTGAGAAGTGCCGCTCCACGTGCCGCCGGCAGTCGAGCGGATCGACCTGTGGATCGCGCGCCCACCTCGCCATGTCGTCGAGGTCGTCGCAGATCCTGCCGTTGACGCCGTCGGCGATCAGCTCCGGCACCGAGCCGGTGCGGAAGCCCAGGACCGGCGTCCCGCAGGCCATGGCTTCGACCATCACCAGACCAAACGGTTCTTCCCACTGGATGGGAAACAGCAGCGCCCGCGCATTCGACAAAAGATCGTTCTTGAGCCGCTGATCGGCTTCACCGATGTACTCGACATCCTGCCCGTTGATCAGCGGCGCCACCTGCACGTCCCAGTACTCCTGAAACACCGGCTGGATCTCTCCGGCGAGCTTGATGCGGACGCCGGCCCGGCGCGCGGCCTCGATTGCCAGATGCGGCGCCTTCACCGGCGCCATGCGGCCGAGGAAGCAGACGTAGTCATCCTTGCGGTCCCGATAAACGTAGTCGCTCAGCTGAATCCCATGGTGGATGGTCGAGATCCGGTCGAGCGGCTCCGCCGACCGCTGCGACTCGCTGATCGCCACGTACGACACGTCCGGAAACCTTGCGTACAGACTCGTCAAGTCCGGCTCATGCGGGTGATGCAGCGTATGCACCATCGGCGGAGTCACGAAACGCGACAGTGGAATGTGGATGGCGTCATTGAGATGGACGATGTCGACGGCTTCCCTGGCGGCGTCGTGCAGAGACCAGGCTCCATGATCGATGGACTTCAGCGCGCTGTGCGCCTCCGGCCGAGGCGGCCAGTCCGCCTCTGGATAGCACCAGCGCAGCTCGCCGGCGACTGTGGACGCGCCATTGGCATAGACGAGGACGCGGTGTCCGCGGGCGACGAGCCCGTCGGCCAGCTGCGCAATGAACAGTTCAGTTCCACCGTACGCGGTCGGCGGCACTGGGATGAAAGGCGGAGCAACAAGGGCGATATGCACGATGAGTTCGCTTCGATGTGTGGATCCCGTTCACCGAGCAAACAAGCTTGATGCCAGCCGCCGGGCTGAACCGTTCTCAGTCACGCACGAGAAAAGCGGTCGCCGTGCCCAGCAGCAATAGCCCAGCCGCCACCGCGGCGCCGCCCCACCCGGCTCGCAGATGGACCGTAGGAACCTGAGGCGCACGTGGCAGGTTGTAGTCCTCCGGATTCCCCCGCACGACGAAGACGGCGTGGGTGCCGCCGACGCTCGTATCCACCGGGTCGTAGACGACCGCGTCGTCGATGCCTCGTTTCTGTAGCTCGTCGACGCGCGCCTGAGCGCGCGCCCGCATCTCCTCGAGATCGCCGAACTGAATCGATTGCGTCGGACACGCGGTCGCGCACGCGGGCTCGAGGCCGACCTTCTGACGGTCGTAACAGAACGTGCACTTGAACGCCCGACCATCTTCAGGACGACGATCGACGACGCCGAACGGGCAGGTGACGACGCAGTAGCCGCATCCGTTGCAGACATCGGGCTGGATGAACACGCCGCCGAACTCGGTACGGACGATCGAGCCCGTGGGACACGCTTCGAGACAGCCGGCGTGCTCGCAGTGCTTGCACACGTCGGAGGTGAAGTCCCACCGGAACGCGTTGCTGCGGTAGCCGGCGGTGCCGTCGGCTGCACCAGCGACCCCCGCGGTTCGCTCGACGAACTTGACGTGGCGCCAGGTGGAGTGCCCGAGCCCGGCCGTGTTGTCGTACGACATCCCAGTGAAGTGGAAGCCATCACTGGGAATCTGATTCCACTCTTTGCACGCGACCTCGCAGGCCTTACAGCCAATGCACAGCGTCGCGTCGGTCAGGAACGCGGTGGTCACGAGAGGTCCTTCCGATCCGAGTCCCGGCTGCGTCGTAACGGCTCGATCCGGCAGACGAGCGCCTTCGATTCCATGATCTTGACGTTGGGTTCCTCGGAGATAGCGACGAGGTCGTTGACGACATCGCCACGCGCCAGCCCGCGATGGCCCCAGTGATAGGGAAGCCCGACCTGATGGATCGTCCGGCCGCCCGCGCGCAACGGACGCATCCGCGCGGTGACCAGCGCCCGCGCCACGATCGAGCCGCGGGGCGACGAAATGGTGACGTCCTCACCATGCCGGGCCCCGACCTCTGCCGCGAGTTCAGGAGAAATCTCGCAGAACAGCGCCGGCTGGAGCTCGGCAAGATGAGAGAGCGTACGGCTCATGCCGCCGGCGGTGTGATGCTCGGTCAGTCGATAAGTCGTCAGCACGCACGGATACCGATCGTCGCCAGGAGAGTCGGCGTAGAGGTTGTCGGGCCGCTTCTTCGCGTCGGCCGCGGGGTTGACCTGTTGCGCGTAGACGGCATTGGCGAGCGGAGACTCGAGCGGTTCGTAGTGCGAGGGTAGCGGGCCGTCCTTGAGGCCCTCGGCCACCCAGATCCAGCCCATGCCGTCCGAGTGCAGGATGAACGGAGCGGTACCAGGCAAGGCCGCGTCGCCGCTCGCGCCCGGAGGAGGAACGTAGTCGGGCGCTTTGTCCTTGCTGAAGTCGGGCGTGTCGAGCCCCGTCCATTCGCTGCGCTCGCGGTCCCACCACACGAGCTTTTTCCGCTCGCTCCACGGCGAGCCGTCGGGCCGTGCCGACGCGCGGTTGTAGAGGATGCGCCGATCCGATGGCCAGGCGAAGCCCCAGCCGTGACCGTATCGCCCTCGGGGATCGCGTTCTCTCGCGCGGTTGCGCTCGGCGGACGGATGGACGCCGGAGTAAATCCAGCAGCCGCAGGCGGTCGTGCCATCGTTCGCCAGTGTGTCGTAGCCCGGTAGCTGCGATCGATCCGCGATCAGCCGACCGTTGATCTCCTTCAACACCTCGGTGATGTCCGGCTCATGGAGGGGGCCGGTGGTCTCGTAGCTCCAGGTGAGCGCGTTCAGGCCGCCATTACGCGGTCGTGAATCGCTCGCGGCCATCGCCTTGAGGCGAGCGCCGAGGTGGTAGACGAACCAGGCATCGCTGCGTGCGTCGCCGGGTGGCTCGACGGCCTTGTCGTGCCACTGGACCAGGCGCTGCGTGTTGGTGAAGCAGCCGTTTTTTTCGGCGTGGGCCGCCGCCGGAAGAAAGAAGACCTCGGTGCCGACATCGGCCGTGCGCAGCTCTCCTCGCGCGATCTCGGGTGAATCGAGCCAGAACGTCGCGGTCTCCGTTTCGACCAGGTCGCGCACGACCAGCCATTTCAGGCTGGCCAGCGCGCGGCGCTCGAGCCGCGCGTTCGGCGCACCGACCGCGGGGTTCTGTCCCATCACGAACAGCCCCTCGATCTTGCCGCTGGCGTCGGCCATGTCGAGCCAGTAGCCCATGTGCGAGTGGTCGCCGCTGATGCGCGGCAGCCAGCCGAAGCCGAACTCGTTCCCGGACGTTGCCGCGTTGCCGTACCAAGCCTTGAGCAGCGAGATCAGGTACTTGTCGATGTTCTTCCACAGGCCGCGCGTTTGTCCGTTCCTGGCGACGTAGCCGGCAATCGACTGTCCGTCGGCGGCGCGCGTCGGCATCGGCAGGTAGCCGGGGAGCAGATCGTAGAGCGTCGGGATGTCAGTCGAGCCTTGAATGGACGCGTGACCGCGCAGCGCCAGGATGCCGCCGCCAGGTCTGCCGATGTTGCCGAGCAGCAGCTGAAGAATCGCCGCCGTACGAATCGTCTGCACGCCGGTCGAGTGCTGCGTCCACCCGACCGCGTAGCAGATCGCCGCCGTCCGTTCCGGTCCGGAGGCGCGGCAGAAGGCATCAGCGACACGGCCGAACGAGTCTGCCGGGATGCCGCAGACCTCCTCGACCATCGCCGGCGTGTAACGCGAAAAGTGTCGCGCCAGAATCTGGAAGACGCAGCGCGGATGCTTCAGCGACGGATCGCGCTCCGGCTCGTCGCCACCGGCCGCATCAGCCCCTGAACTGCTGCCGGCGTAGGCCCACGAGTTGTTCGAGTACTCCTCGCGCGAGGAGTCCCAGCCGGAGAACAAGCCGTTCAGGTCTTCGGTATCGCGGAATTCGTCGCCGATGATCGTGGCGGCGTTGGTGTAAGGAATGACGTAATCGAAAAACGTCAGCCCGTTCGCGATCACGTAGTTGACCAGCGCCCCGAGAAAGACCACGTCGGAGCCGGCCCGCAGCGGCAGCCAGATGTCGGCCATGGCCGAGGTCCGTGAGAATCTCGGGTCGACGTGAATGATGGTGGCGCCGCGCTCGCGGGCACGCAGCACCCACTGAAAGCCCACCGGATGGTTTTCCGCCATCGACGAGCCCATGATGAGGATGGCGTCGGCGTTCTGCAGATCCTGCTGCGCTGTGGTTGCGCCGCCCCGCCCGAACGAGGTGCCCAGACCGGGCACCGTCGAGCTATGTCATATCCGGGCCTGGTTGCTGATCGCGACCATGCCGAGGCCGCCAGCGAACAGCTTCTTGATCAGATAGTTCTCTTCGTTGTCGAGCGTCGCTCCACCAAGATGGGCAATCGACGGGCACTGCATCAGAATCGACGTCGGATCGGAGCTTCGCTCTTCGAAATGCTGCTCGCGCGACTCCCAGACACGCGCGGCGATCATGTCCATGGCGGCCTCGAGATCGAGGTCCTGCCACGTCGTGGAGTGGGGCGCCCTGTACTTGACCTTCGTCGCGCGTCCGGGATGGGTGATTAGCTCGAGCGTGTCCGCCCCTTTGGGGCACAGGCGCCCTTCCGAGATCGGCGACCGCGGGTCGCCTTCGACGGCCACCACGCGCCCCTTGCGGTGGAAGATCAGCTGGCCGCAACCGACCGCGCAGAACGGACACACCGATCGCGTGACCTCCGCCCCGTCGTGCCGCGGTCGAAGCGATCGCGTCGCTTCGCTCATCGACTCCTGTCCGGTACCGTTGCTGCCGGTCGTCAGCTGACGCATCAGGGGCCAGCGTGAAAGCAGATCGCGCATGCTACGCATCCTATCGCGGGAAGATCACACCCGGTGCCAGTTTCCAGTCAGGGTCGAGGGCCCGCTTCACGGTGCGCATCTGCTCGATGCCCTCGTCACCATACAGACCCCGCAGCAGGGCCTGCTTGACGGCGCTCCGACCGACGCCGTGCTCGGCAAGCGGACAACCGCCGAGCCGCGCCACCTCACGCCCGAATTGCAAGATTGCTTCCCGTCCCTGCTCGACCTCCTCGTACGATCGAGGCAGCACGTTGGGATGCACGTTGCCGTCCGAGAGATGTCCCCACACCGCGAAGTCGAGCCCGCGCGCCCCGAATCCCTGTCGGTAGACCGCCATCATGTCGGCGACCCGATCGAAGGGCACGATCATGTCGGCGGCAGTCTTCGCGATCCGACCGTCGACGTCGTGTTGCGCGCGGCCAACCCGCTGGTTGACCCCGGTTGGCACCGCCTCGCGGATCGCGACGAGCTGATCGGCCCGTCGGCGATCGCCGGGGACCGCGAGCTCGGTCTCGTCAAGCAGGCCACGCTCGCGGAGCAGCGCACAGAACCGGGCCACAGGGCGCTCGACCGTTGCATGATTGGACAGCGACTGAATGTCGTCGAACGCGTCGGCGGCTGTTGTGCCTGGAGGGAGCTCGAGCTGAACCAGCAGCGCGAGCTCGGTGCCCTCAGGAAAGCGCACGTCGTTGCGTCGATCGGCCCCATCCTCGCGCAGGATCTCGAGGGAACGGCGATCCATGTGTTCGATCGCCGCTGCGTCGATGCCGTTGGGATCGCCTGTGCGCCACGTGTCCATGGAGGCACGACGCAGCGCGTCGACGAACGCCAGCGCGGCCGGCTCGGATCGGCAGGGCACGAGCGCCAGCGCGGTCACCGGCGCCGGCGACACCGCACGCAGCGTGACCTGCGTGATGATCCCCAACGTGCCTTCCGAACCGATGAAGAGATCGACCAGGTCCATTCCTGGCGCGGCGTGGTAGCCGGCCGACCGCTTCACGACATCCGGCATCCGATACGTGGGAATCGGGAGCGCAACGGTGCCGCTGCGCGTCGGAACCCGTAGCCGACCGTCGGTCTCGACGTACGCGCCCCGCCTGATCTGGAGCGCCGATCCATCCGCGAGGACGACGCCGATGGCTTCGACCCATCGCCGTACCGATCCGTACTTGAAGGTCGCCGCACCCGCGGCGTTGGTCGCGACCACGCCCCCAGCCAGCGCGCCCGTCCAGGTGGGCGCGGCCGGAAACCAGGCGCCGTGGGCTGCCAGCGCGTCCTGCAATGCGGCAATCGACACACCGGCCTCCACGGTGGCATGGCCGGCCCCGACTTCGATCACACGTGTCAGCCGCTCCGTTGACAGCAGAAGTTCTCCCATCGGCGTAGCGCCGCCGGTCAGCGACGATTGCGCGCCAATCGGCAGGACGCTGCGAGCCTGACGAACGATGTCCGGGATCTCCGCGAGTGTCCGGGGCGTTTCCAGCCCCGCGGCGTGGCCGCCAGGAAAATGCGCGGCGTCTGAGAGGTACTTCGGATCGACAGCCATCGTGAAGGAGACGATCGCCGGAACGGGTCGGCGCTATTGTTCCCTTCCAATGAAGCCGGGCTGCTTCAGCGTCGGTGGCAACGGCGTGCCCTTGGGCGGGTCGATCGTATAGCGCCACGCTTCGATCGACCAATTGCCCTGGCCGCCCATCAACACGAGCGTACACCAGCCGGAGTAGAGACGACCGGTCGATGTGCCGCGCCCGGTTGACCCGGTCGACGGATCGCCAAGCCGGAGCTCCCACTTGCCGTCGGCAATCGCGACGGGGGGTCCCAGACACCTGATGTCGTTCAGGGCAACTTGATGGACCGAATCCCGATCATGCCGTCCGGACCTTCTGAGGTTGCGCCCTTGTCAGCACCCCAGCCAGCACAACCGTCAGGCCAAGCCACGGAATCAGTCGCCGCATGCCGCCTCCGCTTGTTCAGACGTTCGATGCGATGCCGGGGACTGTACACTTGACGCCGCGACGCCGCCCGCTGCACCGTCATGTCGACTGACCAAAAAACAGCCTGCCCAATGGACCCCGCCGCAATCACCGTATGAGTCCGCGTGAATGGTACGGAACCCGGCTCGAGATCTGGACGGGACGTCGCGACGCGGCCGCCACCCGCGCCAAGGCGATTTCGCGCTGGCGCCTGGCCACTTTCTTCGGCATGGTCGGCATGGTCTGGTGGGGAGCCAGAGCAGGATCGCCCGCCGCCATCGTTGCGGGCATCGTGCTCGCTCTGGTGTTTGCCTTCCTCGTCGCCCACCACGCCAGGGTGCTCGCCACGATCGAAGCCGCGGAGGGTGGACGCCGGCTGGCGCGCCGGGGGATTGGCCGCATCGATCGCGATTGGAGCGTGCTCGAGGACGCCGCCCCGGCACCGCCGCCCGGCATCGACGACCATCCATACGCGCGGGATCTCGATCTCTTCGGCCACGCCTCGCTCGCCAACTGGATGGGTCCCGCCGCCACGTCGACCGGCCAATCGACTCTGATCGCGTGGCTTCTCTCGGGTTCGTCTCCCGACGACATCGTCGCCAGACAGGCGGCGATCGACGATCTCGCTCAGCGTCCCGAATGGCGCGAAGGGTTTGCCACCGAGGGATTGCTCGGCATGGCCGGCACAACCGAGCTCGAACGATTCCTGACGTGGGCCGAGGGAGATATTTCCGCGATCCCGCGCGCGGCGCAACTGGCCGCGATCGGCATCACGCTGCTCATCTGGCTGCTCATCGTCTTGCAGTTGACCGGCGCGGTCGATCGAGCCTGGTGGCTGATCCCGATGGTGCTCGGGATCGTGCTCTCGTTCGCGTGCGCGCGCCGTACGTATGCCGTGTTCGATCGGGTCGGGATGGGCCAGCGTGCGCTCGTTCGCTATTCGGTCATGCTGGAACTGGCCTTCAAGGAAACCTGGTCATCGGCCGAACTGATTCTTCGCCAGAATGAACTACGCGCCGGGGGAGAGGCTCCCGGGCTTGTCAGGCAACTCTCGCGGCTCACCGAGTGGTCGGAGCTCCGGACCGCCGCGGCGCTGCTGCACTTTCCCATTCAATCGCTGACGCTTTGGGATTTTCACGTGCTCTACGCGATGGAGCGCTGGCGTATCGATCACGGCCGCGAGGTTCGCCGGTGGCTCGACGCGCTCGCACGCTTCGACGCGCTCTCCGTTCTGGCGGGAATCCGTCACGACTGTCCCGAGTGGACCTACCCACGGGTCGCGACGTCGTTCCCGGCCTTCGCAGCGACCAACCTGGGACACCCGCTGATTCCGGACGACCGCCGGATCGTCAACGATGTCGAGGTCGGTCCGACGGGCGCGGTCCTGCTCATCACCGGATCGAACATGTCGGGCAAAAGCACGCTGCTCCGCGCGATCGGTCTCAATGCCGTCCTGGCACAAGCCGGCGCGCCAGTGTGCGCGACCGAGCTTCTGATGCCGCCAGCGGATCTGCACAGCAGCATCCGCATCCAGGATTCACTGGAGCTCGGACTGTCGTACTTCATGGCGGCACTGGCGAGGTTGAAGGCCATCGTGGACGCCGCCGAGCGGCACGTGGACGACGATCGACGTCTGCTGTATCTGCTGGACGAGGTGTTGCAAGGTACCAACAGCGCCGAGCGCGCGATTGCGGTCTGCGCGATCGGCCGGCATCTGATCGCCGCCGGCGCCATCGGCGCGATGACGACGCACGATCTGTCGATCGCGGCAGAAGAGCCGTTTGCCTCACATGCGCGGCTCTACCACTTCGCCGAGCAGGTGCACGGCGACGGCCGCATGACCTTCGACTACCGGCTGCGACCCGGCCTGGCGACGTCGAGAAACGCCCTGCGTCTGATGCAGCTAATCGGAATTCCGCCCCAGTGAATGTTGCAAGCCACCTGAGATCGGGAATCCTCCCCGCGGTGTTCTTCGTGATCATGACCATCGTCATGACCTGGCCGCAGACGCCGGGTCTGCTCGATCGGGCGACCCCGCACCACGACGTCTACTTCAACATGTGGCGGCTCGAGTGGTTTGCGCATGCGCTGGCGACACGGCCGTCACGGTTGTTCGACGGCAACATCTTCTACCCGGAGCGCCGGACGCTGACGTTATCGGATGCGATGGTCGTGGAGGGGACCGTGGCCACGCCTCTCATCTGGCTGGGGATGCCGCCGCTCCTCGTGCACAACGTGCTGCTGCTCGGAGCGATTGCCTGCTCGGGCCTGACCATGTACCTGCTCGTCGTCTACCTGACCGGAAGCCGCGGCGCGGGCGCGATCGCAGGGGTCGTCTTTTCGTTCGCGCCCTATCGATTCGAGCACTTCATGCACATGGAGCTGCAGTGGACCATGTGGATGCCGCTGGCGTTCCTTGCGCTGCATCGAGTGCTCGATGCGGGTGGCGTGCGCCGCGGCCTCGTCCTCGGCCTGATCGTGTCGCTGCAGATGCTGTCGAGCATCTACTACGGCATCTTTCTCGGCACGCTCATGGCCTTCTGCGGGATCCTCCTGTTTGTCGCCGATCGAAGAACGTCGCCAGGTCGGGCGGCGCTCGCACTCATTGCCGGAGCGGTGCTGGCCGCCGTGATCTGCGGATTCTATTCCGTGCCCTACATGCAGACGAGGGACACCATCGGTGGCGAGCGCCCGACCGAACAGATCGTGATGTTCAGCGCGCGACCGTCGAGTTATCTCGTCGCGACGCCGACCAACTGGCTGTACGGAGGGATGCTGCAGTCGAGAGGCAGGGGAGAGCGCAGGCTGTTTCCGGGATTTCTCGTGCTGGTGCTGGCCATCTGCGGCTTGTTGCTGAAACCGCCGCCGGCCCGCGCGATCGTCTACCTGCTGGCGGTCATCGTCGCGTTCGAGACCTCCCTTGGCTTCGGCGGCTTCATCTTCGGCGTTCTGCACGATCACGTAATGGCGTACCGCGCGCTGCGTGCGCCCGCGCGTCTCGGAGTCTTCGTCCTTATGTTCCTGGGCGTGTTGGCTGGTTACGGATACATTGCCGTGGCGCGCGGTCTCCCCTCCACCAGACGTCGGTGGATGCTCGCCGCGATCCTGCTTGGATTGATGATTGAGTACCGCGCACCGCCGGATCTGACGAGCTATGCGACTACGCCATCCGAGGTGTACGTTCGCCTTCGGCAGCAGCCGCTCGGCGTCGTGGCAGAGCTTCCGGCGTCCTCACCGGCGTTCGCGGAAACGGATGCGGAATACATCTATATGTCCGTCTTCCACTGGTTTCCGCTGGTGAACGGTTACAGCGGTGTGTACCCGCCGTCGTATTTGCGCCGGCGTGCGCGCCTCGAGCATTTTCCTGATCCCGCGGCGCTCCTCCAGCTTCGTGCGGATGGGGTTCGCTACGTCGTCATCCATACCGGTAAGTACAAGGCGGCGGATCTGAATGCGGTCCTTGACGCTGTTGCCCGCTCCGGTGCCTTCCTGGAGCTGGGCGCGTTCGGACAGGGGACGGATCTCTCCTATCTCTACGCTTTCAGATGATCCGGCGGGCTGGCCCTTGGATTGCACAACGGCCGCGCGTGAGTGATGCCCGTGCAACGACTTGCCACTATTGCCCGCTCTGGATGGGGGCTGTCTGGCTGTCGCTCGGGATTGTCGTGCTCCTGACGACCGGTTGCGCGTCGAAGACCGGGGCCGTTGCCACCCACAATGCGACCCCCGCGAGTGAACGGCTGGCCGGAACGGTGCGAGGCTCCGATGCCACGGCCCTGGTCTCGGGACGCACGGTCGCCGTCGTGAACGTGGCCACCGGTGAGACTCGAACGACGGAGACCGGCGCGACCGGAGGGTTCGCGATCGAGCTGCCCGCGGGTACCTATCGCGTCGAGCTCGCGCTGCGCGACGGTGAGACCGTCGTCAAACGTCCCGACGTGGTGTTGTTGAACCATGGAGGCCCCGACTCGCACATCGAATTCGTGGTCGCCCCTGCGACCCTCGCGCGGCCGCGAGGCCCCGCCTATCATCTGGACAACGGCCTCGGATCTCCCATCGCCTGAACCGGTATACTTTCGCGATGACGTCTTCGGAAGCCCCGCCTGAAGAAGACGGGAGCATGCGTCGAATCTACGGTCTGGTACTGGTGTGCCACGCCGGTGTGATTGCGGCCCTCTGGCTGTTCGGACGCGTCTTCTCCTCCTGATCTTCGCCATCGATGCACTTTCTCGATTGGCTGGTCGTCGCTGCATACCTGGTGTGGATCGTCGTCGACGGCCTCCGTCGGTACGAAGGCCGCCGACCGGGTCGAAGGGTATTTCCTCGCCAATCGCAGCCTGCCGTGGTGGGCCGTTGGCCTCTCGGTGATGGCGACACAGCTCAGCGCGATCACGCTCGTGGGTACGACCAGGGCAGGCTTACGCTGACGGCATGCGCTTCGTGCAGTTCTACTTCGGGCTGCCGATCGCGATGGTCGTCCTGTCGGTCACGCTGGTGCCTTTCTTCTATCGATCGGGCGTCTACACCGCATACGAGTATCTCGAACGGCGGTTCGACGCAAAAACGCGGACGGCCGCCAGCCTGTTGTTTCTGTGCGGGCGGAGCATGTCCACCGGCGCCATCATCTCGGCGCCGGCGGTCATCCTGTCGGTGATCTTTCACTGGAACCTCACGCTGACCATTCTGGCCATCGGCGGACCAACCGTTCTCTACACGATGCTGGGCGGCGTCCAGGCAGTCACCTGGACCGACGTGAAACAGATGGGCATCGTCGTCGGCGGCCTGGTCTGCGCGGTAGTCGCGCTGATGTTGGGATTGCCTCCAGAGGTCAGCGTCGGCAAGGCGCTCCACATCGCCGGGGCGGCGGGACGGACTTCAACCATCGATTTCCATTTCGACCCGCGGCAGACCTATACCTTCTGGTCCGGCCTCCTCGGCGGCCTGTTCCTGCACCTGTCGTACTTCGGCTGCGACCAGAGCCAGGTCCAACGTTACCTCACCGCCAAGTCGTTGCGGCAGGCGCGTCACTCACTGTTGATGAGCGCGTTCGTCAAGATTCCGCTCCAGGTCCTTGTGCTGCTCGTCGGCGTGTTCATGTTCCTGTACTACGTGTTCCATCAGCCGCCGCTCCTCTTCAACAGCACCTACGCGCAGCAGGTTGCACTGAGCCCGCGGGCGGATGAGTATCGCGCGCTCGAAGGGCAGTTCGAAGTGGCGTTCGAGAAGCGGCGTCAGGCCGCGCTCGCGATGGCTGGGTCTTCTTCGTCGGAAACCGCCGGTGCTCGCGATCGGTTTCGTGCTGCCACCGCGGAAGTACAGTCGATTCGCAGCCGAGCCGCCGAACTGGTTGCCGCCGTGACCGCGGCGCCGGGCTTCACGGATTCGGTGGGTGATACGCCGAAGCCCGACGTCAACTACGTGTTTCCCACCTTCGTCACCACCCGGCTGCCGCCGGGGCTCGTCGGCCTGATCATCGCCGCGATCTTTGCTGCCGCGATGTCGGCCACTGCCGGGGAGCTGAGCGCGACGGCGAGCGCGACGATCATCGACATCTATCGCCGCTTACTGCGTCCCGGACAATCGGACGCGCACTATCTTTTCGCGTCACGTGTGGCCACCGCTTTCTGGGGCACCGTTGCCTGCGTGGTGGCGCACTTCGCCGTACAACTCGGCTCGCTCATCGAAGTGGTGAACCGGTTTGGCTCGATTTTCTACGGCTCGCTGCTCGGCGTGTTCGTCCTGGCGCTCGGATTCAAGCGCGCGACCGGGACCGGTGCGTTCGTCGGCCTGATCGCCGGGATCGTCACCGTCCTGACTTTCGCGTTCCATCCGCGCACGCGCGGAATCTCCTACCTCTGGCACAACCCGTTGGGCGTTCTCGTCGTCGTGGTCGTGGGCTTGGCGGCGAGTGCGGCGACCCGGCCTCCGGCCGCCGAGCTCGGCAGGGCTCGCGCCAACGCGAACCGCTGATTCAGCCGAGTCGCAGCCTGTGAGCTCTTTCACGAGCGTTGCACGGATTGGCTGGCTGGCGGCCACGCTGATGGCCTTCGCCCCGGTGGCGCCTCCGCGGTACGACACGGTGATCGTCGGCGGCCGGATCGTCGATGGCACCGGCCGGCCGTCCAGCCGGGCGGACCTCGCGATCAAGGACGGCCGAATCGCCGCGATTGGAACGGTGGCGGCATCCGACGGCGTCCGCGTGATCGACGCGCGCAATCTCGTCGTCGCGCCTGGCTTCATCGACGTCCATACGCATGCCGACGATCTGGCCGAGCACCCGGCAGCGGCCAACTTCGTACGTATGGGCGTGACCACGATCGTCGCGGGGAACTGCGGCACGTCGGCGTCCGACATCGCAGAGGCGCTGGCGAAGATCCGCGACGCCGCGCCCAGCCATCAATTACGCCACGCTCGTCGGGCACAACACCATTCGTGGAATGGTCATGGGATCGGTCGATCGACTGCCCACGCCCCGGAGAGATGGCCCGGATGAAGTCGTTCGTCTGGAAGGCGATGGCCGACGGCGCGGTCGGGTTCTCGACCGGACTGCAATACGTCCCGGGTGCCTACGCGCACCAGCCGGAGATCATCGAGCTCGCGCACGTCGCCGCCGATGCCGGCGGCATCTACGCCTCGCACATGCGGAACGAGGGAACCGAGCTGGAGGAGGCGATTGCCGAGACCATCCGCGTCGGCGAAGCGGCCGGCGCCCGCGTTCAGATCTCGCACCTCAAGGTGGATAGTCCCGCGCCGCTGGGGCGCCAGCGCGGAAGCCTTGCGGTTGATCGATGCCGCGAGAGCCAAGGGACTCGACGTCGAGGCCGATCAGTACGCCTACACCGCGGCGAGCTCCTCGCTCAGTATTCGATTCCCCGCCTGGGTGCTGGAAGGAGGTCCGGCGCCAATGCAGGCGCGGCTGAACGACCCCGCCACCTGGGCGAAGATCAAGCGTGAAGTGACCGCGCTGCTCGACGACCGCGGCCTGGCCGACCTGTCCTTTGCGGTCGTCGCGCTGTATGCACCGGATGCCGGGCGCTGAACGGTCTGTCGATGAAGGAGGTGGCCGCCCGGCTGAAGGGCAGCAGCAGCCTGGACGCGCAGCTGGAGGCGGCGCGCGACATGATGATCTCAGGTGGCGCCGTCGATGGTCTATCACCTCATGAGTGACGACGATGTCACCCGCATCCTGCGACATCCCCAGGTGGCGATCGCCTCGGACAGCGGCCTGCTGCAGTTCGGCGCAGGACGTGCCACATCCCCGCGGCTACGGCAACAACGCGCGGGTGCTCGGCAAGTACGTGCGAAGCGATCGCACGCTCTCGCTCGAAGAAGCCGTACGGAAGATGACTTCGCTGCCGGCGGAGCATTTCCGTTTCCCGAACAGGGGAACGCTGAAGGTGGGCTATGCGGCGGACGTCGTGGTATTCGATCCCGCGCGTATCGACGATACCGCGACGTTCGAACGCCCGCACTCGTATCCGAGCGGGATTCCCTACGTACTGGTCAACGGCGTTCCCGTGGTCGATGGCGGCGAGCAGACCACTGCCCGGCCCGGCCAGGTTCTAGCAAAGTCGCTGATCGAGCGGAAGTAGGGCAGTAGGCTCGTCCCCGGGCAGTTATTCGTCCGAGACGATGACGTAGACGGCCAGCGGCGCGAGCAGCAGCGACGCCAGCGCCACCCAGGGAAGAATCGTCATCAGGCCCGCCAGGGGCAGGTGCGCGGTCTCAGCGGCGCCGAAGACCGCCGGGGGAGGAGGATCCGACGACCCGATGTACGCGTGAGCCCACGCCCCTGCCAACCCGAGAAGCCCGAGCAACAACCCTGCGGCGCACGCGATGGCGAGGGCGTGCACGATCGTGAGCGGCCGCTCCGCGACCCGCGCCGCTTCCTGGCGTGCCCGCATCTGCGCCCGCCACCAGACGATCGCCGACGAAGGCGGAGAAGACTCGTGCCGCGCGGCGCGCGCGTCCGCCAGCAGCATCGACGAGACGTCGGCGACCTCCGCGCACGATCGGCATTCCCGTACGTGGCGAGCCAGCGCGGGATCGATGGCGTCCGGCCAGCGACCGCTCGCGACCGCCTCCCACAGCTCGGTCTCGTGCTCACAGTTCGACGGCTTCACGATTGCACCCCTGATTTGTCCTGTGACCCTTTCAGCAGCGCGGCCATGCGACGGCGCGCCCTGAACAGCAGCTGCTTCACGCTGCCGGTCTTGAGGCCGAGCACTTGCGCGATCTCGCCATGGGTCGATCCGTGGGCATAGGCGAGCCAGAGAAGAGCCCGCTCGCGCGGTCGTAACTTTCGCAGCGCACGCCGCACGTCGGCGAGACGATCCGCGTCGGCAGTATCGCCCTGGTCCGCGGGAAGCGAAGCCAGCTCGACACCCTCGTCCCGCACCGGACGAATCTTGCGACGGCTGTCCCTGACGAGATTGGTCGCGATCCGATAGAGATAGTTGCGCCGGTGGGCCTCGCTCTCGAACCGCTCGCCCGCCCGGAGCAACCGGTAATACGCTTCCTGCAGCAGATCGTCGGCAAGCTGGCGATCGCCGCTGATCCTGGAGAGGTAACCCCACAGCGCCGTGCAGGTGCGGTCGTAAAAAGCGCGGAACGCATCCTCGTCCATTGCCAGCGCCACGTCTGTTTCGTTGGCGATTGCCTCCAGGCGCTCGAGCTCGGAGAGCGTGATGTCAGACATGAGAGTCGGGCGTTGACGTCGGAGTCTGGGTGATGAGGCCGAGACGTTGTGACAACACGTAGGCCATGACGGCCGACACCAGGAAACCGATGCCCAGCGCGATGGCGACGACCCCGAGGGCTGCGAGGGGTTCACGCACGTCCTCGACCGCGCGCTGCGCGACGATGGCCAGCCCTACGCCGCCGGCGCCCAGCACGGCGCCGACCTGCATCGACCACAGGATACGCGTCAAGGGTGCGCCCACCGAGCGCGGCGTGTCGAGCGGAATCGGGGCGGACTCGAGAAATTTACGACCCGCCGGTGTCTGAATGTAGGCCAGCAGATCTTCGTTCGAGGAAAAGCGATCCAGGAGCTTGGTGTGCACTTCGGTTTGGATCTTCGACAGCCGGGTCCAGCGGCGGTGCTCGATGAGCGTCTTGATCATCCACCCGAGGGCGCCCGCCACCGCCAGGATCACGCTCGCGATGGTAAAGCCCTGGATGGCCTCACGCCACATATCGAACGCGCGCTGCTGCGCGTCGGGACGGTAATTGCTCTGGATTGTCGTTGCCGAGGAAGAACACCGGATTGTGCGCGATTTCGGGATGCTCCGTCAGGAACGTGACCAGCGCTGGATACGGCTGCAGATAGGGCTGGTTGGTGAGCAGCGTCGGATCCAGCCGCAGCACGCGCACGAGCGACGGCGGATACTCGTTGAGGAGCCGTTCCAGCTGGTCTTTCGTCTCCTGTGCGGACAGCGTCGACTTCAGAACAGTCACTTCGGCTGGCTCGCGGACAGGCTGCCGCTGGCCGGCCGATGCGCTTGCCGCAATCGACACGGAGGTAAGCGTGGCGAGCGCGACAGCGGCGAATCGGTTCATCGAATTGGGGCTCCTCATACTCTCTAATACGAGGTGGCCGGGACGAGGTTAACAGGCCGGCTGGGCGGTCCTAGTCGAACAGCGCCTTCAGCTCCACCCCGATCCGGCGAAGCCCTTCCCGAAGAAAGGGTTCGTGGCCACCAAGCCAGACCCGGAGGTGTCCCTCCACTCCCGACCTGGCTGCCCGGAACGATCAGGGTGCTCTGCTGCACGCGGACGCGATCGGCAATCGTCAGGCTCGGCGTGTCGGCCGCGTACTTCATCAGCCCGATGGCGCCCGCTTTCGGTTCGGACCACGTGAGGCGTCCCTCGAATGACGACACCCAGTCGCGCACAATCGGCAGGTTCTTCCTCAGGAGATCGCCGGTGCGCGCGTAGCATCGCTCGCGATTGGCGGCCTCCACCGCAACGCGGGCGATTCGGTCGGAGAACGGATTCGGGCCGATCGTGATGTAGTCGTGCTGGCTCCAGCACTCGGCCACCAGCCGCGCCGGCCCCACCAGCCAGCCGATGCGGACGCCCGGAATTCCGTACGCCTTCGACAGCCCGCTGGTAACCACGACGCGGTCGCTCATTCCCCAGAACGAGTGTGTTCTCGGACTATGGATCTCCGCACCGAGATACACCTCGTCGGACAGGAGCCACGTCCCCATTTGTTGGCATCGATCGACGATGCGGCGCATGGCCGCCGGCGTCAGGACCGAGCCGGTCGGGTTATTAGGATTCGATAGATAGAGGAGGCGGGTCTGTGGCGTGACGGCATGCTCGAACTCCTGCCAGTCGGGCTCCCAGCTTTCGTCCGCCCGCAATCGAAAGGCGTCGCACGTCCGCACCGAGGCTTCGCGCCACGCCCCACATCTGCATGTAGTTGGGCAGCTGCATCGCGACCACGTCGCCGGGCTGAATCTGGCTGAGCGCGATCAGGTAGTTTGCTTCCGACGTGCCGTTGGTGACCTCGATCTGGTCGACGCTGGCGCCGTCGTAGAGCGCCGCGATCCGCTCGCGCAGCTCGATGGTGCCGTTCGACTGGCTGTAGCCGAGCGGTCGATCGAGGAAGGCCTCGAGGTCGAATCCCATCGCTGTCAGCTCGCGCAGCGTGAGCGGCCGGATGCCACTCTCGCTCATGTCGTACTCCACCAGGTTCTCCCAGGTGGACTGCATCCGTTCCATCGCGAAGGTCTCGATGCGCATCGCTAGGCCTTCCCTTCCGGTCCGGCGTGGATCGTTCCGCCGGCGTCCGGCTTCGACCGGCTGTACTTCGGCAGGTCCGCGGGATCGAGGTTGCCGCCGGAGATCACGGCGACGACCGGTCCATCGAAGCGGGCGTCGGCCGCGAGGGCCGCCGCCACCGCGGTGGCGCCGCTCGGCTCCGCCAGGATATGGGCCTTCGTGTACAGCCAGACCAGCGCGTCGGCAATGGCCTGGTCTTCGACCAGCACGATGTCGTCGACGAATCGTCGAACGTGCGCGAAATTCAGATCTCCCGGCCGGACCGCCATCAGGCCATCGGCGATGCTGTGCGTCCGCTCGAGGGTGACGACATGTCCCGCGTCGATCGAGGCCTTCATGGAGGCCGCTCCCGACGGCTCGACGCCGACGACCCGCGTGTCCGGCCTCGACAGCTTGATGGCCGCTGCGACGCCTGACACCAGGCCGCCGCCGCCGACGGGCACGAGAACCGTGCCGACGTCCGGCAGCTGATCGAGCACTTCGAGGCCGACGGTGCCCTGGCCGGCGATGATCCATTCGTGGTCGAACGGCGGCACCATCGTCAGCCCCCGAGCGGCGGCCTCACGTTCCGCGCGGGCGAGTCGATGGATGGTGGTCGTTCCCTCCAGGATCACTTCAGCGCCGTGGCGACGGGTTCCGTCAATCTTGATTCGCGGCGCGGTGGTCGGCATGACGACGACCGCCGGCGCGCCCAGGGTTCGTGCGGCGAGCGCGACCGCCTGGCCGTGATTGCCTGACGAATAGGTAATCACGCCGCGGCGGCGTTGCTCGTCGGTCAGCTGCGAGACCATGTTGTAGGCACCGCGGATCTTGAAGGCCCCGCCCGGCTGCAGGCTTTCACACTTCAGCCATAACGAGCGGCCCGCCGATTCCGTGACGTCGACGAGCGGCGACACCTTCGCGATCGGCGCGATGCGTTGGCGCGCCGCGGTGATGTCGGACAGCGACACGAATGGTGACGACATGTTGTGGGCGCCCGAGGAATCAGTAACCACCGCGGCCTCTCGATCCGATGGGCTCGCCGGCCGGAGTCGGCAGCGGATCGGTCTTTTTGTAGACGTCCGCCGGACGGTTCAGGAACCGGGTGATGTCGTCGCGCACCTGCGACGAATGCGCGCCCGGCACCAGTCGAGCTGCTTTCATCACGTTTCGCAGCCCCTCGGTCGCGGCCGAGCGCACGGCCGGTGCCGCCGTGCCGTTGGCGGCCAGATCCATCAGGCGCGCGACGGTGAGGCTCTCGACTGCCGCCTGGATGGCGCGGCCGTAACCATCCGCGGCGCGCGCCGCGCCCCACGTGCGGGTGACGAGCAGCGCAACGACGTCGTTGAAGCTGGGATTACCGGCGTGGCGGGCGGCGTGTTCATCGACGCGCGACGCACGCTCGGGCTGCAGCAGCGCCGAGATCGCGATGTCGGCGGCGATCGTGGCCACCCCGATCGGGTCGAACGTCGGATCGGTCCGCCGGTCGAAGGGCTCCGCCGTCCCGCCTCCGTAGCCGAACGCCGGCGGCGGGATCAGGTCGAGTACCCGATCCGGCAGGCGCAAGGCCTCGACCGATATCGTGTCGAGCACCGCGTTGAGCGCTGCCTTCTGTCGTGCCGGCGGGACGACCTCGGCGACGACGGGGGGATTCGGTCCCGCCGCCGTCCGCACGGTGTAGGTGAAATTGACGCCACCGAGCGACTTCACCGCCGCGAGCAGCTGGTAGCGATGGTGGAGATACAACGGCAACAGCTTGAGCTCCAGCTCGGACAACGGTGTCCCAACGGGGATCGTGCTCAGGCCGAATTGCGAGAGACCGATCCGGCGGACGTCCATCTCATGCTTGAGCGTCTCGATCGAATCGGCGCCGTTGTCCCACAGGCTGGCGAGGGGATGCGCGGCGTTGGCCGGACGGGCATCGGAGTCGGTGATGTACAGCATGCCGTGGGACACGCCATCTTCGAGGAGCTGCTCGAGCGCCTGGCCTTCGTTGGCTCCAGGGGCGAACTGCGAGTAGGCATAGCGGACCGCGAACTTGTCGAATTCCCCGATGCCGGTCGCGTAGGCATGCGACAAGTCCAGCTTGCCGTCGACGATGTCCACCCACGGGGCCGGATAGTCCATCACCGACGCGCGGCCGTAGCTGCTGGCCGCGAAGTTGTGGGCAAAGCCGAGGGTGTGGCCCGTTTCATGGGCGGCGAGCTGGCGGATTCTGGCCAGCGACATCGCCGTCACGTCGGTCGAGCCGTCCAGGGCCACCAGGTAATCGGGATCCGGCGACAGGTCGGCGAGGCATGCGCGGGGATCGTCTCCTTCCGCATACTGGGGAATGAGGCCGGCGCCAATGGTGAAGTCCTGCCGCACCCGCAACGAGCCGAGCGTGACGTTGCCCTTGATGATCTCGCCGGTGCGCGGGTCGATGATGCCGCCGCCGTACGACCATCCGCGGGTCGAGCGATGGACCCAGTTGATCATGTTGTAGCGGACGTCCATCGGATCCGCATCAGCGGGCAGCACCTTGACTTGAAACGCGTTGCGGAAGCCAGCCGCCTCGAACGCCTCGTTCCACCACGACGCGCCCTCGATGAGAGCGGTGCGAATAGGCTCGGGAGCGCCGCTATCGACGTAATAGACGATCGGCTTCACCGGTTCGGACACGGCCGCTGACGGGATCCTTCTTCTCGAGTCGATGGCGCGAAATCCAGCGCTTCTCGACCGGCTCGTTGATCGGCGATGCGTAGTCGTAGAACTCGATGCCGAACGAAGGGGCGCGGGGATCGAGCTTGCGTGGCTGGTATTTCAAATCCGGCAACTCGACGAACGAATGATGCTCGCGCAGCGTGACCGCCGCCGGTGACGGGGTCGTCTGACGGATGTAGGCACCCGGGTCGTCTTCGGTCGTGAAGGTCAGGATCGTCTCGACCTCGGTGTTCTTGGGGAACCCTTTGGTGCGAGGCATATACGGCGCGCTGCGGCTGTCGTCCAGCTTGTATTTACCCTGGTGGGTCTGGCGCAGGCGATCGACCACGCCGTGGGCGTCGCGCATGAAGAACGCGGTGGCGTCGACGAGCGCGCGATCGCCTTCTTCCGCTTCAACCTTGAAGCCCCAGAGCACGCTCCGCGCGAACGAATCGTCCACCGCCTGGCGCTCCGCTTCATTCGTCGTGATTGCGCGGTAGTGATAGTTCGGCTGAACCATCAGGACCTTCTGGCCGATCCGCTCGAACGTGATCACGCTCGAGTCCCCGAGCTGTCCCCGATCCAGGCCGACCGGGTTGGATCCGAGACCGGCCGGCAGCGAGACCTGATAGAGCATCTCCTGGTGGAACCGCCCGATCTCCATGAACAACTTGCCGGTCTGCGACTGCCAGTAGAGCGGCAGATAGCCGTCGATGCTCTGCAGGCCCTTGGTTTTTTCGGCAATGGACGGGAGCTTTTCGTTCCCCGTCTTGTCCGCCTGCGGTTTGTCCTGGGCGAAGGTCGGAACGGTGAACACGAGAACAGACACAAAAAGAGACACAAATGCCAGAGCGCGTCGAAAGACAGTCATAAGGATTGGAATTATATGGATTATTCCGGAGGCAGCTCGACCTTATACAGGATCTGTCCCGCCACGTTGCGCAGCTGCACGGTCAGGGTGCGGTGTGTCGCATCGGCCGTCAGCGTCCCGAAGAATTGAAAGCCGTCGCTCGGCGGCCGGTTCGGTTTCATCCCGGCAGGAATTCCCACGAACCTGACTTCCGGACCGAACGTCGGGTCGAGGGTATTCGGACCAAAGGTGCCGGCATTCAGCGGGCCGGCGACGAATTCCCAGAATGGGTCGAACTCGGTGAACCTGGCCCGGACCGGGTCGTAGTGGTGCGCGGCGCAATAGTGCACGTCCGCGGTGATCCAGACGACATTCCTGACCAGCTGCGATTTGAGATGACGGAGCAGATCGGCGAGCTCCAGCTCGCGACCCAGTGGTGCGCCGGGGTCGCCGTTCGCCACCGCTTCGAAATCCGTGGCGCCGTCGCGAACGACCAGCCCGAGGGGCAGGTCCGCGGCAACGATCTTCCAGGTCGCGCGACTGCGAGTCAGGGAGTCCTTCAGCCATTTCAGTTGCGCCGGACCGAAGATCGCCGACGAGGCGTCCATCGTCGTCTGACGATTGGGGCTGTTCGCTCCCTTGTAGGTGCGCATGTCGAGCGCGAAGATCTCCACGAGTGGCCCGAGCGAGATCGATCGATAGACCCGCTCGGGGTCGTCGCCGACGAGCGGCAGCGGGTTGTATTCGAAGAACGCCTGCCGCCCGCGCGCAGCCAGCAGCGCGACGGACTTGACCTCGTAGCGGCTGTCGGCATCCTGGCGCCGTTCCCAGTACCAGTTGTCGCGGACCTCGTGGTCGTCCCACATCACGATCTGTGGCACTTCCGCGATGAAGCGCCGCATGTGATCGTCGCTCAGGTTGTACTGATGACAGCCGCGGAAGTCGTCCAGCGTCTGTGCCACCCGCGACTTGGCTTCGGTCACGACGTTCTTCCAGACGGTGCCCTCGTCGAGCGCGACTTCCGCCGGTACGGGCTGGTCGGCGTAGATGGTGTCGCCGACGTTGATGAAGACGTCGGGCTGCGCCTGCCGCATGGTCTCGTACATCTTCAGGCCGCCCCACGCCTGATTGATGCCCCATCCCTGTCCCACCGTGTCGGCCGACCACGCCACGGTCACGTTACGTGGGGTCGACGCGGGAGTAGTGAACGTACCCACGACTGGATCGCTCCAGCTCCGCAGATCGGAAAGATCCTGGAAGAGCACGCGATAGAAGATCCGCTGGCCGGCGGCGAGATCGGTCAACACCGAACGGCAGGTAAAGCCGGAGGTCTCGAGCGCCGCCGGGCCACGAACGCGCCGCGGATCGGTGAACGCCTCGGTGGTGGCGTATTCGACGAACATGCGCGCGGAGCGATCGGCAGCACTCCAGACGACCGCCCGTCCGGCGCCGACGTCGCCCGCCGCGACGCCATGTGGCGTGGCGGGGCGCGTGCCTTTAAGAATCGCCGGTGCCTGAGCGAAGACCGGGCCGATTGCATGTGGCAGGCACAGGGATGACCCTGCCATCCGGAGGAACGAACGGCGACCGATGGGTATACCGGCGCTCACTGTTTCAATCGCGCCGGGATCGTGCCCAGATCGCGCGCCGAGGGCAGATCGTTCGACGCGGTCGCCTGGGTGGCAGCGCGTACGATGGCGTCTGCCATCGCTTCGGCAGCGAGCGCGCCGATCGTGCCGTAGTTGGCCTCGCCGCCCCAGGTGCCGGTTGCCAGCGAAAAGATGGTGTCGCCATCGCCCGGCGTGTGGACAGGCGAGATCGCGCGCGCGTACCCGTCGTGTGCCATCTGCGCCATCTTCTGCGCCTGCACTTTCGTGAGGCGCGCGTTGGTGGCCACGACCCCGATGGTGGTGTTTTCGCCGGCCCGTCCCTCGCGGGCGCCACCTTGCCGGAGCAGTTTGCGCGCGTCCGCAAGTTTGCCGTCGGGTCCGCGCAGGCCGGCAATGACCTGGCCCGTCGCCGGATCCACGATGTCCCCGACGGCGTTGACCGCGACGATGGCGGCGACGACCAGCCCGTTGGGGAGCTTGATCGCCGACGATCCGATTCCGGTTTTCATCGGTCCGCCACTGCCGCCGCCGCTGCCGGACTTGCCAACCGTCGCGCCGGCGCCTGCGCCCACGTTGCCCTCCGGCACGGCCGCTTCCGAGGCCGCCTCGGCCGCGCGATAGCCGCAGTCGGCGGTTGGCCGGATCCTCGGATCCTTGCCGAACCCGAGATCGAAGAGAATCGCCGCGGGCACAATCGGGACAACGCCGGCGGCGCCGACCGGATAGCCGATGTGATGCTCGTCGAGCCACCGCATCACGCCGCTGGCGGCGTCCAGCCCGAAGGCGCTTCCGCCCGAGAGACTGATCGCGTTCACGATCTGCACGCTGTTCACCGGGTTCAGCAGGTCGGTCTCGCGGGTTCCCGGTGCGCCACCGCGAACGTCCACGCCGCCGGTTGTGCCGTCCTTGACCAGTATCGCCGTGCATCCGGTCGGTCGCCCGGCCAGCGTGAAGTGTCCGACTTTGACGCCCATGACGGCGGTCAGCGTCATGTTGTCGGTGGCTGGCGGCGCGAAGGTCGAGGCCTTCGGATCCGGCGCGGTTGCCTGCGCGTGCACCAAGGCCCCGAGGCCCATGAGGGCGGCGCCACACGTCAGACCCATCGACCATCTCGTCATACGCCTCATGTTACGCCCGTTGTCAGCGGGGCAGCGACGTCAGCTCGAGGATCGCCAGCGCGATCACTTTTGTGGCGTTGACGAGGTCGCCGATGTCGCAATACTCGTCCGGCTGGTGCGCGAGGTCGAGGATGCCCGGTCCATAGGCGACGCAGTGCGGCACGCCGGCTATGCGGGCGACGTGCTTCTGATCGTAGGTGCCAGGACTGGCCACCAGGCCGCCGCATCGTCCAAGCACGCGGTGGAGTGCCCGATCCAGCGCGCCGATGACCGGCGAGTCGTCCGGCGTGCGCGTAGGATGAACGACCATCAGATCGCGCAGGTCGTAGTCGAAGTGTGGCACTTCCCGTTTGACCGTCTCAATCAGCTCGATGACCTCCGCCTTCGCGAAGTCGTATCCCTCCTCGAGCAGAAACCGTCGATCGAAGACCGTGCGGCATCGATCGGCGACGCACGGCGTCTGCATGCCGTGAACCGGCTGACCTCCTTCGATGCCGTTGATGTTGAGCGTAGCGTGCCGCGCTCCGGGTGGAACCACCGGCATGGCCGTGGTTCTCGCCGCCAGCCGAGGCTGCAGCTCGGTCCGGATGCGCGCCAGCAGCACGTTCATGTGGTCGATCGCGCTGACCCCGTGGAACGGCATGCTGCCGTGCGCCATCCGTCCCTTGGTCTCGACCGCGAACCAGTACACGCCGCGATGCCCGATGCAGATGCGATCGACGTAGAGCGGCTCCGGAATGATCACGAAGTCGGTCCGGTCCTGGCTCAATCGCCGGTGCTCGGCCAGCCAGGCGACGCCGGCGAACCCACCGCTCTCCTCGTCGACGGTGCCGCTGATCTCGATGGTCCCGTTCAGCTCGACGTCGGCGCGACGGATCGCTTCCGCCGCGAACATCGCCGCGGCGAGCCCCGCCTTCATATCGCAGGATCCGCGACCCCAGATCCGTCCATCGCGCACCTCGCCGCAAAAGGGATCCATCGTCCAGCCGTCGCCGGCCGGCACCACGTCGAAGTGGCCATTGAGGTGTACCACCGGCCGATCGCATCGCCCGTGTCGCGTACCGACGACGTTGATGCGGGGATGGGTACGGGTGTGCTCGGGGCGACCTTCGGCAGGGTGGTATTCGACTTCGAAACCGCAGGCGGCGAGCCTGGCCCCGATCAATCGTGCGCAGTCCTCGTACAGATCGCCCGGTGGATTCACCGTCGGAATGCGGATCATCTCCGACGTGAAAGCGACGGCCTCGTCGGCGACGGCATCCACCGCGGCCAGCACGCGATCGGTCACCGAGGTCACGGCCACGAGCAGCGTTCTATCGGGAAGGCCGGATGGTTGTCAAACCTCTCTGCATCGACTAGTGTCGATTCCGCGGGGGCCCGACGCTCTGTCGAGCGGTTGGGCCGTGCCAGCATCCGCGTCCGCTCTCGCCTGAACCGGTGCCGAATATTCGATCCGACCGTGGCCTACTTGATCATCATCGTGGCGTATTCGGCGGCGCAGGTCGCGCTCGGGCTGTGGGCTGCGCGTCGGCTGCGCGGGTCGAGCGACTTCTTCGTCGGCGCCCGCAGCTTCGGGCCGGGCCTGCTGTTTGCCACGTTCCTTGCGGCGAACATCGGCGGCGGCTCGACAATCGGTGCGACCGGGCTTGGCTATCGCGACGGCCTTGCCGCCTGGTGGTGGGTCGGATCGGCGGCCATCGGGTCGCTCGTCCTCGCGGCCTGGGTCGGTCCGCGCATCCGCAGGCTCGCGGCGGAGCACGATCTTCGGACGGTCGGCGATTTCCTGGAGTGGCGCTACGACGCCCGCGTCCGCGCGACGATCGCCGTACTGTTGTGGGTGGGCACGGTTGCGATCCTGGCCGGCCAGTTGATCGGCATCGCCTGGGTGCTCAACGTGGTCATTGGCTTGCCGAAGGTCGCCGGCTGCCTGATTGGAGCCGGTGTGGCCACCGCTTACTTCAGTGCCGGCGGCCTGCGCTCGTCAGCGATCGTGAACGTCGTGCAGGTAACGGTGAAGGTGCTGGGCTTCATGGTCGCGCTGCCGCTGGCGCTGCGCGCGGTTGGCGGCCTCGACGGGTTGCACCAGACGATTGCGGATCCCGGGATGTGGAATCCGTGGCAGCACGGGCGATCGGGATGGGTCTACGTTGCCATGCTCACGCCCGCTTTCGTCGTCTCGCCCGGCCTGTTGCAGAAGGTCTACGCGGCGCGCGACGACGGTGCGGTGCGGGTCGGCGTCGGTCTGAACGCGTTGGCCCTGTTCGCCTACGCCTTGATGCCGACCATCCTCGGCATGATCGCGCAGGTGCGCCATCCGGGTCTGCCCAATCATGAGCTCGCCCTGCCGATGCTCTTCATGCACGATCTGCCGTTCTGGGTCGGCGCGCTCGGCCTGGCCGCGGTGTTCTCCGCCGAGCTGAGCGCTTCCGACGCGATCCTGTTCATGCTCGCGACGTCGCTGTCGCAGGATCTCTACAAGCGCTTCGTCAATCCGTCCGCCAGCGATCGGCGCGTGCTCAGCGTCGCGCGCCTGGCATCGCTGGTCGGCGGTCTCCTTGGCGTCATCGTCGCGCTGATGTCGAAGACGATCGTCGACGCGCTCAGCGTCTTCTACACGCTGCTGGGCGTGAGCCTGTTCGTGCCCGTTGTCGCAGGCCTCTTCATGAGGCGCGCGCGTGCGGGCGACGCCCTCGCCGCGATTGCCGGCGGCGTATCGGTGGTCGTGGCAGTGCAACTCTGGAGCGGCGGCGCGCCGCTCGGGGTGTTCACGCCGGCGATGTGCGGGCTTGCGGCGGCAGTCCTCGCGTTTGCGGCGGTCGCGACCCTGGTCCCCGGTGGTCGGCCACCGTCGGTCGAAGCGGCCCGGCGGCGTAGTTAGAGGAGAATGGTTTGCCGCGGTTTCGGGGCGGAGCGAGGATGGCGGATACCAGGAACCTGTTCGATCTGACGGGCAAGAGCGTCGCGGTGATCGGCGGTGCCTCAGGCATTGGCGAAGCTGTCACGATCGGTTGCGTGCGTTCCGGCGCGCGTGTCGTCTGCCTCGACGTCAACGAAGCGTCGGCGCGCCGGGTGGCGTCAGGCGCCGCGGCGGAAGGTGGCACCTGTGACGCGGCGTCGCTCGATATCACCGACGGCCCCGCCGTCGAGCGGGCGCTCGAGGCCATCGCCGGCCAACACGGCCTGGATGTCGCGGTGTGCACGCCGAGCATCAACGTACGGAAGGCAATCCTGCGTTATACGGACGAGGAGCTGTCGCGCGTCCTCGACGTCAACATCAAGGGCAACTTCAATGTCCTGAGGGCGGCCGGACGGATCATGACGGCGCAGAGGCGGGGCAGCATCATTCTGTTCTCGTCCGTCCGTTCGCAGGTCGTCGAGCCCGGGCAGAGCGTCTACGCCGCCACCAAAGCCGGCATCGTCCAGCTGGTAAAGACCGCGGCGGCCGAATTCGGACCGTTCAACGTGCGGGTGAACGCCATCGGGCCGGGCGTCATCGAGACGCCGCTGACCGAGCCAATCAAATCGAACAAGGCCTGGTACGATGCGTATGCGGCCAAGAGCGTGTTCAATCGCTGGGGTCGGCCCGACGAGATGGTCGGGCCGACGATCTTCCTGGCCTCGGACGCCGCAAGCTACGTGACCGGTACGATCCTGTTCGCCGACGGCGGCTGGCTCGCCGCCGACGGAAGGTTTATCCCGCCGGGGATGGAAGGGTGAGGCAGGGGTTCGAGGTTCGGGGTTCGGGGTTCGGGGTCTGGTTCAGGGGTTCAGGGGTTCGAGGTTGGGTTCGGGGTTCGGGGTTTGGGAATTGGGCGTTGGGAGTTGGGCGTTGGACTCGGGCGTTGGACTCGGGCGTTAGGCGTTTAGCGCTTGGAAGTTGGGACTTGGAAGTCAGCGCTTCGAAGTGGGGACTTGGAAGTTGGGCAAAGGAGCTCTTATGAAGGCTGTTGAAGCGCCGTCCGGGTTGAGCGGGCAGGCGATTGTGGATCTCTCTCGGCAGCACACGTTGTACGAATGGTCGGCACAGTCGACGGTCGATCCGATTCCGGTGGCCGGCGCCAAGGGCTGCTGGTTCTGGACGCCGGAGGGCAAGCGCTATCTCGACTTCAACAGCCAGTTGATGTGCGTCAACATCGGGCACGGCGACGAACGCGTGATCCGCGCGATTCAGAAGCAGGTCGAGACGCTTGCCTACGCCAACCCGTTCATGGCCACCGAGCCGCGGGCCCTGCTCGGGCAGAAGCTGGCGACCATCACGCCCGGGGACATCGACGTCTTCTTCTTCACGCTCGGCGGCGCCGAGGCCAACGAGAACGCCATCAAGATCGCGCGTCAGTACACCGGCCGTCACAAGATCCTGTCGTTCTACCGCTCGTATCACGGCGCCACGGCGGGCAGCATGGTGCTGACCGGCGATCCGCGCCGCTGGATGTCCGAGCCGGGAATGGCCGGCGTCGTCCACGTGCTGAACCCGTATCACGGAATCCAGCGCGGGTGGGACGCGCCGGCACAAGCGCTGGCGACGCTCGAAGAGACGATTCAGCTCGAAGGGGCGAACACCATCGCGGCATTCTTCCTGGAGCCTGTCATCGGCACCAACGGCGTGCTCATCCCGCCTGATGGTTATCTCCAGGGCGTCCGCGAGCTCTGCACCAAGTACGGAATTCTCATGGTCGCCGACGAGGTCATGTCGGGCTTCGGCCGCACCGGTCGCTGGTTTGCGATCGACCACTGGGGCGTCGTCCCGGATCTGATGACGATGGCGAAAGGGCTGACGAGCGCGTACGTGCCGCTGGGGGCGGTCGGCATGCGCCGCACCATCGCCGATCAATTCAAGGACAAGGTGTTCTTCGGCGGGCTCACCTACAACAGTCATCCGCTGGCGTGCGCCGCCGCTCTGGCGGTGCTGCAGGTCTACGAAGACGATCACCTCGTCGAGAATGCCCGCCGGACGGGCGTTGTGATGAAGGAACTGCTGGCCGATCTGCAGACCAAACACGAGATGGTCGGGGCCGTGCGGTCGATTGGGCTGTTCGGAATCGTGGAGCTCGTCAAGGATCGCACCTCGATGGAGCCTCTCGCCCCGTTCAACGGGACGTCCGACGCGATGAGGCGGCTCGGCCGAATCTTCCGCGAGCAGGGGTTGTATACGTTCGTTCGATGGAACACGTTCTTCACGAACCCGCCGCTCACGATCACCGAGGAGGAGCTGCGGCTCGGATTCGGCATCATCGATCGTGCGCTGGAGCAGCTGGCCCGCGGGATGTGACGCTCAGCGGTTACTTGAACGCCTTGCTGTAGAGCAGATCGTGATTGCCGGGGGGCGCCAGGCCCGCCCGCCGAATCGCGAGCGCGATCTGCGCCCAATGCCGCGTCTCGTGCAGCAGGCAGTGGAACAGCAGCTTGCGCGGGCTCAACACGAACTCGCCGCTCTGGACGGTGAAGGTACGAGGTTCATCGGCCACATCGGCGTCGAGATCGGCCGCGTACTGCTCGAACTCCCGACGGACCGACGCGCCGTAGTCGAACAGCGGCGGCGCATGCCGTCCACTCAACCCGGTCGACTCGTCCGGCTTGACGCTCTGCAGCCGCTGCAGATGCCGACGCTCGACCAGGAAGATATGGTCGATCAACATCCCGACCGTCGGATACCTGCCGCCCGGCTGAACCTCGATGCCCGTCGCTTCCGGCTGATCCACGAACCAGTGTCGCCACTTGTCGCGCTCTTCGTTGCTGTAGCGCACGAACTCGTCAAGGCTAAGAAGCATGGGGAATCCTTGATAGGTGCTGGGGTGCTCAGGTGCTCGAAGGTGCTCGAGTGCCGGTGCCGAGGTGCTAAAAGGTGCTCGGGTGTTCAGAGCACCGCGCTATTAGCACCGCACTTAGCACCGCACTGGTAGCACCCAGCACTGGTAGCACCCAGCACCGGCACCCCAGCACCCCAGCACCCTTAGCACCACCAGCACCTTATTTCATCGCCTCCCCGGCTTCCACAATCGTGAGTGGGCCGAGGTTCAAAGCGCGAATGGACGATTCGATCTTCTTGCGATCGCCGATCACTACGACGGTCAGTTTGTCCGGAACGATGTACTTGTCGGCGACGCGCTTGACGTCGGCGGGCGTCACGGCGCGGACGCGATCGGCGTAGGTGGCGTAGAAGTCGTCAGCCAGCCCGTAGACATACAGCTGCGAGACCGACGTCGCCACGCTACTGATCGTCTCGAAGTAGTGCGGCAGCAGCAGCGACAGATAGCTCGCCGCCTTGTCGAGCTCCTCGCGAGGGACGAGCTCGTGGATTCGGTTGAGCTCGACGAAGAATTCCTTCAGCGCTTCGGCCGTCTTGTCCGATTGCACGCCCGCCGCAGCATAGAACGGACCGGCCGCCAGGCGCATGTCGAAGGTGGATGACGCGCCGTACGAGTAGCCGTGTTGCTCTCGCAGGTTGGCGTTGAGCCGCGAGGTGAACGACCCGCCGAGAATCGTATTGAGCACGCGGAGCGCGAAGTAGTCGGGTGTCGAACGCGCCACACCGATGCCGCCGATCCGGATTTGCGATTGAGCTGCGTCCGGTTTGTCGATGAGGAACACCCGACGTGTGGTCGCGGCCTTGGCCGTCTCGGGAATCGTGGCCGCAGATGCCGACCCGGTCCACGAGCCGAACGCCTTTTCGAGCAGCGGCAGGGCAATGTCCGCTGTAACGTCGCCGGTGACCACCAGCTCCGCGTTGGACGGTCGGTACGCCGCATCGTGGAACGCCTTCAGATCGGCCACCGTCAAACGCTGCAGCGACGACGAGGTGCCGATGGTGCTGGTGCCGTAGCGAACCGTCTCGCCGTAGAGCAGGCGCGGGAAGGCGAATCCAATCAACTGCTCAGGGTCATCCTGGGCCTGCAGCAGCGAGTTGAGCCGTTCGTCGCGGACCCGCTTGAGCTCGGTGTCCTGGAAGGACGGCCGCAGCACGACGTCCGCCATGATCGCCAGCCCCTCGCCGAGACGGGCGGAGGGCACATGCAGATTGACGAACGACGCGTCGTCCGTGCTCGCCGCGCTGAGGTCCGCGCCGAGATAGTCGATGGCGTCCGCGATCTCGAGCGCGCTCCGACTGCCCGCACCTTCATCGAGCATCGCCGCGGTCAAGCTGGCCAGACCGAACTTCTGCTTCGGATCGCTGCCGCCTCCCGCCTTGATGGCCAGCTGAATGTGTACCAGGGGCACCTTGTGAAGCGACACGATCCGCACGGCCAGACCGTTCGACAGCGCCTGTTTGTCGATCGCCGGGACGTGGAGCGCAGGTGCCGGTCCGACGGCCGGTGGCTTCGACCGATCGGGCGCCTGCTGCGCGTAGGCGGCAACTCCGCACGTGGCGATCAAAGCCGTCGCGACGAGTGTCAATGTGCGGCCGGTCATTTCGCGGGCTCCACGATCAGCTCCACCCGGCGGCCGAGCGGCAGCGAGAAGGCGGCCGCTGCCTGGATGTCGGAGGGTGCCAAGGCGCGATACCTCGAGAGGTCCTCGTTGAAGTAGCCGGGGTTGCCGGTGTCGGCGTAATAGGCGTTGAGTTGATCGCCGACACCGCCGAAGCTGCCGACGCGCTCCATGCGCCCGTAGAACGACGCTTCGATACTGTTGATCGCGCGACCGAGCTCGCGATCGGTCGGCGGTTCCGATTGCAGCTTCTGCAGCTCCTCGTCCACGATCCCTCGAATCTTGTCCATCACGGCGGCGACGGTCGCTCCCGCCGCGGGCGGGCGCGCCGTGACCACGATCTCGAACTGCGAGTTGAGCGCCTGGGACTCCTGCGCCGCGGAGACGTCCTGGGCAATCTGCAGGTCGTAGACGAGCCGTTTGTAGAGACGGGAATTCTTGCCGCCGGCCAGGACCGCCGACACCACATCGAGCTCCGCGTCTCCGGGCTCGAGGTGCGCCGGCGTGAGCCAGTCGAGGTAGAGCCGCGGAAGCTGGACGCTGTCCTGAATGGTCTTCCGCTGGACGCCGGTCAGCTGCGCGTGCGGATAGTCGATCGGCGGCACCAGTCCCGGGCCGGCCTTCACGTCCGAGAACCACTTCTCGACCGCGACACGAGCGGCAGCGGTCTGAATGTCGCCGGCAACGACCAGCGTGGCGTTGGACGGCTGGTAGTACTTCTTGAAGAATTCGACGACGTCCTCGTACGACGCGGCGGTCAGATCTTCCATGTACCCGATTGTCGGCCATCTGTACGGATGCCCTTCCGGGTAGAGCATCTTCGCAATCTCGATCGACGACATGCCATAGGGCGCATTCTCGTAGCTCTCCCGCCGCTCGTTCTTGACGACGTCGCGCTGCGCGTTGACGGTTTGTGGCGACATCGCATCGAGCAGCCAGCCCATACGGTCCGACTCGAGGTAGAGCGCCAGATCCAGCGCGTTCGACGGCACGTCGATGAAGTAGTTCGTGCGGTCCGACGCCGTCGAGGCGTTGTTGGTGCCGCCAATGGCCTCGAGAAGGTTGTCGAACTGGCCGTACTTGACGTGACCGGATCCCATGAACATCAGGTGCTCGAAGAGATGGGCAAATCCGGTGCGGCCGGGCTTCTCCCGGGCCGAGCCGACGTGATACCAGACGTTCACCGTCAAGAGCGGGACGGTGTGATCTTCGTGGAGGATGACGTGCAGCCCAGTGGGCAGGGTGAACTGGGTGTACGGGACGTCGAGTTGCCGACTCTCGCGAGGCGGCGCCGCAGGCTCCTGCGCATGGAGGGCGAGGCTGGCGGCTACCACGGCCGCCGAAATGATCGAGCACGTCGCTTTCATACGACCGATTCTAATACTCTAAGAGACGTGTTCTCCGGTCGCGTGCCGCACGAGCGACGGCCGAATCGTTTGTCCGCCGCGCTGGCCGCCGCGAAAAGGACGCAGTTGCTCGATCTGACGCTGTCGAATCCCACCCGCGCGGGCATCCACTACCCAGACTCGCTGCTCGCGTCGCTGTCCCAGCCGGCCGCTCTGGCGTATTGTCCCGAGCCGTTTGGCCTGCCCGATGCGCGTCAGGCGGTGGCGGACTTCTATTCGCGACGGGGCGTACTCCTGGAACCGGTCCAGGTCGTGCTGACGGCAAGCACCAGCGAGGCCTACTCGCTGCTCTTCAAGCTCCTGTGCGATCCTGCACGGGCGAACGTGTTGACCCCGGTGCCGAGCTATCCGCTGTTCGATCACCTCACCAGCCTCGACGGCGTCGAGCAGCGCCGCTACTCGCTCGAGTATCACGGCGAATGGTCCATTGCCCCGGACGAGATCGATCGTCAGTGGACCGACCGGACCCGCGCCGTCCTGGCGGTTTCGCCGAACAATCCGACCGGATCGTGTTTGACGTCCGCCGATGCCACGTTGCTGACCGGTCGCTGTGCCGAGCGGGACGCCGCGTTGATTGTCGACGAGGTGTTCGTCGATTATCCGCTTGGCGATCCGATAGTGGAGCCTGCCGCGTTCGCGTCGCCGTCCTGTCTCCTGTTCCGCCTCGGTGGGTTGTCCAAGTCGGCGGGGCTGCCGCAGATGAAGTTGGGCTGGCTGACGGTCGAAGGCCCGCCGGCGCTCGTTGCCGAGGCACTCGATCGACTCGAGCTGGTCTGCGACACGTATCTGTCGGTCGGCACGCCGGTCCAACTGGCGGCGCGAACCCTGCTCGAAGAATCGGGGACCGTGCGCGAGCAAATCCTCGGTCGAGTCCGGCAGAACCTTCAGGCGCTGCGCGACGCGCTGGCCGCCGGTCCGGGCGCGGTCACCTTGCTCGAGCCGGAAGGTGGCTGGTCGGCCGTCATCCGGGTGCCCGCCCGCGACGGCGAGGAGGCCCTGGTCCTCGATTTGCTGCAGCGCGACGAGGTGGTCGTGCATCCGGGATTCTTCTTCGATTTTCCCCGCGAGGCCTATCTCGTGGTGAGCCTTCTGCCGGAGCCGTCCATCTTCGAGACCGCCGTCCGACGGATCATGGAGCGCGTGCATGGGGCGTGACTTCTTCCACGGACGTCACGCCGGATTGCTCGTGCCGTTGTTCTCGATCCCCTCCCGGGAGAGCTGGGGCATCGGCGAGATTCCCGACATCGTCCGTCTCGGTCGCTGGATGACCGCCGCCGGATTCGATTTTCTCCAGCTGCTGCCGTTGAACGAGATGGCCGAGGGGCAGGACTCGCCGTATTCGGCGCTCAGCGCGATGGCGCTCGACCCGCTGTTCATTGCGCCGGCGAAGGTGCCCGAGCTCGAAGGGTTCGGCGCGGAGTCGTTTCTCGACCCCGTCGAACGCGACCGGCTCGAGGCGGCGCGCCAGGCGCCGGCGATCCAATACGCGACGATCCGCGCGCTGAAAACCCGGGTGTTCCGCGCTGCCTTCGAGCTGTTTCTCACCGACGAGTGGCGTCCACGCACGCCGCGCGGACAGGGTCTCGAGGCGTTCATCGAGCGCGAGAGCTGGTGGCTGAGCGAGTACACCTTGTTTCGCGCGCTCTGCGCCAGGGAAGGGACGACGCGCTGGCGCAAGTGGCGCCCGGCGTTCCGCGATCGCGAGCCCGGCGCCCTCGATGAAGCCCGCACCGGCTTGAGCGAGACGATTCTGTTCTACGCCTACCTGCAATGGATCGGCGCAGAGCAGTGGGCGGAGACGCGGGACGAGTGCGGCATCGGCCTCTTCGGCGACTTTCCCTTCATGGTCAGCGGCGACAGCGCGGACGTGTGGTCGCGCCAGGGTGACTTCCGCCTCGACGCCTCGGTTGGCGCGCCGCCGGATGCGTTCTCGGAGACCGGCCAGGACTGGGGATTTCCGGCGTATCGCTGGGCACGGCTCGCCGAAGAGGGCTATCAGTGGCTGTCGGCGCGCGCCAGGCGCAGCGCCGACCTGTACGACGGGTATCGCGTCGATCATCTGGTCGGTTTCTTCCGGACCTACGCCCGCGAGCAGGACGGCTCGGCGGGTTTCGTCCCGGCGGACGAGCACGAACAGATCGCCCAGGGAGAGCATCTGCTGACGTTGTTTTCCGCGTCCGGTGCGCGGGTCATCGCCGAGGATCTCGGCCTCATCCCGGATTTTGTCCGCCTATCGACCGAGCGGCTCGGGATTCCTGGCTTCAAGGTGATCCGTTGGGAGCGCAACTGGCAGCAGGAGGGACGTCCGTTCAGAGATCCAGCCGACTACCCGGCCTCGTCAGTGGCGACCAGCAGCACGCACGATACCGAAACCCTCGCCGAATGGTGGGATACGGCGCCGGCTGAGGAGCGGCAGGCTGCGGTGCAGATCCCGCTGCTCCACGCGCTCGGACGTGACGCGGAAGAGGAGTTCGACAACGAGATGCGCGATTCGTTCCTGGAGCTGCTCTACGCATCGGGGTCGGACCTGCTGCTTCTGCCGATCCAGGACATTTTCGGCTGGCGCGATCGGATCAACATTCCGGCACTCATCAGCGACAGCAACTGGACCTGGCGCCTGCCGTGGCCGATCGAAGACCTCAGCGCGGAACCCGGCGCGCGCGAGCGCGGCGCCTTCACCCACGCCCTTGCCAATCGATACGAGCGCACGTAACGTTGGCGGTACATGCCACGCGCGAGCTCGCCGGCACGCCAGGTCGAGGGCTTCATTGCGAAGTTCGATCCGGACATCGGGAAGCTCACCCGCGCCGGCCGAACCCGTCTGCGGCGGCGATTCCCGACTGCCGTCGAGCTCGTCTACGACAATTACAACGCGCTGGCGATCGGGTACGGTCCCAACGAGCGCGCGTCTGAAGTCGTCGTGTCGCTCGCGGTCTTCGCTCGCGGCGTCAACCTCTATTTCATTCGCGGCGCGTCGCTGCCGGACCCCCACGGCGTGTTGCAGGGAAGCGGTACCCGGGGACGCTTTATCCGCTTCGGCCGCCCGGGGCTGCTCGACGAGCCAACGGTCGACGCGCTCCTGCGCGCAGCTGTCCGCTGCGGCAAGACACCGTTTCCGGCAACGGGCAAGGGCTACACCGTGATCAAGTCGATATCGGTCAAGCAGCGGCCGCGGCGGATGGGGATGCCGGCCCGTCGGAAATCCCGGGAGGTTCCGTGAGACGTGCATGGGTCTGGGTCGCCATTCTGCTGGCAGGTGTGCAGCTCGAGCCGCGAGCACAGCAACCTGACTGGAAACAGGTCGAGGCCGAGGCGTTCAAGACGTTGACCGCCTACGTCCGTCTCAACACGTCGAATCCGCCGGGCGACGTGAGCAAAGCGGCCGACATGCTGATCGAGCTGCTCAAACGAGAGGACATCGACGTCAAGCGCTTCGAGTCGGGGCCGGGACGCTCGATCGTGCTGGCGCGGCTGAAGGGCGATGGCACGGGTGGAAAGCCGCTGCTGCTCGAGCATCACATGGACGTGGTGCCGGCCGATCCGAGCCGGTGGTCGCGCGATCCGTTCGGCGCCGAGGTGGCTGACGGGAAGCTGTGGGGCCGCGGCTCGATCGACATGAAGGGCATCGGGGTCACCCAGCTCTATGCGTTCATCGAGCTCCATCGACAGCACGTGCCGCTCAAGCGCGATGTGCTGCTGATGGCGGTGCCCGACGAAGAAGTGGGGGGCGGTCTGGGGGCCGAGTGGATGCGCAAGACCCACTACGACGAGCTCGACCCGGAGTACGTGCTCGACGAAGGAGGGTTCGGCAGCCGGGACATGTTCGCTCCCGGCAAGCTGGTGTTCGGCGTCTCGGTGGCGGAGAAGAAGATCATGTGGCTCCGGCTGCGCGCCGAAGGCGTCTCCGGCCACGGATCGCAGCCGCACGGGCAGAACCCCAACGATCATCTGATCGCGGCGCTCACCCGGCTGATGCGCGAGCCGATGCCGTCCGCCCCGTTTGCCGTCATCGACGCCATGAAGGCGCGCGTCGGACCGCTCGCGGACAACAAGTTCAACAACGCCATCCAGAAATCGACCATCTCGTTGACCAGCCTGAGGTCGGGGGTCGGCGAGCCGCCGAAGGTCAACGTGATTCCCTCCGTCGCCGAGGCGACCATCGACTGCCGGGTGCTGCCCGGGACCACGGCCGCGCAATGGATCAGGGCGGTCGAAGAACGGCTGGCCGATCCGACGATCAAGATCGAGGTGATCAACGAGGGGCCCGACTCGGTGGTCACGTCCACCGACAGCCCGTTCTATCGGGCCCTCGAGGCGGCGGTGCGCCGCCACCATCCTGACGCCATCGTGACCCCGATGGTCGTCCCCTACGGCACCGACGCGAACGGCTATCGCGCGCGGGGCGTCAAGAGCTACGGCTTCTTTCCCGGGATCGTGCCGGCGGCGTCGATTGCCTCGATGCACGGCGACGCCGAGTTCATGCCCACCGACGCGCTCGGCCCGGCGCTCCAGATCCTCTACGAAGCGCTGGTCGAGACCCTCTCCAAGTAATTACGGCGCGTAGAGCGACACGTCGTCCGCCGCGAGAAACGGGGTGTTGATGCGGAGGTAGCGCGCCGCCGTGCCGGGCAGGATCAGCCGCAACAGAATCGCGCGCGGATCCGCCAGGGCACCCGTCAGGGCGGCGCCGCCAGGGGCCTGGTCGAGGACGGGCGTCCACGTGTCCTCATCCATCGACGTCTCGACGCGTATGGTGATTGGCATCTCGCCGAGATGACCGGCCGACCTCAGCTCGAGCGACCGTACATTGGCGATCTGCCCGAGGTCCAGCATCAGCCAGCCAGGCGTCGATCGGCTGTTCCGGATGGCGACTCGCGGTCCCGGGTTGATGATTGGTGAGTAGGGCGCGGGCGCGAGTTTGAAGACCAGGCCGCCGCCGCTGATGCCGAGCCGCTCGACCCCGGTTTGCGACTCGACGAAGCGCGTCCACTCGCCGGCGTCCTCGGAGGCGGCAACCACCACGTAGAGCGGGCGACCGCGCCGCAGCTCCGTCAGGATCGTCTCGTCGTGCCGCGCCAACGCCCAGCCGATGACGTTGGCGTGCGGCGGTACATAGCCGGCATAGCCGTTCACGACCGTCAGCCGATCGGGCATCGACTGATACATCGAGCGGATCGTCCACCGCAGATCCTCGAACGGCAGCGACAGCAGCCGCCCGCCGCGTTCGACGAAGGCGAGCCGCCCCGGCGGCACCACCAGCGGCATTCCGGCAATCGCGCCATCGAACGCCAGACCCGCGAAGACCAGGCATCCGAGGATGCGCTTGTGGGTGAACCGCGCCGCCAGGTGCGCCAGCGCGAGACCACCTGCGATTGAGAGGCACAGGGTCGTCAGCAGGTAGAAGCGCGCCGGCACGCGCAGGCCCCCAAATCCCGGCAGCCACATCAGCCACTCATACGGATGCCACAGCGTGGCGATCGAGGAGGGCGTGTCCGCTGGTCCAAAGCACAACCACGCCGTGAGAATCGCCGCCGCAACATAGAAGACGAACGCCCTCGTGCGCAGGCGCGTCGCTGCCGCCAGCGTGATGAGAACGGCGACGGTCAGTCCGGGGAAGAGGAATCCCTCGGTGGTCGGCGGCACGCTCGTGTGCCAGAAGCGCAGCATCGGCGTCGCTGTGACGAACGAGCCCCAGTCGGCGCTGAAGAGGACCATCTCGGCGCGATTGCGCTCGAGGCCGAGGTGCGTCTGGACCCGCAGATACTCGAGCAGCACCGGGATGAGCGGCAGCGAGAAGACCATCCAGGTCGCCAGGATCGCCACCCCACGGTTCGGGTGCGCCCTCCAGGGCGTGAACCACACGATCCAGGCAACGAGCAGGAGCGGAAAGAACAGCAGCAGATACCCGTTCGACAGCGCCTGGAGCAGCCACCCCGTGCCGAAGACCGCCAGCCATCGCCATCTACCGCTCTCGACGTAGCCGTGCAAGGCGAGCAACGCGAGCGGCAGCCACCAGCAGGCGTACAGCTGCATGTGACCGAGTTGACTCGTCCGGTACGGCGCCAGGGCGAACGCGATGCCGGCGCACGCGCCCGCCACCGGATTGCCGGTGAGCCGGCGAACCAGCGCGTCGGTTGCCAGGCCGCTCCACCACGTCGATCCAATCAGGATGATGTTGTAGGCGACGACCGGCGAGCCGCCGAGCAGCTGCACGGGCGTTGTGATCGGCGCCAGTCCGGCGAAATGCTCGGTGAGTGCGAGCGCATCGGTCATCGGCCAGAAGAACGGGGCGTTCCACCAGGCGGTGGTGAACGGGACCGCGTGCGCGTTCCACCAGAAGAGATAGGCGACGAGCAGGGGATCGCCCGGATCGGGCGACAGGCGGCTGCCGAAGTGCAGCGGCAACGGCCACGCCCAGACCAGGGCCAGGAGCAGGTACGCGGCGGGCCGGAGCAGGCGTCGCGACGCGGCGTGCGGATCGTGATTCAAGCCTTCGTTGACGGGCTCGTCGGCGTCCGTCGGCTCCTGGGAAGGACTGAGCAAAACTGCGACATCACCGGCTCAATATCAGGCTGGCCAGCATACCGGCGCGTTCACCAACTGCGCAACCCGGCGATCACAGAATCGCAATTCCGGCGACAGCGCTGTAAAGGCGCGCACTGTGAGCGCTTGCGGAAATATCACCGGAAATGTCAGATCTGTATGGGCTTTCACGACGCACAGCTTGGCAAGAGCATTGCGGTCTGGTGGTTGCACTCGCGCTCGCGAGCGCACCACACATATAGAGGTGAGTCGCCGAACCCTTTGCTGACCGCGAGTTGCCGTCAGCTGAAAGCCGCACGCAACCCTATGACCAGCGTCCCCGCGCCCTCCGAGCGCCCCGAAGCGCCGCTCTTCTCCGATGGTCTCGGCGATCGCGTCGTGGCCGTGGACGCCGCGAGCGGCGATCTGTTGCAGATCCTGCGCCTGCGCCCGCAGCTGCTGGCGGTGCCATCGTTCGAGTTCGCGTTGCGCGAGCGAGCCGCCCGGCTGGCGAACTTCCGGCACGCCTACTACGCGCGGGTCAGGCGGGTCGATCGTCATCCCGGCGGCCTGGCGATCGTTGCGGATCACGTCGAAGGCACGCGGCTCTCGGACATTCTGCGTGTTACCGCCGAACGGCGACTCCATTTCGATCTCAGCGCCTCGTTGTGCCTGATTCGTCAGCTGGTGCCGTCGGTGGCGCTGCTCCACGAGAACGCTCGCGACGTTGCGCACGGCTTGATCGCGCCGGAGCGGCTGATCGTCACCCCTCATGCCCGACTGGTCATCGCCGAACACGTGCTCGGGTCGGCGGTCGAGCAGCTGGGGTACAACCGCGAGCGGCTGTGGCAGGACCTGCGCGTCGCGCTGCCGGCGAGCCCCGGGGCGCCCCGCTTCGACCATCGCGCCGACGTCACCGCGGTCGGCCTGGTGTCGCTGGCACTGATCCTCGGGCGACCGCTGCGCAGCGACGAGTACCCGCACCGCGTGTCGGGCCTGCTCAATGACGCCCGCGCGAAGTCAGCCAACGGCGACGAGCAACCGCTGCCATCCTCGTTGCGAGGCTGGCTGGTGCGGACGCTGCAGCTCGACGCCCGACACGGCTTCGCCTCGGCGACCGAAGCGCAGGCTGCGCTCGAAGACATCCTCGCGGAAGAACCGGGCATTGTTGCGGCACCGGTGGCGCTCGAGACGTTTCTCTCACGCTACATCGCGTCCCTGCTCGAACCGGCGCCCGCGCCCGTGCCCGTGCCGCCGCCGAGCGTCGCGTTCACGCCGGTATCGGCGCCGCCTGCCGCGGTCGTGCCGGAAGCGCCGCAGCCTCCGACCAGCGAGCCGTTCGCCGACGACCTGGCGACGTTCAACACGCAGGAGTTCCTGGCCTCGCAACTCTTCGACGCTCTGCCGCCGGTGACGCCGGCGCCGCCTCCGCCGACGCCAGCATTTGTTCCGCCGCCGGTCGCCGCCGCGCCAGTTGCGCCTCCGCCGATTGCGAAGCCTGATCCGATCGTTGCTCCAGTCGCAGCGTCGTCGCTGCTCCCGGTCTCTCACTCCGTTGCGCCGGCAGCGCCCGCGCCGCCGAGCCGCGACATCACCGAGTTGTTGGGTCCCCTCGACACCGGTACGACGGCGAACAACGAGGCGCTCGACTCGCTCTTTTCGCGTGAAGTGGTCCAGACGCCCAAGCCCCAGGCCAGCAAGTGGAAGAAAGGGGCGCCCAAATTCAAGCTCCAGCTGCCCGGGTGGCGGCGCGCAGCCGTTGTCGTACTCGCTCTCCTTGCGCTTGGCGAAGGGGTGCTGCTGGCCTCGCGGGTCTACCGGAAGCCGGCGGCGCCGGCCACCGGATCGCTGTCGGTCCAGACCAACCCGCAGGGTGTCGGGGTCTTCATCGACGGCGTGTCGCGCGGCAATACGCCCGCGCACCTGTCGCTGAGCCCGGGGTCACACATCCTGGAGCTTCGCGGACGCGGCGTGCCGCGAGTGGTACCGATCACGGTGACGGCCGGCGCCGAGGTGTCGCAATACCTCGAGCTGCCGGAAACACCGTCTACCGGCAGTCTCCTGATTCAGTCCGATCCGGCGGGGGCGAAGGTGTTGGTCGACGGCGTGGCGCACGGCGTCGCGCCGGTGAGCGTCACGGACTTGTCGCCCGGCGAGCATGACGTCGTTCTGCAGGCGGAAGGCGGCGCACCGGTTCGTCAGCATGTCGTCATCCAGGCAGGCGTGACCTCGTCGGTCCTGGCGCCGGTGGCGACCGCGTCAGCCGGGCCGGTCTCCGGCTGGCTGACCGTGAAATCGGCGGTGGCGATGGACATTCGAGAAGGTGGACGGCTGATCGGCACCACCGACACCGATCGGATCATGCTCACGGCCGGCCGCCACGAGCTCGAGATCGTCAACGAGACGATTGGCTTCCGCGCCAACCGTGTCGTCGTCGTTCCGCCGGGCAAGGTCGCGGCGCTCGGCCTCGAGATGCCGCAGGGGGCGATCAATCTCAACGCATCGCCGTGGGCCGAGGTCTTCATCGACGGCCGGCGCGTCGGCGAAACGCCCATCGGCAACCTGCCCATCACCATCGGCCCGCACGAGGTCGTGTTCCGCAACCCGCAGCTTGGCGAGAAGCGTCAGGCTGTTTCCGTAACACTGGGCGCCCCTGTGCGTCTCAGCGTCGACATGAAGTAGACGGGGTCACACATGGCCACATCAACACGCCGAGTCATCGTTCCGCTGCTGCTTGCCGCGTCGTTCGCCCCGGCTGCATTCGGCCAGGTGACCTCGGGCAAGGATCCTCTCGGCGCGGCACGCGACTTATACGCGTCCGCCCGCTACGACGAAGCCCTGGCCGTCCTGAACGACATGCGGCCGACCGACTCTGGCAACAACTCCATCAGCGACCGACGGTCGATCGAGCAATATCGATCGCTGTGTCTGCTGGCGCTGGGACGCGGCCCTGAGGCCGAGAGCGCCATTGCGGCGGTCGTCACAGCTGATCCGGGTTATCAGCCGAACGAGAGCGATGCGTCTCCACGCGTTCGAGCCGCCTTCTCGGACGTTCGGAAACGGCTGTTGCCCGAAATCGTGACCACGCGCTACGCCGTCGCCAAGGCGTCGTTCGATCGCAAGGACTACGCCTCGTCCGAACAGATCTTCCGGCAGGTAATCGGGCTGTTGGACGATCCCGACATGGGTGGACGGCTCAGCGATCTGCGCACGCTCGCGAGCGGATTCCTCGATCTGAGCGTGGCCTCGTCGGCGCCGCCGCCCGAGCCAAAGAAGGAGGTGGTCGTCCCGCCAGCGCCACCGCCCGTACCGCAGCCCGATCCCAACCACGTGTACTCGGTCGATGATGCGGAGGTGACGGCACCGGTACCGGTGCGCCAGGACGTGCCGCGCATCCCGCCCGCGATCGCCCGACAGGCTCGTGATCGCGGCGTCCTCGACCTGGTCATCGACGAGCGCGGCCGCGTAGTCGCGATCAACGTCCGGGTGTCCGTGCATCCGATGTACGACACCCTGTTGATGACTTCCGCCCGCGACTGGAAGTATCAGCCGGCGACGCTCGGCGGGAAGCCCGTGAAATTCCGCAAGTTGATCCAGATCAATGTCACGAAGCCCGAGTAAGCTCGTCGGCTGCTCGCTCGATCAGTTCCAACCCGGGCCTCCGTGCCCGGGTTTTTCGTGTACCGTTAGTTCAAGGGCCGAGGATCGAGGGTCGAGGTCCGAGGGCCGAGGATCGACGGGAGAGAGCAATGAAGAAGCGAATCGTGACCCTTCTCGGAGTACTCATGATGCTGGCAGCGCCTCGGGCAGCGTCGGCACAGGATCGCACCTACACGGATGCGCTGAAGGTTCAGTGGGACCAAATCAAGGTGTACCTGACTAAAGCCGCCGACCAGATGCCGGAGGACGCCTACTCGTTCAAGCCAACGCCGAAAATCCGCAGCTTCGGCGAGCTAATCGCTCACGTGTCGGATGCCAGCTACGGCTTCTGCGCCCTGGCGACCGCCGACAAGGCCCGGTCGTTCGGCAACGCGGAGAAAACGATGAGCAAGAAAGCCGACATCCAGGCCGTGCTCAAGGAGTCGTTTGCGTACTGCGATGCGGCGTTCCAGAAGCTCGATGATCAGACAGGACGGGAGTCAGCCGACCTGATGGGGCGGCCGAGCCCGCGTCTTGCGATTCTTGCCTTCAACACCCAGCACAGCTGGGAGCATTACGGCAACCTCGTGACGTATTTCCGCCTCAAGGACATGGTCCCACCTTCCAGCCAGGGAGGAATGTAGGCGATTCCTCACGACCGTGTAGTTGCTGGCCTAGCCCGCGTACTCTTCCGCGACGTATTGCCCTCCTTAACGCTCATCCGTAAGACACGGTGGTCCAGCAGAACCGCTCGTCATGGCCGCTTCCTCTCAATTTGGACTTGGCAGGAAAATCGCACTGCGTCGGCGCGATGCCGACGCGTGTCTCGCTCAACGAGCTACAGCTTGCCGGCGTTCGTCTGGTTCCAGCTGAAGTAGCAGCGATCGTCGTTGAAATCTGCCGACAGCATGAACAGGGCCGCCTCAGGGGCATCCCTTCCGCGAACGTCATTCGATTCACAGAGGACGGCGGCGTTGTCGCCGAGGGTCCCATCAACGCGGATGGCCCAGTAGTTGAGGCTGCCGCCCAGCTGCTGGACGATCTGTTGCCTGGTTTCGAGGCGCCGCCTGAGCTTCGCTCGCCTGGCGGTCTCCGGCTCGCCGTTGCCCGAGCGCTCGGATCGTTGGATCTGCCACCCTTCGAGTCGCTCGCCGGCTTTGCCGCGGCGATCGAGCGTTTCGCGTTGTCCGACTTTCGTGTCCGCGCGCGTGAGCTCTTCGAGTTGGGAAGCGACGCAGTCGAGGCTCGACGCGGTTCCGAACCGGAGCCTTCTCCAGCGGCTGACGTCGAACCGCTGCCAACTCTGCGGTTGACGATCTCGGACGTGCGGCGAGCGCGCCGCGCGACCGGCCTGTCGCTGGATGAGATTTCCGCCAGAACGCGCATTCCGACCGCATTGCTGCGCGAGCTCGAGTGGGGTTACTTCAGAAACTGGCCTGGCGGTCTGTACGGCAGAACCCAACTCGTGCGCTACGCGCGCGCCGCAGGTCTCGACGAGCACGTCGTCGTGCAGGTCGCGCAGCCGATGATCGACGCTGCGGCGGAGACACAACAGACGGCTGTCACAGCGGTCGTGGTGGCTGATGAGCCGGGCGAGGAGCTTGTGCCCGTCGGCCCGCAGACGGTGCAGGTTGCCGCCGATTTTCCGCTGTCGTTTCCTCCGGCGCCCACCGTCGACGCGTCGGCCCCCGTTCGTCGATCCACAAGGCGTGGGTTGAAAGGGGCACTGGCCACGGCCGCCCTCGTCACGCTCGTCGTCGCGCCGGCGGCCTGGTTATCCGGCCGCCATTCGCTACCCGCTCAAGAGCCGACGACGGCGAGTCAGATCCCGCTGAGCAGTGAGCCCATCAGCATGGCTCCTGCCGCGGTCACGCTCGCCGATCATCAGGCGTCCGACCCACAGAAACCAGGTGGATCCTCGCTGATTGCCTCACGACAGAAGGTGCACGATGGCCCGCTCTCGACGATTTCCGGCCGATCGGCCCGAGTGGATGCCGAGCCTGCGGGGTTTGCACCGACGTTCTCGAACACCGGTACCGCGGTCTTCTTCCACGACGAGGCCGGCACCGGCAGCACGCTGATCTCAGGCGACCGGACCCAGCCTGGGGCGATTCTGAAGATCACGCGAATCATCGACGACAACGCGCAGAATTTTCATGCCCGACCGTCTCCCGACGGATCACGGATCGCGTTCGACTCCGATCGTGAGGGCACGCGCGCCGTGTTCGTCGCGGATGCTGACGGCCAGCATGTCAAACGGATGAGCGGCGACGGATTCGCGGCCCTTCCCAGTTGGGCCCCGAACGGCCATCAGCTGGCATTCGTGAAGGCGGAATCCGACAAGCCGCGCGTGTGGAATATCTGGACCGCCGATCTGGACGACGGCCAGCTCCGCCGGATTACCTCGTATGAGGACGGCCAGCCCTGGGGAGGATCATGGTTCCCGGACGGCCGTCGGCTGGCCTATGGTCACGAGGGCGAACTGGTCGTCATCGACCTCGAGACTGGCGCCCGCCAAACCTTTCCCACGCCGATTGACGGTCGAGTCGTGCGCTCACCGGCGGTGTCGCCCGACGGTCGGCGCATCATCTTCCAGGTCGATCGCGATGGCGCCTGGCTCCTCGACGTCCGCAACGGATCGATGCGCCGTGTGATCGACGATCCCGCGGCCGAGGAGTATGCCTGGTCCCCTGACGGACGACGGGTGGCTTTCCACAGCCGCCGGGCCGGCGGCTGGGGTGTCTGGGTCATGGGCCAGTAAGCCGGGCCGGTATCGGTTCGCCGGCCGTCCCATTTGGATTGGCGATCGGCGACGCCGGCGTTAAACTCCAGGTATATTGCCGGCAATTCGCTCGATTGCGTCGGTCGCCCTCTGCGGCGTCCTCGCCGTTTCCTGTGGGCGCGACGTTCCTCAGCCGGTCAGGCACGAAGCGTCCGACATCAGGCTCGCCGTCGAATTCGAGACCATCCGCGCGCGCGTGCCTGCGCATACCACGCTCGATCGCCTGCTGCGCGACAACCACCTGCAGGAGCCGTTCGTCCTGCGCGCCGTCGAGGCGACGCTGACGGTCTTCAATCCGCGACAGCTGCGCGCCGACCGCGAGTATCGGCTGGTACGATCGTTCGATGGAGTGCTGCGCGAGTTCGAATACCAGATCGACGCCGATCGCTTCCTCCGCATCCTCGGCCGCGACGACGAGGATCCGGAAATGCTCGAAGCGCAGGTGCTGGCCTACGACAAGCACATCGAGGTGGTGGCCATCGATGCGCGCATCGATGCCGCCCACCCGTCGCTGATCGCGGCGATTGATGCCAGCGGCGAGCAGGTGCAGCTGGCGATGGAGCTGGCGGACATCTTTGCCGGCGAGGTGGATTTCCAGAGCGAGCTGCAGCCCGGAGACAGCTTCCGGGTGCTCTTCGAGAAGACCTCGCACGACGGCCAGTTCTCAGGCTATGGCGCCATTCTCGGCGCGTCGATCATGGTCGATCGCCGTTCGCATCAGGCGTTCCGATGGGAAGATTCGGCGGCGGCGGGCAAGGCCTCCTTCTACGACGACGCCGGCCGCTCGTTGAAGCGATTCATGCTGCGATCTCCGCTCAAGTTCGAGCCGCGGGTCACCTCGGGGTTCTCGATGCATCGGATGCATCCGATCGATCACGTCTCGCGCCCACACCTCGGCGTCGACTACGCAGCGCCAATCGGCTCGTCGGTCGTCGCCGTAGCGAGCGGCACCGTGGTCTCAGCCGGCTACAGCGGCGCCAGTGGCAATCTCGTGCACCTGAAGCATGCGCGCGGTATCGAGACCTACTACTTGCACCTGTCCGCCTTCGCCAAGGGCATCCGCTCGGGGGCCCACGTCGATCAGGGACAGGTGATTGGCCGGGTCGGGGCGACCGGCGCCGCCACCGGACCGCACCTCGATTACCGTCTCAAGCGCGACGGAACGTTCGTGAATCCGCTGGCGGCGCATTCGAAACAGGCCCCCGGCGAGCCGATTCCCGGATCGGAGCTTCCACGCTTCCGCGACATGCGCGATCGTCTCCTCGCACAGCTGTCGAGCGCGATCGTTGCCGACGCCCCGGCATCGAAGCCGGACGCAGTGCCCGCCCGCTGACGGCCGAGAGCTGTCACAGTTACAATATTCGGATGTCCGTGATTCGACCCTTCCGGGCCCTGCGGCCCGCGCCGGCGCAGGCGCCCGCGGTTTCGTCCGTGCCCTACGACGTCGTCAGCGCGGACGAGGCCCGTCAGCTCGCCGCCGGCAACCCGGTCAGCTTCCTCCACGTCACACGATCGGAAATCGACGTGCCTCCGGCAACCGATCCATACGCGGACATCGTCTACGCCACCGCGAAAGCGAATCTCGAGGCCCTTCGCGCCAATGGCTCGCTGATCGTCGACGCCGAGCCGGCGATTTACGTCTATCGGCTGAGGATGGGCACTCACGAACAGACCGGCATTGCTGCCTGCTTCTCCCTCGACGAATACGAGCACGATCTGATCAAGAAACACGAGCGCACGCGGCGCGACAAGGAAGACGATCGCACCCGCCACATCGTCGAGCTGCGTGCCCAGACCGGGGTCGTGTTCCTGGCGTATCGATCGAGCGGCGAGGTCGATCGTCTGACTGAGGCAGTCGCCGGTGCCGCGCCTCTCTACGACTTCCAGGCGTCGGACGACGTTCGGCATACTATCTGGAAGGCGACGCCCGAACAGACCACCGGGCTGATGGCTGCCTTCGCCGTCGTGCCGGCGCTGTATATTGCCGACGGGCATCACCGGGCGGCGAGCGCGCTTCGCGCGCGAGCGAAGCTTCAGCGGGACGACGGCGAAGCCAACTCGTTCGTCGCGGTGGCATTTCCGGATAACCAGGCGCAGATCCTTCCCTACAACCGGACGGTCAAGGATCTGGCCGGCCAGACGCCGGAGCAGTTTCTCGAGCGGCTGGCTGCTCAGATGCCGGTACGGGATGGCCAGGCGACGCCGCCCGGCAAAGGCAAGGTCTCGGTGTTCCTGGCGGGGCGCTGGCACTCGCTCGACCTCTCCGGACTGGCTCCGGCGGATGCATCGAGCGCCAGTTCCCTGGACGTTGCGCTGCTGCAGCATCATGTCCTGGAGCCGCTCCTGAAGATTGGCGACATCCGCTCCGACAAGCGGATCGATTTCGTGGGCGGACGTCGAGGCACGGCGGCGCTCGAGAAAGCGGTCACCTCGGGGCAGGCGGCGGTCGCGTTCTCGTTGCACCCGGTGACGATCGACGACTTGATGTCGATCGCCGACGAGGGCGGGATCATGCCTCCCAAGTCGACCTGGTTCGAGCCGAAATTACGGGACGGCCTGCTCGTCCACTTGATCTGAGCGTCTACGGGTAGTCTGACCGCTGCTATGAAAGTTCTCGTCGCCGACAACTTCGAATCCAGCGGCCTCGAAGGGCTCCGCGCGATCGACTGCGACGTGGTCTACGGGCCCGACCTGAAGGACGATGCGCTGCTGGATGCGATCCGGACGAGCGAAGCGGACGTCCTGGTCGTGCGCGGCACGAAGGTCACCGCGGCGATGCTCGATGCAGGCCATCTCAGCCTGGTCGTGCGCGCCGGCGCCGGCTACAACACGATCGACGTGCCCGCCGCCTCCACGCGCGGTATCTACGTGTCGAACTGTCCGGGCAAGAACGCCATCGCCGTCGCGGAGCTCGCGTTCGGCTTGCTGCTCTCTCTCGATCGCCGCATTCCCGACAACGTCGCCGAGCTGCGCGCCGGGATGTGGAACAAGGGGGAGTACTCGAAGGCGCGCGGTGTGTACGGCCGCACGCTGGGGCTGCTGGGAATCGGCAATATCGGGCGTGAAATGATCCGCCGTGCCGCGGGGTTCGGATTGAACGTCGTGGTGTGGAGTCGACGCTTCGACGGCCAGGATCGCCCGCTGACCGAATCCGAAGCGTCCGAGCTGGGGCTCGAGCGCGAGATCCACATGGTCCGAATCGAGGTCGCGCCCACGCCCGCAGACGTGGCGTCGCGTGCCGATGTGCTCAGCGTGCATCTGGCCCTGGCGAACGATACGCGCAACCTGGTGAACGCCAGCCTCCTGACGAAGCTGAAGCCCGGCTCGATCGTATTGAACACGTCGCGCGGGGAGGTCGTGGACGCCGTCGCGCTCTCGGCGGCGGTGAGGGACCGCGGCATCCGCGTCGGGCTGGATGTGTACAACCAGGAGCCGGCCGGCGCTTCGGGTCCGTTCAGCGATCCGCTCGGGAGTCTGCCTGGTGTCTACGGCACGCACCACATCGGCGCCTCCACGGATCAGGCACAAGAGGCCATCGCCGCCGAAACCGTCCGCATCGTCAAGGCCTACAAGGAGACGGGGCGCGTGCCGAACGTGGTGAACCTGGCGCGACGTACGCCGGCCACACACATGCTCGTCGTCAGACATCGCGATCGCCCGGGAGTGTTGGCCCACGTGTTCGATCATCTGCGAGAGGGCAACCTGAACGTGCAGGAGACCGAGAACATCGTGTTCGACGGAGCCGAAGCGGCGGTCGCGCGCATCAATGTCGATGGCGAGCCGACGCCCGAGATCTGCGATCGAATCCGATCGCATCCGGAAATCCTCGATGCTCAGGTGCTGCGGCTCTGACCATGGCGATATGCACTCCGATTGCTGCCATTTTTTCGTGAACACCGATACATAACCGAGGTCCTTTCATGCCTACGACAACGACACGAATCTTCAATTTCTCCGCCGGTCCCGCGGTGCTGCCCGTCGAGGTACTCGAGGAGGCGCAGGAGCAGCTGCTCGCGCTTCCCGGCGTCGGGATGTCGGTGCTGGAGATTAGCCACCGATCCAAGGCGTTCGACGAGATCATCCAGGGCTGCGAAGCCGACATGCGCACGTTGGCCGGCATTCCGGACAACTATCGCGTGCTCTTCCTGCAGGGCGGCGCCAGCCTGCAGTTCTCGATGGTCCCGATGAACCTGCTACCGTCCGGCGGTTCGGCGGACTACATCGTCACCGGCGCGTGGTCGCAGAAGGCGGTCAAGGAAGCCAAGCGGGTCGGCAGCGTCAAAATCGCGGCCTCGACCGAGGCGGAGAATTTCAGCCGGGTGCCAACCCAGAGCGAGCTCACACTCGACTCGAGCGCGGCCTACGTGCACATGACATCGAACAACACCATCTTCGGGACCGAATTCTCCGGGCTGCCGGATGTCGGCGCCGTTCCGCTGGTGTCCGATACCTCGTCGGACATGTTCAGCCGCCCGATCGACGTCTCGAAACACGCGTTGATTTACGCCGGAGCACAGAAGAACCTGGCGCCGGCCGGGGTCACGGTGGTGATCATCCGCGACGACATGGTCAAGCGTTCGCCGTCCACGCTGGCGACGATGCTGAATTACAGCGTGCACGTCGAGAATCAGTCGATGTACAACACGCCGCCCGTGTTCGCGATCTACGTCATGCGGCTGGTCATGAAGTGGCTGATCAAGCAGGGCGGGCTGCCGGCAATCGAGAAGCAGAATGCCCGGAAGGCGGCGAAGCTGTACGCCGAGATCGACCGGAGCGGCTTCTACCGCGGCCACGCCAAGGCGGACAGCCGGTCGCGGATGAACATCACGTTCAGGCTCCCCAGCGAGGATCTCGAGAAGACCTTCGCCAAGGAGGCGACCGCGGCGGGTCTGGACGGCCTGAAGGGGCACCGGTCGGTCGGGGGCATACGCGCGTCGCTCTATAACGCCTTTCCCGAGGCCGGCGTCGATGCCCTGGTCGGGTTCATGCAGGAATTCGAGCAAAAACGCGGGTGAGGACTACCCGCCGAAGTTCGTGACCGGGCTCGACTTAGACCATTACACAACTCTTACAATCGGCCGACCGGATCCCTGTTACTTTTAGGTTTCCCGAGACAGGAGATCCGGTGACCGTACAGCCGCTCAAACAGCTCAAGGCTCTTCCTATTTATTCGTATTCGTCCCTCAACTGGCTGACTGCCGTCATCATGGGCCTGTTCCACGTGGGCGCCGTGATGGCGCTGCTGCATTTCAGCTGGACGGCATTCTTCGCGGCGGTTTTTTTCCACTGGCTCGCCGTCGGCCTGGGGATCAGCCTGGGCTATCACCGGCTGCACACCCATCGCGGCTACAAGACGTCCAAGGCGTTCGAGTATTTCCTAGCAATTTGCGGGACGCTGACGCTCGAGGGGGGACCGATGTTCTGGGTCGCGACTCATCGCGTCCACCATCAGCACTCGGACCAGGACGGCGATCCGCACACGCCGCGCGACGGTGGTTTCTGGGCTCACGCCGGCTGGATCCTCTTCGGCGACACGCATCACAACAACACCGAGCTGATGGCCAGGTACGCGCCCGACCTCGCGAAGCAGCCGTTCTATCGCCTGCTCAACACCTATCACTACGTCCCGCTGACGGTGCTGGGATTTGCGATGCTCGCCATTGGCGGCTGGCAACTGGTTTACTGGACCATTTTCCTCCGCGTCGTCTTCGGGCTGCACGCCACCTGGCTGGTCAACTCCGCGACCCACATGTGGGGGTCGCGTCGCTTCAACACCCGGGACGATTCGCGAAACAGCTGGTGGGTTGCGCTCCTGACCTTCGGCGAGGGCTGGCACAACAACCATCACGCGCACCCGGTGTCGGCGCGGCATGGCCTGGCCTGGTACGAGTTCGACATTTCGTGGATCACCCTCAAGCTGCTCGCCAGCCTCGGCGTGGTGAGCGATCTCAGGGTGGCCAAGATCCGGCAGGTTCCGCAGGAAGAAGCCGCCTGACCCTCCGGGAGACCGGCGATCGCAAAAGGCCGGCTTTCGTCCGGCCTTTTCTACGTAGCGGCCCGGGGACCGCCATGTCCGGCGCTTGAAGCATTGAACCCCGAGCCCCGAACCATCTATCGTAGATCGCACCATGATCAGCGGCCGCCGCCGGTCGGTCATCTTCTTCAGCGTCCTCGGGATCTGTCTCGTCACGATCGCCGTCACGCTGAACGTCAGCTGGCTGGTGCTCAACTGGAAGGAAGGGGTCCTGGCGGTCCTCGGCCTGATCTTCTTCCTCGTCATCATCGCCGGCATCTTTCTCAACACCATCTTTCTCGTCCGCGAGATTCGACGCAACGAGCAGCACGACTCGTTCATCAACGCGGTGACGCACGAGCTGAAGACGCCGGTCGCCTCGATTCGCCTCTATCTTCAGACGCTGCAGTCGCGTGAGCTCGACGAGGAAAAGCGCCGCGAGTTCTATCGGATCATGCTCGAGGACAGCGACCGACTGCTGCACACGATCGATCAGGTGCTGCGCGCTGGCGCGACGGGATCGCGACTGCGGCGAATCGCCCGCGTGCGGCTGAACCTCGCGGAGATCGCGCGCGAATGTGTCGAGCTCGCCCGCACCCGCTTCCACCTCGGTCCCGAGGCGCTCGAGTTCGTGGCTCACACGCAATCGGACCCGATCGTGCTCGGCGATGGCGACGAGCTGAAGGCCGCCGTCTCGAATCTCATCGACAACGCCGTCAAATACTCGCTCGGTGAGATCCGCATCCGCGTCACTCTCGACGAGGTCGACAACCAGCGCTACGCCGTTCGGGTCACCGATCAAGGCGTCGGGATTTCGGCGCCGGAGTTGAAGCGGATCTTCCGCCGGTTCTACCGCATTCCGGCCAGCGTCGCGGTCCGAACCAAGGGCAGCGGTCTTGGCCTGTTCATCGTCCGTTCGGTGGCGCGCCGCCATGGTGGGCGGGCGTTCGCCGAGAGTGCCGGCGTCGGCCGCGGCAGCACCTTCACGCTCCTTCTCCCGTCGGCGCCGCCGGCATCGGCCTGAGCGCAATCCATGGCCGGCGCGCACCACGTCCTGATCGTCGAAGATGAGCAGCATCTGGCCGAAGGCCTGCGCTTCAATCTCGAGGCGGAGGGCTACGCCGCGCGGATCGTCGAAACCGGCGAACTGGCGCTGCAGGCCCTGCTCGACCCGGCGGCGCGCTATGATCTGGTGGTGCTGGACGTGATGCTCCCAGGAATCGACGGCTTTGCCGTCGTCGCCGAGCTCCGCCAGCGACAGCACTACGTTCCAGTCCTGATCCTGACCGCCCGGGGACGACCCGAGGACGTGTTGAAGGGGTTCAGCGCGGGCGCGGACGACTATCTTCCCAAGCCCACCGAGCTGGAGATACTCCTGGCGCGGGTCAGCAGCCTCCTGCGTCGCAGCTCGTGGAGCCAGGCCAAGCGTCACGACCGCTATGCTTTCAGCGGGCGGACGATAGATTTCGACACACTGGAGCTGACCGTCGGCGACCGCGTGCTCAAGCTGACGCTGATGGAAGCCAACCTGCTCAAGTACCTGATCCAGCACGAGGGCAAGGCGGTGTCGCGCAAGGCCATGCTCGAACACGTGTGGCAGTTGCGCGAGGACACCGACACGCGGGCCATCGACAACTTCGTGGTACGCCTGCGCCGATACCTCGAGACGGAGCCGGCGCGGCCGCAGCATCTGCTGACGGTGCGCGGCGTCGGGTATCGATTCGTGGCGAGCCCCACGAAGAACGGGGGAACGGACAAATGATCGCGGCCTTCGTGCTCTGGGTGGCAGTGAGCACCCAGCCACCCGCCACCTTGACCGGCGTGGTTACCGACGCCGCGGGCGCGGCTGTCCGCGGCGCCGTCGTCGAGACGTCGAGCGACGCCGGAACGACCACGACGACCAGTGGAGACGATGGGTCGTGGTCTCTGGCGGTGAGCGGCTCACCGGCCCGCGTCACGCTGCGGATCGCGGCGCCGGGCTTTGCCGCCGACGAGCGTCAGGTCACGCTCCCGGCGGCGCCGATTCGCGTCGAGCTGCATCCGGTCGGCATTACCGAGCGGGTCACGGTGACCGCGGACGCTCCTACCCGACTGGCTGTCGCGTCGAGCGCCACGTCGCTCGACGCGCCGGCCATGCGGATGTCACCGTCGATGATGCTCGACGATCAGCTGCGGTCGGTGCCCGGCTTCAGCCTGTTCCGGCGCACCTCGTCCCGCGTCGCCAATCCGACGACGCAGGGCGTGACGATGAGGGGCATGTCGGCGTCGGGCGCGAGCCGGACGCTCGTGCTCGCGGACGGCGTGCCGTTGAACGATCCGTTCGGCGCCTGGGTCTATTGGGATCGCGTCCCCGTCGCGGCGTTGCAGCGCGTCGACGTGATCAGGGGCGGCTCGAGCGATCTGCACGGGAATGACGCGCTCGGCGGCGTGATTCGCCTGAACAGCCGGACCAGCCCCGGCGTCGAAGTTCGGCTCGACGGCGGCGGCGAGGGTACCGCCAGAGCGTCGGCCTACGCCGGCGTCTCGCGCGGAGTATGGACTACGGGCATTGCCGCCGAAGCGGGCACGACCGACGGCTACATCGTCGTGGCGCCCGAGTCACGCGGTTCGATCGACATCCCGGCCGATTCGCGATCGAACTCGACGGCCGGATGGGTGTTGGGCACGTTTGGATCGACCGAGGTCGGCGTTCGCGGTGGCTACTTCACGGAAAACCGGAACAACGGGACACCAGCCCAGATCAACGCCACGATCAGTCGCTGGGGCGCGGCGACCGCGCATGGCCTTGTCGGCGGCGGCGCGTGGGAGGCGGCGGCCGATCTGAGTCGCGGAAACTATCGCCAGACGTTCTCGGCCATCCTCGGAGCGGATCGATCGGGTGAACGCCTCACCAGCCTGCAGTGGGTGCAGCCGGGCGGCCAAGGGTTCTCCGCCGACTGGATTCGCGAGGCGGGGCAGTTCACCGGTATGGTCTCGGGATCGGCGCGGAGCTCACGGGCGACGCTCGACGAACAGGCCTTTTCCTTCGCCGGCGTGCTCGGGCCGCTCAATCGCACCCGCGCGCGCCAGAACAGTTTCGGGGTAACCTTCCAGGGCCGGTTCGAGCTCTCTTCCTCCGTCACGATCGACGGCGGGCTGCGGGTCGAGCATTCGAACACGGACAATCTCGGCATCGCCGACGATGACCACGGCCAGAATTTCGTCGCGCCTCGAATCGGCGCGTCGTTCAGATTCACCCCCGATCAGACGCTGCGCGTAACCTGGCTTACCGGCTTTCGGGTTCCCACGATCAACGAGCTGTACCGATCGTTCAGGGTCGGCAATACGTTGACACAGGCCAACGCCAATCTCGGGCCGGAAAAGTCGTGGGGGCCGGAAGTGGCTTACACGGTGCGGCAGGGACGGTGGTCGGCGCGGGCGATCTTCTATGCGACGCGCCTCGACGGCGCGATCTACAACCGCACGCTGACCTCCACGCCGGCACTGATTACGCGCGTGCGCACCAACGGCGACGTCCGCGCCATCGGCTCGGAGCTGGAGCTCGAGGCGCGGGTCACGCGCATCTTCAGCCTGACGACCTCGTGGGCCCTCAACAACTCGACGATGACCTCAGGCGAGCTCGATGGCAAGCAGGTGCCGCAGGTGCCGCACGTCCAGGGAGCGATCGGCCTGCGAGCCGACGCCGGGCGGTTTGCCGGCGCGTTCGATTTCCGGGTCATCGGCCAACAGTTCGACGATGACCGCAACGATTTCCTGCTGCAGCACGGATCTCTCGCCGACGCCCGTGGCGCCTGGCGTGTTGCGAAGGGAGTTGAGGTGTTCGGCGCGATCGAGAATGCGTTCAACGAGGATCTCGACACCGGGCGGACACCCATCCGCACCGTTGGGCAGCCGCGAATCGGTCGAGTGGGCCTCAATTTCAGGTTCTAGCAAGAAAAGGGGTTGTCCCCTTTGCGTCATTCCTGCGGCGATACCTGGGGAACCCGCCGGCGTCGCCGACGGCGGCGTCGCGGGCGAGGGTGCGCGTATGGGGCCGCGGGATCTTCCGCCGTCTGCGGCTCGCTCTGCAGCGCCCGCCAGTGCGCGACGACCTCCGGCCGATCGCCGTGAATCTCGAGCCAGGTCAACGCGTCGTTGATCGAATGGCGGTGCAGGAGAGCGCGCTGCGCCCGGAATGGCACGCGCACGTCGAGCAGTCGCGGTTGCAGCGCGAGAATCTGGTGCAGGTGCTCGATATCGCGTCGGGGCATCTGCAGCATGCCCAGCTCCACACGCCGCTCCAGGGCATCGGCCGAGAACCGTTGCTGCCGCCCCGCCAGACCGAGCGGCACCAGCAGCGAGCCGACGATGATGGCGTTGGACATGCTGTCGGGCGCAGAGGCGAAACGGGCGCGGTAGCGATCGAGCCGCGCCATCGACTCCCAGAGCGTGCCCGACGCCCGATCGAGCTCCGGCGTGATGGCGTGCAGCAGCTTGGTCTGTTTCAGCTTACCGAGGCTCTTCTCCGCCGAGCCCGAGCGCAGAATCTTGAAATACTCCTCGAGCAGGCGTGGTGGCGCGCTGCGGGCGATCTCGTGGCGGTGCGTCTCGATCGCCTCGACGACAGGCGGATCGATGTCGAAATCGAGCCGCGCCGAGAGGACGACCGCGCGCAGCATGCGCACCGGGTCCTCGAGGAACCTGACCTCGGGATCGCCGATCGAACGAATCACTCGACCCCGAAGATCTTCGAGACCGTTGACGTAGTCGATGATCGAATAAGTGCCGATGTCGTAGAAGAGCGCGTTGATGGTGAAATCACGCCGGAAGGCATCTTCCTCCGGCGTGCCGAACGTGTTGTCGCGGTGGATCATGCGATCGTGGGCGCGTCGCCTGGCCAGGTGGGTGCCTTCCGACAGCGTCTGCTCGGTGCGTGAATCCGGCGGATCGGCGACCCGTTCCGGTGCGGCCTCGATCAGTTCGTCGACACCGGGCGGCACCTCCGAGGGATCGACCTGTCGTCGAAATGTGGCAACCTCGATGGTCTTGGGTCCAAACTTCACATGAGCGAGCCGAAACCGCCGGCCGATGATCCAGCAGTTGCGGAACAGCTTCTTGACCTGGTGCGGATGCGCCGACGTGCCGATGTCGAAATCCTTGGGTCGCCGACCGAGCAGGAGATCGCGCACACTCCCGCCCACCAGATACGCGACGTATTGATGCTCGTGCAACCGGTAGAGAACTTTGAGGGCGTCGGAATCGATCTCGCGCCGCGACACCGCGTGCTCGGATCGAGGAACGATGGTCGGATCCACCATCACCAACAGTATAGCATCACGTCGCCGGATGCAGGCGATAAGTCCAATTAATGCAGATATTTATGGCAGACACGACCGTATGCTACCATCGCACGATGGGAGTTCGCGTTCTCTTCGCGGCGCTGATGCTCTGGGCCGCAGTGCCGGCGGCCGCGGCCGTGGATTCGCTGGCCAACGCGCGCAAGCTGTACAACCTCGGTCAATACGACCGTGCGCTCGAGGCGGCGAAGGAAGCGGAAGACAATCCGGCCACGATCTCGGCAGCGCGGCTGGTGATTGGCAGGATTCGGCTCGAGCGCTACCGCCAGACGGCCGAGCGGGCTGATCTGCAGGAGGCGCGGACCGCGTTTCGCAATCTCGACGCGCGGTCGCTCGACACCCGCGAACGGGTCGAGTTACAGGTGGGTCTCGCCGAGGTTCTCTATTTCGACGATCGCTTTGGCGCGGCGGCGGAACTGCTCGACTCGGTCCTCGACTCCTCGACGCTCCTCGGAGCCGACGGACATCAGCGGGCCCTCGACTGGTGGGCCTCCGCGCTCGATCGCTATGCGCAGCGGCAACTGCCTGAAGATCGCGACACCGTGTACGCGCGCATCATCCATCGGATGGAGGACGAGACCCGGCAGGATCCTTCCTCGACGGCGGCGTCGTACTGGCTGGTCGCCGCCACTCGCGGCGCGGGAGATCTCGATCGCTCGTGGGCGGCGGCCGCGGCGGCATGGGTGCGCGCCGTGCTCGCCCCCGACCGCGGTGCTGCTCTACGCGCTGACCTCGATCGGCTGGTGACGCAGGCGCTGATTCCCGATCGCGCGTCGCGCCTGACCACGCATGACCGCCGGCAGGCGATGGCGACGATGATGAGTGAATGGGAGGAATTCAAATCGAGCTGGAACCGGCAGTAGGTCAGCCTTTCGCCTCTTTCCAGTTCTCGCCGATTCCGACGTCGACCGTCAGCGGCACGGTCAGCGTGACGGCCGTCTGCATCAGATCGCGCATTCCCTCCGCCACCGCCTCGGCCATCTCGCGCGGCGCTTCGAACAGCAGCTCGTCGTGGACGGTCAGGATCATCCGGGCCCGTCCCCCCGAAAGTTTCGGCAGCGCCAGATGGACGTCGATCATCGCCCGCTTGAGGATGTCGGCCGCGGTCCCCTGAATCGGCAGGTTCACGGCCACCCGCTCGGCCGCTCCGCGCACTTGTCCGTTCTTGTTGTTGATATCCGGCACGAGCCGTCGCCGGCCGAACATCGTCTTGACGACGCCGGTGTCGCGTGCGGATTGCAGGATGGATTCGATGAACGCGCGGACCGACGGGAACCCGGCGAAGTACGCGTCGATGAAGTCCTGCGCCTCCTGGCGCGAAACGCCGATGTCCTTGGCCAGCGTGAACGCCTGCTTTCCATAGAGCAGCGCATAGTTGATGATCTTCGCCCGCCGCCTGAGCTCGTGCGGATCGAGTCCGCTGTTGGGCCCGAAGACTTTCAATGCCGTGCGATCGTGAATGTCTTCGTTGCGCGTGAACGCCTCGATCAGCGCCTCGTCGCCTGACATGTGCGCCAGGACGCGCAGCTCGATCTGGGAATAGTCCACCGAGATCAGCACGTGGCCAGGGTCGGCGACGAACGCTCTCCGGATTTCCCTCCCCAGCTCTGTGCGAATGGGGATGTTCTGCAGGTTGGGGTCGCTGCTGCTCAGCCGGCCGGTGGCGGCGACCGCCTGGTTGAAGCAGGTGTGCACCCGACCGGTCGTCGGGTTGACGAGCTGCGGCAGGGCGTCGATGTAGGTTCCCTTCAGCTTCATCAGCGCACGCCACTCGAGGACCAGTCGCGGCATCTCGTGCGCCAGCGCCAGCTCCTCGAGCACTTCGAACGCCGTCGAGTGCGCCTTGGTCTTCGACGTCCGTCGAAGTGTCTCGGTCTTGAGCGAGAGCTTGTCGAAGAGGATCTCGCCCAGCTTCTTCGGCGAGTTGATGTTGAATTCCTCGCCGGACAGCTCGTAGACGCGGCGGGCCAGGCGGTTCAGCTCTTCGTCGATATTCTGCGACTGCGACGCCAGCGCCGGGCCGTCGATTCTGACCCCGGCGCGCTCGATCGCCATCAACACCGGAATGAGGGGATGCTCGAGCTGCTGGTAGAGCATCTCGAGCTCCTCCTTGACCAGCAGCGCGCGCAGCGGCGCCGCCAGCTGCAGTGCCAGGTCGGCCCGCTCACCGGCGTAGTCGAGCGCCGCTTCGACCGGAATCTGCGAGAACGAAAGCGCCTTGGCGCCGCGCCCGCAGACGTCCTCGTCGGTCAGGGCCTTGTACCCCGTGTGCTCGAGCGCGAGATCTTCGAGCCGATGCTCGGATCGAGTGGCGTCGATCAGATAGCTGGCGAGCATGGTGTCAGTTTCGAGCCCGCGCAGGACGAGGCCGTGCCGCTCGAGCATCAGCGCGTCGAACTTCAGGTCGTGGCCGACCTTCCGGATGCCTTCGTCCTCGAGGACGGGTCGAAGAATCTCCAGCGCTGCTGCGCCGTCCAACGCGCCGTCGAACCCGAGGCCGCTGCCGGCAAAGGGCACGTAGTGCGCCTGGCGCGGCCTGGTCGAGAACGACAGGCCGACGATCGATCCCAGCATCGCCGAAGGAGCGGATGGCAGCACGCGGAGGCCGAACCGGCCCGCCGCGCGAAGCTCTTCGGCCAGCGTTCGCACTCCCTCCAGCGAGTTGACGACGAGATAGTCCTTGCCGACTGTATGGGCGGTCGGGGCGAACTCCATGACCAGCGACCGGAAGCCCAGGCGCGAGAACAGCTCGAAGCAGCGTTGCTGTGAGCTGCCGCGGTAGCGCATTGCCTCGGGCTCGAAATCGACCGGCACGTCGGTGCGAATCCGCGCCAGCTCGCGGCTCTGCCTGGCGGACTCGGCGTTGCCGAGCAGGCCTTCGCGGTATCGCTTGTTCGACACCTCCGCGGCATGCGCCAACAGCGACTCGAGCGTGCCGTAGGTGGCAATCAGGTCGCGCGCTCCCTTCTCGCCGATCCCGGGCACCCCTTTGATGTTGTCGATCGAATCGCCCATCAGCGCGAGGACGTCGACCACCTGCTCGGGCGTGACACCGAACTTCTCGCGAACACCGTCCGGGTCGTACCAGGTTCCTTCGTCCTTCGGGTTGTAGACCTTGATGCCGCCGTCGACCAGCTGAAAGAAGTCTTTGTCGCCGGTGACGATCGCCGCTTCGAAGCCGGCGGCGGTAGCCTTCGTCGCCAGCGTGCCGATGACGTCGTCCGCCTCGTAGCGCTTCGACGTGAGGATCGGAACGCCCATCGCTTCACAGGCTTCGTGTACCCAGGGGATCTGCTCCGCCAGGTCGACCGGCATCGGCGAGCGGTTGGCTTTGTAGTCGGTGGCGAGATCGGATCGAAAGGTCGGTCCAGGCAAGTCGAAGGAGGCGACGATGTATTGCGGCTGATGATCGTTGATCAGCTTCCGCAGCATCGTGACGAAGCCATACACGGCATTGGTCGACTTGCCATCGGGTCCGGTCAGCCCGCGGATCGCGTGGTAGGCGCGATACATTTGCGAGCTGCCGTCGATCAGGTACAGACGCGGCGGCGTGGGCATCGGGCGGGAAAACTTCAGTATATCATTCGGGTGATGCGTCTCCGGTTGCGTGCGGCCCTGCTGACCGCCCTCATGGCGGCTGCGACGAGTGGCTGCGACGGCCGCAACAGCGTCCTCGGCCCGCAGTACGAGTACGAAGAAGATCTGACGCTGAGCCTCGACGGCTCGGCGACGCTGGTGGTCAACGCGTCGATTCCCGCACTGGTCGCGCTGCGCGGTTTTCCCCTCGACACCAATCCGCGCTCGCGTGCCGACCTGCTCGGCGCGCACGTCCGCGAAGCCTACACCTCGCCGTATGCGGAGGTCACGCGTGTCGCGCAGTGGACGCGATCGGGACGCCGCTTCGTCGGGGTTCGCCTGCGAATACCGAAGATCGAGCTGTTGCCGAAGGCGGCGGCCTTTTCGTGGGCGACTTACGATCTGCACGCCGCTGATGGCCACCACGTGTTCGTTCAGAACGTCGGCGCGTCGGCGTTCAAGGGCGGCGCGCTCGAGAGTCCGATGCTGGACGGCAACGAGCTGGTCGCATTCCGCCTTCATCTGCCCAGCCACATCCGCTATCACAACGCGCGCGACATCGACTCGAACGAGCCGCGCGCTGTCCAGCGCGGCAACATCCTCACCTGGGAACAGCGCCTGTCGGATCGCCTCCAGGGGACACCCATGCGGCTGGAAGTCCGGATGGACAGCGAGTCGATTCTGTACCGAACGCTCTATCTGTTCGGCGTGGCGTTTCTCGCCGCGGTCGCGGTGCTGGGACTTCTCATCTGGCTGACGATCAGGAAGGGCCGGAAGGCTGAGGAGTCGGACGTTCGCGTCAGCTAGAGCCTTTGAGATCCTGAGTTTTCGTTTCACCCTCCGCCAGCGAGAGGCGTTTGGCGCCGGAGCGGATCTGCTGCAGGTACGACGGATCGAACCACTCGCCCTGCTCGACCTCCTCAACGACGGCAAGATCGTAGTCACCCGCGGGAAGATTCCTCAGGCGGTAGGCTCCGCTCTGATCCGTCCGCACGGCCTGGATCTGACGGGATTGGGGGCGCCAGGTACTGTTCGTCGCTGGAGAAGGCGATCACCGTCAGACCCCCCAGCGGTTTGCCGGTGCCGTCGCGCACGGTGCCGGCGATCTCGGTCGACCGATCGCTCAGCACGATGGTGACGTTGTCCAGGTTCTGGCCGGGGCGCAGCTCAATCGGCTGATCGGTGGCGTCCCGCCCTGTGATGCTGACCGACTTCAACGTCCACGGACCCTGACCCGAGATGCGCACGTAGTGCTGGCCCGGAAAGAGGTTGGCGATTTCGAACCGGCCATTCTTCTCGGCGCGCACGCTCGTGTTCCCGCCACCGCCTGGACCACCGGCAGAAGGCAGCGGCGCCACTTCAGGAGCGTCCACGCGGAACGTCGAGTAGTCGGCCGGCGCCGGCGTGCCGGCGGATTCCACCGTGATGTAGCCTGAGAGCGAGACTCCCGGTTGCAGAGCGATCGTGACGCCGCTCAGGTTCTCGCCGGTCACGTTCACCTGCTGGCTGCCGATCTTATCGGTCCCTCCGCGGCCACCCGACCGCGCGATCGCGGTGAAGTGCCCGGGCGGCACATTGGTAATCGTGAAGCTGCCGTCAGCCTGTGTGCCGGCGCGCAAGACCTGGCCGCGCCGGACGCCACCGGCTTCCTGTGGCGCGAGCAGCACCGACACCGGGCTGTCGGCGTTCATGACGAAGCCGCGCACGGTGGCCATGGCGACGAGCTGCACCTGGAAATCGATTCCGGCGATCTCCTGCCCCGGACCGACCGTCAGCTTCATCGCTTCGGCGGCGGTGACCGTCCCTGGATAGTAAGTTGGCGCATAGCCGACCGTCTCGGCCTCGTCGGGGCTTGGCGGGCCGCCGAAGAATCCGCCTCGGCCGCCCCGTCCAGCTGGTCCGCCGTTGGCGAGTTGCTGCAGGCCCCGGCCGAGCGTCTGCGCGAGACCGCTGGTTGTGGCGCTGACGTAGTAGTCGCCGGGCGGCAGACCGAACACGCGATACTGTCCGCGATCGTCTGACGGATCGCCGCCGGCAGGTACTAGTTGGCGCTCGCCGCGAACGTACTGGTAGCGTTCGACCGTGACCATCGCGCGGGTCAGCGGCTCGCCGTCCTCGTCCATCACGTGACCCGTGATCACGCCGCCTCTAATCAACCGCAGATCGACGCTCGTGATCGCCTGTCCATCCGCGAGTTCCACTGGCGTGCCCGGTTGCAGCGGCCGGCGCTGGCCGAAGACCGCGTCCACGAATCCGCTCTTCGATGCGGTCACGGTATACGCCCCGGCGGAGAGGCCGCTGGTCTGGAATCGTCCCTGGTCGTCGGTCGTCGCGACCCGCGATTGCCGGCCGCCAGCCGACACCTGGACGCGCGCGCGCTTGACCGGTCGCCCGGTGTCGGCGGTCAGCACCCGTCCGGACAGCGATCCGGAACCGTCAGGGGTCGCCGCCGCATCGCGAGGGGGATTCTGCCCCTGCCCGCGGCCGGGAGCCTGCGCTGGTTGCTGCTGCGTCTGGGCTACTGCCGCCGTGATCGTCACGCTCAGCAGTGAAGCAAGGAGGGTCAGTCGCTGAAGCATCGCCATAAACTTCTAGTCGCCGCCTCGCGCGGCGATGCCCGATCGCCGGCCGCGGGTCGACCACACGCATCCGGTGTGACGACCCGCGACCGGACGCCGTTTACATCTCGGTCTTGAGCGCGTTGGTCACGCCCATCTCGCCCCGGCCGGTCGCCAGCGACTGCGCCAGCAGTTTGTCAACCTGGCTCAGGACCACGCCGGTCAACGTCACGCGCCCGTTCTCGACGATGATGTGAATCGGCGGGTTGGCCATCGTCGCATACGTCCAGAACGACGGGTTGCCATAAATCGCACGGGCGATCCGCGACCGCAGCTGGTCGTCGTAAATCGAGACCGGCAGTACGCTGATCTCGTTCTTCACGGTCTTCACGCCATCGATTCTTGCAATTCTCTTCTCAATGTCGTCGCGTTTGTACGGCATGGTGACCTTGCCGGTCAATGTGACGACGCCATTGTCGACCGTGCCGCCGAGATCGTCGAACACGGTATAGCGGGTGTATTGCGTAATCGCAGACGAGATTCGGTCTGCGAGCTGCACGTCACGGCGATCCTCTTGCGCGGCCGCCGGGGCCACAGCGACGAGCGTCGCCAGCAGCGCGGCCATGGAAATATATGGGGCCTTCATGGGGCTAACCTCCAGTAGAGGTATCGGCAAGAGGGGTGCCAGCACGTTTGTGGGAAAATAGCCGGTTTTTGGCGGTGGACCGAGGTCAGGCGTCACCGCGGGAGTGACGATGCGAAGCCGGCCGAGGTCGAGATCTCTCTCTTCTTTCAGCTCCGGCGCGCTCTCCACATCAAAGAAGCGAGATTGTGACGATACCGGCGCCGATGAGCAGCATCTGCCGGAACCCTCCCATCGAGTCGCCATCGCGGTGCAGACCAGGAATCAGATCGGCCATCGCGACGTAGAGAAAATTTCCGGCGGCGAAGGCGAGCACGAAGGGCAGCAGACGCGGGACGGCTTGCGCTGCCATGACCATGGCGGCCGCTCCGACAACGCCGCCGCCTGCGGCAAACAGGTTGAGCAGAAACGCGCGCCCGCGCGAGTAACCGGCGCGCAGGAGGATGGCGACGTCTCCGACCTCCTGCGGAATCTCGTGCGCGGCCACGGCGATCGCCGTCGTGATGCCCAGCGGGACGGAGGTGAGCACCGCGGCGGCAATGAGCGCGCCGTCCACGAAGGTGTGGAACGCATCACCGACGATCACCAGCGAGGCTGCGGTGCTGTGGACGTGGCAGTGTTCTTCGTCGTGGCAGTGCCGCCAGATGACCGCTTTCTCGAGCAGAAAGAAGCTGAGGATTCCGGCCGCGAGCGTCAGCATCGCGACGCGCGGCGAGAGCTGCGTCAGCGATTCCGGGACGAGCGCCAGCAGCGCCACTCCGACCAGCGTGCCCACCGCGTAGCTGACCAGCCACGGTACGAGACGGAGACGAAGCGTTTCGCCGAGCAGCAGGAAGGTGGACGCTACCAGCAACCCCGCCAGGCTGCCGACGAGGCTGAGCGCGATCGCGACGAGCAGAATCACGCCAGCATCATAGTCTCACCGCGTCATCTGGCTGCGACGTAGCCTCGTCGCGCGCGCACGTGGTACGCGGTCTGCCGCACTTCCACGCGGATGGTGTGCCAGCGCCCGTCCTTTTCTCCCGGCGCCGCATATCCCATGTAGTACTGCCGGCTCAACTCGTCGGCGATGCCGGCGGTCGCCGGATCGAGATCGCGCGGGTAGCGGATGATTTCGGTTCGTCCCCCGCTGTCGTCGGTGATGTCACGCAGCGCCGCCACGTTCACGCGATCATCGGACGGCGGTCGCCACCGTGGATTATTTCCGCTCGGCCCCTGTGGAGGCTGCGGCGGGGGTGGCGGCGGGCGCCGGCCGCCGGGCACCGGAAACGGCAGGGGAATCGGCGAGCGCGGCGGCTGCCGCGGCGGATACTGATTGCTGACCAGCATCGGTTCCGCGGGCCCATCGATGCCGACGGCATAGACCAGAACCTCGGTCTGCCGAATCAGTTGCTTGACGGAATAGATATCGCTGCGGCTGCTCGTGTCGTTGCCGTCGGAGATGATCACCACCGCCTTCTTACGGTTGCGGCCCTGCTGCGCCATGCGCACGGCTTCGGCCACGGTGTCGTAGAGCGCCGTCCCGCCGCGCGGCTGGATGCGCCCGAGCGAGTCGCTGATTCGCTGTTTGTCGGTGGTCCAGCCTTCGACCAGTTCCGGTGCGTTGTCGAACCGATAGAGGAACACCTCATCCTGCGGGTCGAGCAGCTGGAAGAGGAAACGATTGAGCGCCTCGCGCGCGGCGTGAATCTTCTCACCGCTCATGCTGCCGCTCGTATCGAGGACGATGCCGAGGCTGACCGGCACCCGCTCGCTGCTGAAATGCGAAATCGGCTGAGCGACCTCGTCGTCGTAGACGCGGAAGTCGTCCTTGGTCAGACCCGGCACGAAGCGACCCGACGCGTCGGTGACGGTTGCCGTCACGTTGACGAGCTCGACGCCGGTTCGAAACCGGAACGCCTGCGAGTCCTTGCCGTCCTGCGTCGTCTGCCCGCTTGGCGGCTGCTGGGCGCCGACGATCGCGCCGGCAGCGACGAGCATGGCGGCGAACGAAGCTCGGGAGAGTCTGGTCATGACGTACCCCATTCCGGCGTGAGGGTCCAACTTCACAGTCCTGGCGTGGGCAACGGTCGCGCGTCGGCGACCACTCCACCTTGCTGCCGCTTGTCGATGTGCGAGATGACGCGGCCATCCTCTCCGCGGAAACTGACCCGATACCTGGCAAGCGCGCCCGACGTTGGCAGCGGAACCGAGACCACGAACGGAGATTCGTCGCCGGGCGACAGCGAGGTGACGTCGAGCAGCGCGTTGCCGCTGGCGAGAAACGCGCCGCGCTGATCGAAGGCGAACGCCGTCACAGACACGCGCGTCAGCCTGGTCCCGCCGCGCGGATTCTCTACCAGCCCCGTGATAGTAAGTGTGTTCGCATCGCGCGCGTCACGCAACGACAACAGCTCGAGCGACGGGCTGCCGGAGGCGGACGCGAGCACCCCTGGCGGCGACGTCATCTGTTGCCGCGCCTTGACTGTGAGCGCGAGGAAGACGCCCGACGCGCCCAGGAGCGCCAGGGCAGCCATGACGGCGATGCGTCGATGCCAGGCCGACGCCCGCTGCGGCGGCGCGAAGAGTGGGGCGCTCGCGATCGGCGTCGAGACCTGTGGGGGTGAGCTGGCTTCGCGCAACGGCAGATCCGTCGGGAGCGGTCGCAGCTCGCGACGCCGGGGATCGACGCTCGTCACGGGCTTCGCGCTCGGTCGGGCGCGGATTGCGGCGTCCGGCCGCGCCGCCAGCTCCGCGAGCGCCGCGACACGCGCGTTCGATCGGCGCCGCTCGTCTTTCAGCAGTCGCCAGACGACAACGCTCAAGGCGAGCGCCATCCCGAGCGAAACCAGAGTTGCGGCGACTAAGGTGGAATCCATAATTCAGGTGCCCGGTCTTCCGTCTTCCGTTGTTCGTCTTCCGCCATCGGTCCTCGACCCTCGGTCCTGGACCCTCGTTACCGCAGCTTGAACTCCACGGCGACCTCGACGATCACGTCGACCGGCACCCCCTGGCGGTGCGCGGGTGAGAAGCGCCACTGGCGCACGGCGTCGACGGCTCGCTGATCGAGGCCCCCGCCCAGTCCCTGCAGGAGATGCACGTCGCCGACGCTGCCGTCGCGGCGAACGACGATCTCGAGGACCACGTCCCCTTCGAGATTGCGCCGCCGGCCGTCCTCCGTGTAATCCGGCTTCACCTCGCGCAGGACCGAGGGAGGATCGATGCCGCTTCCGGCTCGATACGGGCCGCCGCCTGTCCCACCGCCAGATCCGTCTCCAACGCCAGGCCCTTTTCCTTCGCCGATGCCCGTTCCCTGACCCGTGCCCGCGCCGCCGCCCGTTCCCGTTCCGTGGCTGTCCGGCTGCGGTGGCAGCTGGGTGGTCACGCCCACGCGATCGCGGGTGTCGGCGGCGACCGGAACCACCGGAGCGATCAGCGGTGGCAGCGGTTCGGCCACCAGGGGCGGTGGCTTGCTCGCGCGGACGACCGGAGGAGGGTCGCGAGGCGGGGGCGGCCGCCGCACCGGTAGCGGGCTTCTCAGCGTCTTGACGCCTTTTCGCTCGGCGGCGGGTGCCGGCGTCGGCTCCTTCCGGCCGCCTCCGCCCCCGCCCCCACCAGGACCAGGGAGCGCGAGGAAGACCAGGCGCATCTCGCTTCTGGACGGGGTCGTCACCGCTCCCGGCCTCGCTAACCCCATCGTCGTCACCAGCAGGACGGTCAGCGCGATCAGGACGTGTAACGTGCCGGACAGCGCTATCGGCAGCGCCGGCCGCCGGTCGAATCCGCCGGTGTCGGCGAACAGTGCATGGTGCTGAACCGCGGCGCCCGAAAGGTGCCTCACCGCACGGACCGCCTGAGCCGCGCTCAGATACCGGCCGTCGATCGCTCGGACCACCCCTTCTTTGACGATTCCCGTCACGTGCCCGCGCGAGACCCCGGCCACCCGGGCGACTTCGTCCACCGAATAGACGTCGGGCAACACTTCGGCGACAGGGTTCATGGGTGAATCCGGATCATCGCGCGGGGCAAAAGCCGTTCCGCCTGATTGTCGGCTGTTGTCGCCCGTTTCTGCTGTCGAGGCCGGCCGCAGTCTGTGCTCGTCAAGAGACACATGTTCAAGTTGTGCTACAAACCGGGGGCATGATGCAGGCTGTCGTCGTAACTGGGGCGTCTAGCGGGATTGGGCGGGCCACGGCTCTTCGGATGGCTCGTGACGGTGCGGCTGTGCTGGCGGTTGGACGCCAGCTGCCGGCCCTCGAGGTGCTGGCACAAGCGATCCGAGCTGAAAACGGACGGTGTGAGCCGCTGGTGATGGATGTGGTGGCCGCGCACGCGCCCGCGGCCATCGTCGAGGCCGCCCAGCGCTCCTTCGGCGGATTGACGGTGCTGGTGAACGCCGCCGGAATCATCGGGACCGGGTCGATCGAGAACACGACCGACGAGGCATGGGATCAGATGCTCGACGTCAACCTGCGCGCTCCCTTTCGGCTGATGCGCGCTGCGGTGCCGCTGCTGACCATGTCGCGCGGCGCCATCGTCAACGTCTCGAGCGTCACCGGCACGCGCTCGTTTCCGGGCGTGTTGTCGTACTGCGTGAGCAAAGCCGGAGTCGATCAGCTGACGCGATGCGCGGCTCTCGAGCTGGCCGCGAAGGGAATTCGCGTGAACGCCGTCAATCCTGGCGTCGTGGTTTCAAACCTGCATCGCCGCAGCGGAATGACCGAAGACAACTATTCGGCGTTTCTCGAGCGATCGAAGGAGACGCACCCGCTGGGGCGCGCCGGACAGGCGGAGGAGATCGCCGATCTGATCGCGTTTCTCGCCTCGGACAAGGCGGGATGGATTACCGGCGAGACCGTGGCCATCGACGGGGGACGGCACCTCACCTGCGCACGCTGACTCACGACCGCTTGGCTGCCTCGACGAAGCGGACGCCGTCCCGCTCGGCGAGGACCCGCACGCCGGCATAGCCGCTCGCGTCGAGTGCCGCGGTGGCGCCGCCGGCCTGGCCGTAGGCTTCGTCCGGGTCGCGTCGGCCGACCAGCCCTGCAAGTCGCGCGCGCCCGGTCGTGTCGAACACGATGACGCGGCCGCCCGGACGGAGCACGCGGCGGACCTCCTCGAGACACTGCGCGCGCACTGGTGGCGTCAGCGCGGGCAGCAGATCCCGCAGGAGCGCAACATCAAAACTGTTGGCGTCGAACGGGAACGCATTCCACGGCGCATAGGCAATTTCCACGAGCGCTCCCTCCCGCTCGATGGCGGCGCCGCCGTGGCGCGCCCGCGCCTCGTCGGCGTCGACGGCGGCGGCGCGTCCGGTCAGGCCGGCCTTCGTCGCCAGGGTGGCGATCAGCGGTATGTCAGTGATGCCGACGGCGAGCAGCCGGTCGCCCAGCTTCACGCCGGCCATCGTTACCGTCAGCGACTCACGCGATCGCGTTTTACGAAACCAGGACATGGGGACGATGATCGATCGACGGTCGCGCGCAGATCGACTGCGGCGATCCGGCGCGCTCACGAAAATTCATCAAGTCAGGATGATATAGTTGCCGGTTGTGAAAAATCAGGCAAATATCGACAAGGCAGATGGAAAGCTTGGAGTCCTGCTCGTCGGACTTGGCGCGGTCAGCACGACGACGATCGCGGGCGTCATGGCCGTGCGGCGGGGACTGGCGAAGCCAATCGGCTCACTCACTCAGATGGGCACGATCCGTCTCGGCAAACGCACCGAGAACCGTTCTCCGGCCATCAAGGATTTCGTTCCGCTCAGTTCGCTCGACGACATCGTTTTCGGCGGCTGGGACATCTTCGAGGACAACTGTTACGAGGCGGCCACGACGGCCGGTGTCCTCGAGAAACCGTTGCTCGAACAGATCAAGCCGGAGCTCGAACAGATTCGCCCGATGCCGGCGGTCTTCGACCGGCACTACGTCAAGCGTCTGGACGGGCCGAACGTCAAGAAGGGGAAGAACAAGCGCGATCTCGCCGAGCAGCTGCGCGCCGATATCCAGGCGTTCAAGAAGGACAACGGGCTGAGCCGCCTGGTGCTGGTATGGTGCGGCAGCACGGAAATCTACCTGACCGAGTCGCCGGCGCACGCCAGCATCGAAGCGTTCGAGAAGGGCCTCGAGGCCAACGACCAGTCGATTCCGTCGAGCATGATCTACGCGTATGCTGCGATCAAGGAGGGCATTCCCTACGCCAACTCCGCGCCCAACCTGAGTGCCGACATTCCGGCGCTGCTGCAGCTGGCGCAGCAGACCGGATCACCGGTCGCCGGGAAGGATCTCAAGACCGGGCAGACGCTGATCAAGACCATCGTCGCGCCGGGCCTGAAGGCGCGGCTGATTGGCGTGGAGGGCTGGTATTCGACCAACATCCTCGGCAACCGCGACGGGGAGGTGCTCGAGGATCCCGATTCGTTCAAGACCAAGGAAGAGAGCAAGAAGTCGGTCCTCGACTACATCCTGCAGCCGAATCTCTATCCGGATCTCTACGGCAAGCTATGCCACCTGGTGCGGATCAATTACTATCCGCCCCGTGGGGACAACAAGGAAGGCTGGGACAACATCGACATCTTCGGCTGGCTCGGGTACCCGATGCAGCTCAAGATCAACTTCCTGTGCCGCGACAGCATTCTTGCCGCGCCGATCGTCCTCGACTCGGCATTGTTTCTCGATCTGGCGAAGCGCTCCGGCATGAGCGGCATCCAGGAGTGGCTGTCCTTCTACTACAAGAGTCCGATGCACGCGCCGGGTCTCTATCCGGAGCACGATCTGTTCATTCAACTGATGAAGCTGAAGAACACCCTGCGTCATCTTCGCGGCGAGGAGCTCATCACGCACCTCGGCCGGGAGTACTACGACTGATATGAATCCACCACCCCCGCGGCTGCAACCGGCGTTACTCGGCGGTCTGTTCATCGGCGTGCTGTCGGCGCTGCCCGTCATCAACATCGGTAACTGCTGCTGTCTGTGGGTGCTCGGCGGCGGGGCGCTCGCTGCATATCTGATGCAGCAGAACTACCCGTACGCCATCACCGTGGCGGATGGCGCCCTGGTCGGCCTGCTGGCGGGGATCATCGGCGGTGTCGTCGGAACGATCGTCTCGATTCCTATGGATGCCATGATGGCGCCCTTCATGCGCCAGGTGATCGAGCGGATCGCCTCGAATCCGGACATTCCGCCGGAGACCCGCGCGTTGTTCGACAACATGTCGGCGGGCGGGATCACCCTGTTCCGCATCGTGCTGCGGTTGTTCTTCGGCGTGATCGTCGGCGGCCTGTTCGCCATGCTCGGCGGCCTGCTCGGCGTCGCGCTGTTCAAGAAGAAGGACCTGCCGCCGCCCGGCACCGTCGAGGTCCTCCCTCCCGTCTAAGGTTTTCCCCGGGAAATACCGAAACTTCCTGCAGCAAAACTGTGCAGCCCCGGCGCGCCAGACGCGCCGCCGGGGTTGTTTCCTTTTGCAAGTGCTTGTCCGTCAAGCACATATGTTCACTTCATCACTGAGCCGATCGCTCGCGGTGGTCTGCCTCTCGGCGGCGTCGGCCCTCGTGTGGGCGCAGGATCCGGGCGGACCGCTGCCCGTGACGAGGCTGGCGGGGCAGTCGGCCGCGCAGGATCAGGCCCCGCGCAGCGTCCCGGGACGCTCCGCGGTCTGCCGGTCACGAGCCTGGACGAGCGTTCGCATCGCGCCGATCTGGACGCCCAGCAGCGACTGACCGTGTCGTTTGCGAGGCCGACCGCGATCCAGGACGTCCTCTTTCTGCTGACGCGAGGCACCGCCTTCAGCGTCGCGATGGATCCCTCGATCAAGGGCACGTTCGTCGGCGAGTTGCGAGAAGTCACGTTGCGGCAGGCGATTGGATCGGTACTGGCGCCCACCGCGCTGGCCTACGACGTCGACGGAACCGTCATCCGCGTATTCCCGCAACGCGCGCAGACCAGAATCTTCGACCTCGACCTGCTCAACGTTGAGCGCAGCTGGCAGCGCGCGCTATCTGTTGACAGCGCGACGATGCTGACCGCCCGTGTTCCGGTCAGCGACCCGCTCGACGAGGTGACCGCCGGCATTGCCACCATGCTCTCGGAGACCGGTCGCGTCCACGTCGATCGACGCGCCGGGCTCGCACACGTCACCGACTATCCGGATCGCCTGGATCGTGTCGCGTTGTATCTCGAGGCATTGCAGGCGCGCGGCTCGCGCCAGGTGCGGCTGCGGGCGCGAGTCCTCGACGTCACGCTCACGTCCGCGCCAGCCGTCGACTGGAGCGCTGTCCGCGCCCGGCTCGGCCTGCCGGACGCGTCGCTCGCGGCTGGCTGCATCGTCGATCCAGCGGCGCTGCAGGCGGCGTTAGCGGCGCAGGGCGACGTGCGGGTCGTCTCCGCTCCCGAGTTCGTCGCCATCAACAACGAGCCCGCCGTGGTCCGCGCCACCACGCCGGGATCGTCAGCGCTGGCGCTGACGGTGGTTCCACAGATTTCCGAAGACGGCGTGGTGCAACTGAGTCTGTCGCCGTCGTGGACCCGCCCGATCGAGTCGCCGGCCAGGCCCGATGCGATGTCCATCGTCGAGGCCGACACCGTCCTGCGCGTGATGGACGGCGCGACGGCGATGATCACCGGACTGCTCAGATCGGACGATCCTGAAGAGACCGAGAGCACCGGGGCTGTGACCCACGCGCGAGGCAGGAGCCATGAGGTTGTCGTGCTGGTGACGCCAACGGTCGTGAATGCGGGCGCGCGGGTGGCCGCGCGATGAGAGAGGATGTCATGTACGAGGAATACTACGGCTTCACCGAGAAACCCTTCAGCCTGACGCCGGATCCGAAGTACCTGTTCAAGGGTGCCTCTCATGCGAACGCTCTCGAGCTCCTCCAATATGCCGTCCGGCGACGTGAAGGATTCGTCGTCATCACCGGCGACATCGGCACAGGCAAGACGACGCTGTGTCGCGCCGTCCTCGAGCAGCTCGACCGGAAGACGTTCACGGCGCTGATCCTGAACCCGTTTCTCTCGGAAGAAGACCTGCTGCGGCTCATTCTCCAGGACTTCGGCGTGGTGTCTCGAGACGAGATGAAGCGCGGCCGGCTGGCGGGCGTGAGCAAGCAGGATCTCATCGACACGCTCAACACCTTTCTGCTGTCCCTCCAGCCGCTCGGCGCCAGCGCATTGCTCATCATCGACGAGGCGCAGAATCTCCCGCTTCAGGTCCTCGAGCAGATCCGCATTCTGTCGAACCTCGAGACCGACAAGGAGAAGCTGCTGCAGATCGTTCTGGTCGGCCAGCCGAATCTGAAGGCGATGCTGCGGACGCTGGAGCTGCGGCAGCTCGAGCAACGCGTGTCGATCAAGTACGAGCTGATGCCGCTCAGCCAGGAGGAGACCGGCGCTTACGTGATGCATCGGCTCGCGATTGCCGGAGGCGGCGCGGTCGTGACCTTTGCTCCGCCGGCGCTGGCCCGGTTGCACCGATGCACCGCGGGCATCCCTCGACTCATCAACCTCGTCTGCGATCGCGCGCTGCTTGCCGCCTACTCCGCGAAGACCAATCGCGTCCAGCCGGCGCACGTGCTTCACGCGGCGGAGACGCTGGACATCGAGGTTCCCCGTTCGGCCTTCCTCAAGTGGGTGCGTCAGCGGGCCGCGCCGTTCGCTGCCGGTCTCGGCTTCGCCGCGTTGCTCGGCATCGGCGCCGCAGCCGCGTGGCAGCCGCGTGCCTTGGCGCAGGCGCTGACGCGGCCGGCCGTTGCGTCGGTTCCGACGACGATGCATTCGACCTTGGCTTCGGTCCAGGCTGCCAAGCCGGCGGCGAAACCGGCGGTCGAGCCGTTCATGGTCAAGCCAATCGCGATTCCTCTCGCGCCGACCACGACCTACTCGGTCCTGGTGGCATCGTTTCGCATGCCGTCGGAGGCCGACACCCTGGCGACCGAGCTGCGGAACCTCGGCTATCCCGCCTCCATTGCGCGAGCACAAGCGCCGTCGAGCGGGCTCTGGCACCAGGTGCTCGCCGGACCGTTCAGTGATCTCGGGTCGGCGCGCCAGGGAGTGGCCCGCCTGCGGCAGCTGCCCGGCTACGCCGACGCTCGCCTGATTCAGCATTGAGCCGGATCCACGACGCGTTGCGACGCGGGGCGACCTCGGCTCGGTCCGCGGCCGCGTCGCCGTCGGCGCACGCGGACGCCGTTCTCTCGACGCTCGGCTATCCATCCGAAGGATCACCGATCAAGACCGAGCGGCGACTGGTCCTCGCGCTTCTCGTGACGCTCGCTGCGGCCGGCGCCTATCTGACATGGACGTACTGGCCGTTCGCGCGCTCAACTCGCGGGCCCGTTGTCGTGGCTGCATCGCGCGCGCCCGCGCCTCGGCCGACGCCACCGCCGCAAAAGCCTCCCGGTCAACCCGCGGCATCGCAACCGACGCCTCTTGGCCCCAGCACGACGACCCCGCTGGTCGCTGCGCAACCCGGGCCCGTCCCCGCTGGTGGAGGTTCGGCCGTTTCATCACCCTCGCGAGTGGCGGAAGGGGTCCACACTGCGCCGGAGCCGACGGTCGTTCGGCGCCAGACGACCCGCGCGGAGCCCGCTGCGGCCAGTGACGATTTTCAGCGCGCGCTCTACTACCAGCGCGCCGGCGAGTTCGACCGGTCTCTGGGGCTGTATCGCAGCGTCCTGCAGCGCGACGAGCTCAACGTCGAGGCGCACAACAACCTGGGGATGCTCTACCGGGACAAGGGCCTGTCGGATGACGCCGTTATAGAGTTGCGGCGTGCGGTGTCGATCGCCCCGCAGTATCTTCGCGCCCACAACAACCTCGGCGTCACGCTGCTCGAGCTCGGCCGGATCGACGCCGCCGCGGCGGAGTTCCGCGCCGTCCTGGCCCTCGATCGCGGCAATACCGACGCGATGGTGAACCTGGCCCTGGCGCAACGATCAGCCGGCGAGATGTCGGCGGCGCGCGCCATCCTGCTCCACGCGCTCTCGATCGAGCCGCACAGCGCCGCGGCGCACTACAACCTCGGCCTCCAGTGCGAGGACTCCGGTGACGCGCTGGGCGCGGTCGAGCACTACGGGGCGTTCCTGCAATATGCTGGACCTGAGTACGCCGGCCGCGCCCCCGACGTGCGTGCGCGGATTGCCGCGCTCGAGGCACGCCGGCGGTAAGCAGTCGGACAGCGTGAACCCCATCGCAACCGTCGCCTCCTATGACTGAAATCGACGCCCTCCTCAAGGAAGATCGCCGCTTTCCGCCGTCCGCCGAGTGGCGTCGCGAGGCGATCGCCCGCGACCCGGATATCTATCGCCGCGCCGCCGCCGACCCCGAAGCATTCTGGAGCGAGTTCGCCCGCGAGCTCGAGTGGATCCAGCCGTGGTCGCGCGTGCTCGAGTGGACCCCGCCGTATGCCAAATGGTTCGTCGACGGCAAGTTGAACATCAGCGCGAACTGCATCGATCGCCACGTCCGGACGGCGCGCCGCAACAAGGCGGCCCTGATCTGGGAAGGTGAGCCCGGCGACCGGCGAACCCTGACCTACTGGGACCTCTACCGGCAGGTTGGCGCATTTGCCAACGCTTTGAAATCGCTCGGCGTCGGCAAGGGCGATCGCGTGGCGCTCTACCTGCCGATGATTCCCGAGCTCGCGATCGCGATGCTGGCGTGCGCCCGAATCGGCGCCGTCCACAGCGTGATCTTCGGGGGATTCAGCGCCGAGGCGCTTCGCGATCGCATCAACGACGCCAAAGCGGTGCTGCTCGTGACCGCCGACGGCGGCTATCGCCGCGGACAGATCGTTCCGCTCAAGCAGATGGCCGACGAGGCGCTCGCCGGCACGCCCTCCATCAAGAACGTCATCATCGTCCAGCGCTCGGCCGGTGCGCCCATTCCCGTGTCCGTCCAGGAAGGTCGCGATCACTGGTACCACCGGCTGATGCAGCATGCACCCGCGACGTGTGATCCCGAGCCGATGGATGCCGAGGACATGCTTTACATCCTCTACACCTCGGGCACCACCGGGAAACCGAAGGGTATCGTCCACACCACCGGCGGATATCTCGTCGGCACCTATGCGACGACGAAATGGGTGTTCGACCTGCGAGAGAACGACGTCTACTGGTGTACCGCCGACATCGGCTGGGTGACCGGACACAGCTACGTCGTCTACGGACCGCTGGCCAACGGCGCGACGGTGCTGATGTACGAGGGCGCGCCCGACTGGCCGCAGAAGGATCGCTTCTGGGAGCTGATCGCGCGCCACGGCGTCACGATCTTCTACACCGCGCCGACGGCGATCCGTGCGTTCATGCGATGGGGCACCGAGTGGCCGGCGCGCCACGACATGAGCTCGCTGCGGCTGCTCGGATCTGTGGGAGAGCCGATCAATCCCGAAGCATGGATCTGGTATCACCTCAACATCGGACACGAACGCTGTCCCGTGGTCGACACCTGGTGGCAGACCGAGACCGGCATGATCATGATCACGCCGCTGCCAGGCATCACGAGTCTGAGGCCGGGTTCCGCGACGCAAACGTTTCCAGGCATCACGGCCGAAATCCGCAAGCTGAACGGCGAGCGCGTCGAAACCGGCGGCGGCCTTCTGACCTTGACCAGGCCGTGGCCGGCCATGCTGCGTGGCATCTATGGCGATCCCGATCGCTTCGTCCGCCAGTACTGGAGCCAGTGGGCCGACGGCGCCTACTTCACCGGTGACGGCGCACGTCTCGACGAGGACGGCTTCTACTGGCTGCTCGGCCGCGTGGACGACGTGCTGAATGTTGCCGGGCATCGACTTGGCACGATGGAAGTGGAGAGCGCGCTGGTCGATCATCCGAAGGTGGCAGAAGCCGCGGTGGTCGGACGACCGCACGAAATCAAAGGCCAGGCGATTGCCGCGTTCGTCACGCTCAAGGAAGGCCAGAAGGCCTCGCCGCAGCTGGCCGACGAGTTGAAAGAGCACGTCGTCAAGAAGATTGGCGCAATCGCGCGGCCGGATCAGATTCTCTTCGCCGCCGATCTGCCGAAGACACGATCCGGCAAGATCATGCGTCGCCTGCTGCGGGACATCGCGGAGGGCAAGGCGCTCGGCGATACGACGACGCTGGCCGATCCCGCGGTCGTCGCGCGTCTCAAGGGCGAGTACGAAGAAAAAGAAGGCTGAGGACCACGCTCCGATCCCGTCATGCCCCATCTGACCGCGATCGAGTTCAGCGATGACAGCTGCGTGCTGGTCCGTGTCTCGGTCCGTGGAGCGTCGGTCGAAGTCGCCGGCGCGCACGCGGTCGATCCGGCGGCGTTTCCTGGCGGCGGCACGTTCGCGGCCGCCCTTCGGCAATCCCGAAAGGCCGGCAAGTTCCCGCGCCAGGCCCGCGTAGTCCTGTGGGGCATGCCGGACGGCGCCAGTCCACGCGACCCGGCGGTCGCGCCAAGGCTCGAACCCCTGATCAGTGCCGGATTCAAGATCGATCGAGTGGTGTCACCGTGCAACGCGCTGGCGGCGCTCGCCCGCACCCGGCGTCCCAAGACCGATGGGATCGTCTGGGTGGCGGTCGACCGCGGGGGCGTCGCGCTGATCGCGGCGCGCACCGGCGAGTTGATGTATGCCCATGCCTTCGACTGGGATTCGTCCGTTGGCGCGACCGGGAGTCAGGCACACCTGCTGCATCGCTACGCGCTGGTCTCGTTCCTCGCCCCCGAGGTCCGGCGGGCGATGGCGGTGGTTAAGGAAAAGGGCCACAACGTCGAGGCGATCGTGACCTGCGGGACGCTGGCCGATCTGCGATCGCTGACGATGCCCCTGATCGAGGAGCTGGACACCGAAGTCGAAACGCTCGATTCGCTCGACGGGCTGACCGTCAACCCTCCAGCGAGTAACAAGCTGTCGGAGGTCGCGGCGGCGATCCGCATCGCGTGCGCCGGCGCGATCGCCAGGCCGACCCGATCGCTGCTGGGTTCACCGGTCGCCGCCGGCAGCGTGCTACCGAAAGTTCTGGCCGCGACGGTCGCTGGCGCCCTGGTCGTGGGGGCCGCGTGGTTCCTGATTTCGAGACGACCAGCCGCGCCGCAGCCGACGCCGGTTCCGAAAACGACGGCCGCAAGCCCGGTGACGGCGTCGCCTCCGCTGTCTCAACAACCTCCCGCGCCATCTCCCAGCCCGACGGCTGGCACGACGGCCGCGGCTCCCCCGACAAGGGCGCCCATCGTCCAACCAGTCCCGTCGAAGCCGCCGGACATTCAGCCGAAGCCCGGTCCGCCCGCGGCCGCGCCATCGGCGAAACCGACGCCGCTAGTGCCGGCGGCCCCTCGCGCCGATAAGCCCCGTGCGGAGCCTCTGAAGGAGCCGCTGCCGGTCGTCAACACCATCCTGGTGTCGCCGACGCGACGCTTCGCCACCATCGAGGGGCGGATTGTCAGCATCGGCGACAAGGTCGGCCAGCGGACCATCGTCGGAATCGAACCTCATTTCGTAGTTCTTCGCGAGCCATCTGGTACGCAAATCCGTGTCGGGTTGGGCGGGCGTCGAGTGACCGAGGAGCGGGTCGTTCGCTGATCCTCGGGTCAAAGGGGAGCGCGGTGCGCAGAAAAATCGGAGACTGCCTGGTCAGGGCCGGATTGATTTCCGACACGGACTTGCAGGCGGCCCTTGCGGAGCATCGAAGAACGGGTCAACGCCTCGGGGCGGTCCTGGTTCGCCTCGACCTCGTCGACGAACGTCAGGTTGCCAGAATGCTGGCGCTGCAGCTCGGCCTCGCATACCTGAACCTGGCGGACCAGCCGCCGGATCCCGCGGTCATCAGCTTGATTCCCAGGGAGCTGGCCTCGCGACGGGTGAGTGTTGCGGTGCGGTTCGAGGAGACGGCCCTGATTGTCGCGACCGCCGATCCGCTGGCATTTGCCTTCGGCCACGAGGTCGAGTCCACCCTTGGCGCCCCCGTCAAGCCGGCGGTGGCCACGCGGACCGACATCCTGCGCGCGATCCAGACCGGATACGCGGCCGCGGCCCCGCGCCCCGCGCCGTCTGGTGGCAGCCAGAGCTGCCGGCGATGCGCCGGCAAACTGCAGCCGGGATGGCGATTCTGCCCATTTTGCGCGTCCAGCACCACGCTCCGGGCGGCGTGGCCCACTTCGGCGGCTGCCAACGAAGAAAACCTGAAACCTGCCGTCGGCGGATCCGTCTAGGATCTGGAGGTCGCCGGGAGCGGCGGCCGATCTGTGGGAAAATGGACGCCAAACCGCTGGCGGCTGGCAGCTCGAAACAGGACGCTCAATGGCCCTTATTGAAACGCACGATTTGTGGAAGACCTACGTGATGGGTTCGGAAGAGATTCATGCGCTCCGCGGCGTGAACATTTCCATCGAGCGCGGTGAGTATGTCGCCATCATGGGGCCGTCCGGCTCCGGCAAATCCACGCTCATGAACCTGATCGGGTGCCTCGACACGCCGTCGAAGGGCAGTTATCTGCTCAACGGCAAGGAAGTCGCGGCGATGAACGACGACGAGCTGGCGCGCATCCGCAACGAGGAAATCGGGTTCGTCTTCCAGACCTTCAACCTGCTTCCGCGCGCGACTGCCCTGCACAACGTAGAGCTGCCGCTGGTCTATGCCGGCGTGTCCGGCAAAGAGCGTCAGGAGCGAGCCAACCTGGCGCTCGAAAAGGTGGAATTGACCTCGCGGGCGAGCCACCGGCCCAACGAGCTGTCGGGCGGTCAGCGTCAGCGCGTGGCGATCGCCCGTGCGCTCGTCAACGACCCCTCGATCCTGCTGGCGGACGAGCCGACGGGCAACCTCGATTCGAAGACCGGCGTTGAGATCATGGCCGTCTTCAAGCGCCTGCACGACGGCGGAAACACGATCGTGCTGGTGACGCACGAGGCCGACATCGCCGCCTACGCACATCGTGTGATTCACATCCGCGACGGGCAGGTCGAGAAGGACGTGCGGCAGGCCGCCTGATCGGAGTCAGAACGGCCGCGAGGTGTCCGGCGGTCACCTCTCGCAATGGTGCGGCGCGATCGAACGACGACGGGTCGAGCACGATCCGCTGCCGCGCGACGCGTGGATCCGGCGTTGGAATCGCCGACAGCAGGGCCCGCGTATAGGGATGCTGTGGCGCGGCGAACAGCTTCCCCGTTTCCCCCATCTCGACGATCCGCCCCAGATACATCACCGCCACTCGGCGACAGATGTGCTCGACCAGCCGGAGATCGTGCGCGATGAACAGGTAGGTCAGCTTCAGCCGCGCCTGCAAATCCATCAGGAGATTGATCACCTGGGCCTGGACGGAGACGTCCAGCGCCGAGACCGGCTCGTCGGCGATGATCAACGACGGGTTGAGCGCGAGCGCCCGGGCCACGCCGACGCGCTGTCTCTGTCCGCCGCTGAACTCGTGCGGGTAGCGGACGAGATGATCGGGGTTCAGCCCGACGAGATCGAAGAGCTCCCGGACGCGGGCCCGGCGTTCCGACTTCGACCCCAGGCGATGAATGATGAGCGGCTCCTCGACGATCGCGCCGACGCGCATGCGCGGGTTGAGCGACGAATACGGGTCCTGAAAGACGATCTGCATCTCGCGCCGCGCGCGCCGCAGCTCTTCGCGCGAGAAGGCCAGCACGTTGCGGCCGTCGAACAGGATTTCCCCCGAGGTCGGCTCGATCAGCCGCAGGATGCAGCGTCCCGTCGTCGTCTTGCCACTGCCGGACTCGCCGACCAGCCCGAAGGTCTCACCTCGCTCGATGTCGAAGGTCACGTCCTGGACGGCATGGACGGTCGCGGTCCGGCCGAAGAGGCCGGGGCGGCTCGAGAAGGCCTTCGTCAGATGTCGCACTTCGAGCAGCGGCATCAGGAGCGGACCTCCGTCTCTCTCTCGGGCCCATACAGATAGCACCGCGCCACGTGCCCATCCGTGCCTCCGAGCGTGGTCAGCGCGGGCGGTGCAAGATCGCAGGGCTGGAAGCGATCCGGACAGCGTGGCGCAAACGCGCAGCCGCGCGGCAGCTGGCCGAGCGGTGGCACCGATCCCTGGATGGCGTCGAGGCGGGACCCCGGCGCGCCGCCGGGCATCGATGCCAGCAGGCCACGCGTGTAGGGATGCTTGGGGTCGCTGAACAGTTCGCCGACCACCGACGCTTCGACGATCCGGCCTGCGTACATCACCGCCACGCGATCGGCCATCTCGGCGACGACGCCGAGGTCGTGCGTAATCAGGAGCAGCGCCAGGCCGAGGCGCGTCTTCAGATCGCGGAGCAAATCGAGGATCTGGGCCTGAATGGTCACATCGAGTGCAGTGGTCGGCTCGTCGGCGATGAGCAGGGCTGGATTGCACGCCAGCGCAATCGCGATCAGGGCCCGCTGGCGCAGGCCGCCCGAGAGGTGGTGCGGATAATCGCCGACGCGTCGCTCCGGATCCGGCATGCTTACTGCCGCCAGCAGCTCGATGGCGCGCTGCCGGGCGGCGCGTCCGCGCGCGATGCCGTGGACGGCGAGCGTCTCCTCGATCTGGCTGCCGATCGTGAAGACCGGGTTCAGGGCCGTCATCGGCTCCTGGAAGATCAGCGAGATTCCCGGGCCGCGAATCTCCTGCATCGCTCGTTCGTCGAGCTCCATCAGGTTGCGCCCGGCGAACCGCACCGTTCCGCCGGCGATGCGACCCGGACGATCGACGAGCCTGAGGATCGACAGCGCCGTTACCGACTTGCCGCTCCCGGACTCACCAACCAGGCAGAGCGTCTCCCCCTTGTCGATGTGGAAGCTCACGTCGATCACCGCCGGCGCGCTCCCTGCGGCCAGGTCGAATACGGTGGTGAGGTGGCTGACGGCCAGAACAGAATCCGAGGTCCGAGGTCCGAGGTCCGAGGATCGAGGTCCGGCGGTCGGGACCCCCCGGTCCTCTGCCTTTGGCCCTCGGACCTCGGTCCTCGATTCGTCAGCCATCTATCTCCCGATGCTCGCCAAACACGCCGCGCAGGGCATCCGCGATCTCGCCGAGGCTGGCGTACGCCTCCACCGCCCGAATGACGGCCGGTACCAGATTGTCGGTGCTTCTGGCCGCGGCGATCAGGGCGTCGAGCGACGTTCGCCACGCGGCCTGATCCCGGCTGGCGCGCAGCGCCTGCACTTGCGTTATCTGGGTCGGCTCGACGGCGGGATCGATCTGCAGCGTCTCGATTGGCGCCGGCTCGGTGCTGGTGAAGCGGTTGACGCCGATGACGACGCTGTCGCCGTTGTCGATGCATTGCTGCGCGCGGTAGGCGGCCTCCTGGATTTCGCGCTGGATCAGGCCGGACTCGATCGCGGCCAACGTGCCGCCGGCACGTTCGACGCGCTCGAGCAGATCGACTGCCGCCGCCTCGATTCGCGTTGTCGCCTCCTCGATCGCGTAGGCGCCGCCGACGGGATCGACGGTGTTGGCGACGCCGCTCTCGCCGGCGATGATCTGCTGCGTCCGGAGCGCGATGCGCGCCGACTCCTCGGTCGGGAGCGCCAGCGCCTCGTCGCGGCCGTTGCAGTGGAGCGACTGCGTTCCACCCAGCACCGCGGCCAGCGCCTGCAAGGCGACACGGACGATGTTGTTGTCCGGCTGTTGCGCGGTGAGCGTGCTGCCGGCGGTCTGGGTGTGGAAGCGCAGCTGCTGCGCGCGTGGCTCGGTGGCGCCGAATCGATCGCGCATCAGACGTGCCCACAGCCGCCGCGCGGCCCGGAACTTGGCGACTTCCTCGAGGAAATCGTTGTGCGCGTTGAAGAAGAACGAGAGCCGCTGACCGAAGCGATTGACGTCGAGCCCGGCGTCGAGGGCCGCCTGCACGTAGGCCAGCGCGTTGGCGAACGTGAACGCGACCTCCTGGATCGCGGTCGATCCGGCTTCGCGGATGTGATAGCCGCTGATCGAGATCGTGTTCCAGTTCGGCAGCTCCCGATCGCAGTAGGCGAAGATGTCGGTGACGATTCGGAGCGAGGCGCGTGGCGGATAGATGTAGGTGCCGCGCGCGACGTACTCTTTGAGGATGTCGTTCTGGACCGTGCCGGCGAGCGCCGTGGCCGGCACGCCCTGCTTGCGCGCGACCGCGACGTAGAGGGCGAGCAGGATGATCGCCGTCGCGTTGATGGTCATCGACGTGGAGACGCTCCCGAGCGGGATGTCGGCGAAGAGCGCTTCCATGTCGGCCAGCGAATCGATGGCGACGCCAACCCGTCCGACTTCTCCTTGAGCGAGCGGGTGATCGGAGTCGTAACCCATTTGCGTCGGCAGATCGAACGCGACGCTGAGCCCGGTGACGCCGTGATCGAGCAGGTATCGATAGCGCCGATTCGATTCCGCGGCCGTTCCGAATCCGGCGTACTGGCGCATCGTCCACAGCCGGCCGCGGTACATGGTGGGCTGGATGCCGCGCGTGAACGGGAATCGACCCGGAAAGGAGAGATCGCGCGCGAAATCCCACATCGCAGAATCGTTTGGCGGCGCGCGTCTGACGCGGGTCGTTGATTGACACTGGCTGCACACGAGTTTACAATGGTCCCCGGTTCCCGCACTCCAAACCCTTCATATGATTAACGTTGGCGCCCGATCACTGCCGCGTCCCACTCGAGGCAGTTGTGGGTCGGGGAACGCCCCGGTATCCCAGCTCCGGCGGCGGTGAGGAGGTCCCGAATGGATGACGTCGTGAACCGACTGGCCCGAGAGCTATCCGACGCCATTGCGGCCGCGTTGGCGGAAGACGCGAAGGTGGAGGCCTGCCGCGAGCGCGCGCGGGCGGCGGGATTCGAGATGAAGCTGTCGCTCGAGGCCATCATCGGATTCGTCAACCGGACGCAGCCTGGAGCAATGACCCGCGCCACCGCGCCTCAGCAGAAAGCGCTGACCCATCATCAGCGGAAAACGTTCGAGATCAGCGCCAACGACCGGCGCTTCCTTCGATCGCTGCGGATTGCCGCCGACGAGACCCAGGAGAAAGAAGTCGAGTAGGGCGGACGTCCAAAAATCGATCGTTCCATCGACATATGACAAGGCCGGCGCACCAGCGCCGGCCTTTTTGCTTTGAACGATCAGTCCTTCCGCCCGGACAGGACCGAGCGGCTCTCAACCGGCGTTGACCACCGCGATGACTGGGACATCCGCTTCCGGCTTCGGCTTCGGCTGGGGCTTCCACTCCACCAGCCGACCGTCCCGCGGCACCTTCAGCGCCACGGGCTGGGCGTCGGCCGGCAGCGGAACGTCCTTGCGGGGATTGGCGTAGACCGGATGCTTGCCGTGGGTCCTGTACCACTCGGCGACGGTGGCGTTCTTGTGCATCTCCTCGACGATCTGTCGCCAGCCGACCCCGGTGTTGTAGGCGCAGAACGAGATCTCGCCAGCCTGCGTCGCGTAGGGGATGATGCACATCTCCGTGCGGCGGAAATCGTAGGTCCACAGATCCTGAAACCACATCCCGGCCACGAAGAGCACCAGCCATTCGTCGTCTTTCCGGCTTCGGCTCCGCGGCGCGCCGATCCCGCCGAGCTGGCCGCCGCTCTGCTTGTCGTACTTCTTCAGCAGGTCGATCAGCCGGAATCCCTTCGGCTTCTGCGTCGGCCGGTAGTTTCGTAACAGGCTGAGGGCGGTCTGAAACCTGGTCAGCGACGCGCCGCGTTGGGCGTCGGCGATTTGTCGGGCGTCCTCCATCATCTGCTCGACATCGATGAACGACGCCATGGGCGCCCACGCGTTGGTCTTCTTGCTGACCATGAACGCCGTGCCGATGCCGCAGTTGGGATGACAGCCGCACTTGAGCGATCCCCAATCCGCGCCCGGACCCTGCATCAGATCGGTGACGTCCGAGAAGACGCTGGACGCAGACAGAGGAAACCAGTCGCGGAGCGGTTCGGTGACCCCGGTCTGGTCTTTCAGATCGCGCGCCAGGTGCGACAGCGTGTAGCGCCGCGCGTGGCGGTTCTCGTCCGAGATGTCTTCGTCGCGCCCGGTGAAGGACACCGGCTGGAACGAGACGAAGCTGATCTTGTCGCAGTTCTCCAGCGCGAACTTGACGATCGACCCGACCTGATCGTTGTTGATCGTATTGACGATGGTCACGACCAGACAGACGTCGATGTCGGCCTGGTGCAGGTTCTCGATCGCGCGCAGCTTGACGTCGAACAGGTTGCCGACCTTGCGGTGCGCGTTGGCCTCCTGGCCGATGCCATCGAACTGCAGGTAGGCGATGCGGAGCCCGGCGTCGCGCGCCTGTCGGGCGAAGTCCGCATCCTGGGCGAAGCGGATGCCGTTGGTCGCAGCCTGCACACTGAAGTAGCCGACCTCGCGCGCGTAGCGCACCGCATCCAGGAAGATCGGCGAGATCGTCGGCTCGCCGCCGGAGAACTGCACCGACATCTGACGTCTCGGCTTGATGCTGATAGCGTCGTCGAGCAGGCCCTTGACCTCGTCGAGGTTGAGCTCGTGGACGTAGCCGACCTGATTCGCGTCCATGAAGCACGGGTCGCACATCATGTTGCAGCGGTTGGTCAGATCGACGGTCAGCACCGCACCACGGCCGTATTGAATCGACGACGTGCCGTGGTTGTGGAGATCGCCGGCGTCGGCCGTGTAGTCGCGGCCGGGAAAGAGGGACTCGATTCGCGTCAGGAACGCGGGGTCAATGGCGAGCGTGTCGGTGAAGGTGCCGTGGGTCGGGCACGTTTTCTCGATCACGACCGCCCCGTCGCGCTCGAGAATCGTCGCGGGAATCTCACCGGCGTGGCTATGAATCAGCGTGTCGATGGCCTGCTCGCCGCCGAGAATGCGCGCCCGCGCCTCGCGCACGCAAGCGGGACAGAGCGAGTCGGTTTGTCGCGGCCAACCGAGCGGCGGACGCGATCGCTCCGTGCTCTTGACGAACGGCCGAGGGGCCCATTTGGGATGAACGCGTCGCTCCGGCAGCGTGCGAGTGACCCCTTGCATGACCGGCCATATCGCGCGAGCCGCACCCGTCAGGAACAACTCAACTGGAGTCCACGCTGTCATCCTAAGAGTGCACCTCGCGGCGAGAATATAGCACACGGTGTTGCCATCGACGCCGCTCGCGCGGGCGTGCGCAAGGCGCGATCGTCGCTCGCCGTATACTCACTCGCGCATGAGCGACTACCTGACGCTGCTGCCGCACATGCCACCGATGCGCTTGCTCGAGGAGGTGGTCGATCTGGTTCCCGGCGAGCGCTGCACGGCCAGGCGCGTCGCCCGGCCGGACGACTTCTACTTCCAGGGACACTTCCCCGGCAATCCGGTCGTGCCGGCCTGCATCCTGCTCGAGCTCCTGGCCCAGGCTGGTGGGCTCGCCGCCGGATCGATTTCGGATCGGCAGCAACCGATACAGCTCCGGGTCGCGGCGGTCGGTCCCTGCAAATTCCCGTCGGCCGCACGTGCCGGCGCGTTGCTCGAAACCACGGCGCGCGTCGTCGGCCAGCTGGGCCCGCTTTACAAAGTGGACGGCACCGTGACCGCGGACGGTGTCCTGGTCGCGAGCGGCGGCCTGACGCTCGCGCGGGTCGCCGAGTGATGACGATGAACGCGCTCGAGTGGCGGCAGCGCCTCAGGCGCACCTTCTACGATCTTCGAACGGAGGGGGAAGGGATCGGCCGCGAAGCGGCGGCGCTCGGCCTTGGCGTGTTCATCGGCTGCACGCCCTTCTACGGCTTTCATCTGTTGCTGTGCTGGCTGGTCGGCCGTCTGGCGCACCTGAATCGCCTGAAGCTCTATCTCGCGGCGAACATCTCGAACCCGTTGTTCTCGCCCGTGCTGATTTTTTCGGAGCTGCAGGCTGGCGCGTGGGTTCGCCGGGGAACCTTCCACGACGTCTCGATCGAGACGCTGCGGCACGTCTCGCCGTGGACGTTCGGCGCGGACATTCTCGTCGGGAGCGTTGTGGTCGGCGGAACGATCGGAATTTTCACCGCGGTTGCCACCTACGCGACGGGTGGATTGAGGCGGGTCGATCCGTTGTCGCGGCTGTGGCAGCGGGCCAGCGACCCCTACCTGGAGTCGGGGATCACCGCGTGGGAGTTTGCCCGAGGCAAGCTGCGGGGAGATCCGGCGTATCGGGTGCTGGTCGAAGACGCCGTCCCGCGCGTGGCCGGCAATGTGTTGGATATTGGCTGCGGACAAGGACTGGCGTTGTCGGTGCTCGTTGCGGCCAGTCGCCTCTACGATGAAGGGCGCTGGCCGCTCGATCGCCCGCCGCCGAGGATGACGTCGGCGATGGGGATCGAGATGCGCCCCCGCGTCGCCAAGATAGCGCGACGCGCGTTGGCCGGCCACGCGACAATCGAGAATGGCGACGCGCGCACCATCGCATTGCCGGTGTGCGACACCGTTCTGCTGTTCGACGTGCTGCACCTGCTGGCGCACGATGAGCAGGAGGAGCTGCTCGCCCGCGTGGCTACCGTCGTGGCTCCGGGAGGTGTGGTGCTCGTGCGGGAGGCGGACGCGTCAGCGGGCAGGGCATTCACGATGGTGCGGTTCGGCAACCGGGTCAAAGCCCTCGTGGTCGGCCGGTGGCGCCAGCGGTTCTACTTCAGGACGCACGCCGAGTGGGCCGCGCTGCTGGCGCGACACGGGTTCGCGGTTACGGCCCGCCCGGCCGATTCCGGCACGCCATTCGCGAACCTATTGCTGCGTGCTGTCAGGGATGGACGGCGTTCGCCGCTGCACGACGGGTCCGACCTGCATCACGGCCGTCCTGGCTCTGGACCGCTCGTCGTACTCTCCGCCAAACCATAGTCCGCACCTGAGATCCGAGATCTGGTACGCGACCCCTCGGCTGGGCATCGCCGCGCAATAGCGCAGATCCGACCAGAACACGTCGAAGCCTCCGTCGCGGCGCCGCGCGGCGTAGCCGAAGGTGATGTCGTGCGACGCCAGCAGGTTCCGCACGGTGTCGAGCGACACGGATCGGGCAACGAGCGGATCGTTGAGATTCCTGGCGACGCGGGCGAGCAGCGTCGTGGAGCCGGCCGGCACGTTGATGTCGGATTGCTCGACGAACCGCGGGTCGGCCTCGTAGCGGATCCAGTGGGTCAGCGATCCCCAGACCGCCTCGACGTGAACGATGGATGCCTGGCTGTCGGCTCGTTCGCCGATTCGGCTCGCGATTCGGTGCATGACGCCCTTGGCCCCGATGAGGCCAATCAACAGCGTCAACGACACCGCGATCAAGCGCCGGGGCGCCATTGCTGCAACTAAAAAAGCGGAGAGCAACAGGAGAGCAAAGAGCCACGGATCCGCCATGGCAAACAGCGGCCACGGCAAGGGCCGGTTGAATGCCGGCCAGAACGGCCGAATGTCCGCTCCCGCAATCAGGTCGAGGGCCACGTGGCCGACGCTGCCGACGGCACCGGCCGCCGCGAGCGAGCGAATGTCCCGGCGGCTGGTGGCGCCCACCAGCGATCCGGCGGCCAGGCCGCAGAGAATCGACCCCACCAGCGCATGCGTGCCTGCCTGGTGGGCGCGCAGGTAGACATCCCAGCCGCGCGGCGCGATCACGAGATCGACGTCCGGCGAGAGCGAGCCGAGCACGCAGGCGCCAATGGCGCCGCGACCCAGCCGCGCGGAGAGTGGCTCAATCAGGAGACGCCCGAGGGCGACGTGCGACAGAGGGTCCATGCGGCGAGGATTGGGGATCGGGGGAGGTCAGTCCAGCCCGCTGTAGTCGTCCGCCTGGGCGTCCCAGTAACGATAGAACTGGTACCAGCATTCCGGTCGTCGTCTGACGAGCTCGGTCAGCTGATCGGCGACCTGTTGCGCCGCGGCCTGGATGGACGCTTCCCGATTTTCGCGCGAGACGACGGTGATCTCCGGGCCGATCCGCGCGAGGAAACGCCGCGTGCGTCCGCGCTCGATCGAGCAGACCGCCAGCGGCGCGCCAGTGAGGGCCGCCATGACGAACGGCGTGCGGAGAAAAAGTGCCTGCCGCCCGAGGAACGTGACCGCGACACGGTCGCGGCCGAGATGCCGATCGACAAGGATCGCGACGAACCGGTTCTTCGCCAATGCCGCCCGGATCCTCAGTGGTGTGTCGAGCGACTGGCGGACCTCGATCGTCTCGATGCCGAGCCCGCTTCGCACCTGCTGCCGGATGCGGTTGACGGTCGGGCTGGCTTCGCGCATCGCCACCACGGTCAGCGGCAGCCGCCAGCGCGCCAGCAGCACGCCGCCGGCCTCCCAGTTGCCATAGTGGCCGCTGAGGAGCACCACGCCGCGTCCCTTCGCGTGCATGGCGCGCACGCGCTCGCTCGCGCCGCTCTCGTACTCGAAGAGCTCGTCGCCCGACTCGTCACCATCGAGCGACCGCAGGAAGTCGACGACGTCGCGGGTGTAGCTGCGATAGATCTCCAGCGCCTGTCGTCTGAGCGTCGCCTCGCTCGCGCCGGGAAATACCGGCCGAAGATTGTCCACCAGCGCGTCGGTGCTCTCCGGGTGGGCGCGCGCGACGATTGCCGAACCCAGCCGGCCGAGCGCGTAGGACACACGCGGAGGGAGGACCCGAACGCCGTGGTAGGTCAACCCGAAGACCCCCCCGTTGTTGAGGCCGTGCAGCGTCCAGCGTTTGGGAACGGTGGCCCGGCGTTCGCTCGTGACCGTCATCGGGGCTCCAGAAACCGATAGTACACCGCGAGGAAGCAGGTGCGCGTGGTGTCGCGAGCCGGACGCAGCTTGCTGCCGCCGCGACCGTAGACCGCGCTGACCGGCGCGGACGCAATCCGTCCGCCGTGCCGCCGTACCTTGACCAGCATTTCCGTCTCGATCTCGTAGCCGTTCCCGACGAGCGTCAGATCGCCGAGGATTCCCTTGGCAAACAGCCTGAATCCGCACTGCGTATCGCGCACGGTGGTTCCGACGAACCTGGAAAGGACCGCGCTGCCAATCCAGTTCGCATAGTAGCGGGCGGCCGGCATCGCGGCGCGATCGAATTGCCGCTCCCCGATTACCAGGTCGGCGCCCGTTCGCTCGGCGGTCTCGATCAGGCGGCCTGCTTCCTCGGGAAGGTGCTGGAGGTCACCATCCATCAACAGCACGTGCGAACACGGTCCGGCCAGAATCGTCGTCAGCCCCATCCGGATCGCGGCACCCTTGCCGCCGTTGATCGACCGCTCGATCACGACGGCTCCCGCGTCACGCGCTCGTACACCTGTGCCATCCGTCGATCCGTCGTCGACGACCGTCACCGCGCGCACCAGCGGTCGAATGCCCCGGACCACCGCTTCGATGGTGGCCGCCTCGTTGAACGCGGGGATCAAGGCATCAACAAGGATCATGGGCGGACGTGAGGTGGGCCGGGCCGATGGACCAGCTCGAGGAGCGCCGGAAGCATCAGCACCGAGGTGGCGACCAGCGCTAGGACGCTCACGATCGAAACGATACCCATCGACTGCAACGGCGGGTAGGACGAGGTGATCAGCGTGCCATACCCGAAGAGGGTGATGAGACCAGCGACCACAATCACGGGTGCCAGCTGCGCGATCGCGGACGTGGCATCCCCTTCGTGCTGGTAGCGGTGCACCAAATGGATGCCGTAGTCGATGCCGATGCCGACGAAGGTAACGACGGCGAAGACGGCGAACAGATCGAGCGACACGCCCGCCAGTGCCAGGAGACCCGCCGTCCAGATCAGCCCGACGACGGTGGGCAGCGTCGCGAGCAGGGAGAGCCGCCAGTCGCGAAACGACAGCACAATCAGCACGACGACGACGATCGAGCCGATGGCGAGGCCGCGAACGAACTGTGGCGCGAACCGCGTGGCCAGCTCCCGATTGACCGGCGTCAGGCCGGTCAGTCGCAACCTCGGATAGGCATCGGTCGTACGACGGAGCAGATCCGCTTCGCCAGGGTTGGCCGGAAAGGCGTAACTCGCCAGCGTCCATCCGTCTCTGTCGTGCACGATGAACTTGCCGAGAAGATCGCCCAGGCCGTGGCGCTGGAAGTCGTCGAAACTGAGCGCCTGATCGGACGAGAGCAACCGTGGCAGGCGATCGGCGAACGGTTGAAAAGCGCCGGGCCGGAAGCCGGCAGCGCCAGCCGCCGTGGTAAGCGACGCGAGCACGACTGATGCCGGGGGGGCCTCATGGCGAAGTCGCGCCACCGCCGCTGACTGCTGCGCCCGTGAGGGGAGCAGCGTCGAGCTCGCATCCACCGCCAGTGTCGGCGCGGCGGAGCGCAGCGCGGCGATGAAACGCTCGTTCTCCTCGAGCAGCGGCTCGAGGTCCGGACCTTCCTGAAGGACCACGTGGATGTCCGACGGCAATCCAAAAAGATGCTGCACCCACTCCTCGGTCTTGGCCGCCGGCGTGGTGGACTTCAACCGATCGAGTGATGCATTGACGCGCAGATGGAAGGACGCGATCCCGAGAACGATCGTCAACAGAGCCGTACCCGCCAGCAGCATCATCCGGCGCCGCCGAATCCAGACGGCCAGCCAGTGCCACTCGAGGGGCTTGAAGCGGGCGAGGGCCGAGGGTCGTCGGGGCAGGAGCGCGGGAATGAGCAGGAGGGTCAGGATGCCGCACGCCACCATGCTGTGGCCGATCAGCAGTCCCAGCTGCCGCAGCGTCGGAAAGTCGACGAAGACCAGTCCATAGAACGTCGCCGCGGTCGTCAACATCCCCAGGAACATGCTGCCCGCCGGCCCTCCCAATGACGCGACCGCCTCCTGTCCCTGTTTTCCTCGCGCCAGCGCGACGCCGTAAGCCACGTACATGAGGACCACGCCGTCGACGCCGAGGCCGAAGATCATGGCGGCGGCGCCGGTTGCTGCGGCTGACAGCGTGGAATGGACCAGACCCATCAGCCCGAGCACGAGCACGAGCGACATCACCGACGGCAACGCACCGCAGGAGAACAGCCACAGGCTGCGGAAGACCACGTACAGCAGCGGCAGGATCAGCAGCAACGATCCGACGCTGTTCCAGATGCTCTCGCTCTTGACGACGGCTTCGGTATCGATGGCGATGAGGTGGCCGCCGGCGAAGGTCACGTCGAGCAGCGGCCGGTCCGGATTCGTGGCCGCGCGAACGGCTGCTTCGGGACGGCGGGTTCGCAGCTCCTCGAGCCTCTCGTTCAGCGCGTGCGAGAACCTCGTGTCGTACGGCGGTCGTCTCGGCTTGACGATGACGAGGCGTCGGCGTCCGTCCGCGGTGACGTAGCCGGCCTCGGTCAAGCCGACCGAGAACCCCGCGCGCGCTCCGCCGAGCTGCTGGCGAAGCAGGCCAAAGAAGTCCAGCGGGTCCTGTCGCACGATCTGCTCGACAGCCGGCGATGGAACAGAGAGCAGCTGACGCGTGGCGGCGAGAGCCGGCGTCATTCCCGCCGGCTGAAGTCGTGCCAGCGCCGAATCGAGCGCGGTCCCTCGCATCAGGAGCAGCATGTGATCGCCGAGCCAGGCCCAGTCGCGATCGGGCCCCGCGGTTCCGGCATCGACGCTCTCGATTTCCGGCGCGCTCCGCAGCGCCGCGATCCACGCGGCGATGTCCTCCGGATAGTCGGCGATGGCCTGTCCCTCGGGCGCGGTGAAGACGACGAGCAGCTGGTCCAGCGACCCGAAGCGCTGAAGAAACGCCCTGAACGCGGGGATCGCGCGTCCGTCACGCGGCAGCAGGCTGATGACGTCGCTGTCGAAGGTGACTCGACCGAGGCCGATGGACGCAGCCGCCACGACCGCCACGGCCCCGCAGAGGATCACCCACCGCCGGCAGTACGCCCACACGACGATGGTCTGAACCGGAGAAGACACTCGTCCTTGGCAGCAGTTGTGCGATTGAGTAGGGCTGGGAGTATAGCACTCGGAGCCGGGCGCTCAGTCGATGACGAACACGTGCGAGTCGACCGTACCGTTCACCGCGACGTCGTCGAAGGTGAGCGTCTTGCTGTCGCCTCCCGGGAACTCCATCCGCATCGTCTTCAACATCAACGACGGACGATCGATCCAGAGCGTCAGGCCGGTGAGCCCCTGTCGAATCTGGCTCCGCGTCGGCGTCATCGAGACCTGCCAGGCGTCGCGATCAGCCGCGACCCGGGCCGCGATCGTGAAGTTCCGGCGCAGCTCGTCCGGCGACTTGTCGACGAAATACTTGTCGATCCGGCGGCGTGCGTCGGCGATGTTCGAGCGCTCGTGCACACCCTTGGCCGGCCACGCCAGCGTCAGTTGATCGCCGTCGATCAACAGCACGCGCCCGGGCGGCTCGCTGTAGCGCATGACCACGCGATCCGGCCGCACGACGGCCAGAGTCCCGCGCGAGACGACGGGGACGGTGAGCAGCGCCGACGTGCTCTCCTCGGTAAATCGCGCCGTGACGGTGCGGATCGACTGCTGCAAGCTATGACTCTTGGCGTAAATGTCGTCGAAGAGATCGTGTGCTGCGGCGCCGCACAGCATCAGCGCGGCCGCAACGATCGAGATCCGTGCACGCAGCCGCATCACCGGCGAGATCCGCGGCCGTGATCGGTGGTCGCGATTCGCGGCTGTGATTTCACGCGTTCCGCGTGCTCAGCGTAATCCGCGGCCGGTTGCCGTCTCATAGTGGGGATGGTAACGTACGCGGCGTGTCCGAACGGGTGGTGGTCACGGGACTTGGCGTCGTGTCTCCTCTCGGCACGACTGTAGAGGAGTTCGCGGCCCGTTTGATCTCCGGCTCCAGCGCTGTCACGCCGGTGACGACGTTCGACGTCAGCACGTGCGCGGCGCGTTCCGCCGCTACCGTCACCGGTTTCGAGCCGACCAAATGGATCGCGCCGTTGAGGCTGCGTCGGCTCGATGTGACCAGCCAGTATGCGGTGGCGATCGCGCGTCAGGCCCTCGACGCCGCCGGAATCGCGTACGGTGGTGAACCGGATGATGCGGCCGGTGTGGTGCTGGGAACCTATACCGCCGGTGGATCACCGACCGAGGAGTTCCTGGAGAAGTTGTTCAGGGATGGGCCGGTCAACGTGCCGACGCTGATCTTCAACGCCACCGTCGGCAACATCGCCGCCAGCATCACCGGCCTCGAGCTCAAGCTCAGGGGACCCAACGTGACGATCAGCCAGAAGGAAGCATCCGGTCTGCTCGCGATCGGGCACGCCGTCGATCTGCTGCGCACGGGCCAGGCCCGGGTGCTCGTCAGCGGCGGCGTCGATGCGTTGTACCCCCTGTTCTATCGCGTGCACGACAGCTTTCGCGTCTTGTCCCATCAGAACGGCGCGCCCGAGGGCAGCCGACCGTTCGATCGAACGCGCAACGGGTTTGTCCTCGGCGAGGGCGGCTTTGCCGCGACGCTCGAGCTCGAATCGACCGCGCGTGCGAGGGGAACTGTCATGCACGCGGAGATATTGTCCGTGGAACGCGGCGGCGCGACGACGGGCCTGAACCAGTGGCCGTCCACCGCGGAACCGATCGCGCGGGTCATGCGACGCGCGCTCGCGGGGGCCGGCCTCGACGCAGACGCCGTCGACGTCGTTTACGCCAGCGCCAACTCCAGCGACGGCCTCGATCGGATCGAAGGGCAGGCGCTCGCCCAGGTCTTCGGCGGGCGACGCGCGATCGTGACGTCGATCAAGGGAGCGATCGGGGAGTCGAGCGCTGCCGGAGCGGCCGCGGTTGTCGGCGCCATTGTGTGTGCCCGCGCGGGGTGCGCGCCGCCGATCGCCGGCCTGACCGTTCCGGACGCCGCGTGCGCCGGTCTCCGGTTGGCGACCCGCGCCGAGCCTGCCGGTCCGGTGGCGTTGATCAACAGCGTGGCGTCGGGTGGTGCACTGACCTCGATCGTCCTGCGAGCCGCGGCCTGACGTGCTGCCCGGACTCGACCTGTCGGGGCGCGTGGCGGTCGTTACGGGTGGCTCACGCGGGATCGGTCGTGGCATCGCCGAGCTGCTCGGCGAGCGCGGGGCGCACGTCGCGATTGCCTATCACACACGCGAGGCAGAGGCACGCGCGGTGGGGCGGACGATCGAGGGCATGGGTCGCCGCAGCTTCGTCGGGCCGCTGCGATGTCGCCGATCGACAGCAGGTCGATGCGTTCTTCGCCGAGGCGGCGCAGGCGCTGGGAGAAATCGACGTGCTCGTCAACAACGCTGGCGTGACGGCGGACGCGCACGTGATAATGCTGGATCCCGAGCGATGGGATCGGGTGCTGAGCACCAACCTCGACGGGGCGTACAACTGCATCCGCGCGACGGTGCGCGGCATGCTGCAGCAGCGACGAGGACGCATCATCAATATCTCGTCGCCGAGCGCCGAGATGCCGCTGTCCGGGCAGGCGAATTACGCGGCGTCCAAGGCGGGGCTGGTCGGGCTCACCCGGGCGCTGTCGCGCGATCTGGCGCGACGCGGCGTGCTCGTCAACGCGGTGTCGCCGGGTCTGATCGAGACCGAGATGCTGGCGGCGATGCCGGAGGCGACACGGCAGGCAACGCTCGGCGCGATCGCCATGGGGCGAGTCGGAACGGTGAAAGAAGTCGCGGAGGTGGTGGCGTTTCTCGCCTCCGACGCCGCATCCTACATCTCTGGCCAGGTGATTGCCGTCGATGGCGGCCTGACCTGAGCGACCTGACCGGGGAGGATGTCCACAAGGGTATGGGTGACGCGCTTCATGCCGAAATCAAAGCCGCCCTGGTCCGCTGCCTGCGGCTGCCGATGGCGCCCGACGAGATCGGCGACAGCACACCGCTGTTCGGCCCCGACGGCCTCGGGCTGGACTCGATCGACGTCTTGGAGCTCGTTCTCGAGCTCGAACGCTCGTTCGGCGTAACCATCGAGAACCAGGAGACCGGCATGCAGGTGCTGCGTTCGGTCGACACGATTGCCGAGTACATCCAGAGCAAGCGCGCCGGCGCGACGCCTGCATAACGGCGGAATGCAGGGGTGATCAACGCGCTGACCGTCGACGTCGAGGAGTGGTTCCATATCTGCGGCGTCCCGAATCTCGGGCCAGGCCGCTGGGAGGATCTGCCCTCGCGCGTGGAGCCCACGACGCTCCGGTTGATCGATCTGTTCGCCGCGGTCGGCGCCCGCGCGACCTTCTTCGTGCTCGGCTGGGTGGCCGAGCGCTATCCGCATCTCGTCGAGGAGATCACCCGCGCTGGTCATGACGTGGGCTCGCACGGCCATTGGCATCGCCGCGCCTACGAATTGGGAGAGCAGGGATTCGCCGAGGATCTCACCCGGAGCCTGGGCGCGCTGTCGGCCGCCGGCGCTCCGCCTATCGTCGCGTATCGCGCCCCGGAATGGTCGATCAACCGTCGCTCGTTGTGGGCGCTTCCCGTGCTCGCGGCCCACGGCATTCGCGTCGACGCGAGCATGGCGCCGCTCCGGATGGTGGGGTCGACCAGCTTTCCGCGGCAGCCGTACCTCCATCAGACCAGCAGCGGGCCGATTCTCGAAGTGCCGCCGCTGGTCGCCGATCGCTTCGGCCAGACGATTCCGATGGGCTGGGGGTGGGGGCTCAGGATGAGCGCCCCGCACCGGGTCCTGGAAGAGATCGGCCGCGCAAACCGGGCGGGCGCGCCCGCCGTCTTGACCATACATCCGTGGGAAATCGATCCCAGTCCTCCTCGCGTACGGCTGCCTGCCGGCCTGCGCTTCGCCCACTACTTTCGTCTGGCCGGATTTGCCGATCGCCTGAAGGCCATTCTCGAAGGGGCGCCGTTCGGTCCGCTTCACGACGCGGTGGCGCACCTGGAGTCGCGCTGAGCCTCGTCATTCGCGCCTCGCTCGCGCTCGCCGGGCTCCTGTTCGTCACGCCGTCCGCGCGCGCCGACGAGCCACGGGTCCCTCGCGTCGCGTTCCAGTCCTCCTCCGATCGTCCGCTGCCGGCGGACGTGGCCGACGTGCTCGGATCGCCGCCGGTCTTCCCGGTGGCGATCAGGTTGTCGCTCGATCTCCGCGACGCCGCGGCCGTGCGCGCGGCCGACGCGGTCATCTCCGGCTACGAGGCGCATCATCTGAAGCTCTGGCTGGCGACCTCGCTGCCGCCGAACGAGCGGGAGGCGGAAGCCTGGCGCCTCGCGCTGCATGCTTGGCTGACGTCGCATCGGAAAAGCCTGGTGATCCTCGAGCTGCGGTTAACGCCGGACGCGGTTGCCGCCGCGGCCTTCGCCATCCGCGCGGCGTCAACGGACCTTCGCGTGAGCGTGCCCGGGGCGGAGCTGGCGATTGGTGTGGAGGACGCGGTCCGCGACCGACTGCCTGCTCTCGTGACCCGCGATCTCGCGGCCTACATCGATCTGCTCTCGATGCCGCGCGCGTCGGATGCGTCAGCCGTGCTTGCCGCCGTTGCCACCGAGGCACCGGGCCTGAACATCATCGCTTCCGGAGACGATCTTCCGGCGGACGCGCCGGCTGCCGCCGGGGCCTACGCCAGCGCGGTCATCGATGCGCTTGGTACTCGCGTAACGGCCGTCTGTGCCCGCGGCTCGAGCGACGCCGTCAAGGCGGCTCTGCGGGCGCTGCGCCCCGCTGCCACGCTTCTGACCGGCGACGTCGATGCCGTCGACGCGGCAGCCTCATCGCTCCGCCTCGGAGACACCGAACCGGCCGCCTCCGCCGATGTCTCGTCCCGTCTCCTGTTCGAGAATCACTCGTTCGGCACTTATCTATTCCTGTCCGCTCCTGCGTCAACGACGCCGCTCGAGATCCGGGTCAATGTTCCTGTCGAAGGCACTCCGATGATCGTCGACCTGACGAGCGGTGCGGTACAGCGGGCGACCGGATACGTGCGAGAGGGCACGACCGTGCGCGTTCAGGCACCGCGCACCGGACATCCAACGTTGATCGACTTCAACGCCGATGCCAGCGGCGAGGTGATGGCGTCCCGAACTGACGTCACCGCCACTCGTCAGCTGACCGTCGAGGAAATCATCGCCCGCCACCGTCAGCAGCAGGCCACCCAGGACGCCGCCGTCGATCACTACGAAGCCATGGTCCGGATGGAACAGCACTTCCGTCCGACGCTGACCGACCCGGGCTACGACGTCGTGACCGAGAATCGCTACTTCTCCGCGACCGACGGCGTCGAGTGGCAAGAGCTGTCGTTCTCGGTCAATGGGTCGCGGTTCGATCCGAAGAACCGCCCGCCGTTTCCGCTGCTGCAGCCAGAGAAAGTGCTGTCGCTGCCGCTCCAGCTACGATTCAGCGACGACTATCGCTACCGGCTGGCCGGCACCGAGCGTGTCGCTGGTCTCGACTGCTACATCGTCAAGTTCGATCCCGTCGATCAGTCGCGCTCGCTGTTCCGCGGGACCGTCTGGATCGATCGCCGGACCTTTGCCCGCGTCCGCGTGCTGGCGGTGCAGACGCACCTCTCGGCGCCGGTCGTCTCGAACGAAGAGGATCAGCGATACTCGCCGGCGATCGGCGTCGACGGCCGTCCGGTGTTCCTCATGACCGGCCTGTCGGCGCGCCAGATCGTCATGATTGCCGGCCGCAACCTGCTGGTCGAGCGTAGCGTGGCGTTCCGCGAGGTCAAGGTGAACGGCACCGGCTTCTCGGAAGCGCGGATCAGCGCTCGCAGGAGCGACAACGTCATGTATCGCGACACCGACAAGGGCGCGCGGTACTTCGTCAAGTCCGGCGACACTCGCGTGGTCAGCGATCGGCCGACGACCAAGGCCAAGGCTGCGGCGATGGGGGTGACGATCGACCCGTCGTACGCCTTCCCGCTCCCGATTTTCGGCATCAATTACCTGAACTTTGCCTTCAGAAATCCGGACACCCAGTTCGCGATGCTGTTCGGCGGCGTGCTGGCGGCGATTAACATCCAGCGCCCCAAGGTTCCCCACACGCCTTTCGATGCGTCGCTCGATTTCTTCGGCATTGCGGTGCCGTCGAGCGACAGGGTCTACGACAGCGCCGGCGAGCATCCCGACGAGCGGGTGATTACCTGGCCGCTGACCACGGGAATCAATCTGGGGTGGCAGTACACCGCGTTCCAGAAGGCCACCTTTCAGTATCAGTTTCGCTTCGACGGGTTTCACGCGGACACGACGACCAGCGAGAGTTTCGTGATTCCGAGCTCGACGACCACGAACGGGCTGGGAGGCGCGTATGAGTACCGGCGGGGCGGGTACAGCCTGGTGCTCAACGGCGCCTGGTTCGCGCGGTCGAGCTGGAAACCGTGGGGACAACCCGACCCCGCCAACCCTGATACGACGGTCAACACCCCGGAGCGGACCTACTTGCGCTACAGCGGCAACCTGTCGCGCGACTTCTTTCTCGGCCCGTTCCAGAAAGTGCACCTGAACGGCGGTTACTTCGGTGGCGATCGCCTCGATCGATTCAGCCGGTATCAGTTCGGGCTGTTCGACGACACGCGCATTCACGGCGTGCCCGCCTCTGGCGTGCGGTTCGACGATCTGACCATGGTCCGGGGCGCCTACACGTTCGATATTCTCCAGCTGTACCGGTTCGATCTGTTCCTGGATCAGGCGTGGGGCCGTGACTTGTCGGCGAGTCGCGACTGGCAGCGGATCACCGGGATTGGCGTCGCGTTCAACGTCCGCGCGCCCTACAATACGATTCTGCGCGCGGATATCGGGCACGCGTGGCTGCCGGATCAGTACCGGGGCATTGGATCGACCGTGGTTCAGATCCTCCTCTTGAAGCCGCTCGGCAAATGACGTCTTCGCCGCGTCCGCCCTTCGTCTCGCGCGCCGATCTTCACGTGCACTCGTGGCACTCGAAGGTCAATGGCGATCTGCCGTTCTTCAAGAGCCGCGACTGCTACTCGCGGCCGACCGATGTCTATCGCACCGCCAAGGCCAGAGGCATGGACATCGTGACCATCACCGATCACGATTCCATCGATGGCTGCCTGGAGCTGTTCGACCGCTTTCCCGGCGCCAGCGACATCCTGATGGGCGAAGAGGTGTCGTGCACGTTCCCGGACGGGGACATCGATGTGCACCTGGCCGTGTACGGCATGACCGAAGCGCTGCATCGCGACGTGCAGCCGCTGCGGCGAAACGTGTTCGAGGTGATCGACTGTCTGCGGGCGGCCGACGTGTTCTTCGTGCAGAACCATCTGCTGCACTTCTACCGCGGCCAGGCTCCGCTGGAGTCGTATCTGCGACTGCTTTCGCTGGTCCCTGGCGTCGAGGTGCGCAACGGGACGATGACGGCGCAGCACAATCTGCTCATCGAGCGCCTGCGCGAGCGATCCCCGGGCCTTGCCGGCGTCGCCGGCAGCGACGCGCACACGTTGCGGCGGATCGGCCGCACGTGGACCGCGGCGCCCGGCAGCACGGCCATGGAGTTCCTGGCCAGCCTGCGCGCCGGCCTCGGCCGTCCGGGCGGACGGCACGGCGGCGCCGCCGTCGTCGCCGGCGATGCCTACGGGGTGGTCGCGCGCTACTGCGCAAGCGTCCTCGGCTGGGGACCCCGTGACCATCGGGGCTGGCATCGGGCCGCGTGCGCCGCGTGCATCGCCGCGTCGCTCCCATTCCAGTTTCTTCCGGGGCTGGTGCCGCTGGTGGGCAAACGCCGCGAGCGGCAGACCGTCGCCGCCGCCGCCGCGACGCTCGAGGCCTGGCACGTCCACGGGCGAGCCGAGCTGCTCGCGGAACACGCGCGATGAGGGCCAGGGTCGCCATCACCGGGATCGGGCTCGTGACGGCCCTCGGCACATCCCGCGACGAGACGTGGGCCAATCTCGTGCGCGGCGAGTGCGGCATTCGACCGCTGTCGCTGTTCGACAAGGAAGGCTATCGCAGCCAGATTGCCGGTGAAGTCGATCACGACAGCCTTCTGCCGCGATTCACGCCACTGCAGCGCCGGCGCTGGTCGCGCGGCGATCATTTCGGTATCGTCGCCGCTCAGGAAGCGCTCGATGATTCGGGCATCATGCTGGGTGCCTTCGACCCGACGCGCATCGGCGTGGTCCTCGGCGCGGGAACGGCCGATCTCATCAGGACCGAGCGCTACGTCGAGACGATCCTCACGCGCGGTTTGGACCGCGCGAGACCGTCGGACGTCTGGAATCATTTCTACAGCACGCCCGTCGACGTGATCGCCTCGCATTTCGGCTTCGAAGGATTGCGCTCGTGCATCGTCGCCGCGTGTGCCTCGAGCACGATGGCCATCGGCCAGGCGACCGACGCGATCCGGCTGGGTCAGATTGACGCGGCGCTGGCCGGCGGCAGCGATATTCTCACGCGACTGACCTTCAGCGGGTTCAATGCGCTGCGCGTCATGGACACCAGCAGCTGCCGTCCGTTCGATCGTGGTCGGGCCGGCATGAATATCGGTGAAGGCGCCGCGATGCTGCTGCTCGAGGATTTCGATGCGGCCCGGCGCCGGGGTGCCCGGATCTACGCCGAAATCGCCGGCCATGGCCTGACCTGCGAGGCTTTTCATCCGACCTCGCCCGAGCCCGACGGCAGGGCCATCGCGATGACCATGCGCCGGGCGCTGGCGGACGCGGCGATCGACGCCGATCGAATCGAGCACGTGAACGCGCACGGGACGGCCACGCCGCACAACGATCGCGCCGAAGCGCGCGGCATCCGCCTCGTGTTCGGCGATCGGGCGAAGCGGCTGCCGGTGACGTCGGTCAAGTCGATGCTCGGGCATACCCTGGGAGCGGCCGGCGGCCTCGAAGCGGCGATCACCGCGCTGACCATCTTCCACGGCGTGATTCCGCCGACGATCAACCACACCGTTACCGACCCGGAATGCGACGTCGACGTGGTGGCCAACGAGGCCAGGGCCGTTCCGGTCTCGTGCGCCGTCTCGACGTCGTTGGCCTTTGGCGGCAACGACGCGGCAGTGGTGCTGCGCGCGGTCTAGTCACTCGTCCCCAGTCCTTCATCCCTGGCCCCGGGTCCTCAGTCCGGATCATGAGTCCACAGTCCTCTGTTCTGAGCTCCCAGTTTCCGGTTCTCGTCGACTGATGCCCATTCCGGGGACGCGGGACAGAGACCGAGGACTTCAGACCTGGGACGGAGGACCGGGGACCGGGGACGAAGGACTAAGGACGATTGGCTAGAGGCGCCCTGAACGCCTCGACGTCGAGCGACGCCTGCCGGAAGTCCGCCAGCGAGAGAATGCGATCCACCTCGGCTCCTTCGACGCCGTTCTCACGGGCCAGTCCCTGGATGGCGCCGGCGAATCGCTCGAGCCACAGCAGGTTGTTCACCACGCGATCGCGCAGGTCATTGTCGTCTTCGGACGCGTCGCCGAGACCGGCCTGCAACTGACGGAGGCGTTCGAGCGCGACGACGCTGGTGAATCCCTCGCCATAGAGCCGCTCGTCGCGTTCGTGCCAGGCGCGGAAGTACTGCTGCATCCGCGCGTGGAGCACGAAGAATCGACGCATCAGCAGGTCGATCGAACCCATGAAGGCTGGATCGCGCAACCGCTGCTGATAGAAGAGCAGTGCCGGAACCGACCAGTAACAGGCATTGTCCCAGGCGATCTTGCAGGTCATTACCTGCGCGTTGCCCATGATCGCGTATTGCCCCTCGTACAGGCGGAGGAACCCGTCGAACAGCCGGAGATAGAGTTCGTTGAAGGTCACCGCCCGCGCCGAGACGTCCTCGCCGGCGATGTCCCGCCGAATGAGGTCCGCGGTGAAGTCGTTTCCCATGGCGATGAAGTCGGAGCCGGGCGAGTAGAACGGGTCGGTGAACGGTCCCGCCTCTCCGATCAGGGCCCAGCGATCTGCCGAGTAGACCTGACGGCAGCCATGGGCGAAGTGGCGCAGCGCCAGGAAGTCTTCCAACGTGTCGGCGTGCTCCTCCGTGGCGGCACGCGCACTGCGGCTCGAACTCGCGCAGCCAGTCGAGCGCGCGGTCGAAGCGATTGATTCGGCTGAAGGAGTGGAGCGCTTCGTCGGCGACGATGCCGATGCTGGTGCTGCCCGATCCGAGGGGAATGAGCCACACCCAGTAGCCTCGCCCCATCAGGTGGTTCGTGCTCAGCCACCGGTTGGCCAGCGGTACCCGGGCGCGCCAGCCCTTCGACGTGGACCAGTCGTCGATCTTCACCCGCGCCGGCACGCGGAACCAGCTGGCATTGGCGGTGTGGCCAACCGCGCGGTCGAGTTGTAGACGCCGGCGCAGCAGCCCATGGCGGCCCGTTGCATCGACCAGCCACCGTGCATGAATCTCTCGAGAGCCGCTGCCGTCGGTCACCTCGATGCGGTGCGGCTGGCCGAGATGGACACCCGTAACGCGCGCGGCATCCTGGATCTCGATACCACTCTCGCGTCCGGCTGCCAGCAGCATGTTCTCCAGGCGGCCTCGATCGAGCTGAAACGACGGCACCGGCGGAAAGCACGGCGGACCGAGCTCGAATCGCTCGTCGATCTTGCGATTGTCCGGCGTCGGAAAGAAGTAGCGGAGGCCGAACTTCTCGAGCTGCTGCTCGCGCAGATGGGAGGCGAGTCTCAGGCGGGTGCGAAAGTAGTGCGCCGAGATTTCGACCGTCGACTCACCGACCTTGAACGCCGCCTCGGGTGCCGGATGCGTGCGGCGCTCGGCGACGAAGACCCGCAGCTCCGGCGCTTCCATCCGCAGCTGTCGCGCGAGGGTGAGCCCGGCAAGTCCTCCGCCGGCAATGACGACGTCGTAGGCGGCGTGTGGGGGCACGTCCGGGGCGGCCTACTTCTGTTTCGCTTGTTCCGCCACCCGCGCCGCGGCTGCCGCCGCCGCCTCCGGGTCCCCAAGGTAGAAGTGCCGCATGGGCTTGAGCTGCTCGTCGAGCTCGTAGACGAGCGGGATGCCCGTCGGGATGTTCAGCTCGACGATCTCCTGCTCGCTGACGCCGTCGAGGTACTTCACGAGGGCGCGCAGGCTGTTGCCGTGTGCGGCGATGAGCACCCGCTGATCGTTGTGGATCGCCGGCGCGACCGTCTCGTGCCAGTACGGCAGGAAGCGCGCGACCGTGTCCTTCAGCGATTCGGCGAGCGGCAGCTGGCTGCGCTTCAAGTCGCCGTACCGCGGGTCGTGGCCGGGATATCTCGGATCGTCGACGGTCAGGGCTGGCGGCGGGATGTCGTAGCTCCGGCGCCAGACTTTGACCTGGGCGTCGCCGTGCCTGGCCGCCGTCTCCGCCTTGTTCAGGCCCTGGAGCGCGCCGTAGTGTCGCTCGTTCAGCCGCCACGACTTGTGGACCGGAATCCACATCAGATCCATGTCGTCGAGCGTGATCCACAGCGTGCGAATCGCGCGCTTGAGGACCGAGGTGTACGCGAGGTCGAAGGTGTAGCCGCCCTCCCGCAACAACCGGCCGGCCTCGTGCGCCTCTTCACGCCCGCGCTCGGTCAAATCGACGTCGACCCAGCCGGTGAATCGGTTTTCCTTGTTCCACGCGCTTTCGCCATGACGGAGGAGAACGACGGTGTGCATTGGTGATCTTGATCGCTGGTCAGTGGATGTTGAGGTCGGCCGGCGTCTACGACGCGGCCAGCTGACGAATCGCCGAGCGTCCGGCGTAGCGCCCCTTCGCCCCGAGTTCCTCCTCGATGCGCAGGAGCTGGTTGTATTTGGCCACGCGATCGGTGCGGCTCGCCGAGCCGGTCTTGATCTGCCCGACGCCGGTGCCCACCGCGAGGTCGGCGATCGTCGTGTCCTCCGTCTCCCCCGATCGGTGCGAGATGATGCTCGCATAGGAGGCGTCACGCGCGATCGAGACGGCGTCGAGGGTCTCCGTGACCGTGCCAATCTGATTCAGCTTGACGAGCAGGGCGTTGCCGACGTGCTCGGCGATTCCGCGGCGCAGGATTTCCGGGTTGGTCACGAACACGTCGTCGCCGACGAGCTGGACGCGCGAACCAAGCGTCGACGGTGAGGAGCTTCCAGCCTTCCCAGTCGCTTTCCGCCAGGCCGTCCTCGATGGAGATGATCGGGTACTGGCGGACCCAGTCCTCGTAGAGCGCGACCATCTCTTCGGCGGTCCGGGTCTTGTCGCCGGACTTCTTGAACTCGTAGCGGTGGCCGCTCTCGTCCCACAGCTCGCTCGAGGCGACGTCGAGCGCGAGATGAACATTCTCCCCGGGCTTGAAGCCGGCCAGCGTGATGGCTTCGAGCACGACATCGACCGCTTCACGGTTCGATTTCAGGCTCGGCGCGAACCCGCCCTCGTCGCCAACGCCGGTCGCGTACCCTTTCTTCTTCAGGATGCCGCGCAGCGTGTGAAAGATCTCGGCGCCGGTGCGCACCGCGTCGGCGAAGGATGCCGCGCCCAGCGGCATGACCATGAACTCCTGGAAGTCCACGCTGCTGTCGGCGTGCGCCCCGCCGTTGAGGATGTTCATCATCGGCGCCGGCAGAATCGTCGCCGACGTCTTCCCCGATGCGTCGAAGAGCTGCGCCAGATGCGCATACAGCGGGCGTCCGGCGGCGGCCGCGGCGGCGCGCGCCAGCGCCATCGAGACGCCGAGCGTGGCGTTGGCGCCGAGCCGGCCCTTGTTCGCGGTGCCGTCGAGGGCGATCATCTGCTCGTCGATCGCCCGCTGCTCGGCCGCTCGGCCGGTGATCGCCTTGGCGATTTCGCCGTTGATGTGGCCGACCGCGGTGAGGACGCCCTTGCCGAGATACCGCTTCTTGTCGCCGTCCCTGAGCTCGAGCGCTTCTCGTGCGCCGGTCGACGCCCCTGACGGCACCGCGGCGCGTCCCGTGACACCCGAGTCGAGCACGACGTCGACTTCAATCGTCGGGTTGCCGCGCGAATCCAGAATTTCCCTGCCGTGCACACGCTGTATTTTCACGTAGGCTCCTCGAACGCTCAGTCCGATCCGCGACGGTCGAACTCCGCCTCGTTTTTCAAGGCCTCATCATTGACGGTTCCGATGAACGGCTCGTCGTCCTTGGTGACCACGACGATCCCGCGATCGCTGACGGTATGACGTTTGCGGTCTTCCTCCTCGTCGAAGCCGATGCGGGCGCCGCGCGGAATGAAGACGTCCCGATCGATGATCGCGCGGCGGATGAAGGCGTGCCGCCCGATGCGCACGCCGGGCATGAGGATGCTCTGGTCGACGTTGCAGAAGCTGTGGACCCGCACGTTCGGGCAGAGCACGCTCGCCGTGATCCGGCTGCCCGAGATGATGCAGCCGGCAGAGATGATCGAGTCGAGCGACTGCCCGCAGCGCCGTCCTTCGTCGGCGAAGACGAACTTCGCCGGCGGCGCCTGGACCTGGTGCGTCCGCAGCGGCCATTCGGGATCGTAGAGGTTGAACTCCGGGTTGACCCGGCACAAATCCATGTTCGCTTCGTAGTAGGCGTCGAGCGTGCCGATGTCGCGCCAGTACTTGGCGGCCTTCTTGTTCTCGTCGTAGAAGCGATAGGCGTAAATCGGCACCTTGGCGATGAGCGACGGGATGATGTCCTTGCCGAAATCGTGGCTGGTCGCGTGCCGCGCGTCCTCCTCGAGCGCCGGCACCAGCACGGGCATGTCGAAGATGTAGATGCCCATCGACGCCAGCACCGGCTCACCCTCCGGCAGACCGCGCGGCTTTTCGAGAAAGCCGGTCAGGCGGTCGTCGGGATCGACCTGCAGCACGCCGAACCGATGCGCCTCGCTCGACGGCACCTCGATGACCGCCATCGTCGCGCCGGCGCCGTGATCGAGATGGAAGCGCAGCATGCGCGCGTAATCCATCTTGTAGACGTGGTCGCCAGAGAGCACGATCAGATGGCGCGGCGTTTCGCGTTCGATTGAGTACAGGTTCTGGTACACCGCGTCGGCCGTCCCCTGGTACCAGTGCTCGCCGACCCGCTTCTGCGGATGGAGGACCTCGATGAACTCGCCGAGCTCGTCCGCCACCACGCTCCATCCGAAGCGCAGGTGGCGTGTGAGCGAGAGCGACTTGTATTGCAACGCGATGAAAATCTTGCGGAGGCCTGAATTGATGCAGTTGCTCAGCGTGAAATCGATGATCCGGTAGGGCCCGCCGAAATAGACCGCCGGCTTGGCGCGTTCCTTCGTGAGCGGATACAGTCGTTCCCCCACGCCCCCGGCGAGGACCATGACGACGGCGTCATCGAGCAAGGCGGCACTCCTTTACGATGGAGGTCCCGATGAGGCGGTCAACGCGGGACATAGACCGGCGATGATATCAGCCCGGGCGAATCGCGTGCCACCTCGAGGGGCCTGCCGGGCGCCAAAATTCGGGGTCCCCGGCAACGACCGGCCTTGCTTTGACTTGCGGAGCTGGAACGCCTTATGATTAATCAGTTTAGGTAGGTTTTGCGGGCAATGGGACGGGAGTGTCCTTGATGTCGTCGCCAGGTTCCTTTTCCGGGCTGAAACGTGTGGGTGCCGTGACGGTGCTCGCGTTGTTGGCCGGGGCCGGTGTCCGGCCCTACGCGCAAGACAAGAAACCGGATCCCAAGAAGCCAGAAGCCGCCGGCCAGTCCCAGGCCCAGGCCCAGGCGGAAGAAGTTCAGAATCTCGTCCGGATCGCGGACGCGGCGATGACGGGCCAGCCGGGTCCCTCGGACTTTTCCATCCAGTTTCAGAACGATTTTCTCAAGGCGCAGAACGCCAGAGTGTGGGTGCCGATCACGCTCACGATCGATCCGGCCAAGCTCACCACCGGCGCGTTGACGCTGTACCTCCGTGTGGCGCCGCGCGGCATGAACGCGCCCCCCGCGGCGCCGGCCGCGCCCGATCCGAAGAAGAACGACAAGAAGAAAGACGTCAAGCCGGCGGCGCCGGCCTCGCAGTATCCGTTCGAGGACGTGTCGTTTCTCGAGGTGAAGCCGACCCCCGGTCAACCGCTCCGCATTACGCGCGGCGTCGCGGTTGCCAGCGGCAGCTACGATCTCTACGTGGTGATGCGCGAACGTGCCGCCGCCGGCCCGACCCCGAAGGCCGCCGTCCTCAAGCAGCCGCTCGACGTCCCGAACTATTCGGCGGGTGAGTTCGCGACCAGCACCGTCCTGCTCGCCGAGCGCGTCGAGCAGCTGCCGACGCCGGTCACGCCCGACCAGCAGACGGAGCGTCCCTACGCGTTCGGGCAGCAGGAAGTGATCGTCTCGCCCGAGCACAAGTTCAAGAAGGACCAGGAGCTCATCATCCTGTTCCAGATCTACAATCCGACGATTTCTCCGGACAAGAAATTCAGTCTCGAGGCCACCTACACGTTCTACCGGCAGGATGCCGACGGCGAGAAGAAGTTCAACAGCACCGAGCCCCAACCGTTCACTCCCGAATCGATGGGCGCGGCGTTCGATCCCGGCGCGGCCGAACAGAGCATTCAGGCCGGCCAGGGTATTCCGCTCAAATCGTTTCCGGAAGGGAAGTACCGGATCGAGATCAAAGTCGTCGACAAGCTCGCGGCCCCGGCGAAAACGCTGACGCAGAACGTCAACTTCACGGTGATGTCTTAACGGCTGGAACGGAGGAGTCCATGGGACGCCTGAGCCGGATCATCGCAACGATCATGGTCGTCGGGACGACGACAGCGGCGGTGTCTGCGCAGACGGAACCCAGGTTCATGGCCACCAACCAGAACGCGCGGATCTCGCTCGGCAGCATCCGCGGGACCGTGAGCGACGACCGGGGCGGTCCGCTCTCGGGCGCCATGGTGTCGGCCCTCGGCGTTACCACCGCGATGGTGATGACGGACGCGCGCGGCCGGTTCGCGCTCGACGCGCTTCCACCCGGTGAATACATCGTCCGCGTGCATCTGGCCGGCTTCCTGTCCACTCGCCGCGACAACATCAGAGTCGGTCCGCTTCCCGCGATGCTCGAGCGCATCCAGCTGCGTCGCGTCGACCGCGCCGTGGGCACCTCCGGCGCCAACGACGGCACGTCGCATCCGCTCCTCGCGGCCGGACTCGATGTGCCCCCGGCCGAGGGACAGGCAGACGACAACACCGACGACCATCCCCACTCCGAGCTGGCCTGGCGGCTGCGTCACCTCAAGCGCAGCGTGCTGAAGGACACCGGCGAGGTCGTTCCCGGCGACGAGTCCGCCGACGAGACGCTGCCCGAGGCGCCGAGCTCGATTTTCGGCAACGCCTTCGCCAGCGCGGCGAACATGGCGGCGTCGTTCTTCACCGATCCTCCGTTCACCGGCGAAGTGAACCTGCTGACGACGTCGGCGATCGCCTCAGGACAGCAGATCTTCTCGAGCGACTCCCTGCCGCGGGGCGTCGCCTACGTCTCGATCGGCGCGCCGATGTCGGGCGGCGAATGGGCGGTGCGCGGCTCGATGAGCCAGTCCGATCTGTCGTCGTGGATCCTGGCGGGGTCGTTTGCGTCCAGCCACGCCACCAGCCACGACTACGGCTTCGGCGTGTCATACAGCACGCAGCAGTACCAGGCCAGGACGCTTCGGCCGCTGACGCTCGATGGCAGCACCGACGACAGCCGGACGGTCGGCGAGATGTACGGCAGCGATCGTTGGGCGCCGACGGGGATCGTGGCCATCGAATACGGCGGCCGCTACGCGCACTACGACTACCTCTCGAAGCGGTCCCTGCTGAGCCCGCGGCTCGGCATCATGCTCTCGCCGTTCGACGAGAACACGCACGTCTCGGCGAGTGTGGAGCAGCGCATGCTCGCGCCGGGCGCCGAAGAGTTCCTGGCCCCGACGACCGTCGGTCCGTGGCTGCCGCCCGAGCGGACGTTCGCACCGCTGGCCGGCGAAGACCTGCGCGTCGAGCGCGGCCGGTTCCTGACCGTGGGCCTCGACCACACGTTTGACGGCACTTACGTCGTAGGCGTGCGCCGCTTCTACCAGTCGGTCGACGATCAGCTGATCACGCTCTTCGGCCTGCCGGTCGCCGGCGGCCCGAAGTCGCCGGGTCACTACTATGTCGCCAGCGGCGGCGCCGTCGACGCGGACGGGTGGGCCGTGAGGTTGAGCACGCCGCCAACGCAGCGTATTCGCGGGTCGATTGACTATTCGCTCGCCCGGGCGCACTGGCTGTCCCGAGGCGACATGGCTGCTGTGGCCGTTTGGGCGCCCGGCGCAATCCGTCCCCAGAGCGAGGACGTGCACGACGTCACGACTACGGTCGAGACGGATATCCCCGAGACGGCGACCCGCGTGTTCTTCCTCTACAAGGTCAACTCGGCGTTCGCGCGCCCGGTCGATCCGACGCATTCGGGCCTCGATTCGCGATTCGATTTCCAGGTGAACCAGGCGCTTCCATTCATGCCGTTCGGCAGCACGCGCTGGGAGGTGCTGGTCGGTGTGCGCAACTTGTTCCGCGACCCGACCGACGCCGGCTCGATTTACGACGAGCTGCTCGTCGTCCGGCCGCCGACGCGGGTGATCGGCGGGGTGCTGGTGAAGTTCTAGGGGCCGATTCAAGAAAAGGCGGTTGTCCCCTCTATCCAGGGCCGCTGGTTGCGACAGGCGCAATCCGCGGCCCTTCTTTTGCCTGAATTTCGTCGGTCCAAGTTTTTGAATGAGATGTTCGACACCTTGGAAAACGCCCTGTCGTGCATTATGAAATGATGGCTAATAGCCACAAAATCAGCGTTTTACCTGTGCGTGTGGGTGGGCGTTCCGGGGTATGCGCTTTGCTACGTCCGGCTGGATACAGCGTGTACGCATAATGAGTCAATCCGCCCTGCACCGCGTGTGGATGCGTTCGACGGCCCAGGTGGGCATCGTCGTCCTGCTCCTCTCGCTTGCGGTGGCGAACATCGTCCAGCGCGCCCGGTGGAGCGAGGTCGAGGACGGCGTGCTGTGGCGCGCCACCGGCAACGACATCGTGGCCGCGGAAGTGGCGCCCGGGACGGGCGCCGCGCGGGCCGGGCTGCAGCCGGGCGACGTGCTCCTCGCCGTCGATGGCCAGCCGATCACCAGGGTCGACGAGATCATTCCCGTTCTGCACGCCAGCGGCGAGGGCCGCGTCCTCCGCTACACCGTCCTCCGCCTGCGCAGCCAGCAGATGGTGGACGTGTCGGTGGAGGCCATTCCGTCGAGTCCGCGCGCCCTGTATTTCATGCTCGCCGCGGTCGGCATCTTCTCGTTGCTGGTCGGCGCTTCAGTCCGGCTGCGACGTCCGGACCACCAGGCGACGCTCCATTTCTTCTGGCTGACGGTGGCGTTCTTCGGCGTGCTCGCGTTCTCGTTCACCGGACGTCTGGATCCGCTCGACTGGGTGTTCTACTGGGGTGACCTGTCGGCGCAGCTCCTGCTGCCGCCCCTGTTCCTGCATTTCGCCCTGGTGTTCCCGGACCGGCCCGACGCCTGGGTCCGGAGTGACACCGGCCGGACCCTTCTGCCGGCGTTGTATCTGCCGGCGCTGCTCCTGGGGGGCGCATCGGTCGCGGGAGTGGTCAACGCCGCCCGACACGGCGACGTGCTCGACCGCGTGGCCTCACTCGTCCAGAGCGTCACGCTCGTTTATCTCGCCGTCAGCCTGGTGGCCGGCCTCGCGATCATGATCCGCGCGCTGCGGCGCGTGCGCTCGGTGACCGCGCGGCGTCAGCTGCGATGGATTGTCTGGGGAACGGCGTTGGGATCGCTGCCGTTCGTCTTCGGTTACGTGCTGCCGTTCGTCGCCGGGCTCGAGCCGCTCCGCGGCTTCGAATTCAGCGCCCTCCTCATCGGCCTGATTCCGCTCGCGTTTGCCTCCGCCATCGTGCGCTACCGGCTGATGGACGTCGAGGTGATCATCAAGCGCGGGCTGGTCTATGCCGCCGCGGTCATGGCGATCGCCGCGATCTACTCGATCCTGCTGCAAGTGGTGGGGGCGGTGTTCTTCAAGGATGCCGATCAGCGCAGCAATCCGGTGATTGCGCTGCTCGCCACGCTGGTGGTCGTGTTGCTGTCCCGCCCGGTCAAGGACGCCATCCAGGCCGGGCTCGACCGCGTCTACTACCGTGACCGCTACGACTATCGGCGGGCGCTCGTCGGCTTCGCCCGCGACCTCAACAGCGATCTCGATCTGCTGCGTCTCAGCGAGCGCCTCGTCCACCGCGTCACCGAGACGCTGCTGGTCGATCGCATGGCGCTGATGCTCGCTCCCGTCTCGATGTCGGCCGACAGCGGCGATTTCGTCAACATCGCGCACGCCGGTTTTCCCGATCAGCCTCCCCGGCTGCTGCGGACATCGGACGTCGGGACGCGCCTGATCTCGGGACACACGCTCACGCTCGACGATGCGTTCGCGCTCCGCCGGCTCGACTCGCGGGAGACGGAGTTGTGGCGCGAGGCCGGGATCCACTACTTCGTTCCCTGCGTCTCGAAAGAAGGGACCATCGCGGTAATGGCACTGGGTCGAAAGGCGAGTACCGAGCCGCTCAGCAGTGAAGATATGGCACTTCTTTCGGCGGTGGCCGCGCAGGCGGCGACGGCGCTCGAAAACGGCCGGCTCTATCGTCAGCTGCGGACCAAGGCCGACGAGGTCGATCGGATGCGTCAGTTCAGCGAGAACATTCTCGAGTCGCTGAACGACGGGCTGGCGGTGCTCGATCGCAACGGCCGAGTCGTCCGCTGGAACCGACAGCTGGAAGAGCTCTACGGCGTGCGGCACGAGGACGCCGTCGGCCGCGCGCTGGACCAGCTGTTCGACGGTCCGGTAGTCGAGATGTTCCGCGCCAGCGCCGTCGAGTCCCCCGAGGGGGCGGCCTATTACCGCGTGCCGCTGACGACGAGGCACGACAGCGCGCGTCGGCTGCTGGTGAATGTGGCGGCCACGCCGCTGCGCGACACGCACGAGGCGATCACCGGCACGATCGTCATCGTGGAAGACATCTCGACCAGGGTCCAGCTCGAAGAACAGCTGCAGATTTCCGAGAAGATGGCGTCGATCGGGCTGCTGGCCGCCGGCGTCGCCCACGAAGTCAACACGCCGTTGACCGGGATTTCGAGCTTCACGCAGATGCTCCTCGAAGGCGCCCAGCCGGAGGATCCTCGGACCAAGGTCCTGGAGAAAATCGAGCGGCAGACGTTCCGCGCCGCCAAGATCGTCAACGGCCTGCTGAACCTGGCGCGGCCTGCGCAGATCGACAGCGGTCCGTGCGACATCAACGCCGTGATCAGCGACGTCCTGGCCCTGCTCGAACATCAGTTCAAGACCGGACGTATTCAGGTACGGAAGGAATTCGCGACGCCCGGGCCGGTCGTCCAAGGCATGGAGTACAAGCTGCAACAGGTCTTCCTGAACCTGCTCCTCAACGCGCGGGACGCGATGCCGAAGGGCGGCTGGCTGACCATCGTCACCAGGTTCGAAAAGGACGGGGTCGCCGTCGAGGTCGGTGACACCGGATCGGGGATTCCCGCCGAGCATCTGTCGCGCATCTACGATCCCTTCTTCACGACGAAGGCGATTGGCAAGGGCACCGGCCTGGGTCTTTCGATCACCTACGGTATTGTCCAGGAGCACGGCGGCGCCATCACCTGCGACAGCACGGTCGGCCAGGGCACACGATTCACCTTGCAGTTTCCGCTGGCCGCCTCGGTTGCGCGGACGGCGGGCACGCGCATGTCATGAGCAACGGAATCATTCTGGTCGTCGACGACGAGGAGATCATGCGTGAGATCCTCGAGGCGCTCCTGACCCGCGAGGGCTATCAGGTGCGGCTGGCGACCACTGCCGCCGAAGGGCTCGAGCTGCTGCGGACCATGCCGTTCGATGCGGCGATTCTCGACGTCATGCTCCCCGGCATGGACGGCATCTCGGCGCTCGACGAGATCAAGAAGATCGACGACGACCTGCCGGTCCTGATGATCACCGCCTTTGCCTCGGTCGAGAACGCCATCGCCGCGATGAAGCGCGGCGCCTACGACTACATCACCAAGCCGTTCAAGAACGACGAAGTGCTGGTGGTCCTGCGCAACGCGCTGTCGCAGCGCCGGCTCGTCGCCGAGAATCGCGCCCTCAAGCAGAACCTTCAGGCCCACGCCCATCGCTTCAGCGACATCATCGGCCGCAGCTCGCGCATGCGCCAGGTGTTCGACCTGATCATTCAGGCGGCGCCAAGCCGGACGACCATTCTCATCAACGGTGAGAGTGGTACCGGCAAAGAGCTGGTGGCGCGGGCGCTGCACCAGCATTCGACGCGGTCGGATCGCGCCTTCATCACCGTGAACTCCGGGAATCTACCGCCCGACCTGCTCGAGTCGAACCTGTTCGGCCACGTCAAGGGTGCGTTCACCGGCGCGATCTACCCGAAGAAGGGTCTGTTCGAGCTCGCCGACAAAGGCACGATTTTCTTCGACGAAATCGGCAACATCCCGCTCGAGACCCAGGCCAAGCTCCTCCGCGTGATTCAGGAGCGCGAGTTCATGCGGCTCGGCGGCATCGAGAACATCAAGGTCGACGTCCGCATCATCGCCGCGACCAACGTCGATCTTCGGCGGATGATGGAAGAGGGCAGGTTCCGCGAGGACCTCTACTACCGCCTGCACGTCATCACCGTGCAGCTGCCGTCCCTTCGCGAGCGCAAGGACGACATTCCGCTCCTGACGCAGCACTTCTTCGAGAAGTACGGCGAGGAAAACAACAAGCCGGGCATGGAGCTGTCGCCCGAGGCGCTCGATCTGCTGTTCGAGTACGACTGGCCCGGCAACGTCCGCGAGCTGGAAAACGTCATCGAGCGGGCCGTCGTCCTGTCCTCGGGATCGCGGATCGACGTCGACCTGGTCCCCGACCACGTTCGCAGCAGCCGGCGCTTCCAGATGCCGCAGTTCATCGTGCCGCCGGAAGGCATCTCGTTCCGCGACGTCATCACCGACTTCGAGAAGCGGCTGATCGAATCGACGCTCGAGGCCGCCGGCGGCGTGCAGAAGCGCGCCGCGGAGCTCCTCCACATCAAGCCGACGACGCTGAACGAGATGATCAAGCGTCACGACATCCGGCCGCGGCGCAAGAAGGCCGCAAACGGCACATCCGCCTCCCGCACGGCGGACGCACCTGACGTCGACGACGAGGAGGAAGCGGTCATCGCCGACCGCGACTGAGAGCGCCTTCCTTCTTCAGCGTTCAACCCGCACGCCCTGTCATAAGCTAGCGTCATGCGGTTGTTGATTTCAATCGCGGCGTTCGCGGTTGCGGCCACGATTGGCGGATCCGCGCAGCGCGCGGTCGAGCTCGTGGCAGTCGTCATCGACTCCGATTCGCCTGTTGCCGATGCCCAGGCCGTGGCCGGACCGCTCAGCCGCGCCGCGGACTACGTCGCCCGGTTCGAACGAACATTCGCCGCGGTCATCTGGCACGAGCACTACGTTCAGGAAGACCATGCGCTGGTGCGATTTCCCGCTTCAGGCAACCGAGTCTCCCGCCTGGTCGGGCAGCGCGAGCTCCAGTCAGAGCTGCTCCTCATGTGGCTGCCGCTCGACACGAGCTGGATCGCCGTTCGCGACGTCGTCTCCGTCGACGGCGTTCCGCGCCCACTGACGACGCGCGGCTTGCGCACGGTGCTCGACGCGTCATCCGTCTCCGTCGATCGCCTGAAAGAGCTCGCCGCCGAGAACGGCCGCTTCAACATCGGCGAGATCGTTCGGACCTTCAACGAGCCGACGCTTGCGCTGCTCTTCCTCGACGAGCACTACCGCCATCGCTTCGCCTTCAAACGGACCCGACAGGACTCACTCGGGGGAAGGGTCATCGTCCGCTACGACTTCGTGGAACGAACGCGACCGACCGTGATCAGGGATCAGGCGCAGGATGTGCCGGCGCACGGCACCATGCTCGTCGACGATTCTTCAGGTGATGTCCTGCAGACCGCTCTGGAGCTGTCCAACCCCCAGACCGGCATCCACGGCACGATGACGGTCCGCTACGAACCGCACGCGACGTTCGACGTCCTCGTGCCGGTCGAAATGCGGGAAGAGTACTCGTCTCTTGCCGGCGAGCACATCACTGCGGTGGCCACCTACTCGGACTTCCGGCGCTTCGAAACCTCCGGCCGCTTGATCGCGCCGAAGTAGACTTCGTTCAGCGCCCGCGCAGGTGCGTGAACATCCGCTCGTACTTCGCCAGAATCACGTCCCAGCGATAGTTCTTCCGCACGTAGGCGCGGCCGTTGCGGCCCATCGCGGCGCGCAGCCGATGGTCCCCGACCAGCAGCTTCATCGATTCGACGAACTCGTCGCGATCGGCGTAGTAGAGGCCGGCATTGCTCTTCTGGCAGTGGTCGACGAGAACCTCGCTGCGGGCGTTGGCGAGAATCGGCGTCCCGACGGCGAATGACTCGAGCGCGAGCAGCGACAGGCTCTCGTACGGCGACGGGACGACGACGATCGTCGCCGCTTCGAGCGCCTGCAATCGTTCATCATCCGACAGGCGGCCGGCAAAGCGGATGAGCGGGTCCTCCGGCAACGGCATCAGCTTGACACCCATCAGCACCAGCGAGGCGTCGCCGCCGTCCTGCACATAGCTGCTGAAGTACTCGATCAGCTCCTCGCAGCCTTTGCCGGGATCGATCCGCCCGCCGTAGAGTGCGATCGGACCGTGCAGCCGGTGACGACGACGAAAGACGACGCCGCGTCCGGCCAGGTGCGGACGCCAGCTCGGTGGACGGTCCTCGTCGCCCGCCTCCTCGGCCGGGGTGACCGGCTCCGTTTCATCGGCTTCGTCCGCCCGGTCGCGCTGATGCATCTGCGACTGCGGCAGATCGACGCCGCAGCCGACGGTTTCCTCCTCGACTGCGCGGATCGAGAAGTGCGTGGTCAAAAACAGGCGCTCGACGTCGGTGTTGTAGGCGACCCCGGCCGGGGCGCTGAACAGCTCCTTGTAGATCTCGAGATGGATCGCCGGCTCGTCGTGAGCCGTGGGCACGAGGATGGTCTTGTGGGGGGCGATCCTGACGCCGAGCAACGTCGGCGCATACAGGTAGGTGAAGAAGATCAGGATGTCGTAGTTCTGGTGGTTGCGTTCGAGGTACTCGTGCAGAGCCGGACACCATGGGCCCTGCTGCCGCACCCACTCCATTTCGTCATCGCGCGTGTGTGGGGAAGTGAATATCCACTCCGAGTAGCGATTGAAGGCGTTGATGTCACGCGTTCGCGTGTTGGCGAAACGGCGGACGGTCACGCCTCGAACCCGATCGGTGCCCTGTGGATAGTCGTTTTTCCAGGTGATGTAGTCGCGCGCGCAGGTCGTCAGGACCTCGACCTGGTGCTTCGGCGCGAGGCGCTCGGCGATCAGGCGGCAGTGGTACTCGGAGCCGCCGAGGATCTCCGTTCCGTAGCGTTGGACGATGAAAGCAATTCTCAATGGACGAGCCCGTCGACGAGTTGCCGCAGTCGGGTTTCGAAGACCGCGGGCGAGAAAGCCTCGAGGCGCTGGCGTTGTCCCTCGAGGACGCTTTGACGGACCTCCCGGTCGTAGACGACCGTGCACAGCAGCTCGGAGGCGAATTCCAGATCCTTGGGTGAGAACAGCAGCCCGGCGCCGCCGAGGGTCTCGGGCACGGCGCCGGCGGCGTAGGCAACGACCGGCACGTTGGTGGACATCGATTCGACGAGCGGGACACAAAAGCCCTCGTGCTCGCTCAGCGAGACGTAGGCGTCGGCCCAGCGATAGAACGTCGCCAGATCCGCGTCAGGCACCGGTCCGGTGAACCAGAACCGGTCCGGCAGCATTTTGAACTCGTCGATCAGCGCGCGCACCTGTGCGTAATAGCGGGGCACGCCGTCGTAGCGGCCCACGAAAATGAAGCGATAGTAGTTGTCGACGTTGCGCTTGTAGAGCTCGGCGAGACGGATATGGTCCTCGATGCGCTTGTTGGGCACGATCCGCCCGACGAAGAGGATGTTGATCAGACCGTCGCCGAGAATCCGGTCGAGCGCCGGCCGCGGCGGGCCTGACGTCAGCCGTTCGGTGTCGACTGCGATCGGCAGCACACCCGTCCGCGTAAACCCCAACGCCTCGAGCTCGCGGCGATTGAAGTCCGACACTCCCAGCGCGACGTCCACCCGGCCGACCAGCGTCTGGAGCTCGCGCCGTCCGAGCGCCGCCAGCCGGAACAGCCCCGCATCGTAGGGGGCGAAGAACGAGGCCGGCGTGATGTTGTGGTACTGCAGAATCCTGACGCCGGACAGCTGGCCGAACGCGTCCGTCATCGGCGAGGGCAGGGCGAAGTGCAGGATCGTGGCGTCTCCGCGAGCCGCCGCCGGATCGGAGAAGAGCCGGATATCGTCGCGAAGATCGTCATCGATCGTCAGGGCGAAGATCTCCGATTCATGCCCGAGCCGTCGCAGCACGTCGCGCACCTGCCTGGCGTTGTCGCCGACGGCGTCCCCCCGGTGGGCCGCTGGAATCCACTGGTGGATGATCATCGGCGGCTGGGGGATGGCTGTCCGGTGGCGGATCTCGGCCGGCCCGACGAAGGTGGCGACGGCGTCCCGCTTTCTCGATCCGTTGGAGAGATCAGACGAGTGCCATCCGTCATCCGAGGTCCGCCATCCGACGGCGGTCTTTCCGGGAGCGCCCTGAACAGCGACGGCCGGAACTGACGCAGCTCTTCGAGCCGATCGGCCTCCGAGAATTGCGACCAGAAGTCCCACGGCACTTCGGGCGGCTGGCGTGGCCCGAGCGCCCGCAGACGATCCACCGCGGTCAGCAAGGTGCCGCGGAAGTCCCTTCGCCGCAGCCGGTCGAGCGCCTCATCCTGCGACTGCAGGATCGCGGCTTCGACATCCGGATCGTCGAGCACTGCCGCCATCAGCCTGGCGATCTCGAAGGGATCCTTGGTCGAGTAGAGGACGCCGGCGCCGTCCATGGTTGCGGGCACGGCGGTCGCCGCGAAGGCCACGACCGGCACCCGTTTGTAGAAGCTTTCGATCAAGGGAACGCAGAAGCCCTCGTGTTCGCTGGCGCAGAGAAACAGATCGGCGATGTCGTAGACCGCCGTCAGCTCCTCGTTGGAGACCTGTCCGAGGAAATGCACGTCGCGCACGCCCAGCCGCGCGATGACCGACTGCAGCATCAGGTAGATACGCCTCGAAGCCGCTGTACGAGCCGACCAGGAGTAGCCGTGACCGCGGGTTGTAGCTGCGGCGATACACGTGGAAGGCGCGGATGATGTCCTCGAACTTCTTGTTCGGAATGACGCGGCCGACAAACAGGATGTTGGTCCAGCCATCGTCGAAGGCGGCGGCGCCCATCGTGTTCGGCGCGACATCGAGATGGGAGAAGTCGGGCACGACCGGCAGGACGTCGGTGACGCCGAACCCGAGCGCGGCGAGCTCCTGGCGATTGTACTCGGAGTCGCCCGAGCGCGAGGTCGCAGCGACCGATGTAAGCAGTCAGTTCGCGCCGTCCCTGGTAGCACAACTTCACCAGCCTCTGGTGGACGCCGATGAAGTACTCCGGCGGCGTGATGTTGTGGTAGACGAGCGCCATGCGGCCGGGGAGCGCGTACGCCGTTCGCGACGCCCGCGACCCGATCGAGAAGTGGTGGATCAGGATGTCGTGCTCGTCAATCGAGCCGACCATGTCGCGATAGTCGGTGGTCAACGACTCGAGCCGGCGGTCGGCGGTTTCGACGAAGATCTCCGATTCGTATCCCGCGCTCTGCAGCGTGCGCTGAATACCGAGCACTTCATGCCCGATGGCATCGCCGTAGCCGAGCGTGGCGAGGACCTGATGGACGCCGCGGCTCATGCCGGATGCCTCGCGGCGCCAGCCGCACTGCGGTCGTGCCGCCGATCGTCACTGCCTGCCGCGCCGATAGCGGGACCGGCCGGAATGGCGTCGAGGACCCGCCGCGCCGCTGGCAGGTTCACGCTGGCGTCGCGCGTACCAGCCGGGCAGCGGCTCGATTGGTCGGGCGCTGCCGCTCTTCAGCCGGTCGAACATCCGCAGGTACTTGTCCTCGATCACCGACCAGGCGTAATGCCGACAAAAGAAGTCGCGGCCGTTCTGTCCGAGCCGGGCGTTGAGCGGACCGTTCGATTCGAGCGAGTACATCGCCTCGACGAACTCCTCGTAGCGCTCGTAGTAGAGCCCGGCGTTGCTCCGGATGCACTGTCCCTTGAGCACGTCGCAGCGTCCGTTGGCGAGCACGGGCCGGCCGAGAGCCCAGGCCTCGAGCGTCACCATCGACAGGCTCTCGAAGTACGACGGCATGATCAGCAGGTCGGCCGCGGCCAGCGCGTCGAACTTGTCGCGATCGTCGAGGAATCCGAGATGATGAATCCTCGGATGTTTCGGTACATCGATGATGGCGTTGCCGACGAGCACGAGGTCCAAGCCGTGCGGAAACGCCGCCGCATAGCGCCGGAAATGCGAGAACAGCTCGTCGCATCCCTTGTTCTCGTCGATCCGGCCGATGTAGATCGCAAACGGCCGATGCAGCTCGAAGGCACGCCGGAACCGGACCGGATCCGTCCTCGCCGGGACGTCCGACCCGACGCCGACCACCACCCCTGGCACGTCCTGGTTGGCCGCGACATGGTGAATCATCGCCTGCTCTTCCGGGCGAGTTGTACATCAGCGCCCGTACGCCGCGGAATACCGGGCCGAACATCCCAAGGCCCAGTGCCGGGTCGCGTTCCGCTGTCGGCACGATGATCGATTTCTGGGCGATGCGGCGTGCCACATGCCACGCGTGATAGTAGCGATAGCTGAACAGCAGCAGGAAGTCGTATTGGCCGGCGGCGTCCTCGGCGTACCTCACGAGCGCCTGGCTGGCCGGTCCCTCGCTGTCGAGCCAGCGCAGCTCGTCGGAGAGCGAATGCTCGTGGTCGAAGACTCCGGCCGATCGCCGACCGAACTCGTGCGGGCGCCGTTCGTGCGAGACAGGGAATCGGCGAACCGTGACGCTGTTGATCTGCTCGACACCGGCCGGCCGCTCGTTCTTCCAGGTCACGTAGTCGCGCGCGCAGGTGGTGAGGACGTCGACGGTCGCATGGCGCGCCAGCCGCTCGGCGATGAAGCGCGCGTGCTGCTCCGCCCCGCCGTTGATGTCGGCGCCGTAGCGCTGGACGACGATCGCCAGCTTCACGATTCTGACGAGTGGGAGGACCCGCTCTCGCCGGCGGCCGACGCGGCCGGCGTGTCAGTCGAGCCCTGGCTGTGCTCGTCCGAGCCGCTCGACGAAGCGTGGCCGCCGTGCGCCGAGTCGTCGCGCCCTCCGGCTGCCTGTCCGTCGATCCCAGACTGGTAGCCCTCGCGTCCATTCGATGGACGCCGGCGTCCCCGCCGGCGCCGGCGGCGCTGACGCCGCTCGTTGCCCTCGGTGTCGAGCTCGTTGCTGCTCTCGCCGGTCGCCGGCGGTTGCAGCGGCGGGACCGCTCCAGGCCGGTACTGGACGACCCCTTCCAGCGCCCGGGCCCGTCGCTCGTCGAAGTCGAGCCGGCTGGCCATCGACTCCAGACGCATTTTCAGGTTGCGGACCTCGATGCTCGTTCTCGTCAGCTCCAGAACCAGGTTGTGCGTCAGCTCGAACGAGAGCGCTTCGGACTGGTTGTAGGACTCGTTCAGGCGCGCCTGGATGTGCAGCGCTTCAATCATCGGATTGGGGTTGAAGAACAACTTGAGGATCGGGTTCAGCAGCTTCCGGATGAAGCGCAGGAGCGGCCGGCTCGAGGCGTAGATCGTGCTGTCCCCGAACTCGAAGTTGCGGGCGGTGGCCGACGACTCGCGCATCTGTCGGAACTGCTGCAGCAGATCCGAGCGCACCCCTTTCGGATCGAGGAATTTCTCGAGCTTCACGTTGGCGAGCTCGCGAATCTCGTCCTCGGTGTAGTCCACGCCCCGCTTCTCGCGGATGCGGGCGCGGATTTGCCGCATGATCTGTTCGACGTCGACGTTGTCGGAGCGGACACTGAATTCAGACATGGTCAATCTTCAAACCTGAACGGCCGGCTTCGGCCGCGGCGTGACGACATCGGGAGCGCCTCGTGCGCACCGTCATAGCGTCGATTCACGCCGCCGTCGCCGTTGCGCGAACTCCGGCGCCTGCGCGATGCAGGTGCCGAGAATGCCGAGCGACCGGACGAGCGCCTTGCTGCCGGTCAGCGTAAGTTCTGGAGCGCCGGTGCCGACGTCGGGGAATCCGTTCGCGTCGGGCGTCAGCCGCTCCCAGTTCCGAAAGAGATGGCCCCACGGGCTGTCGAGCACTTCCTCCATCATTCGCTTGGCGTTGACCGGATACCAGAAGCTGTCGTGGTAGATCACGCTCGCGATGTAGGCCCAGGGCGCCAGGACCGTCTTCAGCGACCACTCGATCGGCTTCTTCATCGGTCCCCAGTAAATCTTGTGCTGCATCCGCGACGCGAACGTCATCTTCTTGAACGGGCCGACGAAGTGCCAGTTCTCGGCGGCCGCCGCCTGGTCGCCGACGATCTCGATGTCCCGCGGATCGCCGCAGCCCAGGCCCATCTCGTGCGCCATGCGGATGAACTTGATCGACATCGGATCGAGCCCCATCAGCTTCGCCGCGACCGCGTCGATCGCGACCTGGTCGGCGCTGGCCAGCAGCACGTTCTTCACGTGCGGCATCATGCAGCGCGGACCCGGCCCGTCGCCGGCGAAGGTCCCGTCCATCACCGCGAACACCCCGCGATGGATCTTCTTCTGGATCATGAGGAGATCCACCAGCGTTTCGTGGATCACCGGGTGGGTCCAGTGCCGGTGCTCGTTGAGCAGCCCGCCGAACGCGTTCTTCATCGCGCCGGTCGTCGTCGTGAAGATGTGGGTCTTGATCGTCGGCAGATGGATGATGTTCTCGCCGATGAACCGCTTCGGGATCATGAACCCTTTCGGGTAGACCTCGTTCAGGCAGGTGAACTTCTTGGTCAGATCGCCGACCGCCTCACGGATGTCGATCCACTCCTCGGTCTCGTAGATGTGAATGTTGCGCAGCCCGTGCGCCTGGACGACGTTGACCTGTTTGTTCTCGCGCTCGCCGAGGTGGGCGTCGATCACCACGGTGCGGTTGTGGCAGGCGTGAATCAGGCTCGGATCGTACCCGTCCTGTCTTCAGCGCCTTGATCACGCCATCCAGCTGCCACGGGGTGGTCGAGCTGCCGGGGAAGAAGAAGTGCCAGGAGATGTTGACCTTCAGCGCGGTGTCGGCGTCCTTGCGGACGACGTCCTGATAGCCGGCGAGGTTCATCACCTGGTGATAGTCGCGCAGCACGGTTGCCGGTGACGTTTTCAGAATCGCGACAGTGGATTTAGGCATGGGGGACCGGAAGCGCGCCGTAGATGATCACCGCCACGGTGATCGCCCACAACGCGACGCACACGAGCAGCGGCCGATCGTTCAGCAGCATGTCCGAGGGACTCCCGCCCCCTTCCTTCTGATGCACCAGGTAGAGATACCGGAAGATGCCATACAGCGGGAAGGGCAGCGTCAGCCCGAGCCAGTCGGTGTGGAACTTCTGTACCGTCTCGGGGCTGATGGTGTAGATGACGTACGAGATCAGCGTCGATGCCGTGACCACGGCAATCATCTGATCCAGCAGATACGGACTGTATTCCTCGAGAATCGGCCGGTGGCTGGTCGCGTTGTCGGCCAGCAGCACCAGCTCGTGACGCCGCTTCGCCAGCGCCAAGAACAACGCCAGCAGAATGGTCAGGATCAGGAGCCAGTGGCTGATCGGCACGTCGATCGCCACCGCGCCACCGACCGCGCGCAGGACGAAGCCGATGGCGATCGTCAGCACGTCGATGATAACCACGTGCTTCAAGGGGCCCGAATAGAGCGCCAGCAGGCCGACGTAGGCGAGCGCAGTGGCGGCAAACGCCGGACGCAGGAGCCACGCCGCGGTCAGCGCCACGACCGTCAGGGCCGCAGCAAAGCCGAGGGCGGTGCCCGGGTTGACGGCGCCGGAGGCGATGGGACGGAAGCGCTTCGTCGGGTGGCGCCGATCGGCATCCCGATCGGCGACGTCGTTCACGAGATAGACGACGCCGGAGAGCAGGCAGAAGACGACGAAGGCGACGATCGATTGCGCGACCGCACGGGAATCGAGCAGCCGCTGGCCGAACATCAGGCCGGCGAAGACGATCAGGTTCTTGGTCCACTGCGAAGGGCGCAGGGACAGGAACAGACTGAGGGCCAACGACCGACCCTGAACCTCGAGACGGTTCATCCTCGGGTCGGCGCGCTCATCAAAACTTGGCAGTGTGCTGTGCGCCATGCGCGGGTTTGTCGCGTGGCGGGCCGTGCGCGTGTCAGACTTACCGGAAGCTCTTGATGGCGTCCGCTTCAGCGTCGTAGGTCTCGAACACGGTCAGCAATTTCGTGATCGCCAAGAGGTCCTGAATCCGCTTCGTCAGGTTGAGGAGCTTCAATTTGCCCCCTTGGCGGCTGACGGTCGTGTAGGTGCGCACGATTTCGCCCAGGCCCGCGCTGTCGATGTAGGGCACGCCCTCGAGATTGAGCAGCAGCTGTTTGCGTTCCTGCTGGATGAGCGAGTTGATCTTGTCCTTGAGCAGTTCGTCGCCCTCGCCCAGCGTCATCTTACCCTTGAGGTCGAGAATCGTCACTCCGTCGACGACCCGTTCGTCGATCTGCATTGCTGTGCTACTCCTCGGTACGCAGCCCTACTATTTAACGTACAAAAGACCCGCCAGAGTACTACGCGGGTGCGTCAAGTGTCAACTTTTCAGCGGTTTGGAGGCCCCTCCACCACCGCCGGCCCTCCCGAAACGCGCTCGCGCAACGTCTCAATCACAACATACAACACCGGGATGAACAGGATGTTCAGGAACGTGGACAGCAGCATCCCGCCGGCCACCGCCGTGCCCACGGAATGTCTCGCTTCCTGTCCGGCCCCGGTCGCAATCGCGAGCGGCAGCACTCCGAGGACGAACGCCAGGGACGTCATCAGAATCGGACGGAGGCGAATGCGCCCGGCCTGCACCGCCGCTTCCACGATCGACAGCCCCTTGTGCCTGAGCTGCTCGGCGAACTCGACGATCAGGATCGCGTTCTTGGCGGCCAGACCGATCAGCATGACCAGCCCGACCTGACAGTACACGTCGTTGGCCAGGCCTCGCATCCACTGCGCCGAGAGCGCGCCCAGGACCGCCAGAGGGACTCCGAGCAGGACGATGAACGGCAGGACCAGGCTTTCGTACTGCGCCGCCAGCGTCAGGTACACCAGCAGCAGCGCGAGGCCGAAGATGACGAACGACTGCCGTCCGGCCTTGGTCTCCTCGAGCGAGATGCCCGACCAGGCGTAGCTCATGCCCTGCGGCAGCACCCTGGTGGCGAGATTCTCCATCTCCTGCAGGGCCTGACCCGAGCTCACCCCCGGCGCCGCCGACCCGTTGATCGTCGCGGAGCGGAACAGATTGAAATGGCCGATGACCGACGGCGCGGTCGTCTCCTTCATCGTCACCAGCTGCTCGAGCGGAATCATCGTGCCTTTGTTCGTCCTGGCGTAGAGCTCGCGCAGCGCTTCGGGATCGGCACGGAACTGCTGGTCGGCCTGCACGTAGACGCGATAGGCGCGGCTGTTGAACTCGAAATCGTTGACGTATTGCGATCCGAGGAACACTGCCAGTGCGTTGGTCACTTCGTCGAGCGGCACGCCGAGGGCCAGCGCGCGCTGCCGGTCGATCGTGACCTGCAGCTGCGGGTCGTTGGCTGTGAACGGGCTGAACAGACTTCGCAGGCGCGGCGATTGATTACCCGCCGCCGCCAGCTGCTGGGTCGCCTGCGCCAGACGGTTGATGTCGGTGCCCGACTGGTCCAGCACCTGGAACTCGAAGCCGCCGAAGCGACTCAGGCCGGGGATCGACGGCGGCGTGAATGCCACCACGATCGCGCCCGGGATCGAGAAGAGCGGACCGCTCAGGCGCCCGACGATCGTCTGCAGCGCGTGCGCGTCCCCCTTGCGCTCGTCGAACGGCTTCAGCCGCGCGAACATCAGCCCCTGGTTGGACGCGGCGCCACTGAAGCTGAAGCCCATGACCGAGAACAGTGCGAGCACATCCGGATCCTTCATGATCAGCTGCTCGGCCTGGCGCGCGATGTTCCCCGTGTACTCCAGCGACGCTCCCGCGGGCGCCTGGATCTGAAGGATGAAATACCCCTGATCCTCTTCCGGAACGAAGGCCGTCGGCACGCTGCGATAGACGAAGTAGGTCAGGCCCAGCGTCGCCACGAACACCAGGACCACCAGCCAACGCAGACGCATCGCCCGCTTGAGTCCCTGCACGTAGCGATTGGTTCCGCCTGTGATCGCCGTTTCGAAGAAGCGGAAGAAACGTCCTTTCGCGTGGGTCTGCCGCTCGAGCAGCAGCGCCGACAGCGCCGGCGTCAGCGTCAGCGCGTTGAACGCCGAGAGCGCGACCGCGAACGCGATCGTCATCGAAAACTGCGCGTAGAGCCGTCCGGTCGTGCCCGGGAAGAACGCAACCGGCACGAACACCGCGATCAGGACGAGCGCGGTGGCGATGACGGCGCTCAGCACTTCGGACATCGCGTCGGCGGCCGCCTGGTGGGCCGAGACCTTGTATTCCTGAATGTGTCGCTCGATGTTCTCGATCACCACGATCGCGTCGTCGACGACGATACCGGTGGCGAGGATGACGCCGAACAGCGTCAGCGTGTTGATCGAGTAGCCCAGCAGGTTGATGAACGCGAACGCTCCGACCAGCGATACCGGAATCGTGATCGTCGGGATGATCGTGCTGCGCCAGGTCTGCAGGAAAATGAAGATGACCAGCACCACGAGGATGATGGCTTCGACCAGCGTCTTGAGGACTTCGCGAATCGACTCCTGCACCACGTCGGTCGTGTTGAACGCGACCTGGTACTTCATCCCCGGCGGGAACTGCTTCGACAGCCGATCGAGCTCGGCGACACACGCCTTGTAGACGTCGAGGGCGTTCGCGGTCGGCAGCTGAATGATGCCGAAACCCACGCCTTCCAGCCCCTGGAACCGCAACTGTGACGAGTAGGTCTCGGCGCCGAGCTCGGCACGCCCGACATCTTTGAGCCGGACGAGTGCCGCCCCGTCTCCAGCCTTGATGATGAGGTTCTCGAATTCCGACGCTTCGGTGAGCCTGCCGACCGCCCGCACGCTCAACGTGTACATCTGCCCCGAGGGGGCAGGTGACTGCCCGAGGCTGCCGGCCGCAACCTGCACGTTCTGCTGGCGCAGCGCATTGACGACGTCGTTGGCGGTGATCTGGCGCGCCGCCATTCGATCCGGATCGAGCCACAGGCGCATCGAGTACTTGCGCTCGCCGAAGATCGTGACGTCGCTGACGCCTGGAATGCGCTTGATGGCGTCCCGCACGAACAGGTCCAGGTAGTTGCTCATGAAGAGCGAGTCGTACTGGTTGTGCTCGGAGTAGACGCCGACCGCGGCAATGAATCCGGTCGACTGCTTCTGGACCGTGATGCCGGTCGTCCGCACGTCGGCGGGCATGCGACCGAGCGCCTGGTTGACACGGTTCTGCACGTCGACCTGCGCCAGGTCCTGGTCGCGCGTGATGTCGAAGGTCACCGTGATCGACGCGAAGCCGCTGTTCGTGCTCGAGGAGCTCATGTAGAGCATCCCCTCGACGCCGTTGATGGCCTGCTCGAGCGGCGTGGTCACCGCCGTTTCGACTTCCTGGGCGTTGGCGCCGGTGTAGACCGCGGAGACGGTAATCTGCGGCGGCGCCAGCGAGGGATACTGCGCGACCGGCATCGTCGGGATCGCCAGCAGGCCGCCCAGAATCAGGACGAGCGAGCAGACCGACGCGAGAATCGGCCGACGGATGAAGGTGTTTACAAACATAGGGGCTCGGTGCGCGGACGGGTTCAGTGTGACGCGGGTCGCAGCGGCTAGATTGGCTTGACCGGCATGCCGTCGCCAATCTTCTGCACGCCCGAGACGATCACCCGGTCGCCAGCCTTGAGACCGCCGGTCACGATGTAGTCGTTGCCGATCACGTCGCCCAGCTGCACGGGTCGTTGTTTGGCGACGAGTCCCTGCCCAGCCGGCTCGGCGACGAAACTGAAGTACTGACCGCCGATCCGCAGAACCGAGACCACCGGCACGGTCAGGCCGGGTTCACTGCGCCACACGATCCTGGTCTTCACGTACTGTTGCACGCGCGTCCCCGGCGGGACATTGCGGAGGAGCGCTTTCGCCAGCACGGTCTGCGTTGCGTCGTCCACCCGCGGCGCCACGAAGGTGATGGTGTTGCTGGCGATGAGCCGATCCTGGGCGTCGAGAATCTGCACCGGCAGGCCCGGACGCAGCTCGGGCGCACGATCGAGGGGGACCTGGATGTACGCCTCGAGCCCGGATTTGTCGTCGATCGTCGTAATGATGGTGGAGGTCGTGACGCGGTCACCTTCGCGAAACGGCAGGTCGCCAACCGTTCCCGCCGTCGGGGCCATGACGCGGTAGTACTGGAGCTGCACCTGGTTCTCGCGAACCTGCGCGTTGAGTGCGCCGAGATTGGCCTCGGCGCTGCTGAGCTCGTGCTGGGCCTGATCGAACTCGTTCCGGCTGATGGCGCCCGCATCGAGCAGCGACTTCAGGCGCTGGACCTGTGCCTTCCAGTAGGTCACGTCGGCCTCGCGGGCCTGCCGCGTCGCTTCCGAACTTCGTACCGTGGCCGCCTGCCGTTCCGGATCGATTTGCACCAGCGGCGCGCCGGCCCTGACCAGATCTCCCGCCTTCACGAAGATTTTGGTGACGTGCCCTTCGACCTGCGGCTGAATCGTCGTGGAGTGCAACGACCGGACGGTGGCGATGAAATCCGACGACTGTTCGATCGGCTTCGGCTGCAGCGTCACGATCGTGACCCCGGCCGCCGGCGGCGCCCCACCACGGCCGTTCGCCCCGGCTGCCGGGCCCGCCGAGTTTGCGGAACCGCCGCAACCCGCGAGGGCGGCCGAGGTGACGAGCGCGACGAGCGTTGAAGGACGACCGATGTGGGGGAGCATAGGTACAGTCTTCTCCAGAGCGATCATGAAGGTGAAGCCAAAGATCTGAGACGCTATCCGTAGGGATGTTGTCCCGAGGTGTGCGGCCCGACTCGGCCGTGTCCCGGTCAAAAATGACGAAGGCCACGATCGACGTGGCCTTCCTGTTTTTTCGCGTTATTACGCCGGCGGTGAAGTGAGCTAGATCCCCCCCGCCCCCGCGAACTTGCGCTGCTGAAAACATTCCCGACAAAACACTGGCCGACCCTGCGTGGGTCGGAACGGCACCGTGGTTTCTTTTCCGCAGGCCGAGCAGTTCGTCGTTGTTTCTACGCGCTCGCGACCGATTGCCGCACCTCCCGCCGGCCGCGCTGCCCGCTTGGCCTTGCAGCCTTTGCAGCGCTTCGGCTCATTCTTGAAGTTCTTGTCGGCGAAGAACAGCTGCTCGCCGGCGGTCCAGACGAACGGGGCCCCACAGTCCACGCAGTTCAGGGTCTTGTCCTGGAACTCCATCGCTACCTCTCTCGCTCACCCCATCGATCCCGCCGCGGTGTGACGGGTTGCCGGGACCCAGCGTGGTGGGCCAGGTCCACGGCCCTACGTTCTCAGTCGGATTCGCGCCTCTGCTTCTTGCGCGTGCGCTTACGCGCCAAAGCTTGTTTGGCGCGGCGCCGATCGCCTGGCTTCAAATAGAAGGAATGCTTCTTGATATCCTTGATGATATCTTCCTGCTGTACCTTCCTCTTGAATCGGCGAAGCGCGCTTTCGATGGACTCACCGTCCTGCACTTTCACTTCAGCCAAGCTTGATTACACCCCCTTCGCGGCCTTACTCACGGGTCGCGCGGGGCGACCTGATCACTGTGTGGCCTTTGAGATCCTTCAGAATACGTTAGGCTATCACACGTAAACGCGGATCCTAGGTTGAAAGCAGAGCTCGCGTCAATTACATACTTCCATCGGCATCTCCTGCCGGTCTTGCTAGCTAAATTAATGAATGTAAACAACTTATGTCGATTGAACTAGGGCCAGCCCAATGAGGCTCCTGATCGTCGGAAGCGGGGGTCGGGAACACGCGCTCGCCCTCCGCCTCGCCGACGAACCGGACGTCCAGACAATCGTGTGCGCTCCGGGAAATCCGGGCATGACGCAGGTCGCCCGCCTGGTGGTAGTGGATCCCGCCGATCCCGACGCCGTGCTCGCGTTGGCCGAGCGCGAAGCCGTCGATCTTACGGTCGTCGGACCCGAACTGCCGCTCGATCGCGGGATCGTCGATCGCTTCCACACGGCCGGTCGCCGAATCTTCGGGCCGTCGCGAGCTGCGGCTCAGCTCGAATGCAGTAAGGCGTTCGCCAAGGACTTCATGGCCCGCCACGGCGTGCCCACCGCTCGCTATTGCGTCTGCACGAATGCGGCGAGCGCGCGCGCGGCAATCGGCTCGGGTGATTTTGGTTTCCCTGTGGTCATCAAGGCGGACGGTCTGGCCGCCGGCAAGGGTGTGGTCGTCGCCGCGACGGCGATCGAAGCGGAAGCCGCGATCGGCGCGTCGATGGAGGATCACCAGTTCGGCGCGGCCGGTTCACGACTCGTGATCGAGGAATGCCTCGAGGGACCCGAGGTCTCGTTCTTCGCGATCTGTGACGGTACGCGAGCGGTCCCGCTGACCTCGGCCCAGGATCACAAGCGGATCTTCGACGATGACCAGGGTCCCAACACAGGGGGCATGGGCGCGTTCTCACCCAGCCCGCTGATCGATTCGAGCCTGCAAGCTCGCATCATGCGCGAGATCGTCACCCCGGTCGTCGATGGCATGCGTGCGGAAGGCGTCGAGTATCGCGGCTTCCTGTATGTCGGGCTGATGCTCACCGTCGACGGCCCGAAGGTGATCGAGTTCAATGTCCGTTTTGGCGATCCCGAAGCGCAAGTCGTGATGCCGCTCGTCGCCAGCGGTCTGCTGTCGCAGCTGCTCGCCGCCTCCGAGGGACGACTGTCGGCCGAGCCAATAGTCCTGCGTGACGCGGTTGCGGTCGGTGTCGTGCTCGCCTCCCGGGGTTATCCCGGTCCCGTTTCATCCGGTCACGCCATAACCGGTATCGACGAAGCGGCACGGCTGGAAGGAGTCACCGTGCTGCACGCCGGCACCGCGCTGCGCGACGGCAAACTCGTCACCGCCGGCGGTCGTGTGCTGACCGTCGTCGGGACGGCCTCTGACTACCAGCTCGCGATCGCCCGCGCTTACGACGCGATCTCACGCATTGCCTTCGACGGCATGCAGTTCCGTCACGACATCGGTGCCAAGGCTCTGAGGAGAGTCAATGCCTAGCGTTCTGATATTGATGGGTTCGGATTCGGATGCGCCGACGATGCAGGGCGCGGTTGATGTGTTGAAGGAATTCGGCCTCACCTGTGAGATGACGGTGGCGTCGGCTCACCGATCGCCCGAGCGGGTGATGCGTCTGGTGCGTGAGGCCCCTGAGCGCGGCGTCAAGGTGTTCGTCGTCGGCGCCGGCGCGGCCGCGCACCTGGCTGGCGTCGTCGCGGCGCACTCGATCCTGCCGGTCATCGGCGTGCCGATCGACTCGTCGGCGTTGAAAGGGCTCGACGCGTTGCTGTCCACGGTGCAGATGCCACCCGGCGTGCCGGTGGCCACGGTGTCGATTGGCAAACCGGGCGCGACCAACGCCGGAGTCCTGGCCGCGCAGATTCTCGGCGTCGCCGACCCGGCAGTGGCCAGGAAGCTCGAGGAATACAAGAAGAGGCTCGCCGACAAGGTCGAAGCCGCCGCGGCGAAACTCGAAAGGACCTGACGCCGTTCGGGTGCCCGGATCATCGATCCATGAAGTATTCGATCGTCACGTTCGGTTGCCGGGTGAACCAGGCCGACTCGCAGCGGCTGGATGAAGATCTGCAGCGACTCGGCTGGCTCGAGCGGCCGATGGCTGACGCCGATCTGGTCGTCGTCAATACGTGTTCGGTGACGGCCACCGCCGATCAGGGCGCACGCCAGACGATCCGCCGGATCGCTCGTGAGAATCCCGGTGCGCGGATCGTCGCGACCGGTTGTTACGCGACGCGGTGTGAAAGCGATTTGTCAGCGCTTCCCGGCGTCGTCCGCGTCGTCCGCAACGACGACAAGCTCGATCTCGTCCGCACGCTGAATCTGATGTCCGCGCCTGGCGACTCGATTCGAACCGCCGATCGCGACGGCGACGGCCCGTGCGGCGCCCGGCTCGAGCCCGGCGCCGGCGGCCGCACCACCTACACCTTGCGCGTGCAGACCGGCTGTGAGGAGGCCTGCACTTACTGCATCATCCCGACGACGAGAGGGGCGTCGCGGAGTATGGTGGCGGCGGAGATCGTCCGGGACGTCGAGCGGATCGCGAACCTGGGTTATCGCGAGGTCGTGCTCACCGGCGTACATCTTGGGTCGTACGGACGCGATCTCTCGCCGGCGACCTCACTCGTCGCGCTGCTGCGCGCGCTCGACCGCGTTGCCGCCGACCTCCGCTTTCGCATCAGCTCGCTCGAGCCGATGGACTGCACTCCCGAGGTGGTCGATCTGGTATCGGGCAACGATCGGTTCCAGCCGCATTTCCATCTGCCGCTTCAGCACGCGAGCGACCGGATGCTGCTCGCGATGGGCCGACCGTACACGCTGGATGACTACCGACGGTTGCTCGATCGCATTCAGAGCCAGCTGCCGCATGCCTCAATCGGGTCGGACATGATCGTTGGCTTTCCGGGAGAGAGCGAGCGGGATTTCGCCCGTAACCTGGACTATCTGCCCGCGTCCCCGTTGACGCATCTGCATGTGTTTCCGTACTCCGATCGTCCCGGAACGCGTGCGTCGGAAATGGACGGGAAGGTCCATGGGACGGTCGTCCGCGAGCGGGGAGCGGCGCTCCGCGCCCTCGGCGCGGCCTTGACTCGTCGTTTTCACGATTCGCAGCTCGGCACGATCCGTCCGGGTTTGACGCTGGAAGACGGGACGCTGGTGGCGACGGACAATTACATCAAGGTGCGAATCGCGCCAGGACTGGCGCGTAACCGGCGTGTCCGGGTCAAGCTCACGGGGCTCGGGACGGGAGAGGTCGTCTCGTGCGATCACGAGCCGGACGTCAGACCGGCATCAACTGCGCGAGACGCTGTCCCGGAGACTGCCGCCGCGCCGATTCGGTAATCAGCTGTCCGCAGGCGGCGCGGATATCACGGCCGCGCGACTTTCGTACCGACACCACGACTCCACGATCGGCAAGGATCTGGGCGAAGGCGTTGACCCGATCGTCGCCGGGACGCTCGAACGGGATCCCCGGCGCCTCGTTGAGCGGCAGCAGGTTCACCTTCGATTTGATGCCGTTCAGCAGCCGAACCAGCCGCCGCGCATCCTCGTCGGTGTCGTTGACCCCCTTCAGCATCACGTATTCGAACGTGATGCGCGCGCGCCGCTTGATCGGGAAGCGTCGGCACGCGTCGAGCAGCTCGGCGAGGCCGTACTTGCGGTTGATCGGGACGAGCCGATCGCGCTGTTCTTCGGTCGTTGCGTGCAGAGAGATCGCCAGATTGGGCATCAGCGGCTCGGTCGCCAGCCGCTCCAGCGCCGGCAGGACGCCTACGGTCGACAGCGTGATGCGTCGCGGGCTGATGCCGAAGCCACGCTTGTCGGCGAGGATGCGCAGCGCTTTCATCGTCGCGTCGTAGTTGTGGAGCGGTTCACCCATTCCCATCAGCACGATGTTGAACGGCGCGTCGAGGAAGCCGAGCGCACGCGCCAGCACGCGAACCTGGCCGACGATTTCACCGGCGGTGAGGTTGCGGATGATGCCCATTCGTCCGGTGAGGCAGAATCCGCACCGCATGGCGCACCCGACTTGTGTCGAGACGCAGAACGTATTCGCGGGGGTGTCGGGAATGAAGACCGATTCGATCTGGTGCCCGTCGGCGAGCTGCAGCAGCAACTTGGTCGTGGCGTCGATTGATGTTTCTTTGCCGATGACTTCCGGGGTCTCGACGCGGAAGTGCACCGCCATCAGGGATCGGAGCTCGCGACTGAGGTCGGTCATTTCACCAAAGTCGCTGACCCCCCTCCGATACAGCCACTGGAAGAGTTGGCGGGCGTGGAAGCGCGGCGCGCCGAGCGATTCAACCGCCGATTCGAGCTCGGTAAGCTCGAGGTTCGCGATGTCGAGGGCTGGTGCGCTCATCGGTGATCTCACAGGAAGGCGGATCCTTATTGTACTATTCGCGTCGAGTGCCCCTCACGCGTGGGGCGCGGTTGCGGACGGACGTCGGCGCGTGATAGAATCCTCGGCGTAAACGTCTTCCGTAATTCCTTTCCATACAAGAACTTGCGTGCCGTTCGGTGAATCCCGGCAGGCGGCGGCAAGAGAGTTTTCTCATACGCATGGTCACACGCGAGGTCCTGGACACCGGCCTTCGTCTCATCACTGAGTCGATGCCGCATGTGCGGTCCGTCAGCATCGGCGTCTGGCTGATGCGAGGCTCGCGTCACGAGAGCGATGAGCTGAGTGGCATCGCCCATTTCGTCGAGCACATGCTCTTCAAGGGCACCGCTACCCGGACCGCCGAAGATATCGCGCAGGCGATTGACTCCATCGGCGGCCAGCTCGACGCGTTTACCGCCAAGGAGTACGCGAGCTACTACATCAAGGTGATGGACGAGCACCTGCCGCTCGCCGTCGACTTGCTCTCCGACATCGTCATCAATCCGGCATTTGCCGACGAAGAGGTCGAGCGCGAGAAGAAGGTCATCCTCGAAGAGATCAAAATGGTCGAGGATACGCCGGACGATCTGGTACACGAGCTCTTCACCCAGCACTTCTGGGAAGGGCATCCGCTGGCGCGCCCGATCCTCGGTACCAAAGAGACGGTCGAATCGTTCACGCCGGAGGTGCTGCGCGAGTACTTCCGGGAAACCTATACCGCGCCGAACGTGATCGTCTCGGCGGCCGGGAATATCGCGCATGCGCAGGTCCGCGAGCTGGTCGATCGCGCGTTCCAGAAGCTGCCGCGCACGAGCCTTCCGCTCGCCGACGGCACGCCGCGTGTGGTGCCCCAGGTTATCGTCCGATCGAAGGAGCTCGAACAGAGCCACGTGTGCCTGGGCACCAACAGCTACCAGCAGAATCATGACGATCGATACGTCAGCTACATCATGAACACCGTGCTCGGCGGCTCGATGAGCTCACGGCTGTTCCAGAACGTCCGTGAGAAGCGCGGCCTGGCCTACGCCGTGTTCAGCGGGTTGAGCGCCTACCGTGACGCGGGCAACATCACCATCTACGCCGGCTGCGCCAACGACGTGGTGACCGAGCTGGTCAACCTGTGCGTCGAGGAGCTTCGCGGCATGAAGAGCGCGCCGGTGCCCGACACCGAGCTGCGCCGGGCCAAGGATCATCTCAAGGGCAGTCTGATGCTGAGCCTCGAGAACACTGCCAGCCGGATGTCGCACCTGGCGCGGCAGGAAATCTACTTCGATCGGCATTTCGGCCTCGACGAAACGCTGGCCGGCGTCGAGCGCGTGACCTCGCTCGACGTCCAGCGTGTCGCGCAGGATCTCTTTGCCAATGGCTCGCTGGCGGCGACCGTGCTGGGACCGTCGCCGGCGGAGGTGACCAGCGCCCAGCTCGACTTGGGTTGACATGATTGCGCGGTACACCAATCCGGAGATGGGCGCGATCTGGAGCGACCAGCGCCGCTACGAGACGTGGCTGGAGGTCGAGCTCGCGGCAGTCGATGCGATGGCTGAGGTCGGCATCGTTCCCGCCGACGCGGCGCGCGAATTGCGCGCGAAGGCGTCCTTCGATATCGCCCGCATCGACGAAATCGAGCAGATCACGCAGCACGACGTCATCGCGTTCACCACGGCCGTCGCCGAGCGCGCCGGTCCCTCGGCGCGCTGGCTGCACTTCGGCCTGACGTCCTCGGACGTCCTCGACACCGCGCAGGCGCTGCAGATGCGCGAAGGGTGCGGTCTGATCGTCAAGAACATCGCCACGCTGATGGAGGCCGTTCGCGAGCGCGCCGAGCAGCATCGCCGCACGCCGATGATCGGTCGTACCCACGGCGTTCACGCCGAGCCGATGACCTTTGGTCTCAAGCTCGCGCTCTGGTATGCCGAGCTGCGGCGCGACCTGGACCGCGTGCTGCGCGCCCGCGACGTCGTCTCGGTCGGTAAGATCTCCGGCGCCGTCGGCACGTTCGCGCACCTCGACCCTGAGGTGGAGCACCGCGTCTGCGAAAAGCTCGGCCTCGAAGCAGCGCCAGTGTCGTCACAGGTGATCCAACGGGACCGACACGCGGAGCTGCTCTCGGCGCTGGCGATTACGGCCGCGTCGCTCGAGAAGTTCGCGCTGGAGATCCGGGGGCTTCAGAAGACGGAAATCGGCGAAGTCGAGGAGCCGTTCGGCAAAGGGCAGAAGGGGTCGTCGGCGATGCCGCACAAGCGCAATCCGATCGGCGCCGAGCAGATTGTCGGCCTCGCCAGGCTCGTGCGCGCCAACGCCGGCGCGGCCTACGAGAACATCGCGTTGTGGCACGAGCGCGACATCTCGCATTCGTCGGTCGAGCGGGTCATCCTGCCCGACAGCTTCATCGCGCTCGACCACATGCTCCGCCGCTTCACGCGCATCGTCAAGGGCATGGTCGTGTATCCCGATCGCATGCTGGAGAACCTCTCCCGCTCGCGCGGAGTGGTGTTTTCCGGCACCGTCCTGCTCGAGCTCGCACGGCGCGGGATCTCCCGCGAGCAGGCCTACGAGTGGGTCCAGCGCAATGCGATGCGCGCTTTTCACGAGCATCGGGACTTCAAGGAGTTGTTGCTCGACGATCGCGACGTGATGTCGGTGTTGAGCCTCGCGGAGGTCGATCAGGCCTTCGACCTGGGGCATCAGCTGCGTAACGTCGACAAGGTCTTCGCGCGCGTCTTCCACGACGTCCCGGTGGCCGTCGTATCGGCGTAGACGGAGTTGCGGCTGTCCGAGGACGGCCGCCGAGTGGGGAGGACATGGTCAAAGCGCGGGTCTACGTTACGTTGAAGCCGTCGGTGTTCGATCCACAGGGCAAGACGATTGCCGATGCCCTGCATTCCCTCGGCTACGCCGGGGTCGGCGATGTTCGGCAGGGGAAGTTCTTCGAGCTCGAGCTGCAGACCGCGTCATCGGAGCAGGCGCGGACGCTGGCGGCGGAGATTTCCGACAAGGTGCTGGCCAACCCCGTGATCGAGAGCTATCGGGTCGAGGTGGAGTAGTCGTCGCGGAGAGGAGTTTCTCTCGTCGAGAACCGGCCACATGATCAAATTTGCTGTCGTCGTCTTTCCCGGGTCGAACTGCGATCATGACGCGTACTACGCCGCCAGGCACGTCATCGGTCAGGAGGCCGAGTTCATCTGGCACAAGGACACCAGCCTCAAGGGCGCGGACGTGGTGATCCTCCCCGGCGGCTTTGCCCACGGCGACTACCTGCGCACCGGGGCGATCGCCCGGTTCTCGCCAATCATGGCGGCGGTGATGGATTTCGCCCGGCGCGGAGGCCCGGTCCTCGGCATCTGCAACGGGTTTCAGGTGTTGCTCGAAGCCGGCCTGCTGCCGGGAGCCATGCTGCGCAATCGGGACGTGATGTATCACTGCGAACACGTGATCGTCAGGGTCGAGGAGACAGACACGCCCTTTACGCTCGGCGCTCGCGTTGGCGATCGGCTCCGGCTTCCCATCGCGCACGGCGAGGGGAACTACTACGCCGATCCGCAGGTCCTCAACGAGCTCGAAGCGTCGCGACGTATCGTCTTCCGCTACTGCGACGAGACGGGCGCGTTGACCGACGCCGCCAATCCGAACGGGTCCGCGGACAACATCGCCGGCGTGTGCAGCGAAGGACGCAACGTCGTCGGGCTCATGCCGCATCCGGAGCGCGCGTGCGAGCGGTGGCTCGGCAGCGCCGACGGCCTCGTGCTGCTCGAATCGGTGGTCAGGGCGCTGGCGCAGGAAGGGGCGGTACGCTCAGCATGATCAGCATGTTCGATTCAACCGGTTGCGTGTTCCGCGCATGAGCATCGACCAGCAGGTTCTCGATCGGCACGGCCTGACCCGCCAGGAATACGACCGCATCGTCGGCGCGCTGCACCGGGAGCCGACCGAGACCGAGCTCGGGATTTTCTCGGTGATGTGGTCGGAGCACTGCAGCTACAAGAGCTCGCGAATTCATCTGAAGAAGCTGCCCACCCAGGGGCCACGCGTGCTGCAGGGTCCTGGGGAGAACGCCGGCGCGGTGGACATCGGCGACGGCCTGGCCGCGGTCTTCAAGATCGAGTCGCACAACCACCCGTCGTTCATCGAGCCCTACCAGGGGGCGGCGACCGGCGTCGGCGGAATCATCCGTGACATCTTCACGATGGGCGCGCGTCCGATTGCGCTGTGGAATTCGCTCCGGTTTGGCAGCCTCGACGGACCTCACGGCGCCCGCACTCGGCGGATCGTCTCTGGCGTCGTCTCGGGTATTGGCGGCTACGGCAACAGCATCGGGATTGCCACCGTCGGCGGAGAGGTTGCCTTCGACGATATGTATGCCGGCAATCCGCTGGTGAACGTGTTGTGCCTGGGCATCGCCGAGGCCGGCGCGCTGGTCAAGGGCCGCGCCTCGGGAGTCGGCAACCCCGTCTACTACGTCGGCGCAAAGACCGGACGCGACGGCATCCATGGCGCGACGATGGCGTCGGCGGAGTTCGACGAACGATCGGCCGAGAAGCGCCCGGCCGTGCAGGTCGGCGACCCCTTCATGGAGAAGCTGCTGCTCGAGGCCTGTCTCGAGCTGATGCAGACCGACGCGTTGATCGGCGTGCAGGACATGGGTGCCGCCGGCCTGACGTGTTCGACGTGCGAGATGGGGGCGCGCGGGGGCGCCGGCATCGAGATCGATGTCGCCCGTGTACCGCAGCGTGAGACCGGCATGACGTCCTACGAGATCATGCTGTCCGAATCGCAGGAGCGGATGCTCCTGGTGGTGAAGAAGGGACGCGAAGCCGAAGTCGAGCGCATCTTCGACAAATGGGACCTGCACGCCGCGCACGTTGGCGAGGTCACCGCCGACGGCCTGCTTCGCGTCAGAGATCACGGGCGGATCGTCGCCGAGATTCCCAACACCGCGCTGGTGGACGAAGCGCCCGTCTACGATCGTCCGACGAAGCGTCCGCCGGACATCGACGACAGGCAATCGCTCGACCTGTCGTCACTCTCGCCGGCCGATCCGGAGTCGGCGCTGCGACGGTTGCTCGGATCGCCGACGATCGCCAGCAAACGCTGGGTCTATCGCCAGTACGACACCATGGTGCGCACCAACACCATCGCGCTCGCGGGCATGACCGCGGGCGTCGTCCGCATCAAGGGAACCGATCGCGCGCTGGCGCTGTCGACCGACGGCAACGGCCGTTACTGCTATCTCAATCCCCGGCGCGGGGCGATGCTGGCGCTGGCGGAGGCCGCCCGGAACGTCGCCTGCGCGGGTGGCGTCCCAATAGGGGCGACCAATTGCCTCAATTTCGGCAATCCCGAGCGACCCGAGATCATGTGGCAGTTCGTCGAGGCCGTCGAGGGGCTTGCCGAAGCGTGCCGGGCGCTGGACATTCCGATCACCGGTGGCAACGTCAGCCTCTACAACGAAACAGACGGCCGCGCGATCTACCCGACGCCGATCATCGGCGTCGTCGGCTTGATCGAGGACGCGCGGCGGGTGCTCAGTCGCACCTTCAAGGGTGAAGGGGACAGCGTCATCGTTCTCGGCGAGGATCGAGGCGAGCTCGGCGGCTCCGAGTATCTCAGCCTCCTGCACGGGCTCGTGCGCGGTGACGTGCCGGTGCTCGACCTCACGCGTGAGCAGGCGTTGCAACGGCTCGTCGTCGATCTGGCCGCGGCCGGTCTCGTTCGTTCGGCACACGACTGTGCCGATGGCGGCATCGCGGTCACCGTCGCCGAGAGCTGTTTCGATGCCGGCGGTGTGGGATGCGGGATTGAATTGGCCTCCTCCCCTTCCAGCAGTTCACGGGCGCTCGCCGTCGTGGCGACGTTGTTCGGCGAATCGGCATCCCGGATCGTGCTATCGGTGTCGTCAGGTGACGAGGCGGAAGTATTGAAGCGTGCCGCTGCAGCCGGAGTACCGGCCGCTCGGGTCGGTCGCACCGGCGGGTCTCGTCTGACGATCTCCGTCGACGGCGATCCGGTCATCGACGCGACCGTGGCCGAGATGGAGCGAATCTGGTCGACGTCACTGGAACAGTTCTTCACAAGGGTGGCCGCATGAACGATCACCGTGAAGTGCCGCAGGATTGCTCGAACGCGCCCATTCGCGCTGGCGCCTCGTTCGGTGACGCCGGGTCAGTGGGCCCCTTGGACAAGTTCAAGGACGAGTGCGGCGTCTTCGGCATCTACGGGCATCCGGAGGGGTCGAACCTCACTTACCTTGGTCTTTACGCGCTGCAACATCGCGGTCAGGAGAGCGCCGGCATCGCCACCGCCGACGGCTCGATAATCCGCATGTCGCGGGCGATGGGGCATGTGTCCGACGCCTTCGACGAACGGGCCCTCGAGGCTCTGCCGGGCCACATCGCGATCGGGCACACCCGGTACTCGACCGCTGGCGAGAGCCGTCTTCAGAACGCCCAGCCGATCCTGATCGACTGCGCCCACGGCCAGATCGCCGTGGCTCACAACGGCAACCTCGTCAACGCCCGCGAGCTGCGCGATCAGCTGGTGCGGGACGGATCGATCTTCCAGACCAGCAGCGACACCGAAGTCATCCTCCATTTGTACGCCCGGTCGCGGGAAGCGTCGATCGAGGATGCGTTGATCGAATCGATCTCGCAGGTCAGCGGTGCGTACTCGTTCGTGCTGGTGACAAAGGATCGGCTGATTGCGGCGCGCGATCCGCACGGATTCCGGCCGCTGGCGCTCGGGCGCCTCGACGACGCCTACATCGTCTGTTCCGAAACGTGTGCCCTCGATCTCATCGGTGCGACCTATCTCAGGGACGTCGAACCCGGAGAGGTGCTGGTCATCAGCGACGGTGGCCTGCGATCGTTGAAGCCATTCCCCCCGGCGCCGCTCGCCCACTGTGTCTTCGAGCACGTGTACTTCGCGCGACCAGACAGCTACGTGTTCGGCAGGAGCGTGAACGAGGTGCGGACGGAGCTTGGCCGGATACTCGCCCGTGAGTCGGCGATCGATGCCGACGTCGTCTGTCCGATTCCCGACTCCGGTGTATGCGCTGCCACCGGCTATTCGTCGGCATCCGACGTGCCGATGGCCATGGGGCTGATCCGCAATCACTACGTCGGCCGGACGTTCATCCAGCCGCAACAGGCGATTCGCCACTTCAGCGTCAGGATCAAGCTCAATCCGGTCCGCAGTGTCCTCGAGGGACGACGCGTCGTGCTCGTCGACGATTCGCTCGTGCGCGGGACGACGAGTCGCAAGATTGTCAGGATGGTCCGGGCGGCGGGAGCCAAGGAGGTGCACCTGCGGATCAGTTGCCCGCCAACGATCTCGCCATGCTTCTACGGCGTGGATACGCCCGATCGATCGGAGCTGATCGCGGCCAACCACACGCTCGAGGAGATTCGACAGTTCGTCGAAGCGGACACGCTCTCCTATCTGAGCCTCGAGGGTTTGATGCAGGCCGTCGGTTCCGACCGCGGCTCGTATTGTTCCTCCTGCTACACCGGGGTGTATCCGATCGCGTTCCCGCGCGACGAGCAGGCCTACCTGCAGCTTGCGCTGAAAGCCGTCGAGTGATTCCCGTGCTCGTCGTCGCCCTGCTCCTGATGGGGGGCAGCGGACTTTCCGCTCAGGCACAGCCCGAGGGCGCGGTGAGTGCCGCCCAGCTGAAAGCGGCCATCGACAACCTCGGCAAGTTCGACGCCGCGACCCGCGGCGCGGCAGCTCGTACCTGTACGCCGCGCGCCGCCAGCCCAGGCTGTCCCCGCGCTGATGGAAGCGGCCGCCGGGCATGCGGACGGATACGTTCGCTTCCGGGCGCTGGTGCTGTTGTCGGGGTTCAACGATCCGCGGGCCCGCGACGTGATGAGCAGCGCGCTCAACGATCCCAACGATCGCCTGCGGTCCGTCGCCTACGCCTACTTCGAGCACAACCAGGAGCCCGGCATGGCGGCCCGGTTGCTGAGAGCCCTGACCAAGGAAGAATCGGAGTTCGTCCGCCCGGCCCTCACCCGGGCGCTGGCCGCCTACGCCAGCGATCCGGCCGTCCGGACCGCGATGCCCGGCCTCATCATGCGCGGGCAGGATCTGTTTCGCAGCGCGGTGATCGAGGCACTCGGGGACTATCACGTCACCTATGCGGTGGGTCCGATGATCGACGTCGCCAAGCTCGACGGGCCGTTGCAGGAGGACGCCGTGCTCGCGCTGGGGAAGCTCGGCGACAAGCGCGCGCTCGAAGTGCTCGAAGCGCTCCAGCATTCGGCGCCCCGCGTCCGGCAGCCGTCGATTGCGGCCGCGATCTGCCTGCTCGGCATCAATTGCGCATCGCATCAGAAGTTCGTGGTCGATACGCTGACCTTCGCGATCAAGAACATCGGCTTCCAGGATTTGCTCCGGTCGTCGGCGCGGGCGCTCGGCGTGCTCGCGACGGCGGGGCGGCAGGACGCCGCGGCCACACTGGCCGATCTCGGGTCGGCGTCGGCGGATCCGGCACGGTCGCCGATGGCCCTCGCCTTCGGGACGCTCGCGCTCCGGAACACCCCGTTCACCCTCAAGTTCCTCGAGACGCGGCAGGACCAGCACGAGACCGCGCTGTTGCTCCGCGACGCGTTCGATATGCTCGAGGAGGATTTTGAAGAGGAACGTTTTTTCGCGACCGTCCGTCGCAGCTATTGGCAGGCTCCGGCTGGCTCGGCCACGCGCAAGACCGCCGATGCGATGATTCAGACGCTCGAATTCTGATGGTCAGGCTGAGCGGACGGTCCTCGGTTTAGACATCACGTAAGGGCCCCGCGCGAGCGAAGAAAAATATGGACTATAAGCGGGCCGGCGTCGACATCGAGGCCGGCAATGAGGTCGTTCGCCGGATCCGCGGCCTCGCGCGCGGCACCTTCACGCCAGGCGTACTCTCGGATCTGGGATCGTTCGGCGGCCTGTTCCGGATCGGCGGCGACTACCGCGATCCGGTGCTGGTGTCGAGCGCCGACGGCGTGGGCACCAAGCTTCGCATCGCCTTCATGACCGGGATTCACGACACCATCGGCATCGACCTGGTCAACCACTGCGTCAACGACATCCTGGTGCAAGGCGCCGCCCCGCTCTTCTTCCTCGACTACCTGGCGACCGGGCGCCTCGATCCCGACGTGGCCGTGAAGATCGTCGCCGGCCTTGCCGAAGGCTGCCGCCAGAACCGTTGTGCGCTGCTCGGTGGCGAGACCGCCGAGATGCCGGGGTTCTATGCCGACGGCGAATATGACGTCGCCGGCTTCATCGTCGGAATCGTGGACCGCGAGCTGATCGTCGACGGCACCCGCATTTCTCCCGGAGACGTGCTGATTGGGTTGCCCTCGGCCGGGCTGCACACCAACGGATATTCACTCGCCCGGCAGATTGTCTTCGAACGCCTCGCGCTTGGCGTTGACGATGTGGTGCCGGAGCTCGGCATCAGCGTCGGGGCGGCGTTGCTCGCGCCGCACCGCTCGTATCTGCGGCTCGTCTCGCCGCTGCTGCGGAGAGGACTGCTCAAGGGGCTTGCTCACATCACCGGCGGCGGGATCACCGACAACCTGCCTCGGGTGCTGCCGGACGGAACCGAAGCAGTCGTGCGCCTTGGTGCATGGGATGTTCCACCGCTCTTTCGCTGGCTCGAGCGCTCCGGCGGCGTGCCGCAGGATGACATGCTGCGGACGTTCAACATGGGCGTTGGCCTGATTCTCGTCGTGTCCGAATCGGATCGCGAACCGGTCATGGCCGCGCTGCTCGACGCCGGCGAACGCGACGCGCGTGTGGTCGGTGAGATCCGCCGCGGCGCGGAACCCCGCGTGCGCTACCTGAACGACTGAGATCGCCGCACGTGGCCCACCGGGGTCGAGCCCCGGTTTCGCTCGGAGCGTGACATCGTGGCCTCAGATCCCAATCGCCGAATCGCCGTGCTCATCTCGGGTCGCGGCTCGAACCTGCAGGCCTTGATCGACGCGACGACGGACGGCCGCTTGAACGCCGAGATTGCGATCGTCATCTCCAACCGGCCTGGTGCCGCCGGCCTCGAGCGTGCGCGCGCCGCCGGCATTCCCTCAGCGACCATCGATCACCGGACCTACGCGTCTCGCGAGCTGTTCGAGGGAGCGCTGGTCCACGAGCTTCGTACTCATCGCGTCAGGCTGGTCTGCCTGGCCGGCTTCATGCGCCTCCTCGGACGCACGTTTCTCGACGCCTATCCCAACGCGATTCTGAACATCCACCCGTCGCTCCTCCCGGCGTTTCCCGGCGTCGATGCATCGCATCAGGCGTGGAGCCACGGCGTCAAGGTCGCCGGCGCGACCGTTCACCTCGTCACCGGCGAGCTCGACGGCGGTCCGATCGTCGTACAGGCTGCCGTCCCGGTGGCTGACGACGACACGCCAGACACGCTCGCGGAGCGGATCCTGATCGAAGAGCATCGGATCTACCCTCAGGCCGTGGCCAGTGTGCTGGATGGTGGCTGGAGCGTCGAAGGCCGGCGATTCCGGCGAGGCGGCTGATCGGCTCGGATCGGCGAGGACAGACGGCAGGTCAGCTGCGCGTGACGGTGTCGAGGGTGAGGATCGCGACTTCCGGCGGGCAGTTGATCCGCACCGGCACGTAGACCGTGCCGACGCCGCGGCTCACGAAGATCGACGTGCCCTCGCGACGGGCGAAGCCGGCGATGACCGGGAACTCGCGTGCGGCGACTGCGCCGATCACCGGAAGGACGATCTGGCCGCCGTGCGTGTGACCGCTCAACACAGCGGAAACCGCGAGCTGTTGCGCTTCGAACAACCGTTTGGGCGTGTGTGCCAGCAGGATCGCGTGCGGCACGCTGCCCCGCATCAGGCGCGCGATGTCCGGCAGCCGATAGGTCCAGTACCTGATTCCGACGAAATCCATGGCTTCGCCGCGGACGGTCAGTCTCGTCCGGGCGTCGCGCAGCACGGTGAAGCCCTTGGCGGCCAGCGCGGCAGGCATGTCGCGGTCGTCATCGTGGTTGCCGAGCACCGCGATGACGCCGAGCGGCGCCGCGAGCGGCGCGAGCGCCTCGGCCGCGGGCTCGATGTAAGCCCGATCCTTCCAGGTGACGTAGTCGCCGCCGAGCACGATCAGGTCCGGCCGTTCCGCCATCACCATCTGCACCGCCGCGGCGACCGCTTCGTGCGACACCGTCTGGCTGCGATGGATGTCGGTCAGGAAGCCGACGCGCAACCCGCGTAAGGAGTCGGGGAGACCCGCGATAGGAAAGCTGGCGCGGGTGAGCTCGAGATGGTGGCGTTCGTAGAAAAAACCGTGCGCGGCCGCGCCTGTGGCGGCCCCCAATCCTGCGCCGGCCAGCCCCTTCAACAACGTGCGTCGAGTCACGGCCTGGTCAGCTCGAACAACCCGCAGCCATAGGGGATCGATCGCATCCGTTCGAGATCGATAGCGGGCAGGAACCGATCGTGCTCATCGATGGCGGCGAGGCTTACCGGGCGAAGGTCCGGCACGGCTTCGAGGATAGTCGTCGGAGAAAACACCCGCTCGCTGTTGAAACAGACGCGCTCGCGCCCGACCGGCGTCCCCAGGTAGAGCCGTCCTCCGGGGGCCAGGACGCGCGCCAGCTCACGCACTGCCTGGCGCCAGCCGTCCGGATCCACCGGATCGCCGTATCGCCCAAGTCCGACGTGCTCGATCGTATGCAGGCACGAGAGCGAATCGACCGTTCCAGTGGCAACGCCGTCGAGCCGACAGAGATCGCCCTGCACGAACCGCAGGCCCTCGACGTCGGTTTCCAACGGCCGGATGTCGATCACCGTCACCGGCATGAACGTCAACAGGTGGGCGACGAATCCATCGATGCGCGATCCGATGTCGAGGTGTGATGCCGGCCGCCGCGCGTAGATCAACCGCGAGGCCCAGAGGTCCTGGTGGAAGTACTGGCCTCGCGCGATGCCGGCCTGGGCATGGAAGTCCGTGAGGATCGGCGCGAGACTGCCCGCGCGCAGAGCAAACGATCCTGAGGCACGGCGTCGGTACGCGAGCGCGTCACGAGTGAACCGTGGCAGCTGCCGCAGGGTGCTGGCCCGGTAGACGTCGAATCCCACGAAAGCCGCCGCACCGATGAACGGGCGCAGTAGACGACGCATGCGCGTAGCGGTGCGATCATAACGCAGTCCTTCCCGTCGGCCGTGGGATCTGCGCCGTTCCGGTTCTTCTGTATAGTACGGTGGCGATGGATGTTTACGACGAGCTGCACTGGCGCGGCATGCTTTACGACAGCACCGACGGCGTGCGCCAGGCGATGGCGGCGGGGCGAGTGACGGGGTATATCGGATTCGATCCCACCGCAGCCAGCCTGCACGTCGGATCGCTGCTGACCATTCTCGGGCTGTCGCGGCTGCAGCGCTCCGGCCACACGGCGATTGCCGTCGTCGGCGGCGGCACCGGGATGATTGGCGACCCGAGCGGCAAGTCGCAGGAGCGGGTGCTGCTGTCGCGCGAGCAGATCGACGTCAACGTCGCCGGTATTCGCGCGCAGCTGGCGCGCTTCCTGGATTTCGACGATGCGCGCAATCCCGCCCGCATGGTCAACAATGCGGACTGGCTCGGCGAGATCGACGTCCTGTCGTTTCTGCGGGACGTGGGCAAGCATTTCACCGTCAGCGGCATGCTGCAGAAGGAGTCGGTGAACCGCCGGTTGGAGACCGAAGAGGGGATCTCCTACACCGAGTTCAGCTACCTCGTGCTCCAGGCGTATGACTTCCTG
>CAVYTI010000004.1:0-465000 GCA_963771415.1 uncultured Acidobacteriota bacterium | reverse complement strand
ACCTATTCCACGTTATTACGATGGGGGGACGCAGGAGGCTAAGTGATCCGACGACTGGAAGTGTCGGTTCAGGCCTGTAGGGGGATCCATTTGGCAAATCCGGTGGGTCACATTCCCTGAGGGGTCATGTCGAGGGCTTCACCGCCCGCAAAGTCGCTGACGCCATGCTGCCAAGAAAAGCCTCTAAGGAGTGGAGTGGGTACCCGTACCGCAAACCGACACAGGTAGGCGAGGAGAAAATCCTCAGGCGCGAGTGAGAACCCTCGTTTAGGAACTCGGCAAACTGGCCCCGTAACTTCGGAATAAGGGGTGCTCGATTAGTGTGCACGGCCCTCGCGGTCGTGTGCGCGAACGAGTTGCAGTAAAGAGGCTCAGGCGACTGTTTACTAAAAACACAGGACTCTGCGAAGTCGAACACGACGTATAGGGTCTGACGCCTGCCCGGTGCCGGAAGGTTAAAGGGAGAGGTTAGCCGCAAGGCGACGCTTCGAGCTGAAGCCCCGGTAAACGGCGGCCGTAACTATAACGGTCCTAAGGTAGCGAAATTCCTTGTCGGGTAAGTTCCGACCTGCACGAATGGCGTAACGATCTGAGCGCTGTCTCAACGAGGGGCACTGCGAATTTGTGGTACCGGTGAAGACGCCGGTTGCCCGTGACTAGACGGAAAGACCCCGTGCACCTTTACTACATCTTAGTAGTGAATGCTGGCGTGGTATGCGCAGGATAGGTGGGAGACTTTGATCTCGGGCTCTCGGGCTCGGGGGAGTCGACGGTGAGATACCACCCTTAACACTCCGGCGTTCTAACCTCGTTCTGTCATCCAGAACAGGGACACTGCTAGGTGGGTAGTTTGACTGGGGCGGTCGCCTCCTAAATTGTAACGGAGGCGCGCGAAGGTTCGCTCAGGCTGTTTGGAAATCAGCCGGAGAGTGCAAAAGCATAAGCGAGCTTGACTGCGACACCTACAAGTGGAGCAGGTGGGAAACCAGGCTTTAGTGATCCGGTGGTCCCGCGTGGAAGGGCCATCGCTCAACGGATAAAAGGTACGCCGGGGATAACAGGCTGATCTGAGCCAAGAGTTCACATCGACGCTCAGGTTTGGCACCTCGATGTCGGCTCATCGCATCCTGGAGCTGTAGCAGGTTCCAAGGGTCCGGCTGTTCGCCGGTTAAAGCGGTACGTGAGCTGGGTTTAGAACGTCGCGAGACAGTTCGGTCCCTATCTGTCATGGGCGGAGGAAATTTGAGGGGGGTTGACCTTAGTACGAGAGGACCGGGTTGAACGAACCTCTAGTGTACCGGTTATCCTGCCAAGGGTAGCGCCGGGTAGCTACGTTCGGACGTGAGAAACGCTGAAGGCATCTAAGCGTGAAACACTCCCCAAGATGAGATTTCCCGGGCCGTAAGGCCCCTAAAGGCTCCTGGAAGATGACCAGGTGATAGGCTGGGTGTGGAAGCGCCGCGAGGCGTGGAGCTAACCAGTACTAATCAGCCGTGAGGCTTGACCATTATTTTCTTTTGTTGGTCGCTGGATGCAAATTCACAGCGACTATCCACACCGCATGTGGCGTGGAACGTCCGCCTTCGCCCGTCAGGGCTTCGGCGAGACGGGAGAAACTACCGTTTGCAGGATATTCAGGTGACGCGGACAGCCACCGCTGACCGCGGACACGTTCTTTGACATTGCTTGGGACGACCGACGAACGCCGGCGCCAGTATTAGGTGGCCCAAAAAGCGTCGGATCCCAGGCCAACAAGCTCCACTCCGCCCGCCCCTCGCGCGCGGAGATCTTTCCCGGTGGTCATAGGAGCAGGGTCACACCCGTTCCCATTCCGAACACGGAAGTTAAGCCTGCTACCGCCGATGGTACTGCGTGGGTAACTGCGTGGGAGAGTAGGTCGCTGCCGGGATTATTCGTCTGAGCCGTCTTCGCAAGAAGGCGGCTCTTTTTTTGTACAGCGAGTGAGGGACGCCGTTCCTCACCAGTGATGTCTGAATGTAGCCGCCCGTCACCCGAATCGCTGGCCTCTTCCGAAGGCAGCCGCGTCGCCAACGAGCATCGTGATAGCCAGGAGGTGAGTCGACCTGGGGAAATCGTCAAGCGAGGCTCCCGTCGGGGCCTGTCCGCCGGCGCGTCCACCGCCGTCCGATCAATCCCGCCACTCCCGACCCAAGGAGGAGGATCGATGTGGGCTCCGGTGTAGCCGCCGCACCAGGTTCGAAGATGTACGCGATCGCGTTGCTCTCATCGCTGAATCCCTGACCGGGTTCATCCAGGAAGAGCCGGGCGAACGCGGTGCCGGAACCGACTAGGGCCTGTCGAAAGATCTCATCGCTGCCGTTCATCGCGCGGAGAGTGCCGGCAAACGTGAACGGCGTCGTCAGGTCCACGAATGACTGCTCGGCCGGCACGACGATCGAGGACGCGATGAATTGACCGTCGAGAAAAATCTGTGCGTTTGCCACCGTCGTCCCGTTCGACATCACGGTGCCGGTCCCGATGAAGGCGTCACCGTTCGTCGAGCCTCCCATCTTCAGTGAGTCCCCTGGCAAGCAGCGGTTGCCGACAACGTCCGCACCAGCCATCCGGGTGACCTGGACAGAAACCAGCCAGCTCGACGCGCAGGCCGCGCTGCAATTCCGTTATTCCGCTCCCAATTCGTAATGCCTTACCGAAGCAGAACCGTGCGATTGCGGGGCATTTTCGGCAATCGACGTTGGAACACCGCTTGCGACGCGCGCGAGCACAACCAGCACCTCAGGAGAGCTTCATGAACAACGGCGCGCACGTGGGATCGTCTGTCGTCATCAAAGGTGAACTGTCGGCCAAAGAAGACATCCGCATCGCGGGCCGTGTCGAAGGTCGCGTTGACGTCGAAGGCTTCAGCATCATCCTGGAGCAGGGCGGCGAGCTCCACGCCGACGTAGCCGCGGCTGGCATCATCGTCGCCGGCACGGTCAAGGGATCGCTCGTCGCCGAGCGGCGCATCGAGCTCCGCAGCACCGCGTCAATCCACGGGGACCTGGTCGCCCCGACCATCCGCGTGGAAGACGGCGCGCTGGTCACCGGCAAGATGGAGATCGAGGGAACGCGCAAAGAGTCGCTCGCCAGAGCGTCCTGACGCGCAAGGCAGCCTGAAACAAAACGAGCCCGCCGCTCCTGTCGAGCGGCGGGCTTTGTTGCGAAACCCGACTATCCGTGAAACCGATCGCCGGAGCCGACCTCGAGTCGGCCCTCGACGATCGACGCTTGCCTCAAGGCTGATAGATATCTGCGCGATACGTGATCGTCTGCCCGGGCTGCACGTTCACGTCGAACGCGATCGGCTCCAGACCCGGCGCCTGAATCTCGATGTGATGCGTCCCCGCTTCGAGATTCATGTGCTGGAACACGCCGTCGAAGTCATTGACGATCCCGACGAGGTAACCATCGGCAAAGACCTGCGCGTCCCGCGGCGCGCCAGTGATGCGAAGCCCGCCATAGTAGTGTCCGGGCAGCGGATCGTAGTAGCCACGGGGCGTGTAGCCATACGGATAGGCCCCACCCGCACCGTAGAAGACCCCGATCGAGAAGCTCGGATGATAGACATACGGGTGATACGGCACCACCGTCACGATGCGCGGCTGGATGTAGCGCGGCACGATCACCGTCCGCGGATATCCGCGCGTTGCGTAGTAAGGGCGTGAATAGGTGTAGTGACGAACGTCGTTGTTGTGGTTGTCCCAACCACGATTGTCATAGTTGCGCGCGCTGTAGTTGTAGCGCGGCACAGCCACGTTCTCGCGGCGGTCGCGATACGCTTGCGGCGCCACGGCCCGCGGAACAGCCTGTTCAGAGCGCGGCGCCGACTGCGCCTCCTGACGCCCTCGGCCTCGATCTCCGTCGTGGCGATGCTGACCATCGTCCGCAAAGACTGGCGCGGCTGCGATTGCGGCGACTAGGACCATTCCGGTGAGAACTCGTGTGGATGCCATGGGTGACTCTCCCTGCCCCTGAAGAACCAACTCCCATGCCACCAGAAAAGCCCTAAAACATTGGGAATTCTGCGACCCGGCGGTTGGGTCGGTGTCCAGTATTCCCCTCTAGAGGACACTTAGCTCGTCAGCACTGGACCGGCTGATGTCGAGGCGGCGGCTGCGGCCGGGGCAGCCCGCCGCAACGCCGCGGGCAGATACTGATCAACCTCCTGATCGGAGTAGTGACCTTTCTGGCCAGCCGTGAGCGCGCGTCTCGCGATGTCGTAGGTCTGTTGATCCGCCGGGGCTGCGCGTTCGAACGCGCCGCTCGTCTCCTGCAGCAGTGCATCACGCCGGGCGGTGATCGCGGGGACGTCCACCACCTGGTCGTGAATCTCCGTCAGCAGCGCGCGATACTTTTCGCAGAGCAGCCAGAGCCGCGCCGCGCTCGCGCGATGGGCGTACGCGCGCGGCTCGGGATCGAGCGCGACGTAGATGGCCCAGATCGCGAACGCCAGCGCGGCAGACGTCGATGCCACCAACCGGAATCCGCCACCGACCTGTTGCGCAATGAGCGTGGCCGCAGCACTGAGCCCGAGAATCCCGAGCAGTGTCAGCTTGCCGTACCAGGCCCACCGGACCAGGCGAGCAGCCGCGTCCGCATGACCCTCATACGCACTGAGAACACCTGCAAAGCTCAGACGAATGTGATCGATCAGCGTGAGCTGAAACATGGCTTCTCCCCCGCCTCGCGGCGTCCCGGTCTTGGCTGAAGCTGTTCATCGATGCAAAGCAAACGCCGAGGTTACGTCCACCAAACTCGGCCAAAAACTTACGACCGCCAGCTGGGCCGTTGAGCGAGCAGTGAAAATTTCGACCTGTCGCCGGCTAGTCGGTAGTCGCTCGTCCTTCGTCCCTGGTCCTCGGTCCGGTCTGGAGTGCCCGCGCGTCGGGCAACGATGAACCCTAGGAACAGAGAACTCAGGGCTGAGGGATGAGGGACGCTAGAGTCCGAACGACGCCACCAGGCGTCGGACGATCTGCTTGCGGAGACGCAGCAGGGCTTGCGGGATCGACCGGATGTGGAAGCGTGGTTGGCTCCGGCCGGAGGAGGGATGCGAGATTGGCAGACGCGCCGGCACCCAGCCGTCCCGCATCAGACGTTGCTGGACGCGCAGGGTCCGTTCGACCAGCTGCCGTGGATTCTCGAAACGCTCGACGATTTCGGATCCATCCGGATAGTCCACGACCAGCTCGTAGGTCGCGCCTTCGACAACCCGGCGAACCTCGATATCGACCTGTGCGGCCGCGCGGTTGAAGGACCAGATCATCAGATCGCGTATCGACGCGATTTCAGCCGATCAGGAGCGTGGATCTGCACAGTCCTGCAGAAAAACCGTGCGCCGGACCTGGCCGGCGCGCCGGCTCAGCGTCGTGATACAAAGAGGCCCAACGAGGCTCCGATGAACCACCGCGATCACTCGATGCTCGGATGCAGGCTGGCTGCTTGTGGGGTCGCGCTGCTGACCAGCGCCCAGGCGATCCTCGTCGCCCAGGCTCCGTCGGCGCCCGCGCCATCGCGTCCGGCTCAGAACGCGCCGGCTCCTGCGCGCCAGGGGTCCTCGGTGGATCCCGCGCGGGCCGAACGGTTGTACGTCAGCACCGATCCCGGCGATCACGCGATCGGCTACGACTTCGACCGTGACGTCGCGCGAAAGGCCGAGATCGACGCACGCTACGCCACCGTGACCAAGGGAATCGTCGATTTCCGCAAGATCAGCTATCGCAGCCGCATCGGCGACCTCGATATCCCCGCCTATCTCTTCGAGCCGCTCGAGAAGCGCGGCCCGCGAGGTCACGCGGCGATGGTCTGGGTCCACGGCGGCGTGCACGGCAACTGGGACATCACCATGTGGCCGTTCGTGAAGGAAGCCGTCTCCCGCGGCTACGTCGTCATCTGCCCCGACTACCGTGGCAGCACCGGGTACGGGCGCGACTTCCACAATGAGATCGACTACGGCGGCTACGAGATCGACGATGTGCTGAGTGCCGTGGACTATCTGGCCACGCTGCCCTATGTCGACATGGACCGACTCGGGATCATGGGCTGGAGTCACGGCGGCTACATCACGCTGTTCACCGTCTTTCGCGATCAGACACCGTTCAAGGCGGCGGCGGCCATCGTCCCGGTGACCAATCTGGTCTTCCGCCTGTCCTACAAGGGGCCGGCGTATCAGAGAGATTTCGCGACGCAGAAGCGCATCCAGGGCCTGCCATTCGAGAAGCCCGACCTCTACATTCAGCGCTCGCCGCTCTACAGCGTCGACAAACTGAAGGTCCCTCTCCTGGTGCACGTCGCCACCAACGACACCGACGTGAACTTCGTGGAAGACCAGCAGATCATCGACGCCCTGCGGTCGCGCAAGCCGAATCTGGCCGAGACCAAGATCTATGTCGACCCGCCGCCCGGTGCCGCCGGCGGCGGGCACACGTTTAGCCGCCGTGTCAACGCGCGTACGCTGAAGCGGGAGGACTCCCCCGAGCAAATCGATTCCTGGACCCGCACGTGGGCGTTCTTCGAGTGGAATCTGAGGCCGTCGCTCGACAAGTCGACGACCTCGGCGGCCCGTCGGCCGGAATAAACCAGCGGGCTATCCCGCACTTATCCCGCTACGGCTTCGCGATCGGTTCCTCCATTTCGTCCATGACGTGATTGGACACGAGCGTCGTGGGACGAGTGCCGGGCGCGGTCAGCGTTCGACGCGATTCGCGCGACGCACCCCGTCGACAATCACCTCGATCAGCGATGCCGGCGGCAGCGCGTTCAGGACTGTGAGGTTCTCCTCGCTCAAGCCGTGTGTATCGATGATGTTCACCAGATGCCAGGATGACAGGGCTCCCAGCTGCCGACGTAGCAGCGATTCTCCTTTTCGATAAACGGAGAAGGGATTGAGCACGCTGGCTCCGCCCGCGCGCGGAAGGTCGTCAAGAGCCGCCGGCCCGTCGAAGAAGGCAGCCGAGCCGTGATCCGCCGCCGCTCGTCCCTGTGGGCGAAGGGTTCGCTGCAGCGCTCCTTCCAGATACACCGGGGTGAGGCCCGTGGCCCAGTAGACGGTGTCCTGGCGATTGGGCTGCGTGGTCGCGCGCGTCGACCTGAGCGGGTCGCCCCCGCCGACTGGCACGAACTCAATCCAGCCTTGCCAGAGTCCCCCGGCCATTTCGGCGCCGCACGCCTGCGCCATGAAAACTCGACCGTCTTCGGCCGTGACGGGTTCGCTGAATTCCACAAGTACTTCAGCCACGACCTTCACTCCTCCACGCCAGGTCCGACCAGCAGACCGGCAACTTCCTCGTTTCTGCTGCGGGTTGGCTAAGCAAGACAGCTTCCACCTGGTGGTTGGCGCCCGGTGTGCATCATCGAGAGCGGAGGGACGTGAATGAAACTCTGCTATACGGCTCTTGCCGTGGTGCTCGCAACAGGGCTGGCGGCCGCGCAGTCTTCGGATCAGAAATCGACCACCAAGGTGAAGGTCGACGAAGGAAAGTCGATCACCGTGACGGGGTGCGTCGAGCGTGGCGCCGATGGCACCTATACGTTGACCAACGTGGCCAACAAAGACGGTGCACGGGGGAGCTACCTGCTCGCCGCCACCGGCGACAACGATCTCGACAACATCGACAAGCACGTCGGTCATCGCGTGGAGATCGAAGGCAAGGCGGCCGATCAGGGGAAAGGCAAGATCAAGGTCGAGTCGAAGGCGGAAGGCACCTCCGGCAAGACCGAGAGCAAGTCGGAGATTCAGGGCGACTTGAAAGGTATCCCCTACCTCGGCGTCAAGTCGCTCCGGATGATCGCGAGCGTTTGTCCGTAGCCAGCCGGACCGGTTGTCCGGTGCCGGCCGAGCGGTAGAGCGCATCGATCACCTCGATCGTGCGGCGCGACTCTGCCAGCGATACCCGTTGGGCTCCGTGCACGGTCGCGGCGGCGAAGTCGTCGACTTCGCCGCTGTACGAGGCGTCAGGGGTGAACGGCACCAGCGTGACCTCGTCTCCTCGCGTCAGGACCAGCCGGCTGTCCGGTCCGCCTTTGAACGCGTGTTCCACTCGGGCCCAGCCTTCGGTCCCGACGAGTTCCATCTCGGCGCGGAACGCCGCGTGAAAACCCGAGTCGAACTGCGCGAGCACGCCATTCGCGAAACGCATCGTGCCGGCAAACGCGATGTCCACTCCGCGGGGGGAGCGCTCCTGCCAACCCATCACTTCCACTGGCGCGGCGTCGAGCAGGAAACACGCGTAGCTGACGGGATAGCAGCCGACGTCCCAGAGCGATCCGCCACCGAGTGCGGGATCCAGTCGAATGTCGGGGCTGCGGGTCAGCGGAAACGTGAAGGCGCCCCGTACCAATCGGAGTTCGCCGAGTCGTCCGTTGCGGACCAGCGATTCGACGGCTGACGTGAGCGGATGGCTGCGGTACATGAAGGCTTCGGCGGCGATCCTTCCGGCACGTGCGGCGGCGTCCGCGATCCGATCGACGTCGCCGGGGGTCAGCGCCAGCGGCTTTTCGCAGAGCACATGCTTGCCGGCGTCGAGCGCCCGGATCGTCCACTCGGCGTGGAGGCTGTTGGGAATCGAGATATAGACGGCGTCGATGTCCGGATCGGTCAGCAGCGCCTCATACGACCCGATGGCGACCGGAATGTTCCATTCGGCGGCGTAGGCCCGCGCGCGATCGGCAGAGCGGCTCGCGACCGCTTGCAGCAGGTGCAGTGGAGATTCCCTCAGGACCGGGATGAGCGCGCGGTTGATCCGCGCGGTTCCCAGCAGGCCCCATCGAAGCTGCGTCATGAGTAGATCCTTATCACGTGGAACAGTATAGTTTCGGCATGTAATCGTTGCCGTGGCGCTCGTGTCGCGTCGGTCACGGTATTTGCTGGCCCCCTGAGCCTATGTCGAGATTGACCCACCTGATCGACCTCGCGTCTCAACGCTTCGGCGGGGCGGTGCTGACCGCGAACGACGACTTCTTTGCCTCGAAGGACAACCTCGTCAAGCCGGCTGCGGCGATCTCGATTCCCGACAAGTACACCGACTGCGGCAAGTGGATGGACGGCTGGGAAACGCGCCGGCGCCGCACGCCGGGTCACGACTGGTGCATCGTCAAGCTGGGTCTGCCCGGAGTCATTCGCTCGATCGTGGTCGACACGGCGTTCTTTCGGGGAAATTTTCCATCGCACTGTTCCGTCGACGTCTCCGGATCCTGGGAGGAGTCCGATCCGACTGCGTTCAAGTGGCGACCGCTCGTCGGCCATAGCGAGCTGCGCGGTGACGCGGAAAACGTCTTCGCTGTGGAGAGCTCGCAGCGGGTCACGCACCTTCGTCTCAACATTTTCCCAGACGGTGGTGTGGCCAGATTGCGGGTGCTGGGCGAGGCCCTGCCAGACTGGCGACGTGTCTCGACGGACGCCGCCGTGGATCTGACCGCGATCGCCAACGGCGCCCACATCGTCGACGCCAGCGATCGATTCTTTGGCGAACCGGCCAACATGCTGATGCCCGACACTGCCGCGAACACAGGCGAGGGCTGGGAGACGAAACGTCGGCGCGGACCCGGACACGACTGGGTCGTGATTCGGCTTGGCACCGAGGGGACGATCACCGGCGTCGAGCTCGACACAGCTCACTTCAAGGGCAACTATCCCGAGAGCTTTTCCCTCGAAGCCGCCGTGGTCGAAGAGCTGGCCGGCAGCGTCTCGGCGGACCTGACGTCCACTGTCACCGGCAACTGGCAGGTCGTTCTGCCGCGCACAACGCTCGAGCCCGATCATCTTCATCGCTTCGCATCCGAGCTGCGGCCGGATACCATCGCCACCCACGTCCGGTTGAACATCTTTCCGGACGGCGGTGTCAGTCGACTTCGCGTGCTCGGATCTCCGAGCGCCAAAGGGCGGCAACGATCGGTCCTGCGCTTTTTCAACAGCCTCGATGACGACCAATTTCCGGTCGTGATGTCGGACTACTGCGGCGCGCCGACCTGGGTCGAGCGCATGTCGGCCGCCCATCCGTTCGACTCGGCAGCAGCGCTGCTCGCGGCGGCCGACAAGGCGTCAGAGGGGTTGTCCCGCGCGGACTGGCTGGAAGCGTTTCGACATCACCCGCGAATCGGCGAACGAACCGCCGAGCGCGCTCAGTCGGCGACCGCTCGGGCCTCCTCTGCGGGCGAGCAGGACGGCGTGGCAGTGGCCGATGCCGAGGCAACCCGTCGCCTCGCCGACGCGAATCACGCCTACGAGGAACGCTTCGGCCATCTGTTCATCGTCAGCGCGGCCGGCAGGAACGCCTCCGAGATTCTGTCGCTGCTCGACGAGCGGATGAAGAACGACGCCGCGCACGAGCTCGATGTCGCCGCGGCCGAGCAGCGACGGATCACCAGGCTTCGCCTGGAGAAGGCGTTTGGATGACGATCTCGACCCATGTGCTGGACACATCCATCGGGCGACCGGCCGCGGGCATCGAGATTCGTCTCAGCGCGCTCGATGCCGGCGGCAGCTGGGGCGAGAGAGACCGCGCACGGACCGACGACAACGGGCGCGTCGCGAACCTGGGCGCCGGCGAATCGAGCGGCCGCGCCTACTGTCTCAGCTTCGACGTCGGGACCTACTTTCACGAGCGCGGCGTCGACTCGTTCTACTCGCTGATCAACGTCGAGTTCGTGATCACCGACCCCGACGCGCACTACCACGTGCCGCTGCTCGTGAGCCCCTACGGCTACTCGACCTATCGGGGGAGCTGAGATGTCGTACTCGATGTCGGAATGGCTGAACCTCCTCGTGCGGTGGGCGCACGTGTTCGCAGCCATTCTATGGGTCGGGTCGACCTACTACTTCACGTGGCTGGACGGCCAGATCAGGCGCGCGCAGGGCGGCGACGTCTGGATGGTCCACAGCGGCGGCTTCTACACTGTCGTCAAGCAGAAGACGCTGGGAGTCCCTCCCGAACAGATTCACTGGTTCAGGTGGGAAGCCCTCGCCACATGGGTCAGCGGGTTTCTTCTCCTCGCCCTGGTCTATTACAGTGGCGGCTTGATGGTCGACTTGAGCGATCCGCGAGTCGGCCTGTCGACTGCTGTCATCGCCGGGGTCGCGTTCCTGGTCGTTGGCTGGGTTGTCTACGATCTGCTCGTTCGTACTTCCCTCGTGCGCAACGACCTCGCCTTCGGGGCGGTCAGCCTGATCCTCATCGTCGTGGCATCGGCGGCGCTCTCCAGGATTCTGACGCTGAGGGCCACTTACATCCACATCGGCGCGTTGTTCGGCACGATCATGGCCGCCAATGTCTGGATGCGGATCCTTCCCCCGCAACGGCGCATGATTGCGGCCATGGCTCGTGGCGAGGCGATGGACCCGACGCTCGGCGCCGGCGCCAAAGAGCGATCGCGGCACAATACGTTCATGGTGGTGCCGACCGTGGCGATCATGATCAGCAACCACTTTCCGACCGCCACCTACGGAAGCCGTTACCCGGTGGCCACGCTCGCCGGGCTGGTCGTCACGGGATGGATCGCCGCGGCGGTGATTCGCCGCGCCTAGTCTTACCACTCACCTCGAGAGGGGCGATCGTTTAGGATCCAATCACGTGGAAGTGCCGCACATCGGACGATCGGCGCGCCGCAAGGAAGGCCGGGCCAAGGTTACCGGTCAGGCGCTGTATGTCGACGACATCGCGCCGGCCGGTGTTCTGCATGGCGTCACGGTTCGAAGCCCGGTGCCGCGCGGCCGGATTCGCGGGATCACCTTCGACCCGGCGGTCGTGTGGGACGATTTCACGATCGTCACAGCGGCCGACATTCCCGGTGTCAATCGGGTCAAGCTGATTACCGACGATCAGCCGTACCTTGCCGATGGGGTCGTCAACCACGCCGAGGAACCGATCGTCCTCCTCGCGCATCGCGACCGGGCCACAGCCGAAGCTGCGCGCCGTCACATCACTCTGGACATCGAGCCGCTGCCGGCGGTCGCCTCGATCGACGAGGCGCTCGCCGCGCGTGAGATTGTCTGGGGCACCGACAATCTCTTCAAGACCTATCAGGTCAGCAAGGGCGACCCGGATTCGGCCTTTCGCGCCGATGACGTTGTCCTGGTCGAGGGTGTTTACGAGACCGGCGCGCAGGAGCAGCTGTACATCGAGCCGAACGGCATGCTGGCGGTCGCCGATCCAAAGCACGGCGTAACCGTCTGGGGCTCCATGCAGTGTCCCTACTACATCCACGCCGCGCTCGCGGCACTCTTCAACCTGCCGCCCGAGCGCATCCGCGTCGTCCAGATGGAGACTGGCGGAGGGTTTGGCGGCAAGGAGGAGTATCCCTCGATCATCGCCGGCCACGCCGCGCTGCTCGCCTGGAAGTCCGGCCGCCCGGTCAAGCTGATCTACGGGCGTACGGAAGACATGACGGCGACCACGAAGCGTCATCCGTCGCGCACGGTCCATCGCACCGCGGTCACGAGAGACGGGCACCTGCGGGCCATGGATATTGATTTCGTGATCGATGGTGGCGCTTACTGCACGCTATCTCCGGTCGTGCTGTCGCGTGGCACCATCCATGCGGCGGGCCCCTACGACTGCCCGAATGTCCGGCTGCGCGGGCGCGCGGTCGCGACCAACGTGGCGCCGCACGGCGCCTTTCGTGGCTTTGGTGCGCCGCAGAGCATCTTCGCGCTCGAACGACACATGGATACGGTTGCCGCCGCGATCGGCCTGACGCCCGATGAATTCCGCCGGCGGAACTTCATCCGCCCTGGAGGCTCGCTGGCGGTCGGCCAGACGATCCGTGAGCCGGTCGATATGGCCGGGCTCCTCGATCGCGCATTCTGGCTGACCGACTACGCGGCCAAGCGCGAGCGTTTCGCGCGCGAGAACCCGCGACGGTCACTCAAGAAGGGAATTGGGTTCGCGACGTTCATGCATGGCGCCGGCTTCACCGGCTCTGGTGAAGTGCACCTGAAATCGGTCGTCGCGCTCGAGGCCACATCCGAGGGTACGGTCCGGGTACTGGCCTCGGCCACGGAGATCGGGCAGGGAACCAACACCATCTTCTCTCAGATCGCGGCCGATGCCCTCGGCATCGAGTGCGACGATGTGGAGGTGGTGAGACCGGATACGGCGGAAGTCCCCAATAGCGGGCCGACGGTCGCGTCACGGACCTGCATGGTGGTGGGACAACTCGTCGAATCAGCGGCGCTCGGCATCAAGCACACGCTCGTCGATGCCGGTTACCTGCCGGTCATGCACACGCGCGCCGAATTCCAGCTCGGATGCCAGCGCTACATCCAGGCGTTCGGCTCGCTCCACGCGACGAGCCAGTATCAACCACCTCCCGGCCTGCGCTGGGACGACGAGAAATACGTCGGGGATGCGTACGGCACCTACGCGTGGGCGGCGTACGTGGCCGAAGTCACGGTCGACGTAGCAACGTGGGAAGTCCGCGTTGACGACTTTGTCGCCGTGCAGGAAGTGGGGAAGGTCATCAACCCCGTCCTGGCCAGCGGCCAAATCGAAGGCGGCGTCGCGCAGGGCATCGGCTGGGCCCTCTACGAGAACGTTCAGTGGCAAGACGGGCGCATGGCGAACGCCCAGATGACCAACTACATCATGCCCACTTCGATGGATCTTCCGCCCATCCGCGTCGTGTTCGAGGAGGTTCCGTACGCGTACGGCCCATCGGGAGCGAAGGGGATCGGAGAGCTGCCGATGGACGGGCCGGCTCCCGCGATCTTCAACGCCGTCGCCCACGCGACCGGCGCCAACCCGACGCAACTCCCGCTGACACCTGAGCGCCTGATGGACCTGATGGAGATCGGCGTTGGGTGAACCGACCGTGCGCATGACCTGCGTCGTCAACGGGCGCCGCCTGGCGTTCGACACGCACCCGATGGCCCGATTGCTCGACGTCCTGCGGCTGGAGGCGCGCCTGACCGGAACCAAGGAGGGGTGCGGCGAAGGAGAATGTGGCGCGTGTGCCGTGCTCCTCAACGATCATCTGGTGAACAGCTGCTTGACGCCCGCGGCTCACGCCGACGGTGGCATCATCACGACGATCGAAGGCGTCGCCTCTGAAAACGACCTTCACGTCGTTCAGGATGCCTTTCTCGAATGCGGCGGTGCACAATGCGGCATTTGCACTCCGGGTATGGTTCTCGCCGCTGTCGATCTCCTGTCCAGGGTTCCCGAGCCGAGTGAGGCGGACGTTCGCGCGTGGCTCGGCGGGAATCTGTGCCGGTGCACGGGGTATATGCGCATCTTCGAATCCGTGCTCCACGCGTGGCGGCAACGTTCCCACGACGTCGGCTGATGACCCCGCTGCTCGACGGTTACTCGCTGGCGACCCCGCACACTCTGTCCGAAGCGCTGGCAATGCTCGGCGCGGCGCCCGACGTCCGGCCGTTTGCCGGCGGAACCGACCTGATGGTCCAGTTGGAGGCGGGGCATCTTCCATCCGGCCGTTACGTGAACCTCTGGGGTCTTCGCGAGTTGCAGGGAATCGCCGAACTGCCCGACGGCATCGCGATCGGCGCGTTGACCACCTACACCTCGCTGAGACAGTCATCGATGCTGGCGCGCGACTGGCCGATGCTGGTGGATGCGGCCGCGGAGACCGGTGGCGTGGCCACGCAGAATCGCGGGACGATCGGCGGCAACATCGCGAATGCGTCGCCGGCGGCCGACACGCCGCCCGCCCTCCTCGTCTACGACGCCGAGCTGGAACTGCTTTCATCGGCCGGCGCCCGGAGGATTGCGTACCGAACGTTTCACACCGGCTACAAGAAGATGGACCTTGGGCCAGGTGAAATCATCTCGCGCATCCTGTTGCCGCGGCGGACCGGCGGGTGGCGGGATTTCTACCGCAAGGTCGGGACCCGCCGCGCGCAGGCGATATCGAAGGTGTGCATGGCGGCATCGATCGCCGTCGACGAGGCCGGCCTCGCTCAGTCGCGGCTCGCGCTCGGCAGCGTCGCCCCCTTCGTGCTCCGTTGCGTTGCCGCCGAAGGCGCGGTGAACGGTCGGCGGCTGGACGATCGGGTGATCGCCGACGCTCAGGCGGCGCTGGCGCGCGACATCTCGCCAATCGACGACATCCGTTCGACCGCGCGGTATCGACGACGAGTCGCGCAGAACCTGCTCGGTGAATTCCTGCGGGGTACAACCGCTCCCTCATCCGCCTAGCGGGCCTGGAAGATCTCCTTCAGCATCAGCTGCCTGAGCGACGCGTCGATCTCGCGGGTTCCCGGGGGCTTGCCGCCTGGAGAAGGCGTGGTGTCGGTGTTGAACGAGACCAGATAGGCGGTCTTGCTCGGCAGGTGCAGATACAGGTGCGAGATGAACCCGTTCTGATCGCCGCTGTGGCCGATCAGCTGAACGGCGCCGTAACGTTCCACGAAGAACGAGAGCGCTGCTTGCGAGTCTGCGCCGTTGGTCCCTTCACCCTCGGCGGCACGAACCTGAGGCGTCCACATCTCCTCGAGCGACGATCGCTTCAGCACGACGTCGTACTCCGCTTGCCGCGCGTCATCGCCGATCAGGAAGGCCAGATACCTGGCCATGTCTTCGAACGACGCGTTCAGTCCGCCGTTCGACACGGTGATGCCGGTGTCGAAATCGAAGCGTGCTTCCTTGATCCCGTCGCCGGTGCGGAAGTACGAATGCGACCGGTTCGGCAGCAGGTAGTAGGGCGCGCGATCGAAGAACGCACTCCGCATCGCGAGCGGCATCAGGATGTTCTTGGTGACGTAAACCTCGTAGTCATCGCCGGACAGGCGCTCGATGATTCGCCCGAGGAAGACCACCCCGGGATTCGAATAGCTGAACTTCGTGCCGGGTGCGAACTGCACGTCCGTGTACGGCATCATGGCCACCAGCTGCGCCCAGGTGGTCGGTTCGAAGGGATGCCAGGGTTGATCGCCGCCCCACGGCCAGGTCGCCGCGCGAAAGCCCGCGCTGTGGGACATGAGATGCCGGATCTTGATGTCGGCGATGCTGCCGAACGGATCGTGCGCCAGCGCCAGCTCGGGAACGTATTTGACGACCGGATCGTCGAGCGACAGCAGCCCGCGATCGCGCAGCTGCATGATCGCGATGCCGGTGAACGTCTTGGTAATCGAGGCCCAGTGATAGATCGTGGCGTCGGTCGTCGGCACCTTCCGATCGAGATCCTGGAAGCCTTCCGTGTCGCGCGCCACGACCGCACCTGCGCGCACGATCATCAGGCTGCTGCCGGCAATTCCCGCCTGGCGCAGCAGCTGCCGGTACCCTTCGACGACCCGATCCCATCCGGCGGGCGGCGCCGCACCCGAGGACGAGGCGACTAGTACCACGGCGATGGCTCCGGTGATCAGACGCTGCATGGTGGCGCCGTATTTTACGACATCAAGCTGGACAATCGGTTTGCGCGGTGGCGCGGCTTCTGAGCGATGATTGGGCATGGCGGAGCGAATCGATCCCCGGGTCAGCATCGGCCACGTGCACCTGAAGGTCGCCGACCTCGATCGAGCCGTGGCGTTCTATTCCGGCGTGCTCGGTTTCGAGGTGATGGCGCGCATGGGTCCCTCGGCTGCCTTTCTCAGCGCCGGCGGCTATCACCATCACATCGGCCTCAACACCTGGGAAAGCCTCAACGGCCCCCCGCCCCCGCCGAATGCGACCGGGCTCTATCACGTCGCGATCAGGTATCCGACCAGGTCCGCGCTCGCCGACGCGCTGCGGCGTCTGATCGAGGCGAAAGTGCCCCTCGACGGAGCTTCCGATCACGGCGTCAGCGAGGCGCTCTACCTGCGCGATCCGGATGGCAACGGCATCGAGCTGTACTGGGACCGGCCGCGGGAGCAGTGGCCACGATCCGCGGATGGCGCATTGCTGATGACGACCGCGCGCCTCGACGTTGAGGCGCTGCTCGCCGAGGCGCCCTCCCGGACGGCGGCGGAGGCCACGGGCGCCGGTGGCACCCGCGGCGAGCTCTCCGAAGCGACCCGCACGCGGTTGTCGGACCTTCGCGCCCGTTTGCTCGCTCTCCACAAGTCGCTCCTCGACGATGCGCGCGCGGCCTACGAGATGGATCGCGGCGACGTCGGCTCTCCCGGCAACCTCCTGCAGCTGGTCATCAACGACCCGTGGTTCGCCTGGCTGCGCCAGCTGTCGGAGCTCGTGGTGCGCATCGACGAGGCGACGGGCCCCGACTCGGCGTTCACAGAGGGGGATGCCAAGGCGCTGCTCGATCAGGTCGATCGATTGCTCCTCCCGTCCGAAACCGGCGATACTTTCGCCCGACGCTACTATGAAGCGCTGCAGCGCCAGCCGGCCGTCGTGCTGGCGCACGGGGCCGTGAAGCGCGTGTTGAAGGCCACTTGACGCTGGCACGTTCCACGCATGGACAGCACTGCGCTTGGGTTGTTCGACACCGTGCCGGTGGCGATCCGAACCGATCGGTATTCCGCCACGTTGACGTGCGCCGGCCTGTCATCAGCCCGGCGGGGAGGCTAAGGCAGTGCGCTGGAGTACGGGCGATCGCAGCAACGTCGACGACGAACGCGGCAGCTCGGGCGGCGGCGGTTTCCGCGCCGTCCCGCTGGGCATCGGCGGCTTCATAGTCGTCGCGTTGCTCAGTATGTATACCGGCGTCGACTTCTTTTCCCTCATCGGCGGCGGTGGCGGTGCCCCGAGCAGCAACGTCGGCTCGGGGGGCCCGGTCACGGCCTCGCCGGGGGAAGAAAAAATGGTCGACATGGTCGATGCGGTGATGCGGGACGCACAGCAGACGTGGTCCGGCATCCTGGGCCCCCGCTATCAGCCGACCAAGGTCGTGCTGTTCAGGGATCAGATCAACACCGCGTGCGGCTTCGCGCAAGCCGCCACCGGGCCGTTCTACTGCCCGGGCGACGGGAAGGTCTACCTGGATCTGGGGTTCTATGACGAGCTCCAGCGGCGGTTCGGCGCTCCTGGTGATTTCGCTCAGGCTTACGTCCTCGCCCACGAGCTCGGACATCACATCCAGCGTCTCACCGGCACCGAATCGCGGGTTCGCCAGGCGCAACAGTCCAACCCTGGCAATGCCAACGAGCTGTCGGTCCGCCTCGAGCTGCAGGCGGATTGCTATGCCGGTGTGTGGGGACACACCGCCTCCCAACCCGGCCGTGCCGCCAAGGGCGAAGTGGAGCTCGATCCCGGCGATGTCGAGGAAGGGCTGCACGCCGCTGCCGCGATCGGCGACGATCGCCTGCAGAAGCTGGCCACCGGCCGCGTCATGCCAGACAAGTTCACGCACGGTTCATCCGAACAGCGTGTGACCTGGTTCAAGCGCGGACTCGACAGTGGCAATCCGCAAGACTGCGACACGTTCAAGTAATGGATGACGGATCGCGGGTGGTGGATGACGGATGACCTCCGCCATCCACCATCCGTCCTCCGCCATCCTGCTTGATACAATCGCTCTATCGCAGTCAATCCGCCCACCGCCGCACCTCCCGTCGTCACGGATCCTCCGGCCACCAATCTCGTTCACACGGAAGCGGCGCCGGCCCCCTCTACGTTCGATCGTTCGATCGTCGAAGGCCCGATTGGCAGGGCGGTGTGGCGTCTGGCGTGGCCCACCGTGTTGCAGAACATGATCGGCGGGCTGCAGGGCATCGTCGACCACGTGATGGTCGGTCACTACGTGGGATTCACCGGCAACGCGGCGATCGGCGTGGGCTGGCAGATCTTCCTGGTGGTCGTCGTTTTCATCAGTTCGCTCTACACCGGCATGGGGGTGCTGGTGGCGCGCTTTGCCGGCGCCAACGACTCGGCGAAGGTCAACCGCGTCGTCTATCAGGCGTTCCTGACGTCGATTGCGCTCTCGCTCGGCGTCCTGGCCCCGCTCGGCTACGTGCTCTCACCGCAACTGCTGCAGCTGATTCACGCGTCACCTGAAGTTCGCGCCGCCGCGCTGCCGTACCTGCGGACGATGTTCCTCTGCAGTCTCGGACAGCTGCTCTACTTCATGCTGGCTGGTGCGCTCCGCGCCGCGGGAGATGCGCGCACGCCGTTGCGCATCGGAATGTCGATCATCGGGCTGAACATCGCGCTCAACATGATCCTCATCCGAGGCCTCGGGCCGATCCCGGGCTTCGGCGCTCAAGGTGCGGCGCTCGGCACGTCGATCGCCTCGTTCGCCGCGTCCGGCGTCGGCATCTGGCTGATGATGACAGGGCGCGTCGTCGTGCGCTTTTCCCGCGACATGCCGAAGGGGCCGGACTGGACAATCATCCGCTCGCTGTTCCGCTTCGGCCTGCCCGCCGGCGTGCAGGGCGTGGCCATGAACGTGGCCGGCGTCTTCCTGCTGCGTTTCATCGGCTCGCTTCCTTACAGCGCTGAAGCGCAGGCTGCCTATGCCGTCGGCTACACCGAGCTCTTTTCGTTCATCACGTGGACGTCGGTCGGCCTGATGGGCGCCGCCGCGGCGATTGCCGGACAGAACCTGGGCGCGGGCCATCCCGAGCGCAGCGTGCGGGCCGTGAACACCGCGGCGGGGTTCGGGCTGATGATTGCCGCCAGCATCGGCCTGATCTTCCTGCTCGGCGCCGATCATCTCTTGGGTTTCTTCGGCCTGAACGATCCCACCGTGCTCATGCTCGGGCGCCAGCTGCTCCGCTATTTGAGCGTCTCGGGTCTCTTCATCACCGTGGCGCTGACGTATACCGGAGGCCTGCAGGGGACGGGAGACACGCGCAGCCCACTTTTCATCACGCTGGTGTCACAGATTCTGGTGCCGATTGGATTGTGCACCTACCTCGAATCCACCGGGCGGCTCGAGGCCTCGTGGATCTGGACGGCCATCGTCCTTGGCCACTGCACCCGTGCGCTGCTGTCCGCGTGGGTGTTTCAGCGCGGCCGCTGGCGGACGATTTCGGTGGACGTGCCAAGGGATCGGAGGGGATGACGGATGACGGATGAAGGCTCGAGCACCATCCGACCCCACCATCCACCATACCATCCGACATCCGCTTACCGCGCCGGTCGCAGCAGCAGATCCTGGAAATCGAAACTGAAGTCGGTGTCGGGTGAGACCGCCTGCATCCGGGCGCTGTCGATGCTTCCGTCGGGATTGAGCGCGAACGTCAGGAAGGCGTCGGCCCGCAACTCGCGGTCGGTCCATCTGGCCACGAACGTATCGTGCTGCCAATGCTCGAGCGTACCGGAGAGCGCCGGCGTCTTGTCGAAGCGGATCGTCAGCCCGCCGCTGGCGGCGGTCACGATGATGTCTCCGTACCACTGATCCCGATATCGGCCGGCGTAGGCCTGGATCGGCAGGGATGGTTTCGATTGCGTGTCGCGCGCTGAGGTGGACGTTCTCTCGGCGCCGGCAGTCCCTTCCGCAGACCGCTTTTCGATCGACTGAAAAGCGGCGATCCAGTCGCTCGTCTTCGCGCCGAGGTACGAATCGAAAACGTGATCGACGATGGATTCGTAGACGGCGCCCGATTCCTGGTTGGTGAGGATGGCGATCCCCAGCTGGATGTCCGGAATCATCGCGACCTTGGAGACGTAGCCAGGCAGCCCGCCCGTATGCGTGACGAGCTTGTGGCCGCGATAGTCGCGGATGCCGAAGCCGAGCCCGTAGCCGTTGAAGCTCGGTCTGAGCTCGCGCAGCTCCGGCGCGCCGTCGCCGATGGGAATCGGCGTCACGATCGACATCAATTGTCGCGACGTCGCTGACGAGAACAGGCGCGAGCCGTCGGCGAGCTGGCCCTCCGAGAGCTGGACGAGCAGCCACCTGGCCATGTCCTGGGCGCACGAATTGATTCCCCCGGCCGGATTGGTGTTATCGCTGTCGAACGGCGCGATCGGGCGCACGCGGCCGTCAACGCGCGCGTGCGGCGTCGCGACATTCCCGCCGCGCGTTGCTGCCGAATGCTGCACGTTGCTCAAGGTCATGCCGACCTTCGCGAGGATCCGGCTGCCCACGAAATCCTCCCAGGATTGCCCGCTGACCGCCTCGATAACCTCGCCGGCGACCAGATACAGCACGTTGTCGTAGGCGTAGGCGCTCCTGAAGCTCGTGGCAAGCGGCAGATAGCGCAGGCGGCGTGCGATCTCACGACGGTTGTAGGTCGAGGAGGGCCACCACAGCAGGTCGCCGGCGCCAAGCCCCAGCCCGCTGCGATGAACCAGCAGGTCGCGCACGGTCAGCTCTCGCGTGACGTAGGGATCCGACAACTGAAACCACGGCAGGAGATCGACGACGCGGTCGTCCCAGCGCAGCTTGCCTTGCTCGATCAGCAAGCCGAGCGCCGTTGCGGTGAACGCCTTGGTGTTCGAGGCGATCCCGAAGAGTGTCTGCGCGTCGACGGGGGCTCGGTCGTCGAGCTTCCTGACGCCGTAGCCCTTCGCCACCACGACCTTGCCATCCTTGACCACGGCGACCGCGATTCCCGGCACCTCGAATGTCGTCATCGCGCGAGCGACCCAGGCGTCGAGGTCGGTCGGGGCCGACCCGGCTGACTGCGCGGAGGCGACGGCGCACAGAGCCAACAAGGCGATCGGCGCCGCCAGCGCGCGCGTGCGGCGGATGGATGTCATGAGCATTGGCGTATCGTAGCTCAGCACTGGCCGATTCTGCCTCGACGATCGAGTGGTCGTTCGCGCCGATTGCCAGCGATCTCGCGGCTGTGGAATTGCATTGCAGTTTCCGGGAGGGCGAATGAGGTTTGCGCGATGGGCGCTGATCGTGGGGGTTGGACTGCTCCTCGCGCTGCTGATCGTCGCGGCGCTCGGCTCACGCAGCCCCGTCCTGAGGCAGAAACTGGTGCAGACACTCCAGGACAAGCTCGATGCGGACGTCGAGCTGCAGGACATCCACGCCACGGCGTTCCCGTCGCTGACGATTACCGGCGAGGGGCTGCGGGTTCGGCTCAAGGGTCAGCGGGAGAGCGCGCCGCTCTTCGAAGTCCGGCACTTCGAGGTCACCGCCGGCCTGATGGGAATGTTCCATCGGCCCCGGCGGTTCCATTTCGTCCGGCTCGAGGGGCTCCGCATCACCATTCCTCCGCGCGCGAGTCCCGACCGCGATTCGGAAAAGCAGGCCCGGGCGAATGTCTCGGGACCGGTGATCATCGAACAGCTCGAGTCGAAGGACGCCGAGCTGGTGATCGTGCCCAGCAATCCGGACAAGTCGCCGCGGGTATTTGCGATTCACGATCTCGACATGCGGTCGGTGGGGTTCGATCGCGCGATGCCCTTCACCGCCACGCTGACCAACCCGATTCCCGTCGGCGAAATCAAGGCCAGCGGCAGCTTCGGTCCATGGCGCGCGCCCGACCCCGGGCTGACCCCGCTCGGCGGCAAGTACGAGTTCACGCACGCGGACCTCGGCACGATCAAGGGCATTGGCGGCATCCTGTCGTCGATCGGTGAGTTCGCCGGACAGCTCGATCGCATCGACGTCCATGGCACGACCAGGACGCCCGACTTCAGCGTCGACGTCGGTGGCCAGCCCGTGCCGCTCGACACCACATTTCACGCCGTTGTCGACGGTACCAACGGCGACACGTATCTGCAGCCGGTCGACGCGCAGTTCCTCCAGACGAAGCTGACCGCCAACGGCGGGGTCTACGGCAACAAGGGGATCAAAGGCCGGACCGTCCAGCTGGATGTCACGATGAACGACGGCACTCTCGAGGATGTACTGCGGCTCGCGGTCAAGAGCGCCACGCCGGTAATGACCGGCTCGCTGACCTTGAAGACGAAACTGCTTATTCCGCCGGGCGACGCCAAGGTGCCGGATCGTCTCCAGCTGGACGGCACCTTCGCCATTGCCCGCGCCCGTTTCACCAGCGCTGAAGTTCAGCAGAAGCTCTTCGCGCTGAGTCGTCGAAGCCAGGGCAAGGACACCGACGCCGGAGCCCGGGGCAATCAGGTGCTGTCCGACATGAAGGGCCGCTTCACGCTGCGCAACGGCGTCGTCCGCTTCGATCCCTTGACCTTCGGCATTCCCGGCGCCGTGGTTTCTCTCATCGGCCGGTACGTACTTCGTGGCGGGCAGCTCGACTTCGCCGGCACGTTCGCGATGGATGCGACACTCTCCAAGGCCGCCGGCGGCGGCTTCGCCAGCCTGCTGCTGAAACCCTTCGATCCGCTCTTCAAGAAGCCGCATGCCGGGGCGGTCATCCCGATCAAAATCACCGGGACGCGCGAGAAGCCCGAGTTCGGGCTCGACGTCAAACGGGCGCTCGGCGGGAAGTAGCCGGACTTCTGCGATACTGAGACATGGCCGAATTCCCCGTCACCAAGACCGACGAAGAGTGGAAGCGCATCCTGACCCCCGAGCAGTATCAGGTGCTGCGGCAGCACGCCACCGAGCGCGCCGGCAGCTGTGCGCTGAATACCGAAAAACGTGCCGGGACGTTCTATTGCGCGGCCTGCGGGCAGGAGCTCTTCACCAACGACACGAAGTTCAATTCCGGCACCGGTTGGCCGAGCTTTTTCGCGCCGAGGCCTGGCTCGATCGGCACCACCGTCGATCGCACGTACGGCATGAGCAGAACCGAAGTCCACTGCTCGCAGTGCGGCGGGCATCTCGGTCACGTTTTTCCGGACGGACCGCCACCGACCAATCAGCGCTACTGCATCAACGGCGTGGCGTTGAACTTCGTGCCTCAGGACGCCCCGGAAGATTAGCCCTCGACCGGCAGCTGATCGTGGCCAGCTCTGCCTGGCAGTAACGGCAGGCGCTGTCGCCCGGCGTGGCAGGTCCGCCGCAGTTCGGGCAATGCAGCGTCCCGGCAGACTCAGGCATGGGTCAGATAGAATAGCTCAACGCGTAGCGGCCGGACTTCGACCTTCCACGAATGACGAGGAGAACTGCGATGGGCCTGATGGATTTCATCAAGGGCGAGCTGATCGACGTCATCGAGTGGACAGACGACTCGCGTGACACCCTCTCGTTCCGCTATCCCGATGACGATAAGGCGATCAAGAACGGCGCGCAACTGATCGTGCGCGAGTCGCAACAGGTGCAGTTCGTCTACCTCGGCGAATTCGGTGACACGTTCGGTCCCGGCAAGCACACGTTGACGACCGACAACATCCCGGTGTTGACGAAGCTGAAATCGTGGAAGTACGGCTTCAACTCGCCGTTCAAGGCGGACGTCTACTATCTGAACACGAGGCTGTTCACCGGCAACAAGTGGGGAACCGCCAATCCGATCATGATGCGCGACGAAGACCTCGGCATCGTCCGGGCGCGCGCCTTCGGCACCTACGATTTTCACATCGTCAATCCGAAGCTGTTCCTGAAAGAGGTTGCCGGATCGGATCAGAATTTCAGGTTGGACGAGTTCTCCGACACGATGCGATCGCGGATCGTGAGCGTGTTCGCGGACGCGCTGGCCACGGCGAAGATTCCGGTGTTCGACGTCGCCAGCCGCTACACGGAGCTGGGCGACGCGTTGCTGCCGTTGATCAACCCGGTCATCAGCGCCAAGTACGGCCTGGAGATGGCCAGCTTTATCGTCGAGAACGTGTCGGTGCCGCCGGAGGTCGAGCAGGCGATCGACAAGCGCTCGAGCATGGCGGCGGTTGGCAATCTCAACGACTACGTCAAGTTCCAGATGGCACAGGGCATGGAAAAGGGAGCCGGGGCCGGCGGCGTCGCCACCGAGATGGCGGTCGGCCTGGCGATGGCGCAGCAGATCGTCAACCAGCAGGGGGGAACGTCGATTGCGCCGAAAGCTGCGGCCACGACCGCGGCGGCACCGGCCGCCGGGCTGCCGGAGCTCCTCTCGCCCGCCGACGCGGCGAAAGCGCTCGGCGTTCCCGAGACCGACGTCCTCGCGATCCTCGAATCGGGCGAGCTCGCCGGCAAGAAGATCGGTACGTCGTGGCGCATCAAGAAGTCGTCGCTCGACGAGTACCTCGCAAAATAGAGCGGCGAACGGTGGACGGGCGGTGTCGCCCGGTCTACCAGCCCTGCGATGTCCGTCGCCGCTCTCGATAAACATCCCTGTCCCGCCTGCGGCGCGCAGGCGGAATGGAATCCGGCCAAGCAGAAACTGGTCTGCCCGTTCTGCGGTACCGAAGCGCCGTACGGGGTCACGAGCACCGGGCAGATCGTCGAGCTCGATCTGGTGCGGGCGCTGCGCGAGATGCCCGACGAGCTGCGCGGCTGGCAGACCGAGCGCCGGACCGTGCAGTGCCAGAACTGCAAGGCGGTCTCGGTCTTCGACCCGACTCGCGTCGGCCAGCGCTGCGAGTTCTGCGGCTCCCCCGAGCTGGTGGACTACCAGGAGATCAAGTCTCCGATCCGGCCGCAGAGCCTGCTGCCGTTCAAGGTTTCCCAGTCCACGGTGCGCGACCAGATCCGGCGCTGGTATGCGAGCAAGTGGCTCGCTCCCGGTCGCCTGAAGGCGCGTGCGCTCGTCGATACGGTGCACGGCGTCTACATTCCGTACTGGACCTTCGACGCCAAAGTCGTCTGTCCATGGGAAGGGGAGGCGGGGCACTACTACTACACGTCAGAGAGCTTTCGCGACAATCAAGGCCGCCCGCAGACCCGGCAGGTCCAGCACGTGCGCTGGGAGCCGGCGTCCGGTGTGGTCGAGCATTTCTTCGACGATGAGCCGGTGCCGGGCACGAAGGGGGTGAATCTGTCGCTGCTTCGCCAGGTCGAGCCGTTCATGACCAACGAGCTGGTGCCGTACGACACCTCGTATCTCTCCGGCTTCGTGGTCGAGCACTACCAGGTCGTGCTGCTCGATGCGGCCAAGGCCTCAGAGGACGCGATGGTCCAGAAGCTGCGGGAGCTCTGTGCCGCGCAGATTCAAGGCGATACCTACCGGAACCTGAACATTCATCCGACGTTTTCCGCACGGACCTTCAAGCACATTCTCGTACCGCTGTGGCTGCTGACCTACACTTACGGCCCGACGGTCTATCAGCTGCTGGTCAACGGCCATACCGGGCGGATGGCCGGTCAGTATCCCAAGAGTCCCTGGAAAGTGGCCTTCCTGGTCATCGGGATTATCATCTTCGTGTTGATCCTCCTGACCCTCGGCAACAACAAGTAACCGGGGCGCCGCTGTCGGCGTCAAACAAGCATGTTCGACAAGAAAACCAAGCTCCCTGCCCGCGACGAGGCTCCGAAAGGACGTGCCGAGCGCATGCCGGTACCGGCCAGGCACGATGTGCTGGACGCCAGGCTCGAGCCGCCGTTCCCCGAGGGCACGCAGAAGGCGCTGTTCGGTCTCGGCTGTTTCTGGGGCGCCGAACGCAAGTTCTGGGAGCTGCCAGGTGTCTATACGACTGCGGTCGGCTACGCGGGCGGCTTCACGCCGAATCCGACGTATCGGGAAGTGTGCAGCGGGCTCACCGGCCACTCGGAAGTGGTGCTGGTCGTGTTCGATCCGAAACGGATTTCGTACGACGAGCTGCTGAAGACGTTCTGGGAGAGCCACAATCCGACCCAGGGGATGCGGCAGGGGAACGATGTCGGTACCCAGTATCGATCGGGTATCTACTTCTACGACGAGGCACAGCGCGCCGCCGCGGAACGCACCCGCGACGAGTATCAACGTGCGCTGGCGTCGAAGGGATACGGCGCGATCACCACTGAGATTCTCGCGGCGCCGGAGTTCTACTACGCCGAGGACTACCACCAGCAGTACCTGTCGAAGAATCCTGGTGGCTACTGCGGCCTCGGCGGGACCGGAGTCTCGTGTCCGACCGGACTGGCAGTGTAAGCGGCCACCCGATCGGCGCCACGCTCGCCGGCACCCTGCTGTTCGTCATCGGCCTCGCCATCGCCGCGGGCACTTACGAGAACGCCTGGAAGGAACGTGAGCGGCGGCAGCACTTCCTTCACGCCGAGGGGACCGTCGTCGCCGTGCTCGGCACGGGCGCTTCTGCGCGTCCGGTGGTCGCGTTCACCAGCAGCTCGGGTGACCACCTCAGCTTCACCGATCGGCGCACGGGCCGCTTCGCGCTCGGCAACCGGCTTTCCGTCCTCTATCCGCCGGAGAATCCCATCGCGGCCATGGTCGACGACGCCGGCGTCCGCTGGCTCAGAACGCTGCTGGCCGCCGGAATCGCGTTCGTCCTCATCGGTATCGGCGGCTATGTCGCCTGGTATGCGAGACGGTGGCACGCGGCGCACGCCGCGGAATCCTGATTTTTACAACCGCGCCGTCCGGCGGTCTAATTCTTGAAGCAGTTGATCGGGTGGAATGGCTGAGTCTGCGTCTGCCAGCGCCAGTGCTCAGGCAAGGAGCCGTTATGTCCTCGCGGTGGGTCACGCGTCTCATAGCAGCAGCAACGATGGCCTGGGCTGGGTCGTCGACGGTCGCCCTCGCCGATCCGCCGGCCCGGGTGGCGAGAATCAGTTTCAGTACCGGATCAGTTTCGTTTCGGCCAGGCACTGTCGATGAGTGGAGCACGGCGTCGCTCAACTATCCGCTCACGATTGGCGACCATTTGTGGACGGACTCGGGCGCTCGCAGCGAGCTTCAGCTCGACACAGCCGTGCTTCGAATCGCGCCGGCGACCGAGCTCAGCGTCCTGAATCTGGACGACCACGTCGCCCAGGTGCGTCTGACGCAGGGTACTGTCTCGGTGAGAGTTCGCGCGGTCGATCCCGAAGACACGCTGGAAATCGATACTCCTGCGGGCGCGGTGTCGCTTCTCCAGCCCGGACTCTATCGACTCGATGTGAACGAGGCGGGAGATTCGACGATCATCACCGTCCGTCAGGGTGAGGCCGACATGGCCAACGGCACCACCGACGTGATGGTGACGCGGAGCCAGTCGGCCATAGTCAGTCTCGATTCGGCACAGCCAGATGTGAAGCCGGCGGTCCGCATCGACGAGTTCGAGGATTGGTGTCTGGCGCGCGATCGTCGTACCGACAATGTCCAGGCCACCCGTTACGTGTCAGCGGCGACCATTGGTTACGAAGACCTCGACGCGAACGGCTCGTGGCAGACCGTTCCGCAGTACGGCGCCGTCTGGGTGCCGCGAGTTCGCGGCGAATGGGCCCCGTATCGATTCGGTCGATGGGCGTGGGTTGAACCGTGGGGCTGGACCTGGATTGACGACGAGCCGTGGGGATTTGCACCGTTCCACTACGGGCGATGGGCCTTTCTGCCGTCACGAGGCTGGGCGTGGGTGCCTGGCGCAGTGGTCGCTCGTCCAGTCTACGCGCCTGCTCTTGTGGCGTTCGTCGGTGGACCGAACTGGGCGGTCTCGGCTCGCGCCGGCGCGCCGATCGGCTGGTTTCCGCTTGGTCCACGCGAAGTCTACGTCCCGGCATACCGCGCGACCGCAATCTATACGCAACGCATCAACGCGGCGCCCGCGGCTACCGTGAACGTCACCAGCGTCACATACGTCAACCGCACCGTCCCTGGCGCCGTGACCGCAGTGTCGCGCGAGACGTTTGTCCGTTCGCAGCCCGTAGCGCGCGCCACCGTCGTCGTCTCCCGCGAACAGATCCAGAGCGCACCGATCGTGTCCGGTACGGTGGTCGCGCCGGAACGCGTCAGCGTGACCGGCACCGCGGTCGCCCGCGTCCAGCCGCCGGCGCCGGTCGTGAGCCGCCAGGTCATGGTCAGGAGCGCTCCACCCCCGCTTCCCACGCCTTTCGTTGCCAGGCCGGTCGGCGCGCCGGCCGACCGCGTGACGACCGAGACCGCGCCGACTCCGGACGCCGCGCGGACCCAGGCAGCGGCGCGCAATCCGCTGGTCCGCTCGGTTGTTCCGCCGCGCAACGAGCGCGCACGACCAAACACCGTCAGGCCCACAGCTGCGCCGAACGCCACTCCGGCGCCGACAGCCGCCTCGCCTCATCCGGTTCCCCCCGCGTCCGCGACGCCGGCACCGCAAACGCCGCCACCGGCGCCGACTGCGACGCCGTCTGCGTCCAATCCGCGCTCGATCCCGCAGGCTGCTCCTGCGCCAGTTGCGGCAGCGCCGATCAAGCCGACCCCGCCTCCGCCGAACGCTCAGCTGAATGCGCGGTTCGTCCAGGAGCGTGCCGATATCCAGGCGCGGCACCAGCAGGAACGCGCGGCGCTTCAGGCCCGCCATAAACAGGAGCGCCAGCAGGCCCACGATCCCAATCAGCGCGCGGAGGTCCAGCACCGGCAGCAGGAGGAGATGAAGGCGCTGGTGGAAAAACAGCGGCAGGAGCAGGAAGCGCTGCTGAAGCGTCAGCAGGAAGAGCGGAAGGGCAAGGGGAACTGAACGTCGCCGGCGCGGCGGCTACAACTGGCGCAACCGCTCCGCCGCGCGCTCGAGCGTCTCGTCCTTCTTCGCGAAACAGAAGCGCAGCGCTTTCGGCGCCGCCTGCTGGTAGAGGAACGCAGACGTCGGGATCGAGGCGACGCGATGCTCTCTGGTCAGCCGCAGCGCGAACGCCATGTCCTCCTCGTCGGTGATGGCGGAATAGTCCAGCAGCTGGAAGTAGGTGCCGCGCGACGGCAGCGGGCGGAAGCGCGAGCCTTCGAGCAGCGACAGGAACAGGTCGCGCTTGCGCTGATAGAAGGCGGAGAGCTCAGGATACCCCCGCCGCGCCGAGACGAATTCGGCCAGTGCGTACTGGATCGGCGTGTTGGTCGAAAACGTAACGAACTGGTGCACCTTGCGAAATTCGGTGGTCAGGGCCGCCGGCGCCACGGTGTAGCCGATCTTCCATCCGGTCGCGTGGTAGGTCTTGCCGAACGATCCGACGATGAAGCTGCGCTGGCGAAGCGGCTCGTACCGCGCCATGCTCTGGTGCAGCTCTCCGTCGAAGATGATGTGCTCGTAGACCTCGTCGCTGACAATCATCACATCGGTGTCCTGGACGAGCTGGGTGAGCTGCGCCAGATCCTCGCGCGTCATGATCGTCGCCGTCGGATTGTGCGGCGAGTTGAACATCAGCAGCCGCGTTCGCGGCGACATCGCCTGACGCACCTCGTCCCACGGCACCCGGTAATTTGGATAGCGAAGCGGAATCACGACCGCCCGCCCGCCATTGAGCTCCACCGCCGGGACATATGAGTCGTAACAGGGTTCGAAGACGATGACTTCGTCGCCCGGCCGCACGACGGCCGCGACCGAGTCGAAGATCGCTTCGGTGCCGCCGGACGTGACCGTGACTTCGCTGTCGGGGTCGTAGGTCGCGCCATACAGCTCGGCGAATTTCGCGGCAATCGCCTGCCGCAGCGCCGGCACCCCCTGCATCGGGGCATATTGATTACGCCCCTCGCGCATGTGCCGGGCGATCGCGTCGACGAGCGCGGGATCGCAGTCGAAGTCCGGGAATCCTTGCGACAGATTGATCGCCTCGAGATCCGCGGCCAGCTTCGACATCACCGTGAAGATCGTCGTGCCGACCGACGGCAGCTTCGAGGTGATGGTGATGGGCTTGAGCAGGGGAGCGTGTTCCATGGCTGTCGTCTCAGATACTGAGGCTCTCGAAGACGCCGGTGTCGCGATTCTTGCGGCACTGGTCCCAGCGGAAATGCCGGCCGTTCATCGCCACATAGACGCCGGGGGGCAGCACTTGCACGAACGACAGGGCGCTGCCCAGGTTGAACAGACCGTCGGAGCTGCCAAAGGCATACGGTACCATCGCGCCGGTCAGGACGATCGTTTTGCCCTCGAGCCGGCCAAGCGCGGCGGCCCGCGCCGTCTCGACCATCGTATCGGTGCCGTGCGTGATCACGATCGCCCCTTCTTCCGCGACGCGGCAGCGCTCGACGATCCGGGCGCGACACTCGTCGTCCATTTCCAGGCTGTCGATCATCGTGACGGTCTCGACAGCGAGGTCGAGACGGGCGCGCCCGAGGCGCAGCATCTCGGGTACCTGCGTGTCGCGGAAAAACAGCCGGCCGGTGAGCTCGTCGTAGTTCTTGTCGAAGGTTCCGCCGGTCACGAGCACCCGAATCCGCATTCTTGTACCGCCTCACCATTCTGCAAGTCGAGCGACGATTTCGTGCGACCTCGCCGGGCCGGCTCACTCGATTCCTGCCCGTCTTCCCCCATCATCGTCTCGCAACGCCGCATGTTGCAAAGGGTTAGCGGCGACGGCCTCGATTGAGGACGGTGGCGGCACCCTGCTTGCCGATCAGGTGGGCCTGGGAGGTCCTGAATGCTTCCGTTGTTCTACATCGTGCTGCCGGTCGTCATGGGCGGCTTGAGCTTCTTCTACATGAAGAAGCGGCGCGCACGCAAAACGTCGCAGTAGGCGCGCGTCGCGGATGCCCGCCACGGGTCGCGAGGTGCGATCCGTGGCATCGCGCGGTCGAATGTCGCCCGGCACGTTGTCACTTGCGGCCCGCGGCTCTGAACAGGTCGTCGGCCGACGAGAGGATGATCCGCCGGAGTCTGTCCGGATAGGTCGGCGGCAGCCGATCGAGGAAACCACGAACCGTTGACGCGGCTGACGGAGACCGATAGCCGCTCAGGGTGACGTCCATCCAGCGCTTCGGAAAGAAGATATCTCCGGTGCGTTGAATCTCGCGCAGCATGTCGAGGCTGGGCGCGATGTACTGTTCCGACGCGTCGGTGCGCAACGGATGGTGCAGGTAGCGCAAGCCGTCGAGCACCCAGGGCTCGCGCCGACGGTTGGCCAGGTCACTCAAGGATCCGAACCAGCGGTCACGAGTGCCCGCGTCCGACGCCAGCGCAGGACGAACGAATTCCAGCTGCGCTTTGCGGTCCGGGTTCTTCGTCCGCGCGATCTGCTCTTCCACCACGGCGTCCGCGTCCGGAATTCCCCGGACCGCCAGCTCCTCCGCCAGCCGGATGTAGTCGTTCTCCGACAAACTCAATCCGGCAACGCTCTCCTGCTGTTTCCAGACGCGCGTCAGCCATGTGACCGTCGCCGGCGTCTCGGCGCAGTCCCTCAAGGCCGAGAACCACGAAGACTTGAGACTCTGCGGCCTGGCGGCTTCCAGGCCCGCGCGGAGGACGCTCTCGAGACGCGGCGCGAGCGCCCGCCGTTCCGGGGCCGGCGTGAACTGCCAGTAGGCCGCCGTCATATACGCCAGCATGCGTTGAACGTTGAGCTCGCTGTCGCTCGCGGGGCAACGCGCGCAGCGCCAGCGACATCAGTTCCGCGGAGCTGATCTCGCCGTCGAGCATGGCGTCCCAGAGCGTGACCCACGCACTTCCGCGGGTCAGCTCGTCTTCGATGTCGGGCGCGTGTGCGGTCAGCCAGGCGAGGCTTGCTCGATCGAGATGCAGCTCTCCGTAGGCGCGGCCGCCGCCGTTGGCGAGCACGAACTGGACGGGCAGGCCGCGTGCGGCGGTGACGTCCACGCTTGCCGCATCGAGCTTGACCGGCAAAGTGACCGCCTGTGGGTGCGCCCCTTCCTGCGCGTTGCCCGAACCGACGATCACTTGAAACTTCTGATTCCACAGCAGCCCGCGATTGGCGATTGGATCCTGCTGCGTGAGTACAAGCCGCTGGATGCGGCCGTTCGACACGGTCAGGCTGGTGCGGATCGTCGGGCGTCCACGTTCGTCGACCCACGCATGGCTCCACGCCGCCAGGTCGTCGGGCGTGCGGTTGTCCAACAGCGCGATCAGATCAGGCCACGCCGCATTTGAGAACGCATACGTCTTGAGGTACTCCCGCAGGCCGTCGCGAAAGTTGCCTTCACCCATCAAGGCTTCCAGCTGACGCATGACGATCGGCGCTTTCTGATAGATGATCGCGCCGTACAGCGAGCCGGCGTCGTCGAGATTGGCCAGCGGCTGGCGAATCTCGTTGGTGCCCGCCGTGCGATCGACATCGTAGGCGGCCGGATAGTAGGCGAGCAGAAACCGCAATTCGTGATTGATCTCCGGAAACGAGGGATTCACGATCTTCGCCGCCATGTAGTTGGCAAAGACCTCCTTCATCCACACGTCCGAAAACCAGCGCATCGTGACCAGATCGCCGAACCACATGTGGCTCGTCTCGTGCGCGATGACACTGGCGCGACCGAGCTTCTGATCCTGCGTCGCGGTCTCGTCGAGCATCAGGGCCGACGCGTTGTAGAAGATGGCGCCGGGATGTTCCATGCCACCGAACTGGAACGCCGGCACGAGCACGAAGTCGAACTTGCCGAAGGGGTAGGGAATCTCGGTGTAGCGCTCCAGCCACGAGAGTGCCGCGGCATGCAGATCGAAGATCGCGTCGCGATTCCGCGCCACCTTGGCGGCGTCGGTCTCCCGATGGAACATTCGAAAGGTTCGGCCGTTGCGCTCGGCGCGCTCGATCGAAAACCTCCCGGCCGCGAACGCGAAGAGGTAGGTCGAGATGGGTTGCGTTTCGGCAAAGCGCACGCGGATCCGTCCCCGCTCCGACTCCCGCGCTACTTCTGTGCCGTTCGCTACCGTTTCCCAGCCATCAGGAATGTCGAGCGACAGCGTCCACTTGCCCTTGAGATCCGGCTGGTCGAAACAGGGGAATGCCAGGTGGGCCCTGGCCGGGACGAAGATCGTGTAGAGATAATCCGGGTTGCGGTTGAGCGAAGCGCTGCCGGCATTGAAGCTGAACGTCAGGCTGTTCTCGCCGGCCTCGAGCGATTCCCTGGCGATGATGACGTGGCCGTTCACCTGGCGGACCGGAATGTCCATTCCGTTCCGCGTGACACTGCGCAGGAGGCCCGAGCGATCCGGCGCAAAGTCGAAGGCCAGAGGCGTATCCCGGTCGGCGAGATCGAACGTGGCGGTGAGCGTGCCGACGATCGGCTCCTCCTTGCCGGCAGGGACAGCAAGCGCCAGCTTGTAGCGCAGGTGGGAGACCCGCATCGCCCGCTCCTGAGCGAGCGTTTGGCTCACCCCCAGGTCGGGATCGGGAGATATCGGCGTGGCGCGGGGAGGCTGGGACAGCAAGGCGCTCGCAAGCAACGGCAGGGTCAGTAGAACAGCCAGCCGCATGACGATATCCTAGTCGTCCGCGCGGCTACGCCGCTCGTTGGACCCGCAGCGCGACCAGCGCCGCGATTTCGACGAGAAAACACAACGTAATCACCGAGCTGGCCATGAAGATCGTGTAGGCATCCCGCCCCATCAGATCGTAGATGCTCAGCGCGACGATGGCGATTGCCGCAATGGTCGCGAGGCGCATTGCTTTGGGCAGGGCCTGCAGGTTATCGACAATCAGCATGACGGCCGGCGTCGCGATCAGGAACACGTAGTCCCATCCCTGAGGTGAAATCAGCGGAATAAGCGTGAGCAGCAGTGCCGCTTCGAGCGGCTCCGGCAGTCTCACACCCACGCGCGCCACGATCACGATCGCGGTCAGCACCAGGAGCAGGACTGTGGCGAACAGTGCCAGCGTCGGTGCCGCCGAGTCCGGCCCCAGCCACTTGGTGAACATCGCGGCCAGCGAGACGTTGTCCTGGTTGAGCAGGTTCGGCGCAGTCGACGTCCTCACCGTCGTCCACCACTCGCCCAGCAGGCGCAGGTTCGATGCCCACCCGTACCGCAGGGCGGGAACGAGCAGCGCAACGGCGACGCCGGCCAGCATCGCGGTGAATGCGAGGCGGCGCGGCCGAACGGCCAGCCAGGGCACGAAGAGGACCGCATACGGCTTGACCACGACCGCCAGCGCCAACAGGATGCCCGCCAGGATCTCCCGCCCGTAACGAAGCTGGACGACGGCCGTCATCACGATCGCGGCGAACAGGAGATTCACCTGCCCGAGCACGAGCTCATGCGCGTAGAACTTTGCCATCGCGACAAACGTGATCACGACCAGCACGACGACCGGGCGCTTGGCCGGCGCGATGGCCAGCGCGCTGAGCCAGAGCAAGGCGATCATGAGCACGGCCGAAGCGGCAAACCAGGCGGCTTTGGCCATCGGCAACGGCATCAGCGCAAGCGGCGACGCCAGCAGCGCGAACGCCGGCAGATATTTGAACTGATAGTGGCCGTCGTCGTCCCGATACAGCGGCTCCGCGGCAATCGCCCGCTGGCCGGCGGTCCAATAGACCTGGAAGTCGGGCATCTTGCGCGAGACCCGCGTGGTGAACACGGCGAGAAGAGAGACGGTGGCCAGGACCGCGAGCAGCAAGCGGGTTCGAATGCTACTCCCACGATAGCCAGGCATTGTCAGGACGATATCACGGGCCGCGGAGTGCACAGTCAGACGCGGCCGCAGACCACGGGCCGCGGAGTACGCGGAATACGCGGAAGGTCGGCCGCGGAATACGCGGAGGGACGCGGAAAGGTCGGCCGCGGAATACGCGGAGGGACGCGGAAAGGTCGGCCGCGGAATACGCGGAGGGACGCGGAAAGGTCGGCCGCGGAATACGCGGAGGGACGCGGAAAGGTCGGCCGCGGAATACGCGGAGGGACGCGGAAGGTCGGCCGCGGAATACGCGGAGGGGCGCGGAAAGGTCGGGCCGCGGAATACGCGGAGGGACGCGGAAAGGTCGGGCCGCGGAATACGCGGAGGGACGTGGAAAGTTAGGCCGCTTGGAGCCAACGGAGGAACGGATTTATCAACGGAGCAACGAAGCAAGCGGAGACGAACGAAGAAGACGGCTGCGTGGATGCGAACGCGCGCCCGCAGCGCATCTCCGTTGTCCTTGGTTCCCTTCGTTGCTCCGTTTCTGAAATCCGCTGCCTCAAGTCTTCCGCGTATCCCGCGTACTCCTCGGCCCCTATTCGGAGCGCAGCGCCGCCGCCGGATCGATGCGGGTGGCCCGGAAGGCCGGAACGTACGAGGCCAGAATCGCCATCGCCGTCAGCGCCAGCGGCACCAGAATGAAGGTGACGGGATCGACGGCTGAAATGCCGAACAACAGGTTCGACACGAGGCGCGAGACGCTCGCCGCCGCGACCAGCCCGACGACGACGCCGATGCCGACCAGGATCAATCCGCGACCGAGGACGAGGCGGAGGATGTCGCTGCGCGACGCGCCGAGCGCCATGCGGACGCCAATCTCCTGCGTGCGCTGGCTGGCGGCGTACGAGACCACGCCGTAGATGCCCACGAGCGCCAGCAGCAGTCCGAGCAGGCCCATCGTGCCGCCGAACAGCGCTCCCATCCGAAGCAGCAGGAAACCGTTGGGTCCGTCCAGCATCCGCTGCATGGTCGTCACATCGAAGACCGGCAGGTCGGGGTCCAGCACGCGAATCTCTCGCTGGAGGGCCGACGCCAACAGCGCCGGGTCGCCCGCCGTGCGCAGCTGAAGCACGCGCAGCGAGCGATAGTTCTGCGCCAGCGGTAGGTAGAAATAGGGACGCGGATCGGAGAAGAGCCCGTTCTCCTTGCCGTCGTGCACCACGCCCACCACTTCGATCCACCGGTTCGTGAAATCGGTCGAGCGGAACCTGCGCCCGATCGGATCCTGCCGGGGCCAGAACCGGTTGGCCATGTACTCGCTGATCACGGCGACCGGCCGGCTCCGCTCATCGTCCTGCCCCTGGATGAACCGTCCCTTCACCAGCCGCAGGCGCAGCGTTCGCAGGTACTCGGGTCCGACGACGTTGTAGCCGCCGAAGGGCTTGCGGGTCTTGTCGGAGGGCGGCTGTCCCTCGATCTCGAGATACGCGGCGACGTTGTAGTAGCCGAGCGGCACCGAGTACGCCAGGCTCGCGCTTTCCACTCCTGGCAGCTGGTGCGCGCGTTGCAGCAGCTCGTCGAAGAACACCCGACCGCGCGCTTCGTCATAGCCCTGCTGCGCGACATCGACCGAGGCGTTGAGCACGCGCGACGGGTCGAAGCCGAGATCGATGGAGGCCGCGTTCATCGCGCTGCGCACGAAGAGTCCCGCCGCGACGAGGAGCACGAGCGAGATCGCCACCTGACCGACGACGAGAAGGCTGCGCAGGTGTTGCCGGCGTCCGCCCTCGGACGCCCCGCGCCCGCCTTCACGGAGCACGGCGTTCAGTTCGGTCTTCGACGCGCGGAGTGCTGGCAGCATTCCCACCGCCACGCCGGCCGACAGCGCCACCGCCGCGATGTAGCTGAAGACGCGCCAGTCGAACGAGAAGTCGAACCGGAAGGGCAGATCGCCGGGCAGCCGGATCTGGCTGAGCACGCCGATGCTCCATCGGCCGAGGATGGCGCCGGCGATTCCGCCGAGAAGCGCCAGGAGAAGGCTTTCGGTCAATAGCTGCCGGATCAGTCGCCGTCTTGCCGCTCCCAGTGCGGCGCGCACGGCGAGCTCACGCTGGCGGACCGTCGCCCGCACCATCAGCAGATTGATCACGTTGACGCAGGCAACGAGCAGGACCAGCGCCACGAGGACCAGGAAGATGGCCGCGACCATCGGCGTCGAGTCGGCGCTGTTGGCTTCCGGACGGGCCTGACGTTCCGGAATCACGCGAGCCCGCACGGTCTTGTTCGAGTCCGGATACTTCGCCTCGAGCTGCCTGGCCTGAACGTCGACAGCGGCTTGCGACTGCCCGCGCGTGATTCCCGGAGCCAACCGGCCGAGCACGTGCAGCGTGTGCTGGTCGCGCTTGGTCACCATGTCGTGATACTCGGTCGTCGGCATCATCGACAGGGGCAGATACGCGTCGAACTCGACCAGCGCATAAACGCCCTGGAACGATTCCGGAACCACGCCGGCGATCGTGAACGGCTGGCCGTTGACAATCACCCGGCGACCGGCGACGCTCGCGTCACGATTGAAGCGCCGGGCCCAGTAGGCATGCCCGAGGACCACGACGGGGTCCGCGCCCGGGTGCAGTCCCTCGCCGGGCTGCAGCAGGCGTCCTGCCGCCGGCGTCACGCCGAGCATCGAAAAAAAGTTGTCGGTGACGTAGCTGACGACGATGCGTTCGGCACGCTGGTCGGTGCTCAGGCCGACGAAGCCGATGTCGTAGGCGGCGAGATCCTGGAAGACCGGATTGCTTCGGTAGTCCTGGTAGTCGAGCCACGAGACGTTGTGGGGTGCCTCGCTACCCTCATGCGTGATCGCCAGAACCTGGAGGCCGGTCGGGTCGTGGACCGGCAGCGGCTTGAGCAGCAGGCGGTTCACGATGGTGAAGACCGCCGCGTTGGCGCCAATCCCCAGACCCAGGGTCAGGACGACGGCCGCTGTGAACAAGGGTGCTCTGAGCAGCGAGCGTAGGCCGATGCGAACGTCCTGCCAGAGTGCATCCATGTAGGCTGGAACGGCCGGTCGAGCTCAAAAGTTCCCCTCGGCAGCCTATTCGTGTGTGACGCGTGCTACATTACTACGCTTTGGGGCGTTACGACGCTTTGGACCATTAGTGCTGCAATCGATTCTTCCTCCTTCCTACGACCAGACTCACGGGCACGCGCGGCGGATCGAACTGGCGACGGACCGGCAGATCCGCGAGCGCAACAAGATCGCCTACCGGCTGGCGCACTGGCCGATCTGGATATTCGTCTTCTTCATTGCGCCCGGTCCGATGACCTTCGGGCTGTTCGCGCACGAGTGGACGCCGCGCATGCTGGTGTGGCTGTCGATCGTGCTCGTCGGCACCGGCGTGGCGGGCCTGTTCGGCAAGTTGCCGGGGGTCGAGCCGCGTCCCTACATCATCCGCTTTACCGAGGATCGGCCGAACCCGCTCTATCGACGGATCTGCTACACACTGGCGTGGAGCGAGGCGATCGCGTTCGCGGTGCTGAACATCGCCGGCCTGGTCATCGCGATCGTCACCGGCCGATGGCGTCTGCGACAGATCTACGACGTGGCCTACTTCCCGATTGCCGTGACGATCTGGCTGCTGGGCGCGGCCGGCTGGCTGCCGCGGGTCAAGGCCTCGACCAAGGGTGAGGGGCACGAACGGCGCTATTTCTACGGATCGGTGTGGGCCGTGAGCGTCGCGCAGCCTGTGCTGTGGCTGCTCTGGCAGATGCTGCCCCAAACCCGCGCGACCGACGCGTTCAAGCTCGCGGTCTTCGTCGGGATCCTGATCTGGGTCGGCAACCGCGCCCGGCTCGGTCTTCTCCCGCGAACGAGACCGATCATCCCAGGCGAGCTGGCCGTATCCGACTGAGAGCGGTCAGGCTGGTCGGCTACGCCTGGGTCTGGTCTGGTTCTCCTCCGCGATTCAGCGCCTCGGTGACGAACGCCTCGATATCCGCCGCCGGGCGGGCTCCGGCGGTGCGAGCGACCTCCCGGCCGCGCATGAACACTGCCATCGTCGGAATCGAGCGAATGCCGAGACGCGCCCCGAGCTCATCGACTGCGTCGGTATTGATCTTCACGACCAGATAGCGGCCGGCATTGTTGGCGGCGACCCGTGCGATCTCGGGCGCGACCATATGGCAGGGCCCGCACCACGGCGCCCAGAAATCGACGACCACCGGGAGCGTCGCATGCCCGACGAGCGCGTCGAACGTTGCCGCATCGGGGATTTCGAGCGGTTCGCCGGGCAGCGCCAGAGGCGTTTTGCACTTACCGCATCGGTTTTCGGTGGTGAGCGGCCCGAAGGCGATCCGGTTGCGCTGGCCACACGATCGGCAGGAAACGATCACCCCCTTGGAATCGATCTGGCTGCTGGCGTGGCTGGAACTCGTGGCCATGTGAAGCACCCCCCCGACCCGGCATCGTCCGCGGATGTCTTCATGATACGCCCGCCAGCACCCTGAGCACCCCAGCACCTGAGCACCCTGATTTATGATTGCTCCATGCTCCGTACGTCGGTCCGCGCGCGACCGTCGCTGTCGTCCCGTTTCGACGCGTTCGTCCTCGAACGGTTCCCGTTTGCGCGCAAGGCGGCGCTCGAGGCGCTCAATGCGATTGGCGCCGACGAGCTGTCGATGCCCGACGCCATCGATCGAGCCCGGTCGCTGCTTCCCGTTGAATTGAACCGTCGCTTCGCGGCGTCGCCGGAGAGCTCCTGCGAACCCACCCCGGGCGTGGCCGGTAGCAGCCGTTGGTCGGCCGCCGTGGACGAGCTGATCGATGCCTGCGACGGCTTCCTCCGTCGGGCGTCGATCGAGGCGTCGCTCACCGGCGACGAACGCCGCGAGATTCTGCGCGGGATGGCGTTGACGCGCGCGACCGACAACCGGTTGAAGACCCTGTTCACGAGCGGAGAGGTGCGGTTCCAGGACGCACCCTTTCAGGGCAAGGGCTTCCGATCGCTCGGCCAGGAAGCGATCTACGCGGCCGCCATTCGCTTTCGACGCGGCGCCGAGCACCAGCATGCGGAGGGGTGGAAGGGCGATGTGATCGCTCCGCTCATCCGCGATCTCGGCGCGATCCTGGCAATGTCGCCGCACGCCCAGATGGTCCGCTACGTCCTGTCGGCGCAGATGGGGAAAGCCGGCCCGCCGATGAACGGCAAGGACCTGCATGTCGGGGACTTCTCGTTCGGCATCCTGCCACCGGCTGCACCGCTGGCGACCGGGGCCTTGACCCTGGCCGGCATGGCGATGGCGTTTGCCCGCGCGGGTGAGGCTCGGGTTGCGATCACGTTCATGGGTGAAGGTGGGACCTCCCTCGGCGAATGGCACGAAGCCATCAACCTGTGCGCCGCGCGCCGGCTGCCCGCGATCTTCTGCGTGCAGAACAACCAGACGGCGCTCTCGACGCCGGTGCGCGAGCAGTCGGCTGTCCGTGTCTTCGCCGACAAGGCGGTCGGCTACGGTATTCCCGGGATCACGATCGACGGTACCGACCCGGATGCCATCGCGGCCGCGTTCACCTGGGCGGCCGAGCGGGCGCGCGCCGGTCGGGGGCCTGCCCTCATCGAGCTGGTGAGCATGCGCATGTGCGGGCACGCTCATCACGACGACATGTTGTATCTCGGCAAGGATCCACAACCGGGATGGGAATATCCGGCAGTCAGCGATCAGGGGTATGCCGATCGTGAGCGCTACGCCTATTGGGCGGCGCGCGATCCGATCCCGACGTATGCCGCGCGTCTCGAGGCCGACGGCGTGATCGATGGTGACGAGCTGGCGCGAATCAAGCGCGAGGTTGAAGCGCTCGTCGACGAGCAGGCGCGTGCGGTCGTCGCGGCGCCGTGGCCCGCGGCAGGCGACGCCGGGATTGGCGTGCTCGCGAGCGAGCCGCCGCGCGCGCGGATGGAAGTGCTCGACCCGGCCCTCCGGAAACTGCCACCGATCGATTCGGTCCTGCCGCCGCTCGAGGCGATCGCCCCCCGCGATTCCAAGGGGAGCACGTTCCTCGAAGGGGTCATGCTGGGGGTTGGCGATGCGCTGCGCGGCGACGCTCGCGTCTTCGTGTTCGGCGAAGACGTCGGCGGCGCCTACGGCAACGCCTTTCTCCTGCTCAGACCGCTCCTGACGGAATTCGGCGACCGCATCATCAATTCGCCGATTGCCGAGAGCGCGGTGATTGGCGTCTGCGTCGGCGCGGCGCTCGCCGGTCAGCGGCCGATCGGCGAGATGCAGTTCAACGACTTCGTCGCGACGGGGTTCAATCAGCTCGTGAACAACGCCGCAAAGATCCGCTATCGATGGGGAGGAGAGGTGCCGATGGTCGTGCGCATGCCGTGGGGCGGCCTGCGGCACGCCGGTCCCTATCACAGCCAGAATACCGAGGGCTGGTTCTATCGGACACCGGGGCTCAAGATCGTGGTGCCGTCGACGCCCGCGGACGCCCGCGCGCTGATGGCGAGCGCCGTGGCCGATCCCGACCCGGTGCTCTATTACGAGCACATCGCGCTCTACCGCGACCCGCGCGTCAAGCAGCGTCTCGGCGACACCGCACCCGCGCCGCTGCCGATCGGTCGTGCGGCGCTGCGCCGTGTCGGCGATGACCTGGCGATCATCAGCTACGGCGCCTACGTCCACACCGCGCTGGAAGTCGCCGAGCGCCTCGAGGCGGACGGCATCGGCGCGGCGGTGCTCGACCTGCGGTCGCTCGCGCCGCTCGACAAGTCGTCGATCCTCGCCGTGACGCGATATTGCAGCCGGGTGCTCATCGTGCACGAGGACACGCGCACCGGCGGTATCGGCGAGAGCGTCGCGGCCATCATCCAGGAAGAGGCGTTCGAATCGCTCGATGCACCGGTTCGCGTCCTTGGCGCTCTCGACACACCGGTCCCGTACTCGCCGCCACTCGAAGCATTCTTTCTGCCCGGCAGCGCCGACATCGAGCGCGCAGCGCGCCTGCTGGCCGCCTACTAGATCGACGATGCCGGAACTTCCGGACGTCGAGCTCTATCTCGCGGCGTTGCGGCCGAGGATTCTGGGTCGCCCGCTCGAGCGCGTCAGGGTAGCGAGCCCATTCTTCGTCCGCACCTTCGATCCGCCGCTCTCGGCCCTGATCGGCCATCGGATCGTCGATCTGCAGAGGATGGGCAAGCGGCTGGTCTGGACGTTCGACGATTCGTTATTCGTTGTCATCCATCTGATGATTGCCGGACGCTTCCGCTGGCTCGAGGCCGGCGCGCAGATCCCGGGAAAGATCGGCCTGGCGGCGTTCGACTTCGACAACGGCACGCTCGCCGTCACCGAGGCCGGCTCGCGCAAGCAGGCATCGCTTCACGTTCTGCGCGCCGCCGACGAGGTTGCGGCGCACGATCCCGGCGGCGTCGAAGTGTTCGAGCTGACCGAGGCGGAGTTCGCACGCATCCTGCGCGCGGAGAATCACACCCTCAAGCGGGCGCTGACCGATCCCCATCTGTTCAGCGGCATCGGCAACGCCTACTCCGATGAGATTCTGCACGCCGCCCGACTGTCGCCGCTGAAGCTGACGCAGTCGCTGACCGACGGCGAAATCGCCGCGCTCTTCACCTCGACGCGACTGCTGCTCCACGAATGGACCGAGCGGCTGACACAGGACGCGGGCGAGAAGTTCCCGGAGAAGGTCACCGCCTTTCGCAAGGGCATGGCAGTCCACGGTCGATATCGCCAACCGTGTCCCCGCTGCGGATCTCCGATCCAGCGCATCGTCTACGCGCGCAACGAGTCCAATTACTGTCCGACGTGTCAGACCAATGGCCGCCTGCTGGCCGACCGCGCCATGTCGAGGCTCCTGCACGACGACTGGCCCCGTACGTTGGAAGAGCTGGAGCGCGGACGGAAACGGTAGGGCTGCCCGTGTTGTCCGGGACTGACAAAGCGGGAAGCCCTGCGCACTTGTATCAATACCGATCCACGCCGTTGTATCTCCATTGACACAACCGCTCAGCCGGGCGATAATCGACTCCTCCCCACCACAGCTGCGCCAGGTCAGAGGGTTCCCTCATTGCCCTCATGGGACTCACAGGGCGAAGCTCTGCCCGTTCCGCGATCCTCCAACTAACAGCCATGCAGAACACGATTCCAGGCCGCCCGTTGATCCTTCGTCCCGTCGAGCGCACGTTGCCGGCATCGCTGACAGGGTCATCAGCAGCGGTCCGGCGCGTCCGCGCCGAGCTCGAGGCCGACGGAACCGGTCCGTTGCTGATCCTTGCCGATGATGGGCTCGAGCCGGATGTGGTGGCGCGCTACCTCCACGTCAGGACCAGGCAAAGCCAGCCGTTCGTGGCCGTCGACTGTGCACGAGGTGATGCCGAAGAGCTCGAGATTTCGCTGCTCGGCAGCCGGCCGCGGAGCGGATCCGGCGAGCTGGAGAGCGTGGCGCCGGCGGCAGCGCTGCTCGCCGCGCGTCGTGGCACCCTCTTCATCGACCATCTCAGCGATTTGCCGGCCAGCGTCCAGCGACGGCTCGCGCGGATCCTGCGCGACGGCGAAGTCCGGACCAACGGCCGCGAGCGCGTCCGCATCGGTGCCCGCATCGTCGCGGCCGCCCCCTCGTCGCTGGCCTCGGACGCACGGGAAGGTCGCGTTCGCGCCGATCTGCTGCGCCGGTTCGCCGCCCGGCAGGTGGCCATTCCGCCATTGAGGATGCGGGTGGAGGATCTACCGGCGATCGTCCGGCACGTCGCGTCGGACATTTCCGCAGCGGCCCGCAAGCCGGTGCCGACCTTCACGCAGGCGGCCCTGACGGTGCTGTCGGCGTTTCAGTGGCCTGGCAACGTCACCGAGCTGCGACAGGCGCTCGAACGCATCCTTCGCGATTTGACCGACCCCATCGTTCGGCAGGAAGACGTGCTGCCGACGCTGCCGGTCGAGGGGATTGCTGCGGGTTTGATGACGACCGCGGTCAGTCTGCGGGAGGCGCGGCGGCGGTTCGAGCGTGAGTACATCGCCGCGGTGCTGGAGCAGCATCAATGGCGCATGAGTGATGCCGCCCGGACGCTCGGGATCGAGCGGGCCAACCTCTATCGCAAGACGCGTCAGCTCGGCATTTCCCGCGAGGAGATGATGACGGAGCGGCTCCGATGAGAAGGGCCTCACTCCGGGCGGCTCTCGGTATGCTGCTTGCGATGTCGGCGGCGACCGCATCGGCACAGACGACCTCGTCGCCCGATCCGATCGAAGGCGCCATCATTCGATTCGGGCCTGTCGGGATCAATCCCTCGCTCGCGATGCGGGATGTCGGCGTCGACAACAACGTCTTTCACGACGACGTGGATCCGAAGTCCGACTTCACCTTCACCGTGACGCCGCGAGCCGACGTGCTGTTCAGCCCGAGGCGCCTGCACCTCGTGTTCTCGACGTCTGTCGACTACGTCTACTTCCAGACCTACGACAGCGAGGCAGGCACCAATCGCGCTGCCGAGATCAAGGCCAACGTCGATCTCGGACGCCTCCAGCCATACGCCTCGTTCGCCGGCGTCAACACCCGCGCGCGCTACAACAGCGAGATCGACAGTCGCGCCCGCCATCACGATCACACCTACACTGCCGGCGCGGTGCTGCACGTGGCGTCGCGGACCTTGATTTCTGGCGCCGTCCGGCAGACGACCACGACCTTCGACGAGGGCAGCGTATTTCGCGGCGAGGATCTGGCGCAGGCCCTCAACAACGGCAACACCGCGGTGGACGGGAGCGTCGGCATGCAGCTGACACCGTTGACCGCCGTCAGCCTGGTCGTCTCGCGCGAGTGGCAGCGCTTCGATCTCGACCCTGAGCGGGACTCCGACACCACGCGCATCACCCCGACCGTGACCTTCAGCGCCGGCGGTCTGCTGACCGGAACCGCCGCTGTCGGCTACCGGCGTTTCAGCGGCCGCTCGCTCGCGCTGCCGGATTTCAGTGGTCTCGTCGCCACGGTCAACGTCGGAGCGACGATTCTCGGCCGTCATCGGCTCGACACGTCCTTCGGCCGCGATCTGCGCTATTCGTACGAAGACGAAACCCCGTATTACCTCTCGACCGGCGGCACCGTGACGCTCACGACCCAGGTGAGTGCGTCGTTCGACGTCAGAGGGACGGCGACCCACCAACTCCTCGACTACAGCCAATCCACCATCAGTCAGCCAAACGACACCTACTCGGCGTACGGCGGCGGCGTCGGCTACCACTTGCGGGAGCGGGCGCGAATCGGCCTCAACGCCGAATGGGCGCATCGCAATTCCGACGCGACCTCCGCCCGTGCCTTTACCGACAATCGGATCTACGCGACCTTTACCTGGGGGACACCATGACGATCATTGGGGCGCTCGCGCTGGTCGGGTGCATCGCGACGCAAACCCCCGCAGCACCCGCCGCGGCGCAGCCCTCGCGCCAGACGGGCACGAACTACATCGTCGGTCCGCAGGACGTGCTGAAGGTGACGGTGTTCGGAGTGCCCGAGCTGACCCGCGACGTGACCGTCGACGCCGACGGCACCTTCGACTTCCCCCTGGTCGGGCGGATCAAGGCGGCCGGCCAGACCGTGCGCGGCGTCGAGGCCGAGCTCAAGAGCCGGCTGTCGAACGGCTTCCTGGTCAGTCCGACGGTGACCGTCGACGTCGGCGCGTATCGGTCGCAGACGGTCTACATCCTTGGCGAGGTCCGCGAGCCCGGACGCAAGATGCTCGCGGGCAACGCGTCGATCATGAGCGCGCTCGCGGAAGCGGGGTTCACGAACAATGCGGGCTCTTACGTGATCGTCTCGCATCGACCCGAGGGAGCCGGCGACGTCGAGGGTCCGGTCATGCCCGCCGACAACACCGCCGGGCAGCTCCGCGTCAGCCGCAAGGACCTCGAGATGGGCCGGGCCATGAACATCCGGCTGCAGGACGGCGACACGATCTTCGTCCCCAAGGCGGAGACGTTCTTCATCACCGGGTTGGTACGATCGCCCGGTTCGTACCCGATTGACGGCGACCTCAACGTGCTTCAGGCGCTGGCGCTGGCGGGCGGCGCGACCGACCAGGCCGCCCAGAACCGCATCACGATCGATCGCGTGGTCGAGGGACAACTGACCCACGTGAAGACCAAAGGCCTCACCGATCCGGTCAAGGCCGGCGACACCATCATCGTGCCGCGACGGTTCTTCTGATGCATGCGCTGCACGTCGCCGCCGGCAACCTGTTCGGCGGCGTCGAACGTGTGCTGGTCGAGATCGCAACCGGGCCGAGGTCCTGGACGCACGAGTTCGCGCTCTCCTACGACGGCCGTCTCCGTGAGGAGCTGGCCGAGAGCGGCGCGCCGGTTCATTCGCTGGGTGAGGTCCGATTCAGCCGGCCGGTCACGCTGTGGCGTGCCCGTCGTCGACTCGCTCGTCTCTACGCCCGCTCGACCTACGACGCCGTGGTTTGTCATTCGCCGTGGGCCTACGCCCTGGCGGCTCCGGCCAGCGGCGGACGGCGGCGCATCCTCTGGGCGCACAACGCCCTCGATGGATCGCATTGGACCGAACGTCGCACCAGCCGGGTACCGCCGGATCTCGTCGTCTGCAACAGCGAGTACACCGCTGCAGCCCTCGCCGGCTGGCTCGGTCCGGTGCCTCGCACGGTGGTCTATCCGCCGGTTGCGTGCGGAGCGAACGCGCCCGGCATCCGTCACGAGACGAGAGCCGCTCTCGGCGTCGATGCCGCCACTGTGGTGATCGTGATGGCCAGCCGCTTCGAGCGGCCGAAGGGCCAGTTGACACTCCTCGAAGCGGCGGCCGAGTTGCGCGGCGATTGGACCGCGTGGATCGCGGGTGGAGTCCAGCGGACGAGCGAAGAGGCTCTCGCGCAGGAGCTCCTGGCGTTCGTGCGTGCGCGGGGGCTCGAGCGACGCGTGCGGTTTCTCGGCGAACGACGCGATGTGCCAGCGATTCTGCGGGGCGCCGACGTTCTCTGCCAGCCCAACCTTGCGCCGGAGTCCTTCGGGCTCACGTTCGTCGAGGCGTTGCATGCCGGCCTTCCGGTGGTGACCAGCGACATCGGCGGCGCCCGCGAGATCGTCACGGCGAAGTGCGGCATGCTTCTTCCGCCGGGCGACGTCGCGGCGCTGCGAGCCGCGCTGCAGATGCTCGTCGACGACCCCGACCGGCGGCAGGCGCTTGGCGCACGCCGGGCCCGCGCGCGCGACATTGCTGTGCGATCCCGCGATGCAAATCCAGCGACTGGAGCGAGCCCTGGCTCCTCACGCCGAACGGGCGCTTGCGTGACTGAGGTTCAGGCCGGTCGGCGTGCGCCCCGCTGGATACGCGCGCTGGGCTCTGTGGTTCGACGCCTGCCTCGCGGCCGTTATCAGGTGGTGGCTTCGCTGCGCTCGTCCGCGGCCCCGTTCGTCAGCAGGCTCGGCCGCGATCTCGGCGGCGCCAGGTTTCTCTGCGATCTGTCGGATCTCATTTCGCGCGAGGTGTGCCTCACCGGCTGCTACGAGCCTCCCGTCACGCGGCTGCTTCAGCGACGGCTGAATCGTGGCGGCTCGATGGTCGACGTCGGAGCCAACTGGGGCTATTTCTCGCTGCTGGCCGCTGCCGCCGTCGGTCGCGAGGGTCGCGTGATCTCGCTCGAGCCCGATCCCCGTCAGTTCGCCGCGCTGCAGGCCAACGTGCGCTTGAATGATTTCTCCCAGGTCCAGCCGATCCCGAAAGCCGCAGGCGCTGCTTACGGTATGGCCACGCTCGCCGGTTATGACGAGGGGGCGGCCAACCGCGGGGTTTCGCGCGTGGGGCAGGCCTCCGATGGTCAACCAAGCTTCGAGGTGGAGTGCGTGCCGGTGGACGAGGTGACCGCGTCGCTGGGTCGAGTGGACGTGCTCAAGCTCGATGTCGAAGGAGCGGAGCAGGACGCGCTGGAGGGTATGCGCGACGGTCTTGGGACGCATCGCTACCGCGCCCTCTTCGTCGAGCTCCACCCAGATCTGCTGCGCGCACGCGGTCATTCACCGCATGCCTGCGTACGCGCGTTCCTCGACGCCGGGTACGCGGGCTGGACGATCGATCAGTCGCCGGGTGCCTATCGTCGCGCGACGAGCCCGCGCATCGAAACCAGGGAGATGCTGCGGCCGCTGGCGGAGTGGACGACGCAGGCGTGGCCGCACTTGCTGTGGCTGGCACCGGGCGAGATGCTGCGCTGATGCGGGTCGCATTCCTGAGCGTCTCCTCCGAGCTCGGCGGATCCGAGACGAGCCTGTTGCTGCTGGTGCAGAACATCCGCCGTCTCCGGCCCGACTGGCGCCTCACGATCGTCGTGCCGCGCGAAGGCCCACTCGCGCGTCGCGTACGCGAGGCCGACGTGGACGTCCGGATCCTGCCGCTGCCACCTGCGCTCGCGCGTCTCGGCGAGTCCGGCGCCGGCAGCGCTGCGTTGGCCCGGCGTGGCGCCGCGCTGATGGCGGCGGCCGGATCGCTCGGCGGATACCGGCGCCAGCTGTCGACACTCCTGGCCGACGTCGCCGCCGAGCTTGTGCACACCAATGGATTCAAGCTGCACATTCTCGGGACCTGGTCGGCTGCGAGCGACGTGCCGATCGTCTGGCACGTGCACGAATATGTCGGTCCTCGTCCGATCACTCGCACTCTTTTGAAGCGACACGTTTCTCGAGCGGCGGCCATCGTAGCGAATTCGCACAGCGTGGCCGCGGATCTGTCGCGCGTGCTCGGATCCCATGCCCCGGTCAGCACGATCTACAACGCCGTCGATCTTCAGGAGTTCTCTCCCGACGGCCCACGTGTCGATTTGGATCGGCTTGCGGGTCTCACGCCCGCAGCCGACGTCATGCGCGTTGGCCTCCTGGCGACGTTCGGGCGCTGGAAGGGCCATGAGACGTTTCTCCGCGCCATGCAGCGCGCGACGCGCGGCGGAGGCGTACGCGGCTACGTCATCGGCGCGCCGCTCTATGACACGGCCGGAAGTCAGTACGGGATGGACGAAATCCGCGCCCTCGCCCGTGAGTGCCGCCTCACCGATCACGTTGGCTTCACGGGATTCGTCGAGCGCCCGGCCGCGGTGCTGCGCTCGCTCGACGTCGTCGTCCACGCGAGCACTCAGCCGGAGCCTTTCGGTCTGGTCATCGCCGAGGGGATGGCGTGCGGCAGGGCCGTCATCGTCAGCCGCGCCGGCGGCGCGGTGGAGCTCGTCGAGGATGGGGTGACCGCGCTGACGCACGCGCCCGGTGATGTGGACGGCCTGGCGGCGGCGATCGAGTCGTGCGCCAGCAATCCCGAGCTGCGCCGGCAGCTTGGCTCGCGCGCGCGTCAGGCTGCTGTCAGTCTCTTCGACCCTCGAGTGTTCGCGCAGGCCTTCGTGGATCTCTATCATCACGTGCAGCCGGCTGAGGTGGGCTTGCGATGAGCTTCGAGGCGTTGGCATCGCCGGCGATCGAGCAAACCCACACGACTCGTGCGCCGTGGGGCTTTCCGGAGCTGTTCGTCATCAGCCAGACGGCTCTTCCCGCGCTGCTTTACCTGCCCGGCACTCAGCCTTTCCGTCTGCCGATCCGGATCTCGGCGTTCGCCATCAGCCTGGTCGCCCTCGCATGGTGGCTGGTGACGTCGCGACACAACATTCGGCCGACGCGATCGCAGAGCTGGATTGCCGCGGTGGCGGGGCTGCTGACCCTGATGCTCTTTCATCCCAACACGCCGTCGTTGGTTGCCGGCCTGGCGCATCTCGCGGTGTACATCGCGGTGCTGGCGCCGCTGTTCTGGGCGCCGATGCTGGTCAACTCGCCGGAGCGGCTCGCCAGACTGCTGTGGCTGCTGCTCATCTGCTCGGGAATCAATTCGGCCGTCGGCGTGTTGCAAGCCTACGATCCGGCGCGATGGCTGCCGGCGGAGTTCTCGCGGTTCCTGACGGAGAACGCCAATATGGGTCTCGGCCCGGTCACGTATATCGGGCCGCATGGTGAGCGTCTCGTCCGGCCGCCGGGACTGTTCGACACGCCGGGCGCCGTGGCGGGGCCCGGCATGTCGGCGGCCCTGCTCGGGCTCGTGTTTGCCACGAGCGGCATCGCCGTCTGGAAACGTGCGCTCTCGCTCGGTTTCGCGGCTGCGGGTCTGGCCGCCATCTACCTGAGTCAAGTGCGCATCAGCCTGGTGATCGCTTCTGTGATGCTGGGGATCTACGGAGCGGTGACATTTCGCCAGAAGCGTATTGCCCGCGCGAGCCTGTTCTCGCTGCTCGCCGGAGGAACGGTGGTGGGAGCGTTCGTCCTGGCGCTCACACTCGGCGGATCGACCATCCAGGAACGGGTGATGACGCTCTTTTCCTCGGATCCGATCAGCGTCTATCACAACGCGCGTGGCGTTCAACTGACCATCACGTTCCGGGAGCTGTTGTTCGAGTATCCCTTCGGTGCCGGCCTGGCCCGCTGGGGGATGGCCGCGGCGTACTTTCTCTCCACGAACACGGACAGCCCGCCGATCTGGGCGGAGATCCAGTTCACGAGCTGGATCATCGACGGCGGCATCCTCCTGATCGTGCTGTACATGGTGGCCTTGGGGATCGTGACCGCTGCGCAGTGGAAGGTCGCGATGCGGATGGGTTATCCACGGCTGGCGACCTGCGCCGCCGTGGTGCTCAGCGCCAACGTGGGAGTGGCGGCGCTCATCTTCAGTTTCACGCCGTTCAACACGCAGATCGGCCTGCAGTATTGGTTCCTGGCCGGGGCGCTGCACGGCGTCGCGGCCCGCTACGGCATGGACGGCGCATGAGGCCCTGGCTGATCGCGTCGGGGGACTTCACGACGCTCGGCGGAATGGACCGCGCCAACCACGGCCTGGCGCGATTCCTGGCGCGAACCGGACGGCCGGTCCACCTCGTGACCCATCGTGTCGCGGCCGATCTCGAGCACCTGCCGGGATTGACGGTCCATCCGGTGGCGCGGCCGCTTGGCGCGCACCTGCTTGGCGCGCCGCTGCTGTCGCGCGCCGCCGCGCGCTGTGCGCGGGACCTCGGCGACGAGGCGTGTGTCGTCACCAACGGTGGCAATGCCACCGTTGCCGGCGCGACCTGGATCCATTACCTGCACGCGACCTACGAGCCGACGACTTACGGATCCCTGCGATCCGCTGTCTCGAGTCGGCTCGGTCGGCGCTACTTCCTCCGGCAGGAGCGCGCCGCGCTCGACGCCGCGTCGATCGTCATCTGCAATAGTCGGCGCACCGCCGTCGATGTCGAGCGCGAGTATCACGTGGACCCCGCTCGCATGCGGGTCGTCTACTACGGGATCGACTCTGCGGAGTTTCGCGTCGCCACGGCCGCCGAACGTGTTGCCGCGCGAGCGGGCCTCGGCATCGGTGACCGGCGGATGGCGATCTTCATCGGTGCCCTGGGCGATCGACGCAAGGGGTTCGACGTGCTCTTCGACGCCTGGTGCATGCTGGCCCGCGATCCGGCGTGGGACGTCGACCTGTTCGTCGCCGGTGACGGTGGAGAAAAGGATGCATGGATTGCGCGATCGAAGGACGCGGACGTAGCGGCCCGAATGCATTTTCTCGGCTTTCGCACCGACATCGGGTCGCTCCTGGCAGCCGCCGATGTTCTCGTCCATCCGGCGCGCTACGAGGCGTACGGCCTGGGCGTGCATGAAGCCATCTGTCGGGGCGTTCCGGCCATCGTCAGCGCCGGCGCGGGCATCGCCGAGCGCTACCCGAAGACTCTCGCCGGATTGATTGTGTCGGATCCGCCGAAGGCCGAAACGCTGGTCACCACGCTGAGGGCCTGGAGAGCGCACCAGGCGATCTGGCTCGAGCGAACGGCCGCGTTTGCACGCTGCCTCGCGGCGCGGTCCTGGGACGACATGGCGGCCGAGATCGTCGCGGCTGTCGAATGACCACGACTGCGTTCGTCGATGTTCCCGGTTGCTGGATTTGCGACTCGACGAGCCGGACACCCGTGCACGATGCAATCTTCGACCTGTCTGCGTATGCGACGCAGGATCCCGACCTGGCGGCGTACTCCGGAACGTCCGTGTCGATCGTGCGGTGCGACAAATGCGGCTTCGCACAACCGGACCGAATGCCCGCGCTGGCCCGATATTTCGATCGCATGTACGACCAGCGCTGGTCGGAAGAGTGGATCGCCGACGAGCATCACGCGGAGTACAAAGACGTGATTTTCGCGGACATCCTCGATGCTCTCGCCCGTCGGCTGTTTCCGGCTCGCAGGCGGCTGCTTGATGTCGGCGCCCACGCCGGCCGTTTTCTCGCGCTCGCCCGGCGCGCGGGTTGGGTTGCCGATGGCCTGGAGCTCAATCCCCGGACCGCGGCGTTTGCCAGCGCGGCCAGCGGCGGGCGCGTACATCAAGGCAACATGCACACGTTCGATCCGGCCGATGAGACCTACGACGCGATCACGCTGACGGACGTGCTCGAGCATGTGCCCGAGCCCCGATCCGTCCTGCGCAAGGCAACGCGGCTCCTGTCCGATGGCGGCTGGATCGCCATCAAGGTTCCAAACGGGCCGGCCCAGCGAATCAAGGAACGGGTGCGATCTCTGATCCATCGCGGCTACCGCCCGTCGCTGGCCGACAACCTCGTTCACGTGAATCATTTTTCGCCCGCATCGCTGCGCATGGCCCTGGAGCGCGAGGGCTTTCACGACGTCACGATCTACGCCGGCGCGCCGGAGCTGCCTCACGCCGAAGCGACCTCCCTCGACCGGACGTTTCGGCGTCTGGCGTTCCGGACGGTGCGGGCCGTCCCCGGTGGGATTCACACCCCGCTGGCATTCAATCTTCAGGCGTACGGACAACGTGACTGATCGCAGCGGGAACGGGAGCCCGACGCTGAGCGTCGTGATGCCGACGTTCAACAACGAAGCCGTGTTGCGACGCGCGGTCGAAAGCTGGCGCCGGTTCGGTGGCGATCGCGTCGAGCTCATCGTCGTCGAGGATGGCTGCAAAGACGCGACTGCCGACTATCTCGAACGTGAAGCCCAAACGCCGTGGGGGCAAGGACACTTGCGTTGGCTGCATCAGGACAACGTTCACGAGCTGCAGTGTACGAACAGCGGCTTCGAGGTGGCGCGGGGTTCGCTGCTGGCGGCGTGGCAGGACGATATGTTCCTGCAGGTCTCATGGTTCGTTCCCGAGGTGATCGCCAACTTCGAGGCGTATCCCGACCTGGGGCTGCTGTGCCTCAGCCGCGGGCTCACCTGCGCGCCGTGTGCCGATCCGATCGAGCGGTGGGAGGATCTCACCGACTGGCGTCGGCTGCAGAGCACTATCGGCCCGGCACCGGCGAACTGGCTTCGTCTGCAGGAAGTGGATGCGGTGCTTCGCCCGTGGATCGTACGCCGCGCCTGTCTCGATCGCGTCGGCCGCCTGGATGAGGCGTTCCGGCCGACCGAGTGGGACGAAGCCGACCTGGCGTTTCGCATTCGTCAGGCGGGGTGGAAAGTGGCGACGTGCGGCTACGAGCGTCTCGGCGCCTACTTTCATCTCGGGAGTACGACGCTCGGCACACCATCGCAGGCGTATCGTGACCGCGTCCTCGCGAACGGCCGTTTGTTCCATGCACGCTGGGACGCCGTGATCGCAACCACGCATGCGCGCGAGCGGCGCACCTGGCGCCGCCAGGCGACGCCGGCGGGCTGGCTCGCCACCATCCGTCAGTTCACCCGATTCGCCGCCAAGCGCGCCTCGTCCACGCCATGAGTCGAACGGCCAAGGCTACCATCGCGGCGGCATTCAGCTACGCGCAGTTCGGCGCCGCGCTGATCGCCGGGCTGTGGCTGGTGCCCTTCACCCTGCGATACATCGGGGCGCGTCGCTACGGCTTGTGGCTCGCGTCGGGAGAGTGGCTCGCGTACGCGGGCCTGGCGGAGCTCGGTGTCCTCGTCACACTGCCGTGGCTCGTCGCCGACGCGGACGGTCGCCGCGACCGCGGCCGCATCCGCGAGCTGGTGAGCACGGCCGTGGCGGCCGCTGTGCTATCGACCCTGATCTACGGCGTCCTGGCAATCGGGCTGTGGCTGTTTCTCCCGTCGATGCTCCACCTCGACGAAGTCGAACGACGCGCGGTGCTCGGTCCTCTCTTGGTCGTGGCGATTGCCGGCTGCGTCGCGCAGCCGTTGCGCGTCTTCGGCGCGGTGCTCGCCGGATTGCAGGACGTCAGATTCAACGGCCTGGTGAACCTGACCAACTGGCTGCTCGGATTCATGATCACCGTCGCCTTGCTGCCGCGATACGGACTCTATGCGCTCGCCGCTGCGGCGGTGGCGCCGGCGTACGTGAGCGGCATGTGGAACCTGCTGCGGGTGGCGACCAAAACTCCCGATCTGCTTCGTGGGTGGCCACGGCCCCGCTGGCAGAATATTCGACGACTCTACGTCGAGGGGGTCGGCACCTGGATTGGTGGTTGGGGGTGGCGGATGATCGCCGCCAGCGACGGCCTCGTCCTCGCCGCACTTGGACGGCCGACCCAGGTTGCGGCGCTGGCGTGCACGAACAAGCTCGCGCAGTCGCTCGTGCAGTTCTCCTGGATTCCCTGCGACAACGGGCTCGTCGGCCTCGCGCAGCTGGCGGGCGAGGAGCAGGGACGGCGGCTTCGCGACGCGATCGTCGTCATGGTCCGCGTCTATCTCGCGCTCGCCGGCGCGGTCGCGTGTGTGGTGCTCGCCGCCAATCCGGCGTTCGTCCGTCGGTGGGTCGGACCGGACCTGTTCGCCGGCGGCGTGGCGAATACCTTGATTGCGGTCCTGACCATCGCGATGACGCTGGGCCATGCGGTCGCTGTCATCCCGTCCGTGCTGGGGCAACGGCTGCAGATCGGCCTCGCCACGTTCGCATGCGGCGCCCTGCACGTCGTGCTCGCCGTCACCCTCGGAATGCAGTTCGGCGTCGTCGGCGTGTTGACCGCTGGCGTGCTCAGCCACGGCATCGTGTTCGGCCTCATGGCATGGCGGCCGTTTACGCGCGCGACGCGGATGTCGGAGGCCGAGCTGCTTGCGGACGTCATCCGCCCCTGGATCGTGCGCGCCGCGCCGATGGTCGCGCTCGCCATCTTCGTCAACTGGATGCTGGGAACGCCGCCGCTGCTGGTGACCGTCGCCACCGGCGGTAGCATTGCCGCGTTCGTCGTGTGGCACATGCGCCCGCTGTATCTCGAGTTCGGGCCTGTCCGGACGCTGTACGACCGCGTGGTCCGCTGGCCGTTGCGGTCGCGCGGCGCGGAGGTCTCGTGATGCCCGACCCGACGCGCGGACGCGCGCAGCAGTTTCGCGACGGCAGCTGGCTCGAACGCTGCGTCGATCGACTTCGCGGCTCGCGTACGGCTCCCGCGCCACAGCTGCTGCGCTCGATCCACGAAGCGGTGCTCGATCGGTGGCCAGGCGACCATCTCGTCTCGACGCTGCCCAACGGCGAACGCGTGCGGCTCGCCGCTCGCTACCGTACGCTCAGCTGGAATCCGGACGAGTATCGCGCCTTCCGACAAGCGATCCGGCAGGGTGCCACGGTCTTCGACGTTGGTGCCAACCTGGGCGCCTACACGCTGCTCTTCGGTCAATGGGTAGGAGCAGCTGGACGCGTGGTGGCCTTCGAGCCCTCGGCCGCTTCACGATCCGGTCTGGCGCGACACGTTCATCTCAACGATCTCGAGGACCGCGTCGAGATCGTGTCCGCCGCCGTGACCGACCATGTCGGCCGGGCACCGCTTTCACATCGATCGATTCGGTGGGGCGAGCAGCCTCCATACCGCCGGTCAGGCTGCGCCGACCACGATCACCGTCGACACGACGACGTTGGATGCCTTCTGTGCTGATCGCGGGGTCACGCCGGAGGTCGTCAAGATCGACGTCGAGGGGGCCGAGGTCGAGGTGTTGCGAGGCGCGCGAAATCTGTTGTCCTCGTCTCGCGTAACCGCGTTCGTCGAATTTCATCCCTCCGTCTGGGCGGCGCGAGGATTTCACGCGGCTGACGTCGAGCGCGAGCTGGCGGATCTCGGCCTGGCGGCCGAGCCCCTCGATCCAGCGTTCGACGTCTGGACGATGGAAGGGGTATGCGCCCGGGTCGTGCGACGCTGATGCGGATACTCCTCGCGAACGACTCGCGGGCGGACGGCGGCGGCGTGGGCACGTATCTCTCGTCCCTGGTTGGCCCGCTCGTGGCGCGCGGTCATGCCGTCGCGCTGTTGCACGACGGGGCGGACGCTTCCGGCGATCCCAGGCGCATCCCCGTCGACCAGGCATGGTCGATCGAGTCCGCAGGTCTGGAGAGCTCGCTCGCACAGGCGCGGGCGTGGCGGACCGGACGTCTGCTTTTCCCACAACATGCGTGCCCTCGACGTTGACGAACAACTCGCTCGCGAGTGGCCGATCGTCAAGATGATGCACGGCTACTTCGGTACGTGTGTCAGCGGGCAGAAGGCGTTTGCCTTTCCCGGCGCCCGAGTCTGCACCCGGCATTGCGGCCCGGCGTGTCTGGTGCACTACCTGCCACGGCGCTGCGGCTATCGCAATCCGGCCACCATGCTCTCGCAGTACGACTGGGCTTCGCGACAGCGGCGGCTGTTTGCACGCTATTCCACGATCGTCGTCGCCAGCGAGCACATGCGCCGCGAGTACCTCGCCCACGGCGTCGGATCCGATCGCGTTGTCGCGATACCGTTGTTCGCGCAGTCGCCGGAGCGGGCCGTCAGCGCCGGACCGTCGATCGACGTGCTGTTTCTCGGCCGGCTGACGCCGCTGAAGGGCGGGGATCTCATCGTCCGTGCCGCCCATCGCGTCAACGAAATACTGGGGCGATCGGTGACCTTGACCGTGGCCGGCGACGGACCCGAGCGCGATCGACTCGACGCTCTGGCCACGCGACTGGGGCTGAGAGCGAGTTTTCCGGGCTGGGTTGACGAGCGCGGAAGATCCGACCTCTTCGCGACCACCCGGCTGGTCGCGATCCCGAGTGTCTGGCCTGAGCCGTTCGGCCTCGTCGGTCTCGAGGCCGCGGTCTGGGGGATCCCCTCCGTCGCATTCGATGTCGGCGGAATTTCCACCTGGCTGTCCGACGGCGTGAACGGCAGGCTCGTGTCCCCGGATGAGGGCGCCGACGGACTCGCCGACGCGATCGCGGGAATTCTTCGCGATCCCGCCTGCTACAAACGCCTGTCGCGCGGCGCCCGCGACGCGACGGCCCGCTTCACATCCGATGCGCACCTGAACGCGCTCGAGCGCGTTCTCCAGACGGCTCGTCTCGCATGATCTGGCACATCCTGACCGGCGAGTATCCACCCGGATGCGGCGGTGTCGGGGACTATACGGCACTGCTCGCCAGAGAGCTGATGGCGTCGGGAGAAACGGTCGTGGTATGGACGCCAGACGCCAATGAGACAACGACCACACAGACCATGGAACCGTGGTTGCGGCTGCTGCCCGATCGATTCGGACCGGCATCGAAGGCGCGCCTGACTCGCGCCTGGCAGGAGGAGCCCGGGGTGGTCCTCCTTCAGTACGTGCCGAACGCCCTCGGCTCGCGAGGTGCCAACCTGTCGTTTTGTCGCTGGCTGCACGCAGTTGGACGGGCCGGAGCCGACGTTCGCGTGATGTTCCACGAGCCGTACTTCTACTTTTCCTTCGAGCGACCCTGGCGCAACCTTCTCGCCGTGGTCCAGCGCTTGATGGCCATAGAGCTGATCAAGGCCAGCCGTGTCGTCTACGTATCGTCGGATTCGTGGATTCGATGTCTGAGTCCATACGCCGCCCTGCCGTCAACGCAGACATTACCGATTCCGTCCACGATTCCCGGCAGCGTCGAACCGGAGGAAGTCGGGAGATTTCGTCAGCTCATGTCTGGCAGATCGACAGGCCCGATAATCGGTCATTTCGGCACGTATGGCGATCACATGGTCGCCGAGCTGGAGGGGGTCGTGCCCGCCATTGCAGCAGCGATTCCCTCGGCCCGATTCGCGTTCGTCGGCGATCGCAGTACGGCGTTCGTCGAGCGCGCGTTGTCGACCTTGAGCGGGTTGAACGGCCGTCTCTGGGCGAGCGGACGGCTGCTACCGTCCGGAGTGGCTGCCGCCCTGCGTGCGTGCGACCTGCTCGTGCAGCCGTATCCCGATGGCGTGACGACGCGGCGCACGTCGGTCATGGCGGGTCTCGCGAACGCGGTGCCGACCGTGGCGACCGATGGCGTTCTCACCGAGTCCGTCTGGCGCGACACGCGGGCAACCGCGCTGGTTCCGAGCGGTCAACCCATCCAGATGGCTGCCCGAGTACGGCAACTGATTGAGAGCCCTGATGAGTGTCGGACGCTCGGTCAGCGAGGCCGTGCGGTTTACGAGGAGCGCTTTTCCATCGGGCGGACGGTGGAGAAGCTCAGGGCGATTCGTTCCGTGGAGGCTGTTGCCGGCTGATGGGCGACGAGATCCTGTCGGTGCTCCTCCTGGGCGACTACCCGGCCAACCCGACGCTCGGGTCCGCGAAGGTGCTCTTCAAGCTCCAGGCGGAGCTTCGGGCGCTCGGCCACCGCTGCGAGACGCTGTTCGATCGAGACATCGGAGGACCGCGCGGTCGCCAGGTGCGCCAGCTGGTGTCGCCGTGGTTTGCAGCAAAGGCAATCGCGGCTCGCCTGAATCGCGAGGCGCTACGACGTCGTTGATGCCGCCAGCGCCGAGGGTCTCTGGATCGGCGTCCGGAAGAAATTCGGCGGCTACGCCGGCACGCTGTACGTGTGTCGTTCCAACGGGCTCGAGCACCTCAACTACCGCCGCATGCTCGACGACCACGACGCCGGGCTTATCTCGAAGCCGTGGACCCGCCGCATCTGGTACCCGGCCTCCAGGTTGTCGCAGGTCGGGGCCGCCGCCAGGCTGGCGGACCGCATGATCCTTCTGAACGACATGGATCGCGACTTCGTGGTGGCTCGCGGCTGGCGATCGGCCGACGAGGTGGACGTTGTCCCTCATGGCGTCTCTCAGGAGTTTCTCAACAACGATCCCGGGCCTGGCGCGTCGCGCGGCAGCGGCCTGCTGTTCTGCGGCTCGTGGGATCACGTCAAGGGCATCCACGATCTCGCGGCCGCCTTCGATCGACTCCACGACACGGCAAACGATCTTCGCCTCAGCGTTCTTGGCCCCGGTGTGCCGGAGAGCACGGTGCTCCAGGCGTTTACCGACCGCTCGCGCCCGTTCGTGACCGTCCACGCGCGCGCGCCCGAAGCCGAGGTCATGGAGATGTATCGACGTCACGACCTCCTGATCTGTCCGTCGACCTACGAGGGATTCGGCCTCGTGATCCTGGAAGCGATGAGCCAGCGCCTGCCGGTGGTCACGACGCCGGTCGGATGCGCCCGCTCGATCGTGCGCGACGGTCAGACCGGGCGTCTGGTCCCACCGCGTGATCCGCGCGCGATCGCCGATGCCGTGCGGCAACTGATGGCCGATGCGCCGCTTCGTGCCGTACTGGGTGGGGCAGGGCGTAGCGCTGTCGCCGGCATGACCTGGCGTGCCACCGCTCTGCGAACGCTCGAAGTGTACCGGCGCGGTCGAGAAAGGCGTCGGGCGGCATGAGGCGCACGCTGTCAATCGGCATCACCACCAGGAACCGGCCGGAGGCACTGCGCGCGTGCCTCGAGTCGCTCGCGCTCCTCGAGCATCTGTCTCCGGAGGTTCTCGTGTACGACGACGGATCGACGATTCCGATCGAGCGTCAGCTCGACGGAGTGTCGATTCCCGTTCGCATACTCAGCGAGCGACCAGGCGACGGCCCCATCGTCGGCCGCAATCGGATTGTCGCCGCCGCAGGCGCGGAGCTCGTGCTCCTGCTCGACGACGATGCCCGACTCTTGACGGCTGAAGCGGTCGAGAAGGGCGTCGACACCATCGGGAGTGACGCGCGTGTCGGCGCCGTTGCGTTCGCTCAGGCCGAAGCGGACGGACGTCCCTGGCCGGTGGCGATGCAGCCCTCGCCTGCGACGATCGCGTCGCTGGTGGCGAGCTTCATCGGGTTTGCCCATCTCGTGCGGCGCTCGACGTTTCTGGAGATTGGCGGCTACCGCGAATCGTTCGGCTTCTACGGAGAGGAGAAGGACCTCTGCCTGCGGCTGCTCGACGCAGGGTATGTCACGGTCTATCTGCCGCAGGCCCTGGTTGCGCACGTTCCAGACAAATCCGGCCGCAGCCAGCAGCGCTACCTGCGCTTCGTCTCCCGCAACGATTGTCTCAACACCCTCTACAACGACCCGATGACGCGCGTGATCTGGATGCTGCCGGTCCGCTTCGCGCTGTATTTCCGGATGCGCCACGGCTGGAAGATTCACGATCCCTGGGGCTGGGTGTGGCTTGCTCGTCAGCTCGTAGCCGGCCTTCCGGACGTCCGCGCCAATCGCCGTCCGGTATCGCGGCGGACGCTGGCTACGTGGCAGACACTTCGTCGCGGCGAAACGGCGTATGCCGCGCCCGGTGGATCGGCCGGGCATCGTGATGCCTGAGCGCCGCGTCCTGACCATCGGCCACTCGTACGTCGTCGCGAACAACCGTCGACTCGCGCACGAAATGGCCGTACAGGGGAAGGGCTGTTGGAGCGTGACCGCAGTGGCCCCCGAGCACTTTCGCGGCGATATGCGACAGGTCACGCTCGAGCCGATCGCCGGCGAGGCCTGCCAGGTCCGTGGCGCAGCCACGCGCTTCGATCGCAGCCCGCACTTGATGTGGTACGGCAGCGTCCGGCGGCTTCTGAGCGGCGACTGGGATGTGGTGCATTGCTGGGAGGAGCCGTTCGTGCTTGCCGCCGCGCAGATCGCCAGAGCGTCACCGTCGCGAGCGCGGTTCGTCGTCTCGACGTTTCAGAACCTCAACAAGACGTATCCGTGGCCGCTGAGCGCCTTCGAGCGGCAGGTGCTCGGCCGGACCGACGGCTGGATCGCGTTTGGGGAGACCGTGCGCGAGGCCATGGTGCAAAGGGCGGACGTCTACCGGCGGAAACCGTCGTGTGTGATCTCACCAGGCGTCGACACTTCCGCGTTCGTTCCTGACGCCGAAACCGGCCGACAGATTCGCAGGCGGCTTGGCTGGGCCGAAGACGCGCGGGTGGTCGGCTACGTGGGCCGGTTCGTTCCGGAGAAGGGCCTGTCAGTGCTCATGAACGCATTGGCCGGAGCCAAGGCGCCGTGGCACGCGCTGCTGGTGGGCGGCGGTCCACTCGAAGGCGAGCTGCGCGCGTTTGCCGGGTCGCACGGCGGCCGTGTGCAGGTCGTCACGGGAATTCCGCACGGCGAGATCCCGCAATGGCTCACCGCCATGAGCGTCCTGTGCGCGCCCAGCCTGACCACCGAGAAATGGCGCGAGCAGTTCGGCCGCATGTTGATCGAGGCGATGGCGTCGGGTGTGGCCGTCATCGGCAGCAACAGTGGCGAGATCCCATATGTCGTCGCCGATGCGGGGATGCTGGTGCCTGAGGGGAACGTGCCGGCATGGACTCGCGCGATCGATCTGCTGCTTCGTGACGACGACATGAGGAGGCGATTGGCGGCTCGCGGCCGCGAGCGGGCGCTGGCCAGATTCGACTGGTCCGTCGTTGCCCGCCAGCACCTGGAGTTCTTCGACACGTTGATGGCCGGGGAATCGGGGGCGAACTGATGTCGTTGCGCGTCGCGCTGGTGGCCGACTATGTCGAAGAGGGATGGGCGAGCATGGATCTCGTGGCCGAGACCTTGACCGATCATCTCAGTCGCGAGCATCGGGATTCGATCATGCCAACGTTGATCCGGCCGGCGATGCCGCATCGACTCGGCCGCGTGCCGTTCATCGGCGGGGAGCGCGTCTCAACGCTCGATCGCCTCGTGGCGCGGCAATGGGACTACCCGCGGGCCCTGGCCGCCATCGTTGGTCAGTTCGACGTGTATCACGTGATCGATCATTCGTACGCGCACCTGGTGCACAACCTGCCGCACGAGCGGACCCTCGTCACGTGCCATGACGTCGACGCGTTCCGGTCGATCCTCGAGCCGCATGAAGAGCGGCGCTCGGTGCCGTTCAAGTGGATGTCGCGGCGGATTCTCGAGGGGTTGAAGAGTGCCGCACACGTTGCGTGTGACAGCGATGCCACCCGCCTGGCGCTGGTGCGGCTGGCGAATATTCCCGGCGATCGACTGTCGGTCGTTCCGAACGGATCCGAGGTCCGCCGGCTGGCAGAGGCCGACGCGGCAGCCGACGCGGAGGCAGCGCGGCTCGTCGGATTCCGTGGCGGCGTAGAGCTGCTCCACGTGGGCACGACCGTTCCGAGAAAACGCATCGACGTGCTGATCGAGGTTCTCGCCGCGCTTCGAGCCAGGCGACGTGACGTCCGCCTGATTCGTGTCGGCGGCCCGTTCACCGCGGCGCAGCGGGCGCACGCGCGTGATCTCGGCGTACTCGACGCGATCGTCGTGCTGCCATTCGTCGATCGCGCGACGCTGGCAGCCGTGTATCGCCGTGCGACGCTGTCATTGCTGCCCTCCGAGCGGGAAGGCTTCGGGCTCCCGCTGGTCGAGTCGCTCGCCTCCGGGACGCCGGTGGTGGCGAGCGACATTGAGGTTCTCAGGGAGGTCGGTGGCGCCGCCGCGTCGTATTGTCCGGTTGCCGACGTGGCCGCGTGGCAGGAGACGATCCTGCAACTGCTTGCCGAACGCGAGCAGTCAGTCAGCTCATGGCGTCGCCGCCGGGACGAAGGCATCGCCCGGTCGGCAGAGTTCAGCTGGTCGCGCTACGCCCAGAGCGTGGCAGGCCTTTACCAACGGCTGGCGAGCGGCTTGATGAGCGGCCATGGCAGCGCCGGGGGGGCGACGTCCCGGCCGCCGATGGAACGAGTGGACGTGTGAAGCGCGTTCTGCACGTCGGCAAATTCTATCCGCCGGTATCGGGCGGCATGGAACGGGTGCTCGAGTCGCTGTGTCTGGTGAGCGCCGGCCTGGTCGAGAGCAGCGTCCTGGTCACCAACACCGGCCGCACCACCGTGCGCGAGGAGATCACGAATCGCGCGTGGAGCGGCCACCCGGCGGCTCAGACCCAGGTCACCCGTGTCGGATCGGTGGGCGCCGTCGGGTCGGTGCACATTGCCCCCGACTTCGTCGCGGAGCTGCGCCGGTCGCGCGCCGATCTCATCGTCCTGCACGAGCCCAACCCGTGGGGATTGCTCGCCTACGCTCTGGCGCGTCCCCCGGCACCGCTGGCGATCTGGTACCACAGCGACGTCGTGCGCCCGGCACTGCAGTACGCCTTGTTCTATGCCCCGTTGGCAAAGTTCGCCTACTCCCGTGCGGAGCGGATTGTCGTGTCGTCGCAACCGCTGGCGGACCATGCCGACCGGCTCGCGCCGTACCGGCAACGGGTGTCTGTCATTCCGTTCGGGATCGACCCTGCGTCATGGGCCCTGACCCAGCCGGACGCCGAACACCTCGCGCCACCGTCCGCCGATCGCGACGAAGCGTTCGTTCTGTTCGCCGGTCGTCACGTGCCTTACAAAGGGGTCGACGTGCTCCTGCGCGCGCTGCACTCGGTGGATGTCCGCGCCGTGATCGTGGGGGATGGGCCGAGCCGGCCGGACTGGCAGCAGCTTGCTTCACAACTTGATCTCGACGGGCGCGTTCGCTTCGAGGGGGAAGTGTCCGACGCCAGGCTGCGAGCGCTGATGCACTCATGCGCCGTATTCGTCCTCCCGTCGACGACGCGGGCCGAGGCGTTCGGCTACGTTCAGCTCGAGGCGATGGCCTGCGGCAAGCCGGTCATCAGCACAGACGTTCCAAGTGGAGTCTCCTGGGTGAATCAGCACGAACGCACCGGCCTCGTCGTCCCCGCTGGTGATGCGTCGCGATTGTCGGAAGCGCTGGCCGAGCTCATGCGCGATCCCGCTCGGCGCGCGCGGTTGGGCGAAGCCGGTCGCGAGCGGGTCGAACGGGAGTTTTCGCTCTCGGCGCTTCGCGGTCACATGAAGAATCTGTACGCGAGCTTCTCGCTGCTCGAGGAGTGCAGGGCGGCATGCTGAAGCGCTGCTTCGATGCATCGCTGGCGGGCGTCGGGCTGGTGCTCTCCGCACCGGTGTGGGGACTGATCGCAGCCGTGATCAAGCTCGAGGACGGCGGTCCGATCTTCTATCGGCAGGAACGCGTCGGCCTGGGTGGCCGTCCTTTCGACGCATTGAAGTTCCGCTCGATGCGCCCCGACGCGGAGTCGATGACCGGTGCGATTCAGGCGTCCGCGCGCGATCCGCGCGTCACCAGCATCGGTCGGCTGATGCGCGCGACCGCGATGGACGAGCTGCCGCAGTTGTGGAACATTCTGTGCGGCGACATGAGCTTCGTCGGCCCGCGCGCGCTGCGGCCGGGGGAAATCGAGGCGAGCGGGAACGGCTCGCTCACCCGCCTCGAAGACGTGCCTGGATTCGAACATCGCATCACGGTGCGGCCGGGCCTCACCGGGCTCGCGCAGATCTACGCGCCACGCGATATTCCGCGGCGACAGAAGTTCCGCTACGACCGCATCTACGTGAATCATCACTCGCTGGCGCTCGATCTGCGTTTGATTCTGGTCTCGTTTTGGATTAGCTTGCTGGGCACATGGGAAGTGCGGGGACGAAAATACTAAGGGATCAGCGTGCGTGATGTCGCAATAGTTGGCGCCGGCCCCGCCGGCCTCGAATGCGCACGTCACCTCGCCTCTCTCGGCCACGACACCGTCGTCCTCGAAGAACATCAGACGATTGGTGTTCCCGTCCACTGCACCGGCCTCTTCGGACTCGAGGCGTTCTCCGAGTTCGACATTCCGCGGGAGTGCGTGCTCGGGACGGCCGACGGCGCGGAGTTCGTCGCCGCGGACGGATCGTCGGTCGTCGTGACCGCCGAGTCAGTGCGGGCTGTCGTGGTCGATCGCGCGCGTCTGGATCAATCGCTTGCCGACGCCTGCCGGCAGGCCGGCGCCGAGCTGCGATCGGGCTCACGCGTGCGAGCCATCAATGTCGAACCGCAACACGTCAGCCTGACATTCGACGATCAGCCGGCCGTGCACGCGCGAGTCTGCGTGCTGGCGTGCGGGGCCAATTACAGGTTCAACCGGCTGCTCGGCCTCGGGGTGCCGCGCGCGTTCGTGCAGAGCGCGCAGCTCGAGTGGCCGTTCGCCGGGCCCGAGCGGGTCGAGGTCCATCTCGGACGCCAGGTCGCACCGGGCGGCTTCGCGTGGATCGTGCCCTTCAGCCGCGACGGCAAGGGGTTCAACCGGGTCGGGCTGATGTGCGAGACTCGCGCCGCGGTCCGGTTCCGGATGTTCGCGGCGCGCTTGCGTGATCGATTCGGGCTGCACGAGGGCAGCTGGCCCGATGCGCGACTGAAGATCCTGCCGCTCGGTCCTGTGGCCAAGACCTACGCGAGGCGCGTCGTTGCCGTCGGGGACGCGGCAGGCCTGGTCAAGCCCACGACCGGCGGCGGCATCTACTACAGTCTGATCAGCGCGCGGATTGCGGCCAGGGCGCTCGACGCCGCGCTTCGTGACGGCGACCTCAGCGAATCGCGCCTTCGCGCCTACGAATCCGAATGGCGAAGCCGGCTCGGCGCGGAGATCCGAACCGGCCTGGCCTTCCGTACATTGGCCGCGCGCATGAACGATCGATCGATCGATGCATTGATCGAGCTCGCCCGGGTCGACGGCCTCATCCCTCTCCTCAGACAAACGGCCGACTTCAACTGGCATCGTCGGTCCGCCCTCGCGCTTCTGCGTCACGCCCAGTTCCGCCGTATCTTGCTCTCGTCGATGTGGGGCTGACCGGGCTACGCGAGATCCGAGGGCCGAGATCCGAGGGCCGAGCGACTTCTAAGCGTCGAGGATTGGCGGAATGGGTCGGACCGCCCTCGGGTTGTCGGGCAGCGTCTTGGTGCCGCCTGGCGGCGAGAACCAGTCGACGAGCCGAAGCATGCGACCGCGCTTCTGCGGGAGCACTTCGTTGAGACGCTCGAGCAGCGTTACCGCTTCGGACAGCTTGTGCACGACGCCGATGCCGCGGTTGGTGGCGTGCTCCCTCGCAACCGAATCGAGCGATCGCAGCATCAACACCGCTTTGGCCGTCGAGGCGCTCACCACCTCGACGCAGTTGATCATCTGATCGTCGATGAGCAGATCGAGCCGTAGCCCGTTGGCGATTTCCCCTCGCGAGCCCGGCACGGTCAACACTGCCGGCAGATAGAAGCCGAACCGCTCGATCCACCACTGCGTCTGGAACTGCACCGAGTCGCCAGCGCTGGGCGGCCGCCGCGTCAGAAAGAAGACCTCCCAACCAGTCGCCCGCGTCAGCCCGTAGAGGCGCGCGATCTGCTCCGGCTCGAAGGCCGGCACTTCCATCCACCAGTTCGGCGTCTTGCCGATGTACTCCCAGACGCGGCGCACATCCTTGATGGTCAGGACACCGGCGGTCTGATCGGAGCCGGCGTCACCGTCAGTGTCCTCTCTCACCTCTCGTCGCAGACATCTGACGGCTGCCTCTCGAAATGCGGTCCGGAAATCGGCCAGGACACCATCAACGTCGAAGCCAATCCTCAGCGACATGTCAGAGCAACGGCTTCGCAGGCGAATCCGCCGAGTGCACGACGATGGCGGCGGAAATGGCGGCGAGAACGGCATTGGCCGGGACGGTCAGGCCGGTCTCCCACACGCTCTGCGCAAGGACACCCGCGAGACCTGACAGGGCGCCCGCCCGGACCCAATACATGCTTGATTGATCGCGCGCGATCCGTCGTGCCGCGGTAAAGCCGTAGGAGACGAGCACGAGCAACGCCGGTACGCTGAGCAGCAGCCCTCCTTCGGCCGCGACCTGGAGGTAGTGGTTGTGCGCCTGGTTGAAACGGACCCCCGGCGACGATCGCTGGTAGACCAGCATTGCGGTCTCGTAGGTTCCGGCGCCGGTGCCGGTGAGCCAGAAATCACGGACGATTGGCATCGTGTCCCGCCAGATCAGCAGTCGGTCGGCCGCCGATGTCCTGGCGGCCGCGAACCTCCGTCCGAGAATAACCGGATCGACCCGGGCAACCGCAATCACCAGGACAATCGCGCAGGCGGCGAGCACCCAGGACGTTCTGACGCCACCCTTCGTGCTGCGCCGTCGCTGCAGGTACGTCCACAACGCGACGACGATCGCCAGGCTGGTGATGCCGGAACGGGAGAGCGTGGTCAGCAGCGCGATGAGCATCAGGCTGATCGCCGCCGACAGCAGGATCGCGCGCCCATCGAGCACCTGGCGCAGACCGGCCCACCTCGCCGGCGCCGGCGCCGGTCGGTGATGAGCGCGCGTGTGGGCCACAAGGTAGCCGACGCACAGAGGCGCGGCCAGCAATACCCACGTGGCAAACGAGTTGCGATCGACGAAGGGGCCGAACGGGGGCGCACCCTCCTGCAGCGGAGCCGTGCGCCAATACATCAGGCCATTGCCGGTTGCGTCCTGAGCAATGCCGATCGCGGAGACGACGAGACCGATCACGGTGAGGCCGCGAATGAACTCGCGGACCGCGTGACCGCCGAGCAGACGTCGCGAGCTGATGAAGACCAGGATGGTGCCGATGGCCACGAGCGTCGCCCAGGCGCCAGCCGACGGGTTGATCGTCAGCGGCAGCCAGGCGGGCAGCCGCAGGAAGACGAGCGCCCACGTCGGTCGCGCCGCCGGTGAGAACAAGTCGACGATCGCGCCGGGCAGCGGCAAAAGCTGGAGGATGAGCCCGCCGGCGACGAGCGCCAGCGAACAATCGAGCCACAGCGTCTCACCGTCGGGATCGCTCCACGGCCGGCCGGCCAACGCGACCCCCAGGCACAACACCGCCGGCAGAAACAGCGTCCAGGCGTAGACGCCCCCGAACGCGAACGTCGTCCAGCCGACGAGCAGCAGGTAGGGCCAGACTGCGGGACGCGCGCGCGCGTTACGCGGTGCCGGGGGCCTGGCTGCTGTCTCCGTAGTAGCTCTTGTACTGGTAGCCGTAGTAGCGGGAGTAGTAGTACTTGTTGCGGTCGAAGTCAACACGATTGAGGACCGCGGCAATGCTGCGCGGACGGCTGGTCCGGAGCGTTTCGAGCGCGCGCTCGGCGTGCACCCGCCGCGTCATCTCCGAGCCGATCACGAAGACGACCGACGACACGTGCGGCGCCAGAATCACCGCATCGGTGACGGCCAGCACCGGCGGCGTGTCGATGATCACCCAGTCGAACGGACCGCTCGCGAGGTTGGCGAGAAAGCTGGTCATGCGCTCCGAGCCGAGCAGCTCGGACGGATTGGGCGGCGTTCGACCGGCGCTGATCACGACCAGGTTCGGCTCGGTCGTGCGCTGCACCGCGTCCCGAACGCGCGCCTGACCGACCAGCAGGTCCGACAGGCCGACCACGTTTTCGACGCCGATGGTGTGATGCAGACCGGGGCGCCGCATGTCCGCGTCGATCAGCAGCACCCGCGAGCCGCCCAGCGCCAGCGCCAGCGCAAGGTTTGCCGCCGTGGTGGTCTTGCCTTCGAGCGGTTGACTGCTCGTCACCGCGATGATCCGCGTACGATCCCCACCGCTGGTGAAGACGAGCGATGTCCGCAACGATCGGAAGGCCTCGCCGAAGTCGTGCGGCACGGCGCCGGTGAGAATCGCCACGCGCTCTCCACGAATGGCCGGGACCAGCCCGAGCAGCGGCAGCTTGAACCGCCGCGTCACATCGTCAGGTGTCTTCACTGTGTCGTCGAGATATTCGATGCCGAAGGCGAGCGCAATAGCCACGGTGAGGCCAGCGAGAATCGCCGTGATCCAGTCGCGGCGCGGGTTCGGCGAGATCGGAAACTTCGGGACTTCCGCCCGCTCCATGACCTGGACGTTGTTGGCGCGGCTGTTGGCCACGACCCGCAGCTCTTTCTGCTGCGCCAGCAGCGACTGATACACCTGACGATCGCTGTCCGCCTTGCGCTGCAGGATGCGATAGTCGCCGCTCTTGCGGTCGAGATCCATCGAGGCGCCCTTGGCCTCCTCGAGTGACGAGGACAGGTGGCGTTCCTCTTCCGTCGCGGCGTTGTACTCGTTCTTGACCGATTCGATGACGTTGGTCCGCTCGGCGATCAGCTGCCGACGCGCGGCGGCAATCGCGGCGTCGGCGGTCTTCATCGCCGGCCATTCCGGACCGAAGTTACGGCTCACCAACGACGCCTTCTCCGCCTGCGCGGCGAGGAGCTTGTTCTTGGCTTCGACCACGCCTGGATTCGCCCCGATGATGGGAAACGAGTCGATCGAGTCGTTGGCCGGGTCGGCGCCCTTCAGCTGGTTGAAGGCTGTTTCCCTCGTCAGTCTTCCAGTTCTTGCCTTCGTCACCGAATCGTTCAGGCTGTTGAGCCGCTGGACGACGATGTTCTGGCGATCTTCGAGGGAGAGCGCGTTCTTCGACTCGCGATAGCGCGTCAGATCAGACTCCGCTTTGCCGAGTTGATCCTCCTCGCGTTTCAGCTCGTTGGTAATCCACCCCAGCATCTTGTCGGTGTTCTGCAGGCGGAGATCGAGGTTCTGCTGGGTGTATTCCTCGGCGAACGCGTTGGCGGCCTGCGCGGCGAAATCAGGATCGCTGTGACGGTAGAAGATGGTGACCAGCCGCGTGCCCTGTTCCGGCACTATCGACACGCCGCCGAGCAGCGCGCTGACCAGGCCGGCTTCACGCGCGTCCTCGTCGGCGCCGGGCGGCGGTGTCGCCGGTTTCTCCGGTTTCGAGACGAGCGATCGCACCCAGCCGCTCGCTGCCGCGCGCGCCCGGCGGATGAGCGAGATCGGGTCGTGCGGATGCGGTCCGTCGCCGAAGTCCGGGTTGTGCGCGACATCGAGACGCTTGACGACGCGTCGCGCCAGACCGCGGCTCTGGAGGATGCTGTACTGCGTCTTGTAGTACCTGGTCGGCGTCCTGCCAGAACGCCGGGTCGTTGGCGTTCAGGTTGGCGACCTGTGCGGTGCGCTCGTCCTGGATGAGCACGCGGGAGGCGGCCTGGAAAATCGGCACCGTCGAGTACGTCTGGATCATCATCACGGTCACGACCAGCACGAACGCGGTCGCCGCAATCCGACGATGTTTGAAGATGGCACTGAGCCGATCGAGCAGGTGAACCGGCTGCGAGGGAGCGGCCGGCAGCGGAACAGCCGACGCAGGCAGGTCGTTGGCCGGCAGTTCCTGGGTTTCGAACATCAGGCGTTGATGCGGGACATCCTCACTGCTTGCGCGAGACGGGACGGGCGACGGGTGCCAGTGCGGTCACGCCCTCGCTCGCCGCCGCCGCGATCGCCGCAGTGGCCGCGTTGCTGAAGAATCCGGCGAACCAGGGCACATGGGTACCCAACCGGACGAACGTCGCCACCGCTTCACCAGGGGCGATCGAGAACATCTGGCCGACGGCGAGCACTTTCGCTGAGTCGTCAACCAGTTCGATGAGATAGGATCCCTCGGCCACGGTGTCGAAACGGAACTGACCGACCTGGTCGGCGACAGTCGCCGACACGATCTTGCCGTTCGACAGGTTGCGCAAGCGAAGATGCGCGCCAGCGATCCCGGTGTTGTCCGCGTTCCACGCCGATCCCACTATCGATCCGAGCCGGATAGAGGTGGCCGCCGGAGCGGAAAGGCCGGGTGCCTGCGGCGCCGAGCGCACGTCGGCCGCACTGAGCAGGAGGCCGAACGCGGCGGCAAGCGTGAGCGCTTTCCTCGAGGTCACGGTGAGGTCACCCGCTTTTGGTCACCGATCGGTCGGCGACGGGGAACTCGGTACAAGTGCTTTTGGAACCTGTAGATTCAACCTCTGAAATAAACATGGATCGTACCCGGCTCAACCCGGGAGAACAACCAGTAAAATCGCCCCTTCGTCTAGGCGAATCTGTTCCGTTTTGGAACATCGACGACATGAATCGTAACGGTCCGGCGCCCCGAGACGGCGCGGTTGTCCCATGAAAAAGAGGTCGGTGGCCCCGCAGGAAGGGTGGAAAGGGTGGGACGACTACGCGGCGTTCTACGACTGGGAGAACGCGCAGACGGTTCAGCGCCGCGACGTCGCGTTCTGGCAGCGCCTGGCGGCGCCGGTTGACGGAACGGTCCTCGAATTGGGATGCGGCACCGGCCGGATCTGCCTTCCGGTCGCGCGGAGCGGCGCCCGGATCGTCGGCATCGATCGGTCCGCGCCGATGCTGGCGCGGGCGCAGCGCCGCCTCGTACGGGCCCACCTCGACGGGCACGCGGTGCTCGTCCGCGGCGACATTCGCGCGCTCCCGTTTCGCCGGTCCCAGTTCGATCTGGTCATGGCGCCGTACGGCATTCTCCAGTCGCTCGTCCGTCCACGCGATCTGACCGCCGCGCTGGCGTCGATCGCGCAGGTGGTGTCGAAAGGCGGCCGGCTGGGCGTGGACCTCGTGCCGGATCTGCCGCGCTGGTCGGAATACGAGGGGAAGAAAACGCTGTCGGGCCGGATCGGCCGCGGCGCGAAGGTCACGCTCCTCGAGTCGGTCCGCCAGGATCGCGGCCGCAAGCTGACGATGTTCGATCAGCGCTACGTCACCGAGCGTAACGGCACCCGGCAGGAAAGCCGCTTTTCGCTGACCTTCCGTACCGTCTCGGTTCCACGCATGAGCGCGCTGCTCGAGCGAGCCGGCTTCCGCATCGACGCCGTCCTGGGCGACTACCAGGGAGGCCCCTGGGACGAGCGCGCCGACGTCTGGGTCATTCTGGCGGTGAAGACTTGAGGCCCGACCGTCGAAGACCGAGGGGCACGACCGGATACGGAGCGCGGATGGATGATGAGACCTCGGGCCCGGTCATCGGCCCTCGGGATCGCAAGCCGTGCTAAAATCAGCGGTCATTTTTCCAACTTTCCTGGGGAGTTTCATCATGTCCGGCCATTCCAAGTGGCACACCATCAAGCACAAGAAGGGGGCCGCGGACGCCAAGCGCGGCAAGATCTTCACGCGCATCATCAAGGAATTGACGGTGGCCGCGCGAAACGGCGGGGGTGACATCGACACCAACCCGCGCCTCCGGACGATCGTGGCCGAAGCCAAGTCGGTCAACATGCCGGCCGACAACATCAAGCGGGCGATCCAGCGCGGCACCGGTGAGCTGCCCGGCGTGTCCTACGACGAAATCACCTACGAGGCCTACGGGCCCGGCGGCGTCGCCATCATGATCGAGGTGCTCACCGACAACAAGAACCGGACGGTCGGCGAGATGCGCCACGCCTTGTCGAAGCACGGCGGGAACCTTGGCGAAGCCAACAGCGTCGCCTGGATGTTCGAGAAGAAGGGCTACATCGTCGTCGAGAAGAGCAAGGCGGACGAGGAGAAGCTGCTGGCGGCGGCCATCGACGCCGGCGCCGACGATATGAAAGACGACGGCGAGAACTGGGAGATCGTGTCGCCGCCGGACGCGCTACCAGGCAGTCCTCGAGGCGGTGAAGGGGCTCGGCATCGAGCCGGCCGCGGCCGAGATCGCGATGCTGCCGCAGAACTACATCAAGCTCGAAGGCAAAGCGGCGCAGCAGATGGTCAGGCTGATGGAAGTGCTCGAAGAGCACGACGACACCAAGAAGGTCTGGACCAACGCCGACATCGAGGAGAAGGAGATCGAGGCCTCGTTGGCGTGAGAATCTTCGGGATCGATCCCGGCTCCGAGCGCACCGGCTATGGCTGCCTCGACACCGACGGCAGCCGCCACCGGCTTGTCGTCGTGCGGGTCGCTTGTCCGCCCCCGCGGCCACATCGTTTCCCGACCGCCTCCTCGCCATCCACGCCGGACTGGCCAGCGCTTCTCGCCGCAGCATCGTCCCGACTGCGTCGCCATCGAGAACATCTTTCACGCCCGCAACGTCCGCAGCGCGCTGAAGCTCGGCCATGCGCGCGGCGTGGCGCTGCTGGCGGCGTCCGAGGCGGGCGTGGCCGATCGTCGAGTACGCGCCGACCGAGGTCAAGCGCGCGGTCGTCGGCTTCGGCCGCGCGGAAAAACACCAGGTCGGGCAGATGGTCAAGCTGCTGCTCGGTCTCGACGCCGCTCCGTCGCCGCACGACGTGGCGGACGCGCTGGCGGTGGCGATCTGCCACATCCACAGCGCCAGACGACCAGAGCTCGGTACGGCGCACCAAGCCGCCACTTGCCCTGCGCAGCTGGAGGCACTATCGAGCGTGACGTGCTCCTCGCCGACCGGACGCCACTGCGACCTGCCTCGCCCGGACGCCGTTGGTGGCCGGCGCGGTTCATGATGGAATCGTGACCGCGTGATCGCCCGTCTCACCGGCACCCTGGTCGAGAAGTCTCCGAACCGCCTCTTCGTCGATGTCGGCGGCGTCGGCTACGACGTGCTGGTGCCGCTCTCGACTTTCTACAGCATTGGCGATGCCGGGGCCGACGGTGACGCTGCGCGTCCACACGCACGTGCGCGAGGACGTGATCGCGCTCTACGGCTTTGGCACGACGTCGGAACAGGATCTGTTCGAGCGGCTGATCGCGGTCAGCGGCATCGGGCCGAAGCTGGCGCTCGCGGTCCTGTCCGGCATCGACGTCGGCGAGCTGGTGCGCGCCATCCGAACCCAGGACGTCGCGCGGCTGACGAAGATTCCGGGCATCGGAAAGAAGACCGCCGAACGGATCGGCCTGGAGCTGAAGGATCGGCTGCCGCTCGACGCTGCCGTCGAGTGCGATCGGCGCAGAGCGACCCGTCAACCGGCGATCCGCGCCGCGACGATCTGCTGTCGGCGCTTGCTCAATCTCGGCTACCAACGCCCGGCCGCCGAGAAGGCGATCGACGCAACGCTGAAAAAAGCCCCGGACGCGCCTTTCGAGCAGCTGCTCCGGGACGTGCTGCGTGGGATGATGGGCCGGTGACGGAGACTCCGCTCGGGACATGAACGATCGTCTGGTCAAAGCCGCGCGCGACGACGAGGACGGCCAGTACGAAGCCGGTCTGCGGCCGCGGACCCTCGACGAGTACATCGGCCAGGACCGCGTGCGCGAGAATCTGCAGGTCTCGATTGCCGCCGCGAAGCAGCGCGGCGAGGCGCTCGATCACGTGCTGCTCTACGGACCGCCGGGGCTGGGCAAGACGACGCTGGCGACGTCATCGCCAACGAGCTCGGCGTGGCGATTCGTCCGACCGCAGGGCCCGTCATCGAGAAGCCGGGCGATCTCGCGGCGATGCTGACGAACCTGCAGGCGCGCGAAGTGCTCTTCATCGACGAAATCCATCGCATGAGCCCGACGATCGAAGAAATCCTCTATCCGGCGATGGAAGACTACGAGCTCGACATCGTCATCGGGCAGGGGCCGAGCGCGCGCTCGGTCAAGGTGCCGGTGCAGCAGTTCACGCTGGTCGGCGCGACGACGCGGACTGGCCTGCTGACCTCGCCGCTGCGGGCGCGCTTCGGCATCGTCCATCGCCTCGACTTCTACAACGAGGACGATATCGACGAGATCGTGATTCGATCGGCGCGGATCCTCGGCGTGCCGATCGACGCAGACGCGGCGCGGGAGATCGCCCGACGCTCTCGCGGGACGCCGCGCGTGGCCAATCGGCTGCTGCGCCGTGTTCGCGACTACGCCCAGGTTCGCGCTGATGGCAAGATCACCTCCGACGTCGCGGCGCGCGCGCTGGCCCTGCTCGAGGTGGACGAGCACGGATTCGACGAGGTCGATCGGCGCCTCCTGCGCATCATCATCGAGAAGTTCGGTGGCGGGCCGGTCGGTGTCGCCAGCCTGGCCGCGGCGATGAGCGAGGAGCGCGACGCCCTGGAAGACATCTACGAACCGTTCCTGATTCAGATAGGATTTCTCGATCGGACGCCGCGGGGCCGTGTGGCCACGGCCCGCGCCTACGAATACTTCGGGCTGACAGCCCCGCAAAAGGACAGATTGTGGTGAACGCCCCCGTGATGCCGTTTCGGGCCCGCTCGATGCGCCCGGTCAAGATTGCCGGACTCTCGACCTACGTGCCGCCGAAGCTGCTCACCAACGAAGACCTCGAGAAGATGGTCGAGACCAGCAACGAGTGGATCCTGCAACGCACCGGAATCCGCGAACGCCACATCGCCGGCGAGGGAGTCGCCACGTCGGATCTGGCGAAGGAAGCCTCGCTCGGTGCCATGGCCGAAGCGCGGGTGACGGCGGACCAGCTCGGCTTCATCGTGGTCGGCACGACCACGCCGGATACGATTTTTCCGAGCACCGCGTGCATGCTGCAGGACAAGCTCGGCGCGCACCACTCCTGGGGCTTCGACCTCGGCGCGGCCTGTTCCGGGTTCACGTACTCGCTGACGGTCGGCATGCAGATGGTCGCCAGCGGCGCCCACGACCATGCGCTCGTTGTCGGCGCCGACGTGATGTCGAGCATCATCGACTACACCGATCGCACGACGTGCGTTCTGTTTGGCGACGGCGCCGGAGCGATTGTGCTCTCACCGGCGGGCGCCGATGAGCCCCACATCATCGACTTCGAGCACGAGATCGATGGCAGCGGCGGCCATGCTCTATGCATGCCCGCGGGCGGGAGCCGCCTGCCGGCATCGCATCAGACCGTGGACAAGCGGCTGCACTACGTCAAGCAGGAAGGGCAGACCGTGTTCAAGTTCGCGGTCAAGAAGACCGAAGAGATCTCGCGGCGCCTGCTGTCGCGCAACGGCCTGCAGCCAGGCGACCTGGATCTCTTCGTGTCCCACCAGGCCAACCGCCGCATCATCGAAGCCTCGACCGAGCGCCTGGGGCTCGGACCCGACAAGGTGATCATCAACCTCGAGCACTACGGCAACACCACCGCGGGAACGATCCCGCTGGCGCTCGGCGACGCACGGCGCGCGGGGCGGCTGAAGAAGGGGGACCTCGTTCTCCTGGCGTCGGTCGGCGCGGGTTTCACCGTGGGCGCGGTGCTCTTGCGGTGGAGTTTGTAGTCCCTCGGACCTCGGCCCTACGCCCGATGGCATCAGACACCAGAAGCCTACGAAATCTGCGCGTCCATCGCTCCCGGCCCGGAACCAACACAGGCCGAGCAGATTACCCCCGCGTAGAACATCAACACGAACATCGCCGGCGAGCCGGTCGGCGCACCGCCACAGCAGGACGCCGCCGATCGCGCCGATCGCGGCCTGGAAGAGTCCGACAGCGATCGGATTGCCGGCCGTGACGCGTTTGAGCACGGCCAGGAACGCAGGATAGAGTGGCTCGATGAAGGTCACGGGCTCGCCGTTCAGGACGAACCCGTGCCCGCGCGCGAGGCTGTCGGCCAGCTCCCAGTAGTAGGTCGATTGGGCCGGCCAGATAAACACGGCCGCGGCGCGCGGCACAGCACACATGGCAAAGATCAAGAGAGACAAACGGAAACGGTCGCTCACGCGACCGCATCGTAGCCCGGGGCCGCGGCAGGAGCCAAAACGGGCCGCGGAACACGCGGAACACGCGGAACACGCGGTCACGAGGGTTCGGGTCCCGGAGCACGCGAAGAAGGTTTCTCGCGAGGCCGCGGATCACTCGGATCATGCGGAAAGGACCGGGCGTGTGTTCCTCCTCTCGCCGGCGCACTGTGGCGGACGCCGCGCCCAGATCGTGCTTTCGGATCGCGCCACGTTCGATCTTGCCCAGCGTTTGAGGAGTGAGGATGGCGCCGCGCTCGGTGAAGTGTTTGCCTTCGTCAGCGGGCTGTATTTCAAGGGCAAGCTGGCCTATGCGCTGGCGTTTGCGCGACCTCCGGAGCCGGGCGCGCCGATCGCGGGGAGTGGGGCGCTGGTGATCACGCCGACCGCGGGCCTGCGGCCGGCGGAGACGCGGGTGACGCCGCAGGCGCTACGCACGTTCGCCGGCGTCGACATTGCCGCCAACGATCCGCGCTACCGTGACCCGCTGCTCGCCAGCGCGAAGGCCCTCGACGAGGAGATCGGCAGCGGCTGCGAGGTCGTCCTGCTCGGCAGCATCGCATCGGCGAAGTACGTGGACGTGCTGATCCAGGTCTTCGGCTCACGGCTCTTGTTTCCGATCGACTTCGTCGGCCGTGGCGACATGAGCCGCGGCGGCCTGATGCTCCGCGCCGCCCGAAGCGGCGAGGAGCTGCCGTACGTCCCGGTGTCCGGCGCCATCCGCCACGGTCCGCGCCCGCCGAAGCTCGACCCGATCAGAGGGATCATGGCGGCATTCAAATAGTGCTGGGGGTGCTCAGGGTGCTGTCAGTGCTGGGGTGCGGTGCTGGGGTGCTGGGGTGCTGGGGTGCGGTGCTGGGTGCTGGGGTGCCGGTGCTGACAGTGCTTACGCGAACACACCTTGCTCGTCGTGCACGTCAGGCACAGGCTGGCAGTGTTCGACTGATAACGTCAACACCCAGCAGCGGCGAGCATCATCGCAGCGGCGTCAGCACCGGCACCGCACCCGAGCACCTCGGCACCCAGCACCTGCACAGCACCCTCAGCACCTCAGCACCCGCACCGGTCAGCACCGACAGCACCCTGAGCACCGGCACCCCTAGCACCCCAGCACCCCAGCACCGCACCCCCAGCACTGACAGCACCCAAGCACCCCCGAGCACCCTCTCATGCCCCTCATTCCTCCAGCCGGCTCTGTCACGCTCACGGTCAGCGGCAAAGAAGTCCATCTCACCAACCTCGACAAGCTGTTCTGGGCGGAGCGCAGGATTACCAAGGGCCAGCTGATTCAGTACTACGCCGATGTCGCGCCGCTGCTGTTGCCGCATATTGCCGATCGCGCCATGGTCATGAAGCGCTACCCGCATGGCGCGGCCGGCGAGTTCTTCTTCATGAAGCGCGCGCCGACGCCGCGTCCCGCCTGGATTCGCACCTGCCGCATCTCGCACGACTCGGGCAACGTCATTGATTTTCCGGTCATCGACGATCTGCCGTCGCTCCTGTGGGTGATCAACCTGGGATGCATTGATCTCAATCAGTGGTACGCGAAGTGCGACGACGTCGATCGGCCCGACTATCTGCATTTCGACCTCGATCCCGGCACCGCGACGTGGGAGCAGGTGCTCGATGCGGCGCGCATCGTGCGGGATGCGCTGGATGCGTTGAAGATGCGCGGCCACGCCAAGACGACCGGCTCCAAAGGCATCCACGTCTACGTCCCCATCGTTCGCGGACCATTGCAGAAGGATGTCTGGACGTTCGCGAAGGCGCTGGCCCAGGAGCTGGCCGGGAGGCATCCGACGCTGCTGACTTCCGAGTACCGCGTCGCCAATCGCCCGAAAGGCCGCGTGCTCGTCGACTACAACCAGAATGCCTGGGGCCGGACGTTGGCCTCGGTGTATTCCGTGAGACCGACACCGTTTGCCGGCGTCTCGACGCCGGTGACCTGGCAGGAGATCGACAAAGGCGTGGCGCTGGAGGACTTTCGCCTCGACAACGTCCGCGCTCGATTGAAGAAAAAGGGGGACCTGTTCAAGCCGCTGCTGCTCAAGACCGGACGGGTCGATCTGCGTCGCTATTTCTGAGCCGACTCCTCAGCGGGTGATGAGAGCAGAAGCGCCACCGGGAGCGTGTGGAAGGCCTGCCCGATGAAGAACCAGGATCCGTTGGATCCATTCGGTCCACCCTCCGGCCGGAGCTCGGCGCCCGTCAAGACATCGCGGAATGCGCGGCCGCCCAACCTCTTGGGGATGAGGACGCGAGAGGTTTTCCAGCGCTCGCCCACCGGAAACGCCTGCGGTCCGTCCAGCAGCTTCGCTGTCAGCCGCGGAGCGATCACGACGAGCGCTCGATCTCCGGTCGTCCGCGCAAACGCCACGACGTCGCCCGGAACGCTGACCTCGGTCTCCAGCGGGACGTAGTCGCCGTCCAGCAGAAGATCCTCAGCGTCGCGCCGCAGTTGCAAGGCGGTCGCGGTCACGAACATCTTGATCGTGCCGTCGAAGGATCGATCGAGCAGCCCGGCAATCGCCTGGCGGCGCGCGGCACAGGGGAGCGCCGTGATGGCTTGGACCTCGGCCAGTGCCTGCCGTCGTCGATCGAAATCGATCGGCCGGCGATTGTCCGGATCGACCAGATTGAGATCCCACAGCTCGGTGCCCTGATAGAAATCTGGTACGCCGGGCGACGCCGTCTTGAGCACGACCTGCGAGAGTGCGTTGAGCAGCCCCACCTGCGCGATCCGGCGTTGGAAGGGAAGGAACGCCGGGAGAAATTTCGCGCCGCCAGCGCCTGACAGTACCCGCGAGACGAATTGGGTCACGCCATTCTCGTACTCTTCGTGCGGACTGATCCAGCTCGAGTGCCGTTTAGCCTCCTTCAGGGCCTTGGTCATGTACGCCTGAAGCCGCTGGATGACGTCAGTCGGGGCCTCATCGAGCCGGTCGGCTTCGAACGGCCAGACGCCGACGAGCGCCTGGTAGAAACGGTACTCGTCGTTCCGGTCTGGTGCCGACTCGCCGTCGACGACGACCCGCTCGGCGCGATTGAGCCGCATCCAGCGCGCCACCTCGCGGCCCCATTCCTCGGGCACTTCGGACAGCGCGTCGATTCGGACGCGAACGTCCTCACCCAGCTTGGTGTCGTGCGTGGAGGTCGCGAGCATCTCGTACGGCCAGTCGCGTCGCCGTTGCCCGTTCAGCTCGTGGAATTCCCGAGGCGAGCGGCCGAAACGGGTCGGATCGCCGCCGACCTCGTTGAGCGACAGCAGCAGGTTGTAGCGATAGAACGCCGTGTCCTCGAGCCCCTTCGCCTGGAGCGGGCCGGTGTACTGCTGAAACTTCATGGCGAAGCGGAGCCGCTCGGCCGCCTCGGTCGCGTCGGCCGGCGGATAGCCCTCACGGCGCTCGTTCCGGGGGTGGACGCCGGCCACATCCGGGTCGCGTGGCAGCAGAACCTCGCGCAGAAAATCGAAGATCGTGCGGTCCATCGCGGGATTGCGCCGCTGCGCGACGGCGATGGACTGCGTAATCATCGCGCGGTCCTCCGTCGTCCAGCCACGCGTGGTGATGTAGGTGCGATAGGTCGGGAAACAGGCGACGACTTCGATGATGACGTCGCGGAGGCTGTTGAGGGTGAAGTCGCGCGACTTGCGATTGCTCTCGCTGATCCGGTTCAGCATGTCGGCGAGCACGTTCAGCTCGCTCGCCATCGACGTGTCCATGATCAAGCGTTTGCTGTCATACAACAGATCGTCGAAGCTCCCGGTCGCGCCGGTCAGTCGGCTGTAGACCTTCCGCATGCGACGCGCATTCCCGGCGTCCACGAACAGCCCGTTGACCTGATTGAGGAAGTTGTAGCCGGTCGTACCGTGAACCGGCCAGCTCGCCGGCAGCTGTTCCCGGCCGGACAGAATCTTCTCGGCTACCACGTAGAGCGGGCGATCACCGTGGGGAATGCCCCAGGCGTCGGCAGCAAGATTCTGCAGCCACTCGAAATAGCGCGCCGGATCGAACAGCCCGTCGGGATGGTCGATTCGCACACCGGTGACACGCCGCTCGCGGATCAGCCGTTCGAGCAGCTGGTGAATCGCCGCGAACACATCGGCGTCTTCCACGCGCAGCCCGGCCAGACTGTTGATGTCGAAGAAGCGGCGGTAGTTGATTTCGTGCGACGCGGTTCGCCAGTACGACAGCCGATAGACCTGCTCCTCGAGCATGTCGTGCAGTCGGTCGAACGATGCGGCATCGCCCGGCGTGCCGTTGAACGTTCGTACCGCGGCTTGGATGTGTTCCAGGATCTGCGGCGATCGGGACGTCAGCTCACGCAGCCGATTCTGCGCGACGACGCTTTCGCGGTGACGCTCGGCGATGGCTTCGGGAGAGGTCTCGGTGTACGGCGGCATCTTCTGCAGGGCCGTGATGATGCTGGCGAGCTCGAGAACGTCAGGGTTGGCCGGACCGAGACGTTGGGTCAGGTCGGCGAGCCCGGCCCGGTACACCCGCGGCGCCTGGCGCGGGTTGACCGGAAGCTCGTGGTCGAAATACTTCAGGACCAGCCGCCCGTCACGGAACTCGATCCGCAATTCTCCCCGCTCGAGGACGCGGCCGTACTGATCGCCGAGGATGGGTAGCAGCAGCTTGCGCCGGAGCTCCCGCTTCACCGGGAACCAGTCGATGTCGAAGAACCGCCCGGCGCGGGCGCTTGGTCCGTTTTCGAGCACATCCCGCCACCACGGGTTGGTCGAGGTCGCGATCCCCATGTGATTCGGGACGAAATCCACGATGTGCTGCAGATCGTGCTCGCGCAGCGCGTCGGTGAACGCCGTGTGGGCGTCGCTGCCGCCGACCTCGACGTTCAGCTCGTTGTGGTTGCTGACGTCGTAGCCGTGCGTGCTGCCCGGCTGCGCCGCAAAGTAGGGGGACGTGTACGCCGCGCCGATGCCAAGCTGACCGAGATACGGCACGATCGCGGCCGCGTCGTGCAGGGTGAAACCGCGATAGACCTGCAACCGATAGGTGCTCGACGGCACATAGCGGGGTCGATGCGGCAGCGACTCGGTCATGAGGTGCTCGAGACCAGACGTTCGAGGATGACGGCTCCCGGCCGCTGAAAAGTGATCGTGCCCCGGTCGAGGTCGATCATCGGCGGACGCGAATCCGTCGCAAAGGCTCGATCCTCGGTGGTGAGTGCCAGGCTCCAGCCGGCGCTCGACCCGAGATCCCACGAGACCGTCCCCGATCCCCGCAAGCGCGCACAGATTGCGAACCGGCTGGTTCCATCCGGATTATGACGGGTGACGAGAATCGTGTCGGGATCGAGCGCGACCGCCTCGCCTGTTGGAAACGCACTCGCACGAAGCGCCGGATGGGCGCGTCGCAATTGCAGCAAAGCTCGATGGAGCGCCAGGCTCTCGGCGTGCAGCGGGTCGGCGCGCTCGCTCCAGCGCAGCTGGCTCGCCGTGAAGGTTGCCTCCGATTGCGGGTTCGGCAGGCGTTCCGCCGCGGCCGGATGGGCGAACTCAGGAAAGCTCTGGAATTCACGCTTCCGCCCCTCGACGACCAGGCGTCCAAGATCCGGTCCGAAATCGGTGAAGAACTGAAACGGCGTGCTTGCCGCCCATTCCTGTCCCATGAACAGCAGTGGGGTCATCGGGGCCGTCAGCAGCACCGTGACCGCGGCACGCCAGGCGGCGGGGTCCGCCGAATGGTGCAGCCGATCGCCAAAGGCGCGGTTGCCAATCTGATCATGGTTCTGCACGCAGATGATTGACGCCCGCATCGGTACATGCGAGGGGTCAGTACCTCTCGGCGCTCCATGGTTCTTCGAGATCTGCCCGACGTAGAGCCAGCCACGACGAAGGATCGCGGCGAGCTCCTCGGCGGTTCCCGCGAAATCCCTGAAGTACCCGTGCGCGTCACCGGCCAGCATACGCCTGACCACATGGTGGAAGTCGTCGGCCCAGACGCCATCGAGGTCCCACCCCTTCGCTTCGGCCCTGGCGACCATCGTCGCCAGGTTGCGGTGATCCTCGGCGAAGACGAACGGTCTCGGCGTTCGCGCGGCGTGGACCTGGCGCGCCAGATCGGGCACGAACGGCGTCGGGCCATCGTCGACCAGCGCGTGCGTGGCGTCGAGCCGGAGACCGTCCACGTGGTACTCGTATACCCAGTGGAGCGCGTTGTCGAGAAGGAGGCGGCGAACGGCGGCCGAGCCGTCGCGATCGAGGTTGACGGCGGCTCCCCAGGGCGTGCTGTGCGCGCTGGTGAGGAAATCGCGGCTGAACGCCGGCAGATAGGCGCCCTCCGGTCCGAGGTGGTTGTAGACGACATCGATGAGGACGCCGAGACCGGCGGCGTGAGCGTGGTCGACGAGGGCGCGGAGATCATCAGGCCGGCCATACGCGCGCGCCGGCGCGAAGAGCGAGGCGCCGTCGTATCCCCAGTTCCGACGCCCGGGAAAATCGGCGAGCGGCATCAACTCGATCGCCGTGATCCCCAGGTCGCGCAGGTACTCGAGACGTTCGCCGACACCCGCAAACGTTCCACGCTGGGTGAACGTGCCGACGTGCAGCTCGTAAATCACCAGGCGCTCAGGATCGACACCGCGCCATGCCTCGTCGCGCCAGTTGTACGCCAGGGGATCGACGACCTCGGACCATGCGTGCACGCCGTCTGGCTGGAAGCGGCTCGCCGGATCCGGCAGTGGTGTGCCGGAGTCGATCACGTAGGCGTATCGCGACCCGACCGGCAGGTCTGGAACGAAGAGCTCCCAGACGCCGTCCGCGTGTCGGACAGGCGTCAGGCGGTGAAGGCCATCGTCGCGCCGGACGAGGAGCGCGAGCTGTCCCGGTGACGAGGCCCACAGGCGGAAGCGCACGCCGCCATCAACAGGTACAGCACCGAACGACGGCGCCCACTGATAGTCGGTCACGCCGCCGGAGACTGTCAGAGTCGGACGATCCGTCATGACGTCAACAGCTCCTCGATGCCGCGCGTCGGAATGCGGAGCCAGTCCGGACGATTGTTCAACTCGTAGTTCAGCTCGTAGAGCGCTTTGTCCAGCAGGTAGAGATCGAGAAGCGCCCGTTGCTGTGCGGCGGCGGCGGGCAGCACCGAGGCATTCTGCATGGCTCCCAGGTACCCGCGCAGATAGGCCGCACTCGTCCAGACGCGCCACACGCGCACCCAGCGTTCCAGCCGCTCGAATTCCGATTTGCGGGTTGCGGTGTGCGCGAACAGTGCCGCATACGCCGCGTAGCTGAACGAGCGCAGCATGCCGGCCACGTCCTTGAGCGGCGATTCTTTCGATCGACGCTCCTCGAGCGGCCGCGCCGGTTCTCCTTCGAAATCGAGGATGTAGAAGTCTCCCTCGGCCCACAGGACCTGACCGAGATGGTAGTCGCCGTGAATGCGCGTGCGCGCGCCGGTGGGCTCGAGCAGCTCGGTCTCCTGCCGGTTGGTGAGGTCGCTCGTGGCGCGGTCCAAGAGGCTCAGTGCGGCCCACGACAGCTCGGGTGGCAGATCCGTTCGCTGGGCGACGAGCTCACGCGTCCGTTGCGCGGCGCGTTTGGCCTCGCGCAGCAGTCTGTCGACGTCCGCGCGGACGAACGGCTCCGGCACGAATGCAGGATCGGCGGAATGGCTGGCCAGCGCGATGTGCAGCTCCGCCGTGCGGCGGCCGAGCGTCCGGGCGGTGTCGATGAACACTCCGGCGACCTCGCACACGATCGTGGGCGTCGATGTTGCCGAGAGCTCCAGCACGTGCGCGGTGCCCGCGACATCATCGGGCGGCTCCCCGTGTCCTTCCACCGCTTCAAAGAACCGTTCGAGTTCTGCGAGCGCGTGATTCCAGCCATCGGCCTGGCTCGGGACGAGCTCGTGAAAGACGGCCAGGTGCGCGGACGGCTCACCGGTCGGGCGGTATTCGAACGCGCCGGCCACGCGCGGCGCCCGCCGGAAGTCCGTGCTGGTCGTGAGGTGCTCGCCGATCTCGACGTCTGGATTCGGCCCCGCTTCGACGCGCCGGAACACCTTGGCGATGAGACGGCCGCCGAACGTGATCGACGTGTTGCTCTGTTCGAGCGCGAGGCGATGGGGCGCCAGCGCGCCCTCTCCACGAAGAGCCTCGAAGACCGGCGTGCGATGCGGCTGAATGTGACCGCGCTTGGTTCGTACCACCTGTTCCTGTTCGAGTGCGTGCAGAATCGCGACGGCGAACTCGTCGTCGACGCTGCCATCGGCGATCACCCCCTTGCGGGCACCGGTGACACGCGCCAGCGAGGCGGACGGAGTGTCGGTCATCAGGCGCGTGGCCGAGTCATTGGAAAGGATCGTCAGCGGGATGACGTAGCGTTCCCGACCGTCCTTGTACTCGGCCTCGACAATCGTCAGAAACATGGGGTAGTCGCCGCGGCGGAGCAGGCCCCAGTCGACGAAGCGTGCGGACTGAAGCTGGCGGGCCTTACCGGCGAACCACCGTTGACGGAGCAGGAACGGCGCCAGCGCCTCACGTTCGATCAGCGTCCGCACGTTGCCTTCGAGCAGCGTCTCCCACGAGACGCCCATGAAGAATGCCGGAAGCGCATCTGGCGACGGTGTCGCCTCGGGCGCGAGCCGGGCGGCAATCGGCGGCGTCGGCGACTGCTGCAGGCTGAACCAGCAGGAGTGATACGGCGCCAGCGTCAGGAAGTACGGCTGATCACCGATGCGCGGGAACTCCGTCAGGCCGAGCATCTCCACCGGCGTCATGCCGGCGTATGCCGACAGATCGAGCGTGACCGGTTGCAGCGTCCGCGCCAGATTCGAGATGCAGAGGACCAGCTCGCTGTCGTAGCGCCGGAGGTAAGCGATCACCTTGCGATTCTGTGTCGGCAGGAACTCCAGCGTGCCGCGTCCGAAGACCTTGAACTGTTTGCGCAGGCCGATCAGCCGTTTCATCCAGTGCAGCATCGAATAGGCGGATCGCTCCTGCGCTTCCACGTTCACCGCCTGATAGCCGTAGACCGGATCCATGATCGGCGCGGCATAGAGGCGCGCCGGATCGGCGCGCGAGAATCCGGCGTTGCGGTCGCTGGTCCACTGCATCGGCGTCCGCACGCCGTTGCGATCGCCGAGGTAGATGTTGTCCCCCATGCCGATCTCGTCGCCGTAGTAGATCACCGGCGTCCCCGGAAATGAGAAGAGCAGGGAGTTCATCAGCTCGATGCGCCGGCGGCTGTTCTCCATGAGCGGCGCCAGCCGGCGGCGGATGCCGACGTTGATCCGCATCTGGGGATCGGCACCGTAGGACTGGTACATGTAGTCGCGTTCCTCGTCGGTCACCATTTCGAGCGTCAGCTCGTCGTGGTTGCGCAGGAACAGGCCCCATTGACAGTTCTCCGGAATGTCCGGGGTCTGCCGCAGGATCTCGGTGATGGGATGTCGATCCTCCTGGCGGACGGCCATGAACATGCGCGGCATCAGCGGGAAGTGGAACGCCATGTGGCATTCGTCGCCGTCGCCGAAGTAGGGCCTGACGTCGGCGGGCCACTGATTCGCCTCGGCGATCAGCATGCGATCCGGATAGCGCGCGTCGAGCGCCCGCCGGATCGACTTGAGGATCTCGTGCGTCTCCCAGAGGTTCTCGCAGATCGTGCCCTCACGCTCGATCAGGTAGGGCACCGCGTCGAGCCGCAGACCGTCGACGCCGCGATCGAGCCAGAACTGCATGACGCGGATGACCGCCTCGAGGACTCGCGGGTTGTCGAAGTTCAGATCGGGCTGATGATGGAAGAACCGGTGCCAGTAGTAGGCCTTGGCGGTGTCGTCCCACGACCAGTTGGAGGTCTCCGAGTCGGTGAAGATGATGCGCACACCCTGATAGCGCTGCTTGCTGTCGCTCCACACGTAGAAGTCGCGCTCGGGCGATCCGGCCGGCGCGCGCAGTGCGGCCTGGAACCAGGGATGTTGATCCGAGGTGTGATTGATGACCAGCTCGGTGATCACCCGGATGTCGCGCTTGTGCGCCTCTTCCATGAAGCGATCGAAATCCTGCAGCGTCCCGTAGCTGGGATGGATCCCCTCGTAATCCGCGATGTCATAGCCGTCGTCTCGCAGCGGCGACGGATAGAAGGGCAGCAGCCACAGGCAGTTGATGCCGACGCTCTGCAGGTAGTCGAGCCGGCTGGTCAGACCGGGAAAGTCGCCGATGCCGTCGTTGTTGCTGTCGAAGAACGCACGGACGTGCGCTTCGTAGATGACCGCGTCTTTGTACCAGAGAGGATCGGACATGATCGTGAGGTGTGGTGATCGGCGGGCGGCCGGACGAGGCCCTCTGGCCCCGTCAGCGACTCACCAGCGCAGCTCCAGGATGTGCGCCACCCGGTGCTGCGGATCCAGCCGGACGTAGGCCCGTTCGCCGCGCCAGTAGTAGCGCTCGCCCGAGAGCAGATCGAAGGCGTCGATCGTCTGCGAAGGCGAGACGTTCGGAAGCTCAATGAAGCCGTGCTGCATGTTGAACGGGTCGAGGTTGACGACCACCAGCACGAGGTCGTTGCCCTCGGCGGTGCCCTTGCTGTAGCAGATCAGCTGATCGTTGTCGGTCGGGTGAAATGCCAGCGTCCAATCCGACTGCAGGGCGCGATGCGCCTGCCGGATGGCATTGACCCTGGCGATCAGCTCCGCCAGGCTGTCGGCCGTGTCGAAAACTCGCGGTCGAATCTGGTATTTCTCCGAATCGAGGTACTCCTCGCTGCCAGCCCGGACCGGTACGTTCTCGAACAGCTCGAAACCGCTGTAGATGCCGTAGCTCGCGCCGAGCGTAGCGGCGAGAATCAGGCGCACCTGGAAGGCCGGCTTTCCTCCGCGCTGCAGGTATTCGTGCAGGATGTCCGGGGTGTTGGCGAACAGGTTGGGCCGTAGGTATTCGCGCACCGGCGTCTGGGTCAGCTCGGTGAAGTACGCGGTCAAGTCGGCCTTGCTGTTCCGCCACGTGAAATACGTGTAGGACTGCGAGAACCCGAGCTTGGCCAGTCGGCGCATGATCTTCGGCCGTGTGAACGCTTCCGACAGGAAAATCACGTCGGGCCACTGCCTCCTGATGTGGGCAAAGGCCTGCTGCCAGAACGCGAACGGCTTGGTGTGCGGGTTGTCGACGCGAAAAATCCTGACCCCGTGACCGATCCAGAACGTGAAGACGGAGGTCAGCTCGCGCCACAGCGACGCCCAGTCGGCCGACTCGAAGTCGAACGGGTAGATGTCCTGATACTTCTTCGGCGGGTTTTCGGCGTACTTGATCGTGCCGTCGGGCCGGTGACGGAACCACTCCGGATGTTGCCTGACATACGGATGATCCGGCGATGCCTGAAACGCGATGTCGAGGGCGATCTCGAGATGATGGCGTCTGGCGGCCTCGACAAAGCGTTCGAAGTCCGCCAACGTGCCGAGCCCGGGCTCGATGGCCGTATGGCCACCCTCGGCGGAGCCAATCGCCCAGGGGCTTCCTGGATGCTCGGGCCGCGAATCGACAGCGTTGTTGGGACCCTTGCGGAAGCTTCGGCCGATCGGATGGATCGGCGGCAGATAGAGCACGTCGAATCCCATCGACGCGACGTAGGGCAGTCGGGCGGCGGCTTCGTCGAAGGTGGCGCTGCGGGTTGGATCGGAACCCGCCGAGCGCGGGAACATCTCATACCAGGCGCCAAACCGCGCGCGTTCGCGTTCCACGAGCACCGGCAGGACGGGCTCGTACCGAGTCGCGTCGCTGCGGTCGGCCGCGGCCCCGAGTCGTAAGGTCAGTTCCGGTGAAAGCGCCGCGGTCACCCGCTCGACCTGGCTGACGCTGGCGCGCTCGAAGACGCTCGCCGCGTCCAGCAAGGCATCCCGATCGTGAAGATCGAGGACGCGATCGCTCGCCGCGCGCAGCAGCGCCGCTCCCTCGAGGAGTTCGCTCGACACGTCCTGCTCAGCCGCGGCCTTCTTCGCGAGGTCCTGTCGCCACGTCGCGAACCAATCGATCCAGCCCTCGACGGTATATTCGTAGGTGCCGAGCTCGTCGACCTCGAACCGGCCGATCCATCGATCGTTGCCGAGCGCGCGCATCGGCACCTCATGCCAGTTGCGCTGGCCTTGCATCCGCCACAGCACGGCGGCGGCAACCACGTCGTGGCCATCCGCATAGATGTCCGCTTCGACCACAACCGGTTCGCCGACCGTTCGCTTGATCGGGAAACGCCCGCCGTTCACTTCCGGGTCGATCGATTCGACGACGACCCGACGCGGGACCCGCGCCGCGGACGCGGTCGGGATTCCGCTGGCCGGCAGCGGGTCAGCCGTCGGAGCTTGCGGTCGTTTCGCCATCGACTCATTCACCAGCGGGTGCCGTCAGCCTGGATCCCCAGTCGACGACGACTCACAGAACGCCCTGGGGACCCCAGTCCGACACCCGCCGTCGATCGTGCAGCCGGTTGCTGAGCCGCAACACCGCCATCGATCGCGCCTGCAGGTCGTAACGCTCGCGGGCGCGAAACCGCCGTGGCGCCTGCCACGGATCGGCGGTGTCGAGCAAAGTTTCCCACCTGCCGACAGGGGCGATCGTCGGAATCACGAACGGCGTCGGCGACGAGCCGGCGTTGAACATCACCAGAAACGTATCGTCGACGATCCGTTCGCCGCGCTCGTTGATCTCCTGAATCGCGTCGCCGTTCAATCGCACGCCCAGCACCCGCACATCGGGAGAATTCCACATCTCGTCGGTCATCTCGGCGCCGGTCGGATCGAGCCAGGCGATGTCCTGCACCTCCGCGCCGCGGATCCGTCGACCCTGGAAAAATTTACGCCGCCGGAACACCGGATGATCCCGCCAGATGCGAATCACCCGCTGCGCGAACTCGAGGAACTCCAGGCGCGCGGGTGTCAGATTCCAGTCGAGCCAGCTGATCTCGTTGTTCTGGCAGTAAGCGTTGTTGTTCCCTTGCTGCGACCGGCTCAGTTCGTCCCCGCCGCTGATCATCGGCACGCCGACCGAGAACATCAACGTGGTGAACAGATTCCGCTGCTGCCGCGCCCGCAGATCGAGAATCCGCCGGTCGTTGGTCGGCCCTTCCGCCCCGCAGTTCCAGCTGCGATTGTGGTTCTCGCCGTCCGCGTTGTGCTCGCCATTCGCTTCGTTGTGCTTGTCGTTGAAGCTGACGAGATCCGCCAGCGTGAACCCGTCGTGTGCGGTGATGAAGTTGATGCTCGCGTACGGCCGCCGCCCGCTCTGCGCGTAAAGGTCGCTGCTGCCCGACAGGCGCGTGGCGAACTCCGACACGCCGCCGCCATCGCCCCGCCAGAAACTCCGTATCGTGTCCCGATACTTGCCGTTCCACTCGGTCCATTTCGTGGGAAAATTGCCGACCTGATACCCGCCTTCACCCAGATCCCACGGCTCAGCGATGAGCTTCACCTGCGACAACACCGGATCCTGATGGATGATGTCAAAGAACGCGCCGAGCTTGTCCACAGCATGCAACTCACGAGCCAGGGCGCTCGCCAAATCGAAGCGGAATCCGTCGACGTGCATCTCCATCACCCAGTAGCGGAGGCTGTCCATGATCAACTGCAGCACGCGCGGGCTGCGCATGTTCAGCGTGTTGCCGCAGCCGGTGAAGTCCTCGTAATAGCGCCGCGCGTGCGGCTGCAACCGATAGTACGACGTGTTGTCGATGCCGCGTAACGAGACGGTTGGTCCGAGATGGTTGCCCTCCGCGGTGTGGTTGTAGACGACGTCGAGGATGACTTCGAGGCCGGCCGAGTGCAGCGCCCGCACCATCGTCTTGAACTCGCGCACGCATTCCAGTGGTGACGCGGACACCGCGTAGCGCACGTCGGGCGCGAAGTAGGAGAGCGTGTTGTAGCCCCAGTAGTTCTTCAGGCCGGCTTTGACCAGATGCCAGTCGTCGAGATGCTGATGCACCGGCATGAGCTCGACGGCGGTCACACCGAGGGAGGTGAGATGCCGGATCGCCGGCTCGGTGGCCAGACCGAGATAGGTGCCGCGCAGCGCCTCCGCCACGTCGGGGTGTTGCGCCGTGAAGCCGCCGACGTGCAGCTCGTAGATGAGCGTCTCGTGCCACGGCGTGCGGCGCGGACGGTCCTCTCCCCACGTGAACGCCGTATCGACGACCGCGGCAAGCGGCGCGTGCGCGGCGCTGTCCTGGTCGTTGAGGGTCGTGTCGTCCTCGCCGGTGCGGAACCCAAACAACGATTCGTGCCAGTCGGCCGTACGTCCCACGACCTTCGCGTAGGGATCCATCAGGATCTTGTATGGATTGAAGCGATGGCCCTGAGTGGGGACGAACGGACCGTGCACACGGTAGCCATACAACTGGCCGGGCCTGACGTCGGGCAGATAACCGTGCCAGACCATGTCGGTCTGCTCGGTCAGCGGAATCATCAACGACTCGGTTTCCGCCTCGGGCGTATCGAACAGGCACAACTCTATGCGAGTCGCATGTTCGGAGAACAGCGCGAAGTTGACGCCGACGCCATCCCAGGTGGCACCGAGTGGGTAGGGAGTCCCCGGCCAGACTCGCATTGAACGGTTGGGCACCAGAGTTGGTACCACGCGGATTGCCGGAACGCAAACCTCATGTGCGCGTTCCACCGTGATGCAACCGCCGGCTCCGACGGCGCACTACAATCAGGGCTGGTGAAAACCGAGACTCTGCGTCGCTTGTCAGTGCTGTTCGACAGCGCGTTTCGCGTGCCGGGCACGCGACTGACCTTCGGCATCGATCCGATCATTGGACTCATTCCCGGGATCGGCGACATGGCGACGCCGGTCCTCGCGCTGCTGCTGATCTGGCAGGCCACCCGGCAGCGGGTGCCCAAGCCTGTGCTCGCGCGCATGGTGATCAATGCGCTGGTCGACGCAGGAATCGGCGCCGTCCCGGTCGTCGGCGACGTCTTCGACTTTGCCTGGAAGGCGAACGACTGGAACCTGGCGCTGCTCGAGCGGCACTCGCGTCCGGTACCCGGGCGTCGGCCGGCGACTGGTTGTTCCTGACGTTGTGTGCGCTCGTGCTCATGGGCCTCGCGCTCCTGCCGCTGCTGGTGATCCTCTGGGTCGGAAGACGGCTGATCTGACGGACGAATCCTGGCGAGAACGGCGATCCGAGTGACCCGCGACGACTTCGACTTCCATCTGCCCGAAGAGTTGATTGCGCAGACCGCCGCGCCCCGCGGCGAGTCGAGGCTGCTCGTGTTGAATCGGGAGACCGGCTCGATCGCTCACGCCCGGATTCGCGATCTGCCAGCGTTCCTTCGTGCGGGCGACCTGCTCGTCGCCAACGATACGCGCGTTTTCCCGGCGAGGCTGATCGGACGCCGCGTGCCGAGCGGCGGCGCGGTCGAGTGCCTGTTGCTCGCAAGAGAAGGGCCGGCAACGCCGCGCGAACAGATCTGGTCCGCGCTCGTCCACCCGGGCCAGAAGCTCAGGCCAGGAGCGCGGATGCGATTCGAGCCGGGGTTGAACGGCGAGATTCTCGAGCGGCAGTTCTTCGGCCGGCGGCAAGTCCGGTTGTGGACCGACGGGGACGACGAGGTGGACGCACGGGTGGACGCGATCGGGCACGTCCCGTTACCGCCGTACATTCACCGGCCCGATGCGGCCGCCGACCGCGACCGTTACCAGACGATCTTCGCGCGGCCGCGCGGATCGGTGGCGGCGCCGACCGCCGGGCTCCACTTTGACGAGGCGTTGCTCGAGGGCCTCGATCGCGCCGGGCGTTCGTCGCGTGACGCTCACCCTGCACGTCGGCTACGGCACGTTCAAGCCGGTGCGCTCCGACAACATCGCGGAACACGTCGTGGACCCCGAGGCCTATGCCATTCCGGCTGAGACCGCCGACGCGATCGACCAGACGCGCGCGGCCGGCGGCCGCGTCATCGCGATTGGGACTACGACGACACGAGCGCTGGAAGACGCGGCGCGCCACGCGGACGGCCGGGTCACCGCCCGCCAGGCCGAGGCGACCGTCTTCATCCATCCCGGCTTTACTTTCAACGTCATCGACGGTCTGGTGAGCAACTTTCACCTGCCGAAATCGTCGCTCTTCATGCTCGTGGCAGCGTTTGCCGGGCGTGAGCGGGTACTCGCCGCATATCGACAGGCGATCGAGGAGCGCTACCGGTTCTACAGCTACGGCGACGCGATGCTAATAATGTAGGCGGCGCCGAACGCCGCTCCGTGGCATATATTCCTCCCGTGAAGTTCACCTACGACGACTTCGATCTCTCCGGCGTCCGCACCTATCCGCTCGCCTCCCGGCAGAGCAAGGCCAGGGTCGAAGACTTCGCGCAGCCGTACGCGCCGGGCGCGGGTCTGAAAGGGCTGCTCGCCTCGATGCCCTCGATCCTGGCGAGCGCCGACTTCAAGGCGGTGGTGGCGGCGATCCGCCGGGCGCGCGAGCGGGATCGCGGCATCCTCTGGGGCTTTGGCGCGCATGTCTTGAAGACCGGGCTTTCGCCGGTGCTGGTCGATTTGATGGAGCGTGGGTTCGTCTCGGCGCTCGCAACCAACGGCGCCGGCCTGATTCATGATTTCGAGCTCGCGCTGTCGGGAGCGACGTCAGAGGACGTCGACGAGGCGCTCGGTCCGGGGCGATTCGGCATGGCCGAGGAAACCGGCCGACTGCTCAATCGCGCGATTAACGAGGGAGTGGCCCACGGGTCGGGTCTCGGCCAATCGGTGTGCGACTACCTGCGCGCCACGCCACCGCCGCACGCCAGGGTCAGCGTCACCGCCGCCGCGGCGCGGTTGGGGCTGCCGCTGACCGTCCACGTCGCGCTTGGCACCGACATCATCCACATGCATCCCGACGCCTCCGGTGCGGCGATCGGCGAGGGCAGTCTCCGGGATTTCCGCTTCTTCTGCTCGAACGTCGGTCGCCTGTCGGAAGGTGTGTATCTGAACTGCGGTTCCGCCGTCATCCTCCCCGAAGTGTTCCTCAAGGCCGTCGCCCTGGCGCGTAACCAGGGACGATCGCTCGATGGCCTGACCACCGTGAACCTGGATTTCATGCGCATGTACCGACCGCAGACCAACGTGGTCGCCCGCCCGGTGGCCGGCATCGGCAAGGGATATTCGCTGATCGGTCATCACGAGATCATGATCCCGCTGCTCGCCGCTGTGCTTGTCGAGGGATGACCAGGGCCGAGGACGGAGGTCCGAGGGTCGATGTTCGAGGTCCGATCGTCTGGGCCGGACCTGGCCTCGATCCTCGGATATAATTACCGTTTCCCGCCGGTGTAGCTCAGTTGGTTAGAGCACGCGGCTCATATCCGCGTTGTCCGGGGTTCAAGTCCCTGCACCGGCACCACTTTTTCCTTCGCTGCACCCGCCAATCGTGAACGGTCCTCTGCCGATCGCTTCGGCATGGGACGACGGCCGTTGGCGTTGACCCGAATCATGTCCCTCTGCGATGGCGTCGTCCGGGCGCTTCGTCGAGACACTCTCGTCTCGCCCGGTGCCCGTGTGCTCGTGGCGCTCTCCGGCGGAGCCGATTCGGTGGCGATGCTGTTTCTGTTTCGCGAGTTGGAGGAGCGTGGCGAGGTGATCGTGGCCGGAGCGGCGCACCTGCACCACGGCCTGCGTGGCGAGGCTGCCGACGAGGACCTCGCGTTCTGTGAGCGACTGGCCGGTCGCCTCGGGATCCCGTTCGTCAGCAGCCGTGTGGACACCGCGGCGCTGGCGAAGCGCGAACGGCGATCGATCGAGGATGCCGCCCGGCAGGCCCGGTATGCCTTTCTGGAGGACGCCCGCGTTCAGCTCTCAGCCGAGGCCATTGCCACGGCCCACACCGCGGACGACCAGGCCGAGACCCTCCTGTTGCGGCTGGTGCGCGGGTCGGGCACGCGCGGGCTGGGCGCGATTCGGCCGAGAGCCGGGCACGTCATTCGACCTCTGCTGGATGTGCGACGCGCCGAGGTGCGCCGTTACCTCGCCGACCAGTCCGAAGGCTTTCGTGAAGATGCCTCGAACGCCGATGTCGCGCTTCTCCGCAATCGGATTCGGCACGAATTGCTGCCGCAGCTCGAATCACGTTTTTCGTCAGGGATCACAGATGTGCTCGCACGCGAGGCGTTTCTCGCGCAGCAGGACGAAGACTTTCTTCGCCGTGAAGCAATCGAAAAGGCTCGAGAGATCGTCTTAACCAGTGACGGGGACTTCGAGGAACGCCTTCAGATTGACATTCCGGCGCTCAGATCGATTCATCCCGCGCTCGCGTCGCGCGTGGCACACGACGTGCTGAGTCGCCTGGCTGGCACACGTCCCATCAGCTTCGATCATGTCCGTCGGCTGCTGGATCTGGCGGCCGAAGGTCGAGACGGTGCGTTTCTGAGCCTGCCCGGCCAGCACGCCGAGCGTCGGGGCAGGTCGATCGTGCTGCGGTCGGGGGCGGTGGCGCGCGCCGCCGAGGCGAACTCTTTCACCTTTTCGTTGTCTATTCCAGGAGAGGTGGAATCGGCACCTCACGGCTGGGCCATTCGAGCCGAAGCGGTGGGGTCGAGTGCGGTCGAGCCCGGGCGGTTGACGGCCCGCGGGCCCGAGGTTGTGGTCGCGGCCGGCGCGCTCAGCCTGCCCCTCGAAGTCAGAAACCGGCGTCCAGGCGACCGATTTCAGCCAATTGGTGCCCCTGGCACTCGCAAGCTGCAGGACTTTCTGGTCGATAGAAAGGTACCGCGGCTCGACCGGGACACCCTGCCGCTCGTCGTCGACGGGCAGGATCGGATTGTCTGGGTCGTCGGACAGTCGGTGGCGGAGGGTTTTCGAGTCCTCGACCCTTCACAAGGCGTGATACTCTTGAAAGTCAAGCGTTTAGGAGGTCCAGGTTGAATTCGACCCTCAAGAGCTTGCTGTTCTGGATGGTCCTCATCGTCGTCGGGGTCCTCATCTGGCAGTTTTCGACGGGCTTGCAGCGCAACGAAACGTCGATGACGTTTTCGCAGTTCATGAAGCACGTCGACAACGGGGAAGTCGCGCAGGTCACGATGACGGGCAACGAGATTACCGGCTCGTTGAACAACTCCGTCAGCGGCGACGGCAGCCAGAAGTTCCGCCTCTACGCGCCACCCCAGTACCGAGGGTCTGGCCAACAAGCTCGAAGGCAAGAACATCCAGATTACGGCCAAGCCGGAAACCACCAGTCCCTGGGCCACGCTTCTCTATTCGTGGGCTCCCATTCTGCTGATGATCGGCTTCTGGCTGTTCATCATGCGGCAGATGCAGAGCGGCGGGAACAAGGCGCTCTCGTTCGGCAAGAGCCGGGCGAAGCTCTCCTCCAGCTCGCAGAAGAAGGTGACGTTCAAGGACGTCGCCGGCGTTGACGAGGCGAAGGAGGAGCTGCTCGAAATCATCGAGTTCCTCAAGGAACCGCAGAAATTCCAGAAGCTCGGCGGCCGCATTCCCAAGGGCGTGCTGCTCATGGGCCCCCCGGGAACGGGCAAGACGCTGCTCGCGCGCGCCGTCGCCGGCGAAGCGAATGTCCCGTTTTTCTCGATCAGCGGGTCGGACTTCGTCGAGATGTTCGTTGGCGTCGGCGCCTCGCGCGTTCGCGATCTGTTCGAGCAGGGCAAGAAGAACGCCCCGTGTATCGTCTTCATCGATGAGATCGACGCGGTCGGACGCCATCGCGGCGCCGGTCTCGGCGGCGGGCACGACGAACGCGAGCAGACGCTGAATCAGCTGCTGGTGGAGATGGACGGCTTCGAGTCGAACGAAGGCGTCATCCTCGTCGCCGCGACCAATCGTCCTGACGTTCTCGACCCGGCGCTGCTCCGTCCCGGCCGGTTCGATCGCCGCATTGTCGTCAATCGTCCCGACGTCAAGGGACGCGAAGGCATCCTCGCCGTCCACACCAAGAAGATTCCCCTGTCCGACGATGTCAACATCCATGTGCTGGCACGCGGCTCGTCGGGCTTCTCCGGAGCGGACCTGGCGAATCTGGTAAACGAGGCGGCGCTCAACGCCGCGCGGTACAACCAGAAGGTCGTTCGGATGAGCGACTTCGAGTTCGCCAAGGACAAGGTCCTGATGGGAACGGAGCGCCGGTCGATGATCATCTCCGAAGAGGAGAAGAAGGTCACGGCGATCCACGAGGCCGGGCACGCGCTGCTTGCGGTGGTGCTCCCGCATGCCGATCCAATCCACAAGGTCACCATCATCCCGCGGGGCATGGCGCTCGGCGTGACGATGCAGCTGCCCGAAGGGGACAAGTTCAACTACACCCGCGACTATCTCAACGATCAGATCGCGATTCTGCTCGGCGGCCGTCTCGCCGAGGAGCTGACCAACGGTGGGATGACCACCGGCGCGGGCAACGATCTCGAGCGGTCCACCGAGCTGGCCCGCAAGATGGTCTGCGAGTGGGGCATGAGCGACGCCATGGGGCCACTCACCTTCGGCAAGAAGGAAGAGCAGATCTTCCTCGGCCGCGAGATCGCCCAGCATCAGGACTACAGCGAGGACACGGCGATCCGGATCGACCACGAGATCAAGCGCTTCGTGACGATGAACTACGAGCGCGCCAAGGAGATGCTCGAGGCGCACCGCCCGGCGTTGGATCGGCTTGCTGAGCAGCTGCTCGCACGCGAAGTACTCGACGGCGATCAGGTCCGAAGCATCATTGCCGGCCTGCCGCTCGAGGACGTCAAGACCGCAGCGCCACCGGTGGCTGCGAACGAGGATGGCACGCGGAAGGCCGCCAAGGAGCGACCGACGATCGTGCCGCCGCTGCAGCCGCTCAACAAGCCGCTGACCCAGGAATAGCCGACGTGCGCAAGGGGCGTGCGGTGTGTGGGGTGCCAACGGGGCGCCCGACGCGCCACCCGCACCCTGCGCATTCCGAGAAGCGTTCGCACTTCCCGCAGCCCGAACGCCTTTGATCGCCCCCCGTCGCCTCTACTCCATTCCCCTTCCGCAACGGCCGCCCCTGGAGCTCGGCTCGCGCACGCTGGTCATGGGGATCCTCAATGTCACCCCTGATTCGTTTGCCGACGGCGGGATCCATTTCGATGTCGAGCGAGCGGTTGCCGCGGGAGTGCAGATGGCGGCCGATGGGGCCGACCTCATCGACGTCGGCGGAGAGTCGACCCGCCCCGGCGCCGAGCCCCTGCCGGCTGACGAAGAGATGCGGCGCGTCCTGCCTGTCATCGAGCGGCTGGCCTTGGCTACCTCAATTCCGCTTTCGATCGACACCTACAAGGCGGCGGTGGCGCGTGAGGCGGTCGCGCGGGGCGCGGTCGTCATCAACGACGTCAGCGGCCTCCAGTACGACAGTGAGCTGGGCGCTATTGCCGCCCAGACCGGCGCGGCGCTGGTCCTGATGCACAACCGCGGGCGCTCTCGAGACATGTACGAGCGGGCGGTCTACGGGACGCCGTCACGTGAGGTGGCGGCGGAGCTGGAGGAGGCTCTCGCCCGTGCGGATCGGGCCGGTGTGCGGCGAGAGGCCATCCTCGTCGATCCCGGGTTGGGCTTCGCGAAGCGCGCCGACCACAGCTACGAGGTCCTCGCCGGGCTGGACGAAATCGCCGCGCTCGATCGACCGGTGCTCTGCGGAGCGTCGCGCAAATCGTTTCTCAAGGCGGCGCTGGGTGAACGTCCCGCCGACCAGCGCGAATGGGGCACGGCGGCGGCAGTAGCGGCCAGCATTCTCTTCGGCGCTCACATCGTGCGCGTCCACAATGTGCCGGCGATGGTGGACGTGGCCCGAGTCAGCGATCGCCTGCGATCCGCGGGCCAGCCTGCGGTCGATCGAGATCAAGGCGTTCGGGGACATGAGTAGTTCCCAACTTCCAAACTTCCAACTTCCAAAGTGGCTGAAGCACCCTGAGCACCCTGAGCACCCTTAGCACCGGCACCCTTAGCACCCCCAGCACCCTTAGCACCGGCACCCTTAGCACCCCCCAGCACCCTTAGCACCCTCAGCACCTTGGGTTAAGCTACCCCTGCATGTCCGACTACCTGGCCAATGTCCTGCGTCGACCACCCGTCGGCTGGTGGGACCTGCTCGACATCGCCGCGGTGTCGCTGCTGATCTACGAGTTCCTGAAACTCATTAGAGGCACGCGGGCGGTGCAGATGGCGGTTGGCTCGCTGCTGGTCGTGCTGCTGTTCTACTTCTCGCAGCTGGCGCCGCTGCAGACGCTGAACTGGCTCGTACGGAACATGCTGTTCTACGTTGCGTTCGCCGCCATCGTCATCTTCCAGTCCGACATCCGTCGTGCCCTCGCGCACTTCGGCCAGGCGCCGTTCTTCAGGTATTTCTATCGCCAGGCCGCCGCCAACGAGACGATCGAGGAGGTCGTCGTGGCCGCGGCCGCCCTGTCGGGGCAACGGGTCGGCGGCATTCTCGTCATCGAGCGGGAAATCGGCCTGCGCAACTACATCGAGAGCGGCATCCCGCTCGACGCGACACTGACCTACGATCTCCTGGTCACGATTTTTCAGACCGCGTCCCCCCTGCACGACGGCGCGGTGATTCTGCAGGAGGGGCGGGTCGCGGCGGCGGCGTGCTTCCTGCCGCTGACGGTCAATCCGCGTCTCAGTCGCGATCTCGGCACACGGCATCGGGCGGCCATCGGGCTGACGGAGGAAAGCGACGCCGCGGCCATCGTCATTTCCGAGGAAACCGGTCAGATCTCGATTGCCCTCAACGGTGAAATCGAGCGGGCCTTGTCGCCGGACCAGCTGCGCGAGCGCCTTCGCAACCTGATCGTTCTTCGGCGCGGTCGCGCCCTGGCGACCGAAGACGCCTGATGCGGCACCGACTGTTTCGTCATCTGGGGCTGAAGGTTCTGGCGATCGCGTTGGCAGTGGTGCTGTGGCTGACCGTTGCCGGCGAGCATGTCGTCGAGCGCAGCCTGCGCGTTCCGCTCGAGTTCAGAAACATTCCGTCGACGCTCGAGATCGTCGGCAACGCGCCGGACAACGTGGACGTGCGGGTACGGGGCTCGTCGGCGCTCCTGAGCCGGCTGCAGCCAGGGGAGATCGTCGCCGTGCTCGACCTCGAGAGTGCGCGCGCCGGCTCCAGGCTGTTCCACATCCGCAACGACGAAGTGCGCGCCCCGTTCGGCGTGGAGGTCGCGCAGGTCGTGCCGGCTACGCTGGGGCTCGAGCTGGAGCGCTCGAGCAGGCGGACGGTGCTGGTCAAGCCCGCCCTGGAAGGGGAACCGGCGGCGGGATTCGTGGTCGGTCGGGTGTCGTCAGAGCCCGCGACGGTGGAGATCGTCGGGCCCGACACACGGGTGAAGCAGATCACGGAGGCGACGACCGAGCCGGTCTCGGTCGACGGCGCGCGAACCAGGGTGCGGGACATCGTGACCGTCGGCGTTCCCGACGTGTCGGTACGACTCGTGCAGCCTCAAACGGCGACCGTGATTGCGGAGATCGCGCCGGCCCCTGTGGAGCGTCAGCTGCCCAACGTGCCGGTCAGGTGGAGAAATCTTGGGGCCGATCTGCGGGCGCGGGTGTCGCCATCGGTGGTGCGCGTGGCGGTTCGCGGCGCCCGCGACTCGCTGAGCGCGCTTCCGCCGGACGCCGTTCGCGCCTTCGTGGACCTTGCCGGCCTCGGAGCCGGCCGGTACAATCTTCGGGTCCAGGTCGACCCGGCCGAAAATTTCGGCGTCACGTCCATCGAACCTGCCGTCGCCGTGGTTACGATCAGGTAGCCCGGCTGGAGCGGCCGCCCCCACTACTGGTACGTTCAGCCTCATTTTATGTCGCGTCTTTTTGGTACGGATGGCGTTCGGGGCAAGGCTGGCGAGTATCCGCTCGACCACGAAACGGTGGCACGGCTGGGTGCCGCGCTGGTGCGGGCGATGCGCTCGTCGACTGGCGGCGCCAGCGGCCGGGCTCGGCGTCCGCTCCGCTTCCTGATCGGCCGCGACACTCGAGAATCCGGTGAGTGGATCGAACGTGAGCTCGGACGGGGCGTCCACTCCGAAGGAGCGGCGGTCACGACCGCCGGCGTCATCCCGACCCCCGCCATCGCCTATGTGACGCGTGCCATGGGCTTTGACGCCGGGCTCGTGATCAGCGCCTCGCACAATCCCTTCGAGGACAACGGCATCAAGGTCTTCTCGGGCCGCGGTGAAAAGTTCACCGAGGATCTCGAGCGTCACGTCGAGTCGATCGTCGATGATGGGAGCTGGCAGGTTCCAGCGTCGGCGGCACCGTCGGTGGAGAAGACGGAGGTGGCCGACGCCTACATGGCGCACGCGAGGTTGGCGCTGCCCAATCCGGGGCGGCTCGGGCGATTCAGGATGGGTCTCGACGCCGCCAACGGCGCCACCACGACGGTCGCGCCGCAGCTGTTTGCCGCTCTCGGCTACGCCGTGACCGTGATGGGCAACGAGCCGGACGGCCGTAACATCAATCTCGACTGCGGCTCGACACATCCGGAGCGTCTCGCTGCGCTGGTGCGGCAGCAGCGTCTTCGCATGGGCGTGGCCTTCGACGGCGACGGCGATCGCGCGATCTTCATCGATGCCGAGGGGCGGATCGTAGACGGCGACGCCGTCCTGTTGTTGTGCGCGCGACACATGCGCTCGCAGGGCCGCCTCAAGGGCAACGGCGTCGTCGCGACCGTCATGAGCAACATCGGCCTGGAGCTGGCGCTGCAGGCGAGCAACATCGAGCTGGTCCGGTGCCCCGTGGGCGACAAGTACGTCATGGAAGAAATGATCAAACGGGACCTGTCGATCGGCGGCGAGCAGTCGGGTCACATCATCTTCTCCGACCATCTCTATACCGGCGACGGGATCGCGACCGCGCTCAGCGTGCTGCGCGTGATGGCCGACACCGGCCGCGAGCTCGCCGATCTGGCGTCGGAGATGGTGGCCTACCCCCAGGTCCTCCTCAACGTTCGCGTTCGCGAGAAGAAAGAGCTGCGTGACGTCGCGGCGATCGCCAACGCCATGGATCGGGTCGAACGCCAGCTGGCCGGCCAGGGTCGGCTCCTGGTTCGCTACTCCGGAACCGAGCCCCTGCTCCGCGTCATGATCGAAGGAAAGGATCAGCAGGAGATCCAGGGGTGGGCGGCAGAGATCGCGGACAGCGTCAGACAGCACCTCGGATGATGGCTTCGTCTTCGGCCGGACCGCGGCTCAGCGTCAACGTCAACAAGGTGGCGACGCTGCGCAATTCACGGGGCGGGTCGGTTCCATCCGTACTCGACGCGGTAGGGGTTTGTCTCGAGGCAGGCGTGACCGGCATCACTGTTCACCCGCGCCACGATGCACGCCACATCACGCCGACCGATGTGCACGAGATCGCGCACTTGCTCGCGGACCGTCCGGACGTCGAGTTCAACATCGAAGGCGATCCCCGCCCGGATCTGCTCGCGATGGTCCACCAGGTCCGGCCGGCCCAGTGCACGCTGGTTCCGGTCAAGGCAGGCGAGATCACCAGTCAGGCCGGCTGGCCGATCAACACGCCGCTCAGCGAGCTTCGGGCCGTCGTGCAGGGCCTGCAGCAGCAAGGTGTCCGCGTGAGCCTGTTCGTGGAGGCGGATCCACGCGCGGTCGAGTGGGCGGCCTCGGTAGGCGCCAGGCGGGTCGAGCTCTACACGGAGCCATTTGCCCGCGCCTATCATGCTGGTCCGGCAGAAGCCGATCGGAGCTTCCGCCAGTACTCTGCCGCTGCTGCCGCCGCACACGATCGCGGTCTGGGCGTGAACGCCGGCCACGATCTCGACCTCGACAATCTGACTCTCTTCAAAACGCTGCCGCACCTCGACGAAGTGTCGATCGGGCACGCGCTCATCAGCCACGCGCTGTTCGTCGGCCTCGAACGTGCCGTGCGAGAGTACCTTGAGGCGTGTCGTCTCTGACCACCGGTTGACGCTTCGGCCTGGGCCCGTTGCCGGCGGACGCAACGGGCGACCTCCCGCGCAGAGAGCGACCGTTCGCCCTCTGATTGCTGTCGCCGCTCTTACCCTGGCGCTGATGGCAGGCCCGACTGCCGCCAGCCACAACGTGACGTTCCGGACCGACGATGGGGCGACGATTGCGGGGACGTGGTACGAGCCATCGGCGCGCGCCGGACCCGCTGTGATTCTCGTGCACATGCTCCACCGATCGCGTCGCGACTGGGACGCGCTGGCCTCGCGCCTGGCGTCGGAAGGGATTGGGACGCTGACCTTCGATCTGCGGGGGCATGGTGAATCGAGCGGCTCGATCCCCGCCGACGGTCAATTCGCGATGTTTCAGCAGGATCTGGCCGCCGCGCGACGGTTCGTCGCCGGACGCCCCGACGTGATCCCGCACCGGCTCGGCGTGGCCGGGGCGTCGCTCGGCGCAGCGCTGGCCGCGCTCGACGCGGCGCAGAGCTCCAGCGTGCAGTCGATGGCGTTGCTCTCCGCGTCGACCGAGTACCGCGGTCTGCGGATCGACGCCGCCATGAAGAAGTACCACGGGCCGCGTGCTCCTCGTCTACAGCGACGACGACCCGTACGCGCAGCGATCGGCACGCGATCTGCTCAAGCTGCAGGGCTCGAACGGCTCGGCTCGCGAGACCCTGGCGCTCAACCACGCCGGACACGGCACCAACATGCTGACCGCGGACGCGAGCGTCCTGCCTGCGCTGGTGGACTGGTTCAGGCGGACATTATAATTGGATCCCTTGTCTCGAGAATCGATCGTGACCGCCGTGGCTGGAGCATTCTTTGGCCTGATGGTGGGCTGGATCATCGGCAGCCAGCAGGCGGTCGGCGTTCGGGCGACGCCGCCGCCGACCCAGGCCGCGTCAACGCCGTCGGCGGGGTCCGGCGCGCCGGCGCCGACCCTCGATGAATCTCGTGCCGCGCAATTGAAAGCGACGGCTCAACAGTCGCCGACGGACGTGCCCACGCGCGTGCAGCTCGCCAACCTGTATTTCGACGCCGAGCGGTTTCAGGACGCGGCGGAGTGGTACGAGGCGGCGCTGACGATCAATCCGCGGGACGTGAACGCCAGCACCGATCTCGGCATCGCCTACTACTACATGAACCAGCCGGACAAGGCACTCGCCCAGTTCGACCGCTCACTCGCGATCGATCCGAACCATGGCAAGACGCTGCTGAATGTCGGCATCGTGCGCGCCTTCGCCAAGCAGGATCTCAATGGCGCGTCGGAGGTCTGGGAGAAGGTACTGAAGGTCGCACCCGATTCGGAGGAAGCCCGCGCCGCGCGTCAGGCGCTCGACGGGGTGCGCGCTGCGCATCCTAATGTCGGCGGCGGCACCGGAAAATGACATGCTCCGCGTCCTCCTTGGCCTGATTCTCGTCGTCATCGCGCTGCGCGCCGTGAGTCGTCTGTTGCACGGGATTGCCGCAGGGATCGCGGCGCCACGGCAGGCCCCGCCGGCGGCAACACCGCTTGCCCGCGATCCGGTGTGTGGCACCTACGTGGTCCCGTCACGGGCGCTGACCTCCGGCTCCGGTCAGGCCATGCGGTTCTTCTGTTCCGAACGATGCCGTGAGGCATGGAATCGCCGATGACGCGGAGTCCCCGATCCGAGGCCACGCTGCGCGCGCAGATCGTCGAGGTGGGCCGCCGCTTGTACGCGCGGGGCTACACCGCCTCGAACGACGGCAACATCAGCGCCAGGCTCGACGACGACCGGCTGCTGATGACGCCGAAGAGCGTCTGCAAGGGATTCATGGACGTGGCGATGATGTGCATCACCGATCTCGACGGCCGGAAGCTGTCCGGTGATCGCGATCCCTCGTCCGAGATGCAGATGCACCTCGAGGTCTACCGGCAGCGTCCCGACGTCGAGGCCGTCGTGCACGCCCACCCGCCGACCGCCACCGGGTTTGCCGTCGCCGGCATTCCGCTCGATCGCGCGGTGCTCGCCGAGGTCGTCACCACGCTGGGCAGCGTTCCGATCGCCGACTACGCCACCCCGTCGACCAAAGAGCTGCCGGAGGCAGTGCGAAAATACGTCAAGGCGCACGACGGGATGCTGCTGGCCAATCACGGCGCGCTGACCGTCGGTGCCGATCTCTTTTCCGCGTACTACAAGATGGAGACGATCGAGCACTTCGCCAAGATCAGCCTGGTGGCGCGGCTGCTCGGAGGAGAACGCCTGTTGTCGCGGCAGGAGGTCGAGCGCCTGCAAGGGCTGCGCGGCATGTACGGGATCGCCGCACCGGCGCCGATCTGTCCGCCCGATGAGGCGCTCGGCGATCCGGCCAGTTGTCAGACCGTGCTGGCGCCGGTCAGCGACACGGAGCGACTGGTCGCCGACCGCCGAGTCGGGGTCGGTTCGATGGATGGCGACGGCGAAATTCGGCTAACATACCGCGAGCTCTCGGCCCTCATCGAGGCGGCCGTCAAGGAACTGAAATAAGGAGTCAAGCATGGGTGAGGCACTCGGAATGGTCGAGACCAAGGGTCTGGTCGCGATGATCGAGGCGGCGGACGCGATGGTCAAGGCCGCCAAGGTCACGCTCGTCGGATGGGAAAAGATCGGGGCCGGCTACGTGACGGCAATCGTCCGCGGCGACGTGGCGGCGGTGAAGGCCGCGACCGACGCCGGCGCGGCTGCCGCGCGGCGCGTCGGCGAGCTCGTGTCGGTGCACGTCATTCCCCGGCCGCACGCGAACCTCGAAGACACGCTGCCGATCGGCAAGGCGGCCGGTACCACGAAGTGATCTTGGCCAAAGTGGTGGGGACCGTCGTCGCGACGCGCAAGGACGAACGGCTGGTCAGCAACAAGCTGCTCGTCGCCAGGCCGGTCGATCCCACCGGGAAGCCAGAAGGCAGTTACCTCGTGGCCATCGATACGGTCGACGCCGGCTTCGGCGAAACCGTGTTGATCGTCAGCGGCAGCTCGGCCCGCATGGCGGCGGGGTTGAAGGACTGTCCCGTTGACGCCGCCATCGTCGGTATCGTCGACACCGTGCAGGTCCAGCCGCTGGAAGCGTGACGTGCAGATCGCCCGCGTCATCGGCGAAGTGGTGTCGACCATCAAAGACACAAATCTCACCGGCCTGAAGCTGCTCGTGCTGCAGCCGCTGACCGCTGCCGGCGAGGCCACCGGTCGCACCCTCGTCGCGATCGATTCAGTCGGCGCCGGCGTGGGTGAGAACGTGTTCTTCGTTCGCGGCCGTGAAGCCGCGTTTCCGTTCTATCCCGCCGAGCCCCCGACCGATGCCGCGATTGTGGGCATCGTGGACTACTGGGACGTGAGCGCGTAGACCGCCATGCAGATTGCCCGCGTCGTGGGAACCGTCGTCGCCACGCAAAAGAACCGGAAGCTGGAGGGGGCGAAGCTTCTGCTGGTGCAGCCGCTGACGCTCGACGACCAGCCTCGCGGCACGGTCCTGCTGGCGATCGATTCGGTCGGCGCCGGTGTCGGCGAAAAGGTGCTCGTGGTCCTCGAGGGCAAATCGGCGGGCGAGGCCCTGGGGAAGAAGGCCGCCGCCGTTGACGCCGCGATCGTCGGGATCGTCGACGCGGTAGAGTACAGAGCTATGACTCCGGCATTCGATGAAGAGGCGCTCCGCGCTCTGGTCCGCGACGCGATTGGCCGGCTCGAGACGCCGCTCCTGCGCGACGGCGAGACCCGGCCGCTGAAGGCACACGCCAGCCACTATCGGTACGCCCTGCAGCCCTCCGAAGGCCCGTGCGTGATCGAGCCAGAGGTCCGCTGCAATCACTGCGGGTACTGCGAGAGTCACGGCCACTGATGCGTCCTCGCGTTCTTCTGACCCGAAAGATTCCCTCCTCCGTGTTCGCCAGGCTGACCGAGCGATGCGACGTCGATCTCCACGACGGCGACGGCGGGATTCCGCGCGAGCAATTGAAGCAGCGCGTTGCCGACAAGGACGCCCTGATCGCTGTTCTCACCGACAGAATCGACGGTGAGATCATGGATGCCGGAGCAGCGCTGAAGGTCGTGGCCAACATCGCCGTGGGCTACGACAACATCGACGTCCCCGCCGCCCGGCAGCGCGGCATCGTCGTCACCAACACGCCCGATGTGCTGACCGAAGCGGTCGCCGAGCTGACCTGGGCGATGATTCTGGGCGTGGCCCGGCGGGTCACCGAAGGAGACCGCCTCATTCGCGCCGACGGCTGGAAAGGCTGGTCGCTCGATTTCATGCTCGGCAGCGAGCTCCGCGGCAAGCAGCTGGGCATCATCGGCGGCGGCCGGATCGGCCGCGCCGTGGCCGCCAAGGCGCCGGCGTTCGGTATGAGCGCGGTATTCGCGGCACGGCGCGGCAGACCGGCGGGCGGTATCTCGCTCGACGAGCTGCTGGTGACCTCCGACGTGGTTTCGATTCACACGCCGCTCAGCCCCGAGACACGTCATTTGATCGATCGCCGGGCGCTCGCGCGGATGAAGCGGTCGGCGTTCCTGATCAACACGTCTCGCGGTCCGGTCATCGACGAGGAAGCGCTCGAGTGGGCGCTCGGCGAGCATCTGATCGCCGGCGCCGCTCTCGACGTCCACGAGCGGGAACCCGACGTCCATGAAGCGTTCAAGTCGCGCGAGAACGTCCTGCTCACGCCGCACCTCGGCAGCGCCACGCGCGAGACGCGCACCGCGATGGCCGACCTGGCCGTCCGTAACGTCCTCGCCGTCGTCAACGGCGAAGACGCGTTGACGCCGGTCGGCTGACCAGCGCCGCACCAATGTCAGGAGCCCCCGTGGCGGTCGTGATGCGACGCCTCGCGAAGGCGATCGATGGCCTCGACGAGCCGGCCGTCGAGAAGATCGCGAAGGAACAGCAGGAGAGCGCGTTCCAGGTCCTGATCGCAACGATGCTGTCGGCGCAGACGCGCGATGCCGTCACGGCGGCAGCCTCGGCCCGACTCTTCCGTGCTGCACGGACGCCGCGGAGCATGGCGCGGTTGCCGGTGCAGCGCATTCAAGATCTGATCTTTCCGGTCAGCTTCTACCGCAACAAGGCCGTTCACGTGCGCGCACGCGTGCGCGCAGCTCGTGGCCAGATATCGTGGTCGGGTGCCATCGACCATGGAAGATCTGCTGACCCTGCCAGGCGTCGGACGCAAGACCGCCAACCTCGTGCTCATTCTCGCGCACCGGAGCCGCGAGAATATCTGCGTCGACACGCACGTGCATCGCATCGCCAACCGCCTTGGTTGGGTGCTGACGCGGACGCCCGAGGAGACCGAGCGGGCGCTCTACAAGGTGACCAACCGCCGCTGGTGGCCGCTGATCAATCTCTATCTCGTCACCTGGGGCCAGAACGTCTGCCGCCCGGTGTATCCTCTTTGTCCGCAGTGCGTGCTCGTGAACATCTGTCCCAGGCTCGGAGTCGCCAAGGTCGGCAAGGTGGTCAAAGCGTGAGCGCGGAGGTCGGAGGAGTGGCGATGTTGAAGAAACTCGCGATGTGTCTGATCGTGCTGATGGCCATCGGAACGCACATGGGCGCGGCGGATCAGGAGAAGTCGCCCGGCGCCGGTCCGGTGATCGTTCTCGAGACGGCCAAGGGGACGATCGAGTTCGAGACCTATCCCGAAGAAGCGCCCAAGACCGTCGCGCGCATCGTCGAGCTCGTGAAGAAGGGTTTCTACAACGGCCTGCGGTTTCATCGGGCCGAAGCGAATTTTCTCGTCCAGGTCGGCGATCCGGCAACGCGAGATGTGAGCCGTGAGGCGTACTGGGGGAGTGGCGGATCGGGCAAGCCGATCGGCGTCTCGGAAGTGACGAAGAAGCGTCGCAACGTACTCGGGGCGGTGGCGATGGCCTATCCAGGTTCGCAGCGGCTGGAGGCGGACAGCCAGTTTTTCATCCTGCGCCGGGCCGCGCCCGAGCTCGACGGCAAGTACGCCGTCTTCGGGCACGTCCTCAAGGGTCAGGACGTCGTCGCGAAGCTGCAGCGCGGGGACGTGCTCAAACGAGCGTATCTGAAGGACGAGGCGGCAAAATCCTGACCAGGCCCTTCAGGTTCGGATAGCGTTCCACGAACGATTCCGGATATTCGCCGGGCAGCGGCTGACCGAGCTTGCTCTTGATCGTGGCCGCATTGGCCACCGACTTCGCCGAGAAATGATTGTTGGTGTAGAGATACGCCTTCTTCACGTGCCGCGACGCCTCTTCCGCGGCCTCGGCGAAGGGTTCCAGTTCATCCTCTGAGTACAGGTAGTTGTAGCGATCCTCCGACTTCTCGTGCTTCCACCAGTGATCGGCGTTCCGCCCGTGCAGGCGCATGTAGTAGAACGTCCGCACGTTGGGAAGCAGGTTCTGGCGAATCGACAGCCGGAACTTGGGCTCGTCGATCTGCACGAGCGCCGCGCCGTGTTCGCTGAGGAGCCTCAGCGTGTTTTCTGGATCGTCGCTGAAGCTCCGATGCCGGAGCTCCACCGCCAGCGGATACTCCTTGAATGCCTGCAGCAGCCACTCCAGGTAGCCGCGCGCATTCGCCTCGTTCTTGAAGCTGGCGGGAAACTGCGCCAGCAACGCGCCGAGCTTGCCGGCTTCGGCAATCGGATCGATGGCGCGGCGGAAGCCGTCGATGTCCGCGTCGTCGATCGACGACGGATCCTGGCCCGTCGCCCGGTGGAACATCTCCGGATGGGTGAATTTCTGATAGAGCTTGAGCGAGAACTCGAAGTTAGCGGGCGTACGGTCTACCCAGCTCTTCGTCGTGTTCGGCGCAGGCACCCCGTAGAAACTCGAGTTCACCTCGACCGTATCGAAATGCTCAGCGTAGAATGCCAGCTCGTCGAATCCTGACTTCTTCCTTTTCGCCACCCCGGCGGTGGAGGGATAGAACACGCCGTTCCACGTGCCTCGTCCGCCTGGATAGTTCCACCCTGACGTGCCGACGCGAATCCGGCTCATGTGAGCTTTGCGTAGGCCTCTTTGTCGAAGCCGAACACAACCTTGGCGCCTTTGACCAGCACTGGCCGCTTGATCAGATTCGGCTGTTCGACCATGAGATCGATGGCTTCCTTTTTGGATCGAGGAAGAGGCCGCTGTTTCCAGACCGGGCTACGGGTGCTGACGAAGTCGAGAAAGCGCTTTTCATCGATGTGCTTCTCGAGGAAGGCCCGGTCCGGCGGTGTCTTGTTGATGTCGATGTCGTCCACTTCCACGTGGTGGGCGTCCAAGAAGCTCTTCGCGTTTCGACAGGTCGTGCACGAGGGCTTCCAGTAAAAGGTGATTCGGCTCATCGAAGGATTGTAACGTGGCCATGACGCCATCGCTCTCCGCACGGGTACTCCAGTCGTACTTGCGAACATCGCTGCGCGGCCGGACGCGACTGAGCCTCGCCGCCGCCCGCTGGGTGCCTTCGCTGCAGGCCGTTCCGGTCAGCATTGCGGACTGGCCGCCGGTCTTCCTCGACATGCGGCTGCCGGGTTCACTCCGCTGGCTCCAGGGCAATCCCTGGCCCGAGTCTCCGCGCGAACGCGGCGAACAACTGGTCATGGGCCGCGCCGTCCGGAACGGCGATCTCGTGCTCGACATCGGGGCGAATATCGGTCTTCATCTGGCGCTGCTCTCCCGCCTCGTCGGGCCGAGTGGTCGCGTCATGGCCTTCGAGCCGAATTCCCGGCTGCTGCCGAACCTGCGCCAGACCGCCGCTGTCGCCGGCAACGTGACCCTGTACGACATCGCGCTCTCGGATCGGAATGACGACGCCTCGCTGTTCGTCCCTGTCGATCACTCGATGGCCAGCCTCGAGGACTGGCGGCACACTGACGGTGAGAAAGAGAAGGTTGCATGCCGAATGCGCCGTCTCGACGATCTCGACGTCGCCGGCGGCCCTGCCTTCATCAAATGCGACGTGGAGGGAGCGGAGCTCCAGGTGTTCCGTGGGGCCACTCGCCTGCTCGACCAAGCAGACGCGCCGATCATCCTCTACGAAGCGGGCATCAACACCGCCCGCGGATTCGGTCTCACGCAGTGGGACGCGACCCGCTGGCTGGAACGGCTGCGGGCTCCGCGCTTTTCTTTTTTCGTCGTGGGCAGGGACGGTCAGATCGACCCGCTGGCGGCGGACATCGACCGCAACGTCAACGTGCTCGCCGTTCCCGAGGCGCGTGGCGAGCGGATGGCGAGCAGCCCGACGGGTGGGGCGGCCACGTTACAATAGATCCGGCCGTTTGCGATGGATCCCTCGATCCGCGTGCCCGGTGGACTCCGCGGCCCATGCTCACGATCAACGAGATCTTTCATTCGATTCAGGGGGAGTCGACTCACGTCGGTCGGCCCTGCGTCTTCGTGCGCCTGACCGCCTGCGATCTGCGATGCTCCTGGTGCGATACCCCTTATGCGTTCCACGAGGGCTCCAAGATGTCCCTCGACGACATTGCCGAGCGTGTCCGCGGATACGGTTGCGACGTCGTCGAGATCACCGGTGGTGAGCCACTCCTTCAGAAGGACGTCTATCCGTTGATGGATCGGCTGCTGGCCGATGGACACACGGTGCTCCTCGAAACCGGCGGCCACATCGATGCCGAGCGGGTTCCCACCTCGGTGTTGCGCGTGATCGACGTGAAGTGCCCCGGCAGTGGTGAAGCGGACAAAACCTGCTGGGCGAATCTCGATCAGCTCCGGCACACCGACGAGATCAAGTTCGTCATCAAGGATCGCGTCGACTACGAGTACGCCTGCCAGGTGGTCGAGTCGCGCGGCCTGGCCGGCCGGGCGGCCGCGGTCCTGTTCTCGCCGGTCCATGGCGTGCTCGACCCGAAGGAGCTGGCCGCCTGGATTCTCGCGGACCGCCTCGACGTTCGACTGCAGCTGCAGACACACAAATATATCTGGGACGCGCAGACCCGGGGCGTGTGACGCGTGCGCGCGGTCCTTCTACTCAGCGGCGGTCTCGACTCCTACACCGCGGGCGCCATGGCGCGGGCCGAGGGCTACGAGCTCCATGCGCTGACGATCCGTTACGGTCAGGTCCACGCGCGCGAGGTCTCGGCCGCGAGGGTGGTGGCACAGGCGCTTGGCGTCAGCCGCCATCTCGAGCTCGACGTTCCGTTGTCGAAGATCGGGGCTCCGCCCTGGTCGGCGACGGCGCCGTGCCCAAGGATCGTGCGCTCGACGCCCGTGACATCCCGTCGACCTACGTGCCGGCGCGCAACACGGTCTTCCTGTCGCTGGCGATGGCCTGGGCGGAGGTGCTCGCGGCGACCACGATCGTGATCGGCGTGAACGCGCTCGACTACTCGGGCTATCCGGACTGTCGCCCCGAGTACCTCGAGTCGTTCGAGCGGCTCGCTCGTCTGGCGACAAAGGCCGGCGTCGAAGGGCAGTCGCTTCGCGTGCTGGCACCGCTCATCAACCTGTCGAAGGCGCAGATCATCCGCCGTGGCATGGCGCTCGGCGTCGATTACGCCCTGACCCACAGTTGTTACGATCCCACCACCGCCGGCGCGCCGTGCGGCCACTGCGACAGCTGCCTGCTGCGCGCCCGGGGGTTCAGCGAGGCCGGCATCGACGATCCGGCGCTGCGCCGGAGTGTCCCGTGACCGAACGGTTGTATTACCTCGATCCGTACCTGCGTGAGTTCGACGCCGAGGTCATTGACACCACGACCCGGGACGGCCGGCCCGCGGTCGTGCTCAATCAGACCGCCTTCTACCCGTCATCCGGCGGCCAGCCCCACGACACCGGATCGCTGGGCGACGCCCGCGTTCTCGACGTCATCGATCTGGACGATGGGCGCATTGCGCACGTGGTCGATCGGCCTCCCGCGCAGGCAGCCGTGCACGGCGCCATCGATTGGGATCGGCGCTTCGATCACATGCAGCAGCACACCGGGCAACACGTGCTCTCGGGCGCCTTCGATCGCCTTCTCCGCGTTCGCACCGAGAGCTTCCATCTCGGTGTCGAGTACTCGACGATCGATCTCGGCCGCGAGGTGACCAGCGCCGAAATCGCCGGAGCGGAAGAGGCGGCGAACCGTGTCATCTGGGAGGATCGTCCGGTGACGATCCGGTTCGCCGGTCCCGATGACGTGGCCGCGCTGGCGCTGCGCAAGGAGCCGAAGCGGGAAGGCACGCTGCGGCTCATCGAGATCCAGGACTTCGACCTCTCGGCGTGCGGCGGAACGCACGTCTCCCGCACTGGATCGATTGGCGCCATCGTGGTCTCTGCCACGGAGCGATTCCGTGGCGGAACGAGGATCACGTTCCTGTGCGGCCGTCGGGCGCTGCTGGGCTATCGCCTGTTGCGCGACGCCGTCACCGGCAGCGTGCGCACTTTGTCGGTGACGCCGGCCGAGCTCCCGGCCGCCATCGAGCGAGTGCAGGCCGACGCAAGAGAGCTACGCCGGCAGGTGAAGGACTACCAGGGGAAGGTTGCAGCCCAGGAAGCGGATTCGATCGCCAGCGGAAGCCAGGACGCAGGGTCGGTCAAACTCGCCGCCGCGGCGCTGAGCGGGTGGGACGCGGCCGGCTTGAAAACGATCGCCTCCCACATCGTCGAGCGCCCTGGCTACCTGGCGGTTCTCGTGTCCGAACCTGCTCCGTCGGCTGTGGTGGTGGCGAGGTCGGCGGATGTGTCCCGCGACTGCGGCGCGCTCCTCCGCGCGATTGTGGCGCGGCATGGCGGCAAGGGCGGGGGCAAACCGGAGATGGCACAGGGCGGGGGAGTGACGTCTCCGACAGCCGATGTGCTCGCCACCGTGAGGAAGGAGCTGGAAGGGTCGTAGCCCGACACCGTTAGAATAGCCGCCGTGTGGCGCTTTCTCGCCTTTCTGCTCGCGCTCCTCATCACCATTGCCGGGGCCCTCTGGTATTACCACGGCGGCGCGGTCGTCGTGCGGAGCATCCCGATTGTCAGGAACGACGATCGATGGCTCGACGATCTGGTGAGCCGAAGTCCGAAGGACGTTGAAGCTGCCTCGGCTGAGTTGCAACAGAGGGGCGCGGCGGCGCTCCCCATCATTCAGCGCACGCTCCAGAACAGCTCGACCGACCCCGCCCGCCGCCGGGCCGCGCTCAAGGCGGCGGCGCTCCTTGGCGTTCGCGCGGTCGATCTTGTACCCGACATTGCTGCCCTGCTCGCACAGCCGGCCTTCGCGCCGGAGGCCGGGTTGGCGCTGAGCTTTATGGGTGCGGCGGCAGTCACCCCGCTGCGTGATGCGCTCACCTCGGATCAGGTCATCGTCCGGCGCGAGGCGCTGCGCTCGCTGGGAAAGCTGCGCGAGCGCGCCTCGCTCGATCCGCAGATCGTGATCCCTTCATTGCTGACGGCGCTGACCGATCCGGAGCCGAGCGTCAGGGAGGTCGCCGTCACCTATCTCGGCATCGTGCGGGACGATCCTCGCAAAGAGGTTCCCGGGCTGGTCGACGCGCTGCGCGACACCGAGGCATCCGTGAGACAGGCAGCGGCGACAGCCCTGGGATCGTACGGCGACCAGGCAGAATCCGCGATTCCCGCGCTCAAGATTGCGGCCTCGGATCCCGACGAGACCGTTCAGCGCGAGGCAGGCCGCGCGCTGGTGCAGATCGCCGAGAGCAAGGAGAAGTCCTCGCCACCTCGATGACCCGGCTATTTCCTCGTGAAGTTGGACAGTGTCTCGACGGCGAGGTCGGCGATCCAGGTCACCGTTGAGGCCGGCGCCGCGAAGTTGTTCGCCAGGATCGAAAACGCCAGGACCTCGCCATCGCGCGTGTGGACGTACCCGGAGAGGCAGCGGACGTTGGCAATCGACCCGGTTTTCGCCGTCGCGTTGCCTTCGGCGCGCGTCTTCTTCATTCGCGACGCGACCGTTCCGTCTTTCCCGGCGGTCGGCAGTGCGGCAATGAACGCATCGCGGTCGCTGGGGGCGTGATAGAGATTGTCGAGAATCGTCACCAGCATGTGAGCGGTCACATAGTCGTACCGCGACAGCCCCGAGCCATCCATCTGAACGTAACCGGCGTCCGGAATGCCCCACGAGGCCATCAGTGCCCGCGTCGCCAGGCGGCCCCCTTCAGTAGTGCCCAATCCGCCCTTGGACGCGCCGATGGCCTTGAGCAGTGTCTCCGCGTAGAGGTTCTGACTGACTTTCATCATCACCGTCGCGATTTCGCTGAGCGGCGGCGATTGCCACAGAGCGACTGTGCGGCGGGCGGAAGGGGCGGGTGCGTCGAGGATGTCGTCGGCGTCGATAGCGGCGCCGGTCACCTCGATCCCTCGTGCGATCAGCGCCTCCTTCAACGATTGGGCGAAGAAGACGGTTGGGTTGACCACCGCGACGTCGCGCACGACCGGTGGCGAATCGACGGCCATTGCACCGGTGACGATCAGCGTCGGACTGTCGGCCGGGCGCTCGAAATCGATCGTCGTTGGTGACTTCGACGCGGCGGTGATCGCGCGGTTCAGGAGCCGCAGTCCGGCGCCGGAAGCGAGCTCGACGAAGGGTGGTTCTCCCTCGTCGCGCGCCTGCTCGCACCGTCAATGCTGCGACGCTCTCATTGAACTCGAGGGCGCCGACCGGCGCGGCATAGCCGTACTGGAGGTAATCCCATGCCCATCCGCCGCCCAGCGTCGCGTCATCGAAGGCGTTGTCATCGCCGATGATTCGGCCGTCGATCCTCTCGATGCCCGCCGCTTTCAAAGCCTGGGCCCATCGGTCCAGCATGGCCACAGCCCGATCGTCCCGGTGGTTGATCGTCGGGTCGCCGCCGCCTCTGACGAAGAGGTCGCCGGCCAGCGTGCCGGCCTCGACCGGCGCCGCGGTTTCGAGTGTCGTTGTGAAGCGGTAGTCCCAACCGAGCGTCCGGGCCGCGGTGGCCAGCGTGACGATCTTCATGTTGGACGCCGGCATCATGAGCTTGCGCGAATTGCGCTCGTAGAGGACTGCCCCCGTGGCCATCGAGCGGACTTCGACGCCCCACATCGCCTGTGCCATCTGCGGCGCCTCGAACACCGACGTCAGGTCGGAGGCCAGATTCTGTTCGGCGCGCGAGCGCTGCTGTGGAGCTGTCGACGGTGCCGGGTGGGCGGCGCACGCGGAAAGCGCGAGGAACGATACCAGGACGACGACGCACCGGTGAGGGAAGCCGATCGGGCGCGGCACGAACATGGATGTGTGAATTGTAAGCCGGGCCGCGGCGTGGCGGGAGGGTGGCGCACGTCCGGTGAAGGACGCGCGCCACGCGCTGGCCACTACTTGAGCGCGTCGAGCGCCTTGACGATCCCGTCGAGCGTTGCCGCGTCGATCTTAGCGCCACCCGGATCCGGGTCGCGTCGCGCGAACGCATCGGTGCCCTTTCGGGCAAACGCGACGTGGTCCTGCTTGGTGCCGTCGTCGTACTTGAGCGTCACCGCGACCTCCGGTGACTCGAGTCCGGTGGCTGCTGACTTGTCGACGAACGACGTGGCTCGCGCGTTCGTCAGCGCGGTGAGGAGCGCCTCGACCTTCGTCCCGTCGATGTCCTTGGCGGCCGGAGCGACCTGCTTCCAGATCTCCTTGACAGGTTCGGTCCCCTTGGCTGGGGCCTTGGACTTTTCGTACGCGATCGTCTGACCACCACGCACGATTTCGACCCGCGTCGTGTTGAACGACCGGGCATCGAAGAGGTCCTTGATCCGGAAGTCGTCGGCGGGCTTCTTCAGCTCGTCGGCGACGGCCGACTCGATCGTGAAGACCATCGGCCGGGACAGGTCTTTCGCGTAGACGACCCCTTCACCCGCGGTCTTGCCAACCACCAGACCGGCCTGCGAGCTTCCCGATCCGACGTGCACCGTGATCTCCGGCTTGTCGAGTCCGTATTCCTTCAGGTCTCCGCCGTCGGGCGACGTGAGCGCCTTCATCTGAGCGGTATTCAGCCGTCCAACGATTCCTTCGATGGCACCGAAGTCCGCCCGCGCGTCGACCGGTGCGGTCATCCGCCAGTCCGACCCGCTCTTGGTGAACGACAGCGTCCGGTCGGGTGTCGCGATCGAAACGTTGTCGACCTTTTCGCGATCGATCTTCAACACCGTCTTGTCGCGCAGGTCGAAGGTCGTTCGATTGAAGCTCGTGTCCAGATACGACGAGATGAGAAAGACGCGGGGCTTGTCCGCCAGCCGCGCGTAGAGGTCGGTGCCGGTCGGTGTCTTCTGACCGATCAGCAGATGACGCTCCTGGCCGCCGGCCTTGAACGTGACGTCGACGCGGGCAGGGTCGAGACCGTACTGCTTGTAGTCGGACGCTTGTTCGTCGACGACCCGCTGGACCTCGAGGGAGGCCAGGTTCGTGGCCAGGCCGGAGAGCTCACCGTCGTCGGCAGCCGTGGCCACGGGTGCCGTGATCTGCCATTTGCCGGCCTGTTTCTGCGCCGTCGTGCGTTCCCCTTTTTCCGACTTGATCGTCACCTGATCGACCTTGTCGGCATCCACGCCGGTGAAGAGCTTCTCCTGCTTCTTGTCGCTGACCGGCTCCTTCTTGGATTCGTGCCAGGCGTACCAGCCCAGGGGAATCGCGATGACCAGCAGCACGATGAAAGAGCGAACGCCACGCATCTACCGCCTCCGCCACCAGGTCTGGACGCCCGCAAGCAGGATCAGCCCCGGCACGATCAGCACCGTCAGGAAGAAAATCCGCCGCTCCTGATCCGCCGTCAGCGTGATTCGCCGGTCTTCCGGGTCGTGCGGCCTGATCGAGATCAGGTTCTCCTGCTGGACCAGCCAGTTGATCGTGTTGAGGAACAGGTCGCGGTTGCCCTGGACCCCGAGGGCGGCGTTGCTGGCGAAGTCGGAGTCGCCGATGGCGACGATCCGGGTTTCCGCTTTCTTGTCCGGCTGATTGTCGCCGGCCTTCGGATCCGCCTTGGTCACGCTCTCGGTGGCCGGCGCCGAGACGGCCGCGCCGAGCGACACCGGTCCCTTTTTGTCGTTGTCGTCCGGCTTGGCGGGCTGGCCGCTGGCCAGACCCTTCAGATCGGTCTCACCCCAGCTGCTGCGGCTCGTCTCGATCAGCCGCTGCGCCGTGTGGCCGTTCGTGCCCCCTTCCACCGGCGTCATCGAGCGGGCCAGCGGGTAGGCCGTCAGCAGGTTGAAATTCTGGGTGATGGGATGGCTCGGATAGCTTGCGGCCACCGGCACCGACTCGTCGGTCCCAATCAGTCGGCCCATGCCGCTGACGTCGAGAACGATGTCGTGGTCCGCCTCGATGCCCCAATCCTTGAGCAGTGCTTCGAGACCGGTGAGCTGCGGCTGGTCCGGCTTCAACACCGGATCGAGCATCAGGAACAGCTTGCCGCCCTTGGCCAGGTACGACTTGACCATGTCGATCTCTGGAGCCAGGAAATCGGTGCGCGGACCGGCCACCACGAGCACGTCGGCATCCGCAGGGACCGCCGTCTGTTGCGCGAGCACCACCTTGTCGATCTGGAAGTTGTCGGAGGTGAGCGCTGAGTTGATGCTGTTGTAGCCGGTGCGGTCGGCGCTCGTCGTGTCCTTTTCGCCATGGCCCTGGACGAAGTAGACCTTGGGCTGTCGGCCCTGCACGACCTTGATCAGCGTGTTGGTGAGCTCCTGCTCCCCGTCCGACGTCGCCTTCTCGTTTCGCCCCGCGTAGTCGAAGACCACGGTGCCCAGCGACGTGACGCCGTATTGCTGCGCCAGCGCCGGTTTCTTTTCGGGGTCCAGATATTCGACCGACACCTGTTTCGACGCGTAGGTGTATTCGTCCAGCCGGTCGCGGAAGCGCTCGAAGTCGTCACTGCGCGCGAACACCCGGATGTGGACCGGCTGCTTGAGATCCTGCAGGACCTTCCGCGTCTGGTCGGACAGCGAGAACTGCTTGGCGGCGGTCAGGTCCCACCGCTTGTTGTGGCGGGTGCCCAGATAGTTCAGCGCCACGAGAATGGCGAGGACGACGAAGACGCTGGCGACGGCGAGGGTGCCGAGCCGGGCTTGACGTCCGGCGAAGGCTTGGCCGATCTCCCGCCACTGGCTGAGGATGTAGAGCAGCGTGCAGACCAGTCCGGCGATGGCCAGGCCGAAGTAGTACTGCTGCCACTCCGGTTTCGAGAACTTGATGGCCACGGCCGCGAACACGAGCGCGACGCCGAGCCATCCGAGCAGTCCGAGAATGCGTTTCAGCATGGCGGTCTAGCCTCTCCACCTTTCCGAGTCGACGGACTTCGCCGTCAGGAAGAGGCCGAAAGTAATCAGGCTCAAGTAGTAGATGACGTGCTTGGTATCGATGATGCCCTTCGAGAAGTCGTCGAAGTGTTCAGTGATCGACAGATACTTGGTGATATCGCCCATCACCGGTCCGGACGATTCCGCGAACCATCCGACGATCCAGAGCATCAGGAACACGACGAAGGTGATGATGCCGGCGACGATCTGATTGTTGGTCGTGCTCGAGATCAGCAGCCCGAGCGAGAGGAACGCGCCGCCCATGAGCAGCAGACCGAGATATGACGCCACCAGCGGCCGCCATTCGGGGCTGCCGTAGACGAACAGGATCGCGATATAGACCACCGTGACCAGCAGCATTGCGACATAGAGTCCAAGCGCGCCCAGGAACTTGCCGATGATGATCTGGGTGTCGGTGACCGGAGAGGTCAGCAACAGCTCGATCGTGCCCGATCGCTTTTCCTCGGAGTAGGTCCGCATCGTGATCATCGGCATGACGAAGAGGATGATCACCGACGCGTTCTGCAGCACGTAGCGGATGACCTGCTGGTTGATGTTCATGCTGCCGCCGTACTGCGCCATCTGCAGGCTCTGGCGGACGAAGGCGCCGAGGTAGAGGTAGAAGAACACCCCGAACGGCAGCGCGAAGAAACCGATGATGATGTAGGCGATCGGCGACGAGAAATACGATCGCAGCTCTTTCTGGGCGATGGCGAGAATGTTACGCACGGGGCGCCTCCTCGACCGGTTCCTCGGTCGTCACCTGCAGGAAGATTTCTTCCAGGCTCATGCGCATCGGCCTGAGCTCGAGCAGGCCCCAGCCTCGCATCACGATTTCACGGGCGAGATCCCGGCGCACGTCACGTCCGCGCTCGCTCTCGACTTCGAAGGCGTTCGAATCCACGCGCTGATCGGCCCGGCCGACGCGCGTCACGCCGGGTACGGTCGTCAACGTCGCCGCGACGTCCACGCCCGGCGCGTCGATCTGCACATACATGGTTTCCGAACCTCTCAGCCGTGCCGTCAGGTTCTCGGGCGTGTCGACGGCGACGACCCGGCCCTTGTTGATGATGACGACCCGCTGACACGTCTGCGCGACTTCCGGAAGAATGTGCGTGCTCAGAATGATCGTATGGTCCCCCGACAGGCCACGAATCAGTTCGCGGGTCTCGATGATCTGCTTCGGATCGAGGCCGGCCGTCGGCTCGTCGAGGATGAGGACTTCGGGGTTGTGGAGGATTGCCTGCGCGAGACCGACGCGCTGCCGATAGCCTTTCGACAGCTTGCCGCAGTGTCTCGACGCCATGTCGTCGACGCGGGTGCGTTGCATCACCGTGTCGACCCGGTTCTTGCGCTCCGCCGCCGACACGCCCTTGATGCGGGCCACGAAGTCGAGGTACTCACGCACCGTCATGTCGGGATAGAGCGGCGGCGTTTCCGGCAGGTAGCCGGTTCGACGCTTGGCCTCGAGCGGGTGCTCGAACACGTCGTACCCGGCGACCGTAGCCTTGCCGTCCGAGGCGGGCATGTAGCCCGTGAGAATCCGCATCGTCGTCGTCTTGCCGGCGCCGTTGGGCCCCAGGAAGCCGAGGATTTCGCCGGGCTCCACTCGAAAACTCACATCGTCCACGGCGGTGATCTTGCCGTAACGCTTCGTGAGATGTTGCACCTCGATCACATGACACTCCAATCACTGGTGCTCGGTAGTGAGGCGGGCTCAATCCGCCTCGCTGCCGAGAACACGTTCATCGCGCCGGTCGAACCCGGGATCCATCCATGATGAGCAGGTCCGGTGCCGATCGTGCGACGGCCTCCCGGGCCAGCCAACGGCCCACGTAATTCATAGAGGGAAAGTCAATTAGCAGCCAACCGTCGATACTATCGATTCCGTGAAAATCATGTCAAGGCGCCCCGCCGGCGCAACGGCGCCCCGGCCCTTGACCTGAAGCAGGTCAGCAGTTTACCCTACGTCTGAACAACTGCTCATATATTCATAAGTCAGCCCACGCCGCTGCTCGGCGAAAGGTATCCGCTCTTATGGACGCACGAAACGCCCCGTCAGCCCTGACTGAGCCCTGTGCGGCACCGCATCTCGACGCGACCGGAACGCAGGCCCGACGCCAGCGGCTGATGCCCGATGCCGCTGTTCAGGCGCTCTCCGACACGTTCCGAATGCTGGGAGATCCCACGCGAGTCCGGATTCTCGATGTGCTCGCCGGCGGAGAGCTGTGCGTCTGCGATCTCGCCGAGCTGGTCGGGATCAGCGAGTCGGCCACTTCGCACCAGCTGCGGCTGTTGCGCGGAATGCGCCTGGTTCGCCCTCGGCGCGCTGGCCGGCAGGTCTACTACTCGATCGACGACCAGCACATCATCAGCCTGTTTCAGCAGGGCCTGCGGCATGTCACCGAGGACCGGCGATGAGCTCGACAACCTGCACGGTCTGTGAGGTCCACGCCGAGTCGGTCTTCAAGGTCGAGGGGATGGACTGTCACGAGGAGGTCGCCATCCTCGAGCGGCGTCTCGGCAACCTGACCGGCCTCGAAGCGCTCGACGCCGACGTGCTCGGCCAGCGCTTGCACGTGAAGTACGACGCCGCCAGGCTGAGCTCCGCCGCCATTGCCGAGGCCGTCGCGCAGACGGGGATGCGCGCCTGGCTGGAACACGAACAGCCGATCGGGACGGACTCGTCGGCGTCCATCCGCCGGCTGCTCGCGGTGGTCTCGGGCGTTGCCGTCGCGATTGGGATGATCCTGGAAGTGGCTGGAGCCAACCGGTCGCTTGCGATCGCGGCCTACCTCGCGGCGATCGCCAGCGGCGGCGTGTACAGCGTCCGCCGGGCCTTTCATGCCGCCCGTTCGCTTGCCCTCGACATCAACGTCCTGATGCTCGTCGCCGTTGGCGGCGCGATGGTGCTCGGTCAGTGGGGCGAGGGAGCGTGCGTGGTCTTCCTCTTTTCGATGGCGCAACTCCTCGAGGCCAGGGCGATGGAGCGCGCGCGCGGCGCGATTCGGGCGCTGATGGATCTTGCGCCTGCGGTCGCTCTGGTGCGCCGCGACGGCGCCGACAGGGAGCTGCCGATCGACGAGGTCCACGTGGGCGACATCGTGATTGTGCGGCCTGGCGAAAAGATCCCGCTGGACGGTCGCGTTGCGGCGGGACAGAGCCACGTCAATCAGGCGCCCGTGACGGGCGAATCGTTGCCAGTCGAGAAACAACCGGGAGATGAGGTATTCGGCGGAACGATCAACGGACGCGCCGCTCTCGACGTACAGGTCGAGCGCCTGCGTGCCGACTCGACGCTCGCCCGAATCATCCATCTCGTCGAGCAGGCGCAGTCCCAGCGCGCGCCCAGCCAGCGCTTCGTGGATCGGTTCGCGCGCATCTACACGCCGGCCGTCCTCGCCCTCGCGATCCTGATCGGATTGATTCCTCCGGCGCTCGGGCTGGGGAGCTGGAGCGTCTGGATCTATCGGGCCCTGGTGCTTCTGGTCATCTCGTGTCCGTGCGCCCTCGTCATCTCTACCCCGGTGTCGATCGTTTCGGCGCTTGCTGCTGCCGCCCGCAAAGGCGTGCTCCTCAAGGGAGGCGCGCATCTCGAGCGGCTCGCGGACGTGAAATGCGTGGCGTTCGACAAGACTGGGACGCTGACCAAGGGTCAGCTCCATGTTGTCGGTGTCACCTCATTCGACGGAACGGCACCGGAGCGCCTCCTGCAGCTTGCCGCCTCAGTCGAAGCGCGGTCGGAGCATCCGATCGGTCGCGCGATCGTCGCGCGCGCGGCAGCGGAGGGCGTTCCGTTCGAGCCGGTCCACTCGTTCGAATCGCTCCCGGGACTCGGCGCGGAAGCGGTCGTCGGCACGACCCGCGTCCTCCTCGGCAGCCCTCGACTCTTCGCCGAGCGCCACATCAGTTCGTCCGAGCTTGACGGCCGGATGGCGACACTGCCGGGCGACGGTTATTCGATGGTCATCGTCGGCTCTCCCCTCGAGGCGCTCGGGATGATCGGTGTCGCCGACCGCGTCCGCGAATCCGCGCGTGACGCAGTGCAACTGCTGCGCGAGCAGGGTATCCGGCACGTCGCGCTCCTGACCGGCGATCACCAGGCCGCAGCGCGGACGCTTGCCGCGCAGCTCGAGATCGACGATGTGCGCGCTGGTCTGATGCCGCAGGACAAGGTCGCCGCGGTGGGGGAACTGCGGAAGGCCTATGGAACGCTGGCCATGGTGGGCGACGGCATCAACGACGCCCCTGCCCTCGCCGCGGCTGACGTTGGAATCGCGATGGGCGTTGCGGGCAGCGATGCGGCGCTCGAGACCGCCGACGTCGCGCTGATGTCGGACGAGTTGCTGAAGATCCCTTACGCGGTTCGCCTGAGCCGCGCCGCCATGCGCAACATCCGCGCAAATATCGGGTTCTCGCTCGTCCTGAAAGGCGCGTTTCTGGCGCTGGCCATCTTCGGCTACGCGACGTTGTGGATGGCGGTCGTCGCCGACATGGGCGCCTCCCTCATCGTCATCGCCAATGCGCTGCGCCTGTTGAGGGAATGAGAAAAGGGACAACCGCCTTTTTTCGGGACGTGAAAAAAGCGTTGGGCGCTTTTTCAGGCCTTACGGTTGGTGAAGAAGTGCTGGTCGACGAACTCGTCGACCGCCTGCTGTTCGGCTGGTTCGACGCGCTCGAACTGCAGTCCCATGCCGACCCGGCGATCGCTCCAGGCGACCCGCGACTCTCCTTCGATATCGACCTTGGCCCCGGGCAGCCGAAACCGCACGCGCACCTTCGCCCCCTGCTCGAGCGGGCTCATCGTTCTGATCGCGACGCCCCCCTTGCTCAGATTGAGCGTCAGCGCCGCCGCAATCGTATTGCCGAAGCGATAGGCCACCGGAATGCCCAGGACGACGCGAGGGCTGCCGCGTCGATTGAAGTTGTCGGGGAAGAGGTGCGGCGCCAGCGATGGCAGGATGTGCTGCACCGCGCTGTATTCGTTGACGTAGCCCGCGACACCGAGCGAGGCCAGATCGCGGACCTCTTCGGCGCTGGCAATCGTCCCGCTGAACACGAGAATCGGAATCCTGCCACCGTCGATCTTCCTGATCGCCCGCACCAGCTCGATTCCGCCGGCATGCGGCAGCCGCAAATCGAGCACCACCAGGTCCACTTGTGCCAGATCCGCCCGCAGCCGTCCCAACAGCTCTGCCGCGCTCTTGACGGTGAGCGCTTTATGGCCCGCACCCAGCAGGGCCGTAGCGAAGCGGTCTCGGACGAACGCGGTGTCGTCGGCGACGATGACAGTCTTGCTGCTCACGGTTGACGATGACACGCTGCTACGTTATCGGTCTGGCACGAACCATGCGTTAGCGCGATTGCAGAATTTATCAGGTTCTCGCTATAATCCGAACACTATCGCGATCGAGCGCGTGCTGAGCGTCCGGTCACGGATCGCCGGTGGCTGGCCCGCGTGTCAGCCGCCAGGAGCATGTATGGCTACCTGCCCGGAATGTGACGCCGAGATTGAGGTTGACGAGTTCGACGTCGACAAGGGGGACTTGATCAGTTGCCCTGAGTGCGGCTCGAACCTTGAGGTGACCGGCACGTCGCCTGTCGAACTGGAGTTGTCCGACGAGGATGACGACGACGAGGACGACGACGACGACGAGACCGAAAAAGACGGCGACGACGACCTCGACGACGACGATGAGATCGACGATCTCGACGAAGACGAATCGGAAAGCGAGGACTGGGACGAGTGACGGGGGTCAGGCTGCCGACCGCGCCCGCCGCCGATCTCGATCGCAAAGCGGCGGCCCTCGATGCGCGGCTGGCGGCGCTCGGGTCGGTGCTCGTCGCCTACAGCGGCGGCGTCGACAGCGCGTTCCTGGCGGTGGCCGCCACGCGCGTGCTCGGATCGCAGGCCCTCTGCGTCACGGCCGACAGCGCAAGTTACCCCGATAGACATCGCGACCTCGCCATCGGGACCGCGCGCGCCTTCCACCTGCACCACGAGATTATTCACACCGACGAGTTGTCGCGTCCCGAGTACCGCGCCAACCCCGCCAATCGCTGCTACTACTGCAAGCACGAGCTCTACACGCATCTGACCGCGATCGCCGCCGCCAGGAATCTCAAGGCCATCGTGGACGGCAGCAACGCCGACGATCGAGCCGACTACCGCCCCGGCCGACAGGCGGCGCGCGAGTTCGGCGTCGTGAGCCCGCTCGACGAGGCCGACCTCACCAAGGACGACATCCGGGAGCTGGCGCGTCGCGCCGGCATGGCGATCTGGGACGAGCCCGCCTCGGCCTGCCTGTCGTCGCGGATTCCCTATCATTCCGAGGTCACGCCCGAGAAGCTTCATCGCATCGAGGCCGCCGAGCGCGTGCTCCACGATCTGGGCTTCCGGGTGTTCAGGGTCCGCCACCACGACGCCCTCGCCCGCCTCGAATTGGGACCTGACGAACTGTCGCGGGCGCTCGAACCGGACGTGGCCGAGGCCATCGACCGCGATCTGCGGGCACTCGGATACGAGCACGTCACTATCGACCTGCGTGGGTACCGTCGCGGCAGCTTGAACGAGGCGCTTCGGCTGCGACCCATCTAGTGCAGCGAACGGCCGCGGTCACGCTGCTGCTGATCTTTCTCGCAGCGCATCTGGCGCTGCTTCCGCGAACCCTCGAAGACATCGATTCGGTCAACTTCGCGCTCGGGGTGCGTCATTTCGATGTGGCGCACCATCAGCCGCACCCGCCTGGCTACCCGGTGTTCATCGCGCTCGCGAAAATGTCGACGGCGATCTTCCGCGCCGGCGCGGTGGAGTCGCCGGCCGTCAGGGGATTGGCGGTCTGGAGCGCCCTCTTCGGGGCGGCCGCCTTTCCGGCGCTGCTGCTGCTGTTTCGATCGCTCGAGCGACGCGATCACCTGGCCTGGTGGGCGACCTGTCTCGCCGGGGCGGCGCCGCTCTATTGGTCCACGACCCTCCGACCGCTGTCCGACGCAACGGGCTTCGCCTGTGCGGTCGCCTCGCAGGCGTTGCTGATCTTTTCCATTCGCGACCGGCTTGCCCCTGCCCGCGACCGCGGCCGGATCGATCGGTTTCGCTCGGGCCTTCTGTCACCCGACGCGGCGCTCCTCTTCGCGGGCGTCCTGGCCGGCGTCGCGGTCGGGGTCCGCTTGCAGACCGGCATCCTGACGTTTCCGTTGATGCTGGTCGTGCTCTTCGCATCGGGCCGCGATGTCTCGCCCGGCGTGCGCCTGTGGACGATTCTCGCTGCCGCTGTGGGCGCGGCGGCCTGGGCTGTGCCGCTCCTCGTCGCCAGCGGCGGTCTCGACGCCTATCTGTACGCGCTCGGCGCGCAGGCCGGCGAAGACTTTTCCGGCGTCGTCATGCTGTGGACGCATCGAACGCCGCGTGTGGCGGCCACTGCGCTGCTCAATTCGTTCGTCTGGCCGTGGGGATGGTGGCTCGGCGTCGCCGTGTCGGCGCTGGCACTCCTGGGGGCCGTGCGCCTGTTGTGGCGCGCGCCACGCGCCGCGCTCGTGCTGCTCGTCGCGTTTGGTCCGTACGCGATCTTTCACCTCCTCTTTCACGAGACGGAAACGGTCCGCTACGCGTTTCCGCTGCTTCCTCCCGTCGTGTATCTGGCGATGAGCGCTGTCGAATCGCAGCGCGTTCGGTTGCTGCTCCCGGTCACCGCGCTGGCTCTGGGAATCGTTTCTTTGGCGCTCGCAATTCCGGCATCGGTGGCCTACGCGCGTGAGGGGGCGCCGATCTTCCGGCTGTTCGACGACATGGCGACGACGGCGCACGGTGGCGAGCGCGTCGACGTCATTGCGATGCACGCGTCGGCCCGGCGGGCCGCTGAATGGGTCGAGCCGGTGTTGCCAGGCCGTATCGTCAGGCCTCCGCATGGGCGCGAGTGGCTGGCGCTCCTGGCCTTGTGGAAGGCGGAGCCGGCAGCGACGGTCTGGTTCGCGGCCGACCCCAAGCGCTCCGATCTGGCGCTCTTCGACGCCAGGTCGCGCGAGCTGGTGCGCTCGTATCGCTGGGGCTTCGTCCAACCTCCCATTGTCGGTGGCGCTCGGCCCGACGAGGTGGACTGGGTGCGCATGCAGCCTCCCGGCTGGATGCTCGATCGTGGATGGGCGGTCACGGCGGAAGTCGGAGGGATCACCGCGCGGGACGGCCTTGGACCCCATCGATCGCCGTCGATTGCCTGGGTGCGCCGGCGCGACCAGGAAACGACCGTCGTTCTCGGCGGGCGTCAACTTGGCGGAGCCGACAGCCAGGTGACGCTGCAGGCATCCTTCGACGGGGCGCCGGTGGATTCGTGGTCCCCGACGCCCGGATTTTTTCTGCGGCAGATTCGCCTGCCGGCGCCTGACCCCGCGACCCGCGGCTACGGGGCGCTCGACCTGACCGCGCAGAGCTCCTCACAGGTTCCGGTCTCGCTCGAGCAGTTCGATGCGCAGGGCCCCGGCGTACCGATGGTCGCCTACGCCGAGGGCTGGCACGAGCCGGAGTACAACCCGGGTATCGGTCGCGCGTGGCGGTGGGCGAGTGAGCAAGCGACGCTGTGGGTGCGGCCCATCGGCCGGGCGGTGACGGTCCGAGTGACCGGCGAGTCGCCACGTCGCTACTTCGGCGAGGCGCCGACCGTTCGCGTCGTCGTCGCGGGTCGTGAAGTGTCGCGGTTTCAGCCGTTCAGCGACTTCGAACAGTCGATCGCCCTGCCCGCCGATCTCCTCTCGACAGCCGACGGTCGCGTCATGCTCGAAACCTCCCGATTCTTCGTGGCCGGCGGCAACGGCCAGGGCGATCAGCGCCACTTGTCGTTGCGCATTTTCGCGGTCGCAGTCGACTAGCGACGGGACGGGGAGGAGGAGGCTTCCATCGGCTTCTCCGCGAGGGCGAGCAGCGAGCTTCCGATCGGCATGTTCACCAGGCGGAGGGCCGAGGCTTCGAGCGCCAGCAGCCCTGAGAGGGCGCCATTGATCGGCGCCGGGGGGATCGAGATTTCCTCCTGCGATTCCTGGTGCCCGGTCAGCCGCTGTTTCAGGCGAACCGCGGCGACGAGAGGCAGGATCGTCAGATTCGTGTAAGTCATTCGTCGCACAAGAAATCCCGCCGTCTGCAGACGCTGCCACAGGTCCCCCCTGCTGTAACGGCGTACTTCGCCCGAAAGAATAGAGTGGTTTCCCCTGAGCAGGTCGAGGGCTGCGACGTTGAGGACCAGGCGCCCCCCGGGCTTGAGCACGCGGAGCATTTCGGCGATCGCCCGGCGTTCGGTCTCGTCGTCGAGGGCGTAGATGACGTCGAACGACGTGACGAGGTCGAAGCAGTCCGACGGGAACGGCAGCTGTGATGCCGTCGCGCAGGCGATGAGTCGCTCACCGCGCTGGCGGGCGAACTCGAGTCCTTCCCAGGTGAGATCGATGCCGACCGCACGACCGTAGCGCCGCAGCCAGGTGAGATTGTGACCGGTGCCGCATCCGCAATCGAGAATACGGCGCGCGTCGCCGCGTCCGGCGTCGGCAACAAGTGGTTCGACGAATCGACGGAAGCCGCGGAACCAGAAATGATCACGTTCGGCGCGCGCGGTCGCCTCCAGGAGCCGGATCATCGTGGTAACCTCGGGAGGCAGAATCTTACATGGTGCGGAGGAGATCGCAGATGAAAAGTTCGGTCAGAGTGTTGACGGCGATGGCATTGATCGGTGTCGTGAGCGTGGCCGCGTGCGGCAAGAAGAAAGCGGCGACGGCGCCCATACCTCCTCCACCTCCAGCGACGCAGCCCGCCACCACCCCGACGCCACCGCCCCCACCGCCGCCCGCACCGCCAACCGCCGCGGATCGCACTCCCTCCGATGACGAAATCTTCGCCAAGAAGAGCGTCGAGGATCTGAACAACGACAGGGTGCTCGGCGACGCGTTCTTCGACCTCGACTCGGACCAGCTCCGCGAAGACGCGAAGCCGGCGCTGCAGAAGAACGTCGAGTGGATGAAGCGCTGGACCACCACCAAAGTGCTGGTCGAGGGACACTGCGACTCGCGCGGGACATCCGAGTACAACCTGGCGCTGGGCGACCGCCGCGCCAAGGTCGTGCAGGATTACGTGGTCAGCCTGGGCATCGCTCCCAACCGTGTGCAGATTGTCAGCAAGGGCAAGGAACAGCCGTTCTGCAACGACGAGAACGACGCCTGCTGGCAGCAGAATCGCCGCGGCCACTTTATGGTGACCGCCAAGTAGTCGCTCGTCCCCCAGTCCCTCGTCCCCGGTCCTCAGGCCTGGGTCGTTTGTCCTGGGTGCGACGAGGGACTGAGGACGGTGGAATCAGGACAGAGGACCAGGGACCAGGGACTGGTGACTCACTAGTGACTCGCGATCAGCGAGGCCGCCGCGAGCGGGTCTTCGGCGGCGATAATCGGGCGGCCGACGACGAGGTAGCTGGCGCCGGCCCGTAAGGCTTCGGCGGCGCTCATCGTTCGCTCCTGGTCGTCTTTTGGCGCCGGTGAGGTGCCGCCGCGGATGCCCGGGGTGACGATCGCGAACTCGGGGCCGAAACGCTCTCGAATCATCGGCGTCTCGCGAGCCGACGCCACGACGCCATCCAGACCGGCCTCTTTCGCCAGCTCCGCCAGCCGCAGCACCTGGTCCATCAAGTCGACGACGATCCCGACTTCCCTCAAGACCGCCTGGTTCATGCTGGTCAACACGGTGACGGCGATCACCAGTGGCGCCGCCGTGCCGCGTCGGGCAGCGGTCTCCCTGGCCGAATCGTGCGCGGCGCGCATCATTGCGGTGCCGCCGCTGGCGTGAACGTTGACCATCCAGACGCCCAGCGACGTCGCCGCCGCGACCGCCGTGGCGACGGTGTTGGGAATGTCGTGGTACTTCAGATCGAGGAACACGCGGTCGCCGCGCTCGGTGAGCGAGCGGACCGTGCGCGGTCCTTCGGCGGTGAACAGCCGACTGCCGATCTTGAAGCCGCCGACTCGCCCACGAAGCGCATCGGCCAGTTCGAGCGCGCGGTCGTGCGTTTCGACGTCGAGCGCGACTAGGAGCTGATCCATGCTTTTTCCCGCGCGGTCGTGTCAACCGTCCCGACAAGGTCCTGCAGTCGAATGATGGCGTGCGTCTGCATGTAGGTCCGCAAACCCTCCATGATTTTCCCCCAGATGAAGGGGTCGACGAAGTTCATGGTTCCGACCTGGACCGCGTTGGCTCCGGCAATCATGAACTCGAGGACGTCCTCCGCGTTGGCGATTCCACCCATGCCGATGATCGGGATCTTCACCACCTGGCGGCACTCGTAGACCATCCGTACCGCGATCGGCCGGATCGCCGGGCCGCTCAGGCCGCCAACGATGTTCGAGAGCCGCGGGCGGCGGGTGTGGACGTCGATGGCCATGGCCAGAAACGTGTTCACCAGCGAGACGGCATCGGCGCCAGCGTCCTCAGCCGCGCGCGCGAACGACGCGACGTCCGTGACATTCGGCGTCAGCTTGGGAATCAGAGGCAGGCTCGTCACCTTCCGTACCGCGGCGACCACGTCGTGGGTGCCGGTGAGGCTGCACCCGAACGTAATGCCTCCCTCTTTGATGTTGGGACAGGAGATATTGAGCTCGATCGCCGCGACCCCTTCGGCCTGCGACAGGATCCGGGCGATCTCGACGTATTCGTCGAGCGTCGTGCCGCAGATGTTGACCACGACCACCGCCCGTCGCCGCCGCAGCTCCGGCAGCTGCTCGGCAACGAAACGGTGCACCCCGATGCCCTGGAGCCCGATCGCGTTCAACATGCCGGCGGGCGTTTCGACGATCCTGGGCGGCAGGTGGCCTTCACGTTCGTTGAGGAACAGACCCTTGACCGCGACGCCCCCGAGCGTCTGGAGATCGACCACGTCCGCGTATTCGACGCCGTAGCCGAAACAGCCGCTCGCCGCGATGACGGGATTGGCGAGGCGGAGCGATCCGATATGGAGCGAGAGATCCACGCTAGTGTCCCACCGCCTCCCAGACGATTCGCTGCGCATCGAAGACCGGTCCGTCGATGCACGTTCGCGTGTGGTGCACGGTGCCGGCGTCGGTGCGGGCAGCGACCACGCAGCTGTAGCAACCACCGAGACCGCATCCCATGGTCTGTTCGAGCGAGACGTCGCACGCGCGGCCGTGCTCGGCGGCCAGCATGGCGCAGGCCCGCATCATCGGTGTCGGGCCGCAGGCGAACAGCTTGACCGGCTGGCCGAGCGGGCGCGAGTGGAGCGCCCGCTCGAGCGGGATCGTCACCCGACCCTTGGTGCCGAGACTTCCGTCTTCGGTGGTCAGGATCGTCTGCACGCCGAGCCCATCGAAGTGATCGACATAGTAGAGCTCGGCCGCGCTGCGCGCGCCGTAGAAGAGCTTCGTCGGTGTCTTCCGCGAGGCGAGCGCTTCGGCGAGCGTCAGGAAAGGCGCCAGGCCGACGCCGCCGGCAATCATCCACGCTTCGGCGGGCGGATCGATCGGCGTGAACGGGCGTCCCAGCGGGCCCAGGACCTGAATCCGACCTCCGACCTCGAGATGCGACAGCAGTGAGGTGCCGACGCCCGCGCGTTTGTTGAAGATCGAGATCCCGATCGGTTGCCCCACCGCATTCCGAACGATTTCGAAGATGGAGAACGGCCGCCGCAGCAGCGGATCGAGACCGCGGAGCGGCTGAATCATCACGAACTGTCCCGGTTGCGCTCGTGCCGCGATGCCCGGCGCATCGAGGACGAGGACGTTGTAGTCGGCCGAGAGGTGCTGATTTCGAACGACAACGGCGTCGACATCTTCGACAACGCCGTTCGAACGGGGCATAGGGCGAGTATACACTTGGCGCATGCGCTTCCTGCGCATGCTCACCAACTCGCTGCTGGCGGGTGCGCTTGGCGCGGCGTATCTCACGATCCTCGTGCTTCAGCTCAACCCGCAAGTGCCGATCGCATCCACGACGGTCGTGCGGTGGTACGCGACGCTCGGCGCGTTCTACGGCATTCAGCTGGCCGTGCTCTTCTACGTCACGATGGTCGTGCGCGAGTTCGTCAGCCTCGATGTGTTCTCGCCGGGCTGGGTGAGTGTTCGTCTCCTGGCGTGGCTGTCGGCGGTCGCGGCCGCCGTGGCGGCCCTGCTGATGTGGCTGAATCTGCGGGGGCTCCCCGCGGTCTTCGACGAGGCAGCGAGCCGGCGCTTCGCCATCGGCGCGCTGGCCACCGGCGCCTCGGCGGTGGTGCTGCTGGGCATCGCCGTCGCGCACTATTCCTTCGGTCGACGCGGCAGCAAGGTAGGGGCGGCGCTGCTCGTGATTGCGATGATCGGATCGCTGGCGTTGCCGTTGGCGGCTCGGGGCCGCGGTAGCGAGCCGAGGCCCGGCGCCTGGCGTACGAGCGCGTCCACCGTACCGCTCAACCCCGGCGTTCCTCACGTCGTGCTGCTGCTGCTCGACGGCGCATCGCTGGAGTTCATCTGGCCGCGCGCCGCGGAAGGGCGCCTGCCGAATTTCGGCCGGCTGCTCGACGGTGGGGCCTCCCTCGATCTTGCGACCATCCGTCCGACCCAGCCCGGGCCGGTGTGGGCCGCGGTTGCCACGGGCATGTACCCCTTCAAGAACGGCGTGCGCTCGGCGATGTCGTATTTCGCCCGCGGAGACGATCGGCCGATCGATCTGCTGCCGGATCACTGTTTCTCTCAAGCGCTGGTCCGGCTCGGCGTCGTCCGGGACGAGCCCAAGTCGTCCGCGGCGTGGCAGGCGCCGCCGATCTGGTCCGTGCTCGATGACTACGGCATCAGCAGCGGCGTCGTGCGCTGGCCCTTGACCTATCCGGCGGAGCCCGTCCGCGGATTCCTGGTGTCCGACCGATTCCACGCGCTCTTCGGCACGAAGCTCGAGTTCGACGGCCGCGCCGCGTCTCCGCCGGCCAGCCAGCCGATCGTGCACGACGCGTTCGTGGCCTCGGAAGCGCCGGTCAACGACCCGTCGCCGGCCGCGGCGTCGCTGATCGCGGCTCCTGCCCGCGACGTCGCGCTCGGAAGATGGGATCAGTTCTACGCCCGTGCCACCCACGATCTCCTGACGGATCAGCCGGTCTCCTTCACCGCCGTCCGCTACCAGGGGGTCGACACGATCGGTCACGTCTACCTGCGCTACGCGCAGCCACGAGCGTTCGGTGACGTGTCCGAGGAGGAACGGTTGAAGTACGCCGCCGTGCTCGAGCGCTACTACGGCTACATCGATTCGCAGATTGGCGCAGCGCTGGAGCGCATGGCGCCCGGCGACCTGCTGCTGGTCGTCTCGGGATTCGGGATGCAGCCGGTCAGCCCGGTCAAGCACCTGCTGGGACGCGTCCTGCGTGATGCGGACCTCAGTGGCACTCACGAGCGTGCGCCGGATGGATTCCTGCTCGCCTACGGAACCGCCGTCGCTCCCGGGCGATATCAGCGAGGATCGATCGTCGATGTAACACCGACGATTCTCTACTTTCTGGGGCTGCCGGTCGGACGCGACATGGACGGCTACGCCCGAACCGACGTCTTCACGCGAGCGTTCACGGTCGAAAGACCGGTCACGTTCATCCCGTCCCATCGGCACTAACGTTCGCGTGCGTCCGACCGGTCTGAAATCATGACGAGCGTTCTGGAGTGAATCAGATGCGAATCATCGTGCTGGCCCTCGCGGTGACAGTGGCGGGATCGCTCGTCGGGCGTGACCAGACGTCGGGACGATTCGAGCAGACCTTTTCCAGCAGCGCACCGGGTGAGGCTGTCGCGGTCGTGCACGCGTCGTGTGCCGGGTGCAGTTGGGGCGACAAGGATCGAGAGGCGGCCGCGGTGCGGATCTCGCTCGACGATCGCTATTCGCAGCACCTCCTGCTCGCCCGCGGTTCGGATGACAGCGACTACCGCATCACCCTGGGAGCGGTCTCGGCCGGCCCTCATCATCTCGTGGTGGAACCGGACCGTGCGCTCAGTGCTCCATCCGCTGGGGAGCCGCGGATCTCACGAATCGACGTCGAGGTGCTGTCCGGATCGAGTGACGCCGCGCTGGCCCAGAGCCTCGCGCCGTTCGTCTACGCACGGCCGAATACGGTCGGACGGTTCACCGACCTGCCGGTGTTGATGTGGTACGAAGTTCAGCGGACGCCGCGAGGCAGGCAATTCCGCTACTCCGTGATTTTCACCAACGAAGACGGCGGCACCGCAACCGATCGGTTGATGGCCACCTGGGGCCGCACGACCGACATCGAGTACGTCTACGGAGCCGAGGTGGATTCCGCGGGCAAGGTGATTGCGGAAGAATTTCAGGGACCGGGCCACGCGGTCCCGGCCTTTGGCGGCCGTCATGAGGGCGGACATCCGTTGATGTGGGTCTCGACCGACAACAACATGGTGAGCGAATCCGGACCGACCGAGATCCGCTATGCGCCGGCGCCTGAAGGCTTCGATCTGACCGACGTGTCGCGCGAGGAGGTAATGGATCGGCACGCCTGGAGCTACACGCTGGCGGCTGCCGAAATGGTGCGCGAAGGGAAAATCGACGAGAGCGCAGCACCAGGCTCCGGACGGATTCCCAATGCGCGACGGTTCGTGCACGTCGAAGCCTGCACCGAGCTCGAGAACGCGGCGGTCACCTTTTCGATCCGCGCAACCGATTCCACCGGCGACCCGCTGGTACGACGCGGACCGCGGCATGCCCGCGTTCAGGATCGTCCGATCCGGTTGTTTCCGCGGCGCGGTGCCCCTGCCGACCGGCGCCGGTCGTGCCGACGCGATTCGCCTACGCGCCTGCTCACTTCCGTCTCGTCCCAGCTCAGCGGCCGCGACCAGCGGACCGGGCTCGGTCACGCTGCTCCGAATCAACAAGGTCTTTGCTGTCGATGAGCGCTATCAGCCGCTCGCGTCGCTGTTCCACTGGACGGGCCGCGTTCCTCTGCCGATCGACGGAGACTGGCGCGAGTTCCCGATCCCGTAACGGCGACGCACCGCTCGCCTCGATCGGTGTGGTATGATCACCTCCGCTCTTTAACGCGGACCTGAGAGTCCGCGAAGAGGTGACCCCTGACCATCCAGCAAGACTTCCAACGACAACTGCGCGCTGACGCCGACCCGTCCCGCCGGAGGCTCGCATGCCCCAGGTGATGGACGCCGACCGCATGAGCCGCGCGCTCACTCGCATCTCGCACGAGATCCTCGAGAGGAACCGCGGCACCGGCGAGCTCGCGCTCGTTGGCATCCGCACCCGAGGCGTGCCGCTGGCGCGGCGGATTGCGCGCAGCCTGTCGCAGATCAACGGCGACGAAGTGCCGACCGGCGCGCTCGACATCACGCTCTACCGCGACGATCTGATGCGCCATGCCGTGGCGCCGCAGCCGGTCCTGCGCCGGACCGAGATTCCCTTTTCGATCGACGACCGGCGGATCCTCCTGGTTGACGACGTGCTGTATACCGGGCGGACCATCCGCGCCGCACTCGACGCGCTGATCGACTTCGGCCGGCCGCTCGCGATTCAGCTGATCGTGCTCGTCGACCGCGGCCACCGTGAGCTGCCGATCAAGGCCGACTACGTCGGTAAGAATCTTCCCACGTCCTCGAAGCAGAGCGTGCAGGTTCGATTGCAGGAGATCGACGGCGTCGACGAGGTGCTGATCGAAGGAGCGGAGGAGGAATCATGACCACGCCTGCGTCTGTCGATACCGCCCCGCACCTCCGATCCCGTCACCTGCTCGGCGTCACCGACCTCGAGGCCGACGAGATCCGCCTGATCCTCAATACCGCCGAAGCGATGCAGGAGATTGCCTCGCGGCCGATCAAGAAAGTCCCGACGCTCCGCGGCCGCACCGTCGTCAATTTGTTCTTCGAGCCGAGCACGCGGACGCGGACCTCCTTCGAGGTGGCCGAGAAGCGCCTGAGCGCGGATACGCTCAGCATCGCGGTCGCGACCTCGAGCGTCTCCAAGGGGGAATCGCTCCTCGATACCGTCCGGAACATCGAGGCCATGTCGCCGGACATGATCGTCATGCGTCATTCGTCGGCTGGCGCGCCGCACCTGCTCGCCCGGATGTGCCGGTCGGTCATCATCAACGCCGGCGACGGCATGCACGAGCATCCTACCCAGGCGCTGCTCGACGCTTTCACGATTCGCGAGCACAAGAAGCGGATCGAGGGGCTCAAGATCGCCATCGTTGGCGACCTCCTGCACAGCCGCGTGCTGCGCTCGAACATCCAGCTGCTGAACAAGCTCGGCGCGCACGTCTGGGCGTGCGGTCCGTCGACCTTGATGCCCCCGGAGCTGCCACGCTTCGGCGTGCGGCCGACGACGTCGCTCGACGAGGCCGTCGACGGTGCGGATGTCGTGATGATGCTCCGGATTCAGCACGAGCGGATGCAGGGGCATTTCATCCCGTCCACGCGGGAATACTTTTCGCTGTTCGGGCTCACACCCGAACGGCTGAAGCGCGCGGCGCCGGACGTCATCATCCTGCATCCAGGACCGATGAACCGCGGCGTCGAGATCGATTCCGATGTCGCCGACGGCCCGTATTCGGTCATCCTGGAGCAGGTGGCCAACGGCGTCGCGGTCAGGATGGCGGTCCTGTATCTGCTCGCCGGTCAAGACGACGAGGCTCATTGATGACGTTGTTGTTGAAAGGCGGTCGCCTGATCGATCCGGCAACCAATCGGGACGGGGAGCTCGACCTCCTCGTGCAGGATGGAAAGATCGCGAGGATTGGCAAGAACCTGCCGGCCGATGGCGCCGAGGTCATCGCGCTCAAGTCCGGCTGGATCGTGGCTCCCGGGTTGATCGACATCCACGTTCATCTGCGGGAGCCAGGCCAGGAGCATAAGGAGACCGTCGCGACCGGTACGGCCTCGGCCGTTGCCGGAGGCTTCACCGCCGTGGCCTGCATGCCCAACACGGATCCAATCAACGATCACCCCGGGATCACGGAGCTGATCCTGCGCAAGGCGGCGCAAGCCAACCTCGCCCGGGTCTATCCCATCGGTGCGGTCTCGATCGGATCGAAAGGTGAGCAGCTCGCCGAGCTGGGCGCGCAGAAGGCGGCGGGGTGTGTCGCGTTCACCGACGACGGACGTCCCGTGGCGTCGGCGCTGCTGATGCGCCGGGCGCTGGAGTACGCGGGCATGCTCGGTGTGCCAATCATCGATCACTGCGAGGATCCCTCGCTCAAGGGTGACGGGGTGGCGCACGAGGGCTTTCGCGCGGCGTCGCTCGGGCTGCGCGGGATTCCGGGCGCGGCCGAGGCGATCATGGTCGAACGCGACATTGCCCTGGCCGAGCTCACCGGCGGCGCCTTCCACGTCGCCCACATGAGCGCGCGTCAATCGCTGCGGGCCGTTCGCGCGGCCAAGATGCGCGGCCTGCGGGTGACCAGCGAAGTCGCGCCGCACCATTTCGTCCTCACCGACGAGTCGCTCGAGGATCCGATCCGCTACGACACCAACACCAAGATGAACCCGCCGCTCAGAGAGGCGGCGGATCGCGACGCGATGCTCGAGGGGCTGGCCGACGGCACCGTCGACGTCATCGCCACGGATCACGCTCCGCATCACGCGGACGAAAAGCTCGTCGAGTTCGACCGCGCGCCGTTTGGTATCGTCGGTCTGGAAACCGCGATCCCGCTCGTCTTCGATCGGCTCGTGCACAGCGGCCGGATTAGCCTGACCCGGATGATCGAGCTGCTGTCGACCAATCCGGCCCGCGTGCTCAGCCTTCCCGGTGGATCGCTCCGGGAGGGAGAGCCGGCCGACATCACCGTGCTCGCCCCCGACGCCACGACGACCGTGCGCGCGGTCGAGCTGAAGTCGAAATCCAAGAACACGCCGTTCGACGGCTGGACCCTTCGCGGTGCCGTAGCTGCCACTTTCGTCGGCGGACGGCTCGTCTACTCCAACAATCGGTTGTCGGTTTGATCACGATGGAACACAAGGTCTTGTCTCCGAACGTGTCGAGCGGCCGCGACGAACGCGGTCAGCAGGCTCTGAAGCAGCTGCAGGAATTCGAAGTGCTCATGCGCGACGGCCACTTCGACTACGGCAACGGGTTTCACGGCCGCGTCTATCTGAACCCGCATCAGCTCCTGCAGCATCCGTCGACGATCTGGCGTCTCGCGCAGGACCTGCTCGATCGGACCCCCAATCAGCTGCTCGAGCAGGTGGAAATCGTCGCCGGACCGGTGGTCGGCGGGGCGCTGCTCGCACACACGCTGGCTGGACTCCTGGACGGTCGCCGCGCGCTGACCCATCCTCCCTGCAGCTTTGCCCCGTTCGGCAATCGGAACCAGGATTTCGTGCTGCGTGATTTCTACGCGCGCCACATGGCGGGAAAGCGCGTGCTCCTCGCCGACGACGTGCGGAATACGGGGAAGACGTTTGCTCGCTGCGCCGAACTGGTCAGGCAGGCGGGCGGGACGGTGCTGGCAACGGTCGAAATCTACGATCGTCTCGAGGCGATTGTTGACGCCGGCGTGCCCAACGTGGCGCTGGCTGAATACAAGGCGCCGGAGAACTTTCCGGTCGCGGAGTGTCCCATGTGCAAGGCCGGTGAGCCGGTCAGCGCGTTCTGATACGCTCGATCAGGAATCGCTGGTGATCCGGTGGTGAGGTCGAGTCTGCGTGAGTCCCTGGATGCGCTGTATCAGGACTACAACCGCGAAGACGTGGTGGCGGATCCGATCCAGATCGTGCGGCGCTACACCGCCCCCGCCGACGTCGAGATCATCGGCTTCTGTGCCGCGGCGCTGGCCTTCGGGCGCGTCGCCAGCGTGCTGAACACCGTCGAGACGCTCGCTCGAATCCTCGGCCCGGAGCCGGCCGCCTTCGTGCGCGGCTTCGACCCGTCCGCGTCCCATGTCGAACTTCGGGCCATGGTCCATCGCTGGACGCGCGGGCGTGATCTGGTCGCACTGCTGTGGATCCTGCACCAGATTCTCGGTGAGGCCGGTTCCATCGAACGATTCTTCGCCGCCGGGCAAGATCCGGCCGAGCCGGACATCGGCGCGGCCCTCGACAGCTTTTCGACGCGCGCGCTGTCGCTCGATTTGCGCGCCGCCTACGGGCGTCGGATTCCGGCGCGTGCTGGCGTGCGCTATTTCTTCCCGCGGCCGTCGGCCGGCAGCGCGTGCAAGCGGCTCAATCTGTTCCTCCGCTGGATGGTCCGGCGGGATGAAGTGGACCTGGGAGTGTGGACGTCGATTTCCCCGGCCCAGCTGATCGTGCCGCTCGACACGCATGTCATCCGGCTGGGCCGGTGTCTGAGACTCACGACCTACACGTCGCCTGGCTGGCGCATGGCGGCGGAGATCACGCGGTCGCTCCGCGCCATCGATCCGATTGATCCCGTCCGCTTCGATTTCTCGCTCTGTCACGTCGGGATGATGAACGCCTGCGGTTATGGCCGCCGGCAGGGAGACGCGCAATGTCCGCTGAAGGGAATGTGCCGCCCCCGCGGCCGGGTCAGGGCGCGGGGCGCGCGATCGTCATCGCGATTGCCGCCTTCGTCATAGCGGCCACCGGCTTCGCCTTGGGCTGGCTGATTGGCGGCCGACGCACGGTCATGTCGGCCGTGTCACCGTCGCGCGACGCGGTGGCGTTCGTGTACGAAGGGCGCTGCGCGGCCGGGTTCTGTCAGGCGCTCTACGTCGGGCCGAATCTGCGCGACGCGCGATCGATCGAGACCCTGAGCGGCGGAGCGGAGCGCGCCGATCAGATTGCCTGGACACCCGACGGCGGCCGCGTCGCGTTTCTGATCAATGGCTATCAGCTGCGCGTCTTCGACGCGCGCACCGGCGCCAATCTTGGCGCCGTCAGCCTGTTCGAACCGGATGGATCGCCGTCCAGCCGGATCGCTCGAGGGGTGACGTTCTCGGGGAACGGCGCGGCGGTCACCTTCGACGATTGTCCTCGCGTCCACTCAGGCTGCCGTCCGGGTCTCGTAGCGCTGAAGCTGCCCTGAAAACGGGGCAACCTTTTAGCCCTGGGCCGAAAAAAGGCGATTGTCCCCTTTTTCCCGGACGGCCCGCTCGTAGACCCGGAGCGTGTCGCGCACCATTCGCTCGACGCTGAAGCGCTCCCGGACGCGGCGCAGCCCGGCACTGGCCATCGTGCGCCGGGCCCGCTCGTCGCTCAGCAACGCCACGATCGCCCTCGCCATCGCCTCGTGATCCCGCGGCGGCACCAGCAGGCCCGTCTCGCGATCCACGACCGCCTCGGGAATGCCCCCGGCCGTCGTGGCGACGATCGCCTTTTCACAAGCCATGGCGTCGAGCAGCGAGCTGCCCAGGCCCTCGGTGACCGAGCTCATCACAAATAGATCGAACGCCTTGTGAACCGATAGCACATCAGGGCGAAAGCCGGCCAGGAAGACGTGCTTCTCGAGGCGTCGTTCCTTGATCTGTCGCTCGAGCGCGCTGCGAAGCTCACCCTCGCCGGCGATGATGAACCGCGCGTCGGGCACTTTCTGAACGACCAGCGCGGCGGCGTCGATCAGATGCTTCTGGCCCTTGTGCGGCACCAGCGCCGCCACGTTGCCCACGAGCGGGGAATCGTGCGGCAGCCAGAAATCCGCGCGCAGCTCCGCGGGAGGCGCCGCCGCGGCGCGGTCGAGGTCAATCCCTTCATACACGGTCAGCGCCCGCGCCTCCGGCACGCCGTCGGCGAGCAGCATCTTGCGGATGGCTTCCGAGGCGCAGACGAACCAGTCCACCTGGCGATACTTCCATCGTGACAGCGAGTTGTTCTTCAAGTGGAAATCCACCCGCCTCGCCGCGATCAGCGGCGGCTTCACCTCGCCGGTGTTCATCGAGAGCGCCAGCGCCGACATGGCGACGGCGTGGGGATCGTGCGCGTGGACGATCTCAGGCCGCAGGTTCTTGATCAGTCGCGCCAGGCGCCAGGCGGCGCCGAGATCCATCTCTGTCTTCGGCGTCAGCGGGATCAGTTCCAGCCCTTCCTGCGCCCGCTGCCGCAGCTCGCCAGCCGGATGCGCGACCAGGATCGTCCGATGACCGAGCGATCGCAGCCCGAGCACCGTCAGCAGCACCTGGTTCTGTCCGCCTCGCCAGGTCCGCGCGGTGTCGATATGGATGGAGAACATCAGCGGCGATCGGGTCTGGACGGCCGGAGATCGAGATCCGACACCGCCGCGGGCTGTCGATCCTCAGCGCCCGACCCGCGGGTCCGGTTCAACTCCCAAAGCTTCGCCAGCTTCAGAAACACGTAGTACGAGTTGAGCGCGGACACGATCAACCCGGCCGATCCGTCCATGAATCCGCGTCGCAGCAGGTAATTGCGCACGAAGGCGAAGGCCGGCTGGGCGACGAGGCCGGCGATCGACGCGCGACGCCCGTCAGCCGCCCACTGTTGCGCCGCCAGCGTCGTGTAAGTGTCGATGGTGGCCAGGTGGTCGGAGATGTCGCGGTAGGCGAAATGCTGCAGCGGGTGGTGAAGGTATCCCGGCTCGCCGCCCGTCAGGCGAATCGACTCGTGCACCTGGCGCTCGGTCCACTGCGCCCCTCGCCGATCGTAGAGCCTGAGCTGGTAGTCGGGGTACCAGTCGGTGGTTCGAATCCACCGACCCAGATACCAGGTGAGGCGCGGCATGCGGTAACCACGACGATCGGGTTCGCTGGACAGGAGGTGCTGTATCTCGGCCGCCAGCTCCGGCGTGACGCGCTCGTCGGCGTCGAGCGACAGGATCCAGTCGTTCGCGGCGATGGACGCGGCGTAGTTCTTCTGTGCGCTGTAGCCGGGCCATGCCCGCGACTCGACGCGGGCGCCCTTCTGACGCGCGATCGTCGTCGTCTCGTCCGTGCTCATGGAGTCGACGACCAGACGCTCGTCGGCCCAGGCGACCGACGCCAGTGCCGCTTCGATGTTCGCGGCCTCGTTCCGCGTGATGACCGTGACGGTCAGCTTCGGCACGCAGGGAGTCTAGCAGAACGCCGACGAGGGTCGACCCGAGCCGCCGGGAGGGGAGCGCCCGCGTCGAGCGGGCGCTCGGCGGTCAGCTCAGCGTCCCGCCAGCGGGGACGTCTGGACGGTCTCGAAATCCACCAGCGAGCGGTTGTAGTCGATGGTGGCGTTGAGCTCGTTCTGGCGCGCGCGCGACAGGTCGCGCTGGGCCTGAACCAGCTCGAAGGTCTGCGACAGACCCACGGTGAATCGCTTCTCTTCCGCCTCCAGCCGCCGTTCGGCGAGCTCGCGCGCCTTGCGTGTCGCTTCCACCCGCTTGAGGTTGGTGTTCACGTTGCGCGCGACCTCGCGCACCTGCGTCGCGATCTGCATTTCGAGATCGGAGAGCGACGTCCCCTGCTGTTGGTGCTGCAGCTTGTTCTGCGCGAGTGCCGCTTCGGCCAGGCTCGTGCCGATCGGGTAGGAGATGTTGACCGCGAAGCTCCACTGGCGGAAGTCGTTGGCAAAGACGTCGCGCAGCACGTTGGAGAACGGCCGTATCGAGGTGTTGATAACCTGCGGCGGTCCGCCATCAATGGTCGAATTGCCGTAGGTGAACTGCGTCCCGCCGAGGCCCGTGACGCCGTATTGCGCCTGAAGGTCCACCGCCGGGAGCCGCTGGTTCTCGGCAAAGCGCCGATCGATGTCGGTGCTCTCCATGTTCTTCTTCAGCTGCAGCAGGTCGGTCCGATTGAGCAGCGCGTTCTTGACGGCCGCGTCGGTGTCGATGGCCTGCGCGGCCAGCATCGGCTGGTCGGATGGCTTGAAGCGAGTGTCCCAGAATCCGGGTTGCGAGGGATTCATGATCAGCGCCCGCAGCTGATCCTGCGCGGTCTGAATCGCCGCCTCGGACGACGATGACGTTCTCTTCGTTGCTGGCCACCTCCGCTTCGGACGACACGACGTCGATCGGCGCCATGGTGCCGACCTCGACCCGGGTGCGGTTGTCCTTCAGCGACTGCCGCGCCAGATCGAGCGACTGCTGCGCGACGTCGAGGCCGGCGATCGCGCCGACCAGGTTGTAGTAGGCCGCGCGCACGTTCCGCGAGGTCTGCACGATTCGCTGACGCAGCTGGATGTCGGCCATCTGCTGGAGATTACGGCTCTGATACAGCTGCTGACGGAACGCGTCGATCTTGAAGTTGCGCAGGAGCGGCTGGGTGTACGACGCGTTCAAGTGCGATCCCAGCTGGGGGCTGAACACCGTGCGTGGCGCGTCGGTCGTCGCCCGCGATCCGTCCCAGGAAAACTGGTAATTCGCGCCGCCGAACGGCAGCTGCTGCTGCATGCCCGCGACCGTTGTCAACGATCCGCTGGTGATCACGTTGACGCCGCCGGTCGAGAGGAAGTCACTGGGCGGCGTGGCGCTGTTGCCCCTGGTCACCGACGAGAAGAGCGAGGGCGTGAACGCTGACTGCGCGCGCACGACGCCATAGTTCTGGATTTCGGGATTGAGCCGCTCTCCACGTATCCCCAGGTTGTTCTCCATCGCCATCCGCACCGCCTCGTCCATCGTCAGCGGCGTGCCGCTCACGACGGCGGGGTTCTGCGCGGCAGTCTGGACCGCCGGAGCGGCTGGCGGAGGGGGTCCCGGGAGGCGTGACCGGAGCCTGTCCGAAAACGGACAGCGGCATGCCAAAAGCGAACATCGCGACTGCCAGCACGCAGGCGCGCGAAATAGTCGAAAGGGGCCGAAATTGCTGGTCCAAACGCATTGCACTGTTCTCCACAAACCGAGGAAAAATTGAGTCCGGGGATACCGATAGCAAGAACCGGACGCATCCGGCTTCTATAGGACGGACCGGGAGGGCCGACAGTTCGCACCGGTCGGCGCAAATTCTCAAAAAAGGGTCATCGTCCCGAGGCGATCAGCGTCCACCCGGCCCGTCGTGGCGGAACAACGTCCTGGTCCCGTGTGGTGCCGCTCGCCAGTACCTGTGGCGGCGCATCCACGGAGGCTCCCAGCTGCGCGGCGGCGTGCCATCCCCATCGCGGATCGAACAGCATGCCGCGTGCGAGCGCGACCAAATCCGCCTGGCCGCTCGCGATCACCTCGTCGGCCTGCTCCGGTTCTGTGATGAGACCCACCGCGATCGTCGCCAGGCCCGTGGCTTCCTTGACCGCTCTGGCAAAGGGCACCTGGTAGCCCGGACCGAGTGCGATCTGCTGGCGCGGCGAGATTCCACCCGAGGACATGTCGATCCAGTCGAGACCCCGCGCCTGCAGCGCCCTGGCAAATGCGATCGTCTGCGGCAAGTCCCAGCCGTCCTCGACCCAGTCGGTCGCCGACACTCTGACGCCGACCGGACGGTCTGACGGGACACTCGCCCGAACGGCGTCGAACACTTCGAGCGGGAAGCGCATGCGGTTCTCCAGCGGTCCGCCGTAGTGGTCGGTGCGATGATTCGAGACCGGGGACAGGAACTCGTGCAGGAGGTAGCCGTGGGCGGCGTGCAGCTCGATCGCGTCGATCCCCAGCCGCACGGCGCGCTCCGCCGACTCCGCGAACGCCGTGCGGACGCGAGCCAGTCCGGCCTCGTCGAGCGCGAGCGGCGCGGCATCTTCAGGATTGTGCGGAACGGCGGAGGGCGCCACCGTCTGCCAGCCGCCGCCGGCGATCGGAATGTGGCCACCGCCCTCCCACGGCACGCGCGTCGATGCCTTGCGTCCAGCATGCGCGAGCTGAATGGCAATCCGAACCTTCGAGTATCGCCGGATCGACTCGATGACCTGCGCGAGCGCCGCCTCGGTGCGGTCGTCCCACAGACCGAGGTCCACGGGGCTGATGCGTCCGTCCGGCTCTACCGCGGTCGCCTCGATCGAGAGCAGGGCTGCTCCAGATTGCGCCAGCCCGCCCAGGTGCATCAGATGCCAGGCAGTCGCGGCGCCGTGCTCGGCGCTGTACTGACACATCGGCGACACCATGATGCGGTTGGGCAGTGTCAGCTGCCGGAGCGTGAGCGGAGAGAAGAGCGGGCGCATGGGTAGTGGTAGCTGTATCGTAACTCGCGCGCGAGCCCGCTCTGATCGTCATGCCGGCCGCGGATCCCGCGGAACTCGCTGTGGGAATCGAGGCGGGTATCCGCAGGCCGGGGTGACTTCCGCGTGGATCCGCGGCCGGACCGAAAGACCTCTCCGCGTCTTCCGCGTGATCCGCGAGCCGGATCCGCGGCGAAAGACCTCTCCGCGTATTCCGCGTGGTCCGCGGCCGGAGCGAAAGCCTCTCAGCGTGTTCCGCGTGATCCGCGGCCGCGCGTCGAGCTTGTATACTACGGCTCCAATCCGGCTACCGGTAACACCGAGGTTCGACCGATCATGTATCTGATGTCTGGAGTCCGTTCCCTATCCGTACGTACGGTCGTTGCGTCGGCGGCCGCGGTCGTCGTCACCGCCGCCGCAGGAGCGCAAACGGGGTCAGCGGTCAAATCCGACAAGTTTCAGCTGACGGTCGACAGCATCATGCGCGGGCCGGATCTGGTCGGCTATCCACCGGAGGGACTGCGCTGGTCGGCGGATTCTGCAAAGCTGTATTTCGAATGGCGCAAGCCAGGGCAGGACGAGGCCAGCACGTATGTGGTTGGTCGTGAAGGTGGCGCACCCGTCGAGTTGACGGAGGATCAGAAGAAGGCCGCCCCTCCGGTCAACGGGCGATGGGACAAGGCACACAAGCGCGTCGTGTTCATCGATCGCGGCGACGTCGTGCTCCTCGACGGCCGCGGGCGCCGGCAGATCACCAAGACGACTGGCGGCGAGTCGAACCCGCGATGGGTGCGTCATGACACCGCGATCACCTACGTGCAGAGCGGCAACCTGTTTCTCGTCCCGCTCGATGCCGGATCGGAACCAGGGGCGGCGATGGTTCAACAGCTGACCGACGTCGCGCCGAAAAAAACCGACCCGAAGCTGTCCGACAGCCAGAAGTTCATTCGCGATGAGGAAGAAAAGCTGCTCGAGGCGGTTCGCGAGCAGAAGGACAAAAAGAAGAGGGCGGACGACAAGGAGGCCAAGGACAAGCTGCCCTCCTTCGATCTCCAGGATCGCCAGTCGGCGGTGGATCTGATGCTCTCGCCCGACGACATCCACGTCTTCATCCTCGTCGCCGAGCGGCCGGCCGGCGCGCGCAACGTCGTCGTGCCGAATTACGTGAACGAGACGGGCTATACGGAAGATATCCAGGGCCGGACTGCCGTTGGCGACACCCAGGATCGCCGGCTCCTGGCGGTGCTGAACCTCAAGACCGGCAAGACGGTGTGGGCCGATGGCAGTTTCGCGCCTCCGGTCGACGAGCCGCTTGCCGCGCCGGCCCAGGCACCGCACAACACCGAGTCCGATCCGGCAGCGGGTGCGTCAGCGGCCGCGCAGGCCTCGGGCGCGGCCACGGCCACGACCCAGACACCGCGGCCTCCCGGCAAGGCGGAGCGCGAGATCCGGTGGTCGATGCCCGATGTGTCGAGTGACGGCCAGCTGGCCGTGGGCGGCGCGCGATCTGCCGACAACAAGGACCGATGGTTCGTCACGATCGATCAGGAGAACGGCAAGACCCGCGTCGTGGATACGTTGCACGACGAGGCGTGGATTCGCGAGGCGGGCGCGGGATTCGGCGCCGCCGCCGTCGAGTTCCTCCCGGAGAGCCGGACGATCTGGTTTCTCTCCGAGCGCGACGGATGGATGCACCTCTACACCCTGGACGCCGGCGAGGCCTCCGCACGACCCAGGCAGCTGACCTCCGGCAAATGGGAGATCACCAGCGCGGATCTGGCTCCCGACGGCACATCGTTCTACATCACCACCACTGAGCAGCATCCGGGGGAGCGGCACCTGTACATGATGTCGATCAACGGCGGCGCCCGGACGAAAATCACCGGCATCGCAGGATCGAATCAGGGTGTCGTGTCGCCCGACGCCGCCTCGGTTGGCTTCGTGCATTCCTACAGCAACACGCCGCCGGAGGTGTATGTCATGCCGAACAAGGCCGGCGCGGCTGCCGTTCAGGTGACCACCACGCCCACCGCGGAATGGCGATCGTTCAAGTGGATCGATCCCAAGGTCCTGACGTTCAGGGCCCGCGACGGCGCCGACGTCTACGCCCGTCTGTTCACGCCGGAGATGATCGGCGCCCAACGCGATCCCTCGCACGCCGGCGTCGTCTTCGTCCACGGCGCGGGCTACGCGCAGAACGCGCACCGCTACTGGTCGAGTTACTTCCGCGAGTACATGTTCCACAATCTGCTGGCCTCGCGCGGTTATGTGGTCCTCGACGTCGACTACCGCGCCAGCTCCGGCTACGGGCGCGACTGGCGTACCGCCATCTATCGCCACATGGGCGGCAAGGATCTCGAGGACATCGTCGACGGGGCGAAGTACCTGGCGGCGAAAGAGCAGGTCAACCCGAAACGGATTGGCGTCTACGGCGGGAGCTACGGCGGCTTCATCACGCTGATGGCGATGTTCACGACGCCGGACGTCTTTGCAGCCGGCGCGGCGCTTCGCCCGGTGACCGACTGGGCGCACTACAATCACGGCTACACGTCGAACATCCTCAACGTACCGCAGGCAGACGCCGAAGCGTACAGACGGAGCTCGCCGATCTATTTCGCCGATGGCCTCAAGGGAGCGCTCCTCATCTGCCACGGAATGGTCGACACCAACGTGCTCTTTCAGGATTCGGTGCGTCTCGCCGAGCGGCTGATCGAGTTGCGCAAGGAGAACTGGGAGCTGGCGGTGTTCCCGGTCGAGAATCACGGGTTCGAGCGGGCGACCAGCTGGACGGACGAATACAGACGGATCCTGAAGCTGTTCGAGGACAATCTTCGCCTCGGGAAAACCGCTCACCCCACCAGTTAGCGTCTCCGGTCCCCCGTCAAAGGACCAGCCAATCAGCGGCAGGCGAAGCTCTTCGCATCGTCCGTGCTCCCAGTTCCCGAATACACCGCGCGCTGCGGGTAGGAACACACCGGACGCGACTGAACGACGACGCCGTCCTGACCGCGCTTGCTCGCCATGAGCATCGACGGCGCCACCCCTTTTTCCACCCAGTCGACGATCGCGTTGGTCCAATCCACGCGATCGGGACCGCTGCCTCCACCACAGTGCAATACGCCAGGCAGCAGGAACAACCTCGCATAATCGGCCGACGCCGGGTCCCACTGGCGCACTTCGTTCAAATAACGGATCGTGGCGCGCGGATTGAGCGCGGGATCCGACCATCCGTGCCAGAGCAGCAGCTTGCCATGTCGCGCCTTGAATGGCCCGAGGTCCGGATTGTCGGCGTTGAGCATGGTTGCCGAGAGGCGGGTATCGCGACGCCAGTTTTTCGCGATGTCGTAGGTCGAGTAGTCCCAGTTGGGATCGGAAAAGACAAAGTTGCGGAAGTAGGCGGTCGAGAACCCGAAACTGAGCGACGGCACACCGCCGCCCTTCAGGAGCTGCTCGCTGACGCCGCTGATCCACGGGCGCCAACCGCCTGGGGCAGCTTCGCCGCCAGCCGGCTGCCCCTCGTAGATGACGCCGCGCGCATCCTCGAGCGGCGCATAGACGCGGCCGATCGCGCTGCGTTGCGCCGTGGTCAGGCACTGCGGGCCGGGAGCGTCGTTCGGGCACGCGGCGATGTGCGTCAGCACCGAATCGACCTTGCATGCGTCCGGATCCTCGATCACGCCGTCGGCGACGCCGTCCTGCCGGTCGCAGGCCGCGAGGACCGCGGCGTTGAGCAGTTGCAGATTGTCGGGCGTGACGACCGAGGCCTCGAGCGAGTGCGGGTTCGGAAACATGACCTGCGCGTCCTTCAGGCCGTTGGCCAGAGCCCGGGTCCAGTCGTAGACCGGCGCGCCGGAGACGATGCCGTCGAAGTCGTTGGGGTAGCGCTGCGCTTCCATCAGCGCTTGCCGCCCGCCGGTTGAACAGCCCGAGAAATAGGCATAGCGCGCGTCGCCGCCGTAATAGGCGCGAACGATCGCTTTTGCCGTCTCCGCGGTCCGATGAACGGCGACGTGCGCGAAGTTCAGCTGACGCTCCACGTTGTCGAGCGCCCACTTGCCGTCGGTGCCTTCGGACTGATGCCCGGTGTCGGTGCCCGCCGTCGCGTATCCGTTGTCGATGTTGCCTGCCGCGCTGTTCTGCACCGAGCCGACGTAGCCGCCACCGCCGCCCATGATGAAGCGCCCGTTCCACACGTCGGGCAAAAGCACCACGAAACGGATCTCCGTGCCGATCACCCCGCTCACCCGGCAATGCGCCGCGTGGACGTCGGAGGTGGCCACCGTGCTCTCAGGTCTGCTGACGGCGTCGAGGATCCGTACGTCAGGGAGGTGCAGCCCCATCAGCGCGCTGCAGTCGCGTTGCACGGGAGCGATGTCGCGAGCGGCCTGATCCCGTTCGGCCTGCCCGGCCGACGACACACAGAGAGCCGTTCCGATCATGAGGGCTATCCGAGTGCCTGTCCAGCCGGCCATCCGTTACTCTCCTTGCCGTCACCAGGGACGGCGCATTTTACACTGGCCGCCGATGTAGACTGATGGTCCTTTGCACCGCGCCATGACCGACGCCGACGTTCTCGATCTGTTCCGTCATTCCGGTGCGTTGCTCGACGGGCACTTCCGTCTCTCGTCCGGCCTGCACAGCGATCGATATCTGCAGAGCGCGCTGGTCCTGCAGTATCCGGATCTCGCCGAGCGGCTGGGGGCGGCGTTGGCCGAGCGCGCCAGGCACCTGCAGCCGACCGCCGTGCTCTCGCCAGCGCTTGGCGGCATCGTGATCGGGCAGGAGGTCGGACGCGCGCTCCAGGTTAGGGCCTTGTTCGCGGAGCGCCAGGATGGTGTCCTCGTGCTGCGACGAGGCTTCACGCTTTCTCCGAGCGAACGCGTCCTTGTCGTCGAGGATGTCGTCACCACCGGCGGGTCGACCCGCGAGACCGTCGCCGTCGCCACCGCGGCCGGCGCCCGCGTTCTCGGCGCCGTGGCCATCATCGATCGCGGCGCCGATCCCGCCCGTCTCGATCTGCCATTTCAATCGCTCGTGCGCCTCGAGGTTCCGGCCTATCCGCCCGAGACCTGCCCGCTGTGCGCGCAGGGCCTTGCGGTGGTCAAGCCGGGATCGCGGGCCTAGGCGCTACCGGCCGTGACCCGACGCCAGGGTTCGATCGAGCGTCGCTCGAGATGAGAACCATCAGGCTGACCATCCAGTACGACGGCACCGAGTTCGTCGGCTGGCAGCGGCAGGCGCGCGGCTCATCGATTCAGGGCGCGATCGAAGACGCGCTGTCGCGGATCGATGCTCAGCCCGTCACCGTCCACGGCGCCGGCCGTACAGACGCCGGCGTGCACGCGCTCGGTCAGGTCGCCAGCGCCCAGCTTGTCTCGGCCATCGACAACGACACGCTGGCGCGGGCGCTGAACGCCAATCTGCCGGTGACCATCCGTATCTGCGGCGTGGAGACGGTCGGCGACGAGTTTCACGCGCGCTTCAGTGCGGTCTCGAAGACCTACGAGTACCGAATCTGGAACGGCGCGACCGTGCCGCCCTTCCTGAGGCTCTACACCTGGCACGTGCGCCCGCCCCTCGATGTCGACGCGCTGGCGCGAGCGACGTCGTGTCTGGTCGGCGCGCACGATTTTGCCGCCTTTCAGGGAAGCGGCGCGGTGGTCCACTCCACCGTGCGTAACGTGACCGCGGCATCGTGGCATCCTCAGCGGGCCGACACGCCGCTGACCTTCGAGATTTCCAGCGACGGCTTCCTGCGGCACATGGTCCGAAGCCTCACGGGAACCCTCGTCGACATCGGCCTCGGGCGACGTCCCGTCGATCACCTCCGTGCGCTGCTGACCAAACCCGATCGCGCTCAGGTCGGCCGAACGGCACCGCCATCGGGCCTGTTCCTCGTGCGTGTCAGATATTGAGCTGCCGCGGCAGCGCCTCGTCATAAGGGATTGAGGCGAATCATCCACACCCTGAGCGAAATGGGCGTGTTGGGCGTCAGGAAGGCAAAGTGTGGACCGGCCGTGCCCGCGGTCACCACCGTGTCGGCGACGAGCTCGAGCCGATTGAATCCATCCCTTCCGTCCCCGGCCGGGATCGTGACGGAGTAGGAGCCGACGCGCTGGGGATCCAGCGCGAGACCGAACCGCGCCAGCAGTCGGCCGTTCAGCAGGAGCGCCACCCGGCCAGGAGTTCCCGTCGACGCCGGATCGGCGCGCAGGGTCAATAAGTAGGGCCGTCGCTCCGGCAGCGGGAGCCGGATCGTGGCCCGATCGCCGAGCATCGCGCGGGTGGTGACGGCACCCTCCTGGATCCAGGGAGACCAGCCTCGAGTAAAGAAGACTTCATCGCGATCACCGGTCGCGATCGAGGTGCCCCCGCCGTACTGCAGCGATTCGCGAACGACGAGGTAGGGTAGTGCCTGATACCCGAGATATACGGCAAGGCCGACGACCCCGGCCGCGGCGAGGCCGATCGCCTTGCGATTGTTCCACCAGCCTGCCGGCGGCCTTCCGATCCCGCGTCGCAGACCCCAGAGATGACCGGCCACCCAGCAGATGGCGTACGCCGAGGCCAGGAGATAGAACGGATAGGCGTGCATCGTGAAGCGCCATTCACCGCCACCGGGCACGTTCCAGGTGAAGGCATACGGCACCAGCGATGAGAACGTGACGATCAGGAGGAGGCGTCCATCCGGGTGACCAAACCAGAGCAGGAGTCCGACGACCGCCAGGCCCGAGAGGCACCGGGTCAGACCTCGTAACCAGAGGTTGAAGCCCGACCATTTGTTCTGGAAGGGATACACGAACAACCCGGTGATCGCGGTGTCGAGTTGAAAGACCGGTCTTCGCGTCAGCTTCTGCGCGACGTAGGTCACCGCGTTCATCGGTTCTTTGTGGCTGGCGATTCCCTCATTGGCACGATAGAAATCGGTGTGCGCGTTGATGGACACGAACGGATCGCCCGAGACCCGCCAGCAATTGATCAGATACGGAGCGGTCAGCGCCAGCATGATTGCCGCGGCGAGTGCCGACAGGCGAAGCCGATTGTGCCATTCCACACGCCGCTCGACGCTGATGTAGAGCAGCGCCGGCAGCAGGAACGAGAGCGCCGTAATGCGCGTCAGGCAGACCCCTGCCGCGGTGATGCCGGCGATCGCGGCGTTGACCGGCCGGGGGTCCTGCCGCAGTCGCACGAGGCCCCAGGCACTGAGAACGACCAAGCACGTGAACGTATCGTCGCGCCATCCGTCCGGCGCCCAACTCACCGCGTCGTAGTCGACGGCGAACCCCAGCGCGCCGACCAGGCCCACGGGCGGGCCGAAGGCCTGAGATCCGAGGAGATAGATCACGAACACACACAGCGTGGACATCGCCGCCGAGGCGAAGCTGATGGCGATGTCCTGGTTGGCAAGAGCCCAGAGAAACCCTCGAATGATCGCGGGGAACATCGGTTCGCGGACGTGCCCTCGATAGAACGACGGCATCTCTCGAGCGAAGCGGAGGTAGTTGATGGGATCGCCGCCGACATACGGGTCGGGGTCGGGAGGCCACGCGTAGATCCGCGGCTCGAGGGCCGGCGCGACACGCAGGGCGGCTGGCGGTGATCGCATGCGCCCAGGCGGGGCTGGCGACGAGGCCGTAGCGGCCGGCGAGGACGTTGGCGCGAAGGATCCCGGCATACAGCGTGACCACGATCGCCGCGACGAGTGGAAGCCAGGCTTTTCCCACAACGGCGCATTGTGTCCGGCCAACTGTCTGAATTCAATGCCCGCAGGCGAGCGGCCCGTTCCTGACGGCCCCGAGAATTGATGCAATTGATGCCGTCGAGTGGTAGCCGCCCGTCCGGATCCCGCGTTATGATCCATCTTTAGCGGAATGTCCCTTCAGAACATCCTCGAGGTCGTGTCGCCCGGCTCGGCCGAAGAGGCGCTCGCCCGTCAGGTCAATTTCACCCGGCTCCCGGCGCATGTCGCCGTGATCATGGATGGCAACGGTCGCTGGGCCGCACAGCGACATCTGCCCCGCGTGGAAGGACACCGCGCCGGCATCGAGTCGGTGCGCGAAGTCGTCGAGGGATCGGCGCGGCTTGGCATCCAGGTGCTGACGCTCTACGCGTTCTCGGTCGAAAACTGGAAGCGTCCGGTGACCGAAGTCTCGACCCTGATGATGCTCCTGAAACGCTACCTGCGACTCGAGCTGAATACGCTGCTGCGAAACGACATCAGGTTTCGCGTGATCGGGCGTCCTGGAGAGCTGGCTCCCGACATTCGGCGCGAGCTCACAGCGGCGGAAGAGAAAACCGCGAACAACCGCGGCATGCTGTTCAACATCGCACTCAACTACGGCGGCCGCGCCGAAATCGTCGAAGCGGTCAAGCGCGCGATGAGCGCCGGAATCTCGCCGGATGAGCTCGACGAGCAGCGCTTCGCCAGCTTCCTCTATACCGGCGGTCAGCCGGACCCAGATCTCCTGATTCGTACCAGCGGCGAAATGCGAGTCAGCAATTTTCTCCTCTGGCAGATCGCCTACGCCGAGATCTGGGTCACGGACACGCTGTGGCCGGATTTCCGCAAGCAGCACCTCCTCGAGGCCATCGTCGCCTATCAGAAGCGCGAGCGCCGCTACGGCGGGATCAAACAGCCTGCGGCGGCCGGACGATGAGGGGGCGGCGCGTCACGGGCGGCCACCCTCGGGACGGCCGTTCATGAGGCAGCGATGACCGGGAGTCATCCGCCCTCCAATCCATGACCAGAATTCTGTCGGCGGTTGTCCTGCTGTCCGTGCTGATTGCGACCGTGTGGTTTCTGCCTCCGCTGTGGACGCTGGTCGTCGCGGAGGTGGCGGCGCTCGTCGCGTTTGTCGAGTACGCGGCGCTCGCTGCCACGCTGGGCGGCCCCATCCCCCGCGTGGTGATCGGCGCGGCGGTGCTCGCGGCCTGCGCCAGCGTGGGGCTGCAGGCGGTTTCGTTGGAGATCGTCCTGATGACGGCGCTCGTCCTGGTAGGCGCATTGGCCGTCGGTGGCGGGCAACCGGGCCCCGGTGTGTTGCGGGACGCGGCGGTTGCGGTTTTTCCGGTGCTCTACATCGGTCTGCCGCTCGGCGCCCTTGCCGCGATCCGCGCCATGGGGGGACGCGCAGCGATCCTGGTGTTGCTGGTCGTCATGGTGGTGAGCGACTCGGCGCAGTACTACACCGGCCGGAGGTTCGGGCGCCGGCCGCTGGCGCCGTCGATCAGCCCGAAAAAAACCGTCGAGGGAGCCGTGGGCGGATTGATCTTCGGTACCGCGGCGATGATTGTTGCCGGACTCCGGGTGTTCGCCGAGCCTCGTCCCCTGCTGCTCGCGATTCTTGGCGCAACCGTCGTCGCGCTCGGCATCGTCGGGGATCTGTTCGAGTCGCTGCTCAAACGGAGCGCCGGCGTGAAGGACTCTTCGGCGTTGATTCCCGGCCACGGCGGAGTGCTCGATCGACTCGACAGCTGGCTGTTCGCCGCGCCGGCCTACTACGTGTTCGTCCGCTACCTTCAATGAAATCGATCGCGATTCTCGGTTCCACCGGCTCGATCGGGCAGAGCGCGCTCGCCGTCGTCGATGCGCATCCGGATCGTCTGCGCGTGGTGGCCCTGGCGGCGGGCGGAAATGTTGCCAGGTTGGCGTCCCAGATCCGGCAGTATCGTCCGGAGCGTGTGGCGATGGCCACGGCCGGGGCGCTGGCGGAGGCGCGCGCGAGCCTCGCCTCTGACGGCGTCGAGGCGCCCGCGGAGTTCATTGGCGGAGCTGAAGGGCTCATCGCGGTCGCAACCCATCCCGACGCCGACGTCGTGCTCTTCGCCTCCTCCGGCACCGCGGCGCTCGATGCGGTGCTGGCGGCGATTGCCGCCGGCAAGACCATCGCGCTCGCCAACAAAGAGATCCTCGTGATGGCGGGATCGCTGGTGATGGCGGCCGCGCGCACGCGCGGTGTGGCCGTCCTGCCGGTGGACAGCGAGCACAACGCCATCCACCAGTGTCTTCACGGTCGGGACATGAGCGACGTCCGCCGGTTGATCCTCACCGCGTCCGGCGGTCCGTTCCGGTCGTTGCCGGCTGACGCGCTGGCCCGCGTATCGGCAGCCGATGCGCTTCGTCATCCGACGTGGCGCATGGGCCCGAAAATCACCGTCGATTCAGCCACGCTGATGAACAAGGGCCTCGAGGTCATCGAGGCCCGGTGGCTGTTTGGCGTGAAGTCGGATCGGATCGACGTGCTCGTGCACCCTCAGTCGATCGTCCATTCGATGGTGGAGCTGATTGACGGATCTGTGATCGCGCAGCTGGGTGTCACGGACATGCAGCTGCCGATCCAGTACGCCTTCTCGTATCCGGAGCGATGGGCTGCGCCGTTGCCGGCGCTGGACTTAGCGCTCGCCGGCCGGCTGGAATTCGAGCGGCCCGACACCGCACGATTTCCGTGCCTCGATCTTGCAAGCCGCGCGTTGGATGGATCAGATGGTCTTCCCATCGTGCTGAACGCCGCCAACGAGGTGGCGGTGGCGGCCTTTCTCCACGATCGGCTGCCGTTTACGGGGATTCCGGTAGTCATCCGGCTGGCCATGGACGCCCACGAGCTCGACTCCGCGGCCGAGGTCACGGGGCTCGGGGATGTCCGGACGATCGACGCCTGGGCCCGGGAGTTCGCCGGCCGCGCGACTCGTGGGCTACAATCTATGTCGTAATTCTATCCACAGGTGGCCTAGTGACGAGTGTTCTCGCCTTCGTTTTCGTGCTTGGCGTGCTGATCTTCGTGCACGAGCTGGGGCACTTCCTGATGGCGCGCCGCATCGGCGTCCGCGTGCTGACGTTTTCGCTCGGTTTCGGGCCAAAGCTCCTGAGCTTCAAGCGCGGCGACACGGAATACTGCATCAGCGCCATCCCGCTCGGCGGCTACGTCAAGATGGCGGGCGAAAACCCGGAAGACACCCGCACCGGCGCCGCCGACGAGTTCCTCTCGAAGAGCAAGTGGCAGCGCTTCCAGGTCCTCGTCATGGGCCCGGTGATGAACATCCTCCTCGCCCTCGTGGTGATGGCTGTCGTCCTCTACCAGGGGGCGCAGCTTCCGGCCTTCGAGCAGCAGCCCGTCGTGATCGGCACGTTCCCGCCCAACTCGGTCGCGGAGCGCGCCGGCCTGAAACTCGGCGACCGCATCGTCACCGTCGACGGCAAGACGGTCGATACGTGGGAACAGTTCTCGATGGCCATCGTTCCCAAGGCCAAGCGGGAAGTCTCGATTGGATTCGTTCGCAACGATCAGAACGGCTCCGTCAACGTCGTGCCGGACGCGCAGGGCAAGTTCGAGATGGGCGATATCGGGGTTCAGCCGGTGATCCACCCCGAAGTCGTGGCGGTCAGTAAGGGACAGCCGGCCGAAGAAGCAGGCCTGCAGGGCGGCGACGTCATCATGGCCGCCGGCGGCGAGAACAGCATCCCCTACGACCACTTCCTGGCGTTGATCAAGTCGCACGCCCACCAGCCCCTGCCGGTGACGGTGAAGCGCGGCGATCGGGTCATGGACATCGTCGTCACGCCGCGCCCGATCGGCGACAAGATCATGATCGGCGCCCAGATCAACGCGTTCGAGACCCATACCGTCGAACCGGGTCCGCTCGAGGCGGTCCAACTGAGCTTCGCCAAGAACTGGGAATGGAGCCGTCTGATCGTGCAGACGCTCGCGGGTCTGTTCACTCGCGAGACGTCGGTCAAGCAGCTGATGGGACCGGTCGCGATCGCCGACCTTTCGGGGAGCGCCGCGCAGGCCGGGTGGATTCAGCTGTTCAGCCTGATGGCGATGATCAGCCTCAATCTCGGGCTGCTCAATCTGATGCCAGTGCCGGTACTCGACGGCGGCCACATCTTCATTCTGGCGCTCGAAGGGCTGGCGCGCCGCGACTTCAGCATGAAGGTCAAGGAGAAGATGCTGCTTGCCGGCTTCGTCCTGCTGCTGATGCTCATGGTGACCGTGATTTACAACGACCTGATGCGGATCCAGTGGATCGAGAAGCTGGTGCCCTGGCGCTAGTCGCCAGCGCCACCGGGTCTATTTCTTCTTTTTCTTCTCCGTGTTCTTCTTCTTGTGCTTGTGTTCGGCCTTCTCGATCCGCGCGAGATCTGCCTCTGCGGCGATGTAGGCGAACGTCGGCCACTGATCCATCTTTTTTTCGACGATGCGCTTGATGTCGGACTTGGCTTTATCCTGAGCGCTCCACAGCTCGCGATTCGCCAGTCCGTAGGCGTAGATCACCGCATCGACGCCCTTGCCGGTCAGCGCTGATTCCTGCAGCTCGCCTTTGTAGTACTGCAGGAGCCGGTAGTAGGCGCTGTTTTCGATCACGTCCAGACCTGATGTGATCGGCTGCAGTACCTGCTTCGCTTCGTCCTTCGACCCCAATCGCTCCAGCGTCATGTAGAGCCACGCCGAGGTCGCGACCACCATGTCGGGATTCTTCGAGAGCTGCAGGCACTTGCGGTAGGCGTCGCGCGCCAGCGGAAAGTCTCCCTTGAGATAGTGCGCCAGCCCGAGGTGGTAATAGATGTTCGTCTGCAGCGTACTGGTTGGCACGTTGCGATCGTTGGGTTGGCCGTCGGGCTCGACTTGATCCGGCTGGCCTTCGACCAGCTGCGCCGCCTTCTGCAGATCCTTGATCGCCAGGTCGGGCTTGCGGATCGTGATGTAGCGATGGCCGCGATGGCGGTAGAGTCGCGGCTCGTCGCCATGTATCTCGATGGCGCGTGTGTAGATCTCGATGGCCTCGGTGAACCGTGACAAGTACGCGGTCCGGCGGCCCAGCCAGATCGCCGCCTCGACGTCTTCCGGATTCTTCTTGTAGATCTCGCGTGCCGCGGCGACCTCCGCTTCGAGCTTTTGTCGGGTGTCGTCCGGGATCGAGGGCGGCACGAGCGGAGTGTCGCGAAAGGAGAGGGCTTCCGGCTGCTGGCCGGCCGGCGCCGGCGCCAGCGCCACGAGCAACATCGTTGTCAGAAGGAACAACCGCACGACCATAGAATACCGTCTGAATGATCCGCCGCGAGCTTCGTCCGATGCTGGCGCTGGCAACACCCGTAGTCCTCGCCGAGCTCGGCTGGGTGACCATGGGTATCGTCGATACGATCATGGTCGGCGGGCTGGGAGCGAACGCTATCGGCGCCGTGGGCCTCGCCAGCATGCTCTTCTTCGCCATCGCGGTCTTTGCGATGGGCCTGCTGCTCGGACTCGATCCGCTGGTCGCCCAGGCGTTTGGTGCGTCCCGGCTCGACGAGTGCCACCGCTGGCTGATCGATGGCGTGTGGCTGTGCGCGCTGATCACCGTTCCGGTGCTTGCTGTCCTGTTCGCGGTGACGGCGTCGCTGACCGGGTGGGGCCTGCCGGCCGGGGTGCTGGCGCTCACGCGTCCGTATCTGTCGATTCTGACCTGGAGTCTTCCGCCGCTTCTTCTCTACGTGGCTTTTCGTCGCTACCTTCAGGGCCTGGGCATCGTGCGTTCCGTCATGGTCGCGCTGGTTGCGGCCAATGTCGTCAACGCGTTCGCCAACTGGATGCTGATCTACGGTCATTTCGGTCTGCCGGCGCTGGGCGTCCGCGGATCGGCCTGGGCGACGCTGCTGGCGCGCGTGTTCATGGCCGCGTGGTTGTGGCTCGTGGTGCTGCGGAGTGACGGCGATCGGGAACCGTCGCTCCGCGACACCCCGCTTCATCTCGATCTCGCGCGTCAACGCACCTTGTTCGGGCTCGGGCTGCCGGCGGCCGGGCAGGCGGTGCTCGAAGTCGGCGTCTTTGCGGCAGCGACCGCGCTTGCCGCGCGCGTGTCGGCTGACGCCCTGGCCGCGCATCAGATCGTGCTGAACATGGCGGCGTTCACTTTCATGGTTCCGTTCGGCCTGGCCTCTGCCGCCGCGGTTCGCGTCGGCCACGCGGTCGGACGCCAGGATCCGCACGGCATCGCGAGCGCCGGCTGGACGGCGATTGGCATCGGCGTGACGTTCATGACCGCCGCGGCACTGGTGTTCCTGGTCTTCCCCGGCCCGCTCGTCCGCGCCTTTACCCGCGATCCGGACGTGATCCATACCGGCGTCTCGTTGCTGTTTGTGGCCGCGCTGTTCCAGCTGTTCGACGGTCTGCAAGGGGTCACGACCGGTGTGTTGCGCGGATTGGCCGACACCCGGACACCAATGATCTGGAATCTCGTCGGCCACTGGGTTGTCGGCCTGCCGCTCGGCTACCTGTTGTGCTTCAGCGCCGGCCTGGGGGTGGTTGGCCTCTGGTGGGGCCTGTCGGCCGGATTGGTGATCTGTGGCCTGGCGCTGCTGACCGTCTGGATAAAGGGGACGACCGCCTTTTCGAGAAAAGGGGAGGACCGCCTCTTCTAAACCTGGGAAAAGGGGACAACCGCCCTTTTCTTGTAGGTCCGCGCGATGTAATCGTCGACGAGTTGTCGGAACGCCTCGGCCAGCTCCTCGTAGGTGCCGCGGAGTGTGGTGACGTGACGACCGTCGATGTAAACCGGGCAGTTGGGCGCTTCACCCGTTCCCGGCAGACTGATACCGATGTTCGCCGCCTTCGACTCGCCGGGGCCGTTGACCACACACCCCATGACGGCGAGCGTCATCTCCTCGACCCCGTCGTACTTGGTCTTCCACTCCGGCATTCGCTCGCGAATGTAGTCCTGCGTGCGCTCGGCCAGCTCCTGGAAAGTCGAGCTGGTCGTGCGACCGCAGCCCGGGCACGCCGTGACGCTCGGCGAGAACGATCGCAGCCCCAACGCCTGCAGCAGCTCGCACGCGGCGTAGACTTCGTCGCGACGATCGCCGCCCGGTCTAGGCGTCAACGACACGCGGATCGTGTCGCCGATACCGTCGTTCAGCAGCACCCCCATCGCCGACGCGGACCACACCAGTCCCTTCATCCCCATCCCCGCCTCGGTCAGACCGAGATGGAGCGGCTGATCGGTCCGCCCGGCGAGATTGCGGTACACCGAGATCAGATCCCGCGGTCGCGAGGTCTTGCACGAGATGATGATCTGATCGCGCCGCAACCCGGACTCGAGAGCCAGCTCGGTCGATTGCAGCGCCGAGAGCACCATGCATTCGTTGATGATCTCTTCCGAGCTGTGTCCGAGATTGGCGTCGGTGTTCTCCTGCATCTTCGCGACGACGAGCTCCTGATTCAATGAGCCGCCGTTGACGCCGATCCGCACCGGCTTGTTCTGGTCGCGGGCGACCTTGCAGATCGTCGCAAACTGTTCGTCGCGTCGCTTGCCGGTTCCCACGTTACCGGGGTTGATCCGATATTTATCGAGTGCGGCCGCACAGTCGGGAAAACGGGTGAGCAGCAGATGCCCGTTGTAGTGAAAATCGCCGATGAGCGGCGCCGTGACGCCGGCGTCGAGCATTCGGCGCTTGATCTCGGGTACCGCCGCCGCCGCCTCGGGAACATTCACCGTGACCCGGACCATCTCGGACCCGGCCTCGGCCAGCTCGACGCATTGCCGCGCTGTCGCTGCCGCATCCGCCGTATCGGTCATCGTCATCGATTGGACGACGACTGGCGCGCCGCCACCGACGAGCACGTTGCCGACGCGAACGCCGATCGTCTTGTGAAGCCGAACGGTAGGCATGTCCTGTCAGGAAAAGGCGGTTGTCCCCTTTTTCCATGATACCACTCGGGGCCGGGCGAGGCGGCCACCCGTAAACATCCGCCGTCCAAAGGGTTGTGAACATTCGACCGCCGTCGGGTGGGAGCCGGCCTGGAAGGCGTGCGTTTTGCAACCGATACCTATCGAGTCGATCAGGAGGGGAGAGACGTGAGTCAGATCAATCGGATGGCAGTGGTGGTGCTCGGCGTTTGGGCCTGGCTGCTGGCGGTGCCTGCGGGTGCGCAGTCGATGCCTTCAGGGACGCCGACGCGTGTGACGAGTGAAGACATCCAACGTCTGCAGGATCAAGTGTACGACGCCGCCGGCGAGGTCACGCGCCTTCGCAGCCGTGACGGCGCGCTCGCCGATGAACTTCAAGGGCAGCTCGACGATCTGCGCGACGAAGCCGTGTATCTCAAGGTGAAGATGCGCAAGGAAGGTTCGGTCAACCCGTCCGACTACCAGCAGGTGCGCGAGCGCCTGCGGGACATTCGCGCGCAGGCTCGCGGCATCGCACCGGGCCAGGGCAACAGCAATTCGACGTGGACCACGAACAGCGGATCCGGAAGCGGTTCTTACGATCCAGGAACCTCGAGCGGCAGCAGCAATCGCGCGCCGATCTCACGACGCGGCGAGATTCCCGCCGGCCAGGAGCTGGACGTCCGGCTGGATCGTCAACTGAGCTCCGACACCGCGCAGGTCGAAGATCGCTTCTCCGCGACGACCGTCGCCGATCTCTATCAGGGTAACGACGTGCTCATCCCGGCGGGGTCGTCGGTCCGGGGCGTGGTCAGCTCGGTGCAGAATGCCTCCCACACGCAGCGAAAGGGCATCCTCACCGTCGCCTTCGATCAGATCACGGTGAACGGCCGGACCTACCCGATCCACGGCACCGTGACCCAGGCGCTCGAAAGCGAGGGCATCAAGGGAGAGGTCGGAAAAATCGGCGCCGGCTCCGCGGTCGGCGCAATCCTCGGCGGCATCATCGGCGGCGGAAAAGGCGCGCTCCTCGGTGTCCTGATCGGTGGTGGCGGCACCATCGCCGCAACCGAAGGCAAGGATGTGACGCTGGCACCGGGAACGGTCCTCAGGGTGCGCCTAGACGATCCACTGCTGGTCCGCCCCTGACTTCGGCGCAGGGCGGAGGGTAACCCCTCGGCCCTCGGACTACGATCGAGCGACTTTCATGGCTGCGTGAGCAGCCTTGATCGTTCGTGCGACGTCCTTGGTCGTGTGCGCGCCGGAGAGGAACCACGCCTCGAACTGCGAGGGCGGCGGATAGACGCCGCGCGCCAGCATCGCGCGGAAGAACGCTCCGTACGCCCGCGTATCGGCGGTCATGGCCGACTCGTAGTCGCGGACGGGAGCGCTCGTAAAGAACGGCGTGAGCAGCGATCCGAACGCATTGACCTGTAGCGGAACCCTAGCGGCCCGCGCCGCGGCGGCCAGGCCGTCCGCCAGTTGCGCCGTCAGCGCCGACAGGTGCCGGTAGAGACCAGCCGAAAGCTCCGTGACGCTCCATAACCCGGCGGTCATGGCGAGCGGATTGCCCGAGAGCGTTCCGGCCTGATACACGGGCCCGGCGGGCGCCACCAGCTCCATCAGGTCGGTACGTCCGCCGTACGCGCCGACCGGCAGCCCGCCGCCGATGATCTTTCCGAGGCACGTCAGGTCCGGCGTGATTCCGAAGACCTGCTGGGCGCCACCCGCTGCGGCTCGGAAGCCGGAGATCACCTCGTCAAAGATCAGGAGGATCCTTTCGCGATCGCAGATCGCCCGCAGCCCGGCGAGAAATCCGTTCCGCGGCGGCACGAGCCCCATGTTGCCGGCGATGGGCTCGACGATTAGCGCCGCAATCTGACCGCGATGCGCGGTGACGATGGTCTCGACCGAGTCGAGATCGTTGTATCGCGCCAGCAACGTGTCGGCGGCAGCCGCGGAGGGAACCCCAGGGCTCGTCGGCACTCCCAGCGTCATGGCGCCGGATCCCGCCTGCACCAGGAAGGAATCGGCATGTCCGTGGTAACAGCCGGCGAACTTGATGATCCGGTCGCGCTTGGTCGCCGCTCTGGCCACGCGCACCACGCTCATCGCTGCTTCGGTGCCGGAGCTGACGAACCGGATCCGCTCCATCGACGGCATCAGCATCGCGACGCGCCGGGCGAGACGCGTCTCGAGTTCCGTCGGAGCGCCAAAGCTCGTGCCGCGCTTCGCCGCGGCCGCCAGCGCCTTGAGCAGCCCCGCCGGTGCGTGGCCGTGGATCAACGGTCCCCACGACATGACGTAGTCGACGTAGCGATGTCCGTCGACATCGTCGATGTACGCCCCCTTGCCGCGCGCGATGAACAGCGGCGTCGCGCCCACCGACTTGAAGGCGCGGACCGGGCTGTCGACGCCCCCGGGAAGAATGCGTGAGGCGGCGGCGAAGAGCCGCTCGGACTGCGGGTAGCGTGAACGTGAGCGACGGAGCACGGAGTCCTCGGCGATCAGGGGCGCCAGCAACCGATCGAACGGCTGTGGTCGGCGTGAATGGGTGACGTGAACAGGCGAGGCTAGCTAGCGTCCGGACTCGCTGTCAAGCTCGGTGGCGCCATGGGCAGGCGCAGCACGGCGCGGCAGCCGCGGGCATCGCCGCGATTCTCGAGCCCAAGCGATCCGCCGTGCGCCTCGGCTATCTGACGGCTCAACGCCAGCCCGATACCCGACCCGGTGGGCTTGGTCGTGAAGAACGGGACGAACAGATTTGAGGTGTCCGGCAACCCGGGCCCTTCGTCCTCGACGGTGAGCTGGAAGAACCCGTCCACCGGCTTCCAGTCAATCCACACGCGACCGCTGGTCTCGAGGGTCGCATCGACCGCGTTGCGGACGATGTTGATCAGGAGCTGCTCGAGCTGATCGGGATCGGCTTCGATCAGCAGGTCGTCGGTTGCATGCACGTTGATGGGCAGCCGGTTTTCGAGCTCGGCAATCCGGCGCGCCAGCGGCAGGATCTGGATCGACCGCTGCTGCGGCTTGGGAAGGCGAGCGAGCTGGGCGTAGGCGCGCAGGAAGCGGCCCAACGCCCCCGACCGCGTTTCAATCAGGTTCAACCCGTCCTGGATTTCGGCGGCGCGCGGCACGTCGGGGACGCGGGAGATCATCCGCTTGATGCTGTGCGCGATCGACTTGATCGGCGTAAGCGAGTTGTTGATCTCGTGAGAGAGAACACGCACGATTCGCTGCCACGCCTGCTGCTCTTCTTCACGCAGCGCCCGGCTCAGGTCGGCGAAGACCAGCAGCTGGTGCGGCTTGCCATCACGCCGGAAGCCGGATCGGCGGAGCTCGAGTCGTCCTGAATCCGGCCCGAACGGCCGATCGATCAAGCGCGGTGTGTCGCCGGTCAGATAGCGCTCGAGCCGCAGGTCGCGCGCCTGACGGCCCATCAGCTCGGCGGACGGCTTGTTGAGCAATCGCTCCGCCGCCGGGTTGGTGAGGACGAGGCAGTCGCCCATGTCGAAGGCGAACACCGCCACGTCGATCGCGCCCATCACGCTGGTGAGCAGGGCCGTCGATTCCACCGCCTCCGATCGCTGGCGCTGGAGCGTGTCGCCGAGCGAGTTGATTTCCTTCATCACCAGGTCAACGGCGCTTCCCGGTTTCGCGCCGGCGGCGCGGATCGAATAGTCTCCTTCGTGCAGCGCCCCCAGGAGGTTGGCCGCGAGGTAGAGCACGCGGGTGATCATCCGGTAAGCGGCTGCGCCGCATCCGATCCACACGGCGATGACCACCGCCGCCAGCGTCCAGCGCACCTCGAAGCTGTAATTCTCACCCCAGACGATCCAGGCAAGGGCCACCGTCGAGGGCAGGCCGCCCAGCAGGGTCAGGCCGAGCACGGCCTGCTCGAGGCTCCAGTGAACGCGCGTAGTTCGGCTAGCTCCGGACGCCATAGTGTTGTAGACGACGGTAAAGGGCGCTTCGGCTCATGCCGAGTTGCTGCGCGGCCAGCCGGACGTCGCCGTTGTGACGGGCCAGGACTTTCTCGATGAAGACACGCTCGGCGTCTTCCAGCGACAGCTCGTCCGCCTGATCCCCCGCGGCGCGCGGGCGCTGAAGCCCGAGGTGCCTCGACGCGATCGTCGTGGCCGCGGGGTCGGACATCAGGACCGCCCGTTCAACGGCGTGTGCCAGCTCGCGGATGTTGCCTGGCCACGCGTGCGCCTGCATTCCTGTCAGCGCGTCGGCATCGAAGCCGCTCAGCGGCTTTCGATAGCGGGAGGCATAGTGCGACAGGAAATGGCGGGCCAGCGCCGGGACATCGTCACGCCGGTCTCTCAGCGGTGGCAGCTGGATTTCGACGGTGTTGAGCCGGTAGAGCAGATCCTCGCGGAAACGACCGGCCGCGATCTCCGACGACAGTGCGGCGTTGGTCGCCGACAGCACGCGGACGTTGACGTAGCGCAGCCGCGACGAGCCGACGCGCTGGACTTCGCCGGTCTGCAGCACGCGCAGCAGCTTCGCCTGCAGGCGTATCGGCATGTTGGCGATCTCGTCGAGGAAAAGCGTTCCTTCGTCCGCCATCTCGAAGCAGCCGATCCGATCGACCCGCGCGTCGGTGAACGCCCCCTTCACGTGGCCGAAGAGCTCGCTTTCCGCGATGCCCTCGGCCAGACCGCCCGCGTTCATCGTCACCAGCGGCTTGTTGCGCCGATCGGACAGCCCGTGCAGCCACGCGGCGATGACTTCCTTGCCCGTTCCGTGCTCACCGGTAATCAGCACGCTGGCTTCCGACGCCGCAACGCGATCGATCGTCTGGCGAATCTCGCGGATGGCCGGGGTGTCGCCGATGAACGCCGGCGCGACGACGCGCTGGAGGCGGCTGTTGGCTTCCTGCAGCCGTTGACTGCGCCGTACCGCCCGCCGCAGCTCGATCTGGGTCCGCACCGCCACCAGCAGCCGCTCGTCGTCCCACGGCTTCTCGATGTAGTCGCGCGCGCCGCGTCGCATCGCTTCCACCGCCCCCGACACGCTGCTCCATGCCGTCATGACCAGCACCGGCAGTGTCGGATCGAGGGCTCGAATCCGCTCCATCAGGTCGAACCCTTCCTGGCCGGATGTCGTATCGCGGGTGTAGTTCAGATCGAGCACCGCGAGGTCGAAATCCGTGGCTTCCAGACGATCGAGGGCCTCGCCGGGCGATCGGGCTGGCGTGACCTCGAAGCCTTCGTCGAGGAGCAGGAGGCGCAGGGCGTCGATGACGTCCTGCTGGTCATCGGCAATCAGGATGCGAACTGGGCTCGTTTCGGCCATTCAGAGGACCAGACCCGCATGCGAGGATGGCGCCAGCGAGGACCCGCGGCGGCCGCCGCGGATCGAGACTGGCGGCCGCGGCGCGGTGTCGTCGCCCGGCCGCCGTGTCCCGACAGAGGCGCCGGCCGGCAAAGTTGAAGGAAGATAAGAGCCGAACATGGACCGTTAGACGTTAGCAGCAACGCTTTGTTTGCCGTCCCGCTGGCGCGACTCGGGTCGCGCGGCTGCGACGGATGGCCGGCCGCCGGCCCTAATCTTATTGTCTTTTCACGGAGATGCGTGGCACGCGCCTTGTTCTTAGGCTAGCCGCGCATGTATAGCATGGCCATTCGTCCGGAGGCTGCTGCGAAGGTGCTCGTGGCCGACGATCAGCCCGACGTGCTCGAGGCATTACGCTGGCTGTTGACCGGCGAAGGCTACGAACCGGAGTTCGTCAGCTCGACGGAAGCCGTCCTCGAGCGCCTCCGCGCCCGTCCGTTCGACCTGCTCCTGATGGACTTGAACTATACGCGCGACACGACCTCCGGCCGGGAAGGGCTGGAGCTGATTTCCCACGTGCGTTCGCACGACGCCTCGATGCCGATCGTGGTCATGACCGGGTGGGGCAGCGTCGACACCGCGGTGGAGGCAATGCGGCTGGGCGCCAAGAGCTTCGTGCAGAAGCCGTGGGAGGACGTGGCGCTCCTCGAAATCCTGCAGCGCGAGATCGACGACGCCCGGGCGATGAAACGGCGCGACGCCAAGCACCAGCGGGAGTTCGAGGAAGCGCGCCTGATTCAGCGTGGCCTGTTGCCGACCGTCATGCCGCAGGTGCCCGGGCTCGAGATCGCCTCGTCGTGGCAGCCGGCGAACGGCGTTGGCGGCGATTGCTTCGATGCGCTGCCGTTTGGCACCGGCGCCATTGGCTTGTCGATCGCCGACGTCGCCGGCAAGGGCGTGCCGGCGGCGCTGCTGATGTCGAATCTCCAGGCCGCTGTCCGCGCCTTCGCGCAGGATGGCGCCCTGCCGTCATCCGTCTGCGCCAGCGTCAACCGTCTCCTGTACCGGAACATGGCGCCAGGGCGTTTCGTGACGTTCTGTTATGCCCGGATCGACGTCAGCGCCGGACGGATCACCTATGCGAATGCCGGTCACAACCCGCCGCTGCTGATCCGCCCGGATGGCAGCGCCGAGCGGTTGTCGCCCGGCGGAACGGTCCTTGGCGTCTTCATGGAGAGCGCATACGAGCCAGGCGAATTCGCCATCGGGCGCGGCGATCGTCTGGTCTTCTACACCGACGGGATCACCGAGAGCAGGAACGCAGCCGGCGATGAGTACGGTGAAGAGCGCCTCGCTGACGTTGCCGCCGCGGCATCGGACGTTGCCAGCCCCGGACATGCTGTCGGCGATCCTCGAAGACCTCAGGCAGTTCAACGCCGGCATCTACGAAGATGACGCGACGCTCATCATCGCCGCGTTGTAAATGACGGATGGCTGGCGACCTCCGCTACGCCTGGCGCGCGCTGATGCTCAGCCCCGGGTTCTGCCTGACGGCCATCCTCACGCTCGCGCTCGGGATCGGCGCCAACACCACCATCTTCACCGTTGTCTACGGTGTGCTGCTCAAGCCGCTGCCGTATGACGCGCCCGACCGGATCGTCCGCCTCACCGAAGGCCGACCGGGATATTCGCTGAACGTCTCCTACCCGAACTTCATCGACTGGCGCGCACGGAGCCATGTCTTCAACGACATGGCGATCTTCAACACGATGGGCTCGATTGTCGTGCGACGCGACGGCCAGCCCTCGGAAGTGTTCCCGTCGGGGACATGCGACGCTCGATTCTTCCGCGTGCTCGGCGTGAACGCGGCGCGCGGCCGGGTGTTCACCGAGGCGGATCAGCAGCCGAACACCCCGGTGGTGGCGGTGATTACCGATTCGTTGTGGCACCGCCAGTTCGGTCGCGACCCCGCGGTCCTCGCCGGCGTCGTTCGCATGGACGACGACGACGTGAACGTCGTGGGCGTGCTGCCCCCGGGAATCGAGCCGATGAACGTGGATGTCTGGTTCCCGATGCGGCAGCTGAGCCCGATGCAGCTCGATCGCGCCAACCATCCCGGATTCGCGGCGATCGCCCGCCTGCGTGACAGGAGCAGCGTCGAGGGCGCGCAGCGGGAGATGACCGCGATCGCCGAATCGCTGGCCCGCGAGTACCCCTCGTCGAATCACGAGATGGGCGTCTTCGTCACGCCTCTGCTCGAGTCGGTCGCGGGACACGTGCGGCCGACGCTCAGCGCGCTGAGCGGCGCGGTCAGCGTGCTGTTGCTGATCGCCTGCGCCAACGTGGCGAACCTGCTGCTCGCGCGCGGCCTCGGACGCGAGCGCGAGACCTCGATTCGATCGGCGCTCGGCGCCAGCCGGGGGCGCCTGATCAGGTTGTTCCTGATCGAAGGCTTGCTCCTCGGATGTGCGGGCGCGCTGGCCGGCCTGATCCTGGCGGCCTGGGGAGTGCGCGTGCTGCACGGCGTGCCCGGTCTGGCGTTGCCGCGAGCGGCGGAAGTTGCGATCGATCCTCACGTCATCGGTTTCGCGGGTCTGCTGGCGATCTCGACGGCGATGCTCTTTGCGCTCGCTCCGGCCTGGCACCTCTCGCGCGTCGATCTGATGCAGATCCTGCGACTGGCAGGCTCGACGAGCGGATCCGCGCGGGCGACGCGATTGCGGTCCGCGCTCGTCGCGGTCGAAGTGGGCCTTCTCGTCGTCCTGTTGGCCTGCGCCGCCCTGATGCAACGGACGCTGTCGTTCCTCTCCGGGCTCGACCCGGGGTTCCGGGCCGACGGGCTGATGGCGGTGCGACTCGTGCAGACCGACGCGCTGTCATCTGGAGACGCGGCGGCGGGTTTTGCCGATCGGATCGCCCGCGGCATCGAAGGAACGGGCCAGGCGCGGGCTGCGCTGGCCTGGCCGTTCGATTACACCGGATTCAGCTGGTCGCCGAATATCGATCTGCCCGATCGGCCATTTCCCGATGGCCAGCAGCCGGTGGCCCAGGCCGCCACCGTCACGCCCGCCTATTTCGGGACCATGGGCATTCCGCTCGTTCGTGGCCGCAACTTCGGCGCCGAGGATCGCCACGGCTCGCCAGTGGTTGCGATCGTCAACCAATCGTTCGTCAGGCGGTTCTTTCCCAACCAGGACCCGATCGGGCAGCGGGTGAGCGGCGTTCGGATTCCCGAGATGCAGAACATGCCGATCGTCGGCGTCGTCGGCGACACGCGCCGGGGCGGAATGTTGAAGGGGTTCACACCGGAGCTGTACGTGTCGTACGCGCAGTTTCCCCAGCCGGGAGCGACGGTCATCGTCCGGGCTGGCAGCGGAGATCCGCTGCGTCTGGCGAACGAGGTGAAAGCGCGGATCGCCGCGGTCGATCCGTCAATCGCCATCAGCGGTGTGAGACGCCTGACCGATCAACTGGCGGCGACCTACGGCGATCGGCGCGCGTTCTCCTGGCTGCTCGGCCTCTTTGCCGCGCTCGCGCTCGGCCTGACGGCGCTGGGGATCGGCAGCGTCGTCTCGTTCACCGTGGCGAGCCGGCGTCCGGAGATCGGAGTGCGGATGGCGCTCGGGGCGAATCCGCGGGCGGTCATGCGCCTGTTCGTCCGCGGCGCGCTCCGGCCAGTGGCGATCGGCGCTGTCGGCGGCGCGGTCGCCCTTGTGCCGGTGACGCGGATTATGCGCGGCTACGTGTTCGGCATCTCGACCGCCGATCCGCTGTCGCTGGGAATCGCGGCGCTCGTTCTCGTCACGGTTGCGTGTGCGGCGGCCTACGTTCCGGCCAGACGTGCGGCGCGAATCGATCCCCTCGTGGCTCTTCGTACACCTTGATTGGCGGACCACAGCGATGATTGGACCCGATCTCCGGCACGCACTGCGCACGCTTCTGAAGCGCCCCGTCTTCACGCTGGTGGCTGTGCTCACCCTGGGCCTCGGCATCGGCGCCAACACGGCCATCTTCAGCGTCGTCAACGGCGTGCTCCTTCGACCGTTGCCGTACGCCGAGCCCGACCGGATCGTCCAGCTCTGGGAGATTTCGTCGAAAGGGTCGCGCATCAATGTGTCCAACCCGAATTTCCAGGACTGGCTGAAACGGGCCACGAGCTTCGACGCGCTGGTCGCCTATGGCGGTGATACTGAAACCGTCCTTGGCGGCGTCGAGCCGGTATTCGCGCAGGCCTACGTCGTCAGCGACGGATTCTTTCGCGTCTTCGGTGCGGCACCCATCCTTGGCCGTACGTTCACCGCCGACGAGATGCGTGAGGGCGGCATTCCTGCGGTTGTCGTCGGCAACCGATTCTGGCGTCGAACGCTGAACGGCGAGACCGATCTCTCGAAGCTGCGCGTGCTGATCGAGGGGCAGAGTGCCAGGGTGGTGGGCGTGATGCCCGATCGGTTCGAGTTCCCCGCCGGAGCGGACCTGTGGATGCCGAAGGAGCTGTGGCCCGACGACAGCGGACGCACCGCCCACAACCTGACGATCGTGGCGCGGCTCTCGCGCGGCATGCCGCTGCCCACGGCGGTCGCGGAGATGGATACGATCGCGAAGCAGTTGAAGCAGCAGTACGGCACCGACGATGATGCCGTTGGCATCGACGTGGTTCGGCTGCAGGACCAGCTGACCGCGGGCTCCAGGGACGCGCTGCTGCTGATGCTCGGCGCGGTGGCGCTCGTGCTGCTGATCGCCTGCGCCAACGTCGCCACCACGATGCTGGCGCGCGGTGAGGAGCGGCGCACCGAGCTGGCCGTGCGCGCCGCGCTCGGCGCCAATCGCGGGCGCTTGATCCGTCAGCTGCTGATCGAAAGCCTGGTCCTGGGCGTGGGCGGCGCGGTTGCCGGTCTTCTCCTCGCCGCCTGGCTCATCCGCGCGCTCGGCTCGATGGACGGCATCGCGCTGCCGCGGCAGGAATCGATTGGCATCGACCGGACCGTCCTGCTGTTCACGCTGGCGCTGGCGTTCGTGACGCCGGTGGTCTTCGGGCTGTTCCCGGCGCTGCAGGCTTCGCGTCCCGATCTGCGCGATGCGCTCGCCGAGGCGGGACGCGGATCGGCAGCTCCGACGCGCGCCAGCGCGCGCGGCCTGCTCGTTGCCGCCGAAGTGGCCGTGGCGCTCCTGCTGCTGGTGGGGGCAGCCCTGCTGATTCGCAGCTTCGCCAACGTGCTGTCGGTCGATCCGGGCTTCGACCCGCACCACGCCGTCACCGCGACCATGGCCGTGCCCGGCACCAAATACCAGACCGCCGAACGGGCGGCCCAGTTCTACGCGAATCTCCTCGAGCGGCTGCGGGCGCTTCCGGGAGTGGTGGCGGTCGGCGCCGTCAATCAGCTGCCGCTCGCGGGTCTCAACTTCGGCGGCGCCTTCACGTTCGAAGGGGTCGCCGATCCGGGAGCTGTTGTCGACATGTCCTACCGTGGCTATCCCTACGCCGCGGGGTATCGCGTCGCCACACCCGGGTATCTCGAAGCGCTCGGCGTGCGACTGCTGCAGGGCCGTACGTTGAGCGACGCCGATCGGCCGGGTCAGCCACCGGCGGCGGTGGTCAATCAGGCATTCGTGCGTCGATATCTGCCGAACACGAATGCGATCGGTGTCCGATTCAGATATGCGGGCATGGATCCGGTCAACCCGACGTTCGCGATCGTCGGCGTCGTGGCCGACGTGCATCACAACTCCTTGATTCGCGCCGGCGCGCCGGAGGTTTTCGTGTGCGCCTATCAGGCGCCGTCACGTACTAGGGGCACCATGACCGTGGTCGCTCGGGCCAGTGAGTCCCAGCAGGCGGCGGTCGAGAGCGGGGTGCGGGATGCAGTGCGGCAGTTCGAGCCCGATGTCGCCGTCGAGATGTCGACCCTCGATCGCGTGCTCTCGAATTCGGTTGCCGATCGCCGGTTTACGTTGATGGTGCTGGGTACGTTTGCGGCGATCGCGCTGCTGCTCGCCGCCACCGGCGTCTATAGCGTGCTGTCGCAGGCAGTGGCCAAGCGAACGCAGGAGATCGGCATCCGGATGGCGCTTGGCGCGGAGCCGCAGCGGGTCGTGCGCCTCATGCTCGCGTCGGCGATGATGCCGGTTCTCGCCGGGATCGTCGTCGGCGTCGTGAGCGCGATCTTCGGAGTGCGTTTTCTCGCCAGCTTTCTTTTTGGCGTGAGACCGCTCGATCCGCTTGCCTTCGTGACCGCGGCCCTGCTGCTGGGGCTCGTGGCGGTGGTCGCCGGCTACATTCCGGCCCGACGGGCCACACGGGTGGACCCGTTGCTGGCGCTCCGTACGACGTAGAGTCGCACGCCCTGAGGTTACTTCAGCGCCCTGGCTGCTTCGCGCGCGTAGTAGGTGACGATGACGTCGGCACCCGCACGGTGGATCGAAGTCAGCGTTTCCATCATCGCGCGAGGCTCGTCGATCCAGCCGTTCCGCGCGGCCGCCTTCAGCATCGCGTATTCGCCGCTCACGTGATACGCCGCCGTCGGCACGCCGAACGTCGTCTTCACCCGGGAGACGACGTCGAGGTAGGGGAGCGCCGGCTTGACCATGATGATGTCCGCACCTTCCTCGAGGTCGAGCTGCACTTCCCGGAGCGCTTCCTCGACGTTCGCCGGATCCATCTGGTGGGAGCGCCGGTCGCCGAAGGCCGGTGCGGAATCGGCGGCTTCGCGGAACGGACCGTAGAACGCCGAGCAGTACTTCGCCGCGTACGACAGGATCGCCGTCTGGCTGAAGCCGGCGGCATCGAGCGCGTCGCGAATCCGGCCGACGCGGCCGTCCATCATGTCCGACGGAGCAACGATGTCGGCGCCAGCTGCAGCGTGGGAGAGCGCGGCGCGAACCAGTTGCTCGACAGTGAGGTCGTTGGCCACCTCGTCGTCCACGATGATGCCGCAGTGGCCATGCGAAGTGTACTCACACAGGCAGACGTCGGTGACGACCAGGAGGTCGGGCACGTCGCGCTTGAGCGCCCGGATGGCGCTCTGCACCGGCGCCTCCGCATCGTAGGCGGCCGAGCCTGCGGAGTCCTTCGCATCGGGCAGCCCGAAGAGGAGGACGCCGGGGATACCCTCGGCGCGCGCGGCCGCCGCCTCCTTGACCGCCTCGTCAACCGAAAGCTGGAAGACGCCCGGCATGGACGCGATTTCGTGCCGCTGGCCTTCGCCGCTTCGCACGAACAACGGATACAGGAAGTTGTCCGGCGACAACCGGGTTTCGCGCACCAGCGCGCGCATTGCCGCGGTGCGCCGGAGGCGGCGAGGCCGGCGACGGAGTTCCAGCGTGGCGCGGGCGGTTTCCGACGATGGGGTTCGTGTGCTCATGACCGGGTGACCGGACGCGTCGAGAAATGCTCGACCAGCGCGTCGACAAGATCCGGAATCGTGTAGCGCTTCGGCATGACCTGGGTCTCGATGCCGAGCTGCTGCGCCGCCTCGGCGGTCACCGGCCCGATGGACGCCACGACCGTGGACGCCAGCAGATCCGCCGCCTGCTCGTGGCCGAAGATCTGCGCGAAGTTCCGGACCGTTGACGCGCTCGTGAATGTGACGGCGTCAATCTGGCGATCGAGAAGCATCCGGTAGACGTCGTGATCGCCGTCGCGCTCGGCGCCGGCGAGCACGGTGCGGTAGGCGATCACTTCGGTGACCTCGCAGTGCGCCGCTCGCAGTTCATCGGCGATCACCTCGCGGCCGATGTCGGCGCGCGGCAGCAGCACGCGGAGGTCGGCGAGGTCGCCCGTCAGCTTGAGTGCTTCGACCACGGCCTCGGCGCGGTTTTCATCGGGCATCAGATCGATGCGGATACCGTGCCGCGAGATGCGCTCGGCCGTTGACGGCCCGATGGCGCAGATGCGGACGCCCTTCAGATCGCGGATATCGCCGATCGTCAGCAACCGTCGCATGAACGATTCGACGCCGTTGGCGCTCGTGAAGATGAGCCAATCGTAGGTCCCGGCCATGGCACAGGCCCGATCGAGCGCTTCCGGATCGTCGGGCGGCGCGATGCGAATCGTCGGAGCCTGAATTGCGTCCGCGCCGCGTTCCTCGAGCATCTCGACCAGCTCGGAGGCCTGTTCGCGCGATCGCGTCACCACGATGCGCCGGCCGAAGAGCGGCCGGTCGTCGAACCAGCGGAGGTGATCGCGCAGCCCGGCCACGCGCCCCACGATCAGCATCGCCGGTTCTCGCTCGCGCGCCTGTTCGGCAATGGTCGCCAGCGTGCCGACGACCGTGTACTGCGAAGGGGTCGTGCCGTCGTAGACGAGCGCGGCCGCTTCTTCCCCCGCGCGCCCGTGCTCGAGCAGCGCTCGGGCGATCGCGACAATCTGTCGCGCACCAGCGTGGCAGACGAGCGTGCCGTCGAGCGCCGCCAGCTTCGGCCAGTCCACATCAGGGGCCGAGTCCCCCTCAGACTCGTGGCCGCGCACCAGCGTCAGGACATCGCCGGCATCCGGATACGTGATTGGAATTCCCGCATAGGCGGGCGTGCCGATGCCGGAGGGGATTCCCGGAACGACCTCGAACGGAATGTTCTGCTCGTGAAGGAACAGCGCTTCCTTGCCGCCGCTGTCGAACACGAACGGGTCGCCCCACTTGAGCCGCACGACGCTCTTGCCCTCTCGCGCCTTTTCGACGAGCAGGAGCGAGATTGCGTCCTGGTCGAAGGGCCGTGGCGCCGGCGCGCCGACCTCGATCTTCTCGGCATCCGGCCGCGCCAGGCGCAGGACTCGCGCGGTCACGCGGCGATCGTAGACGACCACGTCGGCGCTCTCGAGCCGGCGGCGACCGCGAACGGTGATCAGGCCGGGGTCGCCCGGACCGGCACCGACGATGGAGACTCTGGCTAGCATGGGAGATGAGGCGCGGCAGCGGGGCCGCCGACCCCTTCAGCATCATCGATCGTCCGCGCAGAAATCGCCACCTCAATCGGCACGCGCGCGAGAGGCCTCCGACGGTTGGTCCGTGGATCCGCTGTTACCGACCTCAGCGAGAATCTCCGCCGCGCCCGCACCGACGAGCTCGTCGGCCAGACGCTGTCCCAAACGAAACGCGTCGCCCGCAGGACCCCGCGCCCGTCGTCTGACGCTGCGGCTGCCATCGACCGTCGTGACGATCGCCTCCAGGTCGAGGTCGTTGCCGTCGTGGACGGCGATGGCGCCGAGCGGCAGCTGACAGCCGCCGCCGAGCCCAGCGACCAGCGCGCGCTCGGCTTCGAGCGCCTGTGCGGCCGCCAGGTCCCCGAGTGTCGCCAGCAGCGCTTCAAGATCGCGATCGTTCGATCTTGTCTCGATCGCCACGATGCCCTGGCCTGGTGCGGGAACGCAGAGCGTGAGCGGAATCGCTACGGAAATGCGGTTGGCGAATCCGAGGCGTTTCATACCGGCCGACGCGAGGACCAGCGCGTCGAATCCTCCTGCATCGAGCTTGCGCAGGCGCGTGTCGACATTTCCCCTGATCGGCGAAAAGCGCGCCCCCCGGATGAGCCTCGCCAGCTGCGCCGAGCGACGCACGCTGCCTGTGCCAATCGTGGGTCCGGGTCCCATCGAGGCGAGGACGGCGTCGAGATCGTGCGCCTGGCGTTCGACCGGCAGTACGATCGCGTCCCTGGGATCTTCCCGCGGAAGCGTCGCGGCAATGGTCAACCCGTCAGGCAGCACGGCCGACATGTCCTTCGCGCTGTGCACCGCCACATCGATCGCGTCGCTCAGCAACGCGTCCTCGATTTCCTTGACGAACAACCGCTTGCCACCGACCTCTGCGAGCGGAGCTTCCTGCAGCCGATCGCCGGAGGTCTTGATGGTCACCAGGTCCGCCGTCCGCCCGCGCGCCTCGATCAGTCGCGCCACTGCATGCGCCTGCCACAACGCCAGCTGGCTGCCGCGCGTGCCGATGCGAATCGCCCTCACGACACCTTCTCGGGCTCGGCGTCGCGCGGCTCGGGCTTCTCATCCGGAGCCAGGCTGAACAGCTTGTGGAGAGCGTCGGCGTAGGCGACGATCAATCGCTCGTCGCTGACCGTCTTGAGCTGTTCGGTCGGCGTCAGCAACAGCTTTTCCACGATCAGGTGCGTGATCTCGTCCACGCGCGCCCGGGCTTCGGGCGGCAGGCCGGCGAGCTTCGGTTCGAGACGCTGGAGCTCGGACCGGCGAATCGCTTCGAACCGCTGGCGCAGCGCGACCACGGTCGGGATGATCTCGCGCGACTGCATCCAGGTGCCGAATCGCTGCACCTCGTCGCTGACGATCGCCTCTGCCCGTTCGAGCTCGGCGCCACGCCGCGCGAGGTTCTCCTTCACGATGGTGCGGAGGTCGTCGATGTTGTAGAGGAAGACCTGGTCGAGGTTACCAACGTCAGGCTCGACGTCGCGCGGTACGGCGATGTCGATCAGGAAGAGGGGACGGTCGCGCCGCGGCCGCATGACTTCCTCGATGCGCGACCGCGTCAGGACCGGGTCCACCGCGCCGGTGGCGGCGATGACGATGTCGGCTGCGCCCAGCGCTTTGTCGAGCTCTCCCCATGGCCTGGCGCGCCCGCCGATCCGTCTGGCGAGCGCCTGTGCAGTGCTCAGTGTCCGGCTCGCCAGCGACAGCTGGCTGACGCGCTGCGCCTGCAGGTGCACACCGGTCAGCTTGGCCATCTCGCCGGCGCCGAGGATCAGCACGTCGAGGCCTTTGAGGTCGCCGAAGATCTTCTTCGCCAGCGCGATCGCCGCGTAGCTGACCGATACCGCTCCTTCGCCGAGCCCGGTCTCGGTCCGCACGCGTTTGCCGACCGAGAAGGCGGCCGTGAACAGCCGGTTCGTCAGCGCGCCGGTCACCTTGTGGGCGGCCGCCTTGGCGTAGGCATCCTTGACCTGGCCGAGGATCTGCGGCTCGCCGACGACCATCGAATCGAGGCCGGCGGCGACGCGAAAGAGGTGCCGGGCGGCATCGGCGCCACGGTGCACGAAGAGATGCGGCACGATCGAATCGTGCGAGATGCCGTGGTAATCGCTCATGAAACGCGCGCAGGCATCGGCAGCGGCGGCGACGTCAGCACCCAGGTAGATTTCCGATCGATTGCAGGTGGACAGCAGTACAGACCTCGCGGCCGACGCCACGCGTCGCGATCGCGCTGAGCGCCGTTTCCAAGCCGCCTCGCCCGAAGTCGACCGACTCGCGAAGATCGACTGGCGCGGTCCGGTGGCTGATCCCCACAGCCAGCAGATGCATCGCTAGAAATTGTGACTCCGCGTCAGGAAATACCCGACGGGAAGAAAGTTCAGGAGGACGAGCAGGAACCCGATCGCCGAGAGCCAGGCGGCGCGGCGCCCGCTCCAGCCGACGGTCCGTCGCGCGAAGAGCGCGAAACTGTAGACCACCCAGCAGAGCAGCGCGACGAGAATCTTCGGGTCCTCGACCGACATGGCTTGGGCCCGGGGATCAGGCGAGCTGTGAATCTGTGTGGCCCAGATGCCGCCGACCAGCACGCCGCACGTCAGGAACAGCCATCCCACCGTGATCGCGCGCCCGTTCATCACGTCGAGGACCCGCAACGCAGGCAGCCGCGAGTAGAAAAATCCCAGATGTTTCGCTTTGATCTCCTTGAACAGCAGCACGTAAGTGATGCCGACCACGCACGCCAGCGCGAAGCTGGCGTAGGCGAAGAGCATCGAGAGCACGTGGACCGTGAAGAGCGGGCTGCGCAACAGCGGCGGCCGCGGCTCGACGTCGGGATTCAGCGCCGGAAGCACGGCCAGGACGGCGAGCAGGGCGCTGACGAACATGCCCATCGCGCGCTCCTCGGTGGTCAACTCGACGTAGAGATAGGCGAGACCCAGCAGCCAGACGAACGCCGATATGGCCGCGGTCGTCCCGACCAGCGGCGCGTAGCCGGCTTGCACGGTCTGCATCCCGATGAGAAAGGTATGGGCGACCACACCAGCGGCGAGCAACGCCGTCGCGCTCCTCCCGACCCGCTCGTCCCGACGGGCGAAATGCATCACATAGGCAATCGCGGCCGCGGCGTACAGGAAGAGGGGAATCCAGGCTCGCACGGGACCGCCTATGAGCCTGTCGGCCCGTAATACCCTTGTTTGGTCCTCGCCGTCAGTCCTGGCCGCTGGATGCGCACGAGGATGCGGCGCCAGGCCCCGTCGCGCTTCGGGTTGCTGGAGGAATAGCCGATCGCGTACTGGCTGGAGAGCTCGTCCCAGATGGCCTGATAGATTTTCGGCAGTTCACGCGCGTCGGTCGGAAAGAAGGCCTTGCCACCGGTCTCCTGCGACAGCTGCCGCAGGACGAACTCCGCCTCCTTGAACTCCCGCCGGCCGATTTCTCCCTGGCGCAGGCCGATGGCGTAGATCGACGTCTCGGATCGCTTCGCGAGATCGAGGACCTCGTCGAACTCGATCAGGCTCGACGTGTCGTCGCCGTCCGAGAGCAGGACGATGGCCTGGCGACGGATGTCGGAGGTAGAGGCGGCCTTGGTCTTGCGCAGCTCCTTCAGCGAGATGTAGATGGCGTTGTAGAGCGACGTCGATCCGTTCGCCGTCGTCGCGCGAATGGCCTTTTCGAGGGCGGCTTCGTCGCCGGTGAAAGGGGCCAGGATCCTGACCTGGCTGTCGAAGTCGATGATCTCCGCCTGATCGTCCTTGTGAAGCTGTCGCGCGAAGCCGATCGCCGCTTCCTGGGCGATCGACATCCGTTCTTCCATGCTCGCGCTGGTGTCGAGCAGTAGCGCCAGCGAAATCGGCTGCTGCGTCTTGGAGAAGAACGTGAGGTTCTGGCGCGCGCCGTCCTCGTAGACGTCGAAGTCTTCCTGGTTCAGGTCGGTCACGTACTTGCCGACGCCGTCGGTGACCGTCACGTTGAGCGAGACCAGGTCGACCCCGGCCCTGAAACGCTGCTGTGCCCCGATCGCGGCGGCGGCCGCGGCAGCGATCATCACTGCGAGACCGAGACGGCGAATCATTTGTTCCCTCCGGTGCGCGTGCGCGCCCGTGCCGTCAGCCCCTCGCCGGTCACCGACACGCTGATCTTCTCCGGAGGAATCAGGGTGTCCGGCCGGGCGTAGGTGACGAGATATTGATTGAGGAGCTCGTTGGCGAGCTGGCCCATCTTTTCCTCGGTGGCACTGATCGCCAGCACCTGGTCGCGCCGCCCGCCCGTCCGTTCGGTGCCTTCGGCGATTGTCTGGCTGCGGTTGCGGATCTCGTCCCTGGCACTACCGCTCGGCTGGCCGATGGCGATGACGTGGAGGGCGGCGCGGCTCTTGTCCAGTTCCTCGACGACCTGCTTGTAATACCGGTTGCTGAACTCGACGTCCTCGAGCATCAGCACGGCGATCACCGGTCGCTTGGCCTCGCGCTTCTGCAGCCCCTTGCTGACTTCGACCAGCGCGTCGAGCAGGTACGACCCGGCGCCGGTCCGCGGGAAGAGGCGGTCGGCCGCGTCGTTGAGCTTCTTCGTGTCCTGCGTGTAGTCGACCTGGATCGTGGGGCGCTCGCCGAACGTGACGAGCGCGATCTCCGCCTTGCCGCTGAGCGTGTTGACGAACTTGTGGACGCCATCGCGGATCATCTGGACGCCCTCGTTGGCCGCCTGGCTGTCGTCCACCAGCAAGCGCCACCGTGAGCGGCTCGGAGGCGGGCTCGACTTTCAGGATTTCGCGGCCGACGTTGTCCTCGCGGACAGCGAAATCCTTCGCCGCGAGGCCCGGGACCGACTGCCCCTTGCCGTCGAGCACGCTGACATACAGTTCTGTCGGCTTCGCCTGGGCCGAGGCAACAGCCGGAATCAGACACGCCAGGACGAGCGACAGCGCACGCACGGAGTGCTTCATGATGGGTGAGGGGCCTTTCAAAACCGAGTATAGGCAGCCATGAAAATTATTGCAACGACGGGAGTTGCGCCTGTCGAGCCATTCTTGACGCTGGTCGGACCGAATGGTATAACCGTCGCGATTTTCCAGCCGTCCGGTTGGCCCGACTCCTCCCGCAGACTGCGCGCGCCCATGCTCCTCTCCAGTTCTCGGCGCAGATGACGACTCATCTGCTCTCGATCGTGTTTCTGGTGCCCGTCGCTGGCGCCGTAGCGCTGCGTGTGATGCGCGGCGCATCCGTTCGCCTCGTCAGAGCGACCGCGGTGTCGCTGGCGCTCATCGATTTCGCGCTGGCCCTGGTTGTTTGGTTCCGCTACGACCCGGCCGCGGTGCCCTGGCAGTTCACGGAACGCTTCGCCGGGGTCTCGTCGTTCGGCGCGGCCTACGCGCTCGGCGTGACGGCTTCCATTACCCGCTGGGTCGCCTTGACGGCGCTGGGCGGACTGCTTGCGGCAGCCGCGATGGCGAAGCTGCCCGAGCGTTCCGCTCGTTCGTATCCGTCGCTCCTGCTGTTGCAGGGAGCCATTCTCGGCGCGTATATGGCGCTCGATCTCCCGTTGTTCGTTCTGTGCTCGGCGCTGATGGTCGCCTCGCTTTATCCGCTCGTTCGATCGCGCGGCGATCAAGGCTCGGTTGGCTCGCCGCGCCGACTGGCGTTGCTGGTAGCGGCTGGGTCAGTCACGCTGATGCTCGGCGCTGTCGTGACGCGGTTGAACCGCGGGCCGGTACCAGCCGCGAGCAGCTGCGATACGCCGCCGGCGCCGGCGCCGCCTCCGTCCGCGACCGCGAAAACGGGAACGCCCGATTTTCTGAGCTTCGCCGCGTGCGGTGACGAGAGGAAGCCGCCGTCGAAGCCGGCAGGACGCAAGTGATCAAGGGTGCCCGCCATGGATGAACGACCGCCCGCGAAGACATCGGCCGAGACCGTGCGCGCCATCGGCGAGCTCGGGACCGTCGGCTTCTCGTTCGTGCTCGCGATCGCGATCGGCTTCGGCGGCGGCGTCATGCTGGATCGCTGGCTGGGCACGCACTGGATCTGGCTGCCCGGATTCCTGCTGGGTATTGCGGCGGCGATCGTGAACGTCTATCGGATGGCGAAGAAGTTCATCAAGTAGGTGATGCCGAGCGACGCGGATGCCATGCTGCGGCGGCTGCAGATCACGGCCGCGGCCTGTTGCGCCGCGCTGGCGGTCGTGGCGCTGCTGCTGGCCCGAGGCGATCCCCGTCCGGCGATCGGTGTGCTCGGTGGCGGGCTGCTCGCCGGCGTCAGCCTGGTCGGCATCCGCAGCAGCGTCGGCGGACTGTTGACGGGGTCGCGTGCGACGGTCCGTCCGCGGGCGCTGTGGACGGTCCTGAAGGTGGGCGGCCGGTACGCTTTACTCGCTCTTCTGGCGTACGTTATGATTGCGCGTTTGCGCCTGCACCCATTGGGCCTATTGGCGGGTGCGTCCTCGGTTGTGGCGGCGGCTGCCATCGAAGCCGGCCGCCTTCTCTCGAAGAAGCAGTGAATCCGGGCCGGGCGGGCCTGAGCCGCGTACCCGTTGTGCGTCCACACGTGAGCCGACGCCGGGTGCGACGGGCGTACAGATATCAACACGAATGGAGAAGCTCGAACATCCGCTGTGGATCGTGCAGGCTGTGAACGCCCTGCTCGGCCCGATCGTGGCTGCGGCGCTCGCGCCTCTCGGTTTCCACTTCGCACCCGGCAAGGTCATTCCCGACTTCCTGGTCATGTGCCTGTTGATCGTCGCGTTCGTGACGATCGTGTGCGGCGTGATGCGCTCACGCCTGAGCGTCGAGCACCCGAGCCGCCTCCAGATCGTCCTCGAGGACGCGGTGCTCGCCTTCAGCGGCCTGCTCGACGAGTGGATCGGCCCCAAGGGCCACAAGTACCTTCCGTTGATCACGACGCTCGGGATCTTCATCCTGCTGGCGAACTACGCGGGGTTGTTCCCCGGATTGATGTCACCGACGAGCAGCATCAACGTGACGCTCGGATGCGCGATCACGATCTGGACCTACTATCACTTCCAGGGCATTCGCGAGCAGGGTGTGGTGAAGTACCTCCTGCATTTCGGCGCGCCGCCCGGATCGCCTATGTGGCTCTTTCCGATCATGTTTCCGATCGAGCTGATCAGCCACATGTCCCGCGTGCTGTCGCTGTCGCTTCGTCTGTTCGGCAACATCTTCGGTGAGGAATTGCTGATCATGATTCTCGGCAGCATCGTGCCGTTCATCGTGCCGCTGCCGATCATGTTCCTCGGTCTGATCACCGGCGGGCTGCAGGCGTTCATCTTCGTGCTGCTGTCCATCATCTATCTCCAGGGCGCGGTCGCCGTCGACCATGGCGACGATGACCACCATGACGGCAAGACCCACGAGTTGCCGCATGGAAATCATGCGCCGGCGGCAGCGTAAGACTGTCATCGAACGTCGGTCGTCATCATTCAGGTGTTTTTCGAGGGAGGCTTGGGTCGTGAGTAAACGGAGTGCTCTAACAGCCGTAATCGTTCTGGTCGCGGGGGCGTTCGCCCCGCTCTATGCGCAGGCTCCGAGCGGCACTGTTGCCGATCATACGGACATCGTGCGCTGGTCGATCATCACCGCGGGCTTCGCCCTGGGCATCGCCGGCGGGCTGGGCGCGCTCGGTCAGGGCCGCGCGATCGCATCGGCCGTAGAGGCCATTGCACGGAACCCCAGCGCATCCGGCGACATCCGCGGCGCGCTGATTCTCGGTCTCGTGCTGATCGAGTCGCTCGTCATCTACGTGCTCGCCGTTTCGCTGATCCTCTTCTTCATCAAGCCTTTCGGAGGCTGATCGAACGGAGGGGACGGCGGGAGCGGATTTCGGGAACGAAGCAACGGAGGTTGCTTCGTTCTAGAATCCGTTCCCTCCGTTTTCCTCCGTTATCTTCACGTCCACGAAGTGTCCCGCGTCTCGACCCTCGACGCCCTCCTGCTCCTGATGGCCATCATCTGGGGCACCAACTACGTCGTCATCAAGTCTGCCCTCGCCGAGATGGATCCGCTCGCGTTCAACGCGGTGCGGATGTGCGAGGCGTCGCTGGTCATGCTCGCCACCATGGCGATCATGCGCCGGCGCGCCAGGCTCGCGCCGGCGTCGGCCGATCGCCAGCCCGGACTCAGCGAGGTCTTTCACACGCCCGCCAAGGTGACGCGCGGCGACTGGCTGCGCCTCGCCGCGCTCGGCCTGGTCGGGCACTGCCTGTATCAGTACCTGCTTCATCGGCGGGCTCGCCCGCACGACTGTGGCCAACAGCTCGCTGATCATCGCCCTCACCCCGGTGCTCGTCGCCTTGATGGTCTGGACGGGCGGGCACGATCGGATCAAGCCGCTGCACTGGGCCGGGACGCTGCTGTCGTTTGCCGGGATCTATTTCGTGGTCGGCCACGGCGCACGGCTGGGCGACGCCGGGTTGCGCGGCGACGCCATGGTCGTCGTTGCCGTCGTCTGCTGGGCCATCTATACGGTGGCCTCGCGGCCGTTGATGGAGCGCCACTCGCCCGTGGGCGTCACCGGGCTGTCGATGACGCTGGGAACGCTGATGTTCGTGCCCCTGACCTGGCCCGCGCTGATGCGACTGAACTGGTCCGCGGTGAGCGTGCGCACCTGGATCGCGCTGTTCTACTCCGGTCTGTTCGCGGTCAGCGTCGCCTACACCATCTGGTACGCCGCGGTTCGCGAGATCGGCAGCGCGCGGACGTCGGTCTACTCGAATCTGGTGCCAATCGTCGCGATGGTGACGGCGGTGTTCTGGCTTGGCGAACCGCTGAGCCCGATCAAGGCGGTCGGGGCCGCGGCCGTCCTGGTCGGGGTCGGGCTCACGCGTCTTTAGGCGTACAATAGATTGGTCCGTGAAGTCCCACTACTATTCCCAGCACGCCGTCGCCCTTCGCGGCGAGCTCGGGAGCGCCATCTCCCGTCAGCAGATGCGCGAGCTCCACGAGAAAGTCGCGCTGCGTCACTTCGCGGTAACGGTGCGTCAATTCGCGATTCTGGCGCTTGCCACCTGGGGGCTCATTCGGTTCGAGAACCCGCTGATCTGGGTGCCGCTGGCGTTGGTCCAGGGCTTCACGATTTTCAACTTCACGGTGCTGCTGCACGAGGTCGTGCACCATACGATCTTCGCCCGGCGCCATCCGCTGGCAGAGCGTCTGCTTGGCTTCCTCTACGCGGTGCCCAGCGGAATCTCGGCCTCGCAGTTCACCCGCTGGCATCTGGATCATCATGCCGAGCTCGGCTCGGACGAGGACGATCCGAAGCGGGCGCACCTCTCGCCGAAGGTGAACAAGCGCTGGTACAAGCTCCTGTATTGCACGCCGGCGCTGTTTCCGATCTATTTCCGCGCCGCGCGCCGGGAAGCGTCGACCTATCCGGATAACCTGCGGCGCGCGATCAACCTCGAGCGCAAGATTTCCATGGCGGCGCACCTGGGGGCGATCGCGATTGTCTGGGCGCTCTTCGGGTTCTACACCGCGTTGCGGACGAACATCATCCCGGTGTTCTTCATCTTCCCGATCGCCTTCACGCTGAATCGGCTCGGCCAGCACTACGACATCGATCCGGCCGATCCGGCCAAGTGGGGCACGCTGATGCGAGGGCACTGGTTCTGGGACTTCGCGTTCCTGAACTCGAACTACCACCTCGAGCACCACTATTTTCCCGGCGTGCCGTTCTACCGGTTGCCGCGGCTGCAGCGCTTGCTGGTGCCGTTCTATGAGCACAAGCGAATGCGCTGGCAGACGTATGGCCGCCTTGTCTACGGCTGGCTCGTCGAGAATCAGGCGCCGCACACCGACTGGCACTCGAAGTCCAGCGTGACTGGCCCGTCCTCGCAAGTGCCCGGCCCCTCGACCCCGGTTCCCGGTCCGTCGTACGCTCCCCGGTCCTAGATGGACCCTCTTTGGCTCGGGAGTTCGGAGTTAGTCCTCACTTAATTCTCCACAAGTAGATCGTGCGTCCGCCCACCTCGCGCTTTTCGTCCGGCGGCCACTGGTCGCCCATCGAAAAGGCGTGCGACACGATCCGCGTCCCCGGCTTGAGCTCTTTCTTGAGCTTCGGGATCAGCTTCTCATTGAGCGACGGCAGCAGATACAAGGTGACCACGGTGGCGTCGCCGATCGGTGCTTCGAAGAGATCGGCGGTGCGAAACGTCACGCGTTCCGTGACGTTGGCCATCTTCGCGTTCTCGGTCGCCTCGGCGATGCGGACCGGATCGATATCGATGCCGACCCCGCGGGCGCCGTACTTCTGCGCCGCCGCGATCGGAATGCGTCCGTCGCCGCAGCCAAGGTCGTAGACCACATCGGACGGGCCGACCTTCGCCAGCTCCAGCATGGCATCCACCACCGCGGGCGGCGTCGGCACGTAAAAAACATCCGGACCTTTTGGCGCGGCCGGCTGCTGACGGCCGCCGACCATCGTGACCGATGCGGCCAGCAACAGGAGAAGGGATCGAATTGCCATACAACCTCCGGGCGACGTGAGCCGGTCGCCTCACGCCAGCGTCAGCCCGGGCCCTCGCCGCTCTGCAGCAACAGCTTTGCTACCAGGGCTGTCCACCCGGTCTGATGACTTGCGCCAAGCCCCGCACCGGTGTCGGCGTGATAGTACTCGTAGAAGAGAATCAGGTCGCGCCAGTGAGGATTCGAGCGGAACTCCTCACGCGCGCCGTGCGCCGGTCGTCCGCCGTCGGCGCTGCGGAGAAACAGCGACGACAGCCGTCGCGACAGCTCTTCCGCCACCTGCCACAGGGTTACCATCTTGCCCGACCCGGTCGGGCACTCGACGGTGAACGCATCCCCATAGTAATAGTGAAACTTCTGCAGCGCTTCGATCAGGAGATAGTTCACCGGAATCCAGATCGGCCCGCGCCAGTTCGAGTTTCCACCAAACAGCCCTGACGTCGATTCCGCCGGCTCGTAGTCGACGATATGCTGTTCGCCGTCGAGGTGCAGGACGCATGGATGCTCCTCGTGATAGCGGGAGAGCGCCCTGATACCGTGCGGTGAGAGAAACTCCTGCTCGTCGAGCATCACGCTGAGGATGCGGCGCAGCTGATCGCCGTCCACGATCGACAGCAGCCGACGACCGGCCTGGCCCCTCGCCCCCATCGAGGCGATGTTCGCGGTCAGATCTTGACGGTTCTCGATGAACCACTCCATCCGTTGCCGGAAGCCGGCGAATCGCGCGACCGCGTCAGGCTCGAGCGTCTCGACCGCGAACAGTGGAATCAGCCCGACCATCGACTTCACCTTGAGCGGGATCCGCGCGCCGCTGGTCGTGTGCAGCACGTCGTAGAAGAAACCGTCGGTTTCGTCCCACAGGCCGAGCGCGCCGCCGCGATCCGACATGGCGTTGGCGATGTAGAGGAAATGCTCCCAGAACTTGCTGGCGATGTCCTCGTAGGACGGGTCCTCGCCGGCCAGCTCCATCGCGATCGCCAGCATGTTCAGCGTGTACATCGCCATCCAGCTGGTGCCGTCCGACTGCTCGACGTGCCCGTCGGTCTGCTTCTTGTTGCGGTCGAAGAGGCCGATGTTGTCGAGGCCGAGGAATCCGCCCTCGAAGACGTTGTTGCCCTCGGCGTCCTTGCGATTGACCCACCAGGTGAAGTTCAGCAGCAGCTTGTGGAACACGCGCTCGAGAAAGGTTCGATCGCCCTTGCCGCTGCGTTTCTGATCGATCTTGTAGACCCGCCAGGCTGCCCAGGCATGCACCGGCGGGTTGACGTCGTCGAGCGCCCATTCGTACGCTGGCAGCTGCCCGTTGGGATGCATGTACCACTCGCGGGTCAGCAGCACGAGCTGATGCTTGGCAAACGCCGGATCGATCAAGGCGAGCGGTATGCAGTGGAAGGCCAGGTCCCATGCGGCATACCACGGGTACTCCCACTTGTCCGGCATCGAGATGACGTCGGCGTTGTACAGCTGAATCCACTCGTGGTTGCGCCCCTCACGACGCTCCGGAGGGGGAGCCGGCTGCGTTGGATCGCCCTTCAGCCAATCGCGGATGACGTAGTGATAGTACTGCTTGGTCCACAACAGGCCGGCAAACGCCTGCCGCATGACGCTCGCCCCTTCCGCGCTCATGGTGGTGGGCACGATCTCCGCATAGAACTCGTCCGCTTCGCGCAGGCGTTGATCGAAGGTGGCCGTGAAGGTCTCGTCGAACGGTCGCTCCACCGGCTTTTCGGTCAGGCGCAGGCGCAACGACGCGCGGCCGCCTGGCCGCAGCTTGAGCGGATAGTGAGCGGCGCATTTCGTCCCCGTTCCGGCCGGGTTGACCGCGGTCGCCGTGCCCTGGACGATGAAGTCGTTGATGCCGTCTTTGACGAAAGGCGAGCGATTGGGGGAGTTGAAGAGCAGCGTCGCGTTCGTCTCGTTCTCCGTGAAGAGCAGGTCCGGAGCGCCATCGCAATAGAGCTGGCGTCGACCGTACATCGGCTCCTCGACGTCGATGATCGACACGTTCGCGGGTCCCTCGGCCCGCGTCAGCCGCGGCCGCGGAGCGTCGGCTGTCCACGACCACCGGTTGCGGAACCACAGAGTGGGGAGAACCTCGAGGTCGGCCGGCTCCGGACCGCGGTTTTCGACGGTGATGCGGATCAGGATGTCTTCGGCGGACGCCTTTGCGTACTCCACGAAGACATCGAAATATCGATCCTCGTCAAAAACGCCGGTGTCGAGCAGCTCGTACTCAGGTTGGTCGCGTCCGCGGCGGGCGTTTTCATCGATCAGGGGGCCGTAGGGAAATGCCGCGTGCGGATACTTGTACAGGAACTTCATGTACGAGTGCGTCGGCGTGCTGTCCAGATAGAAGTAGCACTCCTTGACGTCCTCTCCGTGGTTGCCCTGATGGCCGGTCAAGCCGAAGAGGCGCTCCTTGAGGATCGGATCCCGTCGGTTCCAGAGTGCGACGGCAAAGCAGATGTGCTGATGCCGATCGCAGATGCCGCCAAGCCCGTCCTCGTTCCAGCGATAGACGCGCGAACGCGCGTGATCGTGCGGAAAAAATTCCCAGGCGGAGCCGTCGGCGCTGTAATCCTCGCGAACCGTTCCCCAGGCCCGCTCGCTGAGATACGGACCCCAGCGCTTCCAGTGAGCACGACGCTCCGTGGCCTCGTGCAGGCGGCCGGCTTCGGCGTTCATCGACGTCGCTGTATCCGCGCTCACGCCGCGCCGGAGGCGCCACCGCCGGCCGCGCCCGCGCCCGCCGCCCCGCCGCCGTTCGATCCACCGGAAGAGACGAACCACGCGAAAGACGCCGCCGCGTCGGACGGATCCTCGGTAATGGATGCGAACCACGGCGGCACCGCTGCCGGTCGCCGTTTGAGGTAGCGCGACCACTGTGCGGCGAGGCCGAGCGCCACCGCATAGATCAGCGCCCGCGACGGCTCGAACGCGACATGTTCGGGCTCACGATCCGCGGCGATGTTCTTCAGAGACCGTCGATAGCCGCGCCATCGCGCCGCGCGGATCAGTCCGGTCTCCGAGAGGACCACCATCGTCGCTCCCGCGATGATGGCGGCGAAACCTCCCAGGCCGATCGCCAGCGGAATCATGAGTGGCCACTGCCCGTACACGTTGACCAGCATCACGGCCGGTATCACCAGCATCGCGCCGCCGATCAGCAGCGTGAGTCCGACCATCTTCAACCGGGAGGCTGCAACCGTGCGTGGCTCATCCAGCATCCCCATTGCCGTCAACTCGGCGACGACCGCGGCTGAAAACTGACGGCCACGACGCGCGAGTCGGGCGCGGGCCTTCGCCAACGTGACTGGATCGCCCGCGCCGGCAAACGCGATCGATACTGCCGCCGCTTCGTGTCCCGACAGCTCATGACGCCCCGGTACCTGGGAAAGTTCGAAGTTACGAACGCCAAAATGTCGCGGCAGCTCGCGGATGGCGACAACGCCTCGATCGGCGAGATCGAGGAGCGTCGCCATTGCGGCCGCTCCGGTCGGATGGCCGTTGTTGACCAGCGCCGCAGACAGCGCCGGCGCCATCGCTTCCGGGACGCGATCGACGACCTGCTCGATCGGGGCGACCTGGGGTGGTGGACCCTCACTTCGACGCAGCGCCAGAACCAGGACCATGATGGCGGCGAAGACCGCGCCGGCCGACAATACCCACCGTGGCGCGGCCGCTGCCCGGCGCTCCTCACGTACCTGCCACCGAGGCTGAGTCGTTGCCACCGAGCCTCGCGGATACAGCAGCGACAGGGTCAGATTCCCATTCGCCCGGATGCGCTCGATGTTCGCATTGGCGCTGCCATCGCCGGCCTCGATCGACGAAGGGCCCTCGATCCCGCGCACATCCACGATCCGCGCGTCGTCCGTCGCCAGGGGAGAGGTGATGACGACGCTGGTGCGAGCAATCCGGTAGGCATGCTCAGTGGGCAGCGGCTTCCATTCGACGATGTCTCCTGCGGTGGTCGCGACCGCGACACCACGGGCGCGATAGGTGAGGCCAAACGTGTGCGTCGAGGTCGAGACCGGCGCGAAATGCCACTCGACCCTGACGCGATTGTCGCCGGTGACGGTGATGTGGCCGACGCCGTCACCAACCGGCCACGGGCGTCCGTCCATGCTCGCATCGAGAATTTCGATTCCATCCGTCCGGTTCGATGGGATGACCCGCCAGATCCGGGTGAACGGGCCGGCGGAGAAGTCGAAGGTTACCGTCTCGGTGACGCGGAGATCCCCACCGCGTTCGACCGCCATCTGGACGTCGAAGCGCTGGGCCGAGTAGTCCTTCGCCGCTGCGGCAGCGCGACCGGGGAAGAGCAGAATCGCCAGGGCCGCCAGGCCCCTGGCAACCCGACCGACCGCGCGCCGATTGTGACCTGGCCTGTCACTCCAGAACATTACAGTTGTCTCATGATTCTACGGTTTGACAAGCGCCCTGCTCGGCGCCGCCTGCCGTTGTTCGATCGCTTGCGTACCGTCCAGGGTTTCGGCCGCGTTCGCCAGTTGACGCCGCGGGACATCGAACATCGTCGTCAGATGCTGCGGCATCTGAAGACGCAGGCGCGTCAATAGCCCATCTCACGTTCGATACCACGCACGATGCGTTCGAGCTCGTCGACCAGCTGGCCGCCGCCGGCATCCTTGTAGGCGCGCACCAGCGCCTGATAATACGCCAGCACATCGTCCGGGCTCGCCTCGTAGCGATCCCAGACGCGCTCGCCCGTCGCTCGCAGCTCCCGCAGGATCGAATACGTGTTGTGCACCTTGTCCGCGGCGGACACGCGGAGGCTTGCTGCCTTCAGCGAGCGCGCGTGCTCGGCATACCGGCGTTTCCGCTCGGTCCAGGGCTCGGGTGGCGTCTGCCACGTGTCGGTGCAGTCCTCGACTATCCGGGCGACGTCGGCACCGAATCGCGTGCGGATGTCGTCGAGGCGGGCCCTCCCGCCATGGTCTTCGGCGGCGTCGTGCAGGAGCGCCGCGATCGCCTCGTCTTCGCTGCCGCCGTCGTCCAGCACGATCGAGGCGACGCCCATCAGATGTCCAACATAGGGGATGGCCGTGCCCTTCTTGGTTTGATTCGCGTGCACGTCATGCGCGTATTGAAAGGCGTCGTCGAACCGCCGCGTAAGCTGGGGCATTGAGGGCTCCTGAGCAGTATTGTGGTCCACCCCCGATTCTGGCGCACTTCTTTCATATCTCAAGACGATGATGGGCTCGACCGGCAATCACGGACTCAAGCGACGGGGCTTCGTGGCGTTTGCGGCGGCCACGTTCGTGCTGACCCTGATGTCGCTGGACGCGACGAGCAGCTCGGCCGTGCCAGCCCGCATTCCGCGCAATCAGATTGGTCTCGCCTCCTATTACGGACCGGGCTTCAACGGCGACCGCACAGCGAGCGGGGAAGTCTTCGATCAAACGGATCTCGTTGCGGCGCATCGCACGCTGCCGCTCGGGAGTGTCGTCCGGGTCACCAACCTGCAGAACGGCAGGAGCGTGGTCCTGCGGGTGATCGATCGGGGACCCTACGGCCGCAACCACCGCAAGGGCTGCATCATCGACGTCTCGAAGGGAGCGGCGCGCAGGCTTCGCTTCCTGCGTGCCGGCCTGACCCGTGTCAGCGTCCAGGTTGTACGAGTCCCCTAAAAGGGGACAACCGCCTTTTGCCGGCGGCTCCGTTCGACGGTAAATTGTCTCGCGTGGATCCAGCTCCCGCGGCGTACGCTGCGCTCGACGCGCTGGGGATCTCGTACGAGCGCTACGAGCACCCGCCGGTGTTCACCGCCGACGAAGCGATCCTGCACTGGGCCGCCATTCACGGCACGCCGTGCAAGAACCTGTTCCTGCGGAACAAGAAGGGCAATCGTCACTACCTCGTCGTCATGGGCCTCGAGAAGCAGGCCGACCTGCGCTACATCGCGAAGCTGGTCTCCGACGACCGTTTGAGCTTCGGGTCGCCCGAGCGCTTGATGGCCAGCCTGGGCCTGACGCCCGGATCGGTGACGCCGCTGGGCCTCATCAACGATCACGATCGGACCGTGCGCGTGCTCATCGATCGCGACCTGCGCGGCGCGGATCGTCTGATCTTCCATCCCAACATCAATACCGCCAGCGTCGTGCTCTCGTGGGGCGATCTCGAGAAATTTCTCGGCGCTCGCGGCAACCCGGTCAGCCTGGTCGCGATGGAGCCCGGACACTGAGGCGGATCAGACGATCCGCACGATCAGCCAGTAGCTGCCGGCCGCGATGACAAGGCCCGACCACGCGGTGGCGAACCGAAAGCGCGGAGCGGCATCGGCGGCGAGCCTCCAGAACAGCGGCACCAGGATGGCTGCCACCGCGATCTGTCCCAGCTCGACGCCAAGGTTGAAACCGGCCAGCGGCAGGGCAATGGCGCCGCCGGTTGTGCCAATCCCGACGTCGCGCAGCGCGCTGGCGAACCCCAACCCGTGCACGAGGCCGAACCCGAACGTCATCCTCCACCGCGATCCCTGCACCGACCTGATCAGATTCTCGATGCCGACGACCACAATCGACGCGGCGATCAGCGGTTCCACCACGCGGCTTGGCGCCGCCACGAGACCCGTGGTCGCGAGCGCGAGCGTGATCGAGTGCGCCAAGGTGAACGCGGTGATCGTCCGGATTACGTCGCGCCACGTGCGCAGGACGACGAGCACGCCGGCGAGGAACAGGAGATGGTCGTAACCGGTCAGGATGTGCCGAACGCCGAGGGCCACGAACCACGCGAACGATGACTGTCCGTTGACGACAGTTGCGGCGACGTCGGCTGCGATCTCGCACGACACGACGTCCAGCATCCGTTCCTGCAGGATCGCACCATCTTCCCCCCGGATCGAGACGAGTTGACGGTGGCTCCGCGGCAGGTCGGCCAGCAGCCGGGAACGAATCACGACACGCAATCCGTTCGCTCGTGGATAGGCCAACCGCACGTGGGCGCCGCCATTGGCGTCCGTCCAGTTCGACGTGGCAGACGCCGTCAACGTCCTCCCGTCGACCGACACGTCGATTGATTCACGTGCCACGGTCGCCAGCGTATGACCGTCGCCGATCGCCGATGCATCCGATGACGCCAGCGAGAGAACCGCGATGATTTCCTGACCTTGAATGCGCACGTCCATCGCGCTGAGCCCCGGATCGTGGGCGAGGAGACTCGCGCTCGCGGCCAGGACAATTGCGGAGACCGCCGCGACGTGCGAGGCCAGCCATGACAGCTGGCCTCGCCGTGTGATCGCGCGACGCTCAGTGGGTGTGATTGCGCCCATTTTGCGGCGTCGAGGCATAGGGGAAGACCTTGTTGTAGGCCATGTCGTTCTTGTCGACGTTGTCGCCAGCTGGCCCGCGAATGATCGGCGGGCTGACGCGCAGGTCGCTGATCAGCGCCGTCACCGCGATGTCGACCACGTCGTCTCCGAAGCGCCGACCGTTCGGCCAGCCACCGGGAACGGTGCCGCCACCGAAGCCCGCCTGAACACGGCTCGTCAGGACGTCGCCGCCGAAGATGCTCAGCCGGGAGAATCCTGTATCGTCCGGGTTGTCCGGATCGGAAGCCCCGCCACCAGCCAGCCGGGCCGCCGCCGTCGACAGATCGACCTTGATGAGGTCGGGAATGAAGATCCCGGCGATGTCGGTTCGGTTGGTCGTGGGCGCCACGTTCGCGTTGAAGACGAGCGCGTTGATCAGGCCGGCGAGCTCGGGCGTCACCGCGTACTTGCGGAAGAGCTCGTTGTCCCTCGTCGGGCTCGTGCGGCTGTAGAGATCCTTGTCCTCGAGCGCCACGAGGCCCTCGTTGAACAGTGGGTTGCCCTGCCGGCCGACCTGAACGAAACCGTCGAGGAGAATCGGATCCGCCTTCGAGTTCAGGATCGTGATTCGCCGCCGGCTGGTCGTGGCGTAGACGCCGACGATCTGGCGATCGCCGCCGATCTCGTCGAGCGGGATGTTCAGTGCCATGGTGTGGACGTTGAAACCGGCCTGCGAGTCGACCGCCTTGCCGGACGGTCGCAGCTTGAGCAGATCGAAGATTGCCTGGATGTCGGCGTAGAAGCCGTCGTCGCGCTGGCCGGCGAACGCGATGTAGCCGTCAGACAGCTCGGCGATCGATTCCCTGGTGTAGCGATCGAGCGCCGCTTCGGTGGCGACGCCGTCCCGCGCGGGCTGCTCGCCATCGTCGTTCTGGTTGTACTTCGGCGTCGCGTTCCCCTGGTTGTTGGGTGGCACGATGCCATCGCCCAGGCACTCGACGGCGCCGGTGCGGTGATTGATCCTGGTGACCGTGTAGGTCTGGATCAGGTTCTGCGCCGCGTCGCCGACATCGTTGATGACGCCGAGGTACGACTGGAGAATCGTCTTGCGATTCCGGAACCTGGTGGAGAACCGGAACTGGTAGCTGTAGGTGGCCCGGCCGGCCGCGACATCAGCGCCGGTCGCGACGTGGATTTGATAGAGCACCTCGTCGTCGAAGTTGTACTTGTTCGGGCCGACGCCCGGCTCTTCGTGTGGATAGACGGCAAGCGCGGTGGTCAGGTACTTCTGACCGTGCGCGCTCGAGAGGAACGCATAGACGTCGGTCGTGTTGGCGGCGTCGTCAAGGATGATGAGCGGTGCGTCCATGTGGCTCGACGCCCGAGCGGGTGTCGAGGCGGCGACGAGAACGAATCCGACCGCGGCGGCAAGCCACGGCACCTGGCGAAGTGGGTGTTTCATGTCACTCTCCTGCGTGATTGCTGGTTGTGGGGTGGTAGCGGCGAAGGATGTCGAGCTCCGAGGGCAACAGCGTGGAGCGGAGGGATTCGGCTTCGGAGAACCAATGTCGGGCGTCCGCCCGCCGGTTCGTCGCTGCCGCGATGACGCCCGCGTGGAGGAACAGGCGCGCGTCCCTGGTGTGTTCGGCGAGTGCACGCTCGATGTCGGGTTGCGCTTCACCGGCGCGACCGGCGGCCGTCAGCGCCCACGCCCGCGCGTCCTCGGTGAACACGTCGCGACGAATGGTGAGCTCGCGATCGGCCAGCGCGAGGGCCTGCGGATCTGCATTGCGTCTGGTTGCCAGGAAGAGCGCCACCGTCCGCGGATCGGACGCAGGGCCTCGCGAGATCAGGTCCTGTTCGATGGCGACGGCTTCCCCTTCGCGCCCTGAATGACGCAGCGCATCGGCGAGCGTCCACTGATATTCCGGCAGCGGGTTGAGGCTCGCCGCTCGTTGGAGCGGCTCGACAGCCGCGTCGGTACGACCGGTGGCCAGGAACACGCGCCCGCGAAGCAGAAGTGCGGCGGCGTAGTCGGGTTGAAAGGACAAGGCTCGATCGATCGCGCGGGCGGCATCCTGCGCGCGTCCGCGCTGCAGCTGATAGAACGCCAGGCGTGTATAAGCCCAGGCGATCGACTCGGGGTTGCGCGGACTGGCCGACCCGATAGCCTTCTGGATCAACTCCTCGGCGCCATCGAGATCACCCTTGAGCCACCGCAAGTGCGCCGCCCGGGTGTACGACTGGTAGAAGGGTTTGAGATCAATCATCTTCTGGTACGCGTCGGCCGCTTCGCCGAGACGTCCCTGCTCCATCAACGCATCGCCGAGCAGGGCGTAGTCGAGAACGAACTCTCGTCTCGAGACGAGTGTTCGCGCGATGGCTTCGGCTTCCTGGAAGCGATGGAGCTGGTGCAGCGCGTGGCCGCGGAGCAGCAGGGCTGACGGATCGCCGGGATGCTGCTCATCGAGACAGGTGGCGGCGCTCTCCGCCAGCCGGTAGGCGCCGGGGTCGTTGCCGGCTCGCGCCTTCGCGACAAACGCATAGCCGAGTTGTTCCAGTGACGGCCGGGCCCGCACCGACTGGCGCGCCTGTGCCTGGAGATCGGCGATGGTGCGGTCGATCGGCGACGACTGGGGGCCGGCCGCCAGTGCCACCTGACACGCCGTCGAGAGCTGCGGCGAACGATCGTGACGAACCGCCGTGCGGCTGCAGGCGGCGAAGGGAACGGCCAGCGCAAGAACGAGCGGGACGGGAGACTTCATCATGGTTCCTCCGCGAACTGCCGCTACTACGCGCGGGCTCGTGAAATGGATGTGCGGCCCGGCTCGAGCCGGCGACTTTGCTACACTTTCCCGTCCGACACATCCCTCCGGGAGGCTCGTCCGTAGACTGATATGTGGCTGGTCTGGGCTGTCATCGACCGTTCGGGTTCCCTGCGGGGGTGGCAAGAGGATCGCGCGAGCGATCAGGCGGCGCTCGCCCGCATGGCCGGTGGCGACGGTGATGCTGTGGCGGAGCTCTACGACCGTCATGCCCGGCCGATCTATTCGCTGGCCTTGAGGATTCTTGGCGACGCGACCGAAGCGGAAGACGTGGTGCAGGACGTCTTCTCGCAGGCCTGGCGCCAGGCGGCACGCTACAGCGCGGCGCGGGGAGCAGTCGGCGCGTGGCTGTTGACGCTCGCCCGCAGCCGTGCCATCGATCGCCTGCGGGCCCGACGCTCGCGTCCGGTCGCCGCGACCGACGATCGGGCGGCTGGTCTCGTCGCCGATGCCGGGCCAGCCGTCGACTCGCAGGTGCTCTCGTCGGAACACGTGGCTCGCGTGCGGGCGGCGCTCGACGAGTTGCCCATGCTGCAGCGAGCCGCGATCGAGCTGGCGTACTTCGAGGGTCTGACCCACGCAGAGATTGCCGCGCGGCTGGAGCAGCCGCTCGGCACGGTCAAAACGCGCATCCGCCTCGCGATGCTGAAGCTGCGCGACGCACTGGCAGGCACGGTCTGATGGCGATGGGTGCTGAGGAACACGATGCGCTGCGGGAGCAGGCCGAGCTCTACGTGCTTGGCGCGCTCTCGGCTGTCGATCGCGCGGCCTACGAGGCGCATCTGGCGACGTGTGAGGAGTGCACGGCGGAAGTCAAGTCGCTCGCGCCGGTCGCCGAGGCGCTGGCTCACGCGGTGCCCCAGCACGAGCCGTCCGCCGCGCTCCGCGCGCGGGTGCTCGCCTCGGTTGGCGGGCGCTCGAGGGTCGTCCAGGCGCCGAGCGCCGAACGGGCGCCGACATCGATGCTCCCGTGGCTGGCCGCCGCCGCCTCGTTCCTGCTCGCGGTCGGCTTCGGTCTCTACGCCGGCAGCCTGCGCCACCGCATCGGCGCGCTCGAGGTTCGATTGCAGGAGGCAACGCTTCGCGCCATGGCGGGCGAGCGTCAACTGGCAGATCTTCAACACACTGCAGCGGGTGCGCAGTCTCAGCTCGCCGTGCTGGTCGCACCGGACGTGCAGCGCATCGATCTGTCGGGGCAGCCGACCGCGCCGCAGGCCTCAGCGCGCGCGTTCTGGAGCCGCTCGCGGGGTCTCGTGTTCACCGCGTCCAACCTGCCGACGGCGCCAGCCGGCAAGACCTACCAGTTGTGGGTACTCACGAAGCAGCCGGCGCCGATCAGCGCCGGCCTGTTCAAGCCTGATTCGCAGGGACGGGTTGCCGCGGTCTTCGACACTCCCCAGAATCTGCCACAACCGATCGGCATGGCTGTGACGATCGAGCCCGAAGGCGGTGTGCCGGCACCGACCGGCGACAAGTATCTCGTCGGCCTGTAGCGCAGGCGAACCGAATATCTCGCGGAGAGCGCAGCTCACCACGCCGTTGAGGCCGCGGCGTACACGGAAACTTCCTCTACCGTCGACTCAGTTTTCCGCGCTGCGCTTCGGCCGCATGTTCGACGCCAGGATCTTCTTGCGCAGACGGATGCTCTTGGGCGTCACCTCGACCAGTTCATCGTCGTTGATGAATTCGATCGCCTGCTCCAGGCCGAGCTTGCGCGGCGGAATCAGCCGGACCGCCTCGTCGGCAGTCGACGCGCGCATGTTGGTCTGCTTCTTTTCCTTGGTGACGTTGACGTCGAGATCGTTGGCGCGCGCGTTCTCGCCGATGATCATGCCCTCGTAGACCTTCTCGGCCGGCTCGATGAAGATTTCGCCGCGTTCCTGCAGGTTCCAGATCGCATACGCCGTTCCGGCACCGGCGCGATCGGCCACCAGGGCTCCGGTCGCGCGCGTCGGAATGGCGCCGTGCCACGGCTCCCAGCCGGCGAACAGATGGTTCATGATGCCGGTGCCCTTGGTGTCGGTCAGGAACTGCGACCGGAATCCAATCAGCCCGCGGGCGGGAATGCGGAACTCGAGGCGCACGCGTCCACTCCCGTGGTTGACCATCTTGGTCATCGTGCCGCGACGCGTGCCGACCAGCGCGATCACGACCCCCTGGAACTCTTCGGCCACATCGATCACCAAATCTTCGATCGGCTCGACGATCTGTCCCTTGACCTCCTTGGTGACGATGTCGGGACGCGAGACCTGCAGCTCGTAGCCTTCGCGCCGCATCATCTCGATCAGAATCGACAGCTGCAATTCACCGCGGCCGAGCACCTTCATCTGCTCCGGCGTATCGGTCGGCTCGACCCGGATTGACACGTTCCCGAGCAGCTCCCTGTCCAGGCGATCCTTGATCTGCCGCGAGGTGACGAACTGGCCATCGCGTCCCGACATGGGCGACGTGTTGACGCCGAAAATCATCGACACCGTCGGCTCGTCCACCGCGATGGCCGGCATCGCCTTGCGATGCTCGATATCGGCAATGGTCTCGCCGATCGTGATGTCCGCGATGCCGGCCAGGCAGACGATGTCGCCGGCGGCTGCCTCGTCGATGTCGATCCGCTTGAGCCCTTCGAAGGCGAAAAGCTTGGTGATTTTCGTCTCTTGAAACGAGCCGTCCAGCTTGCACACCGCGACGGCGTCGCCAATCCGCACGCGACCCTGGAACACGCGTCCGACGGCGATTCGCCCGAGGTAATCGTTGGAATCGAGGTTGGCGACCAGAATCTGCAGCGGCCCCTCAGGATTGCCGCGTGGTGGCGGCACGTGATCGACGATGGCGTCGAACAGGGGCCGGAAATCGCGGCCCGGCTCCTCCAGCTTGAGGGTGGAGGTTCCAGCCCTGGCGCTCGTGTAGAGCACAGGAAAGTCGAGCTGCTCTTCGGTGGCGTCGAGATCGATGAACAGGTCGTAGATCTCGTTCAGCACTTCCTTGACGCGCGCGTCGGGCCGGTCGATCTTGTTGATGACGATGAGCGGCGGCAGGCGTCGCTCGAGCGCCTTCCGCAACACGAACCGCGTCTGTGGCAGCGGCCCTTCCGAGGCGTCGACCAGCAGCATGACGCCGTCGACCATCGCCAGCGTGCGCTCGACCTCCCCGCCGAAGTCGGCGTGGCCGGGCGTGTCGACGATGTTGATCAGGGTGTCGCCGTAATGGACGGCGGTGTTCTTCGCCAGAATCGTAATGCCGCGCTCGCGCTCCAGATCGGTGTTGTCCATGGCGCGTTCGGCAACCCGCTCGTTGCTGCGAAAGATGCCTCCCTGGTGCAGCAGGCCGTCCACCAGGGTGGTTTTGCCGTGATCGACGTGAGCGATGATGGCGACGTTACGACGAAGGGCGTTGGCCACCCCAGACGAGGCAGAAAGCACCGAGGGCATCTCTCCAGTATATCGCGCGGGTTCGGGGTTCGGGGGTTCGGGGTTCGGGGTCTGGTTCGGGGTTCAGGGGTTCGGGTTTGGGTTAGGGTTCGGGCTTCGCGTCATGTTTGCCGTCATGAAGTCTCCCGAACTCACCCGAACCCCCACCAACAGGAACCTTCCACCAACCCGAACCCGTCAACCAACTTAGAACGCTGAACCCAACCCAGAAGGCTGAACCCAATCCCGACCCCGAACCCCGAACCCCGAACCCCCGAACCCCGAACCCCTGAACCCCGAACCAGACCCCGAACCCCGAACCACGAACCCCGAACCCGCCGTCTAATGTTCCGCTACGATCAACCCTGACGACTGTGTGCCCGTCATATCTCTGACAGTGAACGGCGGCCTCCGCTCGACGGCGGATACGGATCTCGTGACCCGCGCCGCGGCCGGTGATGCATCAGCGTTTCATACGCTGGTGGAGCGTCACCGCGCCATGGTGTATCGGATGGCCTACCAGTTCGCCGGCAATCATCACGACGCCGAGGATATCGCCCAGGACGTCTTCATCAAGGTCTATCGCGCCCTCGATCGATTCCGGCAGGATGCGCAAGTGACATCCTGGCTCTACCGCATCGTCATGAACGCCTGCATCGATCACCGGCGCCGCCAGGCTCCAGCTGGCTGGGCGCCCTTCACCGAGGATGCGGAAGTGCGGATGTTGAATACGCCTGAAGACGGGCCTGGTCCCGAGGAACAGGCGTACGGTGGTCAGATAGGGGACGTGCTCGACCAGGAAATCGCCAGGCTGCCGCCGGGTCAGCGCCTGGTATTCATGATGCGACACCACGAAGGTTTGAAGTTGATCGAGATTGCCGAGGCGCTCGGCCTGGCCGAGGGCACCGTGAAGCGACAACTGCACGCCGCGGTCCACCGCTTGCGGCATGCCTTGACCGCCGCGAACGTGACGAGTGGGGGGCGCAGCTGATGGCCTGCGATCGTCTCCACTCTCCATCGATCGAGCTGTATTTCTACGACGAGCTCGAGGTCGCTGAGCGAGACCATGTGGAAGCGCACCTCGTCGAATGTGCCGAGTGCCGCCAGACGCTGAGCGAGCTCGGTCTCATGCGCCGAGCGCTCGGCGAGCGTCAACGCGTGGAGGCGCCGCCGGCAGGCGACTGGTCGGGTTTCATGCGACGCCTGGACGAGGCGTGCCGGATCGAGAGCGCTCCGCTCGACGGGACATCGATCAACCCAGCCGGGCGAGGAGGGCTGCCGGCCACAGCGCGCGGCCCGTTCGCGACACCGTCGTGGGTGCCGAGGGCGGTGGCGATCGCCGCCATGCTCCTCCTCGTGGCGACGGGCGGCCTCATGATGGCGCGGCTCAAGCCGGTGCCGCCGGCGCCGCTTGTCGCCGGCCCGAGCGGCCCGGGCGCCGCCCCAGGGCCTACCGCCGATCGATCGTCGGCGCGGGCCGTCGCCGAGCTGAGCGAGCAGCACTTCGAGCGGTCGAAGCTCGTGGTCCTCGGACTGGTCGCGCGCGACCCCGAGCACACGAGCGCCAAGGATTGGGAGTACGAGCGCGATCTCGCCGGATCGCTGCTCGAGGATACGCGGCTCTATCGCCGCGCCGCCCAGGATCAGGGCCTCTCGAACATCGCGCACGTGATGTCCGATCTGGAGACGGTGTTGCTCGAGACGTCGATGAGCGATCACGCCGACGCGGCGGCGCTTGGGCGCGTGCAGCGGTTGATCCGCAAGCGGGACCTCGTGGTGAAGATGCAGGTCGTGGGCTCGACGGGAATCTGAGGGTGGTATGACGATCCGGAGATTGCGGGCCGTAGCGGCCCCGTTGAAGTCGGTGATGCTGGTGATCTTGGTGACGCTGGTGGGTACGGCAGCGATCGCCGCGGCCGCGGCCGCACCGGACTCGAAGCGGCTCGCGCGCGCGAAGGACTACATCGCCGACGAGCAGTGGCAGCACGCGATCGACGAGCTGAAGGCCGCGGTGGCCGATGCCCGGGAGCCGAACAAGGACGAGGCGCTCTTCTGGCTGGCGCACAGCGAGCACCAGGTACAGGATCTGGCCGCCGCCGTGGACACGATCGCGCGTCTCGAGCACGATTTTCCGGCCAGCCGCTGGGTGCGGCCGGCCCGCTCGCTGCGGGTGGAGATCGCGCAGCAGCTCAGACGCAACGATGTGCTCTGGTACACCGCAGCACCTCCGCCACCGCCACCGCCACCGGCTGTGCCGCCGAACCCGCCGGCGATCGCTCAGCCGGCGCCCCCGGCACCGCCGAGTCCGCGGCTCCCGCCCACGGTCGTCCGTCCGTCAACGCCGCACGTCGCCGCGATGCCCCGGCCGGCACCGCTTCCGTATCCGCCCGATGCCCCCGCGGCGATGGAGATTCCCGCGCCTCCCGACCCGGCGGCGTGGTTTCCCGCGCCGTTCGAGCCGGACACCGACCTGCGCATTCAAGCACTCGGGAGCCTGCTCCAGACCAACCCCGACCGCGTCATTCCGCTCCTCAAGGAGATTGCCCTGGCAACCAAGGACACCAGCGAAGCGCGCCGCGCCGTCTTCGTGCTCGCGCAGTCGGGGACGCCGGAGGCCAGAACGACCGTCATCGAAGTCGCGCGATCCGGATCGGAGCCGGTGCGAGTGGCCGCAGTGCGCGAGCTCGGGAGGTTCGGTGGCGCCGACGCGTGGCCGGAGCTGATGGAGGTGTATTCCACGGCGACGCCGCGCGTGAAAACGGAGGTCGTCTCATCACTGGCAATACTTGGCCACACCGCCGATACTGCCGCACTCGTAGGCATCGCCAAGACCGAACCGAACCTCCAGGTCCGCAACGTCGCGATTCTCACGCTCGGGCGCGGTGGCCGTAAAGACCTCGCGCCGCTGCGCTCGCTCTACGTCGCGGTCCCGGCCGAATCCCGCCGCACCGTGCTCGTTGCGCTGGCCAACGCCCGGGACGATGACGAGCTGATTCGGATTGCCTCGAGCGAAAAGGACCCGACGCTTCGTCAGGAAGCCCGGCGGCAGCTGCGTCTTCTCGGTACGCCGAAAGCCTTGAAGTACCTCGGTCCCAGCTGATACGCGCTCTCCTGCCGCGAACCGTCGAGCGGGCTGACCTGGCACGAGGGACCGCTAAGGTATATTCGCTGGATGGCAGTGCAGTCCGGCCGCGACGAGAATCCGCTGCTCGATGGGTTGCGCATCGAGCCGACCCCTGAACCCACCACGCTCGTCATCTTCGGCGCGTCTGGCGACCTCACCAAACGCAAGCTGCTGCCGGCACTCTATCAGCTCTCCCGCGGCCAACGACTCCCGGCGCGCTTCAATGTCATCGGCGTCGCCCGCACGCCGATGAGCGACGACGAGTTCCGCCAGTACTTGCAGGCGAGCCTGTCGGAGTTTGCCGGCGTCGAAAAGCCGAACGAAACGTCGGAGGCGCTGGCGCGCTGCCTCTGCTACATCGCTGGCGAGATGGACGACCCCGCGTTGTACACGCAGCTGTGCGACAAGCTGGCGGGAACCGCCGCCGCCGGCGGCGTGCTGTTCTATCTGGCGATTCCGCCGACCGTGTACGGCTCCGTGATCGAGCGATTGGGTGAGGCTGACCTGATGGAGCAGGCGTCGCCGGCGACCTGGCGCCGGGTCATCATCGAGAAGCCGTTCGGCACCGACCTGTCGAGCGCCCGCGAGCTCAACGCCACGCTCCATCGTCACATGGACGAGTCCCAGGTGTTCCGGATCGATCACTACCTGGGCAAGGAAACCGTACAGAACCTGCTGGTCTTCAGGTTCGCCAACGGCATGTTCGAGCCGGTGTGGAACCGGCGCTACATCGATCACGTGCAGATCACCGCGGCCGAGACGGTCGGCGTCGAACGTCGCGCCAGCTACTACGAAGGGGCCGGCGCGTTGCGCGACATGGTCCAGAACCATCTGATGCAGGTCCTCACGCTGGTCGCGATGGAGCCGCCGATTGCGTTCTCGGCGGAGAACGTCCGCGATCGCAAGAACGATGCGCTCTCCGCGATTCAGCCGCTGCTCGAGAACGGCGACGATGCGGCCGGTCGGGGGAGCCGCGGTTGCGGTAACGTCGTTCGCGCCCAATACGCCGCTGGCTGGCTGTCCGGGAGTGAAGTGCCGGCCTATCGTGACGAAGAGGGTGTCGACAAGAAATCAACGACCGAAACGTACGTCGCGCTTCGTTTGCAGCTCGACAGCTGGCGATGGGCGGGTGTCCCGTTCTACATCCGTACCGGAAAGCGGCTGCCGAAGCGGACCACCGAAATCGCCATCCAGTTCCGCAAACCGCCGCTGCACATCTTCAAGCGCGTCAGCCCCACGCAGATTGCCTCCAACCTGCTGATCGTCAACGTCCAGCCGGACGAAGGCATCTCGTTGCGCTTCGAGGCGAAGCTTCCTGGGACCCGGATGCAGCTCGCGCCGGTGATGATGAACTTCCGATACGGGAGCGCGTTCGGCACGCCGGTGCCGGAGGCCTACGAGACCTTGCTCCTTGACGCGATGCTGGGCGACGCCACGCTCTTCGCGCGGCACGACTTCGTCGAAGCGTCGTGGGCGCTGATTACGCCGGTGCACGAGGCGTGGAAGGCGGCCAAGGCGCTGGAGATTCCGACTTACGAGGCGGGCGAGTGGGGACCCGCCGAAGCCGATGCCATGATCGCGGCCGACGGCCGCCGCTGGAGGACCTTGTGAGCAACACCCTGCCCGATCAGCTGCTGCCGGGCGCCACGGAAGTGGACTTCTCGGGTATCGAAACCGTGCTGGCCCGTCTTGTCCGCGATGGTCGTCGCCGCAGGCGCACTCCCGCTCGCGCGTTGACCGCGACCGTCGTCGTTGTCGGCACGGTGGCGAAGTTGACCGAAGCGGCCGAGGCCCTCGAGAATCTCAGTGACTGGGGCGGCGTTCGCGCCATCCTGATCTCCGAGGGGACCGAGACGTCGCCGCGCGTGCGCGTGTCCGAGTATTCGATTGCCATCGCCGGCCTGGCGCCGCAGTACGTCGACAATGCCGTCGCCGCGCTGCGTCTCTCGAGCCTTCCCGCCGTCGTCTGGTGGCGAGGCGGATCGTCGGACGCCCTCGGCTGCCTCGCCGATCTTGCGGATCGCATGGTGCTCGACACCGAGGATCCTCAGGACGTGTGGGGCAGGGCGGAAGGCCTGTTCGAGCAGACCGCCGTCACCGACCTGCGATGGACGCGATTGACACGATGGCGGTCGCTGCTGGCCAATATCTTCGACGTGCCACAAGTGCGCGAATCCGTAGCGCGCCTCCGTACGCTGACCATCGACGCCCGCGATGAGCCGACGGCCAGGCTCTTCGCCGGATGGCTCGTCTCGACGCTTCATCCTTCGTCCGACTGGCAGCTGGCCATCAACACCGTGTCCGGCGGCGGAGAATCGCCGATCGAGTCGATCAGGCTGTCGAGCGGCGACTTGACGATGACGCTGCACGCGCGGGGCGGCAGCATGGAGGCCATCGTCGACGAGCCGCACGCCTGCTCGCGGGTGGTTCCGTTCAGCGAAGCGACACTCGCCATGTGTATCGGAGAGGAGTTGTCCGTTCGCACGCGTGACATGGCGTTCGAAGGAGCGCTGCGCGCGTCTCGCACGCTGCCCTGATACGCGAGGCCTCCCACGGCCGCCCGTGGGCTGGTAGATGCCGGAGTGCAATGTTCCCAGCCGGTGGGGCGTCAAGCTCAACCGTGAGGCCAGTCGCGTAAACTGCTGTTTTCGCATGCTGTTGCCGCCTCTCAGGGGGTGGGATATAGTCGCTGCCGCATGCCTCTCGAGCTTCCTGGTTCCCATCCACGCGCTACCGGACTGGTCGATGTGCTCGACCGGGTGCTCGACAAAGGCCTCGTGGTTGCAGGAGACATCAAGGTATCGCTCGCGGAAGTCGAGCTCCTCACGATCCGCATCCGGCTTCTGGTCTGTTCCCTCGACAAGGCGCAGGAAATCGGGCTCGACTGGTGGCGTTACGACCGCGACCTGTCGCCTGGTGCCGCCCGTGCGAGTCTGGCTGAACAGGAGAACCTGCGCGCGCAAATCAAGGAGCTGCAGGAACGTGTGGACGCGCTGACGCCCAGGCGTCGCGGCTCCCGCCGTCAGCGCTGACTTAGTGGACCTTCGGAGGGACATAGATGGCAACCGTTGAACGCAGCCCAGGCGGCACGAGTCTCATCGACGTTCTGGACAGAGTGCTCGACAAGGGGATCGTCATCGACGCATGGGTGCGGGTCTCGCTGGTGGGAATTGACCTGATTACCGTCGAAGCGCGCGTCGTGGTGGCGTCGATTGACACCTACCTGAAGTATTCGGAAGCGGTCGGACAGGTCGCGCCGGTATCGAGGCCGACCGCAGAGCTTCCATCGCATCAGGATGTCATGGCGGAAAACGCTGCCTTGCGCGCGGAGCTGGCGGCAACGAAGAGTCGCCGACCGTCCAGACGGCGCACCGTCGAAGGGTAGACTCTGGGTGTGACTCGCGTGGCCACGCCACTGGTGCACGCTTCGAATGTTGATACCGACGCGAAGCTCGCCCTTCTCGAATTCCTGCTGACGAGCATCGATCTTCAGGAGTCTGCCCGGCGATCGATCGAGTGGCTCGTGGTCCACGCGCCGGTCTCCGAAGCGGTGGTCCTGGTCGTGGAATCTCTCTCCAATGAAATGCTGCTGGTAGCCGAGCACGGGGTGTCGAGCGGCGCGATCATGGAATTTGCGTTGAGCCGCGACGACAGCAAGCACCCGTTGATCGAGGTGTTGGCCGCCCCCGGTCCGGTCTTCGTCGACGCGCTCGGCCCGTATCGCGCGCCAATCGAGGGACGACCCTTTCACGCCATCCCTCTGCGCGGCGACAGCCACGAGCCCGGGCAGGGGCTGTTGCTGGTGAGCGGACCGGGACCCGAGCTCGATGACGAGACGCTGTGGCTCGGTCGCACGCTCGGTAAACAGGTCTCCCGGCTGCTCAGCCGACAACTGCTCGCCGAGACCCGGTTCGGGCAGGAGCGGATGCTGCTCTACAGCATCATCAACGCCGTTACCGATCCGATCCTGCTGACCGACACCGAAGGCAAGCTGATCATCGCCAACAGCCACGCGGAAAAGCTGTTCGCCGCGCCCGACGAGGCGAGCGAGGGCTGGCGTCGTGCGGTCGCGCTCAACAACATGCTCTTCTCGGCGGCGCTCTCCACCAGCGCCGTGGGCATGGCGGAGCTCGCCCGCCGCGAGCTGCTCCTCGTCGATCCGCTGGAAGGCTCCGATCTGCTGTTCGAGCTCCTCAGCTCGCGGGCGAAGGACGAACGGCAGGGCACGTACGTGGTGTCGATTCTCCGCAACGTCACGGACCTGGCCCGCGCCAAGGAGGAGATCGAGGAAAGCTATCGGACCCTTCGCGTGGCGCAGGCCGAGGTGCGCGACGAGCGTCACCGGCTTGATCTGATCATCGACTCGGTCGCCGATCCCATCCTGGTCACCGATCAGGAAGGGGACATCGTGCTGATGAACACCCCCGCCGAGCGACTGTTCAATGCGCCCGGATCCGAAGACGAGTCGGCGCAGCGCAGTGTTCGCGCCAACGGCGCGAACCTGACATCGTTCGTCTCGAACGTGCTGACGCGATCGGGCGAGCAGCGCTATCGCGGTGAAATCCAGCTGTCCGATCCGGTCAGCGGCCGGCCGCTGCCGGTGGAAGCACTGGCCGGTACCATCCTCTCCGAGCAGGGAGAGTTGATGTGGGTCGTGACCATCCTCCACGACCAGACCGAAGCGATCGAGAAGGGCAGGCTCTACGAGCAGTTGAAACACGCTTCGGCCGGTCTCGAGCGCAGGGTCCAGGAGGCGACGGCGGAGCTCGCCGAACAGAACGAGCTGCTCCGCCGCCAGCACATCGCGCTCGAGCAGGCCTCGGCGCTCAAGTCGCAATTCCTCGCCAACATGTCGCACGAGTTCAGGACCCCGCTCAACGCGATCCTGGGCTACACGCACATGCTGCTGAACAACGTCAGCGGACAGGTCACCGATCCGCAGCGCAAGAGCCTGTCACGGATCGATTCGAACGCCCGGCACCTGCTCGCGCTCATCAACGACATCCTCGACATCACCCGCATCGAGGCCGGTCGCATGCCGCTGAACGTGACGACGTTCCGCGTCGCCGACCTCGTGCACGAGGTGATGTCGGAGCTCGAGCCGATCATCCGTCGGTCGAACCTGGCGGTCTCGTCCAAGCTGCGCGGCACCAAGCCGACGCTGCGCACAGACCGGCAGAAGGTCAAGCAGATCGTCCTGAACCTCCTCAGCAACGCGCTGAAGTTCACGCCTCAGGGGTCGGTGACGATTGTCAGCTCGTACGACGCGAATCGCCGGGAGATCACGATTGCCGTGCGCGACACCGGCATCGGGATCCCGCGTCAGGACCAGGCCAAAGTGTTCGAAGATTTCCGACAGCTCGACACCTCGCCGGCCCGCGGCTACGGCGGCACCGGTCTCGGTCTGTCCATCTGCCGCCGCCTGTCACAGATGCTGGGCGGAACGATCGAGCTGGAGAGCGATCAGGGGGTCGGGTCGACCTTCCGGCTGCGTCTTCCGGCAAAGGTATCCCGACGATGAGTGACACCAGGGAACATCCACTCGTGCTCGTGGTCGAGGACTATGAAGACGCGCGCGAAATGTACGCCGCCTACCTTCAGTTCTCGGGATTCGAGGTGGCCGAGGCGACCAACGGCATCGAGGCCGTGGAAAAAGCGCGCGAGCTTCTCCCCGACATCGTCCTGATGGATCTCGCGCTGCCGAGAATGGACGGCTGGGAAGCGACGCGTCAGCTGAAGAGCGACGAGCAGACGCGGCACATTCCCATCGTCGCGCTGACCGGGCACGCGCTGGCGGGGCACGCCGAGGGGGCACGGCAGGCGGGCTGCGATGCGTTCGTCACCAAGCCGTGCCTGCCGGACGCGCTGGTCGTCGAGATCAGACGTTTGCTCGAATCGCACGCGGGGCGCGGTCGTCGAACCTCGCACGGATCGAATCGTAGACCCTCCTGACCGGGCCGATAACCATGGCGAAGTCATCAGCGAAAAAGGCGACGAAGGTTTCGAAACCGATCCGGCCGGCGGTGCGTCCGGCTCATGCGGCGGTCTCGCGCAAGCACGAAACCGCGCGGGCCACCGTCAGGACCGAGTCGGCAAGGAGCAAGCTGGAGCGCGTGAAGGTTCCGCTGAGCACTCGCCGCGAGACGGGATCGGAAGGCCGATACGTCTACTGCATCGTCCGCTCGGAAGAGCCCTTGAGCTTCGGGCCCCTTGGTCTGGGTCCCGATCCGACCGACGTCCACACGGTGCACTATCAGGACATCGCCGCGGTCGTGTCGAACACGCCGATGGTGGTGCAGGATCCGACCCGCGAGAACGTCCTGGCACACCAGCGCGTCAACGAGACGGTGATGCAGAAGCACACGGTCATTCCGATGTCGTTCGGGACGGTGTTCAAGACCGACGACGACATCATGGAGCTGCTGCGGTCGGCCTACGACGCGTTCAGCGACGTGCTCAACAAGATGCGCGACAAGTTCGAGTTCGGCCTCAAGGTCCTCTGGGATCGCGACCAGATCATCCGCGAGATCGAGGAGGAGGATGAGGACATCCGTCGGCTGAAGAGCGAGATCTCGTCGCAGAAGGGCTCGACCTATTTCGCGCGCATGCAGTACGGGCGTCTGATCGACGCGGCGCTGCAGTCGCGCTCGGAACGCTACGTCGCCGAGATCTTCGACGCGCTGCGCAGCGTCTCGGTGGCGTCGCGCTCGAACAAGCCGATCGGCGATCGCATGATCATGAACGCCGCCTTCCTGGTCTCGCGCGAGATGGAGCAGCCGTTCGACTCGCGGGTCAAGGAGATCGGGCAGCAGTACGAGAAGCTGACGTTCAAGTACACCGGGCCATGGCCGCCGTACAACTTCGTCAATATTCGCCTCAAGCTGGAGCGGGCGCACTGACTCGGCGACCCGGGACCAGCGACTGAGGACCAAGGACCAGGGACGAAGGACGAGGGACCAGAGACTCCCATGTTGATCATCGATTCGCTGCTGGTCAGCGGCATCCGGTTCGTCCTCGACAAGGTCGCCGCCGCGGTCGAGACCGAGATGAACGACGACACCGCGCTGCGGGAACGGCTGCTGGCGGCGCAGATGCAGCTCGAGCTCGGCGAGTTGCGTCAGGACGAGTTCGACGCGCTGGAGGCGGACATCCTCGCCAGGATTCGTGAAATCCGAGAGCGCCAGCGCGGCCCTGATGCCGCAGCCCTCTCGCCGCGCGATCTGAAAGTGACCGGCATCGAAGCGACGTTCGAGGGAGAGGAACACTAAGGGTGAAGGGCGTCACGCCCCGCTTTCCCGAAACGATCGTCGTCAGCGATCTGTAGCCGGTGGTGAGCGCGCAGCGACCCGGTGGGCCGGCGGCTCGAATCGAGCGGCCGCTCTGGCATTTCGTCGGCGGCAAGGGGGGAGTCGGCAAGACCACCTGTGCCGCCGCGCTTGCTGTCCAGGAGGCTCGGACCCGGCGTACCCTTCTCGTCTCCACGGATCCCGCCTCGTCACTCGGCGACGTGCTCGGTGTGACCGTCAGCAGCAGCCCGCGGCGGGTTCTCCGGGCCGGCCGTCTCTCCGCGGCGAACCTCGACGCTGCCGGCGCGTTCTCGGCCTGGCTGTCGCCACGTCGCGATCTCCTGTCGGCCATTGCGCTCCGAGGCACGTATCTGGACGAGGAGGACGTAGGTCGTCTGCTGCAGTTGTCGCTGCCTGGTCTCGACGAAATCGTGGGCTTGCTCGCCGTCGTGCGCATGGCGGCGACGACGAGCTGCGACACGGTGATCGTCGACTCGGCGCCCACCGGCCACACACTGCGGCTGCTCGATGCCCCCGATCTGCTCACCGGCGCGGCGCGGCTGTTCGACAGGCTGCAGGCGCATCATCGCGAGGTCGTGAGCGCCGTGCGCGGCCGCTACACGGCCGACGCCGCCGATCAGCTGATCGCTCGAGCTGGAGGAGGACGGTCTCGCGCTGCTCAGGATGCTGCGCGATCGCACGGTGACCCGAATGTCGTGGGTGACGGATGCCGAACCGATGGCGCTCGAGGAAACCGCTGACGCGATCGCGGCGCTGAGCGGCCGCGGGATGCGACCCGATGCGCTGATCGTCAACCGGCTCGCTGCCAGCCGGACGATTCGTGCCGGTGGTGCGATGCCCGTCGTCGGTTCGAGGCACGGGCGCTCGCGCCGCTCGTGCGCCGGCTGCCGGATCTCGACTTGTACGGGTTGCCGGAGTTCGGCGCTGAACCGCGTGGTCCGGCGTCGCTGGCCAAGGTCGCGTCCTCGTTGCGACCGCTGGTGCCGGGACCGCGCCCCGCGCCACCCGCGCATCGCGTGATCGCGAGGTTGACCGAGGGAACGCCCGCAGCGGCGTCGGCGCTGGTGCCGGCTGTACGCTGGCTCCTCTTCGGCGGCAAAGGAGGGGTTGGCAAATCGACGTGTGCCGCCGCCTACGCGATCGATGTGGCGCTGGCCGATCCCGCGCGCCGTGTGCTCCTGATTTCCACCGACCCGGCGCACTCGCTGGGGGATGTGCTCGGCCACCGCGTCGACGATGAACCGCGATCCGTTCCGGGCGGGCCGGTCGGGCTCCACGTGCGAGAAATCGACGTTGCGGCGTGCCACGCCCGCTTCAAGGAACGCTACCTCGGCGCGATGGAGGAAGTCACCGGACGGTTCGGGCGATCCGCATCAATGCCCGACACGCAACATGCCGTTCGTCAGCTGATGGATCTCGCGCCACCCGGCATCGACGAGGTGATGGCGATCGCCGAGGTCTCGGATCTGCTCGAGGATCCTGCGGCCCGCTACGACACGATTGTCACCGATACGGCGCCGACCGGCCACGTGCTCCGGCTGCTGCAGACCCCGGCGCTGCTGCGGGAGTGGACACACGCGCTGATGGCCATCCTGCTCAAGTATCGTGAGGTGGTGACGCCGGGCTCGTTTGGAGCGCTGCTGCTGGATTTGTCGAAACGGCTGCGTGGTCTCGACACACTGCTCCACGATGGAGGGCAGACGCAGTTCGTGCTCGTCACTCGCGCCGCCGAGCTGCCGCGGCAGGAGACGGTACGTCTGCGGTCCACTCTTGCCGATCTCGGTATTGCCGTCGGTGCCGTGATCGTCAATGCAGTGGGTGCGGGTGACTGCTCACGATGCCGAGCGAGGACGACGGCGGAGGCCAACCACGTCCGCCGGGTGCGGCACGATCTGGGTGCCTCCGCGTCATGCGCTATCATCGAGGCGCCAGCTTCCATGCCGCCGCCGCATGGCGCTCGCGCCCTGTCGGCGTGGGCCTCGACCTGGAGGCGGGTCGCGTGATGCCTTCTTCACCGAACGCCGTCTACGTGTATTGTCTCGTGGCCGCACCTCGACAGCTGGCACGCGTGCGTCCGTTGCGCGGCCTGCCTGGTGGCACGCGACCGATCGTGTCGCCCGTCGGCACCGGCCTCTTCCTGGTCAGCTCCGAGGTTCCCCTTTCCGTGTACGGGCCGCCCCACTTGGCAGAGCATCTGGGCGATCTGGATTGGGTCTCCCAGGTTGCCGTCGCGCACGAGCGGGTGGTCGAGCTCTTCGCCCGCACCCCCTCGATCACCCTCGTCCCCATGAAGATGTTCACGATGTTCTCCACCTTCGACAAGGCGGTCGCGAACATCCAGGCCCGCCGCAGCGCCATCGACGAGGTGATCGCTCGTGTGGCGGGCTGCGAGGAGTGGGGCGTGCGGGTCAGTCGGCTCCCAGCCACAGCTGCCGCCCGGCGAGACGCTCGCGGGCGCTCGACGCCACCGCGGTCCGGCACGGCCTTCCTGACGGCTCGCAAGGCAGCTCGCGATCAAGTGGTGTCCTCGCGCCAGCGCTCGCAGGAGGCCGCCGTTTCCGCCGTCGCGGCCTTGCGGCGACTGGCACGTGACGTTCGCCGTCGCGACAGCACGACGGAGCCCGGTTCGAACCCGCCACTGGTCGAAGCGGCATTCCTCGTCGCGACTCCGGCGCGCACACGATTCAAGTCGGCGGCGCGACGACAGGCCGTGGAGTGCGCCGCCGCAGGCGCGGCGCTCGTGCTGACCGGTCCCTGGCCGGCCTACAACTTCGTCGTCCCAGAGGACGAGTCGTGAAGCGCCGCCCAGGTCGGTCGCCGGCGCCATCGACGCTCACGGAACGCACGCGGCATACGACGGTTCCTCATGGGAAACCGCCGCACGCGCGGCGGCCTGGACGACCAAGGCTCCGAGCGGCCACACCGAAGCCGATCCCGCGTGACGGCAGGTGGGCCCGCACGACGGCACCGAAAGCGCAGGTCGGTCGCCTGATCGACGAGGGTGACTCGTCGTTGTTGGACGTCCTCGACAACCTCCTCAACAAGGGGGTCGTCCTCAACGCCGACGTGGTCCTGGCGCTGGCGAACGTGGATCTCGTCTCCATCCGGTTGTCGGCGCTGCTTTGCGCCGCCGACCGTATCCTCAAGCCGCCGCGTCAGTGACGGCGTTCTATGTGTTCGCGGTGACCGACGCGGTGCCGAAGACCGCCGGACGGGGTCTGGGTGGACCTCTGGTCGTGCGCCCCATCGCCGGCGTGTACGTCGCACTCGAGCGCCGCGCCGACGTTCCGCCCGTCGAGTTGGGCACACTGAAGCGGCATCATCAAACTGTCGAGCGGCTGGCCAACAGGGTGCCGGCGATACTGCCGGTCCGCTACGGCACGCTGCTGACGTCGGACGACATCGAGGAGGCCCTCGAGGATCGCCGGGAAGAGCTCGCCGACGCGCTCGACCTCGTTCGCGGCCGGCGCCAAATGACGTGGCGAATCGCGGCCGGTCGGCGGCAGCGGGCGGTGGAATCTGCCGAAGCGCCGCCGCTGTCGGGTGCCGAATATCTTCGTCGGGCCTCGCGATCCGCCTCGGCGTCGACCGCGCCGGCCTTTCGTCGGGTGCGGGCGTGCGTCGGCGAACTGGCGATCGCCGAGCGATATCAACAACCAACCGCGACCCTGCCGGAATCGGTCTACCACCTGGTTGATCGCGCGAAAGTCGACGCCTACCAGGACGCCTCGAAGGATCTTCGCGAATCCACCAAGGCTCTCACGCTGTCTGGTCCGTGGGCCCCGTACGCGTTCGTTCCGGATCTCTTCTGATGCCGCGCCGCAAACAGACCGCACGTCGAAAAGGACCGGCCATCGCAACGAAGCGGAGCGCGCCGGCGCGGATCCGCCGCACCGCGGAGGTGGCCGAAATCGACGCGATTCGCCGCGACGTCGCGCGCATGGCCGCCCGGCAGGCCCCCCGCTGGAACGCGAATCCCGATGATGTTCGCCGCTCGGTGTTGAAGCTGGTGTTGACGCTGGTCGAGCTGATTCGTCAGTTGCTGGAGCGTCAGGCGATCCGCCGCATGGAACAGGGCACGCTGACCGACGAGGAGACCGAAGCCATCGGCCTGTCGCTCATGCGACTGCAGGAAACCATCCTCGATCTCGCCAAGCAGTTCGACCTCTCTCCTGACGAATTGAACCTCGATCTGGGTGGCATCAGGTTGATCTAGTCGAAGGACTAAGGACTAGAGACCATCGTCTTGAACACATAACAACCGGGTGTGACCAGCACCCGACCGTCCCTGGTGAAGAAGAGGCTGCTGGGGGCCAGCGTGTCGGCGCCCTTGAACTGGACCGTTCGGGTCTTCTCGCCGGTCGCGTCGTAGACATACGTGAAGGGCACCGACAAGGAAATCCACAGGTTGCCCTGATAGTCCACGCCGGCGGTGCGCACCGCCGGGGGGACCAGAGGAACCATATCGCCGGTCGGGGTGCGGCGTTCAGGCCACGTGGTCGGGAGGCGGCGCAGGTAATCGTCGATCTCCGGCCCCTCGATGTGCCGTTCGTAGATCAGCTGCCCGCGGGCGTCGTATTTTCGAAAGAGCGGCACCTCAGCCTGGAAGACGAAGTAGTAGCCGCCGGTCGGATCGACTAGCGGCAGGCCGACATTGAAAGCGAGGTGCAGATCGCGCTCGGTTTCGTGACCGGTTGGCCTCAGAAGGCCGAACGTGTGGGTTGGCGTGCCGTCGAGCGCCAGCTCGGTCACGAGCCAGCCGCGCTCAGGTTGGTTCAGCAGCACGGATTTGCCCGTGTACTGCAGCGATCCGACGCCGTTCAGCACCAGGTTGTCGAGCGTCAGTCGCGGCAGCTCGCGACCCGGAAGGGTGAAGCCTCCCAGCCGGCTTCCACTCGCGATGAAGATCTGAAGCCGCTCGTGACTGTTCGGCGCGTCGGCCACCACGAAGCTGCCATCGTGCGGGTCGATGTCGAACGCGGTCGGATCGAGCACCCGCCCGGGCTCCTGTCCCACCTCGATGATCTTCTGCGCCTCTTCCCCGTCTCTCACCGTGTAGACCGCGTGGCCTCGTCGATCGAAGACGTAGTAGGTGCCGTTGTCCGCCTGCTGGAACCCGATCGGCGACAAAAACGCGCCGGCGATGTGGGCCGGCAGGCCGCTGATCGAGCGCAGAATCTCGACGCGCCTCGCGGCATCGGCGGCGGGCATGGTCGCCAGCCAGCAGAGTGAGAGCGTGAGAAGCAGCCGCCGCATGTATGTGTGACGCCGGCCCGCGGCGCGCTGGCCGCCGTGGCGTGATCGGGCGAAGGTCGCCTCAGTAGTGCGCGATGGCCTCGATGGCCTTCAGGATATCCGCGGACTGCGGCAGGATGACCTCTTCCAGATCCGGGCAGTAGGCAACCGGGGCGTCGAGCGCTGCGACGCGGCGGACGGGCGCGTCGAGGAATTCGAAGAGTTCGTCCGCGATCCGCGCCGCCAGCTCGGCACCGAAGCCGCAGGTCAGCTGATCCTCGTGCGCGATGACGACGCGATTAGTGCCTCGAACCGACTCGACGATCGTGTCCCAGTCGAACGGCATGATCGTCCTGAGGTCGACGACCTTGACGCTGAGCCCGACCTTCTCCGCCTGCTGCGCGGCGAGCAGCGAACGCTGGACGAGCGCGCCCCACGTCAGCACGACGACATGGGTGCCTTCGCGGCGGACTCTGGCCTTGCCGAACGGCACCATGTATTCGGGCCCCGGGTACGGAGCCTTGTTGTAGGTCTGCCGGTAGAGGTGTTTGTGCTCGAGGAACAGCACCGGATCGTCGCTGCGAATCGCCGTGCGCAGCAGGCCGGCGGCGTCCTCGGCGTTTGACGGGAAGGCGATCCGGATGCCGGGACAGTGCGCGAAGATGCTCTCACCCGACTGGCTGTGGTACGGCGCGCCGCCACGCAGATACCCGCCGGTCGCCACCCGAATCACCATCGGGCAGGAAAAGGTGTTGTTCGATCGATACCGCAGCATCGACATCTCGTCGCGAATCTGCATCATCGCCGGCCAGATGTAGTCGAAGAACTGGATTTCGACGACCGGCTTGATGCCGCGCGTGGCCATGCCAATCGCGCGCCCGATGATGTTGGCCTCGGCCAGGGGTGAGTTGAAGACCCGCGTGCTGCCGAAGGCGCGCTGCAGGCCGTGCGTCACCTTGAAGACGCCCCCCTTGCCGGAAACCGTCTCGAGCGCTTCCTCGCGCGTACAGTCCGCCACGTCTTCGCCGAACACCACAATCCGCGGATTGCGCGCCAGTTCGTCCTTGAGGGTGCGGTTGATCGCGGCGACCATCGTGTCGGGCCGCCCTTCGGGCACGGCGTCGGTCCGGAACGCACCCGACGACGGATCGACGTCGGGCGAGTAGACGAACAACTGAGCGGTGTCGCGGGACGGTTTCTCGGCGCCAATCGCCTGATCGGCCGCCGCGTTCACCTCGGTCTCGACCTCGCGCAGGATCTGCTGGAGCTGCCCTGGCGTGGCGATGCCTTCCGACGTCAGGTAGAAGCCGAGCCGCGCAATCGGATCGCGCGTCGCTTCGGCGGCGCGTTCCTCCGCCGTCTTGTACAGCTTTTCGTCGTCCGAGAGCGAGTGCGAGTAGGGCCGGGTCACCTTGGCGTGCACCAGCGCGGGCCCTTTGCGCGCGCGGGCGTACTCGACCGCCGCGGACATCGCTCCGTAGCTGGCGATGAAGTCGGTGCCGTCGATGCTCTGGACCAGGAGATCGGGAAATGACGCGACGATCTTCGAGATGTCGCCGCCGGGGGTCTGCACTTCGACCGGCACTGAAATCGCGTAGCCGTTGTCTTCGACCAGGATGACGACCGGCAGCTTCAGCGTGCAGGCGGAGCTCAGTGACTCCCAGAATTCCCCTTCGCTCGTCGCCCCTTCGCCAACCGACATGTAGACGACTTCGTCGGCGTGGAAGTGATCTTCGCGACCCTCGATGTCGGTAATCTTCTCGAACATCCGGCCGGCTTCCGCGGCGCCGATGGCCTGCAGACACTGGGTTCCGGTCGGACTGGACTGGGAGACGATGTTGAGGCGCTTGTGGCCCCAGTGCGAGGGCATCTGGCGTCCGCCCGACGCCGGATCGTCCTTGGCCGCGACCCCGGCGAGCAGCATCTCGAGCGGGGTCATGCCGAGCACCAGGCACAGCGCGCGATCTCGATAGTAGGGATAGAACCAGTCGGAAGCCGGCCGGAGCACCATGCCCGCGGCGGTCAGGACCGCCTCGTGGCCGGCGCCGCTGATCTGGAAAAAGATCAGGCTCTGGTTCTTGAGCTGGATTTCCTTGTCATCGAGCTTCCGCGACAGCACCATCGTGCGATAGGCCCGCAGCAGCTCCTGGGACGACAGGCGGTCTCCTGCCATCGCAGGCCGTTCTTTCACGGCCTTTCCGTCGCTCACCGCCATCCCTGCATGTCTCTCGATTATAACCCGCGGCAGTATAATCCCCGGCGGGCCGGGGGATTCAATGAACGCAACCGTAAGCCTGTTTCGCTGGGACGAGCTGGCGCTCGAAAAAGTGACCGAGATGATCTCGCGAAAGATCGTCACCGGCGAGCGCGAGATGCTGGCCCAGATCTACCTGAAGAAGGGTGCGCTGGTGCCCATGCACTCGCACGAGAGCGAGCAGATCACCTATGTGCTCCAGGGCGCGCTGAAATTTCTGATCAACGGGGAGGAAATCACGGTCCGCGAAGGCGAGGTACTGCTGATCCCCTCCCGGATCGAGCACCAGGCCGAAGCGCTCGACGACACGTTCGAGTTGGATCTCTTCAGTCCGATCCGGACAGACTGGCTGGACGGAACAGACAGTTATTTTCACAAGTAACGACCAACGACCAACTAACCAAAAACAACGAACCACGGAACCCCGAACCAAGAACCAACCCCGAACCCCTGAACCCTGAACCAGACCCCGAACCCCGAACCCCCGAACCCCGAACCTGCTCCCCGTCTATCTAGTGCACATTCCTGTCCCAGTCGGAGCGGCCGCCTGAATAGACGTCGAACTTCCGACGCATCCGGTTCATCTTCCACTTGGTGTAGCGGTACTTGATCTCGGCCGTAAAGCCGCCTCGACCGGAGTTCAGGTAGATGTATCCGACCAGCAGGCCACCGAGATGCGTAGTGGCCGCCACCGCGCCGCTGCCCGAGATCGACGTGAGGAACGCGATCGCGCCCAGGATCATCACGAAATACTTCGCCGGCACCGGGAAGAGCAGGAACATCAGGATCGGGCGATTCGGGTAGTAGAGCGCGAAGGCGAGCAGCAGACCGTACAGTGCGCCCGACGCGCCGATGGTGTTCGAGTAGTAGATCGCGCTGGTCGCGTGGAAGGGCAGCAGCGACACCAGGATCGTGGTCAGCCCCGCGCCGATGCCGGTAATCGCGTAGTACTTCACGAAAAACCGCGTTCCCCACTGGCGTTCGAGCTCGACGCCGAACATCCACAGGCCCAGCATGTTGAACAGGATGTGCGTGAGGTTGTGCACATCGTGCAGGAACATGTAGGTGACGGGCTGCCAGATCCAATGGCGCACGATCACGTCCTGCGGAATCAACCCGAGCCAGTCGACCAGCGAATGGAAGATCAGCGTCGCGACATAGACCGCGATGTTGGTCCAGAGCAGAATCCGGACCGCGGGCGTGATTGGACCGGGACCCAAGGAATAGGTCAGAGCTGGAGATCGCGGGTAGCGCGGCATTGCCAGGTATCCAGGTTGGCTATCGTACCACGCAAACTGTGCGCCGATCATCCGGGTGACCCGCCGGCAGCGGCAGCGCACACATCGCCGCCAGCAGCGGGGTGAACGCGAGGCCGAGCAGTGTCCGCTCGATGCCGAACCGGTCGGCCAGCATGCCGACAAACGGCACGCTGAATCCCCCCATGCCCCACGCGAAGCCCATCATGAGCGACGCCACGGTCGCGGCCCCAACCGGCGCCAGCGACTGACCGAACGTCACGTTGACTGGCAAGGTCGACTGCAAGAAAAAGCCGGCGAGGGCGAGGATGACCACGAACATCCACCCCGACAACAGCATGGACGCCACCAGGAATGGAGTGGCGGCGACCAGCGACAACGCGATCACGCGGCGCGGACCAAATCGATCCGCGGCCGGCCCGCCGAGGAAGCCGCCGAGTCCGCTGGCGAACAGATAGATCGCCACCACTGCGCCCGCCTGTCCGACGCTGACGCCGCGTCGCGTCAGCATCACCGGAACGAACGTCGCGAACGACAACGACGCCAGCGTTCGAAGCACGACGATGGCGTAGAGCAGGCCGAGGGGACGCGCGTAGGGCCGAAGTGCCCGGAATCCGCCGCGCTCGTGCGGGTGGGGAACGATGGCCGGCACTCTGCTCAGAAAGAAGGCGACGACCAGAAGACCGGGGACCGCCAGGGCTGGCGTCGATGCAAGCCCGAAGTACTGGGCGGCGGGGGCGAACATCAACGGTCCGAGCGAAAAACCGAGGCTTCCGCCGGTGATGTGCACGGACATCGCCAGCCCGGGACGGCTCCCTCCCAGCCGGTGAGCGAGCGCCGCCGCCGGCGGATGGAACGCTGCCGCGCCGAGTCCGCCGACGATCAAGATCACCGCGAGCCAGCCAACCGTCGGCGCGATTCCGATCAGGCTGAGCACCAGCACCGACACGACCGGCCCGACCATGACCAGCAACCGCGGCCGCCAGCGATCCGCCAGGTGTCCGAATCCGACCTGCGATACCGACGCTGCGATCTGAAAGAGCATCGTCAGGGTGCCGGCCGCGGTCAGGCTGAGGCTCAACTTCGGGATGAGCAGCGGCAGCAGCGGGGCGTAGATGTTGCCGTAGGCGTCCACCATCATGTGGGCGCTGGCCATGAGCAGCACGGTGGGATGAAGACGCAGTGCCGTCATCGCGATCCGATCAGACATCGCGCGCTCGCGGTGTCCGGTCCATCACGCGTCGAATCACGTCGTCGAGCTCGTCGATGCCGAGGAGCCTGGCGCAGATCGCGAGCACAATGAGGCCGGTCCCGATCGACAGAAACACGCGGACGGCTCGCACCAGCGTCCGGGTGCCGGGGAACGCGGCCTCGAGGAGCCACTCGGTCAGCCACACCGCCACCGCCATGACCATCGACGCCAGCAGGATCGACATCAGCGTGCGTGCGGTGCGCCGTCCCTCGAGGCCTCCCAGCCTGGCGCGCAGGATCCACAACAGGAGTCCGGCATTCAGGGTCGCCGCTATTGCCGTGCCGAGCGCCAGCCCGCGATAGCCGAGAACCCGGACGAAAGCCAGGTTCAGCACTACGTTGGTCACGATGGCGACGACGCTGATCAACAGAGGCGTGCGGCTGTCGCGCAGCGCGTAGAAACTTGGCGAGGCGATCTTTACCGCGGAGTAGCCGACCAGTCCTGGGGCGTAGCAGGCCAGCGCGGCGGCGGTCGCGGCAGTGTCCTCGGGGCCGAACCTGCCGCGCTCGAGCAGCAGCGAGACGACCGGTCGCGCCAGGACCACGAGACCGATCGTGGCCGGTACGTTGAGGACCAGCATCAGGCGGAGGGCGCCGCTGATCGTGCGGCGGAGCGCCTCGGTGTCTGCCTTCGCTGCCAGTCGCGAGATCTCGGGTAGCGCCGCGGTGCCAATCGAAATGCCGAAGAGGCCGATGGGCAGATACATCAGTCGAAACGCATAATTCAACCAGGAGACGGCGCCTGTTCCCTGGCCGGTCGCCAGTACCGTGTTGATGAAGACGTTGACCTGCACGGCGGCGAGGCCGAGCGTGCCGGGCGCCATCTGGATCAGAACTTCGCGCAGGCCCGGATCCCGCCAGTCGAGCCGCGGCTGGTACCGCCAGCCTTCTCGACGCAGCACCGGCCACTGCACGGCCATCTGCCCCAGACCGCCGAGCAGTGTACCAACGGCGATGCCGGCGATAGGAGGCCAACCAACGTGCGGCATCAACGGCACGATCGCGACCGCTGCTGCGATCGTCGCCACGTTGAACATCGCGGGAGACAGCGCGGGGATGAAGAAACGATGCAGCGCGTTGAGCATGCCCATCATGGCGACGCTGACCGCGACCGTGGCCAGAAACGGCAGCATGATGCGGGTCAGGAGCACGGTCAGCTCGAGCTTGCCTGGCACCGCCTCGAACTCGGGCGCGAGCGCTCGGACCAGCGCCGGCGCGAAGAGCCAGGCCACTGCCACGCTGATCAGGGTGGCGAGCGTGAGCGTGGAGATGACGAGATTGCCGAGCCGCCACGCGCTCTCGCGCGATTCGTTCGCGAGCCGACGCGTGAACGCTGGCACAAACGCCGCGCTCATGGCCCCTTCGGCGAAGAGGTCGCGGAGCAGGTTCGGCACCCTGAACGCCACGTTGAAGGCGTCCATCTGGTTGCCGGCGCCGAACAGCGCGGCCAGCACGATCTCACGGAAGACGCCCAGGATCCGACTCGTCAGGGTCGCCGCGCCGATGAGGCCGGCCGACCGGGCGAGACGTATGCTCATGCGGGGGGTCAGCGTACCACAGCGTGTGCGGTGTCCGGGTCGACGCAGCGTTCGGAATCGGTCATCGCGCACACCGGAGTGTCCTGACCGTCGCGAAACCGAAAAAAAGAGCCCCCGCCTTTCGACGAGGGCTCCATGGAGGATGGATGAGAGGCTTGTGCGTTGCCTTTCAAAACATTAGACGGCGGCCACGCAAAAAAGTTTGCGGCAGATTCAGCCGCCGGCGAGCTTCTTCCGGACGAGCTCGTTGACAGCTTTACCATCGACCGTCTTTCCCGCGAGGGCGGCCATCACAGCCTTCATCACACGTCCCATGTCCTTCGGCGTTGACGCTCCCGTCTCGGTGATGGCCGCGGTGACGGCGCGCTCGAGATCTTCCGCCGGGACCGCCGGAGGCGCATAGCGCTCGAGCACCACGATCTCGGCCGTCTCGCGGTCGACCAGATCGGTTCGGCCCGCGGCGCGAAACTGCTCGATCGAATCGCGGCGCTGTTTAATCAGGCTCGCCAGGACCTGCTGTCCCTCGGTCTCGTCGAGATCGCCCCCCTTCGCCACGCTGGCATTCATCAGTGCGGCCTTCGCCATTCGCAGAGCCGACAGGCGTACCTGCTCGCGGGCCCTCATGGCATCGGCAATGTCGTGGGTGAGGCGGTCGCTGAGGCTCATGCATCTATCGTAGCCTCTTTGGTGGCTGGTGGTTGGGAATCGCCCTGCCGCCTTTTCACACCTTGCTTGCTAGAGCCGAGGGCCGTCTCTGGCCTGTCGCATCGCATCCGCGTAGACGGACCAGTAGCGTTGAGCGACCGCGGTCTGACGGAACTGCCCCTCGATGATCTCGCGCGTGGACGGCAGCGTCCGTCGCTTGTGCCGGAGCCGGTCCTTGATGGCCGCAGCCAGCGGATCGATCTGTTCGCGAGGTACCACCTCGACATCGGCGCCGAAGAGATCCGCGAGCTCGAGCCCGCCGGGATTGTCGGCAGAGACGACGGGCGTACCGCTGGCCAGGGCTTCGACCGCCACAGTCGGCAGGGCTTCGAGGAGGGAGGGCAGCACGAAAAGGTCCGCCGCGCCGCAATAGCGCGCGACCGACGCGTTGTCGACCAGACCGGCGAACGTCACATGCCGCTCGACGCCGGCGGATCGTGCCGCTGCCTGCAGGTCGCCAAGGAGCTCGCCGGTGCCGCAGATCACCAGCCGCGTGTCGGGGAACTCGCGCACGACCTCACCCATCGCTTCGATCAGAAACCGTTGCCCGGCGAGCGGGTGCAGACGCTTGACGTTGATGAGCACGTGACGCTGCGTCAGCCCGAGCGATTGACGCACGGCGAGCTGCGCGTCGGCGTCGTGATAACCGAACGCTGGCGAGACCGGCGGGTAGATGACGTGACACTCCGGCCGCCCGAGCCCAAGCTCACGTGCGCGCAGGAGCAACCGATCGCTGTAGAACGTGACCGCGCTGGCCGCGCGGTATGCGCGCGTGAAGAGATCCGGGCCGTGTCGCTTCGGCTGGTAGTGCCAGATTTCGGTTCCGTACAGCGTCAGGATCAGCGGCTTACCCGATCGGGCCGCCAGCCACGCACACACTTCCGCCAGCAACCCGTTGCTGTGCACGTGCACGAGGTCGGCGCGCTCGACGACGTGGCGGGCGCGCTGCCAGATCCGCCAGCCGTTGGCAATCGAGCCCAGTCGGAACCAGCGCTGGAGAATCCCGCCGGCGCTGCGGGGAATCCAGGTCACCGCGCCAGCGACCGGGGCGGCGTGTCCGGCCCGCGGCGGGTGCGCGATGTACGCGACCTCGTCGCCGCGCTCGCGCGCCCATTGCCCGAGCTGGTAGGGCAGCAGCGCATTGGCGGCCTGGTCCGGCGGCAGGTGCGGGGTGACGTGCACGATCCGCATGCGCGCGTCAGGGATGCGGCGCCGTATACGCGCGCTTGAATTCGGAGAATGTCGCTGGTACCGCTCCGAGCTCCTGCCGGGCGAACGCAAAGAATCGTTCCAGGCGTCCGAGAAACCCCCCGAGCTCCTCTTTCGTGCGGTTGTACGGGCTGCCGCCGACGATCGCCTCGCTCGAATGAAACAGCAGGTTCAGGACCGGCTGTCGGTCGCGGGTGAGATCACGCGCGAGCGAGACCATGTCCTCGAACGACGAATACGAGGGCCGCAGCCAGCGCACGCGTGCGAGCCCGAGCCTGCGCAGGACACGCTTAGTCGTGTACGGCCGCGGTGCGCGGGCATAGAGATACTGAAGGCGTCGCGGCAGCCGGACGTTGAGTGCCGCGGAGACGGGGATCTCGAGCAGGTTGCTGGTGCCAGGGGTCGTGGCGCTGTCGTACGACAGGAAGTACGGCTTGAGAGGTGCCTCGACGAAGTCAGGGCCGTGCTTGTGCGCCTCGTAGAACAGTGGCGCGACGCTGGACTCGACCTGGTAGCCGCGGCGTTCCAGCGCGAAGACGTGTGCCGCCGAGAACCCGAAGCGCCCGGATCGATACGACACCGGCGGCGCGGCAAAGGCCGAGGCAATCGCGTCGGTCAACGATGCAAGCTGATCGTCGAACTGCGCCATCGGCAGGTTCGACGCATATCCGTGTTGCGCCACGTCGGCAGCCGAATACGGTGGCGTCTCCCAGGCATGATGATGAGCGCCAATCTCGCAATCGCCTCCCGCCTCGAGACCACGCAGGACATCGACCGATCGGGCGTCGGTCGCGACCGGATACGTAATGACGTAAGTCGGCCGCACCCCGTGCCTGGCGAAGAGCGCATGTAACTTCGGCAGCGCGTACAGATTCTCGAACCGCTGCCGCGCCCGCGCCGCCGCGTCCCATTGGTTGTCCCCCTCGGTATCGATGCCGACGAGGAGTCGGATGGGATGAAAAGCGGGTGGCATCGGGTTAGTAGTGCTCAGGGTGCTGATGAGTGCTTGGGTGCTGAGGTGCCGGTGCTGTCGGTGCTCGGGTGCTGGCGGTGCCGGTGCTGCTGGTGCCGGTGCTCATGGTGCCAGTGCTCAGGTGCTTCGGTGCTGCAGATGCGAGCCGGCGCTAGTGCTCGATGGCGCGCGAACGAGCGAGCAGGGACATTGTAACCTCGACAGCTCAGCACCTTCAGCACCCTTCAGCACCGGCACCCCAGCACCCTTCAGCACCCGTTAGCACCGGCACCCCGAGCACCCTGGAGCACCCGAGCACCCCGAGCACCCTGTCCTATCTGTCCTGGTCCGAGTCGCCAAGCGTCACGTGCCAGCCATCCGTGCTGTCGTAGAAATCCTGGGTGACGTCGATGCCGTTCACCTTCACTACGAACTCCATCGTCGACTTCACCTGGAAGTAGCCGGAGCGGCGGAGCAGGCGGCGAAAGCTCGCGTTAGTGGCGAACGTTCGAATCTTGTCGGAGTCGGCCTGACGCGCTTCCTGGTCGACCCATCGCAATAGCGTCGAGACTCCGTGCTCATCGTCGGGATCGGCGAGAAAATCCGCGAGCAGCGTGACCCGACCGCGCGGTTCCTGCACGTGGCGGTAAACCGCGTAGCCGGCCGTCCGACCCTGTTGCAGCAGCGCGACGATGCTGTAGCGGACGTGCGGAGCCGTCGCGTACTTCCAGTTCAGGTAGTTGGCGTCGCGCCTGACTGCGAGCGCGAACTTCGGCGCCAACGACTCCCACAACTCGGTAAAGCTGTCGTCGAAGCGTTGAATGAGTCGCACCTCGGCGTTGAGCGGACGCGCTCTCGAGACGATGAGGACGAGCGGCCACGTCATGGCCGAAATGAGGCGGTTGATCGGCGTCGGCAGCCGCGGGTGCCTGAAGGCGCGTCGCGTCAGCGGTTTCACCAGACACGGCACCGGCCCGACGTCGGGCCAGCGCAGCTTCTGGAACAGTCGATAGGACGCATCCGAGAGACCGAGCCCGAGCGAGACGCCCACGTTGCGATCCCAGGTGCGAAACAGGACCTCGCCCAGACCCTGTCGCTGGCGCTCAGGCGCGACCATGACATCCATGCCCCAGGATCCCGCAATCTCCCGTCCCGCGACCGCCAGCCGCACCGGCATCGTCGCGTATTGCCCGACGATGGCCGGGCCTTCGCGGGCAATCCAGATTTCCGGCTCTCCGCCGGGGTTGTTGGGATTTCGACGGTACTGCCACTCCCAGCGCAGACGGCTGGCGTCGGCCGCGTCATTGCCGAACACGCGCCGATAGAGGGCGTCCACCGCCCGGCGATCCTCGGCGCGATAGCGATTGACCTCCGCCATGGCTACCTGGTCCCCGCCGCTGCCGTTTCGCCGCTCGGTCGACCGGCATCGATCGAGTCTTCGACCCGATCGCTGGAGTCGTGGTGGGCCAGCACGTATTCCATGTTGCTGATGAAAACGTCCTGGAGCATGGGACTGTTACGGATCGCGCGGCCCAGCGCCGCCGGCAACCGACGGATGGTGCCGGTGACGTGCAGTTCCTCGCGGACTATGCGCAGGCCGGCCGTGGCGATCTGGCGCCTGAGGCTGACGACCCGCACCTTCTCGAGCAGGTCGTCCTCCTTGGTATGGCCCTGACGTGCGAGCTTGATGAACGAGTTCTCGTGCGCCGGCTCCTTCAGCGTCCATGTCGCGTGCCGCGCCAGGAACTGGAAGGTGGCGAAGGCAGCCGACCTTCCGACCAGCAGATGCAGCGGAATGGGCACCTTGAGACGGGGAAGATGGGCGCCGGCAAACGAGAGATACGGCGCCGTCGAGAGATAGATGCGCCCGTTGGCCGCGAGCACGCGGGCGCATTCGCGCAGGTAGAGGGTGGCGTCGGAAACGTGCTCGATGACGGCGTGCGACAGGACGAGGTCGAACGAGCCGTTGGCGAACGGCAAGGCCATCCCGTCGGCGAGGGCAAACTGCAGGTTGTCGACGCGCCGCTCGCGCGCCAGGCGCACGCCCGCCTGCCCGAAGCGATCGATTGGATCGATGCCGATGACTTGACGCGCCTCTTCCGACAACGACAGCGGCATCCCGCCGCCGCCGCAGCCGGCGTCGAGAACGCGTCCGGCGACCCGAATCCCGGCGCGCTCCAGAAACGCGATCACTTTCGCGCTCCGGTAATACTCGAACAGGGCGTAGTCGTATTCGGAACGAAACCGGAGGTCGGCGTGCGCCCGGATGGCGCGGTCGTCAATCGTGCGCACGCCCCGTCCCGTTGTCGACGGGGCTGCGTCGATCGCCGAACTTGTCGATCAAAGCGGCGCGATCGTGGCCGGACGGTGTTTCAGCGACATCGAAACTCATCACGATTCGGCGCTGCGGATAGGCGTCGAGCACGTCCCGGATCTGCGATCCTTCGAATCCAATCAGCGGTTCGATATACGTCAGAATATATCGCACATCATCGCGTCGTTTCCGATCGGTGTAGTTGCCGAACTCGTGCCCGATGAACACCGGGCGGATGCGATTCTCGAGCGACAGGCCGTTGGCGAGCTTGCCCTGCACCAGGGTATCGGGCGGCAGCACCTGACCCAGCAGACGCGACGCATTGACGTTCTTGTAGCTGCGCGCGTACGCCCACTGGCCGAACTCCACCACGTCGCGTCCCATGAGTGCCAGGGTCACGAGCAGAGCCGCCGCCGGGCTCCAGCGTCCGACGTTCAGGAATCGACTGACCTGCGGCCACCACGCGAAGACCACGAGGCCAAGCGCAAGAGCCAGCGCCGCTGACCACCGCACGCTGGGCCTGACCGTGTAGAGAAACGGCAGCCTGCCGATCGGACCGCAGACGATGTACGCGGAGTACAAAATGAGCGGCGCACACATGAGCAGCCGCAGACGGGAAACTGCGCGCGCTTCGTCGGGCAGCAGACCTCCAAGGCGTCCGAGCACGATCGCTGTGAGCGCCACCATGGCGGGAATCAGGATCACGAAGCGTCGTTCGTTGCCGACATCGTGCAGCAGCAGTTCGACGACGGCCATCACGACCCACAGCAGCAGCAAACGCTCGCCGATCGTCACCCGACGCCAGCGCAGGAGGATGCCCCACGTGCCGACGATTCCGACCACCACTTCGAACCACATGCGGGAGAACGTGTCGTGAAGGATCGGAAACCACGACACTCGCATGATTAGGGAGGCGAGATCGTAAGAGGGTTTTCGGGTGACCGACATCTGCCAGTTGTAGAACCGGTAGTCGGACCAGTGCGGCAGGACGAATGCGGCCGATACAATCGCTGCCGACAACCCGAGTCCCGCGATCGTCCAGAACGCGGCCTGACGCTCAGCCACCCGATCGCGATCCGCCCGAACGGAAGAGTCCACGAGAGTCCAGATCGCTGCAACGCCCACGGCTGCAACGTAGAAGATGGCCGCCGCCTTGGTGAAGTACGCCAGGATGGCCAGGACTCCTGCCAGCCCTCCCCACCATGGGCGGTCCTCTGCCCGAGTCGAGCAATACCACGCCCCCACGACAAAGGCGACCATGAGCGCTTCCATGATGGCGGCCCGGTCGTACATGACGTAGACGTAGTTGGTCGCCAGCAACGCCGCCGCGATGATGGCGGCCAAATCGCCGGCAAGGCGCCGCACCCCCAGCGACAGCAGCACCACCGATATCACCCCGGCGACCTCGGAGACCACTCGCGCCTGCCAGAGGCCGACCCCGAACGTCCTGAAGGACAGGTACTCGAACCCGGTGAAGACCGGCGCGATGAACAGGGGGTTCCACTCATCGACACGCCAGGCCCCGAACAACGCTCGATTGCGGGCGTTGTGGACCCATGCGCCCTCGTCGTGCCAGACGACGCCGACGGTGGTGCGCCAGGGCGGATCGGCCGTGGGGAACGCGCCACGCAGGACCGCCGCGATCAGGACGATGCCCGCGAGGAGTCCTGGAAAGCGGCGCGAGATCAGAGCTGGCATGAAGGGGCGGTCATAGCAAGCGAACGATGGCTCGAATTATAGTACCGACGTGGATTCTGCGCCCGTTCCGACGCGTCCGGTCCCGGACCTGACCGTGGTGGTGCCGACGTATAACGAGCGTGAGCGGCTCCAGGAGCTCAGCCAAGCGCTCTTTGCGGCTTGCGCCGACCACGGCGTCGCGCTGGAGCTCGTCATCGTCGATGACAACTCGCCGGATGGGACGGGGGCGGTGGCGGACGAGCTCGCGCGCCGACACAATCTTCGCGTAATCCATCGCGCCGGCAAGTTGGGACTCGGCACGGCGGTGGTGGCGGGCTTCTCTGCGGCTACGGCGGACATCGTGGGGGTCATGGATGCCGATTTCAGTCATCCGCCAGCCTTGGTGCCGCGGCTGCTGGCCACGTTGAGAGGCCTCGACGCCGACATCGTGGTCGCGAGCCGCTACATCCCCGGCGGGAGTACGCCGAACTGGCCGCTGTGGCGCCGACTGCTGTCACGGACGGCGTGCCTGGTCGCACGACCGTTGACGCCGATTCGCGACGCTGCGTCCGGATTCTTTCTGATCAGGCGCAGCATCGCGCAAGCGGTCGCGATCAAGGCGGGCGGATTCAAGATCTGCCTGGAGCTGTTGATTCGCGGATGGCCCGAGCGCCTCGTCGAAGTGCCCTATCGTTTCGACGACCGCGAGCAAGGCGAAAGCAAGATGAGCATCCGCGAAGCAGCAGCCTATCTAGTCCAGCTGCGCGATTTGTATTGGCTGCGCTGGACCAAAGGGCGGCGGCAGCGGCGCCGCTATCAGCAGCTCACCATCGGTGGTGTCGACGCGCTGATGAAGTCCGGCAATGCCTTCAGCACCTCAGCGTGACCCAGCGACGGTTGTCGCGCAATGATAGACTTCGAGGTCTTGCGCGCTCCAGATCCGGCCGCCATGCTGGGTGACTGGCGTGCCCGATCCACACCGCTCTCCTGATCAGTGTTTGACCGCATCAAGAGTCTGTTCCGGAACCTGGTCATCTACGGCATGGGCGACGTCGCGACGTCACTCGTCAGCCTGTTGCTGCTGCCGGTCTACACACGATTCCTGAGCCCGTCGGACTACGGCGTCATCGCCATGCTGCTGACCGTGGAGGCGGTCGCCAAGGTGGTGTTCAGGTGGGGCGTCGACACCGCGTTCATGCGGCTGTACTACGACTGCGCGGATCAGCCCTCGCGGCAGCGCCTGGCCAGCACGATTTTCTTCTTCCTGCTCGCGGTCAACGGAGCCCTCCTGGTGCTGGCGATCGGCTCGGCCGGCTGGCTGAGTCGACAGCTGTTCGGCTCGCCGCAGCACTCCCTGCTGATCGCTTTGGTGCTTGCCAACACTTTCGTGGGCGGCATGTACTTCATTCCGTTCCAGGTCCTGCGGATCGGCGAGAAGTCGGGCCAGTTCATCGCGCTGGTATTCGCGCGAAGCGCGGGAACTCTGGTGATGCGGCTGGTTCTGGTCATCTGGGCCGGCCTCGGAGTGCTGGGTGTGGTCCTGGCCGACGTCGCGGTCACGATCGTTTTCACGATCGTGTTGAGCGCCTGGTTCGTTCCCCTGATCCGGCCACTGTTCTCGCGAGCGATTATCAGGGACGCGCTCGGCTTCGGGCTCCCGCGAATCCCTCACGCGATCGCGCAGCAGGTGATCAGCCTGGCCGATCGCTACCTGCTGAACGCCTACGGGACACTGCGGGACGTCGGGCTCTATTCAATTGGTGCAAGCTTCGGTCTGGCGCTCAAGCTGTTCCTCAGCGCGTTCGAGTACGCGTGGACCCCCTTCTTTCTCGGCGTGATGCGGGAGCCGGACGCCGCGACCATCTACAGCACCGTATCGACCTACGTCGTCGCGGTCCTGGTTCTTCTCGTGGCCGGCCTGTGCGCGGTGGCCCGGGATCTGATCCGCCTGACCACGACGCCGCAGTTTCACCAGGCGGCCAACGTCACCCCATGGATCGCGCTCGGCGTGATGTTCCAGGGACTGTATCTGGTCGGATCGATCGGGATTGTGATCACGAAGCGGACGACACGCTATCCGATAGCGACCGGACTGGCGGCGGCCGCGAGCCTGGCGGCGAACTGGGTGTTGATTCCTCGTTATGGCGTCCTCGGCGCGGCGTGGGCGAACGCCATCGCTTACGCCACGCTCGCCGCGGTCACGGTCGGTTTTTCCTTGCATCTCTATCCGATTCGTTACGAGTACGGACGGTTGCTGCGGATCGCGGCGGCTGGGGCGGTGGCGTATCTGATTCCGGTCGTGCTCCTGCCGCACGTACGCCTGCCGCTGGTCGGTATCGTCATGAACGGCGTCACCGTTGTCATTGGTTACGGCATCGCGCTGTTCGCGACCGGGTTCTTCCATCCGGGCGAGATCCGCGCACTGCAGGACATCCGACGCCGGGCGCTCCAGCGAGCACCGGTCCAGATCGCGGACCCGGCACCGGCGGGCGTCGAAATGGCTGGGGAGCTCGTCGACGTGAGTAGCGAACCGGCCACACTGCCAACTGATGCCGGCCCGCCGCTCGAGACGGTCAACGAAGGTTCCCGAGATCCGCGTTACTGACCGACCAGCCGCGGCTCCTCGGTCGGATCCATTTCGCGAGACGGACGAGGCTGGCGGCAATCCGCCTGCTGCCGGGGATGGCTGCCAGCGGTCCGCTGCTCTCGACGCTGGCGAGCAGTCGCTGGTCGATGACCCGGCGCTCATCGGGGCTGAAGACCGGTGCCAGCGCTCGCGCGATCTCGAGCGCGTAATCGCAATAGCCGTACAACAGGGCGATCGACACGGCCTTCAGCGCTTTTCCTTTTCGATCGACCGCCTCGAATCCGTCGATGGTGTCGCGCAGGGCCGGCAGGCTCTTGAGGTACAGGGCGTCGGTCCAGATGATTTGCCCACGCGGGCCGCCGAGGTCCCGCCCGGCAGCGCGCTTCCAGTAACACGGCCGGAGATCGAACAGCAGGTAACCGAGCTGCCGCAGATAGGCGTCGACATCGGCAAAGACCGGTTGCTGTTTGTAGATCGGCGTGAACTCGGCTTCGACTTCCACCCCGATCGCGGAGGCGACGAGCGACTGCCGGGCGCCCTGGAGGACGAGCAGCTCGCTGCCCTGGGTGTCTGCCTTCACGAAGTCGATGTCCCGAATCTGCTGGGCACCACGCAGGCTGTCCAGCGTATCGCCGTCGACTGATTCGATCGCGACCGTCTCGAACCGGTCGGGATCCGGGAAGGTGGCCAGGAAGTCGCGATCGGGTTCGTAGATCGACGTGAGACCTCGATCTTTGGCGACGTGCAACCGCACCGGTCCGCGTTCATTGTTCAGCGCGACATCGAAGATTGTTTCCCCCGAGGCGCCGCGGTCGGCCAGCCGCGCGTGCTCGCGCTTGTCCGGCTCGAATCCGATCATCTGCAAGTGACGGCGGGCGGCGGTCCAGTTGCTCTTCAATCCTCCTCTGGCGCCGACGTCCACCAGCACGATCGGTTGGCGACGGTAGATCTCCGCGAACCGCGGGTCGATGAAAAGGTCGTAAGACGGCTGTGACATTCGCAAGGGTAAGGTCAGTCGATCATCAAATACGCGACGGCAGGCGTCAATCGACTGCCGCCGGCCGGCTCAGGACTTCCGCCGCCACACCGAAAACATGGGTGTCTCGCGATCGTTCCGGTATTCCGATTCGAGCCAGTTCCGGAGCGCCGCGGTGTGCATGAAAAAGTCATACGAGCGCCATTCCTCTTTCTGCAGCGCGACAACCATCGGTTTATTCCGCGCCAGATCCTGGAGGAGCCCAGCCGTGCCGTACCCCAGCTGGTCGGCAGCGAATTCCCGGATCACCGGCATGCTCCAGAAGAAGCGCGAGGCGCTCGCGCGTTCGCTCAGCCAGCAGACGCTGCCGCCGGAAAAGCCGAACACGAAAATCCTGTCTGCCGGAGCGGTGGTCTCGCGAAGGTCGCGGACCAAGCGGCTGATCTCGTAGGCATCGTACTTCTGGCCACTGAAACGGCGCAGGTAGGCATCGCGATCGACGCGGCCGCGCAGGTACGACAGGTCGTAGCCAACGTTGGTGACCAGACCTGGGAGGGAGGCGAGCCGAAGGCCCGCCACCGACGCATCTGATCCTACGCGCCACGCACCGACCAGGAGCACGGCTACGACCGCCAGGCGAACGGCGGGACGAGACGTGCGCACTGAGGCGAGTCCGGCCGCCGCGGCCAGCGCGAGTGCCGGGTCGGCCTGAACGAAATAGTTCGGCAGGCCGCGACTGCCGTTGATCGCAATCGAGACGACGGTGGCGACCAACCACCCGAGGAGGACGACCACTGATGCCTCCGACGCGATCAACCGCGCCAGCAGAAGAGCTCCCAGGCCACCCAGGAACCACAGCGGGTCGAGCCTCACGCGATCGAACGGCATCGTCATGACATACCGGACCATGCTCATGCTGCCGTCGTAGGTTTCATTCGAGTAGTGGAGGTTGTACTCGATGGTGGCCAGCCACAGATCGTGGAGGACCCCGTGCGCGACGAAGTACACGAGGACGATTGAGACGACCGCACTGAACCCGGCGGCGATCCACGCGAGGTCGCGCCACAGTTTGCCACCGGAGGGATGCCGCCACGCCCACGCTGCCGCGGCGATGGGAAGACCGTAGGCGGCAGCGTTGTACTTGAGCCAGAAGGCCGCCGCGAAGAGCACGCCCGAGGCCAGGAGCCACATCGGCCGGCCCTGGGCAAAGGCCAGTAGTACGAGGCTTGCCGTTACCGCCAGCGCGATGAACGGCTCGCACTGGCCGCGAACATAGATTCCGCTGAGGCGCTGAAGGTAGGGATCGCCGAATAACAGGAAAATCCCGGCGGCGGCGTAGCCAACTGCCGGGGAGTATCGACGCCGCCCGATCAAGATCAGGAGCCCGGCGACAGTGGTTGCCGCGGCCAGGTCGGCGGCAGGGACGACGGACTCGTGCGGCCAGATTCGCCAGAAGAGCGCGTACAGGAAGCTGATTCCCGGCGGCTTCTGGTCCCACATGTCCCGGTACATCACGTCGCCAGCCAAAATGCGCTCGCCAGCGTAGCCGTACAGGCCCTGATCGCCACCAGCGGGTTGCACGAGAGACGGGAGCCGCAGCGCCACCAGCGCGGCCACCAGGACAGCCCAGCCCCAGTGTGCGCGTGTGCTACCAACCGGGCGGAAGTGGCTTATCATCTACCGGCGCCCGCTGCGACGGGGGATCCAGTGTGGAAAACTGTTGCCGAGCTGATTCGCACGCCCTATCATTAGATACTCTTTTTGGGCTGCAGCGGCCGCTCCCTACCGCCGATAAGGCACACAAGCACGTGTCAGCGATCCCCAGTTTTTGGGAAGGGTCTAGCTATGATTAGCGGCATTGCCGACCTCGGCAGGATGTTCAACTTTGTGCGCCGGGGGTTGCTCTGGATAGCGGCCGCAGCCGTATTGAGCTCGCCCGTTCCGGCCTCCGCGCAGATTTTTCGCGGCGGCAGTACGGTCCCCGTCATCGGGACCGGAGGAATCCTCCGGGGCACCGGCGTTGCCTACGATCCTGCCCACGATGTCTATCTCCTCGTTGCTGGCCACAGCGCCGTGTACGGGGTATTCGTCAATGGCGGTGGGGCGCCGGTGACCGCACCGTTCGTGATCATGGACGGAAGCACCGGCTTCGCCAATTTCCCCCGCGTCGCGTACAGCCCTGACGTGCCCGACGGGGTCGGTGGCAGCGGCGGATTCTTCGTGACCTGGCACCAGAACGTGTCGGTCAACTTTGCCGGCAACGTCAATTGCGCGGGGACGACCAACTGTATTTTTGGCAGGCTGGTATCGGCCACGAAGCCTGGAGCGCTCGTCTCCGGCATTCAGCAGATCTCGGGGCTCGATCAGGGTGGCAGCTGGTGGGAAACCGGACCGGCGATGGCGTACTCGCGAACGAGCCACCAGTTCATGATTGCGTGGCGGACGCTCGGCTTTGGCGTGCTCGGCCGACTGGTGAACGCCTTCGGCGTGCCGGTCAGCGGCATCATCCCCCTCGAGAATCCGGGGGGAAGCCGCGATCCATCGCTGGCCTGGAATCCGTCGACCGACGAGTTCGGTCTCGCCTATACCGGGTGGTCTGGCAACACGGCCTTCGCAGCGTTCCGTCGGATTCGAGCGGTCGACGGTGCCGTCTCCGCCCGCTCGACGTTCGGGTTCACCGCCGGCACGTTTGCGACCGCGATCGACGTCAACGATTTGAACCAGTACGTCATGGCCTATGCCATCCATCCGGGCACGATTACCGCGACGTTCGACGCCGCGGGCAACTTGCTCGCGAACACCTACGTGACGGGGCGGCTCGGGTTCGACCAGTCGCTGGGCATGGCCTACAACGCCGTCAGCGGAACATTCCTGGCGGTCAGCTCGGATCGTGATTCGTACGAGCTCGGGGCCATCGAGGTCAGCAAGAGTGGAGTGCCGCTTGGGGTGGCGCAAATCGTCAGCGACGGTGCCACGCCTCCGGGGGGCGGCTCGTTCTACCCGCTGACCGCCCAGCGGACCGGCACCAAGTTTTGGGACATCGTCTACTCGCGCAATTACCTGGTGGCCGCGAACCAGGTCATGGGTACGGGGACAACCGGAGGAGGCACGGTGACGCCGCCGCCCCCGCCGCCCCCCCCACCGCCACCCCCACCGCCACCGCCGCCACCCGGAGGGTGCACGACGCCAGATCCCTTCGTGTCACTCGGCGGCGGAACGTGCGTGAACGGTGGATGGTTGCCACCAGGTGCAGGCGGCGGCGGTGGTGGAGGCGGAGGCGGCGGCACCGGCTGCGCGACGCCAGATCCCTTCGCGTCGCTGGGCGGCGGAATCTGCCTGAACGGTGGATGGCTGCCTCCCGGTTCCATTACCAGGCCGACAACGTGGGATCTCACCGGCGACCTCAAGAGCGACCTCGCGGTCTTCCGTCCGTCGACCGGGATGTGGTACGTGCTCAATTCAAATACCGGGTTCACCGCGGGCGCAGGCTATAAGTGGGGTGCCGCGACCGATGCGCCCGTGCCCGGCGATTTCGACGGCGACCACAAGATCGACATCTCGATGTACCGACCTTCCACCGGCGAGTGGTTCATCCTCAAGTCGAGCACCAACTACACGACGTCGGTTACCTACAAATGGGGACAGGCCGGTGACGTCCCGGTGCCGGGCGACTACGACGGCGACGGCAAGACCGACCTGGCCGTGTACCGGCCGTCTACCGGAACCTGGTACATCCTGAAATCGAGCACGGGATTCACGCAGGGTCAGGCGTTCGCCTGGGGTTCACCATCGACGGACGTGCCGGTGGTGGCAGACTTTGACGGAGACGGACGGATCGATCCGACGGTTTATCGAGCGTCCACCGGCCGGTGGCTCGTGCTCGAATCCAGGACCGGCTATTCCCAGTCGCTGGCGATTCAGTGGGGCGGTCAGCCCGATGACCTCCCTGTGGCCGGCGACTACGACGGTGATGGCAAGGCAGATCCCGCCGTCTTCAGGCAGTCGACCGGCACGTGGTTCATCCTGAAGTCGAGCTCCGCTCTCACGGTTCCGGTTGCCTATGCCTGGGGGGCGAATGCCGGCGACCTGCCGGTGATTGGCGACTTCGACGGCGACGGCAGGACCGACATTGCCGTCTATCGGCTCGCCACCGGTCAGTGGTTCATCAGACAGTCCCGGACGAGCTTCTCCACCTGGATCAGCTACACCTGGGGAGCGCCCGGCGACATGCCGCTGCTCACTGCGCGCTAGTTTCACGCGACGTTCCGGTTTACTGTCGTCGACCGGAACGTCCTCTCTGCACCCACCGGGTCGGCTCCGATAGCGTGTGATAATCGGAAACGATCGCTCGGATCTTCCAAATCATGCTCGTCCGCGCTTGGCTTGCCGTGCTCGTGTTGCTCACCTTCGGGTCAGCGACCGCGCGTGCCCAGAAGCTGTCAGCGAACCCCGACGCCGGAGCGCTGGCGGAGGGTTGGAGTCGGCTCGCCAAGGGGGACGCCGCGGGCGCCGCGGTGATTGCTGGAGAGCAGCTGGCCCGCGACCAAAAGAACGCGGCGGCGCTCGTCCTTGCCGTCGATGCCGATCTGGCTCGCGCCGGCGCGGCCGGAGGCTTGACCACGTACGAAAAGTGGCTGGGCACTCGCCGGCTGGACGACGCCTTCGTGCTCCGCCGGGTGGCTCGCTTGACCCTTGCCGAATCCACCACGAAGCAGACCAATGCGGGGGCACGACTCGAGGCACTGAAGCAGCTCGCCGCCGACGGCGACCCGTCGGCCGCATCCACGCTCGAGCAGGCGGCGGAGTCCAACGGCGTCGGTGAAGCGGTTGCGCTTGCCGCGATCGGGAATGAACAGGCAGTGCGGACGCTTCTGGCTCACCTCCAAACTGCGCCAGGGAGCAAGACCCGCCTCATCGACGCGCTGGGGGACAGCGGCAGCAAGCTGGCGGTTGCGCCACTGACAGGCCTGCTCACCGATGCCAGCGACGTCAATCGCGCGGCCGCCGCCGATGCCCTGGGACGCCTGGGCGCAACGGAATCGATCGCGAAAATCCGGCCGCTGCTCAACGACCAGGTGTTCAACGTGAAAGTCAAAGCCGCGGGAGCGCTGCTGCGGTTGAACGACTCGAGCGGCCAGCCGTTTCTCCTCGACCTCACCCGCAGCGAGCATGCTGGCGTTCGCGTCGCCGCCGCGCGCGAGCTCGCGCCTCAGCCGGATCCTTCCTGGCAGGCGCTGGTGCGCGGCCTCACCAACGATCCGGACCCGCTGGTCAGGCTCGACGCCGCACGGCTCATCGCCCCCTACGATTTGCCGCTCGCCAACAGCGTGCTCGACGCGCTGATGCGCGATAGCAATCCGGGAATCCGTGAGGCCGCCTCAGGGGTGATGGTAGAGCGTGTCGCCGCCAGCTTCGCGGCACTCCGGGCGCTGCTCCACAGCGGGGACGTCATGGTCCGGGTCAGAGCGGCGGGACGGATTCTCGAGCTGACCCGCTGAAACGGCCTACACCACGACCTGAACCGTCAGGCGGGCCGCAAACGTTCTTCCTTGCCGATCTCGGGTGTTGTGGTGTGGACGACCCGTGCGCCGAAGACGGCTCGCGACAGGATCTGCCACGCGACGCTGGACTTGGTGAACGTCAGCCGGACGAGATCGCCGAAATGGCGGCGCACGTAGGTCGGTCGCAGGAAGAAGCGGCGCCTGGCGCGGTTGATGGTGTTCATCACCACGTCGGCGTTCAGACCGTTGCCCTCGAGCAGATAGTACCAGTACTCCATCCGGGACCAGTCATCGGCCGCCTGGCTGGAGAGCAGGCCTTCTCGTGTGCACTTCTGAAAGAGATCCGTACCCGGATACGGGACCGCCGGATAGAAATTCGCAAAATCCGGATCGAGCTCGATGGCGTAGTCGATCGTGCGGCTCATTGTCTCCGGTGTGTCGCCGGGATAGCCGAAGATGAAGAACGCAAACGAGCGAATGTCCGCGGCGCGCATGTTGGCGAACGCGGCCGTGATCTTCTGGCGCTCGAGGCGCTTGATCATGTTCTTCCTGACCTCGTCCGACTCGGACTCGATCCCCAACGCCAGCATCCAGCAGCCGGACTGGCGCAGCCGCTCGACGAACGCCGGATCGGAAAGGTTGTCGGCGCGGGCATTCCCCAGCCAGCGAATCGGCAGCTTGCGGGCGATCAGCTCGTCGCAGAACACCGTGAAGCTCTTGACGTTCAGCGTCACGGTGTCGCCCCAGAGGTAGAAGAAATCTATGCCGAACTCGCGATAGCCTCGCTCGATTTCGTCGACCAGCGCCTTGGCGCTGCGCTCGCGGAACTTGTGGCCCTGGTGAACCGGCGCGACGCAGAAATCGCACGAGTACGGACAGCCGCGACTGGCCTCGACAATCACGTACGGCCGGTCGACCAGCGGCAGCGAGTACGACTTGATTGGCACGAGGTCCCAGGCCGGGTAGGGCATCCCGAGGAAGCCGGTGAAGCTGCCGTGAGCGCGGTGGGGCACGATCGTGCCGTTGTCGCGCCAGGTCAGGCTGGCAACCGAGGAGAAGTCCTCGCCCGCCCCGAGGCGGGCGAGCTGCAACGCCGCATCCTCCGGCTCGCCGACGAACATGCCGTCAACGGTTGGCGCCCGCTGCATCGACTGCTCCGGTGTCGTCGACGCGTGCGGACCGAAGCAGAACATCGGCGCACCGTAGCGCGCCTTCAACTTCGCCATTTCCAACACGTCCGCGTCGAGCGTCGGCGTCGTGCTCGGAAACAGAATCAGGGTCGGCCGAAACCTGTCGGCGTCGAGCCGAGCGATCAGCTGCGCCACCGACAGACGCTCCGCCGTCATGTCCATCAGCCGGACTTCGCAGCCAGCGTCGCGGAGGAGCGACGCGATCAATGCCAGCGAGTAGGGAGGCTTGGTGGTCCCGAGCACTTCCTCGCGCTCCTGGCAGCGGCCCTGTCTGGTAAAGGCCACGCCATTGATGAGCGGCGGATTCACGAGCAGCGTCTGTTGGCCCAGCATCACGTCAGCGCACCACCGTCACCGGAATCGCGCGCCGTCGCGGCAATTCGCTGGACGCCGCCTCGACCGCGGGCGTTTGCGACAGCTCGACCTTGCAGCAGCGGCGACAGACCGGAAAGATACCGTGTTCGAGGAGCCGCCGCCGCATCTCGATGTAGCGATCGCCGTTCCAGACCTCTTCGAGCGAGTTCTTCGTCAGATCGCCGACTTCGACGCGAATGAACGGACAGAAGTACACCTTGCCGGAGAACGATACCCGTGCGTGCAGGAACGGATACAGGCAGCGTCCGGCGAGCGCCGTGCCGGGCGTGTAGTAGCGCGGAATCAGGTGCGAGTGGACCTTGGGGCGGAAGTCGAACAGGATGTTGCGCTCCCGGCACTTCCGCTCGAGCGCCGAGACCTGGTCGCGCACGCGGCGGATGTCGAGCCCGGGATCGGGCGTGACGAACGTCGCGATGACCGAAGCGTCGGGAGCGTCAATGAGCCGGACGGTCTCCGCCACTTCCTCAGGCGTGCTGAACATGAGGTGGTTGAGGCCGATCGCGTCGATGCCGAGCTCCTGGGCGACGTCGACCATCTGGTCGAGCGCGTCGAGGCTCTCATGGGCCACGGTCGTGTTGATGCTGACCCGAAGCGGAGCGCTCTTCCGTCTGGCAGCCTCCTGCAGTCGTCGCAGGCCCTCGCACGTCCGCTCGAAGGTGCCGATCAGGCCGCGCGCCGCATCGTGCAGCTCCTGGGGTCCATCGATTGAGACGCTGATGTGCTTGAGAAACCCGGCCGCGGCGAGGTCGGCGAGGGCCGACGCCCGCTCCTCGGTGATGATGGTGCCGTTGGTCGTCAGATAGCCGCAGGCGTAGCCCTTGCCGCGGAAGAGATCGAGCACGGACAGGATGTCCTTGCGCATGAAGATCTCGCCGCCGGTCAAACTGATCTGGAAGCCGTCCTGCGACGGAAAGGCGCGCTCCAGCGCCTCGAGCGATAGCTCCTGCCGCCACTCTCCCTCGATGTTCAGCAGATCTCCCACGTAGCAGAACTCGCAGTGGAGATTGCATCGCATCGTGGCCTCGTAAACCGCCCCGATCGGCAGACGGTCTGCACGGCCCGACCGCTCGGTCAGGAACCGGCGAATCTGACGCTCGTAGCGTCGCCGGCGATACTTCGCCCACGCATGGCGGGCGATTGGCAATCCCCGCGCCTCGGTCGCGAGCCTGTCGCGGAGCTTACGAACCACGGACATCGACTTGCCAGATCTCCACTACCGGACCTGGTCGCTCGAGCGACGCATCGATCCGGGCATCAGTGTTGTGCAGGAAAGGCTCGGGTCGCGTGCCGGAAGTGTCCCGGTACGGCGAAAACACGGCTATCCGACGGCCCTCGCGCGCCAGGGCCTGAATGAACGGCAACGCAACTGGATCGACCGTATTGTACTGCTTCAGGACCACGAACGCCACGTGTTCACGTCGCATCGCTGCCAGCGGGTCCGCACCCCGGAGCTGATCATACGGCAGGTAGAGCTTGTCCACGTCTCGCCCCAGGCCAAGATAAATCATCCGATAGGCCGGCGCGGGATAGGGGTCCCGTGCGAGCTCCAGCCGCGTTTTGGTCGGCATCGGCTGGCCGGACCGTTCGACGGCTTCCCGCAGGACGAGCGGCGTCGGCGTGAGCGGAACCGAATACGGCTGGGTCAGGATGGTTGCGCCCGCCGGGACGTGCGCGTCGACAAACGCCGCCGCGACAGTTCTGGTGTCCGTCCGCCGGATGAAGAGATCCGCGCGAACGCTGTCGCGCCACGGCAGGACACACACCAGCGCCACCAGCGCGATCGCAACCGCCGGCCGACGGTCGCCGATCGACGCGACAGCCACGCCGGCAAGGAGGCACAGGAAAGGCAGCACCGGAATCAGGTAACGCGTGGCCGGAACGGTGCCGGCGATGAAGATCAGGAACGGCACGGGAAACGCGAGGAGCCACGCGGTGCTGCGCGGTCGCAGCCGCACGCTCACAACCAGCCCGGCGAGGGCGAGCAGGACGACGGGCCACGTCACGGTGTCGCGCCACATCAGGACAGCGTAGCGGGCTGCTGTCTGGGCGTAGCCCAGCGATCCCACAGCTCGCTCGACGACAATCTGCCGGTTGGCCCTGATGTCGCGCAGGGCAATCGCCGGCTCCAGGAGCACGAACGGTGACAGCACGAAGAAGGTCGCCGCGGCGATGACGGCGGCAGCAAGGAGCCGCCGTGCGCTCGCCAGGAACCCGCGTGCGTCGCGGAGCGCCGACCACGCAAGCGGGATGGCCAAGAAGATCGTGTAGTAGTGCGTGGCGAAGGCGGCGCCGGTCACGCCCGCGGCGGTGATGAGCCGCCTGTCGATCGCCCACTCGCCTGCAGGTCGAGAGGCTTCCGGCGGTGGATTCCACAGGCGGTCGTAAGCCAAGTACGCCGCCACAATCAGTAGCGTGACCGGGACGTCGTGTTTGACGTAGTGCGAGTCACGCACGTGCAGGGGAGCGACCGTCAGGAAGGCAGCGGCACAGAGGCCCGCAGTCTCACCGCTGACCCGCCTGGCTAATACGTAGGTAGCCGCAACCGTCGCCGTGCCGCACAACGCGGTCAACAGCCGCCCGGCGGTGTAGACGCGCGTCGGATCGACGAAGAACTCCTGTTGGAAAGCGGAGAAGGACGCGACGGCGCCGGTGGCCACCGAGCAGACCGCCGTCAGGCCTTCCCACGCGAAAAGCACGTAGAAGTAGAACGTGGGATACAGAAAGTTGTGCGGGTTCAGATCGCCCTTCGCGAACGCCAGCGCCCGCGACATGATCGCCACCTCGTCAGGGTTGTAGACGGCAGGAAGTCCGTACTGGAGGCCGAGCAGCCTCAAGCCGAGGGCGACCAGGCAAATCAGCGTCAGCGCGACGCGCCAGGGCGGGTTACTCAGCCGGGCCGCGAACGATCGGTTCACCATTTCGGAAGGTCAGAAGATTGATGAAGCACAATCCAGGAACCGGGAGCAGCCGCGTCAGCAGCCGATGCATCCAGGTGAAGCGTTGCGGGTGCCGCCGGATCAGTCGCGTCACGACTGGTAGCGTCGGAAAGATGCCCCGCCGGCCGATCAGCGAGAAGCCGGCTCGATGCGCGAGATCGAGGTACTCGCCGACCGGACGATCGCCGGGATGCTTGTACTCGGATGCCGTCCGAATCAGGCGCCCGCGCAGCAGGAACTGCAGCCGCGATTGCAGGTGCGCGAGATTGGGAACCGAGATGAGGAGCTCGCCGCCGTTGGCCAACACCCGATGCAGCTCTGCGAGTGCGCGCGGCTGGTCTTCGTAGGAGAGATGTTCCAGGACGTCGAGGCAGAGCGCGCGATCGAATGCCCCGTCCTCGAAGGGCAAGGAGGTAATCGAACCGAGTCTCACGCGCTCGGACGAGTAATTGGCGTCGACGCCGACGATGGCCAGGCGCGATGCGTACTCGTCAACGAGTACGCCCTCTCCGCATCCAGCGTCGAGGACACGCGTCGTTGGTGGCAGCGGGTCGAGGTACCGCCTGACGAACGCGAGCTTCGCGATGTAGGTCGGATAGTAGTCCCAGGTCGGGTCAAGATGCTTGTGGTAATCCCCGCGTGCCGCGTACTCGCCGCGGCGAACCATCTGGGGACTGGCCATAGACGAGCGCGATTGTACTGCAGCGCCCGACCGGGTTGCCGGGCGCCCCTCGTCAGTGATGGTCTACGCCACCTTCGTCGCCCGGTCCGCCGGGGCCGCCCGGACGAATCACCGACGGCGAGTTCGGGGTTACGCCACCTGGCACGTTCGGGTTGGCGACGCCGTTGGGGGTCAATGGCTGATAAGGCCGTCCCTCAATGCCGTTCGGGGTCTGATTCGGTAGTGCCCCAGGTCGGGGAGCCGTCAGCACCGGGGTTTGCGGTTGCCCGTTCGGCAGCACCGTCATTGGCGGCTGACCCATCTGGGGGACGTTCGGATTGGCTCCGCCGATGTTCGGGTTCGCCATCGGCATGTTCAGCGGCTGGTCATCGTCTTCGTCCGCCGTCAGGTTCGGCGTCATCTGCGGACGCGGTTGAAAGGGCGGAGGAGCCGCTGCCGCGACCGCCGCGGGTGGCCTGCTGGTTGGCAGGATCATGATGCGATCGTAGACGGACGCCCCGAGGACCCCGATCGGTCTGGGCGCGGCGAGGTACCCCGCCGTCGAGCGGAGGAGTGTGTCCAGCGCCTGCCGCTCGGGAACGTCGACCAGCTCGAGCGTCACGGGCAGGCCTACGACCTTCTCGGCGTTCACGATCTTGGTGTTGCCGAGACGGGCCCATTCCTGGAGGATCTGCTGGAGCGGGACATCGTGCGCGATGATCGTGACGCGACCGTTCTGGATCGTCAGCTTGAGATCGCCGGCGACGGCTGGAACCGCGATGCCCCACGCCAACGCCGCCACCGACACGCAGCGCAGTAGGTTTGTCATGGGTTGGACCTTTCCGATTATACGCTCGATCAGACGCTCCGGCGAGCCTCGCGGCCGGTCAGGCCAGCTTGGTAATCCAAAGAGGCGAGTCTTTGCGTGGCAGATCGCAGGCGCGGCAGACGTCCGGGCCGCCACTCTCGAGGTGCAGGCGCCGGGCGGCGCGATAGGGCTCGGCGTTCCAGATTTCCTGAATCGTGGACGTGTTGAGGTCGCCGAGAATCGTCTTGCCGTCGAAATCGGCGCAACACAATGACACCCGTCCGTCCCACAGTACCGTGAAGGTCAGCCACGGGCGATAGCAGGGGTAGTTGACGTCCGACTCAGCGTTCAGCGTTCCCGCCCAGTTGTGCAGATCGGTCACGTGGATTTTGTCGGCGATGTTGCGCCAGTGCTCGATGAAGGCCTGCTCGTCGACCGAATTGTTCTGCCGCACGAAGGAGAGAATCAGCTTCGGCCGCCGCTTGCCCAGCTCGGCGCGAATCCGGACGAGACGCTCGACGTTGGCGATGACCTTGTCGTAGTTCAGCCCGATCCGCGTCGACTCGAAGACTTCCTTGCCCGAGGCGTCGACGCTGATGTTGATGGCGTCGAGGCCGGCCTCGATCATGCCGCGCGCGATCTTCTCGGTGATCAGCGATCCGTTGCTGATCATCCCAACCTCGCGGATCCCCTTCTGCTTGGCGTACCGGACTTTCTCGGTGAGATGGCGGTCGAGGAAGGGTTCGCCGTAGTTGTGGACGCGGACATGCGTGATGCCCAACGCGGCGCACTCGTCGACGATCTTCCGGAACAGGTCGAAGCTCATCACCCCCTGGCGCCGATGCATCTCGTCGCGCGGGCAGAAGACGCACTTCGCGTTGCAGATGTTGGTGCTTTCGATCTGGACGATTTCCGGCAGCGCGGGCGCGCGATCGCGCCCCGTGGCCAGCAGCAGACGCCGAATGGGCTTTGCCTCGCGGCGCAGCACGGCTTCCACCGCTCGCCTGGCCGAGGCTTTCAATCCAGTTGACATGTGTCGGAACGCAACGGCCGAGGCCTCAGATCCTGGTCCGGTGTTCGCGGAACCATCTGTGGGTATCGGACCTCAGGCTTGCCGAAAATACTCGATCACGCGCGTGAGAATCTCGTCGAGCTCAACGGTCGGCCGATACCCGACCATCTCGCGAATCTTGGTGATCTCCGGGACGCGGCGCGGCATGTCCTCGAAGCCTGCCTCGTACGCCTGTTCGTACGGAATGGTCACGATTTCGGACGCGCTGCCGGTCATGGCTTTGATGCGGACCGCGAGGTCGCGCATGCTGATTTCCTGGCCATTACCGATGTTGAAGACCTGGCCGACGGCGCGTGGCTCGTCGATCAAGGCTACCATAGCCTTCACCACGTCCCCGACGTAGGTGAAGCTGCGCGACTGCGTGCCGTCGCCGAAGACCGTGATGGGCTGGCCCGACAAGGCCTGGCGAACGAAGTTGGGGATCACCATTCCGTACTGCCCCGTCTGTCGCGGCCCCACCGTGTTGAACAGACGGACGATGATCACCGGCAGCTTGCGCTCTTTCCAGTAGGCGAGCGCCAGGAACTCGTCGATCAACTTGCTGCAGGCGTAGGCCCAGCGATGCTTGACCGACGGGCCCAGAACGAGGTCGGCATCCTCCCGGAAGGGTACTGCCACGCTCTTGCCGTAGACCTCCGAGGTCGATGCAATCAGGACCAGCTTCTTCTTCTTGTTCGCGTGTTTGAGCACGACCTCGGTGCCGTGCACGTTGGTCTCGATGGTGTGGACCGGCGCCTCGACGATCAGCTTGACGCCAACCGCCGCGGCCAGGTGGACGACGACGTCGCTGGCATCGATCAGTTCGGCGAGCAGCGGTTCGTTGGTGACCGAATCGATGGTGTAGTGGAACTTGGGATGAGGCTTGAGGTGCTTGATGTTGTCGATCGACCCGGTCGAAAGGTTGTCGAGCACCGAGACTTCGTCGCCACGTTCGAGCAAGGCTTCCGAGAGGTGCGATCCGACGAACCCGGCGCCCCCAGTAATCAACACACGCATCGACAGTCCTCAGTCCGGAGTGGAACGACCCTTAACGCGACGCGCCAGCGAGCGCGATGACGGCGTCCGCGCTGCGGGCGGCGGCGCCGCCGTCCTGATCGGGGCGATGCCGACGCAGGAAGTCCCGCGACGCGCGATCCAGCGAGTCGCGGAATTGTTCATCATACAGGAGCCGGCTCAGCATTGAGTGGATTTCCTGTTCGGTTGACGCTCCCGCCATGATGCCCGCGTCCACGAAAGGCGTCAGGTTGTTCGGCAGCCCGATGACGAGCGCGGGCACGCGCACCGAGAGCGCGTCGATCGCAACGGTGGAGTTGACCGTGATCACGGCGCGCGCGGCGGCGAGCAGCGCCGGCAGCGACGCCGAGGCCGCAAGCACCCGTACGTTCGGGACCTCCGCCACGGTCGGTCCGTAGACGTCCGAGGTCTCTGCCGGATGCGGCTTGATCGCCATTAACACGTCCGGCATCCGACGCACGGCCGCCATCAAACGATCAAGATACGGCGCGGCTTCCCGATGTTTGGCGGCAAAGAGGACAAGTGCCTGCGACTCGCCGGCTCCTGCCGCCTCGCGCGTCGCGGCGATGTCGGACGGTTGTTGCGCGGCGATGCGCGCAATCAGATCGTCGAGTCGCGGACTGCCGGTCACGGCGAGCGAGTCCGGTGGAAAGCGGCCGGCGTCGGAGAGATAGCGCGCGGTGTAGTCGTCGAAGAGCAGTGTCACCGCCGGACGCGGGAAGCCCGCGTCGAGTGGATTGGTGGCATCCGGCAGCTGCTCGTCCGGTTCGTGCCGGTAGTTGAGCCAGTGTCGATAGATGAAACCGTGCTGCAGACCGGCGAGGGGAAGGCGTCGCCGACGGCACTCGAGTGCCAGGGCGCGACCCCAGCCGCCCGCCTCGGCGTAGGTGACCGCGACCTCAGGCTCGATGGCGTCGAGCGCGGCGGCAGCTTCGTCCATCGATCGGGCCGACCACGGAAACTGCAGCAGCGCGATGCCCGAGAGCTGCTCCCGCACGATCGGCCAGGCGTCGCAGCCTCGGATCAACGAGTGCTCGCGAATCTCGTCGCTGCTCCACAACGCGTCTCGAATGGCGTAGCGCTGGCGCCACAGCGTTTCCGATTCTTTCAGCGCCGGGGCGGCAGCGTAGCGTTCGACCGGTACCATGGGACCGGCATCGGCGGCCGCCAGCGCCTGCCACCAGCGTCGCGCCTGGAAGTTCCGGCGCGGCCCGACGCCGACATACTGAATCGACTCGGCGCCCGCCCGCGCCTCGATCTCTCGCAGCACCGGTCCGATGTACGACTCCGCGCTGCCATCTTCGACGTCCTCCCGCCAGAAGGCGCGATGGACGAACGCCGCAATGCGGGCACGTCGCGATGGCGGCTGACCGCCACGAAATCGCGACAGTCGTGCCGCCAGCGCAAGCGCGCGGGCTCGAACGTCGAGCCAGGCTCCGGGCGACGGCGATCGCTCTGCTTCGCACGGCAGGCCGCGCGCCAACGCAACCATCCGCACCATGTCGGATCGTTCGCCGAGAGACAGCCGCTGCGGCTGCTCGCGCGCGATGAGCGTGTCGACAGCAGCGATCGTCCGAAACAACTCGAGGATCGCGCGTTCCTTGTGCAGGTAGAGCTCGGCGAACCACCAGAGCGAATCGCCGCGCAGCGTGAAGCGGCTTCGAAACGGGACCCCGTCGACCGTCATCCGGCGAAGCGCTTTAATCCAGGCGTAAGCGTCAGCCTGCGCCGATTCCTCCGCAACCGCGTCCACATAGTCTGCAAGGTGCACCGTCCGGCGGGTCGTCCCCGTGACGATGTCGAGGCTGGTCATCCGCGCGATCCTGCAGCACGGGGCGGCGCCTGGACGGCCAGTACCTGATCGATCGCCTGAAGCACGCTGGCGACATCGATGCCGGCGAGACAGTCGGGAGTGTGCCCGGTACACCTCGCCGGAGGCACGCGAATGCGATTGCATGGTGCACAGGGCAGATCGATTCGCACAACCCGATCGAGCGGCCCGCGCGGCGCGTATCGTCGCGGATCCGACGGACCGAAGACCGCCACGATCGGCGTTCCTACCGCTTGTGCAAGGTGCATCGGGCCCGTATCGCCGGTTACGAGCAGGCCGACCCGTTCGAGCACCGCCGCCAGCCGCGTGAGATCGGCGCGACCGGCGAGATCGAGCACGCGATCGGCGGGCAGCGTCGACTTGACCTGATCCACCTGCGCGCGATCCTCCGTCGCCCCGGTCAGCACGATCGACGCCGCGCGCTCCGCAATCAGCCGCGCGGCGACCTGGGCGAAGCGCGCTTCCGGCCACTGCTTGATGGCTCTTCCCGCACCCAGGTGGATGGCAATCACAGGGCCCGGCGGCAGGCCGGCCAGCACCCGCGCAGCTTCCTCGCGATCGGCCTCGGGAATCCGCAATCGGGCAGATACGGGCTGGGCCGGCGGGCCATCGAAGGCGGCGCGGACCAGCCGCACCACGTTGTCGGCCGTGTGCGATTGGGGGTCGTAGTCGAGCGCGAGATCGAGCAGCGGGCCGCCTCCACCGCTCGCGAAGCCGGCCAGGTGGCGGGCACCGCTCACGGCGAGCAGAAGATTGCTCCGTACGTCCGGCTCGAAATTGAAGGCCAGATCGTAGCGATGACGCCGCCAGCCGCGCGCCCGTGTCAGCAGCTGGACCGGCCCGTAGCTCTGGTCACCTCGAGCCAGCCACCGAGCGTCGAGCGTCTCGACGCGATCGACGAAGGGGATCGTACGGGCGAGATCGGCGTTCCAGCTTCCGACCACGAGATCGATCGTGGCGTCCGCGGCCAGACTGCGAAGCTCGGCCAACGCCGGCAGCGCCATGACCAGATCGCCAATCCGCTCGAGCCGCAGGCAGAGAATGCGTCCGGGAGCGGCCTGTCGGCGAGGCGCGAGCGCGTGACGAACGACACCGACGGGCCAGAGAGCCGCGTCCGCCGCAGCCACGAGGGCGCGCTCGCGCCGATCCGTGATGGTCAGCTCACCCACTTACGCGTTCATTGTTCCATGTTTTGCCGCCGTGCTTCACCGCACTGCGACCCGATCGACCATCACGCCAAGGTCTCGATCGTCGGGCAGGCCGAGAACCCGATACGGATTCCACACCGTCGAACGCAGCACGAGGCGCACCGGCTCGCCGCGCTCGGCGAGTGATCCGGCAAGATCCGGCGGGATCGCCAGATCGTACTCCGAGAAGCCGTCGCCGACGCGAACGGAGCCGAGCAGCCGGTCTCCCACCCGCACGCTGACATCCGCCGGCGGCGCCGCCGGCGGGCGTCCCCCGTTGCTCATCCACAGCGCCAGCGTTCGATCCTGCGGCCGAAACCGCGAGACGACGATGAACGATTGGTCCTGCGACCAGCGAAACGTATGGGTGTCGGTGCGCTCTTTGGCGTGGAAGCGGATGACGTTCAGGTCGTCGCTGACGCCGACGTCGAGCTCGAAAGGCGCGGTCTCCTTCACGGCGGGCTCGAAGGCGTAGAGGCTGTAGTCGAACTCCTTTCGTCGCACGCCCTGCGGGTACGCCTGATTCGGCGCGTCGGTACTCGGGAATCTGAAAGCGCTCGCTCGAGATCGGGCGGACCGACCACTGAGACGACAGGAGATCGGTGCCACCACCGCCCATGAACAGGACGCGCCGGTAGCGCGACCGGGCCCAGTTCAGAAAACCGGCGAACGTCGGCTTGTCCGGCGCCGGCGACGACAGCACCAGCACCTGCCTCGCGTAGATATAGGCCAGCGGCAGCGCCAGGACGTGAACGTCGGATGCGTTCCTCGACTCGACGATCAGCAGGTCATCATCGGCCAGGCCCGATGCGATCTGTTCCAGCTTGGGGATGACGCCCGCGTACTCCACGTGGTCGGCGACCGGCCGTGACGCGCGCGCGTAGTTCACCGCCAGCAGGCCGAGAAAGACCACCGCGATGGGCACGCGGAGCACGCGCAGGAGTTGCCACCGGCCCCGGACGCCCGCCAGCGCCGCGGCGGCCGCCAGCAGGAGCGTGCCGGGCAGGATGATCGGCACGAACCGGCGGGCCGCCCAGAAGTGCACCGGGACGATCCGCAGCTTGTAGAAAAAGAACAGGCTGAACGCCGTGAACGTCAGCAGCAGCGCCGGGTCGCGCCAGAACACGGTCCGGCCAATCACCGCGTAGCCGATCACCGCCGCGATGAGCGCGGGAACGGTGACGTAGAAGATGGCGAACGTTCGCAGCGCATCGGCGTCGGCGGCCGCCAGCCGATCGCCGGGATGACGGAATTCGAACGCGTAGACGGCCAGGAGCGTCACGATAACAGCCAGCGCCGCGGGTACGAGTTGTCGGACGCGCGTCGCGGTCCACGGCGATCGATGCGCCGACACGACGATGGCGAGGAGCGCGACGGAGCCGGCGACGAAGGCCGCGTAAAAGCCCCACGGCAGCCGCGCGACGAACGCCAGCGGCAGTTCGGAATACGCCCGCATCGGGCCGACGAGATACCAGCCGCAGAGGCTCGCTGGGATGGCGAGCGCGGGCCAGAACGTCCAGTGCATGCGCTGCGTCAACGCGACGTAGCCGAGCGCTTGCGCAGCGATCACGGTGACGACCACCAGGGCGGCATCGAACCGGGTGAACAGGAGCATGCCGAGCAGGACACCGGTGACCGGTGCGAAGAACGGATCGCCATCCACCTGGGCACGCGCCGCGGCGAGCAGCGACGCGAGGAGGAGTGCCTGGATGAGGACTTCGACGTTCGGATAGCGAGCGAACCACAGCTCGATGACGTTGAGCACGAGGAGCGTTGCCGCAGCCGCCGCCGTCGGACGACCGAACAGGCGTGCGCCGGCGAAATACAGCCCGAGCACGCCGAGCATGGCGCAGGCGACGACGGCGCGGCGCGCGCCGGTCAAGCCGCCCAGTCCGTACCCGATGGCGATCGCTGCCGGAAACGCGTGCTGGAACTGGCTGATGACGGCGCCGGTATCAGGATCGCGGATGTAGAATCCCATGAACCGGAGGCTCAGATAGTAAGGTCGGTTCACATCAGTCGGAAAGAACAGCGGACGCGCGAAGGCGGGAACCGCCGCCACGGTCTCGTCCGCGACGATCAGTCCGCCCCGCTGTGCGATCTGGATGCCTTCGTTGAGATAGACGCCCGGGTCCTTGCCGCCGATGACGTACTCGGACGGTGGAAGAAAGCGCCAGGCGCTCAGGATGACGAGGGCGAGCGGGACGAGCGCGGCAGTTCCTGGCCAGCGCGCAGACGGCCCCAACCGCAGATCGAACCGCGCCATCGCCGCGACGACCACCGCGGTCAGGCTGTCTGCGACCAGCAGCGCGCGAAAGCTATAGCGATGGGCCGCAGCCAGCACCAGCACCCACGCGAGCGACCCCACGACGCTGAGCACGACCGTCCAGTAGAGACGTTCTTCGGCGGCCAGCTGCGCGCGACGAGGACGGTCGAACCACGGAACCCGGAAGAGAACGGCGCCCGGCAACCAGGCGACCACGAGGAAGGCGGCAAGGACGAGCACGCTGCCGAGGAGTATCGCACGCTTGTGACGAGAGGACGCCGCAGGTGAGCCGGGACGCCGAGTCAGGCCAGGAAGGACCGCACGCACGTAGCCGACGGTCGATTGTCGATTCGATGCTGCGGATTCCCGAGCAGCGCCCCCTGCAGACGCTGATCGGCATCGGCGTGCTGTTCGTGATCGCGTACGGTGTCGGCCTCGTCGGGCCAGCGAAGCGGGACGCGCGCATCATGGTGGGGGACGCGCTCGGGCACTACGTGCAGCTTCGCTCGGCTGTGTTCGATCGCGATCTCGAGTTCCGCAACGAGTTCGCGCGGATGTACGGGCTGGACGAGGGATCGGCAATCGAAAGCGCGGCGGCGGCCGAGCGATCGACACCAACCGGCAAGACCCGGAACTACATGCCGGTCGGGCCCGCCCTTCTGTGGGCTCCTGCCTTCCTCCTCGTGACCGCCGTGGTGTGGCTGTACGACGCGCTTGGCGGCGCCTATCCGCTCGACGGATACGCGCTCGCATTTCAGGCCGCTGCCGGCGTGACCGGCATCATCGCCGCAACGGCCGGCAGCTGTTTCGCCTATCTGGCCGCCGCCGCGGTGTTCGACCGTCGAGCGGCGATCTGGGCAACGCTCGCGGTCTGGCTGTCCTCGAGCGCGCTGTACTACTCGTTGATTTCGCCCGCTTACTCGCACGCGGCCTCGATGCTGACGGTCGGGGCCTTCTGGCTTGTCTGGATTCGGACCGCTCCGCGACAGGATCTGCAGCGCTACGCCAGCCTCGGACTGCTCGCCGGTCTCAGCGCGCTGATGCGCTGGCAGGACATGATTCTGCTGCTCGTCCCGCTGCTCGACGTCCTCTGGCACCGCCGCGCGCTCGGCTTCGTTGCCGCGTGCTCGAGAATTGCGGTCATCGCCGTGGCGGCGGCCGTCGCCTTCGCACCCCAGATGATTGTGTGGCAGGTCCTGTACGGCCGAGCGTTCACGGTTCCACAAGGTCCCGGCTTCATGCACTGGCAGGATCCCGCACTGCTCGCGGTGTTGTTCTCCCAGCACGGGCTTCTCACCTGGACGCCGATCCTGGCGATGGCGATCGTCGGTATTGCTTTCGTCGCCCGGCGGGCCCCGCTCGTCTTCGTTGCCGCTGTGCTCGTTCTTGCGACCTCCTGGTACGTCAACGCCGCGGTCGCCGACTGGTGGGCCGGCGAGGCCTTCGGAGCGCGCCGCTTCGTCAGCTGCTATCCCATTTTCGTGCTTGGGGTCACCGCCTGTTTTGCGCAGCGACGGCTCTCCACTCGAGGGATGGCTGGCGTGACTGCCGCCTTTGCCGCGTATACGCTGCTGCTGCTACTGCAGTATCAGACGTTCATGCACGGCTTGCGGCAGGTCGCACCCTATCCTGAAGGCTTCGTCAATCTCTGGCTGTGGCGGTTCCGGACACCCTTCGATCTGCTCGCCTGGTGGGTTCGCCGCTGACGTTCAACGCCAGGCGATCCACGCGTTCAGACCCTTTGAGGACAGCAAAGACGAGCAGGACCGACGCGGTGAGTCGCAGCAGCAGGCCGCGGCGCCACAACCACGTTACGCCTCGCGCCGCCAGAATCACGGCAGCCGGATAGGTTGCGTAGGCCACCCGTCCAACGAACTCGACGGAATACCGTTCGAATTCCACTTCGACGCGGGCCAGTGCGACTACGATGAACACGGCGAAGGTGATCCCCCACGCAACCAGCGCCAGGTCGAGTCGGTCTCGAGCGGGAACCTGCCAGGTGGCCCACAAACCGATCGCCGCGAGCAGCAGAAGAGGCCAGCCGATCGATTCGGCAATCAACGTCATCGCGCTGGCGGCGCGGCCGGCCAGCGGCGTGGGCGTTGGCGTGGATTGCGGCCTAACGGCCTGCGGGGCAGCGACGGCCGCTGCGTTGTCGCCGCGAACCTTGATGGCATTCTTGTACACGTCGGTGAAATGACCGTAGTACAGCGCCGTCGATGCGAGCGCTGCCACGATCGTCGCCAGCAGCAGCACCCGCGCAGCGTCTCTCAGGCCATCATCCCGGCGCCACCAGTAGGCCGCCGCCAGCGTTACCAGCGTCACCAGCAGTGTCGCGACAGTGCTCACGTGCGAAAGAAAGGCGAGCGTCGCCAATGCAGTCCATCCGAGGCACTGAAGAAGCCTCCGCCGATCAGCAGCCCACACCACGACCGCAGCGACGGTGATCAGCGCGATCGACTGGCCGAAGGCGTTGGTGAGGTTGGCGTTGCCGATGACCGTATACGAGAGCGGCACCAGGCTGAAGAGCGCGACCGCGACCGCGCCAGCCGTTCGATTTCCCGAGGTTCGAACGATCATCGGATAGAGCAGCGCGCCGGCAACGGCGTCGGTCGCGCACACGACGATCCGCAGAAGCGTGACGTGATCGCGGGTGAACACCGACCAGGGCGCCGCGAACAGATAGAGCCCGATCGCATAAGGAAACTGCACGCCGCCCGGCATCTGCTGGGTGAAGAAATAGCGGCCGCCGAGGACCCACTCGAGTCGGTGCGCCTGGAAGACCGCGTCGACCAGCGGCTTGAGCGGGTGGAGCAGGCCGAGCAGCTTGAGGTAAAGCGCCACGCCGGAAAACGCGATGACGAATCGCGCCGCTGGTTCGAGTCGTCGTCCGTGAATCCGCTCGATGGCTGTTGTCGCCACGGCCAGCGAAGCGGCTATCCAGATCGCCAGCCACAAGCCCGTGCTCCGATAGCTGGTGTACGGAGCGGGAGCGATGGCCAGTGGCCGCGACTGCATCGTCGCAACCAGCACTGACGCCGCTGCTGCTGGAACCGTCGCAGATCCGATCGCGCCGAGCGCGGCGCCCAGCACGCCGGCGGAGACCGCGGCGTCAGCAATCGCCACCGCCGGAGGCCACACCAGCCCTCGCCCCTGCGGACGACACTCCAGCCGATCGACCTGCACGCCGAGCTCGCGCCGGTCGCTTGGGCCGGGAACGACGGTGTTCGAGCTGGTGATGATGAGCGTGAGGCCCTGCCTGACCGACGGCGGCGCCGTGATCGCCAGGACCTCGTAGTCGTTGGTTGCCGCCTGACGGCCTCTCGTGATTCCGTCAACGGCCATGTCGACGGTTGGCTGGAGATCCAGCGTCGATCGCCCTCCACGGAAGCGTAGCGAGCACTCCCACGGCATCCGCCGATCAGCACCGGGCAGCGCCACCTTCACCTGCGCCGCGGTCCACGCGAAGCTGGTCGCGTCGGCGTGCTCGGGCGGATACAGTCCCGACACGTTGCGCGGCAGGTCCGCATTCATTTCCAGCGCGAACGACGGCCGCACGGAGACGGCGATCGTCAGCGCCAGCGCCGCCGCAGCGGCGCCGACCGACGCGACGAGCGCGAGGCGGCGAATCCGGCCGGCGACCGAGGCCGTCGCGTCAGGCGACGACGCGGAAGGTCTTGAGGGCAACGGCGACCTCCTCGACGGCGCGTTCGCTCAGGCCGGGGTACAGCGGCAACGACAGGACTTCACCACAGATACGATCCGCTACCGGACAGTCGGCCGGCGCGGTTGCGGCCAGCGCCGGCTGACGCGAGATCGGAATTGGATAGTGAATCAGGGTCTCGATGCCCTGCGCTCGCAGATGAGCCTGCAACGCCGCGCGTTCGCGACAGAGCACCGGAAAGAGATGATAGACGTGCCCCGCGTCCCGCTCGGGTGGGACCGTTACTGCCGCGTCGGTGAGTCTTTGTCGGTACCGAGCGGCCAGGCGCCGTCGCTCCTCCGTCCACCGGGGCAGCCAGGACAGGCGCGCGCGAAGCACGGCCGCCTGCATTTCGTCCAGCCGCGAGTTCACGCCGAACTCCCCGTGTTGATAGCGATCCGTCTGACCGCCGTTGCGCAGGCGCGGACGCGGTCGGCGATGCGGGTGATCGTCGGTCGTGACCGCGCCGCCGTCCCCGAGCGCACCCGAGATTCTTCGTCGGATAGAAGCTGTAGGCGGCCACGTGGCCGAATGAGCCGACCGGGCGACCCTCGCACGTCGCGAGATGCGCCTGACAACAGTCCTCGACGACCGCGAGGTGATGACGATTGGCCACGGCCATCAGCGCGGGCATGTCGGCTGCCTGCCCATAGAGATGGACTGGCATGACTGCCCGCGTGCGCGAGGTGACCGCCGCGGCGACCGCCGCCGGATCGAGTGTCAAACGATCCCGATCGATGTCGGCGAAGACCGGCCGCGCGCCGACCATCATGATGGCGAGGGCACTGAACGCCGCCGACAGCGGTGTAGTGATCACCTCGTCGCCGGCGCCGACATCGAGGGCTCGCAGCGCCAGCGCCAGCGCATCCGTGCCGGTTCCGACGCCAATCGCCCGATCGGCATGACAGGCGGCGGCGAACTCTCTCTCGAACGCCTCGAGCTCGGGGCCGAGGATGAACCAGCCGCGCACGATTACGCGCTCGATCGCCTCACGGACGGCCGTCGCATCCGGACCCGGCCGCAGGTCAAGGAACGCAATCACATCGTCCCCACGTACTGCGGCAGATGTTCGCGATAGAAGGCGACCGTCTGGCTGAGACCGTCGCGCAGCGTCACGCGCGGCAGCCAGCCAGTCGTGTGCTCGAACTTGGTCGAGTCGGAATAGAAGCTCCCGATGTCGATGCGCTTCTTGTCCTCGGGCCATGGAACGTAGCGGACACGTCCGGAGCCGGCAACCGCAATCAGCAAATCGACCAGGTCGCGATGACTCGTCGGCTCGCGACCGCCGACGTTGAAGACTTCACCGTCGCACGCCGCGCAAGCGCCGGCGCGGAGAAAGGCGTCGGCAGCGTCCTCGACGAAGACGAAATCGCGAATCTGGGATCCGTCGCCGAAGATTTGAATCTCGGCGTCTTCAATGGCCAGTCGGATGAACCAGCCGATGAACCCCTGCCGATTGTGGCGAATGAGCTGGCGCGGGCCGTAGACGTTGGTCAGGCGCAGGGAACACGCGCGGATGCCGAAGACGTTGTTGTAGAGCAGGTGGTAGTACTCGCCGGCGGCCTTGTTCACGCCGTTCACGTCCATCGGACGAACCAGATGCCGTTCGTCGACCGGCAGACGATCCGGCTTCCCGTAAACCTGGCGTGTCCCGGCGAACACCACCTTCACCCCGGGATTGTGCTTGCGGCAGGCCTCGAGCATCGACAGTTGCGCTCGACAGTTGATGTCGAGGTCGGTGTAGGGGTCGAGCATGCTGTCGATGTGACTGACCTGGCCGGCCAGATTGAAGATGACTTCGCGATCGCGGACCAGGAGGTCCATGATCGTCTCGTTCCGCACGTCGCCGATATTGATGCGGAGGCGGTCTTCGACGCCGCTGAGATTGAACAGGTTGCCGCCGTACTCCGGGATCATCGAGTCGACGACCAGCACGTCGGCGCCCACATCGACCAGCCGGCGCGCGAGATTGCTGCCGATGAACCCCAGACCGCCCGTGACGAGTACGCGCCTTCCTCGGTAGTACCCCGCGTACGAATCGGTCACGTACGGTCCTTGGAACCTTGGACGACGGGGACCGCAGCGGCGTTCGACGTGGGAGCGATCAGGTGCTCGCCGCGGATCACGAGCGCGTGCCACAACTTCATCACATCGATGGCGGTGCGGTAGAGCCTGCCGATGTTGAAGAACTGCGACTTGCCGTAGGCCCGGTGATAGTGGTGGACCGGCACCTCGGCGATCCGGAAGCCGGCGTCCTGGATCTTCTTCATCATCTCCAGGCAGATCACGCCGCTGTTCTTCTCCAGGTGCACCACGTCGAAGATCTGGCGCCGCATGAGGCGGAAATCGCAATCGACGTCACGGACCTTGAGCCCGAACAGCAGCCGCACCGTGTGATGGTAGATACGGCCGATGACGATACGATGAAGCGGATCCGAGCGGCTGATCTTGTAGCCGTTGACCAGATCGACGCCCTCGCCCATGCGGTTCCACAGAATCTCCATCTCCGAGGGGTCGTATTGGGCATCGCCGTCGGTGTAGAACACGAACTCGCGTGAGGCGTTCTCGAATCCGGAGCGCAACGCGCCGCCATACCCGCGGTTTTTCGGGTGGTGGACGATCCGGACCTGCGGATAGAGATGAGCCAGCTCGTCGAGGATGTCTGCGGTGCCATCCGCGCTGCCGTCATTGACGACGATGACCTCGTAGTTCGGCGTCAGGCGCCTGGCGGTTTTGACCGCGGTGATGACCAGGCTGGCGATCGTCCCGCTGTCGTTATACGCGGGAAAGAACACGCTGAGCCCGGGAGCCGCGCGCGACCCCTCGTCGTGGGAGCTGCCGTTGGACATGGCTGGACGGCCAAATCTTATCGACCGTGTAAGGTGAAGGCAAGGGCGCGATCGTAGGTCGTTTCGAAGCGGCTGGCGACGGTATTCCAGCCATAACGGGCCTCGACCAGCTGCCGCGCGTCGGTGCCCAGGCGGGCTCCGGCCGACGGATCGCGCAACAGCACACTGATAGCGCCAGCCAGGGCGGCGGGGCTCCGTTCCGCGACGATCAGACCGGTACGGCCGTCCTCGACCACCGCGCCGATGCCACCAGCTGCCGTCGCGACCAGCGGCGTCCCCGACGCCAGCGCTTCCATGACAGTATTGGGCAGTCCATCCACGTTGCCGCTGTCGTCACGGACTGACGGAACAACCGCGACGTCGGCGGCGGCGAACCACCTGCCGACCTGGTCCTGCGGGATGTTGCCGAGCAACCGGATTCGGGCTGAGACGCCGGCGGCGGCCGCGCGCGCGGTGAGCTCGCCGGCAAGGTCACCGGTTCCGGCGATCGCGAGGACCGGATTGGCCGCGCCATCCACCAGCGGCAACGCGTCGATCAGATACTCGAAGCCCTTCTTGCGAACCAGGCGACCGGCGGTGAAAATCAGCGGCGTGTTCGCCGGCACGGCGATCGAGGCGCGGAGCTCGGCGCGCGCTGCGGCATCGGGTGCGAACCTTGCCGTATCCACGCCGTAGGGGATGACCTCAGTGCGCGCGGGGTCCGCTCCCAGCCCGATTGCGCGCCGCGCCAGATCCTCGCTGCACGCAGTGACCGCGGCGGCACGGCCGAAGACGCGGCGAGCGACCGAGCGCGCCGTGGCGACGCGCTCTGCCACGTAGACGTCGGAGCCGTGCAGGCTCACCACCAGCGGCAGGTGTGGGCGGGCGTAGGCCGCAATCGCTCCACCGGGTACGACCCAGTGACCGTGCATCAGCGTGGCTCGTCGCTTCTGGGCGACGCGCATGGCCTTGAACATGCCCGCCGCGATCGCCAGCGGAGCGGCCGTCCAGGCGGCGGCGCGCACCTTCACGTCGGCCCGCATGCCCTGCGCGTATCCGAAGACGTTCAGCGCAGGCCACGGGGCGTACTTGAAGAAGTGGAAGTAGACGCCGTCGTCGACCCGTGGTCTCTGGATCGACGGATGCCACGGCGCGACTACGTGGATCTCGTGACCGCGGGCGGCGAGCCCTTTGGCAATCGGCTCCATGAAGGTGCCGACGCTGTCTCCGGGAAACCGCGGGTACGACGTCGTGACCATCACGACGCGATGCGGCACGTCAGCTCCGCTGTCCGCGAAACACGAGGCGCCAGGGCATCAGCAGCGATTCGACCAGGACGCCCGACGACAGTTTCGACTGTCCCTGCCGCCGCTCGACAAAGATGATCGGCACCTCGCCGATGCGCAGCCCGCGCTTCTTGGCGTCGTAGAGCATCTCCACCAGGAAGGCGTAGCCGTCCGAGACCATCGCTCCAATCGGCAGCTGCGCCAACGCCTCGCGGCGCCAGCAGCGGAACCCGCTCGTGCAGTCGCTCGCCGAGAGGTTGGTGACCAGCCGGATGTAGCGGTTGGCGAAGGCGCTGAGAAAGATCCGATGCAACGGCCAGTTCACGACACTGACCCCGTAGAGGTAGCGCGAGCCGATCACCAGATCGTGTGTCGCCGCCGCGGCCACCAGATCGGGCAGGTAGTCGGGATTGTGCGAGAGGTCCGCGTCCATCTGACAGATGTAGTCCGCCGACCCCTGAGCCAGGGCGTGCTGGAGGCCGTCGATGTAGGAACGCCCGAGGCCGCGCACCCCAGCGCGATGGATGACCTCGATGCGGCCGGGATTATCGGCCGCCAGTCGATCGGCGATCGCCCCGGTCCCGTCCGGCGACCCGTCGTCGACCACGAGCAGGCGGAATCCCTCGTGCTTCAGCACGCCGGCGGCCAGCAGCGGCAGGTTATCGCGTTCGTTATACGTCGGAACGACGATGAGTGCGTTCATGTTCCCCGAAGGCCGCGAGCGCAGCGGCCGTCACAATGAGCGCCGGATCGATCACGGGAATCCGAAACCGTTCCTGCGGGAAAAAAACGAGGCCAGCAATGACCGTCGCCAGCGCCGCCAGCCAGAGTGCGATCGGCGCCCGGCCCCGTCGCCACAGTCGCCATCCACCAACCACTGCCGGGTAGAGCAGCAGCGCGTACGGGATCGCCGAAGCGGCGAAGTACGCCGCCGAGTGTAGCCTATACGACGGCCCCACCGGTACGATCGTGTAGAAGAGCTTGCGCAGCTCGAGCCGGAGAAACGCGATCGGATGTCCGCGCATCCACGCCAGCGCCTCGCGGTAATAGAGCGGCTCGAGTTGGTCGGCGGACAGCGTCGGGTGCGCTCGCCTGAATTCCAGATCCGCCTGCTTCAGCTCCGGATTCGCGGCGAGGTCGCCGTCACCGATCGCGAGCGCGTGATTGCCCGTCCAGAATGTCACGCCTCCTTCCGAGGCGATTGCCACGAATCGTCCGTAGACCTCGCGATTGCGGATCGTCCACGGCGCAATGCCGGCGACGACCAGGAGAAGAAAGGCGATCGCCATGCTTCGTCGAATCCGCCAGAGCCAGATCGCCGCCAGGGGCAGAAAGAAGAGCATCGCCGGCCTGATCAGCGTCGCGGCCGCGCTCAGCGCGCCGGCGACCATGGCGTTCGCGACGGCGCTCCGTCCTGCCGGCGCTTTCGGCGCCGCCCGCTCGCGGCGGACCGCGGTATCGAGCATCAGCACCGCGGCCAGGGTCGCCGTCGACGACAGCGTTTCGCTCAGCGCGTAGGCGGGAATGAAGATCAACGGCGGATAGATCGCGGCGATGCCTCCAGCCGCGACGGCGGCGCGCGACCCGGCGGCGCGACCGGCGAGCACGGCGATCAACCAGATGCCAAGCGTGCCGACGCACGCTTGCGCGATCTTGAGCCGCCGCGGTACGTGGTCCACCGGATCGATGACGCGCAGCGCCGCGAGGAACACCGGATATCCGGGAGCGCGTCCGAAACGCTGCCCGGTGCCGGGCGCAGGATCGTCAGCCGGATAGCTGAACCCCTCGCCGCGCGCGAGGCTCCGGCCCAGCGCCAGATACTCCCGCTCGTCATGCGTGAGCGGCTGATCGACCCAGTAGGCGAGCCCGAATCCCAATCGCAGCGCCAGACCCACGATCAGGGACGCGACGAGCCACGGCCGCGCCGAGGTCACGGCCGGCCTTCGAAGCGCAGCGTGGAGATCTGCTCGGAGACGAGACCGACCAGAAAGATGATCACCGCCAGCATGATGAGGAGCACCGACGAATTGGTGACGTGATGCTGTGTCGCGATCGTCCAGATCGCGTAGGCCGTGCCCAGCGCGAACGAGGCCGCGCTGATCGGCAGGAAAATCCGCAGCGGACTGAACAGGGTGATGATCTTCAAGATGATGATCAGGAACTTCGCGCCGTCGCGCGCCAGCCTGATGTGCGAGTTGCCCACCCGCTGGCGGGCCTCGATCGGCTCGAAGGCCACGTTGTAGCCCGCCTTGATGAACGCCAGCGTCGTCGTCGTCGGGGTCGAGAAGCCGTTGGGCAGGAGGTGCAGGAACTCCTGAAGATAGGCTCGCCGTGCGCCGCGGAATCCTGAGGTCAGGTCGAGAATCTCGCGACCGGTCAGGTAACTGGCCAGCCAGTTCAGCGCCGCGTTGCCGGTGCGGCGCGCCTGGGTCGCCTGGGTCGCGCCGGTGCGGGCGCCGATGACCAGGTCGTATTCCCCCAAGCGCCGCAACGATTCGCAAGGCATCTTCCGGCGGATGCTGACCGTCGCCGTCGATGACCAGCACGAACTCGCCCGTCGCCCGGCGGATCCCGCTCTTCACCGCCGCGCCGTTGCCCTTGTTGTACGGATGTCGAACGACCTCGGCGCCGGCGGCCCGGGCGCGGGCGCCGGTCTCGTCCGTCGAGCCGTCGTCGACGACGATGATCTCGTGCCAGCGGGCCGCGCGTGACAGCACGGTCACGAGGTCGCCGATGGCGGCGGCTTCGTTGAGCGCGGGGATGACGACCGATACGCTGCCCGGATCAGCCAATCAGTGCTCCCACCGATCGTGGTCGCCGGCCCGGACGACGACGGTCTCGATCGTCGAGTCGTCGTGCGCCGGCAGCTCCATCATCCTCACGCGGTAGAGCAGATCCTCGAGCAGCTTGCGGTTGGCGGAGATGACGTCCGCCAGCAGGCCGATCAACAGCACCTGGAAGCCGACGATCATCAGCACGGCGGCGTAGATCAGCGACTGCAGGTAGCGGCCGCCGCCGGTGAACGACGTGAAGTAGTGGTAGATGAACCGCAGCGAGATGGCGAAGCCGGCGCCGAACAGCACGATCGCGACATAGGTGAAGATCTTCAGTGGCTCGTACATCGCGTAGATGCGCACGATGGTGGCGCCCGATCGTTTCAGGTAGGAGAAGACGCTGTCGAACAGCCGCGACTCACGGGTGCGCGGGTTGGTCGCGATGGCAACGTGAGCGATCGCCATCCGCTTCTTGCCGGCCTGGATGATCGACTCGAGCGTGTACGAGAACTCCGAGACGATGGTCATGCGCAGCGCCGCTTCGCGGGTGTAGGCACGGAAGCCGCTGGTCGTGTCCGGCACCGTGGTGTTGGAGACCTGGCGCACGACCCAGCTGCCGAGACGCTGCAGCTGCCGCTTGCGCCAGGACATGTACTCGAGCTCGGCGATGTTGCGGTCGCCGATGCAGATGTCGGCCTCGCCGGCGAGCAGCGGCGCGATCAGACGCGGGATGTCGTGCCCGCTGTACTGATTGTCGGCGTCGGTGTTGACGATGATGTCGGCGCCCGCCTTGAGACACGCGTCGATGCCGGCCTGGAACGCCGCCGCCAGCCCCTTGTTGCGGCGCAACCGGACGAGATAGTCGGCGCCGTGGGCGCGGGCCACGTCCGCGGTCCGGTCGCGCGACCCGTCGTCGATGACGAGCACCTTGACGTCGTCGATCCCGGGAATGTGACGAGGCAGATCCGCGAGCGTCGCGGGCAGCGTCGCCGCTTCGTTGAGGCACGGGATCTGGATGATCAGTTTCTTCACGCGATTCACGCGACCAGCTTTTCGATCACGCCGTCCCAGGTGACCTGCGCCGCCCGCTCGTAGCCGGCGTCTCCCATCGCCGCGGCGCGCCGGCGATCGGCGGCGAGGCGGTTGATGGCGTCGGCCAGGGCCGGCGGCTCCGGCGCACACACGCATCCGTTGACGCCGTCGATGACGAACTCGTTCGGTCCGCCTGAATCGATCGTAGTCACGACCGGCTTCTTCGCCAGGAAGGCCTCGAGCGTGACGTAGCCGAAATCCTCGTCGAACGGCGGATAGACGACCGCGAGCGCGTCTCGATACAGCTCGATGAGGCGATCGTCGTCGATCGCGCCGAGGAAGTCGACTCTATCCCGCAGGCCGGCATCGGCGGCGATCCGTTCGATCAGCGCTCGCTGCGTTCCGTCCCCGGCGACCACCAGGCGCAGCGGACGATCAACCGTCGCCATCGCCGCCACGATGAGATCGACGCGCTTGACCGATTCCAGCCGGCCGACCGACAGCACGTAATCGGCCGAAGGGCCACTGACGAGCCGTCGCGCCAGTCGGGGCGGATGATACAGCGGCTCGGCGGTCAGACCGTTGTATTTCGCCACCCGATCGGCGGTATTTCTGGCGTTGGCAAACAGGCGCCGGCACTCGCCGAGCATCTCCGTGTCGAGCCGTATCAGACGATCGCGAAGGCCGACGTCCTGCTCGTTATGGCCGAAGTCGCTGAACGCCGTGCCGCACAGCTCGTAGGCGGCGCGGTACTGGTGGATCAGCCAGGCGACCTTGTTTGGGTGGCGGACGAAATAGGTCGGGAACTTCGAGGCGATCACCAGGTCGATCGGCCGGCCGTTGCTCTCGCTCAGGTCGATCAGCCGCCACGCCGCCGCGTGCGGCAGGATCTCCTCTTTCGGATACCACTTGAAGGGGATGCTGACCAGCTCGGCGTCGTAGCCCCGGGATCGCAGCTCGCGCGTCAGCTCGCGCACGTGTGTTTCGGCGCCGCCGTGCACGAACGGCACCTGCGCCTCGCAGACTACGACCGTGCGTACAGACATGGCTTGCGCGCTGGGCTCTGGCGCCGTCGCCGCTCGGGCTCGATGAAGACGGCCCCGAGCGCGAGGGACAGCCTGCGGAGACGACGGGCGTTCGCTCGGGAACCGGCGAATCGTATCACGTGGCGTGGCGGAAGTTGATCACGTCGCCATCGAGCACGACGTAGTCCTTGCCCTCGAGGCGAAGCTCGCCATGATCGCGGCAGGCGGCGATCGAACGGCGCGCGAGCAGATGCTCGTAGCGCATGACCTCGGCGCGGATGAAGCCACGCTGGATGTCGGTGTGGATCTCGCCGGCTGCCAGTTGCGCCGGCGTGTCACGCGGAATCGACCAGGCCCGACACTCGTCCTCCCCGACCGTGAAGAACGAGATGTAGCCGAGCAGATCGTAGCTGGCGCGGATCACGCGATCCAGCCCCGACTCCTTGAGCCCCAGATCCGCCATGAACGCACGCGCGTCGGCCGCGTCGAGCTGCGCGATCTCGAGCTCGATCTTGGCGCAGATGGGAACGGCGCGGATGGCGCCGCCGGTGAGCACGTCCTGCAGGCCGGCCAGCTCGATGGCGCGATCCGCCCTGGCAAGGTCACCTTCGTCGAGGTTCAATACCAGCAGCAGCGGCTTGGCCGAGAGAAACTGAAATCCTCGCAGCCGCTTGGCGTCCTCGGATCCGAGCTGCAGCGTGCGCAGCGGCCGCCCGTCCTCGAGCGCCACCCGGCACTGCTGGAGGATGTCCTGCTCCTTCTTGATGTCGGCGTTGCCGGCGGCCTTCTTGGCGTCGCGTTCAAGTCGTTCGAGCCGCCGTTCGACCACGCCCAGGTCCGCGAGAATGACCTCATCCTCCATCGTGCGGACGTCGCGCGCCGGATCGACGGAGCCGGCGGCGTGCGGCACGGCCGGATCGTGAAACATCCTGACCACGTGCAGCAGCGCGTCGGCGTTGCGGAACGGCGCGACGTCGAGCAGGGCGGCCGCTCCGGCGCGGGCGCCGGCGACGCCACCCATATCCGCGAATTCCACCGTCGCGGGGACGTGCTTCTTGGGATTGAAGAGCGCGGTCAGCTGATCCAGACGATCGTCGGGAACCCGCGAGACCCCGACGTTGGCCTCCTGTTTCGCCCCCGCGCGCGGGGCTTCCCTGGCGCTGGTGAGAAGCTGGAAGAGCGCCGTTTTACCCGTGGATGGAAAGCCGATCAGACCCGCGCGCAGCATCGCCCTCTGTGTGCTCCCGGACCAGCAGAGGAGGGCCGGTCCACTCCTGCCACCTCGGCCCCTGCCAGATCTGCGCATCGTAGCACGCGACCGCGCCAGCCCAGCCTCTTACGCCGAATCTTTGCAGGCGAAGAAAAGACGTAAGCCAAGAAGGCTCTACATTTTACGGTTGACTTCGATCAGGGCCTTCTCTACTATCGCGGTGGATTTTTGTGGAGCAAAGTGGAGTAAAAGGCCGTGCTCCGGGGCAATCACGCCGCCAGAATTGATGACAAGGGGCGGCTCAAGATCCCGAACGCCTTTCGTGCCCTTATCGAGAAGACGCACGGAACTGAGCTGTTCGTGACGAGCCTGACGGGGGAGTACGTCCGCATCTACCCCATGCCCATCTGGATGACCCATGAGGAAAAGCTCTCACGAATCCCCACGACCCATCCTGCCCGCCTCAAGTATTTCGATCGCGTGAACTATTTCGGCCAGGCCGCAGAGATCGACACGCAGGGACGCGTCGTCATCCATGGCCGACTGCGCGATTCTGCGGGCATGGCCGGCGACGTCGATGTGTTCGGGCACTACGACTACCTGGAGGTCTGGAATCACGAGCGCTTCACCGCCAAGCTCCATCGCGACCCGTACACCGATGACGATGCCAAGGCTCTGGCCGATTTCGGACTCTGACGTCATGGCCCACGAACCCGTCATGGTCACCGAGGTGCTCGACATGCTGGCGCCGTCCCGCGGCGGCCTCTTCATCGATTGTACAGTCGGTCTTGGTGGTCATGCGCGCGCCCTCCTCACCGGCGGCGCCACCCACCTCGTCGCGCTCGATCGCGATCCGGTGGCGCTCGACCTCGCGCGCGAGGCGCTGGCGCCGTTCGCCGAGCGGGTGACGTTCGTGCACGCCGATTATCGCGACCTGCCGCGCGTCCTCGATGCCGGCGGCTGGTCGCTCGTCGATGGTGCGCTGGCGGACCTCGGCGTGTCGTCGATGCAGCTCGATGCCGACGGGCGCGGGTTCAGTTTCCGGCGCGACGAGCCGCTCGACATGCGCATGGATCAGAGCGCCGGCCCCACGGCCGCCGACTACCTGCGCGACGTCGAGGAGCACGCGCTGGCGGACGTGATTTTTCAGTTCGGCGAAGAGCGCTACTCCCGACGCGTCGCCCGGGCCATCGTCATGGCCCGTCAGGAACGGCCGCTGACGACGACCGGACAACTCGCGGCGGTCGTTCGCCGGGCGATTCCGCGGCGCGGCTATCAGCGGATCGACCCGGCGACGCGGACCTTCCAGGCGCTGCGGATCTGGGTCAATCGCGAGCTCGACGGGCTCGACACCTTTCTCGCCGCCGCTGTCGAGCGGTTGCGGGAGGGCGCGCGGCTGGCGGTGATTACGTTTCACTCCCTCGAAGATCGCATCGTCAAGCACGCGTTTCGAGGGCTCGAGCAGAGCGGCCGGGCGATTCGCATTCTCACCAAGCGTCCCCTGGTTCCGACCGAGACCGAGGTGGCACGCAACCCCCGCGCGCGGAGTGCCAAGTTGCGCGCGATTGAGAGGCTCGCATGAGTGCGGTTGATTTCGAATACGCCATCAAGAAGGACATTCGCAACAACCCGATCGTGCGCGAGGTCGATGAGGCTCGTCAGCAGCAACTCTGGCGGTCGATGGGCATCGGCGTCTTCCTCGTCGCCGTCCTGTTGTTCTCGGCGTGGCAACACTTCGAGCTGCTGCGTCACGGCTACCGTATCGAGGCGATGCAGCGCGACCGCGCCTCGGAGGAGGAAGTCAACCGCCAGTTGCGCCTGGAGATTGAGACGCTTCGCGCGCCGCGACGCATCGAGAAGATCGCGACCGAGCAGCTGCATCTGGTGACACCGTCACGCGACCAGGCGATCGTCATCGAACGGGTCACGCCGTCGGCTCCCCCCGAAAAATCCATCGTCGCCGCGCGCTGACCCAGGCCAATGATCAAACTTGGGCGCAACCGCCCGGAACGAGTGGTGGCCGAACGGCAGCGCGGCCGACTCGTGCCGGCCTGGGCGGCCCGCCTTGTCGCGGCGTGGCGCGGGCGCCGCGGCGCTGCGCCCCGTCCAGGGGACTGGCGCGAGACGATGCGCGCGCGGCTCTTCGTTTGTGCGGGACTCTTTGCCTGCTGGACAGGGGCGATCGAAGCGCGCCTGTTCTTCCTCCAGGTGATCGACCACGCGGACCTGATGGTCCGCGCCGACCGTCAGCAGCTGCGTACGCTGAATCCGCCGGCCAAGCGCGGCGAGATTGTCGATCGCAACGGCCGTGTGCTGGCCTACAGCGTCGATGCCGACACGATCGCGGCCGACCCTTCGGAAATCGACGATCCGGACGACGTAGCCCGCCAGATCTGCGCCGCCCTCGAGGGCTGCACGGCGGATCGTCGCGCCGACATGGTGAAGAAGCTGCGACGCAAGGGAGCCTTCGTCTATCTCGTCCGTCAGATGTCGCCGGAGGACGCCCGCCCGGTTCGCGGGCTGCAGCTGCCGGGCATCACCTTCCTCAAGGAAAGCCGCCGCTACTACCCGAAACGCGAGCTGGCGGCGCACGTCCTCGGCTACGTCGGCCTCGACAACGTCGGGCTTGGCGGCATCGAATCCGCCTACGACGGGCAGATCCGCGGGCGCGACGGAAAAGTCCTGATCCAGACCGACGCGCGACGCCACGCATTGTCGAGCCGGGTCGAACGGCCGGCCACTGCCGGAGCGGGCATCGAGCTCACGATCGATCAGTACCTTCAGTACGTGGCCGAGCGGGAGCTTCGCATCGGTGTGGAGGAGAACCATGCTGTCGGCGGCAGCGCCATCATCATGGATCCGTATTCGGGAGAGATCCTGGCGCTCGCCAACTGGCCGACGTTCAATCCCAACGCGTTCACCCGAGCCGACGACGACGACCGCCGCAACCGGGCGATTCAAACGCTCTACGAGCCGGGATCGACCTTCAAGATCGTCACCGCGTCGGCCGCGCTCGAACGGCACACCATCACGCCCGAGACGCTGATCGAGACCAGCCCCGGCTACATCACCTTCGGTCCGCGAATCATCCACGACACGCACATGTACGGCTTGATTCCGTTCACCGACGTCATCGTCAAGTCGAGCAACGTCGGGGCGATCAAGGTCGGGCAGCGGGTCGGTGCGCAGACGCTGGGGGAGTACATCGGCCGCTTTGGCTTCGGCCAGACGTTGGGGCCGGACTTCCGCGGCGAGACCGCGGGCATCGTCTGGGGCTCCGACAAGCTCGACGCGAGCGCGCTCGCATCGGTGTCGATGGGCTACCAGATCGGCGTCACACCACTGCAGATGGTGACGGCGGCGAGCTCGATCGCCAACGGCGGGCACCTGCCCGAACCGCGCGTCGTGCGGGCGTTCATCAAGGATGGTCATCGCGTGGAAGTGCCGCACAAAGTGCTGCGCCAGACGGTCACTGCCGAAACCGCGGCGACGTTGACGACCATCATGGAACAGGTCGTGGAGCGTGGGACGGCGAAGGCGGCGCAGATTCCCGGGTTCACGATTGCCGGCAAGACCGGGACGGCCGCGAAACTGATCAACGGTCATTATCAGAAGTCCGACTACAACGCGTCCTTCGTCGGATTCATCCCGTCCCGCAAGCCGGTCGTGGCGATTCTCGTCGTCATCGATTCGCCTCACGGCGCCGGCTACACCGGCGGCGCGGTCTCCGCACCGGTGTTCAAGCGGATCGCCGAGTCGGCGTTGCGGTATCTGGGCGTCGGTCCGACATTGAACGCGCCGCCGCCCGTGCTGATCACCCGTCACGATCCGTCGTCGATGCCGGAGGTCAAACCGGCGAAGGCCGAGCTGGCCGAGCCGACGGTCGTCGCGCTGGCGCAGAGCGGTCTCATGCCGGATCTGCGTGGCTTGAGCGCGCGGGAGGCCGTACGGGCGTTGTCGCAGATCGGCTTGACCGCCCGCATGAGCGGCGACGGCGTGGTCGTCACGCAGAGCCCCGAACCTGGGGAGTCGCTGGCGCAGCGAGGGGTCTGTTCGCTGCACCTGAATCGGCGGCCGCCGGTCACCGGAGGCGCGCCGCAATGACGCTCAAAGATCTCCTGGAGCGGGCGGCCATTGTTCGCGCGCCGCACGAAGTCCAGGGCCCGGAGGCCGTCCTCAACCGGCCGGTCACCGGAGTGGCTTACGATTCGCGACAGGTCACGCCGGGTTCCGTCTTCGTCGCGCTCCGCGGTGTCAATACAGATGGAGCGCAGTTCGCGTCGCAGGCGGTCGCCGCAGGGGCGATTGCGATCGTGAGCGAGAGCAAGCCGGTGTCGACAGTGTCGGTTCCCTGGTTCCAGGTCGCCAACGATCGCGGGGCGCTCGCCGAGCTCGCGGCGACGTTCTACGAGCATCCCAGCACGGAGCTGCTGCTCGTCGGGATCACAGGTACCAACGGCAAGACGACGACCTCTTACATCCTCACCTCGATCTTCGAGGCGGCCGGGGTCTCCTGCGGGCGGATCGGGACGGTCGGCTATCGCATCAACGAGCGTGAGACCGACGCACCGCGCACGACCCCCGAAGCTCCCGATCTGCAGCGGATGCTGCGGGAGATGATCAACGAGGGCTGCGGGGCCTGTGTCATGGAGGTCTCGTCGCATGCGCTGTCGCTCCGGCGGGTCGACGGGCTGCGGTTTGCCGCTGGCATCTTCACCAATCTCACCCGCGACCACCTCGACTTCCACGGCGACATGGAGGCGTACTTCACGGCGAAGCGACGCCTGTTCGAGCTGCTGCCCGATGGGGCGGTCGCGATCGTCAACGTCGACGACCGCCGCGGCGCCGACATCGTGGCCGCGTCCGGCCGGCCGGTGACTTATGCCATCGACGGGACCGCTGATGTCCGACCCGGCCCGCTGCAGTTCTCCCTCGACGGTCTGACCTTCGACGTCCGCACGCCGCGCGGCACGCTCCACATCCGCTCGCGCCTGGTCGGCCGACCGAACGCCTACAACATCCTCGCGGCATCGGCGGCGGCGATGGCGCTGGATCTGCCGTTCTCCGCCATCGAAGCCGGCATCACGGCGCTCGAGCACGTGCCGGGCCGCTTCCAGATGGTCGCGGAGACGTCCGACGACGTGCGGGTGCTCGTGGATTACGCCCACACGGATGACGCACTGAAGAATCTGCTCGAGACCGCTCGGCCGCTGGCGACTGGCCGCGTCCTCACGGTCTTCGGCTGCGGCGGCGATCGCGACCGGACCAAACGCCCGCTGATGGGTGCGGTGGCGGCGCGGCTAAGCGATCTCGTGATCGTGACCTCGGACAACCCTCGCGGCGAGGATCCCGAAAAGATCATCGAGGAAATCAGGCGGGGAATCGTACCGCCGGTCGATCGTGCGGCGGCACGCGGTCCCAAGACCACGCCGTCACTCGCCATCGTCGATCGTCGGGCGGCTATCGAGAAGGCCATCCGCGATGCGCGACCAGGAGATCTCGTCGTGATCGCGGGAAAAGGGCACGAGAAGTACCAGGTGATCGGCCATCGGACGCTGCCGTTCGACGACGTGGAGGTGGCGCGGGCAGCGCTGGCACGGCGTCGGAGCGGCTCGCGAGTGAGCTAGCGGGTGGAGTCGATCGCGCTGACCGCGGGGGAAATCGCGGCCGTCACGGGCGGGCGGTTGACTTCGGGCGATCCGGATCGTCGGTTCGAGCGCGTGTCCATCGATTCGCGCACGCTCGCGCCAGGCGACCTGTTCGTGGCGATCCAGGGCGACCGGTTCGACGGCCACGACTTCGTCGAGGCCGCGCTGGCCGCGGGTGCGGCAGGCGTCGTGGCCGGTGACACGGCCCGAGTGTTGGCGGGCCAGGTCCGCATCGAGGTCGGCGATACGACGCGGGCGCTGCAGGATCTGGCGCGGGAAGTCCGCCGGCGATCGGGTACGAAGGTGGTCGCGATTACCGGGAGTGCGGGGAAGACGACGACGAAGGAGCTGACGGCGGAGTTGCTGTCGGCGAAGTACAGCGTCTTTCGGAACAAGGGGAACCTGAACAATCACATTGGTCTGCCGCTCTCGCTCTTCGAGCTGCGGCGCAGGCCGGACGTGGCGGTGGTCGAGCTCGGTATGAATCACGCTGGTGAAATTCGCACGCTGGTCGGCATCGCCGAGCCCGAGGTGCGCGTCTGGACCAATGTTGGCGACGCGCATCTGGGATTCTTTGCGTCGCCGAGCGCGATTGCGGACGCCAAGTCGGAGATTCTCGAGCAGGCGCGCCCCACCGATCTGCTCATCGCCAACGCTGACGACACGCTCGTGGCATCGCGGGTGGCCGCATTCCCCGGTCGTCGTGTGACCTTCGGCGTTTCGGAACGCGCGGATGTAAGGGCGCGTGAGGTTCAGCACCGGGGCCTCGATGGGATGGCGGCGACCATCGACACGCCGCAAGGCCCGGTGCGCATCGAAACGCCGCTGCTCGGCGTCGGCAATCTCGCCAACGTCCTGGCCGCGACCGCGGTGGCGGTCGAGCTCGACGTGTCACTCGCCGCCATCGCCGAGCGCACCCGAACCATCACCGCGGCGGCGCACCGTGGGGAGCTGCTGCGTCTGGCCGGCGGGATCACGCTGATCGACGATTCCTACAACTCGAGTCCGGCGGCGCTACGGCAATCTCTCGAGATCGTGAAGGTCGCGACCGGCAGCGCCCGCAAGGTGGCCATTCTCGGCGAGATGCTCGAGCTCGGCGAGCACGCGGCGCGCCTCCATGCCGACAGCGGCCGCGCCGCCGCCGCCGCGGGGCTCGATCTGCTGATCGCGGTCGGCGGTGACGCCGCGCGCGCTCTGGCCGATGCCGCCGTTGCCGCCGGCATGCCCGTCTCCTCCGTCGCCCTCGTTCCGACCAGCGCGGCGGCCGCGGACCTGGCCTTGACCAGAGTACGGCCGGGCGACCTGGTCCTGGTGAAGGGCTCCCGTGGCATTCGCACCGACCTGGTCGTCGAACGCCTGAAGGTGGAGTACGCCTGATGCTGTACCACCTTCTGTATCCGCTGCACACGTCGATGCCGGTCTTCAACGTGTTCCGTTACATCACGTTTCGAACGGCGGGTGCGAGCGTGACGGCGCTGGCGATCAGCCTGGTGGTCGGCCCGTTCCTGATCCGCCGGCTGCGCGACTTCCAGATCGGGCAGGTCATCCGACAGGATGGCCCCCAGACGCACCGCGCCAAGGCCGGCACGCCGACGATGGGCGGGCTGTTGATCATGGCGGCGTCGCTCTTGCCGACGCTGCTCTGGGCAGACCTCACCAACGCCTATGTCTGGATCGCGATTCTGGCGACGATGGGTTTTGGTCTCGTCGGGTTCGTCGACGACTACCTCAAGATCGTCCGCCGGTCGCACCACGGTTTGTGGCCTCGCTACAAGATGGGCTGGCAGATTGTCATCGCGCTGGCCGTCGGCTTCGCGCTCCTGTGGCTGCACGCGATCGATCTCTACAACACCAGACTGATTTTTCCCTTCTTCAAGCGCGCCGTTCCGGATCTCGGTTTTCTCTACGTGCCGTTCGCCGTGATCGTGCTCGTCGGCGCGACCAACGCAGTGAACCTGACCGATGGGCTCGATGGTCTGGCGATCAGTGTGTTTGCGGTTGCGGCGGCGGCCTTCACGGCGCTAGCCTACGTCTCGACGCATCGCGTGTTCGCGGAGTACCTCCAGCTCGTGCGGCCGGCACCCGCCGCGGCGGAGCTGACGATCTTCTGCGGGTCGCTGGTCGGCGCCAGTCTGGGCTTCCTCTGGTACAACTCCTATCCGGCCGACATCTTCATGGGCGACGTCGGATCGCTCGCGCTGGGTGGCGCGCTCGGTACGGTTGCACTGCTGGTCAAGCAGGAGTTCCTCCTCGTGATCGTCGGCGGCGTGTTCGTGCTCGAGGCGCTCTCCGTCATCATCCAGGTCGGTTCGTTCAAGCTCACCGGGCAGCGCGTCTTCAGGATGGCGCCGCTCCACCATCACTTCGAACTGATCGGCTGGAGCGAGCCGAAAGTGATCACGAGGTTCGTCATCCTCGCGATCATCTTCGCGCTCTTCAGCCTGACCACCCTCAAGCTGCGATGACGACCGGCATCTTTTCCGTCGCCGGCAAGCGGGTCGTCGTCGTGGGCGCCGCCCGCAGCGGTGTGGCCGCGGCGGAATTGCTCGTCCGCCGGGGCGCGGAAGTGACGCTCACCGATACTCGCGGGCGCATCGACGAAGAGGAGCGTCTCCTCAAGGAAGGCGTCCGGCTCGAGCTCGGCCGGCATGCGCCCGAGACGCTGGCCTCGGCGGATCTCATCGTGCTCAGCCCCGGTGTGCCACCGCGGCAGGCGGTGATCGAGCGTGCGCGCCGGGCTGGGGTCACGGTCATGGGCGAGCTCGAGCTCGCCTCGCGATGGCTGCGCGGGCGCGTCGTCGCCATCACGGGGACGAAGGGCAAATCCACCACGACGACGCTGACCGGCCGGATGCTCGAGGCTGGCGGACACCGGGTCCTCGTCGGCGGAAACATCGGCATCGCGCTGAGCGCACAGGTCGACGCCTCGACCGACGACACGATTCACGTTGTCGAGGCGAGCAGCTTTCAGCTGGAAACCACCGACCGCTTCCGTCCGTGGATCGCGGTGCTGATGAATTTCTCCCCCGACCATCTGGATCGACACGCCGACGCTGCGGAGTACGGCCAGGCCAAGTCACGCATCTTCGCCAACCAGGGCCCGGAGGACTGGGCCGTCCTCAACGCCGACGACGCCGCGTCGAGGGCGATCGCCAGAGACGGGCGCGCGCGCCGCCTGATGTTTGCGATGGACGCTGACCTCGACGAGGGCGTGGTGATCGCGGGCGACGCGATCGTGCGGCGCTCCGAGGACGGCGATCAGGAGCTCGTCCCGCTCGCATCGGTGAGGCTGCTGGGCCGACATCTCCTGGCTGACGTCCTCGCCGCATCAGCGGTCGCGTCGCTCGTCGGGATTGTCCCGGAGGCGATGAAGCGCGCCGTCGAAGGCTTCAAGGGCCTGGAGCACGCGCTCGAGCCCGTCGCCGAGATCGACGGCATCCGCTTCGTCAACGACTCCAAGGCGACCAACATCGACGCGGCGCTGCGCGCGATTGAGAGTTTCGACGCCGGCGAAGTGGTGATCCTGGGCGGACGCTTCAAGGGCGGTAACTTTGGCGATCTGACGTCGGCGCTCGAAAGCCGGCAGGCGAAGGTGGTGGCGATCGGCGAAGCGCGGCTGCTGATTCATGCCGCGCTCGACGGACGGGTCCCCGTCCACGACGCGCCGGACATGGGCGCGGCGGTGCGCACGGCATTCGCGCTGGCGGCGCCGGGACAGACCGTCGTGCTCGCGCCGGCGTGCGCGAGCTTCGACATGTTTCGCGACTACGCGGAACGCGGACGGATCTTCAAACAGGAGGTGTCGCGACTCTCCGAGGAGTGGAACAGCACACGCGAGCAGTGAGCAGTCATCAGCACGGTCGAGGCGGTGAAGAGCTGGCCGCTGGGAACGCAGGCTGCCCCGGTCTGCGAGGCTGGTGTCTTCCCCCGAGGCCGGCTGATGACTGCTGACCGCTCGCGTGTCATGGCTCTAGCTTAACTCTAGAGCCAACAAGTGTTTCGGTCCCATGCCGGGGAACTTTAGTCCACCCGCGATGGGACAGGCCAGGCCCTATGGCGCGGAAGCTCAAATCGGACAAGCTGCTGTTCACCGCCACGCTGCTGCTCGTGTGTGCGAGCGTCGTGATGGTGTACAGCGCGTCGGCAGTCCTGGCCATGGACCGCTACCACCAACCCAATCTCTTTCTCTTCAAGCAGGGAACGTGGGTCCTCCTCGGCCTGGTCCTGATGCCGGTGGTCATGCGCATCGACTACCGCCACTACCGGCAGCCGATTGTTCTCTGGACCGCGCTCGGGATTGTCGCGTTTGCGCTGATCGCCGTGCTGTTCGGACCGCGCATCAACGGCGCGCGCCGCTGGTTCGGCGTGGCCGGTATCGGCGTGCAGCCCTCCGAGGTCGCCAAGCTGGCGGTCGTCTTCTTCGTCGCCGCCGTGCTCGAGCGGCGTATGGATCGCATCGACGACGTCAAGTATTCCCTGCTGCCGATCGCGCTCGTGGTCGGCCTGGTCATCGTGCTGATCCTGCTGCAGCCGGATCTGGGCACCGCGCTCAGCATCCTCCTGATTGTCGCGGCCATGGTTTTCGCTGCCGGCATCAACTATCGCTACATCGTCGGCCTGGTGCTGGTCATGCTGCCGGCGGCCTACATCATTCTGATGAGCGCCGACTACCGTCGCCGCCGCATGGCGATCTTCCTCAACCCGTGGGAGGACCCGCTCGGCGATGGATTCCAGGTCATTCAGTCGCTCATTGCGGTCGGCACTGGCGGCGTCTTCGGCCGCGGGCTCATGGCCGGCGTGCAGAAACTGTTCTACCTGCCGTATCCCGAAACCGACTTCATCTACGCGGTGATCGGCGAAGAGCTTGGATTGGTGGGTGCGACCGTGGTCCTCGCGTGCTTCGGCGTGATCGCCTGGCGAGGCCTGCGTGCCGCGATGCGCGCTCCCGATCGCTTCGGCGCGTTCCTCGCGCTCGGCCTCACCGCGATGGTCTCGATTCAGGCGTTCTTCAACATCAGCGTCGTGCTCGGGCTGCTGCCCACCAAAGGCATTCCCCTGCCCTTCGTCAGCTTCGGCGGCTCGTCGCTTGCTGATCAGCATGGTCGGCATGGGGATCCTTCTCAACGTCTCCCAGCACGGCTCCACGTCGCACGTCGTGACGACGACGCTCGAGCCGGGGACCGCGAATGCATGACGCCGCTCCGCATTGTGATTGCCGGAGGTGGCACCGGCGGCCATCTGTATCCGGGGATCGCCGTCGCGCGCGAGCTGCTGGCGCGCGCGTCCCGACGCCGTCATCACCTTCGCCGGTACAGCGCGGGGCATCGAGTCGCGGGTGGTGCCGCGCGAGGGCTTCCAGCTCGACGTGTTGCGCAGCGCCGGCTTGAAGGGTGCGTCGATTTCGGCTCTGGCGCGCGGCGTCGCGCTTCTGCCGCTGAGCGCGCTCGACGCCTGGGGCATCCTTTCCCGCCGACAGCCGTCGCTCGTGATTGGCGTCGGCGGCTACAGCTCGGGGCCGGTGATGCTGGCCGCAGTGCGCCAGACGTATGGCGACGCTGCTGCTCGAGCAGAACGCGGTTCCGGGCCTGACCAACCGACTGCTCGCGCGAGTGGTCGGATCGGCGGCGGTGACGTTCGAATCGACGAGGTCGTTCTTCGGCAGGAGGGGATTTGTTTCAGGCAACCCGGTTCGTCCGGAGTTCTTTGCAACCGACTCGAGTGAGCACGGCCCGATCGGCGGGCCGCCACGGGTTCTGATCTTTGGCGGCTCCCAGGGGGCGCACGCGATCAACATGGCCATGGTGGAGGCAGCGCCGCGGCTGGCAGCCGCTGGCGGCGTGGAGATCACGCATCAAACAGGAGAGCGCGATCTGGACCTGGTCCGGAACGCCTATCGCGCCGCGGGGCTCGAGGCCCGCGTGGAACCGTTCCTGTTCACCATGGATCGGGAAATGAAAAAGGCCGACGTGATCGTCTGTCGCGGCGGGGCGACGACGATCGCGGAATTCACGGCGGCCGGACGCGCGGCGATTCTGATCCCGCTGCCGACGGCGGCCGACGATCATCAGCGCAAGAACGCGGAGGTGCTGGTGGCGGCAGGGGCGGCCGAGCTCATCGAGCAGAAGGATCTCACCGGCGAGCTCCTGGCCACGCGTTTGCTCGGCGCTCACCGCGCGATCCGGAACGGCGTCGCGCCATCGCTGTCGCGGCGCAGCGATTTGCCAAGCCGGACGCGGCCAAGGTGATCGTCGATCGTGCCCTGGCGCTCGCGGGCGCGGCGTAATGCTCGGACGAACCCGGCGGATCCACTTCGTCGGCGTCGGCGGCATCGGCATGAGCGGCATCGCGGAACTGCTGGCCAACCTCGGCTACGAGGTCAGCGGGTCCGATGCGAAGACGCTCCGACGTCACCGATCGGCTGGCGACGCTCGGCGTGCGGATCGAACGCGGACACGAGGCCGGCGCACGTCGGCGATGCCGACGTCGTCGTCGTGTCGTCGGCGATACAGCCGGGCAACCCGGAGGTCGCGGAAGCGCGGCGCCGCAGCATTCCCGTGATCCCGCGGGCCGAGATGCTCGCCGAGCTGATGCGGCTGCGCTACGGCATCGCCATCGCCGGAGCGCACGGCAAGACGACCACCACCTCGATGGTGGCGCTGGTCCTCGAGCGCGCCGGCCTCGATCCGACGGCGGTCATCGGCGGCCGGCTCAGCGCCTTTGGCAGCAACGCCCGGCTGGGGCGCGGCGACTACATGGTCGTGGAAGCGGATGAAAGCGATCGATCGTTCTTGAAGCTGAGCCCGTCGATCGCGGTGATTACGAACATCGACCGTGAACACATGGAAAGCTACGGAAGCTGGGATGCCCTGCAGGACGCGTTTCTCGAGTTCGCGAACAAGGTGCCGTTCTACGGCGCGGCGATCGCGTGCGTCGATGACGGACCCGTCCGCGCGCTGGTGCCGCGGATGACGCGCCGGGTCATCACCTACGGCCTCGAGGGCTCGGGCGCGCACGTGGCCGGGCACGGCCTCGCGCTCGAGGCGTTCGGCTCGCGTTGCCGCGTGGTTCGCACCGGCGCCGAAGAGGTCAGCGAGCTGGGATCGATTCGCCTGCGCGTTCCCGGCCGTCACAACCTGCTCAACGCGCTCGGCGCGGTAGCAGTCGGGCTCGAAGTGGGCTTGCCGTTCGAACGGATCGCCGCAGCGCTGAACGAGTTCCGCGGCGCAGAGCGCCGCTTTCAGCTCCGTGGTGAATGCCGCGGCGTGATGGTGGTCGACGACTACGGTCATCACCCGACCGAGATCGCCGCGGTCATCGCCGCGGCCCGCGCCGGCATCGATCGCCGCGTCGTCGTCGTCTTTCAGCCGCACCGCTATACGCGAACCCGTGACCTTGCTCGAGTCGTTCGGCGATGCCCTGGCGGAGGCGGACGAGGTCGTCCTGACCGACATTTATGCGGCGGGCGAGGCGCCGATCCCGGGGGTCACCGTTGAAACGCTGGCGGAGGCGTTGGCGCGGACCGGCCGGCCGGTGCATCTCGTCAAGACGCTCGACCATGTCCCCGCGGCCGTGGCGGCGCTGGCGCGGCCGAACGACCTGGTGATCACGCTCGGCGCCGGCTCAATCGGGACTCTTCCAGACCGGATCCTCGAGGCACTGCGAGAGCCGCGCGAGGTGCGGGGATGAGCGTCAAGGCGCGGACCGAGCGGAGCTTCCGTCGCGCCAAGGTGCGGCCGGGCAGACGGAAATCGACCGCGACGGTGAGACGTCTCGCGTGGCAGATGACACGCTGGGCTCTTGCGGTTGCCCTGATCAGCTACGGCGGCTACCGGATCACCAACCTCGTGCTGCACGCGTCGGTGCTGCAGGTGAGGCGTATCAGCGTGCATGGCAACGTGCGTCTGTCCAGCGGCGAGGTGCGGTCGATCGTCGACGGGCTGCGCGGAACGAGCATTCTGACTGCCGACCTGCCCAGATACCGCCAGCGGCTGATGGAGTCGCCGTGGGTCGCCGATGTCGCCCTGAGACGGCTGTTGCCGTCCACGGTAGAGGTCTTCGTCTCCGAGCGACAACCGATGGGGTTGTGCCGTCTCGGCAACGACGTCTACCTGATCGATCCGCACGGGACCGTGATCGATGAATTCGGTCCGCAATACGCGGAGTTCGACCTGCCCATCATCGACGGGCTGGTCCGTGCACCGTCGAGTGGGGAGCCGGCAATCGACGAGCAGCGGGCGGAGCTGGCGTCGCGGGTGATCGATGCGATCGCGGGCCGGCGGGACCTGGCGCAGCGCCTGTCGCAGATTGACGTCCACGACGCCCACGACGCCGTGGTGCTCCTGCGCAGCGATCCGGCGCTGCTGCACCTCGGCGAGGATCGATTTCTCGAACGGCTGCAGTCGTACGTCGATCTCGCGGCGGCGCTGCGCGATCGCGTCCCGGACATCGACTATGTCGATTTGCGGTTCGAGGACCGGGTCTATGTAAGGCCGGCGTCGACGACAGCGCGTTAGACCCCACCGCCATCCGGCGGGGGAACGAGGAGCCCGAGAGGGGGAGCGATTTGGCTCGTAAGGAACGATACCTGGTCGGCCTCGACGTCGGCACGTCGAAGATTGCCGCCATCGTCGGCGAGATGACCGACGACGACGGGCTCGACATCATCGGGATCGGACTGGCGGACTCGAAGGGCATACGCCGTGGTGTCGTGGTCAACCTGGAGGCGGCGGTCGAGTCGATCAAGAAAGCGATCGAGGAAGCGGAGCTCACCGCCGGAGTCGAGATAGACTCAGTGCACCTCGGGCTGTCGGGCGCGCACGTCAAGGCGTTCAACAGCCGGGGAGTCGTTGCCGTCGCCGGCAAGAACCGGGAGATCACGCGCGAGGACGTGCGGCGGGCCATCGACGCCGCCAAGGCCGTGGCGCTGCCAAGCGGCCGCGAGATCCTCCACGTGCTGCCGCAGGATTTCGTCGTCGACGAGCAGGACGGCATCGGGGCGCCAGTCGGGATGACCGGATCGCGGCTCGAGGTCAACGTCCACGTCGTCACCGGGAGCGCCTCGTCGACACAGAACGTCGTCGCCTGCGTCAACCGCGCCGGGGTCGCCGTGATCGACACGGTGCTCGAGCAGCTCGCCGCCAGCGAAGCGGTGCTGACCGAGGACGAGAAGATGCTCGGCGTCGCTCTGGTCGACGTCGGCGGCGGCACCACCGACTTCGCGATCTTCGAGCGCGGCAGCCTGTGGCACACCGGGGTGGTGGCCGTCGGCGGCGATCACTTCACTAACGACATCGCGGTCGGGCTGCGAATGCCGATTCCCGACGCCGAAAAAATCAAGCGGCGGTGCGGCTGCGCCCTGGCCGCGATGGTGAGCGAAGAAGAGACGATGGACGTAGCGAGCGTCGGCGGCCGCAAGTCACGGGTCATGGCGCGCCGCATTCTCTCGGAGATTCTTCAGCCCCGCGCCGAGGAGATCTTCCATCTGTTGTGGGACGAGATCCGGCGGGCCGGTTTCGAGAAGTCCCTGAACTCAGGCATCGTGCTGACCGGAGGCGGCGCGATGCTCGAAGGCATGGCGGAAATCGCTGAGCAGATTTTCGACCTGCCGATTCGACGCGGCTGCCCGACCGGGGTCGGCGGGCTCGCGGATCACGTCAACAATCCCACCTTTGCGACAGCGGCGGGGTTGGTGATGTACGCGCATCGAAATCACGTGGGCGAGGCGGCGCGGACGGTGGGCTCCGGTGCCTTCGGACGCGTCGCCGGCCGGCTGCGTACGTTGTTCAAAGAATTCTTCTGATGGCAGAGGGGAGGCCGAAGCATGGCTGATCTGCGACATGGTTACACCGACGGCGACGCTGCGTTGCCGTTGCGGTTGAAGCTCGAAGAAGAGGGGCGCACGGGGGCGCGCATCAAGGTCGTCGGCGTCGGCGGTGGTGGCAGCAACGCCGTCAACCGCATGGTGCAGGCGGGTCTCGAAGGGGTCGAGTTCATCATCGCCAACACCGACCTGCAGGCGCTCAAGTTGAGCGGGGCGCCGCACAAGATTCAGATTGGCGCCAAGCTGACCAAGGGGCTCGGCGCCGGCGCCGACCCGAACGTCGGTCGTCAGGCCGCGCTCGAGGACACCGAAAAGCTGATCGAGGCGCTCGACGGCGCCGACATGGTGTTCGTCACCACCGGCATGGGCGGTGGCACCGGCACCGGCGCCGCGCCGGTCATCGCCAGCCTGGCCAGCGAGCTGGGCGCGCTGACCATCGCGGTCGTGACCAAGCCGTTCAAGTTCGAGGGTCGGAAACGGCAGCTCCAGGCAGAGCGCGGGCTCGAAGAGCTGCGCGACTGCGTCGACACGGTGATCACGATTCCCAACGAGCGGCTGCTCTCGACGATTGCCCGGACGACGTCGCTCAACGATGCGTTCACCAACGCCGACGATGTGCTGCGCCAGGCGATTCAGGGAATCTCGGACCTGATCCTGGTGCCGGGGCTGATCAACCTCGACTTCGCGGACGTCAAGACGATCATGGCCGGCATGGGACACGCCATCATGGGCACCGGGCTCGCCGAAGGCGACACTCGCGCGATGGATGCCGCCAACTACGCGGTCTCGAGCCCGCTGCTCGAGGACGCGTCGGTGAAAGGCGCCCGCGGCGTCATCATCAACGTCACCGGCGGACCGGATCTCTCGCTCATCGAGGTCAGCGAGGCGTCGGCGATCATCCAGGAGGCGGCGCACGAGGACGCCAACATCATCTTCGGCGCCGTAGTCGACCCGAAGATGGAGGGCAAGGTGAAGATCACGGTGATTGCGACAGGGTTCGACCGCGGCGTGTCGTCGGCGCGGCAGCCGAACCCCTCAGCCACGGAAACCCCGGTTGACATGCAGTCGTACACATCGCTCCGCACCGAGACGGTCGAGAAGGTGGCCGCCGCTGGTGGCGGTGCGTCGGCGCGACTGTCGTTGACGCGGCGGTCGGTCCTGGAAATGCCGATCGCCGCCGCGGCGGCAGACCCCGCCGACCACATGGTCAGCCCCGGCGCCGAATTCGAACCGGCGTCTCCGCTGGACGTGCCGGCGTTTCTGCGGCGACAGCACGAAGCCTGATCGGCTTGGCAACGTCGGGCGTTCCCCGGGCCGCGGGCGGCGCGTGGTAAAGTGAGTAGATCCATGGTACGCGGGAGCGGCGTCGCTTGAACGCCGCCTCGCGGACAATGTCCGGGGAACCATCAGCGACAGCCCGCGTTTTCATGTATGCCCGCACAGTCTCGTGACGGGCGCGCGCACGACGTTCTCTCCCGCGAAGTCGGCTTCGTTCGAAAACCGCACGGCGGGCGGCTCCGCGTCGCGCTCGCGTTCCCGAATACCTACTTCGTCGGAATGTCCAATCTGGGCTTCCAGACGGTGTACCGGCTCTTCAACGAGCTGAGCGCCGTCGTCTGCGAGCGCGTGTTCCTCCCCGGCCGTCAGGAGCTGCAGGCCCAGCTCGCCGCGGGCCGTCCGCTGCGAACCGTCGAGTCGGGCACGCCGGTGCGGGATTTCGATGTGCTGGCTTTCTCCGTCTCGTTCGAGTGGGACTACACGAATGTCCTCTCGATGCTCCGCCTGGCCGGCATTCCGCTGCGAGCCGAGGCGCGTACGACCCACGACCCGCTGGTGGTCATCGGCGGCGCCATCACCTTCGTCAATCCCGAACCGCTCGCCCTCTTCGTCGACGTCGTGGCGGCCGGAGAGGGAGAGGTTCTGGTGCCGGCGCTCGCCACCGCGATCGACGAGGCCACCGATCGGGACGATCTCCTGCGCCGTCTCGCCGCGAATCGCGGGTTCTACATCCCCTCGTTCTACGACGTGCGCTACGCGGCCGACAACACGATCGCGGCGTACGAGCCGAAGGCAGGTACCGGCGCACCGGCGTCGGTGCGCAAGGCCGCCGTGAAATCCACCGACCATCTCGACCCTCCGGCGACCGGAATCTTCACCCCCGACACCGAGTTCGGCTCGAGATTTCTCGTTGAGGTTGTTCGCGGCTGCGCCAACCTGTGCCGCTTCTGCTGGGCCGGCTACAATTACCTGCCCGTGCGCGCGTTTCCCGCCGACCGCATCCTCGAGCTCGCGCGGGCGGCACGGGCGCACTCCTCCCGCGTTGGGCTGGTCTCGATCGCGCTCTGCGATCACCCGGAGATCGAGCGAATCCTCACCGGACTCATGGACATGGGCTACTCGATCAGCCCGGCATCCCTGCGGCTCGACGATTTGACCGAGACCATCGTGCGGCTGCTGCGCCAGAGCGGCGAGCGCTCGATCACGATTGCACCCGAGACCGGCTCGGACCGCCTCCGCCGCGTGATCAACAAGACGGTGACCAACGCGGAGATCCTCGAGAAGGCCGACCTGATCTTCGCGAGCGGGATCGAGAACCTGAAGCTCTATTACATGATCGGCCTCCCGACGGAGACCGACGACGACCTGCGCGAGATCTACGAGCTGAGCGTGCAGCTGCGCGACGTGATGCTGCGACATGCCCGGCCCCGCGGCCAGGTCGGGCGCATCGTTGCCAGCGTCAACCCACTGATCCCGAAACCCGGGACGGCGTATCAGTGGCTGCCGATGGAAGATCCAGCCGTGACCGACCGGAAAGGGAAGCGCCTCCGCGCCCTGGTCTCCGATCTCGACAACGTCTACTTCAACATCAAGTCAGAGCGTCATTCGTACTACCAGGCCCTCCTGTCGCTCGGCGACCGACGTGTGGCGCCGGCAATCGAGATCGCCGAGCGCAACGGCGGCAACTGGCGCGCCGCCGTCGCCGAAGCGAATGTCGACGCCGAGTTCTACATTTTCCGCGACCGGTCTTCCGACGTCGTCCTGCCCTGGGACATCATCGACGGCGGCATGAAGGACTCCTTCTTCCGCGCCGAGTTCGACAAGGGGCTGCGCGAAGAATGGACCCTTCCGCCGAAACGTCACCAGGAGAACCGTAAGTTCCTGCCGGTGCTGACGTAGTTGCCCCTTACGCCTCGACGCCGGCGGGGACCTGTGCCTCGTAGGCTTCCAGAATGAGGTCGCGGATCCGGTTCTGAGCCGTGCTGTCGGCGATCGGCCGAAGCAAGGAAAAGCTGCGCCTCTCCCCGTTCACGCTGAACGCCCGCGCCGGGAACGTCACGTTGCGACCGCCCCCCGTTCGGCGCTCCCAGATCGCGAAACCAATAAGCCTGAGGCCATCGAGTGGCCCGTCGGCGAAATGCAGTTCGGCGTCCGCCAGCTTCCCCGGCGGATTCGCCTTGTCGTTGGGAACAATCTTGACTGTCATGGAGCGTCTCCTGGATGCGCCGAGTGATCGCCCCTCTCCGGGGCGCTTCTGGTTGCGCCGGAGCAGGGCAACCCCCGCTCCAACATCCACAGACCAGTACCGCTCGCTGAACTCCTTCTCCAGGCTCGATTTATGGGTGCGCTCGAGCCCTCCTCGAACGAGCCGGTAGGGACATACAGGCGAAGTGGAAACCGCAGAGAGCAGGACTAGCCGCCAGGATTCCTATCGCGCGAGCAGCGGATGCCGTGACTGGTGACTTCTCCCGAAGGCGGCGACAGTCTCGCCGAAGAAAGTCTTCCTCGTGGAGGTCTTTAGGCTTCCATAGAGGAGGTAAAAGCCCTCCATTTCAGAGAGAAGCCGCGCCAAGACCCGCAAATACCGGCGGGAAACGCCAACTGAACCGGCACTCCGGCATACCTCATCGTTGGGCAGACGGATTGCTCTATTGAGCCGCCGATGGGCTCTGAATCTGGAGCCAAACGGATTCGAGCAACGGCAAGGACATGCGATGACCACATGCGCGCGACGACTGGTATCCGCCGTCGTCGTCTTCGTCTTCTTCGGCGTCGTGTCAGCTCTGGGCGCAATCCGCGCGGAAGCTCACGCTCCCGCCGTGCGTGCTGAAGTCGAACCCAATGATTCCCCGGCGACCGCCAGCCGACTGCCACTCGTTGGCGGCTACGGCGTTGGCACGGGCGCCATCGGCGCTCCAGGCGACGTAGACGTCTGGTCGTTCATCGCCCCAGCCAACGCCAAGGTCTGGCTGCTCGTCGACACAGGCAATCCCTTTCCCGACACTTCCGCAGACACCGTCGTCGATCTGATTGCGCCGGACGGCACGACCGTGCTCGAAAGCGACGATGACGATGGCACCGGAACCGGTGGTGACGCCACGAACGAGAGTTCTCTGGCTTCAGCGATCGCCGGTCGGACGCTCGTCGCCGGCGGGCGGTACTACATCAGGGTCCAGGCTTTCAGTGAATCGGCGGTGATCAATCCCTACCGCTTGCTCGTGGTGGTGACCCGAGCCGGCGTTCCCGAAGTCGAGCCCAACGATGGCTCGCAGGCAGCCGACGCGATCCGAACGTCGATCGGCGTCCGCTTCGCGTCGATCGGCGTCCCCGGCGATATCGACTTCTACTCCATCGCGGCGACGGCGGGAGACGACATCCTTCTCAGCGTGGATGCCGATCCTGCCCGCGTCGGCGGAATCGACCTGGTCGTGGACCTTCTCGCCTCCGACGGTACGACCGTGATCACGACCGCAGATCGATCCATCGTGGTACGGGGAGTGGCACAGTCGATCAACTACGTTGCTGAGGTCTCCGGCAATTATTTCGTACGCATCCGGCACGCCACGGCTACTGGAACTGGAGCTTACGCCTTGATGGCAGCGGTCAGCCCGCGCGCCATCGCGCCGGCGGACTTCGATGGGGACGGCTTGACCGACCTTGCTATCTACCGCGGTTCGACATCGGAGTGGTTCCTGTCGCGCTCGCTCGACAACACGGTCTTGCACTTCGACTGGGGATCGCCGTCATTGGGCGACATCCCTGTTCCCGCGGACTACGACGGCGACGGCATTGCCGATCCCGCGATTTATCGCTCAGCCACCGGCGAGTGGTTCATCTACCGCTCGAGTGGCGGACTGAAGCGGGTTCGGTGGGGCTCAGCCTCGGGGGACGTCCCGGTTCCAGGAGATTACGACGGCGATGGCATCGCGGATATCGCCGTCTACCGGCGCAGCACCGCGCAGTGGTTCATCCTCTACTCCGCCGGCGGCACGGCGACCATCGGGTGGGGATCGAACTATCTGCTGGACGTACCGGTGCCGGCCGATTATGACGGTGACGGCCGAACCGATCTGGCGGTGTTCCGCACGATCACCGGCGACTGGTTCGTGCGGTTTTCTGGCGGGGGAATGGCCGTGATCGCCGGCGGCACGTCGTTCGTCGGCGCGCAACCCGCTTCCGCCGACTACGATGGCGACGGCGCAGCCGACATCGCGGGCTATCAGAGCCAGAGCGGCGCCTGGCTGATTCGGAAATCGAGCGGTGGCGTTGTGACCGTAAACATCACGGACCCGGAAGCGAACGACATCGCGATCCCCGGAGACTACGACGGGGACGGGAAGATCGACGTTGCGATCTACCGTCCGCGCACTGGTCTATGGATCATCCGCAACTCATCGACCGGAACCGAGATCAGGCGAACGTGGGGCAGCCTCGCATTCGGCGATATTCCGTTGAGTCAACCGGCATGGACCCGATGAACGCCGCGCGGCCACGGAGCCGAGGCGCTCGCTGGTGGAATTGCGTTCGGCATCGAAGGGCCGAGAGGCCTTGCGCGTTCGGGCGATCCCGAAGGAGTTGGCTAAATGCGTAGTTCTCCCCGCCGTCCGTGGACGACGGCATTTGCGGCGTTCCTGATCTCAGGGATGGTCGCGGCCGCGGCCGAAGCCCACGGGCCTATACTTCGGTCTGAAGTTGAACCGAATGGCACCGCCGCGACGGCGAACCCGTTACCGCTGGTCGGTGGCTATGGCGTGGGCGTCGGCGCAATCAACCCGGGTGGTGACCTCGATTTCTGGACGTTCAGTGCTCCGGCGGGCGCTCGCGTCTGGATTCTGACCGATACGGGCGGCACGCAAGCAGCCGGCGCGACCTCACGAGATACGATCATCGACCTGCTGGCCGCCAACGGCACCACCGTGATCGAAAACGACGATGACGACGGCACCGCAAATGGCGGGGATGGCACCGTGGAATCCGGCCTCTCCTCAGCCATCGCGGGTCGGACATTGGCAACTGGTGGCACTTATTACATTCGCGTGAAGGCGTTCAGCCCCACCGCCATAGTCAATCCGTATCGGCTCCTTGTGGTGGTGACGAACGTAACTGCGACGGCGGAGGTGGAACCGAACGACACAGCCGCCACGGCGAACGCGATCGCAGGCCCATCGCCGATTGGCCTGCGTTCCGGGTCCATCGCTGCGGCGGGGGACGTAGACTACTACTCGGTCGTCGCCAAAGCGGGCGACATCATCTACTTCTCGGCGGATGCGGATCCGGAGCGCGACGGCGCAGGGACCGATCTCGTGCTGGAGCTTCGCTCGCCAGCCGATGTCCTTCTCCTCTCGGTTGACAGCTCGTCAACCGGATCGTTGACCGATCCTCGCCGCCGAGGCAGCGAACTTCACGGTGGCGACGGCCGGAACCTACTACGTCACGGTCCGCCATTTCTCCGCCACCGGCACGGGAACTTATCACTTGATGGTTGCGGCGAGTCCGGGCATCGACATGCGCGGAGATATCGACGCCGATCGCAAGACCGACCTTGGCGTTTATCGCAGCACGACCGGCGAGTGGATCGTGTCCCGCTCGACGGACGGTAGCGCGTTCTCCGTCTCCTGGGGTGCGCCCAGCCTTGGCGATATTCCCGTTCCCGCGGATTACGACGGCGACGGTCAGGTCGACGCGGCGGTGTACCGGGCGACCACCGGGGAGTGGTTCATCCGCTTCTCTCGCGGCGGGTCGACCAGCGTGGTCTGGGGCCAGCCGTCCTTCAACGACATACCGGTGCCGGGAGACTACGACGGCGACGGCGTTGCCGACATCGCGATTTATCGCAAAACAACGGGTCAGTGGTTCATCCGCGGCGGCGCCGTGGTGACCTGGGGCGCTCCGTCGCTCGGAGACATACCCGTTCCGGCGGATTACGACGGCGACGGCAAACTCGACATCGCGGTGTACCGAGGTAGCACGGGAGACTGGTTCCTGCGCCTCTCGGCTGGCGGCAGCTCGAGTGTCACCTGGGGCGCGCCGTCACTCGGAGACATCCCGGTTCCGGCCGACTACGACGGCGATGGCAGGGCCGATGTTGCGGTCTACCGGGGCGGCACGGGGGACTGGTTCCTGCGGTTCTCCGGCGGTGGCGGCTCGGTCTTCACCTGGGGCGCGCCTTCACTCAGCGACGTGCCGGTCCCGGGAGATTACGATGGCGACGGGAAAGCGGATGCGGCGGTGTACCGCACGACCTCCGGGCAATGGTTCGCGCATACGGCAAGCGGTCCGATTTCCCGGAGCTGGGGCGCGCCGGGCCTGGGCGACACGCCGTTCAGTCTGCCGGCCTGGATGCGGTGAGGCGCGCATCGAACCGCAGCGCTATACGGCCCGGCCCCGACTCTGAAAAGCGCCGGCGGAGCAGACCCTCTCACGGACCTGCCCGCCGGCATCGTCGTCGCACCACGTTTCAATTCGACTAGAATCAGCGCACACAAAGAGAGAGGGCCAGGTGGGTTGCTTTTCACCGCGCGCGGCCGCGACGATCCTCGCGACACTCCTGATCTCTGGGTCGATCGTCACGTCGGCGGAGGGGCACGCCCCAGTGCTGCGCGCCGAGAGTGAACCCAACGACACGCCGTCCACGGCGACGTTCCTTCCCATGGTCGGCGGCTACGGCATCGCCACCGGAATCATCAGCTCGGGCGACGTCGACGTCTGGAAGTTCACGGTCGCGGCGACGGTGGGGACCAATCGCGTCTGGATCCTGACGGACACGGGCGGGACACAGGCAGCCGGCGCAACGTCCCGCGACAGCATCATCGAGCTGCTCGCGCCGGACGGCGTGACAGTCCTCGAAACCGACGACAACAACGGCACCGGCAATGGTGGCGACAGCACGATCGAGACGACCTCGTCGTCTGCGATCGCCGGCAGACCTGTCAATCAGGTACCTACTTCATTCGGGTCCGGGCCGCGTCCGCGGGAGCGATCATCGATCCGTATCGTCTGTTCGTCGTGGTGCCGGCCGGTTTCACTCCGCTGAGCCCGGAGGTTGAAGGCAACGATACCGCCTCGACCGCCAATCCGTTCGTGAACCGCGCGCCGATTCAGGTCCGCTCCGGCTCGCTTGTGAGCGGAGACGTGGACTACTACGCCGTGCAGGCGCAGGCGGGCGACATCCTCTATTTCTCAGCCGACGCAAATCCTGCCCGGAATGGCGTCGGCACCGATCTGGCGCTCGAACTGCGTTCTCCGGCGGACGATCTGCTTCTCGCGGTAGGAAGTGCGGGCACAGGTTCCGCCTCGGATCCAGCAGCTGGAGCCGCCAACTTCACGATTACAGCGACTGGCACCTACTACGTGGCGGTCAGGCACCACTCGCCGGGCGGCACGGGAAGCTATCTCTTGATGATCGCCGTCCATCCCGCAGGTCCAACCCCTATGGATATTGACGGAGACAGACTCACCGATCTCGGGCTGTACCGAGGTGCGACGGGTGAGTGGGTCATCTATTCCTCGAGTGGCGTTTTCGTTCACGTCTTGTGGGGCGAGCCGGCGCGCGGAGACATACCGGTGCCGGCGGACTACGACGGCGACGGTCGGGTCGATGTGGCCGTGTACCGCCCGACGACCGGCGAATGGTTCCTGTTGTTCTCGAAGGGCAGCTCGGAACGTATCGACTGGGGCATACCGGTTGCCGACGATGTGCCCATTCCTGCGGATTACGATGGCGACGGGATGGCCGATCTCGCGGTGTACCGGAGGACTACCGGTCAGTGGCTGATCCGTCTGTCGGGAGGCGGCTCGACAACGATCGCGTGGGGCGCGCCCGCCCTGGGCGACCTTCCGGTTCCCGCGGACTACGATGGCGACGGCAAAGCCGATCTCGCCGTCTACCGTCAAAGTACCGGCGAGTGGTTCGTACTGTTTTCGGGCGGCGGGTCAGGGTCCGTCACGTGGGGTGTTCCCTCTGTCAATGATGTCCCCGTCCCGGCGGACTACGATGGCGATGGCAAGGCTGATATCGCCGTGTATAGGACGACGGCCGGGCAATGGTTCATGCTGTTTGCTGCCGGCGGCTCCGAGCTGTTCGGGTGGGGCTCGCCGGAGCTCGGCGACATTCCAATTCCAGGCGACCAGTATGCCATCCTGACAACTCGGCCTGCAGTGTTCCGCATGAGCGATGGGCAATGGTTCTGCTTCAGCTCGGGCGGTGGACTGCCTTTTGGGGCTCCCTGGCTCGGCGACATACCGCTCTCGCTACCTGTGTGGCTGCGCTTTCCGTGATCCGGCTCGTCGCGGTCAGGCTAATCTGACAGTAACAGTACCTGCGCCATCGCGATCGTCTCGGCGTGCGTGATCGTGAGGAGGGATCGCATGGCACGCATCGCCTCGAACTGGCGCAGCGCGGCGCCGGACAATCGGAGCTGGGGCGGACCGCCGCGGCGATACACTTCGATGTCCTTCCAGACGACCCCGCGCGTCAGGCCGGTGCCAAGCGCTTTCATCGTCGCTTCCTTGGCGGCGAAGCGACCGGCCAGGTGCGGCACCGGATCGCGGCGCCGCGTACAATACTCAATCTCGACGTCGGTGAAGACCCGGCGCAGGAAGCGCTCTCCGTAGCGTTCGAACACCTCGCGCACGCGCGGAATGTCGGTCGCGTCGAAACCCAATCCGATGATGCTCATGTCGCAACCCCAGCCTAACGATGCCTTCGCGTGGGTGCAAGAGCCATGGGGCGCCGCGCTGAGGTGCACGGCGCTGCCGGCGCCGCATCTGTTCACCAGCGCCGACGTCGAGCTTCGCGAGGATGGGACGGAATGGCGGGCGGTAGCCGCGTCGCTGGGGGTCACCCGCGAGCGTTTGCTGCTGATCCGGCAGGTTCACGGCACGGCTGCGGCCGTCGCGCGACGGGGACGAACCGATCCGTGGACCGGTCCCGAGGCCGACATCATCATCTCGGATGATCCAGACATCGCGATCGGCGTTCGGGTCGCCGATTGCGCGCCCATACTGCTCTTCGATCGCACTCGTCAGGCGGCGGGAGCCGTTCATGCCGGATGGAGGGGCACCGCCGCCGGCGCCGCCGGGGCGGGGATTCGCGCGATGCGGGCGGCATTCGGCACCAGCCCGGCAGACATCATCGCGGCGATCGGACCCTGTCTTGGTGCGTGCTGCGGCGAGATGGGCCCGGAGGTGGTCGAGCTGTTCCGCGCCGCCGGACACGCGGATGTGGACCGCTGGTTTACGACCGGACCAACCGCCCGGCCCTACCTCGATCTGGAGCTGGCGAACCGCGACCAGCTCACCGCCGTCGGGGTGCCGGCGCACAACATCTACGCATCAGCGTTGTGCACGAAGACACACAGCTCGGCGCTTCATTCCTATCGCGCTCGCGGCGCTGGAGCCGGCCGGCTGCTCGGGGCGATCAGACCGACTGGAGCTATCGCTGGTTGAGCCCGCGACGTCGTGCTCTAGAACTTCACCGCGACCGCCTGTCCGCTGTATTTGACCGGTTTTCCCTGGGCGGCGGAGCCGGCATAGCCCTGCGGCGCTGATGGTGAGACGAGCACCACATTGAACACTCGAGTCGACGGCTGCAGGTGCTCGTGCTGCCCGATCGTCAGCGTCTTGGTGGCCTCGTCCCAGGCCAGCGGGACGGCGGAAAACTCGTTCCTCTCGTACTTGTACGTCTTGCCATCGTCCTCATAGAGCAGGAACCGGGCGTTGGCGCCAGTGTAGACGTAGAGCGTGACCGTCTCTCGAGTCTGTGCCCCGATGTATTGCTGGTCTGGTCCAACGGGCACGATCGAGCCCGACGGCACGAAGAGCGGAATCCGATCGTACGGCGCGTCGGCATCGACGGACTGGCCGCCGTCGTAGCGTCGGCCGGTCCAGAAGTCGTACCAGATCCTGCCTGCCGGCAGGTAGAGCCGACGCGTCCGCGCTTTGTATTCCGTGACCGGATTGACCAGGAGCGCCGAGCCGAACATGTACTGATCGGTGACGTCGCGAGCCTTCGGATCGTCGCGAAAATCCATGACCAGCGGGCGCATGAGCGTGTAGTCGGCGTGGGTGACCGCGGCGGCGAGCGAATAGATGTACGGAAAGAGCTGGTACCGCAGTCGGTCGAACTTCAACAGGCTCTGATAGACGGGCGTGCTCTCGTCGCCGATGTTCCACATCTCGCGCGGCCGATCGGTTCCGTGCACGCGGAGGATGGGACAGAAGGTGCTGTACTGAAACCACCGCGCGTTCAGCTCCCGCCACTCGTCGAGGGCGTCGCCGTCCTGTGCCTTGGCGAGGCGAGGCTCCATCGTGTAGCCGCCGGTGTCGCTGGTCCAGTACGGCGTCCCCGAGATCGAGAACCCGAGGCCGGCGACAATCTGCTTTCGCAGCGTCTGAAACGTAGAGGTGATGTCGCCCGACCACGTGACTGTGCCGTAGCGCTGGATGCCGGCGAAGCCGGATCGGGTGAGGATGAAGACACGCTGATCCGGCGCCGTGCTGCGCTGGCCATCGTAGACGGCCTCGCTGTTCATCAGGGGATACGCGCTCATCACCTGCGACGCCGGTCCGATCGCCGTGCGATCGATGTCATGACGCAGTCGTCTCGAGCGTCGGCGGCGACGGCTGGACAAGGTCGGGCTCGGTCGCATCCATCCACCACGCATCCACGCCTTTGGTGAACAGGGCGCGATTCACCTGCGCCCAGAACATCCGGCGTGCCGTGGCGTTGAAGACATCGTAGAAGGCGTACTCGTGGTTCAGCCAGTCGCGCGTGTGTTCGGAGATCGTCCTGAGATACAGCCCGTCGATCGACGCGAGCGCCTTGTAGTTGTCGGTGACCGGATAGAACTTGCCCCACACCGACACCATGAAGTGCGCATGCTGATCGTGGATCGACCGGATCATCGCCGCCGCATCCGGGTAGCGCGACGCTTCGAATTCGTGATCGCCCCAGCGATCGGGCGGCCAGTACTGCCAGTCCTGCACGATGGTGTCGATGGGGATCTCGCGGCGGCGAAACTCGGCCAGCGTGCTCAGAACCTCGTTCTGGGTGTTGTATTTGTTCTTCGATTGCCAGAATCCGAACGCCCAGTCGGGCAGCATCGACGCCCGACCGGTCAGCGTGCGATACCCGCCGATCACGCGGTCGATCTCGGGTCCGTAGAGGAAGTAATAGTCGATCCCCTCGCCGCTCTCCGACCACATCGACGTGTCCGTCGTCGCCGCTGCTGGCTTCCACGTGACCTTCAACGTCGTGCCCAGGCGGTTGGCGATCTTGATCGGATAGCGCTGGCCGGCAACGAGATGCATCTTGAACTGGTCGTATTCGGTGGCCCAGTTCTGCTTGTAGTGATCGATCTCCACGGTGCCGCCAAGCCAGAGGCGCGTCCAGCCATTCGAGTAGGTCTGGAACTGGTAGTCGTCAGTGGTCGGCACCACGATCTGCCCCTGCCAGCCGCGACTGGAGGAGGCCGCCGGTGCGCCGCCGCCGGCATCCTGGATCTCCAAATGCGAGCTCGCGCCCGATCCCTGGATATCGCCCGATTCAGATGCGAATGCGCCTTCGGTCAGCCCTCCAGCGCGTCCGGCCATGTCGATCAGGTGGTCAGCCGGGATCGGCGTGAACGGCGCGATGTCGCCGAACTTGGATGGCGACGTGTTGTCCCAGAGCAGGCCATAGCCTCGACTGGAGACGACGAGCGGGATGTAGACGACGGTGTTGCGCTGCCAGAGGTCGAAGTCGAAGCCTTTGATATTCAGCTTGCCTTCCTGGCGCTGACCGAGGCCGTAGAGGGACTCGTCCGGATCCGACTTCCAGATCTGCTGAACGTGGTGGGTGTTGGTGCCCTGAATCGTCGCGGGCACCAGGCGTCGGCCGCCGGCGGCTTCGGCCAGGAGCGTGCGGCCGGCCTGATCCGCGAAGGTCACCGTGCCGTCGCTGTCGACGAGCACCTGCAGCTTCGCGGTATTGAGGGTTACGCCCTTGTCGGTGGTCCGGATTGTCCAGCGCGGCGCACCGGCGGCAGGCTTTGCCTGGCGGTCCGATCGGAATGGATTGAGGGCGGCGGTTTCGGGGCCGAGCACGACCATCCGATCGCCGCTGAAGTCACGGGTGGGCGCGAACGTCACGCGAACAATCGCGTCCGAAATGACGTGAAGCGTGAGAAAACCGGTGCGGGTCCCGAGGCGGACACCGTCGGGCAGCCTCTCCGGCTTCAACACCTGCACCTGACCCTGACGCACCGCCGACACCGCGGCTGTGCCCACGCTGAGCGTGACAGCCAGTACCAGTAATGAGCCGTGTCTGGTCCAGCGTTTCATGAAGACGGCCTCCGCCATCCGTCCGCGGATCCGGTCGGCGATCCTCGTAGCGTTATTCCGCCCCGAGCATCGATTCCGCTTCGTCCATCCCGAGGTTGGACAGACGATCCGCTTCCTTGTTGAATTCGCGGCGAACGTGCTCGAAGGTCACGCGATCGAGACGCAGCGCCAGCTGCTGCGCTTCCTGGTGCAGTGGTTGCAACCCGGGATGCTTGACCTTGTATTCGCCGCGCATCTGCTTGATGAGCAGCTCCGAGTCCGCCTTGATCCGCACGTCGCGGTGCCCATGTTCGATGGCATAGCGCAACGCGGCGAGAAGCCCGTTGTACTCGGCGACGTTGTTGGTGGCGATTCCGAGGCCGCCGTGCAGCTCCTCGATCAGCGAAGCGTCAGCGCTCTCGACCCGGACGCCGTAGCCGGCCGGGCCCGGATTGCCACGCGCGCCGCCATCGATGTACGCGGTAATCACGACAGGTGTGGGGATGAGCCGCTCAGGAGGTGGGCGACGCGGCGCTCTCGGAGGTGGTTGGAGCGTAGTACAGGATTCTCAGGCAGCTGTCGCACTGGATGAGCGCTTCCATGCGGCGGACCTCATTGAACACCTGCGGCCGCAGGCGGACGTGGCAGACCATACAGAGTCCATTACGAGCCTCGGCCACGGCCAGACCCTTGCGCTGTTTCGCGACGTGCTCGAACAGCTTCAGCGCCGCTGGGGACAGCTCGCGCGCCACCGCGTCGCGTGTAGCCGCCGTCTGATCGGCGCGACGTTCGAGTGTGGCCGCCTCCTCGTGCAGGTTCTGCCGCTCCCGGACGATGTCCGCTTCCTGACGCTTGAGCTCGGCCTCCGCCGCCTTCAGATCGCGCGTCAGCGTGTCGGTCTCTTCCATGCGCTCGAGGATGCGATCCTCGTGGGCGCGGACCGATTCCTCCGCCGTGGCGATCTCTTTCTGCATCGCCTGGTATTCCTTATTGGTCTTGACCTCCATCAGCTGATCCTTGTATTTCGACAGGCGAGTCTGGACGGAGGCGACCTCTTTCTCGATATCGCGACGGGCGGCCTGGCTGTCGGCGAGGCGCTGCTTGATCGCCGCCACGGCCGTCTGCTGTTCGGCCAGGCGATCGTCGAGGGCCTGCTGGATGCCAGGGATGTCCGCGATACGGCGGCGGGCTGATTCTATGTCGGTGTCGAGCTGTTGGAGACGGACGAGGTGTTGGAGATCGGAATGCACTTCAGCGTTGAGGGTATGGGATCACGGTCGCCATTCTATCAGCCTCTCCGATGACCGAGCGGATTTGCCGTTACGCCTTATCGCGAGGCTGCACGCCAGATGCGTGCAGCCTCCGTGTAACTTCTCGGCGCGATGGTGGGCCCACCAGGATTCGAACCTGGAACGGGCCGGTTATGAGCCGGCGGCTCTAACCGTTGAGCTATGGGCCCGCTGCTAGACTATCGCAAAACGACCGAACTCCAGCCGACTTCGGCGCCGGTGACTACGTTCGGCCTTCGAGAAACGCCTTCAGCTTGCGGCTCCGCGACGGATGCCGCAGCTTGCGGAGCGCCTTCGCTTCGATCTGCCGGATGCGCTCGCGCGTGACCTCGAAGATCTGGCCGACTTCTTCGAGCGTGTGCTCGCTGCCGTCGCCGATGCCGAAGCGCAGCTTGATCACCTTCTCCTCGCGCGGCGTCAGCGTCTTGAGAACCTGCTCGGTCTTGTCCTTGAGGTTCAGATTGATCACCGCGTCCGACGGCGAGACGACCTGGCGGTCTTCGATGAAGTCGCCGAAGTGCGAATCCTCTTCCTCACCGATCGGGGTTTCGAGCGAGATCGGATCCTGCGCGATCTTCAGCACTTTCCGGACCTTGGTGACCGGGATGTCCATGCGCTTGGCGATTTCTTCGAGGTCGGCTCGCGGCCGAGCTCCTGCACCAGCGCGCGCGATGTGCGATCAGCTTGTTCATCGTCTCGATCATGTGCACCGGGATGCGGATGGTGCGGGCCTGGTCGGCGATCGCGCGGGTGATCGCCTGGCGGATCCACCACGTGGCGTAGGTCCAGAACTTGTAGCCGCGGCGGTATTCGAACTTGTCGACCGCCCGCATCAGGCCGATGTTGCCTTCCTGGATGAGGTCGAGGAACTGCAGGCCGCGATTGCGGTACTTCTTGGCGATCGAGACGACGAGGCGGAGGTTGGCTTCGACCAGCTCCTTCTTGGCCTGTTCGGCCTGCGCTTCGCCGCGCGAGATGGTCTCGAGCGTCCGCATCAACTGCTCGGGCGTCTCCTCCAGCTCGTCGGCCATGGTCTTGACCTGCAGGCGCAGATCCTTCTGCCGCTTCATCAGGTTCTTGCGGTCCTCGTCCTTCAGCTTCGGCCGACGATTCTTCATCGTCAGCTGGCGCTCGATGTAGTCGATCTCGCGCTTCAGCCGCATCACCGCTTCGACCCGATCCTTGATCTGGTCGATCATCCGGCGCTTGATGGTCTCGGTGAACTCGATCTTGCGGATCAACTGCGACAGCTCGACGCGCGCCCGTAGCGCCTCGCCGCGCACCTTGCGGTAGCGGCGTTTGTCGCGCGTGGTCGCGCCCTTCGGCGTCTTCTCCAGCTTTTCCTTGCACTTCTCGGCGCCCACCCAGGCCTTGCGCACCGCCTCGATCTGCCGCTGGACCTGCTTCTTGCGATCGTCGATCTTCTCGTCGGTCAGTTCTTCGTCGACGAAGGTCACCAGCTCGCGGATGCTGCGCTCGTCGTTCTTGAGCGAGTCCCCCATCTGCATGATCGTGCGGGCGATGGTGGGCGTGCGCGAGATCGACTTGATGACCGCCAGCTTGCCGCGCTCGATCCGCTTGGCGATCTCGACTTCGCCCTCGCGGGTGAGGAGGGGAACGGTGCCCATCTCGCGGAGGTACATCCGGACGGGGTCGTTCGTCTTGTCGAGCGCGCCCGGCGTGAGGTCGAGCTCGAGCTCCTCGGCGCCTTCGCCGGTGCGGTCGAGCAGCTTTTCCTCACGATAGGTCTTCTCGGAGTCGACGACCTCGATGCCCGCGCTGCCGAACGTGCTGAACAGGTCGTCCAGCTCGTCGGATGATGTGATATCAGCAGGCAGCAGCTCGTTGACCTCGTCGTAGAGGAGATATCCCTTCTCCTTTCCTATCGAGATCAGCTGCCTCACTTCATCGTATTTTTCTTCGATCGACAACGGCGTTCCTCCTCAGTGTTACTCGCGGGCGGCATCCGCAGGGCGCGTGGCCGGGCCCGGTGCGGTCTCTCAGCTGACACCCTGCGTCAGCGTCTCTATCCGATGTAAAAGATGTTTCTTGCGCTCCCAGAGCGCAACGATTTCATTTTCGTGTGCGGCAGCACCCGCCTCCTGGAGGCGGTCGATTTCCCGCTGCAAGGCGGCGCGCTCCCGGTCGTAGCGGAGGCGCTTGAGTGTGCGCACACAGTCGGCCGCGTCGGCCGGCGCCCCGGTCTGACGGGCGATATCGGCCACCACGGCGGCCTCTCCTGTACTTAGACGCTGCAAAAGCGCCTCAGGTAATGACCCCGACGGCCACGCGTGCAGAGATTGGGCCTGCCGGAGGATCTCCTCGGTTGGCAGCCCATCCAGGTCGTCCGATTCGAGGTCCTGCATCGCGGCCACCGCCGTATCCGCTCTGTGCATCAGACCCCAGATCAACCCCCGTTCCGCGACTTTGATCTGCCCCATCGAGGGCACCCGGCGTTGGACTTCCGCCAGATCCGTCTGCTTGTGCACGGCGGCTCGACGAATCTCGGCCCGGACCACCTCTTCCGTAATCCTGGCCTTATGGGCCAGCCGGTCGGCGAACTGATCCCGGGCGGCGGCGTCGGGAATCCGGGCAGCGACTGTCAGCATTTGGCCAAGGAAGCCCCGGCGCCCTTCATCGGTGGACAAGTCGGCGTGCGACGCCGAGCGGTCCAGCAGGTATTCCAGATACGGCTGCGACAACCTCAACTGTTCCTGATACGCGGCCGCCCCGTGCTTCCTGATGTAGTTATCGGGATCGCCCCCGGACGGCAGCACGGCTACGTTGACCTGAAACCCCTCCGCCACCATCAACTCCGACGACCGGGCGGCGGCTCCCTGTCCGGCGGCGTCCGGATCGAAGCTCAGCACGACCTTCCCGGCGTACCGGCGAAGCAGGCGGGCCTGAACCGGCGTCAAGGCGGTTCCAGACGAGGCCACGACGTTCGTGATTCCGCCCTGGTACGCCTGCGCCCAGTCGAAGTAACCCTCCACGACCACGGCGTAGCGCAATCGACCCATCGACGCCTTGCCCCAGTTCAGCCCGTACAGCGTCCGTCCCTTCACGTAGATCGCCGTTTCGGGCGAGTTCAGGTACTTCGGCTGCTGTCCCTCCTCCATGGCGCGGCCGCCGAAGGCGATGATCGCCCCGGAGTCGCGACAGATTGGAATCATCAGCCGATTACGAAAGCGATCGCGCGGCTGATCGTTCTCGCGCTGCATCACCATTCCGCTCTTGAACAGCAGCGCCTCGGGAAAGCCTTCCTGTACCAGCCGGGCGCGCAGTCCTGCACCCGGCGCGTAGCCCATCCCAAGCTGCTCGACCGTCTCCGTCGTCAAACCGCGGTCGCGCAAGAGACGCCTGGCGCCCGCGCCTGGCGCCCCGGCCAGCTGCTCCCGAAACCAGGCCGCGGCAACCTCGTGCACCTTCAGCAGCGCTTCACGCTCGCGCTGTGACTCGCCATCCTGCTTGGCGTCATCAGCTTCCGGCAGGGTCAAACCGGCACGTCCGGCGAGCTGCCGAACCGCGTCCTGGAATCCGACCTTGTCGTACAGCTCCACGAACTTGAAAACGTCTCCACCGAGGCCGCAGCCGAAGCAGTGAAAGAATCCCTTCTCGCCGTTCACGTGAAACGACGGCGTTTTCTCGCCATGAAAGGGACACAGCCCTTTCCAGGTCACCCCGCTTCGTCGCAGCGGTACGCGTTCCTGCACGACCTGCACGATGTCGACGTGCGATTTCAGGTCCTCGATGAAGCTGGCAGGGAACAGGGGCATCGGCGGCTATTCCTTGAGCTCCACGACCGTGACGCCGCCGCCGCCCTGGTGGTCCGGCGCGGGACCGAAACTCGACACGAACGGATGCGCGCGCAGAAACTCGGCGACCGATCGGCGCAGCTGCCCGGTGCCGTAGCCGTGGATGATCCGGACGCTCCGCAGCTCCGCCACCATCACCTCGTCGAGGTATCGCTCGACCCTCGACAGCGCTTCGTCCGCCGTGCTCCCGATCACGTTCAGCTCCGAGCCGATATGGTCGCGCGACTGCATCTCGACGGTGACGCGAACCTTCGCCGGTGCCGGGACGGCGGGCGCCGGCGCGATCACGCGGAGATCGTCGATCCGCGCCCGCAACCGTTTGCCTCGCACGTCTACCTCCGCCGCGCCGTCGTGCATCGACTGGACGATGCCTTCGAGGCCGAGCGGACCAACCGCGACGCGATCGCCGACCGCTGCCGGCCGGCCTCCCCCGACGGGCGTCGCCGCCATGGGAGCCTCCTGAGGCTCTCGCAGACGCTCGGCAACTGCCTCGAGCGACGCGCGTGCGTCGGCGCGCGCCGACCCGATGTCGCCGGTGGGCACCAGCCGCGCCGCCCGACGCTCGGCGTCGGCAGCAATCGACGAGGCCCGTGTCTTCAGCGAATCGACGATGGCGTCGATCTCCCGGCGCGCCTCGCGCATCCGCTCGTCGAGCCGCTGATCGAGGCGCTTCTTGAACGTCTCCTCGCGCTCGCGCAGGTCTTGATCGCGGCTCTGCATCCGCGTCGAGGATTCCTGCAGCATCTGTCGCTCGCGCGCGACCAGCCGGCGCTCGTGATCGAGCGACTGCATGTCGCGTTCGATCTTGGCCAGGTGCTCGGCAAGCTGACTCTCCCGATCGCTCCGGTGCGTGCGCGCCAGCTCGATGATGTCCGCCGGCAATCCCAGCCGTGACGCTATCTCGATCGCGAGGCTGCTGCCGGGCGACCCATACGTCAGACGATACGTGGGCGCAAAGGTTTCAGGGTCGAACCCGAATCCCGCCGACGTCACACCCTCGGTCGTCGATGCGTACGACTTCAACATGTCGAAGTGCGTCGTCGCTACCACCATCGCGTCGCGACGCCGGAAGTGGTCGATGATCCCCATCGCAAGCGAGCCCCCCTCGTTCGGGTCGGTGCCGGTACCGGCCTCATCGAGGAGGACGAGCGCCGGCGTCACCAGCGTCTTCTCCATCGCGACGATGTTGGCGATGTGGCCTGAAAACGTGCTCAGGCTCTCGGCAATCGATTGCTCGTCGCCAATATCGGCGAACACGTTCTGCAGCACCGGCACCTGTGTGCCGTCTGCCGCCGGGATCAACAGACCGGCCTGGGCCATCACCGGCAGCAAGCCGGCCGTTTTCAGCGCAACCGTCTTGCCGCCGGTGTTCGGTCCCGTGATCACGAGTACCCGCGTCGGCGGAATCAACAGAATGTCGACCGGAATCACTCGACCGCTCTCAACCAACAGCGGATGCCGCGCCGCTCGCAGCTCGAGCCGGCCGTCAGAAGAAATCACCGGCCGGATGCCGCCGATGGCCATCGAGTAGCGTGCCTTGGCCTGCCACTCGTCGAGGGTCGTGGCCGCATCGACCGTGCGATGCAACTCCGTGGCGCGACGACGGAACGCGTCCGACAGCCCGAGCAGAATTCTCCTGACCTCTTCGGCCTCCTGCTGCTCGAGCGCGACGATGTCGTTGTTGATCTCGACCGTGCTGAGCGGCTCCAGGTAGAGGCTTGCGCCGCTGCCCGAGCTGCCGTGCACGATGCCCGGAATCGCCGTCCGATGTTCCGACCGTACTACCAGGACGAACCGGCCGTTGCGGTCCGTCACGATCTGCTGCTGCAGATACTTCGCCGTATCTTTGCCGCGCAGATACGATTCGAGCGTCCCGCGCAATCGCGCCCGCTGTTTGCGGAGTCGATCGCGGAGGTTCCTCAGCTCCGGACTGGCGTCGTCGACGACCTCGCCACCCGGATCGATCTTTCGACGAATGTCCGCGACCTCGCGCTCGAACGAGGCGGCGGTTTCCGCGACACCCGCCAGAATCGTGAACGCCGCCCGATTGCGCCGGATGCCGGTGACCGTCGCGTCCACCGATCCGAGGAACGTCGCGAGCGAAAGCAACGCCAGCGCTTCGAGTGCGCGCCCTTCCACCGCCAGGTGCGTGAGGATCGCGTCGAGATCCTCGGACGCCCGCAGCGTGATCTCTCCCGTCCCTGACAAATACCGCGCCGTCTCGGCGGTCGCGGCCAGCGCGGCGGCGACACTTCTCCCGTCGGTCTCCGGCTGAAGCCGGGCAAGCCTCGCGGTACCGGGAGGCGTTTGCGCAAGGCGGCAAACAGCCTCGACGATCCGATCGAATTCGAGGGCCTTCAGGGCGCCTGATTGCATGGAACAGCGAGCGAGACCGCTGAGAAGCGCAATCCTTAACTATAGCTCAGGCGGGTGAACATTTAAATATGGGACCAGAAGGGGAAATAGTCAAGGGTTCGAGGTTCGGGGTTCGGGGGTTCGGGGTCTGGTTCAGGGTTCAGGGTTCGGGGTTGGTTCAGGGGTCGGGGTTCGAGCGGGCGCTAAATGCCTGGGTTTAGGGGCTCAGAACCAACGGCGAACCCGGAACCCCTGAACCAGACCCCGAACCTCGAACCCCGAACCCCGAACCGTTCCCGTTCAGCTTCAGTGTTCCTGTTCAGTGCATCCCGCTATCACTCGAGATGATTGATACTGCTGGCGATGGCGGCGGCGCCGAAGCCGTTGTCGATGTTCACAACCGATACGCCGATCGCGCAGCTGTTGAGCATGGCCAACAGGGCCGTCAATCCTCCGAAGCTCGCGCCGTACCCGACGCTGGTGGGCACAGCGACGACCGGCACGTCCACCAGCCCGGCGACCACGCTGGGGAGAGCTCCTTCCATGCCGGCGACGACGATGATGACGCGTGCCGCGACCAGTCGGGCGTGTTCGCTGAGCAGGCGATGGAGCCCGGCGACGCCGACGTCGTACAGGCGATCGATCGTGTTGCCCATCAAGTCGCCGGTGACCGCCGCCTCTTCAGCGACCGGAAGGTCGGCGGTGCCGGCTGCGGCAATGACAATCGTGCCGCGACCGCGGGGTGTCGTGCCCGCGTCCAAGGTGATGCAGCGGGCCTGCTCGTGGTAGGTTGCTCCGGGCACGGTGCCGAGGACGGCTTGATAGGCCTCCCGATTCGTCCGGGTGACGAGCAGGCTGTGGCCGGCGCCGACCAGGCTGGCGGCGACGGCGGCGATCTGTTCGGGACTTTTGCCCTGGCCGAACACCACTTCAGGGAAACCCTGCCGCGCCGCCCGGTGTTGATCGACGCGGGCAAAACCAAGATTTTCGTAGGGGGCCTGGCGCAGAAATTGAAGGAGCCGCTGGTGGGCAGCATCCGGTGTCAGATTGCCGCTGTGAACGTCGTCCAGGAGGGCTCGTAGCTGCTGCCGGTTCATTCCTGTAAGGCGTTGGGAAACGTTGACTTCGGTCCGAGCTGGACCGTAACATGTAGGTTTGTTCTGCGTGACGGTTTCATCTCTTTATGACGCTGCCTGAGACATTCATTCTCGTCCTGTATTTTTTCATTCTCAGTATCCTGGCAATTTACGGGTGGCACCGCTACTACCTCGTGTATCTTTACATGAAAAATCGCGACCGGGCTCCCCAGCCACCCCCGGTCCTGCGCGACTTCCCGCCGGTCACGATCCAGCTGCCGATTTACAACGAGATGTATGTCGCAGACCGCCTGATCGACGCGGTGTGCGACATGTCGTATCCGCGTGAGCTGCTCGAAATCCAAGTGCTGGACGATTCGACCGACGAGACCACCGAGATCGCCGAGCTGGCCGTCCGCCGGCATGCGGCCCGCGGCTTCAAAATCTCCTATCTGCACCGGGTCGACCGTCGCGGCTACAAGGCGGGAGCCCTCGAAGCAGGCCTCAAAGTGGCCAGCGGAACCTACATCGCCATCTTCGACGCCGACTTCATTCCGCCGAAGGATTTCCTGGTCCGCACGCTGCCCTACTTCGCGACCGACGAGAAGATCGGCATGGTCCAGGCACGCTGGGGGCACATCAACGCCGACTACTCGCTGCTGACGCGGATCCAGTCGATTCTGCTCGACGCGCATTTCGTGCTCGAGCACGGCAGCCGCAATCGCGCCGGCTGCTTCTTCAACTTCAACGGCACTGCCGGCGTCTGGCGTCGAGCCGCCATCGAGAGCGCCGGCGGCTGGCAGCACGACACGCTGACCGAAGACCTCGATCTGAGCTATCGCGCGCAGCTGCAGGGCTGGAAGTTCGTCTTCCTGCCGGAGCTGGTCTCGCCCGCGGAAGTGCCCGTCGAGATGAATTCCTTCAAGTCGCAGCAGCATCGCTGGGCGAAGGGCTCGATTCAGACCTGCATCAAGCTGCTGCCGCGGATCCTGCGATCGAACCAGCCGTTGAGCGTCAAGGCCGAAGCCTTCTTCCATCTCTCGGCGAACTTCAACTATCTGTTGATGTCGCTCCTGTCGATCCTGATGTTCCCAGCGATGTACGTCCGCTACAACATGGGTTGGACGGAGATGCTACTGATCGACATTCCGCTCTTCGCCGCCGCGACGTTGTCCGTCTGTAACTTCTACATCGTTTCGCAGCGCGAGCTGTATCCCGACTGGCGCTCCCGCCTGAAGTACCTGCCATTCCTCATGTCGATTGGCATCGGCCTGTGCGTCAACAACACCAGGGCGGTCCTCGAGGCGATCTTCGGCCGTCAGAGCGAGTTCACGCGCACCCCGAAGTACGGCATCGAGCGCGAGGGGGACGAGTGGGTGGGGAAGAAGTACCACCAGACCGTCGGCGTTCAGCCGATCATCGAGCTGGGTCTCGGCCTGTACTTCACCGGCACCGTGTTTTACGCTTTGATGAATCAGATCTACGGCACGGTGCCGTTCCTGATGCTCTTCCAGATCGGCTTCCTGTACACCGGCCTGCTCTCGATCTTCCAGCAGTTTTCCGGAGAAGACGAAATGGCGCCGGAAATCGCCAAGTAGACGCCGTCGGCTTCCGGCTCTGGCCTCGAACCAGCGCTGCGCCCCGTCGCCAGAGCCTGGCCCAAGCCGAATTGATAGAATCCCCCCGTGGCTGTTGGCACTCCCAAACCTAAAGCTGGTCTCGAAGACGTCGTCGCGGCAACGTCGTCGATCTGTTATCTCGACGGCGACCGCGGCGTGCTGGCCTACTACGGCTACGACATCCACGACCTGGCGCGCGGCGCCTCGTTCGAGGAGGTCTGTTATCTGCTGTGGCACGGCCGTCTGCCCGACCGCGCCGAATTGGGAGATCTCCAGTCGCAGCTGACGGCGGCGAGACCGGTATCGGAGCCGGTCCTCCGCCTGATGAAGCAGCTGCCGGCGTCCGACGGGATGGACTCGCTGCGGACGCTGACCTCGGTGCTGGGACAGTTCGATCCGGAGACTGCCGACGGTTCGCAGCAGGCGAATTATCGGAAGGCGGTACGACTCACTGCGCAGATCGCGAGCCTGGTGGCCACCTACGGCCGGCTGCAGGCTGGCGGTGGACCGATCCAGCCCGACCCCGCGCTCGGGCACGCCGCGAACTTCCTTTACATGCTGACGGGTGACCGACCGAGCGCGCTGGCCGCACGCGCCTTCGACATCGCGCTCGTGTTGCACGCCGATCACGAGCTGAATGCCTCGACGTTCGCGGCCCGCGTCGCGGCGGCGACCCTCACCGATCTGTACTCGGCTATCGTCGGAGCAATCGGGGCGCTGAAGGGACCGCTGCACGGCGGCGCCAACGCGGATGTGATGCGGCTGCTGATCGACATCGGCCAGGACGCGTCGCCCGATCGCGTTGACGAGGCCATCCGCGGGCGGCTGGCCCGCAAGGTCAAGATTCCCGGTTTCGGGCACCGCGTCTACCGCACCGAGGATCCGCGCGCCACCCATCTCCGCCGGATGTCGAAGGAGCTCGGCGAGCGCCAGGGGAATTCGCGCTGGTTCGACATGTCGCAGCGCATCGAGAAACTGGTTACCGGCGAGAAGAAGCTGTATCCCAACGTGGATTTCTACTCCGCGTCCACGTACTACACGTTGGGCATTCCTATCGACCTGTTCACCCCGATTTTCGCGGTCAGCCGTGTCTCGGGCTGGACGGCGCATTGCCTCGAGCAGTACGCGAACAACCGCCTGATCCGCCCGCGCACCGATTACATCGGTCCGCAGTACCCACAGTCGTTCGTCCCGCTGGATCAGCGCTGATCCGCGGGCACGCCACAACACCCCGCTCTTCTCGGACGACGACTTCCACGTGATCGGGGCTGCGGATCGACACGACCCTGTCGCCGCACGCCGGGCCAACCGAGGTGGTCCATGCCGTTGAGGGCCGGACCGATAGTCAGACAGCCCGCCCGACCGATCCCGTCGCAATCGAGCATACAATCCGCTGGAATCGGGCGCAGACGCCGAATGACTCGGTGGCCGCGCCCTCAGGAGCCTTGCATGACCATCCCAGCCATGAGGCGCGTTGCCGTCGCGACCCTGTTGTGCGGTGCAGCCGTCGTTTGTGCAGATTCGCCGCGAGGGCAGGCGCCGGCGGCGAACGCCACGCCCGCAGTGCACGCGCGCGAGTCGGGACGCCTGCTGATTCGCGGTGCGATGGTCATCCCGGGTACCGGAGTTCCCGCCTCGGGTCCGCTCGACGTCCTCGTCGAGAACGGCACGATTACACGGATGGGTAACGCCACCGCCGAGAAGTGGCCAGAGGCCACCGCGGTCATCGATGGCGCCGGCAAGTACCTCATGCCCGGCATCGTCAATACGCACATGCACTGGCACGAGGAGCGCGTCGGTCCGATTCCGATTCAATACGAGCGCAACCTGTACCTCGCCTCAGGTGTCACCACGGCGCGGGAGGTTGGCGGTGTCTTCGAGAAGACCAAACAGTGGCGCGCCGAGAGCGCGGCGCACAAGATCGTGGCGCCACGAATCGTGCTGTATCCCATGCTGCGGGATCTCGTTCAGGCGGGCCAGGCGTTCAGCGGCACTCCGGCGGAGCTCCGCGCCCTGGTGCGTGCGGCGAAGGAGCGGGGGGCCGACGGCATCAAGCTGATCGGACCGATGGACCGCGATCAAGCCGCGGCCGCCATCGAAGAGGCGAAGAAGGTCGGGCTGCCGACTACCGTTCACATCGCGGTCGGTGAAGCCACCGCGCGCGACTTCGTCGACGACGGGGTCAACTGCATCGAGCACTTCTACGGCATCGCCGACGCCGCGCTCGACGGCATCCAGGATTTCCCACCCGAGATGAACCTCGCCAACGAGATTCATCGTTTCGGGCGCGCCGGTGAGTTGTACACGCAGTCGAATCTCAATCACGAGAAGCTCTCCGCGCTTCTCGACGACATGGTCGCGAAAGGAGTCGCCTGGAGCCCGACCATGTCGACCTACGAGGCGACCCGCGATCTCGTGCGCGCTCAGAACCTTCCCTGGTACAAGGACTACCTGCATCCGTCCCTCGAGGAGTACTACAAACCGAGCCTGGAGCGGCACGCGACCTTCTGGTTCGGGTGGACGGCGACCCAGGAGGCCCGCTGGCGGAAGAACTACGAAGTGTGGATGGCGGCTCTCCGCGAGTTCGGCCTCAAAGGGGGCACCATCACCATCGGCGACGACGCCGGGTATCTGTACGGATCGCTCTACGGCTTCGGAACGATTCGCGAGCTGGAGCTGCATCAGGAAGCAGGCTTCCAGCCGCTGGAAGTCATCAGGCACGCCACGGTCGAGGGGGCGAAAGTGCTCGGCCTGCAGGACAAGATCGGGCGGCTTCGCACCGGTTTCGTCGCCGACATTCTCGTCGTCAACGGCAACCCGCTGCAGAACCTGCACCTCCTCAACCCGTACGGCACTGATCTCATGACCTACGAAGGCCAGGTGATCGACAACTATTCAGGCCTGATCAAGCCCGGCGACCCGAAGGTAGGGAGCGTCCACGGTGGCGGCATCGAATGGACGATCAAGGACGGCGTGCCGTATCACGTGCCGACGCTCATGAAGGAAGTGAAGGACATGGTCGGCAAGGCCAGGGCCGAGCGCGATCGGTCCGTCACGCGACCGGCGTCGCGCTGAGAATTCAGATTCGAATCGGACCTCGGACCTCGGACCCCCGGCCCTCTCTCCGCGAACAACTCCAGCGGATGCTATAATTTGCTGTTACCAGCCGCATGAACCAGCGTTACATCCGCAACTTCTCCGTCATCGCCCATATCGACCACGGCAAGAGCACGCTCGCGGACCGCTTCCTCGAGCTCACCGGCGCGCTCCAGCCGCGGGAGATGGAAGCCCAGGTTCTCGATACGATGGACCTCGAGCGCGAGCGTGGCATCACGATCAAGGCTCATGCGGTCCGGCTCACCTACAAGGCGGACGATGGTGAGACATATGTGCTCAATCTGATCGACACGCCCGGGCATGTCGACTTCTCGTACGAGGTGACGCGGTCCCTCGCCGCGTGGAAGGCGCGCTCCTGATCGTCGACGCGTCGCAGGGAGTGGAAGCGCAGACGCTCGCCAATGCCTACCTCGCGGTCGAGAACAATCTCGACATCATTCCGGTCATCAACAAGATCGATCTGCCTGGCGCGCAGCCCGACGAGGCCAAGCGCCAGATCGAGGATATTGTCGGCCTCGATGCCAGCGGTGCGATTCTCGCGAGCGCCAAGGAAGGCACCGGCGTCCACGAGATTCTCGAGGCGATCGTGCATCGGCTGCCGCCGCCGACGGGTGAGCCGGACGCGCCGCTGAAGGCGCTGATCTTCGATTCGTGGTACGACGCGTATCGCGGCGTCATCATCCTGACGCGCGTGATCGACGGCGCGTCCAAGCGGGACATGAAGATCCGGTTCATGGCGAAGGGGCAGGAGTACCACGTCGAACAGGTGGGCACGTTCTCGCCCAAAGCCGCAGGCGGTCGACGAGCTGGGCGTCGGGGAAGTCGGCTTCATCTTTGCCGGTATCAAGACCGTGAGCGACGCGCAGATCGGCGACACGATCACCGAGGCCGCGCAATCCGACCCTCGCAGCCGTTTCCCGGCTTCAAGGAAATGAAGCCGATGGTGTTCGCCGGTCTGTATCCCGTCGAAGGCAGCGAGTATCCGGAGCTGCGCGACGCGCTCGAGAAGCTGCGGCTGAACGACGCGTCGTTCCATTTCGATCCGGAAACGTCGGCCGCGCTCGGGTTCGGCTTCCGCTGCGGGTTCCTCGGCTTGCTCCACATGGAGATCGTCCAGGAGCGGCTCGAGCGCGAGTTCAACATCGACCTGATCACGACAGCGCCAGGCGTTCTGTACCGGGTCACGACCACCGATGGCCAGTCGTCCAGGAGATCGACACCCCGGCGAAGCTGCCGGACGCCGGCCGAATCGCAGAGATCGAAGAGCCGATCATCACCGCGATGATCCTGACGCCATCGGCCCATGTTGGCGGCATTCTGGAGCTCTGCCAGGAGAAGCGAGGCATCCAGAAGGGGCTCGAGTATCTGGCGATCGATCGCGTCCTCATCACCTACGAGATGCCCTTTAACGAGGTGGTCCTGGACTTCTACGACCGGCTGAAGACGATTTCGCGTGGCTATGCGTCGCTCGACTATCATGTGACCGGATACTGGGAGTCCCCGCTGGTCAAGTTCGACATCCTGGTCAACGGCGAGCCGGTCGATGCGCTGTCGATCATCGTCCACCGCGACACGGCCTACACGCGCGGCCGGCTATTGGCCGCGAAGATGCGTGAGCTGATTCCGCGGCAGATGTTCGAGGTCGCGATTCAGGCGGCAGTTGGCAGCCGGATCATCGCGCGCGAATCCGTCAAGGCGATGCGGAAGAACGTGCTCGCCAAGTGCTACGGCGGCGACATCTCGCGAAAGCGCAAGCTGCTCGAGAAGCAGAAGGAAGGCAAGAAGCGGATGAAGCGCGTCGGCCGTGTCGAGATCCCTCAGGAAGCCTTCCTGGCTGTCCTGAAAGTTGGCCAGGAATGACCACGACCTTCAAGAAATCCGTCGTCCGCGAGTACTTCGAATCGATCGTGATCGCGGTGATCCTCGCGCTGTTCGTCCGAACCTGGGTCGTCCAGGCCTTCAAGATCCCGACCGGTTCGATGGAGAACAACCTGCTGATCGGCGATCATCTCCTGGTCAACAAGTTCGTCTTCGGTCCGACGCCGCTGGCGATCGGCCGCGCCCTCCTGCCGGTCAGGAACCCACGCCGCGGCGACATCGTGGTGTTCAAGTACCCGGACGAGCCCGAGCGGGACTTCATCAAGCGCGTGATTGGCTTGCCGGGCGAGTCGATCGAGCTGCGCAACAAGAAGATCTACATCAACGGCAAACCGCTCGACGAGCCGTACGTGCACTTCCTGACGCCCCCACCGAGCGAGTTCCAGGAAGTCACCTCATCGGATCTGCGCGAGAACTACCCGGCGCGAACGGTCCCGCCGGATTCCTATTTCGTGATGGGCGACAACCGCGACAATTCGCAGGACAGTCGCTACTGGGGCTTCCTGCCGCGCGCGAACATCAAGGGCAAGGCGTTGCTGATCTACTGGTCCTATGAGTCGGGGCGTGAAGACTATCTCGATGAGGGTCTGGGCGCATCGGTGAAGCGACTCGGGTCGGTCGTGCTGCATTTCTTCACCAAGACGCGCTGGGAGCGGCTCTTCCACCAGATTCGATGACGTGATTCGACGGCTGTTCAGCCTCGCGGTGATCCTGCTGATCGCAAATGCGACGGTGCGGGTAGGGCTCGTCTGGATCCACTACCAGAATTTCAAGGACGCGGTGAGCGAGACGGTCCTCTTCGCCGGCACCAAGCCGGACGACGCGCTCCGGGACAAGGTGATGCAAATCGCCCGAGACAACAGCGTCCCGCTCGATCCCACCTTCGTCACCATCGATCGCGCCGGCGGCGGCCTGACCATCAGCGCCTCGTACGTCGAACAGCTGCAAATCCTGCCCGGCTACCGACGGCCCTGGCAGTTCAACGTCGTCGGACACTAGGACGTTCCCACGAGCGCAGCCCGAGGCTGCGCCAGGCCCAGCCTCTGGTGCAGCAGGCAGATGCTGCTGACCCACATCAGCAGAGCGTCGACACGGGTGCGCTCGGTCACGTCCATCGAGGGGATCGCATCGAGCAGCGAAATGATCTTCCCGCGGTTGTAGATCCGTGATGAATCAGGGTGTCAGCCGCGCGCGCGCAGCCTCCGCCTCGTGGCTCGCTCCGCGTTCGAATTCGATGACGTCCGACCTGGCGTGCTCAACGTAAGACGCGTCCTTGATGCTCCCCAGGTTGATCTCGACGTTGGCCTTCGCCCCCTTCAGGCCGGCCACGAGGAGCTCGATGCCAACCAGAACGTCGCTCGACGCGGAAGGATTGCCGATCGACGCCACCACGACCGCCTGCTCGAGCGCGGCGGCGCACGAGCGCATCACGTCGAGCGGCGCCGCCGTGGCCACCTTCAAGGCGGCCTGAATAGCCGCCGTGCGGCCGGCCTTCTCCTCGTCCGTCGCCTTCGGGCGGCGGTAGGCCGCCATCACCTCTTCGTAGGCCTCGCTGTCACGATCGATCAGCGCGGTCAGGCCCTGCGAGGCCTTTGCGCACAGCGAGCCCGCTTCCGCCAGGCGCGCACGGTCTTCCTGGGTGTCGGCGAGATGTTTGGGCAGGCCGGCGACCATACTCAGGAGCGCTGCGCCGACCGCGCCGGCGAGGGCGGACGCTGATCCGCCGCCGGGAACCGGCGCCGACGATTGAAACGCCGCGACAAGGTTGCCTACGGTGAGATCGGTCAGCTTCATAGAGGTCGTCTCGATCCGTCGAGCCCGCCGTACACCAGCCGGCCACGCTTGATGACGCCGGCAATCGATGGAACTCCCACCCGAATGAGGTCGATGGCATCTCCCGCGACGAGTACGACGTCCATCTGCTTGCCTGGCTCGAGGCTGCCGACCGTATCGGCGCGGTCGAGCGAATGGGCGCCGTTGATGGTCGCCGCCACGAGCGCTTCCTCGAAGGTCAGCCCCATCGCGAAACAGCCGAGCGTCATCGCGAACGGCATCGACGGGGAAAAGCCTCCCCCCGGATTGACGTCGGTCGCGAGAGCGACGGGCACTCCCGCGTCGATCAAGGCGCGCGCCGGCGCGAACCGTCCTATTTTCAGATACAGCGACGCAATCGGCAGAAGGGTGGCGACGACGCCGGCGGCTGCCATCCTCGCGATTCCCGCCGCGGGCACGAAGATGAGGTGGTCAGCGGATCGCGCGCCGACGTCGGCCGCGACGATCGAGCCGCCACTCGGGCCGAGCTCGTCGGCATGGATACGTGGCTTGAGGCCATGCCTGGCCCCGGCTTCGAGAATCGCCCGTGATTCGTCGGGGCTGAAGACGCCGGTCTCGCAGAACACGTCACACCACTCCGCCAGGCCGGCCGAGGCGACAGCGGGAATCATCCGATCGATCACGAGGCGGACGTAGTCGTCGCGGCGGCTGCGATAGTCGACGGGAATCTCGTGCGCCCCCATGAAGGTCGGCACAATCTCGACCGGATGCGACGCGCCGAGTCGTCCGAGCGCTTTCAGCATCTTGAGCTCGGTCTCCACGTCGAGTCCATATCCGCTTTTGACCTCGGCGGTCGTCGTGCCGCACGCCAGCATCTCGTCGAGCCTGGTTCGTGTGCTCGCGATCAGCTCGTCCTCACTGGCCCTCCGAGTGGCGCCCACCGTTGCGACGATTCCTCCCCCGGTCGCAGCGATCTCGGCGTAGCTGGCGCCGGCCAGGCGACGGCGCAGCTCGTCGCGACGATCGCCGGCGAACACGGCGTGGGTGTGCGCATCGACGAAGCCAGGGACCGCGGAGAGGCCGCGTCCGTCGAGCTGTTCGGCGTCACTGCGGTTGGCGATCTCGTGCGGCAACTCCTCGTCACGTCCGACGAACAGGATGCGATGGCCGTCGGCGGCGATCGCGGAGTCGGTGAGGATCGGGGCATCGCGCTGGCCCGATCCCCGGCGCGGCCCGCGTCCCGCGCAGGCCACCAACTGCCGGAGGTGGCGAATGATCACCATCTTCTGCGATCAGGGTGCCGTGAGCAGGCGGCGGGCGACGATTTCCGACGGAATGCCGTCGACCTGGATGGATTTGTCGCGGGAGCGTTCACCCGAGACGAGGCGCAGCTGGCGGCGCGAGCACTCGAGGATGTCGGCCAGCAACTCGAGCAGCGCGTCGTTGGCCGCTCCATCGACCGGTGCCGCCGCGAGGCGGACGAGCACCGCGTTGTTGCGGACTCCGTCGATGCGGGTCTGGCGGGAGCGCGGGATGACTCGCACGGTGACGAGGACGGCCCCGGTCGCGTTGCACGCGACCGGACCCTGATCAGCTCCCGGCTTTGCGCTCATCCTCGAAGGTGTCGAGGGGCCGTCCGGGGGGCGCGGCGGCGTCAGCCTGCCGCGGACGGTGCAGCAGGACCTTCTCCTCCGGCCGATTCTGATCCTGGTCGCGGATGAATTCCAGGGCGCGGTAGAGCGACTGGATCGAGGCCTCGAGCGATCCTTCGACGTCGCGCCGCCGCAGGCGGAGCTCGTTGATATCGCGATCGATCTCCTCGAGGCGGCCCTGCGCCTTCTGGATCAACAGGTCCGCGCGTCCCTGTGCTTCCCGCACGATCAGCTTGGATTCGTTCTGCGCCGACTCCTTGATTTCGTCCGAGAGCCGCTGCGCCGTCAGCATCGTGTTGCGCAGGTTGGCTTCGCGATCGCGGTGCTCGCCGAGGAGCGACTCCATGCGTGCGAGATCGCCGCGCATGCGATCGATCTCGCGAAGCGCGTGCTCGTAGTCGTCGGCCGCCTCGGTGAGGAAGGCCACGACCTCGGTACGATCGTAGCCGCGCAGCGCCGTGCGAAACCGTTGCTGACGCATGTCGAGCGGGCTGATCCGCATGACCCGTTCCGGCGGCTGCGGCGCCGCCGGATCGTCCGTCGTCGGTCGCGGTTGATTGGTGCGTTCGAACATCAGGTCCTCACTGTTCGTTTACCGAAAATTGCAGTGCCGACGCGAACGAGCGTGGCCCCTTCCTCTATCGCTACCGCGTAATCGTGGCTCATGCCCATCGACAGCTCGCGCAGGCGGGTGGGCTCGGCGCCGGCATCGACGAGCCGGTCGCGGAGCTCGCGAAGGCGCCGGAAGTACGGGCGCGCCCGCTCGGCCTCCTCGGACCAGGGCGGCAGCGCCATCAGGCCAACGAGCCGCGCGGCCTGGCATTCATCCGAGGCCCTGACGATGCTCTCGACGTCGGCTTCGGGAGCGCCAAACTTGGTCGTCTCTCCCGCCAGATCCACTTGTATCAGCACGTCCGGCGTAGTGCCTGCTTCGCCGGCCGCCGCATCCACCTTGTGGAGCAGATCCACCGAGTCGATCGAATGGATGGCGGCGAACGCGCCACCGGCCTTCCTGGCCTTGTTCGATTGGAGGTGGCCGATGAGATGCCACGCGATCCCCGTATCGGTGCTGGTGGCGATTTTCTGCAGACCCTCCTGGACCTTGTTCTCGCCGAACGCCCGCTGGCCGGCGAGGTAGGCAGCGTGCACGGCATCGAGTCCGAACGTCTTCGAGACTGCCACGAGGGTCACCTCGGCGGGGCGGCGACCGGCATTCCTGGCCGCCGCGGCGATTCGCTCACGCACGTGGGCGAGGTTCGCGGCGATGCTCTCGTTGAGATCCACAGGAAGAAACTCGGGCTCACCGCAGCGCCTGCGATGAGCCCGGTAATGTCGGGCGCGAACCGCTACTTGATCGACGAGACGATGCTCTTGGCGGTCTCCGCGTATTGTCCCGTCGGCGCCAGCTTCAGATACGTCTCGAAGTGCGGCTTCGCTTCCGCGGTATTGCCCGCATTCACGAACGCCATGCCGAGCCAGTAGTGCGCCTCGGCCATGTTCGGATCGAGCTTCACGGCCTGCTCGAACTGTGCCTTGGCCTCCGGAATCTTGCCGGCGTTCCAGAGGATGACCCCCTGGTTGAACGTGGCACCAGCGGTGACCCCTCCGCCGGGCGCTCCACCCGTGGCGGGCGTGCCCATCAGCTTCATAGCCTGGGCGCTGGCTTCGGCCGCCAGGTCGAACTTCTTTTCGGCGTTGTAGACAGTGGAGAGACCGTTGTACGCCTCGGCGAAGTCCGGCTTGACCTCGATCGCCTTCTTGAACGCGGCCTCGGCCTTGTCGTAGTCCTTCATGCGGCCATAGACGGTGGCGATGTTCGCGTAGCACTCGGCGCACTTGGGCGCCGCCGCGATCACTTCGTTGAACTTGGCGATGGCTTCCTCGTTCTTGCCCTCATTGGTCAGCGCCACGCCATCGTCGAACGACTTTCGAATTGCCGCGTTCTGGGCCTGCTGCTTGGCGGCGTCTTCCTTCGAGATCTGGCCGCCGCCCTGGCCCGCCGCCAGCGTGAAGTTCACCTCGGCCATGTCCAGGTGCACCTGGACGTCATGGGTCTGGGTCAGGGTGCCCTTCTCGGCGGTAATCGTGTACTTGCCCGGCTGCAGGCCGATCTGGATGAATTCACCCTTCTTGTTGGTCTTCGTCTCCAGCTTTCGGCCACTCATCTCGACGTTCACAATCGAGATTTTGGCTCCTTCGACCGGCTGGCCCTTGTCATCGACGACCTTGCCCTTGACCTGTCCGCTCTGCGCAGACGCCGGCACCGCGACCCACGCCAGGCCGAGGGCCAGCGCACAAGTCACGAGGGTCCGGCGGATGGTGGCGCCCGTCATAACCCCTCCATTCGAAATGAAAATTGCTGGCTTAGTTTACAACGAGTTGCGCCGCGCGGCGCGCCGGCTCTGGCCGAGCTCGAATCATCGCAGCCGGCCGTCCGCCGCGATCGGGCCCCCGCTCACGTTGGTAATGAGATATTCATCGACCGGTCCCCGGCTTGCGCCCTGTGAATTGATCGCGCGGCGAGCTGGCACGCGGCGGGCCTCGAGCCCTGCATGGTGTGCGGGCGAGTCGCGGCCATAGAGACGCTCGATTTCGGGGGACGCCGAATTGCTGAGCAGGACTGAGGCACCGCGCGACGCGAGGTCGATGACCGTCTGCTGCAGTCGTTCCTGGTCCTTCTGACCGAAGCCGGCCGCATGGTACGCGGTGAACCTGGCGGTCGCGCTGAGCGGCGCGTAGGGCGGATCGAGATACACGAAATCGTCAGCCTGCACGCGGGCGAGCGCATCATCGAACGAGGACACGGCCAGGGTCAGGCCGGGACGCTGCAGGGCAACGCTCCACAGCGTCAGGTTCTCTTCGTCGCAGATCCGCGGTCGAACGTATCGGCCCGCCGGCACGTTGAAGCCGCCGCTGGCGTTCACGCGGAACAGCCCGTTATAGCCGGTACGGTTCAAGTAGATCAGCATGGCCGCGAGCTTGGGGGTGTACTTTGCCAGCGGGTTGCGGCTCTGAAGAATCCTTTTTCGGACCGGATTGAACTCGCCGTCGCGAATCCGATAGAAGTGTTCGGTACCGTCCGCCGCGTGCGCCGCTTCCAGCTTTCGCAGCCAGCCGATCACCTCACGGGGCGCATCGCGGACCGCCAGGTAACACCCGATGACGTCCGGGTTGATGTCGGAGAGACGGACGTCGTGGCCATCGAGCGCCCCGGCATTGTGCAGGTCGAGGAACACCGCGCCGCTGCCGACGAACGGCTCGTAATAGCGGTGAAAGCGGACGGGATAGAACGGTCGCAGCGCGGGCAGCAACTGCCGCTTGCCGCCGGCCCATTTCAGGATCGGTCGCGCGATCGCCGACCGCTGGGAATGTGCGGCCTCAGGCATGATCGAAGAACCGGTCGATCGCGTCGATGTCCTGCGTCACCGGCGCCGCGGGCAGCGACGCCAGGAACCGCGCCCCGTAGCCCATCGTCTTCAGTCGGGGATCGAGGATGGCCAGCACGCCGCGATCCTGTCGATGGCGGATCAGCCGTCCCAGTCCCTGTTGCAGCGCCAGAATCGCCAGCGGAATCTGGTACTCGCCGAACGCTGAGCCGCCTTCCGCGTTGATCGCCTGGATCCTCGCCGCCGTGATCGGGTCGCCGGGAGACGCGAACGGCAGCTTGTCGATGATCACGCAGCTCAGCGCCTCACCGATGACGTCCACGCCCTGCCAGAAGCTGGCGGTCGCAAACAGCACCGCGTGGGGCGTGGTCCTGAAGTCGCGCAACAGCGCCGTTCTCGGCGCCGAGCCCTGAATCAGGATTGGAAACGTCAGCTCGGCCGCCGCCAGCTGATGGACCTGACGGAGATTCGCGTAACTCGTGAACAGCACGAACGCGCGCCCTTGCGTGCGCTTCAGAATCTCGACGACTTCCCGTCCCGCAGCCGTGACGAACTGTGGTGACCGCGGATCCGGCATGCGCTTGGGCAGATAGAGGATGGACTGGCGGCGATAGTCGAACTCGGACGGGAGCAGGCACTCCTCGGCGTGCCGGATGCCCAGCCGGCCGCGGATATAGGCGAACGATCCGTCGACGCTCAGCGTCGCCGACGTGAGCACGGTCGCGTCCATCCGATCGAGCAGCAGCTCGCGAACGATCTCCGAGACGTCGATCGGCGAGGCCCGCAGGAACACGCCACGCCCGCGAATCTCGAGGTAATAGACGAAGCCTTCGTCGCTGGCGCGGGTGAGGAATCCGACATCCTTACGCAGCTCGCTGGCCCGCCGCGCGATGGCGAGGAGATCCTCCGGGGCCTCCTTGGTCAGGGCAATCGTCGCCTCCATCGCCTCGAGCGCGCGGACCAGGCCGCCGGCATCGACGTTGCCGCGGTCCAGCATCGAAGCGCTCACGCGCAGACGATTCTCCGCCCCCAGTCCTCCCTCGAAGCGCATCATCTGCAGCGCCGAGAAGAAGATCCGCGCGTCACTGCGCAGGCGTTCGATGTCGCCGCGGAGATCGTCTTCGCGCTCACGATCACCGGCGAGGTTGCCGACCAGAACGCGCTCCGCATCGCGGGCGAGCTCGTCCACACGATAGTTGCTGACCGCGATCCCGAAATACTGGGTGGCTACGTCTTCGAGCTGGTGCGCCTCGTCGACGATAGCGTAACGGCAGGAGGGGATGACTTCGCCGAACGCGCTCTGGCGTACCGCGGCGTCCGCACAGAGCAGATGGTGGTTGACGATGACGACATCTGATTCGGCGGCGCGCTGGCGCATCCGCGTCACGAAACAGTCGTTGAATCGAGGGCAGTCCGCGCCGAGACAGTTTTCGCTGGTGGCGGCGATTTCCGGCCACAACGGCAGATCCTCGGGAAGGTCCTCGATCTCCGCGCGATCGCCGGTTTCCGTGCGGCGCGACCATTCGTCGATCGTCTCGATCGCCGAGGCTTCGTCGCGGGACCTGATCGCCGGGCTCTGGCGCAACGCCTCGAATCGGTGCAGGCACAGATAATTTGCCCGCCCTTTCATGTAGGTGGCCGAGAACGGAATGCCGAGCGCCTGGCGCAGCACCGGCAGGTCCTTGAAGAAAATCTGTTCCTGGAGATTCTTCGTCCCGGTCGAGACCAGAACACGCTGACGACTGAGGATGGCTGGAATCAGGTAGGCGATTGTCTTCCCGGTGCCGGTTCCCGCCTGGACGAGGAGGACCCCTTTGTCGCTGAACACGTCGGCGACGGCCGCCGCCATTTTCAGCTGTGCCGGACGGGCCTCAAATCCTTCCATCACGCCCGAGAGCGCGCCACCGGGCGAGAACACGGCGTCGACCGCCGAATGCAGCGGTGTCGCCACAGGGCCTGGCGTCACTCCTCGGGGTACAACGGGAACTTCCGGCACAGCGCCTCGACCTCTGTCCGCACCTGACCGATCGCGCCATCGTCATCGGGCGAGGCCAGCACGCGAGTGATGAACTCGGCGATGCGATCCATTTCCGGCTCGCGCATGCCGCGGCTGGTAATCGCCGGCGTGCCGATGCGGACGCCGCTGGCTACCATCGGAGGATTCTGGTCGAACGGGATGGCGTTCTTGTTGACGGTGATGCCCGCTCTGCCGAGGGCCGCTTCCGCTGCCTTCCCGGTGATCCCGCGAGAGAACACGTCGACGAGCATCAAGTGGTTGTCGGTGCCGCCGCTGACCAGCCGGAATCCGGAATCGGTCAATGCCGATGCCAACCGGCGTGCGTTGGTCACGATCTGCTGCTGGTACTCGACGAAGCCCGGTTCCATCGCTTCCTTCAAGCAGACCGCCTTGGCCGCGATGATGTGCATCAACGGGCCGCCCTGGATCCCGGGGAACAGGGACCGGTCCAGATCCTTGGCGTACTTGGCGCGGCACAGGACCATCCCGCCACGCGGACCTCGCAACGTCTTGTGCGTGGTCGTGGTCACGAAATCGGAGTGCGGAATCGGGCTGGGATGAACCTTGGCTGCCACGAGCCCGGCGATGTGCGCCATGTCGGTGACGACCGGCGTCCCGACCGCGGCGCCGACCGCCGCAATTCGGGGGAAGTCGATGATCCGAGGATAGGCGCTCGCGCCGACCATGATCATCTTGGGCTTGTGCTGGTGCGCGAGACGCTCCAGCTCCTCGTAGTCGATGCGCTCGTCGTCTTTGCGCACGCCGTACGGAACAATCGTGTACAGCTTGCCCGAAAAGTTGAGCGGATGCCCGTGGGTGAGATGACCGCCGTGCGCCAGGTTCATGCCGAGCACGGTGTCCCCCGGCTGGAGCAGCGCGAAGTAGACCGACATGTTGGCCTGCGCGCCGGAGTGCGGCTGCACGTTGGCGTGCTCGGCGCCGAACAATTCTTTCGCGCGCGAGATGGCCAACGATTCGGCGACGTCCACGAATTCGCAGCCGCCGTAATAGCGTTTGCCCGGATAGCCCTCGGCGTACTTGTTGGTCAGAACCGAGCCTGCGGCGTCGAGCACGGCCTGGCTGACGAAGTTCTCGGAGGCGATCAGCTCGAGGCCGCTGTTCTGGCGATGGCGCTCGTGCGCGATGGCCTGAGCGATGTCGGGGTCGGTGGCGGCCAGCTTGCGCCAGCGCGAAGGAGTATCGGTCGTCGAGCCCATAAATACCGTGTCCTGTTACTGTTCGAGCGCGTGAATCTGATCGAGGCGACGCTGGTGCCGTCCGCCCTCGAAGGGCGTCCTCAGCCACACGGTGACGACCTCGTCGGCGAGCCCGAAACCAACGATGCGGCCGCCCATCGACAGGACGTTGGCGTCGTTGTGCTGACGGGAGAGCCGCGCGGTGTAGAGATCGTTGCACAGCGCCGCGCGAATGCCGTGGATCTTGTTAGCCGAAATCTGCTCGCCCTGTCCGCTGCCGCCGATGACAATGCCGCGGTCGGCTTTGGCGCTGGCCACCAGGCGAGCCACCTCGGCGCAGATCGGCGGATAGTCGACCGGCGTCTCGCTGTTGGTGCCGCGGTCGTCGACCTCATGGCCGAGCCGTTCGAGCAATCCGATGATGTGCTGCTTCAGCAAAAAGCCGGCGTGGTCGGCGCCGATGGCGATTCGCATGGTAAAGGATTATACGGTATGCCAACCGTCACGATTTCGCGGCGCGGCGAAGAGCGGGTTCGCGCCGGTCATCCCTGGGTCTACCGCAGCGACGTCACTAAAGTCGCCGCCGCCGCGGGAGACATCGTCGAGGTGATCGGGTCGCGTGCCCGAACGATCGGGTGGGCGTTCTTCAGCGATCGATCGGAGATCGCCATCCGGATGGTTGCGTACGAGTCGCAGGAAGTGGGCGAGAGCTTCTGGCGCGACCGGTTGGCAAACGCCATCCGCTATCGCGACGAGCTCGCGATCGATGCCACCGCGTTTCGTCTCGTCCACGGCGAGGCGGATCGGCTGCCGTCGCTGATCGTCGACCGCTACGGCGACTACCTGGTGGTGCAGGCGTTGTCGCAGGCCGTGGATCGGTACCTCACCGATATCACCAGCGCCCTGGTCGAGGTGGCGAAGCCCGCAGGCATCCTCGCCCGAAACGATCCGCGAGTCCGACTGCTCGAGGGGCTCGATCAGCGGGTCGACGTCCTGCACGGGACCGTGCCGGAAACGATCGACGTCCGCGAAGGGGCCGTGCACTATCGGATTGATCCGTGGCGCGGGCAGAAAACGGGTCTCTTCCTCGACCAGCGGGAAAATCGCGCCGCCGCGGCACACTACGCCCGCGGCAGGCTGCTCGACGCGTTCAGCTACAACGGTGGATTCGCGCTGGCGCTCGCCCCCGGCTGCGAGTCGGTCCTGGCGGTGGACATTTCCGCGGAGGCCGTCCAGCGGATTCGTGAGAACGCAACCCGCAACGGCCTCACCAACATCGAGGCGCGGGCGATGAATGTGTTCGACGAGCTGCGTGAGCTGGAGCGCACCGGAAGCAGCTTCGACACGATCGTTCTCGATCCTCCGGCCTTCGCCAAGAACAAGGCTTCGGTGGCCAAGGCGATCGCCGGCTACAAAGAGATCAACCTGCGCGCGCTCAAGCTCCTCCGCCCGGGCGGATTCCTGATTACGTGCAGTTGCTCGTACAACATCGGGGAAGCCGCCTTCCTCGACGTGGTGGCGTCGGCCGCGATCGATGCCCGCGCCGAGATGGCGCTCGTGGAGAAGCGGACCCAGGCACGCGATCACCCGATTCTCATCACCGTTCCGGAGACGTACTACCTGAAGTGCCTCATTCTCCGGAAGGTGGCGTAGGGTCGAAGACCGAGGGTCGAGGACCGGGGCGGGACAATCGAGTGTCCAAGGTCAGCCGTGCGCGGACGATGGCATCGCTGTTGCGCGTGGTTGTGACGTGCGCATCCTTCTTCTCTTAGCTTTGGCTGCGGCGGTTGGTCTGGCGCCGTCGCCGCCGGATGGTCCAGTTGGCTACGACATGCGGAACGTCCGACTGCACGTGTCGGATGATGCGGTACTGGAAATCGCCTGGCTGCACGGCAACCTGCGGCCGCAGAAGCCCGGTCAGATCCCCGTCTTCGACGATTTGCGCTCGTTCCGACTCGAGATCACCGACGCCGAGGTGGCCATCGATCCAGCCAGCCTGACCGCGCTCGTCAATCGAGCGTTCGACTATCAGGGGTCCTCCCTGTCGAACCTTCGCGTCACCTTCGAGAACGGCTATCTCGTGCAGCGCGGCACGCTGCACAAAGGCATCAGCGTGCCGTTCACGGTCACCGCGTCGGTCGGATTGACAGTGGACGGGTTGATGAAAGTTCATCCGGAAAAGGTCAAGGCGGCGGGGATCCCCTCGACGAAGCTGCTGGCAATGTTCGGCGTCGAGCTCGATGACATCATCAAGAGCCGACCGGACCGTGGCGTCGTCCTCAAGGACAACGACATGCTGCTGACGCCCGCGAAGATTCTGCCCCCGCCGGAGACCCGAGGATCGCTGACGAAGGTGTTCATCCGCGGCAATCGACTGGTGCAGATCTTCGGCCGCGGCAGTGCCGGCGCACCCTCCACACCGCGAGCCAATTACATCTGGTTCCGCGGCGGCACGATTCGATTCGGCAAGCTGACCATGTCGGATGCCGATCTGCAGCTGATCGACATGCACCCGGCTGATCCGTTTGATTTCTTTTCTGCGAAATACCTCACGCAGCTGGTGGCCGGCTATTCCAAGAACACGCCGCAGCAGGGGCTTCGCACTTACATGCCGGACTACAGCGCGGTCGGAAAGTGATCGCGTCCGGCTACTCGTGCATCAGCGTCCGCGCCGGGTCGATGCGCGCCGCGCGCCGGGCTGGCAAGTACGCGGACAGTAAGGCGATGGCGAGCAGGCCGACGCTCACCACGGCATAGGTCTGGAAGTCGAAGGCGCTGATCCCGTAGAGGAACGACGAGACGCCACGTCCGGCGCCAAGCGCCCCGGCGAGGCCGGCGCCCACACCGACGAGCGCGATCCAGGCGCCCTGGCGAACGACGAGCGCAATGACATGGCGCGGCTCGGCGCCGAGCGCGATCCGGACGCCAATTTCCTTCGACCGCCGGGTCACGAGGTACGAAATCGCGCCGTAGAGCCCGACCACGGCCAGCGCCAGTGCGAACAACCCGCAGCAGGCCACGAGCGACGCGGTCAAGCGCTCGGCCCCAAGCGCCTCTTCGATGTGCGCGCGCAGCGTCATCGTATGGAACACCGGTACGTCGGCGTTCAGGCGTCGAATCTCACGCTTCACATCTTCGGCCAGGCGCGACGGCTTCGAACCGGCGCGGACGATGAGCGACAGGCGCGTGGGTGAGGCTTGCGCGAGAGGAAAGTAGACCAGCGGCGCGGCAGGTTCGCTCAGGCTCAGATTGACCCCGGCGCGCACGACGCCGACGATCTCGAGCACGGTACCGTGACTGTCGGTGAGGTGCCGCCCCACAGGAGAGCCCGAGAAGAATCGCGACCCTACGCGATCGTTGACTACGACGACGGGACGACTGGTGCGCGTGTCGGTCTCGTCGAAGGCGCGACCGTCGAGCACGGGAATGCCGAGCGTGTCGAAATACTCCAGCGATACGATGTTCGTGTTCAATTCGAGATCGTCACCCGATCGCCTGGCGTATCCTTCCGGCTGGAAGCCGCGTCGAGGTGAGCGTCCGAGCGGCAGCGTTGCCGTCCAGGCGGCGGACTCGACACCCGGGAGTGACTCGACGCGCTCGAGCGCCTCGATATAGAAGGTCTTCGCTCGGTCGGGCGTCCACGTGGACGGCACGTCGACCGAGGAGAGCAGCGCATCACGCGCAGTGAAACCCAGGTCTGCCTGGAGCGCCTTCGCGACACTCTGCACGAGAAGCGACGCGCTGACGAGCAGGGTGCACGCAATCGCGACCTGAATCGTCACCAGCGCACTCCGGCTGCGCGACGCACCGGGATCGACGACATCCCCGGCGCCGCCGCGAAGGGTTGGCGCGAGCGCCGGCCGCACGGCCCGCGTCGCCGGCAGCACTCCGACGATCGCCGCCGCGATCACCGCCACGACAATGGCGAACAGAAACACCCGCAGACCTGGCGACGCCTCGAGGGCGACCGCTTGCTCGGGCGGAAAGAAGGAGGGCAACAGATCGGCCGTCCAGGCGGCGAACAGCAGCCCCAGCGCCGCCGCCATGCCGGCGAGAATCGCGGTCTCGGTTACGAGCTGTCGAATCAGGCGTCCGGCGGTGGCGCCGAGCGCGCGCCGCAGCGCCAGCTCTCGGCTTCGCGTCGTTGCCCGCGCGAGAAACAGGCTGGCAACATTCGCGCACGCCAGCAGCAGCACGAGCGTCACGCCACCCATCAGCACGGCCGAGAGCATGATGACCTGGCCGCGAAAGGACGGATCGATGCGGCTTGCCGGTCGAACGGACATCGGGCGGGGGTCATAGGGCCGCTCGAGCGTCCCGAGGTTCGTCTTGGGAAAGTCGCGGGCGAGCCGCGCGGCAAGCGTCGTCAGCTGTGCCTGCGCTACGCTCGTCGAGCTGCCAGGCCGCAAGCGGCCGATGATCGTGTACGCACGGTTGCCGCGATCCGTCGGAGCCTCCGGCGGATTCGAAAGCGGCACCCAGACGTCGATGACCTGGCCGAGGTTGAGTCCGCGGAAATGCGCCGGCGCGACGCCAACGATGTCGATCGAGCGGCCGTCGAGCGCGATGGTCGTGCCGATGACCGCCGGATCGTTGGCAAAGGCTCGCTGCCAGAGCGCGGTGCTGATCACCGCCGCCGCCGGACGGCTTGGCGTGGTGTCTCCTTCCACAATCGGCCGGCCCAGGGCGGGCGCGCTGCCGATGATCGGGAAATACGCGGCGGACACCCGCGCCACGCGAACGCGTTCCGTGTCGTCACCGACCCGCAACGGCGCGATCGTCGAGCTGTCCTCCGCCGCCAGCTGCGCGAACGCGGCCGTCCCGGCTCGAATCGATTCGAAATCGGGATACGACGTCTCGCCGTACGGCCCGCTGCTGAAATCGCTGGTGTAGACGTTGACGAGCGTCGTGCCCTCGCCGACACCCGCCGCCGCGCGAAAGAGCAGTGCATCGACAAAGCTGAACACCGCCGTCGTCGCGCCGACGCCGAGCGCGAGCGTCACGATGGCCATGGTCGTCCACGCAGGCGTCCGGAACAGGGTCCGGAAACCGTAGCGGAGGTCCTGGGCCACCGTCTCCATCGGTCGTGACGTAGGCCAGAGTCATGCCATGCCGCCGCCGGTCTAAGATATTCACTTCACGTGACTTGGCTGCCACCCGACAAACCGCCGATCGCGCCGGTTGTCCGTATTCGAGATTACGCCACGCGAAAACGGGCACCGCTGGTGGCCTGCCTGGTCGCGATCTCGACTGCCGTCCTGCTGGGACTCCAGCCCGCCGGGCGTCGTGACGATGCGCTCACCGGCATGTCGTTCGTGCTCGTTCCGGCCGGCCAGTTCGAGATGGGCACACCGCCTACGGAGGCCCAGCGCGAGCCGCAGGAGACGGTCCACCACGTAACGATCAGCCGTGCCTTCTATCTCGCAACCCACGAAGTCACGCAACGTGAGTGGCGCACGGTGATGGACGGCAATCCGTCGCACTTTGCCGCGTGCGGTCCGGGTTGCCCCGTCGAGATGGTGACCTTTTTCGACGTCGAGCAATTCATCGCACGGCTCGACGCGCGGAGTGGATGGCCAGGCTTCCGGCTGCCGACCGAAGCGGAATGGGAATACGCATGTCGTGCCGGCGGCACGGAGGCATTCGGATCGTCGCGATCGCTCAGCACTGATGCCGCCAACTTTGACGGCAGGTTTCCGTATGCCGGCGGCCCCACGGGACGATATCGCGGCACCCCCACGCCGGTAGGCAGCTTTGCTGCGAACCGCTGGGGGTTGTTCGACATGTCCGGCAATGTGTGGGAATGGACGTCGGATGCACATTGCCCGTATCCATCCGGCAGCGTCGCTGATCCGGTAGCGACCTGCCAATCGCCGGTCAAAGTGATTCGCGGCGGCAGCTGGTCCTTTGGCGCCGACAGCGCCCGCTGCGGGCTCCGCTACACGCACCGCCCGCAGGATCGTGGCTTCAGCCTCGGCGTGCGCCTCGCGCACGAGGCAAAGTAGTACACTCATCCCTCATGGGTAATCGCCAGACGGTCGTGCCGCTCACCGCCGCTGATTTTGACAGCGCATTTCCAAAATCCAGTAAGGTCTACGTGGAGGGTCCACACGGGATACGCGTGCCGATGCGCGAGATCTCGCTGACCGGCGGCGAAGCGCCGCTTCGCGTCTACGACAGCAGTGGCCCGCAGGGAATGGATCCGCGTCAGGGGCTTCCGGAACTCAGGCGCGCCTGGATTCTCGATCGCGATACGGACGAGTCCGACCGCCGTCGGGCGATCGATATGGAGCCACATCGGACTACGCGTCGAGGACGAGGGCCGGTCACCCAGCTTCACTACGCACGCCGGAACCAGATCACGCCGGAAATGGAGTTCGTCGCCATCCGCGAGGGCTTCGACCCGGAGTTCGTCCGCTCGGAAGTGGCGCGCGGGCGCGCCATCATCCCCGCGAACATCAACCATACCGAGCTCGAGCCGATGATCATCGGCCGTCACTTCGCGGTGAAGATCAACGCCAATATCGGCAACTCCGCGGTCGGCTCGTCGATCGACGAAGAGGTCGAAAAGCTTCGCTGGGCGACGTTGTGGGGCGCCGACACGGTCATGGATCTGTCGACCGGGAAGGACATCCATGAAACGCGCGAGTGGATCATCCGCAACTCCGCCGTGCCGATCGGCACCGTCCCGATCTACCAGGCGCTCGAAAAGGTCGGCGGCCGCCCGCAGGACCTGACGTGGAAGGTCTACCGCGACACGTTGATCGAGCAGGCGGAACAGGGCGTCGACTACTTCACCGTACACGCCGGCGTGCTGCTGCGGTATGTGCCGATGACCGCCCGTCGCGTCACCGGCATCGTCTCGCGCGGCGGCTCGATCATCGCGAAATGGTGCCTGGCGCATCACCAGGAGAGCTTCCTCTACACGCACTTCCGCGAGATCTGCGAAATCATGCAGGCCTACGACGTGTCGTTCTCGCTCGGCGACGGTTTGCGGCCGGGCTCGATCGCCGATGCAAACGACGAAGCCCAGTTCGCCGAGTTGAAGACGCAGGGCGAGTTGACCCGGATCGCCTGGGAGTTCGACGTTCAGACGATGAACGAAGGCCCCGGACACGTGCCGATGCATCTGATCCGCGAGAACATGGAAAAACAGCTGGAGTGGTGTGGCGAGGCCCCCTTCTACACGCTCGGCCCCCTCACCACCGACATCGCCCCCGGCTACGATCACATCACCTCGGCGATCGGGGCGGCCATGATCGGCTGGTACGGCACCGCGATGCTGTGTTACGTGACGCCGAAAGAGCACCTGGGCCTGCCCAATCGCGACGACGTCAAGGCAGGCGTGATCGCCTACAAGATTGCCGCGCACGCAGCCGATCTGGCCAAAGGACACCCGCGGGCGCAGGCGTGGGACGACGCGCTCTCGAAGGCGCGCTTCGAGTTCCGCTGGGAGGATCAGTTCAACCTGGCACTCGATCCGGTCACGGCGCGGGCGTTTCACGATCAGACGCTGCCGGCCGACGGCGCCAAGGTCGCGCACTTCTGTTCGATGTGCGGCCCGAAATTCTGCAGCATGGAACTGACGCAGCAGCTGCGCCAGGACGTGCAGCAGGCCATGGACGAGAAGTCGGCCGAGTTCCTCGAAAAAGGCGGCGCGATCTACCTGAAACGAGAGTAGGTCCCCAGTTTCCAGTCCCTCGTCCTGGTCCCGAGTCCTCAGTCCCGCCCTGGTCTCGGGCCTCGACCCTCGGATCTCGACCCCGGATCGCCTATACTCTGTTCCTCCACCCCCCAGCACATGACAAGCCGCCGACGACTGGCGTCCGGACTCCTGATCGTGTCGGGCACGATCATGCTGGCTGCTCACGGACTCGCACAGGCGCCGGCGCCGCCGGCCAGCGCGAAGACCTGGGCCGACCACGCCAAAGAAATCGAAGACTACATCCGGTCGGCGGAGGTTCTCTCGATGGAGGACATCAGCGTCGGCGTCACTCATCCCCGCCGCGCGCAGCTGGCGCCTGGCGGTCCCGTCAGCGAGATCGCCTGGAAGGCGGTCCGGCCCGCTCGCTATTTGGGGTACTGGGAGAGCTACAAGTCAGAGATCGCCGCCTACGAGATGGACAAGCTGTTGGGGCTCGGCATGGTTCCACCGACCGTCGAGAAGAGCGTCAAGGGGGAGGTCGGCGCCGCCGTGATGTGGGCGTCACCCACCCAAAGCTTCCAGCAGCTGGGTGGCGTTCCGGGGCAGAAAGGCACCAAGGGCCCGCCGCTTCGGGAGGTTCCATCGTTTACCAGACAGCTGACGCGCGCCAAGATGTTCGACAATCTGATCGGCAACATCGACCCGAACCTCGGGAACTGGCTCGTCGATCCGGCGTGGAACATCATCCTCGTCGATCACTCGCGCGCCTTCACCACGACCAAGGACCTGTACCATCAGCTGCAGTACGTCGACGGTCCGCTGTGGGACCGCATGCAGGCGCTCGACCAGGGGGGTCTAACGGCCGCGCTCGGGCAGTGGCTCGAGAAGGGCGAGATTGCGGCAATCCTTCAGCGCCGCGCGAAGATGGCGGTCGCCATCGACAAGCTGCTCCAGAGCAACAGCAGCGCGCGAATCCGCTAGTGTCCACTCGGGATTCCAGGCTCGGCTAACCCAGAAACATCTCGTAGGCCGCATTGTCGTGCTCGCGCTGGTAGCGATAGCCCAGCTCGGTCAGAAACGCCTCGAACGCGCGCGCGTCTTCGCCAGGGACCTCGAACCCCGCCAGCACGCGGCCGAAGTCGGCGCCGTGATTGCGGTAGTGGAACAGGCTGATGTTCCAGCGGCCGCCGAGCGTGTCGAGAAACTCCATCAGCGCGCCGGGACGCTCGGGGAACTCGAACCGGCAGAGCCGCTCGTGCCGCACGTCCGGCGCTGCGGCCGCCGACCATGTGGCGGACGTGCAGCTTCGCCATCTCGTTGTCGGTGAGGTCGACCGTCTCGTAGCCGCGCGCCGCTGCAGCGTCGCGACCAGACGCCGCCGCATCCTCCCGCGACTCGGTCGCGATGCCGACGAAGATGTGCGCCTGCGTCGCGTCCGCTCAGGCGGTAGTTGAACTCGGTGACGACGCGGCGGCCGATCGTCGGCGCAGAACTCGCGGAACGCGCCCGGCCGCTCGGGGATGGTCACGCCGAGCAGCGCCTCGCGCGCTTCGCCGAGCTCGGCGCGTTCGGCGACGAAGCGCAGCCGATCGAAGTTCATGTTCGCGCCGCTCAGCACGGCGACCAGCGTCTGACCCGCGCGACGCCAGTCGCGCTCGACCCACTGCCTGCAGCCCGGCCACGCCGAGCGCGCCGGCCGGCTCCATGATCGTTCGCGTGTCGTCGAAGATGTCCTTGATCGCGGCGCAGATCTCGTCGTTTGATGACGCGGACGATCTCGTCGACGGTCTCTGCACGATCGGAAAGGTGATCTCGCCGACCTCGCGCACCGCCACGCCGTCGGCGAAGATGCCGACGTGATCGAGCGCACGCGCTCGCCCCGCTGCCAGCGACTGATACATCGCGTCCGCCTCGAACGGCTCGACGCCGATGATCCGCACGTCGGGCCGGAGCGCCTTGATGTAGCCGGCGATGCCGGCGATGAGCCCGCCGCCGCCGACCGGCACGAACATGGCCGACACGTTGCCGAGGCGGTGCCGCAGGATCTCGTTGCCGATCGTGCCCTGGCCGGCGATCACCAGCGGATCGTCGAACGGGTGCACGAACGTCAGCCGGGTCTGCGACGATGCCGTCGCAGTGCGCCTGCGCGTCGGCGTAGCTGTCGCCGGCCAGCACCACCTCGGCGCCCATCTCGCGCACCGCGTCCACCTTGATCTGCGGGCGTCGTCTGCGGCATCACGATGACGGCGCGCAGACCGAGATGCCGCGCCGAGAACGCCACGCCCTGGCGCGTGATTGCCGGCGCTCGCCGCGATGACGCCCCGCGCGCCGTTCCGCCTCCGTCAGGTGCGCGATCCGGTTGTAGGCGCCGCGCAGCTTGAAGCTGAAGACCGGCTGCAGATCCTCGCGCTTGAGGAGCACGGTGTTGCCCGAGCCGCGCGCGACAGCCGGCGCGCGGGCTCGAGCGGCGTCTCGCTGCGCCACGTCGTAGACGCGGCTCGTGAGAATAAGTCGCAACAGGGTGTCCGGGGTCACTAGGCTCACCTGAACAGCATAGAATGGTCGGCCAACCTGTGGCTTCAGGAATCCGCACGCGGCCCGCGCATGGGGACGACGCGCCGGCGATTGCGGCGATCTACAACGAGGGGATCGAGGATCGGGTCGCGACCTTCGAGACGCGTCGCCGAGAGCCGGACGAGATTCTGGACTGGCTCGGGCGGCGCCACCCCGTCGTGGTGGGCGAAACCGCCGACGGCATCGTGGCGTTCGCCTCGACCAGCGTCTACCGCCCGCGCGAGTGCTACGACGGGATTGCGGAGTTCTCGGTCTACGTCGCCCGGGCGCAGCGCGGGCGCGGCTACGGTCGTGCGACCCTCGACGCGCTCTGTGCGGCGGCCGCGAGCGCCGGGTTCTGGAAGCTGGTCTCACGCGTATTCGTCGAGAATACGGCCAGTCGGGAGCTGTTGAAGCGAGCGGGGTTCCGTGAGGTCGGCGTCTACGAGCGCCACGGCAGGCTCGACGGCCGTTGGCGCGACGTCGTCATCGTCGAAAAACTCGTGTAGGGCATGGCGCCACGTGGCGGCCGGGGGTGAGTCTTGAAACGAATTGCAATGCAGCTTCTGGCCGCGATCGCGCTGGTGACGGCCTGCCGCACGGCGTCCACTCCCTCGCCCTCGACGTCCGCCACGACGCCACCCGCCACTGAGCGGCACACCCACGAAAATCTCAATGGCCTGCTGTGGATGCAGACTGCTGCCGAGTACCACGCGCTGGCGCTGCAGGCCTACCGCCTCGCGACGGTGCAGCTCGACGCCGCCGTTCGCGACCGGCACTGGACCGCCGCGGTCGAGCAGACCGGCGATCCGTCCTCGCTCCCCCCCGCCGTCGTCCTCGACCTCGACGAGACGGTGCTGGACAACTCCGCCTTCGAAGCGCGACGGATCAGCAACGGCGATGTCTTCTCCGAAGAAAAGTGGAATCAGTGGTGCGAGGAGCGGACCGCGAAGGCCATTCCGGGGTCGATCGAGTTTCTCAAGCATGCGCAGGCGATCGGCGTGAAGCCGATCTACATCACGAACCGGGACAAACAGGTGGAGCAGGCGACCCGCGACGTTCTGGTGAAGCTTGGCGTTCCCCTCGACCCCACGCTCGACACGATCCTCGCGCAAAACGAGAACGGATGGAACTCGACCGACAAGACCGCTCGACGCCAGTTCGTCTCTGCCAGCTACCGGATCGTGTTGCTCATCGGCGACAACTTCGAGGACTTCGCCCCAGGCACGCATGGGACTATCGCTGAGCCGCGCCGAGCTCCTCGACAAGTACGCCGACTATTGGGGCACGAAATGGATCGTCATGCCCAACCCGGTCTATGGATCGTGGGAGCAGGCGATCACGTTCGGGCAGGGACCGCTGACGGATGCAGAGCGGCTGGCGGTGAAATATCGGACGCTGCGGTTCTGAGTGGGCGTTATTGCTGTCCGGCCAGCACCGGCACGACCTGGATGATGGTCTTGAACCGCTGCGTCTGGGCGCCTCGCTTGGGATTGAGATAGCCCGCCGATCCACCCCACGTGTAGTCCTTCACCGTCACGCTCGGCGGAAACGCCATGGTCTCCTCACGAAACCGCCCGGTATCGAACTCGTGAATCGGAGGCTCTTCGTAGATCAGCTCTCCTTTTTGCTTCAGCGCATTCTTATAGTAGGTGACGATGTCGAGGAAAGTGGCGTTGGTGCCGAACAGGTAGTAGCGCTGACCGCGCCCTGCGTCGTACGAGACGAGAAATTCCGCTCCGGGATAGATCGGGACTCCCAGCACCGCCTCGGTCGGCGGGCGTTCCGGCGTGGAGGTCGGCGGCAGCGAGCCCGGCCGGTCGGGCGGGGGGGATTGCGGTGTGGCCGGAGGTGGCGAAGCCGGTTTCGCGGTACTCGGCCGCGGAAATGGCTGCGGCGTCTGACCCGTCGCCAGAACAGTGACCGCCAACGCTGACACGCAGACAGCCACAGAGAGCGGACGCCGGATGGTCCGAACGGCCATACCATTATTATAGGCGGTCGCCCGCAACGGTTCCTTTTTCCCTCAACTCCGCATGAACGACCTCCTGACCTACACCAAGTCCGAACTCGCCTCGTCGATCGATCTGATTGAAAAGCTCGTCGGTCTCGAGTCGCCCAGCACCGAGAAGGCCGCGGTCGATCGGTGCGGCCGGTTTCTCGCCGAGCACCTGCGGGGATTGGGCGGCCAGATCGAGATCGTGCCCAATGAGGAGCGCGGCGACCATCTGATCTCGCGATTCGCGGGGAGCGGGAAAGCTGTTCTGCTGCTCGGACACTTCGACACCGTCTGGCCGCTCGGCACACTGCAGCAGATGCCGCTCCGTCGAGAGGGATCCCGGCTCCACGGGCCAGGTGTCTTCGACATGAAAGCGGGGATCGCGCTCGGCGTCCTCGCGCTGCGCGCGTTGCGGGCGACGTCCACGCCGAACCCTCCCGTCGTGATGTTGTTCACCACCGACGAGGAGATGGGCAGCGGCACGTCCCGCGCGCTCGTCGAACGCGAAGCGCGCCGGGCGTCGGCGGTCCTGGTGCTCGAGCCCGCACTTCCGGGTGGCGCACTGAAGACGTCGCGCAAGGGATGCGGCGAGTTCGAGCTGACAGTAACCGGCATCGCCGCTCATGCCGGCGTTGACCCGGGCAAGGGCGCAAGTGCGATTCACGAGCTGGCCGATCAGATCAAGGCTCTCGAACAGCTTCAGGATCTCGACAGCGGTATCAGCGTCAACGTCGGCGTGGTGTCGGGTGGCAGCCGGCCGAACGTTGTGGCGGCTGAGGCGCGGGCCATGATCGATGTGAGAGCGCCGACCGCTGCCGACGCCGCCCGGCTCGAGTCAGCTCTTCGAGCGCTGCAACCGCGGCGCCCCGGAGTGCGTCTCAATATCAGAGGGGCCTTCGACAGGCCTCCCCTGGAACGCTCTCCAGCCGTCGGCCGGCTCTTTTCGCTCGCGCGTGACGTGGCCTCCTCCCTCGGACGCGACCTGCTCGAAGGGTCGACCGGCGGCGGATCCGACGGCAACTTCACGGCCGCCGCGGGCGTGCCGACGCTCGATGGTCTCGGCGCCGTCGGGGATGGAGCCCATGCGGCCCACGAACACGTCGATATCGACGCGCTGCCCTGGCGTGCGGCGCTGATCGCTGGCCTTCTGGCGCGATTGACCGGCAACTGAACGCGCACGCCGATGCCGGTACGCTAAGATCATCCTATGGCGAATGGTATGAAGACCGCCCTCCTGCTCGGGCTGCTCAGCGGCCTGCTGCTGGTCATTGGCGAAGTGTTCGGCGGTTCGAACGGTCTGGTCATCGCCTTTCTCTTCGCCGCCGTGATGAACTTCGTCTCGTACTGGTGGTCCGACAAGATCGTGCTGCGCATGTACCGCGCGCAGGAGGTCGGACCCGGCCATCGCCTCTTCAACATCGTCGAACGTCTGACCCGGCAGGTGATGCTGCCAATGCCGAAGGTGTACGTGATCCCCGATCCGTCGCCCAACGCGTTCGCAACCGGGCGGAATCCCGAGCACGCCGCCGTGGCGGCGACCGAAGGCATCCTGCGCATCCTCTCGGATACGGAGCTCGAAGGCGTTCTTGCGCACGAGCTTGCGCACGTGAAGAATCGCGACATCCTCACCAGCTCCGTCGCTGCGACGCTGGCCGCCGCGATCATGATGTTTGCCCGGATGGCGCAGTACGCCGCCATTTTCGGTGGCTATGGCGGCCGTGACGAGGGCCGGGACCGCGGGAACAACCCGATTGCGCTGCTGGCGACCCTGATTCTGGCGCCGCTGGCCGCAATGCTCATCCAGATGGCGATTTCCCGGTCGCGTGAGTATGCCGCGGACGCTGGCGGCGCGCAGATCGCGGGCAACCCTTACGGCCTGGTCGAAGCGCTGAAGAAAATCGACGCCGTCGCGAAACAGGTTCCGCTCGACGCCAACCCGGCGACCGCCCACCTGTTCATCATCAAGCCGTTCACTGGCGCGGGTTTGATGTCGCTTTTCAGCAGCCATCCGCCGACCGAAGCGCGCATCCGCGCCCTGCTCGGTACAGCCAGGTAGGAACCGGCTGTCCACTCTGGGTGAGTGGACGGCGTGCCTCCGAGGCGGGAAGTACCCCCGGCCCTCCGCTGCCCTCGCGGGATCCACTCTTTTCTGAGCGGGGTCAAACAATTAACAGGCATTGGTCTGGACGGAGGCGCTGCCCCCGACTGGCCTCCATCTTGCTCTCTCCAGTGCCGAATACGCTGGAGGTTGTCGTGGAGGATTTCGACATCCCGCAAAACAAGCTGGCCGAGACGGCCGAGCGCGTGGTCGATCGCGCGCTCGAGGATGCCCGCCGACGGGACCATGCGCTGCTGACCAACGAGCACCTCTGTCTCGCCTTCGCCCAGGTCGAGTGGGACACCTTCGGTCAGGTGATGCACGACCTGGAGCTCAATCCACACGAGATCCTGCAAGCCCTCGAGGAGCATCTTCGTCTTCTGCCCCCGGCACCAGGGCGGGAGCTGCGAGTGGCGCCGTCGACCAAGCTGCTGTTCAAGCTGGCCCTGCTCCACGCCAGCCGCTGTGGGCGCCACACGATCGAGGCGATGGATCTGTTCTCGGCGATTTTCGAGGAGACGCAGGGCATTCCGGTCTCGATCATCCGCCGCCACGGCATCGAGCCCGAAGCGCTGGTTTCGAGGCTGGCCACGCGCATGCGCGATCACGAGCTGCGCGAAGAGCGCCTCAAGAAGCGCTTCGAGCTGCCGGCGTTCCTGAAGCACTTCGCCACCAACCTGAATCAGCTCGCGCACCAGGATCGGATCCCGCCCGTGTTCGGCCGCGACGCCGAGATGGATCGGGTACTCGAGATCCTGTGCCATCGCGAGCGCGCCAACTCCGTCCTGCTGCTCGGCGAGCCTGGTGTGGGCAAGACGGCCATTGCCGAAGGCATTGCCCGCCGGCTGGAGTTCGAGCCGGAAAAGGTCCCGGTCCGCCTGCGCGACTGCCAGATCGTCAACCTGCAGATGAACACGATGGTTGCCGGGACGATGCTGCGCGGCATGTTCGAGGATCGGATTCAGAACGTCATCCGCGAGATCAAGGAGCGGCCGAACCTGATTCTGTTCATCGACGAAGTGCACACGATGATCGGCGCCGGCTCCGCGCTGGGCGCGCCGTCCGACGCCGCCAACGTGTTCAAGTCCGTCCTTGCGCGCGGCGAGGTGCGCATCATCGGCGCCACCACGCTGAGCGAGTACAAGGAATTCATGCAGGAAGACGAGGCGCTGGCGCGCCGCTTCCGCGCGGTGCAAGTCGCCGAACCGACGATCGATCAGACGCGGACCATCCTCTACAGCCTCCGTCCTCGCCTCGAGCGCAACTACTCGGTGAGCATCAAGGACGAAGCCATCGAGACGGCGCTCGAGATGTCGCCGCGCTACATGCGGCACCTGCAGCTGCCCGACAAGGTGATTGGCTGGCTCGACACGGCGGCGGTTCGGGCCGAGATCAGCCGTCGCTGGAGCGTGACCGGTCGCGATGTGGTCGAAGTGATCTCGCAGGTGGCGCAGATTCCCGAAGACATGGTTTTTCGTGAGGTGACGGATCGGTTCCAGGACATCGAGGAGCGGCTGGGCTCGCGCGTCGTCGGCCAGAAGAAGGCGATCAATGCGCTGGCGCGCCGGCTGGTGTTGAACAAGGGGCCCTTGAAGGACGGCTTCGATCGTCCCGACGGCGTCCTGCTCTTCCTCGGCCCGACCGGCGTCGGCAAGACCGAGCTGGCCAAGTCGGTGGCCGAGTTCCTGTTCGGCGACGAGAAGAAGATGATTCGCGTCGACATGTCCGAGTATCAGGACGGCGCGATCGGGGTAGACAAGCTGATCGGGATGCCGCGCGGGATCGTGGGCTCCGAGCGCGGAGGCGTCCTGACCAACCAGCTGAAAGACAACCCGTATTCGGTCGTCCTGCTCGACGAGGTCGAGAAGGCCAGTCCGAGCATGCTCAACCTCTTCCTCCAGGCGTTCGACGAAGGCTGGATCACCGACGGGCGGGGCAAGCGCGTCTATCTGAGCGACGCGATCGTCATCATGACGTCGAATGTCGGCTCGGAACACTTCCGCAAGCTGACCAGCCCGCTGGGATTTCGCTCGACACAGGTCGGAATCGAGCAGATACACGGAGAGATCTCGCGCGAGCTGGAGCGCCGGTTCTCGCCCGAATTCCGCAACCGCATCGACGAGGTCGTGATTTTCGCGCCGCTCACGAAGGACGAAGTCCGGACGATCGCCGTGCAACAGATCGCCAGGATCGAATCCTCGCTGGCTCGAAGCGGCCGCACGCTGAGAGTGACGCCAGCGGCAGTCGAGCAGCTCGTGCAGGACGGCTACAGCCTCGCGTTTGGCGCGCGTTTCCTCAAGCGTGCGATCGAGGATCGGATCAAGCTGCCGATCAGCCACCTGTGGACGCAGGGCCAATCGTTCGTCGCCGACGTTCGCGATGGACAGATCGAGCTCGAGATCGAGGCGGCGCCTGGCGGGATGGCGACATTCGCCGCAACCGCCTAGACAGCTACCAGTCGAAACCCTCCTGCTCCGCTGGTTCCGGCTCGTCCGGGACCGGCGGATCCTTTTCCTCGGCCTTGAAGGTTCGCTGATCCATCTGGTGCTTCTGGCGAAGCATGTCGATCAGGCCGCGCACCGTGGCTACATACTCCTTTGCCGCGTAGGCGCCGGCGTAGAGGTGCTCGTAGTTGCCGACCAGATGCGGGTACTCGCGGGCGAGAAAGCCCATGAAGTGATCGCGAGTCCCGCCCTTCAGATGCAGGACGTTCGCGCCGAGGAAACCAGCGCCGTGGTCGGCCACGGCCTTTATCGTCCGTTCGAGCTTCGACCGCTGCGTGGTGAATCCGGGGACGACCGGAGCCATCAGCACACCGGCGTTGACTCCGGCATCGCGCAGCCTGCGAACGGCACGCAGGCGTTGCAGCGGGTGAGCCGTGCCCGGTTCGAGCGCACGCCAGGCGTCCTCGTCGACGGTCGGCACGCTGATGCACACGGTGCATTTCGCCACCCGACCCAACTCGCTGAGGAGATCGGCGTCGCGAACGACCATCGGCCCTTTGGTGACGAGTCCCACCGGTGTGCGGCCGGCCACCAGCGCCTGTACCGAGCGCCGGCGTGATCTTGTAGTGTCCTTCGATCGGCTGATACGGATCGGTGGCGGTTCCGAGCGCGACGAGATCACGCGTCCACGAGGGCTTGTCGAGCTCGCGGGCCAGGACCTCGGCGAAATTGACCTTGACGAAGATCAGCGACGAAAACTCGTCGCCCGGGCCGAGATCGAACTGAGTCTGATAGCGACGCGCAAAGCAGTAATGGCAGCCGTGGGTGCACCCGCGATACGGGTTCAGCGTCCAGCCGAAGGGCATGCCCTTGACGGGATTGAGCGCCGATCTGCACGAGACCTCCTGGTAGCGCGCGTCGTCGGCCCGACGCTGTGCCTGGTCGAGGGACCCGACACCGTGCTCGCGTACCTGCAGCGCGATGGTCCTCGTGGTCGGTTGCTTCTCGCCGAGATCGAACAGCGCAGGAGTCGACGGGGCAGTCATGGGTCTTTCGCTTTACTTTCGCCATGATGCCCCGCCGGGTTGCCGATGTCAAATCGGACGGCGCCGTGCGGGTTAGCGGCTCTGCCCGTCGTGCTTCTGCCGGTAGATATGGCGGCTGTCGCGATTCAACCCGCGCTCGAGCATCCGATGTTCGCGCGGCGAAATTCCGCCGCCGCTCTCTCGCGCGCGCGCTTCACGAACGGCCAGCCGCGTTTCCTGCGACTCGAGCTGGCCCGCTTCGCGCTGGGTCAGCGCCCCGGACGCGACCCCCTGGTAGATGCGCGCCTGCTGGCGCGCCTGCCGCCGGTTGATGTTCCCTGCAAACGTGGGCACCGCACTGGCGATCAGCGCGGCAATGGCAATGGCCGACACCCGTCGAAACATGATGACCTCCTCTGCGCAGGCTGTCGCGCTGGCTCCCGCGTCAGGCCCGCAAGTCAGGCGCTATGGGATTAGACAGGGAAGGCGGGTGAGGGTTAAAAGCAGCGAATCCGTCATCGGTCAGAACAGGTAGGCGAGCGCGAAGCCGACCTGCGCGACGAACATCATCCGATACATGTGCGCCCACGAGACGTGGTTCTCCTCGACCGCGAGATCCTCCGGCCGACGCAGCATCAGATAGCAGACATAGATGCCGTACACGGTCATCACCAGCGACAGCACCATCAGGAGAATGAAGTGGCCGGTGAGGATTCCCGTCCACGCGCCGATCGCGATCATCAGGAACGGAACGACGAATGACGGAGAAATCATCCAGGCGGCCCGCTTGACGCCGTAGATGATCGGCAGTGTCCGGCAGCCGCCACGCGCGTCGCCCTCCATGTCCGCGAAGTCCTTCGTCGTCGATGCGCCGAGGAGAAAAAGGCCGAAGATCGCGCCGATGTACCAGGGCTCGAGGCCGACGATCGTCTTGACCGACGACCAGCCCGCGACCTTGAGCAGCACGCCACGCGGGATGGCGATCGTCACGTTGGCCCAGATGCCCTCGCGCTTGGTCCGCAGCGGCGGCACCGAATAGATGTAGGTGCAGATCACGGCGACCAAGACCAGCCAGAAGCATTCGTGGCGGCCGCCTGGGGCGACCAGCCAGGCGAGCAGCAGCGCCACCAGGTAGGTGACGATGGTGAACGACCACGCGGCCTGCATCGACAAGCGCCCCGACGGCAGCGGCCGCTTCGGTTTGTTGATCCGATCGATCTCGAGGTCGTAGATCTGATTGAGCGCGTTGTTCCCGGCGTTCAACACCGCCGCCATCAGCGATCCGCAGAGTGGATAGAGGAGGAGATCCGGGTGCCACGCTTCCCGGGGCACCGCGCCGTACGCGGTCGCCGCGCCGGAGACGAAGCCGAGGGCCGGCGCGACCAGCGTGAACGGACGGCTGAACTCGAGCAGCAGGCGGGCGCGCATCAGACGATCAGAATCGCGACGAACCCTGCGATGGCGGTGTTGATGAAGTTCAGCATGTCGTTGTTCAGGATCGCCCGGACCTTCCAGCGTCGCGCCGAGCCAGCTCTCGACCAGGCTGCCGATCGTGGCGGCGAGGGCGACGAGCACGATCGCGCGCGCCGGCGTCAGACCGAGCAGCGTTGCCGCCGCGGCGAGCGCGACCGCGCCGATCACGCCAGCGACGGTGCCCTCAACCGACATCGCGCCCGATGTCCCGGGCGGCACCAGGCTCAACGAGGTGATCGACCACGTTCGCCTGCCCCAGGCCTTGCCCGATCTCGCTGGCGATCGTATCGCTTCCCGCGGCGGCCAACGCCGCCACGAATGCCAGCCGGGCCGCATCCGGAAACGGAGTGGCCTGGACGAGGAACGCCGCAATCGCCGCGACGCCGGTATTGGCGATCGCGTTGCCCGCTCCCCGTCGTCCGCCGCGCTCTTCGGCAATTCCCAGCAGCATCTTGCGGCGCAGGCCGAAACGTGACGAGACGGACGCGGCAACGAAGGTGAGCAGCAAAAGCGCCCAGCCAGACCAGCCGAGCGAGGCGTAGATGATCGTGCCGATGATGGCGCCGACGATGGCGCCCGACAAGGAGACCGTTCGTGCCCGATGCCCGGCGATCGCGACCAGCGCGTTCGCCAACACGGCCATCGGCAATCGCGGACCCTGCCAGCGTCGAGGACGACAGTCGGGCGACATCCAGCAGCGATCCGATCCACAGCGTAGCGCCGGCGGCGAATGCGACGGAGAGATTGTCGTCCAGGCGGACCGGGATGGTTTCGACGAGCGCCGCGACCAGTGCGGCCGCGACGGCAACGGCGATCAGAAAGGACAGGGGTTCCGGTGCGCGCGTTCGGAGAGCGGCACCACCAGGTGAGAAACGCGGCGGCCGAAGCGCCTGCCAGAAAGAACGACACCGATCCGGCCACGGTCTTATCCCGATTCCAGGGCCATCGACGGCCGCCAGCCGCGCGACCGACGAGCGTGGCCAGGCCATCGCCGAGCGCCAGAATCCCCCACGCGCCGGCGACGATGTCGAGCCGACGCGGAAAGCAGATCAGCAGCATCAGGATCGCGAGGGGATAGACGAGGATGCCGTGCAGGCTCCGCGGCCGATCGCCCGGCGCGATAGAGCTGGCCGGCGATCGACGGCAGCACCAGCAGGTTGAACGCGAGCGCGCCGGCGGCCAGGGCCATGGCCTGCCACCACGTCAGCCAGCGGAGCAGCAGGGCGAAGCCGCCCATCGACATGTGGACGATCTGCCGGGCGCTCTCCGAGTGCTGCCGGTCCGGGCTCATGCTGGCCGTGGATCGGCGCGGGCGAGGGCGGATCGCCAGTAATCGAGGAGATCCGCCAGCGTCTGCTCGATGGGAATCTCCGCGCGCCAGCCCGTTTCCGCGGCGATTCGCGTCGGATCGCCGACGATGACCGGGTTGTCGCTCGGCCGCAGTCGCGCCGGGTCGGTCTCGACCCTGACGCGAACGCGGGACAGTGCCAACAGAATGTCCAGCAGATCGCCGACCCGGTAGCCGCGACCCGAGCACACGTTGTAGGGACGCCCAGGAGTGCCGCGCGCGACCAGCGCGCGATAGGCCCGAACGACATCGCGGACGTCGGTGATGTCGCGGCGCGAGTCCAGGTTCCCGACCTGCAGGACGGGCTCGAGCCGTCCGGCTTCGATGTCGGCCAACTGCCGGGCGAAGGCAGACGTCACGAAGTGCGCGTCCTGGCGCGGGCCGGCGTGGTTGAACGGCCTGACCAGGAGGACCGGCAGCGGGGAATGACGAGCGACCATCTCCTGCGCGAGCTTGCTGATGCCGTACGGGGTCGCCGGATTGATCGGATCGTCCTCCGTCAGCGGGTCGAGCGACCCGCGGTAGACGAGGGCCGAGCCGGTGACCAGGATCGGGCACTCGAGGCCCAGCTGCGCGGCGGCGTCGAGCAGGTGATGGGTGCCGAGTACGTTGATCCGAAGGGCGTGCGCCGGAGCTTTCCACGAGCCGTGCACGTCGGCCACGCCGGCGCAGTGGTAGATCGCCGACGGCGACGCGGCCTTCAGCCCGACGCGCACCGCGCCTTGATCGAGCAGATCAACCGGCGACCACTGGACGCCTGAATCGGCGGAATCAGGCGGACGACCGTTCGGGTTGCACCAGGCGGTCGCGCGACCACCGTCCTGTCGGATGGCGTCGAGCAGGTGACTGCCGGCGAAGCCGGTAGCGCCGGTAATCAGCGGAAGCGCAGCCACGACGGCGTGTCAGGAACGCGTCGCGCCGTACTGCTTCTCGTAGTACTTGCGAAACGCGGGATCCTCGTCCTTGATGGTCCGCCACCAGGATTCATTGTCCCGGTACCACGCCACGGTCTCGGCCAGGCCGCGCTCGAAGGGAACCCGCGCCCGCCAGCCCAGCTCCTGCAGTTTGGCGCAGTCGACGGAGTAGCGGCGGTCATGCCCGGGACGATCCGCCACGGGCGAGATCAGCGACTCTGGCTCGCCCGAGGAGCTCCAGAATCTGACGCGTCAGATCGATGTTCCTGACGTGATTGCCGCCGCCGACGTTGTAGACCTCGCCATTGCACGCCTCGATCGATCAGCAGATCCAGGGCGCGACAATGGTCGGTGACGTGCAGCCAGTCCCGCTCGTTCAGGCCGTCGCCGTACAGCGGTACCGGACGGTTGTCGATGGCGTTGGTGATGAAGAGCGGGATGACCTTCTCGGGGAACTGGTTCGGACCGTAGTTGTTCGAGGCGCGGGTGACGATGACCGGCACCTGGTAGGTCGCCCAGTAGCTGTAGGCCAGGCGATCCGCGCCGGCTTTGCTGGCCGAGTAGGGATTGCGCGGCCGGAGCTCGTCGGTCTCGACGCTGGCGCCGCTGCTGACGCTGCCGTAGACCTCGTCGGTGGAAATCTGCACGAACCGCCGCAGCTTCGGATTCTGCCGCGCCGCTTCGAGGAGCACGAACGTGCCATAGACGTCGGTGGTGATGAACTCGCCGGCGTTGGCAATCGAGCGATCGACGTGCGTCTCGGCGGCGAAGTGCACGATGACGTCCGCCGGCCCGACCAGCGCCGAGCGACCGACGGGTCGGCGACGTCCCCCTTGACGAATTCGTGCCTGGGATTGTTGATGACGCTCTGCAGGTTCTCCAGACGGCCGGCGTAGGTCAGCTTGTCGAGCGTCGTGACTCGCCAGTCGGCATGGGTGTCGATGGCGTAGCGGACGAAGTTCGATCCGATGAACCCGGCGCCGCCGGTGACGAGCACGTTAACCATCTTTACGGGTCCAATCGTAGGGGAGAGTGCCGTGCGGCATCGAGGCGGTACTCGTCGGGATCGTCGTAGCGGTACGGCCTCGGTCGGCACGTTGACCACCAGTGACGGCTCGGGGCTGATGCATTTCCAGCCGTGATAGACCAGGTTCGGCACGCGCACCATCATCGGATTCTGGGTGCCGAGGAAGAACTCGTTGACCGCTCCCTGTGTCGGCGATCCCTCGCGCGTGTCGATCAGCACGAGCTTCACCATGCCCGCGACGCAGGCGAAGAAATCGACCTGCTGCTTGTGATAGTGCCACGCCTTGACGACCCCGGGATAGGTGCCCGAGACGTAGACCTGGCCGAACTTCTCGAACAGGCTGCGGTCGTCGGAGCGCAGGACCTCGATGCAGCCAGCCGCGCTCGTCGGGAATCAGGCGCAGCGGCTTGGTCACCACATCATGGATCCTGGTTTTCGAGGTGACGGCGAACTTCGCGGGTGCACTCAACGCTCGTTACTCCTTACCAGCGGATGCCAACCTCCGAATTGTCCCCGAGCATGAAGCGGTACGCCGACGGTTTCACCGGCATCCGGTGGATCCGCACGTTGCGTCCGATCAGGCTGTCTTCGACCCGGTTGGCGAGATCGCTGATGATGCTGCCCTCGAGGACGATGCTGTGTTCGATCTCCGAGTCGCGAATCTCGGTGCCTCTGCCGATGGAGGTGAACGGCCCGACGTAGGCATGGACGATCCGGGCGTCGTGCCCGATCACCACTGGCCCGCGTATCACCGATCGCTGCACCTCCGCCCCGGCCTCGATCACCACCTTGCCTTCGATGCGCGATTCGGCTGTCGACGGTCCCTTCGATCCGGCGTTCGATCGTGTCGAGAATCAGCCGATTGGCTTCGAGCATGTCCTCGAGCTTCCCGGTATCCTTCCACCATCCGTCGACGAGGTGCGGCCGCACGTCGAGGCCGCGGTCGATCAGATCCTGGATCGCGTCGGTGATCTCCAGCTCGTTGCGGAAGCTGGGCTTGATCCGCTTCACCGAGACGAAGACCTCCGGAGAGAACATGTAGACGCCGACCAGGGCGAGATCGCTCTTGGGCTCCTTCGGCTTTTCGACCAGCCGCACGACCTTGCCGTCAGCCAGCTCGGCGACGCCGAACATCTGCGGATCGGGAACGCGCGTCAGCAGGATCTGCGCCGCCGGCTGGTCGGTCGTGAATTGGTCGACGAAACGCGTTGATGCCCTTGTTCAGCAGATTGTCGCCCAGGTACATCACGAATGGTTCGCCGGCGATGAACGACTCGCTGATCAGCACCGCGTGGGCCAGCCCGCGCGGGGCGTCCTGCTCGATGTAGGTGATGCGAACGCCCCAGGCCGAGCCGTCGCCGACCGCGCTGCGAATCTCCGCCTGGGTGTCGCCGACGACAATCCCGATGTCGCGGATGCCGGCCGCCGCCAGCGCCTCGATCCCGTAGAACAGCACCGGCTTGTTGGCGACCGGCACCAACTGTTTGGCGCTGGTGTAGGTGAGAGGTCGCAAGCGCGTGCCGCGGCCACCGCTCAGGATGAGCCCCTTCATCGCCCCTGCTGCCCGCCGAACGCGCCAAGCAGGTTCGAGAAGGTGCCGATTCCGGCGAGCGTGAACGAGATGTTGAAGCGATGGTCCTGGGGGACGCCGATCGCCGCGAACGATGCACCGTAATTGACGCTCTGGTACTCGACGGCCACTCCGCAGCACTGCGACTTGTAGTACGCGATGTAGCGCTGTTGCAGGTACGTGTGACGGAGGAAATCGTAGTTGAACGTGTAGGTGCCACCGAGGCCGTTGGCCGGCGATCGGATGTTGGTCGAGGCGTTCAGATAGTGGTCGGCGCTCAGCGGATTGTTGAAACCGGTCAGGTTCGGGATGTAGCGGCGCTGGCTCCAGCCGACGCTGGTCGAGACCCATTTGCCGCTGTTGAACGTCCCGTTCGCGGCCAGCGTCCGCAGCGCGTGGGCCTGCGTGTCGTACTCGGCGCGGAACGTCGCATCGAACTTCGTCGACGGTGAGGAATGCACCTGCAGGACGACCGGCGACACGTGACTGGGCGGCAGGTTGGGGTTGTAGCCCGACTGATACGCGGCGTCCTGCGCCGCGGCGTTGGCGTCCGTGTAATAGGTCTGCGAGATCGAGACGGTCAGGATCTCGCGCGCGACGTCGCGCTTGGCGTAGATGCGGTTGTTCAGACCGTAGGTGAGCCGCGTCACCCGGCCGACGACGTTGTCGGTACCGTCGATCTTGACGATCTTGGCGTAGTTGTCGATCGGCGTGATCCGCTGGATCGACAGCGTCGGCTCGATGACGTGCTTGAATTTCTGGGCGTAGGCGCGCTTCGGGGTGCTGAAGATCCGGGTGAAGACCGGACCGGTGATCCGTGTCGACATGTCCAGGTAGGTCCGCCCGATCGACTGCGACACCTGCTCGGGGACCTGGGTCACGGGGTCGATGAGGCTCGGGTCGAGGCTTTCGGTCCAGTAGGTGGTCCGCCACAGGACTGACGAGTTGAAGGTCAGGAACGACCAGCGCGTGAACGGAAAGCGGAGGGACGGGTAGGCGTCGAGCCTGGTCAGGCTGCGATCGGTCTCGACATCCGCCGACTGGTCGCTCCTCAGCAGCGTCACGTATTCGGCGTAGGCGCCGAAGTACAGCGGCAGCTTGCCGATCGGCGCCTCGGCGCGGGTCATGGTCACGCGCGGCGCGGATCCGTACAGACTCCAAATATTCTCGCCGCTGAACGTCTGCGTGCGATCGACGCTGGTGCTGAGCGAGTAGCGCCCCCAGTTGCCCGCGAGGTTCACGTTGTAGCGGCGAGTGCTGTTGGTCAGCTGATAGATGTTCTGCTGGTAGCGCTGCTGCGCCGTGACGCTGGAAAAGTAATCGGCGTTGGCCGTCGCACGCATGTGGCCGGGCAGCTGCTGCGCCATGTTCCCGCTGAACGAATAGCTGGAGCTGCCGGGATGCACCGTCTCCGAGCCGTCGGGTTGGTTGTAGATCGAATCGTGCTCGTCGATGGCCTGAAAGTGGGCAGTGCCGGCCGACCCCGGCGCCTCGACATAGCGGTATTCGCTGCCGAACCCCTGGCCGGTCTTGGAGTAGTAGTCGTAGTAGAAGGTCGCGTCCTGGCTGCGGTTGATCGCCCAGAAGAACGCGTTGCTCAGCGTCTGGCCGCGGATCGTCGACGAGCCGTAGGTCGGGATGAGGATGCCGGTCGATCGGTCTTCCTTGTTGATCGGGTAGTACATCACCGGCAGGTAGAAGACCGGCACCCCTTTGACTTTGAGAACAGAGTTCTTCAGGAAGGCGTGCTCCTCGAGCGTCAACGTGACGGACCCCGAGACGAGCTCCCACCGCGGGGTCGGCTGCACGCAGGTGGTGAATCCGCCGCTGGTGATTCGATAGGTCTTGGGACCGAGCTTCTCGATCGTCTCACCCCAGAAATAGGCGTCGGGCTCCTGCGTGCCGAACAGACTTCGATCGATCTTTGCCCGACCCGCCAGGCTGGCTACCCCCGACGCAATGAAGAAGGTCCCGGTCCGCGTCCGCGTATTGAACTCCATGCGCTCCGCCGCGACGCGGTTGTCGGGCGATACGAACACGACGTGGCCGGACGCCCGCATGCGGTCGGCGTCACTGAAAATCTCGACCTCGTCGGCAAAAAACTGCATGTCGTTGCAGTTCACCTCGACGTTACGAATCAGACGATAGTGCTTCGTCGTCGTAATCGTGAACGACTGTTCGCTCGTGGTCTGCCACACTTTGCAGCCACCGGGCGGCTCCTGTGCGCTGGCGGGCCATGCCATAGCCGTCAGCACGACAAGAATGAGGAAGCCTGTACGCAGCATTACTCGACGGATCCGACGAGGCGATGAAATCACCGCAGAATACCACGGGCCAGCTGCTCGCGGACGGGTCCGACGAGGAAGATCGAGCCGGCCACGACAACCGGGACGATGCCGCTGTCGCAGGCCCGCGCCACCGCGGCGAACGGATCCGGCTCGATCTCGACCCTCGCGTGCGCCGAGCGCGCGAGCTCGCCGATCGCGGCGGCCTCCATCGCCCGGGGCGTCGGCGCCGTCGTGCAGATCGTCAACGCCGCGATCGGCGCGATCGCGGCGAGCATCTCGACGACGGCCTTGTCCTTCATCGCGCCAAAGACCAGCGCCACCCCTCGAGGATAGCGCTCGCGCAGGTACTCGGCGAGCGCTCTGGCGCCGGCGGGATTGTGCGCGGCGTCAACGATCACCGGACAGCCGCCGACCGTGAATTGCTCGAGACGGCCCGGCCATGCGGCTTCCGACAAGCCGGTGCGAACGGCCGCCGCCGGCGTCACGAAGCCGAGCGCATCGAGTTCGTCCAGCACCGCGACCGCCACGGCCGCGTTGTTCACTTGATGCACGCCGCGAAGCGCGAGGCGAACGTCCGCCACGGTCACCCGTCGCGTCGTGAACGTCACCAGGTCGGGCTCCGCCGTCGAGGCGATCGCCACTTCGAGGTCGCTGCGGACGAGCCGGGCACTCTGGCTCGCGCACGTCTCCGCGATCACCGTGAGCGCTTCCGCCGGCAGCCGACCGCACACGACCGGAATCTCCGGTCTGACGATGCCCGCCTTCTCCGTCGCGATGGAAGTCAGCGTCCGACCGAGCTGCTCCTCGTGATCGAAGTCGATTGAGACGATGGCCGACACGATGGGGGAGACGATGTTGGTGGCATCGAGGCGGCCGCCGAGCCCGACCTCGAGCACCGCGAGCGACACACCCGCCTCTCGAAACAGATCGAAGGCAATGGCTGTCGCGCACTCGAAGAACGTCGGAAGGCTGGGCAGTATCCCGTCGGCGACCAGCCGTTCGGCGACCTGCTGCACCCGCGCAGCCGCGCGCTCCAATCGGGCGTCGTCCACCTCGTGACCGTCAACGACGAAGCGCTCGGACAGCCTGACCAGGTGCGGGGAGGTGTAGCGCGCCACGCGGTGACCCGCCGTGCGCAGCGCGGTCTCGGTCATCGCCGTGACCGATCCCTTGCCGTTGGTTCCCCCGATCAGCACGGCGGCGAATGACGCCTCGGGATGGTCGAGCGCCTCCAGCAGCCTGGCCATGTTGGCCAGGCCGAACTTCATCCCGAAGCGTTCGAGGCTGAAGAGGAACTCGAGCGGGGACGCGCTCACGGGCGCGACGGGACGGGCTCGACCGCGACAGCGCTGCCGACCCCGGTGGCGGCCGTCACCGGCGCCGCGACGGAGAACTCGAGGAACCGGGCGATCGTGTCCTTGAGCTCCCGACGATCCACGATCATGTCCAGCATGCCGTGATCGAGGAGGAATTCGCTGCGCTGAAAGCCCTCCGGCAGCGTCTGCCGGATGGTCTGTTCGATCACGCGTGGGCCGGCGAAGCCGATCAGCGCCTTCGGCTCGGCGATGTTCACGTCGCCCAGCATCGCGAAGCTCGCGGTGACGCCGCCGGTCGTGGGATCGGTCAGGACCGAGATATACGGCAGCCGGGCGCGATCCAGACGGGCGAGCGCCGCGCTGATTTTCGCCATCTGCATCAGCGACAGCGCGCCCCTCCATCATCCGCGCGCCGCCGGAGCACGAGACGATGATCACCGGCAACCGCCGGTCGAGGGCCAGCTCGATCGAGCCGGGTGATCTTCTCGCCGACGACCACCCCCATGCTGCCGCCGATGAAACCGTACTCCATCGCGGCGATGGCGGTCTCGACGCGGTTGAGGCGTCCGACGGCGCAGATCACGGCGTCCTTCAGGCCGGTCGCCGCGATGCTCGATTCGAGTCGGGCGCGATAGGGTTTGGTGTCGGTGAACTTCAGCGGATCGGTGGACTGCAGTCCGGCGTCGAATTCCGTCCACGCACCGTCGAACAGCATCTTCAGACGATCGGCCGCGCTCATCCGGAAATGATGGCCGCACTTGGGGCAGACGCTCAGTCCTGCAGCAAGATCTTTGTTATAGAGGATCTCCGAACAGGACGGACACTTGACCCAGAGCCCCTCCGGCACGCGACTTTGCTTGGGCGGCGGCCCCATCGGCGTGCGCGGCTTTTTGAACCAGGCCATTGATGCGAGCTTATCAGAAAGGATGACGGATGACGGGTGACGGACGGTGGTTGACGGAGTGGTTGACGGACACTCTCGGGCATCGATCCGCCATCCGCCATCCGACCTGACTATTTCGTCCGCGGCACGTAGTAGCGAGTCCCGCGCCCCATGTGCTGCAGCTGCTTGACCAGATCGTCGACCGACTCGTCGCCCCAGGATCGATCGAGCTGCGACGTCTCGACGACCAGGAGCGGCGTGGCCTCGTAGTGAAAGAAAAAGTGGTTGTAGGCCTCGTTCAACTCGTGGACGTAGTCATCCCCGAGCGGCGGCGTGTCGGGGTGCGCGCGCGCCCGTTCGCGCAGGCGCCGGCGCAGCACCTCGGTCGGCGTCTGGAGGTAGATCACGAGGTCGGGGGCGGCCACGTCCTGCGCCAGCAGGTCGTACAGCTTCTGGTAGACGAACAGCTCGTTGTCGTCGAGATTCAGGTAGGCGTAGATCTTGTCGCGCTCGAACAGGTAATCGCACACCGTCGTCTGGCTGAAGAGATCCGACTGACGGAGCTGTGTCTGTTGACGATGGCGCGCGAGCGTGTAGAAGAGCTGGCTCTGAAATGCGGCGCCCGGCCGGCCGCCGTAGAAATCCGCGAGGAACGGATTGTCGGTGTCGTCCAGAACGATCGTTCCTTCGAGCCGCGTGCCGAGACGATCTGCCAGCGCGGACTTGCCGACGCCGACGGGCCCCTCGATGGCCAGATGACGGAACTCCACGGGTCGGTGGAGTATAAGCTATCAGGGTGTCGACGGCATTCACGATCGAGCGGCTGGAACTGCGATTGATCCGCCTGCCGCTGGTCCGCTTTTTCGAAACGAGCTTCGGGCGGGTCTACGATCGCACGTTCGTGCTCGTAACCGCCTCGAGCGACGGTCTGCAGGGTCTCGGCGAATGCGTTGCGGATGCCGATCCCTATTACAGCGCCGAGACCACGGCGACGGCATGGCACATCATCAAGGATTTCCTGGCGCCTCTCGTCCTCGGGCGCGTGTTCGAGCATCCGCGCGAGCTTTTTCCGGCGATGCGCGCGGTGCGAGGCCATCACATGGCCAAGGCGGCGGTGGAAATGGCCGCCTGGGATCTGTGCGCGCGGCGGCAGGCCGTGCCGTTGTCCGTCCTGCTGGGCGGCACCCGTCGTCGCATCGAATCAGGGGTGTCGATCGGCATCCAGGACTCGCTCGAGCAGCTCGCTGAGCGGATCGAGATCGAGCGTGCGGCGGGGTACCGCCGCATCAAGATCAAAATCAAGCCGGGATGGGACGTGAACGCGGTGGCCATGGTCCGCGAGAAGTTCGACGGTCTGCCGCTGATGGTGGACGCGAATGCGGCGTATACGCTGGCCGACGCCCGTCACCTGGCATCGCTCGATCGATTCGACCTGATGATGATCGAGCAGCCGCTCGAGTACGACGACATCCGCGACCATGCGGCGCTGCAGCGGGCGGATGACGACCCCGATCTGCCTGGACGAGTCGATTCACTCGGTACGCGCTGCGGAAGAGGCGATCGCGCTCGATGCCTGCCGGATCATCAACATCAAGCCCGGTCGCGTCGGCGGGCACGCCGAATCGATTCGGCTGCACGACACGGCGGCGGCGCACGGTGTGCCGGTGTGGCACGGCGGGATGCTCGAAAGCGGCATCGGTCGGGCGCACAACATCCATCTCTCGACGTTGCCCAACTTCACGCTGCCAGGCGACATCGCGGCGAGCCGCCGCTACTATTCGCCCGATCTCATCGAGCCGCCGATCGAGGTCGATGGCGAAGGCCGCATCGCCGTGCCGCAGGAACCGGGCATCGGGGTGGCGGTCGAATGGGACCGGGTCCGTCACGCGACAAGCGAATCGCTGGAGCTCGCGCTGTAGTGCTCAACCTATGAATCGACTTATTCCTTTCACGGTGTTCGGAGCGATGGTGGCGGCAGCTCTCGGCGGATGTGCGAGCGCGCCGCCGAAGCCGCAGGTACCCGTCATCAGCGCCGACCAGAAGATGGCCTGGATGCTTCAGCTGGAGGACCAGCGCCTCCTGCGCGTGCCGCCACCTGACACGCCGGCGCCGGCGGTCGCACCGCCACCCCGCGGGCGGAAGGCCGTTGCGGCGCCTCCGCCACCGCCGCCGACACCGGACCTGCTGCAGCTCGTGACCGATTCCGAGGCCCGGATCCGGCGCCGCGCCGCGCTCGCGATCGGCAGGGTAGGTCTTGCGGACGGTATCGCACCGTTGCAGACGACCCTGACCGACGCCGATCCGGCCGTCCGCCAGATGGCGGCGTTTGCGCTCGGCCTGATTGGGGATCGTGGCGCGGTGCCCGCGCTGACCACGGCATTGCAGGATGCCGATGCGATGGTGCGCGGCCGGGCCGCCGAAGCGCTCGGCTTGATTGGCGATCCAAGCGCCGGCGCCGCTGTTGGCGTGATGACGTCGGCGTACATCAAGCAGGGGGCGATTGCGGCGCTGACACCTGACGACGAGCGCTGGCCGATCTCGCCCGAAGCCGACGCGGCACGGCTCGGACTTTTCGCGCTGGTCCGCCTGACCGCCTGGGAGCCGTTGGCAGCGGCGGTGCTGGACGGTTCAGGACGTCCGGTCAGCGCGTGGTGGCCGGTTGCGTTCGCGCTGCAGCGCATCAACGATCGCCGGGCACTGGCGCCGTTGCAGCAGCTGGTGCAGGGGCAGGGTCGCTATACCCGCGCGTTTGCCGCGCGTGGCCTCGGCCGGCTGAAGGATGCCTCATCGACGCCGCTGCTGATCGCGCTGCTGCAGCGTGAAGGTCGCGACGAAGCGCTGGCAGTTTCGGCGGTTCGAGCGCTCGGCGAGATTGGCGAACCGGACGCGGTGGCGCCTCTGCTGGACGTGCTCACCGGCGAGAACACCACGCCGAACCTCCGTCTGGAGACGGTGACGGCGCTGGGCACGCTTCACGCGAAAGAGGCGCTCTCGGCGATTCAGGATCTGTTGACCGACGACTGGCCGACGATGCGGGCGGGCGCGCTGCGCGCCGCCGCGCAGATCGATCCGGACGCATTTCTGCTGACGCTCTCCGGCATGGAGCCGGATCGCCACTGGATCGTGCGGGCCGCTCTCGCCGAGGCGCTCGGCTCGCTGTCCGCCGAGGTGGCGGTCGAGCGCGTTCGAACCCTGCTCGACGATCAGGATACGCGGGTCCTTCCAGCGGCGATCGGTGCATTCACCCGTCTGAAAGGGCCGGACCTGGAGGCCGTGCTGCTCAAGGCTCTTGGTCATGCGGATTTCGGTGTTCGCACGGCCGCGGCGCAGGCGCTGGGAGAGACGAAGCCCGCGGCGGGCGCCGAGGCGCTCCGCGTCGCGTACAAGACTGGACTCGCTGATTCCACATATACGGCGCGCGCGCGCCGCCCTGGCGGCGCTGGTCGCTTACGGACCGGCCGAGGCCACCGAGACGCTCAAGATTGCGCTGACGGACAAAGACTGGGCGTTGCGGATTCGCGCTGCGGAGCTGCTGGCCAAGATCGACCCATCGGCGGACGCCGTCCACGCCATCCGACCGGTCCCTTCGCCCGGCGTTGCGCCGTACAACTCGCCCGAGCTGCTCTCGCCGCAGTACTCGCCGCACGCCTTCATCGAGACGGCGAGGGGCACCATCGAGATCGAGCTGACGGTGCTCGAGGCGCCGCAGACCACGCAAAGCTTCATGGCGCTGGCGCGCAAGGGTTTCTTCAACGGGCTGCAGATTCATCGGGTCGTGCCGAACTTCGTCGTGCAGGACGGCGACCCGCGGGGGGATGGCGACGGCGGACCGGGCTACACGATTCGCGACGAGCTGAACGATCGGCCGTATCTGCGCGGGTCCGTCGGCATGGCACTCCAGTGGCGCGACACCGGTGGCAGCCAGTTCTTCATCACGCACTCACCGCAGCCGCATCTCGACGCGAAGTACACGGTCTTCGGCCACGTCGTCAACGGCATGGACGTCGTGGACAAGATTCAACAACTGGACGTGATCGAGCGAGTGCGGATCTGGGACGGGAAGACGATGCAGTGAGAGGAGGGCGGGCGAAAGCAGCCTGGGAGTTGGCAGTTCGCGTTTGTAAACCGTCTGTCTCCGTACAGCAAAAACGGGGGCGACGGTCGCCCCCGTTTTTGGCGGGCGCGGCAGGTTACCGCTTCTTGCCGCCCTTCTTCTTCCCGCCTTTAGCAGTCTTTTTTGCCATTGCGCTTTATCCCCCCCTTCGTGTGGGATTCGTTCGCGAAGAGCAATCACCGTATCGCAGGACCGCTGCCTTCAGGCACGTCGGCCGTGCGTCAATACGCCGCTCGTCGCCTCGTGAGGTCCACATCCGCTCGGGTCGATCGATTGCGATGTCCGATCGGCGTCGCGACTGTTGCCAGCGGTGCGTCATGGTGCGCGCCGTTGACGGGACCAAAAAAATCGGGGGTGCTCAAGTCACCTTGACACCCCCCGGACCGGTCGGCGGCGGTTAGCGCTTCTTTCCGCCCTTTTTCTTGCCGCCCTTCGCAGTCTTCTTCGCCATTAGTTCCTCCTTGGAACGTGGCAGCTCAGCTTTGTTACCGGTGACCAGGGGTTACCATAGGTGGGCTGAGCGATCCACCCTCATACAAGATGTAGATTATGGATGAGAAAAATCATGTGTCAAGCACAAAGTACACGAAAAGTCAAAAAATTGCATCGTGAGATCAGTTTCGGCTGAGGCGAAAGAGAACTGTAGACACGACGCGTACGCACGTCGTCGCCAGCGTCGGGTTCCGGCGCGCATTCAGCGCGCCGCTTTCAGCCTGAGCAGCGCGCGATTCGCCGCGGTGCGCGTGTCAGCTCCTGCCCCGAACCACGTGGCCGCCGCTCGGTAGTAGCCGATCGCTTCGTCCCGATGACCGGCGCGCTCCTGCAGACGTGCCGCTTCGAGGTACGCCGCCGCCGCAATCGGCGCCGGACTGCTCTTGCTCGCGCGGATGCTCAGCTCGAACTGCGCCAGCGCCGGCGCATCCTGCCGGCGAGCCTGGAGGACGCGTCCGTAGCGATAGCGCGCGACGGGATCGTCGGCGTCGAGGCTGACGCTCCGTGTCAGCGAGACTTCGGCGCCCGCGAGGTCCGAGCGTTCCAGCTTGCGGAAGCCGTCGAGCGAGAGTCGATAGGCTTCCGCCCGGGTCGCATCCGGCGCGCGTCTGAGCCGTTCCGCGGCGCGCGGACGAAGGTTGCGGCTGTCCGGGGACGGCGCGGCGTTCATGGCGGCGCGGTAGGCGGCCACTGCCGCATCGCGATTGCCGAGACGATCCTCGGCCTCGCCGAGGGCCAGGTTCGCTGCCGCGAGAGCGCCGAGCGGCCGCGCGGGCTTGGACTCGACCACCTGATGGAGCTGCTCGATCGCGTGGTCGGTCTGGCAGAGCGCGTCGAGCTGGGCGGCGACGCCGAGCCGGGCCCGCACCTCGGCAATCTCCGACTCGTTGAGTCGTTGCTCGCGCGCCAGCGCCAGCATCGTGCGCCAGGTGTCGAGGCTTGCCGTGATGTCGTGCTGATAGGTGTCCTGCACCTGGGCGAGATCGCTGAGAAAGAGCGGATTGCCGGGATACCGGTCGTGGAGCGACTCGAGGATCGCCACTGCCTCGTCGGTCCGGTGCTCGTACCACAGGTAAATGATCTGCAGCTGGTATTCGGCCTCACCCTGGAGCAGGCGGCCGCGCGTCCGCGCCCGCAGCATCTGCGCGAGACCCTCGGTCCTGTTGCCGCCGGGCAGCCGGAGCAGGAAGCGCAGCACCTTGGCGGTCGCCGGCGCCACGTCGGCGTAGTACCTGATACATCCCGACGCCAAAATAGGCATCGTCCAGATCCGGATCCAGCGCGATGGCGCGCTCGAGCGCCACCTTGATGCGCTTGCCGTCCCGCGCGGCGGCGAGCTTTTCGTCACGCAGCACGCGCCACTGGACCCGGATCGCATATGCCGCACCGAGATAGAACTGCGCCTCAGCGCTGTACGGATCGCGCGCCGTCCACGCTTCCGAGGAGGCGATGGCGGTTTCGATGGCGGCGGACAGCTCGCCGTCGAGGGCTCGGCTCTCGGGATCGAGGAGGACCCGCCACCAGGTGGCGGTCGCGTCGAGGACGTCACAGGCGGGGAGTGGAGCGGGCCCGCACGCGCGCTGCAGCTCGGCGTCGGCCTGATCGAAGCGGGCGTCGAGGATGTAGTCGTAGACGCGGGCGAGCGCGTCGACGCCGGTGAGCGGCGACTCGCTGTGACGAGTGTTCTGTCCGTGGACTGCGCTGGACGCGATCAGCACCGCGACGGCCAATGCGCCGCAGAGGCCGCGTCCGCTCATGTCATGCTGGTGCGCAGCTGCTGCTTGTCGGCGTGCCGCGCGAGGGCGAGCTGGATCAGGCGATCGATGAGTGCCGGGTAGGACACGCCCGAAGCGGCCCAGAGCTTCGCGTACATGCTGATGGTGGTGAAGCCCGGGATCGTGTTGATCTCGTTGACGAACATCCGACCGTCGTTCGAGCCGAGCAGGAAATCCACGCGCGCCATGCCGGCGCCGTCGACCGCCTTGAAGGCTTCGATCGACAGCCGGCGGATCTCGTCCGACGCCGAAGTGCTCAGCTCGGCGGGAATGATGACCTTCGACCCGGCATCGAGGTACTTCGCCTCGTAGTCGTAGAACTCGCGAGACGGGACGACTTCACCAGGCACCGACGCATCCGGGTCGTCATTGCCGAGCACGGCGCATTCGATTTCCCGCGCCGCCGGCGACGGCTGCTTCGACCACGATCTTGCGGTCGAAGCTCCCGGCCAGCGCCATCGCCTCGCGCAGCGTCGTCGGGTCCTTGGCCTTCGAGATGCCAACGCTCGACCCGAGGTTGGCCGGCTTCACGAACATCGGGAACCCCAGCGTCTGCTCGAGGTGTTGGAGGATGGCGTCGGGCCGACGGTCCCAATCGTGACGAAGAACGACCGCGTAGGGGCAGACCGGCAAGCCGCGCGCTGCGAACGCGATCTTCATGAACGCCTTGTCCATCCCGACGGCCGACGCCAGCACGCCGGCGCCGACATAGGGAACGTTGGCGAGCTCCAGCAGTCCCTGGATGGTGCCATCTTCGCCGTAGGGACCGTGCAGGATCGGGAAGATGACGTCCAGCGACAGGCCGGTGACGATGGTGGCCGGCGCCTCCGAGCCGCGGCTGCCGGAGCGATCGATCGATAGAATGGTCTCGTCGCTGGGACGCGCGACAAAGTGGACCTCGCGTCCCTCACGGACGTGGCGCGACGCCTCCAGCCGGGACTGTTCGATGACATCGCCGGCAATCATCATGGCGGGCGGCTTGTCCGCCAGCGTCCATCGGCCGTCCTTCTCGATGCGGATCGGCACCCCCTCGTAGCGGGCGCGATCGAGGTGCGCGAAGACGGAGGCGGCCGACGCGAGCGAGACTTCGTGCTCGCCCGATCGACCGCCGTAGAGGACGCCGACGCGAAGGCGTTTCACGCTGAAAGAATAACAGGAGTCGGAAGGCGGAAGACAGGATGGGTGAGCCGTTCGGATTCGAGGTCACGCACGCGGATGGATGCGCTCGACGCGGTCTGCTGCGTACGGCGCACGGCCTGGTGGAGACGCCGGCGTTCATGCCGGTCGGCACACGCGGCGCGGTCAAGGCTATCACCAACGCTGACGTCGAGGCGATCGGCGCGCAGATCATTCTGGGCAACACCTACCATCTCCATCTCCGGCCCGGCGACGACCTCATCGCGCGCGCCGGCGGCTTGCATCGCTTCATCGGCTGGCCCGGGCCAATCCTCACCGACAGCGGCGGTTACCAGGTGTTCAGCCTGGCGCAGATGCGACGGGTGGAAGAGGAGGGCGTGACGTTTCGATCACATCTCGATGGCGCGTCCCACGGCCTCACGCCCGAGGGAGCGACCGACATCCAGGCGCAGCTCGGCTCCGACATCGCGATGGTGCTCGACGAGTGCATCGCCACGCCCGCCTCGCACGAGAACGCCGGAGAGGCCATGGAGCGTTCGCTGCGATGGGCCTGCCGGGCGCGGGCACGGCGGCAACAGCTCCGGCACGAGCCTGCCTCGTGTCCGTCGATCACGATTTCCACACCGGACCAGGCGCAATTCGGGATCGTCCAGGGCGCGACCTTCAAGGACCTTCGGACCGCCAGCGCGCAGGCCACCATCGAGATTGGCTTCGAGGGTTACGCGATTGGCGGCTTGAGCGTGGGGGAGCCGGTCGACGTCATGTACGACATCGTCTCGCATACGGCGCCCCTGCTGCCGGCCGGCCAGCCCCGATACTTGATGGGGACGGGGATGCCCGACGACCTCGTCGAGTGCGTCGCGCGCGGCGTCGATCTGTTCGACTGTGTCCTGCCCACCCGCAACGCCCGGAACGGCCAGCTCCTGACCCGCGAGGGCGTGATTGTCATCAAGAACGCTCGTTACGCCGAGGACACGCGTCCACCGGATCCCGAGTGTGGCTGCTATACCTGCCGGCGGCACAGCCGTGCCTACCTCCGCCACCTCTATATGGCGGGCGAAATGACCGCTGCGACGCTCAACACGGTCCACAACCTCTTCTTTTACCTTGACACGATGCGGCGGATTAGGGAGGCTATTATGTTCGGCACGTTTGAACGGCTCCGCCAGGAGTTTCATCAAACCTTCTCCCGCCGACCGAAACATTGAGCCAGTTCGCCTCCGGCAGTATGACTACACTCGTTCCGCGCGCCGTCTCTCTGGTGGCCATGGCCAGTCCGGGTCAGGGCGCCGGAGGACTCGTCCAGTTTCTGCCCTTTGCCATCATCCTCGGCATCTTCTATTTCATGATTCTGATGCCGATGAAGCGCCGCCAGAAGAAGGTCCAGGAATTTCAGCAGGCGCTCAAAGTCGGCGATAAGATTGTTACGACCAGCGGTATCTACGGACAGATCACCCGCCTGAACGATCAGTCCGTCCAGGTCCAGGTGGCCGACAAGGTGCGTATCGAAGTGGCTCGATCCGCGGTCGGCGGCTATCAGGGTCAGGAGCCGGTGGTTACGGAAGGCGGGAATACCTGAGCATGTACAAGAATCTGCGCTGGAAAATCGTCACCATTCTCGTCGTTCTGGTCGTCTTCTTCGGCATCGGCGTCTATCCGCTGCTCGTGCAGCGATATCGTCAGCTGCCGGCCCCCGCCTGGCTGATGCAGCATCAGCTGAAGCTCGGCCTCGACCTCAAGGGCGGCGTCCACCTCGTCATGCGGGTCAACACCGACGACGCGCTGAAGCTGACCACGACGTCGACGAGTGAGCAGCTGCGCGAGTCGCTCCGCACCGGCGGGACCACCATCGGCGGCCTCACCGTGGTGTCGCCAACGAAGTTCCGCGTCGACGGCGTGGCGCCCGATCGTGATTCGCAGTTCCGGGCCTCGGCCGACGAGGTCGCCGGCACCAGCTACGACCGCAACCCGCTCGCCGGCGGCTCCTTCGAATTCACGATGAAGCCGATCGTCGAGCGCGATCTTCGCGAGCAGACGGTCGATCAGGCGCTGCAGACGATCGATCGGCGCGTCAACGAGCTGGGCGTGGCCGAGCCGAGCATCGCGCGTCAGCCCAAGGGAGACGAGATCCTCGTGCAGCTTCCGGGCGTCACCGACGTGGCGCGCGCGAAGGAGATCATGGGCTCCCCTTCGATTCTCGAATTCAAGCTGGTGGAGGCCGGGCCGAGCTCGTCGAAGGACGATCTGCTCAAGCAGTACAACGGGCAACTTCCGGGCGAGATGGAAATCCTGCCCGGCAAGCCGGATCGGGGCACCGCCGACACCGGCAGCGTGTTCTACGTCGTCCGCAAGGTCGCGCCGGTGACCGGGCAGGACCTGCGGAGCGCCAAGCCGGGCCTCGACGAGAACAACCAGCCGGCGGTCCACTTCGAGTTGAAATCCGAAGGGGCGCGCAAGTTCGGCCGGCTCTCGGGCGACAACATCGGCCGCTACCTGGCGATCGTCCTCGACCACCGCGTGATATCCGCGCCGCGCCTCGAAGGACGCATCACCGATCAGGGGCGCATCAGCGGCGGCTTCACCACGGAATCGGCCGGCGACCTGTCGCTGACGCTGCGCTCCGGCGCGCTGCCGGCGTCATTGACCTACCTGGAAGAGCGGGTGGTCGGCCCGTCGCTCGGCGCCGACTCGATCCGCGCCGGGATCATCTCCTCGGTGGTCGGCCTGCTGCTGATCATGGTGTTCATGCTCTGGTACTACAAGCTGTCGGGCGTAAACGCGATCATCGCGCTGGTGTTCAACCTGATCATCCTGGTCGGCCTGATGGCCTACATCGGCGCCACCATGACGCTGCCCGGCATCGCCGGATTCGTCCTGACGATGGGTGTCGGCGTCGACTCGAACGTGCTGATCTTCGAGCGCATCAAGGAGGAGCTGGCGGCGCAGCACGGCGTGCGCGCCTCGATCAACGCCGGCTTCGATCGCGTGTTCCTGACGCTGCTCGACACGCACATCGCGTCGCTGATTTCAGCCGCGTTCCTGTTCCAGTTCGGCACCGGTCCGATTCGCGGCTTCGCCACCACGCTCTCGATCGGGTTGTGCGTCAATCTGTTCACCTCCATCTTCGTGTCGAAGACGATCTACGAGATGGAAATGTCGGCGCGCCAGACGCCGGCGTTGAGTATCTGACGTGTCGACGGCCTCCGTTCGCGGGCCAGCGCCGCGCCAGCGTCGAGCGGCGCGCGTGGCACGGAGCGGTGACCGCGCAGTGAGTTCATAAGATCATGCACATCTTCAAGAATCCCAACTACGATTTCGTGCGCTGGAAGTGGCACGCGATCGCGCTGTCGTGGCTCGTCATCCTGGTCGGCGCCGTCGTGATCTGGACCAAGGGCATGCCGAAGGGCGTCGAGTTCTCCGGCGGCACGATCGTCATCGTGCAGTTCGAGCAGCAGCCCAACGTCGAGCAGGTCAGAAGCGCCCTCGATCGGACGATTCCCGGTGGCGGCGCCAACGCGATCGTCCAGCAGTACGGCGATCCCTCGGCCAAACAGGTGATGATTCGCGTCCATACCTCGGGCGCCGAGGCGGGGGGATCGCTCAGCGAGAGCGCCGACAAGGTCACCGCGGCGCTGGCTCAGGCCAGCCTCGGCAAATTCACCGTCGTCGGCACCGAGATCGTCGGCCCGACAGTGGGTGAGGAGCTGCAGACGCGCGGCACCCTGGCCACGATTTTCGCGCTCGGCGGCATCCTCGTCTACATCGCCTTTCGCTTCCAGCTCAGTTTCGCGGTGGGTGCCGTCGTCGCGACGCTGCACGACCTGCTGATCACGCTGGCGTTCCTGGCGTTCTTCCGCTACGACTTGAGCCTGAACGTCATCGCCGCGATCCTGACGATTACCGGCTACTCGATGAACGACACGATCGTCATCTTCGACCGCGTCCGCGAGAACATGCGCTCGATGCGCCGCGACAATCTCGCCCAGATCGTCAACCGGTCGGTCAACCAGATGCTGGATCGGACGATGATCACCGGCGGGTTGACCCTCCTGTCCGTGCTGTCGCTGTATCTGTTCGGCGGCGAGGTGCTGAAGGGCTTCGCCTTCACGATGATCATCGGGATCATCACCGGTACGTATTCGAGCGTGTTCATAGCCGCGGCCATCGTCGTGATCTGGCAGGGAAAAGTGAAGGCCAAGGCGGCGCCCGCGGCGGCACCCACGGCGCCGGCCCGCAAGTCCGGCAAGCGCGCGCGCGCGTCCTAGCCCGCTTCTGTGGACTGGCTCGCTGCAGGCCTGCTCGGGATCGTCCAGGGACTCACCGAGTTCCTGCCGGTGTCGAGCTCCGCTCACCTCATCCTGGCCCGCGCCTTCTTCGGCTGGAACGTCGACGAGGGCGCCTTCGGGCTCGCCTTCGACGTCGCGCTGCACGCCGGCACGCTGATCGCCGTCATTATCTATTTCTGGTCCGACGTGATGGCCATGGTTGCCGCCGCCCCCCGCGTGCTGTCGGCCGACAGCGGCCCGGGCCGTCGCGCCAGGCTCATCGTCATCGGCACCATCCCGGTCGTCATTGCCGGCGTGCTCGCCGCCACGTGGCTGGAAGAGCACCTGCGCACGCCGGCGGTCATCGCTGTCACGCTGACGATCGGGGCGGCGCTGCTGTTCGCCGCCGAGTGGTTCGGGTCGAGGCGGCGGACCGAAGAGTCGCTGACCGCCAGCGACGCCGTCTGGATGGGCGTCGCCCAGGCGTCCGCCCTGGTACCCGGCATGTCGCGGTCCGGGTCGACCATCTCGGTCGGCATGCTGCTCGGTCTCCCGCGCGAACCGGCCGCCCGCTTCTCGTTCCTGCTCGGAATTCCCGCCATCGCCGCGGCTGCCGCCAAGGAAGGGCTGAAGGTGCTGCGGGCCGGGGTCGGAGCTCACGATGCGGCGCTTTTTGCCATCGGCATGGTGACGTCCGCGGCCGTCGGTTATCTGACGATCCGGTTCTTTCTTCGCTACCTGACGTCCCATTCGCTGAGCGTGTTCGCGTGGTATCGTCTGGCGCTCGCGGCCGTCACCGTCGTGTGGCTGTTCCGGTAAGCCGCGCCAGAGGCGTACCGCCGCACGATCGATCGACGTCCTTCAACTGACGACCAAGTTATGCAGTGGCTCCGGCGCAGCTTCATCGCGGGCTTCTTCGTCACCGTGCCGCTGTTCATCTCGGTCGCCGCGTTTCTGTGGCTGTTCCGACTGATCGACGGGCTCGTCGGTCCGCTGTACGTGAAATTGATCGGGAGAGAAATGCCGGGCCTCGGCATCGCCACGACGGCGCTGGCGGTGCTGATCGTCGGTGCGGTCGCCACCAATGTTGTCGGCAAGCGGCTGCTGCAGCAGACCGAAGGCCTGCTGCTGCGCGTGCCGCTGTTCCGGAGCATCTATGCCCCGGTCAAGCAGCTGGTGGTCGCGTTCTCGCCCGACAACGAGCACGGGTTCAAGCGGGTCGTGCTGATTGAGGACGCGTCCCGCGGTTATGAGCTGGGGTTCCTGACCAAGGAGTTCACCATCGATCGGGGTCAGGGCCCGGAATCGTTCATCGCCGTCTACGTGCCGACGAATCACCTCTATCTCGGCGACATCGTGATTTGCCCGCGGGATCGCGTGGGCTTTCCAGACATCACGGTCGAACAGGGCATCCGTGTCTTTCTGACCGGCGGGATGGCGATGGCGGGGCGCGTCCGCGCCCGTCGCGGTGACGATCGCGCCGGAGATTTCCGAGTATAATTTGAAGCTTTTTGACGACAGACAAAGGACTCTTAATGATCAAGATTTTCCGGATAGCCTGTGTGATTGCGGTGCTCGCGTGCACGTGGCCGACCATGGCGCTCGCGCAAGCGCCTGCAGGCGGCGCGGTGCCGGTCGCCCAGGAGCACACCGGCGGCGAGGCCAACCTGGTACTTCCTGACCTCAGCCAGGCGACGTTTCAAGGCATCAACGGCCGGTCGCTGCTCATGGTCGGGCTCCTCGTCTGCCTGCTCGGGCTGGCGTTCGGCATGGTGATCTTCACGCAGTTGAAGAACCTGCCGGTGCATCGCTCGATGCTCGAGGTCTCCGAGCTCATTTACGAGACCTGCAAGACCTATCTGGTGACCCAGGGCAAGTTCATCCTCATTCTCGAAGCGTTCATCGGCGTCATCATGGTGTTCTACTTCGGCGTCCTGCAGCACATGGACGCCGTCAAGGTCGCCATCATTCTTCTCTTCAGCCTGGTCGGGATCGGCGGCAGTTACGGCGTCGCCTGGTTCGGGATCCGCGTCAACACCTTCGCCAACTCGCGCGCCGCGTTCGCCGGCCTCAAGGGCATGCCGTATCCGATCTACGCGATCCCGCTGCGCGCCGGCATGAGCATCGGCATGCTCCTCATCAGCGTCGAGCTGTTCATGATGCTGTGCATCCTGCTGTTCATCCCGCGCGACTACGCCGGTCCGTGCTTCATCGGCTTCGCCATCGGTGAATCGCTCGGCGCGGCGGCCCTGCGGATCGCCGGCGGTATCTTCACCAAGATTGCGGACATCGGCTCGGACCTGATGAAGATCGTCTTCAACATCAAGGAAGACGACGCGAGGAATCCCGGAGTCATCGCCGACTGCACCGGCGACAACGCCGGCGACTCGGTCGGCCCCAGCGCCGACGGGTTCGAGACCTACGGGGTCACCGGCGTCGCCCTGATCTCGTTCATCCTGTTGGCGGTGAACGATCCCGCGGTCCAGGTTCAACTCCTGGTCTGGCTCTTCGTGATGCGCGTGATGATGATCATCGCGAGCGGCGTGTCGTATCTGATCAACGAGACGGTCTCGAAGGCGCAGTTCGGCAACGCGGCGACGATGAACTTCGAGGTCCCGCTGACGCGTCTCGTCTGGCTGACCTCGATCGTCTCGGTGATCCTGACCTATATCGTCTCGCGACTGCTGATCCCGACCATCGGCGGCGACCCGACGCTGTGGTGGAAGCTCTCCACCGTCATCACTTGCGGCACGCTGGCAGGGCGCAATCATCCCCGAGCTGGTGAAGATCTTCACGTCCACGGACTCGAGCCACGTGCGCGAGGTTGTCATCTCGACCCGGGAGGGTGGGGCGTCGCTCAACATCCTGTCCGGGCTGGTGGCCGGCAACTTCAGCGCCTACTGGCTGGGCGTCAGCATCGTCGCGCTGATGTCGATTGCCTATGTCGTGAGCACCTACGGGCTCGGCCAGCTGATGATCGCGCCGGCGGTGTTCGCCTTCGGCCTCGTGGCGTTCGGCTTCCTCGGCATGGGACCCGTCACCATTGCCGTCGATTCCTACGGGCCGGTGACCGACAACGCGCAGTCGGTGTTCGAGCTGTCGGTGATCGAGACGCTGCCCAACATCAAGCAGGAGCTCAAGCAGAAGTACGGCTTCGACGTCAATTTCGAGCGCGCCAAGCATCTGCTCGAGGAGAACGACGGCGCCGGCAATACGTTCAAGGCCACCGCCAAGCCGGTGCTGATCGGGACGGCCGTGGTCGGCGCGACCACGATGATTTTCTCGATCGTCGTGGTGCTCACCCACCGGCTGCAGCCGGAGTATCTCAGGTTTCTTTCAATCCTGCATCCGCCCTTTCTGCTCGGCCTGATCACCGGCGGCGCGGTCATCTACTGGTTCACCGGCGCCTCGATTCAGGCGGTGACCACCGGCGCCTACCGGGCGGTCGAGTTCATCAAGGCGAACATCCGTCTCGACGGCGCGACCAAGGCGTCGGTCAGCGATTCCAAGAAAGTGGTCGAGATCTGCACGCAGTACGCGCAGAAGGGGATGTTCAACATCTTCCTGTCGATTTTCTTCGCCACGCTCGGGTTTGCGTTCCTCGAGCCGTACTTCTTCATCGGGTATCTCGTCTCGATCGCGCTGTTCGGGCTGTTCCAGGCGATCTTCATGGCCAACGCCGGCGGCGCCTGGGACAACGCGAAGAAGATCGTCGAGGTGGAGCTGAAGGAGAAAGGGACCCCCCTGCATGCCGCTACCGTGGTGGGAGACACCGTGGGTGATCCATTCAAGGACACCTCATCGGTCGCGATGAACCCGGTCATCAAGTTCACGACGCTGTTCGGGCTCCTCGCGGTGGAGCTGGGGGTCAGGCTGACGGCCGACTATGGCGCACGGATGAGCCACCTGCTGGCGGCAGTTTTCCTCCTGGGATCGGCCATTTTCGTCTGGCGGTCGTTCTACGGCATGCGGATTGGGACGAACGCCTAGCGGCCGAGCAGGCCGGTCGGTGGGGCGTTCCTGCCATGCCGATTGGCCAAAACCGGTGTCTAACGAAAAAGTGGAAGGTTCGTTGACACTGCTTTTTAGCTCTGACTATAATTCGCGGTCTGTACGCCGCCCGCAACCAGGGTAGGAGGGTGATCCGTGCCGCGTGACATGTTCGGCGACGTCGTGACTCCATCCATCAAGGTGGGGTCGCAGAAGTGGTACACGGTTCCCCTGTCCATCTTCGCGCACGTGGCGATCTTCGCGGCGATCATCATCATTCCGTTGATGGCGACCGACGTGTTGCCGACGCCGCCGTCGATGATGGCGTTCGTGGCCGCGGCGCCGCCGCCGCCGCCACCGCCGCCACCGCCGCCGGCGCCAGCGGCGCCGCAGCCGAAAGTCCAGCCCGTTCCGGTGACCAACCCGAACGCGGCGCCGATTGAAGCCCCCAAGGAAATCAAGCCCGAGTCCTCGATCCCCTCAACCGTCGGCGTCCCCGGCGGTGTCGAGGGTGGCGTCCCCGGCGGTGTGGTCGGTGGCGTCGTCGGCGGACTTCCTGAGGCCCCGCCGCCGCCCCCGCCGCCCAGCGCGCCGGTCCGCGTCGGCGGGGCGATCCGGGCGCCCACGAAAGTCAAGGACGTCAAGCCCGTCTACCCGCCGATTGCGCAGTCGGCACGCGTGTCCGGTGTGGTGATCATCGAAGCCACCATCGGCGCCGACGGACGCGTCAAGGACGCCAAAGTGCTACGCTCGATTCCGCTCCTCGACCAGGCAGCGCTCGACGCAGTCAAACAGTGGCAGTTCACCCCCACGCTGCTCAACAGCGTCCCGGTGCCTGTCATCATGACGGTCACCGTGAACTTCACCTTGCAGTAGGCGCAACTCAGCCAAGCTACGACCACTCGTTGCGCGCGGGCCCAGCCGCGCGTCACCACTCGGAGGATGGGGCATGAATTTTATTGAGATGTGGCAGCAGATGGGTCCGCTGGCGAAGGCCGTCGGCGTGGTGTTGATCATCATGTCGATGATCTCGTTCGGCGTCGCGATCGAACGCATCTATACGTTCACCCAGGCGAGAAAGCAGTCGAAGCTGTACGCGCCGCAGGTGGCCAAGCACTTGAAGGAAGGCCGGCTCAAGGACGCGATTGCGATTTCCGGGTCGAAGAACTTCCGTTACAGCCACCTCGCCAAGGTCGTGCTCGCCGGCCTGCAGGAATACCAGTTTCAGCAGGAAGCCGGCGGCAACCTGAGCCGCGAAGACCTCGTCGACACGGTCCGCCGCGCCATCCAGCGCGCCTCGGCGCTGACCGCCAACGACCTGAAGAAGGGTATTGCCGCCCTGGCCACGATCGGCGCCACCGCCCCGTTCGTCGGGCTGCTCGGCACGGTCGTCGGCATCATCACGGCGTTCCAGGGCATCGCGGCCACGGGCTCCGGAGGGCTGGGCGCCGTCTCAGCCGGTATCGCCGAGGCGCTGGTCGAAACCGCCCTCGGACTGGTGGTGGCTATCCCGGCGGTCTGGTTCTACAATTATCTGACGGGCCGAATCGAGTATTTCAACGTCGAAATGGATAACTCGTCGTCCGAGCTCGTGGACTACTTCATCAAGAAGACCGCGTAGGTGCCAATGGTCCTGAGAGGACCCCTTAGCACCTTTAGCACCGGAGTATTCAGCTATGGCAATGGATGTTGGCGGCCAAAGAGGGGCGATCAATTCGCAGATCAACGTGACGCCTCTCGTCGATGTGATGCTGGTGCTGCTCATCATCATGATGCTGATAGCGCCCATGTTGCAGCAGGGCGTGGCGGTGACGCTGCCGGAGACGGTCCACCGGAGCGACAAGCCCGACACGCAGGATCAGACCGTTGTCGCCGTCGACGCGATCAACCATTACTACGTCAACGCGATTCCGGTCACCAAGGACGATCTCGTCGGCCGCGTGACGACCGCGCTCGAGGACAAGAAAGAGAAGATCGTCTATCTCAAGGGTGACAAGGACGCCAAGTACAGCGCCATCATGGATGCCATGGACGCGCTGCGCAAGGCGCAGATCGAGAACATCGCCCTGATCACCGAAAAGAAGAACGTGCCCGGACAGACGGCCGGAGGAGCGCAGTAATGCTGCACGCCCACAAGCATTTCGGCGCCGAAAAGGTCGTCCGCGCGGAAGTCCCGCACGCCAGCGCAGACATGAACGTCACGCCGCTCATCGACGTGCTGCTCGTGCTCCTCATCATCTTCATGGCGGCGTTGCCGCTCACCCAGAAGGGCGTCGACATCAACCTGCCGCTCGAGACCAAGACGCCACAGCAGCAGAACCCGCAGGACACGCAGATCGTCCTCGAGTACAACGCCGACAAGTCCATCGCGGTCAATCACCAGCCGATCACCATCAACGAGCTCGAAACCAAGCTCCGCGACATCTTCGAGAGCCGCAAGGAAAAGACCATGTTCATCGTCGGCGACCCCTCGCTGCGCTACGGCGAGATTGTCGCCGTGATCGACGCCGCCAAGGGCGCCGGCGTCGACAAGGTCGGCATCGTCACCTTGGGGATGCGCCAGGAAGCGACCGGCCAGGCGCCGGCCAAGGGCGGCAGCTAGTCCGCCGACACCTGCGTTCTCCCATTGAAACAAAAGGGCCGCTCCCCTGGGAGCGGCCCTTCTCATGTACCTAGTTATTCCGCGTGTTCCGCGTGATCCGCGGCCCGGGCTCCGCGGCCCTACTTGGCCCCGGTCGAGGCCTTCTTTTTCTGCATCTCCATGGCCTTGGCGCGGAGCTGGTCGGCTTCCTTGAGAAGCTGATCCTGCCTGGCCTTGTCCTTTTCCGTGTTGGCTTCCATCCGGAGCAGGATGTTCTTGTAGGTCATCGCTTCCATGTACTCAGGATTCAGGCCGAGCGCCTTGTCCTCCATCGCCAGCCCCTTGAGGATGTAATCCTTCTGCTCGGCGGTAGAGAGGCGGAAGTCCTTGCGCGCCTTGTCCCAGTAGTAGGTGGCGATGAGGTGGTAGCCTTCCGGGTTCTTCGGGGCGAGATCGGCAGCCTTCTGCAGGGAGTCGATTGTTTTCGGGAAGTCTCCCTGACGGTTGTAGTAGGCCGCCAGGTTCGTGTAGACGCTCGGGTCGTTTGGCTTCTGTTCTTTCGCCTTCAGCAGCTGGGCCTCGGCGTCGTCGTAGCGCCCGGCCTCCTCGTAGAGCTTGGCCAGTGGCACGTAGTTCGCCGGTTCACCCGGTTCCATCTGGACGATCTGCAGGTAAACCGGTTCGGCCTTGGCCGGATCGTTCAGCTTGTCGGATCCGTACGCCGCGGCGAGGTACTCGAGCGCCAGCTTCTTCATCTTCGGGTCGGGGTCGCGCTGCGCCGCCTTCTGATAGTTCTCGATGGCCTTCTGGATGTAACCATCGTTCTGGGCCTCGCCCGCCTTGGCCGGCTTGTACTGCTCGTCGTAGCTGTTGGCGAGGAAGAAATAGGTGGCGGCCAGGTCCGGGTTGGCCGCGACCGCGTCCTCGTACCGCTCAGCCGCCCGCTTGTAGTCCTTCTGCTGGTACAGACCGTTGCCGTCCTTGAAGGCCTTGATGGCTTTCAGGTTGCTGTACGCGTATTTGCCGCAGCCTGTCGTCGCGACGAGCCCAAAGACGAGGGCAACCGTGCCGACGGAGGCCGCGCGAAATCGGATGGTCATGCTCTCCCCTTCTCGCGCCGATTACAATGGAACAAGGGGGTCAGTATATTGACGGCTCAATACGCCGTCAACCGCGTCCCGGAGGGGCTGTGGCGCCCGACAGACACCCTCAAAATCGCTTAGACACCACCACACATGATCCGGTTCGAGGACCTCGTCGAGAAGGTCAGCGCCAACAATCCCGACGCCGATATCGAGCTCTTGCGGAGGGCCTACGTGTTCTCCGCCTTCGAGCACAAGGGACAGGTGCGCCATTCCGGGGAGCCCTACCTCGTCCATCCCCTCGAGGTCGCCGATCTCCTGGCCGACATGCGGCTCGACGTGGTCGCCATCGCCGCCGGCCTGCTCCACGACATCGTCGAGGACACGCAGACGCCAATCGAGCGCATCAAGGAACTGTTCGGCCCCGACGTCGCCCACGTTGTCGAAGGGGTCACCAAGCTCGGCGCGATCCAGTTTTCGTCGAGCGAAGAACGGCAGGCCGAGAACTTCCGCAAGATGCTGCTGGCGATGGTGGACGACATCAGGGTCATCCTGGTGAAGCTGGCCGATCGCCTGCACAACATGCGGACGCTGCACCATCTCGCCGAAGAGCGGCGGATCGCGATCGCGCAGGAGACACGGGACATCTACGCGCCGATCGCCAATCGGCTGGGGATGAGCAAGGTCAAGAACGAGCTCGAGGAGCTGGCCTTCCGGTATCTCGAGCCCAAGCCGTTCGAGGCGCTGCGCCAGCGCGTCGAATCCCGTCGGCGCGCGACCGAGGGGCTGATCGAGGAGCTGACCAAAACGGTCTCGGCCAAGCTGACCGAGGCGCAGGTACCGGTCATTCACATCGACGGCCGGATCAAACGCCTGTTCAGCATCCACCAGAAGCTGAGACGCCAGAAAATCGAGCTCGACCAGGTTTACGACTTCATGGCCCTGCGCATCGTCACCCAGTCGGTCAAGGACTGTTACGCGGCGCTCGGCATCATCCACCAGACCTGGTCGCCAGTACCCGGGCGGATCAAGGATTTCATCGCCATGCCGCGGCCCAACGGCTACCAGTCGCTGCACACGTCGGTGATCAGCGAGCGCGGGTTTCCCTTCGAGGTGCAGATCCGGACCGCGGAGATGCATCGAATCGCCGAAGAAGGGATTGCGGCGCACTGGAAATACAAGGAGGGCCGGGTCGGTGCCGATCGCGACGAGCAGTATTTCATCTGGCTTCGCCAGCTGCTCGAGTTCCAGCAGGAGGTGCGCGATCCGCAGGAGTTCCTGCAGAACCTGAAGATCGAGCTCTATCCCGAGGAGGTCTACATCTTCACCCCGGCCGGTGAGGTGAAGGCGCTGCCGCGCGACGCCACGCCGGTCGATTTCGCGTATTCCATCCACTCCGACATCGGCCACCGGTGCGTCGGCGCCCGGGTCAACGGCAAGATGGTTCCGCTGCGCACGCGCCTGCGCAACGGCGACATCGTCCAGATCGTGACCGCTCCCGGGCACAACCCGAGCCGCGACTGGTTGAACTTCGTCGTGACGTCACGGGCGCGCAACAAGATCAAGCACTACATCCACGCCGAGGAGAAGGAACGCAGCCTCGACCTGGGTCGCAAGCTGTTCGAGAAGGAGGCCAGGCGCTTCGGGCTCAACGTCAAGTCTCTGACCGAGTCGCCGGCATTCAATACCGTGCTGACCGAGTACGGGTTCGGCAAGGCCGACGAGCTGTTCATCGCGGTCGGTTACGGCAAGCTGGCCCCCCGAATGCTGCTCTCGAAGCTGGTGCCGCAGGAACAGTTGAAAGAGTCGCCCGAGACGGGGCTTGCCTCGGTCGTCCGGCGCGTGCTCGGGCCGAGCGAAGACAAGATCAAGGTTCGCGGCTTCGACGATCTGATGGTGTTCCGCGCCCGCTGCTGCAACCCGATTCGAGGGGAAAAGATCGTCGGCTACGTCACCCGCGGCAAGGGAGTCTCGGTTCACTCGGCCGTCTGTCCCAACGTCGTAAACCTGCTCTACGATCCCGAGCGGCGGATCGACGTCGAATGGGACAAGGGAACGGACGTGTCGTCGTACACCGTCCGGCTGACGATCCAGGTCGAAGATCGGAAGGGGATTCTGGCGGACGTCAGCTCGAAGATCGCCGGCATCAACACCAACATCCGGAATGTCGAGGCGCGAACCGACGATCAGATGGGGCGGATCGATATGACCGTCGAGATCAGCGACATGAAACACCTGCAGAAGGTCATCAAGTCCCTGCGCAGTGTCGCTGGGGTCGTCGACGTCGAGCGCGCGAGCCGCTAGGACCCGCGCTACTCGAGCCGAATAGCCCGTATGGGATCGATCGCTGCGGCGCGACGGGCTGGAATCGCACACGCGAGGAGGCCGACGACTGCGAGCGCCCCGGCCGCAGCCGCGTAGGTTGCAGCGTCTCGGGCATCGACACCGAAGAGGAATCCCGACACCATGGCTGCCGACCAGTAGGCGAGGACGGCGCCGCCGGCCAGTCCCGCCGCCGTCAGGGTCAGGCCTTGTCGCACCACCAGCCAGCTGACCGATCGCGGCGATGCCCCGAGCGCCAGCCTGATGCCCAGCTCGCGCCTGGCCTGGCGCACCACGTACGACAGGATGCCGTAGACACCGACCATCGACAGCACCGCTGCGAGGCCGGCGAACGACGTCCAGAGGATCAGCTGAAACCGGCGTCGCCCCATCAGCCGCCATAAGAGGTCGTCCATCGATCGCACGTTGGCGATGGGCTGGAGCGGATCGATCTGCCACACCGTCCGGCGAACTTCGTCGACGACGCGCGCCGTGGGCAGCGTGGACTGCACCGCCAGCTGCGTGGGTACAAAGTCCGAGACCTGCGTGAATGGCATGTAGACGTGGGGAACCGGGGCGGCAGAGGGAGAGAGTCGGATGTCGGAAGCGACACCCACGACCAGCATGGGATGCTCGAGGGAGACCCAGCCGATTCGCCGGCCGATCGGTGAGCGGCCGTCCGGCCACGCTCTCCGGGCGAACGACTCGGACACGATCGCCACGCGGGCGGCGCCGTCGCGATCCTGTCGATCGAAGGGTCGTCCGGCGCGCAGCGGAAGAGACAGCGTCGTGAAGTACTCGGGACTGACGATTCGCCAGTTCGCGAGCACGCTGCCCGGTTCGCGGCCGCCTTCGGGCAGGAAGCCCGAGCCGAAGCCGAACGACTTCAGTGGAAGCGCCTGGGTCAGCGCAGCAGAGGAAAGCCCGGGGGCCCCGCGCAAGGCGTCGAGCAGGCGATCCTGGAACGCGGTGGCCTCCGTCGCCTTTCGAGGCAGCTCGAAGGTCACCACGTGCTCGGGACGAAAGCCCAGATCGACGCGACTGAGTCCGATATAGCTGCGAGCCACCAGCGTGGCGGCGATCAGGAGCGCCAGGGCGAGAGCCATCTCCAGCGCAGCAAGACCGCGCAGGAACAGCCAGCGGCCGCGGACGATCGATCGCGCTCCCGCTCGGATCTCGGTCATGAGATCGGTCGATGCCGACCGTAACGCCGGCGCGAGGCCGGCCAGGACTGAAATGGCGATCGCTGCGCCCGCCACGAAGGCAAAGACACGCGGATCGAACGGATCGACCGCGGTCAGCGTGGCGGCCTGCGGCATCAGGGCTTCCAGAACTCGCAGGAGCCATTGACAGAGGAGCCACCCGACGGCTCCGGCAGCGAGCCCGAGGACCAGCCCCTCGACCAGCACCTGTCGCACCAGGCGTCCCTGTCCGGCACCGAGGGCGGCCCGCACGACGAACTCGTCGCGTCGGGTCGAGGCACGCGCCAGCGTCATGCCCGCGACGTTGGCGCCGGCAATCAACAGCAGTACGGCGGTGGCGCCAAGCAGCACCGGAAGGTCACGTGACAGAGAGCCGACGGTTTCCGATTGCAGCGTGGCTGCCCGGGCTCCCGTGTTGCCGCGCGAGCGCGTCTTGGCAATGCTGTCGACCTGATCGTTGGCCTGGCCGACCGTGGCCCCTTCCCGCAGACGGCCGATGACCCAGAGATAGTGGTTCTCGTCGGTGCGCTGTTCCGCCGAGAACACCAGCGGCCGCCAGATATCGACGTCGAGCCCGAGCAGCTGCGCCGACGCCGGCAGAATGCCGACGATTGCGGTGGGCTGCCCGTCGAGTGTGACCGTGCGGCCGACGACCGCCGGCCGACTTCCGAAGCGGCGGCGCCAGAAGCCCTCCGTCACGAGTGCAACTCCGCCGCCGGCGCCTTGTCCTTCTTCAGCGGAGAACAGGCGGCCTGCCACCGGCCGCACCTCGAGCGCCTTCAGCAAGTCGGCCGTGGCTCGCAGCGTCGCGAGCTGCTCCGGCTCGCCATCCCCGGTCAGGTTCGAAGTGCCGACGGTAAAGGCGCCCAGCGATTCGAAAGCCGGGGCGCCCGCCTGCCAGGCGAACAGTGACGCCGGCGCCGGGGTGTTCTCGAAGATAGAGGCAGACGGAATCGTTTCCCAGACCACGGTCAGCCGTTCGGCTCCGGGGAAGGGCAGGGGCCTGAGCAGCCAGGCGTTGGTGACGGCAAAGAGCGCCGAGGTCGCGCCGAGTCCGAGCGCCAGGGTCAAGACGACGACAACGGTCGACCACGGGTCGCGCCGCGCGAGGCGGATCGCGAAGCGGGCATCGCGGAACGTCTGGATCATCAGGCGCCTTCCTTCTGAGATCGATCGGCGTTGGAGTCGCCAGCGGCAACCGGAGAGAACGAGGCTGGTCGCGTCGATCGACGCGTGCCACACCGCGAGGGGTAGTGAGCGGTGACGATGGCGTGTCCAGTCCTCGGCCAGATCGCCGAGCGCGGCGTCGCGAATCTCCGTCGGCAGGACACGGGCGATCAGGCCAAGCAGCGTGCGCCCCATTTCGTCAGTCCTCGGGCACCAGTCCCAGACCGCGCCACAGACGACGGGTGGCGCGACAGTGCTCACGCGCCAGCGTGAGGCCGTCGCGCGTAACGGTGAAGAAACGCTTGGCGCGACCGCCACGTGCCGGGGTCGGATCGCCGAGTCGCGATCGGATCAGGCGTTTCTCTTCCAGCCGCTGCAGGGTGATGTAGATGCTGCCGAGCGACGGCCGGCGCCCCGTACATTCCGCAATCTCATCACGCACCGTCACCGCATAGGCATCCTGGCAGCGCAGGATCGCCAGCAGGACCCGCAGCTCGAAGCCACCGAGTTCAGCCATGATTTCCTTACAATATTGACAAAATCGCACGGACTTGTCACTGGGGAGGTGACGAGGTGCGCGTTTTCGAGGACGAAAGGATCTAGCGAGAGGCCGGAAGCGGGTGGCGGCCGGGCAGTCGAGAAAGGCGAAGGTCAGAGCACAGCGATGATGTCGATCTCCACCCGGGCGTCCCTCGGCAGCCGCGCCACCTGCACGGTCGCGCGCGCTGGCGCGGGCGAAGTGAAGAACGTCGCGTAGACCTCGTTCATCGCCGCGAACTCGTTCATGTCGAGCAGGTACACGGTCGTGCGGACAACCGCGTCGAAGGTGAGATTGGCGGCCTTGAGAATTGCGGCGAGGTTTTCAAAAACGCGGCGGGTCTGCTGGGTGATGTCGCCAGGAACGAGATTACCGGTCGCGGGATCGATAGGGATCTGCCCCGAGACGAACAGCAGGTTGCCGGCTTTGATCGCTTGTGAATACGGCCCGATGGCCGCAGGAGCCGCCGGGGTGGAGACTGCCTGGCGCATTCAAGACCGGGGGGCTTCGGCCCGCCGGACCCCCCAACGCCCTCGCTCGCGGGGGCCCGTGTCCCTGCTCCGCTCCGGCGCCCGCGTTCCGCGGCTAGCAGAACCTGTGGCGACCTGCATGAAGGCTACGCGGCCTTGACGACCTTGCCGGATCGGAGGCATCGCGTGCAGACGCGGAGCCGCCGAATGCCGCCGTTGACCATCGCCCGCACGCGCTGAAGGTTCGGCTCGAATCGCCGCGCGGACACGTTGTGGGCGTGACTGATGTTGCGCCCGACGACCGGGCCCTTTCCGCAGATTTCGCAGCGCTTCGCCATGGTCCTACTCTTGAGTGGTGCAGTGCCTCTGGATCGCCGCGCATGGCGGCGGGCAAACACCGGATTATAACACGGAATAGGAGACGACCCACCAGCCTCAGTTCCCGGCCATCAGCCGGAAGTCCTGACGCCACAGCAATTAGGGGATGACGATGCGCGGCGCTTGAGGCGGGGTGCGGTCCTCGCTCTCGTCCTGCCCCGCGCCGGCGTCGGAAGATTCCTCGCGTGGGCCACCATCGCCACGCATCAGGCGCGTGGCCAGCGTGATCCAGGTCGTGTCGGCAGCGGTCTCGTCGGGCACTTCCGCCGCCGCCTCGCGAGCCAGGCGTTCCAGGCGACGAAGCGCTGTCGCGGAGTCGCGCTCCATTCTGCTGCGTTGCGCCCCGGCTCGCTCGCAGAGCTCGGCCAGCGCACGGCCGATGTCGGCCACGAGGCGTTGGGCGGGCAGCGACTGCGCCTGATGCTGGTAGATGATGCCCTTGCTCGCGGTCTCCAGCGTGGCCGCGACGGTGCCGGCGGCATCCGCCACGTCGCTGTCGTAGGGAGACGGGACGATCGTTCGCGCCTGCTGGAGGACGATCGCCTGGAAGTAGAGCAGCAGTCGATATTGGGTTTCGGTGAGATCGTTGATTCGCGGCAGGAGAAACTGCATGTCGCGCTCCTGCTGCCGCTGCACGACCGCCGGCGGATGGACGCGAGCGGTGGCGAGATACGGGCAGTCGGGCGGACACGCGATCTCGGTCAACCGCTTGGTTCCGCAACAGACCGGACAGATGTCCTGATGCACGCCCGGACAGGCGCGCTTAGCCTTGCGCGACGAACACAACGGGCAGATTGACTTCACTCGACTAGTCCCTGGTCTCCTGTCCCTCGTCCGTGGTCGCTAGTCCTCGGTGCCTGGTCGCCGGTCACCCGGTCCTCGGGTCTCGGGCCTCAAACCCGCTGAACTTTGTCCCCCTCCAATTGCAATCCTGATCCGTCTCCGTATAATCACCGGCAATTCTCCCACAGAAATGCACACGTTTTCGCGTACGGGCACAGGTATACGGTTTGCAGTTTCAGCCATCGGCGAGGAGGGCACTGGTGAGCGATCCGCTGCTGCACGGACCAACGCCGGCCGAATACTTCAAGGATCTGGTTGATTCGGCGCTCGTGCGACAGCATCTGCACGCGCACGAGCTCACGGCGTGTTACCTCGTTAACCTGTTGTGCGGGTTCGTGCGCCCGGATCGCCGCTCCGGTTTCGCGGATGACGAACTGCCGCTGGCGTTTCGTCTGGGTAAGGCGTTGGAAAGTGGCGGTCTCGAGCAGCGCGCGAGGCTGAGAAGTCTCGGTGATTTCTCGCTCTTCATGTCCGGATTCTTCTCCGACAGTTTTCGTCGTCGCTCGGTGGATGTCGACTATTACGTCTCTATGGGTGAATACGCCTACGGCTCCTTGAGCCGTCGCGACGAGGACGCGTTCGGCGACGTCTTCGCGGAACTGGCCGGCAAGTTCATCGCGTTCACCGACGTGCTGTCCGACGTGAGTGAGCGCACCGGCATGTCGGCGTCCGCCGACGTCCTGCGACTTTACGAAAAATGGCTCCGGACCCGCAGCCCGCGCGACGGGCAGCGTCTCGTGGAGCGGGGTATCCTGCCCAACTCGTCGATCGGGTCCAGATTCCTGCAATAGCGTCGAGCCAGCTCGGCCGTGCCGTGGCAGTCAGGCCACACCGCGCCGTGGTGCCCCATCCACGCCTCCGCCGCGTCCTCTTTGCAGGACGAGACCTCCGAACCAAAACAGGTGTATCCGGCGTCTAATTCGGAACAGAGGGACGCGAGTGGCTGAAAGTCGGGCTGTAATTCGCGAAGCCCCAAGGGTTCATAACTGGCAGACGGATTGCACGGAGGCTCCCCCGACGAAGGGAGACCGGCCCGAAGCTCGAGGCCCTGAGCTTGTCAAAGGGCAAAAGACCGAGACCAAAAGGAGTCGCACTCATATGAGCACTCATAAAACAGCCGCCCCGAAGGAACACATGAATCGCGAGCGTTACGCCGAGCTGAAGAAGATCCTCGAGGACCGGCGCAAGGAAATGATGAGCCAGGTTCAGGAGAGGATGCGTGACGTCCGAACCGAGGGCGCGGGCAGCACGGTTCAGGGGGTGCTCGACGCCGCCGAGAGCTCGGAAGCCGACATCCAGGACGAGATCGAGTTCGCCCTCATCCAGATGAAGGCGGAAACGCTCAACAAGATCGATGAGGCTCTCCGTCGCCTCGAGGAAGCGACCTACGGGTACTGCTTCGAGTGCGGCGAGGAGGTCAGCGAGCGTCGACTGCGCGCGCTGCCCTTCGCGGTCCGCTGCAAGGACTGCGAGGAAGCCCGCGAGGTCGTCCAGCAGCGTCAGCGCTTGATGGCGCAGCGCCGGGGTGCCGCCTCGCTCTTCATCGACATGCAGGGCTGAGCGCCTTGCGTCTCCAGATCGGTCGGTGATCGGGTCGTCGCTCGACGGCCCGGCCACCGATCCCCATTTGGTCCATTCCGCAGACAGCCTCCCCGGTTACACTGCTCGTCACAGGAGGATCGCCCGATGAGCGATCAAAGCGATCAAAACGAGGATCGCCTCGTGACGCTGCTCGAGGCCGGTTCTGACGCCGAACGGGCGATCCAGGTTCCGCCCGAGCTGCCGGTGTTGCCCCTGCGCGACACGGTGCTGTTTCCGAATTCGTTCATGCCGCTCGCCGTGGCGCGCGAGGCATCAGTCCGCCTGGTCGAGGAGGCGAATGCGTCCGGCCGGTTGATCGGCGTCTTCGCCCAGAAGGAAGCCTCGGTCGAAGAGCCGATGCAGGACGACCTCTACGCCATCGGCACCGTCACCCACATCCACAAGATGTTCAAGCTGCCCGACGGCAGCCTCCGCCTGATCGTCCAGGGTCTCGCGCGGGTGCAGCTCGATCGCCTCGTCCAGACACGGCCGTATCTGCGCGCCGCGGTCACCGTCGCCGACGATCAGCTTCGTGACGAAGACCACCTCGAGATCGACGCCCTGCAACGCAACATCAAGAGCAACTTCCAGCAGGTCGTCTCGCTGTCGCCGCTGCTCTCCGACGATCTGCAGGCGCTCGCGGCCAACATCACCGATCCGAGCAAGCTCGCCGATTTCATCGCCTCGAGCCTGGCCACCATCGGCACGCCGATCAAGCAGGAAATCCTCTCGACGCTCGATGTGCGGGCGCGCATGGATGGCCTGAACCGGATCCTCATCAAGGAGCTCGAGGTTCTCGAGCTCGGCTCGAAGATTCAATCGCAGGTCCAGTCCGAGGTCGGCAAAAATCAGCGCGAGTACTTCCTTCGCGAGCAGCTCAAGGCCATCCAGAAAGAGCTCGGCGAGGGAGATGAGCAGGCCAAGGAAACCGAGGAGCTGCGCGCGAAGATCGACGCCGTCGGGATGCCAGACACGGTGAAGAAAGAGGCCCTCCGCGAGCTCGATCGCCTCTCGAAGATGCCGGCCGCTGCCGCCGAATACACCGTGTCGCGCACCTATCTCGACTGGCTGGTCGCGCTGCCCTGGAACAAGCGGACCGACGAGCTCATCGATCTCAAGCACACGAAAGAGGTCCTCGACGCCGATCACTCGGGTCTCGAGAAGGTCAAGGATCGCGTGCTCGAGTATCTCGCCGTCCGCAAGCTGAACCCCGAAGTCAAAGGCCCGATCCTCTGCTTCCTCGGCCCTCCCGGCGTCGGGAAAACCTCGCTCGCCCGATCGATCGCCTCGTCGCTGGGCCGCAAGTTCGTGAGGGTCTCGCTTGGCGGCATGCGCGACGAGGCGGAGATTCGCGGCCACCGTCGGACGTATATCGGCGCCCTGCCCGGTCAGATCATTCAGGGGCTGCGCCGCGCCGAATCGAAGAACCCGGTGTTCATCCTCGACGAGATCGACAAGCTCGGCTCCGACTTCCGCGGCGATCCCGCTTCGGCCCTGCTCGAGGTCCTCGATCCCGAGCAGAACAATTCCTTCCGGGATCACTACCTCGATGTGCCGTTCGACCTCTCGGAAGTGCTCTTCATCACGACGGCCAACGTCATGGATCCGATCCCGCCGCCGCTGCGCGACCGCATGGAGGTGCTCGAGCTCGCCGGCTACACCGAAGAGGAGAAGCTGAAAATCGCCATCGAGCACCTGATCGATAAGCAGGTGAAGAACAACGGCCTGACCGGCGAGCAGGTCGAGTTCACCGAGGCGGCAATCCGATCGGTCATCCGCGGCTATACCCGCGAGGCGGGTGTCCGTAACCTCGAACGGGAAATCGGCGCCGTCTGTCGCAAGGTCGCACGTCGCCGCGCCGAGGGCGACGAATCGAAGGTCGTGATCACCCCGGACGTCCTGATCACCATGCTCGGTGCGCCGAGCTTCCTCGACGAGGAGATCGAGAACCGCACCAAGGACCCCGGGGTCGCGGTCGGCCTGGCCTGGACGCCGGCCGGAGGCGAGGTGCTCTTCGTCGAAGCCTCACGGATGCAGGGGGCGGGCTCCTTGACGCTGACCGGACACCTCGGCGACGTCATGAAAGAGTCGGCGCGCACGGCCCTCTCCTGGTTCCGCGCCAACGCGCAACACTACGGCGTCGATCCGTCGTTCTACAAGGACTCGGAGATTCACCTGCACGTTCCCTCCGGCGCCGTCCCGAAGGACGGGCCGTCGGCGGGCGTCACGATGGTGTCGGCGCTGGCGTCGCAGCTGACCGGGCGTCCGGTCCGCGGCGACATCGCGATGACCGGGGAGATTTCCTTGTCCGGTCGCGTGCTGCCGGTCGGCGGGATCAAGGAGAAAGTTCTGGCGGCGAGGCGCCACGGCATTCGTGAGCTGATTCTGCCGAAACAGAACGACAAGAACGTGAAGGAAGATCTGACCGAGGATCTGCGGAAAGAGCTGACGATCCATTACGTGAGCGAGATTTCGCAGGCGGTCGCCATCGCGCTGCAGCCCTCGTCGGGTCAGACGAACACGCCGATGCCGCTCGACGTCCACGAGACAGTCAACTGAGCGGTGGCGCTGCCGGTCGTTTTCTCTTCCCTCTATAGCGTCGATCTTCCCGGCCACATCTGGCCGACCACGAAATACGCGCTGGTCGCCGAGCGAATCGGCGGCCTATCGGTCCGGTTCATCGAGCCGGCCGGGAGCCCCTGGGAGGATCTCGCGCTCGTCCACTCCGCCGAGTATCTCGACAAGCTGCGCTCGCACACGTTGACCGCAGAGGAGATCGCGACCCTCGAGCTGCCCTGGTCTCCCGCCCTCGCGGACACGTTCCGGGTGATGGTCGGCGGAACCTGTCGGGCCGCTCAGCTATCGCTCGCCGAAGGACGCGCCATGCACCTCGGCGGTGGGCTGCACCATGCGTTCGCCAATCACGGCGAGGGGTTCTGCCTTTTGAACGATGTCGCGGTGGCGATTCGCACCCTCCAGCGCGACGCGCGCATCGCCCGCGCCGCCATCGTCGATTGCGACGTTCACCACGGCAACGGCACCGCCATGATCTTCGAACGCGACCCGACCGTCTTCACCTTCTCCATTCATCAGCAGCACAACTATCCGATGTTCAAGCCGAAGAGCGATCTCGACATCGGGCTGGAAGACGGCGCCGGCGACGAGCGGTATTTGTCAGCTCTCGAGGGGGCGCTCGAGCGCGTGGGCGCATTCGTCCCTGACGTTCTGCTTTATCTCGCGGGAGCCGATCCGTTCGTCGGGGATCGCCTGGGTGGATTGTCGCTCAGCAAGGAGGGGTTGGCCGAGCGCGATCGCATGGTCGTTGCAAGCGCCGCCAGAATCGGCGCGCCAATCGCAACCGTGCTGGCCGGTGGTTATGCCGCCGATGTACTCGACACAGTGGACATCCACGTCGCCACCGTGAGGTCCCTCGTCTAGGGACTCAGGAGTGTCAGACCAACGACGGTCTTCATGTCGACGATCTCGCCGCGCCTGACCATCTCCCTCGCGTCGCGCAACTCGAAGGTCCTGACCTCGATCTCCTCGTCCTCATCGGGTGAGGCCGCTTCGGTGGGTTTCTCGAGCCCCGACAGGCGGAAGAACACCATCTCCTCGTCGCAATAGCCGGGTGTTGGCAGCAACGCCGCCAGCCTCACCACGGTCGTTGGCAACAGCCCGACCTCCTCGTGACACTCGCGTGTCGCGGCCTGTTCCGGGCTCTCGCCCGGATCGACGCTGCCGGCCGGCAATTCCCACAACGAAGCGTTGACCGGGTATCTGAATTGCCTGACCAGCACGACATGTCCGGGCTCGGGAACCGGCACGAGCACCACGGACTTGGGATGGCGGACGATGTCGAGCGTCACCTCTCGACCGTTGGCCAGCCGCACGCGGTCACGTTCGATCGAGAACACTTTCCCGTTGAATATCTGGTCACTCGAGAGCCGTTGGGAGCTCATGCCGGTCTCCTGCTGCGATGGATCCGTGGACGATGGCTAGACTTCTTCGGCACTGGGATTCTGCCGTTCGCGAATGTCGTCGATGACCGACTGCAGGTCGGCTGGCAGCGGGGATTCGAAGGCCATCTTCCGGCCGTCGGTCGGATGCGTGAAGACGAGTCGCCAGGCGTGGAGAAACGGCCGCTCCAGCCTCTGCACCGGCCGTACATCGTCGGCCACGTGGCGATGGACGCCGCCGTAGGTCGGATCGCCCACGATGGGATGGCCGATCGCGCTCAGATGAACGCGAATCTGGTGGGTCCGGCCCGTGGCGATGGCGACGATGAGCAGCGATACCCCCTTCAACTGCTCGACTTTCGTCACCCGCGTCACGGCGCTCCGTGAACGGCGCGCTCGCGTCGACATCTTCTGGCGGTTCGACGGATCGCGTCCGATCGGCTCGTCGATGCGCCGTCCGGCCTGCACCAGTCCCCAGACCAGCGCCACGTACTCCTTCTCGACTTCACGATCGTGAAACTGGCGAGCCAGCTCACGATGGGCGACGTCGTTTTTCGCGACGACCATCACGCCGGAGGTGCCCCGATCGAGCCGGTGCACGATGCCCGGGCGCAGTTCTCCACCCACACCGCTGAGGTCATCGACATGGTGCAGCAGCGCGTTCACGAGCGTGCCGCTGTCGTGTCCAGCCGCCGGATGGACCACCATTCCCGCTGGCTTGTCGAGGACTACGACGTCGGCGTCTTCGTAGAGGATGGCGAGGGGCAGATCCTCGGCGACCGCAACGCCGGCGACCGGCGGTGGCAACGCAATCGTGAACCGCTGCCCGGTCCGCACGTGCGTGCTCGGTCGCAAAGCGCCGACCGGTGCGGAGACGTGGCCGTCCTTGATCAGGCGTTGGACCTGAGATCGGGATCGATCCGGCAGGAGTGCGGCGAGAAACGTGTCGAGCCGCTCGCCGTCGTCCTCCTCGCCGACGGTCACCTCTCGACGCTCGCTGTCGGCCATCAGTGCGTCCCCGCCCGGGCCGCGCCGGCGCTCGTGGTCATTCGGGAGTCGATGCGCATGTATCCACACTGACCGCAGCCTATGCGGCACGCATGCTGCGCGCCGCCTCGAGCGGCGCGGGATCCGGACGCCGGCTGAGGACGATGAGCATCACAATCGAGAGCGGCACGAGGACGAGCGACACGAACTGCGACGTCGACAGCACGTCGAACACGAGGCCGCGATGGTCGCCGCGGTAGAACTCGATGACGAACCGTGACACGGCGTAGAGCAACAGGTACGTCCAGAACGTCCGGCCAGCGAACCGGTGGCCGCGGTTCTCCGTGGCCAGGAGCGCGCCCAGGATCGCCAGCTCGGCGGCCGCTTCGTAGATCTGCGTCGGGTGCAGGGCGATGCCGAGCGGAGTACCGACGTTGGCCGCGGCCATCGGGCTGTGAAAGGTGATTCCCCACGGGACGGAGGTCGGTCGGCCGAAGCAGCAGCCGGCCAGGAGGCATCCCATCCGACCGATCGCATGGCCAAGAGCGATTCCCGGCGCGAAGACGTCCGTAGTGGTCCAGAGCGGCATCCGGAAGCGCCAGATGTAGAAGAAGGCCACACCCACGGCGGCGATCAACCCGCCGTAGAAGACGCCTCCCGAGCGTGCCAGACCCATGAAGTCCCGCATGCTGCCGGTGAACTGTCGGTAGTCCACCAGAAACAGCAGCAGCTTCGCTCCCACGAGGGCGCTGATGATGATCCAGATGCCGAGGTCCATGACGCGCTGCGCGTCGAGACCTCTCGAGCGTGCCCGTGCTCGCGCGAATTGAAGGCCCAGCAGATACGCGGCGGCGAGCAGGACGCCGTACGAGTAGATCGTGAAGCCGCCAACCTCAAACAGGATGGGGTGCATGCTGCCGTCCGAGGCCCAGCATCTCGAGGAGAACGAGAACGGCCCCGATCGTGATGGCGGCGTCGGCGACGTTGAACGCCCAGAAATGCGCGTCGCCCCAATACACGTCGACGAAGTCGATGACGTACCCTGACAGCGTCCGATCGATGAGGTTGCCGAACGCTCCGCCCAGAATCAGCGCCAGACCGTAGCGCGAGAGCCGCTCGTGCGAGCCGAGCTGACGTGCGTACAGCGAGATGGCGATCAAGGCGAGGGCGGCGATCACGATCATCACTCCGGACTTGTAGGGGAAGTCCGCAGCGTTGAGCAGGCCGAACGCCGCGCCGGTGTTCTGGACGTGCGTGAAGTCGAGCACGCTCGGGATGATCGTCACGTGGCCGGTCAGTGGCAGCATCGCGCGAACGATCGTCTTGGTGGTCTGATCGAGCAGCACGACGGTGGCGATGACGGCGATCTCCGTGCCGCGAACGATAGGCTGCCGGTGCCCGGCAGCCGGATGCGGCTCGGACGGCAGTGGGGCAGTGTCCGTGGACTCGATCATTGCATTCACCGGGCCGCCTGCGCCGCCCCGTCCAGGGCTCCGATGCAGCGGCTGCACAAGCCGCCCGCGGCTTGAGATACGTCGGGAACCACTCGCCAGCAGCGCTGGCATTTGTCGCCTTCAGCCTTCGACACGGTGACCCTTAACTGGTCGTCGCCCGTGGGATCCAGCGCCACCTGCGAAACGATGCAGAGCATCGGCAGTTGAGCTTCGTAGTCGCCGAGCAGCTTGCCGAGCTCGCCGCCGGCGGCCAGGATGACGAAGGCGCCCAGCGACGTGCCGATGACCTTGTTCTGACGCGCAACCTCGAGCGCGCGGTTGACCTCGTCGCGCACCGCGAGCAGCCGCTCCCATCGACTGGCGAGCGAGCTGTCGATCAGATCGTCGACGTTCTCGGGAAAGCGAGCCAGGTGAACGGAGGCGTCGCGGGGTGCCGGCAGGTGCCGCCACAGTTCGTCGGACGTGACCGGAAGAATCGGCGCCAGCAACCTTGCCAGCCCGTCAGCCATGATGAACATCGCGGTCTGGGCGGACCGCCGCTCGGGCGACGAGGCGGCAAACGTGTACAACCCGTCCTTGGAGACGTCGGCGTAGAACGCGCTCAGGTCGACCGTCACGAACTGGTTGACCGTCTGGAAGATCGACGGGTAGTCGTAGCGGTCGTAGGCGCTCAGCACATCCTTGGCCATCACCCCATAGCGGCTCACCGCGAATCGATCGACTTCCTGCAGGCGATCGAGGGCCACGCGATCGGCCGCCGGATCGAAGTCGTAGAGGTTCGACACGAGGAACCGCAGGGTGTTCCGGATCTTGCGGTACGCCTCGACAACGCGCGCGAGGATTTGCTTGCCGACGCGCAGCTCTTCCCGGAAGTCGCTCATCGCGACCCACAGGCGCAGGATTTCCGCGCCGCTCTCTTTGATCACTTCCTGCGGTTGCACGGTGTTGCCCAGGGACTTCGACATCTTGCGGCCATCGACGTCGATGAGGAACCCGTGGGTCAGGACCTGTCGGAACGGCGGACGGCCGCGCGTGCCCAGCCCGACCAGCAGCGAGCTCTGGAACCAGCCGCGATGTTGATCGCTGCCCTCGAGATACATGTCCGCAGGCCACGTCAGCTCCGGGCGAAACGGCAGGACGGCTTCGTGGCTCGATCCTGAATCGAACCACACGTCCAGAATGTCGCGTTCGCGCTCGAAGGCGCTTCCTCCGCACGACGGACATCTCAGGGTGTCGGGCACGAACTCTTCGATCGGGCGCTCGTACCACGCGTCGGCGCCGTAGGTATCGAAGACGCCGGCCGCGCGCTCGATCAGCTCACGCGTCAGGACGGCTTCACCGCATTTCGTGCAATCCACAGCCGGAATCGGCACGCCCCAGGCACGCTGGCGCGAGATGCACCAGTCGGGCCGGTTCGCAATCATGTTGTAGATACGATCGCGTCCCCACGACGGGATCCATTTGACGTCGCGGTCGATTGCCTCGAGCGCCCGCTGCCGCAGGCCGGTAGACTCCGCTGCGCCGTCGCTGGCGTCCATCCTGATGAACCACTGCGATGTGGCCAGGAAGATCACCGGGTTGTGACAGCGCCAGCAGTGCGGATACTGGTGCTCGAACGTCTCGCGATGCCACAGCCGGCCGCGTTCCTTGAGCGCCGTCTCCACGTTCGGGTTGGCGTCGAAGACGCGCTGCCCGGCAAACAGCTCGACCGTGTCCAGGAAGTGACCTCCCGGACCGACGGGTGCGTAGATGTCGAGCCCGTAGCGCACGCCGGTGGCGAAGTCGTCCGCTCCATGACCCGGCGCCGTGTGAACCGCCCCGGTGCCTGCTTCGAGCGTCACGTACTCCGCCAGGACACCGATTGACGACCGCGCGTACAACGGGTGCCGAAACCGGATTCGCTCCAGCTCGCTGCCCTTGAAGCGGGCCACGGGCGCACCAAACGGCCGCCCGGTCGCCGCGCTGACGCGCGAGGCCAGCGCTTCGGCGATGATGACCGAGCGGCCCTCGACGTCGTAGGCCGCGTAGTCGAACTCGGGATGAAACGCGATCGCCAGGTTCGACGGGATCGTCCACGGGGTTGTCGTCCAGATGAGGACGGCCACGTCGCGCCCCGCCAGCGCCGGGATGCGCGCCGCCAGGTCTGACGCGCTCTCGGGATCCAGCACGAACTCGACGTAGATCGACGGAGACGAGTGCGGCTCGTATTCGACTTCCGCTTCCGCCAGCGCCGTGCGGCAGTGGATGCACCAGTGGACCGGTTTCTTGCCCTTGTAGACGAGCCCCTGCTCCACGAATCGGCCCAGCGCGCGGGCGATCGCCGCCTGATACCGGAAGTCCATCGTCACGTATGGATGTGACCAGTCGCCGAACACCCCCAGCCGCTCGAACTCCCTCGTCATGACCCCGATGAAGCGCTCGGCGTAGGCGCGGCAGGCCCGGCGAAAGTCCGCAACGCTCATTTCCCGCTTCTTGGGGCCCAGCTCGCGATCGACTTTCAGCTCGATCGGCAAGCCGTGGCAGTCGTATCCCGGGATATATGGGGCGTCAAAGCCCGCCATCGACCTGGACTTGACGACGAAATCCTTGAGAATCTTGTTGAGAGCGGTGCCCAGGTGAATCTGTCCGTTGGCGTACGGCGGGCCATCGTGCAGCACGAATTTCGGGGCACCCTGCCGTCGAGCTTGGATCTGCCCGTAGAGGTCCATTGCCGCCCATCGCTCGAGCATCTGAGGCTCGGTGACGGGCAGGTTGGCCTTCATCGGGAAGTCGGTGCGGGGCAGATTGAGCGTTTCCTTCCAATCCGGCATGTGATCTCGTCATTGTACAAAAAAGCGGGGGCGAGCCGGCGAGACGCTGCAAAAACCGGCGGAAATCCGGCTTGTATAATGGCGATATGGCCGTGTCCGCCCCACCAGCCCTTCCGGCCATCCGGTCCGCCCGGCTCGACAATGGCCTCAAGATCGTCATCCAGGAGGTTCACACCGCCCCCCTGGTATCGGTGTGGTGCTGGTACCGGGTGGGTTCGGGAGACGAGAAGCCCGGCCGGACCGGCGTGTCGCACTGGGTCGAGCACATGAACTTCAAGGGGACCGCCCACATTCCCCGCGACGAGATGAAGGGCATCGTCGAACGCTTTGGCGGCACGTGGAATGGCTACACCTGGATCGACCAGACGACCTATCTCGAGACCGCGGGCACATCTGCGCTGGATACGCTCCTCTTCATCGAAGCCGAACGCATGGCCTACGGCCTCTACGAGCCGGAAGAGTGCGAGTCGGAGCGGACGGTCATCATCTCCGAGCTTCAGGGAGGGGAGAACGACCCCGACCAGCTCCTCGACACCGAGGTCGCGGCGACCGCCTTCCGGGCGCACCCCTATCGCCATCCCACGATCGGGTGGATCGACGATCTCCGCTCGATGAGCCGCGACGATCTCTACGGCCACTACCGGCGGTATTACGTGCCGGGCAACGCCACCCTCGTCGTAGTCGGCGACGTCGATCCGGATGACGTGTTGCGTCGCGCCGAAAAGCATTTCGGGACGCTGACCGGCGCGGCGCCGGAGCGCCGCCGTTCGATCGAGCCGGCGCAGATCGGCGAGCGGCGGGTGCGCATCGAGCGCGAAGGGACGACCGCGTATCTGAAGCTCGCCTGGCGCGCCCCGTCGGTCACCGATCCGGACTTCTTCCCGATGCTGGTGCTGGACGCCGCTCTGACCGGTGCGAAGGGCACCAATCTCTGGTCCAGCTTTCGCGGCTTTCCTCCGCAGCGCAAAGCCAGGCTCTACACGAGCCTCGTCGAGAAGGGGCTCGCGTCGGCCGTTGGCGGATCGATTGTGGCGACGGTCGATCCCTTTCTCTACAGCATTTCGCTGACGGCGATGCAGGGTGTCGCACTGTCCTCGCTCGAGGCAGCCGCGCTCGAGGCCATCGACCGTGTGATCGAGCATGGTCTGACCGACGAGGATGTCGCTCGCGCCAGACGCCAGCTTCGTGCCCGGCTGGTGTTCGAAACCGACAGCGTTACCAACATCGCCCACCAGATCGGCTTCTTCGAGACGGTCGCCGGGCCAGGTTTCTTCGACACCATTCGCCCGGCTGTCGAAGCAGTCACGACCGCCAGCGTCGTCGACGTCGCGAGGAGACGTCTGAAGCCCGAGTTCCGGACCGTAGGCTGGTTCCAGCCGATCGAATCCCGATGAGCATCAGCCTGACAAGCGGGCTGTCGCCGGTCCGTCACGTCCTTCCGAACGGCATCGTCATTCTGCTGCAGCGCACCGCGTTTTCGCCGGCGGTGACCATCAGCGCCGTTGTCGGCGCCGGCAGCCTTTACGAGCCTGAGGACTTGCCAGGGTTGGCGTGGCTGTGCGCCCGGGCCATCGATCGCGGCACGCAAACGAGGACCGCCGAAGACGTGGCGGAGCTGCTCGACGACCGCGGAGTCACGTTGCGGGTGTCGACCAACCGTCACGTGATGATGTTCTCGTGCACCTGCCTGACGGAAGACTTCTCGGACATGATCGATCTGGTCGCCGACGTGGTGCGCGCGCCGGTCTTCCCGGAAGTTGAGGTCGCGAAGCGGCGCGACGAGATGCTGACGATCATCCGGCAGGATCTCGACAACCCCGGCATCCGGGCCGCGGAGGCGCTGCAGGCGCTGCTCTACGGCGAGACGCATCCTTACGGCCGCCCGGCCAAGGGCACCATCGAGATTGCCGAACGATTGAGCCCGGCGGACCTGCGGGCCTTTCACACCGAGTTCTTCTCGCCGGGATCCACGTCGCTCGTGGTGGCGGGGGACATCGATCCGGCCGAAGCGTTCGAGCGCATCGAGCGGGCCTTCGGCGAGTGGGACGGAGCGCCGTCCGTCAGCAGGCGAATTCCATCGGTCGACGTTCTCAGCGGTCGCCGACGACTCGATATTCCTATGCCGGCCAAGCCGCAGAGTGACATCGCCTACGGCTTCGTCACCATCACCAGGCTCGATCCGGCGTACTACAGCTACTGGGTCATGAACAACATTCTCGGGCAGTTCGGGCTGGGCGGCCGACTGGCCGAAAACATCCGCGAGCGCCAGGGCATGGCCTACTACGCCTTCAGCGCCTTCGATCCAAGTCTCGGCCCTGGGCCGCTGGTTGTCCGTGCCGGCGTCGATCCGAACAACGTCGATCGAACGATTGCCGCGATCGACACCGAAGTCGGGCAGCTCGGCCTGGACGGACCGACCGAGCGTGAAGTGCAGGAGACCCGCCAGTTCCTGATCGGATCGATTCCGAGAATGCTGGAGACCAACCAGAGCATCGCGACGTTTCTGCAGACCTCGGAGTTCTTCGGTCTGGGGCTCGATCACGATCGACGTCTGCCCGGCCTCCTCGAGGCGATCACCATCGATGACGTCCGTAACGCCGCGCGCGCCGTGCTCCATCCCGAGCTGGCGGCGGTGGCGGTCGCTGGCCCTTCGTCCGCTGACTCCGAATGACCGGCGCTGCTGTCCGCGCCGTCTTCTTCGACGTCGACTTCACCCTGATTCGGCCGGGCCGGGCGTTCGAGGGGGAAGGCTATAGGGAGTTCTGCGTGCGCCACGGCGTCGACGTCGATCCTGCGGCGTTCAGCGAGGCCGTTGCCGCGGCATCCTCACTGCTGGACGCCAACGGCGGACGCTACGATCCGGAGATCTTCGTCGAATACACTCGCCGCATCATCGAAGGAATGGGAGGTCGTGGACCGGCTGTGGATCTGGCTGCCCGCGACATCTACGATGAATGGTCGGCCTGTCACCATTTCACGCTCTACGACGAGGTGCCCGACGTCCTCCGCGCGTTGCACGCCGACGGTTTCACCATCGGGTTGATTTCGAACACGCAACGATCGCTGGCCACCTTCGAGCGACACTTCCAGCTCGACGGCCTGTTCGCGGTGGCGATTTCATCGTCCGAGCACGGCTACATGAAGCCCCATCCAAGCATCTTCGAGGCGGCGTTGCGCCGCGCGCAGGTGAGCGCCGGGCAAGCGGTCATGGTCGGCGACAGCCTCAGACACGATGTCGAGGGAGCGAGGCGGCTGGGGATGCGCGGCGTCCTGGTCGCGCGTTCTGGCCTGTCGATCGGTTGTCCGCCTGACATTCCGGTGATCCAGTCGCTGCTCGAGCTGCGACCGCTCCTGTAACTGTCTATCTTGGTTGCCCTTCCATCTGACCCGCCGACCATCAGGGATCTCACCACGCTCGAGGAGTGCCTCCGCGTCGTCGAACTCGAGAAAGAGGTCTGGGGCTATACCGACGGCGACGACGTGGTGCCGGCGGCGGTGATGATCGTCTCGATCAAGCGCGGCGGGATTCTGCTCGGTGCGTTCGACGGTGACGACCTCAAAGGGTTCGTCTACTCGGTGCCCGGATTCAAGGATCAGCGCCCGATCCAGTGGTCGCACATGCTGGGCGTCACCCGCGACGCCAGAGGTATGGGACTGGGCTTGCGGTTGAAGCTCGCGCAGCGGGAACGGGCGCTGGCGATCGGGATCGAGGAGATCGAGTGGACGTTCGATCCGCTCCAGGCGCCCAACGCACATCTCAACATCGCCAGGCTTGGCGCCGTGGTCGAAGAGTACGAGGAGAACATCTACGGCGTTTCGACCAGTCCCCTCCACCACGGATCGCCGACCGATCGACTCATTGCGGTCTGGCGGCTGGCCACGCCTCACGTCGAGCGGCGCCTCACGTCAGCCGCAGGCCTCACCGCACGCGATGCCTCGGTGCTGGATTCGCCGATCGTGAATCCGTCAACCACGACGGGTGGTGAATTGGAGCCCGGAGCGCCGGACCTTACCCGTCAAGACCGCCGGCTGCTGGTGGAGATCCCAGGCAATTTCACGGAGCTGCTGACCCGCGACCCCGATCGGGCGCGGCGCTGGCGGATGACGACCCGCCTGCTGTTCCAGAGCTATTTCTCGCACGGCTACCGCGTCGTCGACTTCCTCTCCAGCCCCGATCGCCGTCGCGGTCAGTACGTTCTGGAAAAGGGGACAACCGCCTTTATCCCGGCGGCCAGCTGAACCGACGGCCGGCGAGCAGATGCAGGTGGATGTGGAAGACGGTCTGGCCGGCGTCGGCGTTCGTGTTGAATACCGTGCGGAAGCCACCGTCGGCGTACCCCTTGTCGCGCGCGATTAGAGCAGCGCGGCGGATCAGCTCGCCGACGAGAGCCTCGTCATCCGCCGTGAGCGCGTTCAGGCTCTCGATGTGCTGGCGCGGCACGATCAGCGCGTGCAGCGGGGCCTGCGGATTGATGTCCGTGAATGCGACGAGGTGATCGTCGCTGTAGATGACCGCCGCCGGAACCTCGCCCTTCACGATCCTGCAGAACAAGCAATCATTCTTCATCGTCGGCGTCGTCCTCTTCGGGCCACTCGCAGCGAAACACCAGCGTCCGCGTGATGCCTTGGAGATCCTGACGGGCCCGCTCGAGCGTCCAGCCCGACGCGACGGCCAGCGCGGTCACTGCACCGTCCTGATCGTAACCCACCTCGACGATGAGGCGCGTGTCCTCGGCGAGAGTCGCGTAGCCACGCGTTTCCGGCAACAGCCGCCGATACACCTCGAGACCGTCGGCGCCAGCGTACAGCGCGATCCGTGGTTCGTAGACGCGGACGTCGGGTGAGAGCGACGGCGCGGCGGCGAGCGGCACGTAGGGCGGGTTCGAGACGATCAGGTCGATCTCCGAAGATCGCGGCATCAGGTCCGTCTGCACGAACGCGATGCGATGGTCGACCGCGTGCCGAACGGCGTTGCGTCGCGCGACGGTCAGCGCCGCGAGCGACACGTCGGTCGCGATCAGTTCGGCATCGGGAAACTCGACGGCTAGTGCGATAGCCAGGCAGCCGCTGCCGGTCCCGACATCGATGATCAGGCCGGGCTTTCCGTCGCGGTAGAGCGCGACAGCCTCCTCCACGATCAGCTCGGTTTCCGGCCGTGGAATCAGCACGTCCGGCGTGACCTCGAAGTCGAGGCTCCAGAACTCGCGATGCCCGGTGATATACGCGATTGGTTCGCGCGCGGCGCGACGCGCAACAAGGGTGGCGAACGCGGCGTCGAAGCCGGCGGGCGGCGGCTCGCGCGAGTCCGCCAGCAGACGCGCGCGATCCCAGCCGAGCACGTGGCGGGCGAGCAGCTCGGCGTCGAGCGTCGCGTCTTCCGGCGTGATTCCGGCGGCGACAAGACTCTCGCGCGCGCGGCGGATCCGCTCGCGAAGGCTGTTCATTACGCCGACGCTTCGGCGGCCGTGGCTTCCTTCAGCTTTTCGGAGGTGAAATGGGAGACGGCGGCGTCGATCAGCTCGTCGAGGTCTCCCTCGAGGGCCGCGCTGAGCTGGTGCATCGTGAACCCGATCCGGTGATCGGTGATCCGGCTTTCCTTGAAGTTGTAGGTGCGGATCTTCTCGGAGCGCTCGCCGGTGCCCACCTGTGATCGCCTGTCCTTGGCGATGGCGTCCTGCTGTTTCTGACGCTCGATCTCATACAGCCGGGACCGCAGCACCTTCATCGCCTTTGCGCGATTCTTGATCTGCGACTTTTCGTCCTGCTGCGAGACCACCAGCCCGGTCGGAATGTGAGTGATCCGCACCGCAGAATAGGTCGTATTCACGCTCTGACCGCCCGGTCCGCTCGAACAGAAGGTGTCGACCCGCAGGTCCTTGGCGTCGATCTGGATGTCGACCTCTTCCGCTTCCGGCAACACCGCAACCGTGGCGGTCGACGTGTGGATGCGGCCGCTCGCCTCGGTTGTCGGCACGCGCTGCACGCGGTGGACGCCGCTCTCGTATTTGAGACGACTGTAGGCGTTGCGCCCTTCGATCAACGCGATGACTTCCTTGGTGCCGCCCCCGCCGGTCTCGCTCAGGTTGAGGACCTCGAGCTTCCAGCCCCGACGCTCGGCGTAGCGCGAATACATGCGGAAGAGATCGGACGCGAAGAGCGCGGCTTCATCGCCACCGGTGCCGGCGCGGATCTCGAGCACGACGTTCTTGGCGTCGTTCGGATCCTTGGGCACGAGGAGGACCTTGATGTCGGCGAGCAGCACGTCGCGCCGCTGCTCGAGCTGCCGGAGCTCCTCCTGGGCCAGCTCCCGCATGTCGGGATCCTTGAGCAGCTCCTCGGTCGTATTGATCTGCGCGACCACGTCCTTGTACTCGCGGAATCGATCGACCAGCGGCTGCAGTTCCGCCACCGCCTTGGAGTGATTCCTGAACTTCGTCGTGTCGGCCTGAACGGCAGGCTCCGCCATCTCGACCATCATCTGGTCGTACTTGCTTTCGATTGATTGGAGCTTGTCAAACATTGGGTCGCTAGTCCCTCGTCCTTCGTCCCTGGTCCCCGGTCCTCAGTCCGCGGCCGTCAGTCCTTGGTCTCCGGCCGTCGGCCCTCGGTCCTCCACCATCCATCATCCCCCTGAGACCGGAGGGAGAAACGCGACCTCGTCGCCATCCCGCAGCGCGGTCGTCAGTCGAGCGTACGATTCGTTCACCGCGCACGACACGCTGGTGGCGTAGGCGTGCAAGGCGGGGATTTTGCCGGCCAGGGCGGCCCAGGCATCCTGCGCCGTCGAGCCGTCGGGCAGTTCCTGCGCGAGCTCGGCGGTGCCGGCGATGTCTCGCAGCCGCGCGAACAGACGAACGGTCACGTGCACGCTCGTTCCATGGCGATCTCTCGGGCCGCCTCGTCGTTCGGGTCGGTCAGGGCACCCTCGATCCAGACGTCGCCGCCGTCGAAGTACTCGCGCTTCCAGATCGGCGCGATCTGCTTCACCCGCTCGATCGCGTAGCGGCACACTGCGAACGCCTCGGCTCGATGCGGCGACGCCGCGACGATCGCGACGCTGGCCTCACCGATGTCCAGCCGTCCGGTCCGATGATGAATTGCCAGCCGCACCGCGTTCCAGCGCGCCGCCGCCTCGGCCGCAATCTGTTCGAACGCCTTCACCGCGAGCGGTGTGTAGGCTTCGTATTCGAGCCCCTGCACTTTCCGCCCGCCGTTGTGATCGCGCACGAGACCGATGAAGGTCGCCACGGCGCCGTCACGATCGGTGGCGACGGCCGTCACGAGCGCGGCGGGGTCGAGGGGTTCCGGCCCGACCCTGAAAGCTGGAGTCATCTCCAAGCAGTATAAAGGGGACCCTCAGCTGTTTGCCATGCGCGGGCCCGCATGTGGCGCCAACTGGCGCCAGAAGTGGTTGAGCGGGCCCTGGCCCTGGCCCAGGCCAGGCGCATGTCGGATCGCCCCCTCGAGGTAACGGCGGGCGTCCTGGAGGGCGACCTCGACATCTCGACCGAGCGCAAGGTTGGCCGCAATCGCCGCGGCGAACGTGCACCCCGTACCGTGCGTGTGGCGGCCGGGGAGCCGCGGTCCGCGCAGCTCGAACATCCGGTCGCTGGTGCACACGACGTCGACCGATTCCGGCCCGTGGAGGTGCCCGCCTTTCACCACTACGACGCGGGCCCCGAGGCCGAGGATTCGCCGTGCCGCCGAGCGCATATCGTCGAGCGAGCGGATGGAAATATCCGCAAGAACTTCGGCTTCCGGAATATTCGGAGTCACCACCATGGCGCGACGGATCAGCTCCGTCTTCACCATGGCCAACGCTTCCTCAGCCAGCAGGCGGTCCCCCCCTTTGGCGATCATGACCGGATCGACCACGACCTGCGGCAGGTCCAAGCCATCGATGGCGGCGGCGACCGCCTCGACGATCGCCGCGGTGGCCAGCATGCCGGTCTTGACCGCGTGGGCACCGAGGTCGCCGACCACCGCCTCGATCTGCGCCACGACGAGATCCGTGGAAACCGGTTCCCAGCCGGTGACGCCAAGCGTGTTCTGCGCGGTCACCGCCGTCACCGCGGTGGTGCCGTAGACGCCATGTGCCGCGAACGTCTTCAGATCCGCCTGGATCCCGGCGCCTCCACCGGAGTCGCTGCCCGCAATTGTCAGTGCTGTACGCATACAGTAAAATCCCGGGCCATGAGCCTTCGCGTCGACCGGGCACCTGCCGGTACGCTCTTCCATGTTGTAACCGCCGGTGCCGACCTGTCGATGGCGTACCGACTGTGCGCCGCGCTGTTCGTGACGGTGCTCACCGCCATGGCCGCGCAGGTCAGCGTTCCGCTGCCGTTCACGCCGGTGCCCTTCACGCTGCAGCCGATGGTTGTGCTCCTCGGGGCAGCGGCGTTGGGATCGCGGCTCGGAATGCTCAGCCAGGTACTGTATCTGGCCGCCGGCATCGCCGGGCTGCCCGTTTTCGCGGCGTCCGCGGTGCTCCCGCCAGGCCTCGGCCGCCTCCTCGGACCGACCGGCGGATATCTCATGAGCTACCCGTTCGCGGCCTTCGTCGCCGGCGCGCTGGCGGAACGCGGCTTCGATCGGCAGTTCCCGACCTCGGTGCTGGCAATGGGCGCCGGGTTACTCGTGGTCTTCACCGGCGGCGTTGCCTGGATGGCGTGGGGCGCCGTTCCCCTCGGGCTTACTCGCGCGCTGGCGGTTGGTTTCTATCCGTTCCTGCTCGCCGACCTGCTGAAGGTCCTGCTGGCCGCGTCGATCCTGCCCGTGGTCTGGCACTTCTTCTGGCGGGCCTAGAGGTCGTGGGCGGAGAAACTTGCACCATTTGAGTCAAGTTTCTCGGACAAGACCGTCCCCGCGTCAGCGAACCGGCATCAAATGCCACCGAGCGGGGCGGAGCCCAGGGTCTGAGGCCGAGCCTCGCTGGATCTACCGCACGTAGCCCAGACTCTTCAGCCTGTCGATCATTTCCTGATCGAGCGGCTGCCCTTCGCGAGGCGCCGACGAGACGTTCGGCTTGCCGTAGGTGGCGACGTAGCGTCGAGTCGACGCCGTGTCCGCAGGATAGAGCGGCTGCCCCGCAAGTTCCCGACTCAACGGCAACCCCAGCGTGGCCATCACCGTCGGCATCACGTCGAACACCGTCGAGGCGCGGCGTCCTTCTGACCCCGGTTGCGCAGACGAGCCAGAGATCGCCAGCAGACCACCGACACTGCTCTGGACGCGACCGGGCTGCGTCACGACCATCACGACCTCGTCGGGCGCTGCCGTGAGCACGGGCGTCAACGCCGCGTCGAGAAATCGATAGTAGGACCGGAGCCCGTCGATTCGCGCGGCCATCGCCGACGGCGGAACGGCGCCGGTCTGGCTCGATGTGAGCAGCGCGTGTTGCGCGATGTCCAGCCCCGGAAGGTAGATCACGTCGAGATCGCGACGCGGCTCGGGAAGCACGCCCAGAAGATCGATGATCGTGGCGTCGAGCTCCGCCGATCGGCGCAGAATCGCCGCGACCTCCGAATCGGCCAGCGTGTCGACGCTGCGTGCGGCGGCATCCGTAGCGAGCCGACGAACCTCCGGCCAGGCTCGGCGCAGCGGACCGTAGAGCGCGGCGGGAGCAATCTCGGCGTCGAGCGGTCCACCCTTCTCGAGCCGCAGGACGGCGCGGTCGGTGACGACGATGCCGCTGTTGGAGGGTGCCGGCCACGTCGCCCACCAGTTGATCACCGCCGTCCGCAGCCCGGCGTCAGCCGCCACTTCCCAGAACGTCTTGGCCCGCCGTTCTTCGCGGCTGGTAATCGACGGTCGCGTCAGCCGCAGCATGTCACTCGCCGCGCGGACGACGCGTCCGACCGCGCTGTCGCCGCCGCCAATCGTGCCCTGGACACCGGCGACCCGTCTCGTCTCGATCCCCACCACCCCGTGCACGTCCGCGGGGACGCCGGTCGCGATCGACGTCCACGCTCGCGCCGGATCGGAGCTGTCCTGCGGAGCGAGCGACGGACCGTTGCGGACGAGCATCTGTCCCAGTCGACCGTCCGGCCCGGTAGCGGCGCGGTATGCTTCGCTGTCGAATCCGTCGATGGCGACGAGCCTGACGCGCTTGCCGATGGACACGACGGTCAGCGGTGAGGGGTCGGTCGTGGCGTCCGCTGCAGCCGGCGCCGTCCAGATCAGCAACGCGGCGCCGCCGAGAAATGCGAACGTGGCACCAACGAGCACGACGCGCCACGAACGCGTGGAGACCGGCGGCAGCGACGCCGGCGTCGCCGCTGCCAGCACCGCGAGCGTCGTGATCCGCACCGCATGGCCGAGCAGCAGGCTCACCGTCACCGCCGCCACGAGGGCGGTCGTCGTCCACAGCGGCGTGTTCCACACGAACGCCGCATTGGCTGCCCGCCACCATAGCGTGAGATAGGCGAGGCAGATGATCGTCGTCGACCAGCTCGCCAGCCTCGATGCGCGCTGCGCCCGCTGCGTCGAGCGTTCACCACCGGCGCGAACGAAGGCCGCAGCCAGCAGGCTGACACCGGCCGACAGCACCGCGGATCCGAGGAAGAAGAGTGCGCCGAGATAGACCGCCAGCACCAGTGCGTCTCGCGCGCTCGTGACCAGGCCGGGCACGCGCAAGCCGAGACCGATCGCCGCGGCCGGCCCGAGCAGCACCGCGGATAGCACACCGATGCGGATGCCAGCCAGCATCGCGAGCGCCGCGGGTCCTCTGGTGCCTTGCGCCGAGGCGAGGACGAATCGATCGACCCCGGCGTCCAGGTAGCCGAGCGCTCGCAGCTGCTGCCTGAGATCGTCGACGCGCTGGTCAGGGACGTGGTCCGGACGATCGGGCGCCGGCGGCGTCACAGGCGCCTCGCCGCGACGAACGCCGAGAGCTCCCGCAGCCGGTCGGCGCGAGGGCCGAACGAGACGAGCGCTCGATCAGCGGTCTCACACAGTTCGGCGGCGAGCTGCCGCGCCCCGTGCACACCGCTGAATGAAACAAACGTGGTCTTGCGCGCGTCCTCACGGACCGCCTTTCCCGTCTGCGCCGGATCGCCTTCGACGTCGAGCAGGTCGTCGACGATCTGAAACGCGAGGCCGAGATTCTTGGCGTAGGCCGCGAGCGCAGCGATGGCTTCGGCTCCAGCGCCGGCAGTGAGGGCGCCGGACGAAGCGGCCGCGACGAAGAGCGCGCCGGTCTTGCCGCGATGGATGCGCTCGAGCATCTCAAAGCTGATCTGCTGATCGGTGGCCAGCAGGTCGAGTGCCTGCCCGCCGATGAGGCCGTCGGGTCCGACCGCATCAGAGGTGAGGGTCGCGAGACGAGCCGCGAGGTCGGGCTCGTAGGCCGTTGCGAGTGTGCCGTAGGCAAGGTTGAGCAGGCCGAACGCCGCCAGAATCGCGATGGATTCGCCGAACGCCAGATGATTAGCGGGCAGCCCTCTCCGCAACGGCGCGTCGTCCATCGACGGCAGATCGTCGAGGATCAGGGATGCGGCGTGCACGAGCTCGATCGCCGCGGCTGCGGGCACCGCCCGCGCGGCGCTGCCGCCACACAGTTCGGCGCAGACGATGGTCAGCACTGCGCGTACTTGCTTGGACGGCGCCGATGCGGTGTACGCCATCGCGCGCTCGACCGGATCGGAACCGTCGACCAGCCTCGCTATTTCCGCCGACACGCGACCGTGATACGTCGCGAAGAACGCTGGCAATCCAATCATCGATTCGGCAGGCCGAACACGAGCAGGTACTGATAGCGGAGGAACGTCTCGCGGCGCACCAGCTGCAGGCCCGCGGCTTCGGCGTCGCGCACGACGCGCTCGGCGTCGATGCGCTCACCCATCGCCGGCCCGGGCCCCCATCCGTCTTTGGTGAACTCGACCACGCCGATCAGGCCGGTAGGTTTGAGAGCGGTCGCCACGTTGCGCAGCAGCGCAATCGGCTGTTCGATCTCGTGGTAGGTATCGACGAACAGCGCCGCATCCAGAGTGCCCTCGGGCAGTTTCGTATCCAGTGCGGTCCCCAACACCGTCTTCACGTTGCGCAGACCTTCACCGCGAACGCGCCCTTCAATGGCCTGAATCATCAGCGACTGGATGTCTTCCGCATAGACCACGCCGTTGGGACCAACCCGGCGCGCCAGGCGCACCGTGAACCAGCCGCCGGCGGCGCCGACGTCGGCAACCGTGCTGCCTTCGCCGATGTAGAGCGCGTCCATGATCTGTTCCGGGCGCTGCCACGATTCGCGGTCCGGCCCTTCCAGCATGCCAAGCTCGGTCGGTGGAAAGAGCCGCGAATGCTGCGCGAGAAGCGCGGCGCTCGTCATCAACGGCAACGCCACGAGCGTTGCCGTCATCCACGCCGCCGACCTGGATCTCATTGCTGGCCCTTCTTGCGCGACGTGTCGCGGTCGTCGGTCTTGCGCTCGACCCCGGCGACGCCGGGTGTCGTCATGGCTTCCGGAGACAGGATGGCGTCGAGCTGCGCATCGGAGAGGAGTCGTCGTTCGCGCACGAGATCGCGCACCGGCCGCCCGCTCTGGACCGACGCCTTGGCGATTTCGGCGGTCGCGGAGTAGCCGATATAGGGACTGAGCGCCGTGGCCACCGCGGTGCTTCGATCGAGCAGCTCGCGACATCGCACCTCGTCGGCGCGGATACCGTTCACGCATCGCTCGGTGAAGACACGCATCGCCTCGCGAAGGATCGACGAGGCGTGGAGCGCGTTCCAGGCGATGACCGGCATCATGACGTTCAATTCGAGCTGGCCGCCGTCGGCCGCCGCCGCGATCGCGGCATCACACCCGATCACCTGGTAGCAGACCTGGTTGACCATCTCGGGAATCGACGGATTCACCTTGCCCGGCATGATCGACGATCCCGGTTGCACCGGCGGCAGCTGGATCTCGGACAGGCCAGCGCGCGGGCCCATGCTGAGCAGCCGCAGGTCTGAGGCCACCTTGCCAAGCTCGACCGCCAGCCGTCGCAGCGCACCGGAATACGTGAGCACGTCGCCCATGCTCTGGGTCACGCGAAAGAGGTTGGGCGCGCCGCGCAGCGGCAGCCCGGTCAGCGACGCCAGCGTCGAAATGGTCCTGGCCGTGAAGTCCTCGCCCGCGTTGAGTCCCGTTCCGACAGCGGTTGCGCCCAGGTTCGACTCGTGAAGCGACTCAGCACTCCGCTTCACTTCCTCCGCGGCATGACGCACGTTGGCGGCGAAGCCGCCGAATTCCTGACCCAGCGTGATCGGCACGGCATCTTGAAGGTGCGTGCGTCCCGTCTTCAACACGTGGGAGAACTGTCGGGACTTGGCATCGAGGGCATCGGCCAGGCCGCCCGCCGCCTCCATGAGCCCCGGCAGGACCAGCAGAATCGAGAGGCGTGTGGCCGCAGGGAACACGTCGTTGGTGGACTGGCCCATGTTGACGTGGTCGTTGGGGTGAACTCTGGTATAGGTGCCGCGCGCCTCGCCGAGACGCACCGCGGCCAGGTTTGCCAGCACCTCGTTCGTGTTCATGTTGTGCGACGTGCCGGCCCCGGCCTGGTAGACATCCACGACGAACTGGTCGCGGTACTCGCCCCGGGCGATCTCGTCTGCGGCCGCCACAATCGCCTCGCCGACATCGCGATCGAGTCGTTCGAGCTCCACGTTGGCCAGCGCGGCGGCCTGCTTGATCAGGACGGTCGCGGTCACGAGCTCGGCGGGCGCCTTGAGACCGCTGATGGGAAAATTTTCGACCGCGCGCTCGGTCTGCGCCCCCCAGTACGCCTCTGCTGGCACGCGCACCTCGCCCAATGGATCGCGCTCGATGCGGACCGCCGACGCGCCGGTCGTGTTTCGCCGCGAATTCTCGGGCATTTTCAGCTCAATTATACTGCTCGTATGCTGCCCTCTTTCTTCGACAGCGTGGTCGCGCTGATCACCCGTACCTCGACCGACCTGCCCCCCGACGTCCGTCAGGCGATGGCCACGGCCCTTGCCGGGGAGGAGCGCAACACCCGCGCGGGACAGGCGCTGACGATCATCGCGCAGAACATCGATCAGGCGGCATCCTGCGAGGGCCCGATCTGTCAGGACACGGGGATGCCGACCTTCGAGGCACGGGTACCGGTCGGCGCCAACCAGATCTGGATGAAGCAGCAGATTCGCGCCGCCATCGCCGAGGCGACGCGACGCGGAAAGCTCCGGCCCAACAGCGTCGACTCGATCACCGGTGAGAACTCCGGCGACAACCTCGGCCCGGGAACGCCAATCGTGCACTTCGAGCAGTGGGAGACCGACGAGATCGAGATCAAGTTGATCCTCAAGGGCGGCGGCTGCGAGAACACCAACGCGCAGTACTCGCTGCCGACCGAGCTCGATCATCTCGGCCGCGCCGACCGCACGCTCGACGGGGTGCGCAAGTGCATCCTCCACGCTGTCTGGAAGGCGCAGGGCAAGGGCTGCAGCCCGGGCGCCGTTGGCGTCTGCATCGGCGGCGACCGTACCTCTGGGTATCTGCACGCGAAGGAACAGCTCTTTCGCACGCTCGACGACGTCAATCCCGACCGCCGACTGGCGGAGCTCGAAGCATCGATCATGACGGCCGCCAACGAGCTCACCGTCGGTCCGATGGGGTTTGGCGGCAGCACGTCGCTGATCGGCTGCAAGATCTCGGCGCTCAACCGCCTGCCCGCCAGCTTCTTCGTGTCGATTGCCTACGACTGCTGGGCCTTTCGTCGTCTTGGTGTCCGACTCGACGCGCAGACCGGCGCGATTACGTCGTGGCTGTATCGCGACAGCGAGGTGGCGTCGGTGCCGATGCTGACGCCGGAGCAGACGGCCGCTGGATTTCCGATGACGGGCCGGGAGATCCGGCTGGCCGCGCCGATCTCGGACGAGCAGGTCCGCGCTCTGAAGGTCGGCGACGTGGTGCTGATCTCCGGTCGCGTGTTCACCGGTCGCGACGCCGTGCACGCGCATCTCATGAAGAATCCGCCACCGGTGGATCTGCACGGTGGCGTGCTGTATCACTGCGGCCCGGTCGTGGTGAAGGAGAACGATTCCTGGCGGGTGACCGCCGCCGGGCCGACCACGAGCATTCGCGAGGAGCCGTATCAGGCCGAGATCCTCAAGCGGTATGGAGTCCGCGTGGTCATCGGCAAGGGTGGCATGGGCGCGAAAACGCTCGCTGGATTGAAGGAGGCGGGCGGCGTCTACCTCAACGCCGTCGGCGGCGCGGCCCAGTTCTACGCGCGGTGTATCGACCGGGTGGTCGACGTCTCACTGCTCCAGTTCGGGACGCCCGAAGCCATGTGGCACCTCGAGGTCCGCGATTTCCCGGCGATCGTGACGATGGACGCGCACGGCAACAGCCTCCATGCGGAGGTCGAAGCGCAGTCCGGCCGCAAGCTGGAAACGGCTCGAGCTTGAGCGGCGTCTTACAGGTAAGTTGAGCCTGTTGAGCAGATTGCGGGGATCCCTCGGGCTGGAGCGGTTGAACCAGCCCCAGGCGGCCGCTATAATAAGCAGAGAGACCCTCAGGAGAGGTCATACATGATCATCAATGTCACGCCGTCGGCAGCCACCAAGATCAACGAGCTGCTGATCGAAGAGCAAAAGACCGGCGCCGGACTGCGCGTGTTCGTGCAGGGAGGCGGGTGTTCGGGCTTCCAGTACGGCCTGATGATCGACGAAGGCGAAGGGGACGAGTCGACCGACTCGGTGATCGAGTCCAACGGCGTCAAGCTGCTGGTCGACCCGATCAGCGCGCGGTATCTGCGCGGCGCCGAAGTCGATTTCGTGGACAACATCACCGGTGGCGGCTTCACGATCAAGAATCCGAACGCGAAGTCGACCTGCGGCTGCGGATCTTCGTTCAGCGTCTAACCGGGTCGGCCGGGTCCACCGACCCGGCCAGCCGTCCGCCCGGGCCGGTCTGCGTCCGACATTTCACGCCGACATCGTGGCTGCATTGAGTGGCCACTCGTGATCGATCTTCACCTTCACACCACCGCCTCCGACGGAAGCCTGGCGCCGGCCGCGCTGGTCCGCGCCGCTCACGCTGCCGGCCTGACCGTCATCAGCGTCACCGATCACGACACGGTCGCCGGCATCGACGAGGCGCGTACCGAAGCCGCGGCGCTCGGACTCGAGGTTGTTCCCGGCATCGAGATCAGTGCCGTCGCTGACGGCCGCGACCTTCACATCCTGGCTTACTTCATCGACACGGCGGCGCCGGCCCTCGGCGAGCTGCTGACTCGCCAGTGCGCCGACCGCGCGCGCCGGATCATCGCGACCGCGGATCGACTCGCCGAGCTGGGCGTTCCGATCGATCCGGCGCCTATCCTCGCCGCGGCCGCGCGCGGGCAGAGCGTCGGCAGACCCCACCTGGCCACGTCGTTGCTGGCGGCGGGCCACGTGCAGACGCGGGAAGACGCGTTCCGCCGGTTTCTCGAACAGGGCGGGCCGGCATACGTGCCGCGGCAGGGCGTCTCGCCAGAAGAAGTCATCGCTGTCATTCACCAATCGCGCGGGCTCGCGTCGGTCGCCCACCCGGGCGTCTCGCGGACTGACGGACGCCTCGCCGATCTCGCGAAAGCGGGGCTCGACGCGATCGAGGTCAGGCACCCCGATCACGACGCCGAGACTGAGGCTCGATATCGCGGCGTCGCGCGCGAGCTCCAGCTGCTGGTGACGGGCGGGTCGGACTACCACGGCGACACCGGCCACCGTACCGCCGCGCTCGGCGCGGTCAGCCTGCCCGCCGTCGACTTCGCCGCGCTACGCGCCGCGCGACGACACTCATGAGCCAGGTGGTCCTCCAGATCAAGAGTCTGCGCAAGCAGTATCAGGCGCTGCGTCCATTGCGCGTGCGGGATCTGACGATCGGCGCCGGTGAACGCGTGGCGCTGGCCGGATTGGACCTTGGTGCGGCGGAGGTCCTGGTCAACCTCGTCACCGGAGCGTCGGTTCCCGACGAAGGGGAAGTGATCGTCCTCGACCACAGCACGCGAGCGATTTCGGACGGTGACGAGTGGCTTGCCTCTCTCGACCGATTCGGCATCGTCAGTCCGCGCGCCGTGCTGCTCGACGGCGCGACGCTGTTGCAGAATCTGGTGATGCCGTTCACGCTGGAGATCGATCCGATTCCCGCTGCCGTAGAGGCGACGGCGAACGCGCTGGGGATTGAATGCGGAATCGCGGCGGATCGCCTGCCGCAGCCGATTGCGAACCTGCCGGCGGCGGTTCGAATCCGCGCGCATCTGGCCAGGGCGGTGGCCCTCAATCCCGCTCTGCTGATTCTGGAACATCCAACCGCAGACCTGCCGGCAGGGGAGCGTCGTCAATTTGCGCTGGATGTGGCGCGCGTCGCCAGCGCGCGATCGCTGGCGACGCTGATCATTTCCGAGGACGCGGAGTTCAGTGCCGAGGCAGCGACCCGTCGCTACTCGCTCGATGGAGCGAGCGGCGAGCTGCGTCCGCCTCGGCGCAAGATCTTCGGCTTCGGCTGAGGCGAGACCGCCCGCTACTTCGCGATCACACCGCAGGCGACACGCGGACCGCCGCTCACACCCGACTTCGACGCGCCGGTGATCAGCTGATCGGGGTTGCCGTGAATGATGATTGCCGAGCCGTCCTCGTCGAAGAGCGAGAGCGGGCCGTCGGACAGCGTAACGCGGGTCGTGACCACCTTCATCGTGCCGCGGCCGTTGGCGCCGACTTCGAGGTTGGGAATATCGCCCATGTGGAACGGATGATTGGCATCCGGGTCGGTGTTGCCTGCCGGCCCGGGATCGAAATGGCCGCCGGCGGCGGTGAAGTCCGGCTCGCACTTGCCGACCGCGTGCAGGTGGACGCCGTGGAGCCCCGGCTTCAGCCCCGAGACGGTCAGCGTGATTTCGACGACCTTGCCCGTGCCCTGCTGACGCTCGACGAACGTCGCCCGACCGGTGATTCCCTCGCCCTTGATGTCCGCGTGCGCCTGTACGGTGCCGCCTGCGGCCGCGGGCTTGGCGGCCGGCTGCGCCGGCGCCTGGGCGAACGCGATCGCTCCCATCGTACCGAGCACGGCGGCTATCATTAGTGGATGCCTCATCAGTCCTCCTGTCCTGCGTAATGTACCACTCTCCATCGACTCGACGGATCCTCGTGCTCTTCGATATCGACGGCACGCTCGTCCTGACCGGCGGTGCCGGCCTGCGCGCGATGAACCGCGCCTGCGAGCACCTCGTCGGTCATCAGAACGCGCTGGACGGCGTGACCCTCGCCGGCCGCACCGATTGGATCATTCTCGATGATGCGCTGGCGCGAAAGGGCCTCGCACTCAATCCGGACCTGCTTGATGATCTTCGTCGGAAATATGTCGAGCACCTGCGCGAAGAAATCGGGCTGCCGGGCAAGGGCGTGAAGGCCGTCATGCCCGGCATCCGCCCGCTCCTCGATGCGCTGCAGGGCAACGGCGACGTGGCGCTGGGTCTGCTGACCGGCAACTTCGTCGAGGGCGCGCGGATCAAGCTCGAATACTTCGATCTGTGGAAGTTCTTCCGCTGTGGCGCCTACGGTGACGATGCGTCGGATCGCAACCACCTGGTGCCGGTGGCGATCGAACGCGCGCGGGAGTGCGGATTGATCGATGCCGCGCCGACCGACGTCGTGGTGATTGGCGACACGCCGCACGACATCGCGTGCGCCAGGGCCGTCGGCTCGATGCCGATCGCAGTGGCCACCGGCAGCTATTCCGTGGATCAGTTGAAGGCGGCCGGGGCGGATGTGGTTTTCACGGATCTGAGCGACACGGCGGCAGTGATGCGGGCGCTGGCAAGGAAGGAAGAATGATTGGAGTTGACGTGACCACCCGCGGATCGTCGCGGCCGGTTGGCTTGCTGGCAGCAGCTCTCGCCGGACCACAGGACAGCTGAGGGGTTGCCCGAGGTAGCTCTCGCAGTACCGCAGGAAGAGCGAAGGCTGGCGGAAGCGCCTGGGAGTCGAACCCAGCCCTCCCGCTCAACGCGGGAAGCAACCGATTTTGAAGACCGGGAGGGCCACCGGGCCCCGTTCGCTTCCAAGTCGGCGACGCAGACGACTAGTAATTATGGCCGAACGAACGCGGGGATAAGAAAGAGGAAGGAAAGCGGTGATCGATGGACCGCCCGGGCGAGTGTGCCCGGGCGGCTGTCACGGAAACGGGTTAGCTTTCGATGAGGCGGACTTCGCCCGCGCGGGGACCCTTGCCGGATTCCTCCGGGGTGAACTCCACCCGCTGTCCCTCACGCAGCAGCTCGAACACGGCGCCGCGAACCGAGCTGCGGTGGAAGAAGTGCTCGATGCCGCTCTCGTCGCGGATAAACCCGAAGCCCTTGTCGATCAAAAGCCTGGCGATCGTCCCGGTTGGCATACCCGTGTCCTCCGATGAGCGGCACCCCCGGGATCATCCCGGAGGCTTTACAAGCCGAGCGCAGAAGGACACCAAGCCTGCGTGTCTCGCCGCGACCCACGCGTAGCCGACCCGGTCCGCCGGCGCACGCTGAGCTTGAAAACGGGGTCAGTGTAGGCATGTCGGTCCCCGAAGTCAAGAAATAGCGGCAGTTAGGGGAAGCAGCCAATCAACGCAGAAGTTGGCGAAAAACCGCCGGAAATCGGCCACTTTGCGTTCCCCAGGATGACGCGCGCTGCGACCGAATTCCCGCCGTCGGGACTACTATGGCTCGTGGTTCCAGCGCTGATCCTCGCCGCCGGTGAATCGAAACGGATGGGCCGGTCGAAAGCGCTCCTTCCGCACACCGACGACGACACGTTCACCTCGTACTTGACGCGATCCCTTCGCGCTGGCGGAGCCGACGACGTGCTGGTCGTGGGGCGATCGTCCGATCGGGCACTGCAAGCGGAAGCGGCGCGATGCGGTGCGCGGTTCATCGACAATCCGCACGCCGACCGCGGTCAGCTCTCTTCATTGATAGCGGGACTCGACATCGTCGATCGCCCGGGCGTCGTCGCGGTGCTGGTGATGCCGGTGGACATTCCATTGGTGCGGTCCGATACGATTCGGCGCGCGCTTGCCGCATTTCACGCCACGCGGGCGCCGATTGTGCGGGTCACCCACGAAAATCGACACGGCCATCCCGTCATCTTCGGCCGCGCTGTGTTCGACGAACTCCGCCGCGCCGACTACGATATTGGTGCGAAAGCCGTGCTGCAGCTCCACGCGGCGACCATTCTGAATGTCGAGGTCGACGACCCGGCGGTGCTGCGTGACGTCGATACCCCCGAGGACTACCAGGCGATCTTTGCCAGGCCCCCTGAAGAGTGAGCGTGATGCCGAGTGTGCGCCGCGACCTCCGCTCGACGCTTCGTCTTCTCGCGACCGCTCCCGCCTACACGCTCGCGACGATCGTCACCCTCGCCCTGGCGATTAGCGCCAACAGCGCGATCTTTACGCTCGTCTACGGCGTGCTGCTCAGACCGCTCCCCATCCACGATCCCTCGCGACTGGTAGTGTGCTGGGGAACCGATCAGCCGCATCATCTGCCGGTCCTGGAGCTGACCTACCGGACCGTCGAGATGTTTCACGACAGCCATAGTCTCAGTCAGACCGCCGCCATGGGATCGACCACGTGGCCGGCCTGGCTGAGGGATCGCGGGGCGAGCCAGCGGGTGTCGCTGGCCGGCGTGACGGCAGGATTCTTCGATACGCTGGGTGTCGCGCCCGCGTTGGGCCGGGCGTTCCGTCCCGATGACGACGTGCCAAACGCGCCAAGGGTCGCTCTCCTCAGTTATGGTGCGTGGGTCTCGCGCTTCGGCGCCGACCCAGCGGTGATCGGGACGGCCGTCACGCTGAACGATCAGCGTCACACTGTGGTCGGCGTGCTGCCCCGCGGATTCGATGTCCCGCGCGGTGCGGAGTTCTGGACGCCGGTCGTGCCGATTCTGGCCGAGTCCTCACCGCAGGCCCTCGACAACGTTGGCGTGCTCTACATGATCGGCCGTCTCCGTCCCGGCGTGACGCTTCCGGTCGCGCGCGCCGAGCTCGAGCAGATGGTGGAAGCGATGCTGGTCCGCGCCGGCGCTCCACGCCGCCCGTCCGTACCTGGTGCTCACCTCGTTCAACGACTTCTCGATCGGACCGGCGCGGCGTGCGCTGTGGGCGCTGCTTGGCGCGGTCAGTGTGCTGCTGCTGATCTCCTGCGCCAACGTGTCCGGCCTGATGCTGACGCGGGTCTCGCTCAAGCGGCGTGAACACAGCATTCGGCTGGCCTTGGGGGCGTCCGCGGCCGATCTGGCTCGATCCTGGATTGTTGAAACGGCAGTCCTGTGCACGGCCGGTGGCGTCTTGGGCTTGATCGCGACTCGCTGGCTGGTCCGGGGACTGATCGCGCTCGCGCCAGGCGACGTGCCGCGCCTGGGCGAAGTCGCCGTCGGCTCGCCCGCGGCCGCGTTCACGGCCCTTGCGGTGGTGGCGGCGGCCTGCCTGTGCGGCATCGGTCCGCTTCGGCAGGCGCTCTCGACCGATTGTGTGTTGAGCGTGAACGAATCGGCGCGATCGACGAGCACCCGCCAGACCCGACGCTTGCGATCGGCGCTCGTCGTCGCGCAAATTGCGCTGTCCGTGGTCCTCCTCGTTGCCGCTGCCCTGGTGGCGCAGAGTTTCCTGAATCTTCGCGGCATCGACCTGGTTACACGCCAGCCCGTGTGCTGGCGATGAACGTCGCACCGAGCGACCCGAAGCCGTCGACCAATGCCTGGGTCGCGCGACTCCTGACCGTCCTTGAGCGGCTTCCGGGCGTCGAGGCCTCGGGCGCGATCTTCCTTCGACCGCTCGCGCTCGGGGCGATCGGTCAGGAGACGTGGGTGACCCTCGAAGGTCAACCGAACACCGCCGCGGCGTCTCAACTCAATCCCGCGCTCAACTACGAGGTGGCCACCCCCGGGTACTTCGCCGCGATGAAGATCGGCCTGACCCATGGTCGGCTCTTCAATGACCGCGACGATCCGCATGCGCCCCGCGTTGCGCTCGTCAGCGAGTCCGCGGCCCGCCGATTGTGGCCCGGTCAGGACGCTATCGGTAAACGCCTGTTGATCGCCAGCGTCGACCCGGCGACCGCGCGCGAATGGCGCACGATCGTCGGCGTTGTCAACGACGTCAGCTATCGCGGGCTCGACGACGTGAGGTTGGATATATACGAGGCCGCTTCGCAGGCAGCATCCGACGCAACGACGGTCGTGGTCCGCGTAGCAGGCGATCCGCTGGCGGCCGTCTCCCTCGTCCAGCGCAGCGATCGCGGGTCTCGATCCTCATGCCGCCATTGATGGCATCACCACGATGGATGCGGCCGTCGGGCGCGTGATGGCGCCGTGGCGTTTCAGCGCCTGGACCTTCGGTATGTTTGCGGCGTTCGCCTTCGGGCTCGCGTGCATTGGCCTGTTCGGTGTCGTCGCGCTCGACGTCGGGAGCCGTCGTCACGAGCTGGCCGTCCGGCTGGCCGTTGGCGCAGGTCGTGTCGATCTCCTGCGGTGCGTCCTGGTTCCTGCCGCGCGGAAGCTGTTGATCGGCGCGGCACTCGGCGCGGCCGGCGCCTTGATCGGTGCCCGCGCCCTCGGCAGCCTGTTGTTCGGCGTCCGCTCAACCGATCCGACCACGTACACCGCGGTCATCTTCCTGGTCCTGATCGTCGTCGCGGCCGCGTCCTACGCCCCGGCGCGCGCCGTCTTCCGCATCGATCCTGCAAAATTGTTGACGCGGCAGTGGCCTCGGACATTTTTGTCGCTACGAGGCAGCGGATCTTACTTCGCCGTCACGCAGCCTTGCGCTAAAATGAGAACGTCCCGACAGTTCCGCCGAACCATCGAGAACGATCGTCGTGGACGGAGTTGTTTCGGCGCGTTCGCGCGCCTCGAGGTAGGCAGAGGAAACGATGGCCAAGATTGAGAAAGTGGCGAAACCCAAGGTGGAGCGGAAGCGGACGGTGAAGTCGAAGGCTGTGCACGCGCAGCCGATCCCGCAGACGACGCCGGTGTCCGAGTCGGACATCGCGCGACGGGCGTTCGAAGTGTATTGTGCGCGCGGGGGCCAGCCGGGCAGCGCGCTCGAGGACTGGTTGCAGGCCGAACGCGAACTGAGCGCGACGGGCGCCAGCTAGTCGGCTCCAACGCCCAGACGACCGCTCATGGCGGTCAACTCCCGCCGGCCTCGCGCCGGCGGACACAATCCCATCGTCTTCGTTTGTTCCCGTGGCCGGCTCGACTCATGAGACGATAGGCCCGTGGCGCGCAAGCTCGCCGTCGCGCTCGGCCGTGATCCTCCTGGTTCTGGTCGGGGCGGCACTCGCGATTCGGTCGCAGCTGAGCACCGACAACATCAAGGCCACGCTCGAAGCGCAGGCCTCGGCGGCGCTCGGCCAGCCGGTGACGATCGGCGCCCTCTCGGTGCGCTGGTTCCCGCGGCCGGGGTTGACCCTCGATCGAGTGACGATCGGTTCGTCGCGCACCGCCGCGATCGAGCGGCTGGTCGTGTCGACGGGACTCCGTCCGCTGCTGTCCCGGCACGTCGCCGAGGCCGACATTCTCGTCGAGCACAGCCGTCTCGACGCTCCGCGCTTTCTCGCGCTGATCACCAGGCCCGTTGCCGGCGACGAACCAACCCTCTTCCTCGACCCTCCCGCTCACCATCGACGGCATTCGATCGATCGCGCTTCGGGACTGTCTCGTTGACCTCAGGGTCGCGGACCGTGCTGGTCAACGCCGACTCCGCGTATGCGGGAAACAGGCTCGAGATCCAGCACCTCGACGCGCGCTCCGACATCACGCAGCTCGTCGCCGCCGGTGCCGTCACCGACCTGACGCGGCGTACGTGCGAGCTCACCATCAAAGCCAGAAGCCTGAACCTCGACGAGCTGATCGAGTTCATGGCGCCGTTCGCGACGCAGCCCTCGTCGCCGGCACCGCGAGAGACGTCGACACCGTTCGACATCACCGCGCACATCGCGGCCAGCGAGGGACGCGCGCTCGGCGCCACGTTCTCCGATCTCTCGACGACCGGTCATGTCACCGCCGGGCAGACGACGTTGAAGGACCTGCAGCTCAAACTCTTCGGCGGCCGTGCCGACGGCACCGTTTCGGTCCGCACCGATGCGGCGACGCCGCACTACGAATGGCAGGGCAGCTTCTCCGGCATCAATGTGGCTCGTCTGCTCGAGTTCGCCGGCGCGCCGAACTCGATGACCGGGACGCTGCAGGCCCGTGGCTCGCTGCGCGGCGCCGGGACGAGCATGCAGTCCGCGTTCAGCACGGCGGCCGGGTGCGATGCAGGTGGTCGTGCGCGACGGCCGTGTTCCCGGCCTCGAGGTCGTGCGCACGGTGGTCCTGGCCTTCGGCAAACCAGCCGGCGATCGTCCCGCCGGGTCCGGCGAGCAGTTCACCCAGCTTGCCGCGGACCTCTCCGTCGGCAGTGGCCGCGCTTCGACGAACAACCTGACCTTCGCGTCGCGCGACGTCGACATGCGCGGCGCCGGCACGCTGGATCTCCGGAGTCAGGCGGTCAACCTTGGCGTCGATCTCGTCCTGTCCCGTGAGCTGTCCGCGCAGGCCGGCCGCGACCTGTACCGCTACGCCAGCGACGGCGATCGCATCGTCCTTCCCGGCCGCATCACCGGCACAGCGGTTCATCCGATCGTGGCAATCGATCCGGCCAAGGCGCTGCAGCGCGCGCTCGAGAACACCGTCAAGTCGAAGATCAAGTCCTTGCTGGACGGTGTGATCCGATAGACCTGCCGCTACGCCGCGGCGGTCCGCCGTATACTGAGCGCCGACCTTCAACCGGGACCACCCATGCATCTGCAGATCATCGACTGGACCGTGATTGCCATCACGCTGGCGGTCTGTTTCGGGCCGGCGCTCTTTCTCGGCCGCCGCGCCAGCCGGAACACCTCGGAGTTCTTCGCGTCGGGCCGCGCCGTCCCGTGGTGGCTCGCCGGGTTGTCCATGGTCGCCACCACGTTCAGCAGCGACACGCCGAATCTGGTGACCGACATCGTGCGGCGCACGGGCGTGGCCGGCAACTGGGTGTGGTGGGCCTTCACGCTGACCGGCGTCTCGACGGTGTTCTTCTACGCGCGACTGTGGCGGCGCTCGGGCGTGATGACCGATCTGGAGTTCTACGAGATCCGCTATTCCGGCAGCGCGGCGCGCGGGCGTGCGCGGCTTCCGCGCCGTCTATCTCGGGCCTGTTCTTCAACTGCATGATCATGGCGACGGTGAACCTGGCCGCGTGCAAGATCGCCGCGGTGCTGTTCGGCCTCGAGCGCTGGCAGACGCTGCCGGCCGTCGGCCTGCTCAACGTGGTCTTCGCCGCGCACTCCGGGCTGTGGGGCGTGCTCGTCATCGACATGATTCAGTTCTTCATCAAGATGACGGCGGTCATCGCCGCCGCCTACTTCGCGGTCAACGCGCCGCAGGTCGGCGGGCTGCACGGCGCTGATCGAGAAGCTGTCGGCCACGCCCGGTCCCGGCGGCCTGAACTACCTGCACGTGCTGCCGGACTTCACCAACAACTGGGACCTCGCCGTGGCGGTCTTCATCATGCCGATCGCGGTGCAATGGTGGGCGGTCTGGTATCCCGGGTGCCGAGCCCGGCGGCGGCAGCTACATCGCGCAGCGCATGCTGGCGTCGAAATCGGAGAAGGACGCGCTCGGCGCCGTGCTCTTCTTCAACGTCGCGCACTACGTGCTCCGGCCCTGGCCGTGGATCCTCGTCGGCCTGGCGTCGATCATCGTCTACCCGCAGCTGTCCGACATTCAGCGGGCCTTCCCGCATCTGATCCGGGCCTGATCGGCCACGACATCGCGTACCCCGCGATGCTGCAAGTTCCTGCCGGCCGGGTTCATCGGGCTGATGGTCGGCGGCCTGATCGCGGCGAATTCGTCGACGATCCTGACGCATCTCAACTGGGGCGCGTCGTATCTCGTCCACGACTTCTATCGCCGCTTCATCAAGGCCGACGCGACGGAGCGGCACTACGTGATGGCCGGACGGCTCGCGACCGTGCTGCTGTTCGTGTGCTCGTCGGTCACGGTCTACCTGCTCGACTCGGCGAAGAACGCGTTCGACATCATCCTGCAGATCGGCGCCGGCACCGGCCTGCTGTATCTGGTGCGCTGGTTCTGGTGGCGCGTGAACGCGTGGTGCGAGATCGTGGCGATGGCCAGCTCGTTCCTGACCTCGGTGGCGTTGCTCGTTCTGGCCAAGAACGGCACAACCTTCAGCACCCATGCGGCGCTCCTCACCACGATCGCGGTGACGACCGTCTGCTGGCTGGTTACCGCCTATCTCGGCCCGCAGACCGATCGCGAGGTATTGATCCGCTTCTACACGCTTGGTCCGTCCGTTCGGGCCGGGGTGGTCCGACATTCGACGCGAGGCCGGGCTGCCGGCAGACGGCCGGGTCTCGCCTGACAATATTCCGATGGCGCTGCTTGGGTGGGTCGTGGGTTGCGCGGCGATCTGGTCCGGTCTTTTCGCGATCGGCAACTTCCTCTACGGCGAGACCGGGCGTTGTCTTCTGTGCTCGGCCGTGTTCGTGGTCAGCGGCCTCGTGCTGTTGCAGATTGTCCGGAACCTGTGGTCCGACAGCCGCGAGGCGGAGATCGCCGAGCGATCTGTGTAATCAGCGTCCGAGGAACTGCTCCAGGGCTTCGATGTCCTTGTGTGCCTGCTCGCTGAACCGGCGGGCCCGTGCCGCATCCCCCTTCTCCAGCGCGTCCTGGGCTTTCGCGAGACTGACTCTTCATGCTCAGCTGGCGTGCAGCCATATCGGCGCGCAGGCCGAGTCCCTGCCGCGCCTGCTCCTGCTGCATGTGATCGAGGCTGTTATTGACAGCCGCCTCGCGGGCCGCGAGCCCGTCGATCTCCCGTTCGAGCTGATCGAGCTCAGCGGAGCTGGCGGCGTTTCCTTGCGCCGCGGCCGGTTCCGTTGTCGCTCCGTTCGTGGAGGCAGGCCTGGCAACGTGGGCCGCCCGGGTCGCGGATGTCGACTGACCTTTCACTCGAGATGCTTCGGGCGGCGCCGGCGGCGCTGTCGCCGACACCGTCGCCGGGGGTGCTTCCGCCGGCGTCGCGGACGCGGGTGGCGGCACCGATGGTGGTGTGGGCTCCGGGGCGGGTGCGGGCGCTGAAGTCGGCGACAGCGCCGGTTTCGCCGATGTCGCACCCGCCGACGATCCCGACGCATTTCCGGCGTTCGACGAGGGGTTGGTTCCGCCCTCGGCCTTGCGCAGATACACGCCCGTGCCAATCAGCGCACCCATGACGAGCACTCCGCCCAAGGCCATGTAGAGACCAGGGGGCACGTTTCTCGCCGGTGGAGGCTGCCCGATCGGATTGGCCGGTGCCGCCGGCGCGCCAGCCGGTATTCCGGCATCGATCGGCGTGCGAGGACGATCAGTGGCAAGTCCCGTGGCCGAGGCGTGAGGATTGGGAGTGGCCGACGCAGAGGCATCAGCCGCAGCCGTCGGTCTTGCAGCGGCCGACGCCAGAACGGTGGTGTCCCGGGACGAGGCCACGCTCGGCGCCACTGCCGGCAATGCTTTCAAGGCCTGGCGGAACTCATCGGCCGATTGAAACCGATCGCTCGGATTCTTTGCGATGGACCTCAGGATAATTTCGTTCAAGCCTGGCGCCAGCCAGGGCTGCAGCTCGATGGGCGGTCGCGGGGCCTGCTTCAAGTGCGCGAGCATCACCGCAAAGTCACTGTCTGCCTTGAAGGGCCGCTCGCCCGTCACCATCTCGTACAACGACACGCCCACTGAGTAGAGATCCGATCGCGGATCGGTCGCGTCGCCGTTGACCTGCTCGGGCGACATGTAGCTCAGCGAGCCGGTCGTCGTCCCCGCAACGGTGATCGTTTGATCGCCAGCCGACCGGGCGATCCCGAAGTCCGTCACCTTCACGACTCCGCCGGGCGTCAGCATCATGTTGGCCGGCTTGATGTCGCGATGAACCACGCCCTGCGCGTGCGCGTAGCTCAACGCGTCGAGCACCTGGTCGATGTACTTGATGGCGTCGGCCGTTGCAATGGGCCCTTGCGCCAGCCGATCGGCCACCGATTGGCCTTCGACGTACTCCATGATCATGACGAGCTGATTGTCGGCCGTCAGCGCGGTGCGGAGCGCGGCGATGTTTGGATGATTGAGCGCGGCGAGGACTTTGATCTCGCGCAGAAAACGGGCCGCCAGATCCTGGCGGCCGACCAGATCCGGCAGGAGGACCTTCATGGCCTCGACGCGGTCGGAGATGACGTTGCGGACGCGAAAGACGCGTCCCATGCCGCCGCTTCCAAGTTCGCCGAGGATCTCGTAGTCGCCGATGCGCTTCTTCGCTTCCATGACCGACTCCCTCAGCGGACGCGTTGACAGAACCCGCGGGCAGGACGGTCGTGCACGCTGATTGCAGACGGCGAGATTATGTGCCTGTGGTGGACGGCCGTTCAATCGGAAAGGCATGCAATCAGGATCGTCGACCAAGCACAGGAAATGTAACGGCGACCACGGTTTTGTTGGCTCATTGGACCTGCCCGACGCGGCAATAGCCATTGACACACCCTGGGGGCCCCCTTAAAATCGCGCCCGAACCTTCACATTTTTGCAGGTGAGACGATGGAGACGATCAAAAGCGCGGTCGGCGTCGCGTTGTGGCTGGCCGTCAGCGCGGTCCTCATCCTCGATGCCCAGACACCCGCTGCGGGCACTCCAGCGCCGTCGGGACGTCGAGCCCGAGTCGCGGTCGTCGATTTCGACTACGCGACCGTATATAGCGGCGTTTCTGCAATCTTCGGGACGAACGTCGATGTCGGCAAGGGCGTCGGCGATCTGCTCGTCAATTATCTGGTGAAGGACGGCAGTTACTCGGTCATCGAGCGGTCGGCCCTCGACAAGATCATGGCGGAGCAGAATTTTTCCAACAGCGATCGCGCCGACTCCACGTCTGCCGCCAAGATCGGCAAGCTGCTCGGCGTCGACGCGATAATCGTCGGCAGCATCACGCAGTTCGGTAACGATACCAAGAACACCGGCGTCGGCGGGGTCGGCGCCGGACTCGGGCACCTCGGTCTCGGCGGCGTCAAACAAAAACAGAGCAAGGCGATCGTGGGCTTGACCGCCAGGATCGTCAATGTCGATACCGGGGAGATTCTGGCCACCGCGGAAGGTCTGGGGGAATCCAAGCGTACCAGCACGTCGTTGACCGGCGGCGGCGGTTCCTGGTCGGGCTTTGGCGCCGGCGGCGTCAACTTCGGCAGCAGCGATTTTCAGAACACGATCATCGGCGAAGCGGTGAAGGCCGCGGTCGAGAAGATGAGCACCGAGGTCATCGCGGACCGGCCCAAGGTGGCGGTCCGGCAGGTGACGGTAAACGGTCTCGTCGCTGCGGTGACCGGCGGACAGATCGTTCTGAATATCGGGAGCAGAGCCGGGGTCAAGGTCGGCGACCAATTGACCGTCGAGCGTGTGGGGACCGAAATCAAGGATCCCGCGACGGGCAAAGTGATCCGTCGGATGACCTCGCCCGTCGGTGTGATTCGCGTCGTCGACGTGGACGAGCAGTCGGCGGTCGCGAACATCATCTCCGGATCGGGCTTCAAGGTCGGCGACCTCGTCAAGACTTCGATGTGACGCCCTCGACGATCAGCGCGCGATGAACTCGATGCTGACCGGGGCGCCGACCTTGACCGGCGTGCCCGTCGCGGTCAGACGGCCGGTCTGCCGATCGATCCGGAACACCACCACTGAATCAGACTTCTGATTGCCGGCCAGCAGAAACGCCCCGGTCGGATCGATGCCGAAGCCGCGCGGGATGTTTCCGAGCGTGGGCTGGTGCTGCACGTAGGTCAGACGTCCCGACTGCTCGTCGATCGCGAAGACGACGATCGAGTCGTGACCGCGGTTGGAGCCATACAGGAACTTCCCTGACGGATGCACGAGCACTTCGGCGGTGCTGTAGGCCGGAAGCACTGCTTGCCCTTGTGGCAGCGTCGAGACGGTCTGGATTTCCTTGAGCCCACCCTGCTGCGCGTCCCTGCCGAACACGGTGATCGTGCAATCCATCTCGTTGATGAGGTATACGAACCGGCCCTTGGCGTCCATCGCGAGGTGCCGAGGACCCGCTCCAGGCTTCACCTGGGCAAACGCCGGGTCGTTCGGCGCGAGCGTGCCCTTGGCGGGATCGAAACGGTAGATCAGGATTTTGTCGAGGCCGAGATCCGCGACGTAGGCAAAGCGATCGGACGGATCCACGTTGATGTAGTGCGCGTGCGGCTCCTTCTGGCGGTCGGGATTGACGCTCGATCCCGTGTGCTGCACGAACGCCGTGGCTGCCTTCAGCCGGCCGTCGCGATCCACCGGCAGGACTTCGATGCTGCCACCCCCGTAGTTCGCCACCAGCACGGCGCTGCCGGCGCGATCGACCGCCAGGTGCGCCGGTCCGCCGCCGCCGGACGGCTGCTGGTTCAGCAGCGTCAGCTTTCCGCTCTGATGATTGATGGCAAAGGCGCTCACCGACCCGCTGGACTTGCCCTGGAAATGGTCAACCTCGTTGACGGCATAGAGGAAATCCCCCTGCGGTCGCGCGGCGAGGAAGCTTGGGCTGGGCGTCTCGGCGGCCAGCTCGGGAGCGCTCAGCACCCCGGACTCCAGATTCAGCCGCGAGACGTAGATGCCCTTGCTGGTGGGACCGGTGTAGGTACCGATATACACCAAAGGGCCGGGCGAGGCGCTTGACTGCCTGCTGGCCTGCTCCCAGGCGCCGATCGCCATCAGGCAAAACATTCCAGTCGATAATGAGGTCATAAGGCGAAGCGAGTGTCTGATCAGCATAGGCTTGTCCGGATCGGGTTGCGCGGCCGACAACAATGTATTCAAATTGACGGCCTGACGCGACTGAAAGTGATTTGTTGGGGTTCGGGGTTCGAGGTTCGGGGTTCGGGGTCTGGTTCAGGGTTCTCGGTTCCGGGTTGGTTCAGGGTTCTTGGTTCCATGCAGGGTTCCCGGTTCCGGGTTGATTCAAGGGTTCTCGGCTCCGGGTTGGTTCAGGGTTCCCGGTTCCGGCGTTGCTTCAGGTTCGTGGCTGCTTCGGGGTTCACGGCTGTCCAGCTCGTGAAGTCGCGCTGAAGGTTCGTCAACCCGGAACCTCGAACCCCAGAACCAGACCCCGAACCCCGAACCCCCGAACCCCGAACCCCAGTCGAGGTGAGCGATGCGAATTGAGCGAGTTCTAGCGGCCGCGGGGGCGGCCTTCGTGATGTTGCTCGGCAGCGTCGCGGCGCAGCAGGCTCCGGCAGCGCCCGCCCAGCCGCCGGCGGCGCCGGCTGCCGGACGCGGGCAGGGACCCGGGCGTGGCCGCGTCGCCACGTTTCCGGCGCAGCAGCGGCCGCCCGGAGATCCGGCGCTGATCGAGCGCGGTAAAACGCTCTATTCCTCCATCTGCAGCGCCTGCCACGGCGTTGACGCGCGGGGCGGTCAGCTCGGCGGTCCCAACCTTCTCCGATCGCAGCTCGTGCTCAACGATCAGGCCGGTGAATTGATCCTGCCCGTCGTCAAGAGCGGACGCCCCGAACGCGGGATGCCGCCCATTCCGATGCCGGACGAGGACGTCAAGGCGGTCGCGGAGTATCTCCACAGCATCCAGGCCGCCGGTCGTCCGCAAGGCGCGCCGCCGGCGAGCGAGGCTCCGTTGCCCAACGCGCTGGTCGGCGACGCGGCTGCCGGGCAGAAGTATTTCGCCGCCAACTGCGCGAGTTGTCACTCGCCGACCGGCGATCTCCAGGGGCTCGCGACGCGCGTCCCCGACGCGAGGACGCTGCAGACCGCCTGGGTGGTGGGGATGGCCGGAGGCGGCGGGCGCGGCGGCCGCAAGCCGGTCACCGCGACGATTACCCTGCCGTCCGGAGAAAAGGTCGAAGGACGCCTGGTCCAGATCGATCACTTCCTCGTCACGGTGGTTCAGGCAGACAACACCCTGCGAAGCGTGAATCGCGACGACAAGACGAAGGTCGAGATTACCGACCCGCTGGCCGCGCACAAAGCCATGCTCTCAACGCTCACCGACAAGGACATGCACGACGTCACCGCGTTTCTCGCCACACTCAAATGACGATCAAAAAACTGCTGCTCACCGCACCGCTCCTGCTGGCGATCCCGGCGCTGCTCACCGCACAAGGGAAAGGCCTCGATCCCGCGCAGATCCTGAAGCCGCTGGCGGACTCCTGGCTGACCTATTCCGGGGACTACTCAGGGAAACGCTACAGCGCTCTCAAACAGATCGATCAATCGACGGTCAAGAACCTCACGCTCGCCTGGACCACTCAGATCTCGCCGGGCGTCGCCGCACCGGGCGGATTCGGCGGCGGCCGCGCGCCCGTGACCGTCGGCGGCGAGGGCACCGGTGATTTTCCGTCGGGCGGAGGCGGCTTCATCAAGGCGTCGATTCTGTCAGTGGACGGGACGCTCTATCTGTCGACGCCGGACAACGCGTGGGCCATGGATGCGCGATCCGGCCGCGAGCTCTGGCACTACTTCTGGAAGACGAAGGGTGGCACGCACATCGGCAGCCGCGGTATGGCGATGTGGAACGACTACGTCTACTTCGAGACGCCGGACAACTATCTCGTTTCGCTCGAGGCCAGGACCGGGAAGGAGCGCTGGCACAAAGTCATCGCCGACTTCAACCAGCAGTACTTCTCGACCATGGCGCCGGTCGTCATCGGCAACCACGTGCTCGCGGGCACGGGCAACGACCTCGATGCTCCGGGCTTCCTGCAGTCGTTCGATCCCGAGACCGGCGAGCTGCAGTGGAAGTTCTATACCGTGCCGATGAACCAGGGCGATCCCGGCCTCGAGACGTGGGGCAGCCTCGACTCCGCGCGCCATGGCGGCGCGCAGGTGTGGGTCCCCGGCTCCTACGATCCGGAGACGAAGCTGTATATCTTCGGCACCGGCAACCCGACGCCGGCCTACACCGAAGGACGCGGCGAGGGGGACAACCTGTTCACCTGCTCGCTGATCGCGGTCAACATCGATACCGGCAAGATGGCCTGGTATTACCAGACGTCTCCGCACGACAAGCACGATTGGGACTCCGCGCAGACGCCGGTCCTCTTCGACGGGCAGATCAACGGTCAGCCGCGAAAGCTCCTCGCGACCGCGGCGCGCAACGGCTATTTCTTCGTCCTCGATCGCACAACCGGTGAGCGCCTGGTGTCCGGCCCGTTCGGGCAGCGCGTGAACTGGGCCAAGGGACTCGACGACAAGGGGCGGCCCAAGCGCGATCCGCTGAAGGACGCGACGATCGGCGGGTCGCTCGTCTCGCCGAGCGAAGGCGGCGTGACCAACTGGGAGCCGCCGGCGTTCAATCCCGACACCGGCCTGTTCTACGTGGCGGAGGACAACTCTTATTCGGTCTTCTACCTGCTCGACCCCGATCCACGTGGTTCGATGGGGTTGGGCGGCAAGCTCGAATCACATGTGGGCAGCGCCAACAGCTATTTGACGGCGATCGACTACAAGACCGGCAAAATCGCCTGGCGCGAAGAGTATCCGAGCGTCTTCGGCGGCGGGGGTGGCGGTGGCGGGCTGTTGACGACCGCAGGCGGGCTGGTCTTCGGCGGCGACGCCGGTAGCAACATCGTCGCGCACGACGCCAAGACCGGAAAGCCGCTCTGGCACTCCAGAATCGGCGGCGTGTCGAACGCGCCGATTACCTACATGCTCGACGGCCGCCAGTACCTGCTCGTGGCATCCGGCGACACGCTCTTCGCGTTCGCGCTTTACCGGTACAGATGACATAGCGGATGACAGCCTCCAATCGTCAACCGTCTTTCACACCTTCATGCCGGATCCGGGTGCTCCCACGGCGTGCGATAGGGCCGGCGGAGGAGCGCGTTGGCTTCGGCGTCGCCGACCGCCTCTCCCTTGGCGTGATCCCAGGTGATCGAGCGTCCGAGCTGCATCGATAGATTCGCCAGGATGCAGGCGGTCGCCGACATGTAGCCCTGCTCGATGTCGGAGACCGGCTTTTCCCGCGACGCGATGCACTCCAGAAAATTCTTCATGTGCGCCCGGATTGCGGGCGCCACGTGCGTCTCGAGATCCTTCTCCGTCTTGTCTTCCGGGTACTGCTCGAACTCGTACTTCACGTCCTCGTGAACGGGCGACCCTCCCTTGCCTGACGGCACGAAGTCGTAGCCCATCACGCTCGCCTTCAGCGTTCCCTTGTCGCCGTAGAAGGTCGCTCCCCACGGGTACTTCGGATCGGGCGCGTCGCCGTAGCTGCGATGAATCCAGACGACCTTCAGAGTCGGGAAGTCGAAGGTGGCGGTCTGCGTGTCGGTGATGTTCGCTTTGCTGGCCTTGTCGATCAGGATGCCGCCGGACGAGCTCATCCGGGTCGGCATGCCGAGGTCGAGCATCCACCGCACCATGTCGAGCATGTGCACGCACATGTCGCCCATGATGCCGTTGCCATATTCCATGAACGCCCGCCAGCTGCGCGGATGAACGAGCGCATTGTACGGCCGCTTCGGCGCGGGGCCGGTCCACATCTCGTAGTCGAGGTAATCCGGCGGCTGCGTGTCGGGCGGGTTCGAGGTCGCCCGCATGTGGTAGTAGCAGTAGATTTCGACCAGGCCGACGGTTCCGAGCCGTCCCTCGCGGATGATGCGGTCTCGCGCCGTCACCAGGTGCGGCGTGCTGCGACGTTGCATGCCGACCTGCACGACCCGCTTGTACTTACGCGCCGCGGCCAGCATCGCCTGGCCTTCCACGACGTCGACGCTGATCGGCTTCTGCACCCAGACATCCAGGCCCGATCGCACCGCCTCGATCATCGGCAGCGCGTGCCAGTGATCGGGTGTATCGATCAGCACGATGTCGAGGTCGCGCTCGCGCAGCATCTCGCGATAGTCGCTGTAGATTCGCGGCTTCTTCTTCGAGAGCTGTCTCGTGGCGACGAGGTCCGCGGCCTCCGCGACCATGTGCCGATCCACGTCACACAGCGAGACCACCTCCACCGGCGCCACCTGCACCATCCGCAGCAGATCGCTCTTGCCGTACCAGCCGGTCCCGATCAGGCCCACCCGCTTTCGCATCTCGGCCAGCTGCTGCAAGGACGGCGGCAGCCCGGCCAGCGCAAACGCGGCAGCACCCTTCTTGATGAAGTCACGACGATCCATGAATGACTCTCCCGGCTCTGATGGCTACTACTCGTTTCGAAGGGCGATGAGCGGGTCAACGCGCAGTGCCCGGCGGGTGGGTACCGAACAGGCGGCCACCGTCACGATGGCCATGATAGCCGCGACGCTGCCGTAGGTCATCGGATCGAGCGGGCTGACGCCGTGGAGCTCGCTCGAGAGCAGACGCGTGAGCAGCGCCGCCGCCGACAACCCGAGGGCAATTCCTGCCGCCGACACCCAGGCACCCTCCTTTACGACGAGCCACAGCACCTGACGCGGGGACGCGCCGAGCGCCACGCGGATGCCGATCTCCCGGGTCCGCCTCGAGACCAGGTAGGAGACGACGCCGTAGATGCCGACCAGGCCCATGACCAGCGCCACGACAGCGAACATGATGAACAGGCCGGTCGTTGATGCCGGCGTCGCCACGGCGTCGCGGACGGCGGCCCGCATCGTCCGGACATCGCTCACCGGGGCGTCCGGATTGAGCCGGGCGACCGTTCGTCGGAGCATCGCATCCACTTCGGCCTGCCCGGAGGTCGTGCGGATGGCGATCGTCATCTGCGCCGGCACGCGCCCGTCTTCCAGCGTCGCCTTCGGGCTCCAGGGCACGTAGGCCGTTCCCGAGATCCATTCCGGCTGGTCGCGCTCGAGGTCGTAGGCGCGCACGTCGGCCACGACGCCGACCACCGTCCGCCACTCGCTTTCGCCCACGAAGCGGAAGCGCCGGCCGACCGCGGATCGGTCTCCCCAGTACCGACGTGCCGTCGCCGCGCTGACCAGGGCAACGGGCGGATTGCCCGAGTAATCCGCTTCCGAGAGACCTGAGCCCTCAACCAGCCGGATGCCCAGGACGCGGAAGTAGTCGGGTGAGACGATGTTCAGCCAGAAGAGCGGCGAGCCCTTTCCCCGCGGCACCTCGTACGCCTCGATGTCGAGCGATCGCTTGGCAATCTGCCCGCCGAGCGGAGGCGTGTTCACCAGCGCCGCGCCAGAGACGCCCGGCATCGACTGGAGCTCGGTGACGAGGCTCCGATAGAACGTCAGACAGCGGCCGACATCGCTGCAGAACGAGTCGTTCGGTGTGACCCGCCCGGTGACGACCTGCTCCGAGCGGAACCCCGGATTGATGTGCGACAGCGTCCACAGGCTGCGGATCAACAGGCCGGCGCCGATGACGAGCAGCACGGCCAGCGCCACCTCCGAGAGCACCAGCACGTTCCTCAATCGCTGCGACACCGATACGATGGTTCCGCGGCCGTTCGATCTGACCGTCTGGGAGCCGCGGCGAGCCAGGTGTGCCGCCGGCGTCAAACCAAAGAGCAATCCTGACCCCAGTGCGATCACGCCGGTAAAGGCCACCACGCGCCAGTCGAGCCCGACGTCGAGCAACCGAGGCGTCTCAACCGGCAGCAGTCCCTTGAGTGCGGCGAGGCCCCACGCCGCCAGTGCCAGCCCGGCAAGTCCTCCGCAGACGGCGAGGACGACTCCCTCCGTCAGCAACTGCCGCGCGAGCCGCGCCGAGCCGGCCCCCAGCGCCGATCGAATCGAGATCTCCCGTTCCCGGCTGGCGGCCCTCGACAGCGTCAGGTTGGCGACGTTGGCGCACGCGATCAGGAGCACCAGCGTCACCGCGCCGAACAACATGTACAGCCGTCCGCGAACGTCCCCCACCAGCCCGTTCTGCAGCGCGATCACGCTCGACGTCATGGTTCCACTCGGCCGGCATGGTCCAGGGAAACATCGCGGAGACGCGCGGCTGGAACAACTGGATTTCGGCCCTCGCCTGGTCGATCGTCGCCCCGTTGCGCAGGCGCCCGATCACCGGCATGAAGTCACCGGCCCAGTAATTGACGGTGTTGCGCGAGTCGTAGTGCAGAGGAATCCACGCTTCCGTCCGGCTCGATGGGAAGGTGAACTCCGACCGCCATGACACCGAGCACCTGTCGAGTGACGCCGTCGATCTCGACCGGCCGACCGACGATGGAGGGATCGCCCGCGAACCGTCGCTCCCACAGCGCGTGGCTCAGCACCACCCCCGTATCAAACCCCTGCCCATCGTCTCCCGCACGGAACGTGCGTCCCAGTTCGGCGCGGGCGCCAAGCACTGTCATCAGTTCGGCGGAGACGAGGACCGTGTCGAGCCGGAACGGCTCGCCGCGGCCGGTCACGTTGTATTGATGGCCGACGGAGTAGGCGGCCGTTTCCAGCGTGCGGATCTGCTGCCTGATCGCGACGAACGCACCCCTCGGATAGGTGCCGGTGACGCTGACCAGCTGCTCGGCATGCGGATAGGGGAGCGGACGAAGGATAATTCCGTCGATCAGGCTGAAGATCGCGCTGTTGGCGCCGATGCCCAGTGCGAGGGTGAGAATCGCGATGGCCGCGAAGCCGGGGTTCTTTCGCAGCGTGCGAAGACTGAACTTGAGGTCTTGAAGCAGATTTTCCATGGGGCTCGAGTGAGCATAAGCAGGGTTTCGCGTCCCAGGCAAGTGATAACCGCCGCGGGAGCGCCGGATTCATCGGCCGGACCTCATGCTATGCTCCGCGCGTCTTGCGAGGCAGTGAGCGATGACGACGGGTCTGGGACGATCTCGAATCGTGCTGGTAGCGAGCCTGACGACCACCTGCTTGATCTCGGCGGCCGCGCAGGTGCCGCCGGCGCAAACCACTACGGCCGCGGCACAAGGTCCGGCGCCAGGTCCGGATTCGCAGGTCCAGCCAGGCACACCGGTCGGCGACGTCATCAAGGGTGAGTTCAGCGACAGCCGGATCTACCCCGGCACCTGGCGGGAATACTGGGTCTACGTCCCACGTCAGCTCGATCGCTCGAAGCCGGCGCCGGTCATGGTCTTCCAGGATGGTCTGCAGTACAACGCGCCGGTGGTGTTCGACAACTTGATCAACAAGAAGGAGATCCCGCCGATTGTCGGCGTGTTCGTCATGCACGGGCGCGTGAAGGCGCCCTCGTCCGAGGCGCTGGATCGCATGAACCGGAGCTACGAGTACGACTCGGTCGGCGACGACTACGCGCGGTTCCTGATCGAAGAGATGCTGCCGTTCGTGGCGAAGACCCACGATCTGAACCTCTCGACCGACGCCAACGATCGCGGCATCGCCGGCAACAGCAGCGGCGCCATTGCCGCGTTCGCGGCGGCGTGGCAGCGGCCGGATGCCTTCCGTCGGGTGTTCAGCGGCATTGGCACCTATGTCGGGCTTCGCGGCGGCAACCAGTTTCCGGTCCTCATCCGTAAGACCGAGCCGAAACCGATCCGCGTGTTCCTCCAGGACGGCCAGCACGACTTGAACAACTACACGGGCAGCTGGTTCGTCGCCAACCAGGATATGCTGTCGGCGCTCGAGTATGCCGGCTACGACGTCAGGCACGACTGGGGGGATGGCGAACACAACTCGCGGCACGCGACCGCGATCTTTCCGGACGTCATGCGCTGGTTGTGGCGCGACTGGCCGTCACCGATCCGAGCCAACCCTGAGGGCAAATCCACCCAGGACGTATATCAGACGCTGATTCCCGGTGAGAGCTGGCACCTCGTGAGCGAAGGCCATCGTCACACCGACGGCCCGGCGGTGAACGCCGCCGGCGAAATGTTCTTCAGCGACCCGGCGGCCAACCGCATTTACCGGGTGGCGCTGGACGGCAAGGTCACGACGTTCGCCGAAAACACCAACGGTGTGAACGGCATGATGTTCGGACCCGACGGCCGCCTCTATGGCGGGGCGACCCGGAGCCGTCAGATCGTTGCCTACGATGCGTCGGGCGCATTGCAGGTCATCGCCTCGGACGTGCTGGTCAACGATCTGGCTGTCAACGTCAAAGGCGATCTGTATTTCACCGATTCGCCCGCCAAGAAAGTCTGGTTCATTCCCAAGGGCGGCACGCCGCGGCTGGTTGACGAAGGCATCGAGTATCCCAACGGCGTGCTGTTTTCACCGGACCAGACTCTGCTCTACGTATCGGACTACGCCGGTCAGCTGTCGTGGGCATTTCAAATCCGCCCCGACGGGTCTCTTGCCTACAAGCAGCGCTATTTCTACGCGCACATGCCGGACGCGGCGACGCGGAGTAGCAGCGACGGCATGACTGTGGACGCCAACGGCAACGTCTACATCGCGACCGCACTGGGCGTTCAAGTCTTCGACCAGATTGGCAAGTGCCACGCGATCATTCCCGCCCCGGCGGCCGGATCGTTGTCGAGTGTGAAATTCGGCGGCGCCGATCTGGATGAGCTCTTCATCACGGTGGGGGAGCGGGTGTTCAAGCGGAAGACCAGGGCGAAAGGGGTGGTGTCATGGCGGACGCCCGTCAAGCCACCCGCGCCACGCCTGTAGGGGCAGACGTGAGCGGCGATCATCATCATCATCATCATCAGTCAAAGTGACCGGCACATCTTCGCGACGATTCGGTCTGGTTCAGGCGACCGCCCTGAACATGATCAACATGATCGGCATCGGGCCGTTCATCACGATCCCGCTCCTGCTGACGGCGCTCGGCGGCCCGCAGGCGATGCTTGGCTGGATCGTGGCGCTGGTAATCGTGATCTGCGACGGCATGGTCTGGAGCGAGCTCGGTGCGGCGATGCCCGGATCGGGCGGATCGTTCGTCTACCTGCGCGAGGCCTTCGGCCGGGAGACGTTCGGACGGCTGATGGCGTTCCTCTTCGTCTGGCAGTTCATCCTCAGCGGCCCGCTCGAGATCGCGTCGGGCTACATCGGTTTCTCGCAGTATCTCGGATACATCTGGCGTGGTCTCTCGCCACAGTCCTTCTTCCTCGTCGCCGCGGCCGTTGGCATTCTCAACGTCGTCCTGCTGTACCGGCGGATCACGTCGATCGCCAAGATCACCGTGAGCCTGTGGGTCGGCACGCTGGCGGCCACGTTGGCCGTCATTGCCACCGGCGTCTTCCACTTCGATCGCCACGTCGCCTTCGACTTCGTCCCGGGGGCGTTCAACTTTTCACTGGGCTTCCTGATCGGCCTCGGGGCGGCCACGCGAATCGGCGTCTACGACTATCTCGGCTACTACGACGTCTGCTACATCGGCGACGAGGTCGACAATCCCGGTCGCGTCATTCCGCGCTCGATTCTGATCAGCACCGTCGCCGTGGCGGTGATCTACATGGGCATCAACCTGTCGATCATCGGAGTCGTGCCGTGGCGCGAGTTCGTGCCGGCCGATCAGCACCCCGAATCGAACTTCATCGTGTCGCTCTTCATGGAGAAGATCTACGGATCCCAGGTGGCGACCATTTTCACGGTGATGGTCCTCTGGACGGCGTTTGGATCTGTGTTCGCGCTTCTCCTCGGTTACTCGCGCATTCCTTATGCGGCGGCGCGGGATGGCTACTTCTTCAAGGTGTTCGGCCGACTGCATGCGACCGGCGGTTTCCCGTACGTCTCGCTGCTGGTTCTCGGTGGCATTTCGATCCTGGCCTGCCTGTTCTCGCTGGGGATAGTCATCGACGGGCTCATCGCCACGAGGATCCTCGTGCAGTTCGTCGGTCAGGTGGTTGGAGTCATGCGCCTGAGGCGGGTGCGTCCGGAGATGCCGCGCCCCTATCGGATGTGGCTGTACCCCGTTCCCGCGGCAGTGGCGCTCGTCGGCTGGATTTTTGTGTTCGTGACGACCGACCTCCGCGTCATCGGCTTTGGCCTCGCCATCCTTGCCGCTGGTCTCATCTGCTTCCTGGTCTGGTCGAGCCGCACGCGTCAATGGCCCTTCCGCCCGGCGACTCCCGCCTGAGTTCCCGCTGCCGACTCTCGACGCCGCCCGGCCGATCCGTGTAGATTGACGCCGGAGATGGCGATGACGCGTACACCAACCCTCGCCCTGGCCCTGGTGCTGGCGCTCGCGCCACGGCTGATCGCCCAGAGCAAGGCCAAGGCCGAGCACGTTCCGGAAATCCCATACCACTCGGTGCCGAACTTCCTGAAACTGCCTGCCAACGTGTATCTCGGAGAAGGCATCGGCGTCGCCAGCAATTCCAAAGGTCACGTCTTCGTCTATACGCGTAGCGGCGATACCAGGCTGTTCGAGTTCGACCGCAACGGCGCCTTCGTGCGCGAGATCGGTCAAGGCCTCTACGGATTCGAGTTCGCCCATGCCGTTCGCGTTGATCGTGACGACAACGTCTGGACCGTCGACGAGGGGACGAACATGGTCATCAAGTTCAACCCCGAAGGACGTGTGGTGATGGTGCTGGGACGCCGGCCCGAGGCGATCGAGGGGCTCGTCGCGCCGGCTGCCGGCGCTCCGCCTCCTCCTGCAGAGCACTATGTATTCAGCCGGCCGACCGACGTCGGGTGGGATGCCGCCGGCAACATCTTCGTGACCGACGGCTACGGCAATTCGCGCGTCGTGAAGTACGACAGGAACGGCCGCTTCCTGAAAGAGGCGGGCAGCCGCGGCGACAAGCCGGGGCAGCTCAACCTGCCGCACACGATGGCGATGGATGCGCAGGGAAATGTCTACGTCGGCGATCGAAGCAATACGCGCGTCCAGGTGTTCGACAACGACCTCAACGTGAAGGCGATCTACGACAACGTCGGCAACCCGTGGGCGGTCTGCATCTCGCCGGGACCGCATCAATACCTGTTCGTCTCGAACTCGATTCCCGACAACGGGCTGGCGCAATACCGCGACATCACCGGCGAGATCTACAAGATGGAGCTCGACGGCACGATCGTCGGCCGATTCGGGAAGGCCGGCAAGCAGCTCGGCGAGTTCAGCACCGTGCACGAGATCGACTGCCGGAACCCCAACGAGCTGCTGGTGTCGGAAATCACGTCGTGGCGGGTTCAGAAGATCGTGCTGGACGGCCAGCCGGCGTCTGCCGCACCTGCCAAAGGAGTCGGGCGTCAGTGATGCGGTCGATGGCTCGCAGGATGATCGTCGCGGCCGCGTTGCTGGTGGTGCCCGGCATTGCCGCGCAGACGTCGATTCCCGAGATCGCGTTCGACTCGGCGCCCAATCTCCTGAAAATGCCGGCCGACGTCTACCTCGGCGAGGTGGCCGGGGTCGCGAGCAGCGCCGCCGGCCATCTGTTCGTCTACACCCGAACCGGCAATCCAACGGTCGGTCTGGGCAACTCCCGGTTGTTCAGTCACGGCGGATCCCGGCTCTTCGAGTTCGACCAGAACGGCGGGTTCGTGCGTGAGATTGGCGCCGGTATGTACGCCTCGCTCGTGGCGCAGGCGGTGCGCGTCGATGTGAAGGACAACATCTGGATCGTGGACGCGGGCTCCGGCCAGCTGGTCAAGCTCGGACCCGACGGGCGGGTGCTGATGGTGATGGGCCGGAAGCCCGAGGCAATCAGCGTTCGATCCGCCGCCGACTCGGCGACCGCGCCGTCGCGGGGCCGCGGTGGTCTTCCCGGCGCTGGAGGCGACGGCGATCAGTTCAGCCGTCCGGCCGACGTTGCATGGGACGGCGAGGGCAACATCTATGTTGCCGACGGGCTGGGCTCGAACTCGCGCATCGCCAAGTTCGATCCCAACGGAAGGTTCCTGCTCTCATGGGGATCTCGTGGAGGGGAGCCCGGCCAGTTCAGCAACCCTCATTCGATTGCTGTCGATGGCGCCGGCCTGGTCTACGTCGCCGACCAGGGGAACAAGCGCATCCAGGTCTTCGACAAGGACGGCGCGCCGAAATCACAGATCGCCGGTATTGGCGTGCCGACGGCGATCTGCATCTCAGGCGGATCGCACCAGTATCTGTACAGCTCGCACACCGGCGATTCAGCGGGGATGGACGATGCGGCCATCTACAAGCTCGAGCTCGACGGACGCCTCGTCGGGAAGTTTGGTTCGGCGGGAAAATCGATCAAGGAATTCGGCCTGGTCAACGCTCTCGAGTGTCGTACCACCGACGTTCTCTATGTCGGAGAGCTGTCGAACTGGCGCGTGCAAAAAGTGACGCTCCACCCGGCGGTCGCGCGCCACTGATCCGCTCTTACCACGCCGTCATCGCCGCTTCGAACAACGACGCCAGTTCCTCCGGGCCGGCGGGCCTCGGCGACAGCTTGGTCACGCGATGCTGCGGCAGCGTTCCCTCGACCAGGGCGGGAATGTCCGACGAGGAGTAACCAAGCGCCTTCAGCCCGTTCGGCAGGCCCAATTGCCGGATGAACCAGGTGATGCGATCGGCGAGAATCCGGCCTGCGTCGGCATCTTGCGCCCGCGACACGTCGGCGCCGAGCGCGGCCGCGGCCTGCAGATGACGCCATGGATTGGCTGACGCCGTGAACCGGAACACGGCAGGTGCGTTCAGGATCACCGACACGCCGTGCGGCACGAGCGGATGATCGACGAGGTAGCCCGGCGCGCGATAGCCTCGCACCTGACCCGAAACCGGATAGGACATGCCGTGCGGCAGATGCACGCCGGCATTCCCGAATCCCACTCCGGCGTACGATGCGGCCAGCAGCATGTTGCCCCGCGCCTCATCGTCTGATGGATCTGCTACCGCCCGGACGATAAACCGCGCGACCATCTGCAGGGCCTGCAACGACCAGACGTCGCTGATCGGGTTCGAGCCCTGATACGCCGGCCTCAACGCCGGCCGATCCGGTCTGGGTCGCTCGTTGAACGGCAGGGCCGTGTAGGACTCGACGGCATGGCAGAGAATGTCCAGACCTGCGGAGGCAGCGACCTCCGGCGGCATCGTCCGCGTGTTGTCCGGATCGAGATATCCCAGCGTCGGCTTCAGACGCCGATTGGCGATTCCCGTCTTGGCATGCAGCCGTTCCAGATCGAAGATCGCTACTCCTGTCGTCTCGCTGCCGGTGCCTGCCGTGGTGGGGATGGCCATCAGGGGCTTCAGTGGGCCGGGTACCGGGAGGCCTCGGCCGATCGGCGCGTTGACGTAGTCGAGGAAGTCGCCGGTCGGACAGGAAGTATAGAGGTTTACCGCTTTGGCGGTATCGATCGTCGACCCGCCGCCCACCGCCACGATTGCGTCGTACGGCGACTCGCTGGCAAAGGCAATCGCGTCCCGTACCGATGCGTCGGTCGGCTCGACGCGCACCCGATCGTAGACGCCGTAGCGAACGTGGGCTGCATCGAGGGATTCGGCGACCGCCTGGAACGGCGGGAGCCCGCGCACCAGCGGATCGGCGACGACCAACGCGTGCCTGACGCCGATGTCGGCGAGGTCCAGCCCGACTTCGCGCGTGACCCCGACGCCGAAGCGGATGTTCGACACGGCCATCTCGAACGCGGTCTCGTGGGTCATGGTCGTATCATCCGTTCGCCGTGAATCCAGCGTTGATCCATAATGCCGCCGATCCGGTCCTCCCGCTGCGCAAGGATAGAACAATGGACGACATCAATCGCCGCGAATTTCTCGGTACGCTCGCTGCCGCTTCGACGCTGACCATCGTGCCCCGGCGTGTCCTCGGTGGACCTGGATATACCGCGCCCAGCGACATGATCCTGCTGGCGCAGGTCGGCTGCGGGACCCAGGCGCAGCGCCAGGTCAACACCGGAATGGTCGCCCGGGCGGACCTGCAGTTCGTGGCCGTGGTCGATCCGAACAAGGACAGCCAGAACTATCTCGACTGGGAACCGTTCGGAAACCGCCAGCGGATTCGGCGGTTTCTCGGCGACGACAACTGGGGCGCAACGGATTCCGGCATTCGCGCCGGCCGCGACGTCGCCAAGGGAATCATGGAGGCTTACTACCAGAAACAGAACCGCCCCAGCGCCGGCATCCGGTCCTATGAGGACTATCGCGAGATGCTCGAGAAGGAGTCGGACATCCAGGGAATCGTCAACATCACCCCGGACCACCAGCACGGGAGCATCAACATCTCGGCGTTGAAAAAGGGAAAGGCGGCGATTTCGCACAAACCGCTGGCCAGCGTCGTCCACGAAGTCAGGCGGACGCTCGAGCTCGCACGCACGAGCCCGGCCGCGACGCACCTGCTCGCCTACAGCAACACGCCCGACCGCCACACGCTCGAAGCCTGGATCAACGCCGACGTCATCGGCACCGTGCGCGAGGTGCACAACTGGACCAACCGTCCCTTCTGGCCGCAGGGCTGGCAGGAATACTACCCGGCCGGTCCGCCGGTGCCGGCGGGCTTCAACTGGGACCTGTGGCAGGGCCCGGAGCCGAGCCGTCCGTATCACCCCAACTACACGTTCACCATCTATCGCGGCTGGTACGCCTACGGGGTGGGCTGCCTCGGAGACATGGGCTTCTACAGCTTGTGGCAGCCGTATCGCATTCTGAAGCTGGGCGTACCGGAGTTCGTGGAGGCGCGGCCGAACAACGACGCGTGGGTCGACGAGCAGCACGTCAGCGACGGCGGCCGCGTCTCGCTGGTCGGCCTGCCCAAGGCGAGCGTCGTCCGCTGGCGCCATCCGGCGACCGCGAACCGTCCGTCGATCGACACCTTCTGGTACGACGGCGGTATGAAGCCGCAGACGCCCGAGGAGATGTACGAGGACAATCTCGATCTCGCCGACGAGGGCATGCTCTTCATCGGCGACAAGGGCAAGATCCTGTGCGATTTTCGCGGCAACAAGCCACGCCTGATTCCGCTGAGCCGCCAGCGCGCCTTCGAGGGATCGGTCACCGCACAGAACATCGACACGACGACGAGCGACGACGAATTCGTCAATGCGATCCGCAATCGCACGAAGTCCAAGGGCAGCTTCGAAGAGGTTGGTCCGCTGGCCGAGGCGGTGACGCTGGCGACGATCGCGCTGCGCGTCCCATACAAGCGACTGTTCTGGGACGCGGCGAAGATGGAGTTCTCGAATTCGACAGCGGCCAATAAGTTCGTTCGCCGCGAGCAGTACCGCACGGGCTGGGAGACGTTGATCTCCTGAACGCGAAATCAGGATCGTCACGGTCGATGCGCCGACGTGGCTGAGGTGATTGCTGAAATCCGTAGCGTCAGGCGATGAGTCTGACCATCAATGGGTTGGTCACCGGCGCTTCCGGCGTTTCACGGAAACCACATCTGCATCGACATGCCTGCCCTGGTGGCCACCGCGAGGTCCATTCGCGGTGAACCCGCCATCCGCGGGCCGGAAAACGTGCCTCCGGCTAGCCTCTCGGCGCCGCGTGTTCGGCGACGTCCTTGGCAGCCTTGGTCTCGACACCCGGTTTGGCCAGGAAGCCGAGGTCGCGGAACCAGTCGATGAACCGCTCCTGCCACGTGCCGAACGGGGTGCCGTTGCGATCCTTCAGGCCGTTCCCGTGCACGCCGTTGCCGTAGATGTGCATCTCGACGTTGGGAACCTTGGCCTTCAGCATCGCCGCGAAGAACTGATCGGCCCACTCAGCGTGCACGGCGTCCCCACTGCCGCCGCAGGTGATGAACGCCGGCGGTGCGTTCGCCGGAACGGGAGTGGCGGGGTCGCGCGCGAATGGCGTCGGTCCTGGATAGACGAGGCCAACGAAATCGGGTCGCGAGCTTACGCCCGCCAGCGGATCGTCTGCCGCCTTGTTGGCGCGATCGAACGTGTCGTAGGCCAGTCCGGCCGGCGCCGCGAGCTCGGCTCCGGCCGAGAAGCCGATGATCCCGATCCGATTGGGATCGATGTTCCACTCCTTCGCGTGCGCCCGCACCATGCGGATCGCCTGCTGCGCGTCGTAGACCTCGTCGGTCTGCGGATTGTAGCCATCGCGCCGCAGCCGGTTCCTGAGAATCACCGTGGCCACGCCGTAGTTGTAGAAGAACGAAACGAAATCCGCTCCCTCCGACCCGACGTTCAGGGTGTTATGCCCGCCGCCCGGCGCCAGAATCACCGCGGTGCCGGTGCTCGTGCCAGCGGGAACGCGATGCAACTCGATCGACGGGTTGTGGATGTTGACGATGCTCTGGATGCGGCCTGGCACGCCGTCCTGCATGTTGTTCTGCTCGGGCTCGCCGACCCGATCGGCATGAAGGTAGCGCGACCCCGCCGGAAACAGCGGCAACACGACCCCACCTTGAAGAATCGGCGGCGGCACGGACGGAACGGCCGCAGCCGTCGCTGATTGCTGGCCGTGAACAACTGGCGCGCTCAGGAGCGTCACGGCGACAAGAGCGAGCACCCACAGCACTTTCAGCACCGGCACCTCCAGCACTCCGAGCACTTCCAGCACCGCACGCTTAGCACCCCGGAGGACCGTCAGCACGGTCGGCACCGGCACCCTCCACCACCCCGAGCACTTCCAGCACCGCACCCTTAGCACTCCGGAGCACCGTCAGCACGGTCAGCACCGGCACCCTCCACCACCCCGAGCACTTCCAGCACCGCACCCTTAGCACCCCGGAGCACCGTCAGCACCGTCAGCGCGACCGATTCAGTATGCCGGCGTGACGTAGGGCGGCCGCTGCGGCCGCGAGAGCAGCGCGTTGGCGTCGTCGTCGTTCTTGAATCGCTCCTTGAGGGGATCCCAATAGAGCTTCCGTTTGGCCTTCATCGCCATGTGATGAATCAGGCAGGCCGAGCAGGCGCGGTGCGCGACTTCGACCGGCGCGATGGTCTGCTGCCGCGACCGGATGCAGTCGAGCCAGTTGCCGTGATGTTCCTTGCTCTCGTAGAGATGAAGCTCGTTCGGCTCGATCACCGACGTGATGATCTTCGGGTCGCTGGCCGCCAGGGCCTTGCTGTCTTTCAGCTTGGCGACAGGATCCGACGCAGTCACGGTCTCATCGCCACGCGAGACGAAGATCCAGCCGTGCGTGCCGATGAACTTGATGCCGTTGGGGAAGTCGCCGCTGACAATCATGTGCACGCCATTGGCGTAGATTGCTTCCGTGCGGAAGGGGCCGTGCACGTCCCACAGGCCGTGGGTCGGGAACTCCGCCGTCCCCCAGACTTCGATCGGTCCGGTGTACTCGGTGTCCATTCCCCAGTGGGCGCTGTCGATGTGGTGCGCGCCCCAGCCGGTGATCATGCCGGCGCCGAACTGCTCGCATCGCAGCCATCCAGGTCGGTCGTACCCGACCTGAGGATGCACGCGCTTCTCGGTGTAAGGGACCACCGGCGTCGACCCGAGCCACATGTCGTAATTCAGGTTCTTCGGCACCGGCATGTCAGGCTCGACGTCGCCTGACGGATCGCCGGGCAGGCCGACTTCGACGGTCTTCAGATCGCCGATGCGCCCGTTGCGGACCAGCTCCGCCGCGTATCGGAACTGGATGGTCGAGCGCTGCTGACTGCCGATCTGGAAAATCCGGCCGGAGCGATGCACCGCGTCGCTCAAGGCGCGACCCTCGGCGATGGTCAGCGACGCAGGCTTCTGCAGGTAGACATCTTTTCCCGCCTGGACGGCGTGTATGGCGATGATCGAGTGCCAATGATCCGGGGTGCTGATCACAACCGCGTCGATATCCTTGTTGGCGAGCAGCTCCTGATAGTTGGCGTAGCCGGTGACGCCGTCGTACGGCCGGCCGGTCTGCTTGCTGTACTGGCCGTTGATCAGGGTCTTCGCATCGGCAACGCGATTGCTGTCGAGATCACACACCGCCATGATGCGGGCGCTGTCGTACTTCCACAGTGCGGGCAGGTCGTGCACACGGGAGATGCGTCCGGTGCCAATCGCGCCGACACTGATGCGATTGCTCGGGGAGCTGGCCCCGAGCACCGATGCAGGAACGATCGACGGGAAGCCCGAGAGCACCGAAGACGCCACGATGCCACCGCCAGCCGAGGCGATGAACTCACGTCGGGTCGGCCCTTTGCGCGTCTCGCTCATGCGATCTCTCCTCAAACCTTGAACGTCAGCCTCTGGGCGCCGGCCTGCGCCTTCAGCATCAGCTCGGTTACCAGGAAGCAGTGTGCCTGCGGCATCGCCGTTTCGGTGCGATTGACGACGTCGGAGACCAGCGCGGCGCCGTAGGCCAGAGGGACGTCGCGACAATCGACGTAGCGGGTCTCCTTCTGATCGACGAGGAACAGATGGCTGCCCCCCTGACGACCGCCGATGTCGACGTTCTTGCGAATCTCGATGAAGCCGTCGGTCCCCAGAATGGTCAGCCGGCCGTCACCCCACGTCGAGAGGCCATCAGGCGTGAACCAGTCGACGCGGATGTAGCCGGTGCCACGATCGCCGCGGAGCACCGTGTCGCCGAAGTCTTCGAGCCCCGGATACTGCGGATGATGCACGTTGCCGATCTGGGACGACACCACCTCTCCCTTCGTCGAACCGGTGAAGTAGAGAAACTGATCCGCCTGATGCGATCCGATGTCGCAGAGGATGCCGCCGTAGCGAGGGCGTTCGAAGAACCAGGGCGGACGCGTCTCGGGTGTCATGCGATGTGGTCCCAGACCGACGGTCTGGATGACACCGCCAATCGCGCCGGCCTTCACCAGCTCCCCGGCCTTCACGGTGGCCCGGTTCTCGAACCGCTCGCTGTACATGATCGAGTAGATGCGCTTCGTCTCCGCCTGGACGCGACGAACCTCCGCCAGCTGCTCGAGCGTCGTGATGCCCGGCTTGTCGGACATGTAGTCCTTGCCGTGCTGCATCACCCTGATGCCGAGCGGCGCGCGCTCGTCGGGGATGCCGGAGGTGAGGACGAGCTGAACGGCTTTGTCGTCGAGGATTTCGCTCTCGCTGCGCGCGAGCTTCGCCTGCGGATAGCGCTTGGCAAACGCTGCCAGCAGATCGGGCTCCTTGGCGAAGACCGACACGAACTCCCCACCGCCTCGCACCACCGCGTCCACCTGGCTGTTGATGTGCGAGTGGTTGATTCCGATGACCGCGAACTTGATTTGTGCTGGCGCCGTCGTGGCCGCCGCGGCCTGTGAGGAGCGCTCTTCACGAACCGATCCGGTCGGCGTGAACACGCCAGCTGGCAGCGACGACATCAGCGCCGCCGAGCCGGCGAGATCTTTCAGGAATTGACGACGACCGCGGCGCAGCTTTTTCATGGCCTCTCACTCTCCGGCGGGACAAGGGACAACGCGTGCGGCAAGTCTACAACGCCCGCCGTCGGCTCGACGCGGCGAGCTGCGCCGGATCGACCGCCTGTCTACAGCGAGAGATGCTCGATCTGGCCGGTGCTGTCTCCGACCTTCTCCGCCTGCACGCCCATCCGATCCAGCAGCGTCAGATAGAGGTTGGTCATCGGCGTTTCGCTTGGGTAGACGACGTGGCTGCCCAGGCGGAAATCGCCGCCACGCCCCGCCACCAGCACGGGCAGATCCTCGTGGCTGTGCCGGTTGCCGTCGCTCAGCCCGCTGCCGTAAACGATGATCGAGTGATCGAGGAGCGACCCGTCCCCGTCCGGCGTCGCCTTCAGCTTGCCGATGAAGCCGGCGAACAGCTCCATGTGCAGCGTGTTGATCTTCGTGACCTTTTCAATCCACTCGGGGTTGCCACGATGGTGGGTGAGCGGATGATGCGGATCGGGCACGCCGATCTCGGGGTAGGTGCGGAGGCTGCCCTCGCGTCCCATCATCATTGTCACGACCCGCGTGAGATCGGTCTGGAAGGCGACGACCTGGAGGTCGAACATCAGCTTGATGTAGTCCGCGTACTGAACCGGCACGCCCGACGGTTTGTCGATCGTGGGAATGATGCCGGTCAGATCCCGTTCGGCCATCTCGATCCGGCGCTCGATTTCACGAATCGAGGTCAGATACTCGTCGAGCTTGCGCCGATCCGAGGGACCGAGATCGGCGGCGAGGCTCGTCGTGCGCGCGAAGACCAGGTCGAGAATGCTTCGACGGTGCTGCAGCCGCCTCGCCCGCACCTCCGCCGGGAGGCTGGTGTCGAGATCGCCGAACAGCCGTTCGAACACGAGTCGTGGATTGGTCTCCGGCGGCATCGGGGTCGCCGGTCCACGCCAGGCCAGGCTGTTGGTGTAGGCGCATGAATAGCCGGAGTCGCAGTTCCCGACGGTACGTGAGTCGTCGCAGCCGAGCTCGAGCGAGGGGAAGCGGGTCCGATCGGCAAGGTGCTGCGCCGCAATCTGGTCAACGGAGATCCCGTTCTGGATGTCGGCGCCGGCGGTCTTTCGCGGGTGGACGCCGGTCAGGTACGACGCGGCGGCGCGAGCGTGGTCGCCGGGACCATCACCGAGCGCGTTGCCATTCTTCTGCGACAGGCCGGAAATCACCATCGTGTCCTGACGCAGCGCCTCGAGCGGCTTCAGTACGCGCGTGAACTCGAAGGCCGCCCCTGCAGCCTTCGGCGTCCAATCCGGCATGGTGATGCCATTGGGCACGTAGGTGAAAGCCAGGCGCGTCGCCTTCGATCCCGAGCGGAGCGGCGCCGCGAACGCCGGAGTCATCGCGTCGAGCATCGGCAGTGCGATCGCCGCACCCATGCCTTTCAGGAACATGCGCCGGTGCAGATGCTGTCGCGTGATGATCATTGGGCTCCTGTATGCGGATCGATCTCGGTGGCCGGCCGCCGCGACTGGAAGGGCAGGCTCTTGACGATGTCGAGGACGAGCGACGCGAAACGATAGCCTTGCAGCGGCAGTCGCGCCGCGATGCCCTTGACGGTGCCGCGGTCGTAGCGCTCCAGCCCGCGGCCCAGCGAGTAGATCATCAGCTTCGAGGTCAGGCAGCGGGCGAACGCCTCTTTCTGCCCCTCGAGAATCGTTCGCAGCTCGTCGGGTCCGTTGAACTCGTCGCCATCGGGCAGAAAGCCCGACGCGTCGATTGGAAACTTGCCATCGGTGCTGCGCCAGGCGCCGACCGCGTCGAAGTTCTCGAGGCCGAATCCCAACGGGTCCATGCGGCGGTGACACGCCGCGCAGGTCGGGTCCTTGCGATGCGCCTCGAGCTGCTGGCGCATGGAGTGCGCGGTCCCGATCGCGGAGTCGTCCAGGTTCGGCACGTTGGCCGGGGGATCGGGCGGCGGCGCGTTCAGCAGGTTGTCGAGAATCCATTTGCCACGAAGCACCGGGGAGGTCCGCGTGGCATAGGACGACACCGTCAGCACGCTGCCCTGCGTCAGCACGCCCCCGCGCGGCGAGCCGGTCAGGTCGACGCGGCGGAATTGCGGTCCGACCACATTCCTGATGCCGTAGTGCTGGGCCAGCCGCTCGTTGAGATAGGAATACTTGCCGTCGAGGAAATCGAGGATGCTCCGATCATCGCGAATCACGTGCTCGATGAACAGCTGCGTCTCCCGCCGCATCGACAGCCGCAGGTAGTCCTCGAAGTCAGGGAAGCGCGTCTTGTCGCGGGTGAGCGACTCGAGGGCGCGGAACTGAAGCCACTGGCCGCCGAAGTTGTCCGCCAGCGCAGCGACCTTCGGATCGCGCAGCATGCGGCGCACCTGTGCGGCCAGGACCTGCGGATCGCGCAAGGTCCCGGTATCCGCCGCGCGACGCAGTTCCGCATCCGGCATGCTGGCCCACAGGAAGTAAGACAGGCGCGTCGCCAGCTCGTGCTGGGTGATTGGATATGACGTGACCTCGGGACCCGCCGCATGATCGCGTTCGATCCGGAAGAGGAAATCGGGCGAGACCAGCACCGCCTCGATCCCGACCGCCAGCCCTTCGTCGAACGAATTCTCTTCCTCTTGCGCGTTGTGCACCAGCGCCACCAGCTTTTCGATCTCCGCCGGCGCGACCGGACGGCGGTAGGCGCGGCACGCCAGGTCGGTCATGATCCGCGACACGCACCAGCGCTGATGCTCTCCGTGTCGATGGCCGCAGGTGTAGATCTTGTCGGTGCTCTCAAGTGCCGGGCCCATCACCTGGGCGTACGGTCCGCCGACATCGAGCGTACTGATACGCACCCCATTCAGCGGAATCTTCTGCAGCTCCGCCTGCGTTTCCTCGAATTTTTTTCGCAGCTGCTCGATCCGATCGGCCGCCGCGCCCGGCGGCGGCTGAAAGGCCTTGACCGGAGGCTCGGGTCTGGTCGACGGGTTCGGCCCGCCGTAGTGGGCCGGCAGCCCTTCATAGATCCGAGGAATTGCGAGGGCGACTCGGTGATCGCCTCCCGTCAGCTTGACCTTGAACTCCGTCGTCTGGCCGCCGAAATCCTGGCGATCGTCCGAGAACGTCGCCGCGCGATCCGGATCGTGGACGAGGTGGGCGACTTCCCGCTCATCGATCCACAAGGCCACCGTGACCGGCTCCGAGCCGGCGGGGCGCTGACCGCCGAGCGTGACGCGGAGGGTGTACTCCCCTTCGACGGGAACGCGATACGTCGCGTGGAATGCGTTGGGCAGGCTCAGCCCGGTCACATCGTAGGACGCCGGGACGATTTGCGCCTCGCCATTGCGGCGTCCATCCGATCGCAGCCGGGTCAGCGTCGGCGGCAGCTTGGGCGCACCGAAGAGCGCCGTTCTCGTGACCTTCTCCGCGGCGGAGAAGTATTTCTCCATCAGGGCGGGGGAGAGCGAGAGTACGTCGCCGATGTTGTCGAATCCGTAGCCTGAATCGTCCTGCGGGAAATCGTCGGCCGGATGGGTGTCGACGCCGAGCAGATCGCGGACTGTGTTGTTGTATTCGGCGCGGTTGAGCCGTCGGGCCGTGACCCGGCCCGGATCGGGTGGCGTGAGGCGATCGATTCGGGTCAGCTCGCGCGCGATCCAGACGGCAACCGCCTGACGTTGGTGCTCGGCCGGCTGTGGTTCGTCGTCTGGCGGCATCTCACGATGCCGCAGCTTCAGCACGACCTCGTCCCACCGATCGCGATCGTCGATCAGCGTCTTCGCGGACGTGAACGACTCGAAGTTCAGTTCCTTCTTGTGCTTCTTCTCACCGTGACAGCCGAAGCAGTTCTCGGCCAGAAAGGGTTTGACGATCGTGTCGAACCCGTTCGAGGTGTCTTCGGTGATGAGCGGGGCATCGCGGGGAGATGCCGCCCGAGCGCCGGCCGAGCTCGCCGCCTGCTTCTGGGCAGATCCCACGACCGAGAGTGCAAAAACGAGAAGAGCGGCGAGGTGGACGCACCTCACCCGGTTGATGCCCGCGCGCTTGACAGATCTCGCTGGTCCCACCTCTGTCGATTATTCGAAGCCCGTGCCGGAAGATCAAGTCCAAAGCGGGCGATGAACGCCGGCCTCCCAGCCGCGCAAATCCTGGTCGACCATCAACTTATCTATACTCGGCGGAGATGGCATCAACGAGCGGATGGTCGCGGCGGGCCTGAGATACGTGCGGGCCCACACGGAGATCAGCCTGGCCCGCGACATCCATCGGCTGCTGGTGCCGCCCATCGCTCGACGCATCGGGTCGTTCGAGTTCTGTGGCATCTCGATTCCCAGCGGCGAGGTCGGCGGCGACCTGATCGATCTCGTCGAGTCGAATGGTCACTGGATTGGGTATGTCGCCGACGTCTCCGGCCACGGTGTCGGCGCCGGCCTGCTGATGGGGATGGCCAAGAGCTCGGCGCGGACGCAATTGCGGGTTGCCGAGCCGATGAACCAGCTGCTGAACACGTTGAACGCGGTGCTGTTCGATCTCAAGAAGCCCGACATGTACGTGACCTTCGCCGGCCTCCAGTTCGACGGATCGTCGGAGCTGCAGTTCTCGGTCGCCGGACATCTGCCGATCCTCCGCTATCGGGCGGCGACGTCGGCGATCGAGGAGCTCAGCGTGTCTCAGCTGCCGCTGGCGATGTTCGAGAACCAGTCGTTCGTATCGGCACGAGCGGCGTGGGCCGCCGGCGATCTGTTCGTGATTCTGACCGACGGCCTGACCGAGGTGTTCAACAAGCGCGACCAGGAATTCGGCCTGGACGCCATCAAGACGGTCATTGGCGAGCGCGGGACGAACCCGCTCGAAGCGCTGCAGGCCGCGATCCTGGAGGCGGTGAAACGGCACGGACCGCAGATGGACGATCAGACCATCCTGCTGATCAGGGCCCTGGGCCCGGCCTGAACCGGTCCCCTTTTTGGAGCGCCGCATCAGGGGTCGTTTGCGATTAATATTCGCGCATGCGCAATGCTCGGGCCTGCTGGGCTGTTGCGATCGTGATGCCGTGCGTGGCGATCGGACTCGCCGCCTCGGGCTCGTCCGGCCAGGCCCCGCCCCAGCCTCAGGCTGGAGGAGCGCCTGCCCTCAGCTTCAACCGGGACATCCGCCCGATTCTCGCGAACAATTGCTTCGCGTGCCACGGGCCCGACGAAAAGCACCGCGAAACGAAATTCCACTTCGATACCGAGGACGGCGCGTTTGCCAGGAAAAACGTGATCGTTCCCGGCAAGTCGGCCGACAGCCTTCTCGTGCAGCGCATCACCAACCCCAATCCGGACGAGCACATGCCGCCGCCGGATTCCGGGCACGCGCTCACTGAGAAACAGATCGAGCTCCTGCGTCGATGGATCGATGAGGGCGCCAAGTGGGACACCCACTGGGCGTACGTCGCGCCGAAGCACGTCGATCCACCGGCGGTCAGTCAGCCAGGCTGGGCCCGCACGCCGATCGATCAATTCGTTCTGGCGCGTCTCGATCGCGAAGGGCTGAAGCCGTCGCCCGAAGCCGACAAGGTGACGTTGCTCAGACGCGTGACCTACGATCTCACCGGCCTTCCCCCGACGCCGGCCGAGATCGACGCCTTCCTCGCCGACGCGGCGCCCGACGCCTACGAAAAGCGGGTGGACGCGCTGCTCCAGTCGCCGCATTACGGCGAGCGGATGGCGATTCCCTGGCTCGACACCGCACGCTACGCCGATACCCACGGCTATCACATCGACAGTCTTCGCGGCATGTGGCCGTGGCGCGACTGGGTGATCGACGCGTTCAACCGGAACATGCGGTTCGACGAGTTCACCATCGAGCAGATCGCCGGCGATTTATTGCCCAACGCCACCAGGGAACAGCAAATTGCCTCGGGCTTCAATCGCAACCACATGATCAATTTCGAAGGGGGCGCCATCGCCGAGGAGTATCAGGTCGAGTACGTGATCGACCGCGTCGAGGCGACCTCGTCCACCTTCATGGGATTGACGATGGGATGCGCCCGCTGTCATTCACACAAGTTCGACCCGATCACGCACAAGGAGTTCTATCAGTTCTTTGCGTTCTTCAACACCGTGCCCGAGCAGGGGCTGGACGGCCGAACTGGCAACGCCGAGCCGGTGCTGCTCCTGCCGTCGACCAGTCAGCAGGCACAGCTCGATGCGCTCACCGCTGCAATCGACGCGCGGAAGGCCGCGCTCGACAAGAACATCGTCGAACCGCTGCAGCGCGAGTGGGAAGCCACCATCACCGACAAGCCGGCGACCATCGACACGAACGGGTTGATCGCGCACTACGAGATGGACGGGAGCTTCTCCGACATCTCGGGTCGATATCAGCACGGCCGCACGGTGGTCGGCGATCCGACCTTTGACGAAGGCCCGATTGGCAAGGCAGCCTCGTTCGACGGCGACACCGAGGTGAGCTTCGGCAACGTTGGCGCCTTCGATCGCAGCGCGCCGTTCACGATGGCGCTCTGGCTCAAGGCCCGCGGCAACCTGCCGATGAGCGTGTTCCAGAAGCTCGACGACGCGCAGCACCGACGCGGATACGAATGGCGTTTCGAAGATGTCAGCCTGGTCGGCATTCAGAAATACGCGGCGCAACTGACCATCAGCCTGTCGGCCGATGCCGACACCGCGATCCGGATTCGCACCAGAGATCGTCTGCGCCTGGGTGAGTGGTATCACGTCGCGCTCACCTACGACGGATCCGGTAACGCCGCCGGGCTGCGCCTTTACGTCGACGGCAAGCGCTATGAGACCGAAGTCCAGCTGGACACCTTGGGCGCCGGCTCGTTTGCGACCACCGCGCCGTTGCGCCTCGGAAGCAAGAGCCTGGGCAAGCCGTTCTACGGCGCGGTCGACGACCTGCGCCTGTACAGCAAGGTCCTGGCCACTGATCAGATCGAGGATCTCGCGATCCACTACCGGCCGCGCGTCATTGTCTCCGGCCTTGCCGGGAAGCGTTCGAAGGACGAGGCGGAAGATATCCGCGAATACTTCCTCACCTACGAGGCGCCCGAGAGCATGCGCGCGCTGCACGGTGAGTTGATTGCCCTCGAGCAGCAGAGAGACGATTTGACGGAGCTCGTTCCCACTACGATGGTGATGGCGGAGATGAAGAAACCGCGCGACAGCTTCGTGCTCGAGCGTGGCGATTACCGCAATCAGGGGGAGAAGGTCGGACCAGGTGTGCCGGCGATGCTGCCACCGCTTCCGACTGACGCGCCACCGACGCGGCTCACGCTGGCGCGCTGGCTCGTCCAGCCCAATCATCCATTGACGTCGCGCGTCGCGGTCAATCGTTTCTGGCAGATGTACTTCGGCACTGGCATCGTCAAGACGCAGGAAGATTTCGGCGTGCAGGGTGAGCTGCCGTCTCATCCCGAGCTGCTCGACTGGCTGGCGACTGAATTCGTGCGGAGCGGATGGGATGTTCGCGCGCTGCAGCGTCTGATCGTGACCTCGGCGACCTACCGTCAGTCGTCCATGATCCCGCCGCCGCTGCTCGAGAAGGATCCGGAGAATCGGCTGCTGGCGCGCGGTCCACGCGTCCGGCTGCCGGCGGAGATGATTCGAGACACGGCGCTGGCAGCGAGCGGCCTGCTCAACGATCGGATCGGAGGACCGAGCGTCATGCCGTATCAGCCCAAGGGACTGTGGGAAGAGATGGCGTTCGGCGACGGGTTTTCGGCGCAGACGTACGAGCAGAGTCATGGGCGCGATCTCTACCGTCGTGGCCTGTACACGCTCTGGAAGCGCACCGTGCCGCCCGCGGCACTCGCGACGTTCGACGCTCCGGATCGGGAGAAATGCACGGCGCGCCGGGTGGTGACCAATACGCCGTTGCAGGCGCTGGCGCTGCTCAACGATCCGACGTACGTCGAAGCCTCGCGTGCGCTGGCCCAGCGTGCGATGCTCGAGGGCGGCAGGGACGAGAAGAGCCGCATCGTGTTCGCCTTCCGTCTGGCCACGGCGCGGGTGCCGACAGGGAAGGAGATCGACGTCCTGCGGACGCTGTTCAAGGGACGGCTCGACTCCTTTCGGAAGGACCGGCCGTCCGCCCTGAAGCTGCTGGCCGTCGGCGAGTCGCCTCGCGACAAGCAGCTCGACGTCGCCGAGCTGGCGGCGTGGACGACGGTGACGAGCGTGATTTTCAATCTCGACGAGACGGTCACGAAGCAGTGAAAAAAGGCACAGCGCCATGAATTTTGAACGAGAGCTCGACCTGCACATGACGCGGCGACAGCTGTTCGGCCTCGCCGCCAAAGGCATTGGCGTCGCCGCGCTCGGGTCGCTGCTCGGGCCGGAACTGCTCGCCGCCGGATTCGACCAGGCGCGCGATCCGAAGACCGGCGGCCTCATCGGCCTCCCGCACTTCGCCCCGACCGCCAAGCGCGTCATCTTCCTGCACCAGTCCGGCGGTCCCTCGCAGCTCGAGACGTTCGACTACAAGCCGGCGCTCGCCAAATATCAGGGCAGCCAGATTCCCGACTCCGTCCGCCAGGGACAGCGCGTCGCGCAGACGATGGGGCAGTCGTCGCTGCCGGTCGCCAAGTCGCAATTCTCGTTCGCCCAGTACGGACAGTCCGGGACGTGGGTCAGCGAGCTGCTCCCGCATACCGCCAGAATCGTCGACGACATCACCGTGATCAGGACGATGAACACGGACGCGATCAATCACGACCCGGCGATCACCTTCATTCAGACCGGCTTCCAGCAGCCCGGCCGCCCCAGCATGGGCGCCTGGCTCAGTTACGGGTTGGGCAGCGACAACCAGAACCTTCCGTCGTTCGTCGTGCTCCTCTCGCAGGCGCATGCCATCAACACCGATCAGCCGCTGTTCTCGCGACTCTGGGCCAGCGGGTTTCTTCCGTCGAGCTACCAGGGCGTCCGCTTTCGCGCCGGCGGATCGCCGGTGCTGTACCTCAACGACCCGCCGGGCGTGAGCAAGGTGACCCGCCGCGTCATGCTCGACGCCGTGGCGAAGCTCGACGCGATGAAGAAGGCGACCTACGGCGACCCCGAGATCGACACGCGTATCGCCCAATACGAGATGGCGTATCGCATGCAGTCGTCGGTGCCCGATCTGATGGATCTCTCGAAGGAACCCGACTCGATCTTCGAGATGTACGGGCCGGAGTCGCGCAAGCCAGGCAGCTACGCCGCGAACTGTCTCCTCGCGCGCCGGCTCGCGGAACGCAACGTCCGCTTCATCCAGCTCTATCATCGCGGCTGGGATCAGCACAAAGATCTGCCGCGCGATATGACGCTGCAGTGCCGCGGCACCGATCAGCCGACCGCCGCGCTCATCACCGACCTGAAGCAGCGCGGCCTGCTCGACGACACCCTGGTGATCTGGGGCGGCGAGTTCGGCCGGACGGTGTTCAGCCAGGGCAAGCTGACCGACGTCAACTACGGACGCGATCATCACCCGCGCAATTTCTGTATGTGGGTGGCCGGCGGCGGGATGAAACGCGGAACCGTCCTCGGTGAGACCGACGAGTTCAGCTACAACGTGGTGTCGGATCCGGTGTCGGTCTTCGACCTTCAGGCGACGATCCTCCACGCCCTCGGCATCGATCACAAGAAACTGACCTACAGATTCCAGGGGCGGGACTTCCGGCTGACCGACGTGCACGGCGAGGTCGTGACGAAGATCCTCGCGTGATCGCGCGACCTGATCAGGTGTAATCTCAGCCGACCGACGTCGCTGTGCTCGTTAATCGTGCCTGAGCGCGGTCGACGGGTTCACCGATGCGACGCGCAGCGCGGGCAATAGACACGCCGCCAACGTGATCGTGAGGAGCAGCGCCGCGACGCCTGCATAGGCGACGGGTGAGCCCTGCAGTCCCGCCGAGATGATGCGGAGCAGCGGCACGAGCGCCATCGCGGCTCCCAGCCCGAGAGAGATCCCCAGCAGCGTGAGCACCGCACCACGCGCCAGCACGCGTCGCGCCAGCGCACCCGGATCGGATCCCAGCGCCAGGCGGACGGCGAACTCGCGCAGGCGAGAGGTGACGTTGTACCGACATCACTCCGTACAGCCCGATCGCACCCAACAACACCGCCAGACCTGCGAACAGGCCGATCAGCCATCGATAGAGATTGAGCTCCCACAACGAGTCGGCCACGACCTGGTCCATCGACTTGACGTTGAAGATAGCCAGGCGCGGGTTGACGTCGCGCACGGCGCCGCGCACCAGATCGATGATCGCCTCAGGTCTGCTCGAGGTCCTGACCACGAGCGACATCCCGAGATCGGGCGCCATCGTCACGTTCTGTGCCGCCGGATAGAACAGCTCGGGCTCGGCGGGCTGGCCCAGGCCGACTTGTCGAATGTCTCCAATCACCCCGACGATCGTGCCGCGATAGCGAATCTCGCGGCCAATCGGCTCCTCGTCATGCAGGTAGCGCCGCACGAATGTCTGGTTCACCACGACGACCTTCGGTGCCGTCGCGCTATCGCGGGCCTCGAACCCGCGACCGCGCAGCAGCGGAATGCCAAGCGTACCGAAGAAGCCGGGCGTCACATAACGGAGGCCAGCCGACGTCCGACCGGGTTGCTCGCGTCCGGCAATCGAGACCTCCGCGTCCCATCCCCAGTTCTGCAGCGGCACGAGCTGCGTGAAACCGGCGCCAACCACGGCAGGGAGCTGGGAGACGCGCTGCTCGATGGCGTAGTAGTCCGCGGCCGGGACACCTGGGGTCAGATGGAAGGTCATCACGTTGTCCGTGAGGATTCCTTTGTCGACCCGCTGGAGGCGGGCCACCTCGCCCATCAACAGCGCCGCGCCGACCGCCAGAATGAACGCCAGCGCCACTTCGACAACGACAAGCGCGTCGCGCAGTCGCGCGTAGCCCGGCCCCAGCGTCGATAGTCCGCCGGCATCCTTGGTGATCGTCTGAAGATCGACGCGCGCCGCGGTCATGGCCGGCGCCAGGCCAAAAAGGATCGCGACCACGACTGAGGCGACGGTGAGAAACGCGAACGCTCTCCAGTCGAGCGCGATCTCGTGGGCGCGAGGGATTTTCGCTGCTGCCAGCGACACCAGCAGCCCCGTGCCCCAGCGAGCGACGAAGGCACCGGCCACGCCGCCCGCACACGACAGCAGCAGGCTCTCGGACAGGAACTGGCGGATCAATCGCAGGCGGCTGGCGCCGAGGGCCGCACGGGTCGCGACCTCGCGCGTTCGGATCGTCATGCGCGCGAGCAGCATGTTCGCGACGTTCGCGCAGGCGGCCGCCAGGACCAGGCCAACGCCGGCGAACAGCATCCACAGCGATCGCCGCACCGGCTTGGTCACCTCGTCGCTCAGCCCCATGATCCGGGCCGCGATTTTTCGCTGCAACTGAGGGTTCTCCGCCTCGACCCTGGCGGCGATCAGATTCAGTTCGGCACGTGCGGTGTCGATCGCGACGCCCGCCTTCAAGCGCGCGGTGACGTCGGCCGCGCCTTGCCTCAGGCCGGTCGCCGTTCGCAGGGGTGCGGACGGAATCCAGATATCGGTCCGCGATTCGGGCAGCGCTCCCGGCACGATGGATGCGGCGCCGTACGGGAACTGGAACGCATCCGGCAGGATGCCAAGAATGACGTGCGGCTTGCCGTCGAGCACGATCGTGCGGCCGGGCAACTGCGGGTCGCGATTGAAGCGACGGTCCCACAGCCGCGTGCTGATCACCGCGACATCGAGCGGATCGCCGGCGCGGAACGCCCGGCCGACGGCAGCGTCGACGCCGAGCATCGAAAAGAACTCGAGATCGGCGACGACGGCGGTCAGCCGCTCCGGTATGGGGCCATCAAGGTGCTTGATCGTGGTGAAGTAGCCGGCGAACTGCTCGAACGACGCCGACTGGGTCTCGTAGGCGTAGAGCTCCGGCGATCGCACGCCGGCGGTCATCGGATCCGGCGTCCGGTCGCCGCGATCCTGACTCCAGTTACGACCGTACACCTGCACCAGCCGATCCGGTTCGGCGAAGGGCAGCGGCCGCAGGAGCACGCTGTTGACGACGCTGAAGATGGCGGTGGTGGCGCCGGTCGCCAGCGCCAGCGTCAGGACGGCGGTGGCGGCGAAGCCCCGATTCTTGAGCAGCGTCCGGAAGCCGAAGCGCACGTCCTGGATGGTCTGCTCGATCCAGCGTCCGCCCCACGCGTCGACGCTCTCTTCGCGCAGCCGCAGCAGATTTCCGAACTGCGCCGGCTGGTGCATCATCGCGCGATGGCCTTCCATCTCGCGCCGCAAGGCGTCCTCGAAGCGTCCGCGATTGAGCCAGTACCACAGGCGGCGGACAAGGGACATGATCAGGCCGTATCCAGGATGGCGCCGATGGCCTTCGTGACCCGGCGGTAGTTGTCGCGTTCGAGCTCGAGCTGCTTGCGGCCCCTGGCCGTGAGTCGATACTCCCGTACCTGCCGGCCGGTGTCCGACACGCTCGGGCTCGCCTTGACCCAGCCGTTGATCAGCAGCTTCTGCAGCGCCGGGTAGAGCGAGCCCTCTTCGACGCTGAGCTCCTGGTTCGAAATGTGGTGAATGCGCTGCGCGATGGCGTAGCCGTGCAGCGGCTGGTTGGCCAGCACCCGCAGGATCAGCATCACCAGCGTTCCCGGCGGCAGCCCGTCGTCCCTAGGCATCGTGCGCAGCCGCCTGAGTCATAGGCATAGTTTATCGATGCCTAGTTTCTCAGTGCGCGAAACCCTTGTCAAGTGCCTGGCGCAGCTGCTGCACGCGAGACCGCGACACCGGCGCCTCGGGATCATGTCTGTCGCGCGCCGCGCGCCCGACGTGGATTTCGCCGACACAGCCGCTCAGGGTGATCAGGTTGAGCATCTCCAGGGTGACGCCCCCTCCCGCGATGACGCGCAGGCGGGGATGGGCGCGATCCGCATAGGTGTTAAGCCTGGCGCAGCGTCGTTCGACCGACCCGTCACCGCCGCTGGTCAGGATGCGATCGAGCTGTGGGATCGCGGCCAGGAGGTCGATCGCGCCGAGCGGATCGACCACGGCGTCGAATGCGCGATGGAAGGTGGCTGGCACGTCGGGAGCGGCACCGAGAATCGTCTCGAGGTCGTGAATCGCCGGTGCACCGTCGGATCCGAGGAAGCCGACGACGAGCCCGTCGACGGACAGCGCGGCGATTTCGCCGGCGGCCCGGCGCAGGTTGGCCAGCTCGCCGCGGTCGGTTTGATACCCGGCATTCTCGCGGACCATGACCCGCAGGGGCAGCGACGTCTCCTTCTTGATGGCGCGGATGAGATCGAGGGCGGGCGTCAAACCACCCTGCGAGATGGATCGGACGACCTCCAGCCGATCGGCGCCTCCCTCCGCCGCCTCGCGGGCGTCGTCGAGCGTCTGCACGATTACTTCGAGGAGGAGTCGGCTCACAGCGATCCTCTGGATCTAGCGTCGGACACACGCGGTGTCGGTGAGTGAGGCCAGGAGCCGGCGAGCGTCGCTCGAGTCCGGATTGTGCTGGAGCGCGCGCTCGACGACAAGGCGGGCGCCCTTCGCATCTCCGGCGTCGCATAGTCCGTTGGCAAGATCCAGCCCAAGCTCCGTGAGCTGGGGATTCTTGTCGAAGGCGTCGCGCCACAACGCGAGCGCCGACGTCAACATCCCGCGCCTGGCGTAGAGGACGCCCAGGTTGGCGGCGACGACCCCGCGATCGTGGTCGCGGCTGAGCGCTTGATCGTAGGCATGTTGGGCGCGGTCGAGGTCGCCGTGCATCTGGTAAAGATAGCCCAGCCGGGTGAGCATCTCCGCGTCTGGCTGCTGCCGACTCGAGGCCTCTTCGAGGAGGCGAAGGGATTGGTGGGCGGCGAATTCGTTGCCGCGCAGCGCTTCCTCGCCGTACGCCAGCCCGAGATCGCGCGGTGTCGCCGAGGCATTGCCGAATTGCGTCAACGTTTCGGTGCCGGCTGACGATGTGGAAGAGCGCGGCTCGTGCCGGACGATCCGGTGATCTGTCACCATGGTGTGACTGATGTCCGCGCTCTCGAGGCGGGGCATGTGGCAGGCGGTGCAATCGGGCTGATCCGCATGATGACGCTCGGCCAGTGGCGCGTGACAGCCGAGACATTTCGCCCGGTAGGATGCCGTCCTGTCGCTCCCGTTCGACGGATGAGGGTCGTGGCACGTGATGCAGGTGAGCGCGTCGCCGCTGCGCCGCTTGCAGGCGCTCAGCGCCAGTGCCTCGAACTGGCTGACCGCCCCCAGACCGTGGCCGATCGCGTCGCGGCGGACGAAGATGGCGAGGGACTCTGACAGCGCGTCGCCAGGACGGTAGTCGACCTCGGTGTGGCCCGCTGTCGCGATTCGCGCGATCCCCTCCAGGTGACACTGCATGCACACGTCGTCCCGTCGCTGACCGGTCAGCTTCGCGGGATTCACCATCGGTCCGCGCCCGGCAACGTGCTCGCTGCCGGGTCCGTGACAGCGCTCGCACCCCACCCCCGGCTGCCGGAACGGTTCGCCAGTGAACCGATTGACGGTGCCCGTCACGCGCGGTTGCACGTCACTCGAATGGCAGAACAGACAGGTCGCGTCGACTGGATGATTCAGCTCCATCTCGTGGAGCTGCGCGTAACCGGGTGAGAGGTCCCACACGCCCTTGGCCGCGTAGTAGTTGATCGGTGATTGGTAGAGAAATCCGTCGATGTCGAACAGGAAGGTGCGACCGCGGGTGTTCGAGCCGACGAAATACTTGAGCTCCTGCGTGCCGTGCAGCTCGGGACCCTGCGAGCGATCGTAGGACAACAGCGCGCGCGTCCCGTCCCGGTAGACGCGGAAGGACACGCCGGACTCCTGGTGCTGGAAAGTGCCTTCGACGATGTGCGCGGCCGCGGGACCGCTGGTGCGAGCCATCGCGGTCGCGGCGTAGGCGTCGTAAATCGCCTTGTGGCACGGCGCGCAGGCGTCGTTCCCGACCCCCATTGCTTGGTGTGTGGCCCTGCGATCCTGACCGGATTGCCCCTGTACCGTGACGGCGACGGTCAGGGCCGCGAGCACGAGAAGCCCCCAGGCGACGCGGACCATGGATCCATTATTCGTCCGTACGGGAGCTCAGGCGATGGCCTGTTTTTGACCGGCCGCAGTCCAGGCGGTACAATGGCTGTTCGTCTTCCTCGTCTTCCTCGACCAGTGGGGCCTGTAGCGCAGTTGGGAGCGCGCCTGAATGGCATTCAGGAGGTCACCGGTTCGATCCCGGTCAGGTCCACCATCCTTTCATTTCCGGTCTCGATTGGCCGCAAGTAGCTGAAGGCCGGTGCGGTTACGCGCGGTTCCAACAAAGCGCTTTTCCGTCGAACGCAATTCCGTCCGGAAAGAACAGTTGTTGGAACCGCTGCCGCTGTTCGAGTGACGCCTGCACCCACAGGTCGCGGCGCGCGGCAGAACGCGTTCTGCGAACGCCAGGATGCCCTCTACGTCGAGTTCATCGAGCTGGCCGGAGTGACGGTCGATTCGGGCGAGCGTGAGCTCCTCGCGCAGTTTCTCGGCGTGGCGGTCGTACGTGTCGATGTCGATCGAACGCTCGAAGAGGAACGCCTCGTCCAGGCGGTCCAGCTTGTCTTGAATCGCCTTCGCGGCTCGCTCGGCGTTCGCGATCTCCTCACGCACGGCCGCTTTCCGCGCCTTCCAGATCTGCAGCACGGATTCCTTGAGTAGCCGCATGTAGCCTGGCGTCGGCTGCAGCAGGGCGAGTTCGTCGGCGAACAGCCCTTCCAGCTTCGCCTTCGTCACGTTGACCGCGCGACAGCCAGGGCGGCAGTGGTAGTACGCGTAGTATTCGCTGCGCCCCTTCGACCAGCTGCCGGTGAGGCCTCGACCACAGGACTCGCAGCGCACGAAGGCGCGTAGCGGGAAGTCCGGGTGCGCCCGCTGCTGTGGCGTCGTGCTCGGCACGCGACCCGACAGCACCGACTGCACGCGGTAGAACAAGTCCTCTGAAATCAGCGGCTCGAAGTCACCGCGCTTCGCGCGGACGCCGTACTCGGGTACGTCCACGATGCCGGCGTAGAGCCGATTTCGCAGCAGCATCCCGATCGCTTGAGACGTAAGCGGACGATTCCGGCGGTTCGTCAGGCCCCAGGCGCGTGCCTGCTCGAGCACTTGCTGCTTGGTGAAACGCCCGGTGGCGTACTCCTCGAATACGCGGCGCACAATCGGCGCGCGTTCGGGATCGGGCATCAGGCTCTTGCCAATCGCCCGCGGCGCGTTCAGATAGCCGAGCGGCGCCAGGAACACCCAGCGTCCGAGCTCCAGTGCGGCCTTCATGCCGGCGCGGGTTCGGTCTGAGCGACAGTCGTTGTCGAACTGCGCGAACGCCGCGAGCACGCCTTCCATCAACTTGCCGGTGGACGTGTCGTCGATCGGCTCCGTGGCTGAACGCAGCGAAATGCCGAGCGACTGCAGCAGGGAACGGAGCGCGAAATGGTCGTATTTGTCGCGCGCGAAGCGCGTCAGGTTGAACACGACCACGAAATGGACGCGGCCCTTGTTCAGGCGGCAGTATGTGAGCAGTTTCTGGAGTTGGCTGCGATCCGTGGTCTTCGCGCTCTCGCCTTCCTCGTGGAAGCGTTCGAGGACCTCGTAGCCCTGGCGCCGGCAGTATTCCTCGCAGGCGCGAAGCTGGGTCGGCAGGCTGAGATTCTCGGTCTGCTCCTTCGTGCTGACGCGTACGTAAATCACCGCGCCGACCATACGCGGCAGCTTAGATCCATCTGCGGGCGCGGGCAAGGCACGTTTCGCGAGGCACGTCTCTACTCAGGAATCCGGCAGTGGTCCTGATACATCTCGACCACGATGCACGCCATCGTCTCCGCGTGTCGGCGGATCTCCACGACCTCCTGATCGGTCATCGATTCCGCTTCGTCGCCGAGCAATTCCCGACAGCGCGCGATCGAGATCGGCTCCGGCCTGTCGTCCGCACGTTCGACGAACTCCATGGGCACTCCTGCGAACTCGATGCATAACGTTCGTGCTGTGGTGGAGTGCGCTCGAGCGCGCCGACGTGATGCCGGCGCGCTGATGTCGAATGAGCGCGGATGCGGGCGTGACGCCGACAGCAATACGCGTGACGTGACGTCAGGCGCGGTGATCGCGCGCGGTTAGCGATCGCGCGATCGAACATTAGTTGTTGGAGGGAGCTGCAACGTTGCTCTGAGAGCGGTGGCTGCAGCGCTCCGCGTCGGATCCGACTGCGGAGAGGGTGCGCGATGGCACCGACGAGATCTTCACCATATGCCTGCGCGCCAGTCTGGTCAATACGGAAACGATGCGGCGAGCTTCCTCGGCCATCACATAAGTGCTACCTTCGAGCTGCGCGCAGGCGTCGTCAAGGCCCGCAGGCCCGCGCAGCGGGTCGGAGCGCAGCGACGAGCCTTGACGCCGCCGAGCACAGCTCGACGCTTGCATATGTGATGGCCGAACCAGTGCGATACCGTCGCAGAATGTCTCTCGAAATTGCAGTGCGATCCACGCGACATCTGTAACGTGGACACGCACATGGAAACGGCGCGCAGATCGCTTCAACGTTCGGCGAGTGATCGCGACACTGACACCGGGGCGTGAGCAACCCTCCGGGCCGGCCTCGGGACAGGACAGGCCGCACAATCGGGGGGTTGCTCACGCCCCCGCTCAATCAGTGACGCCGGCCAAGTGCGTTTCGTGCGCGGCACAGAACGCCGCGCTGGTTGATCTACCTCTCAGCTTGCAAGTCGTCGGTGTGGAGAAACTTGCGAGAGAAAGCCCTCGCGGACACCGGTTCATCCATCATCTGTTTCGGCTGACACCTTAGCGTTCCCGAACTCCGCCAACCACCGCTCTTTGTCGCGGCCCCCCTCGCGGCGTCAGCCGTTTCCGAGCCGGAGTCCGAAAACCAAGGTGGGAAGGGCTCCGGAAATCGCGCCGGTCTGCCTCCGAAATGCCATCAGGATCTGACCGTGTAGTCCTGCAGTCCGTAGACGGCAGCGGAGGCGATGACACCCTGCAAGCGTGGCGTGAGCGACCTCGGCTGTGGCCGCGGGCATGATCGCAGAAGCGGTCAAATCTGGTGGTCGCTCACGCCACGGTACCGTCATTTACCGCCTCGCCGGCGAGGGTCGAATTGGTGCGGGCGGCAAAGAGCGCCGCCCGGAGTCCTCGGGCACTAAGTCGCGGCGATGATTGCAGTTCGGAACAAACTGAAGGCGCGTCCAGCCGGCTTAGCACTACTCGCGATTGGCACTGGACTGGATGCAGCAGAGGGGGAACACCCCGCGCGAGGCCCTGTTCCCCCCACGGTTCCCCCCTCTGGGTGTCACCTCCGAGCCTATACACTTGTCTGAATATCCCAGAACTGGCCACGTTCGCCTTCGGCGATCGCGTGAAATCCAACGCGAACTCTCGCCGAGCCAGCGATCGCTTGGCAAAGAGGCCGCGTCCGCGCAGCCGTTCGAGGTGTTCAGGCAGCGTGTACTCCGGACCGTGGCCACGACGCGATTACACATTCGTGCGACGTCGTCATATTTGGTAGGAGCGGGGCCCGATCGCCGCAGGTTACGGGCCTCTTCCCAGGCACGGAACTGGCATCGATGACCGGCATGCGCCGAATACTGCTTGCCGGTCTGCTCATCCTCCTCGTGGCAGCGCCCGCGCTGGCGCAACAGTCGACCATCCGCCCGGGCGACATCCGCTGTCCCGACTGCGCGCAGAGCGGTCAGAAGCCGGCGACCGCGGCGTTCGACGCGTCGCAGATCGAGTTCGTGGCGAATCCGGCTCCAGTCTTTTACGAGAACAAGACGATCCGCTGGAATGTCATCGCGCGGGTGCTCCAGCCGGCCCCTCTGTTGCTCGAGGTGCTCGACGAGCGGACCCAGACACTCGATCGAAACATGCGGGTTGTCGAAACAGGCTCGCGAGCCGCGGACGATTCCTCCTTCTGCGCCGCGGATCCCGATCAGACCGTGGATCTCGCGTCGAAGGCGGTCGTCTCGGCGCTGCGGTTGAACGACATCATTACCGCCGACGTGATCGTGAATCGCAACGCACGAAGGGCCGACGCCCTGTTTGGCGCCACCCCGACTTTGATCAACGTGCGCAAGGCCACGGCGCCCGTTCGGGTCTTTCCTGCCGGCCACGTCGCACCCGAATGCGCCAATCGATCGGGCCGCCTCGTCGAGTATCTGGGCCCCGAAGACGGCGAGCTCACGATCGTGTACAACGACGGCGTCATCTATCACCGCAACGCCGCATACGTGACATTCACGCGAGAGCGGCTGTCGCCGACGGAGCTGTCGGATCTGCTCCACGCGTTCCGCGATGCGAACTTCGACGCGATGCCGACGACGTTCCCGCAGAAGCAGTCGGCCAATCGCCCTTCGCTCGCGCTGATTGCCGCACGCTACCAGCGGGTGGCACTCGCGGATGGTGACGCTCGTCTCGCCCCGCTCCTCGAGCGAATCGCTGCCCTGGCCGACCGCGCGACGTCGCACGCCCACTACCTCCTGAAGGCCGATCCGGGCGCGCCGATCGTCGTCACGCCCTGGGCCCATGCTGATGTCGATCTGGCACGGCTGGTCGACACGCGGACTCGTCTGTCGGCCGCGGCGCCCGAGGCGTGGCGGCGACCCGTGCCCGCCGACTTGCTCGCCAGCCTGCCAGCCGAGCGCAACCTCTTTGGCTATGGTGACCGCGATCCGAATCGTTTGGTGTACTTCTCGCAGGCCGGACGGCTGTATCGCGTGGCGCGGCCCTTCTCCTGTGCCGACGCCAGGGGTTGCGTGTTTCGTGAGCTCAACGCCGCCGAGGTCTCCGAGCCGGCGTTCGGCACCTGTGAACCGGGAACGACGAACTGCCTGACGACCGTCTATCCGGATGGCCGGCGTGAGCACACTCGGTCGCTGGGGGCCGCGAGCGGCTTCGGCCTCCGGCTGTGGCCCCAGAGCATGGGCGTGAAACTTCGCGACGTGCCGCCGAGCGGTCTGACGTTCAGCACTGACGAATACAACCGTCACAAGGCCATCTACTTTCCGAGCATGAAATCTCGCAGGTCTGGTCCGAACTTCATCGAAGACGGGATCCTGTACGCGCACGTGCGGGTCTGCCTGATCCAAGAGGGCGACGACCCGGCGACGTGCGAGGGGACGCCGACAGCGGTACCTCGAGCCGAAGAGGGAATCAGGACGCGTGTGGCGAACGTGCCGTCCCGGGCCAATCTCCCGGCGCTGAACGCTGAGCCTTTCGACCGCGTATTTCTGATGGAGGGCGTGGGCGGGTGGCGGCCATTTTCGTCCAGCTCGAACCGGTTGACGGCCGAAGGGGCTGGAGGGCCAACGTTCGCACCTCGCCCTGAACGCATCTCGTACTATGTCGAGTACGCTCACGGGCCTGCGGGGCCTGCGGGGGTTGATCGTTCGGTGACAGTTCATATCACCCAGTACCCGAACGGTGAGTGGGCGAGATTTGATGTCCTGAACAGTACCTGACAGCCTCGGGCGCACGCGTCTGAGTCGGTTCGGACACACGTTCTATCAGCAGGGTCTGGACTTCTATTGGTCGAGTGGGGATCGGCTGATACAGCTGGATTTTGAAGGCACGCAGCGGAATTTCAAAAAAGGAGAGCACTACCCGCCGCCCGTGATCGATGAATTCCTCCAGGCGTACTTCGCGAAGTACCCCAGCGACTTGTGATCGTGCAGCACGCCTCTTCTCCTAGATAGATAACGATCAGTCGCCAAGGGTAGATCCGTCCGAGCCGGCGGAACTCGTCGAGGACGAGGCTCGGTGAAATCAGCAGCCGATTCCGACATCGTGCGGGCGCGGGCGTTTTCGACGACGACGTCCACCTATGGCCACGCGAAGCGCTCGGTCGTACCGCTCACGTGCGTCAGCGCGCGACGGCCGCCGACGACTGAGGGCCGTGGACCGTGACGCAGCCGTGGACGCCAAGAACGCGCCCACCGCTGCTTGGAAACCGCGCCGACGCGTTTCCACACCGCCCACCGCCGTCCACGGACTCGGGAAAAGCAAGGAGAGCGACCCGCGGTTGCGCGCCCCGGATTTGAACCCGTGGTGAGGTTTTGCAGACCTATGCTGCCTCCCTGAGTGCTGCGATTTCTCGCAGCCAGCCCGACAGTTGGTTCCAACTGGCGCTGTTCTGGTTTAATCCGTCGCTGATGTTCTCCGGCGCGTGCGGCGAGGCGTTCCGCCGCTACGCATCTCTGTTCGGCGGCGACATCGTGCTCATGCTGACCTATGGCGAGTCGCCGCGCCAGCATCACGGTGGCCGACGACTGGCACGACAAGGTCTGGTTCGCGCGCCTCCGCGCCGGTGGTCGACATCACCGGCGGCGATCTCGCCTCCTCAGAAACACCAGGCGGCTTTTCGATGGTGGTCGAGGTGCGACCACCGACGAAGCGGATCGCGTATTCGCAGGGCTGGCAGACGGTGGCGAGGTGCTCATGCCGCTGCAGGCAACGCCCTGGTCGCCGCGCTACGGCGTCGTCCGCGATCCGTTCGGGATCAGGTGGGAAATCAACTGCGACGCGGAACCTGCTGCTCAAGAGCCAGGCTGCGCGCTGCGGGACTCGAAGGTATCATCGTTGAAGCAGTGACTTCGCCGAACGGCCCACGATCGTCCGCGGCGCCTGCGGACACGATTGTCCTGACACCTGCAGTTGGATCGTCGAGGTTCGCGACGGCCGCCGGCGGCTGTCGGGAGACCCCGCGCATCCGTTCACGCGCGGCACGCTCTGCGCGAAGGTGAATCACTACCTCGAGCGCGTCTACCATCCCGACCGCGTGCTGCACCCGCTGAAGCGCGTGGCGCCCAAGGGCGAGGGGCGGTTTGAGCGCGTGAGTTGGGACGAGGCGCTCGCACGACATCGCGGCCCGGTGGCGCGCCATTGTCGACGAATCAGGCGCCGAGGCGATCCTGCCGTACAGCTCCGCCGGCGTCCAGGGCCTGATTCAGGAGGCCTCACTCGACCGGCGCCTGTTCGGATCGATGGGGTGCAGCCGGCCTCGATCGCAATATCTGCGGCGCCGTGGCCACGGCGGGGCTGTCGGCCACGATCGGGACCGGGACCGGCATCGATCCCGAAGATGTCGTCCACAGCCGGTACATCGTGCTGTGGGGGACGAACACCATCGTCACCAACCTGCACTTCTGGCCGCTGGTGCTCGAGGCGCGGCGCCGACGGCGCGAAGATCGTGGTGATCGATCCCATCCGGACGCGGACCGCCGAGGCGGCTGACTGGCACGTGCCGATCAAGCCGGCGACCGACGCGGCGCTGGCGCTCGCGATGATGCACGTGATGATTCGCGACGGTCTGGTCGATCACGACATACGTCTCGCATTACGCCGATCGGCTACGACGCGCTCGCGGAGCGCGTCCGGGATACTCGCCAGCCGACGTGTCGCATACGGTTGGCCTGCCGGTCGAAGACATCGAGCGGCTCGCGCGCGAGTGACGCGACGACGCAGCCGTCGCTGCTCCGGCCGCTGATCGGCCTCGAGCACCATCGCAATGGCGCGATGCTGTTTCGGACGCTCGCGTGTCTGGCGACGCTCAGCGGCGCGTGGAGGCACCGGGGCGGAGGCCTGGCGCGATCGACCCACATGCTGCACTTCGACGTCCTGGACCTGGACCGCGTGCTGATGCCCGAGGTGGACCAGCCAGGTGTCCGCGTGCTGAACATGCGCGACCTCGGCCAGGATCTCTGCAGCGGCGGCCTTCAGCCGCGCGTGCGATCGCTCATGGTCTACGGCGCCAATCCGATGGTGTCGATGCCGAATCAGCACCGGATTCGGGAGGGCCTCCTGCGCGAGGACCTCTTCACGGTGGTGCACGACCTGTTCATCACCGACACCGCGCGCTACGCCGACTACGTGTTGCCGGCGACCAGCCAGATCGAGCATCTGGATCTGTCGCCGGCCTGGGGCCATCTGTATCTCGCGCTCAATCGCCCCGCCATTGCGCCGCGCGGCGAGTCGATGTGCAACACCGAGTTGTTCCGCCGTCTGGCGCAGGCGCTCGGGCGGACCGAGCCGTGGCTCTTCGAGACCGACGAGTCCATGCTGCGCGCGGCGCTCGCGAGCGGGCACCCATGGCTCGATGGGATCACCTACGAGCGGCTCTGGGACGAGGGCTACGCGCGCTTGAACCGCCCCGAGGACTGGCGGCCTTTTGCGCACGGCGGCTTCGCGACGCGATCCGGTAAGGCCGAGCTGTATTCGGACGCGCTGCGCGAGCCGGGCTCGATCCGCTGCCGTGGGCGGGCGAGATTCGGACGGGCGCACGGTCTCCAGCTCATCACCGGCGAAGCAGCTGCACTTCCTCAACTCCGGCTACAGCCACATGGACCGCCATCGCCGCCGCGCCGGCGAGCTTTCATTCGAGATCCATCCGGACGACGCGCGACCTCGTGGTGTGGCCACGGGAGACCTCGGTGCGGGTCTGGAACGGCCGCGGGGAAGTGCGCGCGGTGTGCGTGGTGTCCGACCGCGTCCGGCCCGGCGTCGTCTGGATGCCGTTCGGCGCGCTCACGGATGCGATGGCGGTGCGCGGCAGGGGGTGAACGTGCTCACGGCCGAGGAGCCCACTGACTGGGGCGGCGGCAGCGGCCTGTACAGCGCGTTCGTGGAGGTGATGCCGACGTGACCAGAGGCCGGGCGTGATCATCGGAGCAATCGCCGTCGTCGGCGTCGCCCATGTGACAGCTGGTCCGCTCAGGCTGCCGGCCGCCAGAGCTGCAGATAATGGTGGTTGCGAGCCCCGGATTTGAACCCGTGGTGGAGGTTTTGCAGACCTATGCTGCCTCCCTGAGTGCCGCGATTTCTCGCAGCCAGCCCGACAGTTGGTTCCAACTGGCGCTGTTCTGGTCCACCAACTCCTTTACACCGCAAAGCGTTGGTCCCTCGACGGTGTCGGGCAAACGAGCTTGGCTATCGTCGTTTACGTACATGTTCGCGGGTGTCGACGCTGGCTGGCGGCACGGCGACAATCGTCGTCCGCTCAGGTCCGCCGATTGCAGGCTATCCCCGCTCCGGCACCATCGCGCGCCGGAAGGGGGTGCGTGTGCGAACGCCCGTTCTCATCTTAAGTACGGCCACGGCACTGGCTGTGTCGATGTCCGCCACGGCGGAGCCGATAACCGCTCACCTTGTTCTCACTATCGAGGGGGGCGTGGCCGAATCGGAGGTCACGCCCCTGTTCGGCCTGCTGCACGCCGGCGACACACTCAACGCGGTGATCACTTTCGACCCGGGCCAGGTCGACCTGTCCAGCGATCCGTTTAATGGCACGTTCGAGAGCGTCAGCGGTTCGATCGGTGCGATCCGGCTGACACACGGGGAGATGGCGACCGGGACGGGGCCCTTTCCAGACTCATCCCATTTCTTCAGCGGAAACGTGGAGGGTGAGCCTCCGGGATCGGGCCGCGTGTCGTTCAACTTCATCTGGGACCGCTCGGCCGCGTTCGGCGATGCGCTGCCTCAGAGCGTGCGTGAAATCGTAGGGTACGGCCCGGGACGGTTCAGCTTTGACGTTGTCGGCGAGAATGACGCGAGCGCGCTGTCCGGAACCGTGCAGGCCGTCGCGCAGACGCCGGAACCGGCCTCGTTGCTGCTACTGGGCACCGGCGCCGCGTTCCTCGCGCGACGCCGCCGGCAGTGCGTGTGACGATTCGACAGAGTACGAAAACAAAATCCGGGAGCCAGCGCTTGAATTTGGCGCAGCCAGCTGATCAGTGGGTTCGAACTGGTGAAAATCTGGGCCACCAATAAAGTTACAACTTGCGGCTCGGCCTCAACGGCCGGGCCGTTTTGTTTTGCAATGAGACTACCGCAGCGCCACATCGCCGTGCAGCGTCCAGACACGCACGACCAAGACGGTGAAGCCAAGGGCAATCTTAAGTCGCAGATCGCCCTCATTCTACGGACGGAGTCGAGAGGTCGGACGGCAACCGTCGGGCTTTTGGCGAGTGGCTCGTCACCGACATCACGAGCGACACGATCGAGCAGTTCCAACGCCTGCGGGTGGCGGGGGTGTGCCAGCGGCCAATCGCGATCTGGCCCTCCTGGCCAGCATGTTAAGTTGGGCTGTGCGACGCGACCTTTTCGACCGCGCACCTTTCAAAAAGGCACCGAGACCGTTGTGAGGCTGAAGAAGGAACGAAGCGAAGCCATGGTCTGCACCAAGGCGAGGCCGAGCGGCTCTTTGCTGGCTGTAGCGGAAGCCCAACCCTTCGCGTCATTGTGGAAGCAGCATTGGAAACCGGGATGCCGGAAAGGCGCGCTGCTAAGCCTTCAGTGGTCACAGGTCCGGTTCCAGCCGAAGGCAAACTGTTCTTGCCGGCCCAGAAGACCAAGAGGAAGACCGACGGAGTCGTGCCGATGTCCATCACGTTCGATGCGTTCGCGCGCGCAACGGCGGCCTCATGGCGACGTGCTCGCGGTTGATCTGACTCCAGATGCTCTTCGGCCGGCGCGGGGTGTAGCGCTCCAGGCAGGAGCGCTCATCGAATGACTTGCGGATGCCATCGATCCATCCCCAACACAGTACGACGTCGAGCGCTTTCGCAATTGTGATCGACGGCACGCCGGAGCCCTTCTTGTAGATGCGCAGCCGCCGCGCCAGTGCGAAAAGTCTTCTCTGACGCAGCAACGACTGAGGCCATGATGAGAATTGACCACTGAGGATAGCAAAGCTGTTAGTCGATCGCGTGGACGCGGGCGGCGAGTCGCGAATGGTCCGGGCGACGGCTGGGGAGTCTTTGCGCAGAATCGCGGTGTGGTTGCTCGCGACTTCGCGCTCGCCTTCAGGTTCGGGTGACGGGCCGAGCACCGGTCCGGCACGCTGGCATCGCCGAGCTCGATGGCGAAATCGGCGTGCTGATCCGACATTTCCCGATTACCTCAACTTTACCTGTACCTGCAGCAACTGGCTGCGCACACTTCCACGCATTCGAACGTGGGCGCAAGAGTAGCAGCGAGGGCTGGGTTGTCGTAGGCACGCAGACGCAGGGTTTCCATTCGAGCACAGCGTGCCGAACGTCCGACGCGCAATGCAGCCGATGAGCTCATGTGTCGCCTGCCACACGTGGCGAAGGCGAGAGACTACACACGAAGTACGGGAAGGGTGTCTTGCTCACTGTGGTCAGAACTCGCGACGGCTTGGCTCGATGCGACTTGCGTCGCGATTTTGAGGTGGCTCGGCGCACTGGAGTAGCGCCGGCGGCGCACCGACATGCGATAGGACCCGCACTCGAACAGCACGCGCCTCCAGGAACGGATCTCAATCAGGTTGAAACATCGCCTCCTACTACGGTTCAACTTGAAAGGCCGCGCTGTCGGAGAAAACGACGAGTTCTTTAAGGTGAACCCCAGGCCACTCGCTATAATGGCCAGCCTCCCAAGGCCTGACCCGTGTCCACTGTTCCGCAAGTGACGGCGCCCCTCATGCCCGCTGCACCAGCGGAGCAGGACGTTCGTGCTGTTCCGGCGGCGCAGCCACGGGCCGCCGAGCGCCTGCTGTCCCTCGACGCGTATCGCGGGCTCATCCTGTTCGTGCTGGTCTCGAACGGGCTCGGCATCCCGGCGCTCGCCGCGTACCCGCACTGGCGGTGGCTGGCCGATCAGTTCGAGCACGCCGCATGGACCGGCATCACGTTCTGGGATCTAGTCCAGCCCGGCTTCACGTTCATGGTCGGCGTCGCAATGCCCTTCGCGCTTGCGCGCCGCCAGGCTGAGGGCGCGTCGTTCGGCGACTTGTTCCGGCACGTCTGCTGGCGCGCGTTGATACTGATCGCGCTCAGCAACCTGTTCTCGAACTTCGGCGAGGATCACCTCCAGTTTCAGCTGATCAACGTGCTGTCGCAGATTGCCTTCGGCTACGTGATCTGCTTCCTGATCGTGCAGGTGCCGCTGCGCTGGCAGATCGCCTTGGGTGCCGCGCTGCTGGCGCTCCAATGGACGCTCTTCGTCCTGTTTCCCGGGCCGCAAGGCCCGTTCTCGCAGGCGAACAATATCGGCCAGATGATCGATCGCGCGGTGCTCGGCTACACCTACTCCGGCGACTACGTCACGATCAACTTTCTGGGCAATGCGGTGACGATCCTGTTCGGCTGCTGGACGGGGCTGCTGCTGTGCGGGCGCCGGCCGCACGCGTTCACGCTTCGTGTGCTGGCCGCCGTCGCCCTGGGCGCGTGCCTCACCGGTCTCGCTCTCGCGCCGTTCAACCCGGTGATCAAGCGGTTGTGGACCGCGTCGTTCATGTTCCTGAGCACGGGCTTTGTGATGGCCCTGATGACGGCGCTGCTGCTGGTGATCGACGTCCGCGGCTGGAAACGATGGACGTTCCCGTTCGTCGTGCTCGGGACGAACTCGATCTTCGTCTATTCGTTCTGGCAGCTGCTGGGAGGATGGCTCGACCGGGGCCTGGTGACCTTCACGAACCGGTTCGCGTTCCTCGGGCCGGCCGGCGAGATCCCGCATCGCCTCGTCGTGCTGGCGGTGGTGTGGGGTCTCTGCTACTGGCTCTACCGGCGACGCATCTTCCTGAAGGTCTGACGCGCACGCACATGCACCAGATGTCGAACGCACCGGCCCGCGGGCTGTCTCAGGGGCGTGCTCTCGACCGAGGGACACGGCTGCCTCGGGTTCGATGGCGCGAATGGAATCCTGGCGGATCAGCTCTCTCGGCATAAGCAGCTGCTGCGGCGGCAAGTCGGGCTGCTGGATGCGCCAGCGTGAACTCGGCAAGCTGCAGCCTGAGCTCCCGCGGGAATTCCTGGACGGTGGTCAGCGCGGGATAAAGCCCCACCCGTGCTGGTTGCAGTACTCTCGGCGCCCAGCGGGACGACTGGAATTCGTTGAGGTCGTCGCGATTGCATTTGCGCTCAAATGGAGAAATATTTCCCGTCCATGACGACCATCCTGTCCCGTCGCAATTTTCTGGTCACCGTGACCGCCGCCGTACCGCTGGGCGCAATGGGCACGCAGGTCGCGCCGGCGTCCGCTGGCGGCCAGCCCCGTCCGGACCGTCCCCGTCGGACCGGATTGTCGATATCCACGTGCACTTCGACGAGAAGATTCCGACGTTCCTCGACGATTTCCTTCGCATCTCCGACAAGTTGAACCTGACGGCGTGCATGCTGACCCCCTTCGCTCACCGCAAGGTGGTCGCGGACGCTGCCCGCAAGCACCCCACGAAAATCGTCCCGTTCGGCTTCGTGGAGCTGGATGCCCCGGACGCGGCCCAGCAGGTCAAAGAACTGCACGACCTGGGGTACCGAGGCCTTGGTGAGCTGGAGTTTCCGAGGAAGCCGTTCGTCGATCGCTGGTCGACCCGGTCTACGAGCTGGCCAACGACTACGCGTGGATCGTCCTCTTTGACACCGGCATCGTACTGCGCGAAGTGTTCGACAAGCCCGAGGACGTGACGTCGGCCCGCATGCGGCCCGTGCACCTCGAGGAGATCGCCCGGCGGTTTCCGAAGTTGACGGTGCTCGGCGCGCATTGCGGCAACCCGGAATACGAGTGGGCCGCCGAGGTCTCGCGCTGGAACCCGAACGTCTTCTTCGATCTCAGCGGCTCGACGCTGCAGAAGATGCGGGGACGCCTGAACCACTTCCAGGACATCTTCTGGTGGAGTGGCGTGGGGCAGGACACCGCCACGCCCAACAACGACCCGAGTGCGTTCATCAAGCTGGTGTTTGGCTCCGACACGTATCGAGAGGATCGAGACCGTCGTCGGCATGTACCGTTCGCTCTTCGACGCCTGCGACGTGCCGGCCTCCACACGCCGGATGATTCTGGGCGGGACGATGACGCAGATCCTCCGATTGCCGGTCGAGGCGCCTCGACTGCGTCGCCGCCCGGATCGCCGCCGCCTCCTCTACGCCGAGGCGGTCGATCACGCCGCAGAGAGCCGAGATGGAGCGCTACGAGGGCGCGTCCCGAATGTAGGCAAACTGGAGATTGGCTCGCGCGCTGGACTCGAACTAGCTGGCACGTTGCAGAACCTCGACCTGTCGCAACCAGCTGATCACTGGGTTCCAACTGGCGCTGTTCAGGTCCACCATCCTTCGCTCAGGGATGCAGGCGAAGGATGCCGCGCCGTAGCATCGCCTTGCGACGCGGAGGCGGGCCTGTTCGCCGCTGAACGAGCTTCGGCTCGGCAAGCCCCGTCGTCATGCCTACCCATTCGCGCTAGAATCCGCCCTGTTTGCCGCGTCTGACGCTTCCGCCCGGCACGCGACTCGGCCGCTACGAGATTGTGTCCGCCCTCGGGGCCGGGGGCATGGGCGTGGTGTATCGCGCCCAGATCCGCGGCTCGATCGTCAGGTCGCCATCAAGCTGCTGCCGCCGAACTGGCGGCCGACCCGCGCGCGCGCGAGCGCCTCCGCCGCGAAGCGATGGCCATCGCCGCCCTCGACCATCCGTACATCTGCAAGATTTTCGAGATCGGCGAAGAGGGCGATGCCCTGTTCCTGGTGATGGAGTACATCGCCGGGCACGACCCTGCAACAGCGGCTGTCCGAGCGGCGCATGCCGCTGCCGGAGCCCTGCGAGTGGCCGGCGAGATTGCCGAGGCCCTTCAGGAAGCGCATGCCCGCGGGTTTCTGCATCGCGACCTGAAGCCCGCCAACATCATGCTCACCGAGCAGGGCCACGTGAAGGTCATGGACTTCGGCCTCGCGAAGCGGATCGAGGATCTGCCGCCGCCCGACGCGGCCACGCGCGAAATCGACGCCGCCCAACTGACCGCACACGGCATGATCGTCGGCACGCCCGACTACATGTCGCCGGAGCAGGTCAAGGGCCTGCCGCTCGACGTGCGATCTGACCTTTTTTCCTTCGGCGTGATCCTGGCCGAGATGATCGACGGGCGCCATCCGTTCCGCCAGCCATCGATGATGGAAACGTTCTCGGCCGTGCTGCGCGAACCGCCTGCGCTCGGCGCCGACATGCCGCCGAGGATGACGCGTTTCCTCAATCGTCTGCTGGCGAAGGATGCTGCGGATCGCTACGCGTCCATCGCGGACGTGCGCGCCGATTTGGCGGCGTTGGCCGCGGCTCCCACGGAAGTCGCGCGGCACCGAAAGCCGGTGGCGGCGCGACGGCTCTCCGGAAGCCGCTTGCCGTGGGCGCGCTCGTCATCATCGTCTGCCGCGGCGGCGATCGGGCTCGTGCGTTCCGGAGTCTTGCGCTCGACGCTCTCCGCGCCTGGCGCCTGGCGTCATTCGATCGATCGCCGTGCTGCCGCTCGACAACTACTCAGGCGATCCCAACCAGGACTATTTCGCCGAAGGGATGACCGACGAACTGACGGCCGACCTGGCGACGATCAGCCAGCTGCGCGTGATCTCGCGCGGATCGGCGATGCAGTTCACGGGCAAGGATCGGCCGCCGACGCCGGAGATCGCCAGAGCTCAACGTGGACGCGGTCGTCGAAGGATCGGTGTGCGCGCCGGCGACAAGGTGCGGATCACGGCCCAGTTGATCGACGCGCGGGCGGACAAACATCTGTGGGCCAAGAGCTTCGAGCGCAGTTCGAGCGATGTGCTGGCGCTCCAGGCTGAACTGGCGTCGGCCATCGCGGGCGAGATCAACGTGCAGCTGACGCCGAGCGAGCAGTCGCGGCTGGCCGCCGCGCCCAGCGTGAATCCCGAGGCGCACGACGCGTATCTCAAGGGCCGGTACTTCTTCAACCGACCGAGCGACGAGAACCTGCAGAAGGCGATCGCGCAGTTCGAAGAGGCCGTCAGGTTGAGTCCGACTTTTGCGCCGGCGTTCTCGGGACTGTCGGACGCCTACCTCTGGGCGGGATACAACGAAGGCTTCCTCACGGCCACGGAAGCGAGGCCGAAGGCCAAAGCGGCCGCCGAGAAAGCGGTCGCAGCTCGACGACAATTCCGCCGAAGCGCACACGTCGCTGGCCGTCTTCAAGCTGTTCTACGAGTACGACTGGGCGGCTGCGAGCGCGAATTCCGGCGGGCGTTCGCGCTCAACCCCAACTACGCCTTTGCGCACGATCAGTTCGGCCTGGCGCTGGCGTTCCAGGGACGGTTCGACGAAGCGATCGCCGAGGGCGCACGCGCGATCGAACTCGATCCGCTCTCTCCCCAGATCCTGATCGATGCGACTCGCGCTCATCTTTCAGGGCAGCTACGAGGCCGCGAAGGAGCAGGCCGGAAGAGCAGCCGATCTCGATCCGACGTTCTTCTTTCCCGTCATGATTGACGGGTGGGCCGACCTCGATGCCGGGAATTCACGCGACGCCATACCGTCGTTGAAAAAAGCCAAGGCGATGGAGTCGCCGCCGTTTGTCACCGCGTGGCTCGCCTACGCCTATGGCGAGGTCAGGCGATCGCCCGCGCGCGATGGCCGAATTCGAGGACCTCAAGAAGATGTCGCGCGGTGGAGGTCCTGCCGTTCAACCTGGCGCTCGTGCACCTCGGTCTTGGCGATCACCAGCGCGCGCTCGACGACCTCGAGCGGGCGTTCGCCGCCGATTCTCAGATGATGGCGTGGCTCGGACGGGATTCCATCTTCGATCCCCTCCGCTCCGAGCCGCGCTTCATGGCGCTCATGAAGAAGATGGGTGCTAACCGCTGTAATGGCGCGAGAATTTTCAAGCCACACTCCGCTGAAGAAGGATCCGGTCTGC
>CAVYTI010000003.1:0-274200 GCA_963771415.1 uncultured Acidobacteriota bacterium | reverse complement strand
ATCCTGAAGTATCTGTAGTCTGGTGATCTCCCGAGGACACTCCCCATGACATTGCTTCGTCGACCGTTCGGGCGAATCGCTTCGATGCTCCCGGTGTTGCTTCTCCTCTCGCCGGTCGCCGCCTCCGCCCAGTCAGGACAGAAGCCGGTCCCCAAGGCGCCGCCGCCGCCGGATCCGCTCGTCCGATTGAACGAATCGATGGATGCGCTGACGAAGAAAGTCTGGCCAAGCGTGGTGCAGATCCTCGTCAGCAGTTATGGCGCGCGGGCCGAAGGGGCGCCGGGCGACGCCAACGTGGTCGTTGGCAGGCAGCGGTCGACCGGGTCGGGATTCGTGATCGATCCGGAGGGCTACATCCTGACGAACGCCCACGTCGTCAACGGCGCGCGGCGCGTCCAGATCGTCGTGCCCGTCGGCGACGCCGATGGAACGATCGCGACGGCCCTGGCCGGACGGGCATCGCTCCTCTCCGCGCGCATCGTTGGCATCGCCACCGAGCTGGACCTGGCGCTGCTCAAAGTGGATGATATGAAGCTGCCGGCGCTGCCGCTGGCGACGTACACCAATCTCCGTCAGGGGGAAATGGTCTTTGCGTTCGGCAGCCCGATCGGCTTGCGCAACAGCATGACCCACGGCCTGGTCTCGGCGGTGGCGCGCCAGGTCGATCCTGATTCGCCGCTCATCTACATTCAGACCGACGCGCCCATCAATCCCGGGAACTCGGGCGGCCCGCTGGTGAACATCCGTGGCGAAGTCGTCGGCATCAACACGTTCATCGTCTCGCAGTCCGGCGGAAACGAGGGCCTCGGCTTCGCGATTCCAAGCGCGACGGCCAGGACCGCCGTCCGCCAACTGAGACAATTCGGCCACCTGCGACGGCAGGAGGTCGGGATGAGCCTGCAGACGATCACGCCGACCATGGCGGCTTCACTCGTACTGCCGCGCGACTACGGCGTCATCGTCTCGGATGTCTGGCCGGGCGGTCCCGCCGAAGCCGCCGGGCTGAAAGTGGGCGACGTCCTCATGACCGTGGACGGCGAGCCGGCGGACAACCTTCCGACGGTCGTCTACAACTTCCGGCTCCGGGATTCGACGAATCCCGTGCGGCTGGAGGTGATGAGCGGAGGGAAGCAGCAGACGCTGAGCGTCACGCCTGTGGAAGTGCGAAGCGACTTCGATTCCGTGTCAGGGCTGACCGATCCGGAGAAAAACCTGGTTCCAGAACTCGGCATCCTCGGCGTCGAGATCGATCCGCGTATCGCTGCGTCCGCTACAGGGCTGAGAGATCCCAACGGCGTCATCGTCGTCGCGCGCACGGCCGGCGGCGCGGGCGATGTGCCGCTGCAGCCGAAGGATGTCGTTCGCCGGTTGAACAACCTGAAAATCTCGACGCTCCAGGAGTTGCGCGACGCCCTGCGCCAGCTCACACCCGGTGCGCCGGTCACTCTGCAAGTCCAGCGTGAGGGCAGACTGATGTACCTTTCCTTCACGTTCGAGCGGTAGCCGGTCGGCGCGAGTTGTGTGCCAGGCCGCTCAACCGCGCGTGGCAGGTCCACGGGCCGCTCGCGCGGTTCACGCCGGCGTCACGCGGTCTGATCTGAGCAGACCACTCCAGCACGGGGCTCGGTTGCTGCCTTGTCGCGAACAAGCGCGGAAGGTCCGTGCATCTCGCTGCCAGGATCTCCGCGCGCGCCTCCCTCTCCACGTCGTTCCCGTAGAATAGCAGTGGTCGATCACGACACACGAGCGACGCTGACCATGACGGATCCTTACCTTCGTGTCCACGCCGTGAACATCTACGTCAAGGACCAGGAGCGCAGCCTTGATTTCTATCTGAACACGCTCGGATTCCGGATCGCCTTCGACGCTCGCGTCGGGTCGGGGGAGCGGTTGCTGGCCGTCGCTCCGCCGGATGGCACGGCTGTGCTCACCCTGATCCAGGCCAAACCCGACTCACCACAGGCCCGGTTCGTCGGCCGCGCGACACAGGTGGTGTTCGTGACCGAGGATGTGCCCGGCACCTACACCGAGTGGCGCCGGCGAGGCGTTCGCTTCCGAAGCGCACCGCGCCTTCGACGGGTTGTCTACGAGCAGACCAGCGCTGACGTCGATCGATCTTCAGTGGCCACGACACTCGGGCACGACCGATCGGCGTGGGGCGGGGTTTTCACGCGCTTCGAGGACGTCGATCGGAACTCGTTTGCTCTGGTCAGCTTCGACGAGGTGAGCCGCGCGGTTGAAGCGCAACGTCGCGCCGCCGCCGAGAAGCTGGAGGCCGAGCAGCGCGTCGCCCACGAGCTCGAGATTGCCATGCAGGTGCAGGCCCGCCTCTTTCCTCAGCGACTGCCGGCGATGCGGACGCTGGAGTACGCCGGCGCTTGCGTGCAGACGCGCCGCGTGGGCGGCGACTATTACGATTTTCTTGATCTGGGGCAGGACCGTCTCGGGTTGGTCATCGGCGACATCGCCGGCAAGGGCATGCCGGCCGCGCTGCTGATGGCCAACCTTCAAGCCAATCTGCGCAGTCAATGCGCGACCGCGGTCGATCAACCCGAGCGCTTTCTGCGGACCGTGAACCGGCTCTTTTACGAGAGTACCGCCGACAACGCGTACGCCACCTTTTTCTATTCGGAGTTCGACGACCGAGCGGGACGCCTGCGCTACGCCAATTGCGGCCACCTGCCGGCGCTCGTGCTTCGACGCGCCGGCGCGGTCGAACGGCTCGAGCCCACGGCCACGGTGCTGGGCCTGTTCTCCACATGGGAATGCCGGACCGCGGAACTCCGGCTCTCCGCGGGAGATCTTCTGGCGATCTACACGGATGGGATCACCGAGGCGTTCGACGCCACAGACGACGAGTTCGGGGAGGCACGGCTCGTCGAGACGCTCCAGACCCATCGTGACCTGCCGCCGCGAGAGCTGGTCGCCGCCATTTACGACGGCGTCCGCCGCTTCAGTCCGCACGAACAGCACGACGATATGACCCTGATCGTCGCGAGGTGCCGGAACTGCTGACCTCCGCGCGAGTGACGGCGGACTGCTATGATATGGCCATTACAGCAGAGGGCCCCTCGCTGCACGGCGCGATCACCGCTCAGGTGGCGGTCGGCCGATATGTGCTCCATATCGGCGGCCCGCACGGCGCGCTGGTGTGCGAGGCGCCGCTCTCCCGGCGCATCCACGCGCATCCCCGCTCGACACCCGTCCTCGTCCGCCCGCGATCGATGCGCGGCCTGATCGGCCGACGGCCGGAGCTGGCCGAGATCTTCACGGCGCTCGAGGGCGGACTTCCCGTGGAGATCAGAGGCGGCTCGGGCATCGGCACGACGGCTCTGCTTCGGGCCGTCGCGTACCATCCGGCCGCCGCTGCCTTCACAGACGGCATCGTCTACCTCGCCGCCCGGCAGCAGCCGTCGGCCGATCTGCAGCAGCAGATCTTCGACGCGTTCTACGAGAGCGACGAGATCTCCAAGCCAATCACGGCCGAGATCCGGCGCGCGCTTCAGGAAAGGCGGGCGCTGATCCTGATCGACGACGTTCGCCTGAACCGGCAGGAACTGGAACAGCTCATTGATATCGCCCCGCGGTCCGGGTTCGTCGTCGCGACACGCGAGCGGCGCCTGTGCAGCGAGGTGCACAGCCTCGCGCTGCACGGCTTGCCGGTCGACGAGGCCGTCATGCTTCTCGAACGGGAAATCGCGCGTCCGCTCGACGTCAGCGAGCGACGCGTAGCCGCGAATCTCTGCGCGGCGCTGCAAGGCCACCCGCTTCGAATCCTGCAGGTCGCTGGCATCGTGCGCGATCGCGGAGGGGCACTCGACGCCGCGTCGCTCGAGTTCGCGTCCGAAACCCTGATCAGCGAATCGCTCGCATCAATCGACCAGAAGCAGCGGCGCATCCTGCTGGTGCTGGCCGCCCTTCCGGGCGTGCCGATGCAGGCGCACCACATTTCCGGCATCGCGGAGATCGCTGACATCGAGTCGCCGCTGGCCACGCTCGTTCATCGGGCGCTCGTCCTGAGCCACCAATCGGGGCATCGGCTCGCCGATGGCGTCGGCGATCGACTGCGACGAACGGACGATCTGAACCCCTGGGTCAATCGCGCGATCACGTACTACACCGCCTGGGCCGAGCGATACCGGCGAGACTCCAGCGTGTTGCTCGAGGAATCCGAAGCGCTCCGGCGCGTGCAGCTGCGCGCGACCAAGGCTCGCCGCTGGGGGGACGCGCTTCGCCTCGGCCAGATTCTGGAAGGCGCGCTCGTCGCCGGCGTGCGCTGGGACGCCTGGGCCCTGGTGCTCGAGCAGTGTCTCCTCGCGGCGAAGGCTACTGGCGATCGGTCGTCAGAAGCGTGGGTGCTTCACGAAATCGGGACTCGAGCCCTCTGTGTCGGCGAGACACGGGGCGCGCGCTCGACCTTGAGCGACGCGCTGAAACTGCGCGAGTCGCTTGATGAACTCGACGCGGCCGCGGCAACCCGGCACAATCTGAGCCTCGTTCTCGTTCCCGCGGTCGAGCCGGCGGTCGAGCCGGCGCAGGCGGTCGATGAACGATTCGAGTTCGACTCGCTGCCGTTGCAGGAGGGGTCCGCGGTTGCGGCGCGCTTCCCGAAGACGCGACGCCGTGGCGCGCTGGCCGTCGCCGCGGTGCTTCTCGCGGTTCTCGGTGGTCTCTCCTACTGGGCAAATGCGGATCAGGTATGGAGATCGCTGGACCTGACGGCGGTGACTTCCCTGTTTGCAACGCGCCAGGCCGCATCGACTTCCGTCGCTGCCAACAGTGCGGCCCGACCCTGGACTGAAGCGAGCGTGCAAAGTACGCCGCTGGACAAAGCCTCGGCTCAGGCTCCGAGCATCCTCATCTTCAGCCCACGGCCTAGCTCATTCGCGATTGGCCCGACGAAGCTCTGTTATGCCGTGGCCGACGCCGTGAGCGCGCGGGTTGAACCGGGCATCGGCGACGTAACTCCCTCGAGCTCGCTGACGTGTCTTCGCGTTGCGCCGGCGCGGACGACGACCTACCAGCTCACAGCACTCGGCCGCGACGGGAATCAAGTCCGGCAGCAACTGGTGATCGTGGTGAGGTAGGACGCGCGCCGGACGTGGTCGGTCTGGCCGGCTATTCGGGCCGAAGTGCAATCACCGGATCGATGCGTGCGGCGGATCGTGCTGGGAACCACGCGGCAAGGGCCGCAGTGAGTGTCAGCATGATGACCACGGTGGAGAGCGCCATCGGATCCCACGGCGTGACACCGAACAGGAAGGCCGTCAGGAGATGGCTGACCCAGACGGCACATGCAACTCCTCCGACAATCCCCAGGAGCGAATACCTCAGGCTGGTGAGGACGACCATCCGCGTCACATCCCTCGGTTCCGCACCGATCGCGATCCGAATCCCGATCTCGCGCGTGCGTTGACGGACGGCGTACGCCATGACCCCGTAGACTCCGATGGCGGCCAGCAGCAGCGCGACGCCGGCGAAGACGCTCATGAGCCACATCCGTAACGCGGCCCGCGCTGCCGCTTGCGGTTTGATCGTGTCCAGAGGTCGCGCGGTGGTGACGGGCATGCCGCCGCTCGCCTGCTGAATGGTTTGCTCGATGCGCAGGCGAAGGGACTCGGAAGCATCGTGGGTCCGCACGAGCCACGTCACTTCGTCCATGAGACTCGAAACACCGTCGGCCAACTGTGCGATCGGTACGTAGTTGGCCGGTTCCGGTTCTCGATCCAGGGCCGCGTCGCGCACGTTTGAGACGATGCCGACAATCTCGCGGGAGGGTTCCTCCCATATGCCGCCGATGCCCCGGCCGAGCGTCAGCCGCTGGCCGATCGGGTCGCCGTGTGGCCACCACTTGTCCGCCATCGCCTGGTTGATGATCACCACACCTGGGCTGTCCGCCGAATCGCGGTCGGTGAACGCTCGCCCGCGCAGCACGGGAACCTTCAACGTCTCGAAGTACGCCGGCGCGACGGGCCGCCACTGTCCCATGCCGTGGTAGAGGCCGTCGAGCGGCCTTCCGTCGATGACGTAGCGCAGCGAATTGTCGCCGTTGTCGAACGGCGGGCAGCAACTGACTGTCGCCGCAAGGACACCCGGAATGCCCCGCAGCCGCTCCTGTCCGGTGCGAATCGTTCGGGCCAGTGCGGCAGTGCCACGGCTCATGGGGTCGCGTGTCAACTGCAGCGCCAGCACGCCATGGGTCTCGAAGCCCATACGAACCTGTTCGAGGTTCGCAAATGTCCGAATGAAGAGCGCCGCACCCGTCAGGAGCACGACCGCCATGCCCAGCTCGCAGGCGGTCACCAATCCCCCGAGGCGCCGGTGGTGACGCCCCGATCCGCGGTGGCTGTCTGCGTCATTGATGCGACGACCGGGATCGACGCGCGATCCGATCACCGCCGGTATCAGCCCGAAAGCGAGTACGGTCGCCACGGTTACTGCGCTCGTGAAGATCAGAACCCGCAGGTGAATCGGAACGCCGTGATCTGTGACGCCGACGCGGATGATGGTCGGGCCTGCCAGCACGATGGCCGCGCGAATCGCCGTCCGGCCGACCAGGAGTCCCGCCGCGCCACCCATGCCGGCGAGCAGCAGGCTCTCCAACAACAGTTGTTGAACGATTCGACGTCGTGTCGCTCCGAGAGCCACGCGCACGGCGGTTTCCCGCGTGCGGGCCACTCCTCGCGCCAGCATCAGATTCGCGAGATTCGCACACGCGATCAGCAGTACCAGGCCGACGGCGCCGGTCAGGACGAACAGCGGGCCGCGATCGCTGCGTCTGAGCAGGGTCTGGTACGGCGTGACGGTCGCGCCGTCACCGGCGCGAATGTAGGTCGGAAATCTGGACCTGAGGTCGGCCGCCGCAGCGGCAACTCGCGACTGTGCTTCGGCGAGCGACACCGACTGGCGAACGTGGCCGCCGACGTAGAGGCTGGCGGAGCGATCCGTGCTCGCGGGATCGATCTGCAGCGGCACGTAAACGTCCGGGCCGGTGTCGTGCAGGTTGGTGATGATGGCGGCGTCGAAGGTCGGCTCCAGGATCCCGACGATGGTGTACGACTCCCCATTCAGCTGCAGCGTTCGTCCGATGGCACTACCGCGCTGAAACCGGCGCGTCCAGAAGGCGTCGCTGGCCACGGCGACCTTGGTCCCGCCCGGCGCATCCTCACTGGTCGAGAACGGCCGCCCTAGCTGTGTCCGTGCGCCGAACAGCGGGAAGAAGCTCGCGCTGACCTTCCCCACCATGACGCGTTCGAAATGCTCTCCGGCAGGAATGTTGACGAGGGTGACGTCGAACGCCGCTATGTTGTCGAAGGTCGAGGTGAGGGTCCGCCACGCGTTGAATTTCGCCTGGGATGCAAACGCGTAGTCGCCGTCGGGGCCCGTCGTCATGAACAGCACGAGGCGGGATGGATCGGGAAAGGGCAACGGCGTGAGGAGGACGGCGTCGACGAGTGAAAAAATCGCCGTATTGGCGCCGATGCCAATCGCCAGCGTCAAAACGGCGATCAGCGTGAACCCCGGACTGCGGCGACACGTTCGAAGTGCATAGCGCAGATCCTGGATTACGGACTCCAGAAAACTGCGGGAGCCCTGCCACGCCATCCGCACGGGGTCGGCCGCCATGCGTCAGAGTCTAACGTTGTATCACCTGACAGGTCGATTTCGATCCCGAGCGACGCGCGCCGCGGCAGAAGCGGACGCGAGAAGCCGATCGCGTTGGCGGTGACGGGTTGGATGAACCCGTCGGCTGTTCCCAGATTGCGCCGGTTCAGCGCATTGACGACTTCGCCGAAAAGGATCAAGGGGTGTCGGGACGAAAAGAACGTCCGCTGCAGCCGCGCATCGAGACGCACGTACGGAGGCAGACGCTCTTGGTTGCGGTTTTCGCCGGCGACAAGCGTGCCGTTGCTCAGCGCGAAGTATCCGGGAATGGGGACACCCGATGCCGCTCGCAGTACGAGCCCGGCACTCGACTGATCGCCGATCTGGAATCGACCGGCGGCATTGAAGACGTGGCGTCGGTCGAAATCGCTCCAGAAGGTTTCCAGGGTCTCGACGTCCGTCTGGCGCGTGAGCGCATAGGTATACGACATCCATCCCGACAACCGGGCGGTCCCCTCGCCGGCGACGAGCAGATCGAGGCCTCGCGACAGGCCATGGAGCGAGTTTCGATAGTCGCCCGGCCCCGGTGGTGCGACCAGCAGCCCCTGCACCAGCCTCGGTTGCAGGTCTGGCGGTCGCAGCCCGTCGTGCTCGATGCGGTTGAAGAGCGTCGCCTGCCAGCGGAGGCCGCCCGCTAGCTTCTCCTCGACGCCGAGATCGACATGCGTGGCCTGTTCCGGAAGCAGATTCGATGATCCGGCCACGCCCAGAGCGGCGTCCAGATCCGGAACTGGCGTGAGGCGCCGGCGGATACACTGAACGTCCATCTGGGCTCTAAGCGCCACGCGCCGAGAGCCCATGGAGCGAGCGCGCGCTGGTGGACGAGCGTTGACTCGCTGGCGCGAGCGCCCAGCTCGAATGATAGGCCGGAGGAGGTCGCCCGGGTGAAGTTCGCATACGCTGCGTGCGTTGCCCAGGTTGCGCCGAACGCGTCGCGCGACGCGGCCGAATCGGTTGCTTCGAGGTCCCGCACCCCAGACAGCCGGGAGACTTCGGTGCCGGCCTCGAGCAAACCGCCCCACAGCGGGTGTAGCGCCTGGATGCGATAGCCAAGCGCGCGATTGCTGCTGCGGTCGGCGAGCTGACCCGTGTGCAACGTGCTCACGAGGTCCTGACCAACGTAGAACAGTTGTTGGCGGATGACGGTGTGCGCGCCGAATGTCGATCGCCAGCCCACGGTGACGAGCCCTGCCCCATCCGTCCCATCGCCAAAGAATCTCGTATACGCCTCATCCACGGGTCCAGCGTCGATCGGCCGCCGAGCGCCGTGACGCTGAACTGTTGCGCAGGAGAGATGTCGTCAGACCACGTTTCCCGTGCACGTCCGCGAACGCGAACCCGACATCGTTCCGAGACGGTGACCCCGGTGGCCACGAGCGATAGCTGTTGCGTACACCCGCAATCCACGAGCCTCGCCCGTCGACCCAATCGGGCCTTCGCCGCTGAATCCCACGGTGGTGCCTCCGGCCGTGACGCGGAAACGCGTCGAGTCCCGAGACCCTTCCTTGACGTCACACGAGGTCGGCACCCAGCGCGTCGTCGTACCGTCGCGGATACGCGCCGGTCTCCAGCGTCGCCCGCTCGAGGATGTCGCTCCCGAACATGGACACCGAGCCGGCGTCGTCTCGACCGGACACGCTGTGTTGCAGCCAGTCGGTCGCCACGCCATCGACGACGATGCCGATCTGCCGGTAGGGCTGCCCCGCACCGAGAAGTCGGTGCGAAAATCGTCGACAGCCGCAACTCCTGGCATCGCGTGCGCCGCTTCCAGCCCACCACCTTGAAGCACGCTGGTGGCCGATTGAAGGCCGCTGCCGTCCACGCTGGTTGGCGGCACGGCCGAATCTGCAGGCTCGTCCCGCGATCCGGTCACCGTTACACGGTCGGAGTACTCGACAGGTGATCGCCCGGAACTCGGGGGTTTGGCTTCTCGGATTGCATTTCCAGGCGTCGACGGGGTATGCTCGGCGTCACGCGAGGCGCCGGCAACGCCTGCGCTCGAACAACGAGAATCACACCACCCGGACCCTCGGTCGCTTTGAGGCCGTGTGGTTCGAGCAAGTCGTCGAGTTGCTGCCTTGGAGTGGTCGCGCGGGGCTCGGCCCCCACGCGCATGGTCGGCGTGACAATTCCCGAGCTGAATACAATCGGGAGTCCGGCCTGCTGCAAGAGGCGGAGCGCCTCGTCCAGACGCCGGCCTTGGAAGGTCTGTTGGTCGGCGGCCGCAGCTCCGGCGCAACAAAGCACCAATGCGACAACACGCGCGACGCAGCGCATATCATGATGATTCTACCGCGCGTCCGCCGGCCTCGAAACGAACAGCTCGCCCGCGCGCAAGCGTACTGCAAGCCGCTCGTGGCCAAGGCGACGCTCAGCGCTTCCTCGGCCCGGAGTCCGTCAACCAATCCATGCAGGGTGATGCGCCCGGCAGCTTCTGCCACGGCAGGGTCGGCATACCGAAGGATCCAGCCTTCTTCGGCGGCCGTATGCTCGAGGAAAGCACGAAGCGGACGGCCCTCAATCGCAAAGGACGGTGCCAATGCCGTCGTCCACGCCCATTCGGATCCATACGGCGGGACTTGCCGAATGGCGATACCGCTCGTGGTCACCGTCGCTTCCGTGCCGCCGCCGGCCGCCGTCACGCTGGCGCCCCGGCGGATCTCGACCCTGCCGGTCCGCACGCGAAGGAGAAGTGTTGAATCGATGAGGCGCACTTCGAACTGCGTGCCCACATCACGGACGGCGCCAATTGGCGTACGGACTTCGAAGCCGCGCGATCCATCAGAGGTCGCGACATACGCGGCACCCGCGACCAGCTCGATCACTGCAGGGGCGGTCAGGCGAACGCGCGATTCCTGGTCAATCCGCACGGAGCTGCCATCGGACGCTCGCAGCGATGCCCTCGATGCTCTGTCGGTCTCGATCACGTCACCGGCGTAAACTGGTGTCGCGACGGACAGCGGCTGGGACTCACCGCGTTGCCGGCGCACGAGTGGCTGGCCCAGAATGCGTTCACCTGCAGCAATGGCGCGCTCGGGCGGACGCGCTGTCGTGAAGCGAGGAGGCGTCGTCCGCAGAACGATCGTGAGCGACGCCGCGACGGCAAGCGTCGCGATTACGGCGGCCGCGCTGCGGCGAATCGTTCGTCGGCGGCGGTCTGCTCGCCACTCCCGATGCACCGTCTGGCGAACGCGCTCCGCCCGGTCGGCCGGCGGGTCCGGCGGCGCTCCGGCCAGCCGCAGCAGTTGAGCCGTTACGTCTTCCTCGTCAATCACCGCTCCTCCATGACGGCCGCTGGAGAGAGCCTGTATTCACGAGCGCAAACGCTTCCCGGAACGCTTGCCTCGCTCTGGTCAAGAGCGATTCGGCAGCCTTGTAACCGAGGCCGAGTCGTCTCCCGATCTCCTCCACCGACGTGCCCTCAATGTATTTCCACGCCAGCACTTCCCCATAACGGCCGGGCAGGTGGTCGAGGGTGACCTGGACGACACGCGATAGTTCGCGCCGCTGGTACTCCCGCTCGGGATCATCTCCCGTCAGAGCGGCGATGGCATCCAGCACAGCTCGCATCTCCGAGGCATCGTCGGCCAGGGACTGATGGAAGGTGTTCCTCGTCCGCGCGAACCAGACGGCGATTTCCCGGCGGCAGATTGCACAGACCCACGTGAACAACGCGGCTTCACCGCGATAGGTGCTCACTTTCGCCAGTGACTTGATCAATGTCGTTTGCGCCACCTCCTCGGCCGCGTCCTCATCGCCGCCAAGGCGGACGCGCGCGAAGCGATAGAGCCGCGGAAAGTACTCCGCAAAGAACTCCTCAAAGGCGCGTTCCTCCCCAGCACGCAACCGGCGTGCGAGATCCCAGTCGCGCCCGGCCATGTGAGTCGTCGATCCGCCTCCAGGAGGATTGCCAGGCCCCGGTCAGACTCGGAGCAACCGTTAGAGACCCCTACTGCGCAAGATCCTTCGAACCACCGGAGCGTCGAAGGATTTTCACGTGTGCCCCCCTCTTACGTGCACGGGAGGTCGGAACCACGATCGGCAGGGCCACAGGGTCTCGCGGTGACGCGGCACATTGCCCAGCGCCTCATGATCGCATCAATCGTTGGTTGGCAGTAGCACGCCGCCGTCATGAAGATTTGCGACCTCGCGTTGTTCTCGTTGTCGTCGGGCAGCGGCGTCAGGACCTATATCACCAGCAAGATCGGTTACGTCAGCCGTCACCCCCAAATCGATCACGTTGTCATCGTGCCCGGCCAGGCCGACTGCACCAGTACGCACGGCCGCTCGAAACTGATCGTCGTGCGCGGCATTCCATCCTCATATCCAGGTATCCGCCTCGGTATCAACATCGGTCGCATCGCCAAGCTGATCGAGCAGGAGTCGCCGGACCTCATTGAGCTGAATTGCCAGTACACCCTGCCGTGGGCCGCGTTCCTCGCCACTCGGCGTCGGCGTGTTCCGATAGTCGGGATCTACCACACGGACGTGCCTGCGTGCGCACGCCATTGGGCGCGCAACGCCGGCACCGCTATCGCCTCCAGCGTCGAACGGCTGGTGGCGTCCTACGAAGGACTCATCTATCGGCACTGCACCGTTACCATCGCCCTCAACCCCGGAATGCGTGACCGCGTCAAGCAGTGTCTCGGCGTGCGCCGCATCCGTTGTCTACCGTGCGGCGTGGACGCGACAGTATTCCACCCGGCCCGGCGTGACCCGACGTTCCGAAATCGCCTCCGCATCGAACCGGATCAGACGGCGATTTTCTACGCCGGTCGCCTGAGCCCCGAGAAGGAGCTCGACGTCCTCTTCGCCGCCTTTGAGCGGCTGCCACCGCGCAAGTTCGTGCTGATCGTCGCGGGCGACGGGCCTGGCGCCGGCGAGGTTAGGCGATACGCCGCGGCGCGCTCCCACGTGCGGTACCTCGGACACATCGAGTCGCGAGCTGAGATCGCTCTCGCCTACGCGTCATCTGATCTGTTCGTGATTCCGGGGCGTCACGAAACGTTCGGGATGGCGACGCTCGAGGCGCTCGCCAGCGGCCTGCCCGTTGTCGGCATCCTGGGCAGCGGGACGATGGCAGTGGTTCCGCCGCATCTTGGCATGCTTGTGAAGTCCGGCGACGTGGCCGAACTGGCAGAGGCGATTTCGATGGTGGCGAGAGAGACCTCGGCCGCCATGAGCGACGCCTGCCATGCCTTCGCGTCCAGGACGTTCTCCTGGGACTCTGTGTTCGACCAGTACTTCAGGCTCTATCGCGAGCTCGTCGGCGATCGGGCGCCCGCAGGAGCGGAGAGATGAGCGTGCCGAACCAGTTCGTGCTGTCGGTGCATGACGTCGCACCACCTCACCGTGAGCGGGTCGATCGGATCCTCGACCTGCTCACGACGATCGGCGTACCGCGCCGCAGCCTGCTCGTCGTGCCTAACTATCACGGCCAATGGCGGATCGACCAGGACCACGGGTTCTCGAGTTGGTTGCGCCAGCGGCAGGACGAAGGGGATGAAATCGTTCTGCACGGTTACGACCATCTCGACGCGAGGCCGCCGAGAGACCGGAGCGAGCGCTTCAAGCATCGGTGGTTCACGCGGGGCGAAGGCGAGTTTCTTTCGCTGAGCTACTGGGAAGCGCTTGATCGGATCGCGCGCGGCAAGACTCTGCTGACGGACGCGGGTATCCGGGCCGAAGGGTTCGTCGCACCCTCGTGGCTGATCAACGAGGATGGCATGCAGGCGGCACGGGATCTGGGCTTTCAGTACACGAATTCCTACCAACGATTCATAGATCTCTCGGCCGGTCACTCGCACTGGGCTCCAAGCCTGGTCTTCGGTCCGGGTCATCTCAACGAGGACGTCGGCATCGGACTTCAACGGCTCCTATCTCCGGCGCTCGCGCGCTATCGGGTCGCTCGAATGATTCTTCATCCTCCGTGCATCGATCACGGCGGACGCCTCGCGCACGTGGTCTCGATGATCCGGGATCAATTGCGGCATCACCAGCCTGTCACCTACATGGACCTGCTTGCCGGGTTGCGGTCCTCTCCACTCAGTGGAGTACGCCGTTTTGCGCAGTAGGCGCGTGGATACTCTCTCGCGGTTCTGGGTACGCACGATCCTCAGCTACGGAGCCGGCCTGGCCCTCCTGGCCTTCTTTCTGCGCAACACCGAGTGGCGCGTGCTGGCTGAAGATGCCCGATCGATTGCGTGGCTCGTGCTCGCGGGGGCAACGGTGCTGCGACTCGCGTCGCTCGTGGTCGGATCGCTGAGGTGGCAGGCCTTGCTCGCGCCCGTCCACGCCGTACCGCTGGGCGGAATCATCGGCATCACGATGATGGGCATGGCGGTCAACGCCGTCGCCCCGATGCAGACGGCGGAGATCTTTCGACCGCTTCTGCTGAGCAGGAGACAAGGTCTCGACTTTCGCACCACGTTTGCGACTGTGACGGTGGAATGGCTCCTTGACGCGCTCGGCGTACTCGCCTTGTTCGTCCCCGCCTTGTTCTGGGTGCGGATCGCAGGCCTCGCGAGAACGGGGCTCAACTGGTCGAGGCTCGCCCGCGTGCTCACGGTATGTGCGCTGCTGGCGGTTGCGGGCCTGGCCGCGCTCAGGTTTCTCCCGCGCTCGACAGCGAGGTTCGCGAGCTTTACCGCTGGCCTCCAGATTCTGAATGAGCCACGCCGGTTCGCCGCGGTCGGCGCCTACTCCGTGCTGGCCTCGGCCCTGACCGCGATGAGCGCATGGATGTCGCTGGTCGCCGTCGGATTACCGGTGTCGTTCGCGGCCGGCTTCCTCGTCCTGGGTCTCATCACGATCGGCGGGATGGTTCCAACCCCGGGCGCGATCGGCGGATTCCACGCCGTCTGCCAGCTGGGACTGGTGGCGTTCTTCAATGTCGATCGGGCACGCACCGTTCTGCCTGTCCTGGCGATGCACGCTGTCCTCTATGTGCCGGCCGCCGTCATCGGCGCGGTGTGTTTCCTGTGGCCCGCGCGCGAGCCACAACCACATTGACGATGAAGCGAGCCCTCCACGCCGTCGCGATCTCTCTGGTCCTTCAGCTGCCGCTGCTCGAGCAGGCCGCTGCGCAGACCGCAGAGAAACGGGTGTCGACCGCTGCCGACATCTTCGACCGGGTCGAACGGGCCAACGCCGCTCGCGCTGCCGCCCTTGAATCCTATTCGGCCACGCGCCGGTACTCGGTCTTCGAGGCCGGCCACGATATCGACGCCGCGATGATCGTCTCGATGCAGTTCGTCGCTCCGTCGACGAAGAGGTTCAAGACGGTTTCGGCGAACGGCGTCGGGTGGATCCACACACGCGTGTTTCGCGGCCTGATGGACGCGGAGCAGCAGGCAGCCGCCGGCAGAGAACGTGCGGACAGTGCGATTTCGCCCGCCAACTATGAGGCGCGGCTCCTGGGCAGCGCTCAGTGGGACGGCCGTGAGTGCTACCTGCTCGAGCTGAAGCCGAAGCGGAGGGACAAATACCTGTTCACCGGCAAGGCGTGGATCGACAAGGAGGATTTCGGGATCGCCCGAATTGAAGGGGAACCCGTCAGGAGTCCGTCTTTCTGGGTCGTCCGAGCGCCGTTCGTACGCGACTACCAGCGGATCGACAAGTTCTGGCTGCCGTTCAGGGATGAGACCCACAGCCAGATCCGATTCGCGGGTGAATACATCCTTCGAATTCAATATGCCGACTACCACATCACTACGAAGGACTAAGGGAACAGTCGGGACCACGATCATCGAGCTAGACCGCTGCGCGAGGCTGGACCTGTACACTGCCGCAGTCTCGCTTCACGCGCACACCAACCGCTCGCGCGAGGTCATGACCGTCGTGCCACCCTATCTGGAGCGCATTCCGCTCGTGGCGCCGTTGGCTCGAAGCGAGATTCGCGCCTATCAGCGCAGGCATGGTGAGTTGATCGACTTCACCAAGGGATGGTGGCAGCCACCGGTCCGACCGGAGGACGTCCTCGCGTCAGAAGTTGCACAGATCAGGAGAGTGCTCAGGCTTACTCCGTTTGTCTCGATTACGGACCACGACACCATCGAAGCATGCCTCGTCCTCCAGGGGGCGGAGCGCGGCCCTGTATTCCGTTGTCATTCGAGTGGACCGTGCCGTATCAACGCGGATTCTTCCATCTCGGTGTACACAACCTGCCGCCGTCGTCGGTGTTCGACATCTTCCATGCCCTGTCGGCCTTTACCAGGCATCCGGATCCGGCACTTCTCCCAGGATTGTTAGAACGTCTGGACGGCCATCCGGAGACGCTGGTCGTGCTGAATCATCCTCTCTGGGACCTTGCGGGAATCGGGGCCGTCGATCACCTTTCGCTGCTGCACAGGTTCCTCGTAGACCATGCCGGGACGATTCACGCCCTGGAACTGAACGGATACCGGTCGTGGCGGGAGAACAGGGGCGTGGTCAAGCTCGGAACCGCATTCTCACTGCCGATGATCTCGGGGGGCGATCGTCACGGCTGCGCACCGAACAGCCTGCTCAACGTGACGACGGCGTCATCATTCGGCGACTTCGTGAGGGAGATCCGCGAGAAGAGCGTCAGCGTCGTCCTCGTGATGCCAGAGTACCGACACGCGCTGGTCTCGCGAAAACTGTCGGTGGCGGCCGACGCGATGAGGATGTATCCCACCTACCCGGCGGGGCAACGGCACTGGACGGATCGCGTGACCTACGAGCGCGGGGGCGTCACACAGCCGATGTCGGATCACTGGCCCGGCGGCGGCCCTTTCTGGGTGCGATCGGCGATGCGGGCCTTCGAGATCGCGACCCGTGCGCCGCTCCTGCCACTCCTGCGGGTGCTCGTCTGGCTGGCCGGCGTGTCGATGTCCGATCACATCGGTCCGGCCGCGCTCATGGACACGCTGGCGTCGCTCCCCGACGTGTCAGGCACCGAAATCATCCAATGATCACGAGCGGCGGTCCGGCGAGGGTGGCGCTCTTCACGGACTCGTACGCCGAGGCCAATGGCATCGCCCGACTGAGCCGCGCGCTCGAGACCAATGCCGGCCGCCACGGTTTTCCATTTCTCTGCGTGCACGGTGGCGATATCACACAGCTCATGGCGCACGATTCCGTGCAGCGGCTGGAGCTCCGGCGAAGTCGAGCTGCGTTTCGCCTCGAGCACGACCTATCGTTTGACCCGTTGTTCTGGCGGCACTATCGCAGGGTCAAGGCCGCCCTCACGGCGTTCCTGCCCGACGTCGTGCACATCACCGGCCCAAGTGACGTTGGACAACTGGGTGCGCTGCTCGCCCATCGGATGCACATCCCGATCGTCGGATCCTGGCATACGAATCTTCATCAATACGCGGCGCTGCGGTCGTCCCACTGGTACGGTTGGTTGCCGTCGGCGGCACGCGGTCGGCTCCGGGCCGCCATCGAGCGGCGGGCGCTCGCAGCAACCCTGCTCTTTTACCAAATCCCCCGGGTCCTGCTGGCCCCGAACGAAGACCTCGTGGCGCTGCTGGCGAACCGGACCGGCAAGGTCACTTACTTGATGAAGCATGGCGTCGACAGTCGTTCGTTTGCGCCCGGGCAGCCACACGTCGACGGCCCGTCCGTGCGCATTGGATTCGTCGGCCGCCTGTCGGCGGAGAAGCACGTCCGGCTGCTGGCAACGCTCGAGCAGGCCCTTCGTACAAGCGGCTCCGCGTGCGAGTTTGTCGTCATCGGTGAAGGCGCAGAGCGTGCCTGGCTCCAACGCGCGATGCCGGCCGCCCATTTCTGCGGCGTCCTGGAAGGCGAAGAACTTGCCCGGGCCTACGCAAGCCTCGACCTGTTTGTCTTCCCGTCACAATCGGAAACGTTCGGACTCGCCGTCCTGGATGCAATCGTCGGGCGGGGCCGTGCTCGCGATGGCGCGGGGAGGACCGAGCTTCGTGATTCAGCACGGCATCTCGGGATGGCTGGCTCGTAGCGAACGGGAGTTTCTGGATGCCGGCCGCATGCTCGTCCACAACCGCGAGCTTCGGGCCCGCCTCGGCAGCGCCGCCCGCACGTGCGCCCTGACATGGTCGTGGGATATCGTCTCCGACGAGCTCTACAACGTCTACAGCGAGACGATGCTCGCGCGGTCCTAGACTCCCCCGACCTGGGCGCTGGTCGCGCACGTCACGTGGCGCGCGAGCGGATCCCCACCGACCTGTCACAGCTCGTCCCAGAACCGTTGCGATTCGTCCAGCGCCATCGGTACATTCAGCCGCAAGGCCGACGCTCTACGCGTCCTGGATCGCCTGAGGAGCACACGTCGATGACTACAACTCTCTTCCTGCTCTGGCTCGCGCTTCCGGCATGGTTGTCGTCGGGCGCACAATCGGCGGATCCCTCGCTTGACCGGCGCGTCGTCGCAGCCAGCGGAGCGTTCTTCGCGCTGTCCGTCCCGGACATACAGGCAAGCGCGGCGTGGTACGCCGACACGTTCGGTCTCCGAGTTGTCATGCCGATCTCGAAGACGAACAAGACCGCGGTGACAGTGCTCGAAGGCGGTGGGCTGATCGTCGAATTGATTCAGCACGACGATGCTGTGGCGCTCGGTCAGGCCGCGCCGGCGGTCAAGGAGGATCTGCTGGTGCACGGCTTGTTCAAGACCGGTTTCATCGTGGACGACTTCGAGCGGACACTCGACACGCTGAAGGCGCATCATGTCGAGATCGCGTTCGGACCGTTCCCTGCGCGCCCGAATCAGCGGGCGAACGTGATCGTGAAGGACAATGCCGGCAACCTGATCCAGATATTTGGCCGATAACCCGGCCGTCGCTCGCGATGCAACGAGGGCTTGCACGCCGTAGCTCGCAAAGCGAGCAGAAGGCGGGAACAAGCCGTAGACGTTCTACGTCTATAGCCGTAGATTGTCTACAGCTATGGCAAACACCCCAGCGGGCGGGCGCCGGCGGCAAGGACACGGGCCGGCGGCATGAGCTTGATACCGCTACACGTCGTTGGCGGGGTGGTCGGCATCCTGTCGGGACTGGTCGCGCTTTATGCCGTCAAGGGTGCGCGGCTCCACCGGAAAAGCGGCACAATCTTCGTGTACGCGATGCTGGTCATGTCGCTCAGCGGCGTCGTTATGTCGGTCGGGCGAGCCGGGGCGGCGACGAACATCCCCGCCGGGCTGGTGACCACCTACCTCGTCGTCAGCTCGCTGCTCACCGTCCAGCCTCCGTCCGCGGGATCGCACCGGATGGAGCGTGCGGCGATGCTCGCAGCGTTCGCGCTCGGCCTGGCGAGCGTCGTCTCGGCGTTCATAAGCGCCGGTATGGGAAACCCCGGCTACGCTTATCCACAATTGATGTTCGGCGTCCTCGTCCTGTCTGCCGCAATGGGCGATCGTCGGATGATTCGGGCCGGCGGCCTCGAGGGTCCGCCTCGTCTGAAGCGGCACCTGTGGCGAATGTCGGCCGCACTGTTCATCGCGGCTGCTTCATTCTTCCTGGGGCCGGTCAGACGGATTCCCGAGCCGCTCCGCATTCCTGCCCTGCGTCTGATCCCACTCGTGGTTCTCATGACGATGGCGTATTGGCTGTGGCACCTGCGCCGCAGGCGGGCTTCCCGCAGCGTGCTTGGCGTCACCGCAGGCGAGGCAATCTGAAATGAATACCAACGAACCGACCCCGCGCAAACCGCTCCGGCTGTGGCCTGGCGTCGCCGCCGCGGTGCTCCTCGTGCTGGTTGGATATGTCAGGCCCATTTTCGATCCGGGATTCGCGGGTCTGGCGATGCTCTGGGCCGCCGCCGGCGCGCTGATTGTCATCCTGTGGTGGCTGCTCATCAGCCGCGCGCGCTGGTACGAACGCCTGGGTGCAATCGTTCTGATGATCGCCGCGATGTTCGCGGAGAAGTACCTCGTCCATCCGTCGATCGCCGGCGGCGCGATGGGGAACTTGAGCTACATCCTGGCAATCCCGACACTGAGCGTGGCGCTCGTCGCCTGGGCGACGGCGAGCCGGCGTCTCGCGCCTGGAGCTCGCGGCGCGGCTGCCGCCGCCGCCATCGTGCTCGGATGCCTGCCGTGGATGCTGGTGCGGACCGGCGGCATCGACGCCAACGGGAAGTCAGATTTTCACTGGCGCTGGACGCCAACGCCCGAGGATCGACTCCTGGCGCAGGCCGACGAGCCCAAGCCCGTCGCGCCCGCGCCGGCGGAAATACCCGAGCCCGCGGCCGTCGCAAACCCCGAGGACAAGACGAAAGCGTCCGCGGCTACGCCGGCTGCCAAGGTCGAGCCCGCGGCGGCTCCAGTGCCAACCAGACCCGCTGAGTGGCCCGGCTTCCGCGGACCCGATCGCGACGACGTGGTTCACGGAGTGCAGATCGCGACGGACTGGTCGCAGTCGCCACCAACCGAGACGTGGCGCCGTCCGATCGGCCCGGGCTGGTCGTCCTTCGCGGTCAACGGCAACCTCGTTTACACGCAAGAGCAGCGCGGCGGCGACGAGGTCGTCTCCTGCTACAGGATCAACACCGGCGAGGCGGTGTGGCGGCATCGCGACGCCACGCGATTCTGGGAATCGAATGGCGGCGCCGGTCCGCGCGGCACGCCAACGCTCAGCAACGGTCGCGTCTACACGCTCGGCGCGACTGGCATCGTGAACGTGCTCGATGCCGTCAACGGCGCCGTCGTGTGGTCCCGCAACGCGGCGTCCGACGTCCGCGCCAAGATTCCGATGTGGGGCATCTCCAGCTCGCCGCTGGTCGTCGACGACGTCGTCATCGTCGCGGCGGGTGGAAAGCTCGCGGGGTACGACGTCGCGACCGGCAATCCCCGCTGGTCCGGCGTTGGCAGCGGCTTCAGCTACAGCTCGCCGCATCTCGCGACGATCGACGGCGTCAAGCAGGTCCTCTTCATCAGCGGACCCGGCACGACGAGCGTCAATCCGGCCACCGGCAAAGTGTTGTGGCAATACGCGTGGGAAGGCGGCGCCATCGTGCAGCCGGCGCTGACGGGAGACGGCGGCATCCTGGTCACCACCGTCTCGATGAGCGGCGGCGTCGGTCTCCGCCGCCTCGCGCTCGCGCACAACGCCGGCGGATGGACGGCTGCGGAGCGCTGGACGTCGACCGGGCTCAAACCGTACTTCAACGATTTCGTCGTGCACAAGGGCCACGCCTACGGTTTCGATGGCAGCATCCTCTCGTGCATCGATCTCGTCGACGGTACGCGCAAGTGGAAGGGCGGACGGTACGGCAACGGCCAGCTGGTGCTGCTGGCCGATCAGGACCTGTTACTCGTGCTGTCGGAAGAGGGTGAGCTGGCGCTCGTCAAGGCGACCCCCGATCAGTTTACGGAGGTCGCGCGGTTCACCGCACTCGAGGGCAAGACCTGGAACCACCCCGTACTGGTCCACGACGTCCTGCTGGTCCGCAACGACCATGAGATGGCCGCCTTCCGGCTCTCCCGCATGCACCCGTGACGCCGTACGGCTGCGCATCGCGAGCGCCGTCGACGGCCCACTCGTGTGTCAACGATCCGGACCGTCTTCCGCAGGTTGAATGTGCGGAATCGCGATCAGGATCACGGCAAACCCGATTACGTGCAGCGTGCCAACGATGTTGAAGACAGCCCCGTAGCCGAAGCCCGCATCGAGCAGCCGGCCGGCCGCAAGATTCATCAACAGGCCGCCAATCGCGCCGCCAAATCCGACCAGCCCCGCGACAGACGCCACCACGCGGCGATCGAACAGATCGGTAGGGAGGATCATCACCAGCGTGGACCAGGACTGCTGGCCGAAGAACGCGAGGCTGAAGATCGCGATCGCCCAGTCGACCGGTGCGCGCGTGACGACCACAATCGCCGGCATCACCGACGCGCTCAGGCCCAGAGCAAGCTTGCGTGAGACGTCGATCGACCGACCGCGACGGAGGAGCGCACCGGAGAACCATCCGCCGAGCAGACAGCCCACGCCGGACGCCGCGTAGGGTACCCAGGCGTAGGCGCCGACCTGCTTTACATCGAAATGCCGCGCGTCGTAGAGGTATTTGGGCAGCCACGAGATGTAGAAGAACCACGCGGCATCGGTCAGGAACTTGGCGGCGACCAGTCCCCACACCTGGCGGAACGCCAGCAAGTGCGACCAGCGCATGGGCGGCGAAGACCGCGCGGGGCTCGTCGCTTCCACGGTCTGCGGCCGATATGCAACCGACCACCACGCCGCCCACACCAGTCCCGCGGCACCGCAGGCGACGAACACCCATCGCCAGCTGCCATGCAGCAGGATCGCCGCGATGAGAGGCGGGGCGACGACTGCGCCGACCGCCGTTCCAGCGTTGACGATCCCCATCGCGGTCGATCGCTCGTCGACGGGAAACCACTCGGCGATTACTTTCGTCGCTGCTGGAAAGCCACCCCCTTCGCCCATGCCGAGCAGAAACCGGCTGACCGCCAGCATGCCGAAACCGGCCGCGAGACTGTGACTGGCGCAGGCGATCGACCAGAAAATCATGATCGCGAGGAACCCGCGCCTGGTCCCGAGGCGATCGACGAGGGCGCCGCCACCGGCGTACATCAGGGCGTAGGCCAGAAGGAAGACCGACGTCAGATCGCCGAACTGGGTGTTGGTAAGGGGAATGTCCTGCTGAATGGCCTTGACGGCAACCGGCAGCGACTGGCGATCGAGGTAACTGATCGCGATCGCCGCGCCCATGAGGATCGCCACGCGCCAGCGCATCTGTGTAAGGCTCGCGATGGTAATACCATCGTTCGCCTGCTCCAAACCCGGTTTTCGCTCACGGCTCGCGCGAAGGTTTGCCCGCCATAGCCTTGGCGACTTGTCCGCCGTAGCGACGAGGTCGCGAAGGGAGAAGGCAGGCCGAGTTGGGACGCGTGAAAGCTCGCCTGGACGTCTGCAGTTCCGATTAGGATTGTCGAGAACCGGCGGGTTCCACCAGAAGGCAAACAGGAAGATACGGGGGGCTTGCGATGAGTGACGCGCAGACGCCAGAAGGACGAGGGGCGGTGTGGACGCGGCGCGGTTGGCTGTCGGCGGCGGGCACCGGCCTGGCCGGCACCGTGCTCGGCGCCAATGCATCACGGGCATACGACAGCGGACCCGCGAACCAGCAGCAGGCGGGGAACCAGAGCGGGTCCCTGCCGCTCACGGAGTTCGAGCCGAAGAGCATGTTGCACGTGGACGAAACCCACGTCGCCCGTGCGCGCTTTCCGGTGATCGACTTCCATACGCACGTCTCGCCGCGACCAGGCTCGCAGAGGCCTGGCGTGCCTCCGGCGCAGTTGGTGACAGCCATGGACGCCGTCAATGTGCGCACCATGGTGAACTTGACCGGCGGATCGGGTGAAGACCTGGCGACCACCATCAAGAACTTCGACCTGGCGTTTCCCCGCCGGTTCGTGACGATGACCGAACCGACCTGGACCCGTGCAAGCGAGGCGGGCTACGCAGCGTGGCAGGGAGACGAGATACCCAGGGCCAAAGCGGCGGGCGCGGTGGGCCTGAAGATCCTCAAGACTCTTGGACTGTATCTACGGGACGGAGGTACGACGGGCAAGCTCGTGCGGGTGGACGATCCGCGGTTCGACCCGATGTGGGAGGCATGCGGCGCGCTGGGCTTGCCTGTGGCCATGCACGTGGGGGATCCGGAGGCATTCTTTCTGCCGATCGACCGATTCAACGAGCGGTACGAGGAGCTCAACGCCCATCCGGACTGGTCCTTTTATGGCAAGGACTTTCCGGCTTTCGCAGAGATCCTGAACGCTCGCGATCGAGTCTTCGCCAGGCACCCGAAGACAACCTTCGTGGCACTGCACGTGGGCCACTGGGCCGAGAACCTCAAAGCGGTCGGTGAGATGCTCGACAAGTTTCGCAACGTTCACGTGGAAATCGGCGCCCGGATTGGAGAGCTCGGCCGACAACCACGCACGTCGGCTCGCTTCTTCGACAGGTATCAGGATCGCGTCCTCTTCGGCACCGACGCGATTCCGCTCGGCACCGAGACGCCGCAGCAGGTGTTCGGAGAAGACTTGTATCGGATCTACTACCGTTTCCTCGAAACCGAAGACGAGTACTTCGACTATGCGCCGTCGCGCTTACCGCCGCAGGGTCGATGGAGGATCTACGGTCTCCGGCTGTCCGAGCCGATCCTCCGCAAGGTCTACTACGAAAATGCCGAGCGCGTACTCGGGTTGAAGCTGGTCGGGGTCACCGGTCCGTGACGATGTGGCCCGAGGTCAGGAAGCGGCGATAGCTGGTGAATCTCTGAATCCGGCGAATCGACTGCAGACCGCTGCGCAGCACGGTCAGCGATTCGACGGATTCCGGCAGCAGGACGACTTCGTCGGGGTCACTGAAGGCGACCGCGCTGTAGCGCACCGACATGTCGTCGCGCTCGATCACGAGCCAGGGCGGGAGATGGTGTTGACGCTGCAGTCGCCAGGGGACGCGCACGTCGACGGGACCGCTGATACGCCGATCGACCCGCAGGACTTCGTGCGTATTCGCGTCTACCCAGACGCGCCCTCTCGTCGCGACCGGACCCGACCAGTCGAAGCAGTCGTCGTGGCCGCGTTCGTCTTCGATCAGTTCCGGCTTGCTGGTCTGGTTCGCCGACATGAAGTCGACGATCAGGACGGCGTGGCCCTTCTCCTTACCGTCCCGTACCGAAGTGAACCGGTACTCGTCGCGGTGCGCGGGAAGCAGGAAAGCGAGCGGCTCGGACGACAGCGGGGTGGGATCGGTGCAACCCGTGCGATCCTTGTCGTCCCGCGGGCGGGGCGCCCGACCGTTGATGCTGCGGATCTCCCGAACCACCTTCGCTTCCGGCAGGACGTCGCCGTCGGCGGCTTCGGACTCGACGCGCAGATCTGATTCGACAGTTCGCGCAAACCCGTCGGGCGAGAGGCTCGACTGGATCGGTTGGACGGTGTCGCGCTCGAGGCAGATCACGCGGTGCGCGCGCCGGTAGTACTCGACGATCCGCTCGCCGACGTGGGTCATCAGCGTGCCGATATCCGGCGGCGGCGGTGCCGCCGAGACCCAGCCGCCACACAGGGCAATCGAGCCGATGAGGGCAACGCGCGCGCGTCGGTGTCGTCCCAAGGCGTCCACGAAGCTGTCCTGTCCGTCCGCGACCGCTGTCCGCCCCGGGGCGGCGGGTCAGACGACCAGGGGCCGCGCGACGCGGCAGTCTAACTGCTCCACGCCGTGCCGCGCCACCCCCTTTTGTTGCGCCGATACCTCACAGGCGCCAACTCACATCTCCCGACTTCCAACTCCCAATTGCCAACTCCCACTCCAATTCCCAATTTCCAGGAGACGAGACAACATGGCAGAAAATGCGGCATCGGGGGTTGGGAATTCACGCAAAGCCTCCCATTGCCCTCTAAGCGGCAGCCCGACGCAGCTCGATCAGCCCTTCGAGCGTTCGCTCAGGCCCTGGCGCACCCTCGGGCGGCGCCCACTCGAGGGGGGAACCTCCCGCGATCAAGGCGCGCGCGACCTCGACGTGGTCGGCGCCGGGCCCGGCGTGGCCTCGCCCTTCGACCGCCCAGACCAGAGGGCTGGCCGCAAACATGCCGTCGAGCGCGTTGACATCCGCGCCGAACTTCAAGAGCACGCGCACGGCGTCGGGATGGCCGGCCATCGCGGCCCGATGGAGCGCCGTCACATTGTCTTTGTCTCTGATGTTCGGATCGAATCCGCACGCGAGCATCGTCTCCAGCACCGCGGCCTGACCGCTCTCGGCTGCGTGCTGCATCATCAGGTGATGCTCGCGGTGCAGCTCCGTGCGCAGGCTCGGCCGGGCGTCGAGCATGGCGTTCGCGCTCTGGCGATCGCCGCGCGCGCAGGCGGCGACGAACTGCTCGAGCGGCGAGAGCTCGTCCTTCGCGCCGTGAGCGACCAGCCACGCCGCGATGTCGCGGTTGCCGTGAAGCTCCGCGAGCGTGTGGGGGGTGCGGCCGTCCGCGCGACGACGCAACGGATCGGCGCCGTGCCGGACGAGCCCCTCGACCATCGGAACGTCCCAGCGTCGCGCGGCCACGTGCAGTGGCGCTTCGCCGTCGGGACCCCAGGCGAGGTTGGGGTCCGCGCCATGATCGAGCAGCCAGTTCGGCCCTGCGGGATCGTTGGCCCACGACATCATGTAAACGAGCGGCGGCACGCCGCCAGGAATGCCGTTCACGTGAAGACCGAATCGATGCAGCAGCTCGAGCGCGGCGAGATTGCCGCCGCCACCCGCGATGTGGGCGGTGACACCGTCCGTTGGATTGGCGCCCGCCTCGAGCAGCACCTCGGCGAGCGGCAGGTGGCTGACCGCACACACCGCGCCCCACAGCGCCGTTCGCGGGAGCTCCGGATGCCAGTTCCAGTGGTACTCGGCATTCGGATTCGCGCCGAGCGAGCACAGCCGGCGTGCGATTGCGACCAGGCCATCCAACCGGGCGGCGATGCTCTTGTGCATGCACGTGTGGCAGGCGTAGAGCAGGGGCTCCCAGTTCTGCGGTCCGCCCGCTTGCGTCGCAAGCTCGGGATGCTGGCGCAGGCGCGCCTCCACTGTGGCGGCGTCTCCCAGCAACAACGCCGTGTAGACGGACGCGGACGCGATCCCGGGGTGCAGGGCGAGGAGCCGTTCGGCGCGGCCCGAGCCACCGTCCGCCGCGCAACGGATGAACTCATCGACAGCCCCGTCGAACGAGAGCGTGCGCGCCTCGACCTCCTCGCGCAGCGCGTTCCAGGAGGCGAATCCATGCTCGCGGGCGATCACCGACTGCGCGTCATGTAGCGCGAAGGTGAAGGCGGCGCGCTCGTCGGCAGACTTGTGCTCGAGCGCCGGGAGTTGCGCAAAGCGTTGGAGCGCCGCGGGATCCTGCGCCTGCGCGGCGTGCAGCAGCGTCTTGGCCAGCTTCTTCAGTTGTTCGAGATTCGGACGATCAGGCAGGTGATTCGACGTCATACAACCTCCATGCTCGAGCCTGTGGTTCGCAAACAGGCAGCACGGCGGTGTATGTGCCGTCGGTCGAGGACGTATGACAGTGGGCTTGGCCCTTCGCGCGAACCCGCGGGCGCCTTTTGAGCGCGCACGAACAAGGTAGGCCGTCGCAGGGCTGTCTGTCAATGCCCGGAATGTGTTGCGCCTGGTAGACGAGGCCGGGCGGATCGGCCCTAGTCGTCGTCGATCTGCACGCCGGCCGCGCAGTACAGCACCAGGGTCTCGATGGCCAGCTTGTTGGCAGGCTCCAATGTGATCGACCAGTAAATGGGGACCGTGTTTCGCAGGACGTACCGGCGAACGATCTCGCCTTGCGGGCTCAACTGCAGCAGGAGCAGGTTTCTTGGATCAAAAGTGAAGGCGATCGACTCGAGCCAGTCCCTGGTGATCTCGGTTGCCTCGGACACCGGCGCGATCAACGTCACGACTCTCGGGACGACGATCCGTCGACCTCTGAAGGACTGGGGAGAGACTGGTAGACCGAAGACCCTCGCGTAGGGGATCTCCCCCTGTGGCACCACCAGGACGAAATGATCCGCCGGGATCGGTGCAGGAAATTGCTGCACCTGCGCGCGCCCGAGGGAACTCAGCAGGCCGATCCACACGACACCGGCCAGCGCGGCGCGACGCGCGGAAAACGCGTTCGTCATGGGGTGTTCCTCGCAGTCGGAGCTTACGGGTTGTCCACCGTGTCGGCCGCCAGGAGCAGCTGCTCCATCGCCCGCTCGATGTGCTGCCGGGCGCGCGCGAGATGCCGGTCGAACTTGTTCTGCACGTGGGGAGGGAAGCCGCCGCCGGTCTGTGAGGCGTCAACGAGCCCCTCGGCCTTCTCGAGCGCCAGAAGCGCCTCGTCGATGCGCTGATCGTGCGCCTGGACCACCCGCACGACATACCCGAGCGTCAGCGCCGCCGACATCGCGACGGCAACCACCGCGCCACGGACGAGACGACCTCTGGATGTGGTGGACTGACTCATTGGCGACCCCTCCCCGCTGATGGAGCGGCAAGGATACCGGGCGTCTCGCGCGAGGTCACTACGCACCTGCGTAGGATTCTGTGCTCGGTGGTACACTCCGTCCATCACCTCAATGAACAGATTGACTGGCCCGCAGTTCGAGGCGTTGGGCCGCCACCTCGTTGACGGCAGCGCCGATTGCGTGAAGATCCTCGATCTCGAGGGGCGCGTTGTCTATCTGAACGCGTCGGGAGCCGCTCTGCTCGGCCTGTGCGCGGAGGATCTGATCAACCGCCCGTGGATCGATCTCTGGGAAGGCGAGCATCGTGTCGCCGCGCAATCGGCAGTCGCGCTCGCCAGGAACGGCGAACCCGCCGCGTTCGAAGGCTTCTGCCGGACAGCCGCTGGCGCTCCACGGTGGTGGGAGGTCGCGATCACCCCGGTGTTCGATGACAGCGGCGCGCTCCTGCAGCTGCTGATCGTCTCCCGGGACGTGACCGACCGCAGGCGGGAGGCGGACCTTCGCGCCGGTCAACACGAGCTTCTCGAGATGATCGCCACGGGCGTCGGACTCGACGCCGTTCTCGATCGACTCGTCCGGGTCGTCGAGCGACAAACCGACGGGATGATCTGCTCGGTGCTGCTGCTCGACGAGGACGGCGTCCATCTCAGACACGGCGCCGCCCCCAACCTCCCCGAGGCTTATGTCGATGCGATAGACGGCATCGCGATCGGCCCGATGGTCGGGTCGTGCGGGACGGCGATGTATCGGCGTCAACCGGTGATCGTGACCGACGTGCTCACGGATCCGGTCTGGGAAGACTACCGCCAGCTGGCGATCGAGCATGGATTCCGTGCGTGCTGGTCGATCCCTATCATCTCAGCGCTGGGCAAGCCGCTCGGCTCGTTTGCGATGTACTACGGCGACAAGCGCGGGCCGGTGCGTGAAGAACTGGCCTTGCTCGAGGTGGCGGCCGACATCTCCAAGATCGCCATCGAGCATCAGCGGGCTCAGGAGGCGCTGCGCCGGAGCGAAGAGCGCAATCGGGCCATCCTGCGGGCGATCCCGGACTGGATATTCATTCTCAGCGCGGAAGGCGAGTTCCTCGACTACCACGTGAAGAATCCCGCCGACTTGCTGGTGCCTCCCGACGTATTCCTCGGCAAGAGAATCGAGGAAGTTCTCCCGCCGGTCATTTACGAACCGTTGAGCAGAGCCCTCGGAGCGGCGCTGGCGGCGGATGAACCCCAGAGGTTCGAATACACGATGGAGGCCGGACCAGCCCAGCGTTTCTTTGAAGTGTTCGTCGTCCGCTGCGACGCCGACAAACTCCTGAGCATCGTTCGCGACGTGAGCGATCGGAAGAACGCCGAGCTGGATATGACCGCACAGCGACGTCAGCTGGCGCACCTGAACCGCGTCGCGACGATAGGTGAACTCTCAGGCGCGATAGCGCACGAGCTCAGCCAGCCGCTGGCCGCGATCCTGACCAACGCCCAGGCGGCGCGGAGGCTGCTGGTACAAGACCCGGTCGATCTGAAGGAAATCCGGGCGATCCTCGATGACGTCATCTCCAACGACAAGCGCGCCAGCGTGGTGATCGAGCGGCTGCGCGCGCTGTTGAGGAAAGACCACAGCGCCTTCGAGCTGCTGGACCTGAACGCCGTTGCGGAAGAGGTACTCGAGATTGCCCATAGCGATCTGGTGGCTCGCCGCGTCTCGGTCACGACGCGCCTGAAGCCGTCGCTGCAACCGGTGCTCGGCGATCGCATTCAACTGCAGCAGGTCCTGCTGAATCTGGTGGTCAACGCCTGCGAGGCGATGACCGCCACGCCGCTCGCCGACCGCCAGCTGGTCGTGACGACGACGATCCGTGACGCCTTTGCCGAGTTGTCGGTCGCTGATCAAGGTGTCGGCATTCCCGCTGAACATCTCGACGCGGTGTTCGAACCGTTCGTCACCTTTCGCGACCAGGGTCTGGGCCTGGGCCTATCCATCACCCGTTCGATTGTGCTCGCCCATGGCGGCCGGATCGCCGCCGAGAACAATCGCGGCGGCGGATCCACGTTTCGATGCGTGCTGCCTGTGGCGGAGGATTCCCTCGGGCCTGGAACGCCAGGGCCATACCGGTCCGCGCCCTCGGCCTGATCCCGGCGTCACCGCGGGACATCGACACAATCACTGGATTTTGATGATGTCGGATGTAATCGCAATAGAGCCATGACGACGATCGAGAGTCCAGACACTGGACGCATTCGCATGGGCGCTTGATCGCAGAGCGACGGCTACGCACACCATGAGCACAACCAGAGTTCTCCTGCTCGGCGCCGGCTTCATCGCCGAGATTCACGCCGAGTCCTACCAGCGCTTCGTGCCCGACGCCGAATTGGTCGGCGTCTATTCGAGGAGCGAGCCGCACGCACGCGCCTTCGCGGACCGGCACGGGATCGCGCGGTGGTTCACCCGGCTCGACCAAGCCATCGCCTTCCCGGATTGCGACGTTGTGGACATCTGCCTGCCGAACGACCTGCACGCACGGGTGACGGTCGCGGCCGCGAAGGCCGGCAAGCACGTCATCATCGAGAAGCCCTTGTGCCTCACTCTCGAGGAGGCCGACGAGATGATCGCCACCTGCCAGGCCCACAACCGGAAGCTGATGTACGCCGAGGAGTTGTGCTTCGCGCCGAAGTACGAGCGCGTCCGCCAGCTCGTTCGCGAGGGGGCCATTGGCTCGACCTATTTCTTGCGGCAATGCGAGAAGCACTCCGGCCCGCACAGCGACTGGTTCTACGACGTCGACCGATCCGGCGGCGGTGCGCTGATGGACATGGGATGCCACGGGTTGGCGTGGTTTCGCTGGATGCTCGGCACCGGAACCAGGCCGTTGAGCGTGTATGCCCAGATGCAGGGGAATCTCATCCACGGCGCCCGGACGCGCTGCGAAGAGAGCTCGCTCTGCCTCGTCGAGTTCGACGGTGGCGCGATTGGCTGCGCCGAGAACAGCTGGGCAAAGCTCGGAGGCATGGAGGATCGGATCGAGGTCTGCGGCACCGGCGGCGTGATCTATGCCGATTTGTTCATGGGCAATTCGGCCTTGACCTACAGCGACACCGGCTATGGCTATGCGATGGAGAAGGCGGGATCGACCAAGGGTTGGACCTTCACCACGTTCGAAGAAGCTTTCAACCAGGGCTACCCGCACGAGCTGAAGCACTTCATCGACTGCGTGCGGAACGACTCGCCGCCGCGCACGACGGGTGAGGACGGCCGCGCCGTGCTCGAACTGATGAACGCCGCGTACTATTCGGCGCGTATTGGCCAGAAGGTCCCGCTGCCCTTCCGACCGAAGGTTTCCAAGCCGATCGACCTGTGGCTTGGGTCCGCGCCATGAACGTTCTCAGGTTCGACTCCGAGTCGGCGTGGACGCAGACCATCTGTTCGCTGTGGCGGGATCGTCTCCGTACCAAGCCGGATTTGCGCATGTGCCTGCCGTCGGGTAAGACGCCTGTGAGCGTCTACTCGGAGATGTCACGCAGTGTCCGCAAAGGTCTCGTCTCGTTCGAGCGCGCCCGCGTGTTTGCTCTGGACGAGTTTGGCGGAATCGACGCCGACGATCCGGGCAGCACGCGGCAGATGTTGCTGCGCCAGTTGATTGACGCCGTAGACCTGCCGGCGTCCGGGTTCCACTATCTGGATCCTGACAATCGCGACCTCGTTCAACATTGCCAGGACTACGATGCCGCCAGCGGCGGCGGCTTCGATCTCGTCATGCTTGGTGTCGGGACCAACGGGCATCTCGGCATGAACGAGCCAGGTGCCGCACCGGACAGCTCGACCCGACGCGTCGAGCTGCACGACACGACGATTCAGTCGTCGGCGAGATACTTCGCGCACGGCAATCTGCCACGGTGGGGGCTGACGATCGGATTGAAGATCGTGCTCGCGTCGACGGAAGTGTGGGTACTCGCCAACGGCGCCGGCAAGGCCGACATCATTCGACGAACGGTTCGCGGCGAGATCGGTCCGTCCAACCCGGCGTCGCTGTTGCGCCACCACTCGAACTGTCTCCTGTTCGTGGACGCCGATGCCGGCGCAGGCCTCACCGATCCCGATTAGCGACGTGCTACTGGCGCACGGATTCGGCTGCCTGACGGACTCGCCAGGCCTGCCACAGGTGACGCCGCTCGTGTGCGGCGATGACGTGCAACCCGGTGGCGAGGCTGAAGCGGACTCCGCGAATGAATGGGTTCGGGAACCGCACGCCCGTGAGATCGATGCCAGCGTAGGTGCGCAGAAACGCTCGCACCTGTTCCTGCGAGGCCAGGAACGCCGTGAACGCATCGCTCAGGGGCGGTGACGTGCGAGGCCGGATCGGGCGCGGCGCTTTCGTCTTGAGGCGGGCTCGCACCGGTGGTTCGAGATAGCTGACGAACCATCCCCCGACCAGACCGGGTCGCGCGGGGCCACGACGCTGGCGCCCATCACGCCGTGCGCGGGCGGCGGATGGCTCCATCGCACCGAGGTAGACGCGGTTGGCGGTGGCCAGGTGATCGAGGCATTCGGCAACGCTCCACGATCCGGCGTCCGCGTGCCAGCTGCCTCGTGCCTCGGTCAGGCCGGCCACGACCGCACGCGAGTCTCGTTCCGCGGCATCGAGCGCGTCCTGCAAATTCTGAAGATCCGCCGGCAGTGTTGGGACCATCACGACACCCTGCGAGTACGATCAAGCCCGTTCTCACCCTCCGGCAGTCCGCGACGCGAGTGATGCCTGGCGAGTCAGCCTGATACGCCTGGACGACAGTTCGATAATACTGACACGTGATTCGGCGGTCTTCGATCGGCCCATGGCTGGCCCTGGCCTTGTGCGGGCTTCTCCTCTCAACGAGCTGCCGGCGATCCAGGCTCTCGGTCGCGATGAGCGACCAGGAATTCTGGCGGCTGATCGAGAGCGTGTCGGAGCCGGCCGGGACCTTCAGCATCTCGGACAATTTCGTGTCCAACGAGCCGCACGTCGCCGAGAATGCCAGGTGGCTCAATCCGGCGGGCGGCGTCTACATCGGCGTCGGTCCCGAGCAGAATTTCAGCTACATCGCCCGGCTGCGGCCGGCGATGGCCTTCATCATCGACATCCGTCGCGAGAACCTCAACCTGCATCTCTTGTACAAGGCGCTGTTCGAGGCGTCCACCGATCGGGCCGACTTCGTCTCCCGCCTGTTCTCACGTCCCCGTCCGACCGATCTGGGACCGACGGCAAGCGTCGAGGAGATCTTCTCGCGCTATGCGGCGATCCCGGCTTCGCGCGAGTTGTTCAGCCGGAACGCGGATCGCGTTCGAGAGCGGCTCCTCAAGACCCACAGTCTCCCACTGTCACAGACCGATCTCGCGTGGATCGATCGCGCGTTCGGGGCCTTCTACGCCGACGGGCCGGAGATTCAGTTCTGGGGCTCGCGCGCGGTGGACGCGCTCCGGCCCTCGTATCGACAGCTGATGACCACCCAGGACTTCACCGGCCAGAGCCGTAGCTTTCTCGCGAGCGAGGAAGAGTTCAGGTTCGTCAAGAGCCTGCACTCGAGGAACCTGATCGTCCCGGTCGTCGGCGATTTCGGTGGTCCCGCCGCCGTCCGGCGAGTGGGCGAGTACGTCCGGACGCATGCCGACGTCGTTTCGGCTTTCTACGGTTCGAACGTCGGCGTCTACCTCAATACCGAGCAGACCCGTGCATTCTGCAAGAACCTCGTAAGTCTGCCGGCCGCGTCAGGCGCCTGGTTCATCGAGCGCGACGGCGTGCGCCCGCTGACGGCGAAGCTGAGGTCCTGTGCGCCGGACGCCAAGCAATCGAACGAGAGGTAACATGGCGCTCCATGTGCAACCTCCGACACCATCCGGGCGAGCGGGCCTTTGGCTTTCTCGTGGACGCTCCAGCAATACGCGGGCTCGTGAGTGAAACGGCCCGACTCACCGCCGCCATGTCCTCCACACCCGAACGTGTGGAGGCGCTCAAACCGGTTTTTGCGGAACTGCTGGCGGCCGACGGATGGTTACCGGATGAGTACGCATCGCCGGATTACACCAGCGGTATGGGCGGCGGCATCGGACAGTACGCGCTCTATCGCGCCGAAGACCGATCGCTGACGCTGTTCTCTCTCGTAATTCCCGCCGGCGCCGAGACTCCCGTTCACGATCATCTGGCGTGGGGGCTGGTTGGCGTCTATCGCGGGCGCCAGCAGGAAACCATCTATCGACGGCTGGACGATGGACGTGATGAGAAGAGAGCGAGGCTGCAGGTGGCTCGCAGCCAGACGATGAAGGCCGGGCAGTTCTACGCGCTGATCCCACCGCTCGACGACATCCACCTGGTCAAAACGGTGTCCGAAGAGGCCTCGGTCTCGATTCACCTCCTCGCCAACGATACGGCGTGCGTCTGGCGCCACCGCTTCGAACCGTCAACCGGTGAAGTGACGGCGTTCCGATCGGGCTACAGCAACGCGCCCTGCCCGGAGGGCCGCCTGTCATGAACCGCCGGGGGTTTCTGCGCGCCGGGCTCATTGGCGGAGCGTCTGCGCTTCTGCCCGGGTTCTCTCCGCGCAGCAGTGTTCAACGCGTTGTCTCCATCATCATCGATCCCGCCGACCCGGTGGCGGCTGCAGAGCCCGCGCGCTGGGCTCTCACCAGTCTCGAGCGCGCGCTCACCGCTGGCAGTCTGTCGGTACGGCGCGTCGACGCGGCGCAGCGGACCGATCCGACCGACGTCTGCGTGATGGCATCGGGCCCCGGCGCAGCGGTCGTCGATCTCCTCCGACGACAGGGCGTCGCGCTTGGTGACGGCCCGGAGCGTTTCGCCATCGTTCGTACCCGAATCGCCGGCCGCAGCGTCCTGCTGGCCTGTGCGACGGACCCGCGCGGCCTGACCTACGCGCTGACCGAGTTGACCGACCGGTTGCAGGCTGGCGGTGAGCCCCTGGCGGCGTTCACCCAACCGGCGCCGCTGGTTGAACGACCGACCAACCAGGTGCGGAGCGTGATGCGGCAGTTCACCAGCCAGCCGCTCGACACGGCGTGGTTCAACGATCGGGAAATGTGGCCGGCCTATCTCGATCTCGTCGCCGGCTCGCGCTTCAACCGGCTGCATCTCGCCTTCGGCCTCGCCTACGACTTCCTGCAGCACGTCGCCGACAGCTACTTCCTGTTCCTGTATCCCTTCCTGGTCGACGTTCCCGGATATGCGGTACGCGTGACCAACCTCACCGACGGCGAGCGCGAGCGCAACCTCGCGATGCTGCGCTTCATCAGCGAGCAGGCCGTCGCTCGCGGCCTGACCTTCCAGCTTGGCGTCTGGATGCATGGTTATCAGCTGGCGGACAGTCCGCAGGCCCGGCACATCGTTGAAGGCCTGACTCCCGAAACGCATCCGACGTACTGTCGCGACGCGTTGACCGCCGTCCTTCGCGCCTGCCCCGCGATCTCCGCTGTGGCGCTGCGGATCCATGGCGAGAGCGGCGTCAAGGAGGGCAGCTACGACTTCTGGGGGACGGTGTTCGACGGGGTGGCGCGCTCGGGGCGCCGGGTCGAGATTGACCTGCACGCCAAAGGCATCGACCAGGAGATGATCAACCGCGCGCTCGCGACCGGCCTGCCGGTCAATGTCTCGCCGAAATACTGGGCCGAACACCTGGGCATGCCGTATCACCAGGCGGCGATCCGCGAGCTCGAGATGCCGGTCGAGGGCCACACCGGCCGCGGCCTGATGGCGCTCAGCGAAGGAGCCCGCAGCTTCACGCGCTACGGCTACGCCGATCTGCTGCGCGACGATCGCCGTTACACCGTGCGGCACCGCGTCTTTTATGGGACGCAGCGGATCCTCCAGTCGGCGGACCCGCTGGGAGTCGCGGCGTACTCGCGCATGTTTCAGTTCTGCGGATCGACGGGAATGGATCTCATGGAGCCGCTCACCTTCCGCGGCCGACGCGGAAGCGGGATTCCGGGCACGCACCGGAGCGGTTACCTGGACGATCGCCTCGAGCCCCGGTGGGATTGGGAGAAGTTCTCGCTCTGGTATCGAACGTGGGGGCGGCTGACGTACAACGCCGATGCAGGAGCCGCGGCAGCGCTGCGCCCGCTGGGCCCGGGAGCTGAGGGCGAGGCGCAGGCGTCGAGCCTGGCGGCGGCGAGCCGCATCCTGCCGATGGTGACCACGTCGCATCTGCCCTCGGCCGCCTGCGACGCGTACTGGCCCGAGGTCTACTGGAACCAGCCTATCGTCGCCGAGCCGGTGCCCAATCCGTACGGCGACACGCCGGCGCCAAAAGTCTTCACCACCGTCAGCCCGCTTGATCCGCAATTGTTCTCGAGCATTCAGGAGGCCGCGGGAGAATTGCTCTCACAAGAGCCGAGCGGCAAATACACGCCGCTCGAGGTCGCATCCTGGCTCGAGGAACTGGCCGATGCGGCGGCGAAGACGCTCGCGCCGATCGAACCCGGCGCAACGCCGACGCTGCGCAGGCTCGTCGTCGACGTCACGATCCAGGCCGGCCTGGGGCGATTCTTTGCCGCGAAGTTCCGCGCCGGCGTGTTGTACTCGATCCACCAGAAAACCAGGAGCCACGCGGCGCTCGACGCCGCGGTTGTCTGTTACCGTCGGGCGCGTCAGGCGTGGGCGGATCTGTCGGCGGCGGCGGGCGGCGTCTACGCCGACGATCTCTCGATCGGCGACCGTCTCTCCGAACACGGCCACTGGCGGGACCGTCTCGCGGCGATCGACGAGGACATCTCGCGGATGGCGCAACGGCTCGCCGCCTCGGCGCCAGCGGCGGACGATTCGCCCGTTCGAACAGCAGTCGCTGCAGCGCAGGCGCGTCCCGCGCGACCGTCGTTTCCCGTGACGCATGCGTCACCCGCTGGCTTCACTCCGGGCACGCCGTTGCTCGTCGAGATGACCATCGCGGGCGCGCCGGCGACAACGTCGGCTCGGTGCCTCTACCGGCACGTCAACCAGGCCGAGCGCTTCCAGACTGCGCCGATGGAACGGCAGGGCGATCGCTTCCACACGACGGTCCCTGGTCCGTACACCGGCTCGCCGTATTCACTCCAGTACTACTTCACGATCCTCGATTCGAGGCGCGGTATCATGCTGCACCCTGGCCTCGGCAGCGACCGCATGGGCCTGCCCTATTTCGTCGTGCACCGGACTACCGGATAGATGACACTGGCGGCGATTCTTTTTCATGGGGGCTGTGGTTGGGATTCATTCCGGCAGACGTTCGGCAGGCATTCCGGCGGCTCGCAGCGACGCCGGTCCTCTCGTTGGGCGCCGTCACGATCCTGGCGATCGGGATTGGATCGGCGGTGGTCATGGTCGACATCCTCGACCGCCTGTTGCTGCGTGTCCCGGCGCACGTCACCAACCCCGATCGGGTTTCGCGGGTCTATCTCGGCTGGCCGAGTGGGTCGCGAACCGACCGCATGGGCTATGCGACGTACGAAGCGCTGACCACACTGCACGACGAAATCGACGCAAGCGCCACCTACCTTTCCGAGGAGCTGTCGCTCGGACGCGGGAAGGACGCACGACGCATCCAGACCGTCGCCCACACGCCCGAGTACTTTGCCGTGCTCGGCGTTCAGCCGCTGATCGGAGCGTGGCCGCCGATATCGAATCCGCCGCGCGAGGACACGGCGGTGATCAGCTATGGACTCTGGCAGCAGGCGTTTGCTGGAGCTTCTGACGTGTTGAGCAAGCCACTCCGGCTTGGCATGGACACTTACACCATCGTCGCCGTGGCACCGCGCAGCTTTGCGGGAATCGACGGAACGCCGGTCGACGTCTGGCTGCCGCTCGAGCCACGCGTCCGCTTTGGCTACGGACCACAGTGGAAGAGTCAGGTGTTCTTCGCCTTCCAGACGATTGCGCGGCTCAGGCCCGGCGTCAGTCGCACCAGCGCCGGCGACCATGCAACGGCGGCATATCAGGCCGCGTCGCAGCGCCTGTCTGGTGGAACGACTGCGGTCATTCTTGCCGATTTGCGTCCGGCGCGCGCTCCTGGTGCAGCCCTGCAGACGCGAGTCGAAGTCCTGGTGGCGGGCGTCTCCATCCTCGTGCTCCTGCTCACGTGCGGCAACGTGGCCAGCCTGCTCCTCGTCCGCGGCCTCGGGCGAGGACGCGAGCTCCTCGTCAAGACCGCGCTCGGCGCAACTCGCCGCCGGCTCTTGCGCGAGGTGATGCTCGAGGCCGCGTGGCTCGCGGTCGGTGCGGGCGTCGCGGCGCTGGCGATCGTGGGAGTTGGCGGAATGGTGATGCGGCAGCTCTTTCTGCCAGCGACGGCCGCGCTTACCGCGCCGCTCGACGGGCGTCTGCTCATGATCACGGTCGCCTTCTGCGCGGCCGCCGCGTTCGTCCTCGGCCTGGGACCGGCGATCCGCCTGACCAGCGGTCTCGCGCTCGGTCCAGGGCACACGAGCGTACAACGATCCTCGCGGTTGCTCGATCTGTTCTCGGGCCTGCAGGTGGCGCTGTCGCTGCCGATGATCGTGGGCGCGGCGCTGTTCGTCGCGAGCCTGTGGAACGCCCGGCATCAAGACTTCGGCATGCACACCGAACATGTCGCCGTCGTCACGACCAACCTGTTGGAGGTCGGTCAGCCGTGGGACAACCACGCCGCTCACCGCCGGATTCAAGCCCGGCTCAGCCAGCTGCCGCGGGTGGAATCAGCGGCGCTCGTCGAGAATCTGCCGATGGTCTCGCAGGTTACGTATTTCCTGACGGTGCCGGGCAAGGATCTCGTGACGGGGCCGTCGTCGAGCAACGATCAGCCGGGGTTCAACGCGGTCGATCCGTCATTCTTCTCGGTCATGGGGATGCGGCTCATCGAGGGACGATTCTTCACCGAGCTGGAGAACCGCGACGGCGGGCGTCCCGTGGCGGTCATCACCGCATCGATGGCGAAGTACACCTGGCCGGGCGAATCAGCCGTCGGCAAGTGCTTCGAGCTTGGAAGCAGCGAGAAGGGGTCGGCATGCATCGAGGTGGTGGGAGTCATTGCCGACGCACGTCTTTTTCCTTCGATCAAACCGACCAGAGACTGGGCTTCGGCGTTCTTCCTCCCCATCGAGCAGGCTACCAAGTTCCAGTCGTCGCGGGGGCTCCTCGTGCGCACGGTTGGAGATCCGGCTGAGATGATTCAGACCCTGCGTCGCGAGGCCCAAGTGGCGGCGCCCGACCTTCCTTACGTGGAGGTGCACGCCTTCGACGACATCTTCATGAACCTGTTGCGGCCGTGGCGGCTCGGATCGACCGTGTTCGTGGTCTTCGGCGCAATCTCGATGCTGGTCGCGGCCGCCGGCCTGGTCGCGGTCGGCGCCTACAACGTCACGCGGCGGACGCGCGAGATCGGCATCCGATCGGCGCTCGGTGCGGAGCCTCGACGGCTGATCGCGCTGGTGCTCCAGCGCAGTCTGCTGGTCGTGATCGCGGGTCTCGCCGGCGGTCTGGGAATCGCGTGGATCGGCGGCCGGCTTCTCAGTTCGCAGCTGTTCGACATCTCGGCCAGCGAGCCGCGGGTGCTCGTTGGTTCGGCGGCGGCCCTGCTGACAATCGCGGCGTTGGCGGCGTGGCTCCCGGCGCGACGGGCGGCGCGGATCGACCCGGCGATCGCGTTGCGGGCCGACTAGGGCCTCGGAGTACGCGGAGGTCCCGGATTCAGGCCGCGGAACACGCGGAATTCGCAGACTCATCGTGCTCGCGATTCGCAGTCGGGCCGCGGAATACGCGGTGATTTCGCAGACACCCTCACTCCACGGCCGCGGAATACGCGATCCGCGGATACCCTCACTCAGCAGCGTCACCAGCTCGCCCGTGATCGCCCCGCTCGACAGATCCTCGCCGCGTTCGATGACGGCCCGATGAATCACGGCGTTCGAGACCGTGGCCACCATCCACATCGCCAGATCGCGGTCCGGCACTCCCACTCCAGCGCTCCAGGAACGCTCTGAAATCGGCGAACGCCGGGCGGTCCGCGGCCGAGGCGTCCGCGTATCGCAGCTCGGGCAGCTCTTCACTGAACACGCGCTGCAGCTCGGGATCGATCAGATGGGCGGCGATGACCATCGAGACCAGCGCATCCAGGGTCGCTCGAAGATCCTGGCCGTGGCGCTCGGCCAGCACCCGCCGTACCGCGGCCCGTTGTTCGATGCCATGGCGACGCCGCAATTCCGCGACGATGGCCTGTTTGGACGGAAAGTATTGGTAGAGCGAGGCGATGTTCACGCCGGCCCGTTCGGCGATGCCGTTGGTGGTCAACCGGGCGTAGCCGTGCTTCGCGAGAATGTCAGCGGTGGCCTTGAGGATGGCCTCGACCGTCGCACGCGAGCGCGCCTGGCGAGGCAGTTTCGTTGGCGAAAGCTTCGATCGCCTGCTCTTCGTCACGGGGGTCCTGAATGCAAGCTGACAAAAGAAAGTAAATGCTTATATTTTAACTCGATGACGAGCTCACCGGCACACCGACGCGTCGCGCGGGCGCTGAGAGCAGGCGGCCCGGAGACGATTGAGATTGAGCATGAGGAACTGCCGCCGTTGGCATCCGGCGAGGTCCTGATCCGCGTGGCGGCCGTCGGCCTCAATCACGCCGAGTCCCTGATCCGCTCCGGCGCCTACGCCATTCGATTTCCGTTCCCCTACCCGGTGGGGCTCGAGGGCGCGGGCGTAGTGGCGGCGGCCGGTCCTGGTACGCGCCTGACGGTTGGAACGCGGGTCTGCTGGACGGCGGTGTTTGGATCGTGCGCCACGTTCGTGATCGCGCCGGAGTCGATGCTGGCCGCGCTACCGGATCCACTGAGCTTGGAGGACGGGGCGAGCGTGGCGCATGGCTCGCTGACCGCCGCCGGCCTCGAGCGGCACTGGCCTCTGGCCTCCGGATCGACCGCGGTCGTGTGGGGCGCTGCCGGCGCCGTTGGCCTGCCGCTCGTGGCGCTTCTGGCCGAACGGGGCGTCGACGTCATCGGGATCGCCAGCGGCGCACGCGTTGAGGCGGTCCGAGCGGCGGGAGCAACGCATGCCCTCGATCGCGCCGCTGTCGACATCGGGGAAGCAGTAGCTCGAGCGACTGACGGTCGAGGAGTGTCGGCTGTCTTCGATCCGATAGGCGAAGCCACCTACCATGTGAGCCTGAAGCTGTTGGCTCCACGTGGCTGTCTGATCAACTACGGGCAACTGTCTGGAGCGCTGCCGGCCGTCGATCTCTCACAGTTGATGGAGGCCGGCTCGGTGTTCGTGACCAAGTACGGTCCGCGGGCCCAGGTGATCGGCCGGCACGAGATTGGCGCCGTGATTTCCAGCGTGCTGGCGCTCGCCGACCGCCGGCGCATCATGAGCGAGGTCGCTCAGCGATTCACGCTCGATCGTGTGGTCGAAGCCTATCGCGCACTCGACTCCAATCCTGCAGGCAAAATCCTCGTTCTTCCCGGCGACGAGACGTGAAGACTAGCCGGCTGCTGGAAACCTCGGCCGACAATTCCCAACCTCCAACTTCCAACTCCCAAACCGAAAAAACATGGCGGGCATGCGGTGCATCGGGTCTTGGGAGTTGGAGGTTGGGAAATTTTTGACGTGAGTTCACTTGGCGGTCACCAGAACATCCACGCGTCGATTCCGCTGTCTGCCCTCTTCGGTGTCATTGCTCGCCACCGGATGCTGCTCGCCATAGCCTTCGGCCTCGAGGCGTGATGTCGAGACGCCCTGCGTGGCGATCGCGCTCATCGTGTTCTGCGCCCGCGACCGAGAGAGCGACATGTTGGCCGACTGATCGCCGGTGTTGTCCGTATAGCCGCCGATTTTGAGCGTGTGGACGGATAGGCTTTCAAGATGGCCGCGATGTTGGAGAGTTGCCCTTGAGGACGGCTTCAAGGTCCCAGCCGTTTCGACTGAGCCAGTCGAGCACTCCACGCCTCTTGTCGAGCCGAACAGCGATGCGTCAGGAACGCCGCTCGCCTTCGCTCGACGTCCGTTTTCGGCACGTGCAGCGTCGTGCCGCCGGGCAACGTTCGCCGAGCGCCCGCCAGCCAGGACCCGGGCGCCGAGCAGTCGCTCAGCGTCCCCGCTTGAGCCTCCCGAGCTTGCCCGCCTGGCGACAGCACACTGCTCAGGCTTTTGAACACTCTCGCCGCCATTCGGCCGACGCCATCGCCACCTTTCTTCTTTTTCAAACGGCCGAGTCTGCCGAGCGTCGAAAGGCTAGACGAGCAGCGGCGAGGCCACTTATCTCATGAGGACATTGGCCGTGAAATGCAGAAGATCCTCTGCCTGTGTTGCGCGATGAGACAGCGGATACCACGGCCAACCGTGGGAACGGCTAGGGACCGGTGGGCGTGCTGCTGCGAGCAAGGCATGAAATCGATCAGATCGGGCCACGGATCACGCGGCGGACCGCGGAGTGGAACGTCTTCAGCATCAGGCCCGAATCTTCGAGAATTCGAGCACCATGTATACTTTCGGCGCTGGCTCCAGAATGGTAGTTCACGAGCTCTCCGACGTCGATTGCCGCCGACATTCTTCGCGCACGCTGACACCGCTCGGCTGGCCTCGCCCACGGCGAGCAGCCTTACGTTGTCCCCATCTCCATCGTCTACGACCGTGAATCGAACTGCCTGTTCGGCTCCTCCACCGCCTCTCTCCGGCGATGCTCTCAAATCGAGAGAGGCCGACTCTTCCCAACGTTGCCCACCTTGCTGCGAATCGCGCTCGTGTTCAGCGTCGGGCTGGACTTCTTCTTCTCGGCAGCCGAGACAAGCCAGTTCTCCGCCCTCCGAGCAAAAAGGATTGCAGTGGATGCGCGCCAACCCCAAGGTGTGCGTCGAGTTCGAGTCTGACTCCCGCCGCCGATCGCTTCAACTGGATGTCGATCGTCATCTTCGGGCGCTACTGCGGCGGCACGAGCATCCGCGCCGATTCACCCGAGCTCGCGGGAGCTCTCGATTCGCCCACACACAGCAGCTGCTCGAGACGCGTTCCAAGTGGTGGCTGCCTGGAGCGGCGAAGGTCAAGGTCACCGCGCGACGAGCCCGACTCACGTCGTCGTCTATCGCATCCACATCGACAGCATGACGGGCCGTCGGGCTCACGGCGATCAGGCGTAATCGCGCGACTTCTGCGGTCTAGTGGACTGAACCGGTCTTCTTCTTCAACTCGCGACGCTCCAGATACTCGCCCTGAATCAACAGGTAGGTGACGTAGTACTTGTAGATGTTGCTGACGTAGGTGACCGTCTCGCGGCCGATCCGTTCGCTGGCAATCCGCTCGACATTGTTGAACCAGACGTTGGGATCCAGACCGCGGGCGGCTGCCTCGCGTCTCAGCTGCCGCACGCGGCCAGGCCCGGCGTTGTACGCGGCAAACGCGAACAGGATCTTGTTGAGATCGTCCATCGGCTCGTTGGCATAGTAGCGATCGATCGTCGTCCGGACGAACTTCACCCCGGCGTGGATGTTGGGATCGGTCTCGCTGATGTTGCCAACCTTCAGCTCCTTGCCGGTGTCCGGCATGACCTGCATCACGCCGATCGCCCCGACGTGGCTGCGCGCGTTCTGATCCAGCCTCGATTCCTGATAGCCCTGCGCCGCCATCAGCATCCAGTCGATGTTGTATTGCGCGCCGTACTTGCGGAAGAGCGCAATCAGACTGGTGAAGCGTGTTCGCGCTCTGCTGCGCCGACGCGCCGTTGACGTACTGCGTGTTGAGCAGGTATCGACGGAAGATCATTCGGGCGTTCAGCGAATCGCGGCCGTTGGTCGAGAGGAAGCCGTTTAACGCAGCCAGGAGCTTCGGGCTGTCCTTTCGGATGGCCCAGGCGATTTCACCACCGGTGCGTAGAGCGACGGTCGGATAAACCTTCAGCGCCGGCCAGACACGCTGCCAGAACCACGCCTTGTGATTGTCGACCACCAGCGTGTCAACCAGCCCGGCGTTGGCCATCTCGAGAAGGTCCTCGTCCTCCAGTTCCTCTGGCGCTTTCGTGAGCTTCACCGGCAGCTTGCCCTGCGCGGTCAACCGTTCGTTCAACGCGACCAGATCCCTCGAGCTTCACCGGCAGCTTGCCTTCGTTCAACGCGACCAGACTGCACCCAGGACTACGATGGCCAGAACACTCGGAACGTGCATCAGCCGGAGACGGCAGGGCTATAGTAATGCAGTCGAAGGGAGTTTCAAGGTGGGGGTCATCCTCTACGACTTGCGGCATGCGACTCGTCGCCTTCTCCGCAACTGGCGATTTGCCTGCGTCGCGGTAGTCACGTTGGGTGTCGGCGTCGGTATCCTGACGGCTCTCTTCGCGGTGGTGCACGCCGTCCTGCTCCGCCCGGTTGCGAGTGATCAGGGCCGCCTGGTGCGCGTCTGGAAGGACGACGTCGCGCACGGGATGGGCCGGCATTCCCTGTCGTACGACGAGTTCGTGAGTTGGCGCGATCGGACCCGCACGTTCGCGAGCCTGGCCGCCATCAACTATGCGGATGCCAGCACTTCGGTGATCACCCTTGCAGGTCAGCCCGCGGTCGTCTCGCTCACGCCGGTCTCGACGGAGTTCTTCCGCGTGATGCAACGGGGAGAGCCGCTTCGCGGACGGTGGTTTCAGGCGTCGGACGACGCGCGTGGCGCCGAGCTCGTGGCGGTGGTGAGCGAAGCGTTCTGGCGCAGGGCGCTCGGGGCTGACCCTGAAGCGGTCGGCCGGCGGCTCACCTGGGCCGGCAGCGAGCGCACCGTGCTCGTTGTCGGTGTCGCGCCAGGGGAACTCGACTACCCGCTCGCCACGGATCTGTGGGTGCCGATCTCAACCTTTTTTGCAGGACCGGGCTCGCTGCACTTCGATATCACCGATCGCCGTCTCTCACAGTTCGAGCTGGTGGGGCGGCTCGCGCCCGGCGTCTCGATCGAGCAGGCGCGTGCCGAGCTGAACGTGCTGTCGCGCCAGTCGATCGCGCAATTTCCCTACGCCTACACGCCGATGCCGATTGTGACGGTTCCCCTGCTGGACACCGTCGTCGGCAGCACCCGGACGCTGCTCACGTTCCTGCTCGCCGCTGCTGCTCTGGTGTTTCTGATTGCGGGCGTGAACGTCGCGGCGTTGTTGTTGATGCGTGCGGCGGAGCGGCGATCCGAATTCGCTGTCCTCGTCGCATTGGGCGCCAGCCCGTCGCGGCTGGTTTCGCAGTCGCTCGGAGAGAGCTGCCTGATCGGCGGTTGCGGAACGCTGCTCGGTATCGTCATCGCGCAACTCTGCCTGGTCGGCCTGCGGTGGCTCGCACCGGCCGATGTGCCGCACCTCGCCGGCGTCGCGCTGAATATCCAGGCGTGGGCCTTCTGCGCGCTCTGCGTCGTGATGTGGGTCGCGCTGTTGGGCGCGGCGCCGGTCTGGCAACAATGGCGGCAGCACAGAGCCCCGCACTCGACCGCCGGATCGTCGCGTGTGGCCGCACGGACGAGGAGCCTGCAACTCTTCACGATGGTCGAGATCGGCGCCGCGGTGTTCGTGGCAATCGGCGCCGGCCTCCTCGTCCGATCGTTCGTGCAGCTCGAACGGGTCGACCGCGGGTTCGATTCGAGCCATCTGACGGTCGTGAACGTCCTCCTTCCTGAGTCGCGCTATCCGGACTCGGGCACACGACTCGCCTTCTATCGCCAGCTGCTCGAGCGGGTCGAGGCGATTCCCGGAGTCGTCTCCGCAGCGCCGGTTCACATGGAGCCGGGCAGCGGAAATGTCGGCTTGAGCGCGGCAATGATCTTCGAGGGTCAGACCGCGAAGGAGGCGGCCGGCAATCCCTGGGCGACGTGGGAGCCGGTGACGCCGTCTGTACTTTCGCACCCTTGGGATACCACTCGTGCAGGGTCGCCAGTTCGGCGCCCCCGACAACAGCGGTGGCGCGCCGGTCGCGATCGTCAGCCAGGCAGTCGCCCGTCGGTACTGGCGCGGGCAGAATCCGATCGGCAAACGCCTGCGGATCGCAAACGAGTTCCCGTGGGTAACCGTGGTCGGCGTCGCAGCCGACGTGCGATACCGTGAGCTCACCACGCCGTGGCTCACCGTCTATTTCCCGGCGGAGCAGTTCTTCTTCTTCGCGCCCGGCTCGCTCGCAGTTCGGACGCCTCTGCCCGTCGAATCAATCGTTCCCGCCATCCGCGACGTGATTCGTCGCCAGGAGCCATCGGCCGCCATTGAGTCGGTCGCCACGATGGATGCGCTGCTGTCGCGGGAGCTGTCCCGTCCGCGCACGGCCCTGGCGGTCGCGAGCCTGTTTGCGACCCTCGCCATCGGACTGGCCGGCGTCGGTGTCTATGCTGTGATCGCCTACGACGTCCGCCAGCGCCGACGCGAGCTCGCAGTGCGCTCCGCGATCGGCGCGAGCCCGGCCCGGCTCATTCGTGAGGTCTGCTCGAAACATCTCGGTCTGTGCGGTGTCGGGCTCGCCGCTGGTGTGTTTGCAGCCGCCGCCTCGACGCGATTGCTCCGCGACCTGCTCTTTCAGACCGATCCATTCGATCCGCTCTCGTTCGCGACCGGTACCTTGGTGCTGATTGCGCTGGTGCTGCTCGCGTCCTATGGACCGGCGAGGCGAGCGGCCGTCGCCAGCCCGATGACGATCCTCCGCCCGGAGTAACCGCCTCTCCTTGACATTCTAGGAGTCGCAATTTACTCTCCTGGTATGACTAGGAGAATCGGGTGAGCGACGCGACCGAGCTGCTGCAGGGTACGCTGGACCTGTTGATCCTCAAGGCCATTTCCCTCGGCCGGTTGCACGGCTACGGCGTGCTGCTGCGCATCCAGCAGATCTCGCAGGAGCGCCTGCAGATTCAGCAGGGCTCGCTCTACCCGGCGCTCTACCGCCTCGAGCACCAGGGCCTCATCGACCATGAGTGGGGAGAATCGGAGAACGGCCGAAAGGCCAAGTACTACCGGCTGACGGCGGCCGGGCGAAAGCGATTCCGAGAGGAGACCGCGTATTGGCAGCGGCTGTCCGAAGCCATCGGTCTGGCGCTCAAGGCGGTGCCGGAGGACGTGTGACACTCTTCGCCCGCCTGCGCTCGTGGATCCGGACCAGCCTGCGTCGCGCCGATTTCGAGGACGACATGCGACGCGAAATGCAGTTGCACCTCGATCTCTACGAAGACGAGCTCCGCAAGTCCGGTGTCCCCGCCGACGAGGCGCGCCGGCGGGCTCGCGCAGAATTCGGCAGCGTGAGCGCTCGCCAGGATGAATGCCGGGAGGCGGTCGGTCTGCGGATCGTCAACGAACTGCGAGGCGACGTGCGCTACGCGCTTCGCCTGCTCCGGCGATCGCCGGCGTTCACCACGGTCGCGCTCCTCTCACTCGGTCTTGGTGTTGGCGCAAACACCGCCATCTTCGCGCTGATCGACACCGTCCTCCTCAAGTCACTTCCCGTCGTCGAGCCGGAACGGCTCGTCTTCGTCGACAACTCGGGTGGCAAGTCGGGTGGGGGCAACGGCCCGCCGTACCCCTGCTACGAGATCCTCCGCGATCACAATCGGTTCCTGTCCGGAATCGCCGCCTTCTCCGAGGAACGGTTCAAGGTCACGATCGACGGGACGCCGGAACAGATCCGCGGTCAGTACGCCTCGGGCAGTTTTTATCAGATGCTGGGCGTCGGCGCCCGATACGGTCGCCTGCTCACGCCTGACGACGACCTGGAGATTGGACGGGGCGGCAAGGACGGCGCGGTCGCGGTCATCAGCTACGAATTGTGGAAACGACGCTTCAGTCTGGATCCCGCGGTACTGGGCAAGAGCATCCAGGTCGGCACCAACTGGGTCACGATCGTCGGCGTCAGCGAGCCGGAGTTCCTTGGCCTTCAGGTTGGTTCGCCGATCGACGTCACCGTGCCGATGACGCTGGCCGGCAACCAGCTACGGTCGAAGCACCTCTGGTGGTTGAGCGTGATCGGACGACTCCGGCCGGAGGCGACTGTTGCGGAGGCGCGCGCCGACCTGGACGGACTCTTCGACGCCTACATGACGGCGAACGGCGACCCCCGCGAGCGACGTACCTATTTCGATCGGATCGAGCTGGTTCCCGCGGCACGCGGAGGAAACGATCTGCGCCGGCAGTTCTCCGAGCCGCTGCTGATCGTCATGGCCATCGTCGGGGTCGTCCTGATCATCGGCTGCGCCAACGTGGCGAATCTGCTGCTGGCGCGAGCCAGCGCGCGATCGAACGAAATGACCGTGCGACTCGCCATCGGCGCGAGCCGCGGACGGCTCATCCGGCAGCTGCTGACCGAGGGAGCGGTGCTCGTGCTCTGCGGGTCCGCGATCGGAATGCTGTTTGCCTTCTGGGGCGTGTCGTACCTCGTTGGCGTCATTGCGGTTGAGCGCGGGGGCGCGCTTCTCAGCCCTCACTTCGATTTGCGCGTCATCGGCTTTACAGCCGGCATGGCGGTGCTCACCACCGTCCTGTTCAGCCTCGCTCCGGCGCTCGCGGCCACCCGCAAAGATGCGGCTCGAGCTGCGGCTGGCGGTGGACTCCGGGCGCCGGCACCGCGACTGGGTCTTGCACATATCCTGCTCACCAGCCAGGTCCTCCTGACCGTGGTTCTGCTCTGCGGCGCCGCGCTGTTCCTGCGAACGCTGCAGAACCTCAAGACCGTCGACGCCGGCTTCGACCGCCACGGCGTGCTGACGATGCAGGTTGATGCCACTCTGCCGAAGGTGATCGAGAAGCAGGGTGATGTGGAGGCCGCGAAGCGGCGGCATGCCCAACTGGGCGCAATGTGGCAGGAACTCGTAGATCGCGCGGCGGCCGTGCCAGGAGTGACAACGGCGGCTGCAGGAGTGTTGACGCCGCTCACGGGACGCGACCGCGGAGTGCTGATCAAGCTCGCCGGACGACCGGAGACCCCGGAGGCCGAGCGCAGCACTCATGTCAACGAGGTCACGTCGGACTACTTCGACACGATGGGAATCCGCGCCACGGCCGGCCGGTTGTTCACGTTACGCGATCGCGACGGCGCACCGCGGGTCGCCATCATCAACGGCGCCGGCGCCCGTGCCTGGTTTGGTGGGCAGAATCCGATCGGCCAGCGGATTAGCTTTCCTGGACAACGAGTGCCTGACGACTACGAGATCGTCGGGATCGTCTCCGACACACGCTATGCGAGCCTGAGAAAGTCGGATGAGCGCATGGTCTACCTCCCGCTCGACCAGTCAATCGATCCGGTAGCAAACCTCATGCTGGCAGTCCGGGGCCCTGGCGACGTGGTGCATCTGACATCGGCGGTTCGCCGGGTGGCGGTCGAGTCCGTTCCCGGCGGATTCGTCACCAGGGTCGCGACTATCGAAGATCGCATCCAGGCATCGCTCGTTCGCGAGCGGCTGCTGTCGACCCTGTCGACGTTCTTTGCCGGGCTCGCCCTCGCCCTGGCGTGCATTGGACTCTACGGCGTGATGGCGTATGGCGTCGTCCGACGGACACGTGAAATCGGCATACGCATCGCGATCGGTGCGCGTGCGCGGTCGGTGGTCTGGATGGTGATGCGCGAGACCCTGATACTCGTCGTGGGCGGTGCCGCCCTTGGCGTGATTATCGCCTTCGCTGCCAGCCAGTACATCAGCAGCCAGCTCTTCTCGGTACTCCCCGGCGATGGCGTGGCCACGGCAAGCGCCGTCGCTGCGCTCCTGATCGTCACGACTCTTTCCGGCTATGTCCCGGCGCGTCGTGCCAGCCGAATCGATCCGGTCGTCGCCCTGCGCTACGAGTGACCGCGCGACAGTCAGCGAGCCTCGATGCCGTTCGTCAATCGATCTTGAGCGCGATCATCGGCTGGATCCGGCTCGCCCGGAGCGCGGGCAGCAGCGACGACACTACGGCGATGGCAATCAGGATTATCGCCCCGACCAGGTAGGTTACCGGATCGCCCGGCGACAGCCCGAAGAGCATGCCGGCCAGCAGGCGCCCGGAGCCGTAGGCGCAGCCGGCACCAACCACGATCCCCAAACAGGCGAGGACCATCGATTCTCGCAGGATCATCTGCAGCACGCGTCCCGGTCGCGCGCCGAGTGCCATGCGCAGGCCGATCTCACCGGTCCGTCTGACCACCGTATAGGAGATGAGGCCGTACAGCCCGATGCACGTCAAGACAATCGCCAACCCACTGAACAAACCTGAAAGGCGCGCAAACAGCAGAGGTTGAGCGTGAAGGCGATCGATCTGTTCATCCTGCGTCCGTAAGTTCAGCACTGGCAGCTTCGGATCGATGTCGTGCACTGCCCCCAGAATCGCGTTGGCCACGGCCGCGAGCCCTTGGCCCGACCGCTGCTCGCTGCCTGGGGCGCCAGCGCGCACCGCGAAGGTCGCGTCGCCGTCGATCCGCTGGGATGCCGGCAGATAGATCGTCGCTGGAGTCGGCCCGCGCAGCTCGGTGTATTTCGCATCGCGCGCTACGCCGACTATCTCGACGCGGTCGTCGGGTGTCGATCCGATGGTGATGATGTGGCCCACCGGGTTCTGCCCGTCGAAATAGGTGCGCACGAAAGTCTGGTTGACGACAGCCACCCTGGTCGCGGTCTGCGTATCGGCCTCCGTGAACCCTCGACCGAGGAGCATCGGCAGCTGCATGGCTGTGAAGAAATTTGGCGCCAGACCGTTGGTGTTGACGATCATCGACGTGCCGGGCGGCGGCTGATGGCCGGGAACCATGATCCGCTTGTTCTGGCGGACTCCGGAGAGGAGCGGAACACTGGAGAACGTCACGGACCGCACCCCGGGCAGCGACTCGACCCGCTCCTGCACCCGCGTCTGGAGCCCGAGGAACCGATCGCGAGCGTAGCCGGCGGAGGTGGCGTCGATGCGAAACAGGATCAGGTTGTCCCGATTGAAACCTGCGTCCACGCCCTGCAGGTTGCTCAGTGTCCGCACGAAGAGGCCGGTCGTCACCAGAAGCAGGAGCGAGAGCGCGATCTGGACGACCATCAGCGCCTGATTGAGGCGCGCACGGCCTCGGCTCCCGAGCGTCCGTGCGCTTTGAAATTGCGCGATCAGATCGACGCGCGTCGCCCGAAGCGCTGGCGCCAGGCCAAAGAGGAGCGTCGTCGCAATCGTCATGCCCGTCGTAAAGGCGAGAACACGCGTATCGATCGGAAGGTCGAGCACCGCCGAGGCGTTGCCGAATGGACGCAATGTGAGCAGGAGACCGCGAGCCCACCAGGCGAGCGCCGTGCCCAGAGCGGCACCCGCCACCGCGAGCAGCAACGATTCGGTGAAGAGCTGGCGGACGATGCGGCCGCGGCTGGCACCGAGGGCGATCCGTACGGCGACATCGCGACGACGAGCGGCGCTGCGCGCGAGCAGGAGATTCGCGAGATTGGCGCACGCGGCCAGCAGCACGAGGGCGACGAGCCCCATCAGAATACGCAGCGGCCTGGCAAACTGACGGCGCACGTCGTTCTCGCCCTGACCGCCAGGATCGGCGACCAGGGTCGGCAGATCGGGCATTGGCTCATCCGGCCCCGTGACCGCCGCGCGGTCATTGAGCCAGCCCTCGCGGGCGGCCTCCTGGAAGATCGGCTCGAGCGATGCGGCGGCCTGCGCCGGTGACACTCCCGGCGCGCGCCTCCCCATGATCCGGATCCACCAATAGGACGGGCGCGCGCGCGCGGCCCGGTCGGGCTGGAGTCGCAGGTGATGCGCGAGCGGCACCGAGACATCCGCCGACTCGCCGGCTTGCAGCGCACCGTCGAAGCCCTGTGGTGTCACGCCGACGATGACGACCGGCACCGTGTTGATCTCCATGACCTGACCGAGAGCGGCGCGGTCCCCGCCGAAGCGCCGTTCCCAGTAGCGAAACGAGATCACAACGACCGGCGGCGCCGACGTGCGGTCGTCGTCACTGGTGATCGTGCGTCCGAGAAAGGCAGTCACTCCGAGGCCCGAATAGTAGGTGCCGGAGACGTATTGTGCCGACGCGTTCACCTCGGGCCGGCCATTGACCTGCAGGTTGACGTTGGAGAACGGCGCAAAGGCAAACACGTCCGACAGGGCCGAGCGGTGTGCGGACAACCGCTGGAAGGTCAGGACGGAGAAAGATGTGCTGCCAAAACGGCCGGTAGCCGGATCGACAAACCCGTTGTTCTCGCCGGCGCGCGACATGCGGCCGCGCCCGCCTTCGATATGTACGCAGGAGTACGAGCTCCTCGGGATTCCTAACGGGCAGCGAGCGCAGAAGAAAGTCGTTCACCAGGCTGAAGATGGCCGTGTTGGCGCCGATGCCCAGCGCGAGCGACAGGACGGCCACCGCACAGAAGCCAGGACTGTTCCCGAGGTGGCGGAGCGCGAGCTTGAGATCGTTCACGACCACACCTGATCGAGCTCGTCAGCGGAATGTGCCTGCAAGGACATGTGCCCTTGGACGGTGGCGCCAGGGACAGGGTTGCTGCCGTGGAACGAGGACGGTGTCCGGCGATCGCGCTGCCTCTCACTCCTCGACGCGTGGAAAAACCGGCCGTTGAGCGGGGAGAGGCGATGGACCTACCCTGGGCCCAGGGCTACGGCACGTAGGTCTGCAGGCGCCGACCGACGATCTCGAACACGACCAGATCCGGCCGTTCGCCGAGGACGAGATCCCGATCGACGTCGTTCTGCCACATGTACACGGCGCGGCGGAAGTGTTCCGAGAGGAAAGGGATCATCCCCGACATGAACGAGTCGCGAAAGATCACGGCACGCGGCAGCCGGCTGTCGGCAATCTCGGTCACGACTCGCGCGACCTCGTAGCCCTCGTGAAGATCGGCGGGCTCGAGCAGCCTGGCTCGGCGCGGCACCCTGGGCTCGAGCAGAAGGGCGTGCTCGCGCAGTACGTCGTTCAACCCGAGCATCGCCGCGAGGTCGCCACCTTCCTCATCCCGCTCCACCGGTGAAAACGCCGCGACCGGCAGTGGCGCCACTGATGGCAGCGCCCGTCCGGCCTCGCGGAGGAGCGCGTCGTAACCCGCATAGACGCCACGATCGTTCCAGTGCGTATCCGTCGTCGAATAGACCCGTTGAGCGGGCTTCTGCGCCATCAGGACGCTTCGGCCGTCGACGACCGAGAGATCCGATCGAGCGCGGAGATAGGTCACCAGCTGATCGCCGCGGTACTCCGAATGAAGCCGATGGATGGAATCGGGAACGAACTCGGGATAGATCACGTGCTTGTCGGGAACGACCATGAACACGAACGCGATCCGCTGCGAGCGCAACCAGTTCCGTGTATCGACGAGGTACTGTCGCCAGGCTTCAAGGTCGTCTGCCGACAATGGCTCAGCCGACTGGTAGTCTTCGAGCGCGCTGTCGTCGGCGTAGAACAGCCAGCCGTCGCGCCCGAGAATCACCGAGGGTGACGGGGACTCGTGAAGCACGTTCACCGACAGCAGCGCATGCGCCCGGATGAGCGACGCGCGCAGGCCGAAATGGTCGCCAAAGTAGTCCAGCCATCCGGAGACGAAGCGCGGCACGCCTCGAACCGAGGTCAGCGCCGGGCGCGCATGCAGCCGGCCGGCGTCGAACTCGGTTGGCCGGGTTCCAATCCCGGCCGCGAAGCACACGAGCGGCAGCGCCAGCATCGCCACGAACACCCCGATCAGCAGCCGGTTTTGCATGCGCGGTCAGAAGCGGAAGTAGATGAACGGGTTGTAGCTGCGCGCGGAGATGTACATGCTGCAGATCACCAGCAGCAGCGCGACCAGCGCCGGTCGGGCGACCAACAGGCCGGCGCCTTCAATCGTTTTCGCCCGACGTACAGACCCACGGCGCTGACCCGGCGATCCCCAGAACGATCGCCAGCATCGTCTGCGGGTCGAGATACCACCATGGAGAGAAGCCTGTCGGCGCGCTTCGCCCCAGGCCGACCATCGCTTCGAGGTACAGGACCGCGTGAGAGAGGGTATCGGCCCGGAAGAACACCCAGCCAATGATGACGGTGAGGAGAACATAAACGTGGCGAGCGGCGCGGCCGGAGGTCGAGACGGGCTCATGCGTCAGTCCAGGCACCAGCCGTTCGAAGACGAGAAACGCTCCGTGATAGAGACCCCAGACCACGAAGGTCCAGTTGGCTCCGTGCCACAGGCCGCACAGGAAGAACACTGCGATCAGATTCACGTAGGTCCGAGCGGTGGAAACACGATTCCCGCCCAACGGCACGTAGAGATAGTCGCGGAACCAGCGCGACAACGACATGTGCCAGCGCCGCCAGAAATCCTGGATGCTCGACGCGACATACGGGTAGTTGAAGTTCTCGGGAAAGCGGAACCCGAACATGGCGCCGAGGCCGATGGCCATGTCCGAGTAGCCCGAGAAGTCGAAATAGATCTGCAGCGTGTAGCAGATCGCGCCAATCCAGGCATGACCTGCCGTCAGCTGTACCGCCGGCATCCCGAAAATCCCGTCGGCCGCGCCGGCGACGTTGTTGGCAATCACGACCTTCTTGGCGAGGCCAACCGTGAATCGGACGGCGCCGGCCGAAAATCCCTCGCTCGTCACGACGCGTCGAACCAACTGCCCGGCGATCTCGCGGTAGCGGATGATTGGACCCGCGATCAATTGCGGAAACAGGAACAGGTAGAGAGCCGCCTCCACCGGACTCTTCTGCGCGTCCGCATCACCGCGATAGACGTCGACGACGTACGAGATCGCGTGGAAGGTGAAGAACGAGATGCCAATCGGCAGGACGAGATGAGGGACGGCATAGGCGGACAGCTGCAGCGATCCGCGGATGCCGTTGATCGTCTCGACCAGAAAGCTCGCGTACTTGAAGATCGCGAGGACCATCAGGTTGGATCCAACGGCAAGTGCGAGCAGCGGCCGCACAGCTGGCGAGAGCTTGAGGCGATGGATCCAGATCGCCATCGTGTAGTTGAAGACGACCGAGGCGATCAGCAGGTAGGTGAACCTGCCGCCACCCTTGGCGTAGAAGAGGAGGCTGGCGGCCAGCAACAGGAGGTTACGCGCCCCCCGCGGCAGCACGAAGTAGAGGCCGATCAGAACAGGGAGAAAACAGAAGAGAAACGCCGGCTCGGTGAACAGCATCGGATACGGCCGCCCGCCGGATCAGGCTGACGCGGATCCGCTGCGCTTGACCAGCAGCATCGTCAGGTCGTCGTGAATCAGCGACTGATCCGTCAGCGACTGGATGGCCGCGATGGTGCGTTGCGACGGATTGGCCAACGCGTCGAACAGCCGTTTTTCCGGATCGGTGCCGGGAATGGAATCGGTCAGCCCATCGGTGAACAGCAGGAGCGCGCCGCCCGGCGGAATCTGCACGGAACGCGCCTCGTAGGCGGCCCGCCGGAACATCCCGAGCGGAACACCGGTTGGATCCAGCTTCACCAGAGTGCCGTCGCCGGCGATCACCGGCGCGTTGTGGCCGGCGTTGACGTAGGTCAGCTCGCCGGTGTCGAGCGCGAGCAGGAGGATGACGGCGGTCACGTAGCGATCGTCGGGAGTGTAGCGCGCCAGATGATCGTTGATGCGCAGCGTCAACTGCAGCGGGTCGGCGTCGACGCCTCCCAGCCCGCGGACGAGCGCCTGCACGTTCGCCGACAGGAGCGCGGCGGCGATGCCCTTGCCCGATACGTCGGCGATTGCCAGCAGGGCCCGCCGATCGGGAAGAGTGACGACATCCAGGTAGTCGCCGCCGACGTTGTGAAACGGCCGCGCGCAGACCTCAATCTGGTAGCCCGGGAGCACCTCGGCCGGATCGGGCTGGAGCGTCTTCTGAATCGCTTGTGCGGCAACCTGCTCCGATTCGAGGTGCGTCTTCCTGATGAACTCCGACGTCAGCATGGCGTTGAGCAGCCAGGCGCCGAGCGCGTAGATCGCCGCGATGCTGAGATAGAGCGGCAGGCCGGTCGGCCATTTCAAGGGCCACACCAGTGACCGCGTGATCGCCGCGTAGATGGCAAAGCCCTGCAGCAGGACGCCGAACCACGTTGCCACCCGCTTGCCAATCGGCATCTCGCGGGTCCAGTCGTAGAGACCGTACCTGACGGCCCGCGCGACCGGATTCATCGGATCCTCGAGGCCGGCGGCGCGGGCGGGGGAAACGGGCATCGTGGGAGTCTAGCAAAGCCGCGCGAGTTTCCCGGAATCGATCTTTTCTGTCGAATCCAGGCGGCGGTCGATCGAGAATGCCGCCATCGCCTTTACGCCAGGAGTTGCGCCTGCATGCGGATGGACAGACGGGAGTTTCTCACGCTCGCGGCGGCCTTGGCCTCGTCAACGCTGGTCGAGGCTCAGACGACACCGCCGCCCCCGACCTGGGGCGGACCCGTCATCGACACCCACTTGCACCTGCGGGACGGCCTCGATGCCAACTACCAGCACCTGCAGGGCTGCGGGGTAACGCATGCGGTGCTTCGCGCGCGCGATACCTCAGGGGAGCAGGTCCGGGCGATCCAGGCGAAGTATCCGAAGCTGTTCGTGTGGACGGCGAGCACCGACATCACCAGGCCCGAGGCCGAGGCGGCGCTGACGAAGGCGATCAAGGAGGGGGCGATCGGGCTGGGGGAGCTCAAGTCGCACGTGGCGGCGGACGGTCCCGAGCTTCGTCGTATGTACGCGCTGGCCGCCGACCTCAACGTCACCATCATGATCCACTTTCAGGAGGTCCCCCACTTCGACGGAGAGGGCGTCTTCGCCACCGGTTTCAAGCAGTTCGAGACAATGCTGAAGGCGTTTCCGAGGACCCGTTTCATCGGCCACGCCGACGCGTTCTGGGCGAACGTCAGCGCCGACTACGCGAACGAGATCGACTACCCGTCGGGCCCGATCAAGCGGGGAGGAATCACCGACAAGCTGCTCGGGGACTATCCGAATCTCTTCGGCGATCTGTCGGCCAACTCCGGCAATAACGCGCTGTCACGCGACGCCGACTTCACTCGGGACTTTCTCCGCCGCCATCAGGACAAGCTGATCTTCGGCAGCGACTGCTCCTGTACGGACGGCCGGGGCGCGGGGGTGGCGCAGGCCAACAATCCGCGAGCCAGCCGGCTGGCCGGCAAGTGCGTCGCGCGCGAGACCCTGGCGCTGCTCCAGCGATCGACGACGCCGGAGATCTTCCGGAAGCTCGCCTGGAGCAACGCGCGTTCCCTGTTCGCGCTCGATATCTGACGCGCTCTACTGGTGTCGCAGCGCGTCCATCAGGTTGACGCGCGCGGCGCGCCAGGCGGGGACGGCGCAGGCGACGAATGCCAGCGCGCCGAAGAGCGCGGCCGCGCCGACCAGGGTCACCGGGTCCGCCGCCTTGACGTCGTAGAGCAACGCGCCGAGCACCCGACCGAGCACCACTGCGAGCACCAACCCCAGCACCACGCCGCAGGCAATCAAGCGATACCCTTCGCGCAGCACGAGACGAACGATTTCCTGCCAGCGGGCCCCGATCGCTTTGCGCACCGCGATCTCCTTGGTGCGGGCGCCGACCGACAGCGATAGCACCCCGTACAACCCGACCAGCGCCAGCGCGGTCGCCGTCACCGCAAAGGCGGTCAGCAGACGCATGGCAAAGAGCCGTGACGCCACCGACTCCTGCCGCACATCCTCCATCGTCTTCACGTGCTCGACCGCGGCGGTGGGATCGACCGCGTGCAGCTCGCGCAGGACCAGCGCGCCCAACGCCCGGGGGTCGGACCGGGTATGGAGGATCAGATGCTTGGAGAATGCGTGCTGCTGCCAGAGAGGGAAATAGATCTCGGGCCCGGCTGTCTCGTTGAGTGCGTCCGTTCGCGTGTCGGAGACGACGCCGACGATTTCGATCGGCTTGGGGTTCGGGCCTGGAAACTGGACCTTTCGACCGAGAGGAGTACCGCCGCCGAAATGGCGCCGCGCGAAGGTCGCGTTGATCAGCGCCACCCTCGGCGCGTCCGCGTCGTCCGACGGGCGGAAACCGCGGCCGTCCACAATTTGAATGTTCATCGCCTCGAAGTAGTCGGGCGTGACGGCGCGCAGCGGGAGGTTCAGCTGCTCGGCGAGCCGCGTCGAGCCCGCTTGACCGACGATCTCCATGTCGGCATTCCACTTGTTGCCGGTCAGCGGCAGTCCCCAGACGAACGCGGCATGGGTCACGCCCGGCAGGGCGGCGACGCGCTCGAGCGCGCGAGTGTGAAAGTCCTTCCAGGTGTCTGACTGAACGGAAGTGACCGTCATGACGAGCGTGTTGTCCGTGTCGTAACCCGGGCGGACCTTCGCCAGATTCTGGGCGGTCCGGATCATCAGGACCGCTCCCGCCAGCAGCGCGACGGTCAATACGATCTGCATCACCGCAACCGCGCCGAGGAGGCGTCGCTCGCCTCGACCAGTGGTAGTACGCCCGGCGTCGAGGGCGCGAAATCGATCCGGCAGCGCCGCACGCAGGGCCGGCAACACACCGGAAATCGCCGCGGCGAGCAATGCCGCGATCAGGCCCGCGGCAAAGACCGGCCATCCGACCCTCACCGCATCGGCCCGGGGAACGGCATGACCGCCAATCGCCTTGAACAGCGCCACGAGCGCTCCCGCGAGCACCCCACCGAGCAGGCCACCGATCAGCGCCAGCGTCACACTCTCGGTCAGCACCTGGCGGAACAATCGCGCCCATCGGGCTCCGAGCGCCGAGCGCACGGCGTATTCCTGCTGCCGTCGCAGGCCTCTCGCCAGCAGGAGGCCCGACACGTTGGCAGACGCGATCAGAAAGACGAGCGCCACGGATCCGAACAGCGGCAGAAGCAGCCGACGTCCCTCGACGTTGAGGACGTCCATGAGCGGCTGCGCTCTGGCGGTCAGGCCCTGGAGGTCCGGATCGGTGCTCGTCAGCCGCGCGGAAATCGCCGCCACATCCGCGCTGGCCTGCGCCGCGCTCGCTCCCGGCTGAAGGCGACTGACGACGTTCCAGCCGCGCTGCTTGGGATCGCTCTCGTTCGGTACGACCGACAACCAGAAATCGACTGGGGCATCGACGTCGTAGTTGGGCTCACTGGCGTTGCCAGGATCGGGCAGGAACCGCACGCCCGGCGGCATGACGCCAACCACCTGAAGCGGCGTCGGCATACGGCTGATCCGGATGGCCCTGCCGACGATGCCTGGGTCTTTGTTGAACCGTCGCTGCCACAGGTCGTAGCCGATGATCACCGCGGTCGGCGGCGAGTTCGGTCGCGCCGATTCGGCGTCGAGGAACTCGCGCCCGAGCATGGGCCTGAGGCCAAGCAGCTGGAAGTAGTTCCGGCTGACCGCCATCCCGCCCAGCGATTCACTTCCGTCCGGCAGAACCAGGAAATTGAATGTCCAACGGTACAACGCTGGGGGCTCGATCGTGCGGCTCGACGCGCGCCACGCCATCCACTGCCCATTCGTTGGTTGCGCCTCATAGGGCTGGCCGTCGAGTCGCGCGGGGGTGACGAGCACGAGCCGGTCTGGCTGGACGTAGGGCGGCGGTGACAGCAGCACGCCCTGGATCAGGCCGAACATCGCCGCCGCCGCGCCAATGCCGAGGGCGAGGGTAATGACGGCAACAGCCGCAAATCCCGGGTTCTTGTAGAGCTGACGGAAACCGTACCGGATATCGTCAATCATCGTCGGACCCTGTCAGGTGGGTGGCGGATAGTGGACGATAACCTTAGACGGACGGAAGAGTCCGGCCGTTGGCAACCGCGCGCCACGTCCACTGACCGCGAAGAAGCTCGAGCGGACGCCGCCTGCGCTCAACGCGCGGTCAGGATGACGCGGCGATAAGACGTGAGCGACGGCTGGCCGTTGTCTTCGACGGCGAGGATGATGTGGGTCGTCGCCGGGCACCCGCGGCGTCAGCGTGACGCGAGCCGTGTTCGCGTTCTCGAGGATCACCCTCGCCGGCGGCTCGGGCGGGCCACCGCGCGGTGCGGACGGAATCCCTCCGGCCGCGGCGCTGCCGCCGCCGCCAACCGGCACCGCCGGACCCGAGACCACCGGGTGCCCCGGAATGCCCGTCCCTGCCTCGGAGTAGACGAACCACGTGTACGTCAGCGTGTTGCCGTCTGGATCGCGGCTGCCTGCGGCGTCGAGCGTCAGCGGCGTCCCCAGGCCGGCGTCGAGCATGATCGGATCTTTGCCCGCGTGCCCGTTGACCACCACTTCCGGATTGTGATTCGCGTGAGCCACATCGCGAATCGTCCAATCCATGCGCGCGGCAAAGTCGTGCTGAAACGCCGTGCGCCAACGCCACACGGTGGCCTGGTCCGAGGTGTACTGCTTTCCGTCGAGACCGATCACCGTGTCTTTCGAATTGTCCCTGCCAGGATAGGAGTCGCCGCCCTGCGTCCAGTTCGGGCGGGGCTCGCCGTAGAACCGGCGCCAGACGTAGCGACCGCCCCACCCGCCGTAAGTCGGGCTCATGGCGCTGTCGAGGCCGTTGTCGATCAGGCCGAGAAACGACGGCGTGTCGCCTTCGTGGATGCAGCAGGGAAACGGATACAGCTTGCCAAGCGGGCCTTTGCCGCGGATGTTGGTGTTGACCCAGTCGTCGGTGAAGGTCGTGAAGTCGGCGCCAGGCGCATTCTTATAGAATCGATCGCCGCTGATGCCAGTCCAGGTCGCCTGGTAGTACTGATCGCCGTCGGGCGTGGACGGCAACGCGATGTAGTGCAACTCGGGAAATTCCCGTCTGATCCACGGTCCGGCATCGTCCTGATCGGAGATCGAGTAGACGCGAAGCTTCGCAACGAACGCGTCTACCTGCTGCGGCGATCGCGTGGCGCGGACCTGCATCAAGGCCTGGGCGAGCGTGTTGGCGCCGCCCCAGATGGTCAGCCACAGCGGCCGGTCGTCCGGTTTGTCCGCCGCGCGAATGATCAGCGAGGCGCCGTCCGACGTCTGACCGGGCGTGAGTGCCGCCATTCCGTAGCCGGCCGCGCCCGCGGCCACCATCCCCTTCAACGCGCCGGGAGCAGGAAATCGCGGATCGTGCAGCGCCAGGTTCGGTTGGACCTGCGCGTAAGCATCGATCACGGCGCTGATCACGTCGGGTCGCACGCGGTTGCGCATCCAGGTCGAGGTGACGGCCACCAGACCCTCGACGTCGAACCCGTTCGAGTAGACCAGGAATCGAACCATCGACATCTGGTCGTCCGGCTCATTCGCAATGTCGGTGAGCACGACGACGCGTGGCTTCGCGACATAGGGATCGATGCGCGCGGCAAGACGGTCGAGCGCCGGCGACGTCTGCGCCACGACCGATCGAGAGCCGTTGCCCCCAGCAGTCGCGACCGCCAGCGCAATCGTGACGGGTACGAAGCGGGACAGGTACCGGCGAGACACGGGGCGCTACTTCTTCACGCGCTTCGCAACGAGCTCTTCGGTCGCGAACTCCGCAACCTGTCGCGTGAACTTGATCTCATCCTGTGAGGTGATCTTTCCCGTATAGGTGATGCGGACTTCGTTTCCCTGAAAATTCAGGTTCTCGATGAATTTGGCGGTGTCGCCCTCGACGGTGCCGTCCTGGATGTCGACGGCCGCGTCAGCCAGGCTCGATTTCGCCTTCCCGGTCAGCTTGCCGTCCTTGACGACGAAGTCGTAGGTGTAATCCTGGTGACCGATCTGCGTATCGAACGAGGCGGTCCACTGCCCCGTGATATCGATCGCCTTGGCGCCGCTCTGTGCCGCCACGGCGGCAGTGACGAGTATGGTGACTGCTCCGATCGCGAACAACCAACCCAATCTGCGCATACCTTGACTCCTCGGTCCCGTCATATCGTGGATCATATGGTTCGTCGCCGACCGTAGAGAATGGGGCGGCTTTTGTCAAGGCGACCGCTTGAGGGAAACTGACACACATGACGCGCACCTGGGGGGTTGGCATTCTCGGCCTCGGGCACTGGTATTCGGCCTATGCCCTGGCCCGCACGCTGCCGGAATATCCGAAGGCCGAACTCCGGGCAGCCGCCTGGCACCATCGTCAGCGGCTGGACACATTCGCCACCACGTTCGGCGTCGACGCAAGCGACAGCTACGACGCGCTGCTCGCTCGATCCGACATTGACATCGTGCACATCGCGGCGCCGGTGGCCGAGATGGCCGAGCTCGCGGTGCGGTCGGCGCAGGCGGGGAAACATATCATCCTCGGCAAGCCCATGGCGATGAACCTCGCCGAGGCCGACCGCATCGTGGAGGCGGTTGAGCAGTCGGGGGTGAGGTGTCTGCCGGCGCAGAGCAACACCCGATTGCGCGTGGCGGATCTCAAAGGACGCGTCGATCGCGGCGAGATCGGCGAGATCGCGGTCATCCACCAGACCTGTCGATGGTCGATCGCCGAAGACTGGATCGGCTCCGGAGTCCCGGGATGGTTTGCCGATCCCGCCCAGGTGCCGGGCGGCGCATTCATCGACGAGGGCATCTACTGGGTGGACGTCTTCCGCTGGCTCACCGGCAGCGAGATCGTGCAGGTAGACGCCAGGATGGCGAATCTGGTCCACAAGGACATCGCGGTCGAGGATTGGGGGCTGGGCACGTTCACCTTCGCCAACGGCGTGATCGCCACGCTGGAGGCGTCGTGGACGATCAACGCGCCGCGGCGATCGGGTCCGTCACCGAAGCAGAACAGCGTCGTGCGGACCGAGATCGTTGGCACGCGGGGCGAGATCATCGATCAGTGGTTCCGATCGCCAGGCCGGGCCATTCTCGCGGCTGGAGCGCCGGACTGGGTCTTCGAGCGACAGCCCGAAACGTTCTTCGCCCCGGGCGTTCCCTTTCCGCTGACCCACCTGATCGACGCGCTCGAGGCCGACCGGGCGACACCGGTGACGGTTCGGGAAGCGCGCATCACGTTCGCGGCTGCGATGGCGGCCTACGAGTCCGCCCGGACCGGGCGGCCGGTTCACTTGCAGGCGGTGTCGTCGCGGTGAATGTAGTACGGCTTGTAGTTCGAGGCCTTCGGGTTCATGCAGCCGGAGAGGTTCAGGACCTCGATCTTGCGAAACTCTGTGGGATGGCTCTCCCCCTGGATGGCGATGTAGCCCTCCCCTAGCGGCTTGCCGTCCACCTTTACGGCGGGATCGAAGTTGACGACGTTGCCGCCGCCGATCTGCGGAGTGTCGTACTCGAGCACCTTGCGCCCTTCGGCGAAGTGCGTCAGGTGCTCCGCCCCTCGGACCTCGACCTCCACGCGCACCCAGCGATCCCCGCGATAGGTCTCTGAGGTGGAATTGGTGCAATGTCCGCGTACCATCTCCCCCTTCATGAAGATTTCGGTTCCGGGCGTGCAGACATTCGCCGTCGATCGCTCGCCGGCCGCGGCCCCGCCGAGCAGTTGGGCCTCGATCGAGATGGGAAAGTCCTGATCCTTCCCCATCGTCTCCGGCGCCTGACTGTGCAGCATCAGGCCGTTGTTCCGAAGCGCCCAGGCCGGGGCGCCTGATGTCTGCTCGCCGACGAACCGGTACTCGGCGGCGACAATGTAGTAGGAGAACTTGCGCCGGTAGAACAGGTGCCCGAAGTGGTTGTCGAACGTCTTGTACTTGTCGTACGAGGCCTTGAGCAGCCCGTCTTCGACCCGGAACGTGTCGTTGTAGTTGACGCCAAGATCGAAGCCCGTGATCTTCGGGACCCACCCGTCGAGATTCCTGCCGTTGAACAGCTGAAGCCAGTCGGACTTGGGCGCCTGAGGCAACGCCTGGCCCGCCGGGGACACGGCGAAGAGGGCCGACGCTGCGGCCAGGAGGATCACCATCGCGCGCATTCGAATCACCTCGATCGTTCCTTGTTTGAGAGGATGGCGCCTTAATCGTCGTGGGCCACCGCTAAGTCACGGGCACCGGCGACGACAGGGCCGCCAGCACTTCCTTGTAGAGGTACTTGGCCCCTTCGATGCCGTTCAGCGGGCCATCCTCGGTACTCGAGGGCGAACGTTCCCTTGAAACCGGCCGCCAGCATGATCCGGACCGATCGCTGCACGTCGTTCTTGTCGCCCCAGCGATCCCAATACTTGGCGTGGACGTTGGTGTGCGCGTAGGGAGCGAGTGCCTTGAGGCCGCTCACCAGCATGAAGTCGTACTCCCAGTTGCAGAAATCCGGCGACGCCTCGCAATACGGACTGTTCACCTCGTCGATGATGATCCGGATGTTCATCGGATCGGCGGCCAGACCCCAGTGGTTCTCGAGCGTGACGCGGACGCCGAGGTTGGCGCCGTAGTCCGCCATCTCTTTGTACGACTCGATGGCCTTGTTGAGCAGCGGCATGATGTCGTCGTTCTTGGGATAGCCGGTCGCCGGATCGCGAACCGCCTGCGGGCGGATGCTCGGACCGAGTGCTTGCGGCGAGTTCATCCGTACCGACTTCGCCCCGAGAATCGCTCCCGCGTCGAGCCACTTCTTGCCGACCTCGACACCGGCCTTGCGCAGCGTCTCGTCGGCCGAGGCCAGGTTGGTGGGCGCGTTGTTCGAGATGTGCTGGACCTTGGTGCCGGTCGCCACCATCTTCGCCACCATCTTGTCGAGCCACTTTTTTCCTGACGCGGTCGAGGGATCGAACTGACGCCCCTCGAACATCGTGTCGTCGGTGACATCCCCGAACAGTCCCGAGAAGATGTCCATGTGGGTGACGCCCGGGAACGTGTCTTTGGTGAACTGCGGGAAGTCGAGCATCGTGATCTCGCCGTACTTCTCTTTCATCTGCTGCGAGCTCACGCCGGCGTTGCCGCGCGAGGTCGGCGGCGGTGGCGCCTGGGACTGACCGGCTGGCGCCGTCGGGGGTGCCGCGGCGCCGGCACCGCGCCCGCCGTCGCCGCCGCGGCCTCCGCCCTGACGCGTCTTGAAAATGAAGCGAATGGGCCAGGAGCACGCCGCCAGCCGTGCCAGCTTGTCTTTCTCGGTCCATCCGGCCGCCTCGATCTCGTGATCGGGGGCCAACACCAGGCCGGCTGCCGCGATGCCGGCACCGGCTGTCTTGAAGAATCCGCGACGATCGACCGTTGGGGGAAGGGTGTGTCGTTCGCTCATGCCGGGCATCTTAGCCCAACTGATTTCGAGTCGATTCGGAATAGTCGTCAGGGCCGCAGATCGAGGGGCGCCGCGGCTTTCGGCTGCGCGCTGCGGTAGTCCTCGCCGAGAAGCGCGGCGACCGTCGCTGCGATTTGCGACTGCGTGACCGTTACGTTCGATCGCACGCCGAGTGACGGCACGGTCGGCCCCATCACCGCCATCCAGATGCGCTCCGCCGCCGGAACCTTGCGTCCGTGATCGGTCCAGTCGCGAGGGGTATCGCCGCGACCGTGATCGGTCGCCATCACCAGGGCGGTTCGATTGGCGTACTCGGGCATCGCCTGCGCCGCCTCCCAGAGCCGCTTGACGAACCGATCGTTTCGTTGCGCCGCGTCGAGGTACAGATCGTAGCGGCGGTTGTGCGCCCACTCGTCGGTTTCCCCGAGCATCACGTACAACACGCGCGGGCGATGCTGCTGCAGGTAGGCGAGGGCGCCGAGACCGGTCGGCGCATCGAAGCGGGTCTCCCCCCAGACCGGCGGGAGGTCGGCGGCGAACTCGTCGATCGCGCGCTCGCGCTCGGACGTCGGCGACGGAATCGGCGGCCCGTCACCGTTGGCCGGAAGCCCGCTGCGCGGCTGATTGAGAATCCAGGGCAGAAGCTCCCACGAGGCGAACGCCGCCACGCGTCCGGCAAACGCCGGCCGGCGATTCAGCCATTCGAGCACCGTGACGTTGGGATTGGGATTCCTGTCGTTGCTGTCGACCCGCGGATCCGGAAAGCCGCTCAGCAGCTCGTTGTAGCCGGGATAGGAGAACCACAGCCCGTTGGTCACCCGTGCGGTGCTCCGATGCTCGGGGTCGCCGAAGATCTGTCCCTGCTTCGCCACCACGCTCCAGAAGAATGGCATCAGCTTCTCGCGCCGCTGTTCGGCCGTCGGCGCATCGAAGGCTGCGAGCCATCGAGAGACGTCGCCGTCGCCGACCCCGCCATCATCCTTGTTCAGCACCGCCTTCTGCAGACCGCCGAACACTTCCTGCCACCGCATCCCGTCCATCGTCACGACGAGCACGTTGGCGACCTGCGCCGGCTGCGTTCGCGCGGCGCGCGGTCCACTGAGCACGATCAGGGCGACGAAAAACAGCACGACCATCGAGCGCCATCGCGGCGTTTCCGGGTTTGCGTTCATGGCAGGCATCAGTCTAGGCTAGGGTCGTGCCGCCGCGGCACAATTTCCGTCAGGGGAGGAGTCCATGAAACGACCTTCGCGTCGCGAATTCCTGAAGACTGCCGCGGCCGGCGGCGTCGCGGCCTCGCTTCCGACGATGCTGCAGGCGCAGGTGCCTGATTTGTTGAAGCCGACCGTGCCGCCGGGCGATCGCCTGCAGATCGCGTTGATCGGCGCCGGCGGTCAAGGCATGTCGGACACCCGCTGGGCGTTGCGCGTGCCGGGCATCGAGCTGACCGCCGTCTCGGACATCTACGACGGGCGCCTCACGCGCGCCAAGGAGCTCTGGGGGCCGCAGCTGTTCACCAGCCGCGACTACCGCCAGGTGCTGGCCCGCCCCGAAGTCGATGCCGTCATCATCGCCACACCCGATCACTGGCACGCGCGCATCGCCAGCGACGCCATGAAGGCGGGCAAGGACGTATACGTCGAAAAGCCAATGGTCCAGAAGATCGAGGAAGGACTCGGAGTCGCCGACGTCGCCCGTCAGACGAATCGGATCCTGCAGGTCGGCAGCCAGCGCGTCAGCTCGATCATCTACGCCAAGGCGCGCGAGCTGTACAAGAGCGGCGCCATCGGCGAGCTGAACATGGTCGAAGCGTGGATCAACCGCAACTCCGCGCTCGGCGCCTGGCAATACACCGTGCCACCCGACGCCTCACCGCAGACGGTCGACTGGGATCAGTTCCTCGGCAACGCCCCGAAGCGGCCGTTCGAGCCGGTCCGCCTGTTCCGCTGGCGCAACTATCGCGACTATGGCACCGGCATCCCGGGCGATCTCTTCGTGCACCTGTTCTCGGGCATTCACTACGTGCTCGATTCCAAGGGGCCGACGCGGATCATGGCGACCGGCGGCCTGCGCTACTGGAACGACGGCCGCGACGTGCCGGACGTGATGCTGTCGCTCTACGACTATCAGAAGACCTCGTCGCACCCGGCGTTCACGCTGGTGCTCAAGGTCAACTTCGCCGAAGGGGCCGGCGAAAACCAGGCGTTCAGATTCGTCGGACCCGAGGGCGTGATCACCATCGGCGGTTCGAGCGTGACGCTGGCGAAGAACCCGCGGCCCAAGGAACCCGGCTACACCATCGACACGTTCCCGCTCGCGACGCAGCAGTCGATCCTGAAGGACTACAGCGCGAAGTACCCGTTCGTGTCGGAGCTGCGGCCGGGAGATGAACAGGTGTTCGCCGCGCCGGACAACTACTACGACGGCTACGATCACTTCGTCACGTTCTTCAACGCCATGCGCTCGCGCAAGCCGGTCACGGAAGATGCCGTCTTCGGCTTCCGCGCCGCCGCGCCCGCACTGCTGACCAACGACAGCTATTTCGAGGGTCAGCCGATCGCGTGGGATCCAGACGCGATGAAGCGGACATCAGCGAGGATCGAGACTGCGGCGAAGTGATTTGCGCGCTTCGCGCGCGGTTCGGGGTTCGGGGTTCGGGGTTCGGGGTCTGGTTCAGGGTTCGGGGTTCGGGGTAGTGGTTCAGGGTTCAGACTTGAGCGACAACCTCGAACCCTGAACCAAACCTCGAACCAATGAACTGTGAACCAGACCCCGAAACCACGAACCCCGAACCAGTTCCAAAGTCCCAAAGTTCCGACGCTCCGAGGCTCCGAGTTACCTTGGAAACATCCCCTTCAGCTCTTCAACCGGTGCCTGGCGTCCGTACCTGGGACAGCTCGAACGCCTCGGCGTAGTGCACCTTCGAGCCGCGCTCCTGGCCGTAGAGAGCGATCAGGCGCTCGCGGTACTTGTCCGCAACCGCTGCGCTGCGCTGCTTGACCACGTCGAGCAGGTACGCCGCCCGCCCCTGATCGTCCTGCGGGACGCCAGTTTGCGTGCGCGCCTGCCACGAGTCCTTGTCGCCGAACTGCGACGGCATCGCCGACACGCATTGCCACTTCTTGTCGGCACCCGCATCGATAGGTACTACCAGCGTCGGGTCGAACGGATACGGCTTGAGAAATGCGTCCGAGTAATACATGTAAACGGGATTGCGCAGCGTCGCCGGGGTATCCGGCGTGAAGAACGGCGCCACCACCACGACCGCCGTGTCGTCCAGGATCACGCCGGTGTAGCGGTGGTCGGGGTGATAGTCGTAGGGCCGGTGGCCGAGGACGATATCGGCCTGCCACTCGCGGATGAGGCGGGCCACGGCCTTGCGATTCTCGAGCGACGGCACCAGCTCGCCGTCGTGCACGTCGAGCACCTGGTTCTCGATGCCGAGGATGCGGGCGCACTCCGCGACCTCAGCCTTCCGCCGACGCGCCAGCGGACCGCCGGCCGTCGAGAAATGCCCGACGTCGCCGTTGGTCATCGCCACGAACTTCACCTTGGCCCCCTGCGCCGCCCATAATGCTGCGACCCCGCTGGCCTTCAGCTCGGCATCATCGGGATGCGCGCCGAAAGCGATGACGCGAAGCGGCCGGGACTGCGCCGGAGAGGACTGACCGGCCGCCACCTGCTGCACGGCGAATGCGGACACGGCCACGAGCACGAAACGGGACAGATGTCTCATCAGGCACCTCGTGAAACGCAATGGGGACGTCAGGAGTGAGAGCTCGCCCGGAATTCTAATCCCCCCGCCTGCGTGAGCGGCAGAATTCCGATCGAGCGGTGAACGGAAGGATCGGGTGAAAGCGGTCGGTGCGGTGGCAGCTGTCCTGCCGGTTTTTGGCCTGCCGAACCGGCGGCCTTGGCTGGACCGATGCAGGCCTGCCACTTCCGGCTCTGCATGACCCGAGCAGCGGAGAATCGGGTGGCGTGGCCCAAGCCGCCCGGGTACGATCCAGCGCGAGATGAGTTGCTCGCTCGATACTTGCCTGCGCTCGAGGCGAACCTGCATCGACGGCTGACAAGGCGCAACAATAGAGAGGCGGATCAGACCACATGACCAGAAGCCGTCTGTTCGAACTCCCCGCCGACCTTGCCGCCGCAGCGGCCGCAGATGCCGCCGAGCGGATTCGCGGCGCGCTGACTGCGCGCGGTCGCGCCAGAATCATCGCCGCGACAGGAGCCTCGCAGATCGCGTTCCTCGATCGGCTGGTTCGCCAACCGGGCATCGACTGGCGGGGCGTCGAGCTGTTCCATCTCGATGAATACATCGGGCTGCCGATCGATCATCCGGCGAGCTTTCGGAAGTATCTGTTCGAGCGACTGATTCGACCAACCGGGCTCACGACCTATCATCTGCTCGACGGCGAAGGAGATCCGCAGGCCGTCTGCCGGGCCACCGGCGATCTACTGCTCGAGCGACCCGTCGACGTCGCCTTCGTCGGCATCGGCGAAAACGGCCACCTCGCGTTCAACGATCCGCCCGCCGACTTCGACGCCAACGATCCATACATCGTCGTGCGCCTCGACGAGCGTTGTCGGATGCAGCAGGTCGGGGAAGGATGGTTCGCAACGCCCGCTGACGTTCCCGAGACCGCGATCTCGATGAGCGTGCGCCAGATTCTGCGCGCGACCGCCATCCTCTGCATCGTCCCGGATCGCCGCAAGGCGGAGGCGGTTCGCGCGTGCCTCGAGGGCCCGATCACACCGCTGGCTCCCGCCTCGATTCTCCGGACCCATCCAGAGACGACAATCTACCTCGATCGGGAGTCGGCCTCCCTGCTCGATCCCGGCGGCGTCCACATGGCAACGCCGCGCGAGCACTGAGCCGATGCGCCGCACACTTCATCCGCTGCGCTGGTATGTCGGGGCTCTCCTCTTTCTCTCGACGGTTATCAATTACATCGACCGCCAGACGCTCAACGTCCTCGCGCCGACATTGAAGGAACAGTTCCATTGGACCAATGCCGATTTCGCGTGGCTGGTCATCGCGTTCCGCGCGGCGTACGCGATCGGACAGACGGTCAGCGGCCGCTTCCTCGATCGGGTCGGCACGCGCATCGGGTTGACGACGGCCGTCGCGTTCTATTCGGCCTGCGCCATGCTGGCGTCGCTGGCGACCGGGCTTCGCAGCTTTGCCGGATGCCGCTTCCTTCTCGGCCTCGGGGAGTCGGCGAACTGGCCGGGAGCAACCAAGGCCGTCGCCGAATGGTTCCCGCGGCGTGAAAGTGGATGGGCGGTCGCCCTCTTCGACAGCGGATCCTCGATTGGCGCCGCGGTGGCGCCGTTCCTGGTGCTTGCGACCTTCCGAGTGTTCGGAAGCTGGCGCCCGGTCTTCATCGTCACCGGTCTGCTCGGCTTCCTGTGGATTCCGCTCTTCCGCTGGTTGTATCACCCGCCCGAATCGCACCCGCGCATCACGATCGCCGAACGCGAGGACGTGCTCGCGAACCGGGGATCCGGGGTGGCGACGAGCAAGGACGCGGCTCCGCTGGGATATCCCACGCTGCTGTCACTGCCGCAGACGTGGGGGATCGTCATCGGCAAGGCCCTGACCGATCCGGTGTGGTTCTTCATCACGGACTGGCTGGCGATCTATCTGGTCAGCCGCGGCTTTCGCCTCGAAGACAGCCTGCTGGCGTTCTGGGTGCCCTTTCTCGCGGCGGACCTCGGAAACTTCGCCGGCGGGGGCCTGTCGAGTGCGCTGATCGCGCGCGGCTGGCGGGTCGGCGCGGCGCGGCACACCGTCGTCGTCGCGGGTGCCCTCGGCATGCTGTTCCTGATCCCGGCGATTTACACGTCGAGTCTCGGATGGATTGCCCTGTGTCTGGCCATCGCGACGTTCTGGTACGCGGCACTCTCCACGATGATCCTGAATCTTCCCGCCGACCTCTATCCAACCAGCTCGGTCGCGTCGGTGAGCGGGATGAGCGGAACGGCCGCGGGCATCGGGACGATCGTCGCGACGTATGTCACTGGTCTCGTTGCGGATCGGTATTCCTTCGAGCCGTTGCTGATCGCCGGCAGCATCATTCCGCTGATCGGCATGGCCGCGCTCCTGCTGCTCGTGCGGAACACCGCGGCCACGAACCGGGGCCTCGTCAACCGAATCTGATCGGGCGCGGTCATTCGGCGCGCAATGCGACCATGGGATCGACGCGAGAGGCGCGTCTGGCCGGCACGTAGCCGGCGACGAGGGCCAGGGCCAACATCGACGCCGCCGACAGGCCGATGGTGAGGGGATCGGTCGCGGCCAGGCCGAACAGCATGGACTGCAGAATCGCGGTGCCCGCGAGAGCCGCAGGAACGCCGAGCAGCAGGCCGATCCCGGCAAGCACGAGTGACTCGCGAAGGATCATCCAGCGGACGCGGGACCGTTCGGCCCCCAGCGCCATTCGCAAACCGATCTCCGGCGTGCGGCGCGCCACACCGTAAGCGAGCAGACCATACAACCCGATCGCCGACAGCAGCACCGCGACGCCGCCGAGAAGTCCCGCGAGCCTCGCGAACAGACGTTCGGGGCGGAGCGACAAGCCGATCTGGTCCATCTGCGTGGTCACGCCGTACACCGGCATGTTCGGGTTGAACGCACGGACGATCTCGCGCATCGACGGCGTCAGCGCGTTCGGTGCCCCGGCCGTCCGGACCTCGAACGTTACGGCGTTCCGCATTTCGGGGTGCTGCCGGTAGTAGGAGTAGGTCGTCGGCGGCTTGTCGTCGCGCATGGAGGTGTAGCGTGCGTCCTGCACCACGCCGATCACCTGAACGGGAGGCGTCGCGTCCCGAAGCGATCCGAATCGGAATTGGCGTCCGACCGCATCGTCGGTCTGGAACAACTGCCGGGCGAAGGCCTGGTTGATCACCGCGACCGGGCCGCTGCCTTCGTCCGCCGGCGTAAACGTACGCCCGCGTAACAACTTGATCCCGAGCGTTTCGAAGAAACGTTCATCGACGGTGAGATCCCAGGCCGTGTGAGTCTTCGCGTAGGCCATGAGCTCGGCGCTCCCCGGCTCAGGCGCCAACTCGTCGGTGCGCGAGGCGATGCGGATCGAGGACGAGTTGCTGATCAACTTGTGGCTGGACATGGATGCCGCGATCACGCCCGGTGTGGCGCGCACCCGATCCAGCAGCTGCGTATAGAGGTCCCTGGTTCGCCCGGGCTCGTATCCGTTGAGCGCCGGATTGATCCGGAACAGCAAGAGGTTGGCGGCATCGAACCCGAGATCGACCCGCTGCAGGTTCCACACCGTCTGCACCATCAGGCCGGCGCCCGCGATCAGCAGCAGCGACAGGCCGATCTGCAGCACGACAAGCGCGCCCGACAACAGTCGGCGGCGGGGCTCGTGGGTTGCGCCGCGGCCGGCAGCCTGCAGGCCGGGCCCAACGTGAAGGTCGGTGGCTCTGAAGGCCGGCGCCAGGCCGAACAGAATCGCAGAGGCGGCAGCCGCCGCGATCGCGAAACCGAGCACGCGCAGATCGAGCTGGGTGAGGATCTCCGTCGGCTCCGAGCCACCGCTCAACGCCGGCGCCAGCGCACCGCTCATCCACGACGCCAGCACGATGCCGACCAGCGCGCCACCCAGCGCCAGCAACACTGCTTCCGTGAGCAGCTGTCGCACGACGCGCCAGCGAGGTGCGCCGATGGCGACCCGGATGGACAGCTCACGGACCCGGGCACGGCCCCGCGCCAGCAGCAGGCTGGCGACGTTCGCGCAGGCGACGAGCAGCACGATCGCCGTCACGATGCCCATGGCTCTGAGCGGCTCGCGCATCGCGTTGCGCTCTTCCAACTGACCTCGACCGCCGGGAAGCAAGTCAACCCTCGGCAGATCCTTGGCGGCCAGCGTCGGCTTCGCCGTGGCGACCGTCCGTTTGAGGAGCACGTCGAGAGCGTCGCGAGCTTCCTCGACGCGAACACCCGGCTTGACGCGCCCCAACATCAGCACCCACCAGAAGTTGGCATCGGTAAAGGGATCGCTGTCAGACGGGCTGAGCCGCGCCTGAAGCGACAACGGTACAGTAGAGGTCCGGATCGCTTCCGACCTGGCCGGTCCCGTGAAACGTCGCCGGCGCGATTCCGACGACGGTGAAGGGAATCGCGTTGACGGCGACCGCTCTTCCTACGGCGTCCGCACTGCTGCCGAATCGCCGCTTCCAGAAGCGATCGCTGATAACCGCGGCGGGAGGGGCATCGACGCGGTTGTCGATGGCACCAAGTCCCCGCCCGATGACCGGAGCAACGCCGAGCACGTCGAAGTAGTTGTCGGAGACCGCGTGCGCTGATGCAAGCTCGGCGCGGCCGTCGATCGCGGCGTTGACCTCGTACAGGTCGGCGAAGCCAAGAACGTCGAGTGTGCGGGAGGCGTCCGTGCGAAACGACTGATAGGCGGCGTACGAAAACGACGTGCTCGCCAGACCCGCGGTGTTCTGCTCGCCGTTGCCGCTCAAGGACGAGAACGGAAATACCGGGCCAGACCGCCATCGCATCAGGACCAGCGACGCAGGATCGCGAACCGCCATCGTGCGCAGCAGCACCGCGTCGGCGAGGCTGAACACGGCGGCGCCGGCGCCAATGCCCACGGCGAGCGAGGCAACGGCGAATCCGGTGAAGGCCGGAGACTTGGCGAGGACGCGGACGCCGTAGCGGATGTCCTGCACCAGGCTGTCGAGCGCCTGAAAGCCCCAGACGCCGCGCGCGCTCTCCCGGTACCTGGTGACGTTTCCTACCGCGATCGCGGCCCGACGATGGGCTTCCTGGCGATCGAGGCCGTCGGCCATCAGGCTCTCGGTCTTCCAGGCTGTGTGCTGGGCGAGCTCCTCGCGCAACTCGGCATCGAGCCGGCTGCGCCGAAGCCAGGCGCGGAGGCGGCGGAACACAGTCATGAACTTTTCCCCAAGTCAGTCTATGGATGCATCACGCTGGCTTCATCACCCGGCCGATTGCCGAGACGAGGCGGTCGAAGCTGGACTCGGCGTCGCCGAGGGCGCGGCGACCGGCGCGGGTCAAGCGGTAATAACGCGCCCGTCGATTGTTCGCCGACTGGCCCCACTCGGAATCGACCAGCCCCTGAATCTGCAGGCGCTGCAGCGCCGGATACAGGGACCCTTCCTCGACATGAAGGACCTCGCCCGACACGGTCCGGATGTGCTGCGCCACCCCGTAACCGTGCATCACGCCGATCGACAGCGTCTTGAGGATCAGCATGTCGAGCGTACCCGGCAGCAGCTCTTCGCGCGCCTGGCGTCTGCTTCCCATAGTTAGACTATGGAAGATAGCGTCGTTGGAGGATCGTGTCAACTGATCAGTCGCTCGTCCCTCGGTCCAATCGTCCCAGGTCCCGGTCCTCGGTCCTCCAGCCTCGGTCCTCCGCGACTCTCCAAATGCGCTACCCTTCTGCGCAACTTGGAGGAGGATGCGGTTATGCGCCGAAGAGAATTTGTCGCCGCTCTGGCGGCTCCGCTCGTGGTTTCGAAGCTTGGCGCTCAGGCGACGGTTCAGCCGCCGACGTTGAAAGGCCGGTTCAAGCAGGGCGTCACGCGCGGCGTGTTCGCGCGGGGGACGAGCCTCGACGACTGCTGCCGCGAGGCGGCGCGGCTCGGGATCAAGGGGTTCGATCTCATCGGACCGGCCGACTGGCCAACGCTCAAGAAATACGGCCTGGTCCCGTCAATGTATCCTCCCGGGCCGGGCGGCACGATCCCCGAGGCCCTCAATCGTCGCGAGAACCACGACCGGCTGCGTCCGCTGATGCACGCCGCCATCGACGAGGCGGCGGCCAACGGCGTGCCCAACATCATCACCTTCTCGGGCAATCGCAACGGCATGGCCGACGCGGCCGGGGCCGAGACCTGCGTCGCCTTCCTCAACGAGGTCAAGGCGCACGCTGAAGAGAAGCAGGTGACGATCTGCATGGAGTACCTGAACAGCAAGGTCAATCACAAGGACTACATGTTCGATCACATCGCGTGGGGGGTCGACGTCGTGCAGCGCGTGAACTCGCCGCGGGTCAAGATCCTCTACGACATCTACCACGCCCAGATCATGGACGGCGACATCGTCCGCAACATTCGCGATCACTTCCAGTGGATTGGTCATTTCCACACGGGCGGCAACCCGGGGCGGCACGAGATTGACGATACGCAAGAGCTGAACTACGGGTTCGTCATGAAGGCGATTGCCGAGCTCGGGTATACCGGCTTTGTCACCCACGAGTACTCACCCAGCCAGGGGCACGATGCCATCACCGAGCTGGCCAAAGCGATGACGATCTGTGACGCCTAGCGTCGGGAATGTAGAGCCGGACCCGGGCGCGGGGATAGCGCATCGGAACCCGCGCCCGGCAATGAGGCCGATGCTATAGTGGCGCGCACGGATGGCACCGTGACGCGATCGACTTCTCTGTTGTGTTCGCTCGCATCCGTCCTGTGGATTGCTGCGGTCGGCGCGGCCGGCCGGCCGGCGCCGCAGAGACGTGCCGACGCTCCCCGGGTGGACTTCGAGCATCAGATCCGGCCGATCATCGAATCGCACTGCCTCGAATGCCATAGCGCCGAGAAGCGCAAGGGCGGGCTGTCGCTGGCGACCTACGCCGACGCACTCGACGGCGGTCGCAACGGGGCCGTCATCCGGCCCGGCAACAGCACCGGCAGCCTGATCGTGCAGCGCCTCCTCGGACGCCTCGATCCGCAGATGCCCAAGGACGAGGATCCGCTTCCCGCCGCCACCATCGCCCTCGTCCGCCGATGGATCGACCAGGGTGCTCGTGAGACACCGACGTCGCCGCCGGCGCCGCCGCCGTGGGATGCGCCGATGGCGTTGACACGACCGGCCGTACCGCCGGTCGCGTGGTCAAGGTGGAGCGCACCGACCGACCGATTCATCGCTGCCTACCTGTCCGACCGTGGCGCCGCAGAACCCTCGGTCGTGGAAGACGCCCGCTTCGCGCGTCGCGCCTACCTCGATCTGTGGGGCCTGCTTCCTCCACCCGATGCCCTTGCCGCCTTCCTGAAAGCGACAGACGCGGACAAGCGTGAAGGTCTCGTGCGCACGCTGCTCTCGGACAACCAGAAATACGCCGAGCACTGGATCTCATTCTGGAATGATCTGTTGCGCAACGAGGACGGCGTCCAATACTATTCGGAGACCGCAGCCCGCAAGAGCATCACCACCTGGCTGCTCGCCTCGCTCGTCGCCAACCTTCCCTACGATCGGTTCGTGAGCCAGTTGATCAATCCGCAATCACCGGGCGATCCCGATGGATTTCTGATTGGCGTCAACTGGCGCGGAGAAACGAGCGCGGCGATCACGCCGTGGATGCAGGCCTCGCAGAATACGGCGCAGGTCTTTCTCGGCGTGAATCTCAAATGCAACGCGTGCCATGACAGCTTCGTCAGCCACTGGAAGCTCAAGGACGCCTACGCCCTCGCCGGCTACTTCTCTCCCGACCCGAAGCTCCAGTTGTACCGCTGCGATCGCGCGCTCGATCAATTCGTCACTCCGGCGTTTCTCTACCCCGAGCTCAGTCGCACTCCGCCCTCGTCGTCGCTCGACGATCGACGCGCAACCATCGCCGCGATCTTCACCGATGCGCGGAATGGACGCCTGCCGCGAACGCTCGTCAATCGCGTCTGGCAGCGACTTTTCGGCTACGGGCTGGTCGGCAACCCGGACGACATGGACGTCAAGCCCTGGAATGCTGCGCTGCTCGATTGGCTTGCCGCCGATTTCGTCAGTCACGGCTACGACATCAAGCACCTGCTCTCCACCATCATGTCGTCGCGCGCGTACCAGCTGCCGGCCACCGGTCGACACGACGAGCCGCGCATCCGCGACTACGCATTCGCCGGCCCCGAGATCCGTCGTCTCACCGCGGAGCAGTTCGCCGACGCGATCGGCTCGATCACTGGCGAGTGGAGCGTTTATCCCGCTGCGGACGCGCCGGGCGGGGTGTACGGGCGGGCGTGGCGATCGGTGCCCGACAATCTGTCGCTTGCGCTCGGGCGGCCGATTCGCGATCAGGTCACGACGACTCGCGTGTCGGCCGCGACCACGCTGCAGGGGCTCGAGCTGGTGAACGGCTCGACGCTGACCATGCGGCTCGCGCGTGGATCGCAGCGGATGCTGGGCGTCCTGCCGCAAGACCCGATCAGCCTGTTCAACAAACCTATCGCCGGCCGTGCCGTCGGCGTCGAAGCCTTCGACGTCGACGTCTCCAAGGCCTCGAAACTCTGGCTGGTCGTCCAGGAGAACGGCTCCTCGGCGCCGGAGCGGATCGAGGCGGTCTGGGCGAATGCGGAGCTGGTCGGGCCGGCAGGAACGACGCGGCTCGCCTCGCTGACGCCGGTGGAGACCGCTGGAGGCCGAACCGGATCTCGACCGATTGTCTTGAACGGGTCCGACGCGCCGGTCCGGGACGGCGTTCGCGTGGCATCCCCGTCGCGGGTGCTCTACGACATCGGCGGCCGCGGCTTCAGCCGTTTCCGTGGCACCGTCGGAATCGAGAACGCCGACGTCGGTTCCACTCTCCAGCCGCAGATCAGGTTCTTCATCTTCGATCAGGCGCCGGACATGGATCGTCTGGTCCCGCCGATCGCGCCTGTCGCGCTGCCGTCGGCACCCAAAGGCACCAGCGCGGCGGCGGTCGTCGATCGTCTCTTCCGATACGCGCTCGCTCGCCCACCGTCGGCCGACGAACAGGCACTCGCCGAGCAGGCGCTCGTGGATCCGGCAAGACCGGGGACGCTGTCGCCGTCGGGGCTTGCGGATCTGCTGTGGGCGCTGCTGATGACGCCGGAGTTTCAGCTGATCGACTGAGGATGTCATGACTTCCGAGGAACGGCTCGTCACGACCCGGCTCACGCGGCGCCAGTTCATGGGCGCGACCGCGGCGGCCACCGTTGCCGCGTTCGTCGAAGGACGCGAGCCGCGGCTGCTCGCCGCTCCGGCGCCGGTTGCCACCGCTGACGCCGTGATCGTGCTGTGGATGGCCGGCGGTATGGCGCAGACCGAGACCTTCGATCCCAAGACCTACACGCCGTTCGCACCAGGCGTGAAGGTCGAACGGGTCCTCAGCACCTTCCCGACGATCGATACCGCGGTCGATCACATCAAGTTCACGCAAGGACTCGAGCGGGTTGGCAAGATCATCGATCGCGGCGCGGTGATACGTACGTTCACGGCGGCGGACCTGGGCTTCATCCTGCACTCGCGCCATCAGTATCACTGGCACACCGGCTACATCCCGCCGCAAGCGATGGCCATGCCCCACTTGGGCTCGGTCGTCGCGAAGACGCTCGGCCCGAAGAATCCGACCATGCCCGCCTTCGTCGCGATCGGCCAGAACATGGAGATCGGGGCCGAGAGTGCCGCCGTCAAGGCATTTCACACCGCCGGGTTCCTCGGCGCCGAACACGGCCCGTTCCTGATCGCCAATCCGCTCGACGCGGCGGCAAGCGTGCGGCCGGTCAAAGAGCTCGGCGAGCAGCGCTTCACCACTCGTCGTCAACTGTTCGAGCGACTGGTCGCCAGCGAGCCGGCCGCACAATACGCCGGCGACTTTCAGCGCGAGTCGCTCCTCCGCTCGCTCGATTCCGCCGACCGGCTCCTCCGATCGCCGTCGGCGAAGGCCTTCGACCTCTCGCTCGAGCCCAAGGCGACCTTCGACGCGTACAATACGGGTCGGTTCGGCCAGGGTTGCCTGCTCGCCCGACGCCTGATCGAAGGCGGGGCCCGATACGTCGAAGTCACGACCGAATACATCCCGTTTCTGTTCTGGGACACGCATGAGAACGGCCACCAACGCGCGGCAGTGATGAAGCAGCAGATCGACGCGCCGGTAGCGCAGCTGATTCTGGATCTCGAAGAACGCGGTCTGCTCGATCGAACGCTCGTCGTGCTGGCGAGCGAGTTCGGGCGAGATGCCATCACCGAGGGCAAGGTTGGCAAAGAGGTCCGCGATCAGGCGATCAACATGCCCGATGTCATGTCCGAGCCCAGACACTACGGCATGCACCGGCATTTCACCGCCGCCGGCTCCGTGCTCCTGTTTGGCGGCGGGATCAAGCGGGGCATGGTCTACGGCCGGACCGCCGACGAGCGGCCGTGCACCACGCTGGAGCATCCGGTTCCGGTCGAGAACCTCCATGCGACCATCTATCGCGCCCTCGGCATCGCACCCGACGCCTCTTACATCGTCGAGAAACGGCCGGTGTTCGTGACGCGTGACGGCAAGGGTGAACCAATCACGGATCTGTTTGCCTGAGAGGATCGCGATGAAGACGACCCGACGTGAGTTTCTCGCCACCGCCGCGGCCGCGCCGCTGGCCTCGCCCATCCTCCTCGGCATGCAGGACAAGGCGGGAACGAAGGCACCGGTCCTTGGCCAAGGACGGTTCACCTACGAAGCGCTCCACGACTGGGGCACGCTGCCGCCGCAGATCAAGTACGGGAACACGCACGGCGTGGTGCAGGATTCGCAGGGGCAGATTTACGTTCACCATACCGTCTACGCCGACAGTGAGAGCGCCGATTCAATGGTCGTCTTCGATGGCAAGGGGCGCTTCGTTCGATCGTGGGGCAGACAGTTTCGTGGCGTGGCGCACGGGCTCCTCATCCGCAAAGAAGCCGGCACCGAGTTCCTCTACCTCACGGTCAACGCGACCAACCCGCGGTTGACTCCACAGCCGGAGATGCAGGCGGTCGTCGTCAAGACAACCCTGGCCGGGGAGATCGTCTGGAAAATCCAGGGTCCCCCGCCAATCGACCAGTACAAGCCGTCCGCCGACGGCAAGCCCGCGCCTTACAATCCGACGAATATCGCGATCGCACCCAACGGCGACATCTACGTCGGCGACGGCTACGGCTCGTACTATGTCAATCAGTACACCAGCAAGGGCGACTACATCCGCACGTTTGGTGGAAAAGGATCCGAGCCCGGCCGCCTGGCCGAACCGCACGGCATCTGGGTCGATACACGCGCGGCCGCGCCCGTCCTGGTGGTCGCCGACCGCCGCAACAACCGTCTGCAACGGTTCACGCTGGACGGCACGCATATCGATTTCGTTCCCGGGTTCCGCCTGCCGTGCCACTTCGACGAGCAGAACGGAACCGTGGTCATTCCGGACCTGCATGGTCGCGTGACCTTGATCGATCGCAACAACCAGATCATCGAACATCTCGGCGACTCGAACGCGCCGGAGTGGAACAATCCGCTGCGGACGCAGCCGCGTGACAAGTTCATCCCCGGCCAGTTCATCTGCCCGCACGGCGCCTGCTTCGACCACGACGGCAACATCTTCGTCGTCGAATGGGTCGAGGTCGGGCGGGTCACCAAGCTGCGAAAAGTCGCCTGAGGAGTCAGCATCGATGCGATGGGTCGCCCTGGTCAGCGTCTCGCTTCTCTTGACGGTCGGCGGCGGCGCCCAGACCGGCTATCAGCCGACCGCCGCGAACGTGGCCGCGCGCGAGTGGTTCCAGGACGCGCGTTTCGGGCTGTTCATTCACTGGGGCGTGTACAGCGTCCTCGGCGATGGCGAGTGGGTGATGAACAACCGCAAGATTCCGGCGGCTGACTACGAGAAGCTGCCGGCGTTCTTCAACCCGACCGAGTTCGATGCGGCGCAGTGGGTGGCAATGGCCAAGGCCGCCGGCATGAAATACATCACGATCACCAGCAAGCACCACGATGGGTTCGCGATGTTCGACTCCAAGGTCTCGGACTGGGACATCGTCGATCGAACGCCGTACAAAAAGGACGTTCTCAAAGCGCTCGCCGAGGAGTGTCGCAAGCAAGGCCTGAAGCTCTTCTTCTACTATTCACAGCTCGACTGGCACAGCCCGGACTATTACCCGCGCGGCCGCACCGGCCAGGATGCGGGGCGCCCCGACCGCGGCAGCTTCGACAAGTATCTCGACTACATGGACGCGCAGCTCCGCGAGCTGTTGACCAACTATGGCGATATCGGCGGCATCTGGTTCGACGGCTGGTGGGATCGGCCGGACGCCGAATGGCACCTCGATCGCACCTATGCGCTGATTCATCAACTGCAGCCGCAGGCACTCATCGGATCGAATCATCATCGGCGGCCGAATCCGGGCGAAGACTTCCAGATGTTCGAGAAGGATCTCCCCGGCGGGCGCACCGCCGAGTTCAACAAGGATTCGGAGATTGGCAGCCTGCCGCTCGAGACCTGCGAGACGATGAATGGCGCGTGGGGATTCAACATCAACGACCGCCACTACAAGAGCACGAGCGATCTGGTCCGCTACCTGGTGCGTGCGGCGGGCTCGAACGCAAACTTCCTGCTCAACGTCGGGCCGATGCCGAACGGGCGGATTCAACCGGAGTTCGTCTCGCGACTCGCGGAAGTGGGCACGTGGCTCGGCACAAATGGTGAAGCGATCTACGGCACGCGCGGAGGCCCCCTCGCGCCCCATCCATGGGGCGTGACGACGCAGAAGGGGAACAAAGTGTACGTGCACGTGCTCGAGAACCAGGACCAGGCGTTGCTGATCCCGGCGCTGCCGTCAAAGGTGCACGCCGCGAAGCTGCTCGGCACGGGCGCGGCCGTGGAGTACACGCAAACCGACAGCGGAGTGATTCTGAAGGTCCCACAGGCGCCTGACGCGATCGACACGATTGTGGTGCTCGAGCTCGGAGGGAAGTAGACCTACTCGTGGCGGAGGGCCTCGACCGGATTGACGCAGGCCGCGCGGTATGCCGGGACGGCGCTGGCCGCTGCCGAAACGAACAACAGAGCAAGCACGGCCGGCAGCAGCGCAGATGGGTGGAGCATCGACATCCCGAACAGCACGGACCGCAACGCCGTCGTGAGCGCGAACGCGCTGGCCAGTCCCGCACCGGCGCCCACGAGCACGAGCCCCAGTCCATGTTTCAGCACGAGCCCCACCACGTCCACGGTGCGCGCGCCGAGGGCGACCCGTATACCAATCTCCCGTGTGCGACGACCCACCACGTACGACAACAATGAGTGCAAACCGCCGGCGGCAAGTCCCAATGCAAGTACGCTGATGGCCACACCCAGCCACGTGGCGTCGCGAAGCCATCGCGACAGCTCTTTGGTTCGATCGTCGAGCGACTCGATCCGTCCGATCGGAACCAGCGGATCGGCGGCACGGATCGCAGCCTCCAGTGCCTGTCGCCCTGTGGTCACCTCACGTACCCGCGCAACGAGCGTGAGGGCAGATGGCGCGTCGGGAAGCATGGGAAGAAACAGCATCGGGACGGGACGTCCGTCGCTACCCACCTGAGTGTTGGCGACAACCCCTACGATCGACGCCGGTCGAACCACCGGCGCAACCGGATCAGGGACCTGAAGTTCGGTCCCGAGCGGATTCGCACCGGGCGCGGCCATCGTCGATGCCAGGGCCGCGTTGATGACGATGGGGACGCGCGGGCTGGTCGAGCGTTGAGGAGGTCGTCCGGCCAGGAAGGTCACCTCTGTGGCATCGAACCATCTGGCGGTCACCGGTCCCCCGAACGCGACGCGCTGATCGTGTGTGCCTGTCGTCGATGGCCAATACCGAAGCGGGTTGCCCGTCGTCGTTGGAAACGCCGAGAACGCGGCCGCCACCACACCCGATTGCGACTCCAGACGATCGAGCACGGCCGTGACGAAAAGACCCGGGCGCGGCTCTGTCCGGCGAACGTCAGTCAGATCGAGATCCACGAGCAGGATCGTCCCGGCGTCGGCGGGCAGCGTCGGCGTTCGAACGAGCAACGATCGGATCGCCAGGCTGCTCACGGAGAGAAGCACCAGCGAGGCGGCGACTTGAAGCACGACGAGGAGACCGCGCAACCGCGTGCGAAGTGGCGTGCTGTGACCGATGACGCGCAACCCTGCACGCGCGACGTCACGCGACGCGAGCCACGCCGGCAGCAGGCCCGCGGTTGCAATGACGATGGCGACGATCACCAGCGCAAAGACGAGCACTCGACCGTCGATGACCAGAGGCGCGGCAGAGAACGAGTGCGCATAGCTCAGGAGGAGATGAGCGCCAAGCCAGCCAGTGCCGCCGGCAAGGACCGCAAGCAGCGACACCTCCATGGTCAGCAGCCCGATGATTCTCCTGCGCGATGCCCCGAGAGCCACACGGAGACTCAGCTCACTGGCCTGATCGATAGCGCGAGCCAGTTGCAGGTTGATGACGTTGACGCACCCGATGCCGAGCACTCCGAGCGGGACGAGCAGGAACACGCCGATGACCAGCAGGGACTCCGCCGGATCGTCCTGCCAGTACAAACCCCCGCGAAACACCTGCAACGATGCCTGCCGGCGCAGGGCATTGTCTGCCTCAGGATTTCCATTCAGGGCACTCAGTCGACGGGCAACCAGTGCGCTCTCCGCCCGTGCGCTCGCCAGGCTCGAGGTTCCGGACAGACGACCCGCCGTCGTGAGCCATGGTCGGGTCCGATCATCCGCGGCCTTCCAGTAGACGGCGTCGGCGAGAGGCAGCCACACCTGTGGATAGGCATGCTCGCCACTCGAAAGATCGACAACGCGAAGGCCGGGGGCGCTGGCGGGCGTGACGCCCACGATCGTGAATGCGCGTCCGCCGATGGTCAGCGCCCGGCCGAGGATCCCTTCATCGCCATTGAAGGCGCCACGCCAGAGCCCTTCACTGACGACCGCAACAGATGCCGCCTGGTCAGAGCGGATCCCGTCGAGCAGACGTCCCCGGATCGGCTGCGTGCCGAGGGTCCTGAAGAAGTCGCGCGACACGAAGGCGACCGAAATGGTTGCTGGCCCTGACGGCAAGAAGGCCGGCAGGAGGAGATCGCCCTGCGCGGCGACGCTCGTGTAGACGTTCGGACGCTGCGATTCGAACGACTCGAACTCGGAACGCGTGAAGGGTCCACCGCGATTGGTCCAGTTGAGGCGAATGAGCGTCCGCCGGTCGCGGATGCCTGCAGTGGAGTTGAATACGAGCGTGTTCGTCAGCGAAAAGACAGCGACGCAAAGGGCCATGCCAACACCGAGAGACAGAACGACCGCCGCGACGTCGCCCGGGTGACGTCGGAGACGTCGCACGCTCCATGCGAGCTCCGACATCGTCACCATCACGTGCCGCTCTCGTCACACATGACCCGGCTCATTTTGCACCCGACACGCCGGTGCCGCGCTGGAGCGTCACGAGCCGGTCGACGGCGACGCCGGTCCAGCGCTCGCGCTGTCCGTCGGGCCACTGCACGACTACGCCAGCGACAGACGCGGACGCGCCCAGGCCGACATGGACGCGCACGTCGCTGGCAGACAGATAGCTCCCGTCCGTCCGCACACGACGCCAAATCGTAGGTCGGGGAGCACTCGGATCGGAACCGGCGAGCTCGACGCCGATCCACGCGCCGAACGCAAACCGGTTGACTCGATCCTGACGCGCGCTGATCTCGAGCCAGTGGTTTTTCCGATCCGACTGGTTGAGCAGCAGGCTGACGGGCCCGCCGTTGTTCGTGACCACGACATCGACATCCCCGTCGTTGTCGATGTCGCCAAAGGCGGCGCCACGGCCGATCCCGGCGTGCGCGAACGCGGGACCGCCGTCCCGGCTGGTCTCCTGGAACCGTCCGCCGATGTTGTGAAAGAGCTGATTGGGCATCCGGAACGGAAAGGGCTGCCCGCGCTGCGCCTCGATGATATTCACGGCGCCATTGGCCACGAACAGGTCCAGCCAGCCGTCGTTGTCGTAATCGAACCAGTCGGTTCCAAAGCCGGTCATGCCTGCCGTGGGCGCTGCCAAGCCCGTGCGAACGCGTGCATCCTCGAAGTTGCCTTTGCCGTCGTTCACATACAGGGCGAAGGTTTCGCCGATGATGTTCGTGACGAAGAGATCCTCGTCACCATCGCGATCGAAATCTCCGGAGGCAATGCCCATGCTGCCCTCTGGGTTGCCCGCGGCGTTCACGGCCGCGCCCGACAAGAGGCCCTCGTCGACGAACGTTCCGTCGTGCCGATTGATCCACAACTGATTTGGCGTGGCGTCGTTGGCCACGTAGAGATCGAGCCAGCCATCACCGTTGTAATCCCCCGTTGCCACGCCGAGCCCGGCACCGTCCGCCTTGCTGATCCCCGACGAGTCGGTCACGTCTCTGAAGCGGCCGTTGCCCTCATTGTGGTAGAGCCGATCGGGGACGGGGCGATACGCGCGCGGACTGCAGTAATCCCGCGCGCCGACGGCGTCGTGACAGAGCTTGTTCGAGGCCAGCGAGAAATCGACGTAGTTCGCGACGAACAGGTCGAGGTTGCCGTCACGGTCGTAATCGATGAACGCCGCGCTGGTGCTCCACAGCGGATCGCTGACGCCGGCTTCGGCGGTAACGTCCGTGAAAGTACCGTCGCCGTTGTTCTTGAACAACGTCTCCGGGCCGAATGACGTCACGAACAGATCGAGGTAGCCGTCGTTGTTGTAGTCACCGACGGCAACGCCCATCCCATAGGTGCGGAGCGCGAGCCCCGCCTTTTCCGTGACATCCGTGAAGTGGATCGTCCGGCGGCCATCGGGACCGATGGTGAGGTCGTTTCTGAACAACCGGCAGCTCGGACCATTGGTTCTTCCCGTCGCCGCGGCGTCGAGTGGTCCTCCCTGAACGAGAAACACGTCGAGATCGCCGTCGTTGTCGTAGTCGAACAGCGCGACGCCGGCCCCCATCTGCTCGGGCATGTAGTACTGACCGGTGGCGCCGGTGACGTGCGTAAAACTCAGGCCGGTCGCAGCGGCGGATTCGACGAACAACGGCGATGCCGCCGCCGGACGGGCGATGCCAACCGTTCCTGTACGCGGCATCTCGAGGAGCACACTTACACCGAGGCACAGCACGATCGCGGCGCGCGCAGCAGTCACCCGACGAGTCCAGACAGGTCGGTCGATCATTTGATCGACGCCAGGTTGCGCTCGATGGCGGAAGCGAGCGCCGTGTCACCGTACTTCAGAGCGAGCTGACGGGCCTCGGTCGCCCAGACGATCGCCTGATCCTTGTGACCTGCCCGGACGTAGGCCACCGAGAGCGCAAACAAATATCGTGGCGCCTCGGCATCGCGAGGCTCGGTGACCTGTTGCAGCTCCACAATCGCCTCATCGGACCGGTCGAGCGCAATCAGCATGCGTCCGAGGTTGAATCGCGCGATTCTGAGCGTTGGCTGACTCTCCACGGCGTGCCGGTATTCCTCGAGCGCCTGGTCCCGTTTGGACTGTCGCTCCAGGATCTGTCCGAGGTTGTTGTGCGCCTGCGCGTGAAGCGGATTCAGCGTGAGCGCCTTGCGATAGGCGTCTGCCGCCTCGTCCCAGCGCTCCTGCATGCTCAGCAGGACGCCGTAGTCATACTGGGCATCCGCCACGTTCACGCCGAGCTCGACGACCGCTTTGTAGTGCTCCTCCGCCTTGGCCCAGTTGTGCGTCCGACCGTAGAGCGAAATAAGGTTGGCGTGTGCCTGGGCGTTCGACGGGTCCGCCGTCAGCGCCCCTTCGTGCGCGGCTATCGCTCCCTCAACGTCGCCTGCCTCCGCCAGCTTGACTCCCCGCTGGAGCAGCGCTCCGGCATCGTCTCTCGATGCCGTGACCGTTGCCAGGACAGGATCGGGAAGCGACGGCCATCGCGCGCCGTATCGGCTGTGCAGGTCCATCTCGGCAAGCGCGTTCTCACGCTGACCCAGCGCCCGATAGGAGAGCGCGAGCGCGTAGTGCGCCGCGCCGAATTCCGGAAACAGGGCGATCGCGCGCTGGAAGCGTCGCACGGCTTCGGCATGATGTCCCTGCGCCGCCTCAATCCGGCCGAGGCCGAATTGCACGGCCGGCTCGCACGCGGGATCGGTCAAGGCTGAGAACAGTTTCCCGCTCTTCTCGAGATCGCCGGCGTCGAGCGATGCCTCGGCCAGCTTGAGACGCGCGGGCAGGTTGTCGGCGTCGATCGACAGCGCCGATTCCAGCTGCACAACGGCGTCGGCCGGACGGGCAAGGCGCTGCAAGACGATCGCATCGAGGTAGTGCCAGTCGAATGCCCGCGGCGCCAGCGCTTGCGCACGTAAGTAGACGTCGTGCGCGGCGTCCCATTGCTCCCACGCCTGCAACACGCGGCCAAGCGCCCCAACGGCAGAAGCGTCCGAATCGTGCGCCGTCGCGTTCTGGTGGGCGATGGCAATCACGCCACGCGCGGTTGACGGGTACGAGTCGAGTGCGAGCCGGGGCAGTGGCGGGATTCGATCCTGACCGCTCGAGACTGTTGCCAGGGCGAGCGTCAGCACGACGAGAGCTGGTGAGAGACGCCGGAGTTTGGAAGGCTTCAGAACCATGACTGGTGATTGGACGCTGGGACAATCCCGACGCCCAATCACCAGATCACTAAATCACCAAATCACCAGATCCGGAAACTCCTTAGAAGGTGAACCGGAAACCCAGCCGGATCTGACGCTCCGGATACGATCCGCTGCCGTTCAGGCCGGTGATCTGGCCGAACGTGCCGGACGTGATGCTGCCCTGCGGATTGCCGTAGACCGGATGGTTCAGGATGTTGCCGGCTTCCATTCGGACTTCGACCTTCCGCTGACCGCCGATCGGGAACGACCGGAACAGCGAGAAGTCGAGGTTGTAGCCGCCAGGACCGTAGAACTGGTCGCGCGCGCTAGTGCCGAAACGAACGCCGGTCGGCTGGGCAAATGCCGAGGTGTCGAACCACTTGCCCGCCGCGCCGATGTTGCCCAGCACGTTGAACGTGCCGACGAGGTCGGCCGTCTGGGTATTACTCGGCGTATTCACCGCCGTGCCGCTGGCAGTGACCGTGAAGGGCTGCCCGCTGAACGCGGCAAAGACGCCGTTAATCTGCCAGTCGTTGATGATCGCGTTCAGGACGCCGTTGTAGCTTCCGCCGCTCTGCCACGGGAGTGCATAGGCGAATCCGAGCTGGAAGTTGTGCCGGCGATCGAAGCCCGCCGGGGCCCAGTTGCGCCAGAGCTCGCTGGGCGTGTTCCAGTTCAGCGTGGCCCGGCCGTCGTTGTCGCTCTGGTTCATCGATTTGCTCAAGGTGTACGCCCCCTTGAACAGCAGCCCGTGCGTGAACGGCTTGTTCAGCGACACTTGCAGCGACTGGTAGTCGGTTCTCAGCCGGTCGCCCCAGGAGTTGACGGCGAGGATCCGTCCGAGATTGAAGTACGGACGCCCCTGGTTGCCGGTGCCAAGGACCGTCGGCGCGTTGATGTCGAGTGCGGCATAGCCATCCGTGCCCTTCGCACCAACGTAGGCCACGTCGACGGAGGTGTCGAACCACACGCGCCGCTCGAACGCGACGTTCCAGGTCTGCACGTAGCCGCGATCGACGTTGCCGACCTCCGGGGTGTATTCGGCCGCGGCGCGATCGAGGGGAACGCGGCCGCTGCTCTGGTCGGGCGAATTGATTCTCGGTATGCCCTGGGCCAGCGTGTTGTAGAAGCCGAACGGATCGACGTTCGGATAGCTGATCGCGAGCGTGATCGGGTAGTCGTTGTCACCTCGAACCGCGCGCGCCCACGGCGTGGCGTTGTAGGTGACGCCGTAGCCGGTGCGGATCACCGTCTTGTCATTGAGCCGGTAGATCGCGCCCAGCCGCGGTGCGAAATTGTTCCAGGCCATCTTCATGCCGTTGTTCTGATCGTTCTGCCCTCGTCCGGCGATAAGAACATCCAGCGTGTTCAGGTCGAGCCGATCGACGCCACGCCCGTCGGCACGGTGCATGATCGGGTAGAGCTCGTAGCGTATGCCGAGGTCGAGCGTCAGCTTGCCGGTTGGTGTCCAGCGGTCGCGGAGATACAGCGTGTGCTGCCATTCGCGCGCCGTCATCAACTCGTTCTGGACGCTCTTGCTTGGCTGCGTGAGACCCATCAGGAACGCGGCGTACTGGTTGTAGAAGTTGTTGGTCTGAGCACCAGTGGCGTTGAGCGCCGTGACCGCGCCGTTGAAGTCGAACTGGCCGCGGGGATTGCCGGTTTCAGGCTGCCAGTGATCGAGGTAGAAGAAGTTCATCAGGTAACCGCCGCGGATATCGTGGCGTCCCTTGACCTTCGTGAGGTTCGTCGACAGCGAGTACGTCCGCTCGTCGCGGAAGATCGGGTTCCATCCGTCGCGGTTGCCGACCGCGCTGAAGCCCGTGTTGAACACGGGGTAGCCCGCGTATCGCGCGTCGCCCGTGCCCTGATCGTTGGTTCCCGGAATACCGAGCACATCGAGACCGTAGTTGCCGGCCTGGAAGTCCGGTCCGTACACGTGCTGATTCTGGCGACCAAATCCAAACGTCATGTCCATCAGCATCGTCGGGGTCAACGTCCAGGTCTGGCCGCCCGTGGCCTGGTAGACCTTCGTGAAGCCGCCATCACCCGAGGCATTCGGATCGGGACCGAGATAGTTGGTCAGGTCGTCGACCACGGCGTTCATGTAGCTGAACTTGCCCCAGATCTGGTGCGCAGAGGTCCGGTTCCAGTTCACCTTGCCGTCGTAGTTGTCACGCGCGAACGTGCGGTCTTCCTGCCTCTTGTAGTTGTTCGTCAGGCCGCCGGCACCCGTGCCCGGATTGTTGGGCAGGGGGAAGAGCTGCTGCACCTTCAACGCGATCGGGCTGATCATCCCCGCCGGGATCGAGTTGTTGGAGAACTGGCTCCGTCCCACGCCGTTGGAGGTCCCGGTTGTCGGATCGTAAATCTGTTGCAGCGATCCATTGGTGTTCAGCGCCTGACTGAAGTCGCCCGCCCGCAGTCTCGCGTCGGGCACGTTGAAGAACGTAAACAGGCTCTGCGACCGACGGAAGCCTTCGAAAGATCCAAAGAAGAAGACTTTGTTCTTACTAATCGGCCCACCCAGCGTGGCGCCGTAGGTGTTGGCCTTGATCGGCAGCTTGCCCGGCACCGGGCCGGCGCTGAAGTACTTCGGCGTCGCGTTCAGCTTGTCGCTGTTGTAGAACTCGAAGCCGGATCCGCGGAACTGATTCGTTCCCGACTTGGTCACAACCGTCACCGCCGCGCCGCCGGCGTTCCCCTGCTCGGCGTCGAAGCTGCTGGTCGACACGTTGACCGTATCCACCGTCTCGGCCGGCGAGATGTACATGTTGTGGTTCGGCAGCCAGATGTTCATGTTGGTGGCGCCGTCGGTACGGGTCGTGTTGTTCGTGTTCACCTGCCCGTTGACGTTGGTCGCCAAGGATCGGGCGGGGGTGTCGGTTTCCGCGTTGCCAAACGCCATCGGCGACGTCCCGGGCACGAGGTTCATCAGCCCCTGATAGTTGCGGAACCGATTGAGCGGCATGGCCGTTACTTCGGAAGACTTGAGCTCGGTGTGGACATCCGCTTTGTCGGTCTGGAGCAACTGCGCTTCAGACGCGACGGTCACCGTTTCGCTCAGCGTGCCGACCTCGAGCGTCATGTCGACACGACTGATGTTGCTGATCGAGACCGGCACGTTCGACCGCACAGTCTCTCGAAAGCCCGTGAGGCTGACCTTCACGTCGTACTGCCCGGGCAGCACGTTCGTGAAGCTGTACCCACCTTCTGGATTCGAGGTGGTATCGAGCGTGAGGTTGGTTTCCTTGTTGGTGATGGTCACGGTGGCGCCGGGAACCGACGCACCTTGCGCATCTTTGACGACGCCGACGACGCTGCCGTAGAGCACCTGCGCACTTGCAATAGTGGCTGACAGGCTGACGGCGAGTACGATGAGACAGGTAACGCACAAACGAATTGCCAAGTGACGGGTAGGCACGGTCACAGCTACTCCTCCTCCCTAGACACGAGTAACCTGATATCCGCAAACGATGGATCGCGGTGGAACTTTCTATAGGTCCGTTAAAAACCTCCTGGTTGCACCCGCCCCGTGCACGCAGCATGCCCGCTCTTTGCACGTGGGGAGGCTCTCTTTAAACATGGGTTAGCCGGCCATGTCAAGCCGGAAATCCCACATTCAGGCCACTTGCAGCCCCATTTGCAGGCGCCAGCGAGCGCTCCGGCGGGCGCAGAAAACCCACAAACCGGGATCGCGAATCAAGTTCTTGGATTGCTAGCGCTGCTACTCAGCGCCGATACCGAGATACGTCCGGAGCTTCTCGTCGTCGAATCTGGCTTCCGCCAAGGGCTCGCGGCCGACCAGCGAAGCCACTACCCCGCACAGAAAGCCAAGCGGCATGGAGACGATAGCGGGGTTGCGCAGCGGGAACACCGGATGGGGGTGGTGCAGGATGTCGACCCAGATCGTCGGGCTGAAGAAGATCAGGGTGACGGAGGCGGCCGCGCCCGACGCGATCGCCCAGACCGCGCCGCGCGTGGTGAAGCGGCGCCAGACGATAGAGAGCAGGAGGGCGGGAAAATTCGCGCTGGCGGCGACCGCGAACGCCAGGCCCACCATGAACGCGACGTTCTGCCCCTTGAAGACGATCCCCAGGATCACCGCCGCGGTTCCGAAGACCACCGTCGCGATCCGCGCGACACGAATCTGCTCCGCCTCGGTCGCCGCGCCTTTGCGGAAGACGTGCAGGAAGATGTCGTGCGAGAGGGTGCTGGCACCGGCGAGCGTCAGCCCCGCCACCACGGCAAGAATGGTGGCAAAGGCGACCGCGGCGATGAACCCCAGAAAAGGCGTCCCGCCCAGCAGCTCCGCGACCAGGGGAGCGGCCATGTTGCCGCCGGCGTCGATCCGGCGGACAAGCTCGCGGCCAACCAGCGCCGAAGCGCCGAACCCGACGATCGGAATGATCAGATAAAAGTAGCCGATGAATCCGGTGGCGTAGAGCACGGAGGTGCGGGCCGCTTTGGCATCGGCCACCGTGTAGAAGCGCATCAGGATGTGCGGCAGTCCGAGCAGCCCGAACATCAGCGCAAGACCGAGCGAGACGGCGTCGATCGGATCGCTGACCAGGCCGCCGGGCTCGAGCGCCGTCTGACCGTAGCGCGCCGCGACCGCAGCGTAGAGGCTGCCGAGCGAGAAATCAAAGCGCGAGAGGACGAAGATCGTGAGCAGCGTGACCCCGAAGAGCAGCAGGATCGCCTTGATGATCTGCACCCACGTCGTCGCCAGCATGCCTCCGAACAGCACGTAGGCGAGCATCACGATCCCGACGGCGAGGACGGCCCACTCGTAGCGCAGCCCGAACATCAGAGTGATCAGATTACCGGCGCCCACCATTTGGGCCAGCACGTAGAAGAGGAGCGTGAGGATGCCGCCGACTGCGGACGCGATGCGGACCGGCGTCTGCTGCAGGCGGAACGCCACGACGTCGGCGAAGGTGAACTTGCCGAGATTTCGGACGGGCTCGGCGATCAGGAACATCAGGGCCGGCCAGCCGACGAGCCAGCCGGTCGCGTAGATCATCCCGTCGTAGCCGCGCAGCGCGACGAGCCCGGTGATGCCGAGAAACGACGCGGCGCTCATGTAGTCGCCGGCGAGCGCCAGGCCGTTCTGGAGCGGACTGATCGAGCGGCCGGCAGCGTAGAACTCGCTCGTCGATCGCGTGCGGCGCGCCGCCCAGTAGGTGACCGCCAGCGTGACCGCGACGATCGCCAGAAAGAACGCGATGCCGGCCAGCGAAGGCGTGCCGAGGGTGGTGTCCATGCGTCGGTTCAGCCGCGCGCGTTCCGGTGCAGCCGGCGAAGGCGCTCAGCCTCGACGTCGAAGTGACGGTTCGCCCACACGACGTAGATTGCCGTCAGCATCCAGGCACCGACGATCACCGCGGCGCCGAGCAGAATCCCCAGCGTCGTCGCCGTCCCGACGCGCCGGGACAGCAGCGAACGATCGACCGCCACCAGCAGGATGTAGCCGTAATAGAGGATGAAGAGCGCCGCCGTGAGCGCCAGGGACATCGTCCAGCGGATCGACACCAGGCGCCGGAACGCTGGTGACTCCAGGAGCGCGCGCGGGTCGCCGACGGGTGCGGGCGGTATCGACATGGCGTCCTTTGACCGGCGCATTGTAATGCGTGATACTCCATCGCTGAAACGAGGTCCTCATGCGCCGTCTCTCTCCACGCGTGGTTCTGGCGATCGCCGTCATCGCAGCGCTTCCGGTCGCCGGGCTGATTGCCTCCGCCCGCAGCGCCTCCAGCATGGCCGCGGCGGCCGACAACTTCCTCGCCAGTCTCACGCCAGAGGAGAAGCAGCAGGCGGCGCTGCCGTTCGAGGGAGACGAGCCAACCAAGTGGCACTACATCCCGAACGAGATGTTCCCGAGGAAGGGACTTCAGCTCAAGGACATGACCGACGCACAGCGCACGCTGGCACACGACCTGATGAAGACCGGGCTCAGCCAGCGGGGCTTCATGACGGCGACGTCGATCATGGCGCTCGAAGACGTGCTCCGCGGCATCGAGGCGGCCGCCGGTGACCCGGGCGCCGGCGGGCGGCGCTTCGCGCGCAACCCGCTCGAGTACTACTTCACCGTGTTCGGCACGCCTTCAGCGAAGGGCAAGTGGGGCTGGCGCGTCAACGGCCATCACCTGTCGCTGAACTTCACGATCAACAACGGCACCGGCGTGGCGACCTCGCCGACGTTCTTCGGCTCCAATCCGGCAGAAGTCCGCGACGGACCGAAGAAGGGGACGCGCATTCTCGGGCCGATGGAGGACGCCGGGCGCGCCCTGGTCACGGCGCTCGACGATGCGCAGCGCGCCACTGCGATCGTCCAGAAGGACGCCCTCAACGAGATCGTCACTACCAACAAGGTGAAGATCGATCCGCTCTCGCCGACCGGGCTGGCCGCTTCGGCGATGACGCCGGCACAACGCGACCTGCTGACCAAGGTGATCGACGCCTACGTCTCGCAGATGACCGACGACGTGGCGCAGGAGCGTATGGCGCGCATCACGCAGGCGGGCCTCGAGAAGATTACGTTCGCGTGGGCGGGCGAGATTGAGCGCGGCAAGAAGCACTACTATCGCGTCCAGGGCCCGACCTTCCTGATCGAGTTCGACAACGCACAGAACGACGGCAACCACATTCACTCGGTCTGGCGGGATTTCAACGGCGACTTCGGGCAAGACTTGCTGCGGGAGCATCTCGCGGCGGTACCGCACTAAAGCGCGCTCGTCGAGACGACAGGACTCTCGGAACGGGCACGTGATTCGACCCCGCCAGGAGGTCGAATCGGGCTCCTGACGGGAGCCACGAAACAGCGCGGTTGGCCACTTCTTCTCGCGCTGCGATATACGCCATTCGGCCTACCGGGCCTGATCCCCAACGAAAAGCGCCTATTTTGCGATGGCTGGTTCGCATTGCGAAACACAGCAATAGCCATTGCGCGAGATGCCTCTCGCGACTAGCATCTGCTGCTACCGATTGCATGCCGGCACTCCGGTCCGGCGCGGTCCTGGGAGATGTATGTCTCGCAGACACTCCTCCTGATGAGCGCGGCATACAGGAGGTGTGCATGTCGGTCGGAGGCGAAGCCAATTGAGAGGGGGGAAGCGTCCATGATCGTGAAGAGGTACATGGGAAGACTGGCCCTGATCTTCGCGGTGATCATCGCGGGTGCTGTGCACGCGGCAGCGCAGATTACGACGGGCACAGTGACGGGAACCATCAAGGACGCGCAGGGAGGAGTCATCCCTGGCGCCACGGTCGTTCTGATCAGTGAAACGAAAGGCACCAAATCCACTCCCGCCGTCACCAACGAGACGGGCGACTACGTGTTTCCCAATGTCACGGCTGACACCTACACCATCGAGGTCACGATGGAAGGGTTCAAGACGCTGACGCGCAAAGGCATCAAGGTGAGCGGCGCGGACCGCGTGTCGATTCCGGCGATGATCATCGAGGTTGGCGGCGCCTCCGAAACCGTCAACGTCAGCGCCGAGTCCCCGCTGGTTCAGGCCTCGAGCGGCGAGCGATCCTTCGCCGTCGCGACCGAGCAGATCGAGAAGCTCCCGATCAACCACACAAATTTCACGAGCGTGGTCTCGCTGACGCCGGGCGTCGTCGGAGGCGGCGCATCGGCCGGCGGCACCCGACTCGGAGGCGCGGGCCAGAACAACATCATGATGGACGGCGTCTCCACGATGGACACCGGCAACAACGGCCAGATGCTCTCGATGAACGTCGAGTCCATCGCCGAAGTCAAGGTGCTCACGCAGGGCTATCAGGCCGAGTACGGGCGGTCGAGCGGTCTGCAGATCACCGCGGTCACCAAGAGCGGCACCAACCAATTCCGCGGATCGGCCTACGACATCCAGGGCAACTCCGACTGGAACACCAACAGTTGGGTGAACGCGAAGAACGGCGATCCGAAGGTCAATGCGACGGCGAAGACGCTCGGCTACTCGATCGGCGGTCCGATCGGCAAGCCTGGCGGCGACAACAAACTGTTCTTCTTCTACAGCCACGAGTACCGTCCGGCGACGACTTTTACTAACGGCGGCAATCCCATCCGCCTGAAGCTGCCGACCCAGGCCGAGCGCAACGGCGACTTCTCCCAGAGCCTCGACCAAAACGGCGCGCCGATCCCGCAGTTGCTCGATCCCACCACGCGTCAGCCCTATGCGAACAACGTGATTCCGCAGGGCAGCTGGTACGCGGTCGGACCGGCCATCCTCAGTCGCTATCCGCTGCCGAACCGCACCCAGACGCCGGGCACGAACTACAACTACGAGATCCCGGCCCCAGCGGTGGACCAGCTCACCCAGCAACCTGCGATAAGGGTCGATTATCAATACTCGCCGAAACTGCGCTTCACCGGAAAGTACTCCGGCCAGCGCGCCCGGCGTCTGACGCAGCCGGGGACGATTCCCGGCTTCAACGACGTCTACACGCCGTACCCCTTCATCACGAACTACGGCGCGACCGTGAACTACGTCATGAACCCGACGACGTTCATCGAGGGCACGTACGGATTCATTCGTAACCAGCTCTCGGGCGGCAACGAAGGCGGGATCCTGACGAACGACTCGGCGAATCGCCTCAATGGCCTCGCGAACTTCCCGCTCCTCTATCCGGACGCGGGCAAGGTGAATCAGGACTACTACGCGTATCAAGTGCTGCAAACCGTCAATCCGGCCTTTTGGGATGGGACGAATATCAACCTGCCGCCCGTTTTCGCGTGGGGCTCGCGCGTCCAAGGCACTGCCGGCACGTGCGGACAGCCAGGTCCGACCTGCCAGCGATTCCCCGGCTTCCTCAACATCAATCGCACGCAGGACTTCGCGGTGAGCCTGACGAAGATCGCCGGCCATCACACCTTCAAGGCGGGCTTCTACAACAATCACAGCTACAAGGCCCAGAACACCGGCGCCGGCGGCGTCGCCAATCTGTCGTTCCAGCCGTTCGTCGATTTCGGCAACGACACGAACAACGCGCTCGACACGGGCTACGGCTACGCCAACGCGCTGACCGGGGTCTTCCGCCAGTACCTGCAGCAATCGCAGCTGATTGAAGGCTCGATGCTCTACAACAACACTGAGGGCTACATCCAGGACAACTGGAAACTGAACAGCCGGCTGACGCTGGATCTCGGCCTGCGCCTCACCCATCAGCAGCCGCAATACGACCAGTTCGAGCAGATGTCGAACTTCTTCCCCAACGACTGGTCGGCTTCCGCGGCGCCCACGCTCTACGTGCCGGGCTGTCTCAACGGCGCGGCGACCTGCTCGGGCAACGCGCTGAACGCGAAGGATCCGCGCACCGGCCAAATCGTCACCGCTCCCGGCGCGGCCAACTCGCAGGCCCTCATCGGCACGCCGATTCCCGGCTCCGGCAACGCCGCCACGAACGGCATCCTGCAGGCCGGCGACGGCATCTCGAAGTACTCCTACACGTGGCCGGCCGTCGTCTTCGGCCCGCGCGTCGGGTATGCGTATGACCTCACCGGCTCGCAGAAATACGTGCTGCGCGGCGGCGGCGGCTGGTTCTACGATCGTCCGGACGGCAACACCGTCTTCTCGATTCCCGGCAACCCGCCGATCTCCACCTCGCAGGATCTGCGCAACGGCCAGCTCTCGACACTCGGCACGGGCCTCAGCCCGCAGCCGGTGCCGATCCTCAACGTCTTCCAGTACGAGGCGAAGGTACCCAGCTCGGTGCAGTGGAACTCTGAGCTCCAGATGGCACTCCCCTGGGCCTCGGCGGTGACGGTCGCGTACGTCGGCAATCACGGCTACAACCGGCTGGGCGCGTTCCAGGGCGGCCAGACCGTCAACCTGAACGCGGTCGACTTCGGCGCCGCGTATCTGTCGCAGAACCAGGACCCCACGAAGGCGGCGTCGGCAGTTCCGGGTGCGAACGCGCTGACGACCAACCTGCTGCGGCCCTATCGGGGTCTGGGTATCGTCGCCCAGCAGGCCACGCAGTTCTGGGACACCTACCAGTCGCTGCAGTTCTCGCTGAACCGTCGCTACCGTGACGGGTTCGCGTTCGGCGTCAACTACGTGCGCGGCCTGACGTTCAAGGGCAACACCGGTCTCCAGCTCCGTCTGCAACATGCCGCCGACGGCACACTCAGCGTTCGCGCCGATCAGGCGGATTACGAAGCGCTGAACGAGAACCTTGACCTCCGGCCGAACATCATCAAGGCCAACGCCCTGTGGGACCTGCCGAAGGTTCCGGGCACGGCCAACGGCGGCGCCGGGATGAAGGTGCTCGGTTACATCCTGAACGATTGGCAGATTTCGGGCGTGTTGACCGCTGGTGACACGGTCAACAGTGCCAACGGCAACAACGGTCAGAACGCCAACGGCGAGGCGTACGATCTGAACTACAGCTACCAGAGCAACGGCGGCGCCGTGAATCTCACGGGATCGCCGGACTACAACGCGCGCATCGTCTACGTCGGCGATCCGGGTTCGGGCTGCTCGAGCGACCAGTATCGCCAGTTCAATGTCGCGGCGGTCACGGGTCCGCAATACAACAGCACCGGCCTCGAATCCGGCCGCAACATCCTGCGAAACTGCAAGGATCACACGATCGACATGGCGCTCGCGAAGAGGATCCAGCTGCCGGGCCAGAAGAACCTGATGTTCCGGATGGACGTGTTCAACCTATTGAACACGTACGTCATCAACAACCGGAACACGCTGGTCACATTCCAGAGCCCGACGAACCTCACGGTCGTGAATTCGCAGTTCCGGGCGGATGGCTCGCTGGATCCAGCCCGTTTGACCCCACGCAATGCGGGGTTTGGCGCGGCAACAGGTGCAATAACCCGCGGCGGGGAGGCGGGCCTCGGCAGCAACTACAACCGCGTCGTGATGTTCACGGCTCGCTTCCAGTTCTAGCGGACCACGCGGTCAACCACACGGGGCGGGTGGGAGGATCCCATCCGCCCCGTCCATTTGTACGGCGGTCGAACGCTCGAAAGGCCGCACAGTTTGCTGTGGTACATTTTCGCGGAATCATCCGAGGCACCCATGACCCGGCTGTCCAGTCGTCACCTTGTCCGCCTGCTCCTGACGACCAGCGCGTGCGCGCTCGGCGGCACGCTCGTCACGACTCAGGCGCCAGCGACTCCCCCTCCGCAGGGTCCTGCAGCCCAGGCTCCTGCGCCTGGTGCCGGAGGCCGGCAAGGGCGCGGCGGACTCGACGACGCCGCGGACTTCCTGAAGCGTCCGCCAGTCGTCCGTCAGGATCCGGCCGCGGAGCAGAAGATGTTCCTGCTGCCGCCCGGCTACAAGATCGAGCCGGTGCTGACCGACCCGCTGATCGAGGATCCGGTCGGTGTGACCTTCGATGGCAACGGTCGCATGTACGTGCTGGAAATGCGCTCCTACATGCAGGACGCGGACGGTTCGAACTCGCGCGCGCCGATCAGCCGGATTTCGCGGCACGAAGACACCGACGGCGACGGCATCTACGACAAGCACACGGTGTTCGTGGACAACATGGTGATGCCGCGGATTGCGTTTCCGCTCGGGGACGGCGTGATCCTCGCGCTCGAGACCGACAACCGCGACATGTACAAGTACACGGACACGAACGGCGACGGTGTCGCCGACAAGAAGGAACTGTTCTATGCCGGTGCGGGCCGCGTCACCAACATGGAGTGGCAGCCAGGCGGCCTGACCTGGGCGCTCGACAACTGGCTCTACATGACCTACAACCCGTTCCGCTTGCGCATTGCGTCCGACGGCAAGGTGCTGCGCGAGGAGACCGATCCCAACGGCGGGCAGTGGTGGTCGGCTCAGGACAACTACGGCAAGATGTGGTGGGTCGATGGCGGCGGTGAAATCGGCCCCGTCAACTTCCAGACGCCAATCGCCTACGGGGCCTTCAACGTTTCCGACAACTTCGAGCCCGACTTCCAGGTGCCGTGGCCGGCACCGGGCGGCATCGCCGACATGCAGGGCGGCATGCGTCGCGTCCGGCTGCCCGACGGCACGCTCAATCACTTCACCGCGGCGTCGGGCGTCGAGATCTATCGCGGCGATCGTCTTCCTCCCGATCTGGTCGGCGATCTCTTCTTCAACGAGCCGGTGGGACGAATCGTGCGCCGCGCCAAAATCGTGGTGACCGACGGACTGACGCAACTTCGGAACGCCTACCCGAAATCGGAGTTCATTCGATCGACCGATCCGCTCTTCCGACCAGTGAGCATTCACAACGCACCGGATGGGAGTCTGTACCTCGTCGACATGTACACCGGCATCATCCAGGACGCGCAATTCGTCGGGCCGCAGTCGTACCTGCGAAAGAAGGTCGAGCAGTACGACCTGGACAAGATCCACAACTACGGCCGCATCTGGCGGATCACCTACGAAGGGACGGCTCCCGATCGCACGCAGCCGCGCATGTACAGCGAGACCGCCGCGCAGCTGGTGCAGCACCTCGGACATCCCAACGGCTGGTGGCGGGACACGGCGCAGAAGCTGCTCGTGCTGAAGCAGGACAAATCGGTCGTGCCCACGCTGAAGACGATGGCGCGGACGTCGGCGAATCAGCTGGCGCGCATTCATGCCCTGTGGACGCTCGAAGGGCTCGGCTCGCTCGACGCCGCACTGGTGCGCGAGCTGATGAAGAGTCCAGACCCGCTGATCCGCATTCAAGCCATCCGCGCGAGCGAATCGTTGTACAAGGCGCGCGACAAATCCTTTGCCGCCGACTACAAGGCGATGACCCGCGATCCGGATGCCAACGTCGTCATCCAGGCGATGCTCACGCTCAACCTGCACAAGGTGCCCGATTACGCGAGTGTCATCCGCTCGACCTCGGAGACGAGCATCGTCCGAGGCATTCACGAGATCGGCAGTCAGATCCTCAAGCCACAGATATCGCAGGGGCAGAGACCTTCGCTCGCGGACGTGGGCGCCGGCAGCGTCAATATGTCCACCGACGAACGTCGCTCGATGACGCGGGGAGACGGCATCTATCGTGAGCTGTGCTTCACCTGTCACGGTGCCGACGGCAAGGGAACGCCGATGGGTGGGGCGACCGACGGATCGACGCTGGCGCCGCCGCTGGCCGGATCGCCACGAGTCCTCGACCATCGCAACTACATCATCAACGTGCTGCTGCACGGCCTGACGGGCCCGGTGGGAGACAAGAACTACCCGGGTGGCATCATGGTGCCGATGGGCAGCAATTCGGACGAGTGGATCGCAGACGTCTCGTCCTACGTGCGCAACAGCTTCGGCAACCGCGCGATGTTCGTCACTCCCCAGCAGGTCGCGGCGGCGAGGAAAGCCAGCACGCGAAAGGCGCCGTGGACGGCGGGAGAGCTCGAGGCTGCCGTCCCCAGGCTGCTGACGAACACGTCACAATGGAAGGCGAGCGCCAGCGCCAATGCCGAGGCCGCGGCCAACGTCGTCACGGCGCGGAGCGGGGCGCTGGGATACGGCGGGACCGCAGCAGCCAGGGATGTGGTTTCAGGTAGAGTTGCCCGAGGCGACCAATGTTGCTGAAGTGCAGATTGATGCGACGGCCCCGGGAGGCGGGTTCCTGGTGTTGACTCCCCCGGGCCGGGGCGCGGCGGCAGGTCAGGCACCTGCGGGTGCGCCGGCGGGTCGCGGCGCGCCGCCGGCCGCTGGCGGAGGACGTGGACGGGGCGGATTCCAGCCGCCCGCCCGGGGTCCGGTCGGCTACAGTTTGCAGCTTTCCATGGATGGAACGACGTGGGGGAGTCCGGTCGCGCAGGGCGCCGGCGAGACTCCCACGACCACCATGACGTTTGCCCCGGCACAGGCGAAATTCATCCGAATCACGCAGACCGGCACCGCGGCGAACAACGAGATCTGGGGTATCCAGCAGATGCGGGTCTATGCGCGAACCGGCCAGTAACGAACAGCCCGTTCGATCGGCGCCGTCGCGGATCCTCCAGTCGGCGCTCTCATCCCCGCAGGCTGGGCTGGTGTTGGTAATCCTGTTCCTCGGTGCGACGTTGACCGTGTTCGCCGGTTCGCACGTCGATCAACGGACCGGCGGCACCGTCAACAACTTCCTCAACTCCTACACGCTGATCCAGACGGCGACCGACGCCAGCTTCTTCGCCATCATGGCCGTCGGCGCGACGGTGGTCATCATTTCGGGCGGCATCGATCTGTCGGTGGGATCGGTCTACGCGCTTGCCGGGGTGACGACCGCGATGGTGCTGCGATCGGTGGGGCCGATGGCGCCGGTGACGACCGCGCTGCTGGCGCTGGTGGTGTCGCTCGCCATCGGTCTCGCGTGCGGCGCTGTCAACGGCGGGCTGGTGGTCGGACTCGGCGTGCACCCGTTCATCATCACGCTGGGCACGATGTGGATCGTGCGCGGCATCGCGTTCGTCGCCAGCAACGCCGAGAGCATCCTGCTGCCCAATGCGCTGACGCGCGTCGCCAAGGCGTCGCTCGGCTTCGGCGACGCGCTCTACCCGGTCCCGATGCTGGTGATGCTGCTGGTCGCGGTCCTCGGCAGCATCTACCTGACGCAGACCGTCAGGGCCGCCACGTCTTCGCCATCGGCGGAAACGCCGAGGCGAGCCGCTTTTCCGGCGTGCCGATCAACCGCGTGAAGATGCGGGTCTTCGTCCTCGCCGGCCTGACCGCCGGCATTGCCGCCTTCATGGGCGCGAGCTTCTACGGATCGGCCTCGTGCGCCGACGCGACCGGCTACGAGCTCTACGTCATTGCCTCGGCGGTCGTCGGCGGCGCGAGCCTGTCGGGCGGCAAGGGCAGCGCGGTCAGCGCGATGCTGGGCGCGCTGCTGATCGTGCTCATCCGCCAGTCGATCCGGACGCTGCACTTCGACCAGAACTACGAATGGATCATCATCGGCTGCGCGATTATCATCGCCGTCGTGCTCGACCAGGCGAGCGGACGTCTGACCGCCCGCCGTCTCGCCGCTCGATCGGTGAGGAGCTGACGTCCATCGCTGTCCACGCGCCACGGCCCTGAAAGGCCGTCCAGAATCGGAGCATTCATGACCCTCAGACCCCGCAACGTCCTCCTCGTCACCCTGATGGCCGCTGTGGCAGCCGGCTGCGGCGGCTCTCAGCCGGCGTCACCGCCCGCGCAGAACCAGCCGGCCGCCGCCACCGGGCTCAAGATCGCGATGATCGCGAAGAGCTCGACCAATCCGGTGTTCCTGTCGGCGCGGACCGGCGCGGAGGCCGCGGCCAAGGAGCTGTCGCAGAAGAACGGCGTGCCGATCGAGATCGCGTGGCTGACGCCGCCGACCGAAGACGGCCAGGTCCAGGCGCAGCGCATCGCCCAGGCGGTCAACGAAGGCGCCAACGCGATCCTGATCTCCTGCTCCGATGCCGGCAAGGTCACCGGCGCGATCAACGACGCGGTCGCGCGCGGCGTGGCGGTGATGACCTTCGACAGCGACGCGCCGGAGTCGAAGCGCTTCGCCTTCTACGGCGTCGACGACGTGAAGACGGGTCAGGCGGTGATGGACGAGCTCGCCAAGCAGATGGGCGGACAAGGGATCGATCGCGATCCTGGCCGGCAACCAGAACGCGCCCAACCTGCGCAAGCGCGTCGAAGGCGTCAAGCAGGGAGCGGCCAAGTCATCCCGGGATCAAGATCGTCGACACCTTCTATCACATCGAGACGCCGCAGGACGCGGCGGCGGAAGTCGTCCGCGTGCAGAACGCGTATCCGCAGATTCAGGGCTGGGCGATGATCGGCGGCTGGCCGCTGTTCACGCCAGACGCTGCTGACCGATCTCGATCCGAAGAAGGTCAAGATCGTCGCGGTCGACGGCGCTGCCGGCCGAGCTCGCCTATGTCGAGAAGGGACTGGCGCCGGTGCTGCTGGCCCAGCCGACGTACCTGTGGGGCTATGTCGTCGGTGCAGCGGATCTTCGACAAGGTCCAGTTGAAGAAGGACGTGCCGACGATCATCCCGATGGAGCTGGTGCGGGTGACGAAGGACAACCTTGGCACGTGGGCCCGTCAGCTCAAGACCTGGGGCTTCACCGACGTACCGGACAGCTACCTGACGCTGCCGTGACGGCCTCCTCTTTCGACGTCCGTTTCGAGCACGTCACGAAGCGGTTTCCCGGCGTGGTCGCGCTCGAAGACGTGACCTTCGGGATCGCGGCCGGGTCGTGTCACGCGCTGTGCGGCGAGAACGGCGCCGGCAAGAGCACGCTGGGCAAGATCCTCGCCGGCATCTACGCCGCTGACGAGGGTCACGTCGCGCTGGCCGGGACTCCGGTACATTTCACCTCGCCCACCGATGCGCTGGCCGCCGGCGTCGGCATGGTCCACCAGGAGCTCGCGTTCTGCGAGAACCTGACCGTCGCCGAGAACCTGTGCCTCGGATCGATGCCCAACGCCGGCGGGTTCGTCTCCGTGCGCGAGATGCGGCGGCGGGCGGCGGAGATGCTGGCGCCGATCGCGCCGACGATCGACGTCGACCGGTCGGTCGGCGAGCTGACGATCGGCCAGCAGCAGATGCTGCAGATCGCTGGCGCGGTCGCGCACGGCGCGCGCATCATCGTCTTCGACGAGCCGACCAGCAGCCTGTCGCAGCACGAGGCCGAGCGCCTCTACGAGCTGATCGCCCAGCTGCGACAGCGATCGCGTCACCTGCATCTACGTCAGCCACCGGCTCGAAGAGATCTTCCGGCTGTGCGACGCGGTGACCGTTCTGCGCGACGGGCGGCACGTGGCGACCCGGCCGATCGGCGAGGTCGATCGAGCGGCGCTCGTCGAGATGATGATCGGCCGCCGCGTCGACGAGTACTTTCCGGCACACGTGCAAGCCGAGCCCGGAGCCGAGGTGCTTGCGGGTCGAGCACCTCTCGAGTCCCGGCAGCTTCACCGACGTGTCGTTCGTGGTGAGGACCGGCGAGGTCGTCGGGTGCGCCGGCCTCGTGGGCGCCGGCCGCTCCGAGGTGGCCCGAGCGATCTTCGGCCTCGACCGCGCCGCGACCGGGCGGGTGATCGTCCGCGGTCAGCCGGCCGAGAGGCGCAGCCCGGCTGACGCGATCGCGCTGGGCATCGGGCTCGTCCCGGAAGACCGCAAGCGCCAGGGCCTGGTGCTGTCGATGAACGTGCTCGAGAACGCGACGCTCTCGATCCTCTCGCGTCTGGCGCGGCTGGGATTCGTCGACGCCAGCGTCGAGCGGGAAACGGTCGGCCCGTACTTTCGGCGCCTGCGCGTCCGCACCGAGCGGCTGGATGCGCCGGTCGCCGCGCTCTCGGGCGGCAATCAGCAGAAGATCGTGCTCGCCAAGTGGCTCGCGGCGGACTGCCCGCTGCTGATCCTCGACGAGCCGACGCGCGGCGTCGACGTCGGCGCCAAGGCCGAGATCCACGCGCTGATCGACGAGCTGGCGAGCAGCGGCGCAGCGGTGCTGCTGATCTCGAGCGAGCTCCCCGAAGTCACCAACCTGTCAACGCGGCTCCTCATCTTCCGCGGCGGCCGCATCGTCGGCGAGCTGCCCCGCGGCGCGACCCAGGACGCCGTCATGCGCCTGATGGCGGGAGTGGCATAGCGCTTCGCGCGGTGCTAAGAGTGCTGAAGGTGCTAACGGTGCTAACGGTGCGGTGCTAAGGGTGCTAGGAGTGCCGGTGCTAAGGGTGCCGTGCTAAAGGTGCCGTGCTAAGGATGCCGGTGCTAAGGGTGCGGCGTGCTAAGGATGCCGTGCTAAGGGTGCCGGCGCTAAGGATGGCATGTGCCAACGGTGCTGGAGCCAACGGTGCCGGACTAGTGGCGTTCCGCGCGACCACCGATTCGCTTTCGGGCGTCTTACTTACGCTGGGCCTCGAGCATCTCTCCACGAATCACTCGCACGACGCATCGGCACTGTCCGCCGCCAGCACGGCCTGCACCAGTACCTCCGCACCGTCAGCACCGTCAGCACCCTAGCACCGCAGCCTTAGCACCGTCAGCACCCTAGCACCGCAGCCTTAGCACCGTCAGCACCCTTAGCACCGTAGCACCCTGAGCACCGTTAGCACCGTTAGCACCCTGAGCACTATTTCTTCACGATCTCCCCGCACCCCTTCGCCGTGAGGGCCATCATCGTCAGCGTCGGGTGCTTGTCGCCGGTCGAGGGGAACGCGTTGCCGCCGAAGACGTAGAGGTTGGCGATGTCGTGGGTGCGGCAGGAGGCGTTCAGCACGCCGTCCTTCGGACTCACGCACATACGGGCCGTGCCGACCTCGTGGATCGAGCCGCCGAGCGCCGGCCGGCGCCGAGTGGGGCTCTCGGGCGTGGTTGGTGGTCCTCCATCCGCGGACTGGCCGGCCGCGTCACGCGGCGGCGGCGCGTCGGGAGCGCCCGCCGCGCCAGGAAAACCTGCCGGCGCCGCCGGTTCGGGGAAGACTTCACCACCAGCTTGTTTGAACAGCTCCTCGGCGCGCTGCTGGAAATCCTCGATCAGCTTGTAGTCGTTGTCGCTGTGGGTGAAGTGGATCTTCAGCACCGGGATGCCCCAGTGGTCCTTCACCTCGGGGTCGAGCTCGACGTAGTTCTCCTTGCGCGCGAGCATCTCCGCTCCGGCGTTCCACACGCGTGCCTGGGCGACGTAGCGGCTCTTCACCTCCCGCTTCCACTCCGAGCCATAGCCGGGCAGGTTGGCGGCAAATTGCGGATACTCGGTCTGACCGCCGGTGGCGTTCATCACGTAGCCGCGAATGAAGTTTTTCCGCTGCGTCCTGGCGTCGATGTTCTGGAAGTTCGGAATGGTGATGCCCGCCTGCTTGCCGTCGTCGAGCCGGCTCGGTCCGCCCTTGAGCTTCGGCAGGATGCCGGTCACTCCCCCGCCGCCGACCTGGTCCATCATGTACTGTCCGAGCGTGCCGCTCGAATTCGCCAGGCCACCCTTCTCCGAGAGCAGCAGCAGCCTCGTGTTCTCGAGCGTCGACGCGGCCAGGATCACCCAGGTGGCGTCGACGTCGATCGACTTCATCGTGTAGCGCTCGATGTAGGTCACGCCTTGCGCACGGTTCTCGCGATTCATCCGGATCCGGGCAACGACGCTGTCGGTCCGAATCTCGAGATGGCCGGTCTCGAGCGCCGGACGGAGCGTCACCGCGATCGGATTGAACATCGCGCCGACATCGCAGCCGTTGACGCAGTTGCCGCAGTAGTGACACGCCGGGCGGCCGTTGTGGGGCCTGGTCAGCTGCGCGAGGCGGCGATGCGTCGATGGCCAACCCAGCTTCCGGCACGCGGCGGTGAAGATGGTCTCGGCGCAGTTGAGCGGCATGGCCGGCATGAAGATCCCGTCGGGGAACTGCGGTAATCCTTCAGCGGTGCCGCTGACACCGATGAACGCCTCGACGCGATCGTAGTACGGCTTCAGGTCGGCATAGGAGAGCGGCCAGTCCATGCCGTAACCGTCGCGTGAGGCGGCCTTGAACTCGTAGTCGGCCATTCGGTCCGTCGCTCGCGCCCAATGTAACGTGCGGCCGCCGAGGCATCGCGATCGTCCCCACCGATAGTTCGTCTCCGGCGACGTCGTGTACGGATTCTCGACGTTGTCGATCATGATCCGGTAGTTGCGCTCGCTGCCGGCATAGCGGCGCAGGAGCCCGGGCTTGCCGCTCCCCCGATAGTCCATCTGGTAGAGAAACGTGTGGTGAAAGTCCCGCGCGGGATCGACAGCGGACCCTGCCTCGAGGATCAACACCTTCATCCCGGCGCGCGTCAACTCCATCGCGGCCCACCCGCCGCACGCTCCGGATCCGACGATGACAGCGTCAACGGCAGGCAAGGGGAAGAACCAGTGCTAAAGGTGCTGAAGGTGCTAGCGGTGCTGAGAGTGCGGTGCTAAAGGTGCTGAGGGTGCTAACAGTGCGGGTGCTAACAGTGCGGTGCTAAGGGTGCTAAGGGTGCTAAGGGTGCCGGTGCTAAAGGTGCTAGAGAGTCCGGCGCCGTGCGACCGCGCGACCGCTTGAGATGATCGGACGATTGACAATCGAAGCGTCCTCTCCGCAAGCATCGTTGGCAGTTTCAGGACCGGCACCGTTAGCACCCTTAGCACCGCACCCTTAGCACCGTTAGCACCCTTAGCACCGCACCCTTAGCACCGTTAGCACCTTTAGCACCGCACCATCAGCACCCTTAGCACCGTTAGCACTCTTAGCACCTCAGAGTCTTCTATGCTCCTCATGCTCGCATCCCGGGAACGTCGCGTTGAACGAGTTGCCGCGGTAGTCCAGCGACTCGATCATGCCGGCTCGGGAGGTGTAGAACGCGAACGTGTTCTGTTGCTTGATCAACCGATAAACGAAGTACGCCGGATGCGTCGCGCCGGGGTCGCGTTCGGGCTTCGACATCGCCTCGACGATCGCCTGGCGGCTTGGCGGATCGGCGTCGTGGAATCCTGCGGCCTTCAGCGCGCGCATGGCGTCACGCCAGCGATGCTGCGGATCCGCGGGTGAGGCCTGCAGCACGAAATCGATGAAGTGCGCGCAATGCGCCTCGCGCGCGCCAGGGGTCTCGTCGCTAGGAATGAGGATCTCGGTGAAGGCCTGCAGCGCTGCGAAGTCCGCCGCATCGAAGAACGCGGGCGCGTAATTGCGCAACAGCGCCGATTCGGGTGGCTGCCAGCCGGACTGCTGGTCGTGAGCGTGACCCGCCGCGAGCCAGCTCCGAAAGAACTCCGCGCCACCGGGCACGCCCATCGCACAGGCCGCCAGCGCCAGGAACTCCCGGCGATCGACCGTATGCGTTGCGCGCTCGTCCCGTTCGTCGTCGGTCGTCATCTTCGGCATCTTACCCAAGAACACAACGCTCACGACGATCGCCTCGCACGGTTCACCAGGTGCTGTACGAGACGCTTCCGCCCGGCAGCACGGCCCGAAGTGAGCCGCGCAACACAAACGCAATGGCAGAGGTCCCGGGAGGCCGGTAGTCCACGGTCGGCGAGACCAGGCCGCCGGCGTAGTCGTTGACCCACCAGGCCCAGCAGGCCACGCTGCCGCCGTTGTCGAGAATGACGCCGTCCGCGGCGCCGGCGTCCTGAAGCGCCATGCCGATTTCCTCGATGGTCCCTTCCCGCTGCACGATGACGATCTCGGTGGCGCTCAGGCCGATGGCGTTGTGAAAATAGCGGGCACGGGGGCTCCCCTCTCGTAAGGCCGTACGGACGTTGGCCTCGAAGGACCCGGGATAGTCCTGATAAAGCTGCCGCCGGATGCGCTCACCCTCTTCACGCCGCGGATCGAATGCCAGGACGTGGCGGGCGTCGTAGAAGGCCGCCGCAATCTCCTCGATGCGAACGAGCTCGCCCGCGCGGAGCACCCGCTGGCCGAACGTCGCCCACTCGATCTCGTCGCTGAGGTCCCGACCGTCAACCCCGTCGAGTACCCGTTGATCCAAACGATCGAACGTGAGATCGGCAATCGAGTGCGATCCGTCACGCCACGCGGTGAGACACGAGTAGGACGCCTGATTACAGGGATCCTCGGACACGCGGAACAGTCGCGGTGTCTCGTCACGCTGCCAGGCGAGATGGCCATGATTGGTGCCGAGATTGCGGTTGCTGATCGCGATCGCCCGATGCTGTGCCCGGCCGGACGAGTCGCAGACCTCGAGACGCCGGAGGTGCTCCTCGATCCGGATCTTGCTCTCGGCCATCGCCCGCTCTTCCTCGGCAGTGGCGACTCGGTGACGCGGCATGCCGGGAAGCGCCATCAGGCGATCGCGGTTCGCGATGCTCAGACCCGACGAGGCGACTTCGGCACGGTCGAAGCGAAGCAGGAGATCGTTGCGTCGACCCTCGAGCCGCGTGATGGTGAGCTGCATCAGCCGGCGGTCCGCGTTGGACGAGGGATGGCGCAGGGCACTTCTGGATCGGCGGTCTCAGGCGCGATCGAACGTCGCCGGCTCGATCCGTCGCATCACGAAGAAGACGCTGGCCATGGCCAGCAGGGGCAGCACGCCGGCACCGATGAACACCGGTGTGTACGAATAGCGATCGACAATCGCGCCGGTAAGGAGCACCGCCAACAGAGTGGACGAACTGTCGCCAAAGCCGGCGATCCCATTGACCCGCCCGGCGAGCTGCTGCGGAACGATGTCCCCGACCGCGCCGATGTAGGTGGCCGCGACCCACTGGTTGCCGAAGAGCGCGAGCCCCATCAGGCCGAGCGCCGCGTAGTCGTTGGCCACGAATGGCATCACCATGCTCAGCGCCCCCAGCCCGAAGGCGCACGCGAACCCGAGCTTTCGACCTCGATCGATCGACCCGGTCATTCGCACGAGACGATCGGTCAACAGACCGCCGACGACGTTGCCGGTCATGCCGAACATGTTGGGCAGCGAGGCGAAGATGCCAATTGCCAGAAACGACATTCCCCTGCCGGTCCGCAGGTACTGCGGCAGCCACGTCCAGTAGAAGGTCGTGATCGGACCCGAGAAGACGCGAATCAGGAACAGCCCGAGCACCTTGTGATTGCGGATCAACTGTCCGAGGCCGATCGCCGGCCCTGGCGTGCTCGTCGCGCCAGCCGGTCTCAGCGAGACAGCCGCCATCTTCTCCTTGTCGGGGAAGATCGAGAGCCACGGCAGCAGCCACAACAGGCCGAGCGCGGTCGGGACGATGAAGGTCATCGGCACGCTGAGGCCGAGCTTCTCCCTGAGCAACGCCAGTACCAGAAGCGGCGCAATGACCGAACCGAGCTGGGCGCCAGCGTTGAAGACGCCGCCCGCGGTCGACCGGCTGGCGCCAGGGAACAGCCCCGCGATCGCTTTAATGCCGGCGGTGTAGTTGCCGCACTGGGTCAGACCCATCAGGAAGCGCAGCACGATGAATCCGGCCAGGGATGCCACCAGGGCGTGGGCGCTGCCGACGATCGACCACCCGGCGAAGATCACGGCCAGACCGATGCGCGTGCCGACGCGATCCATGAACGACCCGGCCGGCACCTGCCCCACCATCATGCCGACCTGGAAGGCGACGGCGATATACGCGTACTGCGTGGCGCTCCAGTGATAGGCCTCACGCAACACCGGCGCGAGCACGTTGATCACCTGTCGGTCGAGCAGATTGATCGCGATCGAGGCGGAGAGCAGCCCGACGATCGTCCAGCGCGTCTGCGACGACAGGCCGGTACCGCTCGCGGTGCTCGCGCTCATGGGTGACGCCGCCGGCTCGATGGAATGTTCACGCGTCCACTCCTGGAGGATCGGGGATTGTCGCCGGCGCTAGTTGCGCGCGGGGGCAGCCGCGCCGACATCGATCGTCGTCCACTGAGCGGTTCTGGCCGATCGCTGGAGGCCGTCGAGAACGCGTTGCACCTCGAGACCGTCGGCAAAATTCGGATGAAAGTCCACGCCGCGCGACACCGCGTCGAGGAATTCGGCCAGTGTCGCGATGAACGTGTGCTCGTAGCCGATGATGTGCCCGGGTCGCCAGAAGTTCGGAAACACCGGGTGCTTCATGTCGGTGACGAGGAGATCCTGCACGCCCTGATCGACCGACGGACTCGACGCGTCGAGGATCTCGAGATGATTGAGGCGCTCGAGGTTGAAGCGCAGCATGCCGCCCGCACCGTGCATCTGAAACGTATTCGCGTTCTTGCAGCCGATGCCGAACCGCGTCGCCTCGAAGGTGCCGATGCTGCCGTTGTCGAACTTGAGAATCGCCACGAACGCATCGTCGATCGGGCGGTCGGGCATGAAGGTGCGCGTGGTGGCGATTCCTTCCCGGACCGCTCCATTGAGGTAGAGCGCCGTGTCGAGAAGGTGGGTCAACAGGTCGTCGGCGACGCCGGATCCAGCCTGGGCCGGATCCATCTTCCAGGTCCCGGCGCGGGAGGTGTCAGGACCCCACTGCTGACGATACGCGGCATCGTAGTGATAGATGGTACCGAGACGGCCCTGGTCGATCAGTTGTCGCGCGTAGGCGATCGCCGGAACGCGGCGGTAGTTGAACCAGACGAGCGTCGGCACGCGTCGCGCGGCGGCAGCCATCGCCTGCGCCTCGTCGAGCGAGAGCGCCATCGGCTTTTCGCACAGAACCATCTTGCCGGCCTGCGCGGCGGCGATGGAGGCCTCGGCGTGCAGGTAGTTGGGCAGCGAGACATCCACCGCATCGATGTCCGGCCGCTCCATCACCGAGCGCCAGTCGGTGGTGGTCTCCTCCCATCCCCAGCGATCCGCCATCGCCTTCAGCGACGAGGCGTCGCGGCCGCACAGCAGCCGACGACGCACGCGGTAGGGACACTCGTAGAAATGCTCGACCTGGCAATACGCGTTCGAATGCGCCTTGCCCATGAAGCCCTGACCGAGCAACGCCACGCGAAGCTCGGGTTTCATTGGGGAGAGCGGGACAAAGCGAACCAGGTGAACCGTGCGAACCGGCGTTCGGGGTTCGAACCTGTTCCCATCACAACGTCTTGCTCGTTCGAGCCGTGGCGTCCCACCCGAGCGGCCGACCGGACTGCAGCGACTCGAGCGCCAGCAAGCATGGGAGCGCGGAATGATAGCCGATCTCCATGTCCGCGTTCGGCTTCGAGCGTGACTTGACGCAGTCGAGGAAGTTGCGGGTGTGGACGTCGAGCGGGTAGTCCTCTTCCACCCCGCCCTTCGGGTTGACGTAGAGCTTGCCTTCGATCGGCGGCTGATTGCCTCGACCGCCGCCGCGGCCGCCTCCACCACCTGGCCCACCGGGTGCGCCGCCGGGGGCAATGGTGGTGCCGCCGGCGCCCAGCGTCACGCCTCCGGCCGTGGGCGGCGGGGGCGGACCCTGCTTGCGAATCACGTGCGGCACGACCGGCCTGACCGCGTAGCCCTGGCGATTGACCTGCAATGATCCGCGATTCCCGATGAAGAACACGCCCCAGTTCTCGATCCCGTCCGACATGTAGACCTCGCCGTTGGCGAAAGTCATCAGGAAATTGTCGTAGAGCCAGGAAATCGAGAACGAGTCCGGCACCATCTCGGCATCGGCATCGGGCACCGACAGAAAGGCCCCGTTCGCCATGGTCTTGAGCGGCACCTTATTGTCGGCGTTCATGAACCAGTGGGCGACGTCGACGTGGTGCGCACCCCAGTCGCCGACCAGGCCGCTGCCGTAGGCATACCAGGCGCGGAAGCCGAGCCGGGATGGCTTGAACGGCCGTTTGGGCGCGTCGAGCTGCCACAGATCCCAGTCGAGCCCGGCCGGCACCGGCTGCTCGGCCTCCTTCGGCCGCGCGTACGTTCCGGGCTGCACGATGAGGACCTGGGTGATGTTGCCCAGCGTGCCGGCATCGACAATCTTCTTGGCCTCGGCGAAGTGATCCCAGCTCCGCTGATGCGTGCCGATCTGGACGACCTGCTTGCTCTTCTTGTACGCGTCCAGCATCGCGTTGACCCGTTCGATCGTGTTCGAGGCGGGCTTCTCGCAGTAGACGTCCTTCCCCGCGGCAATGGCATCGACGAGAATCTTGCTGTGCGAATGATCAGGCGTGCCGATCAGGACGGCGTCCACGTCCTTGCGATCCAGGACCCGGCGGTAGTCGACGACCGTTTCGAGCTTGAACGTCTGGCGCGCGGGGTTCATCCACTGGTCGAGGCGGCCCTTGTTGACCTCGGCGGCGGCCACGAACTGGCAGTCGCCGCTGCCGGCGCGATTGAAGGAATCGAACACCCGGCCGGCGCGATTTCCACAACCGATCACCGCCATCCGGATGCGGTTGTTGGCGCCCTGCCAGCCGAACAGCGGTCTGGTCGAAGCCACGGCCAGCGCGGCGGCCGACGCTTTCAAGAAGTCTCGCCTGCTCTCCATGAACCTGTTCTCCTTAGCGATGCGCTCGGAGCCTACACCCGTTTCTGCCGACGTGCAAGGGAGTCGGTATACAATCCTGGCCTGAAGGGACATCCTTGGCGCCGAATTGGCCTCTGGAGGTCATGTTTGGTATACAATCCCGCGCGCGGCGTCTCACTCTCGAACACACGGCCTCTTCATGAACATCACGATCCTCGGCGGGGACGGATACTGCGGCTGGGCCACCGCCCTCTACCTCTCCAAGCGAGGCCATGATGTCTCGATTGTCGACAATTTCTCACGTCGACAATGGGATCACGAGCTGGGCGTCCAGACGCTGACGCCGATCCAGCCCCTGACCGACCGCCTGCGCGTGTGGCAGCACCTGACCGGACGCGAGATTCCGATCTACGCCGGCGACGTCACCAACCATCAGTTTCTGGCGTCGGTGATGGAACAGGCGCGGCCGGATGCGGTCGTTCACTTCGCCGAGCAACGCGCCGCGCCGTACTCGATGATCGACCGCGAGCACGCCGTCTTCACCCAGGTCAATAACGTCGTCGGCACGCTGAACGTGCTGTTTGCGATTCGGGAGATCGCCCCGGATTGCCACCTCGTCAAGCTGGGGACGATGGGGGAGTACGGCACGCCCAACATCGACATCGAGGAAGGCTACATCACGATCGAGCACAACGGCCGCCGTGACACGGTGCCGTACCCGAAGCAGCCCGGATCGTTCTATCACCTCTCCAAGGTGCACGACAGTCACAACATCATGTTCGCGTGCAAGGTGTGGGATCTGCGGGCGACGGACCTCAATCAGGGAGTCGTCTACGGCACGATGACCGAAGAAGTGGCGCTCGACGAGGCGCTGGTCAACCGCTTCGACTACGACGAGATCTTCGGAACGGTGCTGAATCGTTTCTGCGTTGAAGCGGCCGTCGACTACCCGCTGACCGTCTATGGCAAGGGCGGGCAGACCCGCGGCTACATCGACATCCGCGACACCGTGCGCTGCATCGAGCTTGCCTGCCTGACGCCGGCCGCTCCCGGCGAGTTTCGCGTCTTCAACCAGTTCACCGAACAGTTCTCGGTGCTCGATCTCGCGCACATGGTCCAGGCGGCGGCCCGTCACATCGGCCGCGACGTCACGATCGAGCACCTGCCGGATCCGCGGGTCGAGCGCGAGGAGCACTACTACAACGCGCAGCACTCGAAGCTGATCGATCTCGGTCTGCGGCCGCACCTGCTGTCCGAGTCGCTGCTCGATTCGCTCGTCAACATCGCCGTGAAGTATCGGGATCGCATCGATCAGTCGCTGTTCGTTCCGCGAGTCGACTGGCGAAAGGCGCGGAACGACCGTCGAACCGCTACCAGGTATCAGCTGACAGCCAACAGCTCTCGACGCTCGCGTGACAGCTGAGAGCTGAACGCTCCGAGGAGCATCCATGCGTGTGGGTTTTCGACCCGTCTCTGTGCTGGCGGCAGGTGTGGTGGCCGCGGCATCGCTCTCGCTCGTCGCACAAACGCCGGGGCCACCCCAGCCTCCTCCTCCGCAGGGCGCCGCGCCGCAGGGAGCACCGCCGCAGGGGCAGCCGGCTGAAACGGCACCGGGCGGGCGGGGCGGGCCCGGTCGCGGTCGCTCGATGAGCGAGCCGGACTTCTCCAAGAAGGATCCGGTCCTCGCGCTCTCTCCCGCCGACGAGGCCAAGAAATTCTGGCTGCCGCCCGGGTACAAGCTCGAACCGGTCCTCTCCGATCCCGACATCCAGGAGCCCGCGCAGATCGCCTTCGACGGCAACGGCCGGATGTTCGTCCTCGAGCTGCGCGGCTACATGCAGAACGCCGACGCCGCCGGCGAGCTCGACCCGGTCGGCCGGATCTCCGTGCACGAGGATCGCGATGGCGACGGCATCTACGAAACGCACAAGGTGTTCGTCGACAACCTCGTCTTTCCGCGCTTCGTCACGCCGTTTGGCGCCAACGCCATCCTCACCAAGGAATCCAACGCCGACGAGGTCTGGAAGTACACCGACACGAACAATGACGGGGTCGCCGACAAGAAAGAGCTCTTCGCCACCGGCCTCGGTCGACTGCTGAACGTCGAGCACCAGGAGAGCGGCTTCGTCTGGGGGCTCGACAACTGGATCTACAGCACCATCAATCGCGTGCGGATCCGCTGGACGCCGAGCGGCGTGCTTCGCGAGCCGACCGGGTCGAACGGCGGCCAGTGGGGCGTCACGCAGGACAACTACGGCAAGATGTGGTTCCAGGCCGGCGCCAGCGGCATGCCCGGCTATTTTCAATTTCCCGTCGCCTACGGCAATTTCACCAATCCCGAGCAGTTCGAGAAGGATCTGGAAATCACCTGGGGCGCGCCCGTCCTCATCGCCGACATGCAGGGCGGCATGAACGTCGTCCGCATGCCCGACGGCTCGCTGGCGCGAGCGACCGGTGCGGCCGGCAACGACATCTACCGCGGAGATCGCCTGCCCAAGGATCTGATCGGCGACTATTTCTACGGCGAAGTCGTCGCCCGCATCGTGCGCCGGCTGCATCCCGTCACTACCGAAGGCCTGACGCAGCTGCGGAACGTCTATCCGCTCTCCGAGTTCATCCGATCGACCGATCCGCTCTTCCGCCCGGTGGACCTCACCACCGCACCGGACGGAACGATGTACATCACCGACATGTACCGCGGCATCATCCAGGAATCCCAGTGGTCGGGTCCGGGCACCTATCTGCGACAGCGGATCGATCAGTACGGTCTGGACAAGATCGTTCGCCACGGCCGCATCTGGCGCCTGACCTACGAAGGGATGGGACGTCGCACCGCCGCACCGCGGATGCTCAACGAATCTCCGGCGGAGCTCGTTGGCCACCTCAATGATGCCAACGGCTGGTGGCGTGACACAGCGCAACAACTGCTCGTCCTCAAGCAGGACAAGTCGGTCGTGCCCGCGCTCAAGCAGCTGGCCAAGTCCGCGGATCAACTCGGCCGGATCCACGCGATGTGGACGCTCGAAGGCCTCGGGTCTGCCGACGCGGGTCTGGTGCGCGAGGCGATGAAGGATGGCGATCCGCAGATCCGGACCCAGGCAATCCGGATCAGTGAGACCCTCTACAAGGCCGGCGACCGATCCTTCGCGCCGGACTATGCGGCGCTGCTGAAGGACGCCGACATCAACGTGTCCCTCCAGGCGGCGATGACCCTGAACACGCTCAAGGTGGCCGACGCCAGCAACACGATCAAGTCGGCGCTCGAAGGCAAGCACTCGAAAGGCTTCGATCTCGTCGCCAACACGATCCTCAACCCGGCGCTCAACGCCGGGCGCGGCGGCCTCGACGCCATCGGCGCCGCGACCTTCACGCCCGAGGAACAGTCGACGCTCGACAAGGGCAAGGAAATCTACACCCAGCTCTGCTTCGCCTGTCATGGAGACGACGGGCGTGGCGCGCCGCTGTCCGGGGCGCCCAACGGTACGATGATGGCCCCGCCCCTGGCATCTTCACCACGCGTCCTGGGCCATTCGGACTACGTGATCAAGGCGCTCCTCAACGGGCTCAATGGCCCGCTGAATAACGCCACGTATCCAGAGGTCATGATTCCGGTTGGACAGAACACAGATGACTGGATCGCCTCGATCGGATCCTACGTGCGCAACGCCTTCGGCAATCGCGCCTCGCTCATCTCGCCGGATGATGTGGCGCGCGCGCGGCGCGCCAGCGCGAACAAGAAGGGCTTCTGGACCAGCGCCGAGCTCGAAGCGTCCCTGCCGAAACTCCTGGTCAGGGATCCCGGCTGGAAGCTGACCGCCAGCAACAACGCCGCGACGGCCATGAACGCGCTCAGTATCCAGCCCTGGTCGTCCGGCGAAGCTCAAAAGCCCGGGATGTGGTTCCAGATCGAGCTGCCGCAGCCGGTCGCGCTGGCGGAAATCCAGTTCGAGTCGGGAATCGTCGCGCCCGAGAACGTCTCGGCGGTGCCCGGCGCGCCGACGCGAACCGCCATTGGCGGAGGTCGCGGTCGGGGTGGAGCCCCCGATGTCGCAGCCAAACCACCGGCGCCGGGTTATCCGCGCGAGTATCAGGTCCAGACCTCCGCCGATGGCACGAACTGGGGAGCGCCGGTCGTGAAGGGCCAAGGCACTGGAAGCAGTACGCACATCGCGCTACCGGCTGGCGTGCGCGCCAGGTTCGTGCGGATCACGCAAACGGCGTCGATCCAGGATGCTCCCCCGTGGTCGATCCAACGTCTCCAGTTGTACGAGGCTGGAACCGCACAAGGTACGCGATGAGAGGAGCGCGAGAATCATGCAGCGCAGTCATCAGTTGATCGTCGTCGGCGGATCGCTCGCGGTACTTGCCGCGTTGCCCTTGAGCGCGAGACAGCAGGCGGCGCAAACCGACACCTCGGCGGCATCGGGAAAACTACCGGGCATCGCGCTCGATCCCAGGCAGCCGGTGCAGACGGCAAAAGCAGAGCCGCAGCAGCCGCCCGCTGCCGGCGCGCCGGCGGGCTTCATCGGCAATCCCCTTCAGCCGCCGCCGATGAACATTCCGGAAGGGTTCACGCCGATCTTCAACGGCAAGGATCTGACCGGATGGCACGTCAGCAAGACCAACCATCACGGCACGACGCCTGACTATCACGTGCTGCACGGGCTGATCGTCGCCACGCAGAATCCGCTCGGCGGCGGCGGCATTCTGTTGACGGACAAGAAATACAAGAACATCGAGGTTTACCTCGAGGTGAAGCCGGATTGGGGCTGCGACAGCGGTCTCTTCCTGCGCTCCTCGGAAGCCGGCGAGGCCTATCAGGTGACGATGGACTATCTGCCTGGCGGGTCGATCGGCGGCATCTACGGTGAAGCCCTCGAGGGGGTCGGCGGACGTGGAGGCAACCGCGGCGCGGCCGCAGGCGCGGCCGCTGCGCCCGCCGGGCCACCGCCCGAGGCGTCGTGGATGAAAGTGTGGAAGCGAGAAGACTGGAACACGGTCCGTGCCCGCATCGTCGGCGACGTTCCGCACATCACCGTGTGGGTCAACGGTGAACAGGTCACCGACTTCACGGACACGGCCAACCACGCCGCCGGCGGCATTACCGAGGGTCCGATCGCCATCCAGGTGCACGGCGGAACGCGCTGGGTGCCAGGCGGATGGTGGCGGTGGCGCGTGATTGCCGTGAAGGAGCTGCCGAACTGACCGCGGCGTAGCTGGCGGTGACGCTATCGCAAGGGAACTCGTGTCGGCGCGCGAAGCGACACGCCCGCCCGACTGACCCTCACCTCGATCTTGCCCGATGGCTTCACGCCATCGGGCAGCGCGTAGGAGATCACGTATTGGTGCAGCAGCTCCTCGGCGAGCTGCTGCAGTCCGTTGACGACGCCGGTGGTCGCCACGATTTCGTCGTGCCGTCCTCCCGATTGCTTTGCCCCATCACCCAGCACGCGGCTGAGCGCGTGGTTCTCGTCGAGCAGCGCGCTCGGTCGTTGTATCGCAACCGTGGTACGCAGCGCGGAACTGGTGACCAGGAACACATGCAGCCCGGCGCCGCTCTTCTCGATCTGATCGAGCACGTTGGCCGCCGACCGGGAGCTGTGCTCCTCGCCGCCGACGCTGAGCACGACGATGACCGGCCGTTTCGCCAGTTTTCGTTCCAGCTCCTTGGCCGAGTCGTAGATGCCTTCCAGCAACTGGCCGCCGTCGGGCGTGCTCGGCCGGGCGTTCAGGTTGCTGATGGCCTCGAACAGCTGCCTCGAATCCGTCGTGTAGTCGACGACCTTCTGCGTCTGGCCGACGACGACGCTGAGCGCGAATTCCGCGCGTCCCTGCAGCCGCTGGACGAAGCGCGCCACGCCGGCGCGGAAGATCCCGGTCCCGTTGTCGTCGACGAGCAGCGCAATCTGCATTTGCGCCGACGCCGCTCTGGCGTCGATAACATCGCGCTCCTTGCCCCCTTCCTTGACCGAGAAGTCCGATGTCTGCAGGTCGTCGATGAACGACCCGCTGCTGTCGGCGGCGCTGACGTAGATTTGCCGCGGTTGTGAGGACGCGGCCGAGCGCGGAGAGCTGGCCGCGGAATACGCGGAGTCTGCTGATCCCGCGGCGCCGCGGAATTCACGGAACACGCCGATCCCGCGGGGGCTGCCGCTCGAAACGACGGGCAGCAACGTGCCGGCGAGGCAACACCACGCGAGCGTGCGCAGGAGCATGAACACCCCTTGCAAGGTGCTTCTCAGGCAGATCGGGCGAGACCCGGCAGTCTCGAAGCCGCGGGCGGCCTCAGCGCGCGGGCAACAAAAGTATAGGCGCTCGGGGCGCCTTCCGCCGTCAAAACTTCAGGCCGAAGCCGACCGTCGCCACCCTGGTGTCGTCGTCGAGCACGCTCTTGCGTCCGCGCGCCACGCTGCCCTTCACCGAGAATCGGTCGAAGGGATCGAAGCTCCAGCGGACCGACGCTTCCTGGTAGGACGAGGCGTCGACGTCGTTGCCGACCGGGAATCGCCACAGGCCTTGATACGTCGCCTTGAAGCCTGGGCCCATCTTCGCCCCGGCGACGAGATCGATTCGACCGTTGGTTACATCGGGGGTCGCGGTGCCCGGCGGCGTTCGCAGCATGTGCCCGAGCTCAAGCGCCGCTCGTGGGGTGACATACCACTCCAGGGTCTGACCGAGCTGCAGCCATTGATCGGTGCTGAACCAGCCGAGGCGAATTCCAGGCTGCCAGAGCACGTCGGCGGCCAGGCGGGTCAGACCCTTGGTGCGGTTGTCCTCGACGATCGGCGAGACTCGAAGATAAGTGGATTCGAGCGCACCGCCGTGCCAGAAGAACGCGGTGGCGGTGACGTAATAGGTCTGGACGTTGCGGCCGCGACCGGCCGTCTGACGCTCGATGTCGACACCTGCTGACAGCCGCCGCTCGCGGTAGCCCGCGGGACGGATATCAATCTGGATGGTCGTGTCGATCGTCATCGAGGCGCGATCGTCCTTGTCCTTGGCGACGGAGAACAGAGCGGGGGCGGCACTGACCGGATCGTCGAACGTGTAGTCCTTGATGAGCCTGAGGAAGACCGAGGGTTGATCGCGATCCCACGAGATCGCGTCGGCTGCGGTGCGCGTCCGCTGGCCGTGGAGAAGGAAGCCGTAATCGGGGACGAAGCCATGATCGGCGATCTCCGGGGATGGCGGCTGTTGCGCGCTCGGCGCTACGCCGGTCAAGCCAAACAGGACAGTGAGGGAACAGAAAAAGGCGGTTGTCCCCTGGTTCAGAGGCACGCGTTCGCTCCAAACGCTTCGACGATGATGGTGACCGCCCGTTGGACGAGCTTCGCATCCATCAAGCGACCTCCCTGCTGGGCCGTGAAGTCGAAGCGATCGTGGTTGCAGATGCGACCCCGGACGAAGTCGCGGACGCGGTAGACGAACGTCAGGGCCCCGACGGCATCGACATGCCCGTAGCGCGTCTGCAGCGTCACGTTGCGCGGATTGCGATTGAGCCCTTCGCACACCGCGAGAAACGCCGCGCTCGCGGCCAGGCTGTCGAAATGATCGGTGAGCAGCGACACCAGCGCGCCAACGGTCTCAGCCGATGCCGCCGTGGCCGGCACGAGGTCGGGCTCGAACATCGCGCACAGCTTGTCACCGAGGACGCGTGTCGCCGTGGCGATAATCAGCTTCGGCACCACCCCCGTGCGGGGGAGGGCGAGATTCTGCGCTGGAGGGCGCGACTCGTACAGTTTGGAACGATCGAGAACGGCGTCCGGCGGGATGCCTGCGGCCTCTGCGAACAGAGGCCGCATCGCCGCGCGAATCTCGTCCCGCGTGCGGAGAGTGCCCAACGTCGGTCCTCCCGCACGCAGTCTACCTGGCTTCCGCGCAGTCCGCGTGCTCCGCGGCCCGCGGGATCGCGTATCCGCGTATTCCGCGGCGCCCTGCGAGATCAGCGTGTTCCGCGTATTCAGCGGCCCTGTGGGATCAGCGTATTCTGCGCATTCCGCGGCCCGAATTCCGCGGCCCCGTGGGATCAGCGCCTTCCGCGTGTTCCGCGTATTCCGCGGCCCTGTGGGATCAGCGTATTCCGCGTATTCCGCGGCCCGAATTCCGCGGCCCCGTGGGATCAGCGCCTTCCGCGTGTTCCGCGTATTCCGCGGCCCTGTGGGATCAGCGTATTCCGCGTATTCCGCGGCCCGAATTCCGCGGCCCGCGGCCGTTACTGCTTGATGACCTCGACTTCGAGCGAGATCTTGACCTCGTCGCCGACCGCGATGCCGCCGGCCTCGAGCACCTGATTCCAGGTCAGGCCGAAATCACTGCGCTTGATCTTCGTCTTGGCACTGAAGCCGGCGCGCTCGCCGCCCCAGGGGTCCTTGCCACGTCCCTCGACCGTGACGTCGAGCGAGACTTCGCGGGTCACGCCCCGGATGGTCAGATCGCCAATGAGGGTGAAAGCCTCGTCCGTACGGTTGCTGATCCGCGAGCTGCGGAACGTGATCGTCGGGAACGCCTCGGATTCGAGAAAATCGCCCGATCGCAGATGGGCGTCGCGCTGAGGCTCGCGGGTGTCGACCGTGGCGGCCGCGATGGTGATATCGGCGCGGCTCTGCGACGGGTGCGCCTCGTTCAGCTCAACAGTACCTTCCACATCCGTGAATCGCCCCTTGACCGTGGAGATCATCAGGTGACGAACGGCAAATTCCACGTGCGTATGGATGGGGTCGATCTTCCAGCTGGTGATGCTCGGGGCGCCGGTGGTAGTGGTGGTGCTCATTCCGTTCTCCTTAAGCTCATACATTAAGTAGTCAACTAACTTAATAGCTGTCAATATAAATTAGTGAGTTGATTGTGTCAAGTGCGCAACTACTGTAGAATATGGGCATGGGATTGAAACCCGAGCTGTGCGGCAGATTCCACCGCGCGGTCGAGCTCGTCGGACGCCGGTGGTCTGGCGCCGTGATTCAGCTGCTGCTGCAGAGGCGGCTCCGCTATGCGGAGCTGCGTGACGCGATCGCGGACATCAGCGACCGCATGTTGTCCGAGCGGTTGCGCGAGCTGGAAGCGGAAGGGATCGTCGCCCGGATCGTGATTCCGGAGACACCGGTGCGGGTTGAGTACGAGCTCACGCCGAAGGGGCGAGCGCTCGAACAGCCCCTTGCCGCGATCGGCAAGTGGGCGGAGCGGTGGATCGACGTGGAGACGGCAGCGCCCGAACACGAGCCTGCCGTCGCGGGAAAACGTGCGGGGAAATCGGGGTCTTGATCGCGGGGCCGTCAGCGATTCACGGCCTTCATGCCGCCTGCGGTGTACCGGGTGCCGGCAGCCGCACCGAGCGGCGCGATGTCGTCCAGGTCACGCAGTTCGGCGACGGTCAACCTGATATCGGCGGCGGCAATGTTCTCCTCTACGCGGACGCGGACTTTCGATCCGGGGATGGACACGATGTCGTCCCCTTGCGCCGCGACCCACGCGAGCGCCAGTTGCGCCGGGGTGCAGCCCTTGCGCGCGGCGATCGCTTCGATAGCAGCGACGAGGCGAAGATTCTGCTGAAAGTTCTCCCCTTGAAAACGCGGGTTGGTCCGCCGCCAGTCGTCTGCCGCGAAATCCTCCGGCGATTTGTACCGGCCGGTCAGAAAGCCGCGACCGAGCGGGCTGTAGGCCACGAAGCCGATGCCCAGCTCCCGGCACGTGCCGAGGAGCTCTTCTTCCGGATCGCGAGACCAGAGCGAGTACTCCGTCTGCAGCGCAGAGATCGGATGCACCGCATGGGCCCGTCGAATCGTCTCCACCGCCGCCTCGGAGAGACCGAGATACCGTACTTTGCCGGCACGCACGAGATCGGCCATCGCTCCGACTGTCTCCTCGATCGGGACGTCCGGGTCGACCCGATGTTGATAGTAGAGATCGATGACGTCCACGCCCAGGCGACGCAGCGATGCGTCAGAGGCCTGGCGCACGTAGTCCGGTCGGCCGTTGATCCCGTGAAAGACCCCGTCCGCCGTGCGGACGTTGCCGAACTTCGTCGCCAGCACGACATCCTTGCGACGATCGCGAATCGCGCGGCCGACGAGCTCTTCGTTGGAAAACGGTCCGTAGATATCGGCCGTGTCCAGGAAGTTCGACCCGAGATCGAGCGCCCGATGGATCGTCGCGATCGACTCGGCCTCGTCTCGCGGCCCGTAGAAGTCCGACATCCCCATGCAGCCGAGGCCGATCGAGGCGACGGTCGGACCGGTCCTGCCAAGCTGTCTATATTCCATGTGTTCTCCTTGCAACGTCTCAGGCGCCGGCGTGCAACACCTCGTCCAGCGTCAACTTCAACATCTCGCCGATCCGCTCGATCGTCACGTCAGGAGCCGCCAGTGTCTTGACGCGCGGATCGGTGACGTAATGACCCTGCTTGGGCCAGACCGTCGTCAGGCGACGACCCCAGCGGGCCTTCATCGCGTGCAACAGCCACAACTTGTCGTCGACCATCACGTAGCGTTCCGACGGATACCGCTGCTCGACGTCGTCCAGCTCGAGCTCCTTGTGCACGTAGATCAGGATGTTGCGATCGACGCTCTCCAGCAGCCCGGATCGCTCGATCTTCCGCGGCTGGAACACGACGTCGCCGTCGGAGAGGATCACGGCCGGTCCCCACGAGCGGACCTGCTCGATGACGTCGAGCGAGCCGGGAAACAGTCGATTCGCGAACGGGTAGTTGATGAGGAACTGCGAGACGGTGAGCACGTTGGAATCGCGCGGATGCTTGGTGCGATAGCGCTGGAGGGCACCCAGGTAGTCGGCGTAGCCCAGCTCGCGGCGGAGCGCTTCGAAGATCTCCCAGTATTCGTGTTGACGCTCGTGACCGAGCTCGCGGTCCATGAACCGCATCAGATCGGCGACGACGTGGTCGTTGTCCAGCAGGGTGTTGTCGACGTCGAGCAGCGTGACGACAGAGTGCATGAGGCGATTATGCGGCTGCGGACGAGTCGGGGGAAAGTGACGAATCGGCAACATATTTGTTGGCCGGGGACGACTGGCGCGGAAAGCGGTTTGCATCAGCGCAATTTGATACGCTGTCCTGATGGCCTGCATTGAATCCCCGCAACATGGATCCCTCCCCTCCTGGAACTGACCGGGTAGTGTGTCGCGTCGAAAGGATTGTACGAAAGATGAAGTGTCGTGCAATTGCTCTGATCATGCTCGCGGCAGTCGCCCGCCCGGCGGCCGCGCAGGTGACGGGGTCGATCTCGGGTCCGATCAGCACTCCCCCGCCTCGCGCGCCGTCCAGCCAGGCCCCGCCGCCGTCTGCGGGCGGCCAGCAGATTCCGACGACGAGTCCATTCTTCGGCAGCGTGCCGCAGGGTCCACCCACGGCCGAACCGCTGTCGCTGTCGGTGAAGGATGCGGTTGATCGGGCGCTCAAGAACAATCTCGGTCTCCTGCTGCAGGAGGAGTCGGTCTCGGCGGCGCGGGGCGCGCGATGGCGAGCGCTGGCCGAGCTGCTGCCGAACGTCTCGAGCGGCGTCAGCGAGCGCCGACAGGTGATCAACCTCAAGGCGTTCGGGTTCCCCGCCGATCCCTCGATCGTCGGACCGTTCAACGTGTTCGACGCGCGGGCGTTCCTGTCGCAGCCGCTCCTCGACGTGTCCGCGCTCAACAATACGCGGGCCGCGACCCTGAACCAACAGGCGGAGAAGTACGGCATCAAGAACGCGCGCGATCTCGTGGTGCTCGTCACCGTCAACCTCTACCTCGAGACGATCGCCAGCGACAGCCGCGTCAGCATGGTCCGGGCGCAGCAGGAGACCGCCGACGCGCTGTTCCAGCAGGCTCAGGATCTGAAGGCCAGCGGCCTGGTCGCAGGCATCGACGTGCTGCGGGCGCAAGTGCAGCTTCAAACGCAGCGCCAGCGGCTGATCGCGGCGCAGAACGACTTCGAGAAGCTCAAGCTTCAGCTCGCCCGGGCGATCGGGCTGCCGGTCTCGCAGCCGCTGAACTTGACCGACAAGATTCCTTACGCGCCGCTGCCGGCGCTGACGCTCAACGACGCCCTGCAGCGGGCCTTCGAATCGCGCCCCGATTACCTGGCGGCGCAGAGCCGCCTCGAGGCGGCGCGGGCGGCGCGAAAGGCTGCCAACGGCGCGCTGCTGCCGTCGGTCAGCTTCGACGCGGACTTCGGCGCGATCGGCCAGACCGTCGACACCGCGCACAGCACCTACTCGTTTGCCGCGACCGTTCGTGTCCCGATCTTCGACGGCGGTCGGACGGTCGCGCGCCGGATCGAGGCCGAGGCCTTTCTGCGGCAGCGTGAAGCGGAGTTCGCCGATTTCAGGGGCCGGGTGGAGTACGACGTGCGCGCCGCGTTCCTCGACGTGCGCGCCGCAGACGAACAGCTCCAGGCGGCGCAGACCAACGTCCAGCTCGCCGGCAGCGAACTGGAGCAGGCGCGCGACCGCTTCGGCGCCGGCGTCGCCAGCAATCTCGAGGTCACACAGGCGCAGGAATCGGTCGCCGCCGCATCGGACTCGTACATCGCCGCGCTCTACGCGCACAACATCGCCAAGGCCACTCTGGCCCGCGCGCTCGGGATCGCGGAGTCGGCCGTCGCAGCTTATCTCGGAGGACAGCAGTAATGGCGGAGGAGGAAAAGGAAGTCCCGTCGCGATCGAACCGATGGCGGATCATCGGCCTGGTCGCGGCTATCCTGATCGTCGTGGCCGGCGTCTTCTGGTGGCGCTCGCGTGGACACGAGTCCACCGACGATGCCCAGATCGACGGGCACATCACGCAGATCGCGTCGCGGGTTGCCGGCCCGATCATCAAAGTGCCGGTCGACAACAACCTCAAGGTCCGCGCCGGGGATCTGCTGGTGCAGATCGATCCACGCGACTATGAAGTGGCCGTGGCCAAGGCCAGAGCGGAGCTCGCCGATGCACAGGCCAACGCGATTGCGGCCACCACCGGTGTACCGGTGTCCCGCGTCGAAACCAGAGCCGGCGTCAGCAACGCGTCGGGGGGCGTACAGGAGGCGGAAGCGGCAGTGAGCGGCGCCGACCAGCAGGTCAACTCGGCGCGGGCCAACCTCCAGGCGGCGCAGTCGCGACAGGTGGAAAAGGAAGCGGCCGCGACGAAAGCGGCGCACGACGTGGACCGGTTCCAGTCGCTGGTCAAGAAAGACGAGATTTCGCAGCAGCAGTTCGACACCGCGGTCTCGCAGGCGACGGCGGCGCGAGCGGCCGCCGACGCCGCCAAGGCGGACATCGTCGCGGCCCAGGCCGCCGTCGGCATGGCCGAACAACGCGGGCAGCAGGCACGCGGCGCAGCGGCGCAAGCGCAGGCCAGCCTGGCGAGCGCGCAAACCGCTCCGCAGCAATTCCAGATCAGCCAGGCGCGGGCCGCCGCCGCCGAGGCGCACGTCAAGCAGGCCGAGGCCGCGCTCGCGCAGGCCGAGCTGAATCTCCAGTACACCACCGTCAAAGCGCCCAGCGACGGTGTGGTCAGCCGCAAGACCGTGGAGATCGGGCAGGTCGTCCAGACCGGCCAGCCGCTGCTCGCGCTGGTGTCGCTTGGCGACGTCTGGGTCACGGCGAACTTCAAGGAAACGCAACTGAAGTTGATGCGGGACGGCCAGCCGGCGGTCGTCGAAGTGGACGGTCTCGGTGGACGGGAGTTCAAGGGCCATGTCGACAGCATCGCCGCCGCCACCGGCGCCAAGTTCAGCCTGCTGCCGCCGGAGAACGCAACCGGCAATTACGTGAAGGTCGTGCAGCGCGTCCCGGTCAAGATCGTGCTGGAGCAGGGGCAGGATCCCGATCGCCTGCTGCGTCCGGGCATGTCGGTGACGCCGACGGTCTACGTGCAATGACGGACGGGTGCCTCAGCGTTCACAGCTGACAGCAGAACCATGACCAAGGAGCATCCGCACGTCAATCCATGGATCGTCGCGATCGCGGTCATGTTCGCGACGTTCATGGAAGTGCTCGACACCACGGTGGTCAACGTGTCGCTGCCGCACATTGCCGGCAACCTCTCGGCAACGATCGACGAGTCGACGTGGGTGCTGACCTCCTACCTCGTCGCCAACGCCATCGTCCTGCCGATGACAGGTTGGCTGGCGAGGAGCTTCGGCCGCAAGCGGCTGTTGATGACATCGGTGACGGGATTCACGATCTCGTCGCTGCTCTGCGGGCTGGCGCCGACCCTGCCCTTTCTCGTCGCCTTCCGTCTGATTCAGGGAGCGACCGGCGGTGCGATGCAGCCGCTGTCGCAAGCCGTACTCCTCGAGGCGTTTCCACCGCACGAGCGCGGCAAGGCCATGGGCTTCTGGGGGCTGGGTATCGTCGTCGCGCCGATCCTCGGGCCGGTGCTCGGCGGATGGCTGACCGACACCTACAGCTGGCGGTGGGTTTTCTACATCAATCTACCGGTCGGCATCGCGTCGCTCGTCATGACGCAGCTGTACGTCTTCGATCCGTCCTACCTGCGTCAGGAGATCACCAAGATCGATTATTGGGGAATCGGGCTGCTCGCGGTCTGGATCGGGTCGCTCCAGATCGCGCTGGACCTCGGGCAGGAACACGACTGGTTCTCGTCGCCGTTCATCACCGCCCTGATCGTCACTTCAGTGATCGGCGTCGTCGCGTTCATCATTCGGGAGTGGGTCGTCAAGGAACCGGTCGTCGATCTCCACGTGTTCAAGATACGAACCTACAGCACCGGTGTCTTCCTGATGACGACGCTGGGGTTCGTGCTGTACGGCAGCCTGGTGCTGCTGCCGATCATGCTGCAGACGCTGCTCGGCTATCCGGCGCTGCAGGCCGGGATCGCGATGGCGCCGCGTGGAATGGGATCGCTCATCGGCATGCCCCTGGTCGGACTGCTGATCGGCAAGATCGACGCGCGAAAGATGGTCGCGCTCGGACTGTTGGCCGGCGCGTTCACGCTGATCTGGCTGGGAGAGCTCAACCTGAACGCCGGGTATTGGGACATCTTCTGGCCGCAGTTCTTCCAGGGACTCGGGCTGTCGGCGATCTTCGTACCGCTGACGACGATCAGCATGGACCCGATCTCCCGCGAGAAGATGGGGAACGCGACCAGCCTGTTCAACCTGATGCGCAATCTCGGCGGCAGCATCGGGATCGCGGTCACCGGCACGCTGCTCTCGCGTAACACCCAGGCCTACGTCAACGTCTTCGGCGCGAACGTGGATGCCTACTCGCCGAACACGCAGCGCGCCTTCGACGCGGCCCGTGGCGGGTTCATGGCCGGTGGCGCCGACCCGGTGACCGCGACACAGCGCGCCTACGGAGCGCTGTTCGGGATGGTGCAACAGCAGGCATCGATGGTGTCGTTCGTCCAGCTGTTCCGGCTGCTGGGCGGGATCTTCCTGCTGCTGATTCCGCTGATTCTCCTGATGAAGCGGCCGCGCGGGGGCGGCCCGATGGCGGCGCACTGACCGATCGCTCGATGGCGCGTCGCAACGCCTTGAACGCGCTCAACATTTCCGCATAACTGAAGTTCGCGTTTCGCCCGCTGGGATTCGGGAGCACGAAGATTCGTGCGCCATGAATGGTGGGCCGCTGGAAGCCCGGACGAATCGCCGCGCCCGCCACGTCGCCGAGCTCTTTGGCGAGGGCGCGGTACAGCGTCACGCCGACGAAGACGAGGATCTGCGGCTTGAACTCCCGCAGCTTGGCTTCGAGAATCCGCCAGCCTTCAAGATATTCTGGCGGACGCAGGTCGTCGATCCCGGGGCTCGGCCGTGCAATCACGTTGGTGATGCCAAGACCCCACTCGGGCAATCGGGCATCGTCCAGGTGGGTGATGCGGTTCGGGGACCAGCTTCGACTCGTAGAGCAGCTTCCAGAACCGGTTGGACGGACCGGCGAAATGATGGCCCGTCTCGGCGGATCGGACGCCGGGGTTGATGCCGACGAGCAGCACGTGCACGCCGGGGTGAATTCGATCCGTCAGTCGCAGCGTCTGCCAGTTGGGTTTAGAATTCTTCACGTCTGCATAGTCCAGCGCTGGAGCTCATTCATATGAAGTGGTTGTTCAAGGAAGAACCGACGCACTACAGCTACGACAATCTCGTTGGCGACCGCACCACGTCGTGGACCGGCGTCAGGAACCCGCTGGCGCAGAAGCACCTGCGGAGCGTCAAGAAGGGCGACGAGATCTTTTTCTATCACACCGGCGACGAGAAGTCGGTCGTTGGGATCATGCGGGCGACGGCGGATGCCTACGCGGATCCGGCGGACAAGTCGGGGAAGCTGTCGGCGGTCGATGTGTCGCCCGTCCGCAAGCTGGCGGCTCCAGTCACGCTCGCGTCGATCAAGGCGGACCGCCGGTTCGCGTCGTTTCCGCTCACGCGCCTGCCGCGCCTATCTGTCATGCCCGTCACCGACGCCGAATGGGACCTCATCCTGGCCATGTCGAAGGCCTGAAAAAGGGGGCAACCGCCTTTTCTAGACCGGCTTCAACAGCAGGAACCCGAGGGGCGGGAGGGTCAGCCTGAGCGAATCGGCGTGGCCATGCGCGGGGACGGCGTCGGTCGAGACCACCCCGGCATTACCCAGGTTGCCCCCGCCGTAGGTCCCGGCGTCGCTGTTCAGTAGTTCCTTGTAGCTCCCACCGCGCGGGACGCCCAGCAGATACGCCTCACGCGGCACCGGCGTGAAGTTGAGCACCGCGACCAGGAAATCCTGACTGTTGGTCGCGTGTCGGGTGAACGACACGACCGAATTGTCGCTGTCGTTGCAATCGATCCAGTGGAAGCCGCCCGACTCGAAATCGCACTGGTAGAGCGAGGGCTCCGCGGCATAGACGCGGTTGAGATCGCGGACGAACGATCGCAGGCCCGCATGCAACGGCTCGTCGAGCAGATGCCAGTCGAGACTCTGATCGTGGTCCCACTCGCGACCCTGCCCGAACTCGGATCCCATGAACATCAGCTTCTTTCCCGGGTGCGTGTACATGTAGCCGTACAGCGCGCGCAGCGTCGCCGCCTTCTGCCAGTCGTCGCCGGGAATCTTGCCGAACATCGATCGCTTCCCGTGCACGACCTCGTCGTGCGAGAACGGCAGGATGAAATTCTCGCTGAACGCGTAGAGCAGCGAGAACGTCAGCAGTCGGTGCTGGTAGCGGCGATAGATGGGATCGTGCTCCACGTACTGGAGCGTGTCGTTCATCCAGCCCATGTTCCACTTGTAGGTGAATCCGAGGCCACCCAGATAAGTCGGCCGGCTGACCGACGGGAACGCGGTCGATTCTTCCGCGACGGTGATCGACCCGGGATGCTCGCCGTGGGTCAGCGAATTGAGCTGGCGGAGAAAGTCGACCGCGTCGAGATTCTCACGGCCGCCGAACTGATTCGGCACCCACTCTCCCTCGTGCCGCGAGTAGTCGAGATACAGCATCGACGCCACCGCATCCACCCGAACGCCGTCCACGTGGTATTCCTGCAGCCAGAACAGCGCGTTGGCGAGCAGGAAATTTCGCACCTCGTTGCGCCCGTAGTTGAAGATCAGCGTGCCCCACTCGCGGTGTTCTCCCTGACGCGGATCCTCGTGCTCGAAGAGCGCCGTGCCGTCGAACTTGGCGAGCCCGTGCGCGTCTTTCGGGAAATGGCCGGGCACCCAGTCGAGAATGACCCCGATATCGTTCCGGTGACACTCGTCGACAAAGGCCTTGAAGTCGTCCGGGCCGCCGAACCGGCTGGTCGGCGCGTAGAAACCAATCACCTGATAGCCCCACGATCCGGCGTAGGGGTGTTCCATGACCGGCAGCAACTCGATGTGCGTGAAACCCAGATCCTTGACGTAGGGAATCAGGCGATCGGCGAGCTCGCGATAGGTCAAATAGCGGTTGTGCTCCTGGGGGACGCGCGCCCACGAGCCGAGATGCACCTCGTAGATCGCCACCGGCCGCTGGAGCCATGCGTTGCGCGCCGGACGACGGCTCATCCACTCCTCGTCGCGCCAGGTGTAGTCGGAGCGGGTCACCACGCACGCCGACAGCGGCGGCACCTCGAAGGCAAACCCGAACGGATCGCACTTCAGCAGCAGCTCGCCGCGGAGGCCGGAACGGATCTCGAACTTGTAGCGCTGCCCTTCGCGGACGCCAGGCAGGAAGATCTCCCAGACGCCGCTCGAACCGAGCGACCGCATCGGATGGACCCGACCGTCCCAGCCGTTGAAGTCGCCAACCACGCTGACGCGTTCGGCGTTGGGGGCCCAGACCGCAAAATGCGTCCCCTCCGCGGCACCCAACTTGACGACATGGGCGCCGAGCTTGTCGTAAATCCTCGTATGGTTGCCTTCGCCGAACAGATACAGGTCGTAGTCCGAGACCACGCGTCCGTAGCGATAGGGGTCGTCGATTTCGGTGGCGTAGCCGCCAGGATAGACAACCCGAAGCCGGTAGTCTGTGGAGGTGTCCCCTTCGACGAAGCGCGCCTCGAAGATGCCGCTCGGGTGGACCCGCGTCATCTCGACCGCCTCTGTCGCCCGAACGACCGACACGCGTTCGGCCGCCGGTTGGAACGTGCGAACGATCAGGGTGCCGGCCTCGTTGTGGGGACCCAGAATCGAGAACGGGTCCCCATGGCGGGCGTTGGCGAGCGCGTCGAATCTGTCGGTACGCCTTCACGGCGAGGGCTCCGGTGCGCTGACGATCCACGCCTGACGCGCGGACTCGGACGGACGATCACCGGGCCCGTCGAGTGACGAGACGCCGGCGGCGGAGTAGCCGGGACACCAGCCGGTGATGCCGGTCAGCGCCGCCGATGCGCCAAGGAGTCGGACCGGCCAGCGGACGCGACGCGGCGAGCGCGAGGCGAGCACCACGAGCAACAGGCCGACGCCGCCGCGCACCGCGCGCTCGAGGTCACCGACGTTCTGGACCGTGACGCGCTCGACCAACTCCTCACGGGTCAGCTCGCCGCGCTGGATGAGCGCCTCCGCCAGCGTCGTATTCGAGGGCTCCACCAGAACCCGATCGATCAAATCAATCGTCGGCGTTCGCCGACGGCCGGCGTTGAGCGCCTTCGCACGATCGAGCGCGTCGAGATCCTCGTCGATGTTGAGGTATCGGTGTGGCACGGCGAGCCGTCGCAGCTGCCGCCGCGAACGTCGCGTATCCTCGCACCAGTCGGCGCCATAGAGGGTAATCATCGATGTCGAGCGCTCATTGACCGACGGAGGTTAGGCGCTGCCGTCACGGCGGCGGGACCGTTCACAAGGCCACCAGCAGGGCGGTGCCGGCAAGCGCCACGGCGACCACGAGAAGCCAGGGAGCAATTCGTTCGCCGACCGACGGCGACCACTCGCCCGATCCCGCATCGGACACGCCCCACGTCGTGATGCGCTGCCAGCTGGCGAAGGCGCTGCCGAGCGCGGCGACGAGGAGTGCCCACGCGCCTCCCAGGAGCCAGCGTCCCGCGCCAGCCCGCATTCCCGGCATCCAGACGCCCAGCACCGCCGACAGCATCCAGGTTCCCAGCGCCATGATGGCGACCAGCCTGACCTGGGCGAGGGCCCGCTCGGCCGCCTGTCGGCGGATCTCGGCGCGAAGCGCCTCCTCGGCCCGCCGGCGTTCCGCTTCATATTGCGCCCGCTCCAGATCCATTCGGGCCCGGTCGCGGTCAAAGGCTTCCTTCAGCGCGGCAACCACGACGCCCGCCAGGCGCGTCTCGAGCTGGCCGATCACACCCGTGCCCCGCGGCTCGGCGGCCGGATCGGCCTTCCTCAAGCGGCCGGACAGCTGAGCCAGATTGCTCACAGTATCCAGCACCTGCATCCATTGCGTGAATGCCACAAAAGCACTTTATGTCAGTCGCACGGAAATGAGTAGGCGGGGACGCGGGCTGCTACGCGTCCGCCAGGACGGCGTCCACGTAGGCGGTCACCAGGCCGGGCAGATCTTCGAGCGGGCCGTTCAACGTGAGCACGCGCCGGAAGCGCGGACCGCTGATCGCCAGATCCCACCCTTCGCCGCTCTGTGATCGGAAGAGGGTCACCTGCCACTTCTCGAAGCCAGGCCGCCATTTGCGGATCGCATCCCGCGCCGCCGTGAACAGTTCGAGGCGCAGCGAGGCATCCGCGAGTTGGGGACAGAGGACGCTGACAGGCATGAACGAACGACCGTCGCAGCCGGTCATGGCGTTACCTTACGGCGCTCGGCGTGTGCGTGCAAGGTGAGCCATACTCGCGGTCTGAAATTCTCGACCCGCACGCGTCGTAGTCGAGAGTGAGCGCTTGCCGATACGGATATTGGAGACAAAAGTGTGACGACCTCACGACGCTCCTGGTTGCTCGCGGCGCTGGCGGTGGCGGCCGCAGTGGCGGGTTTCTGGGCTTTTCGCACCAAGCCGCGCGTGACCGTCACCACCGCATCGGTCACCTCAGGCCCGATCGCTCGCCCGATCGTGGCGACCGGCACGCTGCAACCGGTCACGACGGTGCAAGTCGGATCGCAGATTTCCGGTCTCGTGCAGTCGCTCGACGTAGACTTCAACTCTCTCGTCCACAAGGGCGAAGTCCTCGCCCGTCTCGATCCCTCGACCTACCAGGCGCAGCTCACCGAAGCGCAGGCCAACCTGTTGCAAGCGAAAGCGGACGAGACCCGGCTGCAAGCGGCCCTTGAAGATGCCCAGACCAAACTGGGGCGCGCCGAGGCGCTGGCGAAGGAGGAACTGATCACGCAGTCCGACCTCGACGCCGCCCGTATCGCGGTCGATCAAGCCCAGCCCGACGTTCACGGCGCGCAGTCGGTGATCGTGCAGGCCACTGCTGCGGTCGATCAAGCAACGCTCGATCTCGAGCACACGGTGATCCGCTCGCCGATCGACGGCGTGGTCGTGGAGCGGGACGTCGACGTCGGTCAGACGGTCGCGGCCTCGGTGCAATCGCCCCTGCTCTTCAAGATCGCCGCGGATCTGACGAAGATGCAGGTGCAGGTCGAGGTCGACGAATCGGACGTGTCCGCGGTAACGACCGGCGATCAGGCGACCTTCGACGTCGGCTCGTACCCTGGTGAAGCGTTCCACGGCATCGTCTCGCAAGTGCGGCTGCAGCCGATCGTGGACACTCCCGCCGGCGGCCCGACGACGGCCACGGCATCAACGGCGGGAACCAGCGCCTCCGGCAGCGTCGTCAGCTACACCGCCATCGTCGACGTCCCGAACATCGATGAGCGCCTCCGTCCTGGCATGACCGCGGAGGTCATCTTCGGCGGATTCCGGCGGGCGAACGCCGTGCGTATTCCGAACAGTGCGCTCTCGTTCCGACCGCCCAGCGACGTGCTCGAGGCGATCGGCGAGCGCGACCAGCCGACGACCGGCAGCGCGCCGGTCGCCAAGACGTCGGGCGGCGAAACGCATCAGGTCTGGCGCTACCAGGGCGGACGATTCACGCCGGTCGTCGTCGAGGGCGGTCTCGCGGACGATCGCTGGACCGAACTCGTCAAGGGCGGCCTGCAACCAGGCGATACACTGGTCACCAGCGCCGCCGTCCAACGACGATAGACGAACGGATTCATACCCCAATCATGCGATTGACCAGCCTCACGGGATTCGACCGTCGAGTTGCGGCCACGTCACGACTCTCGCCGATGTGGTGGGTGGTTGCGATTGTGGGCTCGCTGTTAGTGATTTTCGAGCTCGATCGCCGAACGGCCTCGGCGCCGTTCCAGCATCTGTACTATCTGCCGATCATTCTGGCCGGCGTGAGGTTCCGGATGCGCGGCAGCCTGCTCGGCGCGTTAGCGGCGGTCGTGCTCTACCACCTGGCGAACCCTTACCTGCTGAATTTCCGGTACGGGGAAGCCGATCTGGTTCAGATCTGCCTGTTCGTCGGGGTCGGCCTGACCACGGCCAAGCTCGCGCATGACGCGCGCCGCCTGCACGACCTGGCGATGACCGACGATCTGACGGGACTACATAACCTGCGCTCGTTCGAAGGGTGCCTGCCCGGGCTGATCCTGCAGTCGCGTACGAAGGCATCGGCGCTCAGCATGCTCGTCTTCGACGTCGATCGCCTCAAGTCGCTCAACGATCAGCACGGCCATCTCGTCGGAGCGGAAGCCGTCAGGACCGTCGGCCACATCGTCGCGGCACGCCTGCCTGACGATGCGGTCGGATCGCGATACGGCGGCGACGAGTTCGTCGTCGCCATCCCCTGTTGCCCGCCGTTTCGCGCCAGGCAGATTGCCAACGACCTCTGTCGCGCCGTGAGCAGCACGGCGCCGGCGTTGGCAGGGATCAGCTTTCCCGCGGGGACCATCTCCATCAGCGTCGGGATCGCCACATGCGTGTTCGACCTCGAACAGCAGACGCGGACGCTGACCACCGATGAGGACCTCGGCGGCTCGCTCTTCCGCGCCGCGGACGCGGCGTTATATCGCGCGAAGGAACAGGGTCGGAATCAGGTGTGCGGAGCGTGAGGCCAGACGCGGCGGAAAAACCGCTTGCCAAGACATCTCAATCATAACAGGGTCGATCGAACAGACTGTTTTTTTGGCGACCATCCTCGAATAATCCTCGGAGACGAGGAGGGGCAATGGTCGTGAACGTCAACGGGATTCAGCTCCACTGCGAGACAACGGGCGACGGCGAGCCGCTGCTCTGGCTGCACGGCGCCATGGGATGCGGTGAGGACTGGCGATATATCTTCGGCACGACGCCTGAAGGCTTTCGCGTCATCGCTCCCGATCAGCGCGGTCACGGGTCGTCGACGCATTCCGCCGAGCGCTTTACGTTCCGCCAGAGTGCGCTCGACATCATCGCGCTGCTCCGCTATCTGGACCTCCCACGCACCAAAGCCATCGGCCTCAGCGGCGGCGGCATTACGCTGCTGCACATGGCGACACTCGCGCCGGACCTGATCGAATCGATGGTCCTCGTGAGCGCTCCGCCGTACTTTCCCGAGCAGACCCGCCGGATTCAGCGGCAGTTCTCCCTCTCGACGATGGATGCCGCGGAGGTCGATCGGCTGCGCGCGCGCCACACCCAGGGACCGGCGCAGCTCGAGCGCCTCGTCACCATGGCCAGGCAGTTCGCCGACAACTACGACGACGTGAACTTTACGCCGCCCTACCTGGCCTCGATCGCTGCGGAGACCCTAATCGTCTTTGGCGATCGCGATCCCCTCTATCCGGTGTCGCTCGCCGTCGAGATGCGGCTGGCAATTCCACACTCCTACCTGTGGGTCGTGCCCAACGGCGGCCACGGTCCCGTCTTCCGCGAGGCCGCGGCTCAGTTTTCGACGACCGCGCTGCAATTTCTCCGGGGCGCCTGGCGTCCAACGGCAGGGTCGTGAAAACGTCCAGCGTCGCCCCCGTCCGCGTAATCCGCGGCCCGACCCACCCTGTCCTTCGCGTGATCCGCCTATTCCGCGGCTCGACCACCTTGTCCTCCGCGGGATCCGCCTATTCCGCGGCCCGACCACCTTGTCCTCCGCGGGATCCGCGTATTCCGCGGCCCGACCCACCCTGTCCTCCGCGTGTTCCGCGTATTCCGCGGCCCGACCCATCCTGTCCTCCGCGTGTTCCGCGTATTCCGCGGCCAGTTGCAGTAGGCTGGGAGAGGCCGGATCCGCCCGTGACGGAGGTCCCGTAATGATTACCGCCGACCCTCAGCAGAGGGTCTCTACCCTGCACGCCATCATCGCCATCCTCGACCGCAACGCCCCGCCAGAGGACCGCGAGCTCTTACGCGCCTTCGCTCCCGTGGTCTACGAACGGATGCCCGACTCGCTGGCGTTGAAGCTGTCGGCGGAGGCGCTGGCCGAGCGGATCAGCCGGAACTTCCGTTTCGTCGCGCGGACCATGCCGCCCGCCTTTCAGCTGTACAAAGGGTTGCCCGGGCTGCACGTGTCGGTCAGCAACCCGGACGACGACGAGGGGGTCGCCACCGGCGCGACCAGCGAGGTGACGATCGTCGAGACGCACACGCCCGACGCGCCATTCATCTTCGAGAGCCTGAAGAACTACTTCCAGAAGGAGGGCCTGCGCGTCTTCTCGGCGATTTATCCGGTCTTCACCGTGCGGCGGCAGTGGGAGCGGGTGGTCTGGATCGGCGGCGCGCAGCAAGATGGATCGCACGAGCTGCTCTGCCAGTTCCACATCGAACGCGTGGACGCCCGCGAGCGGGTGCGCCGGATCGAGCACCAGGTGTTCTCCGTCTTGAAGACGGTCTTCCTCGGCGTCGAGGACTACCCGGCGATGATCCGCGGCGTCTCAGAGGTCGGCTCTCGCCTGCGTGCCCGCCGCGAGGATGCGGCGGCGCCCGATCCGGCCCGCACCTTTCTCGACTGGCTGAAGGCCGACAACTTCGTGATGCTCGGCCTGCTCCGCTACCAGTTCGGCGCGGACGGTCAGCCGCACGCAGATCAGACCAGTGCGCTCGGCGTCTTCAAGGACCCGGCCCTGCTGCCGGTCGTCTTCCCCGGCCTGATGGAGGCCGAGGCCGCACAGCTGCGCCCCGCCGCCGGGGACGATCGCATCATCGACATCGACTACTGCCCGCGCGCCCAAGCCATCCATCACGTCGAGCCGATCGACGACGTCGTCATCCGCGAGTGGCGGCCGGACGGTTCGATTAGCGCCGCCACGCTCCTGATTGGACGGCTCGCCAAGGGCGCCCTCACGGCCAAACCGCAGGACATCCCGCTGGTCAAAGAGAAGCTTGCGTCGGTGCTGGCACAGTGCGGGGAGGCGAGCAACTCGCACGCCTATCGGGAAACGCGCGCGCTGTTCAATCACTTCCCGCGCCGCGAGCTGCTCTACGCCGACGTGGCCTCGCTCAAGACCACGATCGATCGCATGATTTACATGGCGAGCGACAACGAGGTCGTCGTCACCCGCCGCCAGGGAACCGGCTACGTGGCGGTCGCGATCGCGTTCTCCGATCTCCACTACTCGCACAAGGCCGAAGAAGATCTGCGACGCGCGCTGGCTGAGGCGTTCGGACCGATCTCATTCAACACGTGGGCCGATCTGGGCGTCATCGCCCTGCTCCTGTTCTATTTCGACGAAGCGTCGCTCGACCACCCGATCGACGTCGAGAAGGCGCGCCAGATTACGTCGACCGTCATCTCCACATGGGAGGACCGCGTCGGGGCGACGCTCGAGCAGGCGTTCGGAGCGCTCGAGGGCCGCCGCCTGTTCAAGCGCTACGTGCGGACGGAGACCCGCAGCGGCCTGTACCGGGAATCCACCAGGCCCGAAGAGGTGCCCGAGGACTTGAAACGCTTCGAGATGCTCGAAGCCGAGCTCGAAACCAGCGTCCGGGCGGATTCTTCGGAGAACGCCACGCTGAAGATCTATTCGCCAGGCCCACTGGGCCTGACCGAAACGCTGCGAACGCTCGAGCAGCTCGCGTTGCCGGTCTGCGAAGAGATGGCGATTCCGATTGTTCTCCCGGAAGGCCGCCGGATCTACCTTCAGCGACTGCGCATCGAGGCGGCCCCGGAGGTCATCGCCGCCCTGGTCGACGGCGAGGATCGGCTCCGCGCCGCGCTGCGCGCGCTCCAGGAAGGACGCGCGACCGACGATCCGCTGAACAAGCTGCTGATTCGGGAGGGCATGAGCTGGCGCGATATCGAGGTCCTCCGGACGCTGCGGAATCATCTGCTGCAGATCCGGCCGGTGCTGAACACCGACACGGCCAACGGCGTGCTGCTGAGAAACAGCAAGGCCTCGGCGGCTCTCTACCGGGCGTTTGCCGCACGCTTCGATCCGGCCCAGGACGATCGCGAGGCCGCCATCAAGGCCACCGACGAGGCGCTGCGCAAGGCCATGCGCGCCGTGGCCAGCCTGTTCGACGACGAGATCCTGCGGGGACTGGAAAACCTGGTGCGGTCGACCGTGCGCACCAACGCCTACCAGCGCCCGGAACGGCCGGTGTTCTCGATCAAGGTCGACAGCGCGCGGGTCGAGGGCATGGTCTCCCCCCGCCCGCTGTTCGAGATCTACGTGCACTCGCGAAAGCTGGAAGGGATCCACCTGCGCGGCGGCCGGGTGGCGCGCGGCGGCCTGCGATGGAGCGATCGCCACGACGACTTCCGCACCGAGATTCTCGGGCTGATGAAGACCCAGATGGTCAAGAACGCCGTCATCGTGCCGGTGGGGTCGAAGGGCGGATTCGTGTTGAAGGGGCAGCTGCCGCCGCGGCCCGCGCTCGACGCCTACCTCGTCGATCGTTATCGGGAATTCGTCGCCGGCCTGCTCGACATCACCGACAACATCGTCGGCGGCAAGGTCGTGCATCCCCCCGAGGTGGTGTTCCGTGACGAGGACGACCCGTACCTCGTCGTCGCGGCAGACAAGGGTACGGCGCATTTGTCGGACACCGCCAATCAGGTGTCGGCGCAGTACGGATTCTGGCTCGGGGACGCGTTCGCGTCAGGCGGCAGCAACGGCTACGACCACAAGAAGGAAGGCATCACCGCTCGCGGCGCGTGGGAGTGCATCGTTCATCACTTCGACATCCTGGGCATCAACGTCGACAAGGAGCCGTTCACCGTCGCCGGCATCGGCGACATGGCCGGTGACGTGTTCGGCAACGGTATGCTCAGAAGCCGCACGACGCGCCTGGTCGCCGCGTTCAATCACCAGCACATCTTCATCGACCCGAACCCGGACGTCGCTCGTTCCTTTGCCGAGCGCGAACGACTGTTCAACCTGCCACGATCGACGTGGACCGACTACGACACCGCGACGATCAGCGCCGGCGGTGGCGTGTTCGAGCGATCCGCCAAGGAGATTCCGCTGAGCGCCGAGGCCCGGACTCTCCTCGATCTGCAGGCGGAGTCGCCGAGCGGCGAGGAGGTCATTCGCCACATCCTCACGATGAACGTCGATCTGCTCTACAACGGCGGCATCGGCACGTACATCAAAGCCGCGGGCGAGGACAACGCCGAGGTCGGCGATCGGGCCAACGATCGTGTTCGCGTCGATGCGACGAGCGTTCGCGGGCGCGTCGTCGGCGAAGGCGGGAATCTCGGCCTGACGCAGGCTGGACGAATCGAGTACTGGATGAAGGGCGGCATGATCAACACCGACGCCATCGACAATTCGGCCGGCGTCGACATGTCCGATCACGAGGTCAACCTGAAAGTGCTGCTCGACGTGCTGCTGCACGACGGGATGATCAAGAGCCGCGACGATCGCAATCGGATCCTGCGCGAGATGACCGACGAGGTGTCGGATCTGGTCCTCGCCGACAACGAGCAGCAGGCGCTGGCGCTGACGCTCGATGGCCTGCGCAGCGCGTCGCTGTACGACGACTACGTCGCTTTTGTCGACGACCTGGTCGTCGCCGGGATCCTGAATCGAGACGATGACGGCGTGCCGACGAGAGATGCGCTGCTCCTGTCGAACCCGGCACGGGATCGCGGCCTGCCTCGGCCGCTCCTGGCGGTCATGATGGGTCACGTCAAGAACTGGGCGCAGGCAACCGTGCTGAAGACGTCGTTTCCCGACAGCGAGACCGCCCGCCCGTATCTCGACGCCTACTTCCCCAAGCGCGTGCGTGAGGAATTCACGGACGCGTTTGCCAAGCACCCTTTGCGCCGCGAGATCATCGCGACGGTGGCGGTGAACCATGTCGTCAACAAGGCCGGCATCCGGTTCATCTTCCAGATGCTGTCGGGAAGCAAGAAGGACCTGGGCCTCGTCATCCAGGCGTATCTCGACCTCGACACGGAATCGGCCGCATCGGGCTTGCGGACGCGGGCCGCGGCCGCCGCGATCGAGCCGAAGAAGCGCTTCGATGCGCTGCTGAAGATCGAGACGGCGCTCGCGCAGGCGACGCGCGAGCGGCTCGATGGCAAGACGGCCGATGTGGCGCTGGCACTCAAGAACGCCGCCGGCACTCCGGCCTGAAGGGGCGGCTCAGCTCGGGCGCGCGTGGTGACACCGCGCGTCGTTTACTCGAGAGCACCACCACGATTGCCGAGGACGTCATCGCGCCTTGTCGATCTGTTCGGCAAACGCCTGAAGGAGCGATCCCCACCCGCCCGATGCATCGATGCCGCTGCGAATCCGGCGGCGGGCGTGTCCGCTCAAGCGTCGGCGCGCAGAGCGGTTGCGGGATCGACCCCGGCTGCCCTCGCGGCCGGAATCAGCACCGCCAGCAGCGCAACGACCAGCATGGCCGCGGCCGCGGCGGTAAACGCAAAAGGATCGAGTGGTGAAATCTCGAACAACAGCGATCGCGCGACTCTGGTTACGGCGGTCGCCGCCAGCACGCCGACGGCCAGGCCGGAGAGCAGCATCCAGAGTCCGTTCCTCACCACCAGCGCGATGACACCTCGAGCGCTGGCCCCGAGCGCGAGACGGATCCCAATCTCGCGGCGTTGCTGCGCGACGGTGTGCGCGAGAACACCGTAGAGACCGAAGGCGGCGAGCAGCGCCGCGACCGCACCGAACATGCTGATCGCCCAGGCCGGCTCCGAGGCGTCCGACAAGACGCGGGTCTTCACTTCCGCGAGCGTGCGCACGTCCTCGAGCGGAAGCCTCGGATCGATCTGGCGAAGCGCTTCGCGTATGCCCGGAACAACGATCGACGGATCTCCGCTGGTATGGACCACGAGTCGAACATCCTGACGAGGAACCTGCGCCAACGGCACGTAAGCCACATCGTCGGGCGGCAGACGAGCGTCGCGCACGCGCTCGCTGCGAATCACGCCGACGATCCGAACGTCGACCATCGACGAGCCGTCGTGATAGGCCGGAGCCGCGAGCTTGACGATCTGCCCGACCGGGTTGGCCATCCCCAGATGGCCGGCCAGTCGTCGCGCGAGCTCCTGGTTGATCACCACGACACGAGGCGCACCGGCGCGATCCTCGGCCTGAATCCCGCGCCCGGAGACGATGGGGATGTCGAGCGCGCCGAAGTATCCGGGGTCCACTCGCTTGAAGCGCACGAGCAACTGCCCGTCGGCGCCGGGTGCGATCATGAACTCCCCGCCCCTGACGCCTTCGAGCGGCAGGTCCTGTGAAAGCGCTGCCGTCTCCACTCCGGGGACAGCCTCCAACCGTTCGACGAGCGTACGGTAGAGGACGACGGCGCTTTCCGGTGTCGGGTACCCGGACGACGGAAGATCGGTCGACATCGTGATCACGCGTTCAATACGCACACCGATATCGGCGTGCTCCAGCTTCAACACGCTGCGAATGAGCAGGAGCGCGCCGCAGACGAGCACGAACGACAGCGCGATCTCCGCCATCACGATCGTCCGGCGGACGAAGGAATGAGACGCGGAGGAGCCGCGAAAGCCCTGATTCAGCGCCGGCGCGAGCGACCGTGAGGTTGCGTGGAAGGACGGCAGCACGCCGATCAGCAGCGCCACAACCAGCGCGGCGAGCGCGGCAAAGCCAAGCACCCGCAGGTCCAAGCCGATCTCCGCGGTGAACGGCAGGGACGCTCGCAGCAGTGGCACGCCAACCCGGATCAACAGCGCCGCAACACCAACACCCGCGGCGGCACCAACCAGACACAACGCCAGCGTTTCGGTCATCAGCTGCGCGACGAGGCGACCGCGACCCGCCCCGAGCGCGGAGCGGACAGCGATCTCCTTGGTTCGCGAAACACCGCGTACGAGCAGGAGATTGGCGAGATTCGCGCAGGCGATCAGCAGAACGAGAACAACCGCGCCGAAGGCGACATACATCGAGCGGCGGAGATCGGTTCCCACGTAGGGCTCGGCAAACGGATCGAGCGCAACCGTCCATCCGGCGTCGCGCTTCCACTGCGGCGTGATGTCCGCCAGGCCGGCGTTCACGGCGAGCATCTCTTCTCGAGCCTGGGTCAGTGTGATGCCGGCCTTCAGTCGGCCCACGACTGCAAGCCAGTGGTCACCGATCTGCAGCCGATCGGGTGTCAGCGCGATCGGCTTCCAGAAGCCTGGGGCATCGCGATCAAAGCTGCCCGCCGGCAGCACACCGATGATCTGATGCGGCACATCGTCGATGACGAGATCGCGCGTCAGGATGCCCGGGTCGGCTCCAAACCTGGTCTGCCACGTGGCGTGACTCAAGACCACGACAGGCGGTGCGCCGGGCCGGTCATCGTCGGGCACGAACGTGCGGCCGAGGAAAGGCGTGATGCCGAAGACGTCGAAGTAGTCGGCGGACACGCTGGCACCGGGAAGGCGCGTCGCCTGGCCGGCGACCATGATCGTGGCCCTGGTCTCCGCTTGCGCCGACAGCGCGGCGAAGCTCCGGCTCCGCTGTTTCCACTCCACGAATCGGCGCGCGGTCGTCTGATTTCGCGAGGCCCTGTCGGGCGCCTCCCATACCCAGACGATTCGATCGGGGTGCGGGAACGGCAACGGCTTGAACAGCACGGCGTCCACCAGGCTGAACATGGCGGTGTTGGCGCCGATGCCCAGCGCCAGCACGCCGATGGCGACGACCGCGAACAGCCGGTCGCGCCGCAGAGAGGTGAGGCCATAGCGAAAATCCTGGAACAGGTTCTCGAGCCACCGTACCCCTCGTTGATCGCGATGGTCTTCCTTCATCTGTTCGACGCCGCCGAATCGTTGCCGGGCGGCGCGGCGCGCCTCCTCCGGAGAGAGCCCGGCGGCCAGCGCGTCGCGCTCGGCCAGCTCGAGATGGGCGAGGACTTCGGCGTCGAGCTCGCGATCGAGCCGGCCCTTCCGACCAATCGCGGCGAGACGGGAGACGAGGGTGCGGAACTTCACGACTTGGCCTCGAGGAAGCGGGTCACCAGCGCGGTCGCTTTCTCCCAGTTCTCGACCTCGACGTGAAGCTGCTTCGCTCCGGCTTTGGTGAGCTCGTAGAACTTGACCTGCCGATTCGTCTCCGAGAGACCCCACTTGGTGCGGATCCAACCCTGCTGCTCGAGCCGGACCAGCGCCGGGTAGATCGATCCCTGGCTGAGGCGGACGAGGGTGCCGGCAACCTGTTCGATTCTCCGGGCGATGCTGTAGCCGTGCATCGCGCCCATCGTGTCGAGGGTCTTGAGAATCAGCAGGTCGAGGGTGCCGTAGGGGACGTCCTGTTTGTGTGTCGACATGTCGTGAGTCGACATATACCCCGACGGGCGACGGGGTGTCAAGAAAAAGGGGACAACCGCCCTTTTTCTTACCGCCGGAACAGGGCCTGGAAATCCTCGCGGGACCTGAGGGACGCAAACACCGGGTCGGTCTGGAGGTCCGACGGCAGGAAGCGCTGCGGGATGCTGCGCAGCCAGGTGATCGCTGCGTCAGCGTCCCCCTTCTGCAGACACGCACGGGCGGCCGGCAGACCCAGATCCCGATAGCCCAGCCCCTTGTCCCTCAGCTTGTCGAACTCGGCGCAGGCCAGCCCAAACTGCCCATCGCCCAGCAGCGCTTCGCCGTACGCCAGTCGAAGTCGCGAATCGTCGGCGTGCGACGCGACCAGCTGCGCGTAGCGTGAGACCGCCTGCCGATAGTCACCCGTCTGCACCGCCGCGGCCGCCGCTGCTTCCGGCAGCGCTGCCCGTAGCGCGTTCTGATACGAACGCGACGTGGCGCGCTTCACGAAGTCGATCGTCCGATCAATCACATCCCGCGTCATCTCGTCATCGTCCACCATCTCGAACGCGTGATGCCCGGTCGGATGATTCAGCACCGTCAGCGGCGCGTTCTGTGAGATGGCGAGGGAGACCAGCTCGGCGATGCGGCGATTGACCGGCGGACGGTCGAGGCCCGCGCGCACATAGAGCACCGGCAGGTCGAGGCGGAAGACGGAGAGGTCGGCGGTGCCGTAGTACATGACCGCCGCCTTGATCGCTGTCTCTCCAGCACCCTCGACGATCGGAAAGGCTGTGAACACGTTTCCCGATCCGGCGTAGACCGCGATCGCCTCGGCGTCGATGCCATAGTCGGCGCCATGCGCAGCCAGATGGCGAACCAGCGCGTGAAAATCCTCCGCTTGCGTGCCGCTGCGAAGGTCGGGCACGATCGCGACCAGTCCCTTCGCAGCGGCGGCCTGGGCCCACCCTGTGTAGAACGGATTGTTGCGATCCGCGCCGGATGCGGTGTTGAAGAAGATCAGCGCGGGCCCGGTGGTCGCGGCGCCGCTCGGGCGGTACACATCCATCGCCAGGCTCGTCTCGCCGGACGCGCCGTACGGTACGTCACGCCGGACCTGAATCGCGCCGGCGGGCGGCGGTGGATACCGGAACGGGGTCTGCTGTGCCAGCGTCGGTGCGGCGTTGATGACGACCAGGGCGGCTACGGAGAGGATGCGCAGCATCGGGTGATTCTCGATCAGCGCGTCGGCCCGATCCAATCAAGAGTGACGAACGTGACGACAGCGGTGACGGAACTCGGCAGACACGGGGCGCCGGCCGGCACGAACGCCACTTGACAGGGAGGCCCGAGGTGTTATTAAAATAGCGATCTGTTATAAAAATAACATGTCAAAGACGACGACGCACCTCGCCCTCACCAAACGCGAACGTCAAATCATGGACGCCCTCTATCGGCTCGGGCGCGCGACCGCCGCCGACCTGATGGCTCTGCTGCCGGGCTCCCCCAGCAATTCCACGGTCCGAACCCAGCTGCGGGTGCTGGAGACCAAGGGCTACGTCCGCCATCAGGAACACGGCCTGAAATACATCTACATGCCGACGCTGCCGCGCCACTCGGCGCGCCGATCGGCCCTCAAACATCTCGTTGACACGTTCTTCGACGGGTCGAATGCCAACGTCGTGGCGGCACTGCTCGGCGGTGAGACCCGACTGTCGGACGATGAACTGGAGCGGATTGCCGAGCTGGTACGCGCGGCGAAAGGAGCGGCACGATGATGCTGCTGGCAGATCTCGCCATCCGATCGTCGATCGTGCTCCTCCTCGGCCTCGGCCTGCGCGCGCTGCTGCGGCGCCGCTCAGCGGCGCTTCGTCACCGCGTGCTGGCCACGGCCCTGTTCGCCTCCGCCAGCGTCGCGCCGCTCACGCTCATCCTGCCGGCGTGGAGCATGCCGGCGGGCCGACCACCAACCGCCATGGTGATGGCGATCGAGACGGTCCGCGCATCACCCGCGGCCCCGATAGAGACGCGGACCCTTCCCTCCCCTGCGCAATGGGCTGCGCTCGTATGGTCGGCGGGCCTTGTCGCCGGTGTCGTCACGCTCGCCCTCGGCATCCGGCGCCTGAAGCGGATCGGGGCGCGTGCCCACCGCGTCGGCGACAGCAAATGGACCGCGCTGGTCCATCGCATCTCGAGGGCCTACGGCCTGAAGCGGTCTGTCGTCCTTCTTCAGACGAACGAGCCCACGGTCCTCGCGACCTGGGGGCTGCGCCCGTCGCGAGTACTTTTACCGATCCACGCCCGCGAATGGACCGACGACCGTGCCTACACCGTGCTCTGCCACGAGCTGGCGCACATCCAGCGTTCAGACTGGCTGGTGCAGATCTGCGCGGAGATCGTCCGCATCGTGTACTGGTTCAACCCGCTGATGTGGATCGCATGCGCACGCCTGCGATTCGACAGTGAGCTGGCCTGTGACGACGTCGTTCTTGGTGAAGGAGTGGCTGCCGACTCATACGCCGGTCATCTGCTCGAGCTCGCACGAATCTGTCGGCCACCGAGTCGTACGTGGGCATCGGCGATGCTCATGGCGCGCCCGTCGGCCCTCGAAAGGAGAATTACCGCCATGCTGAAAGCCGATGTCTCGCGTGAAACGCCATCCCGTTCCGCCTTTGCCGCGACGATTGTCATGCTGCTCGCCGTTGCCCTGCCGACCGCGGCGTATCGCGCCGCCCAGACGTCGCCGCTGCCTCTGAAGGGTGTCGTCTACGACTCCACGGGCGGCGTGGTGCCCGACGTGGAAGTCACGCTGGTGGACGAGAACCAGGCGAAAACCAAAGTGCTGACCGGTGCCGACGGCCTCTTCCAGTTCACTTCGATCGCGCCGGGACCGTACGTCCTGGAGGCCTCGCTGCCTGGCTTTCGAGCGCTGCGTCAGGACATCGAGCTGCGTACGGCTCGCGACTGGGATCGGGCGATTACGCTCGGCGTGGGCGACCTCAGGGAAACCATCAACGTCCGGGCGCGACGGCCGGCGCCGGGCCCACCGTCATCCCAGCCGTCCGTCGCTCCCCGGGCAATCGCGGTCGGAGGGAACATTCGGGCTCCGCGAAAGCTGGTCGACGTCAAGCCGGTCTATCCGGCAACGATGCGCGATGCCGGTCGCGAGGGGGTGGTGCCGATCGAAGCCATCATCGGCCGCGACGGGTCCGTCACGTCCTTGAGGGTCGTCAGCGCGCAGGTGCATCCGGACTTTGCGATCGCCGCCGTCGACGCGGTCCGTCAGTGGCGATTCGATCCGACGCTGCTGAACGGCGAGCCGGTCGAGGTCGTGATGACGGTCTCGGTGACCTTCAGCCTGGGCGACTGACTACTGCTGCGCGGCGGGCCGCGTGCCCGTCCAGCTCGCCGCGCGATACTCACCCATGTCGAGCGTTCCGGCGATCGTCTCGCCGGTCAGCGTGCCGGTGAATCGATAGGTCAAGGCGTCACCGTGATGCTCGGTGACGTTGCTGGCCAGCGAGACGACGTCGCCACTGATCGTTCCCGAGATATCGCGGGTCAGAAAATTTCCCTGGTGTATACCCTCGAGCCGATTTCCGTTCTGCTGCAGGTGCAGATGATGAACCGCGCTGCTGGCTGCATAGTGGATCTCGAGCTCCCAGCGGCCGGCGACGTTGCCGGCCGGAGCCGCCGGCGTTGCCGCGGGCTTGAGGGTGTGCTTCGCTGACAGCACGTCGGCGATGCGCCTGGCGACGATGGTCTCCTCACCCGGGAGCATCATCGACACCACGATCGACACACCGGTATCTCCCTCGGGCGTCGGCGTCTCCGCACGGGTGCCGTTGAGCGTAATCCTTGGCTCGGTCGTGTAGAGAATCTCGGCCACCTCTGAACCAGTGATGCCGAGCTTCGTCGAGTCCCACCGCACGGTCACGCTCGGGCTGCGATTGCTGAGACCTTCCTCCGGGTCCGGCTCGCGCCGGATGGTCGGTGTGACACCGGACATGGTCGCGAGCCGCGATCCGATCGCCTCGCATCGCCCGATCCATTCCCGCCACTCGGCCTCGTGGTCTCGCTTGACCCAGCTTTCGACGGCGACCAGCATGCCGACCATTTCCTCACGCCCGACCTTCATACTGCGGGCGTAGCCGTGGTGGGGGGCGCTGTGTACCCAGGCGGCCTTCACCAGATCTTTCCGTCCGAGCAGGAGACCGGCGCTTTGAGGTCCACGGATGTACTTCCCGCCGCTATAGGCCACGAGCGTCGCCCCGCGCCGCAGGTGGACGTTGGGAATGGTCAGGATCTCGGCCGCGGCGTCGACGAGAACCGGAACGTTGTGCGGCTTCGCCACCTGACAGATCGCTTCGGTCGACATCGGCCCGCTGTCGTTGCGAGGGCCAGCAAAGATGTAGATCATCGCGGTGCGCGGGCCGATCGCGAGCTCCAGCGCCGCCGGCGTGTCCACCTCGATGACCTTGACCCCGACCGCACGAATCGCAGCGTCGTAGACGTTGCGCGAATGGGTCGGAATGATCACTTCGTCTTTGTCGAACCCGGACAGCTGCGGAATCCGTACGTGGAGGTCAGGGTTGCCGCCAGCCACGCACGCCGCGGTCGCGTGAGACATCGCCGCCGCGCAGCCGGCGCTGACCATGCCCCACTCCGCTCCGGTCAGTTCGGCCAGCCGCTGGCCGATCGCATCCATCAGCTCGTCGAGCTGCACGTATTGCTGATTGGCGACGCTCTTCGCCGCCCGCACTTCGGGCAGCTCCGTCGATCCGCCGATGATCGTGAACGTGCCCCGGCAATTGATCAACGGCCGGACGCCGATCGCCTTGTAGACATCGGGGTCAGCGGTCGCCGGGACGGGATGACTCCTGGCGGCCTGCGGCACGGCAACGCCGGGAAAGACCGTTCCCGCCCCGAACAATCCCGCGACGCGAAACCATTCACGCCGATTCAGTTTTGACATGGCCGCCTATCGTTTCACCGGTGCCGGGTTGAGTGCGTCCCATCTGGCGTCGCCGCTTGGTCCGTAATCTTTGGGCAGGCTGCGCCAATCAGGCCGTGAAATGCCATTCAGGTCGTAGACGACTTTGCCCTCGCGCACGGTCAGCTCGCACATCAGGCGCTCGCTCGCATCCATCCGTGCGCCGTACATGTCAACCAGACCGAAACGCCCTTTCTCGACCCGGAGAACGGTGACGTCGGCGACGGCGCCCGGCGACAGATGGCCGAGCTCTTCGTGCTTGATTTCTCTCGCCGGATTCCACGTCGATCGGGCAATCACCTCATCGAGCGACAGCCCCATCGCCAGGAACTTATCCATCACGTTGAGCATGTCCTTCATCCCCGCATTCATGCTGCCGATGTGGAGGTCGGTCGAGATGGAATCCGGCAGGAATCCTTCCTTGATCGCCGGCACGGCGATGCGCCACAGAAAGCTCCCGCCGCCGTGGCCGACATCGTAGATGATGCCGCGCTTGCGCCCCTCGAGCATTCCCGCGTTCACGTGACCCGAGGCGTCCTGCTCGCCGCGAAGGCCGGAGTAGACGTGCGTGTAGATGTCGCCGGGCCGCAGCTTCTTCGTCACCAGCTCCGCCAGCGGGCGTTCTGGCTTGTTGGCGCCGAAGTCCACCATGACCGGCACGTTCGCGATCGTACCCGCCTCGACGGCGCGCTCGACCGGCGCCCACTCGGGGCCGGCGTAGTGCGCCGTCTTGATCCCAACGATCAGCCCGGGATGCTTCTTCGCCATCTCACCGGTCGGCGCCGACTCCATGTCCTCGAGGTTCTGCTCGTACTTCTCTCCGCGCATGCCGCTGCCGACGATGTTCAGGAACGCCAGCACGCGTGTTTTCGCGCGATCGATGATTCGCTCTTTGAAATCGTCGAAGTTGCGCCAGCCGGCGCAGCCCGCATCCGCGATCGTCGTGACCCCGACGCGCAGCGTGAAGCCGTCGGGGTAGACACTGTTGTCGCCGGCATACGAGCGACGCTCTCCCGTGCCGGCGTAGACGTGCGTGTGGATGTCGACGAGCCCCGGCGTCACGTAGAGGCCGCCGGCGTCAACGACCTTCACCGCATCCGCCGGGTCGATTCTCGCCTCGACCGCCGCGACCTTGCCGTCCGCGATGGCCACATCGCGGACGGCGCTGATCCGGTTTCGCGGATCGATGACGTGGCCACCGCGAAGCAGGAGGTCGTACTTTCGCGAGGTCGCCTGTTGCGTGAACCGGGCGCCCGACGCGCCGCCATGAAGGGCCACGGTTGCCGCGATCAGGGCCGCCGCACACGCCGACCGAGTCGACATACCGTTTCTTCACCTTTCAGCCCTGCGATCGAGCGAAGCGAGTGAGCCACGCGCGCGGCGCGGGGATCGCAGGGGTCCCCGCGAGCGCGTGTGTCGGGGAGTCCGAGGGGCAAACGCCCCTCGGATTCTAGAAGAAGAACTTGAACACCAGCTCGATCGTTCGCGCCGTGCTGACCGTGTTCGTGATCGTGCCGAACGTATTCGGCGCGTTGATGTCGCGCGCGGGCGGACCGAAGCTCGGATGTGTTGAGTCAGGTTGAACGCCTCGGCGCGGAACTCGAAGTAGCGCGGGCCGCCGACGCTGAACTGCTTCGCGAGCACGGCGTCGATGTTCTTGTAGCCGGGCGCGCGCGCGACGCCGACGCCGCAGTTGCCGAACGTGCCGCGGCGGCGCGCGGAGAAGGCGTTGATGTCGAGCCAGTGGCTGATGTTCTGATCCGCCGGCACCGGGTCGCCGACGCAGTTGGGCCGCTCGTTGCCGCGCGTGCCCTGCAGCGACGGCGCTGTCCCGTCGATCACGGTGATCGGGAAGCCCGGACCGCGCCTGGATAGATGCCGCTCAGGCGCCAGCCGCCGAGGACGCCGTCGAGCAGCGGCGAGATGTCGCTGCCATGCGTCCGGCCGTGCCCGAACGGCATCTCGTAGTTGGCCGAGAGCACGAAGTTGTGGCGCGCGTCGAAGAAGGCCGGACCGTAGTTCGCCTCCGGATCGTAGGCGTTCATCCAGTACGCGCCCTCGGCGGCGACGCCGCCGGAGCCGTAGTAGCCGAGGTTGTTCGTGCGCTGTCGCGGCTCAGCGTGTACGACGCCAGGTACTCGAACCCGTTGACGTTGCGCTGACGGACGCTCGCCTGCAGCGCCTTGTAGTCGCTGCGGCCGCGCGACGCCGTCGTCGAGATGTTGGTGATGAGCGGCGCGGTCGCGTACAGCGGACGGCGCGTCTGGAGCGGCGCCCAGGTGCGACGGATCGCCGACGCCCGGCAGCGGCTGGTTGCCTTCGACCGGCGTCACCAGGTGCGTCGCGTTGTTGCCGACGTAGCCGATGTTGGCGGACGTCGAGCGGCGTCAGCAGGTACTCGGCGAAGACGTTCCACTGCTGCGTGAACTGCGGGCGCAGGTTCGGATCCCACGCGCGCACCTGACCCGACGGTTTATCGAGCGGCATCGAGCTCGGCGAAGCCGGTTGCCAGCGTGCCGGCGCCGGTCGTCGAGTCGTACTGCGCCGCCGACTCGAAGAAGAACGGCGGGTTCAGCGGCAGCCGCAGGTTGGCGCCGGTGCCTTCCATGTACTGCGAGATGCCGTAGGCGCCGCGCACGACCCAGCGCTCGCTCGGCCGCCACGCGAAGCCGAGTCGCGGCTCGAAGCCTTTCTTGTACGACTTGTAGAGCGCGCGGCTCTCGCGGCTGCCGTCCGCGGCGAGGATCTCCTGCGCCGGTCGTCAGATCGAAGTTGCCCTGCCGATTGTCCTTCTCGACGAGCGGCTGGGTGTAGGCCCAGCGCAGGCCGAGATTCAGCGTCAGCGTCTGCGTCAGCTTGAAGTCGTCCTGGACGAAGAGCGCCACGCGGTTGTGGAGCTGCGTCCAGGGATCCGACGAGCTGCCCGCGGCCCTTGCTGCGACACCTGATCGAGCAGGAAGTCGGAGAACGGGAATCCGGTGAACGCGCCGCCGTAGGTGAAGATGCCGAGCAGGCCGTTGTTGCCGGCGTAGAAGCGACGCTGGTTGTAGTGCAGCAGCTGGCCGCCGATCTTCAGCGTGTGGCGCCCGTCGAGCCAGGTCACCTTCTCGTTGATCTGATAGGTCTTGTCCAGCGTGTCCGTATCGCTTGCACCGGCGCCGACGGTGGTCAGCCCGCTGTTCCAGCGGATCGAGCTCAGACCCGCGATCGGCTGGCCGCCGGCGATCCCGAACGTCGCGTTCGCGTTGCCGATGCCGGCCCAGTCGAGCGTGTCGTTGACGATCGTGATCTGGTTGTAGCCGAAGAGCACTTCGTTGACGAGCGACGGCTTGATGACGCGGTTCCAGTTGAGCGCCAGGTTGCGGAACGGCGCGGTCGTGATCGCTGCCCAGCAGCAGCGGGAACGCGCCGCTGGTCGTTGACGAGGTCCTCGAAGCCGGCCCACGAGAAGCGGCCGAAGACCTTGTCTTTGTTGGACGGGCTCCAGTCGACGCGCACGTCGCCCTGATCGGCGTCGATCGTCGTCCAGCCGTTGCGCCGACGTAGTTGCCGGTACACGCCGGTCACGTTGCGATTCGGCAGCGGATAGAGCGCGGTGTTGTTCAGGATCGCGGCGGCAATCGGGCTGATGCGGCCGGCCGGAATCTGGTTGCCGGCAAACGCCTGGCCGGTCGCCGGGTCACGGACGACGGTGGTGCCGATGCTCGACAGATCGCCGCGCCGCCACGACTCGGGCGCGACCGACGCGGTCTCGGTGCCGGGCGCGTCGAAACGGGTGCCCTGGTAGTTGGCGAAGAAGAACAGCTTGTTCTTGACCAGCGGTCCGCCGAGCGTGCCGCCGAAGATGTCCTGCCGCCGCTCGGGCTTGGCGGCGCTCGAGCGGTTGTTCGCCCAGGTGTTCGCGTCCATGGAGCTGTTGCGGTAGAACTCGAAGGCGTTGCCGCGGAACTCGTTCGTGCCGGACTTGAGGACGTTGCTGATCACGGCGCCGGCGACGTTGCCGGTGTCGGCCGCGTAGTTGTTGGTCTCGACGCTGATCTCCGCGAGCGCGTCCGGGCTCGGCTGATAGGCGACGAGGTTGTCGATCGACTCGTTCATGTCGACGCCGTCGAGCGTGTAGTTGTTGGTCTGCTCGCGGTTGCCGTTGACGTACGGCCGGCCTCGCCGAGCCGGTGTTGCGAATCGCCGTGAACGTGCTCGGGTTCGGCGTGACCGCGCCGGGCAGCAGCAGCGAGAGCTGGCCGGTGTTGCGGCCGTTCAGCGGCAGCGACGACAGCGTCGTGCCCGAGATGACCTCGCCGACCGTCGCCGTCTCGGTCTGCAGCACGGGCGACTCGCTGGTGACCTCGACGCTCTGTTCGAGGCCGCCGACCTCGAGCTTGAAGTCGAGGCGGACGAATCTGCTTCGCTTCGACCGTGATCGGCTTCGTCGTCGCGGTCTTGAAGCTGGCGAGCTCCGCCTTGATGATGTAGGTGCCGACGGGCACGGACGTAATCGTGTAGTTGCCGGCCTCGTTGGAGACCGCGGTGTAGTCGACGTTGGTCGCCTGGTTGGTCGCGGTCACGGTCGCGCCCGGCACGGCGGCCCCGGACTGATCGGTGATGATGCCGGTCATCGACGCGGCGCCCGTCTGCGCGCGCGCCGGTGCGGCGGCGATCGCGAGCGCGAGCGCCACGGCCGGCACGGAGAACAACGAACACTTCATGGTCCCTCCTGAGTAACGTGCGAGCGTTGCCTACCATGAACGCAGGGCTGCGTCAGAGTCAAGAAAAAGGGACGAGGCCGGTGTGAAAGAGCGTGTAGGATGACGCTCGCGCGGAGGCGTCATGGATCGCAGAACGTTCGTCCGCCTGCTCGCCGCCGCTCCGCTGGCGGGCAGTGTGCAAATCCGCACGGGGCTGCCAAAGCTGCGCGTCGTGTCCAGCTACGGTTCAGCTGCAACGCCGGGCATGCCCGGTCCCTATCCGGGCCGGGTCGTGGCGGTTTCCTCCGAGAAGTGCGTCGACCCGGCCACGGGCGCCGCCAACGACGCCGTCGTGCGCGAGATGATGGCCGGCGGCATGCGGACGCTGACCGGGGCCGCGCAGCAACGAAGAGGCGTGGCGCCGGTTCTTCGAGCCGTCCGATGTCGTCGGCATCAAAGTCAACTGCGGCGGTTATCCCTACTGTGTCTCGGCCTACGAGATCGTCGCCGAGGTCGTGCGGCAGTTGATCGGGATCGGCATTCCCGCCGGTCAGATCTATCTGTACGAGCGGTTCCAGAATCAGCTCGACGAGGTCAACTACGCCCCACACGTTGCGGACGGCGTGCAGATCGTCGCCGCCGAGCGCGCCAATCGCAACGTCGACAACAGCGGCTACGACCCGCTCGTCTACCTCGAAGCCGATCTCTTCGGCGAGGACGACACGCGCTCGAACATGATGCGCCTGGTGACCAGGCGGCTCACCAAGATCATCAATATCCCGAACATGAAAGACCACGGCGCAACCGGCGTCACCGGCTGCCTGAAGAACATCGCCTACGGCAGCTTCTCCAACGTCGCGCGCACGCATCAACGCGGCACCTCCCACACCTATTCCGTGGTCGGCACGCTGGCCACCATCGAGCCGCTGCGCTCGCGAACGGTCCTGCAGATCATGGACGGCCTGAGAGGCGTGTGGCACGGCGGACCGTTCGCGCGAACGACGCGTTACGTGTTCTATCCACGGCAGATCATGTTCGGGACGGACCCTGTGGCCATCGATCGCCTCCTGCTGGACATCATCGACACCAAGCGCAAGGCGGAGGGCGCGATCTCGATCTGGGATCGTTCGCCGCGCTCGCTGAAGATCGACGACACTCGCGCCCGTGACGCCGATCCGAACGTCAACATCATCATCCGCGAGCCGGGTCACGTGGAGTACGCGTCGAGCCTCGGGCTCGGTGTCTACGACCGGTCGAAGATCGCGGTGCAGGACGTGAAGGTATGAGATGGCTGGCGCTCGCGCTGGCGCTTCTCGCGCCGGCGTTCGGCCTTCAGGGTACTGGCGATCGCCAGCCATCGGTCTGTGTCTACTGGACCCAAGGCGTTGAAAGCCGGCCGCAGCTCGAGACCGCGGGTCTGCGCCAGATCTGTGTCCCGGCCGAGCAGGTCGAGGCCTGGCGGTCGACCGGCTTCGACGCACGTCCGGTCAGCGCCGGCGACCTCGCGTCGCGTATCCCCCTCGAGACGCCTGGCATCGCGGCCCGCGCCGGCGTCGCGTCGCCGACGCGCGCGCCGTGGATCGTCGCCAATGGCTGGCGTTTCGCGCGCGACCCGGCCGCCAGGTACGTCTACCAGCTCGCGGCGGGCAAGGCCGCGCTCGCCGCCGCCGAGGCAGTTCGCCTACGGCGGCAACGCGATTCTCAGAATCGATCCGGCCGACCTCGAGTCGATCGGCTCGATGCTGACTTTTCTCGGCAGCCTCCCGCCCACGAATCTTCCAGCGGTCGCCGATCTCGCGGTCGTGGACGATGGGTCGGCAGCGACGGGAGAGGTGATGAACCTCCTGTCGCGACGAAACCTCCTCTTCGAGGTCGTGAAAGCCCCTTCAACGAAGTATCGAATCAACGTCGCGCTCGGTGGCCCCGACTATCCGCTGCAGGCGGCCGGCGACCCGAGTGCCTTCGCGCAAACCATCCGCACCCGGCTGACCGACGACGGCCGCAGCCTTCGCATCTATGGCAGCGAGGTGGTCATCGCGCGCCTGACCGGCGACGAGGCGCACGAGCGACTGCACCTCCTCAACTATGGCGGGCGCGACATCGAGGGGCTGCGGGTCAAGCTGAAAGGGGGCTGGAGCGCCGGCGACGCGCTTGGTTGCCGGCGCGGGCCGATTGCCCGTGGCGGACGCGACCGTCTCTCCGGGACCGACGATCACGACCGAGTTCACGCTGCCGCGCCTCGGAGCCTACGCGGTGATCGATCTCGTCAAGCCCAGGTAGTACGGCGGGGTCAGACCTTCGCGAACGTGGTTTCGAGGAACTCGCGGTTGGCCTTGGCGTTGGCACCGGTCTCCTCCGGTGTGCCACCGATTTTGCAGCACTCGACCATGACCGGGCCGTCGAATCCCGCGGCCTTCAACGTGGCGAAGACACCGGCGAAATCGACCTTGCCGGCGCCGAACTGAATCATGACCTCGCTCTTGACGCTGGCGCAGTCCTTGGCGCAGAAGCCGGTGACGTGCGCGGCGATCGGCTTCAGCTCCTCGATTGGATCCTTGCCGGTGTAGTAGATGATGTTGCCGGCGTCGTACCAGATCTTGAAGTTCGGATGATTGACGGCCTTCATGACCGCCTGGATTTCACCCGACGCGCCGCTGCTCCCGCCGTGCGGCTTCATCACGAGCTTGATCCGATGCTCCTGCGCGTAGGCCGCCGCGTCGCTCATCACCTTGTAGTAGTGCTCGTACTCCTCGGCCTTGTCGACGCCGAACGTGAGGAGGTAGGTCAGCGCCAGGTCGCTCGCGTTGTCGATCTGTTTGCGGACCTCCTTGATCGAATCGTCGAGCGGGATGCTGTGCCGCGACCGCAGCGCGCCCATGTTGGCCTTCAGGCCGCTGTCGGCGATTCGTTGCTTGAGTCTGGCGAGGTACTCCGGCGAGGCATCGGCACCAATGAAGGGCTCCTCCCGCGTTCGCGTCAGCAGCCCCATCGTCTGGTAGCCGGCGGCCTTGATTTGCTTCAACGTCTCGTCGAAGCTCCAGGTCGTCCACGGGCGGTTGAAGCATCCGATCGGCCAGGCGACGTTGTTCGCGTTGGCCGGTCTCGAGATTGAGAGGCCGACGGCGGCAGCGGCGCCGCCAACGATCGAGGTGTGCAGAAAATCGCGTCTGTTCATGGTCAGCCTCTCCGGTGTCGCCACTCCCAGCAGTCGGTCACCACTCTACGGCCGAATGACGGTGCCGTCCAGGCGGCGAGTCGTGCCCCAGGAATAGTCGAAATTCGGCGGCGCGTCGGTGACCGGGAACCGGGCGGCCGCCTTCTCGTCCACCTCGATTCCGTGGCCGGGTTTTTCCTGGGCCAGCATGTAACCGTTCTTCACTTCAGGACATCCGACGAAGACGTCACGGGTTTCCTGCGGGAAGCCGCTGCCCTCGTGCACCCCGAAATTGTAAATCGACAGCTCCAGTGCGAGCTGTGCCGCGTGCGCGACCGGCGACGCGTCTCCAGGTCCGTGCCATGCCGTGCGCACGCCGAAGTATTCGCCGAGCGCCGCCACCTTGCGAGCCGGGCTCAAGCCGCCAATCTGCGAGATGTGGATCCGGATGAAGTCGATGAGGCGATCCTTGATGAGGGGAACGTACTCGTGCTGCGTGTTGAAAAGCTCGCCCATCGCGATCGGGACGCAGGTCTGTTGTCGCAACAGGCGGAAGTGATCGTTCTCCTCGGGCGGAAACGGGTCCTCGATGAAGTACGGGCGGTACGGCTCCAGCGATTTGCACAGGTTGATCGCCTCGTTCAGCCGCACCCGCTCGTGCACGTCATGCAGCAGCTCGACCTCGTCGCCCAGCTTGGTGCGCAGATGCTCGAAGAGCTTGGGCACGAGACGGACGTACGAGGCGGACTCCCAGATCGCCTTCGGATTCGTCGGCCCCACCACGTCGTTGGGGCCGCCGGCCGACGGAGTGGTCGCGCGGGCGCCGTAGCCGGCATAGCCAGGCGTCGAGATCTGCACGCGCACGTGCCGGAAGCCCTGCTCCATTGCCCGGCGCGCGCTGTCCTCCACTTCGGAGAGGCTGGCCCCGCTCGCATGGAAATAGCAGTCTGCGCCATGACGGACCTTGCCGCCGAGCAGTTGATAGAGCGGCATGCCCGCGCGTTTGGCTTTGATGTCCCACAGGGCAATGTCGACGCCGCTCATGGCATTGAACAGCACGGGGCCATTCCGCCAGTAAGAGCTGACGTAGCTCGACTGCCAGATGTCCTCGATCTCGTCGACGTTGCGGCCGACGAGAAATGGCTTCAGGTATTCCTCGAGCGCGGTCTGGACGACCAGAGCGCGCTGAGTGAACGTGGCGCACCCCCAGCCGACCAGTCCGGGCTCGGTCGTCTCGACCTTGACGATCACCAGGCGGATGCGGTTGGGCGCCGTCAGGATGGTCTTGATATCGCGGATCTTGACGGGCCCCGTGCCGGCCACGGCCTGGGCGAAGCCGGCGTCGAGCCCGGGCGCGATCGCGTCGGCCAGGACCTTCGAAGATGCCAGCAGCGACGCGCCCCCAACAGAAAGAGTGCCGATTGCGTCACGACGATTCATACTGCCTCCATGAGGTGCTGAGGGTGCTAAGGGTCCTGAAGGTGCTGACGGTGCGGTGCTAAGGTGCTGTGGGGTGCTAAAAGTGCCGGTGCTAGCGGTGCTGAGGGTCAACGAGCCAAGGTGCTGGCTGCACGATTTAGCACCGGTAGCATCGGCACCGCTAAGCACCACTCTTAGCACCCCCAGCACCCTTGGCACCGCACCGTCAGCACCCCTAGGACCCTTAGCATCTTTAGCACGTCGCGTTTGTCTCGGTGCCCTACCAATGCGTCAGCGATCCATCGGGGCGGCGATAGACATTCCGGCGTCCCGGCTCGGTCACTTCGCCGATCATCGTCAACAGCTTCATGTCCAGCGTGACGCCGAGACCCGGCCGCTGGTTCGTGAAGGCCTTGCCGTCCTTGAAGTCCAGGCACTGCGGCAGGTAGTCGATCGGGCGGCCACCGTAGTTGTACTCCATCAGCACCGGCCCGGAGAACGTCGACAGGCAGTTGACGAGGGCGGCGGTGGCAATCGGCCCGGTGAAGTGCGGAATGATGCCGACGGCGTGGGTCTCGCACATCGCCGCCACTTTCATCATCTCGGTGACGCCGCCGACGTTGGGCAGCGTCGAGCGGATGAAATCGACATCGTGATTCTCGACCAGCCGGTTGAAGTCCCAGCGCAAGCCCCACTCTTCGCCGTGGGTCAGCGGTACGACGGTCATCTGCCGCAGCTTCGGGATGTCCTGCAGGGCGTGCTCGTCGCGAACCGGATCCTCGACGAAGAACGGCTCGTACTCTTCGATGGCACGACAGAGCCGGAGCGCGTCGTTGAGCTCGAAGCGCTGATGGAAGTCGATGCACCAGTTGCCATCGGCGCCGACCCCGTCACGCACCTCTTTGCAGTCCTGCGTGACCTGCCGGACCATCGATCGTGTGTCGTAGACGCCGCCAATCGGCGGATCGCCGGCGCCCATCCTGAACGCCCGGTAACCGGCCTCGATCGCCGCGTGCGCTCGTTCCTTGAGGCTCGCCGTCACACCGGCGGGCGGGTTGACGCCGCTGGTCGCGTAACACTCGCAGTAATCGCGGGCTGTACCGCCGAGCAGTTCGTGAACGGGCACACCCAGCGCCTTGCCCTTGATGTCCCAGAGCGCGAGATCCAGGGCCCCCAGCGCGTGCGTCTTCTCGCGGCCGGGCGGATAGAACCAGGCGATGTAGGCCTCCTGCCAGATCGCCTCGGTGCGGAAGGGATTCTTGCCGATGAGCGTCCCGGCGCATTGCTCGAGCGTGTCCTTCGTGCCTCCCTCGCCGATGCCGGTGATGCCGACGTCGGTTTCGACCGTGACCACCATGTTGCTCTGGTTGAACAGGGGGTTGAAGTTCGGCGGTCGATAGATTCGGACCCGTGTGATCTTCGCCTTCGGCAGGTCGGCCGACGCGTCGGCTGGACGAAGCAATCCAATCGCCGGCGCCACGGCGAGCGACCGCAGAAACGTTCGTCGGTCCACGGTGTGTCTCCTTGCGTCTATAACCTGACCATCTTCCAGCCGCCTGGCGAGACCGGCAGGAAGAAGATGACCTCCGTACCGCGGAGGCGCGCCCGGTACGAGCGGCTCCCCTCGACGCCGAGCACGAACAACCCGTCGTCCAGGGCATCGCCCTTCGTTCCGGTGTCAGTGAGAACGGCGACAGTCAGCACACCCTGCACGGGTCTGCCGGTGCGCGGGTCCATGATGTGTGAATATCTCACACCGCCGGCGTCGAAGAACTTCTCGGAGCGGCCCGCGACCGACAGGGCCCGATCGGTGAGCGGCACGTGCAGCGCCGTCGCTTGCGAATTCAGCGGATCGGCGATCGCGACATCCCAGGCGCTTCGTCCGGGTGGTGCACCCAGCGCATAGATCGTGCTGCCGCCGGCGCTGACCAGGGCCGCCGGTATCCCGTGTTGCCGGAGAATGCTCACGGCGCGGTCGACGGCATAGCCCTTGGCGATGCCGCCCAGGTCCAGCTCAACGCCTCTTCGATCGAATCGCACCGTATGTGCGGCGCGATCGAGTGTGACGTGTCGCGCGCCGACGAGCCCGCGCGCCTCGGCGAGCTCGGCGTCGCCGGGAAGGTGGCCTTCGCCCGCAAAGAACCCCCAGGCCTTCATCAATGGCCCGACCGTGATGTCGAAGGCGCCGCTGGACTCGCGACTATAGCGGAACGCGTCCTCGAGAAAGTCGAAGAGCTCCGGATCGACCGGGACGGCGCGATCCGCAGCCTCCCGATTGATGCGTGACAGCGGGCTCGACGGCTTGTAATTGCTCATCAGGCGATCGATTCGATCGACCTCATCGAGTGCAGCGTCGAGGCTGGTCGGCAACGCGTCGCCGTCAGGCCCGTAGGCGTCGATAGCGTAGGTGCACGCCATCGACACGCGATTGGACTCGTAGTGATAGAGGGGAGGCTGCACTTGCCAGCCGGAGGCCAGCGCGGCGAGAGAGAAGACGATCGCGGCAAACGCGCGGACTCCCATTCCCGCAGGCTAGCCTTCCGCCGCAACGACGGCGCGGGCGTAGGCGCACCGACCTTCGAGTGGACACTCGGCGCAACGCGGGGTCGTCAGTTTGCAGAGCGTCCGGCCGTGCTGCGCGAGGAGGAGATGCGCTTGCTGGAGCGCAGCGATGCCCGGGCCCAGTTCCCGATCGAGGGGTCGAGCCGCGGCATAAGTTCGAGCATAGGAGTTGTCCTCGCGGACGATGGCGAGGCGCGCGAGGACGCGCAGACCATTCGACTCGGGTGCCAGGAAGCGTTGGCGTCCGCAGAAGAGCAGAATTTTCTCGGCACCCGGCAGGCCGATGCCGGGAAAGATGCGGAGCGCGCGTATGGCCTCGGCGGCCGGACCGCGGACCACGCGCTCGAGATCGCCGTCGAACCGGTCGATGGCGATACGCGCACACTCGCGCAGCTTCAGCGCAAATCTCCGCTTGAGGATGCCTTTCGCGGTTACGCGCTCCAGCGCCGACAGCGGCGCCTTCGCGATAGCGGCAGGCGTGACGCCCACTGTGCGCTTCAGCTCTTCGAACGCTTCGCAACGACGCGACCAGGACGCGAGGTACGCCAGGTTCTCCAGGAGAATGAGCTCGAATGGTTCGTGCGAGAACAGTCGGGGCGGCCTGCCATAGTGCTCTCTGAGCACGGCGACAGCTTCACGCGCAGCGTGTGGCGCGACCGGCCCGGCGGGACTAGCGGAGCTTGACATCTCCCCTGAACACCATGAAGACCAGAACCACGTCGAGAAGCGCCACGAACGGAGCGAACAGAGCCGCAACCGGACCGGACGTGATGAAGTGCTGCGCCGCGAAGCCTGCGAGCCAGAGCAGGACGAACACCACGCGCGACAGCCCCAACTCGTCCCATCCCAGGAACAGGACCACTGCGAAGGTGATGTGCGCGATCCACGCGGCGAGACCTGCGCTCATCAGCGACAGAACGCGACGTCAGCTCCAGTGCCGGTCGTTGCTGCGCTCCTTGTCCCACTCGGACGTCGGGTTGAAATATCCGGAGTTCGGCCGCAGGTGCTGCTTCACGATCTCTTCGTTCAGCTCGACTCCCAATCCCGGCGTATCCGGCACCACCGCGAATCCCTTGTCGACCAGCGGCTGTCCGCCGACGGTGTGGACAAGAGACTCCCACCACGGCACGTCGAGCGAGTGATGTTCAAGAGCGATGAAATTCTCGGTCGCGGCGGCGGTGTGCACGTTCGCCATGAACGAGATCGGCGTGCCGGCAAAGTGCATCGCCATCGCCACGCCATGCTCCATCGCGTAGTCGCCGATCTTCTTGGTCTCCATCAGCCCGCCGGCGCTGGCCAGATCCGGATGGATCATGTCGATCGCCCCCATGTCGATCAGCTTTATGAAGTCCTCTTTCAGGTAGATGTCCTCGCCGGTGAGCAGGGGCGTCGTCGTCGCCTCCTTGATCTGCTTCAGGAGCTCCGGGTACTCCCACGGCACCATGTCTTCCATCCACGCCAGGTTCCACTTCTCCATCGCCCTGGCGAGCTTGATGCAGCTGTTCACGCCGATGTGACCGTAGTGGTCGGAGGCAAGCGGAATCTCCATGCCGATCGTCTCTCGAATCTGTCCGACCCAGTCCGAGAGCCAGGCGATCCCCTTGTCGGTGATCGTGATGCCGGTGAACGGATGCATGACCCGCTCGCCACCACCGATGTTGGTGCCCAGCGGCATCGACAATGTCCCCGGCACGTTGCGCATCAAGTCGATGCCGAAGTCCTGCTTCAGGAACGTGATGCCGCGCGCCATGCGCGCCTTGAGCATCTCGCCCTGCTCCTTGGCCGTTTCACGCTCGGTCGTGTCGGCATAGAGCCGGACGCGGTCGCGGAACTTGCCGCCGAGCATCTGCCAGCACGGCACGCCCCACGCCTTGCCGGCCAGATCCATCATCGCCATCTCGATGCCACACACCCCGCCCGCCTGACGGGCCGGCCCGCCGAATTGCTTGATCTTCCGGAACACCTTGTCGACGTTGCAGGGGTTTTCGCCGAGGATACGGCTCTTGAGGAACAACGCGTAGGTCTCGCTCGATCCGTCACGGACCTCGCCCCATCCGACCAGTCCCTGATTGGTGTCGATACGGATCACCGGGCAGGTCATCGGCGCACTGACGATGACGGCAAAGCGAAGGTCGGTGATCTTCAGCGCCGAGGGCTCGGAGGCGCGCTTGACGTTCGCCTGGATGAAGTTCGCCGCGGCGTCGGCCGAAGCCTCACGTGTCCACGCCGCCACGCCCGCTGCGCCGAGACCCAGCGTCTTGAAGAACGAGCGGCGGTTGACGGTGGACGCCGGGTCATCGAGGAGGGTGCGAACTCCGGGCTTCATCAGAGGACTCCTTGCCGGGACGCGACGTCTCGGCCTCTCCGAACGATCGTTGCGGTTGGGCGCCGGGATCCTAGCACTTTCGACGCTGTCGGTGCCCGATTCCGCTTGACAGGTCGGACCGCCGCCCGTGTAGTACGCGCGTATGAGCCGCACTTCCCGTCGCACGATGCTCAAGACGACCGGCGCCGCCGCGCTCGCCCTGCCGCTGGCGCGCGCGTCCGCGGTGGCGGCAACCGGTGTACCCCGCCAGCCTCGCAATGAAGCCTCGGATACACCGAAAATCAGCCTCGAGGCAGGAGGCGCGATCGGCGGGACCGCCGACGAAGCGTCATCGGCGGCACGACGCATCCGTCAGCTCGGCGTCGACCACGTGCTCTCCGGCGGCGGCCGCATTCCGTGGGACGAGGCGCGGCTGAAAGAAACGATGGCCAGCCTGAAGGCGAACGGGCTGACGCTGGCCAACCTGATGATCGCGGGCTTCCCGAATGCGATCTACAACCGCCCGGGCAAGGATCAGGATATCGACAACGTCATCCGATCGATTCGCGCCGCCGGCACCGCCGGCTTACCGGTCGTCGAATACAACTGGTACGCGCACCGCGCCATGGAAGGCTACTTCGAAGAAACTGGCCGGGCTGGCGCCGGTTGGACCGGCTTCGACTACGAGCGTATGAAGGACCTCCCGCCCCTGCCCGAGGAGGGAGCCCACACGCTCGACGAGATGTGGGCCAACATCACCTACTTCCTCAAAGCCGTCGTTCCAGAGGCGGAGAAGGCCGGCGTCCGTCTGGCGCTGCATCCCAACGACCCGCCCGCGCCGATCAGCCGCGGCTCGCAGCAGATCATGGGATCGATCGACGGCTGGAAGAAGCTGATCGCCATCGTCGACAGCCCGGCCAACGGCATCACCTTCGATTGCGGCGTCACCCGGGAAATGGGCGGCGATCCGGTCGAGGTGTGCCGCTATTTCGCCAGCCGCGACCGGATCAACCACGTGCATTTCCGCAACGTGAAGGTCCAGAAGCCCAACGAACGCTACACCGAGGTCTTCATCGACGAGGGTGAGAACGACATGTTCGCCGTGATGAAGGAGCTGGTGAAGCACAAGTACAGCCGGCTGATCTATCCGGAGCATCCCCGCGGCATCGACTACGATCGCGAACGCCCCAACTTCCGGTCGCAGTACCCGGGAGGCGGCGGCTACGCCGGGTATGCCTTCAACGTCGGCTACACCCGCGCGATGATGCAGGCCGCCTTCGCCACCTAGGGTGCCGCGGCTCGGACGGTCGCCAGATTTCTCGATTGCCAAGGAGCGTTGCATGAAAGCGCCGGCAAGAATTGCGCTCGCGATGGCGGTGGGAGTAGTCCTCACGCCCCTGCTGGCACGCGCGCAGCTGTTCAACCTCACGAAAGAGCAGATGACCGCGTGGACCAGCGACAATCCGTTCGACCGGTTTCCCGACGGCCGGCCGAAAGTGCCGGACGGGCTGATCGAGCGCGCCCGCGGGCTCTCCTCCGAAGAGGTCTTCGCGATCCTGCCGGGGAAGGGCTTCCGGAACCAGTACGAAGATGGCTTCCAGGTCCTCCATCCTGACAAGAAGCTGGTCGGCCGGGCGTTCACCGTGCAGTTCATGCCGATGCGCCCCGACCTCGACACCGTGATCAACGCCAAGGCCAAGGCCGCCGGCCTCGACCGCATGTACAACCAGGTGGCGATCGACATGCTGCAGCCCGGCGACGTTCTGGTCGTCGATCTCTTCGGCAAGGCCGAGGGCGGCACCATCGTCGGCGACAACCTGTTCTACTACGTGATGAAGGCGACCAAGGGCGCCGGCCTGGTGGTCGACGGCTCGATTCGCGACCTGGATGGCATCTCGCAGATGGACATGCCGGCCTATTTCCGGCGCGCACATCCCAGCGCGATCAGCAACGTCATCATCAGCGGCATCAACATCCCCGTGCGTATCGGGAACGCCACCGTCATGCCGGGCGACCTTGTCGTTGGCGACTCTGAGGGGGTTTACTTCATTCCGCCGTCACTGGTGCAGCAGGTCGTGGACAACTCGGACGTGATCCACATCCACGACGAGTGGACGCGGAAGAAGTTCGACGAAGGAAAATACAAGTCGAGTGAGATCTACGGCTCACCGAAGGACCCGGCGTTGAAGAAAGAATACGAGGACTTCCTCAAGCAGCGTCTGGAAGAGCTGCGAAAGAAGTACGGCAAATGAAACGCACAGTCATGCTCGTCGCAATCGCCGCCCTCGCCGCCACCGCGTGGCTGCTCGCGCAAACCGTCGACGAGAAGGCGACCGGATCGCTGACCGACGGGTTCAGGCTGGTCGAGGTCGCCTCGGTGTCGGACGCCATGGAGCAGCTCTATGGCGAGCGCGCCTACATGTCGCATGAGATGCGTCCGCTCTCAGCGGCCAAGTTCTCGGGGCCGGCGGTCACAGTCCAGTTAAAGAAGGAAGAGCACAAGGAAGGCGCCGCCGCCTCCCAAGGCATGCTGGATTTGATCGACTCGTCGCCTCCGGGCTCGGTCTACGTCATGGTCCTCGACGGCGGGGCGGACTACGCCGGCATCGGCGGCCTGATGGCCACCGCGATGAAGTATCGTGGTTTCGCCGGGGCGGTAATCGACGCGTCGGTGCGAGACACGCCGCAGATTCGCAAGCTGCAGTTCCCGGTCTTCAGCCGGGGTGTCGTGCCTTCGACGACGATCAACCATTACCGGGTCACCGGTGTGAACGTGCCGGTTCTCTGCGCCGGTGTGACCGTCAACCCGGGCGACATCGTGGCCGCTGACGAAGACGGCATTGCCGTGGTGCCGCGGGCGAGGGCGGCCGACGTCTTGAAGAAATCACAGGAGCTCGACGACCTGGAGCATCGGATGCTGCCGTTCATCGAGAAATTCCGTTCCATCAAGGAAGCGGTCAAACAGTTCGGAAGGATCTGAGTTCATGGTGAGCGTCGGCGTGCTCGTATTGACTTCGGGGCTGATCGCCCAGGCAGCAGAGCCCGGGCAGAAGACGTTCGAAACCTACTGTTCCCGGTGTCACGGCGCCGACGGCAACGGCGGCGAGATGGGTCCGCCGATCGCGTCCCGGCTCGCCTCGCGCGACGACGGCAGCTTGGCGAAGTTCATCCATGATGGGTCGCCGGCGAAGGGGATGCCGCCGATGCCGGTGCCAGATGGGGAGATGCCCGATCTGGTGAAGTTCCTCAGGACGATTCAGCGGCGTGCGGCGGAAGAAGCGGCCATCGTGCATCGCCTGCAGGCGCGCACCGCCGGTGGCGTTCTCGACGGCGAGATCGTCGGTCAGGGCTTCGACGACCTCCAGCTGCGCACGGACGACCATCGCGTACACCTCCTGAGAAAGGACGGCGCCGGTTTTCGCGAGGTCACCTCGAGCATCGATTGGCCGACCTACAACGGCGACACCCGCGGCAATCGCTACACCTCGATGACCCAGATCGACAAGTCGAACGTCAATCGGCTGGGCGTGGCTTGGATGTTCACGCTCGGGGCCGGTCAGCTGCAGGTCACACCTGTGGTCGTCGGCGGCGTCATGTACATCGCCGGACCGAACGAGTGTTATGCCGTCGATGCCGGCAGCGGCCGGGAAATCTGGCACTACAAGCGCCCCAGGACCGCCGGGCTCTCGACCGGAGGACACGCCAACCGCGGCGTGGCGGTCGCCGGCGACAAGGTCTTCATGGAGACCGACAACGCCCACATCATCGCGATCAATCGCATGACCGGGGAGTTGGTTTGGGATACCGAGCTCGACGACTGGCACAAGAACTACTCGGCCTCGTCCGCTCCTCTGCCAGCCGGCAACCTGATCATCTCAGGGGTGGCCGGCGGCGAACATGGCGCGAACGGGTTCGTCGCCGCGCACGATCAGGACACGGGCAAAGAGGTCTGGCGCTTCTCCACGGTCCCGAAGCCGGGCGAACCGGGATCCGAGTCGTGGCAGGGGAAGGACATCGAGCACGGCGGCGCGCCGACCTGGTTTACCGGCAGCTACGATCCGGATCTCGACCTCGTCTACTGGCCGACCGGCAATCCAAGCAAGGAATACAACGGGGATCACCGCAAGGGCGACAATCTGTATTCGGATTCCATTCTCGCCCTCGATCGGAAGACTGGGCGCCTGAAGTGGTACTACCAGTTCACGCCGCACGATCTGTGGGATTGGGATGCGACCGAGACGTCGGTCCTCATTGACGCCGACTGGCGGGGACAGCCGCGGAAGCTGATGCTGCACGCCAATCGCAACGGGTTCTTCTATGTCTTCGATCGGAGCAACGGAACGCTGCTCTTGAGCAAACCGTTCGTGAAGAACCTCACGTGGGCGAGCGGCATCGGCGCCGACGGTCGGCCGATCTTCCTGCCCAATCAGGAGCCGACGCCTGCTGGCACCAAGGTCTGTCCCTCTCAGGACGGTGCCACCAACTGGTTCTCCCCGTCGTTCAACCCCGCCACCGGGCTCTACTATCTGCAGACGTTCGAGAAATGCAGCGTCTACACCAAGACCGATCAGGGAGCGTGGGAAGCCGGCAAGAGCTATCTCGGCGGCTCACAGCGAACGGCGCGCGATCCGGAACCATCTCGCGTGCTCAAAGCGCTGAACGTACAGACTGGCGAGATTGTCTGGACGCTGCCCCAGCCAGGTCCCGCCAACTCCTGGGGAGGGACGCTCGCCACCGCCAGCGGCCTGGTCTTCGTTGGCGTTGATGACGGCGGCCTGATGGCCGTGGACGCGGTCAGCGGCAAGCCCCTGTGGAGCTTCCCGACGAATGAAGACTGGAAGGCGTCCCCGATGACCTACATGTTCGACGGCAAGCAGTACGTCGCCGTCGCCGCCGGGCCGAGCATCGTCGCCTTCGCGCTGCAACGCTGAACTTTCCAAACGAACCTGCAGCTCGGATAAGATCTCTCCAGACCTAACCAGGAGATCTCGAATGCCGTACCCGGAATCGTTCATCGGCCCAATGCGCGAGGAGCTGACTCGCCTGGGCGTTCAGGAACTGAAGACCGCCAGCGACGTCGACGCGTTCGTCGGCGAGAAAGACAAGACCGTGATGGTCGTGGTCAATTCCATGTGCGGCTGCGCCGCCGGGAAGGCTCGCCCGGGCATCGCGATGGCGTTGAAGCACGAGGCCCGGCCGGATCGCGTCGGCACGGTGTTCGCCGGTGGTGACCTCGAAGCGACCGATCGTGCTCGCGGCTACTTCACTGGCTATCCGCCCTCGTCTCCGTCGATCGCGATCCTCCGCGACGGCGAGCTGCTCTACATGCTCGAGCGGCGCCAGATTGAGAATCAGAGCGCCGAGGCGATCGCGCGCAACCTGACCGACGCCTTCGATCGCCTCTGCGGCTGAACGGGGACAGCTGTCGGCTGATAGCTGATGGCGCCAATGCACCACCTGAACTGGTACTGGATCGTGCTCGAATTGACGGCGGCGCCAGTGATGGGGCTGCTGGTCACGCTGCCGTTCTGGCGGATGGGCTCGATGATCTTCGGCAACCTGACCGGCACGGCGGTCATCCTCGGCTGGGGTTTCGCGCTGATCTTCCGCGAATACGTCGAGATCGACCGACTCGTCCAAGCCTGCCTCGACGACGGAAGCGTCTGCTTTCCGGACCCGAGCGCGTTCACCCGGTTCGCGATCTACGCGAGCATCGCGATGATCGAGGTGTTCATCCTCTTCACGGTCAGCCTGACCGTCGAGCGACGGCTGCGGGAGCGCGACTACGCTCCCGAGTGGCGCCGCTGATCGCCGCTCATGCGGTCGTCGGTCGGTCGACGCGGTTTCGGACGATCCACTTCAACACACGATCCGCTGCATCCTTGGCGGCTTTGCTACCGCTCCCTGGTCCCATTCCCTTGATGTCTGTCTGATTGTCACCGGCGGTCAGATGCAGGCGAACAATGGAGTTGACGAGCGGCGTCAGCTTGGCGCCACCGAACCCGCCGTCGCCCGCATCCCGCTGCTCGAGCTCGAGGACCTCGATCAGGACGTCCGCCTGCGCGCGGTCGTCGACGACACTGAGGCCGGCCTTGTGTCGAAGCTGCTCCTTGAGCTCCTTCACCCCGGCCAACCGCGACTGCTGCGCCTCGTCGGGCGCCGCGCTGCCTTCCGTCTGAGCGGTGAAGACGAAGATCCGGACCGACTCCTTGCCGTATGACTTGGCCTGACCTCCGCCGAGAACCGCACACAACATCAGCGCAAGTACTGCGGTCATACCTCGATTATCGCTCCAATTGCGGGAGCCCTCGGACCTCGACCCCTCGGCCCCCTACGACCACAACAAGTGGTCCCACCCCTTCCGATATTCGCGGCGGATGAACCGATCGGCTTCGGGCGCGTTGGTGGCCTTCATCGCGGCGGCATCCCACTGCAGCTTCTTGCCGACCCGATACGCCACGTTGCCGAGGTGGTTGGCTTCCGTCGTCCACCCCGCGTAATCGAAGTTGGCGAGCGAGGGCTTGCCGCCCTTGCAGGCCTCAATCCACTCGGCGTAGTGCCCCGGTGAATTCGCGATCGTCTGGGGTGGCGGGACGAAATCGGCGAATTCCTTCTCGGGCAGGAGGACATGCTTGTCGCCGCTCGACAGAATCATCCCTTTGTCCCCGATGAAGAGCTGGGCGTCGGGCCACTGCGGGATACCGCCGTCGGTCCAGATCTTCGGACGGCTCTCGCCCTGATGCCAGGTCAGCGTGAGCGGCGGCATCGCGCCACGCGCCGCATATTCGTAGACGACCCGCATAGTTGCCGGAGCGATCTCGGGATGCGCGGGACGATCGGCGAACGCTTCGATCGTGAGCGGCGTCCGGATGTCCAGCGCGTAGAACGCCAGGTCGTTGCGGTGGCTGCCCAGATCGCTCATCGTCCCATTGCCGAAATCCCACCAGCGATACCACTTCGGTCCTGGCACGTAGACGCCGCTGAACGGCCGCGCCGGGGCCGGTCCGAGCCACAGATCCCAGTCGAGGGTGGCGGGCACCGGATCGGCCTTCGGTCGCTCAGTGACGAACACGATGTCCTTGTTGCGCGTGGCCTGCTCCTCGGTCTGGAACCCCCACGCGCGATTGACCCAGACGTGCACTTCGCGCACCGGCCCGATCGTTCCGGCTTGAATCAGCTCCTTCACGCGGCGATGGTTGTCGGACGCGTGTCCCTGGTTGCCCATCTGGGTCGCGAGCTTCAGCGGCGACGCCGTTTCGCGAATCAGCCGCGCCTCCGAGATGTTGTAGGTCAGGGGCTTTTCGCAATACACGTGCTTGCCGGCGCGCAGGGCGAGCATCGTGGCGAAGGCGTGGGTATGCTCGCAGGTGCTGACGACGACCGCGTCGAAGTCCTGCGGTCGGTCGAACACCTTTCTGAAGTCGGCGTACTTCCGGGCGTCCGGATACTGGGCGCCGGTCTTGTCCAGGGCGGTGGCATCGACGTCGCAGAGGACCGTGATGTTCTCCGACGCCACTCCCTTGAGATTGTCGCGTCCACGACCGCCGGCGCCAATCATCGCGATGTTCAGTTTGTTGTGAAGGTTCTGGCCTCTGATGATGGCGGGCGCGACGGCGAGCGCTCCGGCCGCGGTCAGCGCCCGACCGACGAACTGCCGCCGTGTGATACGACGCCGCTGCCTGTTGCTCATACGCTCCTCCATCGCAGACCTATGGTCTCTCGTTCACTCCGGCATCCGGAACGTCTTGCGAACGTAGTCGATGTTCGCCCTGGTGTCGTCGATTAGACTGGTCGGCGCGTCGGTCTCGAGCACGAACCAGCCGTGGTAGCCGATATCGTGATACTCCTGCGCCAGCCGCGGCCAGTCGAGGATGTCGGTGTCGCGCATCAACTTCGGCCCGTTCTTGATGTGCACCTGGTTGATGCGCTTGCCAAGGCGCGTCGGCTCGCCGTAGGGATCGTGCACGCGGGACTTGATGTTCCGCGCGTCGTAATACACGCCGACGAAATCAGAGCCGATGGCATCCAGCAGCCGCAGATTGTCGTCCGCCGAGATCCAGTCTTCGAGGGCGACTACGACCCCGGCCTTCTCGGCGTAGCGGGCGACCTCCTTCATCATCGCCACGAAGATGTCGACCTCCTGCGCGTTGTCCATGTGGATGTGGCTGTCGCCAAGAATGGGAAGAAGGATGTTGGTCGTGCCGAGATTGCGCGCGACTTCGACCGCTTCGACGAGGAGAATGGCGGCAGCTGGATTGGTGTGCAGCGGCAGTCGCGACTTGCCTGGAGACCCGACCGCCAGCGAGCAGATCTGGATCCCCTGCTCGAGCGCCGCCTGCCTGAACGCCGCCTGGGTCCTGGCGTCGCGCAGGTGCGGGCTGTCGTCGGTCGGAAACGTCAGGCTGACCTGGATGCCGTCGAGGCCAATCTCCCGCGCCAGCGCAATCTTGGTGATGTCGCCGCGTTTCCCCAGATTCCAGTCGGTCATGCCGATCCGGATTGGCAGCGGCGCCGCAGTGGACGTTCGAGCCTGTGTCACGACGGGGGCAACCGCCGAGAGAAGCGCTGCCTGTGCGACGAATTCCCGTCGATCGATCAGCATGCGTCGCTCCACTGTTTCCGCCGGCGACGTTCTCGCCTGAACCCAGGGGCCCCTATCGCGTCGAGCTCGCGGGCAGCGCCAGCGCCACGTACGCTCCCGGAATCGGCGTGTCCGAGGCGGGATGCCCCGGCAACGAATGGGTGTGCGTCGTCGCTCGCGCGGCAGCGCAGAACACCACGAACTGGCGACCGGCGATTTGATAGACCGCCGGCATGCCTTCGATTCCGGCATCGACGGTCGCGCTCCACAGTACCTTGCCGGTATCGACGTCGAGCGCACGGATGACGCGGTCGCGCGTGCCGGCGAAGATCAGGCCGCCCGCGGTGATCACCGGGCCGACCTTGGGCATGTGCGAGCCGCTGGTCTTCACACCTTTCGCCGCGAGCTCGGGCACTTCGCCGAGCGGCGTCTGCCATTTGATCGTGCCCTCATTCAGGTCGTAAGCGGTCATCGTCGTCCACGGCGGCGCGATGGCGGAAAGGCCGCTGCTGGTGACGATGAAGCCGAAGCCGCTCTTGTACTGCGCGGATTTCGGGTCGGACGGCGGCGGAGCGGCCGCACCGGCAGGCGGTGCTGCGGTCGGGGCGCCTCGCCATGCCGACGCATTGGCGCCGCCCAGTTCCAGCTTCAGCATCGCCGGGAAGTCTTTCGATACCACGATCATCGTGCCGTGCACCGGATCGACGGCCGCGCCCCCGAAGTTGGCGCCGCCGTTGTTGCCCGGCATCTGAATCGTGGGGCGCAGACCCGGAGGCGTGAACATGCCTTCGTTGCGCGCGCCGCGAATGTCCTCGAGGAGACGCGCCCGCTCGGCCGGGTCGTCGATGAACGTGCTGACGTCCTGCTCGGTGAAACGCTGCCGCGCGAAGGGAGGCGGCGCGGTCGGGAAGGGCTGCGTCGGCCACGTCTCCTCTCCCGGCATGTCCGACCGCGGCACGGCGCGTTCCTCGATCGGCCAGAGCGGCTTGCCGGTCACGCGATCGAACACGTAGAGGAAGCCGGTCTTGCCCGCCTGGGCGACGACGTCGACGGACTTGCCGTCGTGGCGGACGGTGAGCAGCTTCGGCGCGGTGGCGTTGTCCCAATCCCAGATGTCGTGATGGACCATCTGAAAGTGCCAGATGCGCTTGCCGGTCCGCGCGTCGAGGGCCAGGAGGCAGTCGCCGAACAGGTTGGCGCCGGGCCGATTGGCTCCGTAGAAGTTGTATTTCGGGCTGGCGGTCGGGACGTAGACGATGGCGCGCGCCTCGTCGATCGACATCTCGGACCAGTTGTTCGCACCACCGACCGTTTTCCACGCGTCGGGCGGCCAGGTGTCGTAGCCAAACTCCCCCGCATGCGGAATCGTGTGAAACGTCCACGCCAGCTTGCCGGAGCGGACGTCGTAGGCGCGGACATCTCCGGGCGCGGATTCGTACTCCTGGTTGGTCGCTGATCCAAGAATGATCAGATTCTCGAACACGTGCCCCGGGGTCGTCGATTGAACTGAAATCCTGGACGGGTCGCGGCCGAGCCCTTCCCGCAGGTCGACGATGCCGTTGACCCCGAACGTTGGAATCGGCTTTCCGGTACGAGCGTCGAGCGCCTGGAGCAGGCTGTTGTTCGAGTAAAACAGGCGACGATCGCTGCGATCCGTGCTCTCCCAGTAGTTGAGGCCGTGGGTGGTGATCCGGCCGCGCGCGTTCTCGTGAGTCCAGATCTCCTTTCCCGTCGCAGCGTCGAGCGCCACGATGGAATTGTTCTTGGCGAGCAGGTACATCACGTTGTCGACGACGACCGGGTTGAACAGATAGTTGCCCGGATCACCGGTCGGATAGGTCCACGCGATCTGCAGAGCTGCTCACGTTCGATCGATTGATCTGGGTGAGCGCCGAGTACTGCGAGGCGTCCGCCCCACCGGCGTAGTCACGCCATGTCGTATGGTCGTTGCCCGGCGCCGGAACACCGTCCAGGTGCATCGTGGCGAGCAGGCCGGCAACGACGACGCCGAGGACCGTCAGCTTCTTCATGTTCACGCTTTCGCGGCCAGAACCTGTTTGAGCCGGCGCGCCACGATGGCATCTTCGCCCGGCTGCATCATCCACACGCCGATCACGAGGCTCTCGTTCTCGGCGCGCGTGCCGATCGACGGATCGCCGTCGCGCATCGCCTTGACGACATCCGCCGCCTTCAGGCCGCGGCTGGCCTCCCACCTGACGCGGACGTGCGGGACGTGATTGGCGACCTCCGGGACGAACACTTCCGCTGTGACGCCCGACACCGATGCTGCGCTGCTGCGGATGGTTTCCGCCCGCCGGTCGAACTCACGGCGTTCGGCCGCGTGATCCTTCGCGACATAGAGTTCGACCGCCGCCAGCATTCCCAACAGCTCTTCCTTGTTGACCTTCATGCCTCGGCCGATGGTGTTGCCGTTGGGCGGGGCGTTCAGGCGGGCTGCAGCGATGAGATCCTTGCGGCCCAGAAGGAGACCGGCGCTCTGCGGGCCGCGGAGCCCCTTGCCGCCGGAAATCGCGACCAGGTCGAAACCCATCGCCGTGTACTTCCAGAGGTTGTCGACCGGCGGCACGTCCGCCGCGGCGTCGTTCAGCGTCGGAACGTTGTGCTTCTTGCCAAGCTGGACGAACGCCTCGTCCTGGATCTGCCCTTCTCGATTGTTGTTGTTGTAAAAGAGCATCATGGCGGTCTTGTCGTTGATCGCCCGTTCCAGATCGGCAACGCTCTCGACCTCGACCAGGCGAACGCCGCAATTCCTCACGGCGTGGTCGTAGCCGAAGCGATGCGCCTTCTGGATGATCACTTCGCTCTTCAGTGACACGACGCTCGCCAGGTCGGGCAGGGCGACGATCCTGGCGGCATCAAGGCCGGTGAGGATCGCGGCGGTGCCGAGCGTGAGCGCCGATGCGGCGCCGGACGTGACCATCGCGGCCTCGTTGCGGGTCAGCGTCGCGATGCGTTCGCCGATCCGATCGTGCAACTCGTCGAGCATCACGAAGTGACGCGAGGCGTAGTTGATCGCGGTCATCACCTCCGGCGGCATCAGCGAAGCCGTCATCGCCGTATAGGTGCCGGCAGCGTTGATGAACGGGCGGACGCCGAGCTCCTTGAAGTAGTCCCGGGCGGTGGCCGCTGCCGGAGCTGCCGCCAGACGGGCGGTCGCGGCCCCCCCGACGAGCGGCAGGGTCGAGAGACGCTGAAGAAATGTGCGTCGGGTCCACATGGCGGGGCTCCCGGTCTCTTCCGCTCAGCGTGACGCGATGCAGTCGATCTCGACGAGTGAGTTGCCGGGGACGCCCCCGTAGGTGGCCACGGTCGTGCGCACCGGCGGATGCGCTCCGAACCGGCCACGAAAAACCTCGTTCATCGCGTCGTAGTCGCGAAGGTCGGCGAGGTAGACGTTCACCTTCAGCACCTTGTCCATCGACGATCCCGCCTTCTTCAACTGCGCCTCGAGCTGATTCAGCACCGAGGTGGTGTGGGCGGTGATGTCACCCGGCCCGTGCTCTCCCTGGCCGGCGATGAAGACGAGGTTGCCGTAGGTCACCCAGGACGAGAACAGCGGCGGCTTGGCCCCGGCCGGTTGGTCGTCGGTCGACGTCGCCTTCGTCATCTGTGGCGTGGCGTCTGACGAGGGCTGGGCATGAGCGACGCCGAAGAGGCCTGCACCGGCGGCCGCCACCGACGCAAAGAACGTGCGGATGACGGACCGTCGCGAGGCGTTGTCGGTCGGATGCATGGGGGCTGCCTCCATCATGGTTGTCGGTGCTGGGCGAGAGGATATCGACACACCCGCCGCGAGGCAAGCGCCGTGACGATCACCGGCACCAGGGGCGGAACGGCTTGCACTCGGGAACGCCGATGGCGCGGACGCGCCTCAGGAGGCTTCGGCGGAGCGCCTGGAGTCGGGTCGGCCGACGATCGACGCAAGGTCGGCGCCGAACGGCGTCGAGTGTTGCGTCTCGACCAGCGTCGCGAGCTGGTCGTCGAGCAGCGCCGCCGCGTCCGCTCCTTCGAGCGAGACGCGGTTGGCGTAGATGCTTCGCGCGTAGTCGACGTTGCCCTTGAGTCGGGACTGAAGATCGTGGCCGGTCTTGCCGGCACCGACGTCGGAGACGTACATCTGTTCGATCTCGAGCACAAGCGAGCTGGCGTAGGCACGGAGCTCGGCCAGCGTCTTGAGCTCGTTCGTGTGCCGCATCAGGAGCGCGACCGCATGCTGCCGCATGGCGTCCGCGAAACGGGCGCTGGTCTCGATGGCCTCGGCGCCCGCTTCATCCGAACCAGAGCCCGAGTCGTCGGCATAGATGACAGCGAGCTTGTCGTCGCCAACGACGATCGGGAGCGCGAGGGCGCAGGTCGGCGTGCCGCTGAAGAGGGCGCCGCTGGCGTCCGACAGCTCCGTGCTCGTCAACCGTTCGACATGGCCTGACCCGGCCGCGCTCGTCAACAACGAATCCATCCCCAACGGAATGACGACCTTGCCGATGTCCGTCTTCGCATCGAAGCCGATCTGATGCTCTCCCTGCAGATGATTGCTGCGGACGCGGAACAGGGCGACGCGGGCGAACTGTGCCGCGAGCTGCTCGAGCAGCGTCGTGAGGACCTCGGGGATGGTGCGGGCTGCCTCGAGCGCCTGGAAACCTCCCAGCAGCTCGTCGAAAAGACCGGCGGAATCACCGGCGGAGGCGCGGACGACCGGCGCCGCCGACGGGCTCTGCAGTCTGGCCTGCAGCTCGCGGATGATGCGCTCCTGATCGGCCTGCGTCCGCTCCAGAATCTTCACCCGAGCCGCGCTCGCCTTGAACAAATCCGTGACCGCGCTCAGCTTCGCCTCGGCCGCGTCCGCCTGACTCTGCGCGATGCTCGCCGTGTCTTCGGCGCTGGCCCGTTCGGCAACCGACTGCTCGAGCCTTTCCGTCGCGGTCACGAGCTCCGCCGCGGATCGTTTCGAGCAGCTCGCGCGTGGATCGAAGCGCGGTTTCGGCGGTCGAGCGGCCGCGTGCCTCTTCGTCGCGCGCCGAGGCGAGGGAGACGCGAAGGCCCTCCAGCTTCTCGAGGGAGGCATGGGCCTGCGCGAGGTCGCCGGTGGCGGCGGCGGCGCGCTGCTCGGCGTCGGTGAGATGGTGCCGCAGCGAGTCGTTCTGGGCCTGCGTGTCCTTCAGCAGGATGAGCAGGGCTTCTTTTTCCTTGGTCCTCGTATGCAGCTGGGAGGAGAGGTCGTCGTGCACCACCTGGGCGGCGTCGGACACCTGCTTGGCGGCCTGCTCCGCGGCGACCGTGGCCGCGGCCGTCAAATGGTCGACCAGTGTCGCGATGTCCCGTTCGAGCTTCGACGATGGACGCAGCGTCGATTCGAGCGCCTGGGTCGTCGCGTCGAGCGCAGCGCGGAGGCCGTCCAGCTGCTGCCGAGAGGCCTCGGCAGACGCGGCAAAGAGAGAAGTGATCGAAGTGGCGGTCTCGTTGGCTGCGTACTCGCGGAAGTCCATAGCTCTCGCTTGGGAGGCGGTCCAACTAAGCAACCTTGGGACCGTCGTACCGCGCAAAAACCCGCCCGATTCCCGCAGATCGGGAAAAAAGCCACCGACGAATTCGATGGGACGGCGACAGTTATGTAATTTTCAGAACGAGAACCGAGGACCGAGCACCGACAACCGGCGACCGGACAAGGGGCGAAGGACTGGGGACTCGGGACTATTTGCGTCGCCAGCCAGCGAACACGAGGCCGGCGTCGTCGCCGAGCCGTCGCCGAGAACGCGTAAGGCGCCTCACCGGATAGAATTTGCGCGGAGATTACTCATGAGCCTGCGGCGTCTGGTTGCCTGTGCCTCGCTTCTTCTCGCGGTTGGAACGGTCGCTCTCGTCGCCCAAGGCCCACCCCATGCAACCCGTTCGTTTTCCTCGCCGACCGATTATGCCGTCGATCCGAAGGCGCTGAGCGCGGCGACGAGCGAGCTGCGGGATCTGGTGTCACGTTACCGCCTCGATCGCGGCGCGATCCTGCGCTTCTACGTCGTCCCGGGATCGCCGACGCGGCGCGCCCGGCTCCAGACGTTCTACCAGGCCTGGCTGGACACGCTGCGAAACACTGATTTCGATCGGCTGTCGCAGGAGGGGAAAGCGGACTACGTGCTGCTGCGGACGCGGATCGACTACGAGATCGCGCTGCTCGGCCGCGAGGATCGAGTGCAGCGCGACATCGCGCCTCTTCTGCCCTTCGCGGATGACATCATCACGCTGGCCGAAAATCGCCAGCGCCTCGACTTCATCACGGCCGACGCGGCGGTCAAGGCGCTCGGGGACATTTCAGTGAAGGTCAGCACGGCCGCGGCGGCGCTGCCGGGCCGTGCGGCGACCTCTCCAATAACGGCGGTCCGTGCGGCCCAGGAAATCGACGCGCTCGCCGACGCGATGAGCCAGTGGTTCAACTTCTTCAACGGCTACGACCCTGCCTTCACCGCGGCGGTGCCCAAGCCTTATGGCGCGCTGACCGACGCGCTCGGCGCTTACTCCCGGACCCTCCGCGAGAAGGTTGCCGGGCTGCCAGCCGGCACGGGCCGGCGCGATGGCGGCGGTCGCGGCGGGCAGACGCCTGCCGGCGCGAACGAAGGGCCGATCATCGGCGATCCGATTGGCCGCGACGGCATGTTCGAAGACCTGCGCGGGGAAATGATCCCGTACACGCCGGAACAGCTGATCGAGATCGGCAATCGCGAGTACGCGTGGTGCGAGACCGAGATGAAGAAGGCGTCGCGCGAGCTGGGCTTCGGCGACGACTGGAAGAAGGCGCTCGAGAAGGTCAAGAACATCTACGTTCCCCGCGGTGCCCAGCCGCAGCTGGTCCGCGATCTGGCCCTGCAGGCGATTACGTTCGTCAAACAGCACGACCTCATCACCGTCCCGCCGCTCGCCGAGGATCAGTGGCGGATGACGATGATGCCGCCGGCGGCGATGCGCGTGAACCCGTTCTTCCTCGGCGGCGAGTCGATTCAGGTGTCCTATCCGACCAACACGATGTCGGAGGAAGACAGCCTGATGGTGATGCGCGGCAACGGGCCGCACCTCTCTCATGCGACGGTCTTCCACGAGCTGATCCCCGGACACTCCCTGCAGGGCTTCATGTCGCAGCGCTACAACACGCACCGGAGTCTGTTCGACACACCGTTCCTGGTCGAAGGTTGGGCGCTCTATTGGGAGTTCCTGCTCTGGGATCAGGGATTCCAGGCGTCGCCGGAGGATCGTGTCGGCGCGCTTTTCTGGCGCATGCACCGATGCGCCCGCATCGTCTTCTCACTCAACTTCCACCTCGGCCGCTGGACGCCCGAACAGTGCATTCAGTACCTGATGGATCACGTCGGCCACGACCGGTTCACGGCCGAAGGAGAAGTCCGCCGCTCGTTCGCGGGCGGCTATTCGCCGCTCTATCAGGCGGGCTACATGCTGGGCGCGCTGCAGATTCGCTCGTTGATGCACGAGGTGGTGGACTCGAAGAAGATGACGTTGAAGCAGTTCAACGACGCGTTTCTCCATGAGGGCGCGATGCCGATCGAGATGATGCGCACGACCCTGGAGGGTAGTCCGCTGACGCGTGATTACCAGGCGAGCTGGAAATTCTACGGAGACGTCGAGCCGACCAGGCCGTAGAGGCAGCTCGTCCGTCGATCGATTGACCACGGAGCCCGACGGCCGCGATACGATCGGTGCAACGCCGCCCGACGTCATGCTGCCGAGGCGACCGCCTCTCCTGGAGGAATAGATATGAGCTCGAAGACTCTCGAGGCCGATGCCATCCTGGCGCGCGCCACGCCCCCGGCGCACCAGCCCTAGCAGACAGACGATCATGGCCGACAGCGTCACACCGCCCGTCCTCGGAGCCCGCAGCGACCACGTCTTTCCGATCCTGACGCCGGCGCAGGTCGCGCGCGTCGCCGCGCACGGCCGTCCGCGCAGCGTCAGCGCCGGAGACATCCTGATCGAGGCGGGCGATCAGGTGGTGCCGTTCTTCGTCGTTTCGGCGGGTGAGGTGGAGGTTGTCAGGCCGTCACGGACGGGCGACACGCTGATCACCGTGCATGCCGCCGGGCAGTTCACCGGCGAGGTGAACATGATCTCGGGGCGTCGGGCGCTGTTTCGCGCCAGGGTCCGCACCGCCGGTTGTGTGCTCGAGCTGACGCGCGAACAGATGACCGAGCTGATCCAGACCGACGCGGAGCTCAGCGAGATCCTGATGCGCGCGTTCATCCTTCGCCGGGTCGAGCTGATCATGGCCGGCCTCGGCGACACCGTCCTCATCGGATCGTCGCATTCGGCGGCGACGCTGCGGGTCAAGGAGTTCCTGACGCGCAACGGACATCCTTACGCCTACCTCGATCTGGACCGCGAGGCGGACGTCCAGGAGCTGCTGGATCGTTTTCAGGTGGCCATCGGCGACATCCCGGTCCTGATCTGCCGCGGCGAGCTGGCGCTTCGCAATCCGACCAATGCCGACATCGCCCGCTGCCTTGGCTTCAACGATGCGATCGATCGCACGCACGTCCGCGACGTCGTCATCGTCGGTGCCGGACCGTCCGGGCTGGCGGCAGCGGTCTACGGCGCGTCGGAAGGGCTCGACGTGCTGGCGCTGGAGGTGAACGCGCCTGGAGGGCAGGCTGGCTCGAGCTCGCGGATCGAAAACTACCTGGGTTTCCCGACCGGGATCTCGGGACAGGAGCTGGCGGCGCGCGCCTACACGCAGGCGCAGAAGTTCGGCGCGCAGATTCTGATCGCCAACGGCGCGACCGAGCTGACCTGCAACCGTAAGCCGTACACGCTGCAGATCGATGGCGGCGCCAAGGTCCCGGCGCGAACGATCATCATCGCAACGGGAGCCGAATACCGGCGGCCGCCGCTCACCAACCTTGCCGCGTTCGAGGGGACCGGCGTCTACTACGGCGCCACGTTCGTCGAAGCGCAGCTCTGCAACGGCGAGGAAGTCATCGTTGTCGGCGGTGGCAACTCCGCCGGTCAGGCCGCGGTGTTCCTCTCCCAGTCGACCGAACGCGTCCACATTCTCGTCAGGTCGCGAGGGCTGGCCGAATCGATGTCGCGCTACCTGATTCGCCGCATCGAAGAGAATCCAAAAATCGTGCTGCACACCATGACCGAGATCGTCGCCCTCGACGGTGACAAACAGCTCGAGAGCGTTCAGTGGCGGAACAATCAGAACGGCCGGATCGAGACCCACCCGATCAAGCACGTGTTTCTGATGATGGGGGCGATCCCGAACACGAAATGGCTTCAGGGCTGCATCGCGCTCGACGCAAAAGGCTTCATCAAGACCGGAACGGATCTGACCCTGGACGATCTCGCGGCGGCGAAATGGCCGCTCGCCCGACAACCGCACCTGCTCGAGACCAGCCTGCCGGGGGTCCTGGCAGTCGGAGACGTCCGAGGCGGCAACATCAAGCGGGTCGCGTCAGCCGTGGGCGAAGGATCGATCGCGGTGTCGTTCGTCCATCAGATCCTGCGCGAGTGACGGCGGCCGCGCGCATCGATGGCACCTGGCGTCAGTACCCCGACCGCTGCCCCGATGGCTCGTTGAGCGCGTAACCGAGCGAACCGCGACCGGGCGCCCACCGTTCCGGTATGAGCGTCTTGCGCGACGTGTCGGTCACGTGCGAATCGAACGTCTCCTTGATCACCTGCCGCAGCGCCGCCGCAACCGCCTCGTGATAGCCCGGCTTGACCCGCGGGACGTGCGGATCGTCATCGATGACGGCCCGAAGGCGGTGATGCCATCGATCTCGGTCTCGCCGAGGACCGCGTCGCGAGCGGTCCCGACCTCGCCAAAGGATGAGATGGGGGGAGTCCGTTCATGCACGTTGCGACGTCCTCGATGCAGCCTCATGCGCGACCGAAGGGTGGACGTCGAACGCATTCGCGTCGAGATCGAACCGCCGGGACAACTCGCGCCTGCCGACCGGAGTGATGGCGAGCACTCGACTCTCGAGCTCCCGCGTCACCCAGCGGCGTTGGAGCAAGGCCGTGAGCAGCGCCGCACCCAATCCCCCGCCCAGATGCGGTCGGCGCTCACTCCAATCGAGACAGGCGAACGCGAATCGCCGTCGCAAGCCGCGCGTCGCCTCCACATCGATGCCCATGGCGGCAAAGTTGCCGCCGCCGGTTGCTGTAACGCCGTAGTCGGTGCTATCGCCGGATCCAGCGAGCCAGCGTGCCTTCTTCATGCGATCGTGCAGGAGCACCCCCAGCGTTCCGGCCAGATGGTCGTAGCAACTTCGCGCGTGTCGCAGTCGTGGTGGGGTGTGAGACACGAACGCCTGCCGATCGCCCCCGGCGAGCACGCTCAGCGACTCCAACGCCGCGGCGACCTCCGTTCCGGCGAGCGTGTAATACCGATGCTTGCCCTGCTCGAAGACGCGGACCAGCCCCTGCGTCCTCAATCGGTGTAGATGGACGCTGGCGGTCGCGGCGGTGACATCAGCGGTAGCGGCCAGCTCGGTCGTCGTCCGAGCCCGGCCGTCAACGAGGCTGTAGAGCATGCGGGCGCGAGAGGGCTCGCCGATGGCTGCGGCAATTGACGATGCCGCCGCGTCGGGCTGCAGTACATTCATTGTTTGATGGTAAACGAAGCACGCCGGACCGACAACTGTCAGAGTCCATTCATGACGGTCTGCTTCATCCGCTATCAGATTGATCCGTTCCAACGCGAGGCCTTCGAGGAATACGCGAAAACGTGGGGGGATATCATTCCGCGCTGCGGCGGGAATCTGCTCGGCTATTTCCTGCCAGACGAGGGCACCAACGACATCGCCTGGGGCCTGATCGCCTTCGACAGCCTGGCTGCGTACCAGGCCTACCGATCCCGTCTGAAGAGGGACGAGGAAGGACGGGCGAATTTCAACACCGCGCAGAGCAAGCGCTTCATCCTCCGTGAAGAGCGAACCTTCGTCCGGGTCGTGGACGGTACCTTTCAGCGTGCCGCGGCCGATTGATGCGCTCGCCGCTTACGACCACGATCGGAAGCTATGTCCGGGAGCCGCGCCATGACTAGAACTGCACGCTGACGGAGGCGACGAGGTAGTGGTCGGATGAACCGGGGTTGAAGAAGTACAACACTCCCTCGCACTTTCCGATGGTGACGCCGGTGAGAAGGCCACGTTGAATATCCCGTGGCCTGTTGAGCACCCGCGTTCGTTGCGTCACCAGCCCCGCGCGCAGCCACTCGGTCGGCCGCAGGCTGAGCTCCGACCAGTTGTAGAGATATTGGCGACGCCGATGCTCGAGGTTGAGCACGTACTCTCCCTCGGAGTAGAACTCGACGCGGCCGATCTCGAGGGAGAGCTCGAGCGCCGGAACGACGCCGTCGGTGGCGCCGACCATCCCTCCGAACATCGGGGTGACACTCACCTTCACCTTTTCACCGGCTTCGAAGTTCCACCCGATGAAACCGGACACGGTGCGGCGGTCCTCATAGTTGTAGCGCCCTTCGATGTGGAGGGCGCCCCGGTCAGCAGCAACCGTCGGCTGCACGTAGTTCTCGTCATCGGGCACGACGTAGGTGGCAAGCGCCGTGCGAACCTCCCACGAGGGCGCCGGCGACGCGGTGTCGTCGGCGGTCGTCTGCGCCATCGCCATGGGTGACAGCGAGAGCAACGCGGTGCCGAGCAGCGGAATGCTCAGACATCGAGGCCAGCGGCCGCGAGCGCCCGCGCTCTCCCGATCGACCCGGTACTGATCTGTCGAAGACAACGACTTCTCCCGCGCGAGTATATAGAGACAAGGCGGCCATCGGGGTCTCGATCGAGAATCACGGCGAACTCTTGTGGTACGGTGATGCTTCTCCGTTCCTGACGCTCTCGTCACGATGGCCTCGACATACGACGGAACCACACGGTCGGCCAGGCTGACAGCGGTCGATGCGCTGCGCGGCCTGGTGATGGTCGTGATGGCGCTCGATCACACTCGCGACTTCGTACACGCCGGGGCCATGGCATTTGCGCCCGAGGATCTGACCCGCACGACGCCGATTCTGTTTCTCACGCGGTGGGTCACTCACATCTGCGCACCGACCTTCATGTTCCTGGCCGGAGTCGGCGCCTTTCTGCGGTTCGAGCGGGACAGCTCAATCGGCCGCCTCACCACATTCCTCTGGACCCGCGGGCTCTGGCTCATCGTGATCGAACTGACCGTGATGCGGCTGGCCATGAACTTCTCGTTCAGTATGGGGACCCCGGTGCTGCTGATCGTACTGACCGCGCTGGGACTCTCGATGATGGTGCTCGCCCTGCTGGCCCGACTGCCTGACCCTCTTTTGCTGATCGTCTGCCTCGCCGTGATCGGGTTGCACAACACGCTCGACAGCGTTCAAGCTTCCCGATTCGGCGCCTACGCCGGATTGTGGAATCTACTGCACCAGCCAGGCGCGGTCATGCTGGCCGGGCTAGTCATCATCGTCGCCTACCCACTGGTTCCGTGGTTTGCCGTGATGGGGGCCGGCTTCGCGTTCGGGCCGGTGGCGGTGATGGAACCGGCGCGCCGCCAGCGCCTGACGCGAAACCTTGGCCTTCTGCTGGTCGCGCTGTTCGTCGTGATTCGCGCAGTCGACTTCTACGGCGACCCCGCGCCCTGGTCGAGGCAGGCGTCGACCGCCATGACCATTCTTTCTTTCCTCAGGACGACGAAGTATCCGCCGTCGCTGCAGTTCCTGCTCATGACGCTGGGGCCGGCGCTGTTACTGCTGGCCAGGTTCGATCGCGTTCCCGCTGCCTGGCAACGTCCGCTCCTCGTCATCGGACGCGTGCCGTTCTTCTTCTACGTCGTCCACTTCTGGATGATTCACGTGGTCGTTGCGGTCATGTCCTGGTTTCGCTACGGGCGTGAATCGCTGACGTTTCTCTTCCATCCGCTTCCATCGATGGGCGGCCCCCCGTCGCTGTTTCCGGCTGGATTTGGTTACCCGCTGTGGGTTGTCTACGTCGTCTGGATGGGAGTGGTCGTGGCGATGTATCCACTGTGCCGCTGGTTCGCCGAGCTGAAGCGGACCAGGCGCGCGTGGTGGCTCAGCTATCTCTGAAGGCGGATCAGTCGCCGCGCAGCGCGACCAGCGGATCGATCCGCGATGCTCGTCTGGCGGGCAGATACGCTGCCAGGAGCCCCATCAGGCTCATTACCGCGACCGCGATCGTCACGACGGAGCCATTCGTCGCGCTCAATCCGAAGAGCAGACCTCGCGCGATACGCGCGGCAAGAAGCGCGCAGGGAACTCCGATGGCGACGCCGGCGGTGGTCCACCTCAGAGCGGGACCGAGCACGGTCCACATGACCCGCCGCGGAGAGGATCCCAGCGCCATGCGGATCCCGATTTCGCTCCTGCGCTGGAGCACTTGATAGTTGATGAGCCCGTAGAGGCCGATGCAGGCGAGGCCGACAGCGAAGACGCTGAAGATGCCGAGCAAGGTCGCGATCGACCGTTCACGCGCGAGGGCTCGGCTCACGAGCTCGGGACCGATCTCCAGCCTCGCGATTGACAGCTGTGGATCCTCGGCCGCGACGATGGACCGCAGGAGCGGCGCCGCGCCGGAGGGTTCCCCGGCGGTCCGAATCAGATATCGGACGCTGGCCGGGATCCAGTCGGGTCGAATCAGCGGCAGCTGCAGGTAAGGGATGTAGAAGCGCAGCTGCGTGCTATCCCGCGGACCGCCGGCCTTGACGTCGCGGACGATCGCTACGATCCGCGGCCGCACCGGCCGGTCGCCCCACTGCAGACGGCGCCCGAGCGGATTGGCGTCGCCGAAGAAGCGTCGCGCCATGGCTTCGTTGATGGCGATCACCGCCGGCGATCGCGTATCGTCAGCCGCGCTAAAATCGCGACCGTGGACGAGGCTCGAGTTGAGCGTGGTGAAGTAGCCCGGCCCGACGACATCCCAGTGCGTGCGCGGAAAGCCTTCTGAGCCGCCGACCATCTCCTCCGGACGCATCACGTTCGACCCGTTGTCTCGATCCATCAGCAGGCCATTCTCGGAGAAGCTGACTGAGGTGACTCCAGAGGCCGATTGGATCCCGTCGCGCAGGCGGAGAGTGACGGCCGAGTCGCGATCGGCAACACGGCCAGGCACGTGAAAATTGACGTCCATGAGCAGCAGCCGTTCGGGAACGAACCCGAGATCGACGTCGCGCAGATTGGCGACGGTTCGCGAGAAGAGGCCCGCTCCGGTCAGCAGGATCATCGCCAACGCAACCTGGGAAACGACGAGCGAGGCATTGAGGCGCTGGCGCGTCGGCCCGCCGGCGTCCTGGCGGACGCCAAGGGAGGCAACGCTGGCTCGAGCCGTATGCCAAGCGGGAACGAGGCCGAACAGAATCACGGTCACAGAGGAGAGTGTCACCACGAACAGGAGCACGCGCTCGTCGATTGCGGATTCGATCGCGACTCCGGAACCCTGGCTGGAAATGAGCGCGAGCAGGACTCCGCGGCTGGCCCACGCGATCGCCAGGCCGAGCGTCCCGCCGAGTGCGGCCAGGAGCAGGCTCTCGGTCAGGAGCTGGCGGACGAGCCGCGAGCGACTGATGCCGAGCGCCAGGCGCAAATCGACTTCGCGCGCGCTGGCGCGGGCACGCGCGAGCAACAGGCTGGCAATGTTGGCGCAGCCGATCAACAGGACAAGCAGAACCGCGCCCATCAACAACTGCAGCGGCCGCGTCAGGTTCGCGCGGACGTCGGATACGCCCCGTTCGGCCGGCTCGAGGCTGACAGTGGCGCGTTCGATGTCTTTCCGGACATCTTGCGGAGCCTGCGGGCCGAAGACCTCGGTGACGACCTGGCGAAACGTGTGCGTCAGTTCCGGCTGGAGGCCCGACTGCGGGAGGCTTGGGCGAATTCGGCCGAACAGCTGAAGCCACGCTGTACCAGGGCTCTCGAGCAAGTTGCGGCCTGGCACGACTCGCCCCCACATCGACAGCGGCATCCACAGATCCGGCGACGCGCCGAGCCGTTCGCCGGTGAATCCGGGTTGCGCTACACCGATAATGGTGACCGCGACATTGCTGATTCGGATGACGCGACCGACAATCGAGGGATCGCGGCCGAATCGCCGCAGCCAGTAACCGTCGCTCGCCACCGCGATCGGTGGCTCGTGCCCGGGAACGTCCTCGGTGGCAGAGAAGACGCGGCCAGTCACGGCCGGCACACCCAACGTGGCGAAGTAACTGCCTGAGACGAGGGAAACGTCGGCCCGCTCACGCGCGGCCTGAATGTCCACGTCGAGGGTGGTGACGCCGCCGGTGGCACACAGGTTCGTGAAGATGTCGGTGTGTTGCTGGAACGCTTGAAATACGGGGTAGAGTCCGCCCGCCCGAACGACGACCAGCGACCCGGGGTCGCGAATCGGCAGCGGCTTGAGCAGGATGGCTTCCACCAGGCTGAAGATGGTGGCCGAACCGCCGATGCCGAGCGCGAGCGTCGCGGTGGCCACCAGCGTGAAGCCGGGAGATCGTCGCAGGCCGCGAACCGCACAACGAACATCCAGGCAGAGACCGTCGACGATCGACTCCCAGCCGACGTCGCTGATTCGCTCCCTGATCGCCGTCAAGCTTCCGCGAGCGATGCGCGCGGACCGGGCCGATTCCTCAGCGCTCATGCCGCGGCGGCGCCCATCCTCGTCGAGGCGCTCGGCGAAATCCTGCAGCTCCGCCTCGAGCTCCAAGTCCAGCTGCGATCGCCCAGTCAGCGCTCGCGCGGCCCCCAACAGGCGTCGCAGCCACCTCGTCACCGTTCACCGCGCGGGCCCGGAAGAGTCATTGATCCTCCGCTCATCTAGCCAGACTAGATGAAAGCACAGCATAGCCACGTTATCTAGTTTGTCAAGAGGAGTCAGCGACGGTGACGACTATTCGTGCCGCAGCGCCACGAGTGGATCGACGGTGGCGGCGCGCCGTGCCGGAATCCACCCGGCCACGTCCCGCCTGGCATCTTCCAGCCAGCGCCTGTGGAACCACATCGGCTACTCCGCCGTGCGGAGCACGCCGGTGATCGCCGCCGACAGGCGGTCCCAGTAGGCGCGCTGCTCGTCAAGCTGCCTGCGTCCCAGCGCCGTCAGCGTATAGAAGCGCGCCTCGCGCCCGGTGTCCGATTCGGCCCATTCGGCGCGAAGCCAGCGGCGCTTTTCAAGACGATGAAGCGCCGGGTAGAGAGAGCCCTGCTGCACCTGCAGCACGGCGCCCGACATCTGCTCGAGGCGCTGCGCGATGGCGTAGCCGTGAATCGCGCCCAGCGCCACGACCTTCAGAATGAGCATGTCGAGCGTGCCCTGGAGGAGGTCGGCCCGCGGCGTCTGCGGCATACCAAGGTATCCTACACATCGATGTGTAGAGCGTCAAGGCATCGAGGCGGAGAGACAACGAGAGACGGAATCTCACCGTTGACGCCGCGCAATGAAGAACCGGCTGAATCGCCAGAGACTATCGCCGACCTCTGTCGACATGCGAGATGTCGTGGCGCTCCGGGGTTGATCTCGGCAAAGCGCACCCGATCCACCGCGAGGTCGCGGAGCAGCGGCTCGGTAATGAGGCCCAGCCCCTGCGTCCGCCCGGGCAGCGTGCCGACCATCGCCAGCGCCGCGACCGCCAGCACGACCCACCCGTAGTAGACCCTGCTGCCGAGGCGCGGCACTCCCGTCAGGACATCACCGGCGTCGTTCACCGCCACATTGTCACCCGAGAGCCGTCAGGTGCGGCAAGCGTCGGCGCACACCCGTAACACCAAGAGACAATAGGCACCCTCGGACCCGCTCGATATATTCGCGACCACGTCATCGGCGCTCATCGCCTGCTCCCGGCCGCCGGGAGCGAGAGGAACGTCACATGGAGCACACGTTCGCAGAGGCGGCGAAGTTCGCCAGCCTGCTGGTCGAAGCGGCCGCCGTTCTCATCGTCTTCTTCGGCGCCGTCGATTCGTTCGCCCGGCTGCTGTGGATCGTCGTCACGCCCGGCACCACCCACGGGGAACGGAAGGCGCTCTGGCGTCGATTTGGCGTCTGGCTGCTCCTGGGTCTCGAGTTCGAGCTCGCCGCCGATATCATCGGCAGCGTCATCTCGCCGACCTGGATCGACATCGGCGAGCTCGGCGCGATTGCCGTGATCCGGACCTTCCTCAACTACTTCCTCGAGAAGGACCTGGACCACGCGGAGGAAGCGTCGGTGGAGATCCTCTCCGGCGGGCGGGCGAGCGGGAGCTCCGCGACGCTGCCGTCAGCGAAGCCTCCCGCCGCCTAAGAAAGGCGCGACAGGGAATCAGCTCGACACGCCGCGGTCGACGGCGGTCAACTCGCCGACGATGAGCCAGAAGGCAAGAGGGCCGATGGCGATCAGCGCCGCGGCGAGCATGAAGGGAGGCACGTAGGATCCGGTCCTCGCGATGAGGAAGCCGGTGATGAGCGGCGAGAGGATGCCGGCGATGTTGCCGACGAAGTTGTAGACGCCGGTCCAGAGCCCGATCTCATCGGGCGGCGCACAACTCTGCAGAATCACCAGGAGATTGCCGGTGGCCAGTCCGACGAGGCACCCCCCGATGATGAGGATGACGGCCGTCCCCGGGGTGCTCACGCGCGCCGCTGGAATCAGGAACAGGCCGGTCAGGAAGGCAATGGTGACGATCGACTTGCGGGCGCGCGTCTCGCTCCAGCCGACCGCAATCAACCGATCGGCGATCCAGCCACCGATCGGCTCGCTCAACCCGAACACGAAGTACGGCAGCGCCGCGTAAATCCCGGCGGTCATGAGCGTCAGGCCGCGCGCGGTCACCAGATAGTCCGGCAGCCAGTTGACCAGGAAATACCAGTAGTAGTCGAAGCAGAAGAAGCCGAGGCAGATGCCGAGCAGGTTGCGGTTGGTGACCAGGGTCACGACTGCGGCGATGAACCCGCGCGATTGCGAAACGGATCGTTGCCGGCGTTCCCCTTGCAGCCGCCGCGGCGTCAGCAGAAACCAGGGCAGCAGCCAGATCAGCGCCGCGAACCCGACGAACGCAAAGCTGGTGCGCCAGCCGTAGTGCGTCAGCATCCAGGGAACGAGCACGCCTTCGATCACCAGTCCCGTCCGCGTGCCGGCATCGAACAGGCCGCACGGCAGTCCCCGCTCGGCCGGGAGAAACAACAGGCTCACGATCTTCGAGCCGCCGGGCAGATAGATCGCTTCGCCGATCCCGAGCAGCATCCGGAACACGATAAGCGTACCGAGGCCTCCCGCCAGGCCCATGAGGCCTTGCGAGATCGACCACAACGTGAACGACACCGCGTAGAGCCAGCGCAGGTTGACTCGATCGGCCAGCGCGCCCATCGGAATCTGCATCAGCGCGTAAGACCAGAAGAACGCCGACAGCAGAACGCCCTTGGCTTCCGGGCCGAGGTGCAGGTCTCTTGAAATCAGCGGCAGCGCGAAGGCGATCGTCGCGCGATCGAAATAGTTGATCAGCGACGCCACGAACAGGAGGCCGACGATGGCCCAGCGGCCGCCGTTGGAGATGGTCCCGACACCGTCAGTAGACCGCTCGGACACGCGCGCGGAAGAATTGGGGCTCGACACGTCGCTCGACCGTGCCGGCATCATACCGATTCACATCCGATGTTTCTCCTATAATCACGACCATGCGCTACCTGCTTGCGTGTCTGCTGTTCATCCTTCTCGTCGCCGAGCTCGGCGCGCAATCGACGCCCTACGAGCAGCGGGCACGCGCGATCTTCAAGGAGCTGATCGAGATCAACACGACGGACACGCCGGCAGGTAACGTCACCACCGCCGCCGACGCCGCCGCCGCTCGGCTCAAGGCTGCCGGCTGGCCGGACGCCGATCTTCAGGTCATCGGTCCCAATCCCCGGAAGCACAACCTGGTCGCCCGCTTCCACGGGACCGGCGCCAAGCGTCCGCTGCTCCTGCTCGCCCACCTCGATGTCGTCGAAGCGAAGCGGGAGGACTGGTCGATCGATCCGTTCACCTTCCTCGAGCAGGACGGCTGGTTCTATGGCCGCGGCACCCGCGATGACAAGGGCATGGCCTCGCAGTTCCTCGCCAACCTGATTCGCCTCAAGGAAGAAGGGTTCGCGCCGAGTCGCGACCTGATTCTGATGTTGACCGCTGACGAAGAAGGCGGCGACTTCAACGGGGTCGCCTGGCTGGTGAAGAATCACCGCGACCTGATCGACGCGGAGCTGGCCATCAACGAAGGCGGCGGGGGCACGATGCGGAAGGGTAAGTACCTGTCCAACGAGGTGCAGGCCAGCGAGAAGGTCTACCAGGACTTCAAGCTCGAAGTGGTCAATTCCGGCGGCCATAGCTCGCTGCCGATCAAGGACAACGCGATCTATCACCTCTCGCAGGCGCTGGCCCGGCTGGCGACGTTCGAGTTCCCGGTGCAGCTGAACGACGTGACGCGGCAATACTTCGAACGCTCCGCGATGGTCGAGGCCGACCCGAAGGTGGCGCAGGACATGCGCGCCGTCGCTCGCCCCACCCCCGATCCGGTTGCCGCGGCACGACTCTCCGCGCAGGTGCCCTACTGGAATTCGATGATGCGCACGACGTGCGTGGCAACGCGGCTGGCGGGCGGACACGCCAACAATGCGCTGCCCCAGCTCGCCACGGCGAACGTGAACTGCCGAATCCTCCCCGGCGTCTCACCCGAATCGGTCAAGGACTCCCTCATCCACATCGTCGCCGACCCGAAGGTCGCGGTGTCCTTCGTCGGCGATGCGACGCCGAGCAAGGCGTCGCCGCTTCGCCCGGACGTGCTGGCCGCAGTCGAGGCCTTGACGAAGGAGATGTTCCCCGGCGTCGTCGTGGTGCCGGTGATGAGCACCGGCGCGACCGACGGTCTGTTCCTGCGCAATGCCGACATCCCTACCTACGGCGTAGACGGCACGTTCAGCGATATCGACGACATCCGCGAGCACGGGCGGGACGAGCGGGTTGGCGTGAAACAGTACTTCGAGGGGCTCGAGTTTCAATACCGCCTGGTGAAAGCGCTGGCGCGCTAGTCGCGGGGTTCAGGGACGGGAGTTCACGGGAAAGAGGATGCGGTACTCGAGCGGTGATCCCCGTGTGGGTTCGACATTATTTGTAAGCCGTTTCTCGAGCGCTAGGGTGCTCAGCCAGTGGATCCTCTTGAGAATCTGGGAGTTCCGTGGAACGTTCAGCTGGCTCGACCCTTGCGTCCGCGCCGGCGCACTTATGCTGAAACCTGCTCGCGCCTTACCTTTCGTCTGTGTGACCGCGCTGACGGCCGCCCTCGTGGCCGCCGCCGCAGGCCGCGTCTCGACGGTTGGCGTTGACGTCGTGACCTATCACAACGACGTCGCCCGCACCGGTCAGAATCTCAGCGAAACCACGCTGACGCTGGCAAACGTCAATTTCACCTCTTTCGGCAAGCGGGCCATCTACTCGACCGACGGCAAGGTCGATGCGCAGCCGCTCTTCCTGTCCTCCGTTCCGATACCCGGACAGGGCACGAAGAACGTGCTCTACGTCGCAACCGAGCACGACAGCATGTATGCCTTCGACGCCGACACCGGAACCGTGATCTGGTTCGTCTCGCTGCTCGGCCCCGGAGAGACACCGAGCGACGGACGCAGCTGCAATCAGGTGGTCCCGGAAATCGGCGTCACCTCAACGCCGGTCATCGATCGATCGCGCGGGCCGAACGGCGCGATCTACGTCGTCTCCATGGTCAAGAACGGCTCAGCGTACGCGCAGCGGGTCAATGCGCTCGACGTCGCGACCGGAGCGCAGCTCTTCGGCGGGCCGCGTGACGTGGCCGCGAGCGTTCCCGGGTCGGGCGTCGGCGGTAACGGTGTCACCGTTCCGTTCGATCCGAAGCAGTACGAAGCCCGCTCGGCGCTGTCGATGGTCAACGGACGCCTGATCATCGCCTGGACGTCTCATTGCGACATCGATCCGTACACCGGATGGATCATGGCCTACGATCCGACAACGCTGGCGCAAACCGCGGTGCTGAACGTCACGCCCAATGGCTCGCGTGGTGCCTTCTGGATGGCGGGCGCCGGGCCCGCGGCGGATCCGTCAGGCAATCTCTATCTGCTCGACGGCAACGGCACGTTCGACACGACACTCGACGGTAACGGGTTCCCCAACCAGAAGAACTTCGGCAACGCCTTCCTCAAGGTCTCGACCGCGGGCGGCCTTGCTGTCGCCGACTACTTCGCCACATTCGACACCGTGTCGAAGTCCAACGCTGATACGGATCTCGGCTCTGGCGGAGCGCTGGTCCTCCCGGATTTCGTCGACGCCTCGTCGCACGTCAAGCACCTGGCAGTCGGCGCGGGCAAGGACTCGCACATCTACGTGGTCGATCGCGACGCGATGGGGAAATGGAATTCGTCGTCGAACCTGAACTACCAGGACATCAGCGGCGCGCTGTCCGGCAGCGTCTTCTCAATGCCCGCGTATTTCAACGGCACGCTCTACTACGGATCCGTCGGTGATTCGATCAAAGCCTTCCCGATTGCCAGCGCCCGAGTGGCGTCGACACCGTCATCGAAGACCGCCAAGACCTTTCCGTATCCCGGCACGACGCCAGCAATTTCCGCATCGGGCACCTCGAACGCCATCCTCTGGGCGGTCGAGAACTCGAGCCCAGCGGTGCTCCACGCCTACAACGCTACCAACCTGACGGTCGAGCTGTACAACTCGACGCAGGCGGCCGGCGGCCGCGACAGCTTCGGCGCTGGCAACAAGTTCATCACGCCGACCATCGTCAACGGACGCGTCTATGTCGGCACCCAGACTGGGGTCGCGGTTTTCGGCGGGTTGGCGCCCGCGTCGCCGACGAATCTGAGAATCATTCAGTGAGGTCCGCGGCGTCGCGGTCGATCAGGGCTCCGCGGGCGTGAACTTCAGCGCGACACCGTTGATGCAGTAGCGGAGTCCGGTCGGCTTCGGCCCGTCGTCGAACACGTGCCCCTGATGGCCGCCGCATCGCCGGCAGTACACCGCCGTTCGAACCATTCCCAGCGACGAGTCGTTTTTCTTGCCGATAGCGTTGTCGAGCGGCGCCCAGAAGCTGGGCCAGCCGGTCCCGCTGTCGAACTTCGTCGACGAGGAGAACAGGGCGAGGGCGCAGCCGGCACAGGCGAAGGTCCCCTTCCGCTTCTCATGATTCAACGGGCTGCTGAACGGACGCTCCGTGGCTTCCTGTCGAAGCACGGAGTACTGATCGGGGGTCAGGAGCTTGCGCCATTCGGCGTCGGTGTGCACGACTTCGAAGGTCTCGGCCGCGCTCAATCGCTCGATGAACGGCGCCAGTCCAGCCAGCGCGGCCAGGCCGGCGACACCCGATTCCACGAATCGTCGTCTCGTAATCATCGTCTTCTCCTGTGACGACCCCGACCGCGACCAGCGCGATCGAACCGCGAGGTCCCCTTACTGTAACCGCGAATCGACAGCTGCGCGCAAGCTCAGGACGAACTTCCCCGCGCTGGTCGTGACGCGCAACTCCCTGACGTAACGGCCAGCCTCGGCGGCGTCGTAGCGGGCGAGCAGGATCGCGAGGTCTACCTGGATGAGATCCTCACGGATCGTGATCCCGGGGGGCAGGCGGCTCGAGACCGACACGAGCGCCCCGAAGCGCGTCAACAGTGCGGGGTTTTTCAGCCGCAGGCCGAGGGTCGGCCGTTCGGGAAAGTCAGGCTGAGACTCGATGGCAAAGTTCAGTCGAACCGGGAGCCCGATCGGTCCGAGTGCGACCTGGAGATTGGCGACGAACTGATCGCCGTCCTGAGCCTGCAGCACGACGCTTCGAACGGGACCGCCGGGTGGCAACAGCTTGCCGATGAGGTCGTTGACGAGGCGGTCGGTGAGCGGGATGGTCGCGGCGGCATGTGCGCCGGCGACGTCAGGAAATCCGGATCGACGCTGTGCGTCCAGCAGCGGGTCGAGAATCTCGCGCACGACTGCAGCCTACCAGACTCGCCGGGCTGACCTCAGCGCCGGATAAACGTCATCTGCCAGACCACGGCAACCGTGGTGAAGTCCCCGCCAACTCTGGTCGTGGCGCCCTTGCTGACGGCGGCCTTCAATGACTGCCGCGGACCGATGGGAACGGACATCGTGGCGCCGAGACGAGAGTTCCGCTGCAGATCGTTTTTCGCGACGCCATCAATCGTCGTCCTGCCGCCGGTGTACCACGTTGCGTCGACGGCGGCCCACATCCTGGGACGGAAGGTGTAGCTCGCATGTCCCTGAGTTGCCAGGACCGGATTCTGGGTGCGACGCGACGACCCTGGGTAGAACTCGTCGTTGGCGCCGAAGAACCAGACGCCGGCGTAGCCATCGACATTCCAGCGCCCGAGCGGCACCGACACGCCAGCCTCGGGCTTGACGGCCCAGCGGTGTGACCCAAGGTTGACCAGGCGGTCGCGAAAGTATTCGCCGGTCGGCACCCCTACTGTCAGACTCGCCCCGACGATGGTGGACCGTGGGGCTTTGGCGAATGCAGGCAGGCGGCGGGCCCGATCGCCAAACAGATTGACGGACAGTTTCACGCGGGCGTCGGCCAAGCCTACCCGGGTCACCTCGGCGGCGTTCTCCTGGATGCGACCAGACGCCCTGGCACGCCCATAGGGTACGGCCACAGTGATGAGAGCTGTCCTGGTCAGAAGGTCGAACGTCTGGCCAACCCCGGCGGTCAGGACGCCGATTCGCGCGTTGACGTCTTCGATCGGCAGGGAAGGATCCAGGAGCACGTTGCCGGTCGAGCGGCCGACACTGGCGACGACGAACGTCGTGCCGATTGGCGACGCCGAATACGCCCGCGGCTCGAGATCCTGAGCGGCGAGCGGACTCCTCGCGACGGCGAGCAGCAGCACGAGCGTGGCCAGCCGCCGCATGGTGGAGGCAATCATCGTCTTGGCCGAGACAGAGACTCACCGACAGCCGAATCAGAGGTGCAGGCCAATTGGCTACACGGCCGGCGAGATCGACGTCATCCTGAAGTCCTCGATCCGCATCGGCGGCACGAGTGCCGTCCCGGGAGTGTCGTAGGCCTCGCCGATATGCATCGGGACCGGCTTGCCCAGCGCGGTGATGTTGTTGAAGCCGCGTGCCGGGCCGTCGTTCCACCGGAAGTTCTGCACCGGACCGGCGATCTCGCCGTTCTCGATCAGGAACAGGCCGTCCCGCGTCATGCCGGTGTTGAGCAGCCGGATGTTGTCGACCGGGCGGATGTACCAGAAAAACGACACGAGCAGACCGCGGCGCGTCGACTTGATCATCTGATCGATCGTCTGGTCGCCGCCCTCCATCACCAGGCTCATCTGCGGTGACGCCGGGGTCGCGATCTTCGCCTGCTTGCTCGCCCAGAATCGATCGTAGGCGAGATTCTTCACCACCCCTTTGTCGACCCAGGTGACCGAGGAGGCGGCGAGCCCGTCCGGGCCGATGGGCGTCTGGCGGAGCACGGTGTTGCCGATGTCGCTCTTGATCGTCACGTTGTCGCCGAAGACCTTCTCGCCGATCTTGGTGCTGCCCCGCTCGGTACCGCTCATGAAGGTCTGACTTTCCTCGGCGGAGCGGGCGTTGAGCGAGAAGAGCAGCAGCGAGAGGAAGCGCGCTGCCGGCCGTGGCTCGAGAATGACGGTGTAGGTGCCCGGCTCGAGGGCCCGCGGCTTGCGCGAGGTGAGCGCCTTGGCCGCAGCAGTCTCGCTGATCGCCGCGGCGTCAATCTGAGTGACGTCTTTCATCCCCGTGGTCCCAGCCCATCCCGATCCGGTGCCGTCCGGCGTGCGGCAGGTCAGGATCATGCTCGCTTCGGCATAGCGGTAGTAGGCGAACAGCCCCTCCGAGTTGGCGCGCGCCTCCGTCCAGTGCATCGCCGGGATGTAGCCGGAGCCGAGCACCCCTTTCTTCTCGCAGACGTCGATGCTCTGCTTGACGAGGCGGGCGCGCTCGGCCGGTCCGAAGTTCACCGCCGACGGCAGCACGGCGTCGACCGCGACGTAGTTCTGCGGCGGCTTCACGAGCGGCATCAGCTCCGGGTTGTCGGGGCGCTGCCTGGCCAGCGCCTGCGCTTCGGCAATCGCCCGCTTGAGCGAGTCGTCGTCGAACTGGTGGACCGTCGTCGAGCCGGACTTCTGGCCGTAGCGCACCGTGATGGTCACCTCCTGATCGTGCTCGGCCAGGTTCGCGGTGATCGTGGAGTTGGCGTAGCGCGTGGCCGACCGGTCGCCACCCGAGAACTCGACCTCGACTGCGTCCGCCTTCGCCATGTTCAGGACCTTGTCGGTCACCGCCTTGACGTCTTCTCGTGAGTAGCTCATGACCCCTCGTTACGCGTAGGCCGCGCCGACCATGATGCGGCGGATGAGGCACGGCGACGACCCGTGCGACGGGTGATTCGACTGCACCGGTTGCCCTTTGGCGTCGCCGGTCAGACCGTAGTGCTCCCATGCCTCCGCCGGTCCCACCGCATCGAGGTTGCCCCAGAAGTCGGTCGTGATGGCGTTGTAGGTGAAGTCGGTGACCATCCGGGTCTTCTTGCCGTTCTTGATCTCCCAGAACGCATCGCCGCCGAACTGGCCGTTGTAACGCTGTTGATCGATGCTGAAGCTGCCCTGTCCGTCCACCAGCACGCCGTCCTTCACGTCGGCGATCATGTCGTCGACGGTCGGCGAGCCCTTGGGCCCTGGCTCCATCTGGACGTTGGGCATCCGCAGAAACGGATAGTTGCGCCAGTGGTTGGCGAACGTGCAGCCGCGGCTGAAGTTCTCGTTGATCAGATACGCGGTCTCGCGATTGGTCTGCAGGCCGACGAGGATGCCGTCCTTGACGATCGGCCACTTCTGCGCTTTCACCCCGTCGTCGTCGAATCCGACCGTGGCCATGCCCGCCGGATACGTGCGGTCGGCGGTGATGTTGAACTTGGGCGAGCCGTACTTCAGTTTGCCGAGGTCGGAAATCTTCACGAAGCTGGTGCCGGCGTAGTTGGCCTCGTAGCCGGCGATGCGATCGAGCTCGGTCGCGTGCGCCACGATCTCGTGGATCGTGAGCGCCAGATGCGACGGCATGAGCACGAGATCCTTGAGCCCCTGGCCGACGGGCTTCGACTTCGAGTGCTCAACCGCCTCGGCGGCGATGCGATCGGCCTGCCCGGGCAGATCGCACTTGACCAGGAACTCGTAGCCGGCGGCGGCGACGCGCTCGTAGTTCCGCGTTTTCACCTGCGCGCCGGCGCGGGCGGTGGCGGAGGCGCTGCAATTGGAGAAGTGAAAGACCTGCTCGATCGTCGATCCTTCACTGGTGGCCAGGAACTTCCACTCGTACTCGAAGCCGGCCGTCGCGTTGGCGAAGAGAACGCCCGGCGTCTTCTGAATCGCGCTGGTGACGCTCCTGAGCAGTTCGACCTTCTGCTCGAGCGGTACAGACCAGGGGTCCTTTTCGATCGGCACTTCCCAGAACGCGTCGTATTTCTCGACCGGCGCGAGCCGGACGTCGGTCTTCTTCGCGATCGCGCTCGCCCGGGCGACCTCCGTGGCGACGCCGGCCACCCGCTTGATCTCGTCGGGCGTCACAACCGGGCTGCTGGCAAAGCCCCAGACGCCGCTGTGAATGACCCGAATGCCGAAGCCATAGGTTTCGGTCGTGCCGCCGCCACCGCGGCTGCCGAATCCTCCGCCCAGGAAGCCCACCGGCGCAGACAGCTGTCCGTTTCTCAACGAGATCGATTGTGAGCGGTTGCGTGTGAAGCGGATGTCGGCGTAGGTGCACCCGAGGCGCTTCGCCTCGCCGAGGGCAACCGCCGACCACTCGCGATAGCGTGGGTCGTGCAGCGCCGGCGTCGGCTCCTGCTCGCCAATCGTTCGCGAGACTGCCCACGGCGGCATCCCGGCGGCCAGCGCACCGGCACCAAGGACCTTGAGAAAATCCCGTCTGTCTCGACCGCTCACTGGTTGGCCTCCTCAGGCGCCGCGTCACGGCGCGCGTCGGAATTATATGTCCTGGTCCTTATGAGTCTGGTTGGCTCGACGCCGGCGACCGAGCTGGCGCGCGCGCGCCGGGCGAACCGATCGAGGGTCAGCTCCTGGGCTTGTCAGGCTTCAGGTATTTGTCGAACCAATCGAGCGTGCGCTTGATCGAATCGATCTGATTCTCGCGCTTCTCGAAGCCATGCCCCTCGTTCGCGTAGTAGTGTGCCTCGACAACCTTGCCCGCCCGCTTGAGCAGCTCGACCACCTGTTCGGCTTCCTCTTTCGGCACGCGCGGATCGTTGTCGCCTTGCAGCACCAGCAGCGGCGCCTTGACGTCCTTGAAGTAGGTAATGGGTGAGGCGGCCTCGTACGCCGCGCGATCCTTCATTGGATCGCCGAGCAGGCTCCTTTCGTATTGCTGCAGCATCGGATCGGAATGCTGGAGCATCGTCATCCAATCGATGATGCCGAAAAGCTCGACGCCGGCGGCCCACACATCCGGCGTCCGGCCGAGAGCCATCAGCGTCATGAACCCTCCATAGGATCCACCGGTGATCCCGATCTTCTTCGGGTCGACATAGCCCGTCGCCACCAGGAACCTCGCCGCGTGGACCTCGTCCTGCAGGTCGCCGCCACCGAGATCCTGGTAGTTCGCCTTCTGGAAATCCATGCCGTAGCCGGTAGAGCCGCGCACGTTCGGTGCGATGCAGATGTAGCCACGTGAGACGAACGCCGCGATCCGCGGGCTCCAGTAATCGGAGGTTTGTCCGGTCGGACCGCCATGAGGCAAGACCAGGGCGGGGTTCGAACCGTCGCGCTTCAGGTTGAATGGCACCCACATCAAGGCGCTGATGGTCTTGCCGTCGAACGACTTGTAGCTGACGACGTGGGAAGAGGGCCGGGGCGCGCTGTTCAGGCTGGCGATCGCCGAATGGGTCAGTTGGCTGCTCTTTCCCGACGCGACGTCAAACACCCAGTAATCCGATGGATCTACCGAGCTTTCGTGCGAGACGAGCAGCCTGTCGCCGGACGGCGAAAACGAGGTTGGAGAAGCGGCAAAGCCGTTGACGCCACCATCAAGGGCGATTCGTTTGGATGCTCCACTTGCGACATCCACCAGAAAGAGATCCGTTCTCCCATCGGCGTTGATTGCGTAGGTGAACGATTTGCCGTTCGACGCGAAATCTCCCGCGGTGGCCTCCCACTTCGTATCGGTCACCCACGTCAGCGGCTGCTTCGGAAGATGCAGAAGGGCGACGTTCTGGTAGCCGCTCTTCACATTCGACGTCAGCAGCAGCGTCTTGCCATCCGGAGACACGGAAGAGGCGAGGTACAGTGCCTGACCCTGGTGCGGCGTCAGGTTCGTGGCGGTTCCCGTGGCTACCTCGATCGCATAGGCGTCCGCATCCTGGAAGCTCACGTCGAGGCGGTTCGCATAGAGCGTGCGGCCGTCGGGACTCCAGCCGACCGACTGCCAGAGATGATTGGGCGTGCTCTCATGGGTCAGCGGGGTAATGGTTCGCGTGGCCCAATCGAGCAGTGCGATGTCGTAGACCGTAGACTCCTTGGGCTTTCGATTGATGGCCAGCGTCTTTCCATCGGGCGACCAGCGCGGCCCTTCCTCGCGGACGCCTGGCGTGGCGGTCAGGTTGGTCGCCTCGCCGCCGTCACGTGGAATGGCAAAAATGTCCCAGAGCTCATTTCCACCAACGTCTTGCTGAAAAACGATCCACTTGCCGTCAGGCGACCAGGCGCCGTTGAACTGCCGCTCGTCCGACTGTGAGAGCTGCAGCGGCCATCCACCGCCCGCGCTCACTTTCCACAGATTCATCCGGCCGGAGATATCGGTGGTCAGCAGGATCTCCTTACCGTCGGGCGACCAGGACGCGCCGCCGAGCGATCGCGTAAAGTACAAATCGTCGATGGGAATGGGGCGCGCCGCCGGGCTGGACTCCGACGTCAGGGTTCGCGGATCGGTGATCTGCCGTCCGTCGGGACCTGACGCTTGAGCGGCCGTGGCGGAGATCACATCTGCGCTGGATTGGGACGACTGCGTTGACAGCGACAGCGTCGTGCCCGTCACCAAACAGGCACACAGGATTGTTCGGTTCATGATGTTCATCAGCGCGTTGCTCCTCTCGGGCTCCGGATTCTCTTCGACGGACGTACGCCGGCGATGCCGGATCATGGCCTCCAGGGGACTGCGCTTGTGGCTGGAGGACCAGAGATAAAGCGCGTCGGGATTATACGGCTGCCGCGAGGGCCGCGAGGGCAGGTGGGGACGCACACACCGGCTGTGCCGCCGGCGGTCGGGGATTAACTCTCGAGAGTAGAGATCAGATCACTGCTCGATGTAAGGCAGGAGCACGCGCCGGTATTCACCACAGGTCACTACGCATGTGCGTAGGATTTCGGCCCGGCCCCCCAACTTGGTGTTACCGTTGAACGATTGGCGACGTCGCTCGCAGCCATCGTCGTCGGCGCCGGGCCCGCTGGTCTGGCCACCGCCGCGGGTCTGAAACGGCGCGGAATCGACGCGACGATCCTGGAGGCCGGCTCCGGCGTCGGCACGTCGTGGCGCAGCCACTACCGGCGGTTGCATCTGCACACGGTCAAGGAGCACTCCAGCCTGCCGGGGCTTCCCTTCGCGGACGACATCCCGCGTTATCCGTCACGCACGGATCTGATCGGCTACCTCGAGGCATACGCTGCCCATTTCGGCATCGCACCTCGCACGGACGAGCGCGTACGCCGCATTGCCGTGATCGACAAGGCGCTGGCGGTCGAGACGGATAGAGGGATGTACACGCCTGGCGTCGTCGTCGTTGCCGCGGGCATGAATCGAATACCGAATCCCGATCGGATTCCCGATCAAGAGAAATTCTGCGGAGTGCTGCGGCATGCCAGCCAATACCAGGATGCAGCACCGTACGGTGGCCAGCGCGTGCTCGTCGTTGGCGCGGGGAACACCGGCGCCGAGATCGCGCTCGATCTCGCCGAGGTGGGCGCGCGACCGACCTTGTCGGTCCGTACCGCCGTGAACGTCGTGCCCCGAGACTTTCTGGGCATCCCGACGCAGCTGACCAGCATCCGCCTGCGTCACGTGCCACTGGGGATCGCCGACGAGACAGGACGCCTGGTGTCGCGGCTCGCCTTCGGTGATCTCACCCGGCACGGCCTGCCGCGGCCGGCACTGGGACCGATCTCCTCAATCAAGCTGACAAGGCGCATCCCGATTATCGACGTCGGCACGATCGACGCGATCAAGCAGCGGCGGATCGGCGTCAAGCCTGGCGTGGAACGCCTGTCGGCACGCGGCGCCACGTTCGTCGACGGCACCGAGGAGCTGTTCGATGCCGTCGTGCTGGCCACCGGCTACCGCACCGGCCTCGGCGAAGTCATCGCGGTGCCCGGCGCGCTCGAGGAAGATGGCTATCCGACGCGTCGGCAGCGTGCCGGCCATCCCGGTCTCTACTTCGTCGGCTACAACAATGTGCCTACAGGTCTTCTCCGAGAGATCGGGCTCGAGGCCGAGGCGGTCGCCGCTGACGTGGCTCAGAGCTTGACGGCCCGATAGATTTCGGTCTCGTAGACCAGCGTCACGATGCCTGCCGAATCGGCGTACCGTGCGTGCAGCGCACGCAGCAGTGCCAGCAGCCGCTCTGCCGCCTCCCCACTCGTGGGCACGTACGACGCGCTGCGCGCACGGCCGATCAGGCCCTCGAGATCGAGCCGCTGTGCGTTGTCGAACGTGGTTCGCTCCACCGGGGAGAACAGTCCGCTGCGTGGGACCACCTCTGGATCGAATGGCATCTTCTCGGCGGTCACCTCTCCGCCAACGTCGAGGATGGCCTGGCGGTATCCCCCGGTCAGCGCATCGCTGGCACTGCGGCGGTTCCACATGATGGCGAGACGTCCGGCCGGCTTGAGGATTCGCGCGAACTCGATCAGCGTTTTCGGCGCCTCGAACCAGTGAAACGACTGCGCGCAGAGCACGGCGTCAACCGATCCGGCGGACAGGCCGGTGGCTTCAGCCGTGCCAACCACCCAGGACACGTTGGGATGAGGAGCGGCCGCGCGTCGCATCGCCTCGCCGGGCTCGACGGCGAGCACCCGCACGCCACGGTCTCCCAGCAGGCGCGCCGAGATGCCGGTGCCGGCCCCGACGTCGGCGATCACCAGACTATCGGGCGGGCCGAGCCCCGCGAGGATCACCTCAATCGCCCCGGCGGGATACGACGGCCGGTACTTGACGTAATCGCTCGCTCGTTCGCTGAAGCGTTCGACCGTGCTCAACTGTCGCTCATCGGTCATTGTCGTCCGTTTCTCTCTGCTCCTCGAGTACACCTGGTTCCGCTCGCGCGACCGCAAGGTCGCTCGCCAATCGATACATCCCAGGCGCGAGCATGGCGGCGTAACCCTCGGTCACGAGCGCGCGGTTGCCGCGTCCGGCGTCCGGGCGCGACAGGCCAGTGACGCGCGCCAGCTCGCCCGGAATGGTCATACCGGCAGAATCGAGGAAGGCACGGGCGATCTCACGCAGGGCGGTCTCGCGGCCGACGCGGCGCCGGAGCGCATCCGGAAAGCGGCCGACCGCCAGCGTCCAGAGATAGGTGAACGACGGCTGGTAGACGACCTGGCTCGGGACGACGATCATCGCCGCCTGCAGCTCGTCGAGGGCCTTACCGAACGCAGCGCGACTCGTGACGCCCGAGTCCAGGCGCAGATCGGCAGTGCTCATCTCCCATTCCCGGCGAAGAATGCGCAGAATCGATCGGGCGTTCTTGCTCAGGCGCCGGTTCTCGTCCGTTCGGCGGATTCCCCACACGGCATGGAAGTACGGAATGAGCTGCGGCGCAAGGAACATCGCTTTGCCGCGCGCGAGCTTGGCGTAGTACACCCGCCCGCGCCGGACGATTTCGTCCTTCAACACCCAGGTCAGCGACGCCTCGGGATCCTTCTGGACGTTGCGCGGCATGACGGCATCGCGACGGCCGCAGACCGCCACGTAGAGCGACGGCCCCGGCCGGCGTGAGTCGGACAGGCAGGCGATGAACCCGGCCTGCTCGATGAACCGCTCCGCCTCGTAGGCGGTCTCCACCTGTCGGGTCCCTTCGCGGCGCCAGCGGAGATCGCGATAGTCTTCGACCTCGGCTGGCAATTCGGCACGTGGCCTCATCGCCTTCGGTCCTCGACCCTCGGCACTCGACTCTCGACCCTCGCTCCTCGGTCCTCGGCCCTCGACCCTCGGTCGTCGGCCTTTACCCGGCGATCGGTTTGCGGCAAGCTGACGGGTCATGTTCGTCATCGAGCTGATCTACAAGGTCGATCTCGCCCAAATCGACGCGCACATGGCGGCGCACGTCAAGTTCTTGAAGAAGTATTACGCCGCCGGCCACTTCCTGGTCTCGGGGCGCAAGATTCCCCGGGATGGTGGAATCATCCTCGCGGTCGGGACGAGTCGATCGCAGATTGAGGCGATCGTGCAGGAGGATCCGTTCTGCAGTCGCGGCCTCGCAGACGCGCGAATCATCGAGTTCCGCGCCAGTCAGCGCGCCGCCGACATTCAGCAGCGAATCGACGCACGCTGACGGCCGGGTTCCGATCCGCCCGGTCACTCGTCGGCCGGTCCGGCGAGCGCAACGACCGCCGCCGCAAGCTCGCTCGGCTGTACCGGCTTCGACATGTGCATCTGGAAGCCGGCCTGCAGGGATCGCGCCCGGTCGGCAACGCGAGCATACGCCGTCAGGGCCGCGGCCGGGATGCTCCCCTGCCGATGTTTCGGCCGTGCGCGGATCGCCTTCAGCAATTCGTAGCCATCCATCTCGGGCAACCCGATGTCGAGAATCGCGGCGTCGAAGGTCTCGCGGTCCAGCGCCGCCAGCGCCTCCATGCCGGAAGAGGCGGTCACCACCGTGGCTCCCGCGATCGACAGCGCGTCCTTCGCCATATCCAGCGCGTCTCCATCGTCATCGACCACGAGCACGCGGCGACCTCGGAGATCAGCGAGCTTCAGCTCGGACACCGACGGCACTTCAATCGTCGGATGGACCCGATCTATTGGTTGAGCTGTGCCGTCGTGGACGATCATCAGCGGCAGCTCGACGCGGACGGTCGTCCCGCGGCCCTTGCCGGGGCTCATCGCCTGGATGCGTCCGCCATGCGCTTCGACCAGGTGACGGCTGATCGCGAGGCCGAGGCCGAGCCCGCCGTGGCTGCGGGTGAAAGTGCTGTCGGCCTGGCGGAACCGCTCGAACAGATAGGGGAGAAAACCCGGGTCGATTCCCTCGCCGGTGTCGCTGACCGTCAGCTCGATGAGAGAGTTGACGCGCGACAGCCGGATCTGCACGCGCCCGCCGCGCGGCGTGAACTTGATCGCGTTCGACAGCAGGTTCCACACGATTTGCTGGAGCCGCTGCGAATCGCCGGCAACCGGCACGCCGGGCTGCTCGATTGCAGCTTGCAGCCTGACGCCCTTCGCCGTCGCGGCAGGCGCGACCGTCTCGAGCGCTTCCTGGATGACCCGTGGCAGATCGACCGGATGAATGTCCAGGCGAAGCTTGCCGGTGATGATGCGAGAGACGTCGAGGACGTCGCTGATCAGCTGCTCCTGCAGGCGCGCGTTGCGCTCAATCGTCTCGAGGACCGCCGGAAGTCGATGCGGCTCAATCACCCCGCCACGGACCATTTGCGTGTACCCGAGCACCGCGTTGAGCGGCGTGCGCAGCTCGTGCGACAGCGTCGCCAGGAATTCGTCCTTGAGCCGGTTGGCTGATTCCGCCTCGTGCTTGGCCGACGCCAGTGCCGTCACGTCGTGGGCGATTACGACGATCGAGTCGACGCTGTGGTCCTCGCCGACCACCGGCTGATAGACGAAGTCGAAATAGCAGTCCTCGGCGGTTTCCTCGAAACCACGGTTGAGAACGACGTGGACCGACTGCCCGAGGAAGGGCTCGCCGGAGCTGCGAACCCGATCGAGAATCTCGACGAAGTACCTGTCCCTCCAGCTCGGGCAGAGCCTCACGAATGGGTCGGCCGACGACATTGCGGCCGCCAATCAACTCGCGATACTTCGAATTGGTCAACTCGAAGATGTGCGTCGGTCCCGAGAGCACCGCGACCGCGACGGGGGCGTGGGTGAAGAGACGGGTCAGACGACGGGCATGCTGCAGTTCGATGGCCCTGATTCGCCCCTTCACGAGCTGGACATCGACCCGGGCAAGCAGATCGCGTGCTGAGAACGGCTTGACCAGATAGTCGTCGGCCGACGCGGCGAGCCCCTCGATCCTTGCCTCTTCACCGGCGCGTGCCGACAGCATGATCACGGGAATTGTCTGGAGTGACGGATCGGCCCGAAGCTCGCGCAGCAGACCAAAGCCATCGAGCTCCGGCATCATCACGTCGGTCACGATCACGTCGGGTCGCCGGACGCGCGCGGCCTCGAGCGCCTCCCGACCGTTGCTCACGGTCTCGACGAGCCAGCGCTGGGCGAGCAGCCGCTTCGCGTACTCTCGCATGTCGGCATTGTCGTCCGCGAGGAGGACCCTCCCGATGTTGGTAACGGAGTCCCCCTCCGACTCGTATTCGAGCCGGAGCGGTGCGCTACCGTCGTCAGAGTTGCGAAGCGATTCACCTGGCAACCACCGGAGGGCTTCCTCGACGTACGACGCGGCCGCCCCCGACTGCCCGTCGGAGGCCTGCTGCACCACGCGTTCGGGTGGGAGATGCGCGAACCCCAGGGGAATCGACACGGTGAAGGTGCTGCCTCGCCCCGGCTGACTGAGCGCCGTCAGCTCGCCACCGTGCAGCTTCACCAGCTCCTGGACGAGCGCCAGGCCGATGCCGGATCCCTCGTGGCTGCGCCCCTGGCTTCCCTCCACACGGTGAAAGCGCTCGAAGACGCGCGGCAGCTCGTGCTCCGAAATGCCGACGCCCGTGTCGGCGACCGCGATGAGCACCCGCTGGTCCGTCCGGGTCACGGAGACTGTCACCTTGCCCGCGAGCGTGAACTTGAAAGCGTTGGAGATGAGGTTGAGGACGATCTTTTCCCACATCTCACGATCGACGTAGACCGGTTCCGAGAGTGGCTCGCACGCGACCTCGAACTCGAGGCCGGCCTTCTCCATCGCCGACCGGAAAGTGCTCGCCAGATCGGTCGTGAGGGTGGCCGAGATCGACAGGCTCGAAACGCGCCCGCACGCGGCCCGCCTCGATTCGCGTGAAGTCGAGCAGCGTGTTCACGAGCTTCAGCAGCCGCAGGCTGTTGCGATGGGCGACGTCGAGCTGCTGGCGGACCTCCGCCGGCAGCACCTCGCCCGCGCGTCGCGCCTCGTCCAGCGGCCCGAGCAGCAGCGTCAGCGGCGTTCGGAATTCGTGGCTGACGTTGCTGAAGAACATCGTCTTCGCGCGGTCCAGCTCGGCGAGCGCCTGCGCGCGCCGCCGTTCCTCTTCGTAGGCATGGACGTTGGCCAGCCCCGAGGCGATCTGGCCGACGAGCAGGCCGACGAAGCTCCGCACCGACTCGTCGATCTGACGGAATGGATTGAGGCCGGCCACGAAGATGCCCGCGGCGCGCTTCTGACCCTGCTGCGCCATTGGCAGCACCAGCGCCTCCGCCGGAGGGCGCGACCACGGACCGGTCGGCAACGCAGGAAATCGGCTGGCGAGCCCGACCACCGTCGCATCCCCCTCGCCTCCCCCGATCAGCGGCCACGGCGCGTCGGGCGCACCCGCTTCGAGGACGGCTGGCGCCGCGGGATGGTCGGCGGCGAACCCCGAGCGGGAGATCAGACGGGCGCGCGTGCCCGTCTCATCGAAGAGATACATCAGCGTGAACGGCAGATCTCTCGATCCGACCAGCGTCCTTTCGATCGCCGAGAACAGCTCCGCCTCGGTCATCGCCGCGGGAATCGCGGCGGCGGCGTCCCGGAGCAGCGCCATTCGCCGCTCGGCCAGTACGCGCTCCGTCTCCTCGGTGACCACGCAGAGATTCCCGCACACCGTTCCACTGTCGTCGGTCACGGGGCTGTAGGAGAAGGTGTGGTAGGTCTCTTCGGGGAAGCCGCTGCGTTCCAGGAACAGCAGCAGCTTGTCATCCCATGTCGCCTGGCCAGTCTGCAGCACGTGATCGATGCGCGGCCCGATGTCCGACCAGATCTCGGCCCACACTTCGCGCGACGGCCGGCCAAGTGCCCACGGATGTTTGGCGCCCAGGGTCATCGCGCCATACGCGTCGTTATAGAAGAACGTGAGGTCTGGTCCCCAGCCCATCCACATCGCGAACCGGGACGTCAAGAGGACGCGCACCACGGTTCGCAGGCTCTGCGGCCACGCGGCGGCCTTGCCAAGTGGGGTCGTCGACCAGTCCTTGGCGCGCATCAACGAGGCCATCTCACCGTGGACAGCGAAGGGATCGTTCCGGATAGCGGCTTTCACCGAAGGGAGCCTCGCGATCGCTGGCGGGCGTGCGATACCAAGTGTCGATGAATATACCGAGCAGTGAACGCGGCAGCAACCCTGCGCGTCTATACCTGCTTTACCGACTCAACCGTGAGAACCCCGCTCTGCGTAGAATCCGCAGACCTATTTCGGTGCCGCGGGCTTGGCGGGAGGAAGCGGCTCGAACTCGTAGATGCCGCCGTCCGCCCTCAAGGAAAGGAAAAGATGCCCGTCCTTCATGACAAACGACACGACGAAGCCGAGATCCTCGATGAAGCGATCGTGGAGGGAGCCGGGAGGACACATCGCACGCGTCACCGCCATCGGCCCGAACTCGAGCCGACCCGGTTCGGATGACTTCCAGGTACCTCGAGCGCGATTGCAGTCCACCCGGAAGCTCACGTTGCCATTCTTGGTGAATGCCATCGTGTACTTTGCCGGATCGTCAGGTCTGACGACCTTGTCGTCCATCGAGTGGATGCTCACCAGCTGCCACGACGTGCCACCGAGATCCGATGCGGTGCCAGAGACGCTCGCCGCAATCGTGGACGAGGCGCACGCCACCACCATCAACCAGCAGGCTTGTTGCGTAATCATCGTGGCCTCCTCGATTCGACAGAGTGCGCCTCGGCTGGCGCCGACGTCAACCGTCTCAACCTGATTCGTTTTCTTCAGCTGTCGGCGCCGGGACGTCGATGGCGGCCTGCAGCCGCCATTCCCCCCCGTCGCGGACGAACCAGTCGACGAATCCACGGCGATCGTCGATGAGCTGCCCGTGGACATGGACCTGCGCGAACTGGATCCCGGTGGCAACCGCACCGACGGGCGTCACGTCCACTTCGAGCTGCTCGAGCCGTATGGTGAGCACCTTGCCTGGAATGCTGGCGACCCCGTCGAGGAACGCCTCCGTCTCCGAGCTCGAGCCGCCGAGGCTGCGCTGCACGAATCCGACCGCGAGCATCTGGCGGACGGCGGCCGCATCCTTGCGTCCGATCGCCTCGGCGACGGCGCCCGCGACCCGCATCACCGCGGCGCGATCGTCCATGACTTCACGCTCCTCTGTTGCCGCCGCTCGCCCTCAGGCTGCGAAGCGACGCGTCGCGCCGCTCATCACTTGCCGCTGGCACTGATATAGCGAAGCATCGCGTTCAAGGTCTCTCGGCTGACATGGTGCTCGACCCCCTCCGCATCCGACTCGGCGACAGCGGGGGGTACGCCGAGCGCCGTCAGGAAGCGGACGACGAGCTCGTGCCGCGCCCGCGATTCCTTCGCCAGCCGGCGGCCGGCGTCGGTGAGAAAGATGGCGCGGTAGGGCTCCGAGGTCACGAGGCCGGCGCGCTGCAGCCGCTGGATCGCCCGATTCACGGTGACATGCGTGACCGCGAGACGACGCGCGACGTCGACGACCCGCGCCTCCCCTTTCGTCTCGATGAGCTCGGCGATCAGCTCGACATAGTCCTGGGCGAGCTCCTGCGCATGGTCGTGGCGCGTGCGGACGACATGACCGATGCTCCCCGGGCGGGGCGGTCGGCTCTTTGACGCTGACGGGCGGCTCACAGCATCAATGACAACAGAACGCCGGACCTTTGACAAGCAGTGGAACAATATGTAGTGTACGCTACATTATGACGTCTCGGCTACTTTGGCACGGCCGGCTGGCGGGGAGATCGGGACACCCGCCAACATCGCGTGCGGGCCCGCCTACGCGGCCGTCGCCGGATGAGATTTGGTCACTGACAGCTGCTGGTATTGCCGGCCGATGCGCCACGCCAGCACCAGCCACAGCGCCACCATAACCGCGTTGACCAGCGCGAACCCGCGTGGCTGGAGCGCCAGCCAGCTCGTGCCGACAAACACCACCACCGCCGCCATCACATCTCCCAACCTGACGAAGAACGAATCGATCGCCTGCTTGGCGCTGTACTTCTGCTCGGTCGTACAGGGAAGGAACAGCATGTTCCGAACGGTATTGTTCAACGAATAGTCGGTCGCGTTCTCCGACACCTTGGCCCAGAAGATCGCGCGAAGCAGCGGCAGAAACGCGATGACCCCATAGGCGGCCAGGGCGGTGAGCGGCAGGATCAGCACCGCTATCGGCACGCCGAAATAGCGGACGATCCTCGACACGACGAAGAGCTGGAGCAGCAGGCCGACGATGTTGACGTAGGTGTAGAAGCTCGAATAGAACGAGCCGACCGTGCGTTGAATGCCGGCGGTGTCGTTGGGACCCAGCTCGGCAATCGCGCTCTGCCGCACGGCGTTGCCCAGCAGGTATTCGCCGGTCGTCTTCACGCCGTTGTGCAGCATCAACATCAACGCGATCATCAGCAGGTAGCGCGTCTTGAACACCATGCCGAAAGCGCCGGTCTTCGAGGCTGGCGGCGCCGATCGCGTCGGCGTCGGACTCGACGTCGTCACGGCCTTCAGGGTCGCGTGGGCGTGCGAGCGCGCGTCGATGAAGTTCGTGATCATCACTTCGACGACGAGCAGGACCGCCCCGACCAGCAGCAGCTCGAAGACGCCGATGCGCTGGATGAATCCGCCAGCGAAGCCGGCGCCAACCACCGCACCGAGCGAGGCGCCAAAACCCACGACCGGAAACAGCCGCTCGCCTTCATCCTTGCTGTACAGATCGTTGGCGAACGACCAGAACTGCGCCACGATCATCATGTTGAAAATGCTGATCCAGAGGAAAAAGGGAATCCCCAGCGGGACGCCGGCGTGGCCGAGCACGTAGAAGACCACCAGGCAGACGACGAAGAATCCGGTCACCGTATTGATCAACCGGCGGCGATCCATCCGTTTCACCAGACGGCCGTAGACCGGGACGATGAAGGCCAGCAGGATCACTTCGATGGCGGAGAGATAGGTCTTCAGCTCCGCGGTCCCCTCGCCGAGAATCAGCGCCTCTCGGACCGGCTTCAGCACGTAGTACGCCATCAGTATGAGGAAGACGTTCAGCGCCAGCAGGAGCGCGGTAAAGCCTTCGCCATCGCGGACGTCCGTGAACAACCGGAGAAACCGATCGAGCGGACGAGTCGCTGGTTGCATAGGCGAATCCTACCCCACCTGTCGGGAGGCTGACCCAGCAATTCCAGCCGTTGCGCGAGCACGGCCCCGGATCGCCGGCGCAAGGGCACGACGCCGCCCTGTCTGGTTCCATGCAAAGATCCACAAGTCCGATTTCGAATGGATCCAGAACCATGATGCTGCGGCCTGACGGGTCGGGACCTCTCTACAGCCAGATCACCCGGGCGCTGGTTGGCTCAATTCGCGCCGGGCTCCTGAAGCCGGGTCATCGCGCGCCGTCCACACGCGAGCTCGCCATCGATCTCGGCTGCTCGCGCAATATCGTCCTGCTCGCCTACGAACAGCTGCGGCTCGAAGGCTATTTCGTCGGGCGCCTTCGCGGCGGAACCTACGTCGCGCCGGATTTGCCCGACTGGGCGCCGACGACGGGAAGGATCGTGGGACCCGAACGGTCGGACAGCGGTCGGCCGACCGTTCCCCGCGGACGTCCGGCTCTGTCTGCGGCGGGACAACGGATCACTCGCGCCGCGGCGCACGCAATGGGGGTGGTGCGACATCAGCCGTTCTGCGCCATCGACTTCATCTACGGGCTGAGCGAACCGGACGCGCGGCTGGTGCGCGGGCTGCGCCGGGCACTCGCCAGGTCGCTGCGCGACGGCGCGTTCTTCTACGGACCCGCGGCCGGCAACCTCGCGCTTCGGGAGGAGATCGCCGAACGTCTGCGGAGCGCGCGCGGGATCTCCTGCTCGGCGGAGCACGTCGTGTTGACGAGTGGCACCCAGCAGGCGCTCGACATCTGTGCCCGAATCCTCGTCTCGTCGGGAGATCGCGTGTTCACGGAAGATCCGGGCTACGAGGTGGCCGGCGCCGCCTTCGGCGCGGCCGGTGCTCGGGTACGATACGTCCGGGTCGATCGCGACGGCCTCAATCCTGCGCTTCTCCCCGTCGGCCGGCGCGCAGCGCGACTCGTCTACGTCACGCCGTCACACCAGTTCCCTACCGGCGCGGTGATGCCGGTCGCTCGTCGATACGCGCTGGTGGAGTGGGCGCGGCGCACCGGCGCCTACGTCTTCGAGGACGACTACGACGGCGAATTGCGATACGCGGGACAACCGATCCCGGCCCTCGCCGGCATCGATCCGCAATCGGTCATCTACTGCGGCACGTTTGCAAAGTCGGTGTTCCCCTCGTGCCGCCTGGCGTATCTCGTCCTACCCTCCGTCCTGGTACCGGCCGTGACGCAGTGCAAGTGGCTCACCGATCGCGGCAGCTCGGTGCTGCTCGAGCGGGCGCTCGCGGACCTTCTCGCATCGGGCGAGTACGATCGACACATCCGCCGTATGCAGCGACGCTATCGCGATCGACGCGATATGTTGATCCAGAGTCTCCACAGTCACCTCGGAAGCGCGGTCGACGTCGACGGGCATACGGCCGGCTTGCACCTGACGGCATCGCTCCGAGGGCTGCGAGCGGACCAGATCGAGCCGATGGTCGAGGCGTGTCGCAGTCGCGGTGTCGGAGTCTACCCGCTGGCACGCCACGCGAAAAGGGCGCGGGTCGGTGCCGCAGTCGTCCTCGGCTACGGGATGGTGCCGCTCGAGCAGATCGATTCGGGGATTCGTGTGCTCGGCGAGAGCTACCGGGATGCGCTCGCCGCATCACATTGACTTCGTCGCCTTGACGCGCAGGCGCACGTAGTCGGCCGTCCAGTTGCCCGAGCTGTCGCACAGGCTCGGGCGTAGGAGATCAACGATCTCCTGCGTGACCTTCTCACGGTCGCCCTGCGGAACGGTCGAGAAGATCGATCCACAAAACGTGGTCAGCCAGCCCTCGATGCCGGTGGGAAGGGGCGTGGGCCGTGGCACGAGAGCGATCTCGACGATCGAGAGACCCGCGGCCCTGGCCTTGACGGCATATTCGTCGGGGGTCGGAAAGTACCACGGCCAGACGAGCGGCAGGCGTCGCGCGGCAAACACTGCGCGAAATGCCACCGCGATTGCTGCAACGTTCAGATAGCCGCCGAGCTCGGCGACGAAGCGACCGCCAGGTTTGAGGGCACAGGCGATCCCGTGCAGGGCGGCATCGGCCTGAAGAACCCAGTGCAGGGCGGCGTTCGAGAAGACCGCGTCGAACTCCGCTTCGTAAGGCAGCCGGGTCGCGTCGCCGACATGCGCGTCGATCCCTCGCTGGCGCGCGGCCTCGACCATCGCCGGCGATGAGTCAACGCCCGTCACCTCGGCGCCGGTGGCGACGATCTGCGCCGTCAGGGTTCCATCGCCACAGCCGAGATCCAGGATCCGCTCTCCCGGCGAGGGCGCGAGCCAGCCGAGCAACGGGAGACCGAGTTCGGGAACGAAGGCGGCATGATTCTGATAGTCCTGCGGCGACCAGGTCTGCGGCATCTGTCGATCCTGTTACGGTCGGCCCTGCCGGTCAAATGGACGGCGATGGTGTGGGCGTGCATCCGCGGGTAGACTCTCGGTACGGGGTGGCGCGGCACCGGTGATTCCACTCCCGTGGTCGCTCCGCCACGCAGCCAGCGGGAGGAATCGATGACTCGAAAGGTAGCCTACTGGACCAGCACCATCATCGTTGCCGTGATGCTGTTGTTTGCGTTGAGTTACCTCACCGGAAGCGAACAGGTCGTCTCGGGCTTTGCCAAGGCCGGTTATCCGCAGCACCTGCGGATCGTGCTCGGCCTCGTCAAGCCGGCAGCCGCCATCGTCCTCCTCGTGCCGGGGCTTGCGTTGCTGAAGGAGTGGGCCTACGCGGGGGTCACCTTCACCTGGATCATGGCGTGCGTCTCTGCCTATCTGAGCGGCGAGGCTCCGACTGTGTGGATGATTCCTCCGGTCCTGCTGCTGCTTCTCGGCGTCTCCTATGTAACGAGGCCGCCCAGCCGCCGGATACTGCCGCTTCGGTAGGTGCCTGAGACGTTGGCACCACCAAGCAGGCCACGCTGACCTACCGTCTGACCAGACGATTCTCGGCGCCGGCGTCGATGGTCTCGGCCAGACGACGACGATAGATCTCGATGGCGCGATCGTAGGTCTGGCGCGCCTCGTCGAGCTCGGACGGTCGGATCCCGGCCGCCTTCTGTGACCAGCACTGGTTGACGGCATCGAGACACCATTCGGCGCTGCGCCGCGACGCCCGGATCGGCGCGTTGGCGACGATGGCGAACACGGGATTGGTGTGGGATGAGGGGAGGATGCGCGCGGCAATCCAGCTACTCCGCTCGACGGCGATGTCGAAGGTGAGCGTCCGCATCGTTCCATCGGCGACGAGGTTCTGCCGAGCCACCGCCGCACCGTTGACGACGATTTCGACCGGCACTTCGCGGCCGTCGCCGATTCTTGCGCGCTCGATGTCCCAGTACGGCTTCTGATCGTAGCGGGCGTGGCGAATCGCGTCGTTCGGTTGCGGGTCGAGCCTGGCAGCGGCGCGCACAGTGACCTGGACGCGGCCGGGACGATCGAGTTTGACCTCGCTGTCGGCGGTACCGAGCGCAACCCCGTTGACCGTGAAGTCGAGAAGATGGCTCTTGCCGTCCGACACGTAGGTGCGGCCGGCCTGCACCGCATCGATCCAGCTCCGATAGGTGAGTGGCCCGTTGACGCGCGCGTACGACCGGGCGAGGCCGACGCGGTCGTCGGTAATGCACGGGAAGTCGGTCTCCCCACTGATCCGCGATCGGAATCCGACATTGAGCGTGTGGTACCAGATGTTCAACTCCCACACGTACGGCGTGTCGCCGGCTGAGATGAAGTCGACCGCGTTGGGTTGGGTGACGTCCACGATGTACTCGTTGGCGCCGATGCCGTCGAATCCGGGCATCTCATAGTTCGGCAGGGCGGCGCTTTGCACCTCGAGACCCCAACCCGAGTGCGCGAAGCCGACGACTGCGCCCTGCGCTTTGGCCCACCGCAGGACCGGCAGCGTCCAGCTGGGCCAGTCCTCCAGCCGCTTCGCTGTCGGATAGTCCTGATCCTTGAGCCCGAGCAGAACGAGGTGTCCGGCGTGGCTCGAGGGAAAACCGGAAATCTCGAGGTCGTAGTGCATCAGGCGTGTCGGCGTGGACAGCGGATGGTCCTGACCGGAGAAGAACTGCTTCTGGAAGTAATAGGACGGCCCCCACGTCAGAACGCACGCGACGTTCAGCGCCTCGCCGTCGATCTGAGGCCACATGTCCTGCGGGAGAACGCCTTCGGTCGGATTCTCGTAGTGCGCGCACCCCGCTGCGTGGATGTGATGGTCGCCCGAAAACCAGCCCTGGCTCGCAGGGTCAATCCATCGCGCCAGCTTGACCGAAAGCTCCTCGGTCCGAGGAACCTCGACCTCCATCGTCTGTGGCACGTACTCCGGACCGCGCGACACCGCGACCGTGAACGATCCCGCGGGCAGATCGATCGTCGAGCCGTCGGCGCGGTACACCTGCGGCTGAAAGAAGAAATCCGGTGCGAGACGCTTCGAGACGTTGGGATACAGGCGACCGTACGGGTCGCGGATGAGAAAGGCTGCCGTGGTGGGACGGCCGTGCTCGTCCTGCACGCGCACGCGCACGTGGTGGACGGGCAGCGAGTTGAACACGACGTCGATATCGTTGCGAAAGCCAATGTCCTGGGTTCCCTGTCCGACGTCGAAGCTGATCGTGGCCGATCGCTGTCCGGCGTCCCGGCTGTAGACCTGCAACAGCGCGTATTCGACGGTCAGCCCTGAGAGGCGCGCGCGCATCGGAGATTTGTCGTACATCGAGATGTCTGCCCAGCGCTCGCGAACCTGAACGTCGGTCAACTGCTTAGCCGGCTCGGGACTGTTGCGCGACTGGACGTACACGCGGCCGCTGCTGGGGCTTCGGACCACCAGAGGCGCGGTGACGCCAGCGTCGTTGAAGACCTTGACCAGGAACAGGCGCGTGCCACCCTGGACCAGTTCGGGGCGCTCCAATCCTGGCTCGACGCTGACCCGGCTTTCCGGATTGATGTGCACCGTAACGAGGACGTGCGGATCGAGAATCTCCTGGAGGCGTGTGCTCGCAGCGCGGTCGTCGCTGAGCGTCAACGCATCGTTGATCGCGCGTCGATCGGCGTCGGACAGCGGCTGCCCGAGATACTGAAGCGTTGTCTCGAGCCGACGCGCCTGCAAGGCCAGCGGCTGAAGCGGTACGGGCGCAATAGTGGTTGGATGGGGGTGCTCCTGCGCGCGCAACGTCAGCGTCACCCCGATAACGAGCGCGAGCAGCGCCAGAGGTATCCGGAACCCTACGTGGCCTGCCGGTGTTGTCAACTTCACAAGGCCTCCGGGTGCGTGGTGGCCGAATCATAAGGCGGATGTGCTGCCGACGCCATGCCCATCCATCCTCTCGATTGGATCACCTCATGCGACAAATGCAGCGTCCCGAGTCATTCCGAGCGGTAAGCTAGGGCGCAATGGGCGAGGTGACACGGCTTCAGCAGGCCGTCGACTCGGCCGGGGGCGCGGCCGAGGCCGGCGATTTCGCCGCCGCCGAAGGCTACTTGCGCGAGGCGCTGGCGATTCAGGAGGCGGATCTCGGTCCGGCTCACCCGGATCTCGCCAGCACTCTGAACAATCTTGGCGTGGTGTGCGAGCGTCTGGACAAACCGGCGGAGGCCGAGCAGTGCTACCGCCGCGCGTACGCGATCGTCGCGAGCGCATTGCGGGCCGACGATCTATCGGTGGCCACCAGCCGGCGGAACCTCGAAGATTTCTGCGCGGCGCGCAACATCTCGACCGAGGTGCCGAAGCCTACACCGCCGCCTTCGCCTGCGCCTGCGCCCACGTCCGCGCCGCTGGTTGACGAGCCTCCACGGCCCCCTGTTGCCTTTGCGCTACCGGTCCGACGATGGACCGATCGGCCGGTGGTTCTGGCTGGCGTGGGCGCGATCATCGGCGTCGTGATTCTGGGAATCTGGCTGTCTCGGCCGCGGCACGACGACACGTCACCGACGGCTTCGCCAGATCGTGGCGCGGCCCCCGCCGCCTCTCCCGCGGCTCCCGCGGCTCCCCAGACCGTCGCCCCGACGCCACCGCAACCAGCGCCACAAGCGCCCGACACCTCACGACCGGTCGCAGCGGCAAAGAATCCGGCCGATCGGAAGAGCGTCACGCCGGTGACCGTCGTCGAGGCGCGCCTCTGTTCGAATCTCACCAATGCCGGGGGCGCATGGACGTGCAGTCCGCCCGCTGATCCGGTACGTTCCGGCGTAATCTTTTTCTACACCCGTGTGGCATCGGCGCACGAGGGCATTGTTCTGCACCGCTGGTATCACGACGATCGATTGCAACGATCGCGCGAGCTCCAGATTCACGCCAATGCGGCAAGCGGTTACCGCACCTACAGCCGCTATACGCTCGACAGCAAAAGTGCCGGCAAGTGGCGCGTCGAGCTGCGCACGCCGGACGGCCGCCTGTTGCACGAGGAACAGTTCGTGGTGCGCTGATGGTGTCGCGGCGTGGCCGCGTCGCCCTGTTCGTCTGCGGGACGTCCAGCCGCGAAAACGGACAATCGTCCCGTGACCAACCCGCAGGTCATGCTCCTTTGCGAGCGAAACCGACCGTGCTGCGGGCGCGCCTGACTGGCACGTAGCTGGCTGAATGTGTCACGGATGTCCGTCCTTCGCGACGATCTCAGGTATGCGCTGCGGGCGCTCGGCGGCGCCAAACTGACGGTTTCGGTGCTCGTCTTGAGCTTCGCCGCCGGCACAGGGGCGAACGCGGTCCTCTACAGCGCAATGGACGCCCTCGTCTTGCGTCCCGTCCCGGGCGTCAACCAGCCGGCTCGTCTGGTCAGCGTTTTCACGAGCGGCTTCAACGGCGGCGCGGACGGCCTGTCGTCCTATCCCGATGCTCTGTCGCTCCAGGCCAGCGCCCCGGCCTTCGGGTCGCTCGCCGCGTTCGACGATTCGGCGATCGAGGTCGTGCGACTGGGTGACGAGGCGCGACGCGTCCGGGTGGTCGCCGCGGCGGAGTCCTTCTTCACGGTGTTGCGCATCGAACCGATGATCGGACAGCTCCCGTCAGCAGCCGATCGCGCGGCGGCGATCATCAGCTTCGATCTGTGGTCGAACGTCGGCCAGCCGGCGGACATCATCGGGAAACCGATTCGGGTCGGCGCCCGCGACACCGTCGTTGCCGCTGTCCTGCCGCGGGGCTTTCGAGGGCTGCGCCTGGATCGCGCGTGGGATGTGTGGGTCCCGCTCGATCCCGCGACGCGACCGTCGCGCGGGGACCGCCGACTGTCGCTTCTTGGGAGACTGGCCAGCGGCGCGACGATCGCCGACGCCCGCCGTCAAGCGACCGCGGTCGCGGCGCGGCTGGCTGCCGAGTATCCGTCCACGAATCGCGGCACGCGGTCCAATCCGGATGAGCTCCGGGAAATGGCGGTTGTCCCCTTTTCCCGGGTCGACCCGACGTCGGCGCGACGGTTTCAGCTCCTCGGTCTCATCGTCGTTGGAGCCGCGGCGCTGCTGTTGATCAGCGCCTGTGTGAACGCCGGGCTCCTCCTGACCTCGCGCAGCGCCGCGCGAAGACGCGAGCTGGCCGTGAAGGTCGCGCTGGGCGCGAGCCGCGCGACGCTCGTTCGCCAAGCCTTCGTGGAGAGCCTGTTGATCTCGCTCGGCGGCGCCGCCGTCGGTCTCCTGCTCGCCTACTGGACCGCCGGCACGCTCCCCTCGTTCCTCGCAACGGAGGAGGCGGAGATGCTCGACACGCATCTCAACGCGATCACCGTCGTGGTGACGACGCTCTTCGCATTCGCGGCAGCGGCGGCGTTCACCATTGGACCAGCGCGTCACGCCACGACCGCGGTCGACATCGACGTGCTGCGCGCTGATTCGGGGAGTGTCTCGACATCGGGTCGCGGAAGATTTCGCGGACTGGTGGTCACCGGGCAGGTCGCGCTTTCGACCATGCTGCTCATCGCCGCCGGGCTCCTGGTCCGAACGCTGTCGGCGGCGCTCGACGCCGATCGTGGCGCGGACGTGCGCGGGCTGGCGATTGCCAACGTGAAGGCGCCTGCGGCGGAGAGCGGAGACGTCGTGCAATGGATTGGCTTTCAGAATGCGGCCCTCGATGCCGCGCGCCAGATCCCCGGCGCCGAGGCCGCCGCCTGGGTAATGACGCTGCCGCTGCGCAAGAGCCCCAGCGCGCGTTTCGAGATCGACGCCGGGCCTGGGTTGATCGAGACCGCCGAAGTGGAGACCAACATCGCATCGGCCAGCTACTTCTCCACGATGCGAATCCCGTTGCTCGAGGGCCGACTGTTTGGCCCGCGCGACGGAGCGCTGGCGCCCCCGGTCGTCGTTGTCAACGACGTCCTCGCCCGCCGCTACTTCGGTCCGAGCGCGACGGGACGTCGTCTGCGCGACGTGGACGGAACCGTCTTCGAGATCGTCGGGGTCGTGAGCAGCGGCAAGTACCGCACCTTCCAGGAGGAACCGGAACCGGCGGTGTACTTTTCAATCATGCAGCGCCGGAACCCGATCATGCATCTGATCGCGAGAACGAGCGCGGACGCCGCGTCGGCGCTCGTACCTCTGCGTGACCGGCTGCTGTCGGCCGGGGAGGGCGCGCGCGTCGAATGGACCATGACCTTCCAGGAACATCTGTCGCGCACGCTGCTGATCGATCGGGTGTTGACGACGATCGTCGCGGCGTGCGCCCTTCTGGCGCTCGCCCTCGCCACGCTGGGAGTCCACGGCGTGATGTCGGATGCCGTTCGCCGGCGCACCCCAGAGATCGGGCTCCGTCTGGCCCTGGGTGCCAGGCGCCGACAAGTGGCGGCCCTTGTGTTCGGCGAGGGGATGTACCTCACGGCGGCAGGTGCCGTCGCCGGAACCGCCGGAGCGGTCCTCGTCGGCCGGATCGTGCGGGCGTTCAATGGCGGCGTACCGCTGCCCGACGTGGTCAGCGTGGCGCTGGTGCCGCCGATGATGATTCTGGTTGCGCTGGGCGGAGCGCTCCTCCCCACCTGGCGGGCGCTACGCATCAGCCCGACCGTGGCGCTGCGAGCCGAGTGAGGACGCCCGGGGCGCCGAAGATCGGGACCTAATAGTTGCCTATGTGAACTATTACGTGATACGTAACCCCATGCAGAGCTTCACACAGGACGTCGTCTACGCGATCAGGACGGTTGCCAAGGCCCCCGGCTATGCCATCGTTACCATCCTGACGCTGGCGCTCGGCATCGGCGCCAACACCGCCATCTTCAGCGTCGTCAACGGAGTGCTGCTCAGGCCGCTCTCCTATCCCCATCCCGAGCGGCTCGAATTCATCACCAGCACGTTCCCCGGCCTCGGCTTCGACCGCTTCTGGATTTCGCTTCCCGAGTGGGCGGAATTCAAGCAGCGAAACCAGTCGTTTCAGGACGTCGGCGCTTATCGCGAGGGCTCGGTGAACCTCGGCACGCCAGAGCGTCCACGACGCGTGAACTCCACCATCGTCACCCCGGAGCTGATGTCCGTCCTCGGAGTGCCGCCGCTGCGCGGCCGGTTCTTCAACGACGCCGACGCGCTGGTGGGTGCCGAAGACGTCGGGATCATCTGGTACTCGACGTGGCTGAACGACTTCGGGCACGACGAGGGGATCGTCGGCCGTGTGGTGCAGGTCGACGGCGTGCCGACACGGATCGTGGGCATCATGCCACGCGGCTACGACATTCACGACGAGCACATCGAAGTGTTCCTGCCGCTGACGATCGATCCGAAGACGTTCGACAACAACCGCGGCAGCCATTTCCTGTATCTCATCGGCCGGCTCAAGGACGGCGTGTCGCCACAACAGGCGCAGGTCGAGCTCGACACGATGATCGATCAATGGCGCACGCTGAGCGGCAACCGTCACTCGCCGACGCGCACCGGCAACTTCCCCCATCTGCTGCAGATGCACCCGATGAAGAGCGACATGGTGGGCACGATCGGAACTGCCCTGTGGGTGCTGCAGGGAGCGGTCGGATTCGTTCTGCTCATCGCCTGCGCCAACCTGGCGAATCTGATTCTGGCGCGGGCGGAATCGCGCCAGCGCGAATTCGCGATCCGCTCGGCGCTGGGCGCCGGCCGATTCCGACTGCTGCGGCAGTTCCTGACCGAGGGCGTGCTCCTCGCGCTGGTCGGCGGTGCGCTCGGGGCGGCTATCGGATTCGGCGGCTTGCGCGCCTTGCTCGCCGCCAATCCCGACAGCATCCCGCGTGCCCTCGAAATCGCGCTCGACTGGAAGGTGCTGCTCTTCACGCTCGGCGTCTCGATCGTGACCGGCCTGCTGTTCGGCATGGCACCGCTCCTCCACCTGCGCGAGCAGGTCGTCACCGTCTCGCTCCGGGAGGGTGGCTATCGGGCCACCGCCGGTTCGGCGCGCGCGCGCGTTCGCAGTGGCCTGGTGATGGCGGAAGTGGCGCTCGCGGTCATCCTCGTTGTCGGCGCCGGCCTCCTCATGCGCAGCTTTCAGAAGCTGATGACCGTGGACCCGGGATTCAATCGCGAACGCCTTACTACCTTTGGTCTGGTGCTGCCGGGAGCCTCGTACCCGAAGGCCGAGTTGCGCGTGGCGTTCTTCAATCGCCTGACCGAACACCTCGGCCAGTTGCCCGGAGTATCGGGCGTTGCGGCGATGACCGGCCTGCCGCCAAACCGCAGCGTGAACGCGAACGACGTGGACTTCGAGGGCTACGCGCCGACACCGACCCAGCCACAGGAGAACGTCGACTACTTCCAGACGGTGTCGATCGACTATCTCAAGACGATGGGCATTCCCATCGTTCGCGGACGCGGCTTCGAGCCCGCCGACGTGTCCGGCGCGCCGGTGGCCCTCGTCAACGAAGCGCTCGCGCAGACGTTCTACGGTAACCGCAATCTCGACGCCATTGGCCAGCGCTTCAACCCGTTCTTCGACCCCAAGGCGCCACCCTTCACGATCGTGGGCATCGTGCGCGACGTGAAGCAGGGCGGCATGTCCAGCAAGACCGGAACGGAGTTGTACTTCCTGAACGACCAGGCGCCACGCGCCGCGGGCTTCGCGCCCGGCAACATGAACATCGTCGTCCGCTCGAACCTGCCGGAGGAGGCCCTGGCGCGACAGATCCAGCAGACGGTCCACGAGCAGGATGCGACGCTGCCGATCGTCAAGCTGCGGACGATGGATCAGGTCTTTTCGGATTCGGCGGCACGACCGCGCTTCCTGGCGGAGCTGCTGGGAATCTTCGCCGGCCTGGCGCTGGCGCTGGCGGCGATTGGCACCTACGGCATCCTGTCGTACTCGGTGACCGAGCGAACGAAGGAAATCGGCATCCACATCGCGCTCGGAGCCACCCGCAGCAGCGTGCTCGGCATGGTGCTGGGGCAAGGCATGCGGTTGACGATCGTCGGCCTGGTCGCGGGCCTGATCGCATCGTTCGGTCTGACCCGCCTGCTCCAGGCGCAGCTGTTCAACGTCAAGCCGACCGATCCCACGACGCTCACCGCCGTGGCGGGTTTCATCGCGGCGATCGCGTTCGTGGCGTGCTACGTCCCCGCGCAGCGGGCGACACGGGTCGATCCGATGGTGACGCTGCGTGAATCGTGAGGGAACGAGGGAAGGAAGACGGAGGAAACTCCGCTAACTCCAAGCACTCAGCGCAGCCACCCCAGGACATTTCGCGCGATGCTCCATCGCGGCGACCGCTGAACCAGCCCCTCGCCGTGCACCCAGTACGCCTTGGCGCTCTCGAACGCCCCTTGCGCGCGCTTCACGTCGATCCACGTGTCGACGACATTTCGGAATTCGAGCTCGCCCGCCGGCAGCGCATAGGCCAGCGCCACCGAGCTGGTCGGCTCCTCCGGCACCACCGCGCTGAATTCCGGATGGATGCGACTCATATAGAAGGCGCGATCGATCGGCATCACCGCGGCTCTGGTCGTGTGCGAGACCGACCCGACGAGAGCGTCGATCGTTGGATACGGCACGAACGTGCTTCCGGTCATCGCGCGCCGGATAAGCGGCGCGATGTCGTCGATGGCTGGCATCCCGATTGTCATTCGTTCTCGGCTCAGGGCGGCCAGACTTGAGAACAGCGCCCGGTCCTCGTCTTCCACCAGAAAGCCGATGCGTTCCTGGTCGTAGGGATGCGACAGCGCCATGCGTGTGGCGCGCTCGAGGCTGACAAACAGCCCGGTCATGATGATGTCGCAGCCGCCTGATGTCAGAACAGCAGGAGCGTCGCCGCGAGTGACCTCCACGAGCTCGAGTGACACGCCGAGATCGCGAGCCAGCGTGTGCGCCATCTCGACGTCGTATCCCAGCAGCTCGCCGGACGCGTTGAAGAACGCGTAGGGCACGGAGTCGGGTATGTAGCCGACACGCAAGACGGACCGCGCCCTGATCTCGCTGAGGCGTCTGCCCGGCACGGGCGGCGTGTCCGGAATGGTCGGTCTGCCGACGAGAATGCCGGACTCGGCCGGGAAGCGAAGGTTGAATCCGGCGAGCGACTTCGAGGCCCTGGGCGGGCGGCGGCAGCAGTCGACCGAACACGACCCGAGTGCCGATAACGAACACCGCCACAATGACCGTGGTACCGATCGCAAACCGGAACAGGCGGCGGGGCTGAAAGCTGACGCGATGCAGCAGCGCGGCCGCGATGACCAGAGAAATCGAGGCGGTGTGGGTGGCGGCCAGCAGCGCGCCGAACCGGCTGTTCAACAGACCCGACATCGTGAACAGCCCGAACAGGTCGGCTGGCAGATGAAACAGATCGAGCAGGAACGGGATCGCCGAGTTCACGCTGCCGAACAACGTGAGGATACCTGCCGAGGCCATCGTGCCCCATTGCGTCAGCGACAGGTGGTCGCCGCCAAACCACGCGGCAAACGGAATGAACCCCAGGCTCAGGACCTTGCCGGTATGCGGGAAATTGAACATCAGCGGTACGATCACACCAATCGTCGAGTCGCTGTCTGCCTGCGAGACTCCCTGCTCCCGCAGCAATTCCTTGCATTCTTCCGCGATGATCGGCAGCACGATGAACAGATCGCCGGCGGCGAAGGCGGTCAGGAGCGGAGCGCGGAGGCGCCGCGCGAAGCTCTGGGCGGAAATCGGCGTGACCAGACCGACGAGTGACGGCAGCACCCAGAAAGAGACGATACAGGCGGTGCCGATGTAAACGACGAACCAGAGCTGCAATCGCACCAGCTGCTCCGGCCGCATCAGTCCGATCGTCGTGGCCATGATCGCGAACAGCCCGATCGGAGTGATCCGCACCGTGGCGCGCGCGATCCGCCCCATCGCCTCGTTGAACGCCTCGAGCGTATCGAGGAGCGTCTGCTTGCGCGTCCCTTCCATCGTGCACAGCGCGGCACCGCCCAGCAGGCCGAACAGCACGATGGCCGGCAGGACGTTGTTGGCGAGCGAACTGAACGGATTCGACGGGATGTAGAGCGCCAGCCAATCGACCGGCGCCGCCGGTGGCGTCTCGGAAAAGAACGTGTCGCCGGCGACCCGCCCCGGATAGGCGAGCGAGCCGGCGACAACGAGGGCAAGGCCGGTGACCCAGAACATCAGCAGCACGATCCCGCCCCGAACGGCCAGCGCCCGCGCCTCCGCCAGAGAGCGACTGCCAAGACCGGCCAGAATCGAGCCCAGGACGTAGGGGACGACAGTAACCTGCAGAAGGCGAATGAAGCCTTCGCTGACGATCCGCAGCGGCGCCACCGACTCGCCGAAGAACAGACCCACTGCCGCGCCGAGACCCAGAGCCGCGAGAAGCCAGATGAACGCGCGACGCTCGCTCGGGCTTTGCCGTGATGCCTTCGTCTGCGGTGGCTCGCTCGTGGCGACGGTCACGCGCGGAGGTCTCGCCGACGATGGTTCGAAGCGGCGACGACGAACGACCGCTGGCGGTTCGGGATCATCGGCTGGTTGTCCTCGGGTCCTTGCGGCGGCGCTCGGCCGCCGCGGGGCGAATCATACTGGAGACGTCACGACCGCGCATCAGGATCGCCGACCTTAAGTCATTCATTTCACAGCTCATTATCGTCGTTTATCTCCTGTAAAGGTTGAATCCGTACGATCTTTCCTCTTGACCGACCAATTTGGTCGGATATATCCTGCCGCGGTCTTATTGAGACTCAATCTCAATTCAGGCGCCGACCCACCGGTTCAACGTGTCACGCACCTCGCCGCGCGTCCAAAGGCGGATGGGTGATTGCCGCCATGCTGCGGTCCGAATCGTCGATCGCGATTCATCTGACGCGATCGGCGGGAGTTCTCCAGAAATGCGTGTACTTCGTTCGTGCGTTGTCGTTCTCAACAGCCTGCTCGTCCTGGGTGAGGCGCACGCCTCGGCCGGCCAGGAGCCTTCGACCGTGATTGTGCGGGGCATCGTGCTCGACGAGTTGCGGGCGCCAATCGTCGGAGCGCGCGTGACCGCAACAGCCGACAATGCCACGGGCCCGACGCCCGCGATCGCCGGCGCGACCAGTGCCACGGGCGCGTTCGCGCTGACGCTGCCACCGGGACGGTTCGTCATCCGGATTGCCGCCGACGGCTTTCGCGAGGCCAGCCAGACGGTCGTAGCCAGCACTACCGGATCGCCGGCGCTGCAGTTCGTGCTGCAGGTCGCCGGCGTGCGGGAGAACGTGACGGTGAACGCGCCGTCCGGCTATCGGGTCCCCAGCGTCACCACCGCGACGAAGACGCCGACGCCGCTGGTCGACCTGCCGCAGTCGGTCACGGTGGTGACGCACGAGCTGATCCGCGACCAGATGATGATGAGCGTCGGCGATGTGTTGCGCTACGTACCGGGCGTGATGGTGCATCAGGGCGAGAACAACCGCGATCAAATCATCATCCGGGGCAACAGCTCGTCGGCCGATTTCTTCGTCGATGGCGTGCGCGACGACGTGCAGTACTACCGGGATCTGTACAACCTGGATCGGGTCGAGGCGCTCAAAGGCCCCAACGCCATGATTTTCGGCCGCGGCGGCGGCGGTGGCGTCGTCAATCGCGTGAGCAAGCAGGCCGACTTCGCGCCAAGCCGCGAGCTGTCACTCCAGGGCGGCATGTTCGGCAATGGTCGCGTCACCGGCGGAATCGATCAGCCGATTGGCGACAAGGTTGCGATGCGCGTGGACGGGATGTTCGAGAACTCCGACAGCTTCCGCGATCACGTCGATCTCGAGCGGTATGGAGTGACGCCGACGGTGACGATCGCGCCGGGCGACCGGACCACGGTCTCGGTGCGCTATGAGTACCTGAACGACCAGCGTGTGGCCGACCGCGGCATCACCTCGTTCCAGGGGCTGCCGGCCGACGTCCCGATCGAGACCTACTATGGCAACCCTGACCTCAGTCACGTCAAGGCTGCCGTCAACGTGCTGTCGGGGACTATCGAGCATCGTGCGAACGGCTTCTCGGTGCGCAATCACACGTCGATTGGGAACTACGATCGCAGCTATCAGAACTTCGTCCCGGGCGCGGTCACGGCAGACAAGCGCCAGGTGGCGCTGACCTCCTACAACAACGCCACCGATCGCACCAATTTTTTCAATGAGACGGACGTGACCTCGACCGTGACGACCGGCCCGATCCGCCACACTTTCCTGGCCGGCGCGGAGTTCGGCCATCAGCTGACCGATAACTTCCGCAATACGGGATTTTTCAACAACACGTCGACGTCGATCCTGGTGCCCTACGACAACCCCGCGATTTCGACGCCGGTGACGTTCCGGCAAAGCGCCACGGACGCCGACAATCACCTGGTGACGAACGTCGCCGCCGCCTACGCCCAGGATCAAGCGACGTTGTCCGCACATGTCCAGGCCGTGGCCGGACTGCGGTTCGATCGCTTCGACCTCACCTATCACAACAACCGGACCGGCGACACGCTGGAGCGGCCCGACAACCTGGTCTCACCGCGGGTTGGCGTCATCTACAAGCCGATCGCGCCGGTCTCGGTCTACACCAGCTACAGCGTCTCGTACCTGCCGGGCTCGGGAGACCAGTTCTCGTCGCTGACCAACATCACGGAGCTCCTCAAGCCCGAGAAGTTCCACAACTACGAGGTCGGCGCGAAGTGGGATCCGTTCAAGGCGCTGTCGCTGACGACGGCGGTCTTCCGTCTCGATCGGACGAATACGCGGTCGACCGATCCCAACGATCCAACGCTGGTGGTGCAGACGGGCAGCCAGCGGACCAACGGCTACGAGCTGGGCGCCAACGGCCGGCTGACGTCGGCCTGGAGCATTGCCGGCGGCTACGCCTATCAGGATGCATTCGTCACCAGCGCCACGACCGCTGCCCGGGCCGGCGCGCAGGTGGGCCAGGTCCCGCACCACACGCTGTCGCTCTGGAACAACTATCAGATTCAGCCACGAGTGTCGGCGGCGATTGGCGTCATCTATCGCAGTGACATGTTCGCGGCGATCGACAACACCGTCACCCTACCGGGCTACACCCGGGTCGACGTCGCCGGCTTCTACTCGATCACCCGCCGTCTGCGGCTGCAGGGCAACGTCGAAAACCTGTTCGACAAGACCTACATGATCAACGCCGACAGCAACACCAACATCTCACCCGGCTTTCCGCGCACGCTGCGGGTCGGGCTGACCGCGATCTTCTAGCCCGCTTCCCTAGCTGAGCCCTGAGAGCAGACCGGGCTCAGCTGGAACAGTCCCCCAGTCTCCGGTCGCTCGTCCCCGGTGGCGATCACCTGTCACAACCGGGGGACTCGCGCGTCTAGGTAATAGAGAATGAGAGGGGTGAGCTCCAGCCACGAGTCGGTGGTTACGTTCGAAGCTCTGCGCGGACGGTTGTTCGGGCTGGCCTATCGCATGCTCGGCTCCCGCGCCGACGCCGAAGACATGGTTCAGGAGGCGTACGTCCGATGGCACCAGGCGGCGCAGGAGTCGATCGAGAATCCCGAGGCCTGGCTCGTCACCGCGACAACCCGGCTGGCGATCGATCGGTTGCGGCGTCTCAAGACCGAACGCGAGGCCTACGTCGGCCCCTGGCTCCCTGAACCGATCGTGACCGACGATCCACCCGACCGTCACCTCGAGCTGGCCGACGATCTCTCGATCGCGTTCCTCGCCGTACTCGAGCGCCTGGCGCCGGAAGAGCGCGCTGCGTTTCTGCTGCACGACGTCTTCGACGTCGGCTACCCGCAGATCGCGGCGGTCGTCGACCGCAGCGAAGCGGCCTGCCGGCAGATCGTGCACCGCGCCCGCGAGCGCGTACGCGGCGATCGCAAACGCTTCGAGGTCGCGGAAACCGTGAAGGCATCGCTGCTGCAGAAGTTCATGGCGGCCGTCGAGTCGCGCGACGAGCAGGCGCTGCTCGGCCTGTTTGCGCCCGACGCCACCTGGACGGCGGACGGCGGTGGCCGGGTGGGAGCGGCCCCGCACCCGATCGTCGGCGCCGACCGCATCGCGCGGCTCGTGGTCGGGCTGCGCGAGAAGTTCTGGGCGCCGGACCGCACCCTGGAGATCGCCACCGTCAACGGCGAAACCGGCCTGCGCATCCGCGACGGCAATCGCCTGACGGCGGCGATATCGATCGTCACCGACGGCAACCGCATCCTCGCCGTCTACGCGGTGATCAACCCGGACAAGCTCACCTAGCTGTCACACCCACCTGCCGTAAACGTCTTCGCTGTAGATAACAGAGGAGACAAACAGATGACCCCACGAATCGATGTCGCGAAATACCTGAACTCGGCTGCCGGCCGCGCGCTGTTGAGTTTTTCCGGTCACGTCGAGGAAGGACTCGAACGATCCCTCTTCGAGCTGATCAAGATTCGCGCGTCCCAGATCAACGGCTGTGCCTTTTGTCTGGACATGCACACGAAAGACGCGCGCCTCGCCGGCGAGACCGAACAGCGGATCTATGCCCTCAACGCCTGGCGCGAAACGCCGTTCTACAGCGATCGCGAGCGCGCCGCGCTCGAGTGGACCGAGGCCGTGACCCGGTTGGCCGACACCCACGTGCCGGACGAGGTCTACGAGCGCGTCAAGGCGCACTTCACCGAGGCGGAACTGGTGACGTTGACCCTCGGCGTCGTCGTCATCAACTGCTGGAACCGGCTGGCGGTGTCGTTTCGCGCCCCGGCCGGCACGTATCAGCCCAAGCCTGTCCAGGTGAACGCTGGGGCCAGTGCCTGAGTCGCGCGCGGACGTCTGCGGGCCAACGCCCGGCCGACGCTACGGCACGGGCGTCGGGCCTCACCCCTGAACACGTTCGGGTCGATTGACGCCAACCAGCCTCGCGACTACTGCCAGCCCTCCAGAACGCGCTCCGCCCCCGCACCATCCTCTCGGGCTCAGGCGGCAGGCCCTGCCGAGTGCCAAACTGTGCACCCGGACGAGAGCAGCCCCTGCGGGGGGCCAGAGCCCATCGCCCTCGAGGCGTCGAAGGACGGTGCGGGTTCCGCGGGGTCCATAAACGATTGATGGATTGAACGTTCTGGTACTGCAGTGCGTGCCCCCCAAGCGTCCTGCCGAGGGGCGCTTTTGTTCGATCTGCGTGACGGTTGCGACGAAAGACGCTAGAATTCCTCTCAAGAATTAACACACGATGAACGGCCGTTCGCCCCTCCGGGACGGTTGCGGCGGCTTTTTCCGAAGGTTGGTTATCTGTGCGTACACCTGGAGTGCTGAAACTGATCGCGCTGGCAGCCTTCGCGTCAGGCGTCGCGATGCCCGCTGCCGCACAGGAATCCGACGCCACGACGCGCGAGGTGGTCATCGAGCAGGAGCAGGCCGAGAAGGTTCCGACGCTGCATCCCTACGTGCCGAGCAAAGGCGAAAAGCTGGCTCAACAAGGCCGAGGACATCCTCGCCAACGGCGGCCTGCACTGGCACCCGTTCTTTACCAGCGCGTACTCCGGCGGCGGCTTCACGCTCGGCGCCGGCTACATGACACCACGTCAGCGCCTACAACCTGTTCGACGTGCGCGGCAGCTACACCATCACCGGCTACAAGCGGGTCGAAGCGGAGTTCATCGCGCCGCGCCTGTTCAACCGCCGCGGCATCGCTGTCGCTCCTCGGCGGCTGGCGCGAAGCGACGCAGGTGGGCTTCTACGGCATCGGGATGAACAACTCGGTCGACGACCGCACGAACTACGCTTTCCACCAGCCCTACGGATCGGCGCACCTTGACCTTCTGGCCGACGCGCCGCCTCATGATGCTGCAGGGCGGCCGCCGAATGGTCGCAGTGGTCGCAGGAGCCGGGCGAAGGGAGCTCCCCGTCGGTCGAGACGCGTGTACACGCCGGACACGCTGCCCGGCCTCGGCGCCAAGATCACCTACCTGCACACGCAGGGCACGGTCGGCTTCGACTGGCGCACGTCACCCGGCTACACCCGACGCGGCGGGCTTCTACGGCGTCACCGCTGCACGACTACACGGACCGCGACGAGCACTTCGGCTTCCGACGTGGTCGACTACGAAGCCATCCAGCACTTCCCGATCCTGCGCGAAGCCTGGGTCATCTCGCTGCACGCGCCTGGCCCAGACGGCGTACAGCAAGAGCGGCCAGCAGATCCCGTTCTTCATGCTGCCGTCGGTCGGCGGCGGATCCTCGCTGCGCGGCTTCACCAGCTGGCGCTTCCGCGACCAGAACAGCCTGCTGCTGCAGGCTGAGTGGCGCATCATGGTCAACCGCTTCCTCGACACGGCCTTCTTCTACGACGCCGGCAAGGTCACCGCGCGCGCGTCGGATCTCGACTTCAACGGCCTGAAGAGCGACTACGGCTTCGGCGTCCGCTTCCACGGGCCGTTCGCCACGCCGCTGCGCGTCGAACTGGCCAAGAGCAACGAAGGTCTGGGCCTCGTCTTCTCGTCGTCCGCGTCTTTCTGAGGTTGTTGCTCATGCGCATTTCATCATCATTCCTCTCACGCGCCGGCGCGCCACGCTGCGGCTGCTCGTCATCGTCGCCGGGGTTGGCATCGCCGCCAGCTCCGTCTCGACCAAGGCGCCGCGCTTCTACCCGGACGATCCGATCGCCCGCGAGCCGGAATCGCAGGACGCCTCGAAGGCGCGCCAATCACGAGCTCGGATCGCTGTACGAGATGACCTACAACCTGTTCGTCACCGCGCGGCTACAAGCCGTCGGGCGACGCGCGCGAAGAACATCAACACGATCGACGAAGTGCCGGACTCGAGCTGGTTCACCAACCGCATCGGCACGACCAAGGTCACCGCCGAGGAGATCGCGCGCGGCCCCAATCGTCGGCGCGCCGCCCGATCCCTCGCATTGGGTGCTGATCCGGGAGAAGACCTCCGGCGCCCATCCCGGCTTCACGGCGCGAGACGCGCAAGGGCGAGACCTGGTTCCTCGAGTTCGATCCGCCCTACTTCCCCGAAGGCGGCCACCGGCGCGGTCGCGGTCGCCACGAAGATCTTCTGGGCGCTCGGCTACAACCAGGTGGAATCGTTCCTGACCACGTTCGATCCCAAGAACGATGACCATCGATCCGAAGGCCACGATTCGTCGCCCGAACGGCAAGCGGACGCCGTTCACGGAAGACGACATCAACGCGATCCTCGAGCAGGTCGCCAGGAACAAGGACGGCACCTATCGCGTCGATCGCCGGCCGCCTGCTGCCCGGCAAGATCCTCGGCGGCTTTCTGTATGCCAGGGCACGCGCCCGACGATCCGAACGACCTCGTCCCGCACGAGCACCGCCGCGAGCTGCGCGCGCTGCGGGTCTTCGGCGCCTGGACCAACCTCACCGACCTCAAGGCGGCCAATACGCTCGACACGCTCGCGACGGAGAACGGCCGGTCGATCGTCAAGCACTACCTGCAGGACGTCGGCTCGACCTTCGGCATGTGCAACGACCTCTACGAGTGGGACCTCAGCTACGAGCACTTCTACCAGGACCGACACAGCTGAAGAAGCGCTTCTTCACCCTCGGCTTCGCGCTCAGCCCGTGGCAGACGGTCAAGTACGTCGAGTACCCGTCGATCGGCAAGTTCGAGGGCGACGAGTTCGATCCCAGCAAGTGGCGGCCGCAGACGCCGACCACCGCCTACATGGAGCTGCGCGACGACGATGCGTTCTGGGCGGCGCGACGGGTGGCGGCGTTCACCGACGAACTGATCAGAGCGGCGGTCCACACCGGCCAGTTCAGCGACCCGGCAGCCGAGAAGTACCTGGCCGACGTGCTGATCAAGCGTCGCAACAAGATCGCCAGCCTCTATCTGACCGCGGTGAACCCCGTTGTCGATCCGCAGCTCGACGCGAGCGGCCGGTTGACGTTCGACAACGCCGCCGTCGATGCCGGTGTGGCCAAGGGTGACACGGCGTATCGAGCGGCGTGGATGACCTACGACAACGCGACCGATAGCACCAAGCCGATTTCGGAGACGCAGAGCTCGACGACGAGCGTCGAAGCTCCACGTGGCCTGCCGACGAGCGGCTACGTGGCGGTGGACCTGTCGTCGGAGAACGCCGCCTATCCAAGCTGGAAGCGTCCGGTCCGGATCTATTTCCGCAAGGAAGGCGCCGGCTGGAAGCTGGTCGGGTTCGAACGCTGGCCCGAGACCCTGCAGGCCAGCGAAGGCCTTCTGCGCGCCAATCGCTGAAGCGATCGGGCCGCGCGCACGCGATCGACGTGCGCGCGGCCAATCTCCGGTCGCCCGCCATCGGATCTCATTTGAAGAAGTGGACGACCTTCTTCCCGGCCTCTTCGGCATAGTACGCCGTGACCGTGCCGGTCTTCTTCGCCCCCTTGGCTGTTGCCTTGCCGGCATCGGCCGCCGCATCCGCGGTCATGTCGTAGGCATGCTCCACACCATCCGCGGTCCTCACCACGACCTTCCTGGTGCGCGGGTCGATCTTTGAAATGGTGCCGTCGGTCGCCTTCAGGCCGTCTTTTCCGACCTTCTCGACCTCCACCGCGGTCTTCTTCGCGCCGCTGGTAGTGCAGCGCGCCACGATCTCGGTACCCTCTTTCAGACCGCTGACAGCACTCCTCGTGGCTGTTCCGTGCACAACCGTCTTATCCGTGAAATGCACGACCTGTTGGGTTCCCTTGGCGGTCGTCACGACGACGGTCCTGGTCCCGGTGTCAATCTTCTTGATGGTGCCGTGGACGACGGTCGAGGCCGTCTGCGCGCTCAATAGCGCGACAACGCCAATGGTCAACGCGACCGTGGTGACGATGGTCTTCATGCTCTCCTCCTGGCCGGCGCCAAACGTCGGCGCCCATCATATCGTCGCCGTTCGTGAAAAGATCTCTCGATGCCAACGATGAGCACAGTTCTGGTGACCGGCGGGTCCTGGTCCTGACCTCGTCGTTCGCCGCGATTGGCTATGGCCACAAGCCCCAGGACCAGCCGTTCGACGAGACGAGCTGGACGAATCCCGACGGCGAAGGGGTGGCCCCCTATGTGAAATCGAAGACCATCGCCGAACGCGCGGCGTGGAACTTCATGTCAAGCGAAGGGCGCAATCTCGAGCTCGCCGTCGTCAATCCGGTCGGCGTGCTGGGCCCCGTGCTGAGCCGCGACTATTCGGCGTCGATCCACATGGTGCAGCGACTGCTGGACGGCGCCATGCCCGGCATTCCGCAGCTGTACTTCGGCATCGTGGACGTAAGGGACGTGGCCGACCTGCATCTTCGCGCGATGCTGCGTCCTGAAGCCAGCGGGGAACGCTTCCTGGCGGTGGCAGGCGATTTCCTGTCGATGCGCGACATCGCCAGGGTGTTGAAGCGCCGTATGGGGGAAGCGGCGAGACGTGTGCCAACCCGTCAGCTGCCCAACTGGCTGGTGCGGCTCGGCGCGCGGCGTAGTCCAGAGATCCGGCCGGTGCTTCCGGAGCTGGGGAAGAAGAAAAACGCCACCAACGCGAAAGCCAGACGTGTCCTTGAATGGAATCCGCGGTCGAGCGAAGAGGCGATCGTCGCGACGGCCCGGAGTCTGGTCGAACTAGCGGCGTCGAGCCCTACGCCTTCGGGATCACCCCGTCTGGCGTGAGCTTGTCTACGGTCTGCGGCAGCACCTGCGACAGTTTCTGACTCAGGTCCTCGACCGACAAACCGGACTTCGCCGAAAGCTGCTGCAGGAGATCCGAACCGAGGACCTTCTGCACGTCAGCGGGCGAGATCGGTTGATTGGGGCCGGTTCCGACCCACGACTTGACCGTCGCGCCCAGGCCGTTCGTCTCGAACTGGTTGACGACGCCCTGGAGCCCGCCGTGTTTCTCGATGACGTTGTTCACCACCGACACCATCCCGGCGCCGACGATCCCGCCGAGCAATCCATCGAACATTCCCATCTGCGTCTCCTCGTGAATGATTCGTGGCGACCCGTCTCGCGCACCATGTGCGACATCAGAGTCGACCGGAAACCTCCACCTGAATGGAATATGACACACTGGGCCCCGGGCCCGTTCTGAATCTTTCGAAATGCCGGGCTCGTCTAATCACGCCAGTTGCTCTGGGGCGTGACTCTGGCCAACGACCGATTTCAACGCGACGAGACAGCCAAACTGAAGTCGACTGACGTTCCACGCCTCAAGGTGAAGTGGGCGTTCGGATTCGGTGGTGATTCGGTTGCCGCCGTGCAGCCCAGCATCGTCGGCGGTCGCGGCTTCGTGGCCAGCGTACCCTCGGTGGACCGGCCATCGCGGACGGCATGCTGCTCACCACGTCCGGGTATGGGCAGTGGGGGTGGCGTCGGCGGCAACGTCCTCCTGGCCTTCTCGGTGGACGGAAAGTAAAGGGGACACCACAGAGAAGGAGGAGACGCGATGGCTCAACCGATGTTCCCGATGGATACACCGATGACGAGGCGGACGCTGATGGAGAGCTGCGCCGCCGTCTTACTCGCGAGCGCGGCCAGCGCGCAGAGCGGGCCCGGCAAGGCGAAGCCCGTCTTCCAGCACGATCTGCCGGACGTGACGCTGAAAGGCTGGTCGGTGACGGCGGTCGAGGTCAACTACGGGCCTGGCGAGAGCTCTGCCGCGCACCGCCACCCCGGCATCACCATCGCCTACGTCCTCGAGGGGGAAATTCGTTCCAAGATCGGCGACGGTCCTGAAAAGACCTACGCCACGGGTGAGATGTTTCTCGAGACGCCGGGAGAGCTTCATGCGGTTTCCGGCAACGCCAGCACAACACGGCCGGCGCGTCTGCTGGCGCTGCTGCTCGCGGAGAAAGGTCAGCAGTTGACAACGCCGGCGAAATGAGCCGTCGATGCCCGAGACCTCGACAAAACTGTATGATTGACGTCAAGGAGCACAACTGATGATGCGTTTTCTGGCAGGCACGTTGTTGGCGGCGGCGATCGTAGTTCCGGCATTTGCCGCGTTGAAGCAGGGCGACAAAGCCCCAGACTTTTCCGCCAAGGCGTCGATGGCTGGCAAGGAATTCACCTTCTCGCTGAAGGACGCGCTCAAGAAGGGGCCGGTCGTCGTCTATTTCTACCCGTCGGCGTTCACCGGCGGCTGCAACATCGAGGCGCACACCTTTGCCGAGGCCAAGGAGAAGTTCGACGCTGCGAACGCGACGATCATCGGCGTGTCGCGCGACAGTATCAGCCGGCTGAATGCCTTCTCGGCCGATCCGCAGGTACTGCGCCGGCAAGATCGCGGTGGCCTCGGATGCTGACGGCGCGATCGCGACGTCGTTCAATCTGACCAGCAATGCGGCCAAACCCGGCATGAAGGATTCGCGCGGCGTCGAGATCGATCACGACTTCACCGAACGCACGACCTTCGTCGTCGGCCCGGACTCCAAGATTCTCGCCACGCTGTCGAGCGCCGACGACAAGATCAGCCCGGCGGCGCATGTCGAGAAATCGCTGGCGGTCGTGCAGGAGCTCGCCGGCAAGACGGCGAAGCACTAGACCGACGTTCGCGTCGGCTGTCTCACCGGCACTCGAACGATACGACCTCGTCAGACGAGCGATGACCGTTGTGTTCGAGCCGGCGGAGGACCTCCTGCGTGACGCGAAGGTGGAACGCGCGGATGCGGGCCAGCGCGCGATGGCTCTGGACCGGGATCCGCGACAGGTATTCCTCGCCGTGCGTGCTGACGGTCCAGTCGTTGCCCGGGAAGGCGGCGCCGCCCTGGAAGAGTGACGGCGTGCCGTTGACGATCGGTGTGTACTCCACGCCGAACTCCGCCGCGGCGCGCACGTACCCCGCGATGAACTCCTCGTCGGGTACCGCTGACTGGAGCGACAGATAGGCGCGGCCGAACTGTGTGTATCCGCTCGTATCCGTCTCGAAGAGCTGTGGGTCGATCCGACCGACGGTCCTGAACAACGCCGCCGAGGCCGCGATGGGCGGCGGCGTCGAGAAATTCAACACCACATAGTTCGCGGGAAAGTCGAAGCTCGTGGGATCGTCCGCATCGAGCAGAAACGCACTTCCCTGCGACAGCACGTAGCCCAGGCTGTCGGTCAGCACTTTCACGTCGCCGGTGCTGGCGCCGTTGGGTCCGTGATCGATCACCGTGTAGACGAACGACGGATTCGTGTTGCCGGCGAACCCGCCAGCCCCTACCGCGAAGCTGGTGTTCAGGCTGTTGATCGTCGAAATCGCGCCGGTTGACGACAACGCGTCCACGACCTGATTGACGATGCCGCACTGCAGGAGTCGCGTGGCAAAGGCGGTCCGTACTTTCAGCGGTTGATCGCGCAGCGGGTCGGTGTCGATCACCGCGGGGTTGGCGATCGGCTCGACCGACCCGTACTTGGTCGCCTGCACGGTGCCGCACAACAGAAAGAACAGCACCGCGGTGAACAGCCTGGTTACTCTCATGGTCAGTCCCTCCCTTGCACGAATCGCAAACGACAGCGGAGTGTAACCTACCCAGGCTCGGAGTCAGGCGTCTCGTCGTCGATTGAAGCTCAGCAGGATCACTTGGGCGGAATGAACGCGCGAGCCAACGTTTACTTGCCTGCCGCCGACGGAGCTTTCGAGTACTTGTCGAGGAAGTCAAAGACCGTCTGCCACGTCGGCGTGATCGGCGTCGGGTTGGTCACCGTGCACTCCCGTCGCATAGGATGATTGGTCATGCCCGCTTCCCGGTCCCAGGCCGACGGGGTGCCCGCCGCAGCGCCCGAACGTGCGTCGTTGCTCGTGCTCGGCATGGCCGCATTCATGGTCCAGGCCGACGCTCGCGTCATCGATCCACTTCTGCACGTCATCGCCAGGGAGTTCCACACCAGTCCGCCCGCGGCCGCGGTCGTCATCTCGTCCTACGCCCTGCCCTACGGACTGTTCCAGCTGTTATATGGACCGGTGGGCGATCGTGTTGGCAAGATTCGCGTCATGGCTGCGTGCCTGGCCATCTTCTCCTTCGGGACGTTCGCCTGCGCCTTCGTGCCGAACATTCCGGTCTTTGCCAGCCTGCGCTTCCTCACCGGCGTCGCGGCGGCGGCCGTCATTCCCATGTCGCTCGGCTACATCGGCGACAAGTTCCCCTATCAGGATCGCCAGATTGCGCTGGGACGCTTCATGAGCGCGCTGATGATCGGTCAGATTGTCGGCAGTACGCTGGGTGGCATCTTCGGGCAGTATCTCGGCTGGCGGTACATCTTCGTCTTCTTCGGGCTGGTCTCTCTCGTCGTGTCCGCGCTGCTGGCGCGCGAAGGACGACGATTCGCGGAGCAACGGTCCACGGCCCGACCACTCGGGATCGCCATCATGACCGTGCCCTTCGGTGGGTCGCTGATCTTCGTGGGTCTGCTCGGCGTCCTGCCGGTTGTGGCCTCGACGGTTCTCGAAGCGGCTGGCGCCTGCCTGCTGGTGTACGCCCTGGCAACTCAGTACGGCGGCATGCTGAAACGGCCCACCGCTCCGCTGGTACTCGGCACGGTGATGCTCGAGGGACTGTTCGTCTTCGGCGGGCTCTCCTACCTGGCTTCGTCATTGACCGATCGATTCGGCATCAACTACGCCTATGCCGGCTTGATGGTGGCGGGATTCGGCTGCGGCGGCCTCATCTACAGCTTCTCGGTCAAGAAGCTGGTGACGGGCGCCGGTGAGCTCGGCGTTCTGTTACTGGGTGGGACGCTCCTTGGTGTCGCGTTCGTTTTCATCGGCGAGATGCCGGCATGGCAGTGGTTCGTTCCGGCCGTGATCGTGCTGGGGATGGGCTACTACACCATGCACGGGACGCTGCAGACGCGCGCGACGGAGCTCGCGCCGCAGGCCCGCGGCACGGCGATCTCGCTGTTTGCGTTTTTCTTCTTCCTCGGTCAGGCCACCGGACCGCAGCTTCTCGGCAGCATCCTGAAAACGCGCGGCTACGCCGCCGCCTTCATCGTCGCCGGCGTGGGTCTGTTCACGACGGCGTTCGTCTCCAGGGCTCTCTTCGCCCGCCGCGCGAAGCTAGCCTCCTGAATCGGTGTACCCTTGGTCGAACGAGCATGCCGCAACCGATCGACACAATGGACGAGACGACCTGTCCGCTCTGTGGCAATCCCAACGAGTGCGGAGTCGCCTCGGGTGCGGGAAGCTGCTGGTGTTTCTCGGAACCGGTCAGCGCTGAAGTCCTCGAGCGTTTACCCGAGGACCAGCGCGGCGTGAGGTGTGTCTGTCAGACGTGCGCACGAACAGCCGGCACTCGCCGCGGCCGGGCCGACGACGAACCCGAGGTCTGATTGTGCGCCCGTTGTCGATGTGGACTGGGCGAGCCACGCCGGTCAGCGATCGCGGGGTTGCTGGACCGGTCTAGCGGCGACGGTTCCAGTCCGAACGCTGACCTGCGCCTGAGCGGGGCCGGCCGGCGAGAGGCTCACGTTCACCGTCGCTCCAGCCCCGCTTCGCACGTCAATCGTTCGCACGTACGATCCGTACCCCGCCTTGCGCACTTCGACCCGATGCGGACCCTCGACGAGATCGATCGAGAATTGGCTGTCGCCGTCCGAGCGATCCCAGACCGCGTCGTCGATCACGATGACCGCATCCGCAGGGTTGACGCGAAGAGACAAAGTCGCGAAGTTTCCGTGCTCACCGGCGGCATGCTGAGCGGAATACTGAGGCGCCTGCCTCTGCGTGGTGTACCCCGACGAAGCGACTGGCGGCTGCGCCCGCATCTGCATAGACGCCGATCCGGTAGGCCCGTAGCCGCCCTCCGCACCGCTGTTGGGAGGGGGATAGCCGTTGGGCGCTCCGTAAGGATAGCTGTATGAGGGATAGCCGTACGAGGGATAACCGTAGGGATAAGTACGGTACGGGTAGCCATACCCATACGCTCCCCAGTAACCGGACCAGCCGAGCCCGAAGCCGATACCGAAACCAAAGCCCGCATAGTACGGGCTGTAGTACCACGGCGAGTAGTAGTAGCGGGAATACGAGTAGGGGTAGTAGTACCGCGAGGGGTAGTAATACCGCGAATTGTAGTACGGGTGATATGTGCCTGACCCATGATAGGGCGTCGAGTAGGTTCGCGGCACGGCAACGCCTCGCGAGCTTCCCCCTCCCCCTGTCGCCGGCCCACGCCGTTGTGCCGCGACCTCCAGTGGCCACGCCAGACCAACCGATATGACGAGCATCAACGCGGCAAGGATGCGGAATGGGCGGGTCATGGGAACCTCCGGCGGAAAGACCGATGGGGACTCGGTTCGCCTGGCTCCAATATACCTCCACTCCGGCTCGAGATTCCCGATCTCCATCCGTGGACAGCTCAGCGTCGCTTGAGCGCGAGCGTCGGTTCGATTCGCGCCGCCCGGCGCGACGGGAACCAGGCGGCCGCCAGCACGACGAGGATCAGGACACCCACGGTCAGCGCCACCAGCAGCGGGTCCATTCGCACCTGGGCCGTATTCGCAATCAAGGGCCGACCGGCGATCGCGACTCCGAGGCCTGTGGCCGCTCCGGTGATGGTGAGCGTGGCGGCCTGACGAAGGATCATCGTTTGGACGCCGACCGTCACTCGCGCTCAGGGCCCTCACACCTTCGGCGCGCTGCCGATCATCGTCATGATTTCGCGAAACGAGATGCCGTGTGAAGCCGACGCGAGGTCGCCGGTGGCAAGCTCCTTCGCGGCTTTGCGCAAGTCCCCCATGACCCGGGTATAGAGCGCGACACCGAGGCTGATTCGCTTGACGCCCGCCTTCTGCAGAGCGGCGACCGGCACCGTTCCGCTCATCGTGCCGACCACGAGGTTGACCGGTTTTGGCGCTACCGCGCGCACGATCGCCATCACCGCGTTCATATCGGGCGGATACGGCGCGTAGAGCACGTCGGCGCCGACCTCGGCGAACGCGACCAGGCGACGGATCGTGTCCTCGAGGTCGGGGCGGCCTTGGAGGAAGTTGTCGGTGCGGCCGGTGAGGACCAGGCGGCCTTTTGCAACTTTGGCCGCCGCGGCAACGCGCGCGACGGCGTCATCGAAGTCGCGAATCGGCTGGTCTGGGTTGCCGCTCGTGTCCTCCACGCCGATCCCTGCGAGGCCCGCGTCGATCGCGGCCTCGACCGTCGCGGCGACGTCCGACGGCGTGTCGCCGTAGCCATCCTCGAAGTCTCCATTGATCGGCAGACCGCTCATCCGTCCGAGCAACCTGGCATTGGCGATGTGCTCGTCGCGACTGATCGCATGGCGTCCGTCGAGTCGCCCGAGGCCGGCGGCGAGCGCCGCCGACGAGGTCCCGAGCGCCTCGAAGCCGGCCTCCTTGAGCAGCAGCGCCGAGGTCGCGTCCCAGGCGTTTGGCATGACGAAGCCCTGTGGGCGGTGGTGCAAGGCGAGAAAGCGTTCGTAGAGCTCAGGCTGATTCATCATCTGTCCCCTGTTGCGTGACACCGGGCTGGTGGCTATCTGCCGATCCGCCCGTATGACTATTTTCATGCATCACTGAGCGCCGGTTGCTACCGCGGCGAGCGGCGTCACCTGATTGGCTTGGCTCGAGACGCGCGTACGCTACACTTCGCCGTATGGTGAAGTATCGACCGTCGCCGCTCGATCGCACGTTCGCCGCGTTGGCCGATCCGACGCGTCGAGCGATCCTGACCCGTCTCGAGCAGACGGACGGTGTGACGGTGAGCGGGCTGGCCAGGCCGTTCCCCATCAAGCTGCACAGTGTGATGAAACATCTCGATGTCCTGGACGAAGCCGGCCTGGTGTCGCGCGTCAAGTCTGGACGTACGGTCACGGTCCGGTTGCAGTCGCGGCCGATGCAGGCAGCGTGGAGGTGGCTGGCCCGTTACGAGCGCTTCTGGAACGCGCGGCTGGATCGGCTGGCACGCTACGCGGAGACACATGAGATGGCGCTGCGCGGCGCCAGGCGAGGAGGGGCACGATGACAAGTCTGACGCTGGTTCGGCGGATCGCGGCGCGCCCCGCCATTGTCTTCGAGGCGCTGACCACGGCCAAGGGCATCTCGGCGTGGTGGGGGCCCGACAACGGCCCGGTGATCTTCGCCGAATGCGACGCGCGCGTCGGCGGTCGCTTCCGCGTCCGCTTCCGCATGGTCGACGGCAGCGAGCACGAGAGCCACGGTGAGTTCCTGATGGTGGAGCCGCCGGCACGTCTCTCGATGACGTGGCGGTGGGAGGGCCCCACGGACGACAGCGGCCCGTCTCAGCTCGACTTCCAGCTGCGGCCCATTGCCGACGGCACGGAGCTGACGCTGACCCATTCGCTCTTGAGAGACGAGGAAATCCGAACGAGCCACGAACAGGGCTGGGCGGGTGCGCTCGACAAGCTGGTGGCGCTCTTCGGGCCGCGGATCACGCCGATTACGCGGAACGATAACCGGAGTGAAAAGGAGAGATAAACGAAGAGTCCCCTTCGTTGGCTTTGCTTTATCCGCGTACTCCGCGTATTCCGCGTATTCCGCGTACCGCGTATTCCGCGGCCTGTATTCCGCGGCCTGTATTCCGCGGCCCGCGTATTCCGCGGCCCGCATTCCGCGGCCCGTTGACCCCACAGCTCAGCCGCGACTAGACTCTGGGTCCCACGCACGCCAACCGACAGGACGACATCCGTCATGACAATCTCCCGCTACAACCGTCGTGAGTTCATGGGCGTTACCGGCGCGGCGCTGGCCGGTCTGGGCGCCTCGCGAGCGATCGCTGCCGGAGCCCCCACTGCCCAGGTCGCTCTCGTCGGCGGCCAGGACCCCGACCTGGTGGTCGTCAACGCCAAGGTCTACACGATGGACACGCGGGTGCCGCGCGCCGAGGCGTTCGCGGTGACGGCCGGCCGCTTCATCGCGGTCGGGCGCAACCGGCGACATCAAGGGCTCGATCGGCAAGAACACGCAGACCTTCGACGCCAAGGGCATGACGGTCGTGCCGGGCTTCATCGACTGCCACAACCACGCCGGCGGCGACGTGCTGCTCTACGAAGTGCTCGTCGGCAATCCGTTCGAGGTCGAGTTCGTCACCATCGCGCAGCATCATCGACAAGCTGCGAGCCAAGGCGCAGCAGACGCCGCCCGGGCACGTGGGTCGAGGGCTACTTCTTCGACGACACGAAGGTCAAGGACAAGCGCGCGCTCAACGTGCACGACCTCGACGAGGTGTCGACGGAGCATCCCGGTGGTCGTGCACCACCGCGGCGGCCACACGTCGTTCTACAACAGCAAGGCGTTCGAGATGGCGGGCGTCACCAAGGACACGCCCAATCCGCCGGGCGGCACGTTCGACCGGGACGCGAAGGGCGAGCTGAACGGCCGCGTCACCGATCGCGCGCGCGGCGCCGTTCAACAGCGTCGGCACGCGGCCGCACGTTCACCGCCGGCGCAGACCGAGCAGCGCGAACGCGACGGCATCGCGCACATCTCGAAGCAGTTCGTGCGCTACGGCCTGACCAGCGTGCACCACGAGGGCGGCGACCTGCGGCGCATGCAGGACGTGCGCGCGCGCGGCGAGCTGCTGCATCGCGTCAGCTACGAGGCGAGCGGCCGCGTGCTCGAAGCGATGATCGCCGGCGGCATCCAGACCGGCTTCGGCGACGAGTGGATCAAGTTCGGCGCGACCTCCGAGCACACCGTCGACGGCTCGTTCTCCGAGCGCACGATGGCGCTCAGCACGCCGTATCCCGGCGTCGACGCCGCCGTACAAGGGCAACGTCACCGAGACGCAGGACGACCTCAACGCGTGGGTCGAGCGCGTGCATCGCGCCGGCATCCAGGTGAACTGCCACGCCAACGGCGACGTCGCGATCGACATGTATCTCACCGCGGTCGAGCGCGCGCAGAAGCTGCTGCCGCGCGCCGACGCGCGGCCGAAGATCACGCACTGCACGCTGATCAATCCGACGATCTGGTGCGCCGCATCAAGGCGATCGGCGCGGTGCCGGCGCTGTTCACGACCTACGCCTACTACAACCCCGACAAGTTCGTCTTCTACGGCGAAGAGACTGATGAAGCGCTGCATGGCGTATCGCTCGCTGCTCGATGCCGGCGTCCACGCGGCCGCCGGCTCGGATTTCAGTCCGGGACCGTTCGCGCCGCTGATGGGCATCCAGGGCATGGTGACGCGCAAGGGCTGGGACGGCACAGATGTGGGGCGCCAACCAGCGGATCAGCGTGAGCGAGGCGATCGCGGTCAACACCTGCAACGGCGCGTACGCCTCGCGCGAAGAAGCGATCAAGGGATCGATCACGGCCGGCAAGCTCGCGGACTTCGTGGTGCTGGCCGACGATCCGCACACGGTCGGATGTCGAGAAGATCAAGGACATCCAGATCGTGCGCACCGTGGTCGGCGGCAAGATCTCTCACCAGGCGTGATCGGGTCCCTCTAACCTCAGCGTTTTCGACCCGTTGCTCCGGCCAGGGCATTAGAAGCTCACCCCCAGTTGCACCTGATACGCGCGTGGCGTAATGAAGTGCGTGCCGCTGAACGTCGAGAGGAAGTTATAGAGAGCCTCAGCGTTCGCAATGTTCAGGACGCTGACGCGCACCTTCAGTTTTGCCCGGTCGGTATGCAGGAGATTGTCGATGCCGATTCCAAGATCGAACACGTTTCGCGGCGCGATGCGCGGCGGATTGGTGACGTCGTCCTCGGTGCCCGGCGCCGGGATTCGAAGGCGCGTCGCACCGTAGTTCGACGGCGTGCAGTCGTTGGCCGTCAGCGGCGCGCCCAGGGCGGCGGACTTGGATCCGCAGAAGAAGCCAATCGCGGTCTGCTGATCGGCGGTCAGTCCGAGCGCGTCGTCCAGGCTCCCGACTGCGCCCGCGACGAGTCCCGAGTTGTACCGCCATGAGAGCGCCGCCCATCCGCCCACCCGCCTGGCAAACGCATATTGCAGGTTCGTCGTCGCGTTGAACTTCTGATCGTGGTCGATCCGGAAGTCCCCTTCCGGCTGCTCCAGCAGGATTCCGCCGACGCCGGGAGGCGAATAGATGGCATTCGTATGGGCCATGACGACGAAGGCGCTGAAGCCGCCGTGCTCGACGAGATTGACGCGGCCGGTGAACCCGTCGATCCGGGAGTGGTCCCAGGCGACCGGAAACGTAATCGGCGTGTTGAACAGGACGCTGAAGTCGTAGCCATTGTCGGTGTGTTTGTTGAAGTAGCCGAAGTCCACTACCACCCAGCGGCCAAACCCCTGCTGGACCCCCACTTCGATCTGGTTGCGTTTGCCTGGAGGCACGGGCTGACCTTCCCCGAACAGCCCGTTCAACCCGTAGCCGGCCGAGAGCAGCAGGTTCTCGTTGTAAGGCGTCTCCATCGTCCGCCCGTACGACGCCCGAAGGACGGTCCCGCTGTGCGGCACAGCATAGGAGGCGCCGAGGCGAGGTTGCACGAGCGTCGCGGAGGTCAGGCCGTCGTAGTGGTCCAAACGGACGCCGAGCTTGAACGTCGCATCTCCGGCCTTGATGTCGTCCTGGATGTAGGCCGCCTGCTGCTTGACGGTGAACGATTGGTCGTACGCCAGCGGCGATCCGCCGTCGGTCAGGTCGAACGGCGCGAACGCCGGGTTGAAGCTGCCGTCCTCGCCGGCAAAGGCCGGATCGGCAGGATCGGTAATCCCGAACGTGAACCGCTCGTGCAACCTGGTCGCGCCAAAGGAGCCGCCGAACTTCACGAGGTGATTGCCGGCGGTGATGGACATGTCGGCCTTCACTCCCATGTTGGTCAGCGTCCGATCCTGGCTGACCGTGGCCGGCGTATCGTCGAAGACGTCGGCGCTTGGGGTATAGGTGATGTGGTCGCGGCGCGCGAACCCGTTGATCGTGAAGAGCGCATTCGATCCGATTACCCGCGAGTAGGCGGGCGCGATGTTGAACGACTTGATGTCCTGGTGCTGGGTCTGCGCGATCTGATCGTAGGTGTTCGGCACGTCGAATCCGGACTGCGCGGCCTGAACGTTGAGGCGCAGGGTATCGGTCGTGTTCGGGTGAAAGTCGAACCGGTCGAAGAGCGACAGGCTGTGTCCGGTGTCATGCAGCGCTTCGAACTCCGGCGAGTCGAGGAACCGATCGGTACGCAGCCCGGAAAACGACAGGAAGTCGCCCATGGTGTGCGACCCGCCGCCAATGTTGAGATCTCCGGTCGGGCTGTTGAACGACCCGTACCCGACCGAGGCGCTGCCGGTCGGCTTGGGCTGATCGAGACCCGACCTGGTGACGATGTGCACGACCAGGCTGCTCTTGTCGCCGTATTCTGCAGGGGCCACACCGCTGATGACCTCGAGCGACTGGACGGCGTCCTGCGACAGCTGATTCGAGTAGAGACGGCTTTGCTGGTCGGTAATCGGCTGATTGTCGAGCGAGAACTGCGTCTGCGCGTGATCGCCGACGGGATGGAAGAAGCCATTGGAATCGGCGACGACGCCCGGCGAGCCCAGCGTGACGACCTGGTTCAGACCACCGGCGGACGATTCGAGGGGCAGGCGCTCGATCAGGCTCTGGTCGATGTCCGTATGGGCGGTCGGGTCGCGCTCCAGCAGATCCTCGGTGTGGCCGACGACATCGACGCTGGCGGTTGCGCCCTCCAACGCGAGCGTCAAATCGAGGGTAATCGGTGCGCCGGTGCGCACTTCGACGTCGCGTTCGAGCTTCTCGAATCCCTGCACCTCGACGACGATGTGATAAGGGTTCGGCGGCAGGTTGTTGAAGACGTAGCGGCCGGAGGCATCGGTGGTCGCCGTGCGCGAAAAGCCGGTGACCGGGTTACCGAGGCGAATCTCGACCGCCTGCAAGAGGCCGCCGGTCGGGTCCTTGACGGTGCCCTGTACGGCACCGCCACCCAACCCCTGCGCGCGAGCCGGCGCGGCGAACAGGCTGCAGCACATTGCTTGTGCGCCAATCGCAAGGAGAAGGAGACGGAGGTGACGTCGAAAGATGCGCGAGCGGTTCGCTGGCGTGAATTGCATAACCCTGGCATCGTGCGCAGGGGGCATCTGAACCGCCAAGCGGTATCCAACGGTCGGTCGCATACCCCGATGAGTGGTCTATGATCCGGAATGGGCGGAATTCCCTGGCCCGACTGTCCCAATTCAATGGCTGGCTGACCGCTCATCGGCAGCAATGACCGGCGGTTCGCCTGAATCAACCGTCCATTGACTTCCCGTTCCAGCCGGCCAGTCCGAGGCGTACTGTGGGCACCGTGAGCGTCAGCGAGCTGCTGAACCTGATCGGTTTGAGCGCCGGCGTCGTGCTGTACGCGATGTTGCTGGTGATGGTGGTGCGCCCCGGCCATGTGACGGTTACCCGCCCGCACCGCGATCCGCTCCTGCTCGTCACGTCCGTGCTCGGCCTGGTGTGGAATCTCTGCGCGCTGCCCGCCTACGAGCTGCCGAAGATCGGCGTCGAGGGACCGTTTCCGTACCTGATGGCCATCGGCTTCGGCGCGCTGGGACTCCTGCCGGCGGTCGTCGTCCACTCGGTGCTGCGAGGTGATCGCGACGGAAGCCGCGGCGCTTGGAAGCGCTCGCTGACGGCGGTGGCCTACGCTGCCGCCGGCCTGGCGATCCTTCTCCATCTCCGTGCGGCGTGGACAGGTGGCGCCGTCCCGAACCCACTGGCCATGCGGCTTCTCACCTACACCTTCATCGCGCTCATCCTGCCGCTGGCGGCGGTGACACGACGTCAGCCAGGGTCACGCCGCGCGCTGTGGGCGGCGGCGCTCGCGACGTTCGCTGTCTCGGCCCTTCATCTGAGCCAGCTGCACCGCGGCGATGCGGCGTGGCCGATCGAGCTGCTCGGCCACCACGCATCGCTGCCGCTGGCGTTCGCCATTCTCTACCAGGACTATCCGTTCGCGCTGGCTGATCTGTTCCTGAAGCGCGCGCTGTACCTGCTCACGATCGTCGCCCTCGTCTTCGGGGCGATCGCGACATTTGGCGGTCATTCGACCGCCTTCGCTCAATTCGTCGAGCTCGACCCGAGGCAGGTCGGCATCCTGGCCACGTTGTGGGTGAGCACGATACTCGTGTTCCCGGTCCTGCGCCGCGCCATCGTCTGGTTCGTCGACACGATCGTCCTGCGGCGGCCGGACTATGGAGCGTTGCGCGCGACCATCGCACGCACGGCGCAGGCGCACCACGATGTCCACGACCTGCTCTCGGAGTTGTGCCGGCAGCTCGCCCCGGCGCTGAGTGCACAATCCGTGACCTGGCGCGAATGGCATCCACGCGACGCCGACGAACCCGTCGGTCCGTCGGTCGTCAAGGGGGCGCAGGCGGCCGCCCTGGTGCAGTCGGATGCGCCTTCAGGCAAGGGCGCTGCCCTCGACTCGACGGCAGTAGTCGTGACCGTTCCGACGAGCGAGCCGGTCCGATATGTCCTGGTGATCGCGCAGCTCACCCGCGGTCGGCGCTTCTTTTCCGACGATCTGGTCGCGCTCGAGGCAATCGCGGTCGTCGTGGCCCGGCGGATCGACGCGATCCGCCTCTCGACCGAACGCTACGAGCGAGAGCTTCGCGAGCGCGAAATCGGCAAGCTGGCGACCGAGGCGGAGCTCCGCGCCCTGCGCGCACAGATCAACCCCCACTTTCTCTTCAACGCCCTGACTACGATTGGCTACCTCATTCAGACGGCGCCGGTGAAGGCGTTGCGCACGTTGATGCGGCTGACGGCTCTGCTTCGGGCAGTCCTTCGCTCCGAGGGCGAGTTCACCACGCTCGGGCGCGAGCTCGAAGTCGTCGAAGCGTACCTGGACATCGAGCGCGCCCGGTTCGAACAGCGGCTCCAGGTCACCATCGACGTGGCCACGGCGTTGCGGGAGATCCGGATTCCGCCGCTGGTGCTGCAGCCACTCGTTGAAAACGCGGTGAAACACGGCATCGCCAGAAAGCAAGCCGGAGGTGAAGTGTCGATCCAGGCTCGGATCGATCATCGGTCGGACGACACTCGCGAACTGTCTTTGATCGTCCGTGACACCGGCGCGGGTTCGACCCCGGAAGCGCTGCAGCGGGGCCGCGACGTCGGGGTCGGCCTGCGCAACATCGAGCGCCGTCTGGAATGCCACTATGGAAAGGCCGCGTCGTTCTCGATTGACGCCACTTTCGACGAGGGCACGACCGTTGAAATCCGGCTGCCGATTGAGGCCTCGGCGCTCGTTGACGTCACACCAGATCGACTGGCGATATGAGCGCACGTCTCCGGGTCGTGGTCGCCGACGACGAACGGCCCGCGCGCTCGTTCCTGGTCTCGCTGCTCCGCTCTTTCGACGACGTCGTCCTGGTTGGCGAAGCGGGCTCCGGGATGGAGGCCGTCGCCATCATCGAACGGGAGAAGCCAGACATCGCGCTGCTCGATTGGCAGATGCCGGAGCTCGACGGGATTGGAGTCGTACGGATGCTGAAGAAGGACGCGATGCCGCTCATCGCGTTCGTCACCGCCTACGACGAATACGCGGTGAAGGCCTTCGAAGTCAACGCCGTGGACTACCTCCTCAAGCCCGTTGACAAGGCCCGCCTGCGCCAGACGTTGAATCGCGCGCAGGAACTCGTCGAGCATGCGGAGATGGTCGCCGAGCAGGCGGCACACGTCGGAGCGGCGATCGACGCCTATGAGGCGGCCGCGAGGTCGCCGTATCTCGAACGCATTCCGGTGCGGCAACGGGAAGAAGTGCTGATCGTGCCGGTACACCAGATCGCTTCGATCGTCGCCGAGGGAGAACTGCTGAACATCACGACCATCCGCAACGAGCGCCACGTCATCAACTATCGGCTCAAGGACCTGGAGCTGCGCCTCGATCCGGCACGCTTCATCAGGCTGAGTCGTGGCACGCTCGCCAACGTGGATTTAATCACCAAGGTGAGCGTCATGCCTGGCGGCACCCACATTGCGGTCCTGAGCAGCGGACACGAGCTGCCGGTCAGCCGCCTGCAGTCGCGCACGCTTCGCGAGCGACTGCTGAAACTCTAGGCGAGCCCTCGCCCGCCCGTGAACTCGAACGGCTTAGCGTGGTGCGCGCTGATCGGTGACCTCGGCCTAGCCGGCCATGAGAGTCGCCCACGTGCGGGGACCGACGATACCGTCCGGAACCAGATCGTTGTCACGCTGGAACTGCCTGACAGCCGCCTCGGTGCTGGCGTCGAAACGACCGGTGGCTGGAATACCGATTCTGGTTTGAATCAACTCGACCAGCTGGCCGCGCGCGCCGCGGCGCAAGGTGGGCCGATTGTCCGAGTCCACTGCCGGGATGACCGACGGTAGCGGCGCGGTCCCGGCCATGATCGCGGCGACCTGCATCCGAAAATCGTCCATGTCGAACGTCGGATCGGATTTGCGTCCGATCGGCAGCGCGTACTCCTTGTGTCCGCAGCACATGATCGCGTTCGCCTTGATCTTCTTGAGGATCGCCGCAACCCCTCTGCGATAGGCATCCAGCTGCACAGCCGGCCACGGGTCGGCACTGGGACCGGCTGTCCGGCCTGTGTTCTCGGCCTCGATGCCGATGAAGCTGGTATTGCCGCTGCTGACGCCCTGCCAGTTCCCCCGGCCCGCGTGGTTGGCCCGGCCGGCAGCGACAATGAAGAAGGTGCCGTCCCGCCCGAGGCAGAGTTGCGACAGCGGACCCGGCAGGTCCGGTCGTCCGTTGGTCACAACCGCCAGGCTGGGCATGATTCCCGTCTTGGATCCGGCGGTGTGATGACAAATCACGCCGCGGATGGTGCCGACGTCGCCGCGCCCGCGGGTTCGCCACCCTGGCTGCTCAGCCACTTTCAGGCCGGCATCCAGCAGAACGGTCGACAGCCAGGTCAGTGAAAGGGCCATTCAGCGCACCGACTTCCGCCGCCGGGTTGTTCGTCGTGGTGTCTTTCGTCCCGTATCGACGCCGCCGGTCGCTCCCGGCAACTCAGCGTCGGCCGTAACCTCGCTGTCTTCGAAATCGACGTCGCACCCGTCGACCTGCGCGTCCTCGTCCGGCTCAGCAGGTGTTCTCGCGGCAGCCTTCGGGGTTTTTCTGGCGTGTTTCGGCCCCCGCGCGCGCGTGACGCGCTTTGCCGGTGCGCGTGATGTCTTCGCCATGCGTCCTGGAAAATATGGCTGCGGGCCGCATCCCCGCCATAGGCCCTTGGTGTTACAGGCCCGGCCGTTTCACCGTGAATTGGTCACAGCGTCCGACAGACCGTCCGCGGTCGCGATGATCGTCATCATCACCGCGTACGACGATGAGCGGGCCCGGGCACGCGTGGAAGCGATCGAGCCTATCCTGTTGTGCTGAATCGCCCCATCGCCGCGGCGAGTTTCCAGACTACAATGCGCGCGGATGAGCTACTCGATCGATGAACGTAATCCCGAACGACAGCAATTGCTCGCCGACCTCCTTAATCCACCAACGCGTGAGGTTGAGTCACCCGCCCTGCGCCGCGCTCGTGAGCATCAACAAGATAGTGTGCTCGTCAAGTTTCCCGACATGTGGATGATCGCCAGGCGGTAACGGATCGAGACCCCAGCGCGGGCTGACGATCGGCAGCCGCACGAACCGAGGAGGACTATGACCGGGTTAGTGTCGATTCGGGCGCTGGGAATCGCCATCGCCATTGCCGCCGCTGTTCAGCCACCGATTGCCGGCGGCCAGAAGCCAGCCGGCGTCGCCCTCCCCGCGTCGATGACGCTCGAAGTCGATGCGTCCGACGCCCCGATGAAAATCCTGCACGCCACGATGTCGATGCCGGCTACCGCGGGAACAATGTCGCTCTTCTATCCGAAATGGATCCCCGGGGAGCACATGCCCTCCGGGCCAATCGCGAACCTTACCGGGTTACACATCTTCGCCGATGGCCTGGAGCTCGACTGGCGTCGGGATCTGGTCGAAATGAACGCGTTTTCTTTCACGGTACCGGCCGGCGTGAAAGCGCTGACCGCCAAGTATGACTACGTCGTGCCCATGGCTGGCGGGGCCTTCGGATCGATGCCCTCCGCCAACGCGAAGATCGCCGTGATCAACTGGTACACCGTCGGCCTCTATCCGATGGGCCAGAGTCCGTCGTCGATCACGGTAGCGGCGACCCTCAAGGCGCCTGCCGGCTGGAAGCACGGAGGGTCGCTCGACGTCGCTGCGGTCGAGGGCAACACGATTCGATACGCTCCCACCTCGCTCGAGATGTTGAACGATCACCCGGTGCTGCTGGGTGAGCACTTTCGCAGTATCACGCTGTGGCCCGCCGATTCGCCGGTGGGCGAGCACGTCATCGACGTCGTCGCCGACAGCGATTGGGCCCTTCAGTTCCCGCAGTCGCGCATCGAGATCTACAAGCGGATCGTGCTCGAGGAGCGGGCCGTCTTCGGCAACGTGGGCCACTACCGGAAGTATCACTGGCTGTTGACCCTCAGCGACAACCTCGGCGCCTTCGGCGTCGAGCACCACGAGTGCGCTGATGATCGCGTGGCCGAGAACACGTTCGTCGATGATGACGCGGCGAAGCGCAGCAGCCTGCTCCTGCCGCACGAATTCTTCCACTCCTGGAACGGCAAGGCCCGTCGCCCGGCCGGTCTGGTCACCGGCGGCTACGAGAAGCCGATGCGGGATGATCTGCTGTGGGTCTACGAGGGCCTCACCAACTACTACGGCGAGCTGCTCGCCGCGCGTGCCGGACTGATTTCTCCCGAAGAGTGGTTCGACGAGATTGCCGCGGATGCGATGGGCGTCAGCCTGCCGGGGCGCAGCTGGCGGCCGCTGCAGGATGCCTCCGATTCGGCGCCGTTTCTCTACACCGCCGGGGGCGGCTGGAATGGCTGGCGTCGGCAAACGCCGGGCGGCCTGCCATCGTTCTACTTCGAAGGGACGCTCATCTGGCTCGACGCCGATGTCACGATCCGGAAGCTGACGAACGGTCGCAAGACCCTGGACGATTTCTGCGCCGTGTTCCACGGGCAGCACGACAACGGCACAATCTGGGTCAAGGCCTACGACGCCGAGGAGATCTATCGCACGCTCAACACCGTGGCCGCCTACGACTGGAAGGCGTTTTTTGACAAGCGACTGCGATCGAAAACCACCGATATCCCGCTTGGCGGAGTGGAGAACGGCGGCTTTACGCTCGTCTACAACGAGAAGCCCAACATCTTCACCGATCCCTGGGCCCTCGACGGCGGCTTGAACGCATACGGATCGCTCGGCATGCACGTCGGCGCCGACGGCACGGTGGACGATGCGTGGCCGGGCCGGCCCGGGTATGAGGCGGGCATCTCGAACGGCATGAAGATCGTCGCGGTCAACGGGCGACGCTTTTCCATCGATGAGCTGAAGCGCGCCATTGCCGGCTCGAAGGACGCCAGGACGCCAATGGAGTTCATCGTCGACAACGCTGGTTTCTTCAGGGTCGTCACCGTTGATTATCACGGTGGGCTGCGCTATCCGCATCTCGAGCGTACGGCCGGGGCCAATGATGGCTTGACGATGATCGCGACACGCCGAACACAGGTGGGACCGCGCGAGTGAAGTCTTCGGACCCCAAGCGCGCACCGGGAGTGGACGGAACGGCGGCGGGCACCTCGTAGAACCGATCAGAACGACGATTAGGCGTTACTCGATCCGCAGCGCGTCGAGCGGCGAAATCCTGCTCGCGCGAATGGCTGGGACGAGCGATCCGATCAGCGCCGAACACCCGAGAGCCAGGACGGACACCAGTGTGACGGCCGGATTGTCCGGACTCGTGCCGTAGAGTTGATCGCCCAGGAACCGCCCCACCGCAAAGGTCAGCGGCAGCCCGATCAACAGTCCGAACGCAATCAGCCCGAACGCGCCGCGAAGGACCAGCAGGAGAACGTGGCCACGGCCGGCGCCCAGCGCCATGCGTATACCGATCTCGTTGGTACGCCGGCCGGCATTGTAGGCCGTGACGCCGTAGAGGCCAATCGACGCCAGAGCGAGCGACAGAACGCCGAAGAACGACGTCAGGCGTGCGATCAAACGCTCCTGGGTAAATCGACTGGAAACCTGTTCTCTCAGGGTACGGATCGACATGATCGGCAGATCGGGATCCACGGCCGCCAGGGCCTGGCGAATGGACGTCACCGGCACGTGAGCGTCGGGTCTGGTCGCAATGACGATGTCGCGCAGGAACAGCGAGCCGAGCGTGGTCTGGCTGTATTCGGCCTGGGCCTCGGGCAGGAAGAACAACGGGCCGCTCGGTCGATCGAGACCGCGCGTGAAATACCGCGCGTCCCTGGCCACGCCGACGATCTCGAATTCGCGGCTCTCGCCAAGTTTGCGGCCGAAGTGTTTGCCGATCGGATCTTCGTTGCCGAAGAACCTGCGCGCGAACGTCTCGCTGACCACGGCGACGTGTCGCGACGTTGCCGTGTCTTGCGTGGCGATGCCGCGTCCATTGAGGATCGGGGTGCCGATCGCCTCGAAGTACTCCGGGGTCACTCGATTCCAGGCGGACGAGTTGTCGTCTCTCGGTCCGGGAGCAGGATGACCGTCTACCCACACCCCGGATCCCCAACCCGCGTCCGGCGGTGAGTACAGGGACAGAGCCACCGAAGAGACGCCGGGAACGTTGGCGATCGAATCGTGGATGCGCTTGTATAAGGGGGACAATTGCCCTGGCCGGTAGCCCGCCAGCTTGGGATTCATCCTCGCCACCAGGCGCTGGTCCTGTTCGAATCCGAAGCTCTGATTCTCGAGATTCTGCAGCGCAGCGGTCAGCAGCCCCGCCGCCGACAGAAGCGCCAGTGACATCGCCGCCTGAAACACGACGAGTGTCTTCCTTGGGAGCGAGCCTGCCCGGGCGGTGGCGCGGCTGGATCCGCGCAGCGCGTCGACCGGATGGATTCGTGCCGCCATCCAGGCGGGAACGATACCGAAGGCCACTCCTGTCGTGCACGACGTCGCCAGCGCGAACAGCAGGACCGGCAGAGAAGGCGACGCGTCGATGGGGATGCCGGCGAATCCCGGCAGGGACGGAAACGCGACTCCCAGAATCAGGCGCGTAGCTGCAAACGCGATCGCAAGGCCGGCGGCTCCACCGGCGAGGGAGAGCAGGAGGCTTTCGATGAGCGGTTGCCTGACGAGGCGCGACACTCGCGCGCCGAGCGCCATGCTCAACGAGATCTGCCGCCGCCGTTCCATGCCGCGAACGAGCATGAGGTTGGCGATGTTGGCGCAGACGATCAGGAGCACGAATCCGGTCACCGCCATCAGGATCACCAGCCATTGCTCGTATTGCTGGCGCATGCTGGTGATACCGGATCCCCCGGGGCTCAGGAACAACGTCTGCTCAGGCAACAGCGCCCGCTCGCTGACGCTCATCTCTTCCCAGTGCGAGCGCAGCCACTGGGTCAGCTCGGCGCGCATCTGAGCCTCGACGGTCGCCGGCGTGGCGCCGGGCTGGAGACGCCCGATCAGTTCCAGCCAATGCGTGTCGTACTTCTGGAGATCGGCATCGCTCTGGACCAGCGGTTCTGTAGTCAGCGGCAGGAAGAAATCGGGCAGATTACTGCGCAGCGTGTCGCCAAAGAAACCGGGCGGGCTGACCCCTACTATCGAAAACGGCTTGCCGTTGACATTGAACGTGCTGCCGATCACGGACGGGTCGGCGCCATACCGCTCCCGCCATAAGCGGTAGCTCATGACCGCTGCAGGCGGCGCGCCCGGTTCGTCGTCGGTCGGCGTCAGCAGGCGACCGGCGTACGGTCGGACGCCAAACATCGCGAAGTAGTTCCCGGAGACGAATTCGCCTGGATAGCTCTGGGCCAACTCGGCGCTGCTCGACCGCCTGACACCGAACAGCAGCTGCACCGATGGAAAGGCCGCCAGGTCGGTAAAGCCCCTGGTGTTGTCTCGCAGGTATTTGTAGAGATCGTATGAAACCAGGGAGAACTCTTTGTCCTGGATGTAGCCGCCCATGTAACAGCACCGCGCGTCTCTGCCCAGGCGATACAAGTCGCCGGGATTTGCGACCGGGAGTGACCTGAGCAGCACCGCATGCACCAACGTGAAAATCGACGTCGTCGCGCCGATCCCGAGGGCCAGCGTCAGGACGGTGGCGATAGTGAACGCCGGAGCCATTCGCAAGCGCCGCAGGGCATAGCGCGTATCCTGAATCAGGCTTTCCACAGACGGCAAGCCTCGTTGATCTCGCCAGCGCTCCTTGGTTGCCTCCACCGCTCCGAACTTCAACGCCGCCTGACGCCGGGCTTCGGTGGGCGACAAACCAGCTCGAATGTTGTCGGCCGCCTGAAGTGCGAGGTGCTCTTCGATCTCCGCCCGCAACCGTTGCTCGTCACGCCGAGTCGTCACCCAGGACGTCAACCGTGTGAACCACCGCCTCAGCGTTCTCATTTCAAGTGCTCCGCTTTGGCAGCAAAGAATCGCCCGATGATGGCCGCGGTCTGTTCCCAACCCTGCGTTTCGACTTGCAAGTGGCGCCGGCCATCGCGGGTCAGCCGATAGAAACGCGCTCTGCGGTTGTTCTCCGAAGTGCCCCATTCGGACGCGATGGAGCCTTCCTGCTCCAGCTTCAGGAGCACCGGATACAGCGTGCCCTGGTTGACGGTGAGGAGATCACCGCTGATCTGCTCGATCCGCCGTGCGATCCCGTAGCCGTGCAGCGGACCCAGCACATCCAGCGTCTTGAGCACCATGAGCGCCAGTGTGCCTTGCAGAACGTCGGTCTTGTCCTTCACGTCTTTCTCGCTTCGCCTCTATTGGCTTTCCAACATGAGCGTGGCACAGTTCATGTGGGAAAGCAACAGGTCAGGGGGCCGACTCGTCCTTTCCGGCTCGGGTCGGTTCGGCGCTAAACCGGGCGCCGGTCGCCATTCCGGGTCAGCCGCCGGGCGGCGAGTGAACGTTTTCGCCCGGACGGTGTCTCTTGATTGTAGGGATCTCTCCGACTCGACGTGCGCCAACGAGCCTCGACCTTCCAGCCGCGATGACCCACGTCGATTCATTCCTGCTGAACCTGACCGAGCGGTTCTGCCACCGGTTTCAGCTGCTGACCGGAAGGACGAACGTCTGGCTGGCGGTCCAGCTCACCAATCTCAGCATCATCGTCTACTTCGTCTGGGCCGCTCTGTATTCCTGGAATGAGAGCCTCGTCACGCGCCTTCTGGTGATGCTCTTCTGTGCCGGTCTGCTGTACGCGTTGATGCAGACGATCTTCAGGGTGCCGATCGAGGTCTATGAGCTCCACGCCTATCGGCGTGTCGCCAAGGGCTTCAGGAATCCGAGACGCTTCAGGGATGCGCCTCTTCGTATCGCCTTTCTCACGCTGTGCGTTGCCCTCTCCTATCCGATCCTGTTCGTTTACGTCACGCTGCACCTCAAGATTGTGCTTCTGAGCTACTCCCTCATCCTCTTGACCACCATTGCGTTGTACTTGCTCGCGTGCGATCCGCTGCCTCCGTGTCGTGGGAGAGTGTCGCTCTGGCTGCGTGGACCCCAAACGGACGAGCAACCGGCCGCTGCAGTAAGTAAAATGGTCGGCTTGGAGGATTCGACATGCGAGCCGGACTTCGAAGCACTGAAGGCCTATCCCTTCGTCCATCGACCCCGTGGGCATTGATCGCGGCGGCCGCCTTGTGCGTGGCACCTGCCGCCGGTCAGCAGCCAACCCATTCCGCAGGAGCTACCGTGAAGTCGTTCTACGACATGAAAACGAAGACGCTGGAAGGCAAGCCGGCCGACCTGGCGATGTACCGCGGCAAGGTCAGCCTGGTCGTCAACGTGGCGAGCAAATGCGGCTATACGCCGCAATACGAGGGGCTCGAGAAGCTGCAGAAGGAAATGACCGGAAAGGACTTCAACGTGCTCGGGTTTCCCAGCAACGACTTCGGGAACCAGGAGCCCGGCACCGCGCAGGAGATCGTGACGTTCTGCAAACTGACCTATGGTGTGACGTTCCCGATGTTCGAAAAAGTGGTGACCAAGGCCGGGCCGGATCAGTCAGCCATCTATGAGTTCCTTGGCACGTCCGGCAATCTCCCGGCGTGGAATTTCAGTAAATATGTGATCGACAAGGACGGCAAGATTGCGGCGTTCTTTCCCAGCAAGGTGACGCCAGAGGCGCCCGAGCTGCGCGCCGCGATCGACAAGGCGCTCGCGGCGAAGTAACGGGCTGATTCCCGCTTTCAGCGAAGCCTGGGATCGTCCGCCCAGAGCACTTGATAGCCGCCGCGATCGTCGACGAAGACGAGCGCCGGCCGGCCGGCGATCGTTCCCGGCGTCACCCCCTCGACGCGGAACTTCGGATCGAATCGGACGTGCTCGAAGCGCGTGACGGTACCTTTGGCGTTGCCGTCCCACGAGTAGAGCTCGAACGGCACCTTGGTCTTGCTCACGGCGTTGCCCGTCACGATCAGGATCGTCTTCCTCAGCGGATCGTGTTCCATGGTGCGGATGCCGCGCAGGAACTTCGATCGCGGCAGATCGAGCAGGACCGGCTTGCGCGGCTCGAAGTTGTCGAGATTCCAGATGCCGCCGACGTCCTTGATGTGCACGCGAAGGATGACCGGGTGACCGTCGATGACCGGCGTCCGCAGTCCGAACAGCAGCTCCGACCGCGTCGGCTCCCAGGCGAGCCCTTCGATGTTGAGCCCGCCGTCATCGGGAATCCATCGCAGGCTCTTCTGCCACTGCCGCCCGAGATCTGGCGTCTGCTCGATCAGCCAGCGGCGAAACCCCGGGATGATCTCGGCTTGAAGCGCCGGACCGCCGGTGGACGTTACCCGCAACAGGCTCTCACGCGCGAGCGCGGTTTTGGCGCGCCGGCTCTTCTTCCGGGCGCGCGGATCGCGGATCTTCAAGCTGAAAGAGGTCGCCAGCACCAGCCGGAACCGGTCGCCACCGCCGATGATCGCCATGCTCTCGAAGTCGTCGAAGTAACGCGCCGAGACGCCGGTCAACGGATGCCGAATCAACTGCCGTGACTGGGTGCCCTTCTTCGAGAGCCGCAGCTCGAACAGAGCGTCGCTGATGTCGTTGTCGCAGAAGAGGAAGCGGGAATCGCCCAGCGCGACGACTTCCGACGCGTTATGCGGTGTCTTGTCGCTGGACTCCTGAAAGGGCGAGGCCGCAATCGGCCTGTTGGGCGTCTTCCCGACCTGGCGTCGACCAGTGGACATGGCCAGCATGATAGCGCCGGCGGCCGCTCAGGGTCAGCCGAACGTAAAGGCAAAAGCCCGTACGCCCGGGTCCAGGAAGTGAATCTCGAACGTGTGGTCGGCGACCGGTCCGTTCTGCCGAATCAGTTGATACAGACGATCTCCGGTGACGACGCCCTGTCCGTCGGCGTCGGTGTCGACGCCGTGACTGGCGCCCGGGGCAGCGCCGTCGATTGTCACGCGGAACCGTACCGGCTTGCCGTCCGTGCCCGGACCAAGAACAAGATGCACATCGCGGGCGTGAAAGCGATAGAAGATGCTGCCGTTAGGGGCGTCGAGCGTCGCCTGCTCCTTGCCGATCGTCCAGTTGCCCGAAAGACCCCAGTCATTCAGTTGCGTCCGTGCCGATTTGTATACGTGCCTCTCATCTTCGACGGCGCCTCCTGGCGACACGAACCGTTCCGCACGCTCGTAGCCCACGTACGTTTCCGGCGACTGGACATCCGTCTCGTCCGCAGCCGCCTGCGCCCCGGTAGCCTGCACCTGCACCATGTCGTGGGTGACTCCAGGCGCGCCCGCTTCCTTCAATAGCTGCTGAATCACGCGCTCCGATTCGTCGTACTCCCCCTCGCCGTAGTGATGATGACGAATGCGTCCCTCGGCATCGACGAAGTAGTGCGCCGGCCAGTAATGGTTTTGGAACGCGCGCCAGATGGCGTAGTCGTTGTCAATCGCGACGGGATAGGAGATCTGAAGGTCGGCTACGGCCTTGGTCACGTTGTCTATTTGCTTCTCGAAGGCGAATTCAGGCGTATGCACGCCGATCACCACCAGCCCCTGGTCCCGGTACTTGTCCGCCCAGGCGCGAACGTAGGGAATCGCGCGCAGACAGTTGATACACGAGTAGGTCCAGAAATCGATGACGACGACTTTGCCTCGGAGGCCAGCCTTCGTCAGTGGCGGCGAGTTCACCCACCGCACCGCGCCATCGAGCGATGGAAGCGACCCCTCGACACCGAGAGCGTCGATGGCTGAGCCCTTCGCTGGCGTCACTGAGGTGCCCGACGTCGCGCCGCCGGCGTGAAAGCGATCGAGCAATCGCTGCTCGATCGAGGACGTCGAGGAGAGCGAGGCCCGGGTGAGGAATCCGGTGTCGACGCCGAGCGCGATGGCGATGACGGCAGCCAGCACGGCGATGCCGAGGCCGCGTCGAACCCATTCCCCAGCACCGAGCGACCGCTTCATCGTCGCAAAGGCACGCCCCCCCACGAGCAGCGCGAGGGCCAGCGACGTCGCCGCACCCGCCGCGTAGCCGAAGAGCAGGAACGACGTTCGAACGTTGGCTCCCTCGAGCGCTGCACCGGTCAGGATCAATCCGAGAATCGGCCCGGCGCACGGCGCCCAGAGAAGGCCGGTCGCAACACCAAGCAAGAAGGACGGGAAGAAGGCCGTGCCGCTCGCATCTCGAGCGTCTGCCGATTGCGACAGCCGGCCGCCCAGCGTCACGATCGGCTGCGTGACGCGCGCCGTGAGCTCGGGGAAGAGAAGCGTCAGGCCGAAGAACGCCAGGATCACGAGCGCCGCAACGCGCCCGTAGCGATTCGCGTCCACCGCCCATCCGCCGCCAACCGCGGCGAGTGTCGCAACAACGCTGAAGGTCGCGGCCATGCCCAGGAGCATGGGAAGCCCGCTCTTCCCGAACGGTCGGCCGGCCCGTGCGAAGACAAAGGGCAGCACCGGGAGGATGCACGGGCTAACGATGGTCAGGACGCCGCCGAGGTAGGCGAGCACGAATAGCAGCATCGGAACGAAGTCATTGTACTGCCCGGCGAAGATGACCTGGGCTGAGGGCCGTGGTCCTCCTACTCGGTCTTCAAGACTTCGACCGGATCCAATCGCGCCGCTGCTCGCGCCGGCAGAACGCAGGCCAACGTGGCGACCGTCATGACGACCGTCGGGACGGCGGTGAACGTCAGCGGATCGTTCGGGCTCACCCCGTACAGAAGACTGGCGGCAAAGCGGGAGACGATGAGCGACGCGAGCAGGCCGAGCGCCGTTCCCATCAGCGCCAGCCCTGCCCCACCTCTCACGACCATGGCGAGAATCTCGCCGGGCCGCGCTCCGATCGCCAGCCGGATGCCGAGCTCCCGACGCCGGCTGATCACGGCGAAGCTGATCACGCCGTAGATGCCGACAATCGCCACCGCCAGCCCGATGGTTCCCGCTACGGCGGACAGCGACCACAGGACTCTCGGCACAATCAGCGCATCGCGCACGTGACTCTCCATCGTCTGGACATCGAACACCGCGAGCGCTGGATCGAGTCCGTGAATGATCTCCCGCACTGGAGCAGCAGCGGTCGTCCCGCGGTCGCTGGTTTTGACGATCAGGGTGACGCCCTGGGGCATCTCCTTCGCCGAGTACTCGTTCAGAATCGGCACGTAGATGGAGGGACGCGGAGCCTCGCCGATGGAGCGCGACTTCGCGGTCGCGACGACTCCGACGACATCGAGCGCCTTGCCATCTCCAAGTACACGTTGGCCCACGGGTGATTGGCCTGGAAACATCGCGCGTGCGAACGCCTCATTGACGATCGCCGGCCGAGTAGTCCCCGCCCGGGCGGAGCGGAAGTCGTCGCCCGCCAGAAGCGAAATCCCCATCGTCTCGAAAAACTGCGGACCGACGGCGTAGATGTCTGCCCCTATGCGCTCCGTTCCGGCGCGATTCGCGCTCGCCTCGGGAACGAACTTCGAGTTGCTGATGATGAAGGTGAGTGGCACGGCACTCGTCAGCGTTGCCGACTCGACGCCGGGAAGGGCTCGCGTTCGTTCGAGAAGATCCCTGAACAGTTGCCGCGACTCCGAGTCGGCTCGACGATCGAGACCCGGATCGAACGACAGGAGCAGCAGGTTTCGCGTGCGCAGCCCGATATTCGTCGTCTGCGCCGACTGGAGGCTGCGCAGGAACAGCCCTGTACAGAGCAGAAGCAACGTGCACACCGCGACCTGCACCATTACCAGCCCGTTCTGCAAGCCGAGTCGATCGCGATGCGCCGGACCCTGACCATCCGCCTTCAGATCCGTGACCAGATCAGATCGTGTCCCGCGTATCGCCGGCACCACGCCGAAGGCAACGCCCGTCACCACCGACAGCCCGAGGCAAAACAGCAGCACGCGCCAATCGGGGGAGATCGACAGGTCCAGGGGCCAGCCGAGCGGCGTTCGCATCAGGCCAAGGAGCGAAGAGACGTATCCTGCGACGAACCAGCCGGCGAGGCCGCCGAGGAGCGCCAACAGCAGGCTTTCCGTCAGCAGCTGACGCACGAGGCGCCCGCGGCTCGCACCCAGGGCCATTCTGGCGGCGATTTCCCGTCGCCGTACCGAAGCGCGGCCCATCAGCAGGTTCGCCACATTGCTGCACGCTGTCAGGAGAACGAGACCAGTGACAGCCGACGCGACCCAGAACAAAACCAGCGTGATACTGCGCAGCCGCGGATCGATCTGGCCGGCCCGTTCGAGCGCAAACCCCCGGTCGTCGCCGCGACCGTGCACCGAGTTCAGCGTCCGGGCGATGACATCCAGTTCGGCCCGCGCGACCGGCGGGTCTGCGTCCGGGCGAAGTCGTCCGACACACGCGAGCCAGAACCGCGTTCGATTCTCCGTGACCGGTCCGCGGCGGGATTCGACTTCGTCGATCATTGAAAACGGAATCCAGAATTCCGGCACGATGCCCACGTCCGTGCCACGAAACGCCGCCGCCGTCACACCGATGACGGTCGTCACCGTCTTGTTGATCGAGATCGAGCGCCCGACGATGCCGGGATCGGCATCGAACTGCCGCCGCCACAACTGGTGGCTCAACACGACAACCGGCGGCGCTCCCCGCGTGTCGTCGCGTCGTGGATCGAAACCGCGCCCAAGGGCGAACGCCGGCCTGACAACCGCAAAGTAGTTAGCGGTCGCGATAGCGCCCCAGTGCCGTTCCGGTTCACCGTGGCCGCCTATCGATGCCGGCAGCAACGGATCGTAAGCGGCGATTCCCTCGAAGGAGCGGGCCTGGCGGACATCGAGGGCGTCCAGGTACGACAGTTCGTTGCCGGCCTCTCGGGTACGCCGATCGAACTCCGAGAGGCGCATCAGGCGTGCGGGATCGACGACTGGCAGCGTTTTGAACAGCGCAAAATTGAGGATCGAGAAGATCACCGTGCAGGCGCCGATGCCGAGGGCCGAGGAACCGACCGCGATCGCCGCAAAGCCTGGCGCACGGCGCATCGTCCGGACTGCGTACCGCAGGTCTTGGAGAAGTGCATCGACCGACAGTCTCGGACGCAAATTCATCTCACGATTCTATGCTGGTGCGGTTCGGGGTTCGGGGTTCGCGGTTCGGGGTCTGGTTCAGGGTTCTCTGTTCGGGGTTGTTGACCAACCCGAACCATTGAACCAGACCCCGAACCATTGAACCCGACCTGAACCATTGAACCAGACCTCGAACCGCGAACCCCGAACCCCGAACCGCCACTGATGCAGCCTCTCATTTCCCTTTCAGCCGGTCCTGCGAGTATCGTTCCGGCATTACGTTTAAATGAGGAGTGCCATGCGCTCACCGGTACGAATCGCTCCGATCGGCTGGCTTGGCTTGTTCGTCGCGGTGGCCGCGACAGGACTGGCTCAACGGGGTGCGGCCTCGCAGACCACGCCGGACCCCACCGCATCCGCCACGACGGCACGCATCGTCGCCGCCGCGCAGGCGGTTCTGACGACCCTCGATGATGCCGGTCGCGCCAAAGTGCAGTTTCCGTTCGAGGGACCGCAGAAGACACGGTGGTCCAACCTTCCGAGCCCCATGTTTCAACGCGAGGGGTTACGGCTGGGAGACGTGACACCGGCGCAGCGCACCGCCGTCATGACGCTGCTCAAGGCGGCCCTCAGCGAAGACGGGTATCGCAAGGTTACCGAGATCATGCAGGGCGACGAAGTGCTGCGAAAGGGACAAGGCGACGGCGGTCGCGGTGCGCCCGGCCCCGGACGCGGGCCTGGCCCGGGCGGTGGCGGGCGGGGCCCCGGCGGTCCGGGAGGTGGCGGGGTCAAGTTCGGCGAGGACGAGTATTACCTCGCGTTCCTGGGGACGCCGTCGGCGACGGCGCCGTGGATGCTGCAGTTTGGCGGTCATCATCTGGCGATCAATCTGACGCTGGCGGGGAGCCAGGCCAGCATGGCGCCCAGCCTTCCCGCCGCGCAGCCCGCGAGCTACACGTTCGAAGGCCGATCCGTCCGTCCGCTCGGCAACGAGAACGACAAGGCGTTTGCGCTGATCAACGCGCTGGACGCGGCTCAGCGCAGCAAGGCCATCCTGGGGTCGCGCGTGGCCGACCTCGGTACTCGGACCAGGCCAGGATGGACGGACGATTCAGCCCGAGGGCATTCCCGCGTCGGCGCTCACGGCGCCGCAGCAGAAGATGCTGCTGGACCTGGTGCGGGAATGGGCTGGTATTCAGCACACCGCCTTCGCCGAACCGCGCATGGCCGAGATCGCCGCGAACCTCCCCCAGACCTATTTCGCGTGGAGTGGACCGACCACCAACGGCAGCGCCGCGTATTTCCGGGTCCAGGGGCCAACGCTCGTCATCGAATACGCGCCACAGGGCGGTAGCGTGGACCACATCCACACCATCTATCGCGATCCGACCAACGACTACGGTGCGAAGTTCACGCGGAAGTAGGCGTGCGGCGGCGTTGCTGGCGCTGACGATGACCGTCGTCGTCGGCGCCGATCTGTCGGCGCATCGGCGCGATGAGTACCTGCAGGCGGCGCGGCTCGCGATCGACCCCGGCAGGGTGCAGATCGAGCTGGACCTGACGCCGGGCATCGCGCTGGCGGATGCGATCATCGCCGACGTCGATCGCAATCGCGACGGGGCGTTGTCGCCGGACGAGCAACGGGCGTATGCCAGCCTGGTGCTCGACGCGCTCGATATCGCCGTCGACGGCAGGCCTCTGCGGTTGCAGCTCGGTGAGTCCAGTTTCCCCGACCTGAACGCCGTGCGCGGTGGCGAGGGCATCATCCGGCTGCAAGCGGCTGGGACACTGCCGCGCCTCTCCGCCGGTGCCCATCACCTGTGGTTCCGCAATCGCCACCATCCCGATCGCAGTGTGTACCTGGCCAACGCCCTGGTCCCCGAGAGCGATCAGGTGGCGGTCACTGCGCAGCGGCGCGACGCCGATCAACGCGAGCTGACGATCGACTACACCCTGCGAGCGGCCCCCGCGACATCGACCGCCATGTGGCTGCTGAGCGGATTCGCGGCTGCGGTGGCTATATCGGCGGGACTGATGCGATCGTCGCGGGCTGCCCGATAGAGGCACCCACGCAAATTCACTCCTGCCGCAACCCCGCGATCGGATCGACGGCCGCGGGAATTCGCGGAACGCGCGGAGAGCTTGGTCACACTGGCCCGCTCGACGCGCCGGAGGGTCGCAGGCGAGCAGCGACGCCGACGCGACGCCAGCCTCTCATCACAACCACGTAATCCGTGCGCCAATTTTCGGTACCTGCCATTCGGTGGGTGACGAAGCTTGTCGCTGGCCCCCCGTCGAGATCACTGGTTGCACAAGTTTTCCCAGAAAGACAGGGGTCCGGTGGCTGGCAGGCCCCTTGCGATGACCCCGCTGGCCCTCCGAGTCCGTGGCCATGGGAGGCTTCGTGCGCTGCGTCGACTGTGAACCCGAACCGCTGACCCCGGGACACTTCTGTGAATGCTGCGGCCGCAAGCTGTCCGTGGCGGAGAGAACAACCCTGGAGGCGAACCCCGCTCCGGCTCCGCCCGTTGCCGAGGCGTCTCGGCGCGCTGCCTGCGAAAGCTGTGGCGGACCCTCGAACGACGGACCGCTGTGCGAATCGTGCCAGTCGACATTCCAGTCGGTGATCGACAGTTCGACGTCAGCGCCATGGACGCCGGCGATCGCGCACCGCGTCGAGCAATCCGTCAGCACTCCAGCCTCCAGTGCCACTCAGTCGCCGGCTCCCGAGATAAAAATGCTCGCGCCCGCGTTTCGTGAGACGGCAGGAGGATCGTTCAACACCGATTGGAACGCGATGGACGCGGTCGAGACCCACCCGGAGCCGGTCGCAGCGGAGACCACCTTGCTGTCCACGGCAGCTCAAGGCATGTTGTTCGCCGCGAGTGAAGCGCCAACAGATGGATCCGACGCGGTCGAGACCGAACCGGCCCACGCCGAAGCCGCCCGCGTGACTGCAACTGTGGCAGAAGCCGCGACGTCGGAATCTGCGGACGCTGGCGTTGCAAGGGCAGAAACAGCGAGCCCGGACATTGCGTCGTCACCAGAGGCAGAATTTACAAGGGCCGAAACTGCGTACTTTGAGACTGCGGCGACGGAACCAGAACCGGTTCGAGAAAACAAGAGTCCCGCCATGTCTGCGCAGCAATCCAGGGCTCAATGGATGGGACTGACCGCAGCTGCTGTCATCGCGGTCGCCGCCATGGGTGTTCCGCTGGGTGTTTGGCTCGGAACCCGGCACTCCGCGCAACCGGAACCAGTGCAGGCGCCCGCACCAGGTGTTCAGAAAGCGGCTGTGGCGGAGCACCGGCCGGCGCCCTCGGCCCCGGCGGCGGCAGTCTCCGCGCCCCCGAAGGACCGTGAGGTCCTGCCGTCACAACCGCAGGCGGTCGCGGTTGCGCAACCGAAGACCTCAGCACCAGCCCTTCCTCCGGCGAAAGCGAGCACCCGAACGCCCGCGAAAACGGCGCGTAAGTTCGAGGCGCCGCGGCCGATCGCTCTGCAGCCGGTTCCTGTACAAATGGTCCAACAGTTGGCGGCATCCCCGGTCGTCGAACCGCAGGTGGCGGAACCGCTGCGGATTGTCGCGCCAACGCCGCCGGTGGGGCGTCTCTTCGAGCCCGCCGACGTTGACGAATCGCCTCGGGTGGCCACTCGGGTCGAGCCCCAGCTCTCCGGCGACGCCGTGAAGCGTTTTCCCAACGACGTCGTCGTCGTGCGCGTGCTCGTCTCGCAGACCGGGCATCCGTTCCGCGTTTCGCTGCTGAGGCGTTCGCTGGGTGGTCGCACGTTGGACGATGCGGTCGTTGCGGCGGTGTCGCAGTGGACCTTCTCGCCCGCCAGGAAACGCGGGGAAGTGGTCAGCTGCTGGATGAACTTCGGAGTACAGGTCGGCCGCTAAGTCCGGACACATTTCACAGGCCGGCCGGTGCGCTCGATTTCATGCTCGGTGGCGCTATCGGCGGGCTGATGCGGTCGGCGCCGACTGCGCGGCACACATCTCACTCCTGTCGCAACACCTCGATCGGATCGACGCGCATCGCCCGGCGCGCCGGAATGTAGCAGGCAAGCAGCGACACCGACGCGAGCACCAGCGCGCCAGCGACGAACGTGACCAGGTCGCTCGGCCCGACGCCGTAAAGGAGACCTGCCAGAAGGCGCGTCAGCAGCAACCCCGCCGCGACTCCGGCCAGGATCCCGATGGACACGAGCCGCCCGCCGTCGCCGATCACGAGCCGCAGCAAGCTGACCGGCTGGGCGCCGAGCGCGAGCCGAACGCCGATCTCGCGGGTCCGTCGGGCCACCGAATACGTCAGGACGCCGTAGATGCCGAGCGCGGATAACACCAGCGCGAGGCCGGCGAACGCCCCCAGCAGCGCCATCACCATCCGCTGCTGAGCGAGAGGCTCCCCTGCCAGTTGCTCCAGCGTGCGGATGTCGGACGCGGGCTGATCTTTGTCAACGCTCTGCAGTTCGCGGACCACAGCGCTGGTGACGCTCGCCGGTGTCACGCTGGCAGCCGTCCGCACGATCAGGTGACGCGGCGCGACCAGCCACGGGTACTGCTGGTAGGGCACGTAGATTTGAGGGCGGAAACCCGCGTCCCCGCCCCACGTCAACACGTTGCCGACGACGCCGACCACAGTCAGCCAGGGCCGGGTGCTCGTCAGCGATCCCATTCGCAGCCGCTGTCCGATCGGATTCTGACCCGGCCAGTGTCGTCGAACGAGCTCCTCGTTGACGATCACGACGGGCAGTCCGGTATGGCTATCCTGCATATCGAACGCGCGGCCGCTCCTGAGCGGAATGCGCAGCGCGTTGAAATAGTCCGGTCCGGCGACCACGTAGTTGGCGTCGGGTACCTGCCCGGCGGGCGGGTTCGGCCGATCGGCGGTGGTGAAGAACTGTCCCGCCCAGTCGTCGATCGGTACGCCGCGGGATACGGTTGCCAATTCCACGCCGGGCACCTTGCGAACCGATTCCACGACTCTGCTCCAGAACGCCGCCGTCGCCTCAGGATCCTCGTAGCGATCGCCCGCCAGCGGCACCCGCAGCGTGAGCACGTGGGACGGATCGAGACCGAGATGGACGGCGCGGAGTCCCGCGAGCGTACGGATCATGAGTCCCGCCCCGACGAGCAGCACCATTGCGAGGGCGATCTGCGAGACGACGAGCACACTGCGAACCCGTCCCTTCCTGGGGTGCTGCGATCCTCGGCCCGATTCCTTCAGCGTGTCGGCGAGCCGTGGTCTCGCGCCTTGTAGTGCGGGGACGAGGCCGAACATCAGCGCCGTCACGACTGCGGCGCCGACCGTAAACGCGAGGACGCGAGGCTCGAGGAGGGCGCTCTCGAGACCGGATGCGGAATGCACCAGGTAATCAGGCGCGAGGAGGACGACCGCTCGTGTTCCGTACCAGGCAAAGAGAAGGCCCAGCGCTGCACCGGCCAGCGAGAGCAGAATTCCTTCGGTGAGGAGCTGACGGATCATGCGCCACTCACCCGCGCCAAGCGCCGCCCGGACGGCAAACTCGTGAGTGCGCCCGGTGCTCCGCGCGAGCAGCAGGTTGGCGACGTTGGCGCACGCAATCAAGAGCACGAAGATCACCGCACCGAAGAGGACCAGAAGAGCGGACTGGATGTCGCCGGCATTCATGTCCCGCAGACTTCTGAGCTCGGCGCGCCACCCTTTCAACTCCGGATAATTCTGCTCGACGCCGATTGAAATCGAATCCAGCGCCGCTTCCGCCTGCCTCAGCCCGATACCGGGTTTCAGCCGGCCGATCCCCATGTAGTCGTTCCACACTTCCGAGGAGGAGAGCCCGATTCCGGCCAGCCAGAGCTGCGGGACCGGCCCATAAGGAGAGGCGTAGGAATGCGACAGGTCCGCTGGCATGACGCCGACAATCGTGTGGCTGACACCGTTGATGGTCACGGCACTACCGATCGCGGCCTGATCGCCTCCAAAGCGGCGCTGCCACAATCCGTAGCTGAGAATCACGACGTGGGACCTGTCCCGTTGATCCTCCTCGGCTGAGAAGACGCGACCGCTCACCGGTGTCACGCCGAGTATCGGAAACAGGCGGCTCGATACGACCTCGCACGGATCCTCTTCGGCGCCGCTCCCGCCCGTCACCACGCACGATGTCGATCGCCAGGCGGCCATCTCGTCGAACACCCGGCCCTCCGCCTGCCAGGTCACGAACTCGGCCGCCGAGATGGGATTGTTCGTCCAGCCGCGCGGTGGGTTTTTCTTCCAGACAGCAACTAGACGATCGGCGTCTGTAAACGGCAGCGGCTTCAACAGGACCGCATAGACGGCGGAGAAGATCGTGGCGTTGGCACCGATGCCGAGGGCCAGGGTGAGGACGGCCGTGACGGTGAAGGCGCGATCCTTCACGAGCAGTCGAATCGCGAAGCTCAGATCCTGCGCGACGTCGCGGAGCCAAGGCGAAATCCAGATGTCGCGGGCCTCGTCCTGCGCCAGCCGGGTGTTGCCGAGCGCCCTCCTGGCAGCGACTTTGGCTTCGGCAGGGGCGAGACCATCCTGCTGGAGATCCCGCTCCTTCATCGCGCGGTGATACTCGATCTCCTCGACGAGGTCCGCTTCGCGACGACGCCGGCGGATCGCATACCAGACGCGGCGCAACGTTGCTCTCATAGCCTCGCTCGGATGCTTCCCATCGCCTATCGATGGGAAGCATCCCGCACCTGCCGCGAGTTTGTCAAGCCTCACTCGCGAACCAGACTCAATCAGGGGCTGGACGGGCCACCACCGGCACCGTGGGAGAGTTGACTAATCCTGCAGGTCGAGCCAGGTCAGCTCCGCCGACGACTTGAACGCACAGGAGAGGTCCCCGTCGAGCTCGATCGTCATGACGTACACGTCTTTCGGAGTGTAGGAAAGCGTCAACCCATCACTGGAAATGCTCAGCGACACATCTGACGTCACGTTGGTATGCCTGCCAGTGGCGCGCAACTCGATCCAATGGTTGTCGCTCGAGTAGAGCTTCACGGTGCGCTTTCGCTGGCTCGTGTTCTTGCACGCGCCAGACGCCGCCGACAGCTTCAGCGTATAGTCGTCGTGGTTCCTGGTCCCAGCCGAGATCGTCCAATGATTGCCCGTCTTTTTCCAAACCTGAGTGGTGGTGTTCTGCAGTATCAGGTCGATGGATCCATTCCTTACCCTGATCGGAGCCTCGTCGCCTCCGCTGATTAGCCTCCAGATGAGGAGCGTCCCGATGACCACGAGGAGGCCGACACCGGCCGCCACGACCGGATGCTCCCGAAACAAGCGCCGCAGGCCCCCGAAACCTTCATCGCTACTAGTGCTCTCCATCGTCGGCCTCCTCCTCTGTTGACGCTCCGGATGTGTTCGCCTGAGTGAGAGCAGTCTACGCCTACTCGGTGACTGTCGGCCGTGGACAGGACCTGCCGAACGTTGGCATACTCGCGCTCGATGCGTTTCTTCTTACTTCTCTCTGCCCTCGTGGCCACACTCGCCGGCTCGACGATCGCCGCCCAGGACCTCTCGTTCAACGAGATGCGGTGGCGCGACATCGGCCCGACGCGGGCCGGACGCGCCCGTGCGCTGGCCGGCGTCGCCAGCCAACCAAACATTTTCTACGCCGGCTTCGACAACGGCGGCGTGTGGCGGTCCACCGACTACGGTGCCAACTGGGTCCCGCTGTTCGACGACCAGGCAACCGGCTCGATTGGAGCGATCGCCGTCGCGCCGTCGAACCCCAGCGTGATTTATGTGGGGACCGGCGCCGGAATCATCCGCCCGGATCTGGCCATCGGCGACGGAATGTACAAATCCACCGACGCCGGGCGCACGTGGCAGCATCTCGGGCTACGCGACAGCCAGATGATCGCCGCGATTGCCGTGGACCCGACCGATTCCGAACGGCTCTTCGTCGCCGTGCTCGGGCATCCCTACGGTCCCAACCCGGAGCGCGGTGTGTTCCGCTCGACCGACGGCGGCCGCAGCTTCGAAAAGGTGCTCTTCAAGGACGATTACACCAGCGCCAACGAAGTCCTGATCGAACCGAGCAATCCCCGTGTCCTGTTCGCGACCCTGTGGTCGCAGCAGCAGAGTTTTATTGAAGGCCAGGGATTCGGCAACGCCGGGATGGGAATCTTCAAGTCGTCCGACGGCGGGTCGACGTGGACCCAGCTCTCAGAAGGACTGCCGGCCATCCTGCAGGCCAATATCGCGATCGCGCCGAGCGACCCGAACATCCTCTACGCCATCGTCGCGCCCGGACAAGGGCCGATCGGCTTCTACAAGTCCACCGACGGCGGGGCGCATTGGTTTCAGGCGATTCGCGGGCCGGGCGCCCCAGCCGGGCTGAAGCCGGACATGCGGCCGCTGGCTCGCATCGGCGGCGGCGACCTGCCAACGGTCACAATCGACCCCAAAGATCCCGACGTGGCCTACACCGCGTCCACCGTGATGTGGCGAACGCTGGATAGCGGGCTCACCTGGAGTGCCGTGCGTGGAGCGCCTGGAGGCGACGACTACCAGCGAATCTGGATCAACCCGACCGACACGCAGATCATCCTCGCCGTCTCCGATCAGGGTGCCGTGGTCTCCGCGAATCGCGGCCGAAGCTGGAGCAACTGGTACAACCAGAACACCGCGGCGATGTATCACGTCACCACCGACAACGCGTTCCCCTACCGCGTCTGCTCGGGACAGCAGGATTCGGGCAGCGCCTGCGTGCAGAGCCGGTCGGACGACGGCCGGATCACGTTCCACGACTGGCATCCCGTCAACATCCAGGAATACGGCATGGCGGCGCCGGACCCGACCAATCCCGAGCTGGTGTTCGGCAGTCAGCGCACCAACGTATCTCGCTACGATCGACGCACGGGACAGACGACATTGGTGGGACCCGACACGTCCGGGACGCTTCCCGGCGGCGGCGCGATGAACCGCAATGTCCGCACGATGCCGCTCCACTTCTCGCCGGTTGACGCGCACACCATGTTCTACGCCTCGAATGTCGTCTGGAAGAGCATCGACCACGGCCACTCCTGGTCGCGGATCTCACCCGATCTGACCCGTGCGACATGGGATGTTCCGGCCAACGCGGGACAATACGCCAGCACGGTGAAGCCGAGCGCGCTCGGCAGCATCACCGCGCTCAGTCCCAGCCCTCGCTCGATCGCCATCCTGTGGGCCGGCACCGACGACGGCAACATCCAGGTCACGCGCGACGGTGGGATCACATGGACCAATGTGACGCCGCCGTCGATCAAGCCGTGGACCAGGATATTCAATATCGACGCGGGACACTTCGATCCGCTCGTCGCCTACGCTGCCGCCAACACGCTGCGCCTCGACGAGATCGCGCCGCACTTCTATCGCACGCATGACGGCGGGAAAACGTGGACCGAGATCAACACCGGCATCGCCGGCGACGCCGTCGCCAACACGATCCGCGAAGACCCGCGGCAGCCCGGGTTGCTGTTTGCTGGAACCGATACGCAGGTCTGGGTCTCGTTCGACGATGGGGCGCACTGGCAGTCGCTGCGCCACAACATGCCGGCCATCTCCGTGCGCGATCTGCAGGTCAAGGACGATGTGAAGTGCCGCTGCGCCGACCTGATCGCCGGCACGCATGGGCGCGGGTTCTGGATTCTCGATGACGTGACACCGCTCCGTCAGGCCGCGGCCGCCAGGGCCGCGCTCGCGCGCAACGAGCCATATCTCTTCAAGCCGGGACCCGCCGTGCGGGTGCGCTTCGCCGTCAACGATCCAACGCCGTGGCCACCCGAGCTCCCCGCCGGCGAGAGCGCGCCACCCGGCGCGCTGATCGACTACTACCTGCCGCAGGATGCCAAGGGTGAGGTGCGCCTCGAAGTCCTCGATGTACGCGGGAAAGTCGTACGAACGTATTCGAGCACCGAGCCTGTCTTCGATCCCGATCCGGGAAAGGACATGGCCGCGTACGACGCCGTGTGCCGGAAGACTCCGACCGCCGCGTACTGCGGGCTTCCACTCTACTGGCCCGCGCCGCAGTTCATCGTCTCGCCCAAGGCGGGAATGCATCGATTCAGTTGGGACCTCAAGTTCGATCCCGTGTCGCCCGCCGACCTGGTCCCGGCCGGAGACGAAGAGGCGACTGGAGCGGTCCCGGGCCGCACGTATCCCAACTACAACGTGCCGTGGGTCCCACCCGGGAAGTACACCGTTCGGCTCACCGTTGACGGCGCGACGGAGACGCAGCCGATTATGGTCGGGCTCGATCCGCGAGTGCAGATCGCGCCGGCAGCACTGGCCGAGCTGAATACGCTCAGCACCGAACTGTACTGGGAAGCGGTTGGCGCACACCGCGCCTTCAACGAGGCGCGCGCGTTGGCCACGACACTCGACACGCGATCCGGCCCCGAAGTCGATGCCATCAAGGGAGAGCTGGAAGCGCTCGCCCCGACCGGGTTGCAGCGCAACGTGCGGCTGCTGCGCCGACGAGGAGGCACCGGCCCGGCGACGCCGTCGCTGGAAGCGGTGAGCAATGCGCTTCAGGCTGCGGCGATGGCGATGCAGGCGGCCGAGGTCGCGCCGACGGCGACGCAGGTCGCAGCCGCCGCCACGGCGCGCGCGCAGGCGCGTCAGGTCATGGCGCAGTGGACGGCAGTGAAGGCGAAGGCGGCGTCGCTGCCGAAATGAGCGTCATGTCGCCAGCGGCTCCCCCGCTCTCGTTCGTCATGATGCTGAATGTGACGGTCGGCGCACCCGTCGAGATTGGCACGGTGGCACGTGGACGTCGCCGGGTCATTCCGATCGTCGGCGGACGATTCGAGGGCCCGCAACTCCGGGGGCGTGTGCTTCCCGACGGCGCGGACTGGCAGATCGTCAGGGCGGACATGTTCACCGAGCTGGACGCCCGCTACGTGCTGGAAACTGATGACGGAAGCCGGATCTACGTGCAAAACGCCGGCGTTCGGCACGCGCCTGCAGACGTGATGGCGCGAGTGCTCGCCGGGGAGGATGTCGATCCGGCGCAGGTGTACTTCAGGACGGCACCGGCGTTCGAAACGGCGGCGCCGGATCTGCAGTGGCTCACGCGGTCGCTGTTCGTCGCCACCGGGGAGCGGCACCCGACCGAAGTCGTCATCAATGTCTTCAGGGTCGACTGAAGGACGTGCCAGCAAGATGTCCCCGGTAGACCCGTCGCCCGTGCCCTTCTGGCGATCGAACATCATGTACGCCGAGAGCGTGGTCTTCATCGCCGGCGACAGCGGCCCGGCGAAGGCCAATCTGCTCTTTGCGCCCGACACGGTGTCGGCGGTCACCAGCGCAGCCGGGGACATTTCCTACTCGGAAGGGGTCGACTACGAGCTGGATCGTCACGCAGGCACGATGATCAGGACAGCAGGGTCACGCATTCCGGAAACGAGGCGTGAAGACCTTGCGGCTGCAGGCGGCGGGCTCACTCACGGGCGAACGGTCGCCGTGACCTACACCCACTCGGCGGATCTCCAACATTGGCAGCCGGGTGAATCCGCCGGCGCACTCGCTCGGGTGAGCCGACGGCTGCAACGCCGGGAGTCGCTGACCATCTGCCTGACTGGGGACAGCATCTCGGAAGGCTACGATTCGTCCGGCTTCCACGGCATCCCACCATACCAACCGGCGTTCGGTCCGCTGGTGGCGACAGCGCTGTCGCAGGAATACGCGGCT
>CAVYTI010000002.1:0-843021 GCA_963771415.1 uncultured Acidobacteriota bacterium | reverse complement strand
GGAATCGCAAACCGCTCGACGAGCTGGCTGGCCATCAGAGGCTCACGATCGCAGACCGCGACAAATTCGCCGCCGGGAATCCGTTGCGCGGATCGCCTGAACGTGCTGGTCGGCGATCTTTCCACACCCTATGATTGCTGTACGAGGCATTGGTTACTTCGCTCGAGATGGAAACTCGCCCAGAAAGGCGCTCATGGCTTCGTCAACGCCAATCCGCGGCGCCCAGTTCAGCCGCTCGCGCAGCTTGCGGTTGGGGAACCGGTTCCCCTTCCACTCCGCGGCACAACGACGGCGATTGAAGGCTGGAGGAAGTTGCCCGTGTGAGCGGCGCGGGTCCCCTCCCACGCCTGGCACAATCGGTAGGCGAGAAAGTACCGGAACCGGATCGAGAACATCTTGACCCGCCGTTTGTAGGCACGAAGGAATTGAGCACTGGTCAGGAGCTCGTCGTCGACGACATTGAAGATTTCGCCGTCGACGCCGGGCGTCAGGCCGGCAAGCACGATGGCCTCCGCGCAGTTGTCCACGTAGGTCAGGGGCAGCAGATTCGAGCCCCCGATGTGGAGGAACACGCCGAAGGTATCAATCCCGATTCGTCCGGTCAGATCCCTTTTTCCGGGCCCGAAGACCGTGCCGGGCCTGAGGATCACATACGGCAACTGGTGTCGGCGGCCGTAGCGCTGAACGATCTGTTCCTGCTTGAGTTTGCCAAAGGCGTAGGCGTCGAAGCGTTCCTGCGGTGCGTCCTCGAGAGGCGCTGTCTCGTCGAGGACGGCGCCACGGTTCATCGACAGGTTGGAATAGACGGCGAAGGAGCTGACGTTGACAAAGCGGCGCACACGACCGCGCTGGAGACACGCATCATCAGGTTGCGGCGCGGGAGCACCGAGTTCATGAAGGCCCCCGCAAACGACTTGTCGAAGCCGGCGGCCAGATGATAGACGACGGTGACGTCCGCCGCCGCCCGCTGCGCAATAGACAGGCAACATCGAATCGCCGGACACCAATACCCACCTTCGATGTCGCCTGGGCCGAGCGCAACACCTCCTCGAGTCGGGCGAGCTTGCTCGAGGGCCTGACAAAGCACCGGAGGCGCGTGAAACCTCGGTCGAGCAGGCTCCGGACGACGCTCACACCGATGAATCCATTTGATCCTGCAATCAGGATCAATACGTCTTTTTGAATGAAGTCTGCTCACATATCTATTGTGCTTTACGCTGTGTATCCGATGCGCTCGGCGACGGGTCGGCGACGCAATTGTTGCAGGGTCGCGTCATGGACCGCGTCGAGCGTAATGGCGGTTGTCGCCGTCTCGATAAAGCCCCGCTGGTAAAAAAACTGTTCGAGCAGCGGCGACACCATCTTGGTCTGGATGCCGCTACTCGTGGATTTCCCACGGGCTCGTGCAATTGAACAGCGTGACACAGGGCACCTGGGCAGCCAGGGCGAAGTGCATCGGCAAACTGTCGCCGCTGACCAGGCAGCGATGGTTTGCCACGTCCCCAAAATGCTTATGGAGCGAGGGGCGGCGCGGTAGCACGTTGACCTTCAATCCATCCCCTTCGAGCCGCTGCTTGAGGGATCGTCGTGGTTCCGCCCATCCCTTCATCGGCCAGACCGGCCCCGCGACCGGCGCGATGGCGACATCACCGGCAAGATCGGTGCTGGCTTGGAGCGGCGATGCGATAGGTCTCCCCTTGGAACTTCATTCCAAGGCCGCTGAAGACCAGGTCCTGGTAGGTTCGACGATTGGCGAGTTTGAGCTCGTCGGCACGGCGCCGGCCGTAGCGGCTGATCAGGCTCAAATAGAACCACTCCCTCGAATCCTCGGTGTAGGTGACCACACCGGTGTCGTCGAGATGTGCGCCGAACAGCTGGCGCGCCTCGACGTTGACGAGGAACGAGGCGACCTCAGCTTCGTCTTCGAGGCTGAATCACCAGAATGGTACAGCCCGAATCGCGGGCCGCCTGCCGGGCTGCCCCAGGGCAGACATCGGACGGCCGGCGTGATGCCATCGAGCAGCGCCAGATTCATTTCGGCCGTTATCCACGTGACGTCTCCCTGCAGCTTGTGCAGCAGGGTTGTGGTCCGAACGACGTCGCCGGTGGCGTTGAGTTTGACGATCAGTTGCATTTCATAGCGGAAGCAGCACCCTGTTGAATGGGACGACCCGGACGGTCGCGGCCAAAGGCCGACACGCGGCACCATGGAGCGCCATACCGAACTATCCTGGCGAACCCGCGATTACTGGGGAGCGAGGGTCCGAAGCTGAGACAAATTGGGTGGCCGGTTCGTCCGGTGTTTCAGGCGAACCAGCCTCCGACAGCGCAGCGATCGGTCTGGCGGCAATTGCGGCGACTGGCCGGCTATTTCACGATGCGAACGTTGGTCGGCGGGCTGGGCACGGCGCCTGTGACCGTGCCGCCTTCATAAGCGCCGATATCCCAGCCGCCGCTCGCCGGCCGCGCCACGCTGTTGATGCTCGGCGTCGGCGTAACTGGCCACCAACGGCGCTCCGGTGTTCAGCCCGACTGAACCGGCCTGCAGGCTCAGGCCGTCAGTATTCGGCGTCAGGCCGGGATAAGTGCCGGTAAACCCGGTCGGCAGGCTCGCCGTATTCCTGAAAGCCGGATTGGCGCCAGAACCTGACGGCTCATAGTTGCCGAGATTGGCGGCGGTGTAGTTCATTACGCCAGAGCTCACCAGCGTTCCGCTGCTTCAAAAGAAGATGTAAAAGAAATACGCGGTGATCTTCCGGCCAGCGTCGCTGAGCGGGGCACCCGACGCATACCACACGATGTTGTCCCTGAATTCAAAATCGTGAAGTTCGCCGAACTGTTTTCGACGGTGACCGCGGCGTTGTAGAGCGTTTGTTGCACACGAGCAGGCTGATCGGACCTACGAGCGTGCTGTGCAGCAGCAATCCGGCGTTGACCGTGCTGTTGTAGATGATGTTGCCGTAGATCTTCAGGTCCTTCGGGTCGTTGCCGCCGCTGCCGTCGTAGACCAGAATCGCACCGTTTTGCGTCGCGTTGGTCACGATATTGTCCCGAATGTGAATATTCGTCGGCCCGTTCCCGAAGTGATTGGTCTCGTTGCTGTTGACGAAAATCGAGGCGCCTTTGACGTCGTGGACGTGGTTGTACTCGACGACGGCGTCAGCGATGTAGCCCTTGATGAGGATGCCGGCTCCACAGCATATCCGGTCAGTTCCGGTATTGTAGGACTCGTTGCCACGGACCAGCATGTTGCGAATGCGGGTGTTCGCGTTCTCGTCGCCGGGATACAGGCAGATGGCATCGCGCGACGTGTCGTAGACCACGTTGTCCAGGATTTCGACGTTCTCGGCATACCCGCCTGTACCGCCGTGATTGCTGACGATGATCCCGTAGCGGTATTCGTTGCGGCTCACCTCGCTGTAGGTGCCGTGCACGATGTTGTTCTGGACGCGCTTGGTGGCGCCGTTCATCAGCTGCCAGAATCCGTGGTTGATGTCGATGCCGGTCGTAACCTGATGGTTGGCATCGACCTCGAACCCCTGGAAGATGGTGGCGACGCTCGGATGGTCACGAAAGCGGACGAGCCCTGCGTCGAAGCCGCTCGTCGCCCGAATCTTGGCGCGGCTTCCCGATCCCACCCGTTTCCGACGTAGGTGACCCCGCCAACCAGGTAGAATCCCTGAGAGCCACCGCCCACGTCCCACGTGTCGGCGCTGTCGAACATCAGCACGTCGCCGGCCGCCAGGCTCTTCGAACCCGTGTAGCCCGCCATCCCCGGCGCACTGCGCCAGGCAGTGGTCGGGCTCGTCCCGTTGTTGCTATCGTTGCCGAGCGTGCGGTCGACGTAGTACGTTGCTGCCGTCGCGCGCGAGGCGCAGGCGAGAACAATCAACGCGAAACTGATTTTCGATCTGAACATCTGGACATCCTTGTGGCCTGCAGGGACCTCGGCCGCGGCGGTCGAGCGACGCGGAAGCTGGCAACGTTGGAAGCCACTCGGGACGCAAAATCGATGCCCCACGAGGGGTGGGATTTCGAACAATTCGGCGGTGTTTGAGGCTTCGAAACCTTTGGTGGCAATGCACATCTTACCGGTTTCGAGCGAGCGTCGTGTAAAACTGAGACAGCGATTCACGGTCGGGTTTACCAGTTTGGTGTTACAAAAGCGCCAGCCTTTCGACTGATTTCGCCGGGTAGCGGACAGGGTGTGGTCAGGAAACGGCCCTGCGGCCGTCCTGGCTGATGGCCAGCTTTTGCTACCCTGGGAAGGGTTCCGGGCCTCTGGAAAAATTGGGTTATTAATTTTCGGCCGCCGGGTGTGCCCCCTCGTCCAGCGGCTTCGAACTAATCGACCTGACGGTGGACAGCAGTCATGAAACTGAGATTCCGAGAGAGTGTTTTTCTTCTGGCGGCGGTCAGTCTTCTTTTCCCGCCGTCGCCGCCGCCAACACGATCACCGCCAACAGCTGTTCGAGCAGCGACGTCTCCAGTGCGATCAACAGCGCCGCCAATGGCGACACGGTCGTGATTCCCAATGGCTCGTGCACCTGGACCACCGGCATCAACACGAGCAAGCAGATCACCCTGAGCGGTCAGAGCAAGGGCGGCGTGATGCTCACCCACAGTGCCGGTTCCGGCACGCTGCTCGCGTTCACGACCGGCTCCAGCTTCAGCACCGAAGTGCGAAACCTCACGTTTCTCGACGGTTCGGCGAGCAACGGCTACTACCTGGACATCGACGGAAGCGGAAAGATGCCGTTGATCCACGACAACTATTTTCGCCTGCCCGACTTCAAGCTCGACTTCGCCGTTCGGCTGATGCGAAACGGCGCCATCATCTATAGCAACACCTTCGAATCGCTGAACGCCAGCGGCAGCGGGAGCGGCAATATTCAGATCAGCGCGATGGGGGCGACCACGTCCTGGACCACGGCCTCGACGATGGGAATGGCCGATTCGGGCGGCACCGGCAACGTCTACATCGAAGACAATGTCTTCAATAACATCTACCTGTCGGCGATCGACTGCGACAACAACGCGCGCACGGTTATTCGCCACAATACGTTCAACGATAGCGGTTTCGTCTGCCACGGCGCGGATACTTCGACCTACGGTCAACGACATACCGAGGTCTACGACAACACGTTCGTCTTCCATGCGTCCGGATCGAGCGGTGGGATCACTTATCCGCTCAATCTCAACTGGTGGTGGTTCGTGAGAGGCGGCACCGGCGTGGTCACCGACAACGTGATTCCCAACATCAGCTCGACGATGTGGGGAAACAAGCCGAAAATCGACTTGACGATTCAGAACTTGCGCCGGAATGCCGGGCCAAATCCCTGCTGCAAAACCTACCCGTGTCCGAAACAGATCGGCCAGTCGAGCAACGGCTCGGCTCATTACCGACCCGATGTATTTCTGGAACAACACCGGCAGCGGAGGCACTTCGATTCCATCGACGTCGGACTACTCGCCGAACGAGTGCGGTAGCAGCGCCCCGTCCACGTCGTCGTTCGTTCAGTCGGGCCGGGACTACATAGTCGGGACAGCCAAACCCGGCTATTCGAAGTACACCTACCCGCATCCGCTCCGGAGCGGCTCCCAGACGACGCCGGTGCCGGCGGCTCCGTCGAACGTTCGAGTCATTCGCTGAAGCGACCCGATCTCATCCGTTGACCCACGGGCTGCCCTCCTTTGGAGCGGAGAGAGTGCCGGCGCCGGCATCCGTAATCCGGGCAGCGACACGCGCGTCGTCGAGGCGCGCTGCCCTGCCGGCGCTGCAACCCTGACCGGACGCGGATAGCCGAGCGTCACCGCGAAGAAGGCGAAGAAGGACGGATGAAGTGCCTTGAAGGTGGCGTCGGTCAGGTTGAAGGCAAGGACCCCGAACAGAAATGCCAACTTGAAATAGGCCATATTCGCTCGAGTCGTGTGTCGTCGGCTGAAACGCCGGCCGGCGGGTCCACCAGCATTTCCTTGCGAGCTTTCCGGTAACCCGCCACGATCATCGCGGCCAGTGTGACCAGGCCCAGAATCCCCAGGTTTAGATACTGCTCGTAGTATCCGTTGTGCGCCTGGTTGGGGTGCCACCAGTACTTTACCACGACCGATCGACTCTGTCCCCGACCCAGAAACTCTCGAAGCCGACGCCGACTATCGGGTTGACGTCGATTTTCTTCAGGTCTTCCCACAAGTCGGTCCGTCCGGGTCAGGGTGGTGTCCTCGCCCAGCCCCAAGATGACCTGGTCTTTGATGTTCGTCGTGGTCAGGAGCAAAGTGGCGACGGCCAGACCGATCACGAGGTAGATGGTGAACTGCCGACGAAGAAACCGGATTTTGTAGGACGCACACGAGCGCGACGCCGAGGAGGCCCGCAACGGTAGCGGCTGTACTGTCAGCCATATCCAGGAGCCAGATCGTCATCGCGAGAACAGGACATCGACCCAGCCGTCGAAGCGCGCGCCCTTATCGCCTTTGGCTCTCGCGAACCAGGAAGCGGGGAAAATGGCGATCAACAGCAAACAAAGGTTGCCGAGAGCTGATTCTTTGTGGTCGCAACGCCGGAGTTGGCGGCCGCACCTGTCCACTGGTCAAAGCCGCGACCAAGCTGCGGGTAGTACTTGATGAAGAGCGCGGAGAGCGGCAGGAGAACGAAAGCGCATCGCCGGAACAGCGCCGCGAAGGCCTTCGTCGGCTCCGGATCGGTCAAAACGATCAGGACCATGATCACATGGCCGGTGACCTTCTGCCAGCGCTTGAAGGCAACCAGCGGAAGTCCGACCACACAATACTAATCAGCGCGTAGGCAAAGAAAATTGTGATTGCCGCGTTGTCACTGAAGAACCTGCCCCACTCAATCGTTCGGGTGAAAAGGATGGCCGCGCCGATGACCATCAGAATAAGAAGGACGGCGCGATCGATTGGACTTCCATCGAGATAGGCGTTGGCATTCCCGACGGGGAACCTCCAAGCCACTCGGTCGGAAGCCCGAACCGATAATCAGAAACCAGATTACCGGCACCCAGGTCGCGTCAAACACCCCGGGGTTCTTAACGACGTCTCGGACCAGCAGGCCGATGATCGCCAGCGTATAGAGAAGAGCGGCGAGAGGTGACGGCATGAAACCTTGAGAGCGTCTACTGGTATCCGTGCACCAGGAGGCGGTCGATTGCCTCGAGCGTGAGCACCGCGTTGATTTCCTTGACGTAGTTCCTGCGACCCTCGATATGGTCTGTGGCGATGAGACCAAGGGCAGCCGGGTTCAAATACGGCAACCGCGACGTGCGCGGATCGGTCAGCACCTCACGCACATGTGGGGCAAGCTCGCCGCGAAACCACCGGCGATAGGGCAGATACTTGTGCAGCCCGAGCATCCCGGTCTTCGCCAGGCTCCCCAGCACCGGGTCGAACGGCGCCAGCCAGTCCGGCAAACCTTCCTTGTGCAAGTAGTCCAGCTTGAATGTGACCTCCGAGAACAGTCGCCGCAGCGTCCGGTTCGGCTCGCGGTCGTGAAGCAGCACGCCGCGATCGGTGGGAAGCTTGCCCAGCGCGCGTGGCTGCGATGTACCAGCTGTAGCGCTGAATCGGGCGATTGTCGCGCGCGAAGCGGGCGCGGATGCCAGCGCCACCAGATCGTTGTCCAGATAGGGTGTCCGGAACGTCAGTTGCGACCGTGCCGGCCGCGAGGCTCCCGAACAAGCTCCACGGAATCTCGCGAAAGGCGGCGAACGTTACCGGATGATTGCGCATGCGCCTGTGGTGTGGTCGACAGGTCTGCACCTGGGGGCCACATCGGGCTCGAACAGCTCGGGCCGAAGCCGCAGCGGCTTGAACGTCGACATGCTGCGTAGAACCTCGCTGCCGAAGTTTCCGGTCAGGCGAATCCGGGCCAGCTCGCGAGCCTGCCGATTCAGGTAAATCTCGTGAGCGCCAACCGCCCCGAAGGCGCCGTCCGAGACAAGCACCGTGCGATCGACGTGGGTGCGATAGTCGTAGAGAAAATCCGGTCCAATCCTCAGGACATGGTGATCGAGGTTGCACGCCTCGGCCACGCGCGCCGCGAGCCGCTCATCGAGCGTGCGGTCCCGTGGACCGGAGAACGTATAACTCACCGGCTTGGGGGTCAGAGCAGGCAGGCACGCCATGATCATCCGAGTGTCGAGGCCGCCGGTCAGAGAAATCCCCAGGTCCGCTCCCCCGTCCACGTAGCGAGGCAGAATCTTCCGGAACGTATCCTGAAACTCGCGATCGAAATCGGGGGCCGCCAGACTGGTCTGCGACTCCCACGTGGACGGAACGAAATACTGCCGGGTGAACTTCCCTTTCCCAGCGGCCACAACGTGCCACCTGGGAGCAGCTTCACGCCGCGAAAGAGCGTCTGCCAGTCGAGCGTGCAGCCAAAGGCAAGCAACTGGGCGACGGCGTTGTCGTCCACGCCCGGAGCTCGGGCAGAACGGACAGCAGCGCCTTGGCCTCGCTGGCGAAGAAACACTCATCCCCGCCTCTGGTGATAGTAGAGACGCTCGATGCCGTACCGGTCGTTGAACAACAGCGCCCGCTCGCGAGTGGAGTCGATGATCAGGCCAGCGAACAGCCCGTTCAACCCGGCGGCGAACTCATCACCGGTCGCGCGGTCCCGGGCGAGTCACGTCGAGGCTCGCCCGGCTGCCTCGAGGCATTCACCTGAGAAGACGGCCACGAGACCGTCTTGCTCGATCCCGCGGGACCGCCGGGCGGCATACGACTCAGGGTGTGCCACCCATCCCGCATACACTCCAAGCTGCGCCGAACGACAGGCGCCGGCGACATAAAAAGGCTCGTGACGCATGCTCGCGGTCATGGTCCCACGAGCTGCTCGCATTCAGGCGCGGGCCTTCTGCTCACGAGTCCGACGATTCCGGGCATGGACGTGAGCGACCTATTCCTGGCTGGAGTTTTGACCGGCGCTCTGGTCGCGACGCTCGTACCACGAGGCACGCAGACGCTTCAACGGCGCCTTGATCCGGCTTGGCACCATCGCGCGGAGCCCGCGGTGGGCGCCAGCCTTGAGAGCGACTTTGCCCTTCCAGGTCAGCGGGACATAGTAACGAGGCACCTTGACTTTTTCGAAGCCACAGCGTCGCTTGAATTCGCTCAGCGAATCCTCGCTCCAGAACAAGTAGACCAGGTACTCGAGCTCGAGACGCTCGCACACCGACACCGCCTTGGCGACGAGGGCGTTGTTGGTCGCCTTGTCACGATGCTTGAGGCTGGAGATGATCTGCCCGGTCAGCCCGAAACGGCCGGCGTTGCCGAGCATGATCAAGCCAATCATCTCGTCCTTGTAGTACGCCCCGATCATGTGCTCGCGGTGGATGTAGCGTGAGAACTGCCGCCGCACGGTCTCGACGTCCTTGCCATAGTGCCAGAACGGACGGCCCTGCCGGACGGGCGCCTCGTTGAAGATTGCGGTCATCCCGCGAACGAACTCGTCGTCGTAGGCGGTTTCGCGAACGACGACACCTTCCTTCTCGGACTTGCGGATCGACTTCGTACCCGGGACTTGATCTGGTTGTTCCACCAGTGGTCGTAGCTCTTCACCGGCAGCACGGCGATGTCTTCCCACTCCTGATAGAAGGGATACTTCGGTTCGATGTCCGGCAGACGCTGCCAGAAGGTGAAGATGTCCGGGGTAATCTCGGAATGGTCGCGCAGAAGATCGACGACCCGCGCCGGATCGTCGACATCTTCGTACCACTCGTCCTCGAGGGCCACCATCGTCACCGGGCCGCGAACCACCTGGTAGGTGTGGCCGGCCAGATCCAGGCACTCGATCCGGGCTGGCTGCCCCTTGATCAGCGTTTCTTTGAGAAGGGTCGAACGATCGATTCGGTGACGGACATGATTCGTGATGTCGATTCAGGAAAACGTGTTTCAGTTGCGTGCACGCGCGGCTCGGTCCGGCCTGACCGGACCTGGCGCAGCCACTGCTCGACCATGGCCAGGCTGAACAGCAGTTTGTGATGGTCGTGCCGACCGGACCGATGATCGTCGAGCAGCACCTTGACCTTGCCCGGTTCCAGGAGCTGGAACATGAGGGATTGCGAGTCGAGCAGCGTGTCGGTCAGCGTGCCGTTCATCGACGACTTGAACCAATCGTCGACGACGTTGACCGCAAATCCCCGCTTCTTCCGATTCAGAACGGCAGCGGGCAGGAACTGACGGCAGACCTGGCGGTGCAGCCACTTGCCCGTCCCATTGCGAATCTTCAACCCGGTGTTCAGCCGCTGCGCGAATTCGACGACGGTTCGATCCAGATACGGCACGCGGACTTCGAGGCCATGGGCCATCGACAGCTTGTCGCCGAACATCAGCAGCTCGTCGGGCAGCGACGAACGAATCTCCAGGTGCTGAAATCCGCCGACCTCGTCGAGATGCTCCATTTGCGGCAGCAGCGCGATCCACGACTCGGCGCGAGATCGCTGGCTCCCGTGCAGCCGCCGGGCTGGAAGAGGCCGTCGATGATCTCGGCCGGCGCCAGCGAGAAGACGTGCTGATAACGCTGCAGGCGATCCTCGATTCCCAGCGCATAGACTCCCCGCTTCATCGTCTCGTTGCGCGGCAGCTGGGTAACCGCGGCGCCGATGACGCGTCGCAGCGGCGCGGAAGCCCGCGCCACGACTCGCCGTAGCGGACGCCGATGTGCCGCTTGTAGCCGCCGAACAGCTCATCCGGCCCCTGTCCGATCAGCGCGACTTTGACGTCCTGCCGAGCGCGCTCGGCAGACGAAGTACATCGGCACGATCGACGAGGACGCCACCGGCTCCTCGAGGCTGGCGACGATCTTCGGCAACGATCGCTCGAACTCCCGCGGTCGAGCCGGACCTGAATGTGCTTGGCACCGAGAATCGATGCCGTCTCCGCCGCATCCTTCAGCTCGTCGTCCTCGAAGCTCTCACCGTAACCGACGGTGTACGCCGGCCACGGCCCTCCGTGCTGGTTCATGAGCGCCAGCAACAGACCCGAGTCCAGCCCGCCGCTCAGAAATACCCGACCGGAACATCGCTGAGCAGATGGCGCCCGACCGCTCCCTTGTAGAGATCGCAGCAGTTCCCGGGCGGCTTCCTCATCGTCTGGCTGCTGCTCGAAGGGCACCGGCGTGAAGTTGTACCAGCGTTCCTCTTCGCACACGCCGTTTTCAACGCTCAGCATCGTCCCGGGCGCGAGCTTGCGAACGCCCTGGAACACGGTGAGCGGCGATGGCGTGTAGCGATATTTGAGGAACAGATTGAGTGCGAGCGGATCGACTTCGGGCGCCTGCGAATCGGCCGCGAGGACGCCGCGCATTTCCGAGGCGAACGTCAGCTGGCCCTCGACGTCGCGGTAGTACACCAGCTTGATGCCCATGGGGTCGCGGGCGACCACCAGCCGCCGGCGCTCGAGTGTCCCAGATCGCCAGGCCGAACATGCCGTTGAGGCGATCGAAGACACCCGTGTCCCAGTGCCTTGTAGCCGACTGACGATCACTTCGGTATCGGAGCGCGTGCGGAACTGATAGCCCTTCGCCTCGAGCTCGGCCCGAAGCTCGGGAGAAATTGTAGATCTCGCCGTTGAATACGACCCAGACCGTCTCCTCGGCATCGGACATGGGCTGATGTCCGCCCGACAGGTCGATGATGGAGAGCCGGCGAAAGCCAAGCCCCACGGAACCCGCCATCAGGAACCCGTCGTCATCCGGCCCGCGATGGATCATGGACGACGTCATCCGACGCACGACCTCCGGATCGATGGGCTCGTGTCTCGCGTAGTTGAATCTTCCAGCTATCCCACACATCGTCGTCGTTCCCTTCTGTCCCGATTACGCGCAGCCGGCCAGTGCCGCGACTGCGGCTCCGGCACGCGACTGATCCCGCCAGTAGAACGCCAGACTGCGGAACATCTGGGCCTGCGCCCACCGGTGCATCGGCACGTTGTCCCAACCGAGGTAGAGCCGACGGGAACGGAACGATCCGTCCGGCTTGACCCAGTCGCGAAGGATCGCGGCGACCACTCTCTCCAATGTCACCTGACATTGCGGAAAGCGGTCCTTGAGCAACAGGCAGAGATTGATGCACTCGGCGCAGTCGTACAGCTCACGCTTGTAGACGGTCAGGCGAGGAGCCTTGGCGAACGGTTTCGGCAGACCGTCTGCGTCGAACAGATTGTCGAGGTAGTAGTTGATGCCGCGGGCCAAGGCCTCGCCACAGCCCTGATGGCCGGTGAGGGTGTGGATCTTGGCGAGCGCCTTCATGACGAAGCAGGTGTGGAAATGATCGACGAAATCTCTGACCCCGTCGACCGCGTAGTACCAGGATCCATCGGGGTTCTGTGCCTCGAGCACGAAGTTCAGGTTGCGTTCGGCAATCGTCCGGTACTCGTCCACGCCCAACACGCGGGAGGCGCTCGTCAGCATGACGCCCGATAGGCGGCCGCATTGATCACGCCGCCGGTGTCGAAGGGCGTGTAGGAGCAGGAGCTCGCACGCGGCGATACGGGAAAGTCCTTGATATCGCTGGCGGCATGCCGGGCGATTGATGCGATCACGCGCAGCCACTCGGCGCGAGGCTCCAGCTGGTTCATCTGGACGAACGCCTCGTAGCAGTACGGCGTCGTCGTGATGAGCGGGGTCTGGGTCCGAATGGTTCCGTTGCGGGTCACCCAATCGAACGGATAGCCCCAGCAGTAGTCCTCGAACCCTGTGCAGCGCGAGGCCTCGAGGGCCGAGAGGAAGTGGACGGCTCTGTCACGATAAGTTGTCTGCCCGGTCGCTTCGTAGAGAAAGGCAAAACCCATCGCGTAATGCGCGTCGGCAATCGGAAAGCGGACCCGCTCGATGGAAGAAGACCCGCGACGAAGGCAGGAATGCTTCGCACAGAGATCATCGGCGCGACCGCGACGATCCCGAGCTTCGGGCGCTCGTAATACAGCCGCTTGGCGGCCCCGCCGACCTTTCCGGCGAAGAACGTCTGGTGGTCGAGAGAAGTCTCACCGAAGCGCTCGAGCCAATCCGTGAAATTGTGCAGGGTCCGGGCCGTCACCGACGGCGCGACAGTGTTCGAGGTCATCAGCGTGAAGGGGGTCTTTCCGCACCAAGCGAAAAATTGTCGACCGCGCGAAGACTCAAAAGCTTTCGGAGGATTGCCCTGAGCTTCCGCATCTGATCCTGACGATGAAAGCGCATCAGTTCCGGGCTGACCGGTCGTTTGACCCGGCGCAGTGCCGCCCACGTGTAGCCGAACCCGAGGGCCAGCCCTCCAGCAATGAAGGGACGCTTCGCCATTCGATACGTCACCCTGAACATCTGCCAGATCGGCGAGCCGCCGAGGTAGTAGTCCTTTTCGCCGTAAGAGAAGAGCGCCGACACTTCCCCTCTCTCTGCGGTCCCCATCGATCGGTGATGATGGAAGCGCCGTTCCGGGAACGACCGCACGCGCCAGCCCTTGAGCCGCGCGGTCATCACCGCGATCCAGTCGACGCCGCCGGCCGGATTCGGAACGTAGCCGCCGATCTCGGTGAAACACTGACGGCGAAACAGCTGGCACGGCCCGGCGACGTAGCTGTCGCCTTCGAAGCTGTCGGTCGTGGAGTCGTAGTCATGCTCCTGAGTAAAGGGAGTGCCGGCAACACCGAGCTGCGGGTCCTCGGCGAACTTCTCCATCAGGAACGCCATGTAGTCGACGGTCGAACGACACATCGGCATCGAGGTTTCCGAAAACGTCGAAGTCGAGATCGCGCATCCGCTCGAGCCCGGCGTTCACGGCGTGAGCCTTGCCCGCGAAGGTACGATTCGCTCGCGCCGGTCGGCTCATCAGCTCGATGAACGGAAACCGCGCCGCATACTCCCCGACGATCTTCGCCGTGTCGTCCGTCGATCCGTCGTCAACGATGACCCACCGCAACGGGAGGATCGACTGTTTCACCACCGACGCCAGGGTCAGGGCGATGAAGGCCTGTTCGTTTCTGGCCGCCGTCACTAGGACGTATTTCATGTCCGACACCACATCTCAGGAAACGCTGCAGGCTGCTGACGACCACGATTCCCGGGCCGGGCCTCGTCCACCTCAGCAGGATGGAGCTTCGCCCCGTCAGTTACAGGGCCTGTCAGGAACGTCCTCCACGAACGCGCAGAGAACCTGGGCACCCTTCACGATTGAGCAAGAGCCTTTCCGACCGGAAGAGCCTCCGAGCGTAAGGCGTAAAGTATTTACTGACAATGATTTACACACGAATACTGACCCTGGAAATACGTGTCGGTCGGATGAAGTCATCCCATTTGATGACTTTAGTCCACTCTGACGGGGACCTTTTGTCAGCTGGACGAGGTTAAATCCTAGGGGGGCCGGCGGGACCGCCGTCGAGACTGATCGTTCGCCGCAGCTCCCGTTTGCGTAACAGCGAAAACAGAGGCGACAGGACGGCGAGGGCCATGAGGAAGAACACGATCCCGCCCTCGTGGTGCAGCCGCCCAACCATGAACTCGCGGTTGACGTGGATGGTGAGAAGCGACAGCGCGACGATGCGGATGGCGTTCTTGAGGATGGCAATTGGGAAGATGGCCAGAACCAGCAGGAGTTTGTTCACCGGGCTCCGCAGGAACATGTGCCCGGCAATGAGCGCCGTGAGGAGCAGGGCAATGCTCGAGCGGATGCCGCTGCACTCGTCGGCGATCTCGATGACGAGATTGGGTAGCGTGAAGACAAAGCCATCCCGGTGAAATGGCGTGCCCGTCAGCCAGAAGAGGCCCGCCACAGTCTCGCTCGATCCTCTCTTGAGGAGGAGCGTGGCGGCATTCAGCAGGCCATCCGGAATGGGTACCATGAAGACCAGGAATGCCAATGGGAACATGGCGGCCCTGGACGCCTGCCATCCATACAGCAACAGAAATCCACCGATGGCGCACACCACCACTGCGCCGACCATCCAGCTCAGCGAGTTCAAAAGCGCCAAGTCTGCCAAATGGGTCCGACCTGCGACCGACAGCCCGAGCCCGACGGCGAGGATCAGCAGACCAGGCCCCCATGACGTGCGCACCGACGAGAAGATCGACGCCCGGTCCTGAAACATCAGCATGGCGCTGATCAATGGGATCAGGACGACATGGGATGCGGCGACGTTGTCGCGCGAATAAACGTAGAGCTCGCGCAGGATCTGCAGGTTCGCCAGGGCGAGGCACAAGCAGAATGCAGCAAACAGGGCCGTCCGCGCACTCATGGCCAGGCTCCCGGCGCGGCTATTCTCAGCAGCCGTCATCAGACACGCTCCGCAATGTATCGAGCAAGGGGACCAATCCTCGTGAGGTCTTCTGGATCAAGGCTGTCGAAATCGATCTGAGCGCCAAGGCGTGTTTCAATCTCGGTCAGGAGCGCCACGAACCCGAGCGAGTCGACGATCCCTTCGGCGCGGAGATCGAAATCGTCCGGGATCCGGTCGGGCAGCCCGCTGGTCGAGCAGCACGTCAGAATCAGCCTTTTCACATCGTCGACCGAGCGGCCACTCATGATTGGAGAAACTTCGACAACGCGTGCCGATCGATCTTGCCGTTGGCATTCTTCGGCAGTTCCGGCAGAACGTGAATGGCCTGCGGAACGGCGTAAGCCGGTAGACACTGCATCAGGATGTTTCGAATTGCCGCCGCGTCGATTTCAGAGCCGGTCACAAATGCCACGATCCCTCCGGCCCCGGTAGACGTCGCTGGCCACCCAAGCGCGGCGGCGGCGTCAACACCCGGCTGTTCACGCAGTCTCGCTTCGACTTCGCCGAGCTCGACCCGAAAGCCGAGAACTTTGACCTGGTGATCGGATCGACCTACATACGTCATCGGCGCTGCGTCCAGCGGTCGGCGCACACGATCTCCGGTCCGATAGAAGATGCCCTGCCGTCCGGGCAGGGAGACATACGCCCGCCCGGTCGCCTCCGCGTCCCGCCAGTACCCGGGCGTGACCTGTGGTCCACTCATCAGCAGCTCGCCGGTCGCACCTGGCGGTACCTCACGAAGCTCTTCATCCACGACCATCGCCTCCATCCCCGGAAAGGGATGACCAATGGGCACGAGGCCGTGGAGGGACTCCGAGGCGGACGATGAGCTATTCCAGCGGTAGTGGGTGCAAGCGACCGTCAGCTCGGTCGGGCCGTACAGGTTCTCGAGGGTCGATTCGGGCGCGGCGGCCGCCCACGCGGTCGCCACGTCCACGGGCAGAGGCTCGCCGCAGAACAAACTCCACCGCAACGACTCAAAGCGGTTCGCCTTGAGCGCGCCAAACCGCTTCATGAAGACCCCAACGCTTGGGACCGATGTCCAGATGGTGAGCTTCTTGTCCCGGATGAACGAATCAGGATTCAGGAGAATCTTCTCCGACGGGCAGCAGACGCACGCGCCGCGCTCCCAGGCGACGAACATGTCGAGCACGGACAGATCGAACGTCATGTCGAACATCTGCGAGAACCGATCGTCGGAGTTGACGCCGTAGCGAGCGACCATCGCGCGGATGAAGTGCGTCACGTTGCGATGCGCGACCATCACGCCCTTCGGAGTGCCCGTGCTGCCCGATGTGAACAGCAAATAGGCAATGGCGTCGGACCCTGTCGGGCGCGCCGGTTGTGTCGGTAGCAGCGCGTGCGGCCTCAACTCGGTCGAGCCCACGACCGTATGAGTCGGCCATCGCCTGGCCACGGGGCCGACGTCCTGGCGATCGGGCAACAGAATGAGCATCGGATCGGGCAGCCCGTCCAGAACCGTGTCGAGCTGTGGCTCCGACTGCGCGTCGACGACGATCGATCGGCAGTCCGCGCTCTGCAGCATGGAACGCGTGCGGGCGGCTGGAAACGTGCGATTCAGCGGAACGTAACCATGACCCGCCACAAGGGCACCGAGCAGGCCGGCAAACGCCGTCCTCGATCGATGAGCGAAGACCGCCGTCAGCGGTGGCCCGCCAGCAGGAGTTCTCTGCTGGATTGTCGACGCCAGCACTGCCGCCCGTTCCCCCAAATCCTGGAAGCTCAGAACCTCGCCGGCCACGTCGAGCGCAGCCCGGTTCGGAGAATGATTCCACGACTGGAGAAAGCCCGACACGAGCGAGGAATCAGCGCTCGTTTGCACGGCGGCGTTCGGGGCTGCGGCGGCGGGATCCATGGCGTCAACGATCGAGTGGCTCATTACCGACCGCCGGCCGCGAAACGCTCTTCATCCCCCGCAGAAACTCCGCGTAACTGTGTTGCGCGGTCAGCGGGACCGTGACCTCGGCCAGCGCTTCTGCCGGCGGCACCCCCCAGTAAGTGTGCGGCGGCACGTTTCGCGAGACGACCGTGCCGGCCGTGATGACCGAGCCCCGGCCGATTCTGACGTTCGGCAGGATGACACAATGCGGACCCACGAACACGTCGTCTTCGATCACGACTTGCCCGTTGCCGGTGGCGCGTCGCGGGCCCCAGTAGAAATGCGTGAGAATCGAGGTCCGCATCCCGATCGAGCAGTTGTTGCCGATCGACAAGGCCGCGGGGTGAAGGTCGTCGACGTACACGTAAAGGCCGAGCCAGACCTTCTTCCCCATCGACACGCCACGCCACCGCTGGAGCGTCGGCCGGACGCTGTAGCCGCCGGGACAGATGAAGGCGAGTCTGTTGAGGAGACTGCCCAGGATTCTGGCCATGAGAGGTTCGCGGCGCCCTACCTGGCACGCGCCAGCCGGTAGACTACGCGGTCGCCGTCCAGGGTTGCAAAAGCCAGCCGCGCCCGATGACTGTCGGGACCCTCGATTCGCCAGGAGGCCCCGTCACCGACCACCGACATCTTGTGGCGGCAGCGCCACCAGTCGTTGATGTCTCCGGGCGGCGCAATCCACAGTTGCTTTTCCGCGCGGAGATAGTTGAGGTGCGTCAGCAATTCGAGGTAGACGCCCTTTGCGCGCTGGTCGCGGAGATAGTCAGGGTGGGCGATGAAACTGACCAGGCCGTTTCTGGCCATGATCAACTCGATCTGCTGTCGCCAGAGTGCCGTCGAATACGTGCCGAGGATATGGAACAGCGAGTAGTCCTGCGTAGTCGTGAGTGGCAGCTCCAGGAGCTCACCAACGAAATACGGCATCACGGTGCAGCATCCGCCACGCTGGGGCTCGAGGTGCGCCACGTTGGGCACGGACATGTCGTACGAGACCTGCAACGCGTCGAACCACTGTTGCTCTCGATACATCGCGCCGGACCGGAATCCACGCGAGCCGAACTCGCGGGCATACCGATTGATGAGGGCGGCGCGTTGCAAGAACTGCGGCTTGCTGTGAAACAGTTGGCCGTCGTGATTGAAGTCGTGGATATTCACCTCGAAGCCGCGGCCCCGCAGCTCCCTGGCCAGCGCTCGTGACGCCGGCGCCTCTGGAACCAGCTGGAAGGCGGACTGGATTCCCGCCGCCGCATCGAGGTTCATCAGGCCGTCGCAGAACGCCTGGCCGGCCGCGCCCTCGACGTCGTGCGTCATCATCGCGCAGCTCGACGCGCCGTCCGGCCAGAACCAGACGAATGGAATCTCCTTGACGCGCCGGCTCTTGAGCGCGAGGGCAAGCGCTCCCTGCATCAACGAGTCGACGCTGAAGTCGACCGGCCATCGCGGGAACGCAATCCTCTCCCAGCCGCTCAGCCGAATCTTCTGCAAGTGCTTCCTCACCCCGACGGTCAGCAACGGGCGAAGGAAGTAGTAGGCGCGCTGTGTCACCGGCCACGCGGTGATCCGCTCCAGCCCGCCCGGCGACGTCCGACGATAATGTTCCTGCTGCAGGTTCGTCACCACTTCGGACAGGTCGAACGGCAGCCGTACGGTGCCCGGTTCGCCAATCGCGCCCGCGACTTCGGGCATGCGGTCGTGGACATAGCGGGCGGGCTGCGCGCCGTGGAGCCGGCCGAAGCCAATCGCGTCGCCAAACCCGAAGTAGCCCTCGCCATCCGAGGCATCTCCCGGTGCCTCGAACCGGGCCAGGTCTTCAGGACAACGGAAATAGTCGATCAGCGCTTGTGCCATCGGGTCTACCGCAGGGGGACGGGCGGCGATCGTCGAACGGAATCCGATCGCCAGACGAGTGAGCGCAGGCTGACGCCGTGGGCCAACGATGGCCTCATCGGTCAGACGGAGATTACGCGATAGGATGCGAGACATGACAGAGCGGCCGCCAGCTCAACCAGACTAAACGCCTGACCGGGACCGTTATGAACTGAGCAGGCTTTCAGTAGTGAAGATGCGGAGGCCGCCATTGTCGCGGCGGTCCGCCACGGACCTGTGGTGCAGCGGAGCTAGAAAGAAATGAGCTTGCCGCGTTCCCTGAGCGATCGGTCGGCCGCTTCCAGCATCCGAACGACGCGAAGACCCGCGATCCCGTCGTTGGTCGGCGTCTGATCGTTCACGATGCAGTCGATGAAGTAGTCGAGCTCGACCTTCAGCGCTTCGGTCTGGTCGCACCTTCGGCGCCCACACGTCGCCGGAGCGGTAGCTGACGAGCAGGTCGTAGACGCCCTGGCCGCTGGTGATCTGGACGCCCTTGTCGTAGACCTTGATCTTCTCGTCGGCCTCGAGGTCGTTCCAGACCAGCATCTTGTCTCTTGCCGCCGATCAGCGTCGTGCGCACCTTGACCGGCGAGAGCCAGTTGACGTTGATGTGCGCGATGATGTTGCGCGGGAAGTAGATGGTGATGAACGCCATGTCGGCGTGGCCGTTCAGGTGGCTGCCGCCGGTGGCGACGACCGCCTCCGGCTGCTCGCCGATGAGGTGGTCCATGATCGAGAGATCGTGCGGCGCGAGATCCCACACGACGCTGACGTCGTGCTGGAACAGGCCGAGGTTCACCCGGGTCGAATCGAAGTAGTACAGCGGGCCGAGCGTGCCGCCGTCGACCAGCTCGCGGATCTTCCTGACGGCTCCGCTGAACAGGAACGTGTGATCGACCATGATCTTCAGGTTCTTCCGCGCAGCCAGCTCGATCAGCTCCTCGGCCTGCGCTGACGTCGAGGTGAACGGCTTCTCGACGAAGACGTGCTTGCCGTTCTCGAGCGCGGCCTTGGCCAGGTCGTAGTGCGTCCAGACCGGCGTGACGACGGCCACGGCATCGATGTCCGGCGACTGCAGCACCTCGCGCGAAATCGGTCGTGAGGTGGACGCCCGGATAGACCCGGCTGGCTCGCTTGCAGGGCGGCGGGATTCTTGTCGCACACCGCGACGAGCTGGCAGTGCTCGAGGCCGTGCGAAGTTGCGGACGATGTTCGGGCCCCAGTAGCCGTAGCCGATCACGCCCACGCGGACGACATTGGTCGATGCCAACGCCGGATGGGCTGCCGACGTCGCGGACAGCAGCTGCTGACCGGCCGCGCCGCGCGCCGATTCGAGAACGGACGCGTCATTTGGGGTCATGCGCCGCTCCTGTTTCGTGACTGACCTGCCGCAACCACCCGCGCCGGATTGCCGGCGACGATGGCATGCGCCGGGACGTCTCGCGTCACGACGCTTCCGGCGCCGACGATGGCGTGCTCCCCGATCATGACGTTCGACAGGATGGTCGCGCCGGAGCCGATCGACGCTCCCTTCTTGACGAGCGTCGTCTCGACTTTCCAGTCCGCTCGCGTCTGCAGTTCGCCGGTCGGCGTGGTGGCGCGCGGATAGGATGTCGTTGATGAACGTGACGCCATGGCCGATGAAGACGTGGTCTTCGATCGTCACGCCCTCACAGACGAACGTGTGGCTCGAAATCTTGCAGCGGCGGCCGATCGCTGGCGTTCTTCTGGATCTCGACGAAGGCGCCGATCTTCGTCTCGTCACCGATCGCGCAGCCGTACAGATTGATGAATTTGCCCAGCCTGACGTCCTTCCCGAGCTTCACATCCGGGGTGACGCAGACGTACTCGTTCATCGGGTGGCTGTCTTTCACGTCGGACATCGACTGTATCCGTGATTTGTGACGGCTACGCGCGAGCGCTGTTACCGGCTCGATCGCTAGCAGGCGCCTTTGCCTGAAATGACGGCACGAGGCGTCGCAAGCAGGATCTTGATATCGGTCCAGAGCGAGCGGCTCTTGGCGTAGCGCAGGTCCAGGCGCACCATCTCGTCGAAGGTCGTGCGGCTGCGGCCGGTCACCTGCCAGAGGCCGGTGATGCCCGGCTTGGCTTCGAGCACGCGGCGGCAATGCCATGGCTTGTACTGCTCGACCTCGTAGGGCAGCGGCGGACGCGGCCCGACGAGCGACATGTCGCCGCGCAGCACGTTCCACAACTGCGGCAGCTCGTCGAGGCTGGTCTTGCGCAGAAGTCCGCCGATCGGCGTGATCCGCGGGATCGTTGGCGATCTTGAACGCGTGGTGCCGTCCGCGGTCTGGGTCTCTGCCGCTCGACTTGATGAACCAGCTGCACGTACTGCTGGTGAATCGCGCTGTCGGCGTTGACGTGCATCGTCCGGAACTTCAGCATCGTGAACGGCTTCGTGCCCTGCGTCCGACGCGCACCTGACGGAAGAAGACCGGACCGGGCGACTTGAGACGGACGAGCGCCGCGATGACCAGAAAAAGCGGGGACAGGATGAGCAGCAGCGCCCCGCTGCCGCACACGTCCAGCACGCGCTTGAACAGCTCGCGCCACGACTGCTCTTCGACAGGGCGAAGCGACGTGACGATCGGCTCTACGGACGGCAGCCCCGCCTCAGCGGCGTCGGTCGCTGGCATGTGCGCGTGCAGGCCGACCGAGATCTGGCGGCGCGCATCGGCGTCGAGCCGGAGGGCCAGCTCTTTGAGAATTCGAGCTTCCACTTCGCGCGCCAGATCGACGCCCGAGGCACCGAGTTCCGGCACGATGAGACCGAGAACCGCCTGACCCTTGAACCATCCCAGGACATCGGTGTCGCGGGTGACGGCGCCAAGGGCATCGACGACGGCCGCCGGCAGGGCCGGCAACTCGGCATCGGCCTGCTTGTCGACGCCGACGAGAAACAGGAGGAACGGCTGGTTGAACCGATCGGCGCGCCGCCGCTCGCGAAGGAGCACGCTCCGGAAAATCTCTTCGCTCATCACATGGGCTTGATGCAGCCGGCGGTCGCATCCGGACGGTCGCGAGGCGCGAGTGCGGCGGGGGGCCGGCGCCCGGCGGGCGACGGGACGGGCCGACAACCGGGGAAGGCGCCGATTGACGGGAGATTCAACCGTTGGCTCTGCGACTGTTTCGATTGCCACGTTCAACTCCGAAACCGGGCCAGGTGGATGCCGCTACCGCGCCACGCGGGCCGGCAGCTGGTAGACACGCACTTGCAGGCGGCGGACGATATCCGAGGGAAGACTCACCCCGAGCGCACCGGATACGCGCTCGGCGACTCGACTCGACGCATCCGGCTCCGGACCATCGGCGAAGGTCAGCACCGCCCCGGCGATTTGCTGCTCGCGGTACCAGCCGATGACGTCAGTCTCACGAAGGGACTGCGAGAGCGCGGCGAATACCTTCGCGGCGACCTTCGCATCCACTTCCTGATTCGCGCCGTTTTGCTTCTTCAGATCCACCAGCATCAACTGCAACGGTCGGCTCGAGAGCTCCGACCGATTTCGCTCCAGCGCCAGGAAGTACTGGAACGCCGTTTCGTTGTAGACCTGATTGGCTCCGTGTTGGGCGAGGCTGCAAGAGCACTGATCGTCGCCATGGCGGTAGTCAGGAATAATTCCATCCACGGAGTCGGCGTGGTTGGGTGCGGTCAGTGACATATCGTGTTCTGCTCTTGGTGTCGCGTGCACGGCGTTGCAAACAGATCGCCATCAGGCCACATTCGCACGCGCTGACGTCCGCGGCCGCAAGACATGACGGATGAACGATTTAGATCGACGTCCAAACCGAGCGCGAATGATGTGGTCGTGAACGCACGCAGACAGTCGCTGCGGCGGCAATCAAAAGTCGGCTTGGCAAGTGACATCGCTCGACGTCGGCGAAAACTTGGGTCTTCACTTCTCACAAACGTCACACGTCCAGACCAAACCCGCGCACGACGAGCGCAGGGATCGATCGTCACTGCCAGATGCGCGGTGTGAGCGTGTGATGGAGCTGCAGTCGGCAACATGAACGTAGCTTCGCCCTCTCGCTTACATCGCGCTGGAAACTGGCGATCCGACAGAGTGCAGGAACCCGTCGGAACCATCGAAGTCGTGGTCCCGCTATCGCTCACAAGGGAGGGTCGGACCGCCGCAGAAACCCTTGTCCTCCGTCGAACGGATTCGACGAACTCTTGAGCAAGGATTCGTCCGACGCGCCGCAGGGCGGACAACGCTCGGCAACAGCTTTTATTTCAGCGGTTTAGCCTAGGTTCCGAGGTTGGTTGACGGGGCAGGACAACCTGAATGTCACACTGCTGGCAGACTTAAGTACCTGCCTGCCGAGACCTTTGAACCCCCGCAGGGGTGAACATCAATCGATTCCGGTGAAAGTCCGCGAGGAGGTCGTCGTGGGGGGCGTACGAGCGTTTATTTCGAGGGCTCGGCGCTGGCGCCGTAGTAGTTGCCGTAATAGCCGACCGACGCGAGCGACTGCTGGTCGACGCGATTCAGGACCGTTCCAATCAGATAGTCGCGTCCGAGATCCGAAATCGCCCGTTCGACAAGCGTGTGCGGCGTCGACCCGGCCGCAATGACGAACAGGACGGCGTTCGTCAATCGCGCCAGCAGATTGGCGTCGGGAATCAAACCCACTGGCGGCGCGTCGAGGAGGACCCAATCAAAGGCGGTGGAAGCCTCATCCAGCAGGGCCTTCATCCGCGGCGAGGTCAGCTTGGCCATCGGGTTCGGATCCGGACGGCCGGCCGGCACGACGCTCAACTAGGGCGACACCTCGAGGACCGGGAGCTGGCTCCGCTCGGCCCGTAGGCAGTCGGTCAGCCCCGTCAGGTTCGGCAGACCGAACACTTCGTGGATGGATGGCCGGCGCAGGTCCGCATCGATCAGCAGGACGCGACGCTTGTACGACTCGCTTAGCGTCAACGCCAGGTTGGCCACCGTCAGGGTCTTTCCTTCCTCCGGGACGGTGCTCGTCACCAGGAGCATCTTGAGGCCGCGTTCGGTCTGCAGCTGGTGCAGCGTTGCCGCCAGCCGGCGGTACTGCTCGACGGCCACCGGCGCGGTCTGACTGCTCACCACCAGCTTGCCCTCGAGTTCAATCTTCGGGGGCGCAAGCTGTCCCCTTCCGCCGGTGCGCGGCGCGGCAATAGGCCTCGACGAGGAGAGCTCCGATCGCGTGGGCTTCTCGATGGTCGACCGCCCCTCGCGCGGATAGCGTTCCAGCGACGACTCGTCGTCCCGGCGCGCGGCTTGACCGACGGAGTCGGTCCGCTCGCGCAGTGCCACGTCGTCTCCCGAGGCACGTTTCAAGGCATCGTCAATGCGACTCATGGAATCCCTTGGTCAGGTTGGCTCAGCGCGGCGCCGAGCCAAACAACTTGAATTTTCGTGACGGATCGGCCTGTTCGACCGGCTCCGGTTCGGTCTCATCATGCATGTCCGACAGCGCCAGCGCATCCGGCCCGCGCTCCCCCGCTGTCTCCTCGTCGCCGAAGTGCTGCGACGTGGAGAAGAGCGCGCCGTCGCGCCCGTGGAGGTCGAAGTCGCGCGAGACTTCCAGAACGATTTCGCGATCGACCGGTTGACGGCCCAGCGCGAAGGCGCTGAGGAGCGCGTTGTCGCACATGACGCTGACCGTCCGCGGCACCCCCAGCGAACGCTCGTGAATCAGCATCACGGCCTCTCGCGTGAACAACCGGGAGGCTTCGCCACCAGCGACGCGGATGCGGTTGGCGATGTAGGCCGCCGTCTCCGGCAGCGTGAACGGGCGCGATTTCGCACCTCAGCGCGACGCGTTGCTTCAACTGTCTCAGTGCCGGATCGTTCAGCCGGACCGACAACTCGGGCTGGCCCGCCAGGACCAACGGCAGCAGCTTCTCCGTCGCGGTTTCGAGATTGGCCAGCAACCGCGTCTCCTCGAGCAACTCGACGCTGAGGCTCTGCGCCTCATCGACCACGAGCGCGGTAATCTCACCGCGCGCCCGCCGGTCCTGCACCGCCTCTTCGAGCTCGTGCAGAAGCGCGGTCTTCGACTGCGCTGGCGGCCTGACTGAGCTCGAAGCGCCGAGCGAGCATCTCCACGAACTCGGCCCGCGTCAGGGCCGGATTGTTCAGGTAAATGCAGCGCACATGCCGACACCGGTCGGAGTTGAGCGCGGCCCGCAACAGCGTGGTCTTCCCAGTGCCGGCTTCGCCGATCAGCACGGTGACCGGCTTCGCCGTGGACAGCCCGTATTGGAGGTTGCTCAAAGCCTCACGGTGCCCAGGGGTCATGAATAGATACTTGGGGTTCGGCGTCAGCTCGAACGGCAACTCTCGGAGACCGAAGAAGGACTGGTACATCTGTGCACGCAGTCCTAGGACTGCAACCTCCAAAAGAGCAACGCCGCGATCGTGATCACCGTGACGGCGGACCCGCTGATATCGAGCAGCATGACGCGGCGCCGCTGCCGCGCACGATCGCGCTCCGATATCAGGGTCGGCACCAGCGCCAGCACGGGCAGTGTCAACAGCCGAGCGATGTCGTCTTCAGTCCTGAAGCTGGAGTTTCGATACTCGCCAAGACCCAGCAGCATGAGCCCGAACACCAGGCCGCCGATCGGGCCGGCGGCGACAATCAACAGCCGCTGCACGGCGTTGTACGGCTTCTGCGGCAGCGACGCGGCATCGAGAATCTTGAACTGTTCGCCAATCTGCCGGCGCACCAGATTCTCGGCCAGCTTGGAATCCTCACGCTTCTTCAGCAGGCTCATGTACGACTCGCTGAGGGTGTTGTAGTCCCGGGTCAGCTCGACGAGCTCTGACTCGCGCGCCGGCACGGCGTTGACCTTGCCCTGATAGTCGGCGATGACACTCTTCAGTCTCAACTGCTCCGTCGCGCCCGAGGAAAGCTGCAGGTCGATGGCCTCCATCTGCGCCTTGAGCTCGCTGACTTGCCGTTGCCGCGCAAGCTCCGGAGTCGTCAAGAGCTTGGGCTGCGGGTTGGCTCGTGGATTGCGTCGTTTCGTCCGCGAGCTTCTTCTGCAAGTCCGCAATCGAGTGTTCCAGCGCCTTGATGTCCGGGTGCTCCGGTGTGTACTTCTGCTTGTAGACAACGAGTCTCGCCTGCTCCGCGTCGAGCTGCTGGGCCGTCGTCAGCTTCACGGGCTCTGAAGACCCCGTTGCGGCATCGGGCGTGCGGGCAACCGGCAACGTCTCGGCGTCTGCGAGCTGCCGCTCGATCAGGATCCGGCGCTCCCGCGCGCGGTTCATCGACTCGCTCACCGACTGAAGCTGCATCTGGGCGTTCTGAATCGCCTGCAGATTTCCCGCCTGCTGTGAGGGAAGCTGGCCGGCGTGGAGATTCTTGTACTGCTCCAGCTTCTTCTCCTGCTCGCTCAGACGCTGTCGCGCCTCTTCCAGCTGCGACTCGAGGAACTGGTTCGTGCTCTCGGCCAAGTGTCGACTGATCGTGCAGGTTCTCTTCGATGTAGAGCGAGGCCAGACGATCCGTGGCCATCTGCGCCGTCTTGGCCGCATCGCTGACGTAGCTGACGCGGAACGATTCTTTTCCCTCGATCTTGACCGTGGATGTCATTGCGCATGCGCTGCACAAGATCCTCCATGATCTTGTTGCCCTTGCTGCTCGTCGTAGAGGTTGAGATCCTGGATGATCCGCTCCAGCCGCGATCGGCTCAGGATGACGTCGTTGATGGTGTTGAGGCGCTCGGCGACGGTGGTCTCCGGGTTGCGCGGCACGATCTCCTGCGGAATCCGCGGCGGCACGACGAGAATCAATGTCTCCGAGCGATATTTCTCGGGAATCTGGCTCGACGCGGCAACCCCCGCGACCAAACCGACTACTGCCGGCAGCAACAACAGCCACCGACGACGCAGCAGCGTGTGCAGCGCGTCCTCCAGCGAAAATTTTCTGCCTGGCAACATGATTACCTGCCCTTGAACGGCATCCAGAGCGTCACACCGATCCGCACGGAATTACGGGAGAGGTGGTGAGGCACGCCAAGAGGCAGCGCCGCGACTCCGGTGAAATTGTAGTAGTAGTACAAATACTCGGCGTTGGCCGCCCAGTTCCTGCTCACGATGTATTGGAAGCGGACGTAGCCGGTCGACGTATCGAACTGCGTGGCGCTCCGCTGAAGGGCCGAATCGCCGCTGGAATACCCGCCGCCTGTCGAAAAGTGCAGCTTGGAGCTCAGCATGCCCTCGACCAGACCGGTCACACCGCCAACGTAGACGGGCTGGGTGAGGGTCGCCACGTACTCGAGACCTCTCCGATAGGACGCGCGCGCCTGCCATGTCCGATGGAATTGATAACCCAGCGACGAATCTCCGGTGACCTGGTACTGCCGTCCTGCAATCTGCGTGTCGCCGACCGAGAGCGTCCCGACATCGGCAGACGACGATCCAAGGCTGAAACCGAACACAAATCGTCGAGTTGCGGATAGAGGCTTGGTGTAGTCGACACCCACGTCCACTCCCTGCTCGGTTGTGTTGTCCGACAGCGCTCCCGGAAGGCCATAACCGAAGTTCCCGGAGCTGAATCGGTACCCGACCCTGAAACTCGCATTGCGATTCATCCCGTGCGAGTACTGGCCGCGCAGGTTGTAGAACTTCAGATCTCGCCGCAACGCCGTGTCTTGGGTGAAATTCGTATATTGGAATCCGGCAGTTCCGGTCAGCGTCCCCTTGCTGCTGACCCCGTGCGACAGCGAGAGCGTCGTCCCATAGGCATACGACTCGGAGTCGTCCACGTTGTAATCTGGCGCGGCAGGTTGCGCCGACCCCGGCACCGGCGTCGTCACACTCGGAAAGAGACCGTAGAAGTAAGACGGCGAATAGGCGACAGTCTGATTGACCGAAAGGTGCGTCCGGCGAGCCAGTTCAGCCGAAAACCCAACGCCCGCCGTATGGCTGACGCTGGCGACCTCTCCCAGATCGTTGTAGTACCTGAAGGTCGAAGCCCCGGTCGCGGCAAACTGCAGCCCGCGCTTCTGCCAGGCGTAGTTGGCGGTACCGCCGAACTGAGTGAAGAAGCCGCCAACCTGAGCGGTGGACGGATTCGGCAGGCTGCCGTTCTGGTCGGCGTTGACGTTGTCGTCGTACGCTTCGGAAACCGTCGCCGTCAGGTCGAGCTTCTGCTCGGCCGTCGTGTCGGTCGTCGTGCCGAACTGTCCCTGATACACACGGGGGCTCAGCGTCGTCTGCGCCAGCAGCGGACTCGGCGCGGCGCAGGCCACGAGAGCGCACAGGATCGCGACGCGGCTCCCACGACCGCCTCGGGTGGAACGACGGATAGTGCTCACTGAAGACATGACGTGGTGCTATGGAACGACGACGGTGTCGCCGGGCTTCAGCAGGATGTTCTGCTGGAGGTTCTTCTGCCTGAGGACGTCCTTGTAGTTGAACTTGAAGTACTCCTCTTTACCGGTCTCCTTGCGGATGATCACGATGTTCTTGGAGTCGGCGTACTCCTGCAGCCCGCCCGCCAGCGAGATCAACTGCAGGACGGTCATGTCGCCCGACAGCGGATACGGACCCGGCCTTGACGACCATGCCCGGTGATGAAGACCTTGCGGCTGTGGATCTCCTTGACCACCACCGTGGCGTTCGGGTCCTCGACGAATTTCGTCGCCGCCTCGATGACGCTGCGTGCGCAGCTGGTCGGGCGTCAGGCCGGCGGCCTGAACGTCGTTCAGCAGCGGCAGCGAGATCTTGCCGTCCGGCCGCACCACCACGTCCGCCGACATGTCCTTGTCTCGCCAGAACACGACCGACAGCAGGTCGTCAGGCCCGATCACGTACCCGGCCGGCAGCGCAACCCCCGTGGCCGTCGCAGCCGCCGGCGGCGCTGGCGACGGGGCCTTGGCCTCCGGCTGCTGCGCGCGTACTGGTAGAACGACGAGCGCGGCCAGGGCGAAGCGACGCCGACACTTTGTGGAATCGCATGGTCTATCCCCAACAACTTTGGTCATTACTGCCGGTATTCCTTGAACGGCAGCTGGCAGTCGTGCTTGCGCAGGAAGTTCAGAAACCGCTTGTAGTCGCGCGTTCCATGTTGAACAGCTTGCGCGACGATCTTGTAGTTGCCGCGCGCCTCCTCGAGGCCCTTGCGCACCAGGTCGCGCACGTTGCCGCGCGTGATCTCCCGCTGCATGTACAGCGGATAGACGACCGTCCAGAACGACTCGCGCTCCTCGACGCAGCTTCTTGTACAGATCGTCGGCCACGGTCCGGCGGCGCTCGCGCTTCGGGCGCAGCCCGATCGATCTGCTGCATCCGGATCTCCGTCGGCAGGTCGTCGGGCACCACCGCTTCGTTGCGGCCGGTCACGACCAGCCGCTCGATCACGTTCTCCAGCTCGCGCACGTTGCCGGGCCACGGAGTACTCGCACAGCAGCTTCATCGCCTCGTCGGAGATGTGCTTGACGGGATGCCCGTTCGTCCGGGTGAACCGCGCCAGGAAGTAGCTCGACCAGCGCCGGAATGTCCTCGCGCCGCTCGCGCAGCGGCGGCACCATCGAGGTGAATGACGTTGAGGCGGTAGAACAGATCCTCGCGGAACGTGCCCTGCGCGATCATGTCGCGCAGGTTGCGGTTGGTCGCCGCGATGACGCGGACGTTGACGCGGCCCATCGCGCGATCGGCGCCGACCTTCTGCAGCTCGCCGGTCTCGAGGAACCGCAGCAGCAGCCCCTGCATGCGCAGCGTCATCTCGCCGATTTCGTCGAGGAAGATCGTGCCGCTGTCGGCCATCTCGAGCTTGCCCGGCTTGTCGCGATAGGCGCCGGTGAAGCTGCCCTTGACGTGGCCGAACAGCTCCGATTCGAGCAGCGTTTCGGGCAGGCCGGCGCAGTTGACGGCGACGAACGCGCGGCTGGCCCGCGGGCTCGCGCTGATGAATGCGCGTGCGCGACCAGCTCCTTGCCGACGCCGCTCTCGCCGGTGATCAGGACCTTGGCGTCGGACCGCGCGACCCGGTCGATTTCCTGCGACAGCTCGACGATGACCGCGCTCGTCCCGATCAGCTGCTCTGTTCCTTCGCGTCTCATGTGCATATTCCCTACTCACTCCGACAAAAGCCGGATACTTCAGCCGGACTCCGTGCTATGTATTCGCTTTCCGTAAGAAATCCTCGAGACTCCGCCGACTGCGTTCGTCCATCGCCGTGAAGACCGCGCCGAGGCCAAGGCCGCTGTTCCGCGCCATGCTGTCGGCATGACGGCGCACCTGAACGTCGGGCGCGAAGGCCGTTGCGGTAATTGCCGACCGCAGATGGGCGCGGGTCCCAATCGGGAGCCGCACCTCGGCGCCAATGAGCGCGCCGCTCACACTGATGTCCAGCAGACGGACGCGGGTCCGGAGCTCGAGCCGACATTCGACGAGATCGTCGAGTACGACCCGGTGGTTCTGCCGACGTTCGGTGGTAAATCCAGCGCTCATATCCTGTTACGCCTCCGCCGGCGCTGCCCGATCCTCGCTCGTACCCAGCCAGCGCTCAATCTGTTCGCCGAGCACCGGGGGAATGGACACGAATTCGACGCCGATGAGATAAGTCCGTTCTCCGTCCAGCGACATTTCGCTTTCGACGTGCACGACCCGTACGTCAACCGCCGCATCCTGTCCGTCCGACTGAAACGTGACGCGATGGACCGAATCGATCGGCAGCGGCACGTGCGAGTGAATCAGCGCCCCGCGCCGCCCGACGTTCCTGAGCGGCAGCCGCAGCACGGTCTCGAGCGTGCCAAACAGATCCCCGACGATGTCGAATCGCGGGCGGATGCGTCTGTCTCCCAGCTTGCGTCGCATATCAGCTCTCAGCTCCCGGCGTCGGTTCTCGGTTCCCTGTTTCTGCTTCCACGTCTTCAGCCGTCGGGCTCAGTTGACGGCTCCAATTGGCTCGGCGTCACGGACGGCTTGCGAGACCAGCGCCTCGGCGGTGCGACAGTCCGGCGAAAACACCGCGTGTCCCACGGTCACGCCGACCAGATTCATTCGACCGGCGGCATCCGCGAGCCGACGCCGCAGCCGGCCGACGACGCGGTGCGAGCCCGGAGCGTCGGTGTGGGTCAACAGCGCCGCCACACGCTGACCGTTCATCTTGCCGAGGACGTCCGACCCGCGCAGCTCCCGACGGACGGTCTCCTGCAGCTGCGCCAGCGCATCCTGCGCGCTTGGCGGCTGCCGCGGAACGTCGATCAGCACGAGCGAGAGCCGCAAGTCGAATCGCTTGGCGCGCTCGAGCTCTTCTTCGATGCGTCGCACGAATGCCGACACCACGGGCTGCGGCACGTCGAGCGCTATCGCCTGATCAGTAAATGAAGGAGCGGCACCCACGAGCCAGGTCTGAATCACCCGCGCCGCCACTCGTGTCACCAGTGCCGCGTCCGGCACGAAACTCTCGCCGCTCATCGGGCGCATCTCGAGCGTCGCGCTGACGCCTGAGGAAAGCGGCAACGCGCAGACGAACTGATCGCCGGCAAAGAGCGACTCGCCGGCCGCGGCGGTCAGGGCCACCGGTTCCGGCGCGAACGCGCCGAGACAGACGAGGCGCCGCAGGCGCCCCCGCCGGTTGAGCGTCAGCGCAGCGCCGCCGGCACCAGTCAACGCCACGAGTTCGCGGACGACGTGAACGGCCAGCAGCTCGGGCGCGATCTCGGTCTGGCGCACGAGGAGCTCGAAGCGATCTCGGGTGCGCTCCGCGCGCCGGGTGCGCACGGCCTCCAGCTGCAGACCGGCAATCCGCCCGAGAATTGGAAAGAGCGATTCGGCGTCCTCGCCGACATTGCCGACCAGCGCCAGAATCCAATCCGAGGGCGCCGAGCCAGACAACGGCACGAGGACGACCTCGTGGCCGGCCGAGCCGTGCGACCACTCCGGCACCGAGCCCAGGCGGCGCATGTCCGCCGCCCCGGAGATCCACAACGAGTTGAGCCGCTGCGCGGCCTCATCGATCTGTGCGCCGGGAAGGGCGATATGGAGCAGGAAATCACCGGCGAGGTCGCGCTGGTAAATGCGAGCGTCGACGTCGAACCAGACCGCCGCCGCCTGGATCAGCGCCTGCGCGAGCTCCCCTTCTCCCTCGGTCTCCACGAGGTGACGAAGGAAGCGCAGCGTGGCGAGCAGCCGTCTCGACCGCTGGCGCTCGTCGTTGAGCGTTTCGCTCGCGGCGAAATCCGCTTCGACAATCGCCCGGGCGAGCTCAGACCAGGGTTCGGCATCGACCGGGGAAGTCCCGCCGCTCGGACGTCGCACCGCCAGGAGGCCGGGCGTATGGCGCGTGCGCGACGACCGTCGAAGCGGGAACACCTGATAGACGAGACCGGCCCGATCCAGTTGGTCTGGACGTCCGGCGGCCAGCGTGTCGAGCAGCGTCCGGCGAACCGCCGGCGAATCCTCGATCAGGCGTCCCAGCTCGGTGGCGGTCTCCGGATAGACGTGGGTCAACGTGGCGTCGAGAATCTCGACTTCCAAGCCAAACCGGGTCCGGGCCCGTTCGAGCAGCTGCGACAACGCAGTGGACAACATCGTTACCTGAAAATGCCGAAGGAACAGAGGCGAGATGACGCACCGAGCGCGTAACCTCGATCGACCGAAATTGCAAAGCGACCGCCACCAGGCGGCAGATTTTTGTCAGCAACGAGAATGTCTTTATTCACAGTATTTAGGTCTGATTCTAGGGATCGGTTGGGGGGGATTGGCGGCCGGGTCCTAGTGACTCTACTGTGTTTTGGAGACTAAAGTCGTTCACTCAGGCGACTTTTATCCTCTATGGAGAGGTTCCTTCTTCTGGCAATCGCAAGGTGCCTCAGGGACCTAATGAGGCGCGTCGGCGCGGCCGTTCGCCCAATCCATCTTGACGTAACCTTTTATGTGAGAGTGACATAGCTGCTCGTCGCGCGGTGCGGTGCGCGAGTCGGATTTCGCCGGACATCCCTGATTGAACGTCATCGCGGTTTGAGGACGACCTGGACGACCTTCTCGGAGGGCACCGGGACGCCATTGGCCCGAGCCGGTTGGTAGCTCCAGTCGCGAGTCGACTGCAGCAGCAGCCGGTCGTACGACGGGTGGACCGGGACGAGCATCTCTGCGGCGCTGACTTTCCCGTCCGCGTCGATCTCCACCCGGACTGCGCCGCGGTACTCGGCAAAGCGACTCGTGGCGTCGGTCGGCATCCACGGAGGCAACGCCTCGCGCAGGGCCACCGGCGGGACCACAACCGACCTCACCGGCGGCTGCGGCACCGGCGGCGCGGGCGCCGGCGCCGCCGCTGCCGCCACCATGGACAGCGCGCGACTCAGATCGAGAAACCCCGATCCGAGCAGCCGGAGCTCGCTGATCGTGCTCTCGTCTTTGACGTCCGGATCGTCGGCGACGCGCAGCATTTCCTCGAAACCGGCGATGGCGGCGTCGCGATCCTTTCGATCGAGCGCCGCCTTCGCATCGATGTACATGGACTTGACGATCGACGGCCCGAGCTTGCGGCGCGCCTTCGAAAACAGATCCTGAATGCGCGGTGATACTTCGCTCGGCTCCGGCCGATAGCGCGGGCGCAGCCGGATCACCGCTTCGGCGGCGCGTTCGGCCTCTTCCAACTTGCCCAGCGCGACCAGGCAGAACACTCGATAGGGTTCGACGTCCGGTGCGGCCTCGCCGGTGTCCAATCGGGTTGCCAGGGCCAGCGCGTCCTCGTACGCGGCGGAGGCGTACAAGATCTTTGAGGTGTTGCAGCGTGTCTTGTGCCGCCACGCCCCGGGGCACCGACAGGACGAGCACCAGGAAACCGAGGACGGCCGGGGCGGGCATCCAGCGCATGGTGCTTATTTCTTTCTCAAGTCCACACCAAGACGCACGGTGCCCTCCACCGTCACGAACACCGTCTCGTGGTGATCGCCCAACTGTGGATTGCGGAAGATCACTTCGTGGCGACCAATCGGACGAGACAGGTTCCCGATGGGTGTCTCGCCAACGCGCTCGCCGTCGACGAACACTTCGGCCCATGGCGTGGCGTTCAGGCTGATGGTGCCGTTCGGCAGCTCGACGCTCGTGGTGGTCGTCTTGCCGGCATTGACGTGCACCGTCCGCTCTTGGTGGAATCCCAACGACGCATTGGCGAGCGTGAGCGTGTGCTCGCCGGCCGGCAGCATGACCCGATCCGACTCGGTCGATCCGATGACCTTGCCGTTCTCGAGCAGTTGCAACGGCACCGGCGACCCCACGCTCAACCACCCGGCGCTGACGATGCTCTTGTCGATCGGCGCGATCGCCGACGAAACAATCAGCGACACCGTTTCCCGCGGTCGCACTGTCACCGTGCGATGCAGCGCTCCGCCGGGGCTCCGGACGCTGACCTCGTGATCGCCGGACTGAATCTGATCGACCGTCAACGGCGACAGCCCGCGTTCGACGCCATCGATCAGGACCGGAAGCTTCGCCGGCTCGGTCAGAATGCGGAGCGAGCCGCTTTCGATCGCCGGCGCGGGCGGCGCCGGCATCTCCACGTGCTGCATGACCGTGGCGCCTGCGCCAAGAGCCAGTTTGAGCACCCGCTGGTTCGGCACCTGTCCGATCTGCACGTCGTACGAGCCGGCAGGGAGGGCCACGGCGAGAGGAGTCTTGCCAACCACCTTGCCGGCAACCGAAACCTCCAGGCCCGTGGGCACTGTCTCCACGCTCAACACACCGGTCGTCGGCTTCGCGGCGACGCGGCGCTGGTAGACAAGGAACGCGGCTGCCGTCAGGCTCGCTCCGAGCAGCGCGACGGCTATCCACTTCCCGGCCACGACGGCCTGTTTCGGGAGCGCCGATGTCGCGGCCAACGAGGATGAGCCTGGAGTCGAGGCCGCTTGCCGGGTGTCAGTGGAGACGGGAAACTCCGAACCAAACGCCTCCAGCCCGTCGAGGCCGGCGGCGGGGTTCGTTATCGGGGTCGCGCGGTGTCCAGAGGGCCAGAAACGCGCAATTCTGAGAATCGCCACGGGTCGTGTGCTCCTGTCCCGCTCCTCACCCGGAGGAGACGAGAGTAATGCGAGGCCGGATGATGACGAGGCGCGCTCGGCACCGGGTGCCGCGGACGAGAGCCTCTCGTCCTTAAGCGCGGGGCCCACAAGTCTCATGCCTGCGCTCCTGACCGACCGTTTCGACTTGGCGTTAGCCGACGGCGTCACTAGGCGAACGTCGTACCAAGTCTGTAATCAGCTGATTCAGACGGGAATTGGCGGCTCTCCGGCGTCCCACCGAGGCTTTTGTCTGCTTATCGATGACCTTTTGTCGGCTTCATGTGGGAATTGCGCCGCGACGGACGACATCCGGTCGAGGTCCAAACCGCACTGCGCCTGCCCCGCGGTCCGTCGGGTGGGTGACTTGAGTCGCGGTGGAGGCGCTCGGCGAGGTCCGTGTCGGGCGGCAGGAACGGCGGGATTTCGGGGGCAGTTGTCGAGCCAATAATCGGCTTCAGAGCAGATAAATATCCGTCGCAAGGCAGACTATTCGTGGTTGAGTCGCCGGGCTCGTGCCGACCAAATCAATGTCAGCAACGTAATGCAACTAAACGACTTGTCGTTCTGAATCCGCCCCGCGATCTTACTGTGGAATACGTGTTGCTTTGCGCGATGCGTCAATTACGAAATTTGTCGTTCGGCTTGGCGGCGTCTGCGAGGTCGCGTATAGCCGTGAGGGGTCTGTTGTGACACAAGCAACGACTCGACCGCTCGCGTTTCGTCGAGATCCCGCAGTGCACGGCCCGCTCGTCGTCGGCGCCAGTGACGCGATGCGCCAGGTTCACGCCCTGGCGACGCGTGCCGCCGCCTGCGACGCCAAGGTGCTGATTACGGGCGAGAGCGGCGTCGGGAAAGATCTGGTTGCCCAATTCATCCACGCGCACTCGGCGCGCGCGCACCGGCCCTTCATTCCCGTCAACTGCGGTGCCGTCGCCGAAAGCCTGATGGGGACCGAGCTGTTCGGGCACGCGAAAGGCAGCTTCACCGGCGCCTATCGCGACAAAGTCGGGCGCCTGGAGCTCGCGCATCAGGGCACCATCTTCCTGGACGAAGTCGGAGAGATGAGCCTCCAGATGCAGGCCCATCTCCTCCGCTTCCTCGAGAATGGCGAAGTGCAGCGGGTCGGCCTCGAACGGGATCAACGCCGAATCGATGCGCGCGTGATCGCGGCCACCAACCGCAACCTCAACGAGTTGCTCGCCGAGGGGAAGTTCCGGAGCGATCTGCTCTACCGGCTGAAGGTCATTCACATTCACATCCCAGCGCTGCGGGATCGACGGGACGACCTGCCGGCGCTCATCGCGCAGGCCGCGACGCGGACGGGCCGGTCGATTCGCTTTACCGAGCGTGCGCTGCAGGCGATGAAGCGACACCGCTGGCCGGGGAACGTTCGCGAACTGCAGAACGTCATCGAACAGGCGGCCTGGATGTCGGATTCGACCGACATCGATTTCGACGATCTCCCGGAACCGATTCGACTCGCCGCTACCGGTGGTCTGATGCCGAAGCGCGAGCGACGCCGCCAGCTCGCTGACGACCTCTACACGACGCTGACCGACGGCCACTACACCTTCTGGGGGCACGTGCATCCGCTGCTGCTCAAGCGTGACATCACGCGCCACGATCTGCGGCAGCTCCTGCGCCGGGGTCTGACCGCGACGCGGGGAAACTACCGGGCGATGCTGAAGCTCTTCGGCATGCCCGAATCGGACTACAAGCGGTTCATGAATTTCCTGGCCGCACACGACTGCACCGTGGACTTTCGCGAGTTCCGGACGCTGCCCGGCGAGGACGGCGCGGCACAGGAATCCGCACGCCTGCCGTTCGAACAGCTCGAGTTGACCCATCCGAGAGTACCTGCGCGCGACTCGTAGCGGCCGGCGTGCGCGAGCTTTCTGTTGCCCGGGTCCTTTCTTGATCCAATCCTGACCAACCCACAAGCACCGTGGACGTTGGTCAACGGTCGTACGGGGAGTCTTCTCGCCTCGCGCATCGAGTCGGCGTTCGATTCAGCAAGCCGGCGCAAAGGACTGCTCGGCCGCAGCGCGCTCGACCCCGACACCGCGATCATCCTCGCCCCCTGCAGCAGCATCCACACGTTCTTCATGCAGTTCCCGATCGACGTGGCCTTCGTCGCACGCGACGGACGGCTGCTTTCGATCCACGGGTCAGTTCCGGCGTGGCGAATTCGCCTCAGCCTTGGTGCCCTCGCCGTTGTCGAGCTCGCGGCAGGATCGTTGATCCGCGCCGAGACGCGACGCGGCGACACCATACACCTCAGCGATTCCAAGCTGCCGCGGAGCGCGCGTGCGGTTTAGCCACACCTGACCGCGATTATTATCTGGTCCCTACCAGATTGTCCGTCCTCAGCCGAATCCGCCGGTTTCATCTAAGTCGCACTCGTCACAGTCCTTAAGCAGTCACGCCCCACGGGTACGACGGTTGCTGAGTGAAGGACGACCACTGCACTCTCGATCCGAGTTTTTTTGATGCGCCGAAGGCGTCGCGACCCCCGCTATCTGCTCACATCACCCTGGGAAGGCACGCTTCGTATTCCCGGTGAGGTGGTAATCGAACGTCGTGACGACGATCGCGAGGAGCTCTGGGTGCTCAGCAGCGCGCCGGCACACTGTGAAGAGCTGCTGACGCTGGACGTCTCGGGTCCCGAGACCCTGACAGTCCGTGTGGTCGAGAGTCGGCCGGTTCTGGTGGATGGAAGTATGCGGCACCGGCTGCGACTCGCCATCCTGTCGTAACTCGTCGTCGCGGCTGGTGACGTGACGGTCGGCGCTGGAGCAGAGGCATGAAGCTGCGGCAGGCAAATCTGGCGTGCGAGATGAACATCGTGGGCGTGCTCGCCCGGCACGTCCCGACCAGACTGATCGAGATCAGCCAGTCGGGATGTCTGCTCGAGAGCAGCCTGCGCATCGAAGAAGGCACGGTGGGCGCGTTGCGCCTCGAGGTGCGCGGCCGCGCTTATTCGGAGGACGTTCGCGCGACCCGGTGCGTGGCGATTGAAGGATCCGGGTCGAGCTATCTGGTGGGCGTGGAATTCCTGCAGACCGGACGCGCCGACGAGGCGTCGATTCGCCGCGCGATCTCGAGCGCGTTGAACGGAAGAGTCCCAGGGTCGTTGACAACGTCGAGAGACAAAAACTGAGGAGGGAGTGTCATGCGAGAAATGCTGCGTAAGCTCGTGCGTTCGGATGAAGGCCAGGACCTGATCGAGTACGGCCTCTGGTCGGCATCATCACCATCGGCGCGATCGTCGCGATCTACGCTGATCGGACCGAAGGTGAAGACCTATTTCGATAACCTCAACGCCGTCGATGCCATAGGGAGAGCGATCGACTTCGATTTCACAACGGAGGCAAGAGGGCGAAGCCGATGAAGACGCTAGCAAAGCGACTGTGGTCGAGCACGGAGGGGCAAGACCTCATCGAGTACGGCCTGCTGATCGGCATCATCACGCTCGCGAGCGTGATCGCCATGACCGCGATTGGCGGCAAGGTGAAAGCGTACTTCACGAACCTGAACGGGGCCATACCGTGAGGACGGGAGGGGTCGGAGGGACGAGGCGTCAGTCAGCGCTCGAGCGATCGGCGCGGCTGGCGCATCGACTCCTCACCGAAACGGAGGGGCAGGACCTGATCGAATACGCACTGCTGACGGGAATCATCGCGGTGGGCGCCGCGGCGGTGTTCCCAGCCATCCGCACGAAGATGGCGGCAGCATACGAGGCCTGGCTGGCGGGGGCCCAGGACCTCTGGGAACCGTCTCCCCCGGCGTGAAACGAGAAAAAACCACATGGACGTTGTTCACCTGGCGTGTCTGGCTCTGGCGAGTGTCGCCTGCATCTGCGATCTGCGCACGCGGCGGATCCCGCAGGTCCTGACGCTCGGCGGTGCCGCCGCCGGTCTGGTGTTCCACCTGGTGAACGGCGGCTGGTCGGCCGGGGCCAGCAGCGTGGCTGGTTGGGCCCTCGCCATCGCGATGTTCCTGTTGCCCTTCGCACTCGGCGGGCTCGGTGCGGGCGACGTGAAACTGCTGGGCGCACTGGGCGCGTGGCTGGGACCGTCCGAGGCCATCTGGCTCGGCATCTATACCGGTGTCGCCGGCGGCGTGATCGCCATCGTATGGTCGCTGGTCAACGGCTACCTGCCCCAGGCCTACCGAAATGTCTATCTGTTGTTGATGCACTGGCGGGTGGGCGGCATCCGCCCGCTGCCGTCTCTGACGCTCGAGAGCGGGCATGCGCCGCGCCTCGCCTACGCCGTACCAATTCTGGCGGGAATGATGGTGACGCTATGGCTGCGATGAATCGTGCCCGACGCGGCCGTCGCAGCGGATGGAAGTCGGAGCGGGGCGCCGAGCTGGTCGAATTCGCGCTCGTCTTCCCCACGCTCCTGCTCGTCATGCTCGGCATCATCGACTTTGGATTCCTCTTTCAGCATTACGAGGTCGTGACCAACGCGGCGCGCGAAGGCGCGCGAGTCGCGGTCCTCCCGGGCTATCAGGATTCCGACGTGCAGGCTCGCGTCACGCAGTACATGACGGCTGGCGGGTTGACCGAGACCTCGCCCGCCACCGTCGGGGCGCCGCAGACGCTCGCCGTCGGCGGACAGTGCATCACGGTCCGGCCGGTGACGGTCAACTACAACCATCAATTTCTCTTCCTCGGCCCCATCATCGGCCTGATGGGCAGCAGCGGCTTCTCGAACAAGACCCTCACGGCAACATCCGCGATGCGCAGCGAAATTGCTGCGGAATCGTGTCCATAAGTTCGCTCAGGAGACCATCATGAACCGCCGGAATCGTCACCTCGTCGTCCTCGCTATCGCAGTGGTCACCGCCACAATTGCGAGCTTCGGCGTCTACCGGGCGGTCGAGCGCATCCCCGGCCGCAACGTCGATCTTGTACGGCAGTTCGTGGTGGTGGCGGCGCGACCGATGCCGCTTGGCAGTCAGCTCACCGAGCGCGACGTCAAGGTTGTCGCATGGCCTGCCGCCAATCCCGTCGTCGGCGCCTACGGCAAGGTTGGCGACGTGGTCAACCGCGCGCTGCTGACCTCCGTGCTCGAAAACGAGCCGCTGGTGCCCGCCAAGCTGACCGGCCGCGACGGCGCCGGCGGCCTGCCGACGGCGATTCCGCGGGGCATGCGCGCCATCTCGGTCAAGGTCAACGACGTGATCGGCGTCGCCGGGTTCGTCGAGCCGGGTTGCCGCGTCGATCTGATGGTGACGATGCGCCAGCGCGAAGACAGCGTGACCCGGACCGTCGCCAGGAACGTGCAGGTCATGACGGCCGGGACCCGACAGGATCAGCAGAAGCCGGTGCTCGAGACCAAGGCTGCCGCGCCGTCGAACGTGGTCACTTTGATGGTGACGCCCGACGATGCGGAACGGATTGCGCTGGCGCAGTCCGAGGGACAGATCATGCTGATCCTGCGCAACCCGCTGGACAGCGATCAAACGATGACCGGCGGCGTGCGCACGGCGGCTCTGCTGGGTCAATCAGAGCCCGTGACGCCGCCGCACCGAAAGCGCCGGTCGCGCGTCGCAGTCGTCGCCCCGCCGCCGCCGGAGGAAACGGCCGCCAAACCGAAGCCTCGAACCGTTGAAGCGATTCGCGCGGCGAAGCGGACCGAAGAGGTGATCCGTTGACACTCGCCTCTCTGGGTCGGGGTGACCGCGTTCACCCTGCTCTGTATCGGGGGGATCGTGAGTCGCTCGAGCTCCGCCGGAGCCCAGGCGCCCGTGCCCGTCGCCCCGCGACCGCCGGCGACGCAGGCCGCTCCCCCGCCCGCACCGCCGCAGCTGGCGATGCCGCCGGCCGAGCGGGTGAATCTCACCGCCGGACGCTCGACCGTGATCAACACCGATCTCGATATCACGCGGATCGCGGTGACGAACCCGGCCGTGGCGGATGCGACCGTCGTCCAGCCGCACGAGATTCTCGTCGACGGCAAAGCGCCCGGCACGGTCAGCCTCATCGTGTGGAGCGCGACCGAGCGGAAGCACTACGACCTCGTGGTCGAGCCCGCCGTCACCATGCTGCAGCAGCAGCTGCGATTGCTCTTTCCCGGCGAAGACATCTCGGTCAGCGCGACCGACGAAGCCGTCATCCTGTCGGGAGCGGTGTCGAGCAATGCGATCTCGCTGCGAGCCGGCGAGATCGCGCAGGCGAGCTCTTCGAAGATGAAAGTGATCAACATGCTGCAGCTCCCTGGCGGCCAGGAGAGTCAGCAGGTCATGTTGCAGGTGCGGTTCGCCGAGGTCAACCGGCGCGCGCTCACCCAACTTGGAGTCAACCTCTTCACCGGACCGAACGGATACAAAGACTGGATCGGCCGCTCGACGACGCAGCAGTTCGCCGCCCCGAATTTCGATACCGACAGTGCCAACGGCGGCCTGAGCAACAAGCTGACGTTCAGCGACTTCCTCAATCTCTTTTTGTTCAACACCAAGTACAACGTCGGCGCGGTAATCACGGCATTGAAGTCGACCGGCTTCTTTCAGAGCCTGGCCGAGCCCAATCTGATCGCCTACAACGGCGAGGAAGCGAGCTTTCTCGCCGGCGGCGAGGTTCCGGTTCCGGTCGTGCAGGGTGGTACGTCGAACGCCGTCACCGTTGTCTACAAGGAATTCGGCATCCGCCTGACGTTCAAGCCGGTGATCGCCGGCGACGTCATCCGGCTGATGGTGCGGCCAGAAGTCAGCACGCTCGACTTCGCCAATGGCATTTCGCTCTCGGGCTTCAGGATTCCAGCGCTGTCGACCCGCCGTGCGGAAACACACGTGGAGCTGCGCGACGGCCAGTCGTTCGCCATCGCGGGCCTCCTCGACAACCTGACCCAGGACGACGGTGCCGGCATTCCGTTGCTCAGCAAGCTGCCCATCATCGGCTACCTGTTCAAGAGCAAATCGGACCGCTCCGAGCGCACCGAGCTGATGGTGCTGATCACGCCGCGCCTGGTGCGGGCGCTCGATCCGGACGAAGTGCCGCCGCTGCCGACGCTTGCCGAAGCGCTTCCTCGGCGCACCGGGAAGCGGCGGGATCGGCGAGCAGGTCGAGGGAGGCGCCGGCATGGTCGACGCGCCGGCGGTGAAATCGAAGCCGAAGGACAAGGACAAGAAACCGGACTCCAATCAGGAGCGGTGAGGATTCAGGCATGACCAGCGTGGAACGCCTCGGCTCGGAGCGCGGTGCGATATTCGTCCAGGTGGGCATCGCTCTGTTCGTGCTCGTGGCGTTCAACGTGTTCGTCCTCGACTACGGCGTCGTGTGGACAGCGCGTCGCCAGGCGCAGAACGCGGCTGACGCGGGCGCTCTGGCCGGCGCCACGGCGCGCGGCTACGACGATTTCGACGATCCGCCTGACTCCGGTAGCATCGTGCCGCAGATTGCCAGCAACGTAGCGGCCGCGAACCTGATCTGGAACCAGCCGGGAACGGCGGTGGTCACGTTCGACTGCCCCGCCGGCGTGACCGGACGCTGCGTGCGCGTGGATGTGTATCGCAACGGGGAGAACGGCAGCACGGCGCTGCCGACATTTTTCGGACCGTTGCTCGGCGTCAACTCTCAAGGCGTGCGCGCGACGGCCACGGGGTTGTCGTCCAACGGCAACGCGACGAATTGCCTGCGACCGATGGCATTCGCGGACGACTGGGTCAACAATCGTGCACCCGCGGGTGAGTTCGACCGTTATTCCGAGGGTGGCGCGAACCCTGGGCAGTTGCTGACTCCTACGCACGATGACTACGCCGCGCCCGGCACGACCCTGAGCCGCCGACTTCGGCCAACGGATCAATTTCGAGTTCGATCGCAATGCCCAACTCGATCCAATCACCCATGGCTTTCTGCGTGCCGCTCGATCTCGAGGCGGCGACTACGCATACCAATATCACGAGCGTGCAACGGCCAGTTGGCCAGCGATCGGTCAAGTGATTCCGGTCGGCGACTGCCGCCCGGCGGTGCGTGACGTTGACCGCGGATCAACGATGTGATCGCGCAGGACCCGCTTGCCACGTGGGACGCGGTCGCGAACAGGGTCGCGAATAGTTGCGCCCCTGGGTGCGGAGCGGTCAGCCCGCGGCTGATTCCGGTCGTGCTGTTCGACCCCGACCGAATATCAGCTGCGGCGCGCCACCAACGATTGGACCGCTTGTCCCGGGGGCGCGCCCTGCGTCACGGTTTCGAACATCGTCGGCGATTTTCATTCACGTCGGGGCAGCGCCACAATCCCGCACGGCCACATGGTCCGGTATCCCGGGCATGACCGCCGCGGGCGCACCAACATACGACGACAACGCGTCGTGGCTCACCACCACGACGCTTATCAGGTGATTGATGCAATGGGTACCATGACGCTCGCTATCGTGGGGGCGCGCGACCGCCAGCTCGACGAGCTGGCGCAGGCGTGCGGCTTCCGTCCGACGGCGCTGCAATTCGACGATCTCAACCTGCTGGCACAACCGGGGGCGCAGCAGCCCGCGGTGATCGTGCTCGATCTGCGCGAGCGGCCCGTCCTGCCAGCAGCAGTCGCGGCGCTGCGCCGGCAGCACCCGACCACTGGCATCGTCATCGTGGCCGCCGCGCTCGAACCGGTCCTGATGCTCGAGGCCATGCGCGCCGGCGTCACCGAGTTCGTGACCGCGCCGCTGACCGCACCGGAACTGCAGGCAGCCATCTCGCGCGTCGAGCACGCCAGCCGTCTTGACGGCCGCGGGTCAGGTCTTCGTGTTCCTCGGCGCGAAGGGCGGCGTGGGAACAACCACGATCGCGGTCAACGTCGCCACCGCGCTCGCGCAGCTGGAGACCGGCTCAACGCTGCTCATGGATCTGCACCTCGCCTACGGCGACGCAGCGATCTTTCTTGGCACCGAACCGCGTTTCTCGGTCCTCGATGCGCTCGACAACGTGCATCGGCTGGACCGCGCGTTCTTCCGGGGGCTGGTGAGCCACACCCGCGGCGGCCTCGACTTCCTGGGTTCATCGGACCGCGCCAGCTCGCGACCGGTGGACGCTGCCGCTGTCCGCGCGCTGGTCGAAACGGCGTCGAGGCACTACCGCTACGTTGTCCTCGACGTCCCCCGATCTGACGGCGTCATGCTCGACGTTCTCGAACCTGCGTCGCGAATCGTCATCGTCGCCAATCAGGAACTGGCCACGGTGCGCGCGGCCACCCGCGTCGCGGCCACGCTCCGCCAGCGATACGGGAAGGATCGGGTTTCGGTCGTCGTGAGTCGCTTCGACAAGCTCGCGAACATCGGCGAAGACGATGTCGAGCGGGTCCTGGGGAGCCGGGTGGCTCATACGTTTCCGAGCAACTACCGGCTGGCGCTCGACGCGTTGAACGCCGGACGTCCGGTCGTGCTCGACAACCACAACAAGCTCGCAGCCGCGCTGACCGGCTTCGCGCGCAGCCTGACCGAAGCTCCGGTGGCGGCGGCAGAGCCGCGGTCGAGTGGACTGCTGGGCCGTCTGACCGGCCGGAAATAGCCAGCCGGACGATAGATGGCCGATCAGCGTAGCGGCGGCTGAAACATTGACCGGTGATAGCTGAGGACGCGATGAATCCTGTGACTCTTGCACCAACCGTCGTTGGCGACCCGCGACTCCGGGCCTACCAGGAAGTGAAGGCCCGGATCCACAACGACCTGCTCAACCGCCTCAACCTCGAGCGCCTGACGCAGGTCGGTCAAGCGGAGGCCGAGCCCGAGATCCGCCGGATCATTCTCGAGATGATCGAGCGCGGCAGCGACACCACGCCGCTCGCTCTCAGCGAGCGCGAAACGCTGGTGACCGACGTCCTGAACGAGCTATTCGGGCTGGGTCCACTCGAAGCGCTGCTCAAGGACCCCGCGATCTCCGACATCCTCGTCAATCGGTTCGATCAGGTCTATATCGAGCGCGACGGGCGGCTGGAGCTGACCGACATCCTGTTCAAGGACGATCGTCATCTCATGCAGATCATCGAGCGGATCGTCAGCACCGTCGGCCGGCGCATCGATGAATCGAGCCCAATGGTCGACGCGAGGCTGAAAGATGGATCGCGCGTCAATGCCATCATTCCGCCACTGGCGGTGGATGGCCCGTCGCTGTCGATCCGCCGTTTCCGCACCGGCCGTGTCGGCGCCGCGGACATGGTCGATCGGGAGTCGATGACGCAGCCGATGCTGGATTTCCTGCAGGCGGCGGTGGCCTGCCGCCTGAACATCATCGTCTCGGGTGGCACAGGCGCCGGCAAGACGACGCTGCTGAACGTGCTGTCCAGCTTCATCTCCAACGTCGAGCGGATCGTGACCATCGAAGACGCCGCCGAGCTGATGCTGCGGCAACGGCACGTCGTGCGTCTGGAGACGCGGCCGCCCAACATCGAGGGCAAGGGGGCCGTGCGTCAGCGCGACCTCGTCGTGAACGCGCTGCGTATGCGACCCGATCGCATCATCGTTGGCGAGGTCCGGAGCGACGAGGCACTGGACATGTTGCAGGCGATGAACACCGGCCACGATGGCGGCCTCACCACGGTCCACGCCAACAGCTCGCGCGACGCGCTCTACCGGCTGGACACGATGGTGGCGATGGCGAACCTGAACCTGCCCGACCGCGCGGTGCGCCAGCAGATCGCGTCCGCGCTCAACCTGATCATCCAGGTGACCCGTCTGTCGGACGGCACCCGCAAGGTCACCGCCGTGACCGAAGTGACCGGGATGGAGGGCGACCTGATAAGCCTGCAGGACATCTTCGTCTTCGACCGGACCGGTTTGCGGCGGGATGGCAAGGTGTGCGGCCGCTTCCGCGCGACCGGCATCCGCCCGCGGTGCAGCGAACGGCTGCAGTCCTTCGGCGTGCAGCTGCCCGGTGACATGTTCGAACACGTCAGCCTCGTGGCGTAGGGAACCAGCGATGATCGCAGCAGCCATCACCTTCGCCTTGTGTCTGGCGATCGTACTCGGGGGTACGCCGCCTTCGTGCTTCTGCCGGAGCGTCGCTCCGACCACCGGTTGCGGCGCCGGCTCCGGCCGGAGGCAACCGAGACGCCCTCCACGCTCGTCGGGTTGACGAAAACCGCCCGGCCGCTGAGCGCGGTGAAGCGCCTCGACGCGGTGCTCTCCCATTTCGGCGGCGTCGTCTCGCCGCTGCGTCATGCGGTCGAAAACTCCGGCATGCAAGTGACGATCGGCCTCGTCGTCCTGGCCTCCATCTTTGCGCTGCTGTTGGGCTTTGCGGCGATGCAGATGGCGCTTGGCGTGCTCTGGGTCTCCGTGGGCGTCGCCCTGTTTGCCGCCACCCTTCCGCTCGGCTGGGTCCGCTACAAGGCACAGAAGCGCGTGCGGATGTTCGAGGAGCAGTTTCCGCAGTCCATGGATCTGATCGCGGGCGCCCTCCGCGCCGGCCATGCCTTTACGACGGCGATCTCGATGGTGGCCGACGAGGTCGCCGATCCGACGGGCGCGGAGTTCAAGCTCGTTTACGACCAGCAGAACTTACGGGATGGCACTGCCTGACGCGTTGAAGGCGTTCGCCAAGCGAGTCCCGCTGCTCGACGCACGCTTCTTCATTACCGCTGTTCTGACGCAGCGCGAAGCGGGCGGCAACCTCGCCGAGGTTCTCGACAACCTGGCCGGGCTGATTCGTGAACGATCGCGGGTCAAGCGCCAGGTCCGCGTCGCCAGCGCGCACGGCAGAATCACCGGCTGGGTGCTGTCGTTGATGCCGCCGGCTCTCGCAGTATTGATGATGATGGTCGCACCCACCCACATGAAGGTGTTCTTCGAGGATCCGATTGGGGTGCGCATGATCATCATCGCCATCGTCCTTGAAGTGATTGGAACGGTTGCGATCCGGCGCATCGTGAACGTCGAGTTCTAGGAGAGGATCAATGACTCCCGATCTGGTTTTTCCGCTCGCACTGACGTTCATCGCCGTGGCGCTGGCGACGTGGTCCGCCACCTGGCTGCTGCTGGCGCGCAACGCGCCCGAGCGCCGGCGGATGGTCGCCGCCCAAACCGACAAGCCGCAGGTGAGTCTGGGCACTCGCATCCGGGGCGCTTTCCAGACGGCAAGGCCGGCGACCAATCAGGTCGCCAAGCGAATCAAGGGGCAATCCGCAAAGATGTCCCGCCTGCAGCAGCGCCTCGAGGCCGCCGGCTGGCGCGATCCCGATGCCGCCAGCTACTACAGCGCGGCGGCGACCGGCCTGCCTGTCGTCTGCGGGCTGACCCCGCTGCTGATCTGGGGGACAGAGGCGTGGGTCGTCGCGCTCGTCTCGGCAGTGGTCGGCCACCTCATCCCGGACCTGCTGCTGGTTCGTGCCACTCGCGCGCATCAGAAGGCCATCCAGAATGGACTGCCCGACGCGCTCGACCTGATTGTCGTCTGTGTCGAAGCCGGATCGAGCCTGGATCAGGCCATCGTGCGCGCCAGCGACGAACTGGAAATCGCCCTGCCGGAGCTCGCCAAGGAGCTGCGCACGGTGACCAGTGAAATCAGAGCGGGCAAACCGCGACTCGAAGCCTTCGCGGATTTGTCACGACGCGTCCAGCTCGACGACATTCGAGCGCTGGTCGCGATGCTGACGCAGACCGATCGCTTCGGCACCAGCATCGCGCAGGCGTTGCGAACGCACGCGGCCACTGCCCGCACCAAGCGGCGGCAGCTGGCCGAAGAGCGGGCCAGCAAAGTCGGCGTCAAGCTCGTGTTCCCGCTGGCCTTGTGTCTCGTTCCAGCGCTCTACGTCGTGTGTCTTGGCCCAATCATCGTGAGAATCCTGCGCGCACTGTGACGCGACGCAGGTCAATCCTGAGGAGGATAGACCGTGGACAGCACCACCATCGCCCTGCTTGTAGTGTTCGCCGTTCTCGTTGTGTTGTACACCATGCGGCGTCGCAGCCGTCTGCACGGCCAGGACTAACGGGCTGTCGTTCCGGTCCGTGCCCAGGGCACCGACAATGACCCGCTGGCCCACCGCGGCAGCCGGCGTGCTCGTCTCGTGTGCGATCACGCTGCTGTCGGGGTGTGCGTCGGCGGGCGCGCGTCACGGAACGTTAGCGCCGTCGGCAGGGAGTGGGACCGCGTCGACGATCGAGGCGCGTGACCAGGCGCTTGTCGGCGGCGCTGGCCCGTCTCGCGTTCTTCCCCTCCGCGGAAGCGCACAAGGCGGTCGCCCGCGAGTATCGTCGGCTGGGCCTGCTCGAGCAGGCGTTCGACCAGTTCGGCGGCGCTGTGCGCCTCGACCCGCGGGACGCCGAAGCCTACGACGCGCGAGCTCGCATCTGGCGCGACTGGGGCTTCCCCGAGCGAGGGATGGGAGACGCCGCGCGTGCGGCGTACTTCGCGGCGGACTCGGCCGCCGCTCACAACACCTGGGGCACCCTGCTGGCCGCGTCGGGGTGGCTCGCCAGTGCGCAACGACAGTTCGACCTGGCGCTGGCGCTCGACCCCAAGGCCACATACGCCGTGACCAATTCCTGCTACGTCGCGTTCGCGGCCGGACAGATTAGCAGGGCCCTTGCCGATTGCCGGCGAGCGGTCGAGATGGATCCGCAATCGGCTGTCACGGGAAACGACTTCGCCTTGAGCCTGGCCGCCGCCGGCCGGTACGAGGCGGCGGAACATCAGTTCCTGGCGCGAGGGGATCCCATGATCGGGCGCTACAACACGGGTCTCGCCTATCTTGCCGCGGGACGGTTTCGACAGGCGGGAGCGGAATTCGATGCGGTGAGCGCCACGCACCCGCTCGGAAAGCTCGCGCGCGCGCGGGCCGCACAGGCGCGAACGATGGCGGGTACCACCGCCGCCGACGCGGGCTCACGGCATTGAACGTGTTCACCATGAAGCATGTCACCTGGATAGCCTGCCTGGTGTTGATGACACTGGGGGTCTGTCCGGGCGCGGCGACGCTGCACGGTGTGTCCGGCGAGCTGCATCTGCGGATCACGTCCCCGCTCGGTCGTACGGGCACGGTCGGCGTCGTCCGGATTGTCGCGCAGATCGATCGGGTGACGGACGCGACGGTGGGACCGGTGCGGTTCTTTGTCGACGGCAAGCTGCTGCGAACGATCGACTCGGGTCCACCCTACGCGGCCGAGTGGCTGGACGCTAACCCGTTCGACCGTTGCGAGCTGGCCGTGGAGGCGGAGGATTCTCAGGGACGAAAGGGCCGCACCTCGATTGTGCTCGAGCCCTACGAGGTATCTGAAGCGTCGGAAGTGACGAGCGTGCTGCTCGAAGCCGGCGTGTACGACCGGAAGGGGCATTTCGTCGGCAATCTGCGCGCCACCGACTTCACGCTGCAGGAAGACGGCGTCCCGCAAAGCCTCGACCTCGTCGACCACGAGCGCGTGCCCGCCACGTTTGCCTTGCTGATCGACGGCAGCCAGAGCATGTCGCGCCGATTCGACTTCGTCAAAGACGCCGCCGGACGCCTGACGCAGTTTCTCCGCCCGAAGGATCGCGTCCTCGTGGCGCCGTTCTCCCGCCACCTCCAGGCGATCACCGGGCCGACCGCGGATCGCAAGACGGTCATCGAGGCGATCGACGCGATTCGACCCTCGGGCGGCACGTCGATTCTCGACTCGCTCGTCGAGCTCTGTGGACGGCTGCCGGCAAACGACGACCGGCGGGCGATTGTCCTCATCAGCGACGGCTATGACGAGAACAGCGTGTCCACCCTGGAAGATGCGCTGGCGGCGGCGAGGAGCGCTCGCGTCACGGTCTACGTCATCGGCATCGGAGGCGTGGCCGGCATCTCCCTGAGGGGCGAGAGGGACCTGAAGCGGCTCGCGGCCGAAACCGGCGGCCGCGTCTTCTTCCCGCCTCGCGACGAGGAGCTGGTCGGCGTCTACGATCAGCTCGCGGCGGACGCCCAGAACCGGTATCTCGTCACCTACACGCCGGCAAACACCAAGGCCGACGGCAGCTGGCGGACGATCAATCTGTCAACGGCAATGCCCGGATACACGGTGAAGACCCGTGCCGGCTACCGCGCACCCGCGCCGCCGCCGATCCGGCCGACGCTCGAGTTCACGGTCATGGATTCGTCAGGTCGATACGTAGACGTCACCGCCACCGACCTGATCGTCCTCGAGAACGGCGACGAGCAGAAGATCGAAACCTTTCAGGACGCCGTGACGCCGGTATCGATCGTGCTGGCGCTCGATGCCAGCGGCAGCATGCGGAAATCGACCGATGCCCTCAAGGCCGCCGCGCGCGAGTTCATCGAAGCCCTGCGACCCGAGGACCAGCTGGCCGTCATCTTCTTCTCGGACGGCATCGTCGTCTCCCACGACTTCGCCAAGAATCGCCAGGAGGCGCTCGACGCGATCGACGCGTACAAGAGTACCTGGCGGTACCGCGCTCTACGACGCCATGAGCAGCGCGCTGACGATGCTGAAGCGCCAGGATAGTCGTCGTGCGATCGTGGTGATGACCGATGGACGCGACGAGAACAATGCCGGCACCGCGCCCGGCAGCCGGCAGACGCTGGGCGACGTGCTCAACCTCTCCAAGAACGTCGACGCGGCGATCTTCCCCATCGGGCTGGGCTCCAACGTCGATCGCGGCGGCCTCGAGCAGGTCGCCGCCATTTCGGGCGGTCGCGCCTCCTTTCCGTCGGATGCCACGCTGCTCAAGGACGAGTTCCACGAGACGATCGAGAACCTGCGGCGCCGCTACGTGATTGGCTATACCTCGACGCACGTCGCCCGAGACGGCTCCTGGCGCGATGTCATCATCCGGTCGCGAGAAGACAACCTCACCGTTCACAGTCGCAGCGGGTACTTCGCCCCTGACAGGTAAATCGATGGCGAATCCTGACGTGCGACGCGACACCGGGGCGCCTGAGCCTTCGATCGAGACGCGGGGAGCCTCGCCCGAAATCGTCTACCTGCCCGAGTCGTTCGACCTCGGCGCGTTCCCGTCCGAAGAGCCGGTCGAACCGACCGTCGCAAGCGCACCTCCGCTCCAGGAGGTTGCGGTCGGCGCAGTTTCGGCCGCTGGGGAGCCGGTAGCCGAACCGACACCTGTCGCCTCGGAGGTGACTCCCGAAGAGCCACCGGCCGTTGCAACCTTCTCGTCGACGGGGCCGTCCCTCTACTCTGCTGAACCGACGCCCGTCCTGGAGTTCTCAGCCCGTCCGTCGGCCGCAAAGCCGGCCGACCTCGATCTCATTACCGATGCGAGCGAGCCGCTGACGCTTCTGCAGGTATTGGATTCCGGCGGACACGTCAGCTGGCGCGAAGCGGTCGCGATCGTGCACCAGCTGTGTGTGCAGCTGAAGGATGTGCCATCGCACGCTCCGGTTCTCATCGAGCCGGGTTCGATCCAGATCGCCGCCTCTGGCCAGCTGCGCCTCTTGTCGAATCAGCAAGGCGGCGATCCGCTCGTCATTCAGCTCGGGCGGCTGTTGGGATCGATGCTATCGATGGAATCGGTGCCCGCAGAGCTTCGCCTTCTCGTTTCACAGGCCACCTTCGAGCTGGCCATCTTCGAATCGGTCGAGCATTTTTCCCAGGCACTTGCCAAGCTCTCGGGACCGTCGGACAGCGATTGCGTAAAGGCGGCGTTCGGCAGGGCCGCCCATAATGCGCCGCCGAAGATCGAATCGTCATTGCTGCTGCAACCTCCAGTTACGCCGCCCCAGCGCCCGATCGTGCCGCAATCAGCGCAACGGGACCACAAAACGGCTTCGCAGCGCCAGACCATAAATCGCGTTCGACGAATCGTTCTCAGCCTGGCGACTCCGGCGCTACTGGCGGCCTTTGCCGTCGCCGGTTTCCTGCTCCTCAAAGGCGGGACCGGCAAGACGATCACTCCTCCGCGGCTCTCGGCGCCGGACTTCCACGCGCCGACGGCCCCACCCTCAACTGCCGCTCCGGCGTCGCTGCCTGCCGAGGTGCCCAGGGTCAGCGGGACGACCGGCGCGCGACCGGTCGTCAAATTGCCGGAGGTGGAGCGCGCCGCACGACCGACCGTCCGCTCAACAGCGGCCAGTCGGTCTCCTGCGGTGGTTCCGCGATCAGACATGAGACCAGCCGACACGCCGGTCGCCTCGGTGGTTGCGCCATCGAGCCTACCCAGGCCGTCTTCAGGTTCCGCCACGACGGAGTCCCCTCTTGACCTCGTCCGTCGTGCGAATGCTCTCTACACTGAGGGCAAGCCGTCAGACGCCGCGATCGTCCTCGATCTCCTGGTGATGACCGCACCGCTCTACGACCCGTCGCCGGGAGAGCTTACTCCCGATGTGCTGTCGGCCTTTCACGCCAGCCAGCACTCGATGCTGCCGAATATCGCGGCGCGCGAGCTCGACAAAGCGACAGCGGCGCTGGCCGCCGGCGACGTCGATCGTGCGACGAGCTCAAGCAATCGGGTGGCGGCCATGCTGGATCGCGTCGACCCGGACGGCGCATCGCCGCTGCGATCGCGCCTCGACCTGGTCACGCGGCGGGTGAATGCCGCGCGCAACGTCGCGGAAACGACCATCTACAGTCGTGGCGACCAGGACGTGATTCCGCCCGTGCCGCTCAGCCGGCAATTCCCAGAGGGCATTCCGTCAGGAGTACCACCGGCGCGCGTCGGCACGTTGGAGATGATCATCGGCAAGACCGGCGACGTGGAGTTCGTGAAACTGCACACGCCGCTCAACCGCTACCACGAACGGATGATCGTCAGCGCGGTCAAAGCGTGGCGCTACCGGCCGGCCACCAAGGCAGGAAATCCGGTCAGATTCCGTCTGACCATTTCAGTCAATCTTCCCGAGTCCCCAGCGGGCACCTGGTAAGCAGGAATCCCCATTCCCTGATCGCTAATCCTTGATCCCTGATCCTGATCCTAATCCTCGATCCCTGATCCTCGATCCTCCGATCCTCCGTCCTCTGTCTTCAGGGCGCGAGGAACTCCAAGGCGCGTGCTTCGAGGGCTCGCAGGCGGTCGTTGAGCCGAGCCATGCCGGCAGCGAGCGCGGAGTCTGAGGTGTCTTCGACGAAGATCGGCTCGCCGACCACGAGGCTCACGCGGCTGCGAGGCTTGGGGATCTGGGTGCTGTCCCAGCTCTTCATCGTCCAGGCCGAGTCCGATTCGATGTGAAACGGCAGGAGCGGCTCGCCTGTCGCACCGGCCAGCCACACCGCGCCCGGCTGCGCGACCCGTGCCGGCCCCCTCGGACCGTCCAGCGCGAATCCAACCGGCCGTGCCTCGGCCAAATGACGCCGAAGCTGTACCAGCGCCCGCGCACCGCTCCGGGACGAGGATCCCCGCGCGGTGCCGTAGCCGAAGCGCTGAATCGTCCGCGCGATCCATTCGCCATCGAAGTTTTCGCTGATCATGACCACGATGCCGCGACCGCGGAAGAAGAAGGTGGCCGGCAGAATGCGACCGTGCCAGAACGTCATGATCGGCTGGTGGCCGCTCGCCTGCACCGCGTCGTAGTGGTTCACGCCTTCTGTGCGCCACCGCCAGGTGCGGCCGAGCGCGCCGGCGAGCGGTGAGACGCCTCCGGCGATGAGGGCGGCCTTCCAGCGCTGCGCCGCCGTCAAGCGGAAGCGAGCATCAGCCGCCACGGGGAAGCCGCCCTTCGCTACATCCCTTCGTACTGCGGCCCTCCGCCGCCCTCGGGCGGAACCCAGTCGATGATCTGATACGGATCCATGACATCACAGGTCTTGCAGTGGACGCAGTTCGAGGCGTTGATCTGGAGGCGCTTGGCACCGCCATCCCCGTCGACCATCTCGTAGACATTCGCCGGACAGAAACGAATGCATGGATTCCCATATTCTTCGCGACAGCGGGTATGACAGACCTCGGTGTCGTGAACGATCAGGTGCGAGGGCTGATCCTCGTCGTGCCGCGTGCCCGAGTAATGGACGTTGGTGAGGCGATCGAAAGTCAGTTTGCGATCGATCTTGGCCGGATTGACCGTCGAGTCGGGATCGGGCTTGGCATCCTGGTAGAACTCAGACAGCTTCTGCATCCGCGCGTAGCCGGCGTGTGCCGGCATCGGATCCTTGAACCACCAGCCTCTCGTCACCAGCGACAACCCTGAATACGCCACGCCAGCGACGAGCCCGTAGCTGAAGCTCTGGTGCACGTTTCTGACCGGATACAGCTCGCGCCGCACATCGCCGGCATTGACCCCGTCTTCGTAGGACTTCAACGTCGCGGCGGAGCTGCTTCCCGATCGCACCGCGTCGAACGCGGTCTCGGCGGCGAGCATCCCGGTGCGCATCGCGAGATGAATGCCCTTGAGCCGCATCGAGTTGAGGAACCCGGCCGCATCGCCGGCGATCATCGCGCCATTGGCATAGAGCTTCGGGATCGTGTGCCAACCGCCTTCGGGCAGCGCCTTGGCGCCGTATCGCACCAGCTGCCCTCCATCGAGCAGCGACGACACCAACGGGTGGCGCTTGAAGTGCTGGAAGACCACGTGGGGATCGAACATCGGGTCGCGATAGTCGAGGCCCGCGACGAAGCCGACGGACAAGACGCCGTCCGGCATCGCGTAGATGAAGCCGCCGCCGAACTCGTCCAGCCGCAGCGGATAGCCCATCGTATGCAGCACGCTTCCGGCGGCGAGCCGATCCTTGGGCACCTCCCACAGTTCCTTGATGCCCAGCGCATACAGCTGCGGGCTGCGACCGTCGTCGAGCCCGAGCTGGCGGACGAGCGACTTGGTCAGGTTGCCGCGCGCACCGTCAGTGAGGATGGTGACCTTGGCGCGGATTTCGACGCCGGGCTCGAATGTCGATTTCCGGTCGCCATGTTTGCCGATGCCCCGATCGCCGGTTCGCACGCCAGCCACGGTGTCGCCATCGAACAGCAGCTCGGACGCCGCGAAACCGGTGAAGAGGTCGATCCCCTCGGCCTCGACGAGCCCGGCGAGCCACTTGACGAAGCGGTTGAGCGAGATGATGTAGTTGCCGTGATTCGCGAGCGGCGGTGGTGTGATCGGAAACTTGACCTTGCCGGCCCGGGTCAGGAAATAGACCGCGTCGTGGTGCACCGCCGAGGCCAGCGGTGCTCCCCGTTCGACGAAGTCCGGCAGCAGGTCGCGCAGCGCGGAGGGATCAAGGATCGCGCCCGACAGCATGTGCGCTCCCGCCTCGCGACCTTTCTCGAGCACCGCGATCGACAACGGGTCGCCGCCCCGGGCTTTCTGTAGCTGCGCCAGCCTGAGCGCCGCAGACAGCCCCGCCGGGCCCGCGCCCACTACCAGAACATCGACTTCGAGGGCGTCGGAGGACATGGCAAAGAGAAGGTGCTAAAGGTGCTCGGGGTGCTGCGGTGCTAAGGGTGCGGTGCTAGGGGTGCTCAGGGTGCTAGGGGTGCTCAGGGTGCTGGGTGCTCAGGTGCTCGGGTGCTCAGGGTGCTCACGGTGGTGGTGCTGACGGTGCTCAAAGTGTCGATGATCCTGAAGACAGATAGGTACCAGGTACCTGAACCGGCCAGTTGGCCACTGCTAGATGCACCGCCTGCCGGCGGTCAACTCTACTCAGCACACTTGCGCGCCCCTTGGCACTGGCACCCTATGCACCTCGAGCACCCTGAGCACCTCGAGCATCCCTGAGCACCTCGAGCACCCCGAGCACCCCGAGCACCTCGAGCACCCTGAGCACCCCGAGCACCTCGAGCACCCCGAGCACCCTGAGCACCCTGAGCACCCTGAGCACCCTGAGCACCCCGAGCACCCTTAGCACCCTGAGCACCCTGAGCACCGGCACCCTTAGCACCTGTAGCACTCCAGCACCCTTAGCACTATTTCTTGAGCTCCCCTACCATCGCCGGAACGATCTCAAACAGGTCGCCGACGATGCCGTAGTCGGCGATCTCGAAAATGGGTGCCTCGGGATCCTTGTTGATCGCCACGATCGTCCGCGCCCCCTTCATGCCGACCAGGTGCTGGATGGCGCCGGAAATGCCGAGCGCGACGTAGAGTTTCGGCGCGACGGTCTGGCCCGAGCTCCCGATCTGGCGATCCATCGGCAGCCAGCCCGCGTCACAGATCGGCCGTGAGGCGGCAAGCTCGGCGCCCATTGCCTCGGCAAGCTGACGGGCAAGCTGCAAATGCTCCTGTCCCTTGATTCCCCGACCAACCGCGACAATGCGCTCGGCCTGCGACAGATCGACGGCCTGCTTCGCCTCTTTGAACGGCGCTTCGGGTTTCTGGCGAATGCGGCTGGCGTCGATTGCAATCGCAGCCTTGACCACCGACGCGGGGCTGGAGCCCTTCTTCATCGCGTCAGCACGGAAGGCGCCGATCTGAAACGTCACGAAATGCGGCGTGGGTCCGTCGATCACGACGTTCGCCTGAAGCTTGCCCTGAAACACCGGCCGGACGTACGCGACCGATCCGCCGTCGGCCTTGACCGCGACACAGTCGGTCACCAGCGGGCGCTGGAGCTTCGTCGCAACCGCAGGCGCGAAATCGCGGGTCTGATACGTGTGCGGCAGATAGACGCGTTCTGGTTTCTCCGCATCGACCAGGCCCTGCACCGCCTGAACGAAGCCATCCGCTGTGTACTCCGCCAGCGCTGGCGCGTCCACCAGGATCACCTGGCTCACGTCGGCGGCGGCGAGCTCGGCGCCCACGGCGTCCACGCCCTGGCCGAGCACGGCGACTTTCACCGGCTCCCCTGTCCCCTGCGCCGCGGCGACCGTCTCCCAGGTCGCGCGATTCAGCGCTCCACCCCGGTGTTCGGCAATGACGAGGATCATGACGTCAACACTCTGGCTTCGTCCCGAAGCTTCGCAACCAGAATCTTGGCCGCTTCAGCCGCTCCGCCGGGAATAATCTGACCCTGCTTGGCCTTCTCGGGAAACGCGACGCTGGTGATGCGCTGGTTCGACGCGCCGGTCGCCGCGGGAGCCACCTTCCGGATTTCTTTCTTCTTCGCCGCCATAATGCCTTTGAGCGTGGCGTAGCGGAGCTGATTGATGCCGCTCTGGATCGTGAGCAGCGCCGGCATTGGCAGCGACACCCACTGGAACCAGCCGCCCTCGAGCTCACGCTTCACCCGCAGCTGACCACCCTCGGCCTGGACTTCCATGATGATCGTGGCGTGCGGCATGCCGAGCGTCTCGGCCAGGACGACGCCGACCTGCCCGAAGCCCTGGTCGTCGGACTGCAACCCCGTGAGCACGAGATCGACCTGCTCGTCCTTGATCGCCGCGGCGATCGCGCCGGCGACGGCGTCGGGCCCTGCGGCGGCCAGCGTGTCCGACTCGACGTGAATCGCGCGATCGGCGCCTCGCGCGAGCGCTTCACGAATGACCTGGGCGGCACGCGCCGGACCGGCCGAGCAGACGATGACCTCCCCGCCGTGCTTCTCCTTCAATCGCAGCGCTTCCTCGAGAGCGTAGGCGTCGGGCTCGTTGAGCTCGAAGCTGGCATCCTGATCCCGAATCCAGGCCTTGCTGTCGTTGATGCGCAACTGCCATTCGCGCGTCACGACCTGCTTGATACACACGAGGATTTTCATGTCAGGCAACCGTGTTCAACTGACCGCTCGGGACTTTGCTCGTCCGGTCGAGGCTGGAAGCCGGCGACTGGCCCGCTATTCCTCATACTTCTTCAACAGCAGCGTGCCGTTGGTGCCGCCAAACCCGAACGAGTTGGAGAGCGCGTACTGGATCTTCATCGGCCGCGCTTTATGCGGCACATAGTCGAGGTCGCAGGCTGGATCGGGCGACTCGAGATTAATCGTCGGCGGCGCGACCTGATGTTTGACCGCCAGCGCGGTGATCCCGGCCTCGAGCCCGCCGGCAGCGCCGAGCAGGTGCCCGGTCATCGATTTGGTCGACGACATCGCCAGCTTGAAGGCGTGCTCGCCGAACAGCTGCTTGACCCCGAGCGTTTCGGTGGGATCGTTGATCGGCGTCGAGGTGCCGTGCGCGTTGATGTAGTCGACCTGCTGCGGCTCGATCCGGGCCTTGCGCAGCGCCATCGTCATGGAGCGGATGGCGCCGTGCGCGTCTTCCGGCTGGCCGGTCAGGTGGTAGGCATCGGAGGTCAATCCGTAGCCGACGATTTCCGCATAGATCTGGGCGCCGCGCTGCAGCGCCGCCTGCAACTCCTCGATGACGACGATCCCGGCGCCCTCGCCCATGACGAAACCGTCTCGATCCTTGTCGAAGGGACGGCTGGCTCTTTCCGGCTCGTCGTTGCGCGTCGACAGCGCCCGCATCGCGGCGAACCCGCCAACGCCCATCGGCGTGATCGCCGCCTCGGAGCCGCCCGCGATCATCACGTCGGCGTCGTCGCGACGAATGATTTCGAAGGCTTCGCCGATGGCGTGCGCCGAGGCGGTGCACGCCGTGCAGGTGGCGAGGTTCGGGCCTCGAGCGTTGAAGCGAATCGAAACCTGACCGGCGGCGAGGTTGATGATGGATGCAGGTATGAAAAACGGAGAGATACGCCGGGGGCCGCCCTTGATCAGCTGCTTGTGCTCGTCTTCGATGGTCCGGAATCCGCCGATGCCGGAGGCGATGTAGGTTCCGACGCGATCGGCCACCTCTGCCGTCACCGTCAGCCGCGCATCGTCGACCGCGAACTGCGCGGCGGCGAGCGCGAACTGGATGAAGACGTCCATCTTCTTGACGTCTTTCTTGTCGACGAACTGGAGCGGGTCGAAGCCCTTGACTTCGCCGGCGATGCGCGCCGAGTGCTGCGACGCGTCGAAGCGGGTGATCGTTCCGATCCCGCTCCGGCCCGCACACAACCCTTCCCAGTTTGCCTGCGTTCCGATGCCGAGCGGCGAAACCAGCCCGACGCCGGTCACCACGACTCGCCTGCTCAATCCGCCTCCGGTTCTCGTCGCGGGGCCCTCATCTCGACGGTGTCCGCGGTTTGTCCGCGCAATCCGCGGCCCTACTTCTTCGTCTTCGCGTGGGAGTCGATGTACTCGATCGCTTCTTTGACGCGGGTGATCTTCTCAGCGTCCTCGTCGGGAATCTCGATGCCGAACTCCTCCTCGAACGCCATGACCAGCTCGACGGTATCAAGCGAGTCCGCGCCGAGGTCGTCTACGAATGACGCATCTGGCGTCACTTCCTCCTCGTCGACCCCGAGTTGCTCCACGATGATGCTCTTCACCTTGTCTGCGACGGCCATTCAGCCCTCCATCAGCGGGTCCCATACCCGCCCTTCCAGTTCCGCGACCGACGATCGTCCCCGAATAACGCTATTCGCGGACCGACCCTGCCTGCGGCCTACATGTACATCCCACCATTGACGGCCAGGACCTGCCCCGTAATATACGACGCCTCGTCGGAGGCGAGAAAGCAGACCGCCGCCGCCACGTCGTCCGGCGAGCCGAGGCGACGCAGCGGAATCCTGGCTGCCCACGTCTCGCGCGCGTCCGCCGTGATGTCGCGCGTCATGTCGGTCTCGATCAGACCCGGTGCGACGACGTTCACGGTGATGTTGCGCGAGGCGACTTCCAGCGCAACCGCCTTGGCAAATCCGATCAACCCGGCCTTCGAGGCGGCGTAATTCGCCTGACCCGGGTTGCCGCTCTGGCCCACCACCGAGCTGATGCAGATGATGCGGCCGCGTTTCTGCCGGATCATCGGCTTCAGCACCGCCTGCGTGATCGCAAACGCTGCCGACAGGTTGGTGGCGATGACGGCATCCCAGTCGTCGCGCTTCATCCGCAGCATCAACTGATCGCGCGCGATCCCGGCGTTGCTGACCAGCACGTCGATCCGGCTGTGGCGCTCCAGCGTCTCTGCGATGACCGCGTCGATCGCGGCTGCATCCGACACGTCGAGCGAGGCCATTTCCGCCGCGCCGCCGCTGCCGACGATCTCCTGTACGGTGCCAGCAGCGTTGTCGCCGCGCGCGGCGCAGACGACGTGCGCGCCTTGCGACGCGAGCTTCCTGGCAATCGCCTGCCCGATTCCCCGGGACGCACCCGTGACCAGCGCCACACGGCCGGCGAGATCGATCATACGCTGGCGGTACCGCTCGACGAGGCGGAACCGTCGGCCAGCGCTGTGGCCAACGCGCCGAGACCAGCCTCGTCCTCGATGCTGACGACCTTGACGCTGCGATCGATCTTCTTGATCAATCCCGCCAGCACGCTGCCCGGTCCGAGCTCGACGAATGTCGTCGCCCCGTCGGCAATCAGACGGCGGACCACCTCTTCCCACCGCACCGGAGACGAGACCTGGCGGATCAGCGCGTCGATCGCATCGGTGGCGGTCGTCTTGGGCTGGGCATCCACGTTCGCCACGACAGGCACCGATGGAGGGTGGCTGTTCAACGCTCTCAATTCGGGGGCGAGGCGATCCTCGGCCGGCTTCATCAACGCGCAGTGGAACGGCGCACTCACCGCCAGCGGGATGACCCGCCTGGCGCCGAGTGCTTTGGCCCGTTCGCCGGCACGGGCGACGGCGGCGGCGTGTCCGGCGATGACCACCTGGCCGGGCGCGTTCAAATTGGCCGGCGACACGACTTGACCATCGGCTGCCTCCGCGCATGCGCGCGCGACGCTGTCACCGTCGAGGCCGAGCACCGCGGCCATCGCGCCCTCACCAACCGGAACCGCCTCCTGCATGTATCGCCCCCGTCGCCTCACGATGCGAAGGGCATCCGCGAAGGATAACGTACCGGCTGCCACGTGCGCCGAGTACTCGCCGAGGCTGTGCCCGGCGGCAACGGATGGCGAGACCCCCTGCGAGCGTACCAGACGCTCGATAGCGGTGCTCACCGCGAGAATCGCGGGCTGGGTATTTTCCGTCAACGTCAGGCGATCCTCAGGGCCCTCGAAACACGCCGTGCTCAGCGACTCTCCAAGCGCCTCGTCGGCCTCCTGAAACGTCTGGCGGCAAATCGGAAATGCATCGGCCAGCGCCTGCCCCATTCCCACCCGCTGCGCACCCTGCCCGGGAAAAACAAAAGAAATCACATCCTGACCCCTTCGAGGTCCCGCAGCAGTCGGCCGACCAGATCCTCGCGGACGCCTCGCACGGCCATGGTCACGGCGTTGGCGACGGCCTTGGCCGACGATTTCCCGTGACCGACGATGCAGAGGCCGTTGAGGCCGACGAGTGGTGCGCCACCGTATTCGGAATAGTCGACCCTTCGCCGGAACCGTCGGAATGCCTGCCGTGAGAGGGCGAATCCCATTCGTCCGCTGAACGTCGCGAACAGCTCGTCGCGCAGGAGCGATTCCACGGTCTCGACCAGACCCTCACTGACCTTCAGTGTGACGTTGCCGGTAAAGCCGTCGCACACGATCACGTCCGCATCGCCTGCGAACACGTCGCGTCCTTCGACGTTGCCGACGAAGTGGACCGGCGATTCCTTGAGCAGCCGATGGGCCTCGCGCGTCAACTCGTTGCCCTTGCTCTCCTCTTCACCGACCGACAGCAGGCCGACGGTGGGTCGCTCGCGTCCCAACGCGACGCGCGCGTACGCCGAGCCCATGACCGCGAACTGCACCAGATGGGACGCGCGGCATCCCACGCTGGCACCGGAATCGAGCAGCACGGCAGGTGCTCGACGCGTGGGGATGATCGTGGCCAAGCGCCGGTCGGTCGAGGCCGGGGAGCAAGCCGAACGCTGCGTGACCTGCCATCACGGATGCGCCGGTGTGGCCGGCGCTGAAGACCGCGGCGGCCAGGCCATCCCGCACCGCTTCGGCAGCGACCCGGATCGAGGCTCTCGGTTTGCGTCGGAGCGCCGCCATCGGTGGCTCTCCCATCTCGACGCGCTCCGGCGCGTGCTCGATCTGGAGATCGATGCCCCTCGCCGCCGGGTGACGCGAGAGCTCGGCCTCGATTGCGCCGCCGTCGCCAACGAGCAGCAATCCGACCTGCAGGTGTCGAGCGGCGACCAGCGCCCCGTCGACGACGACGGCGGCCCCTTCATCGCCTCCGATGGCGTCGATGGCTATGCGCACGTCAGGTGCCGGTTATCACGGGCCACCGGCGACAGACCGGAAGCTCGAAGCCGATCGTTATGCCTCGTCGACGGCACGCACCTGACGGCCGCGATAGTGACCGCAATGCGGACAGACCCGATGCGGGGTCTTGGCCTCGTGGCACTGTGGACACTCGCTCCGACCCACGGGCTTCAAGGCGTCGTGCGTCCGGCGCTTGGCCGTTCTGGTCTTCGAATGTCGTCGTTTGGGGTTCGGCAAAGTACGATCTCCTTCTAGTCGAGTTCGATCGGGCTGTCATGCGCCCGGTTATTTGGTTCGGCCCGGACCGTCGAGCAGTTCTTTCAACAGGCCGAGCCGCGAGTCCTGCCGCTGAGGCGCGCATCCGCAGGCAGCGCTGTTACGGTTGGTGCCGCACTCGGGACACAATCCCTTGCAGGTCTGCGAGCAGAGGGGCTTCATTGGCAGCGCGAGCTGGAACTGCTCGCGCATGAGCTCCGCCAGATCGAGCGCCGCCTCCGAGTAGTACGCCGTCGTCAGATCGTCTTCACCGATCTCGCGTTCCCCCTCGCCGGCGTTCTGTTCACGCGGCACGTAGCGAAGATCGAAGACGCTCTCGACCGGCACCTCGTAGGGCTCCAGGCACCGGCCGCACTCGACGACCAGCTGTGCCGCCACCGTGCCCGCAACCCGATAGACGCGATCGCTCTCGCGCTGCACGTCCATGACCAGCCGTACGGGCCCCGCGATTGTGTAGTCGTCGGGATCGCCGGGCGTAAACGCTGACGGCTCGAATGTTCGATCGACGTGCTCGGGGCCACGGCCGTGCCGGCCCAGGTGCGTTAGGTCAAACTGCATCGCCACGGGAACTTCTCCCGACCCAGCGGGAACCCCCCATTATAACGGGAAATGCCGCGGAAACGGACGATAAACGGGGCAAATGCCTAGAATTGCTGGAGGGAGACCCACGGCTTTGGCACGAACAGTTGCTCGTACAGGTTGACGGCATAGCGGTCGGTCATCCCCGCCACGAAGTCCCTCGCGGCGGCGTCCAACCCCTCCTGCTTGATGGTCCGGAGATCCAGGTACTCCTCAGGCCGCTCACGAACCTTCTCCCACAAGCCGCCGAGCACGCCTGCCGCCTTCTTGAATTCGGCGGTCGCCGTCTCGTTTTCGTACACGGCTTCGAACAGGAAGCTGCGCAGCCCGATTGTCGCTTCGAGCACCGCGTCGCTCATCCGCACTTCCGTCAACCCGCCCGCCAGCGTCTGCACCACGACGTCGGTCACCATCGTCCCGATGCGCTGCGAGGAGGTCTGGCCCAGAACGTCGGTTCTCTCGACCGGCAGGTCCTCCGACCGCAGCAACCCCGCCCTGACCGCATCGTCAATGTCGTGATTCACGTAAGCGATGATGTCGGCGACGCGGGCAATCTGCCCTTCGATCGTGCTGGCCCGGTGCGCGGCGTCGGCGCCGACGGGAACGCCGTGCTTGCCCTTTGAGTGCCGCGCAATCCCGTCGCGGACCTCCCAGGTCAGGTTGAGGCCTTGCCCGTCGTTCTCGAGGATGTCTACGATGCGAAGGCTCTGCTCGTAGTGTTCGAACCCGCCGGGCACGAGCGATTGCAGCACCCGTTCTCCGGCATGGCCGAACGGGGTATGACCGAGATCGTGGCCGAGCGCGATGGCTTCGGTCAGCTCTTCGTTCAGGCGCAGCACCTTGGCGATGCTGCGGCCGATCTGCGAGACCTCCAGCGTGTGCGTCAGCCGCGTCCGATAGTGATCGCCGGTCGGGGCGAAGAACACCTGCGTCTTGTGCTTCAGACGCCGGAACGCCTTGCAGTGAATCACACGGTCGCGGTCGTGCTGAAAAGCCGGACGGATCGCATCTTCGGGCTCGGGCCGCAGCCGGCCCTTGGAGTTGCCGCTCTTGGCCGCCTCGGGCGCCAGAATCTGATGCTCGCGGGCTTCGAGCTCTTCGCGGATTGACATCGCTGCCAATGAGTTAACCACAATTTGACGTGAAGCCCTTTTCATCACCCTGCTAGCCCGGTCGGCCAGGGCTCGTCACAATTGCCTCGAGGAAGCTGGTGCCGTTGTCGAGCGGCGGCACGCCAAACACGTCGGCAATCGTCTGTCCCAGGTCGGCGAACGATTGGCGCGTGCCGAGATCCACGCCCGGCGTCACAGCCTGGCCGACAGCGAAGATCGGCACGTACTCGCGCGCATGGTCGGTGCTCGCGGTGGTCGGATCGTTGCCGTGGTCGGCGGTGATGATCAGCAGGTCGCGTGGCTGCAGCTTCGGCAACAAGGCCGCCAGGCGCGTGTCGAAGCGTTCGAGGTTGGCGGCGTAGCCGGCCGGATCGTTCCGATGGCCGTAGAGCGTGTCGAAGTCGACCAGATTGGCGAAGATCATCCCCGCCGGCACCTTCGACATCGCCTGCTCGATCTCGTCGACCCCATGATCGTCGCTGCGCGTATGTACCGCGGCGGTGACGCCGCGACCGGCGAACAGATCCTGAATCTTGCCGATTGCGAAGACCGTGTGGCCGGCGGCGGTCAGCGTGTCGAGAAGAGTCCGGCCCGAGGGCGGCAACGCGTAGTCGTGTCGGTTGGCTGTCCGGGAGAACGTTCCGGGAACGCCAACGAACGGTCGGGCAATCACCCGGCCGATGCCCATCCCCTCCGCGGCCAGCTCGTAAGCAACCTCGCAGATGCGATAGAGCTCGGGAACGGCAATGACGTCTTCGTGCGCCGCGATCTGAAACACGCTGTCGGCCGACGTGTAGACGATCGGGAAACCGGTCCGCATATGCTCCGGTCCCAGCTCGTCGATGATCATCGTGCCCGACGCTGCCTTGTTGCCGAGCGTACGACGGCCGATGCGGGCCTCAAAGCGATCGATCAAGTCCCGGGGAAACCCGTTCGGAAACGTCGGGAAGGCATGGGGCAGGATGACGCCGGTCAACTCCCAATGGCCGGTGACGGAGTCCTTGCCTGGCGACCGCTCGGCCATCCGGCCGAACGCACCGCGTGGTCGATCGACGCGCATCATCCCCTTCACGCGAGCGACCTGCGGCAGGCCGAGCGATCGCAGCGTGGGAAGCCGCAGCGGAATCGCTCGCGAGATGTTACCGAGCGTGTCGCTACCGCGATCGCCATACGCGTCGGCGTCGGGCAACTCGCCCACGCCCACGCTGTCGAGGACGACGAGAATCACTCGATTGAAGGGAGCAGTCACAGGTCGAAGAAGAGATTGGTCCCGCGGAGATGAGGGGTCATGTCGGCAGAAGCGCGTCGCCGCTCAAGATCCCGCCGGCCAGGGCCTGCGTCTCCGGCTCTTCGCCCGCGGCGCGAATCCAGCGTACATTAGGCTCTTTCCGGAACCAGATCAACTGACGCTTGGCATAGTGGCGGTTCTCACGAACGATCAGCGCGCGCGTCTCGGCCTCGTCCCGCACACCATGCAGGAGCTCGAGAATCTGGCGGTAGACCAGGCCGGTAAAAGGCAACGCGCGCTCGGGAACGTTCTGCGCCAGCAGCGTTTTCACCTCGGCGACGACGCCGCGCTGGAACTGCACCTCGACACGGCGGGCCACGCGATCCGCAGTCGCCTCGCGGGAGATCTCCAGGCCGATGGTCGTCATGCCGTATTCGGGCAACGGCGGAGTGGTCCGGGCGAAGTGTTCGGTCAGCGGCCGACGCGTCAGCAGCCAGACTTCGAGCGCCCGCACGAGGCGCTTGACGTCGCGCGGCTGAATACGGGCGGCTGACGGCGGATCGACGCGTGCCAGCCATCGATGCAAGGTGTCGGGACCGCGACCCTCTGCCACCCGTTCGAGACGCCGACGCAACGGTTCATCACGGCTCGGTCCGTCGAACAAGCCCCTCGTCAGGGCGCGATAGTAAAACCCGGTCCCTCCGACCAGAATCGGCAGACGGCCTCGTCTGGTGATGTCGCGAACCACCGTCGCCGCCTCGCGCGCGTACCGTGCCGCCGAATACTCCGTGGTCGGATCGACGACGTCCACCATATGGTGAGGCACTCCCTCCTGTTCGCCCGGCGGCACCTTGTCGGTCCCGATATCGAACCCGCGATAGACGGCGGTCGAATCGCAGCTGACGATCTCGCCGTTGAATCGGCGCGCGAGAGCGATTCCAAGCGCGCTCTTGCCCGTCGCCGTGGGACCGACGATGGCGACGAGATGAGGATGGGACGCAGCCGGCGTCACGGCCTCAACCCAGGTAAGTGCGGGCGAGAGCGTAGACGGCCAGAACGGTGAGGACGAGGAAGAGACCGAGCTGCTGTGTCCGCGTCGGCATCACTGAGTGCCGCCCCCGGGTGGCATCTCGTTGTAATAGAAGATGACCGTCATCACCATCTGATCGTCGGGATACTCGGACGGCAGCGGGATGGTCGGGTTCGACGCTTTGATCGCATTGGCGGCGGCGCTCGTGAACGCCTCGACGCTCGACGGTTGCAGGATGTGCAGCTCGGAGATGGCGCCGTCCTTACGGATCGTGAACTGGAGGACGGTGTGGCCGTGCAACGCCATCGCGGCGTACGGAATCAGCCAGTTCCGATAGACCTGCGCCTTGAACCGCCGGAGCCACGATCCGAAGTCCACTCCTTTGCTGTCGAACTGGAACGACGGTCCGAAGTCGCCGTTGCCCTGGACGTTCTGCAGCGACTGCCCGTTGGTGTACTTCTGCACGTTGCGGATGGCGTCGGTCAGCACGTTCGTCGGCGGCCCGTGGAGGGTCGGGTTGTTCGATCGATCGGTGTTGCGGGCGATGGTCGCATCGGGCGCGATCGGGAGCTGCATCACGCTCTGCGCCGCGGGCGGCGACGGTGATGTGGCGCTCTGCTGCTGCGGGGTCTCCGACCGCTTGGGCGCTTCGACGACACGGTCGGGGGTGTTGCCGCGCGAGAACGGCGTGTCGTTCTTCGGATTCGGCGGCCGCTCGAGCGTCTGTGCCTTGTGCGTCTCGTCCGACAGGAACTTCGGGCGCTTCGGCGCCTGCTGCGGCAGGTTCGGCTGCGCGAAGGCAAACGTCACTTGGCTGCGCAACTCCTCCTGCTTGAGGCGCTGCTCCTCGAGCGCCTTCTGGCGCGCCGCTTCGGCGGCCCGCACGAACGGCAACTTCGGATACACGATGAGCGCAATCACGATCAGCAGGTAGGCAACAATCGTGAGCAGAATCTGCTCGAGCCGGGTGAGAGACCGCTCGAGGATGGGTGTTTCTGGCCGATGATCCTCGAAATCGAAGTACATGAGGGACTTAGAACGATTATAGCAATGCCAGGCGGCAAATGCCGAATGATACTCGGCCCGAGCTCAACGGTCCTGGCGGCGCGTGGCCGTATAGAGATAGACGACCCCTAGGGTTAGGGGGACGGCGCGAACCTCGACAAAACCATGTGAAGAAACCATGGCGGCGAACTCCGCAGGGGGTGGAAAGGTTCCGACCGACGCGGGCAGGTACGAATAGGCGCTCTGATGCTTCGAGACGAGCCGGCCGAGACGCGGCAGGACCGCGCGGAAATACCAGTTGTAGAGGCCGCGAATACCAGGCACGCGGGGCTCGCCGAATTCGAGAATCGCGAGTCGCGCGCCGGGTCGCAGGATTCGGGCGAGCTCGTCGAGCGCCGCCCGCGGCCGCTGCACATTCCGAATCCCGAACGCAATCGTCGCGGCGTCCGCCCAGCCGTCGCGCACAGGAATCGCGGTCGCATCTCCACGGACCAGGGTGATCGCCCTATCGAGCCGCCGTCCCCGGATCTTCACGAGGCCGAGGCGCAGCATGGCACCGGCGAAATCGATTCCTACGATGCGGCTGTCTGGGGCTGCCGTCACCGTCGCCATCGCCAGATCGGCGGTGCCCGTGCACAGATCGACGATCCGCGAGCGGCTACCCAGTCGCAGCTCGCGAACCGCCCGGGCGCGCCAGCGCCTGTCAAGGCCGGCGCTGAGAAAATGATTGAGGAAATCGTACCTGCCGGCAATCGCGTCGAACATGGCCGCGATCCGATCAGGCGACTTGTCGGGTGCGCCGTTCACCGGTCCTGAATTCACGGTCGGCGTCGAGGAGCGAGCCTCACCGGCTAGCCTTCCCACTTCGGGTAGAGCTCGTGCGCCAGGCCCAGGGCGCTCAAGACCTTTCCTGCGATGAAGTCGGCGAGGTGATCGAGGGTCTTCGGCATTTGATAGAAGGCCGGCATCGCCGGCATGATCATGGCGCCCGCCTCGGCACAGAGCACCATGTTCTTCAGCTGCGGCAGGCTCATGGGAGTCTCGCGCGGCACGATGATGAGGCGACGCCGCTCTTTCAGCATCACGTCGGCCGCCCGCTCGATCAGGTTTCTCGACAGACCGTGCGCCACTCCGGCGAGCGTCTTCATCGAGCATGGCAGAATGACCATGCCCTCGCACGCATGGCTGCCGCTCGCAATCGTGGCGCCGAGATCCTTGTTGCTCAGGACCGTAAAGGTGCCGCCGCGGGCCCCATCGCCATAGGTCGTCACCAGGTAGTCACGCAGTCGATCGATCGCTGCGCCGTCGCCCAGCTCGTCGCGGAGCAGCCGCCGGCCGTAGTCGGAGACCACCAGCTCCAGGTGACAGCCACGCTCCAGCAGCGCGGCCATGGTCCTCATGGCGTAGAGTGCGCCGCTGGCGCCGGTAATCGCAAACGCGAACGTCCGCGGCGTTGCTCGATCACCGGACATAGAGCGAGGTCGCGGTCACGAGGAAATAGAGGATGCCGACGTAGCCGTTCAGATCGAAGGCCCGCTTCAGCTGCGACAGGTCGTGCTCGCTGACCAGCGATTGCTCGTAGACGAGCAACGCGGCGACCAGCGCCACGCCAACGAGATAGAGCGGCCCGAGATCGGAGACCGTCGCCAGCGCCGCCAGACACAGGACCGCGACAACGTGCATCGCGCGCGACAAGGCCAGCGACCGGCGCACGCCGTAGCGGACCGGAATCGAGCGGAGCCCCTGCGCGCGATCGAACTCGAGGTCCTGGCACGCATAGAGGATGTCGAATCCTCCCACCCAGCTGCCGATGGCAAGACCCAGCAGCCACGGTTCGAGCGCCACCAGCGGCCCGCCGGCCGCCAACCAGCCGCCGACCGGAGCCACCGCCATGGCCAACGCCAGGAACAACTGCGTATACGTCGTGTAGCGCTTGGCCAGCGAGTACCAGAACACGATGGCCAGGGCGAGCGGCGACAGCACCGCACACGTTCGGCCCAGCTGCCAGGCGGCGACGACAAACACGACCGACGCGATGATGACGAAGACAGATGCTTCGGTCCGAGTCATCGCCCCGCGTGGCAGCTCGCGCATCGCGGTGCGGGGATTGAGCGCGTCGAATCGCGCGTCCACCAGGCGATTGAACCCCATCGCCGCACTGCGCGCTGCCACCATCGCGACGACGATCCACAGCAGGCGCCAGAGGGCGTCGGCGCTGGTCATGGGCGCGCCCGAGCGAAGCGCCAGCAGCGCGCCGGTCAGCGCAAACGGCAACGCGAAGACGGTGTGACTGAATCTGACGAAGGAAAAATAGGTGCTCAGGCGGTTCGGGGTTCGGGGTTCGGGGTTCGGGGTCCGGTTCTTCAGGTTCATGGTTCGACCTCTACCCAGCGAATATCGAACGGCTGAATCCCGCTGACCAGATATTCTTCCACATCCGTTACATCCGGCGGGACCCGAACTGCCAGAATCTCGGCCTGCTTGCCGGGCGCGAGCGAGCCCAGCTCGCGGGCGAATCCGAGCGCTTCGGCACCGGCACGCGTGGCGCTGCGCAGGATCGCGCGCGGTTCCACGGATGGCGCCAGCCGCCTGATCTCCGCCAGCTCAGAGAACAAGTTCAGATCCTGCACGCTGGCGAGGCTGTCGGTCCCGACTGCGACCCGCACCCCCGACGCATAGAACCGGGCAATCGGTGGCCGACCGGCACCGGTCCACTGGTTGCTGCGCGGGCAGGTCACCAGCGTTGCGCCGGCGGCAGCGAGCATCGACAGTTCCGGATCCGTCAGCTGCACGCCGTGCACGGCGATCACGTTTGGGGTGAGGAGCCCGAGCCTATCCAGATACGCGACCGGCCCGCAGCCAGGCGGCGTCCAGCCCGCATTCCAGACGCCCAGCCGTTCGAGGAGCTGACGCCACGCCCCTGACCCGTCGCGCAGAAACTGCACCTCCTCAACCGACTCCCCGAGATGAACGCTGAGAGGGCCCGCCGCCGTCCGAGCGATCGCGGCGAACAGCGCCGGCGACACCGAGTACGGGGCGTGCGGCGCCAACGCGAGCTTCAACCGTGCGGTCTGCGGCAGCGCCGCTGCCCGCTCGATCGCTCGATCCACGATCGGCGCCGGGTCCTGCGGCGAGAAGCCGAGCAGCTCCTGAAACACCCGCGCGAAGACTCCCGCCGCGGCCAGCGGCTCGAACGACGCGAGGCTGTTGCTGATGTCGCCGAACGCACAACTGCCGGAGCCGCGCGCCTCGCCGATCGCCGCAGCGATCGCCTCTTTCGCATCCGCCACCGTCGTTTGTCGGAGAGCGATGAGGGCAGCCGCCCACGCGGGCATCGAGGCGGACGGCGGCACGCGATCACGCATCCACGACAGCTCGAGGTGAGTGTGCGCGTTCACCAGGCCGGGCAGGAGCACGACGTCGCCGAGGTCCTCGCTCGAATCAGTGACCGCGGAGCCGACGCTGACGATGACACCGCGGTCGACCGCGACGACGCCATCGCGCAGCGGAGGATCATCGATTGGAAGGACCCAGGCGGCCCGGTAGCTAATCAATGGCTGGTGAGACGCGCCTTCTTCTCAGCGGCGCTTCTCGCGACGTAGCGGTTGATCTCCGGCGGGCGGCTCGTATCTCCCTCGGCACGCGCGACCGCGAGCTCGAGCAGGCGCGGAATCGCGCGCTCACGGAACATCGGATCGCCGAGGATTTCGTAGTGCATGTTGCGACGCTTGGCGATGAAGCCGGCGTTCTCGATATTGCGGACGATCTCCACTTCGTCCATGCAATAGCTCGCGCCGGCCGCGCGCACGACGTTTTCTTCGATCATGACGCTGCCCATGTCGTTGGCGCCGAACGCCAGGCTCAGCTGTCCGACCTTTCCTCCCTGCGTGACCCACGATGCCTGGAGGCTCGGAAAATTATCGAGCACGAGCCGCGACAGCGCGAGCATCCGCAGGTACTCGAGGCCGGTCGCCTCGTGGCCGCCAAGCTCGGTGTGCTCCGGCTGGTAGCTCCAGGTGATGAAGGCGGTGAACCCGCCGGTCTCGTCCTGCAGACCGCGGAGCCTGACCAGATGCTCGATCCGCTCCTCCACCGTCTCGACGTGGCCGTACATCATCGTTGCCGTGGTGCGCAGCCCCGCATGGTGGGCGTGGCGCATCACATCGAGCCACTCGTCCGCGGTGGCCTTGCCGTAGCAGTTCAGGAGCTTGCGGACACGATCGACGAGGATCTCGGCGCCTCCGCCCGGAACGCTGTCGAGACCGGCGGTCACGAGACGGCTGATGACCTCCGGGACCGGCAGACGCGACAGCCGTGAGATGTGGATCACTTCCGGTGGCGACAGCGCGTGCAACTTGAACGTGGGATATCGCTGTTTCACCGACCTGAAGAGGTCTTCGTACCACTCGATCGGCAGGTCGGGATTGTGACCACCCTGGAGCAGGAGCTGCACGCCGCCGAGCGCGATGGTCTCGTCGATCTTGCGGAAGATCTCGTCGAACCCGAGCACATAGCCCTCCGACGAGCCGACCGGCCGATAGAACGCACAGAAGTTGCAGCGCGCCAGGCAGATGTTGGTGTAATTGACGTTGCGGTCGATGATGTAGGTGACGATGCCGTCAGGATGTTTTCGCGCGCGCCTGCCGTCGGCGAGCGCGCCGAGGAGCGCCAGCGGCGCCTCGTGATACAGCACCAGCGCGTCCGAGGCGCTCAACCGGCTGCCTCCGCCTGCGCTCGCGACAATCTGCTGCAGGGTCATTCCTGTGGCACGTCCTGCGATTCGTAGAGGTTTACCGTTCCGGCCGTCTCGACGAGCCCATGAGTGGCGGCGAGTCGATAGTAGCGCAGCAAGCCGGCGACCTCACGTGGGCCCAGCCTGTACCTGATATTGTCTCTCAAATAGGCCCGGCAGAGCGCGCTCCTGGCGCCGCAGTACTCGTCAGCGATGGCGTCCGACTCGGATACCCCGAGATCGCGCGCCGCCTGCAGAGCCTCGACCTCGCGTGGGCCTGCCGCACTTTCCCGACCCGCCCAGAACGCCCAGACGAACGGAAGACCCTGCGTGCGCGTCCATTCCGCCCCGAGATCGATCTTGGTAAGCCCTGCCGCGCCCTCGTCGAGGAACAATGCCGGATCGCCGATCACGAGGGCGGCATCGCAGCCGTCGGCGCGCGCCGCAGCGTCGGGCGTCAGCAGCTCGAAGGTGGGATCGATGCGCCACAACTCCCGGCACAGAACCCGCGTCAATCCGGCCGAAGTCCGCGAGCTGGTATCCAGCCCGATCCGACGAATCTCGCCGACGGCGACGCGCGTAAAGAGCGCGACCGATGCCACCGGGCCGTCGGAGGTAATGCCGAGATCGGGGACGATACGATACGGTTCGGGTCCGCGGAGATACTCGATGGACGGGATCATTCCGAGATCGACATCGCCAGCGTGCAGGAGTGCCGCGCAAGTCGACGGCACGTCGTATCGGACGTCGAAAAGGTCTCCACGCCGTTCCAGCTGGTGCACGAGGGGGCGCGCGTTCAGGTAGCCAACAGCCCCAAGCCTAGTCTTGCCCATGCGTCACACACACCCCGCGGCCTGCCCGTTCATCCCCGCGTGCCAAAGAATCCATCCCGTTCGACGGGCTCCAATCCCGCAGCGCGGATGTTGCCCCTGATCTCCTCGATCGGACTTCGCCGACGCCCCAGATCTCCTTCGAGTGCGGAGATGCGGTCAACATCGTCAGCGCCCATCGTCAAAGCGACCTGCGCGAGCTTCGGTCCGTAGAGCACCCAGTCGACCTGGATGGACTCGATGTTGTCGAGTACGAGGCGCGCCATCGCCACCTGTCGCACATCGTCGTAGCCGGTCGAGGGCTGAGCGGCGGCGATCGTTCGCGGCAGCGGCGCGAACGCCCGGATGCCGCCGACCTCCGCCTGAATCTCGCGCGCGCGCTCGACGGTCTGGATGCGACCCGTTTCGGGCAGGCTCTGGACCGTCAGCCGTCGAACCTGCAGACCGGCGTCACGCGCCGCGGCAATGATCGCGATCGGATCGGCCAGGCCATCGACGGGCGCTTCGGCAATTGCCTGAAGGCCGGCTGCTCTCACGGCGCCAAGCACCTCGCGGGCTCCCTCGATCGCACCGCCCGCCAGGTCGGCGAGATCCGCAAGTGAGAACGCGGTGAGCGGAATGTCACTGCCGATTGCCCTGGCGCGGCCCACGGCGGCGGCGGCATCTTCCAGGGACCTCGGCTTGCCGATCAACCTCAACTCGCCGGCGCTGGAGCCGACCGGCAGCGCCGCCGGGATCGCGTCGATGTTCACTTCGATGACCCGGACGAACGTCGTCCGCGTTCCATGGCGACGCCGACGCTCGTCGTCGGCCCTCGAGCTGACCGCGATCAGATCGTGGCTCTCGAGAATGGCCTTCGCCTCGCTCGCCGATATCGCGCTCATGGCTTCCATCCTTGCCGGACCCGTTCCCAGATCTCGGTCGCCCGCTGCCCTGCGTCGGCAGTCGTACGGATACGTGTCGGCCACGTGCGAGCGAAGCCTTCGGACGACCATTTGCGCGTCGCGTCGATCCCCATCTTGCTGCCGTAGGCGGGCACGTCGGTCGCGTCTTCGAGATCGTCCATCGGGCCGTGGGTGAACTGGATGTCACGATGAGGATCGATGTGGGTCCCTACGATCCACGCCACCTCGGCCTCGTCCTGGACATCGACGTCGCGATCGACGACGACGATGATCTTCGAGAACATCAACTGGCCGAGCCCCCAGAACGCGTTCATGATCTTGCGCGCGTGCCCCGGGTAGCGCTTGTCGATCGAGACGATCACGAGATTGTGAAAGATCCCGGCCGCCGGAAAGTGCATGTCGACGATTTCGGGAAGCGTCTTGCGGATCAAGGGTAGAAAGATGCGCTCGCTGGCCTTGCCGAGATAGAAATCTTCCATCGGCGGCACGCCGACGACCGTGGTGAGATAGATCGGCTCCTTGCGGCGCGTGACGCAGGTCAGATGAAAGACCGGGTAATCGTCGGGATGGGAGTAGAAGCCGGTGTGATCGCCGAACGGCCCCTCGCGGCGCCGCTCGCCGGGCTCGACGTAGCCCTCCAGCACGATCTGCGCGTTCGCCGGGACCTCGAGGTCGACGGTGACACACTTGACGAGGTCGACGCGCTCGCGCCGCAGGAATCCGGCAAGCATCAGTTCGTCGAGTCCTTCGGGCATGGGCGCGGTTGCCGCGTAGGTCAGCGCCGGATCTGGCCCGAGCGCCACGGCAACGGGCAGGCGTTTGCCCAGCCGCTCAGCCACCCGGTAATGCTGCGCGCCACCCTTGTGCCGCTGCCAATGCATGCCGGTGGATCGCCCGTCGAACACCTGCATGCGGTAGGTGCCGATGTTGCGAATGCCGCTTTCGGGATCCTTCGTAAAGACGAGCGGCAATGTAATGTAGCGGCCGCCGTCCTCCGGCCAGCACTTCAGAATGGGGAGCTCGTCGAGCGAGCCGCTCTTTTGCACGACCTCCTGGCAGGGCGCGCTGGAGACCGTTCGCGGCATCAGGTCGCGGAGCCGATTGACGGTCGGCAGCATCTTCATGGCATCGATCACGCCTGACGGCATCTTCGGCGAGGCCAGCTTCTCGATCTCTCCGGCGAGATCGTCGAGCCGCGCGACCCCGAGCGCCATACACATGCGCTTCATCGAGCCGAACATGTTGATTGCGACCGGCACGTCGAAGCCGGTCGGCTGTTCGAACAGCAGCGCCGGTCCACCGCGGGGAGACTTGGAGACGCGGTCGGTGACGGCGCAGATCTCGAGGTCGGGGCTCACCGGTTCGGTGATGCGGGCGAGCTCCCGTTCCCGCTCGAGGGCGGCGATGAATGCGTTCAGATCAGTGAACATGCGTATCGATGAGGTGGTGACAAGGGGGAATCAGATCCCTGTCATCTTGTCGGCGATCGCCTGGGCCAGCGCCAGAGCGCGCCGGCCGGCGGCGCCGGTCACCAGCGGCGTACCGACGATCGCGAACGGCACCGATGAAATCCTCCAGCTCCCGCTTGAGCGGCTCCTCGCGGGTAACCGGCAGCTGACCGCCCTGGATGTCCGGGCGCTCCCCATCCCGTCGAATCAACCGATAGCCTTCCACTTCCTGGGCAGCGTAGTCGATTGAGATATAGGCGTCCGACTGAAAGACCCGGATCTTGCGCACGCGGTCGCGGCTGATCCGGCTGGCCGTGACGTTGGCGATGCAGCCGTCGTCGAATCTCAGGCGCGCATTGGCGATGTCGTAGCGCGAGGTCAGAACCGGCACCCCTACCGCCTCAATACCGTCAACCTCCGATCGCACCATCGACAGGATTACGTCGAGGTCGTGGATCATGAGGTCGAAGACCACGTCGATGTCGAGGCTGCGGTCGGGAAATGCGCCGAGCCGATGCACCTCGATGAACCGCGGGTTCGTAATCAGTGGCAGAACCGCGCTCACCGCCGGGTTGTAGCGTTCCGTATGGCCGACGGCGAGTGTTGCGCCGGAGGCACGGGCCGCATCCAGGAGCGCGTCCGCCTCCGCCAGCGTGCGCGCCATCGGCTTCTCCACCAGCACCGCCACGCCGCGCTCGAGAAACGGAATCGCGATATCGCAATGCAGCTCGGTCGGCACCGCCACCGTCACCGCATCGACGTCATCCATCACCTCGCGAAAATCGCTGACGGCTCGCGCGCCGGTCGCCTCGGCCGCCGCGGCGGCACGCTCCGGCACGGTGTCGACCACTGCGGTCAGACGCGCACCCTCGATCGTTGACAGGAGCCGGGCATGGTGGCGCCCGAGATGCCCGACGCCGATAACCGCCGTACGAATCCTGTCGTCAGCCATTACGGACGGCCCGATCCTCGCCCTACGATCGTTATTCCTGCCTCATTCGCCCGGCTGAACACCTGCTCGCCGTCGACCACCAGCGTGCGATCGGCGTCAATCGAGAGTGCCGTCGCGCCCGCCGTCCGCATGGCGTCAATCGTCGCTGTCCCGATGACCGGCACATCGAAACGCATGTCCTGATTCGGCTTGGCCACCTTCACGATGCGCGTCCCGGAGCCGGCAATCTCGCCTGCTCGTCGAATGACCGCGTCGGTCCCTTCCATCGCCTCGACAGCCACCACCGCCTGGTCCTTGACCACGACCGTCTGCCCGATATCGAGCCCGGCGACAGCATCGGCCATGCGATAGCCGAAGGCGAAGTCCTCGGTCTCTTCGAGCGACGGCTCGCGGCGGGTCAGCGTGCCGGCCCGGGCGCGCAGCGGCGCCAGAAACATCGTCGAATCGAGCAGCTCGATGCCCTCGCCTTTCAGCACCTCGGCGACGGCGGAGATGAGCGCATCGGTGTTGCGCGAGCGTAGCTTGGTCAACACCGACAGCAGGGTCAGGTCGGGAATGATCCCGGAGAACAGCTTCGAGTGCTTGACCTGCCCCGCCATGATCGCCTGGCTCACGCCGGCCGCCTTGAGGACCTTGATACACTTACCAAGATGCCCCAGCGAGACCCAATGGAGCTCCGCGCCGGCCTGCTGGGCCGCGTGCTCCAGCTCCGGGAACGCCTCTTCTTTGACCGCCACTACGGTCACGTCGTGTCCAAGGCCGCGAGCGCCTTGCAGCGCCAGGAAGGGAAACCGGCCGTTGCCGGCGATGAGACCTATGCGGGCCACCGGCTCGTAAGTCTATCAAAGCACCCGCGGTGTCTCCGCCCGAGGCCAGAAGTCATCGGTCGATGACATCCGACGGGCGCATCATGCGACGACCGCAGTGGCAGCCGGCGCGTCTTAACGATCTGCCACTCATTTGCCATAGGGTTCCGGGTTTGCTTGTCCAGGGATCCGGTAACGAGGAGTGTTCATGCAGCGATTGACTACCGGGGCGCGTCTCGCGGCCCTGATGCTGGCCGCAGCGACCCTGATCGCAGGGTGCGGCAGCGACACCACGACGCCGACGATCCCGACACCGAATCCGGTCACCGAAACCTTCACCGGCACGGTGGCCCAGAACAGCGTCACTATTCAGCCGTTCACCGCGACCGCTGCGGGAGCGGTCACGGCGACGTTGACGACGCTCGGGCCGCTCAGCACCATCACCATGGGATTCAGCCTGGGAACCTACAGCGGCACGACCTGCCAGGTGGTCCTCGACAACGCTGCCGCGGTCCAGGGATCGATCCTGACGGCCACCGCCGCCACGCAAGGCACCTTCTGCGCCCGCGTCTACGACGTCGGCAACATCACCGCGGGTACGACGGTCTCGTTCACACTCACCGTCGTTCACAACTGAACGTCCGGCCGCCCATCCGCTCAGTCCTCGAGCACTTCCTCCAGCCGGCGGCTCGGACGACGGAGCCCGACCCCGCGCTTGGAGGACCGGATGAAGTCCACCACGTAACTGACCTCTTCGCACTGGAGAGACGGGTCGCGCTCGATTTGCGCCAGCGCGCGGCTGGTGTTGGAGTGCAACAGGTAGCGATAGGCGCGCCGCAGTTTCGCGATCGTGTCCTGCGAGAAGCCGCGTCGGATCAGCCCGATGGTGTTGATGCCGTAGATGCGCGAACGGTTGCCGACGGTCTTGGCGAACGGCAACGCGTCCTTCGTCACCACCGAATAGCCGCCGATGAAGGCGTAATGGCCGACACGACAGAACTGGTGGACGCCCGAATACGCGCCGACGTTGGCGAAATCCTCGACCAGCACGTGCCCGGCCAGCGTCGCCCCATTCCCGAAAATCGTGTCGTTGCCCACCTGGCAGTCGTGCGCGACATGCGTGTACGCCATGAACAGGTTGCGCGCGCCGATTTTCGTCACGCCGCCGCCGCCGGCCGTGCCGCGATGGATGGTGACGAACTCGCGAATGATGTTGCGCTCGCCGATGACGACGCGCGTCGGCTCGCCGCCGAACTTCAGGTCCTGCGGCACCAGGCCGACCGAGGCCATCGGAAAAATCTCGTTGCCGTCGCCGATCTCGGTCCACCCGTCGATCACCGCCGACGCCCCGATCCGGCAGTCCTTGCCGATCCGGACGAACTCGCCGATGGTGACGAAGGGACCGACGATCGTCCCGGCGCCAATCTCGGCGCCTGGATGGACGATGGCGGTCGGGTGGATGTCGGCGTGCGCGCGGCTCGAGGTCCGGCGGACCCGTTCCAGGCCCATGACGAGCTGGGCCTCGGCCACGATCGCCCCGTCGATTCGGGCCAGGGCACGGGCCCGGGCAATTGCGCTCCGGCAGACGCCGAGGGTGACCTCGAGCTGCAGCCGATCGCCCGGCACCACCTGCTTGCGGAACTTCGCATCGTCCACCCCGCGCAACCAGGTGCGGGCGATCGTGTCGCTGTCGGGGCCGTGCATGATCAGAATGGTCGCGACCTGCGACAGCGTCTCGATCATCAGCACCGCCGGCATCAGCGGCGCGCCGGGAAAGTGGCCCTGGAAATAGTCTTCGTTGACCGTGACATTCTTGACCGCAACGAGTCGGCGGCCGGGCTCATGCTCGGTGACGACGTCGACCAGCGGCGACGGGTAGCGATAACAGAGCCGATCGATTGCGTCCGGGATGTTGATGGGCACGACGGGGAATGATACCGCAGAGTGAGGGAGGGCTAAAGCTGCGGTGCTAAAGGGGCTAAGGGTGCTAACGGTGCTAAGGGTGCAGTGCTAAGGGTGCTAAGGTGCGGTGCTAACGGTGCGGTGCTAACGGTGCGGTGCTAACGGTGCGGTGCCAACGGTGCGGTGCCAACGGTGCGGTTCCAACGGTGCGGAGCCAAAGGTGCGGTGCGAAGAGTGCAGTGCTCAGGGTGCTGCTCAGACAATCTGGCACCATTCGGCCGTAACAGCCACAGCTGACCCAGGATTCTAGGACCGCACCTTCAGCACCTTCAGCACCCTTAGCACCGCACCTTCAGCACCCTTAGCACCGTTAGCACCGCACCCTTAGCACGCTTAGCACCGTTAGCACCCTCAGCACTATTTCTTCACCGGCGCCGCGGCCTTCGCGGTGTCGAGACGCTTGATCACCTCGTCTGAGATGTCGAGGCCTGGATCGTAGTAGGCGACGCCAGAGTCGCCGATGCTGAACACGGCGTGGAGGCCCTTCTCTTCAGCGACCGCCTTGATGACCGGAAAGACCTTCTGCTGGAAATCGCCCTGCAGGTCGTTCTGGAGCTCGGTCATCTCGGCCTGGGCGTTCTGCTGCGCGAACTGGATGTCGCGCTGACCTTTGTCGATTTCCTTCTCGAGCTGGGCTCGTGCGGTCTCGCTCAGCACCGCGGCGCCGTCCTTGAGCTTTGCCTGCATGGCCTGAAGCTGCTTGGTCTTGTCGTTGATCTCGGAGACCTTTTTCGTGTTGAGGTCGGCCAGCTTCTTCGATGCCTCTTTGCCGGCGGCCGAGGCCTGAGCGATGACCTGAAAGTTCACGAACGCGATCTTCGCACCCTGGGGGAAGGGCGCGGGCGGCTGTGGCGTCGCCGCGGCCGGCGGCGTTGGGGGCGGGGTCATTGGCGGCTGCGTAGCCGGCGGCTTGGCTCCGGCAGGAGGCGTCTGCGGCGCCGCCTGCGCGAACGCAGGACCGGCGGTCAGCACGAACATCAGCGCCAGGGCGCTCAGTGACATCTTCGACAGCTTCATCTGAATAATGACCTTTCGTTTTAAAGAACCAGCGTACTTTCAGCCAACCACCTTGCAGTGTCCATCTTCCGGATTCCAGTCGCCGGCTTCCCCGTACGAGTATCCTGGCTCGGCGATCGACTCCACAAGGAGGACCGTGCACCGGACGCTGAAGGCCGGGAACCCTGGCTCAGAACGTCGTCCCCACCGCGAACCGGAACTTGAATTGCTTCTCCGGCTGCAGATTGTTGTCCAGCACGTTACCGCGGGACGGGTTCATCGCAAAAATGAGCCGGAACGGCACGTTGAGGACCGGCATGAAAAACCGGACTTCCGCCCCCGTCGACGTCTTGAAGGCGTTGGTCATGCCGATGATCTGGGTTTCGACCGGCAACGGATCGCGCAGGAAGCCGAGCGACTGGTACGGATCGCCGCTGAACGGGATCAAGCCGCCGACGGTGGTCGTCTTCGTAATCGGTTCTCGCCAGCTGAAGTTCTCACCCCGGTCGCGTACCTGGCCGGCGTCGTAGAACAGGACCAGGCGCACCGGCCCGGCGATTGAGATCAGATATTCGGCGTTGAACAGCAGGCTCTTGTTGCCGCCGATGACCAGCTGGGTGGTCGGATCGCGCGGGCCGACGCTGCGGATGTCGAAGCCCCGGATGCTGTACTCGCCACCGAGAAAGAGCTTCTCGAAGATCGGCAGTTCCTGGGTGCTGCCGTAAGGGGAAATGTATTCGATCGCGCTGCGGAGGCCGAACGACGTCCGGTTGTTCAGCTTCTTGTACCAGACTCCTTCGGCCTTCGTCTGGTAGAAGTTACTGTTGCCGCCCAGTCCCGCCAGATCGAAATTCAGCGAATAGCGACGTCCGGTCGTGGGGAAGATCGGATTGTCGACCGAGTTGTAGACCCAGCTCGGACCGATCTTGCTGATCCGCCGCTCGCCGTTCTGACCGAGCAGCAGCGAGTCGGTCAGGAACGGGTTGTTGCCAACCGCGGCGGCCGTCGCGTACAGCGGGTTGAGATCCTTGATCTTGACGTTCTGGTAGCTGTAGCTGACGAAGAACCGGGAGAACGGACCCGCGGGGAAACCCCAGACCGTGTTCACGCCGGCCGACGCCTGCGTGTAGGCGCCGAGATACTGGATCTCCTGATCGAAGACATCGACGCCCGCTGTGATCGGCCGGTCGAAGAGGAACGGCTCGGTGAAGCCGACCTGGTAATTCTTGGCGCGGTTGCCCTGCTGGGCGGACACACTGAAGGTCTCACCGCGGCCGAGGAAATTCGACGTCTGGAACGCGAGCTGCCCGAAGAAGCCCTCGTACTGGGACACGCCGGCGCCAAACGTGATCTGATTGCGGTTCTGCTCTTCGACCTTCAGCTTGACGTCGACTTTGTTCTCGGCGTCGCCGGTCTTCTGAACGTCGACCGCCTCGGCCTCGAGCGGCTTGAAATATCCGAGCTGATTGATCCGCCGGACCGAATACTTCAACGCCTCGGTGTTGAAGATTCCACCCTCGAACAAGCGGACCTCGCGGCGGATGACGTTGTCGCGCGTGGTCGTGTTGCCGACGAACGTGATGCGGTTGATGAAGTACTGCTTGCCTTCCTCCATCCTCATCGTCACGTTGACGATCGGTGCGGTCTTCTCCGGGGCCGCGGGCTTGGCCGAAGCCTCGGCTGGCGCGGGAGGACCGGCTTTGCCGTTGCCGTCGCCATCGGCGTCCTGCGGGTCGTTGGGGAACGCGAGATCGGGATAGCCCGTGAACTCCCAGTAGCCGCCGCTGCCGTAGAGCTCCTTGGCTTTCTCGAGCCCTTTGCGAATCAGCTTGTCGTTGTAATAGTCGCCCGCGTTCAGCTTGAACAGCGGCCGCAGCCCTTCGCTCTTCGCCACGCTGTTGCCGGAGAACGTCAGCTCGCCGATCTTGTAGCGCTCGCCTTCGGTCACCGGAATCTGCAGCTCGATGAACCTGGTCTTGGCGTCCTTGGCGTCCTCGAGGATCTTGAGCTCGGGCTGACCGATGCGCGCCTTGACGTAGCCCTTCTCGCGGTAAAAGTCGGTGACTTTCTGCGCGTCTTCCTCGAACTTGGCTTCCTGGTAGGTGCCGGCGCCGGTGATGAAGCCCAGGAAACCGGGCGCCTTGTTGTCCTTCATCTTCGCCGCGAGCTTCTTGTCGGTGATCGCCTGATTGCCGAGAAACTCGACGCTCCGGATCTTGACCTTCGGTCCTTCGGTGATGTTGAAGGTCAGGTTCACGGTCTTGGGACCGCCTTGAACCTCCTTGATCTCCGACTTCACCTCGGCGAACTCGTAGCCCTTCTCGGCGTACATGTCGCGGACGACGCCGGCGACGCGCCGCACCAGCCCTTGATCGATGAACGAATCGAGCCGAATCTGGATCCCCTTCTTCTTCAGCTCCTCGTCGATCTTCGACTGCTCGACCTTCTTCGATCCGACGTAGTCGACGATCTTGACGCGCTGCCGCTCCTCCATGTTGTAGAGCACGATCTTGCCGACGACGCCGTTGGAGAAGACGTAGTCCACCGTCTCGGCCGAGAGATCGTCCAGGAAGTTGGTGCCCCAGAGCGCCTTGAAGTCCCGCTGGATCTGGTCCTCGGAGGCGTCGGTGTAGGGGACCCACTTGTCCTGCGACGGCAGGCTCCACCGCAGCTGGATGTAATAGAGATAGGTCTGCGGGTCGATGACCGACGTCCCGCCCTGCTTGGCGAAGCAGAGGGCCACGAGGTAAACGAGCGGCCCGGAACCGGCTGGCGGCAGCTTTGCGGGCGGACCGATGTTGTAGGCGCCGTTGCAAAGAGACAACGACCCAGTGGGCTTGGGGGCCGCCCCGGATGGTGCCGGGGCTTGGGCGGCGGGTGCCGGCGAGGGCACCGCGGGAGTTGGCGCGGGCGGTCGTTGGGCGCCGGCGGTTTGCGCGCTAGCCGCTGATGCCGCGCAGACGACAGACGCTGCCAGCAGCAGTATTCGAAACTTCAACATGTCTGCGGACGGGCGAACCCTTGTTGGTGACCTGGTGTCCCTGCGACGGATAGCCTGGAGGACGCCAAGCGATGATTCTACAGGTTTTTAGACGTGCGCTGCCACTCGGCGGCCTGCCCACCCGGGCCTCGCGGCTCGCCTTCGACGCCCGGCCGGGCGCGATGGCCCGGCCGGTGTCGAAACGAGTGTCGAATTCAGGCCAGCCGACGGCCTTCCTGGGGCTGGCCTGCAGGGCGATAGGCCAGAGACCCGGCGTCGATATATACCTCGATCTCCCCGCCCTTGAGGTGCCCGCGGATGAGCTCCTCGGAGAGGGGATCCTCGATATACCGCTGGATGGCGCGGCGCAGGGGCCGCGCCCCGTACGAGCGGTCCTTGCACGTCTGCTCGATGATCCAATCAACCACCTCGGTCGCCAGATCGAGCCGAATCTTGCGATCGACCAGGTTGTCGTTCAGCTGCTTGACCAGCAGCCGCGTAATCGTCCGCAGGTCGTCGTCCGAGAGCGCCTCGAAGACGATGATTTCATCGATGCGGTTGATGAACTCCGGGTTGAACGTCTTCCGCACCTCGCCCAGCACCATGTCGTTGACGCTTCGGTTGATGGCGCTGGCGTCGGTGGACTGGAACCCCAGCGACGCCTTCTTCTGGATGAAGCGCGCGCCGATGTTCGAGGTCATGATGATGATCGTGTTCTTGAAATTGACCCGGTTGCCGAGGCCGTCGGTCAGATGGCCGTCCTCGAAGACCTGTAACAGGATGTTGAACAGATCGGGATGCGCCTTCTCGATCTCATCGAGCAGCACCACCGAGTAGGGATTCCGCTTCACCTTCTCGGTGAGCTGTCCGCCCTCTTCGTGTCCGACATATCCCGGCGGCGAGCCAATCAGCTTCGAGACCGAGTGCTTCTCCATGTACTCGGACATGTCGAAGCGGATCAGCGCGTGGTCGCTGCCGAACAGGAAGTTGGCGAGCGCGCGCGCCAGCTCGGTCTTGCCGACGCCGGTCGGGCCGAGGAACACGAAGCTCCCCACCGGCCGATTCGGATTCTTCAGCCCGGCGCGGGAGCGCCGGATCGCGCGTGACAGGGCGCTGATGGCCTTCTCCTGCGAGATGACGCGATTGTGCAGCGCGTCCTCCATGTGCAGGAGCTTGTCCCCCTCATCCTGGTTGATCGAGGTGAGCGGCACGCCGGTCCACTTCGAGACCACCTCGTCGATGTCGGTCTTGCCGACGACGACGCGGCGGGCGTTCGACTTGACGTCGAACTTCTCGCGCACGAACTGCAGATTTTCGCGCGCCTGGACTTCCTGCTCGCGATAGAACTGCGCCTTCTCGAAATTCTTCTCCGAGACGGCCGTCTCCATCTGCTCGACCGCAACACGAATGCTGCGGTTGATTTCGCCGAACTCCTCGCTGTAGCCGGCCTCGCGCAGCTTGGCGCGCGCGCCTGCTTCGTCGACGAGGTCGATGGCCTTGTCGGGCAGGAACCGATCGGTGATGTAGCGATTCGACTGATACACCGCCGCTTCGATGGCGTCCTGCGTGTACTCGACGTGATGGAACTGCTCGTAGCGATCCTTCACGCCCATCAGCACTTCGATCGTCTCGCGCTCCGACGGCGGATCCACCTTCACCGCCTGGAACCGGCGCTCGAGCGAGCGATCCTTTTCGATGTACTTGCGGTACTCGGCCGGCGTGGTCGCGCCGATGCAGCGGATCTCGCCGCGCGAGAGCGCCGGCTTGAGAATGTTCGCCGCGTCGAGCGATCCTTCGGCCGAGCCGGCGCCCACCAGCGTGTGCAGCTCGTCGATGAACACGATGATGTTCGGGTTCTCGGTCAGCTCCTTCATGATCGCCTTGAGGCGCTCTTCGAACTGACCGCGATACTTGGTGCCGGCGACAATCAGCGAGATGTCGAGAGCCAGCAGACGCTTGTCGGCAAGGAAATGCGGCACGTCGCCGTAGACGATCTTCTGCGCCAGCCCTTCGACGATGGCGGTCTTGCCGACTCCGGGCTCGCCGATGAGCACGGCATTGTTCTTCGTCCGCCGGCAGAGGACCTGCTGCACCCGTTCGAGCTCGATATGACGGCCGACCAGGGGGTCGAGCAGGTTCTTCATCGCCGCTTCGGTCAGGTCGCGCGAGAACTCGGCCAGCAGCGGCGTTTCCTTGACCCGCGTCAGCGTGGTCTTCTCGTTCAGCAGCGCGACGATGTCCTCGCGGACCGTGTTGAGCCGCATCCCCTTTTCCATGAGGATGGTGGCGGCCACCGAGCGCTCTTCGCGAAGAATGCCGAGCAGGAGGTGCTCGGTCCCGATGTAGTTGTGCAGGAGGCGATCAGCCTCTTCGGCGGCAAACTGCAGGACCCGTTTGGTCTCCGCGCTGAACGGAATCTCGACCGAAGTGGAGACTTTCTCGCGGAAAACGGTGCGGCCTTCGATTTCCTTGCGGATGCTTTCCAGGGAAAGGTGCGACCGAGCAAAAATCCGGCTCGTCAGCCCCTTGCCCTCGCGAATGAGACCCAGTAACAGGTGCTCGGTCTCAATCGAAATACTGCCAAGCTGGGAAGCCTCATAGCGGGCGAAAAAGAGCACGCGCCGCGCTCGTTCCGTGTAGCGTTCGAACATCCGGATTCCTATGTGTAAGGGACTTGGCCTGAGGGCATCGCCAGAACCTTGACGACATTATACGGCAAAGGTAACCCCCCCACCAATGCCATTCTACTGTGTAAGTTCGTTTCGGAGCGAGAGTTAACGCTCTATAGGGTTTGACGCGCGGCGTTGGGCCGGCGGTTCCCGCCGACGCGCGGATTGCCGGTTTCGTGCCAGACGCCGTCAGGCGGGAATGATGGCCTCGGCCTCGATTTCGACGAGCATGTCGGGATCGATGAGCCGGCTGACCTCCACCATGGCGGTCGTCGGCCGGATCGACGCAAATACCTCCCCGTGGGCGCGTCCGACGGCCTCCCAGTCGCGCACGATGTTGGTGACGTAGATCCGCGTCCTCACGACGTGCTCCAGCGACGCGCCAGCCTTCTCGAGCGCCTGCCGGATGTTCTGGAGGATCTGAATCGTCTGGGCGCGGGCGTCCCCCTTACCGACGAGTCCGCCGGAGGGATCCGTGGCGGTCGTGCCCGAAACCTGCACGACCTGCCCGACGCGGACCGCGCGCGAATAGCCGACGATCGGCTCCCACTTGGTGCCGCTGGAGATGTTCTGACGCATGCGCTACCTCGCGCCAACGACAAACGGCCACGAGTCACGGATCGATCGCGATCCGTGAACCGCCGTGGCCGTCCTCCCGACTGGCTGGATCTCCGCGCTTACTTCGTGATCGTTGCGCTCGACGTGACGATGAGACTCTTGGCCTTCATCTTGTCGCCGTCTTTCGTGTAGGTGACGGAGACCGTATCGCCGGTGTGCACGAAATCGGTGATCTGCGGTGTCTTCTTCTCGTCCTTCATGGCGTCGGTCTTGTGCGAGGCGCCCTTCGCCTGAATCTTGGTGCTCGAGTCGACCGCAAACACCATGTCGCCCGACTTGCCGGCCACCGTGACCGAGTCGGCCGCGACTGCCGAGACCTTGCCCTTGGCCGTCATCGACTTCGTGTCGCTCATCGCCTTCGGCGCGTCCGCGGCGACATCCGCCTTGGGCGCGTCGGCCTGGGCGAAGACGGGAAGCGCGCTCACTACCAGGGCCCCGACGAACACTGCGAATACCCGTTTCATACGAACCTCCTCAAAAGGGTTGATGGCTGCGGCGCCCTCGCCGCGGGCTCGGTCCGTGCGGCGTGTTGCGTGCCGCCGCTCCTCCGTGTCATGCGGGCAGTTCATCGATCTCGTGGCGACGCGCGTCGAGGGTGACGACAGCGGTCTGACCGATCGCCGGCGAATTCTATCCGACCCGACTAGATCAGCGAAGAGCCTCGCGACGCCGCTCGCATTCTACCGGAAACGACGCCAGCGCCGCTCGTCAGTCTGGCTGTGGCGAGCCGTGGTGCAGCTCGTCAGCGTCATTCCGATCGGATGGCCTGCCGAGGCGTCAAAGTCCAGTTGTGGCCGCCGGTCGTGCACCCGGACCCGTCCAGGAGCACCTGACCCAGGATCATGCCCTGGACCGAGCCCGCATCCACGCTCCCGGAGACGAGCGCCGCGTCGGCCGGCGTGGTACCGAACACGTCCACCGACACTCCCTCGTCGGCGACCGCATGGCCGAACATGGTGCCGCTGATCAGGCGGTCATCGCCGCTGACCTGAAGCCGGAGACGGAGGCTGGCCCCGGTCATCTGCGGCTGGACGGTCAGTTCCGGATCGACCCGCTCGAGGATCACCGGCACGGTCGCTCGCGTCACCGCCACCGATCCGGTGCACAGCAGGACCAGCCCGCTCGTGACGCCGCTGCCGCCCGTGATGCTGAAGGTGAGCGTGTAGGTACCCGAGGTCAGGTGCATGGGAAAGGCAGACGGCGGGTCGGCCGTCGTCGGCGCCGACCGGCCGCCGCACGCCGCGACGAGGATTGCCGCCGCCATCCCACCCCAACGGCGCATCGGGGGCATTGTATGACGATCGGCCGTCGGCGGTCAGCGAAAGACGTCCGGCGATCAGCGCTCGGCGACCAGGTGCCCGTCCACCAGGCGCAGCACCCGGTCGCAGGCGGCCGCCAGGCGCGGATTATGGGTGGCAATAATCGAGGTCAACCCGCGCTCCCGATGCATCTCGCGCAGCAGGTCGTGGAGCGACTCGGCGGTGTGCTCATCGAGGTCTCCGGTGGGCTCATCGGCGAGCAGAACGGTCGGCGACATGATGAGCGCGCGGGCGATCGCCACGCGCTGCTGCTCTCCGCCGGACAGCATGCCGGGCCGGTGCGCCAGTCGCCCGGCAAGACCGACCCGCTCGAGCAGCGTGATCGCGCGGCCGTCGCGCTCGGCCGCCGGTGCGCCGGCAATCCGCAGCGGCATCCCGGTATTCTCGAGCGCCGTGAATTCCGGCAGCAGATGATGGAACTGAAAGACGAACCCGACGTGCCGGTTCCGGAACGCCACCACCTGGTCGGCCGTCATGTGAGCGAAGTCGGCGTCACCGACGCGCAACGAGCCGGCATCGGTGCTGTCGAGCCCGCCGAGCACATGCAGCAGCGTACTCTTGCCGACACCGGACGCACCAACAATCGCCAGCATCTCTCCCGGTTCGACCGTCACCGACAGCCCGCGCAACACGGACACCGTGCTGCTGCCGACCCGATAGCTCTTGCTCACGCCGTCGGCGACGATTAGTGCCATCGCCGCCCCCGTCGGGGATCGACCGGCCGCGCCGGCGGAGTGATGCCGATCATTGGTAGCGGAGGGCCTGGGCGGGATCGAGCCGCGCTGCCTGGCGCGACGGATAGATGGTGGCCACGAAGCAGACCGCCAGCGCCGCCAGAATCACGATCGCGAAATCGCGCGGCAGCAGCGTAAAGGGCACGTAGGAAATCTGGTAGACGTCGATCGGCACGTGAATCAGCTTGTAGCGATCGAGCACGAAGATGACGATCCAGCCGAGCATTGAGCCGGCGGCGGTGCCAACCAGCCCGATGATGAGACCCTGCAGCATGAAGATGCGGCGGATGCTCGACGCCGACGTCCCCATGGTCTTCAAAATCGCGATATCGCGGTTCTTCTCCATCACCAGCAGCACGAGCGAGGCCACGATGTTGAGGGCGGCAACCATGACGATCAGCCCGATCGTGATCGAAATTGCCATCTTCTCGAGCCACAACGCGGAGAAGAGCGGCTTGTTCATGTCCGACCAGTCCTGGGTGGCGTACTCCGCGCCGAGCCGATCGGGAATCTGCGCCGCCAGCGTCCGCGCCGCGAACATGTCGTCGAGCTTCAGCTGGATGAACGCCGGATGATCCTGTCCGGTCAGCCGCTCGGCGACGGCGAGCGACGTCAGGCCGTACTCACTGTCGAACTCGTAGAGCCCGAGGCTGAACGTGCCCACCACGCGGAAGCTGCGACTCCGCGGGACGATGCCAACCGGCGTCAAAGTGCCTTCGGGGCTCAGCACGCGCACCGTATCGCCGACCGCGACTCCCAGCGATTCGGCCGCGTCCTTTCCCAGCACGATGCCGTCCATCTGGTCGTCCGCTCGTGGCACGATTTGGTCGATGCTGCCCGAGCGCATCGCGCGGCGGATGTCGGTCACCGTCGGCTCGAGGGTGGGATCGATCCCTTTCAGCGTGATGAACGCCTGCTGGTCACGCGCGCTCGTCACCAGGGCCTTGCCCAGGACGCCGGGCGCCGCGCCGACGACGTGCGGCAGGGCCCGGAGTTTCCGAATCTCGGCGTCGTAGTCGGTAATCCCTTTCCCCAGCTTGAAGACGTAGACGTGGGCCGAGGCGCCAATAATCCGGTCGCGGAGCTCTCCCTGCAGGCCGGTCATCAGCGCCAGGGCGATGAGCAGCGCCATCACTCCGACGCCGACGCCGAGAATGGAGACGAAGGAGATGACCGAGACGAACGCCTGCTTGCGGCGCGCCAGTAGATAGCGGGTGGCCACGAACAGCTCGAACGGCAGGTTCCTCATTCACGCCGCCGCATCAGCGGGAACAGGATGACGTCGCGGATGGACGCGCTGTTGGTGAGCAGCATGACCAGGCGGTCGATGCCGACGCCCTCGCCGGCCGTCGGCGGCAGCCCGTATTCGAGCGCACGAATGTAGTCCTCGTCCATCGCGTGCGCTTCCTGATCGCCGGCGGCGCGTCCGGCCAGCTGCGCGTCGAATCGTCGCCGCTGCTCGGCCGGATCGTTGAGCTCGCTGAACGCGTTGGCAACCTCGAAGCCGCCGATGTACAGCTCGAATCGCTCGACCGTGTCGGGATCGTCGGCGCGCTGCTTCGACAACGGCGACACCTCGGTCGGAAAATCGTAGACGAACGTCGGCTGCACCAGTGAGGCCTCCGACAGCCGCTCGAAGATTTCCGTGGCGATTCGGCCGGCCTGCCACGAGGGCTGCAGCTCGACGCCGAGCTTCCGGGCGAGCCCGGCGGTCGCGTCCTTCGACCGCAGATCCTCGAGGGTCACCTCGGCGCCGAGGCGGGCGGAGGCGGCCGCCCGGGCCCCTTCCCTGAGGGACACGCGCCGATACGGCGGGGCCAGCGAGATGTCGTGCTCACCGAAGCGAACCTGATCGGTCCCGATCGTCTCCCGCGCCACCGACGAAATCATCTCCTCGGTCAACGTCATCAGCTCGCCGTACTCGCTGTAGGCCTGGTAGAACTCGAGCATCGTGAATTCCGGATTGTGCTGCGTGGAGATCCCCTCGTTACGGAAATTGCGATTGATCTCGTAGACCCGCTCGAGGCCGCCGACGACCAGCCGCTTCAGGTACAGCTCGGGCGCGATCCGCAGGAACAGCGGCATGTCGAGCGCGTTGTGATGCGTGACGAACGGCCGCGCCAGCGCGCCACCGGCAATCGCCTGCATCATCGGCGTCTCGACTTCGAGGTAGCCGCGCGCGTTGAGGAAAGTGCGGATCGCGGCGAGCACGCCGCTGCGCACCTCGAAGACACGACGCGACTCGGGATTCACGATCAGATCGAGATACCGCTGACGGTAGCGGATCTCGACGTCCTGGAGGCCGTGCCATTTCTCGGGCAGCGGGATGAAACACTTGGCGAGGAACTCGAGGCGCGACGCCCAGATCGTCAGCTCGTTGGTCTTGGTGCGGAACAGGTGCCCTTCGACGCCGACGTAGTCGCCGAAATCGAGCAGCTTGAAGAGCGCGAAATCGCGCTCGCTCAACGAATCCTTCCGCAGGTAGACCTGGATTCTGGCGGCGCCATCCGAGATCACCAGGAAGTTCGCCTTGCCGAAACTCCGAATCGCCAGAATGCGGCCTGCGGTCCGGGTCTGGACGCGCTCGGCTTCGAGCGTGTCGTGATCCTTCAATCCGTGCGCCGCCACCAGGGCCTGCACGGTATCGGTCCGGTCGAAGGCGTGCGGATACGGCGTGATGCCCAGCCGCTGCAGCTCCTCGAAGTTGGCGCGCCGCTGCCGCAGCTGATCGCCTTCCGGCTCGGTACGCTCGTCGGTCATTCCTTCTCCAGCGTTTTCCTCACCGCGTCCAGCACGCCGTTGACGAACGGGACCGCTTCCTCGCCGCTGAACGTCCGCGCCAGCTCGATCGCCTCGTTGATCACGACTTTCGCGGGAGTTGCCGGCTCGGTGAGCAGCTCGTAGATCGCGAGCCGCAGTACCAGGCGATCGAGAACGGCCATGCGCTCGATGCGCCAGTTGTGGGCGTGGCTGGCGATCAACGCGTCGGCGTCAGCGAGGCGCTCCGCGGTGCCGCGGACCAGGCCGTCGGCAAACGATCGGTATTCGACCCCGAGCTCGCCGCCGTCGCGTGCCGGCCAGTACGCGGCGATCGCCTCGTCCGGGGTCAGCCGCGCCATCTCACGCTGATAGAGGATCTGCAGCGCCGCCTCGCGCGCCTCGTGCCGCGCCGCACCGTCGAGAACGCTCATGCCGACGACCGGCTCGAACGCGGCGTGTTGGCAATCGCCCGAAACAGGCTGGCCATCTCGATTGCCGCCGCCGCCGCCTCGCGCCCCTTGTTGTCCGGCGTGTCGTCGGCGCGCGCCATCGCCTGCTCGAGGCTGTTCGTCGTCAAGACGCCGAAGGCCATCGGGACGCCGGTGTCGCCCGAGGCCGAGGTGATGCCGTGCGCAACGGCGGAGGCGATGTATTCGAAATGCGGGGTCTCACCACGAATCACGCAGCCGAGACAGATCACCGCGTCGAACCGGCCCGTTTCGGCCGCTGCCCGCGCCGCCTGCGGAATCTCGAACGCGCCAGGGACGTCGAAGACGTGAATGTTGGACTCGGCGGCGCCCGCCTCGCGCAACGCCCGCACGGCGCCGTCGCGCAGGCGCCCCGTCACGTCGACGTTGAAGCGCGAGACCACAATCGCCAGTCGCAGGCCTGAAGCATCGCCGAGCGGCGCCGATGACGATTGAGAGCGCACGATTCAGCGTCCCCTGAATTCCACGCGGCGCTTGTCGAGAAACGCCCTGGTCCCCTCGCGCATGTCTTCCGTGCTCGCGACCAGCCCGAAGAGCATCGCCTCCAGCGTCTGTCCGTTCGCCATGGACGTATCGAGGCCGTGTCGGACCGCGTCGAGGATATAGCGGACCGCGATCGGCGCTTTCGTCGCGAGCGTGGCTGCCAACGCGCGCGCCTCGTTCATCAGCTCGGCCGCCGGAACGACCCGATTGACCAGCCCGATGCGATGGGCCTCTGAGGCGCTGACCTGATCTCCGGTAAGGAGGAGTTCGAGCGCACGGCCGCGGCCGACGAGGCGCGGCAGACGCTGACTGCCGGCATAGCCGGGAATCAATCCCAGGTTGATCTCGGGCTGGCCCAGGCGAGCGGTCTCCGCGGCGATGCGCAGGGTACAGGCCATCGCCAGCTCGCACCCGCCGCCGAGCGCGTAGCCGTTGATCGCGGCAATCACCGGCTTGCCCATCTGCTCGACGGCATCGAGCACTCGCTGTCCGAGCAGAGCCGTCTCCCGCGCCGAGACCGGCGTCTGCACCGCGAGCTCGGCGATGTCCGCTCCGGCGACGAAGGCCTTTTCCCCAGCGCCGGTCAGGATGACAACCCGGACGGAGTCGTCGGCGGCCAGGGCGAGTGCGGCTCGGCCGAGCTCCTCGACTGTCTGCCGGTTCAGCGCGTTCAGGACCTTCGGCCGGTTGACGGTCAGCGTCGCGACGGGGCCATCGTGCGTGAGCAGGAGGTTGTCAAAGGTCATGACGCTCTTGGGGGCCGATCGCCTTGAGTATAGCCCACGCTCCCACGGCCGCCAGCGTCGCGCCGATCGCGTCGGCCATCACGTCGTGCACGTCGGCGGTCCGGCCGGGTACGAACCACTGATGGAATTCGTCGCTGATCCCGTACGCCGTCGCGCAGACGATCGTCAGCAGCACGACGCCGAACGTGACTGCTGATCGACGGCCGCGGGCGAACGCACGCAGCAACACAATCCCCAGCAGCCCGTAGCCGATACCGTGCCCGGTCTTGTCGGACATGTCTCCGGGAAGGTGCGTGAGATTGGGAATCGACGAGGCTATGAAGATGAGGGCCATCTGGACCCACACCGGCCCCCACAGCCGCAGCCGACTCACAGCGGGAAGGGGTACATCAGCCAGCCGAGCACGTAGGCCGCCAGTACGAAGCCGCCGAACATGACGGCTCCGGTACGCAGCTGCTCGCCTGGCTGGTCGCGCAACAGGACCGCGAACACGACCGAGACCAGGAACGCGAACAACACCATGATCAGGAAATGACTCGCCGTCATTTGCGACCCATCGCGATGTCAAAAGCGTCGAGGATGACCAGCGCGTTGAGCAGACCAGCGGCCATCAGGAACGTGTTGCCGTATTCGTAGGTGACGGCGATCACGGTGCCATTGCCCGCATCGAGCAGACGGGCCAGGAAGTATGGCAGCCCGATGCCGCGATCGGCGATGGCGCCGAGGAAAACGAGCGGCTCGGCGACAGCCAGCGGAAACAACCGTCCGTGCAGCAACAGTCCGACCACGAACATGAAGAGCAGCACGACCAGAAAGATGATCCCTTTCTGTCGTCGCCCCAGCCAGAGATGACCGGCCCCCGGAAGCAGCCAGGCCAGCAGGCAGACCAGCACGAGGGCACCGGGCTCGGCCGCGGTCCGGGAACGTTCCGCCGCCGTCGATTTTGTCGTCACCGGAGATCGATCATACCCGATCGTTTGCCAACATCGCGACGACCACCCAGGCCGCGACGAGGCCGAGTGGGACCGCCGCAATTGCCCGTACGGTATTCGACGGGTGCGCGAACCCGGCGAACTCGGCCAGCCAGGTCGCGACGGTGGGCGCGCTCGCGATCGCGAGCAGCCATCGCGTCCGGCCACGATCGATCGGCCCGGCAGCCAGCACGAGCGAGAGCAGGCCGCCGGCCAGGGCCGCCGAGTAGAGGCCGGTGCAGCGGGCGCACACCGGCAGAGGATGACCAGCCTCGACGAACGAGCGCTCGGGACGCTGGTGACAGACGACGGAGCCGGCGACGTAGACGAGGCCAGCCGATCGGGAAACCACGCGCGAGGAAGAAGCGAGACCGAGCGGCGCCGTGAACACCGCCATCGTCCAGACCAATGCCAGGCCCACGAGGGAGATCGCCGCGCGCGTCATCGAGACGATGGTAGCGCGTGGGACACGATCACTGATAGAGCGCGGGGACCGACACGTGATTCATCGATTTACCCGTGGCGAGGGTATAACCCAGTCGTGTGCGCGGCTTGAGGTCGGGCCGCGAGACCATGCGAATGGCGACCTGCCTGAATCGCCCGTCGTCTCGACCGCTGCTGGGCTCGTAGCCGATCGAATACTGGCTGGCGAGGTCGGCGGCGATCGACGCGTAAATGCCCTTCAGCGCGACCGCCTGGGTTGGAAAGAACGCCTGGGCTCCGGTTTCGCGGGCCAGGGTCCTCAGTGCGTAGTCCGCTTCGGTGAGAAAGCGATGTTGCGCGTCGGCGCTGAGCCGCTCGGCGGCGGCGCGTGTCTGCAGTCCCACGGTGTAGATGGTGACTCCCGAGCCACGCGCCAGGCTCAACACGTCGTCGAAGGCGATGAGGCTCGCGGTATCGTCGCCGTCGGTGACAACCGCGATCGCCTGACGGCGGATGCCTTCATCCCGGCGCGCGAATCGACCGAATTCGCGCAGCGCGACGTAGAGGGCGTTGTTGAGCGCAGTTCCACCGCGCGCCTGTGTCGAGGCGACCGCCCGCTCGAGCGCGTCACGGTCAGTCGTCAATTCCTGAAGCACGTTGACCGAATCGCCGAAGGCAATCACCGATCCGCGGTCGCCTGCCCTCAGCGTTCTCAGAAATCCGGTCGCGGCCTCGTGAACGATATCGATCTTGTCGCTCATACTGGAGCTGACATCGAGCAGGACCATCAGATCCACGGGCACGCTGGTCGCCTCGAAGAAACGAATCTCCTGCTTGACGCCGTCTTCGTAGACGGCGAAATCGGATGCCGTGAGGCCCGCCACATAATGGGAATCGCGATCGACGACGGTGACGTTGAGCGCGACGAGGTTGGCCGAGGCGCGGAACGTCGGCGGCTGGCCGGGGCGTGTGGCCTCCTGCCCGGACACCAGCACGGCGACGAGCACGACGAGCGCGGCTTGAGCGATGCCTGTCACAGGGACCCTCAGCGAAATCTGCAAGGCATGTTCCGCGGACTCGCGGACTGCGCCGAGTCGTGCCCGGAGGCCCGAGCCAGCCGGTTACGGACGTCGCACTTCGGACCCGCGCGCTTCGAACGTCGTCAACTGACCGAAGTGAGCCTCGTAGCGAGCGCTGAACTCGGACCAGGTGTACGCGTGACTCTGGCCGCCAAGATGCTCGAGAGCGTAGGTTGCGGCCACACTGCCCAGTTGGGCGCACACCTTCAACGGTGCGCCAACCGCCAGACCTTTCAGGAGACCACCCCGAAACGCGTCGCCGACGCCGGTTGGATCGACAATCCGGTGCGGCGGCACGGCGGGAACTGCGATTGTGCCGCTCTTGTCCAGAATCCGGCAACCATTTTCCCCACTTGTGACGATCAGGGCACCACCCTTGTCAACCACCGCATCCTCATCGAGTCCGGTCTTCTGGCGGATAACCTCGAATTCATAGTCGTTGCAGATCACCCAGGAAGCGCCGACGAGTCCCTCGCGCAATTCATCGCCGCTCATGCGCGCGCACTGCTGGCTGGGATCCCAGACGTAGGGAATCTCGAGCGCTCGGCATTCCTCCGCGTACTGCAGCATGGCCCCGGGATCGTTGGGGGAAATGATACTGAGCTGACAGTTCTCTATCGTCCTGAACGAGAGCTCGCCGGCGTTCGCCATCGCCCCGGTGTAGAAGGACGCGATCTGGTTGCTCTCGACGTCGGTACTGCAGAAAAACGACGCGGTGAACTTGTCCGGGATCTGGCGAACCAGCGAGGTGTCGATGCCCGCCGCTTCGAGCCATCTCCGGTAGTCGTCGAAATCCTGCCCGGCCGTGGCCATCAGGCGCGGCCGCTCGCCCGAGCAGGGCGAGCGTGTAGGCGATGTTCGGACCGCACCCTCCGCGCCGCTTGTCCATGGAGTCCACGAGAAAGCTCAGGCTCACGCGCGACATGTGCTCGGGCAGGAAGTGCTCGGTGAACTTCCCGGGAAACGACATCAGGTAATCGAACGCAATCGATCCGGTCACTACTGTTGACATTAGTCGCTCGTCCTTCGTCCTCGGTCCTCGGTCCTCGACCCTCGGTTCTCGACCTTCGACCTTCGACCCTCGGTCCTATTTCATGTATTTACCGATGATTGGTGCAAGGTCGCGTTTGAGTCTCTCGGGGACGTACTCGGGCCGCGTGATGATGGCGTGTTCGAGCGCGGTCGCGCACTCGCAGGTTCGCTGGTAGGGCAGGCTGGCGACCGCTTCGGCGATGACTTGCTGCGCGGTCTTCGCGTTGGCCACGAGGTTGGCGATGATCATGTCCACCGTCACCGAGTCATGTTCCGGGTGCCAGCAATCATAGTCGGTCACCAACGCGATCGTGGCGTAGCAGATTTCGGCCTCCCGGGCCAACTTCGCCTCCTGCAGGTTGGTCATGCCGATGATGTCCATTCCCCAGCTGCGATAGAGCTTCGATTCCGCGAGGGTCGAGAACTGCGGCCCTTCCATGCACACATACGTGCCGCCCTGGTGTGCCGTCGCGCCGGCGGTCTGACAGGCCCGGTATGCCACGTCGCCGAGGCGACGGCAGATCGGATGGGCGAACGCCACGTGCGCGACGAGCCCGTTGCCGAAGAACGTGCTGACACGACCCTTGGTCCGATCGAAGAACTGATCGGGCACCACCAGGTGCTGCGGCACGTAGCGCTCCTGCAGGGACCCGACCGCGCTGGCCGACAGGATGTACTCGACGCCCAGCACCTTCATCGCGAAGATGTTCGCGCGGTAGTTGAGCTCGGTCGGCATCTGCCGATGACCGACGCCGTGCCGGGCGAGAAATGCGACGCGCTTCCCTGCCAGTGTCCCGATGATGAACGGGCCCGACGGTTCGCCGAACGGCGTCGTCACGCGATGCTCTTCCCGATCGGTCAATGCCGCCATGTCGTACAAACCACTGCCGCCGATGATGCCAATCCTCACGCTCATGCCCCAACCGCCTCCACAAATCGTTTGCCGCCGGCTTCCCGAATATAGCCCGCCGCCACCACGGGATCGTGCTCGAAGAACACCAGGTACTCGTGGTCGACGACTTCCCGGAGAAAAGCGCGCTTGAATTCGAGGGTCTCGACCGGATACAGGTCGAAGCCCATGATCCACGGAAGGTCGAGGTGCGCCGTCGTCGGCAACAGGTCGGCGGCGAACACCGCGGTTTTCCCTGCTGATTCGAGGTAGACGATCTGATGAAATCGGGTGTGCCCACCGGTCCGCACGACGCGCACGCCGGTCATTGGCGCTTCATCACCGCGAAAGAAATCCACGACGCCGGCCTGGGCCAGCGGGGTCAGGCTGTCCTGCAGGTAGCTGGCGCGGTTGCGCTCATGCGGATGCGTGGCGTCCGCCCATTCGCCGTGGCTGATTCGATAGCGGGCGCGCGGGAACGACGGGACAAGGGCGCCGGACGACTCACGCCGCGTGAAGCCGCCGGCATGATCGAAATGGAGATGCGTGGCGAGCACAAGATCGATGTCCTGACGTGCGAGGCCTTCGCGCGCCAGCGTGACGTCGAGGCTCTCGCGTCTATCGATGCCGAAGATATCGACCCTCTTCGCGTCCATGAGGTCACCGACGCCGGCGTCGACGAGCAGGAGACGCTCCCCGCGCACGAGCAGCGGTCGCATCGCCAGAGTGATCCGGTTGCGTACGTCGGCGGGGGCCCGTTCCTGCCACAGCGTCTTGGGCACCGTGCCGAACATGGCGCCGCCATCCAGACGCAGGTAGCCATCCATCAACGACGTCAGCTCGAGATCGCCCAGGCGGATTTTCATCAGTCGTGCTGCGCCAGCTCCACGAGCACGCCGTGCGCGCTCGCCGGATGAATGAACGCGACGAGTGTGCCGTGCGCTCCTGGCCTGGGTTCCTCGTCGATCAGCCGAACGCCCCGTGATTTGAGGTGGGCGAGCGCGGCGCGGATATCGTCCACCCGCAGGGTGATGTGATGGAGACCAGGTCCGCGCCTGGCAAGATATCTGGCAATCGGCGACTGCTCGCTGGTGCCTTCGAGCAGCTCCACCGCCGCTCCGCTCGGCTCGGACCCGAGGGCGATGAAATGCACCCGCACGTGCTGCGATGGCACGTCCTCGGCCGGACCGATCTCGAGACCGAGCGCGTCGCGATAGAAACCCAGGGCGGCCTCGAGATCGCTGACCGCGATGCCGATATGGTCGAGCGTAGCCTTCATCGATCGTGCCCCTCCATTCCACCGCGGCCCGTCGTCGTCCTGGCCACGATCTCCTCGACCACGGTGTACGGGTCGGTGTCACGCGAGGCGATCCGGTCGAGCAGCGACTCGTACTCGCCGCGCGCCAGGACGTGATCGTGCACGTGGCGCACGAAGCGATGCGCCAGCAGCTCCCGGACGCGCCATTCGGCTCTGGCGCGCCGGCGCACGTCACGTGCGGCGGCGTCATGAGTCCTGAACTTCTCGACCGTATCGAGCAGCTCGACGACGCCCTTCCCGGTGCTGGCTTCGGTCTTCACGATCGCCGGACGCCAATGACCCTCGGCAACCGGCTGGAGCGACAGCATCGCTTCGATCGACGCGACCGTTCGATCGGCCCCTTCGCGGTCGGCCTTGTTGACGACGAAGATGTCCGCGATTTCCATGATCCCGGCCTTGAGCGCCTGCACGTCGTCGCCGGCGCCAGGCACGAGCAGCACCAGGCAGACGTCGGCAGTGCGGACGATGTCGACTTCGTCCTGGCCGACGCCGACCGTCTCGATCAGGACGATCTGTTTGCCGGCGGCATCGAGCACCAGGGCGGCGTCTCCGGTAGCTTGCGCGAGCCCACCGAGGTTGCCGCGGGTCGCCATGCTGCGGATGAAAACGCCCGCGTCGGCGACGTGGGACTGCATCCGCACTCGATCGCCGAGAATGGCGCCTCCGCTGAACGGGCTCGTGGGATCGACCGCCACGACGCCAACCGTCTGCTCCCGCCGACGGAGCTCGACGATCAGCCGATCGACGAGGGTACTCTTGCCGGCGCCCGGCGCGCCGGTGATGCCGAGCAGATAGGCGTTTCCGCTCCTGGAGAAAATCTGTTTGACGAGCTCGGCGCCTTCGGGCGCCTCGTCCTCGATCAGGCTGATCGCTCTGGCGATCGCGCGCGGGTCGCCCTGCAATACGCGATCGGCGAGGGGCGGTCGGACTGTGGCGGTCGTACGCTGGGTCACTGGCTGAGTAGCTGTCGGGCGATGACGAGGCGCTGGATCTCGCTCGTGCCCTCGCCGATCGTCAGCAGCTTGACGTCGCGGAAGTACTTTTCGGCGGGATAGTCCTTCACAAAACCGTAGCCGCCGTGAATCTGCACGCAGTCGTCGGCCACGCGGACCGCGGTCTCGCTCGCATGGAGCTTGGCCATCGACGACTCTTTGGTCGTCCGCGCGCCCTGATCCTTCAGGTACGCGGCACGGTAGGTCAACAGCCGCGCCCCCTCGATGCGGGTCGCCGCGTCGACGAGCTTCCACTGAATCGCCTGGAAGCCGGCGATCGTCTGGCCGAACTGGCGGCGCTCCAGCGCGTAGTGCCGCGCCGCCTCATATGCGCCCTGGGCGAGGCCGACCGAGAGCGCCGCGATCCCGATCCGTCCGCTGTCGAGGATTTGCAGCGTGTTGATGAAGCCTTTGCCCTCCTCGCCCAGTAGCTGGGCGCTGGGGATCCGGCAGTCCTGAAAGATCACTTCGCTCGTGTCGCTCGCGCGCATGCCAAGCTTGTTCTCTTTCTTACCGGCCGTCATGCCGGGCGTGCCGTGCTCGACGATGAAGGCCGAGATCCCGCGATGACTCTGGCTTCGATCGGTGGCCGCCATCACCACTATCACGCCGCCAATCGCGCCGTGGGTGATGAAGTTCTTGGATCCGTTCAAGACCCAGCAGTCGCCCCGGCGTGCCGCCGTGGTCCGCATCGCGGCCGCATCGCTGCCGGCGTTCGCCTCCGTCAGTCCCCACGCGCCGAGGACCTCGCCGCGAATGAGCCGCGGCAGGTACTGGCGCCGCTGCGGTTCGTTGCCGAAAAGTGCGATGTGAGACGAGCACAGCCCGTTGTGCGCGGCGACGGACAGGGCGATGGCCGGACAGACGCGGGCCAGCTCCTCGATGCAGATGCAGTAGTCGACCGCCGACAGCGCGGCGCCGCCGTACTCCTCGGCGAACTGAATCCCGAGCAAGCCGAGCGAGGCCAGCTTGGGCAGCAGCTCCATGGGAAAGTGCTGCGCCTCGTCCCACTCCATCACGTGCGGCCGCATCTCGGCTTCGGCGAACTCGCGCACGGTGCGCCGCAGGAGTTCCTGCTCGTCTGTCGGCCGAAAATCCACGGGACGAGATTATCACGTCGGTGCGGACGCCAGTCGTGACCGCCTGGCGAGTCGAACGATACTGTCGAGGGCGCGCCGTCGCAGCGGAACGGAAGATGCGGTACGATCCGGCGCATGACCAGCCGCGTGACCCGGACCGTTCTGGCCTTCCTCCTGCTGTCGATCAGCTCACCCGCGATCGCGCGTGCGGACATCACCGGTTTCCTCGGGGTGACCACGACGCCGTCGAATCGGCCGGCGGTCGGCTTCGCCGTAGGCGCCGGGCTGATCATCGTCGGCTTCGAGTTCGAATACGCGCACACCAACGAAGATCTGCTCTCGCTGTCGCCCGAGCTCCGGACGTTCATGTTCAACGGTCTTCTACAGACGCCGATTCCGATCGCAGGGCTGCAGTTCTACGGAACCGTGGGCGGCGGCATCTACCGCGAAACGCTGTCGACCGCGTTCGATCCGACCGAAACCAACTTCGGGATCAACGTCGGAGGCGGCGTGAAGTGGTCGCTGGCGGGTCCGCTGCGGCTGCGGTTCGACTACCGCGTGTTCACGTTGAACGGAAATCCCCGTCACACGCACGTGCAACGGCTGTATGCGGGTCTGAACCTGAAGTTCTAGGCGGCGACGCCCTATTTCACCACCGGGGTCGGGTTCATGTTCGTCGTCAACACCAGGTTGAGCAGCGTCTGACCGTCGACGAAGCAGTCGATGTATCTCCGCCAGAGGGTTTGCGCTTCCTCTGGAAAGGCCTCGGCCAGAATGTTCGAGACGCTGTATTCCTCGTCTTTGATCGGCGGGTCGACGAACGAGAGGTAGAGGATGCTGCCGCCGGGGCCTGGCTCGGCGGACTTGAAGACGCGCCACGCCGCCGCCTGCTGCTTGCGCCGGGGATCGTTGCTCTTGCCGAGCGCTTCCTTCACCCGCGCCATGACCGCTTCGAAATCCGCGCCCTTCCCGGGCTTGATGGCGCTGAAGATGATCCCCGCGTCGGACGTGAAGGTGCGCGGCACGGGCGGACCGGCGGCCTTCGGCTCAGCGGCCGGCGGCGCGGCGGGAGGCTGGGTCGGAGGCGGTGTCTGGGCTGGAGGGGTACCGGGAGGCGCGGCCGGTGGAGCGGCGGGCGGCTGCGCCTGCGTCGGCGGGGTCTGCGCGGTGGCACCGGCTCCGACCGCGAGCCAGGCCGCGCAGCAAATCCCAACGACGACAGAACGTCCCACCGCCCGGATGCTCCGGGTGCTTACTGGCCGCCGACGGGCGTCAGGCTCAACTTGCTGAGTCCCGCGCCAAACGCGCCGACGTATTTCTTCCACATCTCGCCGGTTGCAGGGTCACGCAACTCCTCGGGGGTCATCGTCTTCTGCAGCATGGCGAACAGGTCGTAGTCGCTGCTCGGGATCGTGGGATCGAGCTGCACCACGTAGAGCGTGTTGGAGCCGAACGGCTCCTGCGCCTTGTAGACCTTGAAACCGGCGGCCTGCTTCTTCAGTGTTTCGTCGGTCGTTTTCGCAAAACCGGCCTTGAGCTTGCCCACCATCTCCTCGAAGACCGCCGTCTGATCGGGCTTGATCTGCACGAGCAGCATGCCGGCGGGTGTCGTAAACGGCACCTTCGGCGCGGCCGGCGCAGCCGGGGCTGCCTGGGTCGCGGGCTGCTGAGTAGCCGGGGGTTGGGCCGCAGGCGGCGTCTGCGCCAGAGCCGAGACGGGCGCCAGAGCCACCGCGAGACCGAACGTCAACATCACGAAAGCACGCATCCCACTCTCCTCCTCAGGCAGACAATAAAATAAAAGACGGACACTCTATCACACGAATACCGCCATAACCTCATTGGCCATCAACATACCCGCGCGCGTCAGACGCAGTCGGGACCCCTCATGCACGAGCCACCCTTCCTCCAGAAACGGGTCGAGCGCCTGACCGTACCGCTGCCACACGTCACAGATGTAACGCGCGCCGACAGCATCGATATCGATCCCGGCTGTCAGCCGCAGGCCGGTGAAGAGCGCGTCCTCGAGTCGCTCGTCCGCGGTGAGCAACCGCCGCTCCACACCAGGGGTTTCCCCCGCCGTTACCCGCGCGATGTAGTCTTCCGTTGCCGAGACATTCCTCCACCGCACGCCATCGACGGTGGAATGCGCTCCGCAGCCAAATCCCAACCATTCGCCGTCAGTCCAGTATTTAAGGTTGTGACGAGCGGCGAAACCATCCCTGGCGACGTTCGAGATTTCGTACTGCAGAAAGCCTGCCGCTTCCAACCGCTCCATCGCCCTCAGGTACATCTCCGCTGCATCCTCGTCCGGGGCGAGGGACCACCCGGCGCGAGCCATGTCCTCCTTCAACGGAGCGTTCGGGTACAGCTCGAGCAAATAAAGCGACGCGTGATCGGGATTGGTCTCGATCAGACGCTCGATATTCGCCAGCCAGTCCGTCACCTGCTGCCCTGGCAGCCACATCATCAAATCCAGGCTGACGTTGGCGAATCCCGCCGACCGCGCGGCGCGCATGGCCCCGGCTGCTCGGGCCGCCGTGTGAATGCGACCCAGGCGAACCAGCTCACGGTCGTCGAACGACTGGACACCGAAGCTCAGGCGATTGACCCCGGCGGCGCGAAACCCGTCGAGCTTCGCCTGATCCACCGATTCGGGGTTGGTTTCGAGGGTTACCTCGGCCGAAGGCTCGAGACGATGCACGACGCGGCAGGCGCGAATGATGGCCTCGACATCGCCCGGGTCGAGGAGAGACGGCGTGCCGCCACCGAAGAACAGCGTATCGGCCGGCTGATGGCAGGGAGCTCGCTCGATTTCCTGGAGAAGCGCCGCGACGTATCGGGTCTTGAGCGACTCGTCGTACAGACCGCGATTGAAATTGCAGTAATTGCAGATGGAGGTGCAGAACGGGATGTGAACGTAGAGCCCTAGCATGGCTGGAGCGCGCCGCCGCGATCGATCGTCAGTCGCCGGTGCCGGCCTTGCCGCCCGGCCACCCGAGCTCCTTGCCGGGGCGAAGCTGGGCGCGGACCGGACCTTTCGATCGCACCGGCAGCGTCCGCCGACTCGGCTTGACCTTCCACATCGTCACCAGGTCGTCGACGCCGCCGTTGGGCGGCAGGTGCCGATAGTCCGCGCCATCGAATTCGAGAAAGTCGCACATCTCGTAGAGGCGCGAATGGATCCGGAAGCCGATGCGGGACTTGAGCCCCTCCGGATCGTTGTCGTCCGGCAGCTCCTCGTAGTTGGTCGTGAAGATGGTCGGCCGCCGTTCGTTGTAGCGCGTGTTGACGATGAGGTTCATCGTCTCCTCGACCCACTCTGACGGCTTTTCCGACCCGAGATCGTCGAGGACGAGCAGGTCGGCATCCATCACCGGGCGCAGGATGTCCATCTCCGCGCTGCGCACCAGCGGGTTGTAGGTGCTGCGGATGAGACGCAGCAGATCGCGGGTGTCGTAGAACAGGCCGCGCGCGCCGCGCGTCAGGATCACACGCCGCAGGACCGCGACCGCCAGGTGGGTCTTGCCGATGCCGGGCGGCCCGATCAGGCACAGGCCCTTCTTCGCCGCCTCGCCGCCAGGGAACTCGTCCGCGAAACGACGGGCGCGCCGGACGGCAGCCATCAGCTTGTCGTTGGGATACGTGACGAACGCTTCCAGCTCGCAGCCGCGATAGCGGGGCGGGATGCGTGCTTCGTCGTGCAGCCGCGTCGTCGCACCCGCACGCCAGCAATCACAGCGGACGACGCGGCGTGTGCCGTCGGTCGTCACTGCTTTCCATCCGGTGTCGTCGCAGAGATCGCAGGGCATCGACTTGTGAGTGGGTCCGGGAGAGAGGCGCACGTCGATTCTACCGCTCACCTCACCGATCCGCAATGCACGATCGCGAGTCGCCGAACGGCGGATCAATTGAGGTAGCTTCGCAGCTCGCCGGCGCGTTTCGATCGGCGAAGCTTGTCCTTCGCACGGGCCTCGATCTGGCGGATGCGCTCGCGTGACAGGCCGAGCGTGTCGCCGACTTCCTGCAAGGTCCGGGGCTCGCCGTCGCGATCGAGACCGTAGCGCAAGGTCATGACCTCACGTTCCTTGTCCTCGAGCTCGTCGAGCGCCAGGCGGACGCGCTCCACGCCTGCCTCGTGGATCAACTCATCATCGACAGCCGGAATACTGGCCTGCTCGAGCAGATCTCCGAGCTCGAGCCCCTCGGAATCGCCGACCTGCTCGCTGAGGGAAACATCGCTCGAGCCGATCCGCCGCAGCGCATCGACGTCCGCTTCGGAGATCGCGAGGCCTTGCGCGATTTCCGAGGTGGTCGGCGTGCGTTCGAGCTGCTCGGTGAGCTCGGCCACGTGGCGACCGAAGCGGGCGGCCACGCCGGACAGCTTCTGGGGCAAGGAGAAAGCCCGTGTCTGCCCCGACAGCGCGTGCATGATCGCCTGCCGCACCCACCAGACCGCGTAGGTGATGAACTTGACGTTGCGCTCGGGATCGAAGCGGCGCGCCGCTTCCATCAGGCCAAGGTTGCCTTCATTGATCAGATCCAGGAACGGGACACCCAATCCGCGATAGCGCTTGGCGTAGCTGACGACGAAGCGCAGATTGCCTTCGACGAGCCGCCGCAGCGCGTCCTGATCGTTCTGGCGGACGCGACGGGCCAGCTGACGCTCTTCGTCCGCGGTGAGACGCGGCAGGCGCGCGATCGCGCGAAGGTAGGCCTGCAGCGCATCGTCGTCCACACCCGGATCTTACGACGAAGCGTGACGGCTCAGCGTTCTTTGTGCCCTGGTTGAGATGACGCCGCGGAATCCGAAACCGCGGACGACGGCCGTTCGACGGTCACCGTGGGCGGATTCGCGCGGACCAGATCGGTGGGGGAAGACTTGACCAGCGCGGTGGAGAGGCGCTGTTCCCAGTCGCCGAGCCCGCGGGCGAGCTCGTGCTTCACGTATTCCATGAACTCGTTGACCTCGCCCTGCATTTGCTCCATCTTGCGGCGCATGTTCAGAATGATCTCCACGCCGGCGAGGTTGACGCCGAGGTCGCGCGTCAACGACAGGATGGTCTCGAGCTGCTCGAGATCCTCCTCGGAGTACAAGCGGGTATTGCCTTCGGTCCGCGACGGCTTCAGCAGCCCCTCGCGTTCGTACAGGCGAAGCGTCTGCGGGTGGATGGTGTACTTCTGCGCCACCGCGCTGATCATGTAATAGGCTGGTCCGCCTCGCTTCGCCATAGGTCCAACTTCCAGTCAGCCGGGATCGTTGTCAGATGCCCGAGCTCGGCGTCCTCACGCCATCTCCATAGAGCTTGCCCAGCTCCCGCACGAGATCCCTCGCACGCTCGTCTTCGATGGCGGGCATCACGACCTGGACTTCCACCACCAGATCGCCACGGCCGCCACTCGAGCGTGGCACGCCGCGATCCGTCAGACGGAAGCGCTGCCCCGCCTGCGTGCCAGGCGGCAGGCGCAAGCCGATCGTTCCGTCGAGCGTCGTGACGTCGATGCGCCCGCCCAGCGCCGCCTCGTGCACCCCAATCGGGATCACCATGTGGAGGTCGTCTCCTTCCCGCCGATAGACGGGATGCGGCTGGACGTGGACCGTGACGAACAGGTCGCCATTGGCGCCACCGTTCCGACCGGCGTGTCCGCGCTGCGCGATTCGCAGCCGACTGCCCTGCTGCGCCCCCGCCGGCACGTGCACCGCGACCGCTTCGGTGCGAGCGCTGCGTCCCTGGCCGAAGCAGACCGCGCACCGCTCGCTCCGCTTGCGTCCCGTCCCGCGGCAAGCGCCACAACTCTTGGTGAAGACCATGTGGCCACGCGCCCAGCGGACGTTGCCGGTCCCGTGGCACGCGGCACAGCGGGCTTCGTTCGTCTGCCGATGACCGGTCCCGCCACAGCCGGCGCACACTTCCTGCCGGGTCACGACCACCTGCCGTTCGACGCCCTTCACGGCTTCGACCAGCGAGACGGTCACCGCGGCATGCAGGTCGGCGCCGACCTCCGGTCGCGAAGGATCGGTGGAGTCGGTCGGGTGCAGGAGATCGGCGAACAGCTCGGTAAAGGTCGCGGCCTGTGCACCGCGGGCCGCGGCTGAAAAATCGAACCCCGAGAACTCGAAGGTCGCCGACGATGCCTCCGCGGCATGGTGACCGCCCGCCGTGTCGTATTCCCGCCGCCGCTCGGGATCCACCAACGTCTCATACGCTTCGCAGATCTGCACGTACACCGACCGGGCGGCGGCATCGCCCGGATTGATGTCCGGATGAAATCGCCGCGCCAGCCGGCGGTACGCCCGCTTGATGTCGGATGTCTTGGCACCCGAGGCGAGGCCGAGGATGACGTAAAGGTCCATGCTGATACTGAGGTGCTAGGGTGCTGACGGTGCTCGGGTGCTAATGGTGCCGGTGCTAACGGTGCTGACGGTGCTGGGTGCTAACGGTGCGCCGTCTGGTGCTGAAGGTGCACCGTCAGCTCCGGCTTCCACTCCTTACTTCTTCTCTTCCTCGACGACCTCAGCGTCGATCACGTCTCCCTGTGCGGTGTCGCTGCGGGGCTGACCGCTCGCGCCGCCTCCGGGCTGATCCGAGGGTCCGGGGCCGCCGGGCCCCGACGCGCTCGCCGAGCGGTACATCGTTTCCGCCGCTTTGTGCTGCGCCTGGTTCAGCGCCTCCATGCGGGACTTGATCGCGCTGGTGTCGTTCTTCTCCATCGCCGACTTGAGGTCGTTGATCGCCGCTTCGATGGCCGCCCGATCCGCGCCGGAGAGCTTCTCGCCACCGTCCTTCAGCGTGCGCTCCCCCTGGTAGACCGCCTGATCGGCGTGATTGCGCGTCTCGATCTCCTCCTTGCGCTTCTTGTCGTCTTCGGCGTGCGCCTCGGCTTCCTTCATCATCCGGTCGACTTCGTCCTTCGCCAGCCCGCTCGACGCCGTGATTGTGATCTTCTGCTCCTTCTGCGTCGCCATGTCCTTGGCCGAGACGTTGACGATGCCGTTGGCGTCGATGTCGAAGGTCACCTCGATCTGTGGCACGCCACGCGGCGCCGGCGGCAGCCCGGCGAGGTGGAACTTGCCGAGCGGACGGTTGTCGCGCGCCATCGGCCGCTCACCCTGCAGGACGTGCACTTCGACGCTCGTCTGGTTGTCGGCAGCGGTCGAGAACATCTCGCTCTTGCGCGACGGAATCGTCGTGTTGCGCGGGATCAGCGTCGTCATGACGCCGCCCATGGTCTCGATGCCGAGCGACAGCGGCGTCACATCGAGGAGCAGCAGATCCTTGACCTCTCCGGCGAGCACACCGGCTTGAATCGCGGCGCCCACGGCGACCACTTCGTCGGGGTTGACTCCCTTGTGTGGCTCCTTGCCGAACAGCTCCTTGACGATGGCCTGGACGCGCGGGATGCGCGTCGAGCCGCCGACCAGGACCACTTCGTCGATCTTGCTCGAGTCGACGCCGGCGTCGGCCAGCGCCTGCTTCGTCGGACCCACCGTCTTCTGCAGCAGATCCTCGACCAGTTGCTCGAACTTCGCTCGCGTGAGCTTCAGCTGCAGGTGCTTCGGACCGGTCTGATCCGCCGTGATGAACGGCAGATTGACGTCGGTCTCCATCACGCTGGAGAGCTCCATCTTGGCCTTTTCCGCCGCTTCCTTCAGACGCTGGAGCGCCATGCGGTCCTTCGAGAGATCGATGCCTTCCTGCTTGCGGAACTCCGAGACGATCCACTCGATCACGCGCTGATCGAGGTTGTCGCCGCCGAGGTGCGTGTCCCCGTTGGTGGCCTTGACCTCGACCACGCCTTCGCCGACCTCGAGGATCGAGATGTCGAACGTGCCGCCGCCAAAGTCGTAGACGGCGATCGTCTCATCCTTCTTCTTGTCGAGCCCGTACGCCAGCGCCGCCGCCGTCGGCTCGTTGACGATGCGCATCACTTCGAGGCCGGCAATCTGGCCGGCATCCTTGGTGGCCTGCCGCTGTGCGTCATTGAAATATGCCGGGACGGTGATGACCGCCTTGCTGACCGACTGGCCCAGGTATTCCTCCGCCGCCTGCTTCAATTTCTGCAGAATCATCGCGGAGATTTCGGGCGGCGAATATTCCTTGCCGCCGGCCTGCACGCGCACGTCGCCGTTGGTCGCCCGAACGACCGTGTACGGCACCATCTTCATCTCCTCGTTCACCTCGTCGTACTTGCGGCCCATGAACCGCTTGATCGAGAAGACCGTGTTTTCGGGATTGGTGACCGCCTGGCGCTTGGCGACCTGTCCGACGAGTCGTTCGCCGGACTTTGTGAAACCGACCACCGACGGCGTGATGCGGCTGCCCTCAGGGTTGGTGATGACCACGGGCTCGCCACCTTCCATCACCGCCACAACCGAGTTCGTGGTGCCGAGGTCGATTCCAATAATCTTGCTCATGTCGTGTGTCCTCGCGTCTCGCCGTGCTACGACGGCGCAATCTTTACAATTGGAGGATTATAAAATGTGAGTATAATCTTGTCAATATGAACCCGGGCTAGGGGTGATCTCATTCCGCTAAGTTGGTGCTATACTGCGATTTGCCACCCTGCCCGAGCTGATTCTGGGCCGGTCGTCGTCTTTAGGGTTCCCGGGGTTTTACGTGCAGACTGTCTCGTTGACTGCACGAAACTGCACCCCTGAGCCTGCAGCGATGATCGCCGGATCCGCGATTCGGAAAGGTCTTCCCATGTCTCGCCGCTCATACCTCGTTACGGCGCTGGCGGCGGTGCTGATGGTTGCCACCCCGGGCCTGCGCGCGCAGGATCCCGGAAGACCCCCCGATTCCTCCGTTGTTCAAGAACCTGATGCCACGATTGCGGCCGATCAGGATGCCTCTCCACCGGCACACGTGGCGTTCGTGGAGGGAACCGCGACGCTCGAACGGGACGGTCGTCCGGAGAGCGGCCTCCTGAACATGCCGCTGATGAGCGGCGATCGAGTGCGGACTGCCGATGGGCGCGTCGAGGTCCTGTTCGGCGACGGCAGCGCGCTCTACCTTGATGCTCGGACGACGGTCGACGTGCAGTCTGACGACCTGCTGCGGTTGATCGATGGCCGCATCAGGTTGGCAATCGTTGGCCCTTCGCGCGCCGTGTCGTATCGGATCGACTCGCCCGCCGGCGCCGTGAACATCAGCCTTCCGGGCGACTATCGCCTGTCGATGCTGCACGGCGAGCGCGAGACACAGCTGGAGCTCGCGGTCGTGCGGGGCTCGGCGGACATTTTCACATCCCAGGGCACGACACCGGTGCGAGCCGGTCAGCGTGCCTACGCGAGCGCGACCCTCGCACCCTCGTTCACCTACGTGTTCAATTCTGCGGCATGGGACGACTTCGATCGCTGGGCTGAGAGCCGGCGGGACCAGCAGACGGGCGTCTCAGCGCAATATCTGCCGCCGGAAGTGCAGTCGTACGCGCCCGTCCTCGATGAAGAAGGCGACTGGCGCTACAACCAGCCGTACGGCTACGTCTGGTATCCGCGGGTCGAGACCGGATGGCGTCCCTACTATTACGGCCGCTGGATGTCATATCCGCGCTACGGCTGGACCTGGGTCGGCAACGATCGATTCGGGTGGCCGACGCATCACTACGGGCGCTGGGGAGTCTCCTCCGGCGCGTGGTTCTGGATTCCTGGCCCGCGCTGGGCTCCGGCTTACGTCTCCTGGGCCTACGCGCCGGGCTATGTGAGCTGGTGCCCGCTCGGCTTCGACAACCGCGCGGTGTTCGCCCTCAACGTCAGCATCGGCAGGCCGTACTACTCGTCGTACTACTCGCCGTGGAACTACTGGACGGTCGTCGCCGCGCCGCATTTCGGATACGGCTACGTCAACCAGCGGGTCGTCCACGTGGATCGTGTGTTCGCGGCGCAGAATCGGCCAGTCTTCGTCTCGCGCACGTCGGCACCGGCCTTCCGCGGGGTTGCCGTTCCGCGAGGGGCCGCGCCGATCCACACGGCCGGCACGAGAGGGGTGACGTCATCCGGCGGCAGCGGGATCAGGGCCAACCCGGCGGCAGCCCGCGACAACTATTTCCTTCGCGACGGCAATCGCGCCGATCATGCCGTTCCGCGCGGCTCGTCGGCGCCGCTCCCGACCCCACCAACGACACGCGAGAGTGCACCGGCGCGGTCCAACGTCGGCCAGGGAACGACGGCTCCTCGAGCCGTTCCGCGCAGTGGTGGATCGCTGCCGATGTACCAGAGTCGGTCATCGGTCGGCGCACCGGCGACCAGCGCGCCGCGCGCCGCACCCGACGGTGCGATCCGACGAGCAGCGCCGGACTCGACGTCCGGGACAAACCCGCGCCAACGGGTCGTTCGCGATCCGCGTTCGTCGTACTCGCCGCCGGCCTCAGGCGCGGTGGCTCAGCCTCGTCGGTGGGAAGCACCGAGCGCGGCACCTCCCGTCCGTGAGGCGACGCCTCGCGCGCGACCGCAGGTCCAGTACGCACCCCGGGAATACACCCGGCCGCCGATGGCTGTTCCGCGCGCCGAGTCCCCCCAACCGCGGGCGAGCGAATCCCCACGGATCGAACAGCGCGCCGCGCCTCCGCCTCAGCGCTCGGCACCCGAACGTTCTGCGCCCGAACGCAGCGCGCCGGCGCGCAGTGCGCCGGAGCGGGCCGCCCCCCGCGAATCGTCGAAGCCGGCCCCCAGCCAGGGATCTTCCTCTCATCGTGGAGGTCACGGCGGCTGACGCACGGTAGACAGACGGTTCGGCAGTCAGGAAGCACATGGCGCGATACGTCGTACGGATTGCCCGCCGGGCGGGCCTGATCATCCTGTTCCTGATTGCCGCGGTGCTCGGGACCGTCACCGGCGTCGTCTTCGCCTTCGCCGGCGACCTCCCGCAAATCTCGGCACTCGACGACTACGCTCCGAGCACGATCACCCGCGTCTACGGCGCCCGCGGTGACGTCGTCGGCGAGTTCGCGATCCAACGGCGGGTCCTGATCAAATATCAGGACATCTCCCCGACGTTGCGCAACGCCGTCCTCGCCGCCGAGGACGACACCTTCTTCCAGCATTTCGGCCTCAGCATTCCCCATATCGTCATTGCCGCCGTGAAAGATCTCATGGAGCGGCGCAAGGCTGCCGGTGCCAGCACGCTCACCCAGCAGCTCACCCGAAAGCTCTTCCTCAAGGACGAAAAGTGGTGGTCGCGCAAGATCAAGGAGGCGATCCTCGCGATTCAGATCGAGAAGCGGTACACGAAGGAGGAAATCTTCACGATGTACTGCAACCAGATGTACTTCGGTCACGGCGCCTACGGGGTCGAGGCGGCGGCGCATCTCTACTTCGCCAAATCCGCGAAAGACCTGACGCTCGAGGAAGCGGCGTTGATCGGAGGGATTCTGCAGGGCAACGTCCGCCAGAGTCCGTACGTGAACATGGATGCGGCGCTGCGGCGCCGGAACTACACGCTGGATCGGATGGCGGAGGTCGGATTCATCACCCGGGTGCAGGCTGACGAGGCGAAGAAGAAGCCGGTCGTGACCCGCGGCGATCCGGCCACGCAGTCGGCGACGATCGCCCCGTACTTCCTCGAGGAGGTACGCAAGGAGCTCGAAGGTCGCTACGGCGCGAAACAGCTCTATGAGAACGGGCTGACAGTCCAGACGGCGCTCGATCTCCGGCTGCAGGACGTCTCCAACCGGGCCCTGGAGACGGGACTCCGGCGGATTGACCACCTGCACGGGTTCCGGAAGGCGCGGCGCAACATCCTCGACGAGAAGCACACGATCGACGCATTCAAGCATCCGCGGTGGGATCATCCCTTCGCCGTCAACGACGTCGTGCCGGCGGTCGTCGTGGACGTCGATGCGACGGTGATCCACCTCCACGCCGGCGACCTCAAGGTCACAATCGACAAGAAGGGCTATGCCTGGACCCGGAAGACGATTCCCGCGCAGCTCGTGACCCGCGGCGATCTCGTCGAAACCAGGCTGCTGACGATCGACCAGGCCGAGCACACCGCGACCGGCCTGCTCGACCAGCCACCGGCGGTCGAAGGTGCCGTCCTCGCGCTCGACAACCGCACTGGTCAGATCACGGTGATGGTCGGCGGCTACAGCTTCGAACGAAGCAAGTTCAATCGCGCGGTGCAGGCGTTCCGGCAGGTGGGGTCGGCGTTCAAGCCGTTCGTCTATACGGCGGCCATCGACCGCGGCTACACGCCGACCACGATTCTGGAAGACGTGCCGGTGACCTTCCCCGGGGGCGCCGGGTCGCCACCGTATTCGCCGCAGAACTACGACCGGAAGTTCGAGGGGCCGGTGACGCTGCGACACGCGCTCGAGGAATCGCGCAATGTCCCCGCCGTGCGGGTGATGGATCAGCTGGGCCCCAAGCAGGTAATCACCTACGCGCGTCGCTTCGGGCTGACCTCGCCGCTGCCGCCCTACCTCTCCCTCGCCCTTGGCGCGGGGGAAGCGACGCTTCTCGAGATGACCAGCGCCTATTCGGTCTTCCCGAACCAGGGCGTGCGGATGACGCCCTATTCGGTCCTCAAGGTGACCGACCGCGAAGGTAACGTCCTCGAGGAGAACCGCCCCGAGCCGAAGGATGCGATTCGCGCCGACACCGCCTACATGCTGACCAACCTGCTGCGCGGGGTCGTGCAGCGCGGCACTGCCGCGAAGGCCGCTTCTATCGACTGGCCGATTGGCGGCAAGACCGGCACCACCGACGACTTCAGCGACGCCTGGTTCGTCGGATTCGATCCCGACATCACTCTGGCGGTATGGGTTGGCTACGATCAGAAGAAGCCGCTGGGCTCCGGTATGACCGGCGCCGAGGCGGCGCTGCCGATCTGGATCGAGATCATGAAGGCGTGGATCGGCGATCGCAAGGATCCGCCGAAGTTCGAGCCGCCGGGCAACATCGTGTTCATGTCCGTCGACAAGGGCACCGGCACCGCCACTGACGAAGGCACGGCTGGCTCGCTGCGCGAGGCGTTCATCGCCGGGACCCAACCGGGCTCGTTCAGACAGCAGTAGGGCGGCGACGCCGCCTCGGCTACTCTTCTTCGTCGATCGTCTCGGTCAGCGCTCCCGCCGCCTTCTTCATCAGGTACGACTTGATGAAGCCGTCGATGTCGCCGTCGAGGACGCGGTTGACGTCGCCGACCTGCTCCTTGGTCCGGTGATCCTTGATCATCTGGTAGGGATGGAGCACGTAGCTGCGGATCTGGCTGCCGAACGCGATGTCGCGCTTCTCACCGCCAAGCTGTTCCAGCCGCGCCTGCTGCTCTTTCGTCTTCAGGTCGTAGAGCCGGGCCTTGAGGACGCGCATCGCCTGAGCGCGATTCTTGTGCTGTGACCGCTCGTTCTGACACGACACTACGATGCCGGTCGGCAGGTGGGTGATGCGCACGGCTGAATCCGTGACGTTGACGTGCTGCCCTCCGGCGCCGCTCGATCGATAGGTGTCGATCCGCAGGTCCTTTTCTTCGATCTCGAGGTCGACGTCCTCAGGAAGCTCCGGCCAGACATACACCGAGGCGAACGAGGTGTGTCGCCGCGCCGCCTGATCGAAGGGCGAGATGCGGACGAGTCGATGCACGCCGGCTTCGGCCAGCATCATCCCATAGGCGTAGTCTCCGAAGACGGTGAAGGTCGCGCTCTTGATCCCGGCCTCGTCGCCGGGCTGGATGTCGATTACCTCGCGCTTGAAGCCACGGCGCTCCGTCCACCGCAGATACATGCGCAGGAGCATCTCGGCCCAGTCCTGCGATTCCGTCCCGCCGGCCCCTGGATGAATGGCGACGATAGCGTTCTTGCGATCGTGCTCGCCGCCGAGCATCTTCTTGGTCTCGCCGGCGTCCACTTCCCTGGCCAGATCGTCGAGGCTGCGGACGAGATCGTCGCCGACCGGCTCGCCCGCCTGGGCCCATTCCACCAGCACACCGAGATCGTCAGCCCGGCGCCGCAGCGACTCGCTCAGATTCTGATCGTCTTCGAGTCGTCGTCTGCGCTGGAGCAGCTTCTGGGCGGACGCCTGGTCCTTCCAGAAATCCGGAGCGGCGACACGCTGTTCTATTCGGGCGAGTTCCTCGGCAGGTCGCGCGGCGTCAAAGATGGCTCCGCAGGTCGGATGCCCGCTTGGCGAGATCCTGATACCGGCGAAGCTGCTCGTCGAGTTGAAGAGTCATGGCTTGTAACGATTCTATCGCGGACGAGGGGCGACGAGGAGCGCGAGGAGCGTAATCCCCACCGACGACCAGCCGACAGTGTCGCCGATGCGGCTGTAGATCGTCCGGGCGGTGATGAACCGGAGGTCCTCCACCATCACCGCGCTGGCAAACATGGTCGAACGCTGCAGCACCCGGCCGTACGGATCGACGAAGCCGCTGATGCCGGTATTGGCGGCGCGCGCGAGATAGCGGCCCTCTTCGATCGCGCGCATCGAGGCCTGCTCCCAGTGCTGGTAGGCCGCCGAGGAGCGACCGTACCACGCGTCGTTGGTAATCGTGGTCAGGAGCTCGCTGCCCTCGGACACGAACGAACGGATCAGGCTGGCGAAGATGACCTCGTAGCAGATCGCGGTGCTGGTCATGTGGCCGGAGACCGGGAGCAGCGTCGCCTCGGCACCCGCCGAGTAGTCGGAGACCGCTTCGACGATCGGGCCGACGAAGAACAGGATCTTCTTGAGCGGCACGTATTCGCCGAAAGGCACGAGGTGAATCTTGCGGTAGACGCCGCCGGTGCTGCCATCCGGCCGGACGAGGAAGGCAGCATTGAAGTACCGCGCCGTCGGCGGCCCACCTGCCGCCCGCGGTGGCAGATGCTCGAGCTGATCGCTGCCGACAAGCAGCGTCAGGTGCGCCTCGCGGGCCAGCCGGCGGATCGTCTCGGCGCGCAGCGGCTCCTCTTCATAGTTGAACGGCGTCGACGACTCGGGCCAGATGACGAACTGCGCGCCGCGCCCGATGGCCTCGCGCGTCATGTCGATGTATCGCCGCAGGATGGCCTCGGCCAGCGCCGGATCCCACTTCTGTACCTGCAGGACATTGCCCTGGATGACCCCGACCCGGATCGCAACCCCGGCCGTCGTCAACGGGTGACCGGCGACGCGGACACTGCCCCAGACGCCGGCCGCGACGAGCGCAACTGCGGTGACCATCGCCGGACGCCAGCGTGCGCGACGGGTCTCGACCGCGGCGTACGCGCAGGCCGCGCTGACGAGGGCAACCACTGCCGACAGACCGTAGACGCCCACCACACTGGCAAGCTGCGCGATTGGCAACACCGTCACCTGGCTATAACCCAGCAGCTCCCACGGGAATCCGTCCCAGATGTAGGTGCGGCCCATCTCGGTCGCGACCCAGACGACTGGGGCGAGCAGCAGGCCGGTCGTGCCGAACGTGCGCACGCAGCGATGCAGCATCGCGGCGAAGAAAGCGGGAAACAGAGCGAGATAGGCGATGAGGAGCGCGGCCGCGACAACCGCCAGCGGCGTCGACAGGCCACCGAAGGTCGTCATCGTCTCGACCAGCCAATAGAGCGTGCCGGAAAAATAGACGGCCCCGGTCAGCAGACCGAGCGCAAAGGCGCGTCCTCCCGGCGACCGGCTCCAATGCCGCAGTCGGCGAAGCGACAAAGAGGATGCCCGCGTGCGATAGGCGGGGGACAGATACGTGGCCGGGCGCGAGGACACGGCCACCATGAGCGGCGCGAGGGCGATCCACGCCGCCGCGGGATGACCGAACTTTGGAAAACTCAGCGCGAGGAGAACGCCCGAGAGAAGCGCTAGTGCGAAATCCAGGGCTTGTACTGCTCTTCCTTCTCGAGGCGCCGCGCAATCTGCTCTGCTTCGCGGCGATCGTTGTAGCGCCCCACTTGCACGCGATAGATCGACGGGGCACCTGAGGCCGGGCTCAGCACGAACGCCGGATATCCCTTTCCGACCAGCCGCTGTGCCAGCGCTGACGCCGCGGAATGATCCTTCAGGGCCTGCACCTGCACCACCCAGACGCCAGGTCGGCCCGCGGACGGCGCCGCGGCGGCCGATGGTCTGGGCGTCGTCTCTTTTACCACCGGCTGAGGCGCATCCTTGTGAGCGGCGGCCGCCACGGGAGGCGGCGGCGTCGAAGCCGTGGCAGTCGTGACCGGCGGCGGCGCGGAGGTGGGCGGATTGTCCGCGTGCGCCTTCACTTTTTCCGTCGGCTGACCCTCGGCCTGGAGCCGCTTCGCGTAGCTCAGATCTTCCTCTTTGGCGGGCGCGGGAGGCTCAGCGGCGGGCGGCTCGGCCTGGGGGGTGGCGGGTGGCGCCGTCCGACTCGACGACGGCAACGTCGCCGCGATCACCGTTTCAGGCGAGTCGGTCGCGGGTGCCTTGACGCCGCGGCCAACCTGCACGCCGCACAGGAAGATGACGACCGCGACGATGGTGGTCGCCATGAACAGGAAGACGAGCTGCTTCCCGCTCAACTGAATTTCGTGAAACGCCTCGTCGGCCGTATCGTGATGGGCAAGTTCTGACATCTCAGCTCTTGGGGGTGCGCCCGAGCATGTTCACCAGCTCGATGGGCAGCGGGAAAATGATGGTCGAGTTCTTTTCCGATGCGATTTCGGTGAGCGTCTGCAGGTAGCGGAGTGTGATCGTGACCGGCTCGGTGGCGATGACCGCAGCCGCCTGCGACAGCTTCTCGGAGGCTTGCAACTCGCCTTCCGCGTGAATGATCTTAGCACGCTTCTCGCGCTCGGCTTCCGCCTGGCGGGCCATCGCGCGCTGCATGTCGGGTGGCAGATCGACGTGTTTCACTTCGACCGCCGAGACCTTGATGCCCCACGGATCGGTGTGCTGATCCAGGATCTGCTGCAGTTGCTGATTGAGGCGCTCGCGCTCCGAGAGCAGATCGTCGAGCTCCACCTGTCCGAGCACGCTGCGCAGCGTCGTCTGGGCCAGCTGCGACGTCGCGTAGTGATAGCTCTCGACTTCCACGATCGCCCTTCGCGGCTCCATGACACGGAAGTAGACGACGGCGTTGACCTTGACCGAAACGTTGTCGCGGGTGATGACGTCCTGCGGCGGCACGTCCATGACGATCGTCCGCAGGCTCACCCGGACCATTCGGTCGATCGGCGCGAACACGAGGATCACGCCCGGTCCCTTGGGCACGGTCGAGCAGCTTGCCGAGACGGAACATGACTGCCCGCTCATACTCGTTCAGAATCTTGATCGAGCTGAGCAGGTAGAACGCGAGGATGACGAGGACGATGAGCACAGGGGGCACGCTCACGGCGAATCCACCTTCCGCACGGTCAGCTGTAATCCGTTGACGGCTGTCACCACTACCCTCTCCCCTGCACGTATCGGATCGAGAGCCGTCGCAGTCCAGATCTCCCCGTGGGTGGAGACCCGGCCCAGGCCGCCGGCTTCTATGGGGGTCAGAGCCTCAGCGATGGTCTGCAGCATCCCGCTCTCTCCGGTCACCGCCACCCGGCTCTGGGACTGGACGCCCAGCCGGACCAGAAACAGGATGATCCCGGAGAGGGCGAACACGATCGGCAGGATGACCCTCAGCCCGATCTGGAGCTCCGGGAGGGGCGAATCGATCAGCATCATCGAGCCGAAGAAGAGGCTGACGATTCCGCCCACCGCCAGGAGACCATGGCTGGTCACCTTGACCTCGAGCACCAGCAAGGCAAACCCGAACAGGATGAGCATCACCCCGGCGTAGCTCACCGGCAGCACCTGAAACGCGAAGAACGCCAGGAGCAGGCACACGCCGCCGACGATGCCCGGGACGAGGGCGCCCGGTGACCAGATCTCGATCGTCAATCCCAGGGTGCCAAGCGTCAGCAGCAGATAGGCGATCTGCGGGTGGGCGACGGCGCTGAGGACTCGCTGCGGCCACGTCATCTCGACGACTCTGACGGTCGGGTTGTCCAGCTTCAGGGTTGTCGGGGCGCCGTCGAACCGGCGGATGGTCCGTCCATTGAGCTTGCGCAGGAGGTCTGGGACGTCAGTCGCGATGACGTCGATCAGCGGCGGCGCGGCCGCCATCGCCTCCTCCTCGGTGAACGAGCGGCTTTCGGTGACCGCCTGCTCGACCAGCGCGACGTTGCGGCGTCGCTGCGTCGCGAGCGTGCGGGCGTAGGCGGCGGTGTCCGAAGCGGCCTTCTTGGCCATCACGTCGTCCATCTTTTCGCCGTTGCCCGGCGACGGGATGGGCCGCGCCAATGTGCGTTCCCGGCGCCATCGCGGCGATGTCGGCCGCCATGGTGATGAGGAAGCCTGCCGACGCGGCCCGGTTGCCCGAGGGGCCGACGAAGACGGCGACGGGGGTCTTGGCGTTGATGATCGCGTTGTTGATGTCGCGCGTGGAATCGAGCAGGCCGCCCGGGGTGCGCAAGGTAATGACGGTCAGCGCCGCCTTCTCCGCATCGGCGCGCGCGATCGTCGCCCGAATGAACTCGGCTGCGACCGGGTGGATGATGCCGTCGACCGTGGCCGTTTCCACGATCGGCCCGGGCAGGTCGAAGGCGAGCATCGCGCTACCTGCCACCAGCAGGCCGCACGCGATCAGCCGAATGCTGCGCATTACCTTCACCTCGTGCGCGACACGGAACCTCGTAGGGTATCGGACCCCTCGCGCGCCGACCTGGGGTGCGGCGTTCCCGGCGACCGGCTGGTCGGGCGATCGACCCGATCGAGCACGCGCCTGGCGTCGGCGGACGACGGATCGAGGGTCAGCGCCCGCTGCGCCTGCAGGCGCGCGTTGGCCGGGTCCTTCAGCTCCAGATAGGCCTCGGCAAGCGCGACGTGCGCCGGCGCACCGTCGCGGCTCCAGATCGAGATCTTCAGCGCGTCGATCGCTTCCTGGGGCCGGCCGGCGCGGAGATGGATGCGACCGATCAGCAGGTGCGCCTCCGCCTGGTAGGGCGAGAGGAACACGGCGCGGCGAAGCTCCGCCATCGCGTCTCGATCCTGCTCGCGCTCGAACAGGCGGCGGCCGCGATCGAGATGGAATTGCGCGGCGTCCTGCTGGTCGCGCTGAGCGGTGTTGACTATCGCCAGATCCACCGCCCCATCGTCGTGCGACTCGAGATCCTGGCGGACGCGCTCGAGGCCGCGGGGGAGAGGATCAAGTCCGTGACGGGCGCCTTCGGCATAGCGCGACGACAACTGGCCGGCGAGCTCGCGCTCCTTCGCCGCCTCCACCGTGCTGCCGGCCGCGTCGAGGGCATACGCGAGTACCACGTGCGATTCGCTGTCGGCAGGGTTGCGCCGCAGCGCCTCACGCAGCCAGTAGATGGCGGCCTGCGGATCGTGATTGCTGGCGTAGGTGTAGCCGAGATTGAAGAGGAAATCCGGATCGTTGGGCTCGGCCTTCGCGGCTTTCGTGAAGTAATACTCCGGTTTGCCGGTCAGCGGCGTACCGCCGCGACGGAACTGGACGATGCCGAGGTTGTTGAGGATTGCCGGCTCCTCACCCTCGGCGTTGAGCGCCGTCAGAGTCGTGAACGCCTCCTCGAGCTGCCGCAGGCTGATGAGCGAGAGGGCGGTGCGGAAGCGCGCGCGACGGGCCAGTGGTGAGGCACTCGGCACAGCCCGAACCGCCGCCAATGCCGCCGCCTGATCGCCCAGGCTGGTCCGGGCGTCCCACAGCGCGAGGCGGGCCTTGTCGTAACCGGGATCGAGCTTCAATGCCGCCTCGAGAAATGCGCTCTGACTCTCCGGCTGCTCGGCCAGGAGCCCTTTGACGTACTGCTCGAAGGCCTGCAGCGACGGCGCCGGCTCGGACGCTCCATTTCCACCGGGAACCGCCCGACGGGCAACGCGCTGCGCGACGGCAAGCAGATCCTTCAAATCTCCGCGTTCGGTGATCTCGTTGTCGGAGCGGCCGATGTCGATGCGAATGGGCCGGGCGCGAATCGTCAACGTATCGCCATCCACGCTCACGTCCCCGACGATGACCTGCGAGGCGCCAGCGAGCTGGCCAACCTTGATGACGGTGGCGCGGCTGAGGACGGCAGTGGGCGGCAAATGGAGCTGATCGTACGCGCGTTCGCGCGCCGAGCGCGTAATGGCGCCGAGCTTGCGCGCGTTCACGTCGTCGGCGATCAGGATCGCAACCGCCTCGCCCAGCCAGTAGGTGCGACCGTCGCGGGCCGGCGATTCGAACGGGGTGACCAGAATCCTGGCCGGGACCCGCGACGTCGGTGACATCGCGACCTCGGCCGGCTGCTGCGGCACCGCCACGGGACCCGACGGGATCGTCGCGTGCAGGGCCAGCCCGAGCTGTATCAGCAGGAGCCCGGTCATGCGGCGACCGCCGTATCCGACGCTCGCCCGTTGAGTGTCACCGAGAGCAGGCAGCCTTTGTGGCCGCCCGACGCGCGGCACTGATTGACGCGTACGCCGGCCGGCACGTCGAGCAGCGTCAGCACGCGTTGAATCGCCGCTGCATAGAATCCGCACAGCGGCAACATCGAGGTTTCGCGGACCTCGCAGAACAGCGACCCGCGCAAATCGACTGACGCCCACGCCCCGCCTGACCCGCGTGATGGCGCGAGACCCCGGATAGGTCGCGCGCACGAGGCCGCGCGCGGTCCTGAGCGCCGCGCGGGCCCGCAGGGCGGTCGGCAAGGCGCGAATAACGCGACGCTCGAACGGCGCGACGTTGTCGACCGTCCATGCCGCGGCGTACTCACCAGCCCGCGCCGTGATCAGGTTGTAGGCCTCCCCCTCGGTGCGCAAGAAACTCAGCACGGCGGACAGGGGCGCCAACCCGATCGTTCCGTCGCGCAGGCCCGACACGTTGAGCCAGTTCTCGTAGAATTCCAGGCGCGTCGGCAGCAGATCGGCAATGGATTGATGAAGGCTGGCGACGAGCACTCGGCCGATACGCGGTTCGCTCATAGGACAGCGGCGTGATAATGTCGAGGATGCGATCTCGTGTCTCGGCGGCGATCCTTGCCGGCGGCCGTGCCCGCCGGCTCGGCGGTGTCGACAAGGCCGCTCTGCTCCTCGGTCGTTCGCGGATCATCGATCGTCAGCTGGCGATTCTGACGTCTCTCGCGGAGGATGTCCTGATCGTAGCCAACGAGGCGACGCGATACGCGGGCTTTCAGCTTCCCGTCATTCCGGATCTGGTTCCCGGCGCGGGCGCCTTGGGCGGCATCTACACCGCACTCGAGGCCGCGCGCCACGAGCTGGTCGTCATCGTCGCCTGCGATCTGCCGTTTGTCACGCAGGCCCTGCTCGACCGGCTGATCGTCGAGGCGTCCGACGAGGTCGATGCGGTGGTGCCGCGTTCGTCGCGCGGGCTCGAGCCGCTGTGCGCCGTGTATCGCAAGCGCTGTGCTCCGGTAGTGCGCGAGCGCATCGACCATCAGATGCTGCAGGTCTCGACGCTGCCGGACGTGTTGCGCGTCCGCGAGCTCGGTCCCGAGTCGCTTCGGGTCTATGACCCGGACGGACGGCTGTTCGCGAATGTCAACACGCCGCATGATTACGCGCGCGCCAGGACCTGGGTTGAAGGGAATGACGAACCGCCACAAGATCGTATCACGAAATGACTTATCACTCGTGAGGCGCGACACCCGACGATGATTCTTGCGATCCACCAGCTCGTTCGCTCCCGCATGGCCGAGGCCATCGCGCGGCTCTATGGTTTGCCGGCCAGCGATCCCGTCATCGCCGAGATGGCGCTCGAGGCGCCACCGCGCCGCGCGCTCGGCGACGTTGCCGTCCCGGTCGCGTTCGCGCTCGCCCGCCGCCTGAAGAAGGCGCCACGAACAATCGCCCAGGATCTGGCGGCCGCGCTCGGAACCATCGACGGTGTCGCGCGGATCGAGGCGGCCCCCAATGGCTATCTGAACTTCTTTCTCGACCGGCCGCTCTGGCTGCGCCGATGGGCCGGCGGTGAGTCACCGGAAGTCGCGACCGCCGACGGCAAGACCATCGTCGAGCACACCGCGATCAATCCGAACAAGGCGGCGCACATCGGGCACCTGAGAAACGCCGCCCTCGGCGACGCCTTCGGCCGGCTGCTGCGCTTCCAGGGACGGCAAGTCGAAATCCAGAACTACATCGACGACACCGGCGTCCAGGTGGCCGACGTCGTGGTCGGGTTCCGGGAGATCGAGCATCGCGGCCTGGCCGACGTCCGTGCGCTCGAGAAGTCGACGCGCTTCGACTACTACTGTTGGGACCTCTACGCCAAGGTCACCGAGTGGTACGAGCAGGACAAGAGCCGGCTCACGCTGCGGACCGATGCCCTCCACGCTATCGAGCGCGGCGGCAACGAGATCGCCGAGATGGGCTCCTTCATCGCCGATCGGATCGTGCGCGCCCACCTGGCGACCATGCGGCGGATGAACATCGGCTACGACCTCCTGACCTGGGAGGGAGACGTCCTTCGGCTGCACTTCTGGGCGCACGCCTTCGAGTTCCTGAAGAAAACGGGCGCCGTGTTCCTGCAGACCCAGGGCAAGCTCGAGGGCTGCTGGGTCATGCGGATCGAAGATGAGGACGCCAGCGAAGAGGCGCCTGGCGAGGGCGAGGCTCCGGAGGCCGACGTACAGGAGCAGCGCGAAAAAGTGATCGTGCGCTCCGACGGGACCGTCACCTACGTTGGCAAGGACATGGCGTATCAGCTGTGGAAGTTCGGGCTGCTCGATCTCGACTTCCACTATCGACCGTTCGGCTGGGACAACGGCGATCGCGCGTTGTGGTCGACGACTTCGGACGCCGGCCAGAACGGCGGTGCGCCCCGGTTCGGCCATGCGGAAATGGTCTGCAACGTGATCGACACTCGGCAGTCGTACCTGCAGAAGCTCGTCAAGCAGGCATTGGCCGTGCTCGGGTTCGCGGAACAGGCTCGGCGGTCGGTCCACTATTCGTACGCGATGGTCGCCCTGTCGCACGCGACCGCGCGTGAGTTCGGCTACCAGACGAGCGATGAAGCGGGCAAACCGTTCGTCGAGGTCTCGGGCCGCAAGGGTCTTGGCGTGAAGGCCGATGATCTCCTCGATCGGTTGACGGAGAAAGCCGCATCGGAGGTCGCGCAGCGCAATCCCGAGTTCGGGCCGGAGGATGTGCGCCGAACCGCGGAAGCCATCGCGACCGCGGCCGTCCGCTACTTCATGGTCAAGTTCTCTCGCGGAAAAGTCATCGCCTTCGATATCGACGAAGCCCTCAGTTTCGAGGGGGAGAGTGGTCCGTATCTGCAGTACGCGACCGTTCGGGCCAACAATATCTTCGCCAAGTTGAAGGAGCGCGAAGGCATCGATGCGGACGCGGTGCGGCAGGAAATCCAGCGCGCCGGCTCGGCGCCGCTCACCGACGGATCGGACGACTCGCACGAGTTGTGGGGGCTGGTGTTCGAGGCGGCGCGACTCGACGAAGTCGTCGACCAGGCGGTACGGACCCTGGAGCTGTCAGTGCTGGCAAAGTACGCGTTCCACCTCGGTCAGCAGTTCAACGGCTTCTACCACCGCTTCCCGATTCTGAACGAGGAGAACAGAGACGCACGTCTGTGGCGCGCGGCGGCGGTTGGCTTCTACCGCGAGCAGATGACCAGGGCGCTGGAGCTGATGGGCGCGACGGTCCCCGAGCGAATGTGAAGATCGGATGACGGTTGGGACTTGAGAGTTGGGAGTTGGGAGTTGGGAGTTGACGGATGATGGATGCCCGTGCCGTCATCTGTCATCCAGGTGGAGGCTGATTGCACCCGATCATCGGCATCACCCGCTGCTCGAAGATCGACGACTACGTCGAATCGGTCAAGCGCGCCGGCGGAACACCGCTCATCCTCGAGGTGACCGATGATCCCGTCGCGAGCCTCGCCCGCATCGACGGGCTGCTCCTGACCGGCGGTCCGGACGTGGACCCGGCCGAGTACGGTGAACCAGCACACCCGTCGGTCGAGGTCGATCGGCCACGGGACGCGTTCGAGATTCCCCTGTCACGCCAGGCGTTGGCCGCCAGCGTGCCGACACTGGCGATCTGTCGTGGGGTGCAGGTGCTGAACGTGGCGGCCGGCGGAACGCTGGTCCAGGACATCCCCTCGGCGGTGACCTCCACGCTGAATCATTCGCTGGCGCAGCCGAAGGATGGCATCGCGCATTCGATCGACATTCGACCATCGAGCCGGCTGGCGTCGCTGCTGCCGGCCGCGCCCGGCTCGACCTGCGCGGTCAACAGCCGCCACCACCAGGCCGTGGCTCGCGTCGCCCCCGAGTTCGTCGTCTCGGCGATGTCCGGCGACGGCATCATCGAGGCCATCGAACAGCCGGCCGCGCCGTTCTGTGTGGGCGTGCAATGGCATCCGGAAAACTTCTGGCGGACCGGTGAGTTCGGTCCCCTTTTCGATGGGTTCGTCGAGGCCAGCCGGCAACGCGAGCGGCCGGTCGATCGGTAATCGATCACTTGCGGAAGACGATCAGGGTTTCGACGTGCGGCGTATTCGGAAAGAGATCGAACGCACGCACCAGTTCGATCGCGTAGCCGGCGTCCAGCAGTCGTCGTGCATCGCGCGCCAGGGTCGGCGGGTCGCACGAGACATATACGATCCGCGGCGCCGCGCGGGTGATGATCGCGGCACCCGCCGCTTTCGACAGACCGGTCCTGGGCGGATCTACGACGATGGTCTGGGCGTCGGGAGTGCGCGGCGACGAGAGGAAGGCTTCGACGCTGGTCACGAACGGCCGCAGTTGCTCGAAAGGCCGAGCGTTCGTTTGCAGATCCCCGCCGGCTGCGCGGTCCCCTTCAACGGCCGAAATCTCCCCGGTGTGGCCCCCGGCGGCCAGCGAAACCGAGAAGAGCCCGACGCCGGCGTAAAGGTCGAGCACGCTGTCGGTCGCGGGCACGACATCGAGTACGGTCCTCACGAGCGCCGAAACCAGGTAGCGATTGCCTTGAAAGAATGATTCGGCGTGACGGGCCAGGGTTCCGTCCGCTCGTCCCTGCGTCAGGTCTGCGAGCGAATCATGAACGACCGGATCGCCCGTCCGCTGCGCTTCAAAAGTATCTCCCTGAGCGCTGACACCTGTCAGAGCCGCGGTCGCCCCGGCGTCGGCCAGCGTCTCGGGTGACAGCCGCGCAGCGCTGGTCAGCTCGAGGTGCGCCGCTCGCTGATCGGCGCGGATGTTCTCGCTGATCGAAATCGACGACAGGATGCCGGGTGCCGCGCGCCCGAGGCTGTGTGCGAGCGATTCGACGGCGGCAAAGGCGGCCGTCGACAGCTGCCGCGTGCCACCGGCGTCGCAGAGCTGATGGGTTCCCTCCCGATAGAAGCCGACACGGTCCCCCACGACGTGCAGCCGGGCCCGCATCCGATAGCCGTCGGTGCGGGAGCCGAGGACCTCGAACGGGACATCGAGAACGTGCCGCCCGATTCGCGCAAACGCGTCGCGAATCACGTCTCTTTTGAGCGCACGCTGGCGCTCGTAGGCAATGTGCGCGTAGAGCAAGCCGCCACACAGCAGGTCAACCGCCGACTCGACCCGATCGGGTGAAGCCTCGAGGACGTCGCGCGTGACCGCGTAGGCCACCTGCTTCTCCGCGCGCTCGATCCAGGCGGTGACGCGCTCGCCGGGAATCGCCCCGCGCACGAGCACCACTTGCCCGAGGTGCCGGGCGATCATCCGTCCGCCGGACGCCGGCTTCTCGATCGTGAGCTCGACCTGCTGACCCTCGTGGAGCATCAATGGGCCTCGTCAGTCGAACGCGATCGTCGGCAGGCCCAGGGCGTCGCGTACCAGGCGCTCGAACGCGGTCTGCACCGCCCGGACGCGAGAGTCCGGCGACATTCTTCCCGGCGAAGGGTGCGATCTCGGCCGCCGCGTCGCGCTCGTACGCGGCCCGCGCCTCGGACGTCAGCTCGACGATCGCCGCCGCGATGAGGTCTCGGTCCATCTGCGCGAGCCGGCCAATCAGCGACGCCCGCTCGTCTCCTCGCACCTGCTTCGCGCGGGCACGAGCCCGGTCCAGTTCGCGGGCGCTGTCCTCGAGCAGCCGGTCGAGCGTTGCCGAAAAGGCGCGACCGCCGCGCTTCGCAGTCAGCCGGGCGATGACGCGATCGAGGTGGGCTGGCAGCGTCCCGCGATCGTGGTGTGCCGGCCGGTCAGTCTCGGCCGCCGCGGCCGACACGCCCACCGCACGGCGCCAGTCGTCGAACAGTTCGAGGATGTCGGCTTCGCAGAAGTCAATGCGCACCGGACGCCGCTTCGGGCCCTTGGCGTAGTAGCGCTCGCAATAGCGATCGATGCCGCGGAACGCGACCGCCAGCGGCACACCCATCGCCGCCCAGCCGCAGACCCGTTCGAAGGTCGGACCGGCGATCCGGATCAGATGGCCGTCGTTCTTGCGACAGAGATAGGTCTCGAGCTCACGGCAGTACACCGAGGCATCGATCAGCGGGCTGTCTGGTGGCGATCCCATATCAGCCGGAGACCGTCGAGGGTCAGGTTTGGCGAGACGTGTTGAATGGATCGGCTCTCGCCGGAAATGATATCGGCGAGCCCTCCCGTGGCGATGACCACCGCCGCGGCGCCGCCGTCGAGCGCTTCGCGGGTACGACGAACCAGGCCGTCGACCATCTCGACATAGCCGAAGAACAAGCCGGACTGCATCGCGTCGACGGTGTTCTGGCCGATGACGCTCGACGGCTTGCGGACCTCGACGCGGGGCAGGCGCGCCGCGCGCTGGAACAGCGCGTCCGCGGAGATCCCGATGCCAGGACAGATGAGACCACCCAGATACTCACCGCGATTCGAGATGACGTCGAAGGTGGTGCCGGTGCCGAAGTCGACCACGATCAGCGGAATCGACTTGCCACGGCCGAACTCCTCCCAGGCGGCCACCGCGTTGACGATACGGTCGGCGCCGACGTCACCGACCGGCGAGTAGTGCACTGGCATTCCGGCGTTGGTCGCGTCGACGGTCAGCGGCTTCAGCTTGAAGTAGCGTTCGGCCATCTCCTCCATCGGCCGCGTCAGCGGGGGAACGACCGACGCGAGGGCGATGCCCGACACCGTCGACAGTTTGACATCGCTCTGCTCGAACAGGCCCTTGACGAAAATGCCCATCTCGTCGGCGGTCCGCTCGCGCAGCGCGGCGAGACGCCAGCTGTGGACGAGACGATCACCGTCGAACACGCCGATCGTCACGTTCGTGTTGCCGACGTCTATAGCGAGCAGCATGTCTCCTCCGCGGATGCACGGGCGCGGCCGGCGGTGGCGATCACTTCCAGCGCACCTCTCCCGACAGAATGCGCTCGACCCCGTTCGCGGTGCGGGCGAGCAGGGCGCCGTCGATCGCGAGGCCGGCGGTGATGCCCTGGTTCACCTGGCCGCCTGAATCCCATTCGATCGGTGCGCCGCACGCCGATGGCGAGAGCTCCAGCCATCGCGTCAGCAGCGCGTCCGCACTGCCCGGCTGGACGCCGCTCAGGGCGCGATTGAAACCGACGAGGGCTGCGGCGAGCACGGCACCGGCGTCCACGGCCCGGCCGAGCTCACCTTCGAGCGAACCGGCGCGGTCGGCAAGCTCCGGTGGAAACGATCCGTTGCGGAGGTTGATGCCGAAACCGACGATCGCGTGCTGCACGCCGGACGCGCCGGTCGAAGCCTCGGCAAGCACACCGGCAAGCTTCCGTCGCTTCGAGAACTGTCCACCGGCGAGCGACACGACGTCATTGGGCCATTTCAACTGCACCGGCAGACCGGTTGCGGATCGTATTCCCTCGGCGACGCCGACGCCAGCCGCCAGCGTGACCCACGGCATCAGCTGCGGACGTCGGATGATGACCGACACGTAGAGGCCGGCCTCCGGCGGCGAGAACCACGTTCGACCGAGACGACCGCGACCGGCTGTCTGTGCGCCGGCGACATACACCGTGCCTTCGGGCTCGCCCTGCTCGGCCGCACGCGCCGCCAGATCGTTGGTCGAACCCACCACGCCGAAGTAGGTGACTCGCGAGCCGAACGGCCCCCGCGCGTCGCGGGTCAGCGCGAGCGCCGAGGCCAGATCCGCGGGCAGCGGATCAGGCATCCGGCTCCAGCTCGAAGCTGATGTCGGCGGCGGGTGCGGAATGCGTGAGCGCGCCAACCGAGACGTAGTCGGCGCCGGTCGCGGCCAGCGCCGGCAGCCGATCCAGCGTGACGCCGCCCGAGAGCTCGATCTGCGCCCGACCCCGCACCAGGCGGACCGCTTCCGTGATCTGATCGATCGGCAGGTTGTCCACGAGGATGATGTCGGTGCCCGCATCCACGGCCTGCTGCACCTGCTCGAGGCTCTGCGCTTCGACCTCGATCGGCATCTCCGGCTTGGCGTCCTTCATCCGCTGCACGGCGGCTGCGACGCCGCCGGCCAGTCGCACATGGTTGTCCTTGATCAGCACGCCATCATCCAGTCCGGCGCGATGATTGGTGCCCGCGCCGGCACGGACGGCGTATTTCTCGAGCACGCGCAGCGTCGGCGTGGTCTTGCGAGTGTCGAGGACCGTGATGCGCCCGCCGCTGGCGTCGACGAACTGGCGAGTCAGCGTGGCGATGCCCGAGAGTCGCTGCAGAAAATTGAGCGCCGTCCGCTCAGCGGTCAGCATCGGCGCAGCCAGACCACGCAGCTCGGCGATGACGTCGCCGGGGTGGCAGCGATCGCCGTCTCTGCGACGGAGCGTAATCGAGCAGCCGGGATCGAGCTGGCGAAACGCCTCGGTGGCCACGTCGATCCCGGCCAGGACGCATGGCGATTTCGCGAGAAGCACGCCCCTGGCGCGCACGTCAGCAGCGACGGTTGCATCCGTCGTCACATCTCCCCAGCCGAGATCTTCGGCGAGCGCGCGCCTGACGGTCTCACGATAGAGGGCCGGCTCGAGCGCCTGGAACGGAATCGTCTTCATCGTCGCGGCTCTCCTGCCTGCGATTCTGCGGGCGCCAGCTCGACCCACACGTCGAGCGATTCTCCGGATTCGAGATCGAGGGCGGCGATCAGTCCCGCCGCACGAAGGTCCGTTTCCGCCGCCACTATGGCGGAACGATCCACATCAGGGACGCGCACCCGCGTCCGCAGCACCGGTGTCTTCAGCGGGCGCTGTTCCTCGGACTTCTTCTTCCGAATCGCACCAAGGACCGAGGCCGCGAGCTCCAGCGTCCGGACGTCGGCCTCGCCCTGCTCCGGCGCCAGGGCCGTCAATTCATCCGTCGTCGGCCAGCGCGCCTGGTGAATCGATCCTTGCTGCCACCACGACCAGATCTCTTCGGTGACGAACGGAAGGAAAGGCGCAAGCAGGCGCAGGAGCACCGAGAGCGACGCCTGTAGCGTCGCGTTCGCCGATGCCGCCGCCTCAGGACCCTGATCGCCGTACCGTCGCGACTTCACCAGCTCGAGGTAGTTGTCGCAGAAGAACCAGAACAGCGCCTCAGTGCGCTCGAGCACGCGGGTGTAGCTGTAATCCTCGAGGTCGTCGGTGGATTCCCGCACCAGCCGAGCCAGCATCACCAGCAGCCCGCGATCGACCGGCAGCCGCACATCCGCCGCCGAGGGGGCGGAAGACGCGCCGGGCTCGAGCGTGGAGAGCACGAACTTCGAGGCATTGAGCAGCTTGATCGCCAGCCGTCGACCGACGCGCATCTGCCCGGTGTCGAACGCCGTATCGGCTCCAGGACGGCCGCTGGCCGCCCAGTAGCGGACGCCGTCCGAGCCGTGTTCTTCGAGCAGCGCCATCGGCGTCACGACGTTGCCCTTCGATTTCGACATCTTCTTGCGGTCGGGGTCGAGGATCCATCCGGAAATGGCGGCGTGGCTCCAGGGCAGGGAATTGAATTCCAGATGCGATCGCAACACCGTCGAGAAGAGCCACGTCCGGATGATGTCGTGCGCCTGCGGCCGAAGGTCCATCGGGAAGACGCGCCGGAACAGGTCCTCATCCTCCTCCCAGTTGCCGGCGATCTGCGGGCTGAGCGATGAGGTCGCCCAGGTGTCCATGACGTCGGGATCGCCGCTGAAACCTCCCGGTTGATCGCGCTGATCGGCGCGATAGCCGTCGGGCACATCCGTCGACGGATCGATCGGCAGGCGATCTTCCAGCGGCACGATCGGATGGGCGTAGTCGCGCGACCCGTCTGCCAGCACCGGATACCAGACCGGAAAGGCCACGCCGAAAAAGCGCTGACGGCTGATGCACCAGTCCGTGTTCAGACCGTTGATCCAGTTCTCGAGACGCGCCTGCATGTAAGCCGGGTGCCATTTCAACTCTCGCGCCCGCTGCAGCAGCGGCTCACGAAAGTCCATGGTCTTGATGAACCACTGCCGGCTCGAGACGATCTCCAGCGGCCGGTCACCCTTCTCGTAGAACTTGACCGCATGCGTGATCGGGCGCGGATCCCCGATCAGATCTCCAGCCTCACGCAGCAGGTCGACGATACGCGCCCGGGCTTTGACCGCCGAGAGATTGGCGAGCTGATCGTAGGCGGCTTGGGCGCCGCTCGGGTTGGCCGACTCCCATCCCTCGGAGCCCCACACGACGGGACGCAGCGCTCCATTGGGCTGGATGATCGCCCGCACCGGCAGCGACAGCGCCCGCCACCACACGACGTCGGTAACGTCGCCGAAGGTGCAGATCATGGCGATGCCCGATCCCTTCTCGGGATCAGCGAGCTCGTGCGCCAGGATTGGCACGTTGACCCGGAAGAGCGGCGTCTCTACCTCGGTCCCGAACAGCGGCGCGTATCGCTCGTCGGAGGGATGGGCGACCAGGGCCACGCAGGCCGGGATCAGCTCCGGACGGGTAGTCTCGATCTCGACGGCGCCGCGGGTCGCATGGGCGAAGCGGAGGCGATGATAGGCACCCGGTTGTTCGCGATCTTCGAGCTCGGCCTGCGCCACCGCGGTGCGAAAGTCCACGTCCCACAACGTCGGCGCCTCGAGCTGATACGCCAGGCCCTTGTGAAAGAGGCGAAGGAACGCGAGCTGGGAAATGCGCTGCGATCGTCGATCGATCGTGGCGTAGGTGACCGACCAGTCGACCGACAGACCCAGGTACCGCCACAGCGCCTCGAAGGCCTTCTCGTCTTCGCTCGTCAGGCGGGCGCACAACTCGATGAAGTTCGGTCGGGACACCGAGATCGGCTGCTTCGGTGCCTTGTCCGGCGGCTCAAACGACGGGTCGTAGGGCAACGAGGGATCGCAGCGGACCCCGAAGAAATTCTGGACGCGTCGCTCGGTCGGCAGACCGTTGTCGTCCCAACCCATCGGATAGAACACGGCTTTGCCGCGCATCCGCTGGAAGCGCGCGATCAGATCGGTATGCGTGAAGGAAAACACGTGACCCACGTGCAGGGAGCCGCTGACCGTGGGCGGTGGCGTGTCGATCGAGTAGACGGCGGAACGGTCGCGCGATCGGTCGAACCGGTACACGCCGGTCTCCTCCCACCGCGCCTTCCACTTGGCTTCGAGACCTTCGAGGGCAGGCTTTTCGGGAACGGACATTCAGAATTGGCGATTGGTAAGGTGCAATTGGTTGAGACGACGTGCAGCCGGCGGCGGGCGAAGTGCTGGTGCCAGCCGGGCGGGCGCGCGAAACGTCCTAATTTACCAATTACCCGTCGGCAATTGCCAATATCGGTCAGCGATTCTGCTTGATGCGGTCGATCTCGTCCCGGACGAGCCGTTCGGCGACGTCCAGAATGCCGGGACGAACCTGATCGGACAGCCGAGCGAGGACGCGCTGGGTGACCTCCTCGATCACCCGATCGTCGGCTGCCACATTTGCCCGCAGAGGCGCCGCCGAAGGGGCGATAGAGGTCCGCTGTTCCGCCGCAAGCAACGCCGCAAAGGCGTCGACGAGCGACAGCGACGTCAGTGCTGGAGCTCCTGCCGCTGCTGGCGCCGGCGCGGAAGCCGGTGGCGTCTGCGCGGAAGCCGGCGGCGTCTGCGCCGCAGCGGCCGGCCGGGATGCCCCAGCCGGGGCGGACTTTGGCACCACCGCGGGCCGCGAGGAATCCCCGCGCAGCTCCGGGTCCCATGTCGACAGATCGTCGGTCGCCGGTCGTCCTGGCGCTGACGGTGTGGGGCTCGGCTCCGAGCGACCGATCTTGCCGGAAAGCTCCGGATCCCAGCTGGCGAGTTCATCTGCCGCGGTCGACGATGTGCCCTTCGAGAGCGGAATCGCCTCCCGTTTCGGCGCCGGCGGTGCGACCGGGGTCTGCCCTGAGGCCGCTGCCTCGGCTGGGGTGGCACCTTTTGCTGAAAACGCGGCATCGAGCCGATCGAAGTAGGCTTCCAGCGGATCCCCACTCGTCGACGAGGCCGCCGATGGACGGAGATCGAACTGCCCGGCCGGGGATCGCACGGGACCCTGCGCCGCGGGTGCCCCGCCCCACAGCCCGGCGGGCCGGCGCCCTGCCAGCAGTTCTTTGACGCGGCTGATGACCATCTGCGGCTCGAACGGTTTCACCAGAACCCCGTCGCACCCGACCGCCCGGGCCCGACTCTCGTCGATCGGCTCGAACGCACCGGTCAGCAGCACGACCGGAATGTGAGACAGCGTCGGATTCCCCTTGATGAACGCCGCGACCTCGTAACCGTCGCGCTCCGGCATCCCGACATCCGCGAGGACGATGTCCGGCCGGTCGCGTTCGGCGCGCTCGATGGCCTGTTGGCCGTTGCCGACGGAAATCACCTGCACGTCCTCGTCGGCGAACGTCAGCTCGATCACGCGCTGAATAGTGACACTGTCGTCAGCGAGCAAAAGCTTATGGGGCATGGATTTAAGCAGGGTAAACGGCAGCGTGCGGGAAGTCAACCATGATACCGTCCTCAAGATCGATGTCGGCCGCCATCACACCCGTCCGCCGGGCGCTTGTGACCTCGTTGGACGTCCTCGTCGCGATCCTGGCGGGAATCGGGCTGCTGATGGCGCTCGGGGCACACACCCGGGTGACGATCGGCCACACGGTGATTTCGGCGGCGTCGGCATGGCGGCCGTTTGTCGCCGCGGCCGTCCTTCTGGCGTTGCGACTGGCGTTGCGTCCACGGCTTCGCCTGTTGCCGTCCCTGGTGGATCCGGCTCTCCAGGCACGACTCGAAGCAGAACATCGCTGGCTCGCCGAGCCCGCAGCGATGCCTCGGGCCGCCCGCTTCTACGCCGGCGGCGTCATCATCGTCTCACTGCTGTGGTTCATACCGCACCTGGCTCACATCCGCCGCGTGCCGGATGCCGGCGACCCTCTGTTTTCGGCATGGCGAGTCGCTCGAGTGGCGCACCAGCTGACGCACGATCCGCTGCACCTGTTCGACGGCAACATCTTCTACCCCGAGCCGTACACGCTCACCTATTCGGACGCGACGTTCCTCGAAGGTGTCGTGGCCACTCCGTTCATCGTCGCCGGCCTGGATCCGCTCGTCGTCTCGAACGCAATCTTCCTGTCGGCCTTTCCCCTTTGTGGTCTGGCGTTCTTCTATAGCGGATGGCGGCTGACGGCGGATCTGCGTGCGGGTTTCGTCGCCGGCGTCCTGGGAGCGCTCTACCCCTTCCATCTCGAGCACTACAGCCACGTCGAGCTGCAGTTCTTCTGTTTCGTTCCGCTCGCAGTGGTGGCGCTCCTGAGGCTGCTCGCCGCTCCTCAGTGGAAACGCGGCCTGGTGCTCGGCGTGCTTGTCGCGCTTCAGTGGCTGGCATGCATGTATTTCGGCGTCATGCTGCCGGTCTTCCTGCTTCCGATTGCGCTCCTGGCGCTGGTCGCCTGGCGGGTGAAGCCCACACGCGATCTCGTCATCTCGATGGGCGTGGCGGTGGTGGTGGCCGCGATCGGCTTCAGCATCCTCGCGGTCCCCTACATGAGGAGCCGCGGCGCCCGCGGCGAGCGCGATCTTAGAATCGTCTCGTTCTACAGCGCGGTACCGGGCGATTACGGACGCGCGCACCAGCGCCTGGCTTCCTATGGCTGGATTGAACGCGATCAGAACAAGGCCGAACGCGAGCTGTTTCCCGGTATCGGTCCGCTTTCGCTCGGGCTGATCGGCATGCTTCCGCCGATGCCCCTGGCGGTCATCGCGACGATCGGCGGGACGGCGCTGGCATTCGACGGATCGCTCGGAAACGGCGGACTCGTCTACGACGACCTGTATCGCTACCTGGTGCCGTTTCGTGGCATGCGGGTACCGGCTCGCTTCAGCGCTCTCGTCGGCTGTGGCCTGATTCTGCTGAGCGCGTTCGGAGCCAGACGCCTGATCGGTCTCTCGACGCACCCCCGCATCCAGATGCTGGTGTTCGCCGCCCTGGTGCTCGCGATCCTGGTCGACCTTCGACCCCGGCTCGACCTGCAGGACTATCCTCCGCGCATACCGTCGATCTACAGCGCGGTGAGCAGCGACATGGTGCTCGCGGAGTTTCCCTTCGAAGATGCCTTCGACTACCTCTATTTCTCGACCTTCCACTGGCCGCGGCTGGTCAATGGCTACAGCGGCTACACGCCCGAGAGCTACCTCAAGCTCCGCGATTCTCTCGAGCCGATCTTTCCTTCCGCCGCCGCCATCGACATCCTCCGACGGCGTGGCGTGACCCATCTCACCATCAACTGCGCCATGTACCGCTGGCGGGAATGGAACTGCGACGCCGCACTGGCCACACTGGATTCGCTGGCCTCGCTCGAGGTCGTCTCGAGTGGGCGCTGGGAAAGGGAGACGGTGCGGCTGTATCGATTGCGCTGACGTCTACGTCGCTTCAGCGCGAGGGTGCACGTTGGCGTTGATGAAATCGACGATGTTCTGCATCGGGCTGCCGGGCAGGAAGACGCCCTTGATTCCGATCTCCTGCAGCTTCGGGATGTCCACGTCTGGAATGATCCCGCCGACCACCACCAGCACGTCGTCCAACTCCTTCTCGCGGAGCAGCTCCATGACGCGTGGGCAGATGTGCATGTGAGCGCCGGACAGGATGGACAGGCCGATGACGTCGGCGTCTTCCTGCAGCGCCGCGCCGACAATCTGCTCGGGCGTCTGGCGGAGGCCGGTGTAGATCACCTCCATTCCGGCGTCGCGCAAGGCGCGCGCGATCACCTTGGCGCCACGATCGTGGCCATCGAGGCCCGGCTTGGCAATGACAACCCGGATTTTCTGCATAGGATGTAAGGACCGAGGCTGACGGCTAGATCAGCGGCACTTCCTCGTATTCGCCCCAGACCTCACGCAAGGCGTCGCACATCTCGCCGACGGTGGCGTAGGCGCGCACCGCTTCCAGCAGCGGATACATCGTGTTGCCGTCGCCTCGCGCCGTCTGCCGCAGCGCGTCGAGGGCGCGACGCACGCGATCGTTGTCACGGGTCCTGCGCAGCTCCCCCAGGCGGGCGAGCTGTCGCGTCGCCGTCGTCTCGTCGATGTAGAGGATCGACAGCGGCTCCTCGTCCTCCTGCACGAAGTCGTTGACCCCGACGATGATCTTCTGTCGGCGCTCGACCGCCTGCTGGAATCGATAGGACGCCTCCGCGATCTCTTTCTGCGGAAAGCCCTGTTCGATCGCTTCCACCATCCCACCCATTCCGTCGATGACGCTAAAGTAGTCGCGCGCCCCGTGCTCCATGTCGAGCGTCAGCCGCTCCAGGAAGTACGAGCCGCCGAGCGGATCGACAGCGTTCGCCACGCCGCTTTCGTGCGCGATGATCTGCTGCGTGCGGAGCGCGAGGGTGGCCGCCTGCGCGGTCGGCAGCGCCAGCGCTTCGTCGAGCGAGTTGGTGTGCAGCGACTGCGTGCCGCCCAGCACCGCGGCGAGCGCCTGCAGTGCGGTGCGGACGACGTTGTTGTAGGGCTGCTGCGCGGTCAGCGAGACGCCCGCGGTCTGCGTGTGGAAACGCAGCTTCCACGACCGCTCCTGACGGGCGCCGAAGCGGTCGCGCATCACCTCGGCCCACAACCGGCGCGCCGCACGGAACTTGGCGATCTCCTCGAAGAAGTCGCTGTGCGAATTGAAGAAGAAGGAGATGCGCGGCGCGAAGTCGTCCACGTCGAGACCGGCGTCGATGCCGTACTGGACGTATTCGATGCCGTCCCGCAGGGTGAACGCGAGCTCCTGCAGCGATGTCGATCCCGCTTCACGGATGTGATAGCCGCTGACCGAGACCGTGTTCCACTTGGGGACCTCTTTCGAGCAGAACGCAAAGACGTCGGTAATCAGCCGCATCGATTCGCGTGGCGGATAGATGTACTCCTTCTGCGCGATGAATTCCTTGAGGATGTCGTTCTGGATCGTGCCGGAGAGCTGTCGCCAGTCGGCGCCCTGCTGCTCGGCGACGACGAGGTACATGGCGAAGATCATCGACGCCGGCGAGTTGATCGTCATCGAGGTCGTGATGTCCGCAAGCGCGATGCCCTCGAACAGCCGTTCCATGTCGGCCAGCGACACGATGCTGACGCCGCACTTCCCCACTTCTCCCAGCGACAGCTCGTGGTCGGGGTCGCGTCCCATCAGCGTGGGGAGATCGAAGGCGACGCTCAGACCGGTGCCGCCCGCCCGCAACAGCGTCTTGTAGCGCTCGTTGGTCTCTTCCGGCGTGCCATACCCGGCAAACTGCCGCATGGTCCAGAGCCGGGATCGGTAGCCGGTGGGGTGAATGCCTCGCGTGTAGGGGAACTCTCCCGGCTGACTGAGGTCGCGAGGCTGATCGAAGTCTGCCAGCGAGTCGGGCGTATAGAGCCGATCGATGGGCCGCCCGGAGATCGTCGTGAACGGCGTTGCCCGTTCGGGCGCCTTCTCGAGCGCCGGCTCGAGAACCTCGCGCTCCCAGCGGTGGGTCGCTGACTCCGCGGCGGTCTTCATGACTATCAATTATAGGCCCTTCGGAGTGGCGCACCTTCAGCACCCTCGACCTAGCACCGCCAGCACCGCGTCTGCTTGACACTTCTCCGGCGCGCACAGTAGCGTTGGCGCGCCGAACTCCGGATCAGCACCAGCAGGGTCCAATCAACGCCGGCGGCCGCCTCGACGCGCGCCGCCTTTTTTTGCGGGAGTCACATGCAGGGTGCGGGTGGCATCTTCAACGCCATGCTCCAGGAGTTCGATGGAGCCGCGCGGCTGCTTGGCCTGGATCCCGGTATCTGGAAGATCCTGACGCACCCCAAGCGCCAGATCACGGTGTCGTGCCCGGTCCAGATGGACAACGGCGAGATCGAGGTCTTCACCGGCTACCGCGTGCAATACAACATCACGCTCGGTCCGGCGAAGGGCGGAATCCGCTATCACCCCAACGTGACGCTCGACGAGGTCACCGCCCTGGCGGCGTGGATGACGTGGAAGTGCGCCGTTGCGCACGTGCCGTTCGGCGGCGGCAAAGGCGGCGTCGTCGTCGATCCGAACCGGCTGTCACGCCGCGAGCTCGAGGCGCTCACGCGGCGCTACGTCGCCGAGATCATCGACGCCATCGGACCCGAGAAAGATGTGCCCGCACCCGACGTCAACACCAACGACCAGATCATGGCGTGGGTCATGGACACCTACAGCATGCACGTCGGTCACACCTCGACCGCCGTCGTCACCGGCAAGCCGGTGGAGATGGGCGGCTCGCTTGGCCGGCGGGAGGCGACCGGGCGTGGCGTGATGATCGTGACACGCGAGGCGGCGAAGCATCTCGGCATCGCCATCGAGGGCGCGCGGGTCGCAATCCAGGGATTCGGCAACGTCGGGTCGGTGTCGGCCGACCTGCTCGCACGGCTGGGGGCGAAGATCGTCGGCGTCACCGACTGGAAGGGGGGCGTCTACAACGAGAAGGGGCTCGATATCGCCAGGATGCTCGACTACGCGCGACAGCACAAGAGCATCGATGGATACCCCGGTGGCGAGCGCATCGACAACCCGTCGCTGTTCGCCCTCGACGTCGAAATCCTCGTGCCCGCGGCGCTCGAGAATCAGATCACGATGGAGAACGCTCCGTCGATCCGCGCGCGGATCGTCGCCGAAGGGGCCAACGGGCCGACCACGCCCGACGCGCATCGGCACCTCTTCGAACGTGGCGTCTTCGTCATCCCCGACATTCTGGCCAATGCCGGCGGGGTCACTGCCTCCTACTTCGAGTGGGTGCAGGATCGCCACGGCTATTTCTGGGAGGAAGACGAGGTCAACAAGCGCCTCGAGTCGAAAATGTGCGAGGCGTTCGACGACGTGCTGCGGACGTCGCTTCGCTACAAAGTCGACCTGCGCACCGCCGCCTATATCGTCGCCATCAACCGTGTCGCGACGGTGACGAGGATGCGCGGCATGTACGCCTGAGCGATCGCGGCGTCAGCTGCCAACCCTGAACGCGATCATCTCCTGCGCGGTTCCGGAGGCGGCCTTGGCATCGATCTGCAGCAGATATTCTCCCGCCGCGAGAGGAGCCAGCGGAAAATCAATCATGAACGGCTGGCCGGCGGCGGCCTGCACCGGCACATCCGCCATCGGCTGGCCGCCGCGATTGAGCAGCTTGGCCGTGACCGCGGGGGCCGAGCCGTCCGGCGCGAAGGCGTCGAACCGCACGAAGATCCGCTCGGCCCGGCTGAAGTCGCGACCGGGTGTCGGCACGGCCTCGAGATCCTTCTTCAGCAGCAGCAGATCGCGCGCCGTTCTGACCCGGTAAACCCGCGGCGTGCCGATCGACGCCTGCGTCCGGGCGTAGTCCGGAACGGTCAGGTCCCGCGTCGTCGAATCGACGACCTGACCCGTTGCCCCTTCCACCATGATGCGCAGCTCGAGCGGACCTGGCGGCGCGTCGAACGAGACGCTGGCGCTTGCCGGTGGTGTCGGAGGCGCGGTACTGCTGGCCCCGTCGGCAGGAGCATTGGCCGTTGGTGACGGCGTCGCCGCACCATCGGGCACCCGGCCACGAAAGACCGGTTTCCCGTCCGGCGTCGTCGCGGTCAGCATCACGCGAGCGGCGGAGTCGGAAGTGCGGCGATCGCCGACGGCGGCAGCAATGGCCTCCCAGACGAACGTCACGCGAGACTGCCCGGCCGCCCGACCGCGGTCGGTACCGACCCAGAACCGGGCCGGTCGTCCGCGAGCCGGCTCCACGATCGCGTTCAGGGCATTCGAGACCGCAGGTGCCGGTCCGGCTTTGGGCGCGGCAGTGGCCCGGCTGACATCCTCGTTGGTGTACGCCCAGTAACCCTTGCGCGCACGCACCTCGACGTTGGGCCGCTTCACGCGGACATCGATGTTGTGAAACCTGCCGTCGGTCGGTGCCGATGAGGAGTTGTAGCCGAGCAGGTAGTAGCCGCTGGCGTCCCGCATGATCTGCTTCATGCCGGCGGCCAGGTCGTTGCGATTGACGATCGCGCGTCCGTCCGTGTTGTCGGCGAGCACGCGAAGCGTGTCAATGGAGTCGGTCAGCATCTTCTTGTCGGTCGTCAGGCTGACGCCCTGGTCGATGTCGTACTCGAACGCGGCGAGACCGCGCGGATCGACCGCGTAAATCGACGTGTTGTTGCGATTGGCCCAATCGTAGATTTCGCGCAGGCGCCCCATCAGATCGGCCTGGTTGAAAAAGTTCTGAGACTCCGTTCGCGGATCCGTGGTCGCATCGACGCCGGGCGAGCGCCGCGCCGGATTGTTCAGGCCCGGATAGGCGGCCGACGGATCGTTGAGCTGCGCCGGCACCGAGCTGACGAATCCCTCGCTGACCAGGATGATCGACTTGCGGCCCTCGCGCATGCTGCCGAGCCGCGAGGCCGCGCCCTTGATGGCGCTCATCGAGACGTCGTTGCGAATCCCCTCGACGGTGGCGACCGGATAATAGAAGTAGCGCTCCTCGAACTCGTTGCGCGGCTCGTAGATGCCCTTCCGCCCTTCGAAATGTTCGATCGCGCTGATCAGCGAGTCGCGGTTGCGGGTGAACGTCAGGCCGCTGGCGGGCGTCAGCGGATACATGATCGCGACCATGTCCTGAGGCCCGAGCTGATTCTGGACGAAGTCGATGAGCGGCTTCTTCGACGCCAGGTCGCTGCCGCGCCGGACGTGATAGTCGTCGAAGAAGAGCACGAACAACCGGACGTTCGGCTTCTTGGCCTCGCTCTCTTCGTCGAATGTGCTGAGGATCTCGCGGTTGGGTTTTTCCGACTCGACCATGGGATCGATCTTGACGACGTCGAACGTTTCGATCTTCTGGGGTTTCTTGTCCTCACGGACGTCGAAGTCGTCCTGCTTCATGTCGAGCACGACGTCGCCGGTCTTCTTGTCGGTGACGATCACGTCGACGCTGACGAAATTGATGCCGGTCCTGATGACCGGCGGCCGCTGACCGGCGGGCGGCTGGGCTGGCGGCTGCTCCCCGGCCGGCGGAGCCGGCGTTGGTTGCTGCGCCGCCGGCGGAGCCGCGGGCGGCGGCGGGGGCTGCTGCGCCGGAAGAGCGACGACCAACGCAACCAGAGCTATCGATGTAGCGACGGCGCGAGCGTGGATGGCCATATGAGTTTTAGACGGCTGCCACGATGACGGAGCCGGAACCCCGGGCGGCTAGATCGCGATGATAGCATTGAGCGTTCGGTCATTGGGGCAGACTTCCGGCCCGTCGGGATCGCGGCTCAGGCCCTGGGCCGACCGAACCATGAGCCATGGGAGAGACGCCGGTGGCAGAACAGACGCTCGATTCCGTCCAGCCCTTGACCGTCCTGTCGGAAGACGAAGCCATCCTCCGGGATAGCGTCCGCCAGTTCGCTGACGCCCAGGTGCGGCCGCTCGTCCGGGAGATGGACGAGCACGCCAAGATTCCTCGAACGCTCGTCGATCGAACTGTTCGACCTCGGCGTCATGGGTATCGAGATTCCGGAAAACTTTGGCGGCGCCGGGGGAAGCTTCTTTCACTCGGTGCTGGTGGTCGAGGAGCTGTCCCGCGTCGACCCGTCCATCGGCGTCCTGGTTGACGTCCAGAACACGCTGGTGATCAACGCTTTCCTGCGTTGGGGAAACGACGATCTGAAGCGGCGCTATCTGCCAAAGCTCGCCAGCGGCTCGGTTGGTGCGTATGCGCTGTCCGAGTCCGGCTCAGGCAGCGATGCGTTTGCGCTCACGACGCGCGCGCGGCGAGTTTCTGACGGCGACGGCGAGGCGTACGTGCTGACCGGCCGGAAGCTCTGGATCACCAACGCGAACGAGGCCGACATCTTCCTGATCTTCGCGACCGTCGATCCCGAGGCAGGCTACCGGGGCATCACCGCGTTCGTCGTCGAGCGCGGCTTCGCCGAATTTCACGGTCGGCAAGAAAGAAGACAAGCTCGGTATCCGTGCCAGCAGCACGTGCGAGCTGATTCTGGACGAGTGTCGAGTGCCTGCCGCCCAGGTGCTCGGCGACGTCGGCAAAGGCTACAAGACCGCCATCGAAACGCTGAACGAGGGACGAATCGGCATCGGTGCGCAGATGATCGGCCTGGCTCGTGGCGCTCTCGAACACGCCATCCGATACACCAAGGATCGCAAGCAGTTCGGCAAGGCCATCGCCGAGTTCCAGGCCGTCCAACATCAGCTCGCGCGCGCGGCCGTCGACGTGGAAGCCGCCCGGCTGACCGTCTACAATGCCGCCCGCCTTCGCGACGCGCGCAAGCCGTTCCTGACCGAAGCGGCGATCTGCAAGATCTTCTCGTCGGAAGTCGCCGAACGGGTCTCGTCGCTGGCCGTGAATCTCTTCGGCGGCAACGGCTTCGTCAAGGAATATCCGGTCGAGAAGCTGTTTCGCGACGCCAAGATCGGCCAGATCTACGAGGGCACCTCAAACCTGCAGCTGCAGACCATCGCGAAGCAGATCATCGGCTGACCAGCGGCGGACCCGCGTCTAGCGTGCCGGTCTGCTTCCACGCCAACACGCCACACGCTGCGGTGACGCTCGTCAACAGCAGTGCAATCGCGAGAGCCGCGCGCGCCGGGATCGCGTGCAGGTAAAACAGATAGAGCCACCAGAAATCGAGGCTGAACGACAACTGCTGCGCGAAGTCCCGATTGTCGGCGCTCGACGTCGTCTCAACTCGCGGGAGCGGCTGGCGACCCGAGAGAAAGGCCACGTTGGCGGGTACCGCCTGCCGCGCGGCGCGCGCGCCGAGCATGAGCGGCGACGAGGCGATTCGCCAGTTTCGTTCTTCGACGTCGGCCTTCGACGCTCCCCGGGCCCAATCGACGCTGACCTTCGAGTAGTCGACGAGCACGCCGGGCAGCTGGAGCAGGGCCGCGCCGGCGATCGCCACGGCCAGCGCCGCGCGTCGCCATCCGTCGCGCTGCCAGAGCAGCGCGGCGCCGGGCGACAGGAGCAGCAGCGCCGGAACGAGATAGCGAGGCCCGTAGGATCGACCGCCGGCCCAATCCGCCAACGCGCCGTAGAACAGATAAAACACAGCGAACGGCCCGGCGAGGAGGACGCGTCGCGCCGGGCTCACCGTGTGCGATCCGAACAGGCCGATAGCCCAGGCAACCGCGATTGGGGCGAAGATCAGAATCGATCCTCCTGGCGCAAACAGGAAGGCGGCGTAGCCGGAAAAATCGAGCCTCGGAGAATAGCCGACCGCAAACGGGTGGCCGAATCGCGCCACGTTGTACCACGCCCAGAAGAGCCCGCCAATCGCGGCGCAGCCGATCAGGACCGCTGCCTGGGACCATCCGCGTTTGCGATCGCGGGCGGCGAGCACGAGAAACAAGACGTACGGCAGCAGCACGAGCGCCATCTCGTGTCTCGTCAGCCAGCCGAATCCGACGATTGTCCCGGCGACGGCCGCGCGACGCGTGCTCTCGCGATCGGCAGCCTCGATCAGCACCCAGGCGCTGCCGAGCAGGATGGCTGCCGTGAGCGCGGTAGAGAATCCAAACTTCGAGTACGGCCACAACGGCGACGCCAGCGCCGCGCTCCCGGCCGCCACCAGCGCCGATCGTGGTTGCGCGCCAAGTTGTTGCGAGAGCAGCCACACGAGCAGCACGGCGATCGCCGCCGCCACGGCACTGCCCAGTGCCACCGCAGCCTTGGGCAACGTGTCGGGTTTGCCGATTCGGCGGCCAACCAACCGCCGGGCGGCAGTGCCCGCTACGTAAAAAGGCACGTTGTAAATCGAGTGGCCGATCCCGTACTGGGAATAGAACCGGCCGTCGACTCCGCGGTTGGCGTCGAGGCCGAGGAGGTTGCCCGACAGTGCGATCGAGTGGTCTTCGACAATCGACCTCGTCAGATCGAATGTCACGACGGCGTCAGTGGAGGTCAGGCTGCCGCCGGCGGTCAGCGTGTAGAGCGCGAGCGTCGCCGCGAACAGCAGGAGGGCGGTTCTCCAGTCACGCGGCTGGATCATGAAGCCAGGCCGAGGTGCTCGGCAATCACCATCCTCTGGACCTCCGACGTCCCCTGATAGATCTCCGTCGCGCGCACGTCGCGGAACAGACGCTCGACCAGCGAGCCGCGCCGATAGCCGGCCGACGCCAGAATCTGCATCGCGCGATCGGCGGCGCGATGCGCGGCTTCGGAGGCGCTGAGTTTCGCCATGGCTGCTTCGAGGCTGGGTCGGGCCCGACGACGCCGCGCGTCGGCGGCCTTCAGCGTCAGCAGGCGCGCCGCGTCGAGCTCGGTTGCGCTGTCGGCCAGCATCCACTGAATCGCCTGGTAGTTGGCGATTGGCTGGCCGAACGCCTCGTGGGCCTTGGCGTGCGCGATCGCGGCGTCGAGCGCGGCCGCGCCGAGACCCAGAGCCTGCGCGGCAATCGCGACCCGTCCGCCATCGAGCGCCCACATCGCGACCTGAAACCCGTCACCAGGTGCGCCGAGCAGGTCGTCGCCGTGGACCAGGACGTCCTTCAGCTCGAGGTCCATGCAGCCCAACCCTCTCACGCCCAACGAATCCGCGAGCACGACGCGCGTGATCCCAGGCGCGTCGAGCGGCACCAGGAACGCGCTCACGCCGCGACCGCGGCTGCCGGGCTGAGTCGCGGCAAACACGATCGCCACGTCCGCCGCCTCGGCGTTCGCCACCCAGACCTTCCGGCCGTTCAACACATAGCCGCGCTCGTCGAGCCGGGCGGTCGTCTGCTGGTTGGCAGCATCTGACCCCGCGTGCTCCTCGGAGAGCGCGAAGGCGCCAATGGCGTCGCCGGTCGCCAAGCGCCTCAGCCACCGTTGCTTCTGCGCATCGCTGCCAAACTCCAGCAGAGGTTCGGAGACGAGCGAGTTGTTGACGCTCGCGATCACCGAGATGACCGCGCTGGCGCGGCCGAGCGCCTCGAGCGCCAGCGCGTACTCGACGTAGTCCCGGCCGGCCCCTCCCCAAGGTTTGGGAATCGTGACCCCAAGCAGGCCCAGCGCCGCAGCCTCCTTGATCAGTGGCCTCGGGAAGGTGCCGTCATCGTCGATGGAGGCTGCCACCGGAGCGACGCGGTCGGTGGCAAAGGCCGCGACGGCCCGCTGATACGCCTTCTGATCCTGGGTGATCTCGAGAATCATCGAAACTCCAATATATCGACCCGTCAAGCCCATAGTATGGCCGCAGACCGGCCTCGTCACCGGCCCGGTGAACTATTGTCCTGAACCCAGCGTCTATGTCAGCGGTATCGGGAGAAGTCCATGTACAGCTCATCATCGACCCTGCGGACAGGATGCCTGGCGACGCTTCTGGCCCTGGCGGTGCCGTGGCTGGACATCGAGCCCCCTCTTCCCGCTCCGACGCTCGTCGAGCTCCACAGCCTCGCCCCGCATCAGCTCAAATCGCAAGCTTTCCAGCTTCCCTCGGCCGCATCCCTGCAGATCGACGCCGTCGGTCTCGAGGCTGCCGATCAGCACGGGACGCTCACGTTGCTCAAGGCGATGTGGGATGGCAAGCGACCGGAGCTGCCCTGGGCCGCGAACGCCTGGATCATCGATCTGCGGACGCGGGCGGTGGTGTGGGACCTCAGCGCGACGGCGACCACCCGTGGCAGTCGGGATACTCGGGTTTTCAGCGGAACGGTGTCGCTGCCCCCTGGTGCCTACGAAGCGTTCTACGCCTTCTACCCATCCGGCTCCTGGTCGGATGACAAGCCCGAGAAAGGAAGCCTGGTGGATCGGCTGTGGAATGGGAGCGATCTTGGAACCATCGACGCGCTCGACCTGAAGATTTACGGCGAGGGCACGACCCTGACCGACGCCGATCTGGCCAGGGCCAACGCCGCCTTCGCCGCCGGCGCCATCGTCAATCTGCGCGCGACCTCGAAGCAACAGCTGCAACAGACCGGGTTCTCGCTCAGCGCGCCGACCGAGATCGAGGTGTATGCCGTTGGCGAGGCACGCCCGGACGGGGATTTCGACACCGGCTGGATCATCAACGCGGACACGCGTCAGAAAATCTGGAAGCTCACGTGGACGGGATCCGATCCCGCCGGTGGCGCGGAGAAGAATCGTGTCGTCAAGTTGAGCAGAACGCTGCCGGCAGGTCGATACGCGGCGTTCTACGGCACGGATGACTCGCACGATCCCTCCGGATGGAACACGCCGCCACCCCATGACCCCGATGGCTGGGGGCTCTTGATCCGTGTCCCGAACGCTTCAGCGCGCGCCTCAGTAAGGAGCTTCCCGTACGAGCTGGTTCCGGCTGCGTCGACGTTTGTCGCGCTGACCGGGCTCGGCGACAACGCGGATGTTGCCAGAGGCTTCACCATCGCGCGGCCGATGGACGTGCGCATCTACGCGCTGGGCGAGGGACGCGACGGCCGGATGTTCGACTACGGGTGGATTGTCGGCGCCAATCATCGCCGCGTGTGGGAGATGCGATACGAGGACACCGACGCTGCCGGCGGCGATCAGAAGAACCGGCTCGCCGACCGCGTCGTGCACCTCGAGGCCGGCGACTACACCGTCTACTTCGTGACCGACGGCAGTCACTCCGCGGCCGACTGGAACGCCTCCGCGCCGCCAGACGGCGGGCGATGGGGCATCACGCTGCTGGCCGCCTCCGGCCACCTGGATCCCTCGGCGGTGACCACGCATGCGGAAGCGGCGGACCCCTCGATCGTCGCGCAGCTCGTTCGCGTCCGCGACAACGAGCGTCCCACGACCTCGTTCACCCTTGCGCGAGAGAGCGCCGTCCGGATCTACGCCGTCGGCGAAGTCGACGGCGACGAGATGGCAGACTACGGCTGGATCGAGGACAAGACCGGACGGAAGGTGTGGGTGATGAATTACCGCGGCACCGAGCCCGCCGGCGGAGCCGCGAAGAACCGACGGTTCGACGGCACGATCACGCTTGCCGCTGGTGAATACGTGCTCCACTATCGGACCGACGGATCGCACGCGTTTGGCGAGTGGAACGCTGCGCCGCCGGACGACCCGCTCTCGTGGGGCATCACAGTGTCCCGGCCGCACCGATGATCACGCGCCACTAGCGGTTATCGACTGAACGCGGCGCCTACGTCTCGTCCGCCGCCAGCCTCTGGAAGATCGGTCGAAGCCGGCTGGCCGACTGCGGCAGCTCCTCCGGCAGAACGCGGGTCTGTCCAACGATCGTCATGAAGTTGGTGTCGCCGTTCCAGCGCGGCACTACGTGCACGTGCAGGTGCTCGAGAATTCCGGCCCCCGCCGGCTTGCCCAGATTGATCCCCATGTTCATGCCCTGGGGCGCGTACGCTTCGGTCAAGGCGACCTCGGCGCGCCGCGTCAGCTCGATCAGCTCGTGCAGCTCCTCGGCAGACGCCGCCGCGAGCGATCCGATGTGGCGGTTGGGAACCACCATCAGATGACCGTTGTTGTAGGGATAGAGGTTGAGGATGACGAAGCAGGTCTGTCCGCGAAAGACGATCAACGCCGCCTCGTCCCCGTCGCCCAGCGCGTTGCAGAACACGCACCCCTCGACGGCGCGTTCGCCGACGATGTAGGCGAGCCGCCACGGGCTCCACAGATGATCCATTGAGAATCGACGGGTGTGAACGGCGATCGCGTGTCGCCGCTCGGCGTTCGATCAGACTCCGGCGAGATCGGACCCGGTCACCGACGGCGGTGCCGACGACGGCGTCGGAGACGCGTCCGGCTCCCGGTTGATCAGCTCCTTCAGCTCCTTGCCGGGCTTGAAGTACGGCACTTTCTTCGGCGGCACATCCACCTTGTCACCGGTCTTGGGATTGCGTCCCTTGCGAGGCTCGCGCCGCCGCAGGCGGAAGCTGCCAAATCCCCGCAGCTCGATTTTCTCGCCGCGATGCAGCGCGTCGATGATGCTCTTGAACACCGTGTCGACGATGACCTCGGAGTGCTTCTTGGTGAGATCCGAGACGCGCGACACTTCCTCGACCAGCTCCGCCTTCGTCATGCTGCCGGTATTCATGGTTGCTACCTTTCGAACCGGTTCGGGGTTCGGGGGTTCGGGTCGAACCCCGAACCCCGAACCCACGTTCACTGCTGATGCTTGAAGTGATCGCCCAGCGTGACTTCAGGTCGTCCGGTGGTCTCCGTGTACGCTTCCCAATCCGCCCGGAACTCGTCGCTCTTCAGCGCGCGGATGCTCAGGCCGATCTTCCGCTCCGACGGAATCAGCTTGATGATCTTCATCTGATAGGAGTCGCCGACCTTGAGGTCGAGCTTCTCGTCCTTGCCCGCGCCGTGCGATTCATCGAACTCCGAGACGTGGATCAAGCCTTCGATGCCCTCCGCCAGCTCGACGAACGCGCCGAAGTTGGTCATGCGCACGACCTTGCCTTCGACCGTATCGCCCACGTGATGCTGGGTGAAGAACTCGTCCCAGATATCGGTCTGGAGCTGCTTGAGTCCCAGCGACAGCCGCTGGTTCTCCGCGTCGATGCTGAGCACCATCGCCTCGACGGTGTCCCCCTTCTTGAGGACCTCCGACGGGTGCTTCAGGCGCTTGCTCCACGACATGTCCGAGATGTGAATCAGGCCGTCGATCCCTTCCTCGACCTCGACGAACGCGCCGAACTCGGTCAGGTTCCGGACCTTGCCGGTGATCTTGGTGCCGATCGGGTACTTCTCGGCAAGCTCGTGCCACGGGTTGCTCTCGACCTGCTTCAGGCCGAGTGAAATCCGTCGCGCTCCCGGGTCGACGCCCAGCACCATCGTCTCCACCGTGTCGCCGACGTTGAGGATCTTCGACGGGTGCTTGACGCGCTTGCTCCAGGACATCTCGCTGACGTGGATCAGTCCTTCGACACCCGGCTCGAGCTCGACGAACGCACCGTAGTCGGTCAGGCTGACGACCTTGCCGGAGAGTCGCGCGCCGACCGGATAGCGCTCGATCACGTTGGACCATGGATCGTTCATCAGCTGCTTGTGTCCGAGCGAGACCCGTTCGGTCGCCGCGTCGTACTTGAGCACGATGACGTCGATCTCCTGGTTCACCTGGAACAGCTCCGAGGGATGCGAGACGCGTCCCCAGGACATGTCGGTGATGTGGAGCAGGCCGTCGATGCCGCCGAGATCGATGAAGGCGCCGTAGTCGGTGATGTTCTTGACCACGCCGCGAAGCACCTTGCCTTCGGCGAGCGTGTCGAGCGTGTGCTTCTTCTTCTCGGCGTTCTCCTCTTCGAGGAGCACCTTGCGGGAGAGAACGATGTTGCCGCGCTTCTTGTTGACCTTGATGACGCGCATGCGCAGCTCCTGGCCGCGCAGCGCATCGAGGTTGCGCACGGGACGAACGTCGATCTGCGAGCCGGGCAGGAACGCGCGGACGCCGATATCGACGGCGAGGCCTCCCTTGATCCGCTCGATGACGCGGCCGATGACGACCTTACGCTCGGCGTAGGCCTTCTCGACCTCGTCCCAGATCTTCATCTTCTCGGCTTTTTCGCGCGACAGCACGACGTAGCCGTCGCGATCTTCGGTGCGCTCGAGCAGCACGTCGACGATGTCGCCGGGCTGCACGGTGATCTGGCCGGTCTCGTCCACGAACTCGTCAACCGAGATGATTCCCTCGGATTTGTATCCGACGTCGACGATGACTTCGGACGGCGTCACTTTGAGCACCGTCCCCTTCACGACTTCACCTTCCGCGATATTGCGGAAGCTGGTATCGTAAAGGTCCAGAAGGCGCGCGTATTCCTGTGGATCTACCTGATCGTCCAGCGGGGAGAAACCCGTTGAAGTCCTGGTGGTCCCTGTCGTCGCACCTCCTTGTGATGGGCTGTTCTTCGAATCGTCTGCTTGCGGCATGCTGAGCGGGTCCTCCTCACACGTACTAGCCGGATCTCAGCTCCGGCGGGCTGTAGAGTGTCTGATCGCTTGAGTTGCGATAAGCAGTAGATTATCTACCACTTACAGACGTTCGGTCAAGCGGGGCCAGACGGCACCGAGGGGAGTCCCCAGAAGGGTGCGAACAATGGCAAGGAAGCCGGCACGCAAGGCAGGAGGCCGAAAGAGCTCGTCAGGGCGCAAGGCGGTGTCCAAGAAGGCACGCCCCACCACCAGGGCCAGCCGCTCAAGGGCGGTCAAGCGGAAGGGCAAGCGCCCAACACCCACCAGATCAGCCAAAACGCGCGCGCGGAAAGCGGCCCGCCCGGCAGCCAAGCGAACGGGCGTCAAAGCCCGCAAGCCCGCCCCGAAGCGCCGCGGCGGCAGCGGTCGCGAAGAGACGCTGGCTCAGACCGCGGCGACCGGTCGTTCGGTCGTAGGCCCAACCAATCCCATGCCGACCAAGCGGTCCACGGGAACGGCGGCTGGGGCGGGAACCACGCGCCGCGCGCCCGGCCTCGAGCGGGAGCGGAAGCGGTTGCGCGAAATTGAAGAGACCGTTCAGGGCCCTCCCTCCAGCCTCGACATGGACCGCCGTGCCTCGGCCGCACGTACGGGTCGCGAGACGCTCCGCCACGCGCGGGAAGAGCACACCGAAACCAGTCCGGCCCTCACCGGCGGCGACGTGGATGCCGACTGGGAGGATGCCTACGCGGTCGGCGACGAGGCGCCGGGTGGCGACAACCCGACACCGGGTCAGGACCGCGTTGACGACATCGGTCACGCTCTGGGCATCGAGTATCAGGACAACGAAGAGCTCAAAGGGGCGGACAAGGTCACCGATCGCGATAAGCACCGGTGGGAGCTCGACCCTGCCTCGTCCGAGGACTACAAGGAGCGCGACTGAGCCGTCCTGACCAGGGTCAGCACGCGGTCGACGACCGCGTCGATCGAGAGCTCGGTCGTATCGATCACAATCGCGTCTGACGCGACCGCCAGCGGCGACGCCGCCCGCGTCGAGTCACTCCGGTCCCGTTCCGCCAGCGCCATGGCCACTTCGGCGACGCGAGTCCCCTGCGAGGTGTGCGCCGGGTCGGCGGCGCGCCGGCGGGCACGCTCGTCGGGCGACGCGTCCAGATAGATCTTCACGTCCGCCCCCGGGAACACCACCGTACCGATGTCGCGCCCCTCCATCACGACGCCCCCCTCCTTGCCGTACTCCTGCTGACGCGCGACGAGCGTGCGCCTCACCGTCGGATGGCGCGCGACGATGGCGGCTGCCTGGTCGATCTCGGGGGTGCGGATCGCGCGCGACACGTCATGCCCGTCGATGCCGATGTTGCCGTCGTGGACGTCGAAGACCGCGCGGTCGCTCAGCGCCGCGACAGCTGCCTCGTCGGTGATGTCGATCCCGTCGTGCTGCGCCTTCCACGCGACGGCGCGGTACATCGCGCCGGTATCGACATGGTGGTACCCGAGTTGTCGCGCGACGCCTCGTGCCACGGTCCCCTTGCCGGCACCCGACGGCCCGTCGATCGCAATAATCAGTCGCCTCGCCACGCTGGTATTATCCCAAAAAAGGGGACGGCCCCTTTTCCAGGACATGGCGGTTGTCCCCTTTTTCCGGACCCTGATCGTCGTGATCGCGGTGGGCGTGATTGTGACGGGCGGGATCGCGGTTCGACGATACTCGCGGGGCGCCGCATTCGTCGTCCAGGCCGCCGGCCTGAACGGGACGGCGGGCAGGCTCGCGCGATGGGAATTCGAATCGGTCACCGTCCTCCAACCGATGACGGTGCCGTGGCGCGGGGGGGCGCTCCGCGCCCGCGCCTATCAGCCGGTCCACTCCCGCGGGACTCGCGCCATCCTGCTCGTCCCCGGCGTGCACGCCGCCGGCATCGACGAGCCGCGTCTGGTCGGGTTCGCCCGCGACCTGACGGGCATGGGGCATCCGGTGCTGACGGTCGAGTTGCCGGACCTCACGCACTACGAAATCACCAGTCGGACAACCGACATGATCGAGGACGCCGCGGGATGGATGATCAGTCGGCCGGAGTACGCCGGCCCCGACGGGCGGATCGGGATGATGGGCATCAGCTTCGGCGGCGGCCTGTCACTCGTCGCCGCCGGACGGCCGTCGATCTCGAGTCGCGTGGCCTTCGCGATGTCGTTCGGCGGTCACGGGGATCTCCCGCGGACGCTGCGCTACCTGTGCACGGGCATTCAGCCTGACGGCGCGCTGCGCCCGCCGCACGACTACGGGCTGGCGATCGTCCTGCTGAACGTCGCGGATCAAGTCGTGCCATCGGTTCAAGTGGAGGCGCTGCGCAGCGCAATACTTTCCTTTCTCGAGGCCTCACGTCTGGACATGGTCGACAAAACGAAAGCGGCCGCAGAATTCGCGCGCGCGAAGAGCCTCGAGGCCGCGCTGCCTGAGCCGGCGCATACGTACATGGGCTACGTCAACGCGCGCGACGTCGCCCGACTCGGCCCGGTGCTGCTGCCGACACTGGCCGCGCGCGGCGGAGATCCGTCCCTCTCGCCTTCGCGCTCGAGCGCGCCACGATGCCCGGTCTACCTTCTGCACGGGACGGACGACAACGTGGTGCCGGCGATCGAGTCGACCATGGTGGCCGAGGAGCTTCGTCGTCGCGGGCTCACCGTCCACCTGCTCGAGACGCCGCTGATCACCCACGCGGAAGTCGATCGCCGCTCCACCTGGCGTGCGATCTGGAAGTTGGTAGACTTCTGGACGGATCTGCTCGATGAGTAAACCGAACGTTCCACGACGTCCATCACCGCCGCCGGGCGGGCCCGCTCGGCTGCAGAAGATCCTGTCGGCAGCGGGCGTCGCCTCCCGCCGGCTGTCGGAAGAGCTGATTGTCCAGGGACGTGTGACCGTGAATGGCGCGACCACGACCGAGCTCGGCACGAAGGCCGATCCGTCGCGCGACGACATCCGCGTTGACGGTCGGCGGATTCACGTCGACCAGCGTCGCCGCTACATTCTTCTCAACAAGCCGCGCGGCTACGTGACGACCCGCCACGATCCGGAGGGACGACCCACAGTCCTCGATCTCGTCAAGGGTGTGAACGAGTATCTCTATCCGGTGGGTCGCCTCGACTACGATTCCGAAGGGCTGCTGCTGCTGACGAACGACGGTGAGTTGGCCGATCGATTGACACACCCGCGGTATGAAGTCGATCGCGTCTACGAGGCGCGCGTCCGCGGCGTGCCCGATGCTCACACACTGCAACGCCTGGCGCGCGGCGTGATCGTCGACGGACGCAAGACCGCGCCGGCGCGTCTGACTATCAAACCTTCGACGTCAGCGCCGGCCGATCGCACCGGCACGCAAACGACGGTCGAAATTTCCGTCCACGAGGGCCGCCAGCGTCAGGTGCGAAACATGTTCGACGCGGTTGGGCATCCGGTCATCCGGCTGCGGCGGATACGCATCGGTCCGATCGAAGATCCCGCGTTGAAGGTCGGCTACTGGCGAGAGCTCAGCCCGCGAGAGGTCGCAAAACTCCGGACCGCGTCGCAGTCGGCCAAACCTCCAAGAGCGCCGAGAGATTGACTCGCGCTACAGCTGCTCGCGGCTGAGCGCCGCGAGCGGATCGAGTCGCGCCGCCCGACGGGCCGGCAGGTAGCTCGCCATCAACGCCACGACCCCGAGCACTATCCCGGCCAGCGCGAACAGCTCCGGTTCATGAGCGTCGGTCTGAAACAGCAACGACCGCAGGACGCCGGATAGCTCCCACGCGCCAAGCAGTCCGACGACCCCGCCGGCGAGCGTCAGACGGACCCCTCGCTTGAAGAAGATGTTGGCTACCTGCGCCGGCCGCGCGCCAATCGCCATGCGAATCGCGATCTCGCGCGTCCGCTGTACGACCGTGAACGATACGACGCCGTACAATCCAATCGAGGCCAGCAGCAGGGCGACGGCGCCGAATACCCCGAGAAGCACCATCCTGAAGCGCGGCGCTGAAATCGCCGCCAGCCGATTCTCCTCGAGCGGCTGGACGTCCGGCACCGGCAACGCCGGATCAAGGGCCTGAATCTCGCGCCGAACCGCGGCGGGCGTACCGGCCACAGTTCCGCGCGTCCTGACGAGCAGCGTCATGGCCTTCAGCGGCAGCTGCGCGTACGGCAGATAGAGCATCGGCGTCGGATCGGCATCGAGCTTCACGTCGCGAATGTCGCCGACCACGCCGACGACGGTTCGAGTCCGTCCCCCGACGCCGCCCCAGTACACGCGCCGACCGAGCGCGCTGCTCGTCGGCCACAACTTGTTCGCCAGACTCTGCGAGACGATGACGACTCCAGGCGCACCATCGCGATCGTCCGCGGTGAAGGTGCGGCCGCTCTGCATCGGCACGCGCAGCAACTGGAAGAACTCCGGCGTCACGCTGCGCCACCCGGCTTGCGTGAAGCCGCTTGGCGGCGCATCCGCCGCCCGATCCTCGGGCGTCACGTCGTTGGCAAAGCCCCACTGCCGGAACGGATTGGTCGCTGTCGCCGCGACAGACTCGACGCCCGGGAGGCTGGCGAGCCTGGCGAGCGCGTCGTGAAAGAACGCCTGCTGCCTGGCCTCTGGATACTGATGCTCGGGAAGGTCGAGCGGCACGGTCAGGACGTTGGCCACATCGAAACCGACGTTGACGCGGGACAAGCGCGCGAAGCTGCCCATCAACAGCAGCGACGCCACCAGCAGCAGCATCGCCAGCGCCACCTGGATGCCGACGAGCGCGTCAGCCCACTTCCGGCCGCCCGGCGTCGTCCCTCGACCCGCCGGACGCAGCGCGGTCTGCAGGTCCGCGCTCGCCGCGTGGAGGGCCGGCGTCAGCCCGAAGCCGACCGCCGAGATGAGGACGACGACGACCGTGAACGCGAGGACTCGGCCGTCGATGTGCGCGCTTCTTCCCAGCGGCAGAAGATTGGCGAGAAGCGCGGACAGCCCGTCGAGCGCCCAATAGGCGATCAGAATACCCAGCCCGCCGCCGATCACCGCGAGCAGCACGCTCTCGGTCATGAGTTGACGGATCAGGCGAGCGGGCTCGGCACCGAGCGCCACACGGACGCCCATTTCTCCCTGACGTCCGGCGGCGCGCGTGATCAGCAGGCTCGCGATGTTGGCGCAACTCAACACGAGCAGTACGGCGACGGCACCGAGCAGCACCCACACCATGCGGCGGAGCCCCGGACCAATCAGCCAATCGGACAGCATCACAACCTGCGCGCTCCAACCCTGGAGCTCCGGATAGTCGCGGGCCAGACCGGCGGCAATCAGTCCAGCCTCTGATCGCGCCTGCTCGAGCGAGGCGCCTGGCGCCAGTCTGCCGACAACGTCCAGCCAGCGGTCCGTGCGATCGGCGCGCCCCGACGCACCGAGCGGAATCCACACGTCGCCGGGAGGAAATGCGGCATCGGTCCCCATCACACCAATAATCGTGTACGGCTGATCGTCGAGCCGGATGACGCGTCCGACCGCCGCGCGATCGCCGCCGAATCGTTTCTGCCACAACGCGTGACTGAGCACGACCACAGGCGCCGCCTGACCTTCGCGATCTTCTTGGGGCAGGAAGAAGCGGCCGAGCGACGGTTGAATGCCGAGCACGCCGAACAGCGTCGACGAGGCGGCGGTGCCATCGAGGCGAATCGCGTCGCCGGCCCCGGTCAGCGTCAGCTGCACGGGTTTCATCGCACCGACGGCAGCAAGCGATCGAGAGGCCCGCGCGTAGTCCAGATAGTCGGGCTCGGACACCGAAAACCCTTCCCCCTGCGGCGTGACCTCGCGAAGCCGGACCAGCGCGTCGGCCCCCGGGAACGGGAGCGGTCGCAGCACGGCCGCATCCACCAGACTGAACGTGGCCGCGGTCGCGCCAATCCCGAGCGCCAGCGTCAGCACGATCACGCTCGTGAACCCGGCGGCGTTGCGCAGCCGCCGGACCGCGTAGCGAAGGTCCTGGAGGATCGAGTCGATCATGATGGGCGGGGAATCACTAATCGTGCCGCCGGGGAATTGCCGTCAGGTCAAAGCGAATCAGCACGGTCAGAGGAGGTTTTCGATTGCCCGACTGGAACCAGTTAGTCACGCACCGTTCGAAAACGAACACAGGATTCCATTCATGGGACTGATTCGCGACGCTGGTGCCCCGAGCGACGAATCGCTCAGTGAACCGTCTCGGTCTCCGCCTCGGGCTCGACCGCCTCTGCTTCGGCCGGTGACGCCTTCGCGTCGGCGTGCCCGGCCTCTGGCTCTTCAAAAGGGAGAGGCGTCGTGGTCACGGTGGGTTCGGAAAGCAGGCCCGGGAGCTCGAACCCGAGGGCGTCTGAGAGCTCGTCGACCTTTGGCAGATCGGCGAGGTCGTTCAGCCCGAACCGCTCGAGAAATTCTCTGGTCGTGCCGTACATGAACGGCCGGCCGACGACCGGTTTGCGACCGACGCTCTTGACCAGCTTGCGTTCTATCAGCGTCGACAGCACGCCGATGCTGCTGCTGACGCCGCGAATCTCCGCGATCTCGGGAGCCGTTACCGGCTGTTTGTAGGCGATCACGGCGAGCGTCTCGAGCGCCTGAACGGAGAGTTTCTGCGTGGTGCGCTCGTGGAACAGCTTTCTGACCCACTCGTGCAGCTCTGGTCGAGTCGTGATCTGAAAGCCGCCCGCCACCTCGACCACCTGCAGCCCGCCGACACGTTCGTAGTCGGCGCGAACCGCGGCCAGCGCCGCGTCGACGTCCTCCTTCGGCTCGCCGTCGAGGAGCTTGTAGAGGGTTTTCGGGGTAATCGGCTCCGGCGACGCGAAGATCAGCGCTTCGATGACGGGTTTGAGATGGTCAGACACGTTGGTCACTCCACGGGCTTCGACGAACCTTGCTGCTGCTCGTCTTTCGACTCGGGTGCGCCGTCCACGGCGGCACTCTGTTCTTCGACGAAGGCCGCAGCAGCCGCCACATGCTGTGCGTGCACCTGCTCGGGATCGTTCACTGGCTTCGGCGCATCGGCAGGCCGGGCACGTTTGTAGACGCGAATGGGCCCGACGACGCCGCTCTGGAACACGCGAATCAGCTTGAGGCGGATCATTTCGAGCAGCGCCAGGAAGGTGACGACGAGCCCAGGCCTGGTCTGCACGTCCTCGAACAGATCCTCGAAGCCGCAGGCCTCGGTCTCGGACAGGCGCTCCATCAGCTGTTCGATCCGGTCTTCGATCGGGATCTGCTCCGCCGGCAGATACATTTGTGGCCGCGCCTTGGCCCGTTCCACGACGGCGCGAAAGGCGCTGATCAGGCTGAAGAGGTCGACCTCGATCTCGGGCTCCGGCGGCTCACCGGCGATTTCGGCAATCGGGCCATCCGGCCGCGTCCACTGCGCGCTGCGCAGGGTCTCACGCTCGTGCAGCAGCTCGGCGGCCGCCTTGAACTTCTGGTGCTCGAGCAGCCGGCGGACGAGCGCTTCGCGTGGATCCTCTTCCGGATCTTCCTGCGTCGGATCGGGCCGGGGCAGGAGCATCCGCGACTTGATGTGAATCAGCGTCGCCGCCATGACGAGGAACTCGCCGGCGACGTCGAGATTCATTTCCTGCATCAGGTCGATGTATTCGAGGTACTGCGAGGTGATCCGCGTGATCGGGATCTCGTAGATGTCCAGCTCGCTCCGCTTGATCAGATGCAGGAGCAGATCGAGCGGACCCTCGAAGTTCTGCAGGCGCACCGGGTACGCCTCGAGAATCGATTCGAACTCCAGTTGATGTTCCATATCCACCCCGGGGGGCTTCGCCCCGCCGGACCCCCCATCGCCGTCGCTCGCGGGGCCCCTTCGCCCCGCTCCGCTCCGGCGGGCGCGCAAACGGCGCGCTAATCGCTAGTACTTCAGTTTCACCGCGCCGCGGACGCGATCCATCGTGGCCTCGGCGATCGCCCGAGCCTTGCGCGAGCCTTCGTGGAGGACGTCGCGCAACGCGGATGGCTTCGCGAGCACGTCGGCGCGCCGCGCCCGCATCGGCTCCAGATACGCGTTGAGGGCCTTGGCCAGCTTGGTCTTCACTTCGACGTCGCCCACCTTGCCGGCACGATACCGGGCCTTGAGGTCGTCCACTTCGGCAATGTCCGGATTGAACGCGTCGTGATAGTCGAAGACGGGATTCCCCTCGACCGTGCCCGGCACGTCGGCGCGAACACGATTGGGGTCCGTGTACATCTGCATCACCTTCTTGCGCACGACCTCGGCATCGTCCGACAGGTTGATCGTGTTGCCGTAGCTCTTGCTCATCTTGCGGTTGTCGAGCCCCGGCAGGCGCGAGAACTTTGTCAGCATCGGGCGCGGTTCGACGAACAGCTCGCCGTAGAACTTGTGGAATCGCCTGACGATCTCCCGGCTCAATTCCAGGTGCGGCACCTGATCCTCGCCAACCGGAACGTATTGCGCGTCGTAGATGATGACGTCCGCCGTCTGCAGCAGAGGATAGCCGAGGAAGCCGAGGGTCGAGAGATCTTTCTCGCTCAGCTGGTCCATCTGCTCCTTGTAGGTGGGGACGCGCTCCAGCCACGGAATCGGCACCGTCATCGACAGCAGCAGAAAGAGCTCCGCGTGCTCGGGCACCAGCGACTGCACGAACAGCGTGCTCTTGTCGGGGTCGAGGCCGGCCGCAATCCAGTCGGCGACCATATCGTACGCGCTCGGCACGATCGCGGTGGTGTCCGCATAGTCGCTGGTCAGGGCGTGCCAGTCGGCGACGAAGTAGAAGCAATCGTAGGTGTCCTGCAGGGGTGCCCAGTTGTTGAGCGCCCCCACGAGGTGGCCAAGGTGCAGTTTTCCCGTCGGCCGCATACCCGAAACGACGCGCGCTTTCACGGAAGCAAGATCCTCAGCATGGCCCTGGTGGGAGGTTCAATGAGCGCGCTGGCGATTCCCGTCAGCAAGAGCGCATACACAATCAGGAAGCCGAACTGCCGCAATCTCGAGTACTGAATGGCCAGCCTGGGCGGCAGCAGCCCCATCAGCACGTTGCCGCCATCCAGCGGAGGCACCGGGATCAGGTTGAAGAAGGCGAGCAGCAGGTTCACCAGAACGGCGCGTTGAAGCAGCCACAATCCCATGGCCGACCCCGCGCCCACCTCAGCGGGTGAGGCGACGAAACGATAGAGGATCGACGCGGCAATCGCCTGGAGCAGATTGCTCACCGGGCCCGCCGCCGCGATGATGGCAAAATCCCGCTGCGGATGGCGTAGATTGCGGGTGTTGACCGGCACCGGCTTGGCCCAGCCGATGAGCGGCAAATGACTGACCGCTGCCAGCAATGGCAGGACGACGGTGCCGATCAGATCGATGTGAACGAGGGGGTTGAGCGAGACGCGCCCGAGGCTGCGCGCCGTCGGATCTCCGAGCCGATCAGCGGTCAGGGCGTGGGCTGCTTCGTGAATCGTCAACGAGATCAGCAGCACCCCGAAGCCGAGGACGACACTCAGCAGATCCACGTTGAGCAAGGAGCGCGGTGACGGCTGCAGGACATACGAGAAGGGCGGCCACCGGCGGCCGCCCTGGATGTCCAAGCGTATGCGAAAACGGCTTGCCGTTCAAGCACTTATCGGCGTTTACTTGACCTTCTTGATCTCGTTGAACATCACCGGCTGCTGGGCGTAATTCTCGAGGACCACGTTGTTCTTCTTGTCGATGTAGATCTTGGTGCCGACGAGAATCTTGCCCGATCCCTCGTCGTTCTTGTCCAGATGCATCTCGAGGATGGTGAACGGGTAGTCGATGGAGCGCGGCTGGTTGCGCGCCTCCCAGAAGTTGATCGGGCGGTCGGTCGCGAGCACGATCGAACGGCCACCTTCGTCGAGCGGCGTTTGGCGCGCGAAGTGCAGATCCCAGCCGAGCGATTGGCTGGTACGAATGAAGCCCACCTTGGGCAGCTTCTGAAGGGCCTTCAGCAGCTTGTCGGTCGGGTTCTTGTTTTCCTTGATGATCGCCAGCAGCTGCGCCCGTTCTTCGTCCGTCGACCAGCGGGTGATCGTGAAGTCCAGGACCGCCGTCTTCGGTCCGCTGTTCATGTTGATCGCGAAACCGGTGAACTTCTCCTTGACGTTCTGGGCGGACACGGCCGGCGACCAGAGCGCCACCGACAGCGCGATGGCTGAGCAGACGAGAGCGGACCCGAGCGAGGCTCGGACATTCATGGGAACTCCTCCTTCAAGGCGACTAGCGTCACGGTTTTATTGTAATCGACCAAACCGGGTTGCGTGCGCGACCGTCCGAGGTTTCACCGGCGTTATTCTTTGGCCGGAAGGCGGAAGGCAAACCGGGCGCCTCGTCCCGGCTCGCTCTCGCACCACAGGGTACCCTTCATCCGGTCCACGAACTCCCATGCCACCGCCAGCCCGTATCCGCCCGCGGGCTCGGTCGAGCGAACCGACGGGCCAGACACCATGCGCTGAAACAGCTGGTCGCGAGCCTCACGCGTCAGACCGGGTCCGGCGTCGCGGACACTGCACACGACTGCGTCCGCTTCGGTCATGATCTGCACGTAGACGGTGCTCCCTGGTGGGGATACTTTGACCGCGTTCGACAAGAGATTGTCCGCGACTACCGCAACCGCGACCCGGTCGGCCCACACCAGCGGCACCTGACCCACGGCCATGGAGACGATACGAACCTGATTGGGCTCTGAGACCCGCCGGTAGGTACTCACACGCGCGATCGAGCAGCACCGAGATGTTCACGTATGTGAGCTTCAACGGAAAGTCGCTGGGCGCCGCTGCATGCAGCAGCCGGCCGATCGCGTGCTGCATCATGTCAGCCGCTTGGTGAATACCATCGATCCAGTTGGCGACCTCCGGATCTGGATAGCCGGCAAGCTCCGCCTTCAGGAGCTCGGCCGCGGCCGTTGTGGTGTTCACACAGCTGTTCACGGCGTGCGCGACGAAGCCTACGATGCTCGGATCGAACGACGGAATCGTGTCGAGGTCGCTCAGCGCGCGATCCAGCGCGAGTTGAGCGTCCTCGATCGACGAGATGGCACGAGTCTTCGGGTCCGTCATCCCTACAGCTTTCAGCTGGCGCCGAATAGTCTATTTCTTCGCGTCGTCGAACGAGGCCAGCAGCGCCTGCGTCCAGGTGATGTCGACTCGATCGCCGACCTTGACCTTGCTCAGGGCTTGCTTGTCCTCGACCCGCGAGGTGTACTTCCAGTTGTTCGGGCCCGAGAAGGTGATCGACGGGACCGCCGGATCGATCGCCGTAATCGTGGCGGTAATCGTGCGCTGTGTCGCCGCCGTGCCTCCGGGTCGCGCCCCGGAATCGGCCGGCGTCACTTTCGCCGCGTCGGTATCGACGCCCTTCTCCCCTTCCGGCTTCAACCGGAGGATGAGGCTCTCGTAGTACCGCGCCGTCAAGGTGTCGCCGACCTTGATGCTGTCGAACCTCGTCGCCGTTACCGGCACCGTCAGCGTGACGTAGTTGCCTTCCGGCCCCTTTAACGTCAGCGTCCGTGTGGCCTGCTCGATCGCCTCGACCGTCGCGGTGACCGTCTTGGTTTCGCCGGTGATGGTCTTCGTCTGTCTCGCCAACGCCGCCATCGGTAACATCACGCTCACAGCTATGGTCGCACTGATCAAACGTCGCATACTCTCATCCTCCCTAGTGATGACCCGGTGGACCGCGTCGTATTGGCCGGAACCATTCGGTCGGCGGGTCGTGAATCGGTCGTCAATGAGCGGGCATGAACAGGACGAAGACAGCGGCGAGGGACACCGCCCGGCGGAGCAGGCTCGAGGTCAACCCGGACCGCGGGTCGGGGCTCCACCACGGCGCGAAAAAAGGTGGCTGTCGCCTTTTTCTCATGCCGGAGGTTGCCGTCGCGAGCAGCAGCACGAGACGGGCGATCCGCCCGCCCGACCCGTAGGGCGGCACCGCGGCCGTGACCAGCGCGACGCTGATCGCGAAGATGGCGAGCCGGCCCGGCTCGGACAGATCGTCGTGTTTCTGCTCCACGCCGCTACTGCTTTACGTAATTGACGTTTTCGATCGTCGCCATCAACTGTTTCGCGGGAACGCTGACTGTCGTCCGTGCGGCATACCGCGGACCCTCCGGCAGCGTCTCGAACTCGGCCGTTCCAGTGACCGGATCCTTCTCGAGCATCGTCTCGAACGTGCTCCGTGTCAGGGCCAGCGACTCGCCATTGAGCTCGTAGGCTAATCGGTCGCCGGGCCTCATGACGTCTTCCGCAGAGATCTGCACCTTACCATCGGGGGCCGTGGCCGTCGAGGCCTTGGCGAAGAACATCTGCATGACATCCGGCGACGGAACGAGATAGGTCTTGATCACTTCGACGAGATCGCCCGCCCACTCCTTCGCCTCCGCAACTTTCTTTTCCTTGATCCGTTCCTTGAGGCGACCACCGCGTCCGCCACCCCCGGCGGCCGGGGCAGCGGCGCTCGATGCGCTGTCGGCGATCGGCGTCTTTTCGAGGGTCCCGTCGGCACCGAATCGCATGGCGAACAGCTTGGCGGGCTTGGGCTCCCCTTTGAGCGTGATCGCCACGCGCATGGTCCAGGCGTACTGCCTGAGCGCCGCCGCGTTCGCCCGTGCACCCTGCCCGACCTTTTGAGCGAGCGCGGCCATGTCGGGTGGCTGGGCGACGGCCGCTACGCCGACCGCGGCGAGGCCACAGGCGATCAATAGTCGTTTCATCGTGACCTCCGGTGATCTGACATCGCGGGTCACGATCCCCAGCGGCTCGATCGAGGTATCCTGCGAGAGCACGAACCGTTCAGAGCACGACGCGTGCCCGGACGCCGCACCGCCGCGTTACCCGTAGCCACAGTTTTCCCCTCGGAAACCGTCGCAACCGGACCGCTTCGTCACATGATACGGCCGGCCTGGCGCTTCGCTCACGACATATCGTGGCGGCGACCTCCTGCGTGCGTCAGGAGGGGCGGGAGATGCAGCGGAACCCGAGGTGGCAGGTCGACGTGTCGATCGGCTCGGGAAAGCGCGCCGCCGGTCGATACCGTCGGCAGTAGTTCGGCGCGCAGAGATGAGACCCGCCTTTGATCACCTTGCGAGGAATCCTGATCTCGGGTTCTCGAGGATCGAAGCTGTCGGCCTCGTTGCCGCCCCGCGGATTGTGCGGGGCGCAGCACCCGTGCTTTGGCTCTTCGACCGACCGCGGGGTGTACCAGTCGGTCGTCCACTCCCATACGTTGCCGGTAACGTCGACCAGACCGTAGCCGTTGGGTGGAAACGCGCCCACCGGTGACGTGCCTTCGAAGCCATCTTCTTTCAGGTTCTGCCAGGGAAATTCTCCCTGCCAGAAATTCGCCATCAACTTGCCATCGACGCGAAGATCGGTGCCCCACGCGTACTCGGCGCCCTCGAGGCCACCGCGAGCGGCGAACTCCCACTCCGCTTCGGTCGGCAGCGTCTTGCCGGCCCAGCGGGCGTACGCCTCCGCATCCGAGAAGGCAACCTGCACGACCGGATGCTGCTCACGTCCTTTGAGAGTCGAGTTCGGGCCGCGCGGATGGCGCCAATCGGCACCGAGGATGAACTTCCACCAGTTCCGGAAATCGCGCAGATCGACCGGATTGGGAGGCTTGACGAAGACGAGCGCCCCCGGATGCAGCAGTTCTTTCTTGGCGCCGGGGTAATCCGCCGGATTGGGGGGCATCTCGGCAAAGGTGACGTGCCGTGTTTCCGCAACGAAGCGCGCGAACGACTCGTTGGTGACCGGCGTCCGATCGATCCAGAACCCGTCCACGCTGACTCGTTGTACCGGCCGCTCCTCCGGATAGTGCTCCTCGGAGCCCATCTGAAACGTTCCACCCGGAATCCACACCATGTCGGCGGACGGAGGTGGGTCCGCCGGTTGGGTACGGTCATTCTGGTCAGACATGTCAGCCACTCTGATGAATTGTGCCGGACTCTCAATCGTCCTTCACCTACCACCAAAGTGCAATTGGTTCGTTCGGTCGAGGCTGCTAGGTTTCGACCGCTCGGAGTCTGCCCTCGCCCCTGCAGGACCACTCAACATCTCGAAAAGCATCGCCGAACTGGGGGGCTGGCCAAGCGGTCGCCCTCAACAGGTCTGTCACGTCGAAACCTTCGAAGAGGCGAAGTCCTAACGGATTCCCACAGCTGAACGCGCTCCCGACGGCGGCCGCGAGGTCTGCAGCTCCAGACGGACACCGGTCAGCGGACTTCGACGAAGGGCGCAACAGCGTGGGCTGTCGTGCCCTCGGTCGCCGTCCGGTTGTTCGCCGCATCAACTCCGTTGCCGGAGACGGAACGAACGAAGCGTGAGCCCCGCTGCAAGCGAGAGCAAGCCGGCCAATGCAATCGCTGGAAGCTGGCTCGCCGTCTTCGGCAGATGCTTGTGCGCAGGTTCACCCGTCGCCGCCGGTGCCGATGTCGGCCGCGGTTCGGCGGCCGCCGACGGCTGGGTCGGCCGAGATGCCGGGGACGCTGCCGCCGCTCGTGGAGGGACGACCGGTATCATCTTGAACGACTCGACGTCGAGTTCACGAAGGTTGTCCGGGTCCGAGCTGGTTTCCTTCTCGAGCCTGCCGGTGATCTGCACCCAGCGGCCGAGCATCGACTCTTTCAGGCCGGCTTTGTCCTCCTTGTCGACGTCCAGGGCATCGGCACCGGCTTCGGCCGTGCAGGTTGCCTCCGGTACGCTGGCAACGGGTCCTTTTCTCGGGCGCGCCAACACGTACTTGTGATCCTTTCCGCCGCGCACCGCGGTTCCATGAAGTAAACATCCCACCGCGATCACCTGCCCCTCTTGTTCCTGTGGCAGGAGGTTTCCATCCCGTCGCTGCGCGTATGCGGGTTCAACCGTCACCAGACCGAAAGCAAAGACAACGACCGTTGCACAATACACAGGCTGAAGAGTCATGCCAGGCCTCCTGTCGTTTGGGGCGAGCAACAACCGATCCGCTCGGACCGCCCCGTCAACATTCCTTCCGTCGTTCTGCGCAAACCACTGGCTCTGCAGGTCGCTACAGCGTTGCAGAGTCGACGTGCTGAGCTGGACCGAGGGGCACTCCGGCACGGCATTCCGGAGCGAGCTACGGTATTTCGTCGTTACGGAGAGGAGCGACCTACGTGTCAGGGCGATTGTGACGCCACCGAGCAAGCGAGTAGTCATGTCGCCACTCGGGCGCTCGTACTTCGCGCGCCGGAGCGCTGGCGGTGCCCTCTGAACTGTTTCGCAGATGTGATCGCGTGCGACCTTGAGCGGTTCCAGCAGACGCAGGCTCGGCCCCCGTCGAAGCAGGTGTACCCGGTCGCAGGACGGACGGTCAATGCCCGCCCGTCGTTACGGCGCGCAACGCCTCTCGCTGATCTGCCGCACCTTGTCCTTGAACGCGGCGACCCATGCCTCCGACCCGACATAGGATTTCGCGGCGCCGGGATCGCGCCACTCTTGTTTTCCAGAGAGCTTCTCGACGCGGGCAGAGGCCATGAGCGCGCGCACGTGTGCGTCGGTCAACAGGAGCAGGCGCTCCTGCAGGAACATGCGCCCGGCCTCGCCAATGCGAGGGTCTCCCCGGCCGCCCTCGCCGGCGGCCATCGAGACCGTGAGATTACCGCGGCATTCCGGCACCTCGCCCGAGGAGCCAGTCTCGGCGGGCTTGAAAACAGGTCGCTTCGTCCACGACTCCAGGTCCATCTTCGCTGACGATTTGCTCATGCGGCCTGCCCCGCCAAACGTGGCCCCGGTATCCTGGAGGGCGAGCACCGGCGCGCTGCACGCCGAGCCATCAGGCCGCTCGAAGAACACAAGTGCTCCGCGGTGTTGTCCCTCGACTGGATGCGCGTCACCCGCGCTCGGATCGAGCGCGCTCCGGCACTCGAGTCGCTGCTGCTCTGGCTTTCGATCACCGTGCTGGATGAAAACGCCTAGCAGCGTGAGCGCGTCGAAATGCGTGCGCTGTTGCGCACGCAGAGGACCCTCGGGCAGTTTCGCGATGGCCTCATCGACCTCGCCCCAGCGCCATCCCTCGTCGGCGTCATCCCCATCGACGATGACCAGACGGCTGGCTTCCGGTTGGAATGTCGCGAGGTACGAGCGCTTGGCGCGTGCCCCCGAGCCACCCATCGGGTCGGCAGGACAGTCGCGGCAGTCGACCGTGATCGGATAGATCGGATCGGATATGAACCCGAGAGCCCACATGAGCTTCGCCGCCGCGACCGCTGAAAAGATCTCGCGGTTGCCATTCTTCGATCCGTCGCTGTACTTGACACGAATCGTCGTGCCGCCCGGTGTCAGGCACGCGAATTTCGGCGTGTTGCCGCCGAGGTCTTTCCCTGGTTTGGTGAAACTGCACGGCAGCGGCTGGCCGCGCAGCGCAGCCTCGAGTCCCTCCGACTGCTTCAGTGGCCGGCCCGCCAGCACCATTTCGGGGGTTACGTTCCCCGGGTCGGACCAGATCCTGGCGGTCGCGAGATACCGCAACCGCTGTTGTGGGCCGGCGACGTGCACGAACGCGATCTCGCTGTCGCTCTGGGCGACGACGCTGGTGGCGAGGACCACCCCTGCGATCGCTACCAGCGCGGATGCCGAAAGGATCTTGGCTGACATGATCGACCACCGTTCCGCTGTTGCCGTGGTCCGATACCCGAATCCGATCCGGGTCAGGCTGACGGGTTCGACGATCGAGCAGCAAGGTCCGTTCCGTTGAGCTCAAAGGGATGTCGCAGGTATCGACAGGCAGTCCGTGCGCACGGTATTTCGGAGCGCCTACGGCAGCCCGTGTGAAACGCAACGATGGCTGAAGGCAACCCTTCAAACAACAGTCATTCTGAGCTCAGCGCTGGCACACGACATGCGTAGACGGCTGGTACCTACTGGCGCGTTCAATTCTGGAGTTGTAAGGAGAGAGAAGATGAGAACGATATGGATGACAGGCGTTGTCGTGGCCACCGCATTCATCTGTGCGGCGCATCCGTCATTCGCCCAGGACAAGGGGAAGGAAGAGGCAGCCGAGATCTCAAGCGAGTCGCAGGCGGCGCTGCAGAAGTTGTACGGCAGCGCGGAACTGGCGAAGGCACTGGGGCCAAAGGCGCAGGCGATTCTGGTCTTCCCGGAAGTCACGAAGGCCGGCCTCGGCATTGGCGGTCAGTATGGCGAAGGCGCGTTGCTGAAAAGTGGGACAGCGGTTGCCTACTACAAGACGACCGGGGCTTCCTTCGGGCTGCAGGCCGGAGGGCAGAAGTACGGTTACGCGATGTTCTTCATGAACGCGAAGGCACTCGATGACTTCGTCAACGCGAGCGGTTTCGAAGTCGGCGTCGGTCCGAGCGTCGTCCTGGTCGACGAAGGTATGGCCAAGACCACCACGACCAGCACGCTGAAGGACGACGTCTACGCCTTCGTCTTCGGGCAGAAGGGAGTGATGGCGGGCCTCGGCATCCAGGGCAACAAGATCACGAAGATAACGCCAAAGTAGCGGGACCGGCCGCGATGATGACCAGTGTCGCAGGTCAGCATCACCTAAACGAGCTCAACAACAACCAGAGTTCGAACATGCGCGTCACGGGCACGAACCGCGCTCACTGGGACTCTCCGCAATGCCGGAGCGCCTCCGGTGCGAAGCGCAAGGCCGAAGCGCCGTCCCGACCTCACGATTCGCCCAAGTCGTTCTGAACACGTTGCTTCGGTGGTTCGAGTCACGAGTGGAGGCGCTGGCACGTGCGGTGCTCAGACAACGTGGGAGAAAGGACTCCCTATGCGACACACAACAAGGTTTGGGATGGCAGTTGGGTTCCTGCTCTGCGCCTCGCTGGCCTGGGCGCAGGAAAAGAAGGTCGAAGTTTCATTTGGCGGCGGCTTCACGAACCCGAACTCCGAGGTAAAAGACTTTCTCGGAAACGGCTACAACTTCAACTTCGGTGTCCAGGCCAACGTCACACCGGTTATCGGGATCGAGGGCGTATACAGCTACAACGGTCTCGGCGAGAAGCGGCTTTCCATTCCGGTCTCTCCAACGCCGCACGACAGTTCCGTCCCCACCGACTTCTTCGGCACGATGAACATGCAGTACGGCACGGGCAACCTCGTCGTACAGAGGCCGAATGGCGGTATCAGGCCCTACGGCCTCGTCGGAATGGGCGTCTACTATCGGCCCATCAAGGTGACGACACCGGGCGTGGGTTTCGTGCCGGGCTATTGCAATCCGTGGTGGTACGTATGCGTTCCTGGAGGATTCGTCCCAGTTGACAACATCGTCGGCGATCGCAGTTCGACCGATTTCGGTATGGACTTCGGAGGTGGCGTCAAGTTTGGTTTCATCTACGCCGAGCTTCGCTATCACTACATCTGGGGTCCGACCGTGCAGGAAGGCACGGCGGTGAACCCGCTCGCGAGCGCGAGCACGACGGTTTCAACGGACCGAAAGGCTAACGGGCAGTTCCTGGCCACGACCTTCGGTATCCGCTTCTAAACGGAGATTCATCTCGTCGCATCCAGTCCCGCGGACGGATCCATTCTCCACGGACGCGGGACTGTGATCGGCCGGGCCGTCGCAGGACGATCTGTGCAGCTCGGCCCAGCACGAAACTCCATGACACCGAGGCCGGCTCGATCCGTCGGGTTGTCGTGCGCGCATTCCAGATGCGCAAAGGTGCGGTGGATCATCAAGCAAGGTCCGCGCGGTCCGAACGTGGGCTGGTCGGACGAGCCTCGAGCTCGCCGGCACGTCAGTAGCTCCAGCCAATCGACACGACGATGCCGACGTCGTTGGTATTGGCCGCCGGGTTTGGCGGGCGGTTGTCGTAGGTGTTGTAGAGATTGAATGCGAGAATGAGATCCTTGAAGAATTCCCGCTTCACGCCGGCGTCGAGCTGCAGGCGCTGCCGCCCCGTGTCGCTCAGGCTCGGGTAGTACTGCAGGTTGATGTCGAGGTTCGTCTTCGGACGGTCGTAGGTGTAGAAAGAGGTCCGGAAGACCAGAAGCCCCTCGACATTCTGCGTCGGCTCGACATCGAGCCCTCGTTCATCGTTGAAGACCAACCCGGCGCCGAACGCCAGCTGCGCACGACTGGTATTGACCAGCCTGGGGCCCACGGCGGCGCCGACCTGCGATCGCAGCCTGAGGCCGAGACTCTCGTTGGTCTCGAACCGGGCGGCCGCTGCAATGAACACATGCTGCCAGGGATACCGCAGATACGACGCTTCCAGCGTTCCGCGGTCGTCGCGACCCGAGTCGTCGTTCTTCTGTGTCACCGTAATCGATGCGCTCAATCGGGTCGAAGAGGCCGGCTGCCGATACACCGTGTCGGAATTCAGATTGAGCTGCGCAACGCCGCTCGACCGCGTATAGCTGTAGCCGGCGTCGATGGAGCCATCGAGCTTGTGCCAGAAACTTCCGCCGATCGTCCTGATCAGCGCCACTTCCGACATCGGGACCGACGCTACACCGTCGGTTCCGACAACGCCGAGCGTTCGGTCGGGCGCGCGCCCCAGGCTCCCGATGAACCGTCGGCCATCGCTCGTCACCGCCTCGACGAGCCGCGTCGTGACGACGCTGAGCAGCTTGTCCCATTCGATGTACAGCGTGCCCGCGTCGTCCGTCTTGAACTCGAGCCTGCCGCGCTCGAGACCCACGACCTCACCGGTGATCCGGTCGCCGTTGGCAAGGGTGACGATGTCGGTCCGGCCCTGGCCGTACGACACACCGCTGGCCGAGAGGGTGAGGCCCAGCGCCAGGATCACGTGTGCAGCCAGCGTCCGCCCTGTGAAACCACTGTTCTGACTTCGTGACGAGCCGAAACAGTTGAGGCGACGGATCACTTCAGCAGCGCGACGATGACCGTGCCCCACACGGCAAGGAGCACGTTGCCCACGGCGTACGCAATGCCATAGCCCAGCGTCGGAACGGCGCTTTTCGCGGTCTCCTGGATAGCGGCGAGCGCGGGCGTCGCGGTTCCGGCTCCGGCACAGACCCCGAGCAGCACGCCCGGCTGCATCTTGAACGCCCAGTAGCCGAGCACGACGCCGACGAGATGCGGGATAAGGACGGTCAGCAGCCCCGCGACGATGAGCGTGACCCCGCTCGTCCGGAGGCCGGTGACGAAATCGGGGCCAGCGTTGAGGCCAACAACCGCCACAAATCCCGCAAGACCGAGAGACTCGAAGACCCAGAGCGTTGGACCAGGGATGCGGCCGAAGAAACGCGGGAACATCGAGCGAAGCCACCCGCACACCAGCCCGCCAAGCAGGACGCCTACGCTCAGACTCAGGCCGATCTCGACTCCGGCAAGCGCGAGCGCGGGCAGCCCGATCAACGCGCCGGCGACGATGCCGAACGCCACGAGGGCCATGTCCGTTACATCGGTCGCCCGGTCCGGGACACCGATGTGATTCACGGCCTGAGCGATCCGCCGGCTGGGTCCAACGAGAGTGAGCACGTCGCCGCGCTGGACAATCGTCGACGGAAACATGGCGACTGGCGTGCCTGCCCGGGAGATGTGCCGGAGATAGACGCCCCGCGCCGAGTCCTCGTTGGCGAGCTCGGCAAGTGTGCGACCATCGACCCCGGTGTTGGTGACCACGACGTCGAGCACGTCGGCCGGGATGTCGAGGAGTGGCCGGTCGTCGACCTCCAGAACGCCAAGCTTCTGTTCGTCCACCCGCGCCACCAGCAGCTCCCGCCGGCCCGTGATTGCCAGGATGTCGCCGGCTTCCACTGTCGTCGATTCATCGGGGTCGACGATCTGATCCCGGCGTCGAATCCGTTCGACGAACAGGCGTGACTCTACGGCCAGAGTTTCAAGCTCCCTGATACGACGTGCAATGAGCGGCGACCCCTCCTGCACCGCGTACGCGCGGTACTCGACATCCCTGCGCGCCGTCGGACCGGTCGGGCTCCCGCCCTGCAGCTCCTGTTCGTATCGCCGGCACTCTTCGGCGAGGTCGACGCCCATGATGCGTGGCGCGAGCTGAGCGAGGAACCACGCGGCGCCGATCACGCCAATCAGATAGGTGACCGCAAAGGCGACGGGAATCCGGTTGGTCATCGCGGCCGCGTCGGCCGCCGAGAGGCCCAGCCGCGCGATCGCGTCGCTTGCCGTGCCGATCGTCGCCGATTCGGTCAGCGATCCGGCGATGACCCCCGCTGCGGTGCCGGCATCGTAGGCAAAGACTCGACTGACGACGTATGCCACGATCAGGCCCGTGGTGGCGACGATCGCCGACAGCGCCGCCTGCGCCAGGCCGTCGCTTTTCAGGCCGCGAAAGAACTGCGGCCCCGTCCGGAACCCGATCGAGAACAGGAACAGCAGAAAGAAGCACTGCTTGACTTCCCCCGAGACCTTCACGCCGAGCTGGCCGACGACCACGCCGGCCAGCAGCGTCCCAGTGACCGCGCCGAGCGTGAAGCTTCCAAGCTTCACCTTTCCCACCATGTAACCGATGCCGAGGACGAGAAAGAACGTGACCTCGGGGTGATGCCGAAGCACGCCGACAAGCGATTGACTCATTCCCGCGGTCCTACCTCGCGGCGGCCGCGGCCGCCGGCTGCGAGGCCTGGAACGCCATGACGTAACTGCGGGCAACGGCACGGACGGCCCGGCCGATGTCGTCGTAGACGTCCTGGTCGAGATTCGCGAATGAGACGCGTACGGACCAGTTCGGCGCCTCGAAGCCTCCGCCGTTCAGCAGCACGATGCCGTGATCTTCAGCAAGGCGGAACACGATGTCGAGCGGATGGACATGAGCCTTCACCCACGCGACGACGTCCTCGCCGCCGTACTTGCGCAGCCAGAACTCGAAGTCGATCAGGCCATAGTACCAGTCGAAGAGCGGGTTGGGCGGAATCTCGATGCCGAGACCTTCGATCGTGGCCATCACCCGCGTCCGGAGGAGATTGATGCACGCCTGCTGGTACTCCTTCTTGTGATCGTGGAGCTCCGCGAGCGAGAAGAGCGTCATCATCACCTGCTGCGGCAGCGACAGCCCGGCGGTGTGATTGAGCGCGATGTCCCTGCTGTCGGCGACGATCCGGTCGATGAACTTCAGCGCCCGCGGTTGGAGCGTCAGCGGCGCGTAGCGCTTGTCGAGCGCCTTGAGCTCCTTGTCGGGAAGCGCGGCAATCGCTGCGTCGAACACGTTCTTCTCGTGCAGGGCGATGACGCCGAGGCGCCATCCCGAGCAGCCGAAATACTTGCTGTAGGAGTAGACCCCCAGCGTATTTCTGGGAAATTCCCCGAGCAGCGAGCGGAACCCTGGCACGAAGGTCCCGTAGACATCGTCCGTCAACAGCATGAAGTCTGGACGTTTCTCGAGGACGCGGCCGATCGCGGCAATCGATTCGCGACTGAGGGCGACAGCGTAAGGGTTGCCCGGGTTGACGACGAAGAAGGCCTTCACCTTCGGGTCGAGCAGCGGGGCGAAATCCTTGTCGGTGAACTGCCAGCGCTGTTCCTGGCGCGCCTGAATGAAGGTCATGTGCAGACCGTAATCCTCCAGGTGCGGCATCTCGAGATATGGCGTGAAGATCGGCGTCACCATGGCGATGGTGTCGCCGGGGTTCAGGAGGCGGTTGGCCTTCAGCGACTTGAAGATGTAGCACATCGCGGCCGTGCCCCCTTCGACCGCGTAGAGATCGAAGGTCCCTGCTGGCCTGGGATCGCCGCACATGGCCCACTGCAGGTACTCGCGGACGATGCGCTCGTTGTGTACAAGCATGCGATCCGGCACCGGGTAGTTGTCGCCGAGAATCGAGTCGACGAGCTCGTGCACGAAGTCGTCCGCCGAGAAGCCGAACGTCGAGACGGCCCACGGAATGACGCTGCGGAGGAGCGCGGCGCCGGGCATCTCGGGGTGCGCCTCCAGCCAGCTCGCGAGGCGTGCCGCGATGCCGGGAGCTTTCGCCATTCCGCCGAGGCCGCCCGACAGCTGCATCGTGCGCTGGCTTTCGGTGACAGCGAACTGGCCGAGCAGGAAGAATGCAGAGCGAGGTTCGGTTGCGACCCAGTTGGGGTTGCCGCGTCCCGCATTCAGGTATGCGGCCTGCGAGGCTTTGGCGGTTTTCACCGCGACTTTCGCGAGGTCGTTCTTGATCTCGAACGGGCTGAGCGTCTCGTACTGTCGAAGCGTAACGGCGTCCATTTCGGACTCCTCTCGTCTGTCAGAATGCAGGAATAATCATGGCCGTTCTGTTTCAGCGGCCTGCTAGCCGGCCCTGCGCATGAGCAGCACGACGACCATGCCGAAGATCGTGAGCAGCGTGTTGCCAATGGCATAGGGCATCCCGTATCCCAGCGCCGGAACCTTGCTCTTGCCGGCGTCCTGGATCATGCCGAGCGCCGCGGTCGTCGTCCGGACGCCGGCGCAGACGCCGAAGAGAATCGCGGGGTGGAACTTGAAGACGTAGTGACCGAGCAATACGGCGGCGATGAGCGGCACCGACGTAGCGACGATCCCCCACACGAACAGGCTGAGGCCAACCTGCTGGAGGCCGGCGACGAACCCCGGTCCTGCGTTGATGCCGACGATGGCGATGAACACGTTCAGGCCGAGCGTGTTCATGAGCGCGAGCGCGGGCGTAGGAATCCGCCCGAACGTCGGGCGTACCGCCCGGAAGTAGCCGAGCAACAGGCCGGCCAGGAGCACGCCTCCGGACGTCGACAGGCTGATCGGAATCCCACCCCAATTGACGCTGAGCGCGCCCACGAGGCCACCGGCCACGATACCGCCCGCGACGGTCATGAGGTCAGTGGCATCGAGCGGCCGATCGGCGACTCCCAGCGCCTTGACGGCCGCGTCGACGTGGCGCGTGCTCCCGGTAATCGTCAGGATGTCGCCGCGGAGCACTTCCGTCCCGGGAAGGATTGGTATTTCGACCATGTTCCGCGTGATCTTCCTGAGATGGACGCCCCGGGCGAAGGGTTGATCCGCGAGCTCACGAAGCGTCTTGCCGCTGAAGGCTTTGCTCGTCAGATACATGTCCACCTTCGTGGCGGGGACGTCCAGCAGCGCGGGGTCGTACACCTCCGGTACAGCTGGCTCGAGGCGTTCGACCAGCACCTGGTGCGGGCCGACGAGCGCCACGGTGTCGCCCGCCACGAGGACGGTGTCGGCGTCCGCATCGATCATTGCCTCGCCCCGCCGGACGCGTTCGACGAACACGCGCTCACCGGGAAAGAGGTCGCGGACCGGCCGGCCCGTCAGACCGGACGCCGCGCCGATCTTGTAGGCGCGCATCTCGATCACCCGATACGCGGAGAAGACGCCTGGATCGAAGCCGACCGACCCGGCCCCGAGTTTCCGTTCGTAGTCGGCGCACGCGGCAGCCAGGTCCACGCCAATCATCTTCGGGCCGAGCTGCGCGAGCACCACGGCCGACCCGATCGTGCCGAAGATGTACGTCACCGCGTAGCCGATCGGAATGGCATCGGCGTACGCGCGCGCCTGATCGGGGGTGTACCCCAGACGTTGGATTTGATCGGTCGCGACGCCGATCGCGGCCGAGATCGTCTGCGACCCGGCATAGAGGCCCGCGGCGTAGCCCACGTCCAGGCCCGCAACGATCGCGCACACCACGGGCACCGCAAGGCACAGCGCCAGCACCACCAGCGAGAAGATGATCTGGCGGGGACCTTCCTTACCGAGCCCGCGGAAGAACTGTGGCCCGACGCCGAACCCGACCGCAAACAGGAACATCAGGAAGAAGAAGGACTTGATCGGGCCTGGCACCGTGATCCCCAGCTGGCCGATGAGCACACCGGCCAGCAGGGTCGCCGTGACGCTCCCCAACGTGAAGCCCCAGAGCTTCCGGGGGCCTATCGCGAAGCCCAGCGCGAGCGCCAGGAACACAGCGAGTTCCGGATATGCGCGCAGGCTGTGCGCGACCCATGCGGCTGGAGCGAAGTCCATTGTTTCCTCGGCTCAGTACTTGGCGAACATTTCCTGAATTGCCTTCGGATCCGACGACTGCGTCAGCGCGAGCTTGAGCAGCACGCGCGCCTTCGCCGGATTGAGCTCTATCGAGGCGACGGTGCCAACCTTGTCGTCGTCGACCTCGATGTTCCGCCGGATGATCCCCTCGCCGACGCGACTGGACCGCACGACCACGACGCCTTTCGCAACCGCGCGCTTCACCGCGTCGAGCGCCGGCGTGGTCATGTTGCCGTCGCCCACGCCAGCGATCACGAGGCCCTTCGCACCGTTGGCCACGGCCGCGTCGATGAGGTCGGGCGACATGCCGGCGTGCGCGTAGATGATGTCCACCCGCGGCAGCGTCTGTCCCTCCTTGACGGTGAACGGCGTCGCCGTCGTGTGTGCCCGTACCGGCGATCGCGAGAACACTCGGTCGTCGAACAAGCACGCCCCGACCAATCCGACTTCAGGCGAAACGAAGGTCTGGACGTCGGTCGTGTGACGCTTGGTGATCGCGCGCGCGCTGTGGATGTCGTCGTTCGCGACGACCAGCACGCCGAGGCCCTTGGCCCTCGGGTCCGACGCCACGCCGACGGCGTTGTAGATGTTCAGCGGGCCGTCGGCGCTGAGCGACGTGGACGGCCGCATCGAGCCGGTGAGCACCACAGGCTTGTCGCTCTTGACGACGAGGTCGAGGAAATAGGCCGTCTCCTCCATCGTGTCGGTGCCATGGGTGATCGCCACGCCATCGACGTCGGACTGTGCCAGCAGACGATTGACCTCGCTCGCGAGCTTGATCCACAGTTCGTCGTTCATGTCCTGGCTGCCGACCGACGACACCTGGACACCTTTCACGTCCGCGAACTTCTTCATCTGCGGTACGGCGTTGATGAGCACGTCCACCGCCACGGCGCCGGACTTATATCCGGCGGCCGTCGTGGACTCGGCCGCACCGGCAATGGTGCCGCCGGTGGCGACGATGGTGATGCGGGGTTTCGCGGTCTGCGCGCTGCCCGGGACTGAGAGGGCGGCTATCATACCGGTGGCCAGAATGACGGCCAGGCGCCTGCATAACATGTTGCACTGCATGATGTTCTCCGTCGACCTGCTGGCCTCGGGTTCTTGCCGCCGCATAGGGATTGCCGCCGAGCGCGTTCGAGATCGCGGTGATCGCGCGCTGCGCGCGCACGCTGTTGCCGGCGTCGTCGAGCGGCGGCGATATGACGGCGATGCCGAACTTGCCGGGCGACACGGCGATGATGCCGCCGCCGACGCCGCTCTTCGCGGGAAGCCCGGTGTGATAGAGCCACTTGCCCGAGTCGTCGTACAGGCCGGCCGTCGCCATGACGGCAAGGACGCCCGGAACCTTGTCGGCGTCCAAGACCTGCTTGCCGGTGACGGGGTTCTTGCCCCCGGCGGCCAGCGTCGCCGGCCATCGTCGCCAGATCCTTCGCGTTGACGCCGATCGAGCACTGGCGCGTGTAGAGATCGACGGCCTGCTGCCAGTTGTTCTTGATGTAGCCGTAGGCCAGCATCAGCGCGCCGATCGCCTGGTTGCGCTGGTTGCGTGTCGGACTCGGACTTGTAGACGTCCTGCAGCACGCTCAGCGAGCGTCCGGCCGCGTCGTTGTGGAAGCCGATGATCTTCTTCCACACGTCGTCCGCCGTCGCACCGGTCACCATGCTCGTCGCCGAGATGGCGCCCGGATTCACCAGCGGATTCATCTCCGGCGCGCCGGTGCCGCTGACGGTCTTCACGGCTTCGACCGCGATGATCGAGTTGAAGCGCGCGCCGGTCGCGTCGACCCCGATCTGCTTCTCGACCGACTGGAGCCCCTGCTCCTGGATGACCTGCGCCATCGTGAAGACCTTCGAGATCGACTGAATCGAGACCTCGGTCTTGACGTCGCCAGCGGTGTAGACCTTGCCGTCGGTCGTCACCAGGGCGATGCCGAACAGGTTCGGGTCGACCTTGGCCAGCGCTGGAATGTAGTCGGCGTTCTTGCCTTCCTTCAGCGTCTTGAATTGGCCATACGCGCTGTCGACGGCCTGCTGGATATCGGTTGCGGACTGCGCATTCAAGCCGAACGTGGCCAGCCCGACAACAGCTGCGCCAGCGAGAAGCGCTCGTTTCGTCGTCGTCATTGTCGTTATCCTCCAAGCTTCCACGAGAAGTTGTATTTGAACGAGAACTGCACTTTGAACCCGTCGCTCTGGAAGCCGTCGGAGAAGTTCTTGCGGCGTCCCCACTGCAGCTCGCCACCCATCATGACGTTCGGAACGGGGGTATAGAGGACGTTGCCGAGGGCGTACTGACCGATATGGAACGCGCTCGGCGACTGGGCGTCGGTGTTGTCGTTGTCCTGGCTCGAGTAGCCGAACGCGCTGGTGAATCTCTCGTTCCACGTGTGATCGACGAAGGCGACGATGCCGACGATCGGAATGGGCTTGCCCAGGATCGGCGTCACGGGATTCGACAGGTTGTTCTTGAGCCCGATGTCGACGGGGGAATCGTTCATGTAGTTCTCGATGCCCTCTCCGAACACGAGCTGCAGGCGGACCGTGGTGTCTTTGCCGGCTTTGAGATTCGAGCTCAGGTTCAGGCCCCAACCGGTGGCACTGCCCGAGAGGTCGAACTGATCGGCGAGGACGTCGTCCCACTTGATCTCCCGGAGGATGCCGGCGGCTCTGACGTAGCCCCAGCCCTTCGAGTACTTGTAGGCCGCGGAGAAATCCGGGATCGGGAACCGCGCCTTGATGTTCTGCAGTTCGATACGGTCCGAGTAGACGCCCGCATCGCCGCTGGCCCCGGGACGCTCCAGGGCGACCACGAAACTCGAGTCGCCCCTGAGCGGCATCCATCGGACCTGGACGTTCCGGAAGAACGCCATCCCGGTCGGTCCCCAGGTACTCGAGCGAGTTCGGGAAGACATCCGGATCCATGAACGGGCTCCACGTCTGGCCGGCGCCAAACGCGCCCAGCTCACCGTAGGCGTGGCGCAGGCGGAACGTGGTTTGTCCTGCATCGACGCCCGTGCCGAACAGCTCGAACTCGAATGTCGTCTTCAGGTCCCCCATCGCCGTGGGCGTCGAGGATCTCACCCCGAGCCGGCTTTGCCGCACGCCGGCAAACGTGCTGTTGTCGTGGCCGAACTGATCGGCGAATGACGGCAGCTTCGACACGCGCAGCGTGTCGGACCAGTCCGGATCGATCTGCTTGAAGTTATGGCCGATGTCGAGCATCGCAAATCCGTAGATCTCCAGGCTCGACTTCGGTGCCGCGGGCGCTGCCTGAGCCTCCGCGGTGGCGGCGTACGGGTTACCCCCGAGCGCATTCGAGATGTCGGCGATCGCCCGCTGCGCCCGCACGCTGTTGCCGGCGTCGTCGAGCGGCGGCGACACGACCGCGATGCCGAACTTCCCCGGCGCGACGGCGATGATGCCGCCACCGACGCCGCTCTTGGCCGGAAGCCCGGTGTGATAGAGCCACTTGCCCGAGTCGTCGTACAGGCCGGCGGTGGACATCACCGCGAGAACACCGGGAACCTTGGACGTGTCGACCAGGTGATTACCGGTGACCGGATTCGTGCCGCCTGACGCCAGTGTTGCCGCCATGGTGGCGAGATCCTTCGCGTTGACACCAATCGAGCACTGACGCGTGTAGAGATCGACCGCCTGCTGCCAGTTGCCCTTGATGTAGCCGTAGGCCAGCATCAATGCGCCGATCGCCTGGTTGCGCTGGTTGGAGTCGGACTCGGACTTGTAGACGTCCTGGAGCACGCTCAGCGAGCGTCCGGCGGCGGCGTCGTGGAAGCCGATGATCTTCGCCCACACCGCATCCGCGGTTGCTCCCGTCACCATGCTCGTCGCCGAGATCGCGCCGGGATTCACCAGCGGGTTCATCTCCGGCGCCCCGGCGCCGCTGACGGTCTTCACGGCTTCAACCGCGATAATCGAGTTGAACCGTGCGCCCGTGGCATCGACGCCGATTCGTTTTTCGACCGATTCCAGCCCCTGCTCCTGGATGACCTGCGCCATCGTGAAGACCTTCGAGATGGACTGGATCGAGACTTCGGTCTTCACATCACCCGCGCCGTAGACCTTGCCGTCGGTGGTGACCAGCGCGATGCCGAACAGATCGGGATCGACCTTCGCGAGCGCAGGGATGTAGTCGGCATTCTTGCCTTCCCTGAGCGTCCTGTATTTTCCGTATGCGGCGTCAACCGCCTGCTGAATCGCGGCCGACGACTGCGCGCGCGACGGGACAGCGAACGCGAGCGCCACCAGACCGAACAGGGACACCCTGAGAGACCGATTCCGAACTCGTCCACCCATTTCTAACCTCCAAGTTCCTGGGGCCGTAGCATGTGCTGGTTCATTTCACGTTCGCGGCTTCCCACGCACGGACCCTGCGTCGACCCTCGTCGAAGATCCGTTCGTAGTTACCCTTGCGCACCTTGAGGCTCGCCTCAGGCGTCAGCAGCCGCCAGACCGGCGCCCACATGTCGAACACCGCAAAGTACGGCCCCGGCCCCGCCGGGGCGACGGTGTCGGTGCCGAACAGGAACCGATCCGGGTATTTGTTGAGCATCGACGCGACCCGCTGGACGGACTCGGGCGATGGCGACCGCGTACTTGGCGACCTCGTCCCATGAGATGTCGAAGCTCACGTGACTCAGTCCGGGATCCGTCACCATCGCTTCCACGATCGCGAGCTGGTTCGGATTGCGTTCGGCCGCGTCGACCGAGGACTGGACCGGATGGACGATTCGCCCGAGACCGATATGGGCCCAGATGATCGACGCCTTCGCATGGCGCTTGAGGAGCGCCTTCATCTGGTTCAGATACACGGGTTCGGCGTCCTGCTTCGCGAACGGCATGTCGATGTCGTTGTGAATGATCACGACGAGGCCAGCCTCGGCGGCGAAATCGAGAATCCGATCGAGCGCCGGGTTCGTGAGGCTGGCCGTTTCGCCGGAGATCTTGGCCGAGACGAATTCCTTGTGGATGCTGAACTCGCCGATGCCGGTGAAGACGCCGGGGAACGCGGTCAGCACCCGGCGGATGTGGTCGACGCCGTACATGTCGGCGGGATTGAACCCGGTGATCATCGGATCGAAGCGGGCCTGCTCCTCCTTCGAGAGCGAGCGATACACGCTCGCGATGTAGGCGTCCGTGAAGGAGTAGTAGTAGAGCGGCGCGTCGCTCTGAAGGTAATACGTCGGCGCGTAGTCGCCCGAGTTCGCATACGACCACTGTTGCTGCAGCGGGATCCCGAACAGCGTCGATCGGCTGACGCGCGTGCCCATGATCTGCAGGAACTGTCTGGGGGAGATCCCCTGCTGGATGTAGTTCGTCAGGTGGAAATGCGAATCGTTGAACGTCGTTGCCGGCCGATCCGCCGGGCGCCACCTGAGCGCGATGCGCGCGGGCACAACGCAGGCGAGCGATCAGCGCGACGCATGCCACTACGCCAGAGAGCCGTCGGGAAACGGTGTCAGCCATACTTCGCTCCTGCCGTCACCCATCGTCGCTCAGAAGTTCAACTCGAGATTGGCGTGAAAGATGGTGCCCTTCGCGCCGACAGGCATCGGATATGCGGTGTACCCGACGGGCGAGTGATCCACGTGTATCAACTCGGTGTTGACACGGAACCCGCGCTGCTTCATCGGATACCAGTTGAGGCCTCCGCGTACTTCCCACGGATCGCCGTACTTGCCGTAGATCCCGGAATTGCCGAAGTACACCTGGAAGCTCTTCGGCACGACCATCGCCGACGCCTGCAGCTGGTATCCGTGATCGCTAATGTCGGGGATTGCCGAGACGCCGCTGCCCTCGTAGTCGCTGAGCCAGCGCCAGTAGTACTCCGCCTCGAGAGAGAGCCCCTTGTACTTCACCCCCGCGTCGAGGCTCGACATCCGGTACTTGACCCGGTTGACAGTGATGCCCTCGCCGAAAAGGTTCGGCGTGAAGATCTGGCTGCCATCAGTGAGGCGGATCTGGCTGTTCTCGATGCCATCCGTGCCGGGCTGGCTCTGCTTGTCTTCGGTGCTCGACGTGTAGTGAATCGCCAGGCGTGTTGCGAGTTTCTCGTGATAATCGAAGTCGCCAAACGTTCCCCACAGACCGAACTCGCCGGTCGTCGGCAGCCACTGCAGCATGTACGACTGCGTGTCGAACGTGTTATCCATCTGCGCCGCGCTGACGCCGAGCGTGCTCAGGTTGTTCGCGATCATCGCCATGTACTTGAAGTTCGTCGCGACCTCGCCCTTGAGCCAGAAGCCGGTCGTGTAGGAGCCGCGGAAGAACTCGTCGGCGATGAGGCGATCGTCCACACCCAGCCAGTAAGGGAACTGCCCCTCCGTGCTGCGAACGCTCGGGAGCGACGTGATTCCCCCGCCAAACGTGACGTACCTGTTGAAGACATAGCTGATGTTGCCGGCGCCCACGACCTGCGCCGGATCGCCCTGCGATGCGTTCGACGACCACACGTAGAGGTAGTAACGGAACTTCGGCGTCAGGAACCAGCCGGAAAAGGGCAGGAAGAATTTCTGCAGCTGCGCGTCCTGGCGCCGCTGCACGGTGTGCGTCTTGCCGAATGCATCGGTGTAGGTCTCGTCGAGGCCGAGCTGATTGAGATAGCGTGCGTAGCTGAAAAGCCGGACGTACACCTGGCCCAGGTCATCCTCGACGATGAGAAATCCGCCGTTGGGAATGTAACGCGGCGCCTTTTTCGTCGTTTCCGGCGCGGGTCCCGGGGTCGCGGTCGCGGCGACAATGAAGTCGGCGACGCACCCGTCCGACACCCAGACGCTCCGATCGTCGTAACCCCAGGTCTTCCCGAGCAGGCATGCCGCCGTACCGCTCGAACGGGCAAGAACAACGCCCCTCGCCGTGTCCGCGGCACAGTGCGTGGTCTCACCAACCTTCGACGCGCAGGTCACCGTCGCGGCAGTGCTCTGCGATTGCGACGCTCCGGCGCTCTGACTCATCGGCGAGTCGTCCGGCCTGTCCTGTGCGGCCGCAGGCGCCGCGAGAAATGCAAGAACGAGGAGGGCAGTCGCCACGAGGTGAGCACCAGCACGTGTCGCCGCCTTGCGCGCTGGCATGAATCGAGTGATCGTTGTGCGCATTGTCAGGGCTGACAGCACGCCAAATGCCACGCTCGCGCCAACCGAGATTCGCGGATAAGTCGTTGACAGTGAACGGACCGTACGCGGCGTGGTCTCGGGTTGTACTCGCGGAAACCTCCGTTATTCCGGAGGACCTCCGGTACGAACGGGCCCGAATCAGGAGCGCTCGCCGGAGCGCATGTTGGCGATTTCGATCTCGGAGTGCACAGGAGCTCGCACGACGGCACGGCCGCGCGATCGGCGAGCGGCTCAGCTCCGCCGCCGCGGCCAGACACGCGCGTATGCATGCGCGACGAGAGGTGCGAGCACCACCGCTAGGACGAGGAACAGGGCCACGCGCAGCAAGACCACATCGACGATGTGACGCACGTCGTCGACGATGACGGCGCGCTCACCACGCACGGCTTCCAGCGAGGCGGCCAACTCACGGCGCACGTCCGCGGTCGTTTCACGGCGTTCGGCGGTCGCCCACTCGAGCGTGGCCCGCCGCTGCGACTCGAGGTTGCTCAGCAGCTCGCCGCGTTCCGCGGCAAGCGCGCGGGTGAGCGCGCTGACGGCCCGCTCCCGCTCGACAGAGATGGCGTCCATCACCAGGGCTCGCTGATGACTTACTTCGTCGAGGACGACCCGTCGCTCTTCCAGGACCAGGGGTGAAAGAGTTTCGGCGGTCGCTGCGATGCGATCCGCTGCCGCAGCGCTCAGATGCAGGTCGCCCCGCATCGATGCCAGGTCTTCAGCAGGCAGAATGTCGGAGCGGATCAAGTCGACCTCTCCCCGAACCTGCCGTGGCAGATCGGCCAGGTAGATGCGGGCCTGCTGGGAGAGGCTGACCGCCAGGTCCTCCATCGTGCCGACGGACTGGAGCGTGTCGCCGCGGTCCCGGGATTGTTCCGCGAAGCGTGCAATCGGAGATTCGCGGACGAATGTGATGTCATGCAGAGGATGGTCGGCAAGCCACGGATCGATGAACTTGCGCTCGAATTCGCCCGTTGCCTGAGGAGACACGGCGATCGAACCGCCAATCTCCCGCATCTGCTGGACGAGTCGATGCGAGACCTCGACGGCTTCAGGTTGGAATGTGCCGAAGGCGGCGGTGCCGGCGCCTTCGGTAAAGAGCTGGTCCATCTGGCGTGCGAAGATCCACGCGTCGACGAGGGCGCTGACCGCCTCCAGGCGAAAGCACGCCTTTCGCATCTCCGGTATTGCGCGGATCTTCCACAGCAAGGCGTTCCGGCGGACGGTCGAATCGGCAGCCCGTCCCTCGATCGCCGTGGCAGCGAGGTCGACTTCTGCGGAGAACGTGATCGAGTAACTCGTACATGCGCACCCGCAACGTTTCCACCCTGAAGTCGGGCCGGATTTCTGGCCAGGGCTTCAGATCGGGCTCCGTTGCTTTCTTCGTCAGGCCGGCACATGCCACAAGGGAGAACAGCGCGAGGCAGACGGCCGGGCACATCAGCGCCACACGACAACGCGCTCGACAACCGTTGCCGAGGTCTCGACCGACGACGGGATGTGATCCTTGTCGTTGAGGCCGACATCGATCCGTTCGAACCGGAGTTGTCCGTACTGCTGCTGGCATCGTGCACGTCCGTCTGACGTCCACTCGATCGTCGGCGCCAGGGAGGTGGTCGCAATTCTCGTTCCATTCCGCGAGTGCAGACGCGAGCCACAGGAGAGGGGCCCCGCCATCCCTGATCGCCCACTGTATTCCGGGCGACCTCCGGCAGGCCGGGGGAGCCGTGCCGGCCGTTCGGTACGCAACCGGCGGCACGTTCGTGAAATCGTCAATGAATATGCTCGTGCACCTTCTCCGCGCCCGGCACGCGATCTGCACCCTGGCGCCGGTGCCCGCTGGGGGATCGGCTGCGTGTGCCGTCGACCCTCCGATCGGCCAGGCGCTTCGGTCGCGGAGAAGTCCAACGGGGCACAACGTGGGCCGCCGCGACGATCGGGTGCCGCCTCGCCCGCCAGACCGTCTGCCGTTGGGCGGAACGCGCTCGAGCGGCGTGGCTGGCTGTCACCGCTCTGCGATGGAAGGAACCACATGACGGTACCAGGAGGACGTATGAAAAGGCTTGTCGTAGGACTCATTGGAGCGGCAGTTCTGATGTCGATGGCTCGCCCAGCGATGGCCCAGGCCAAGACCGTCAAGTCAGAGATGAGAACGGAGACGGCTACGGTGGAGGCGATCGATGCCTCGACCCGCATGGTCACGCTCAAGAAGGCGGACGGCACCGACGTGTCGGTCGTCGCAGGGCCGGAGATCACGCGATTCGCGGAGGTCAAGGTCGGTGACAAGGTCAACGCTCGGTACTACGAGAACGTCGTCATTCGGCTGAAGAAGCCCGGAGAGCCGGAAACGCTGAGCCAGGTGAAGGGCACGACTGGTTCCGAACAGACCATGCCTGGTGGCACCAAAGCCAAACAAACGACGATCACTGCCACGATCGCTGCGATCGACATGGCCGCCCCGTCGATCACCTTCACCGGGCCGAGCGGCTGGAAGTACACGTCCAAAGTGCAGGACACGGAGGCTCTGGCCAAGGTGAAGGTCGGCGACAAGGTCGACATCGTCTGGACAGAAGCGCTGCTGGTGTCGCTCGAGCCCGGCACGTAGGTGGCCTCCTTTGCCCGGGGCGGTCCGCCGTGACCGCCCCGGACGTCGTTGATTCCTGATCGTGCAAAGGAGTGCGCCGTGTTCTCTAAGCTCTCAGCCGAGTTCATCGGCACATTCTGGCTCGTGCTCGGGGGTTGCGGCAGTGCGGTCCTCGCGGCCGCCTTTCCCGCCGTCGGCATCGGATTGCTCGGGGTGTCACTGGCGTTCGGTCTCACGGTGCTGACGGGCGCATACGCGCTCGGCCCGATCTCGGGCGGCCACTTCAACCCCGCTGTCTCCGTCGGCTTGTGGGCAGGAGGTCGCTTTCCCGCCACCTCGCTGTTGCCTTACATCGTGGCGCAAGTCCTGGGTGGCGTCGTCGGCGCAGGCGTGCTCTACATGATCGCGAGCGGGCGGGCGGATTTCAGCCTCGCCGGCGGCTTCGCCTCCAACGGCTACGGCGCGCACTCACCGGGTGGGTATTCGCTCGCGGCGGGGCTCGTGAGCGAAGTCGTGATGACGTTCATGTTCCTGGTCGTCATTCTCGGCACCACACACACGCGCGCTCCGGTAGGATTCGCAGGCCTCGCCATCGGCCTCGGTCTCACACTGATCCATCTGATCAGCATCCCGGTGACGAACACCTCGGTCAACCCGGCGCGCAGTACTGCGACGGCGGTGTTCGTCGGAGGCTGGGCACTCCAACAGCTCTGGCTGTTCTGGCTGGCTCCGGTGATTGGTGCCGCAATTGCGGGCTTCGTATATAGCGGGGTGTTCGAAAGCTCGGTCGAGGAACCTCAGGTGACCGGACGTACTCGTTCCTGACTCGCTTCCATCACCGCGAGTCCAACCACGAAGTCGCCCACGGTATTCCGAAACCCCTCCGGTCGGCCTCGGACAGGAAGCGACCGCTCAGTTCCTGGCACGCCCTTCGGTTTCCGTTTCTAGCGGAGATTCGTCTCGCCGCGGTCGATCGAGCAGGTCTGCAAGATGCCGAGCCTTACCGGAGCGGAGACACGAAAGGGCGTCCCGCCTGCGCCTCCAGCACCGCCAGCGCCAGGTCGGAGACGAGGCGTGACTTGACAACATAACCAATTCCGCCAACGGCTTTGGCCGCTGCCACGAAGTCCCCGTCATCGTGGACGGTGAGGAACACCAGTGCAGCCTTCGAGCCGGTCTGGCGCAGGCGGGTTGCGACCTCGAAGCCGTTCATGCCCGGCATCGAAATGTCTAGAACGATGACATCCGGCAGCAACGCTCCGGCCGCCGTGAGTGCCGCCAGCCCGTCCTTCACCGTTCCAACCACCATGCAATCCGGCTGCAGCACGGCGGCTGCGCGAGCGAGCATGGCCTCGTTGTCATCGGCGAGAAGAACCCGGACCCGTTCAGACAATATGATGCTTGACCGCATACTGAATGAGCTCGGCCGTCGATTTGACACCGAGCTGCTCCATCATCCGGTATTTGTGAAAAGCGACCGTGCGCGGCGTGAGCTCGAGCACGTTCGCCACCTCCTTCATCGAGTGTCCCTCAGCCAGCAACTGCAGCACTTCGCGTTGCCGCGGCGTCAGCTCGTGGCTCGGTCTGTGCTCGTCGGGGTGCATCAGCGATCCAACCAGACCGCCTGTGACCAGCGGCGTCACGTAGGTTCGTCCTTGCATGACTTCGCGGATTGCCGTGGCCAGTTCGGATGCGGCAGAACGTTTGAGCAGATAGCCCGAGGCTCCCAAGCGGAACGCTTCCGCTGCCAGATCGGCATCCTCGTTCATCGTCATGAACACCAGCTTGACGTTCCGCAACTTCTGTTTGATCTGGCGTCCCGCTTCGAGGCCGTTCAACAATGGCATCGAGATGTCGAGCACGATGAGATCGGGCTTGAGCGTCTCGGCCGCGGCCACCAGCGTCCGCCCGTCGGACACCTGACCGACGATCTCGCATTCGCCCGCCAGCAGCTTCTCCAGCGCGCCGAGCAGCAGCGCATGATCGTCCGCCAGCAGGACTCGAGGCCCTCCCATAAACGCCTACTCTATCGTGTGTCGAGGGCCGGAATTCTTTTTCTCTGGGAGACGCCACAGGTCGAGGGTACGAATAGACCTGTTCCCACGCTATGCAGATTCGGCATGCCGCCAGGATTGGTTGGGAGTGGCGGGCCGTGCGCGATCAGGCCAAGACCGTTTCGGCGGCGTCCGGTGCGGCAAGGACAGGCACCCGCACTGCCACGCGGGTCCCGGCGTTCGGCCTGGAGTGAATCTCGAGCGTGCCGCCCATGGCCTCCAGGCGTTCGGCCATGCTGATCAGACCGAGCCCTCTGCCCCAGGCCGCATCGACGTCGAACCCGCTGCCGTCGTCGACGATAGTCAGGGCCACGCCGTTGGCAACGCCGGCGAGATGGACCGAGATGTGGCCGGCCCCGCTGTGCTTGATCGCGTTCTGCAGCGCCTCCTGAACCAGCCGGAACAGACACAGCATGAGATCGGGCGGCAGGGCGACCGGAACGTTGTCGTGCGTGAAGGTGACGGCGACGTCGGATCGTGAAAGCTCGGTTTGCAGGCCTTGCAGGGCTGCCACCAGCCCGATCAGCCGGAGCTTGGCGGGATGCAGGCGGTGCGACAGATCATGCACGCTCCGGGCGATGTCATGCGCCCGGTTCAGGGCATCTTCCGCAAGCCCTTCTGGGTGAACCTCGTGAACACTCCCCAACAGCTCGAGATCGATCGCCAGCACCGCCACCTGCTGGCTGATGTCGTCGTGCAGCTCGCGCGCTATGCGTGAGCGCTCGGTCTCCTGTGCATTCAACAGCCGCGAGCCGAGGTCGCGGATGCGCTCGTAACTCGTGCGGAGCTCGGCCTGGCCGCCGCGCACCTGCTCCTCTGCTTGTCGCCGTCTCGTCCTGTGAACGAGCAGTCCCGCGATCAACGCCGTCTGGGCCAGGACGAGGCCGATTGCGCCGAGAATGTAGATCTTGTAACTCTCCCAGACCGAGGATTGCCGGAATCTGACGAGCGTTCCCGCCGGGACGCGCGCTTCGCTGATGCCCCAGCGCTTAAGCTGTCGCCAGTCGACCTGCCTGACGTTCAGATCCGACACGGACACCGGGATGCTGTCGGCTTGTTCGCCGCCAAGCACCCGCAAAGCGAGAGATCCGATGGCGTCGGCCTCGGCCTTCTGACTCTTGAGACTGCCTCCCACGATGCCGTGGTCCATCGCGGAGTCCACCCAGCAATAGATCGGTGCGTTCGCGATTGCCGCGAGGCGGTCCAGGTACTCCAGCGGATGAACGCTCTGGCCGGCGCCGTCCTGATTGGCGACCAGGTAGTAAATCATGGAATGGCCCGGCAGGGTCGAGAGCCGCGTCTCGAGCTCGTTGGTCGGGAGACCCGATAAATAGACGATCTCGAACCGAGGCTCGAACTGGCGGAACTGTTTGCGCGCCACGACCTCGTACTCCTTGCTCCCGGGGTCGGCACCGCTCACAACGAAGACACGCCGGATGTCGGGCTGCAGCTCGGTCGCGAGAGCGATCGTGCGGCTGAAATCCAGTTCCGCGATCAGCCCGGTGGAGTTGGCGATCCGCCGGGTCGCATCGGCAGTCGCAAAGGAGACCACCGGCGTATCGGGAAACAGTTCGTTTCGATTCCCGCCGATGAACTCGAGCGCGAGGTCCTGCATCGCGATGATGAGGTCGAAACGCTGTCCTTTGTATTTCAGCTGCAGGAAGTCCCGGAGGCCGGCCCTGTATTGCGGATCCGGGAATCTCCCCCGGTCGATGTACTCGGAATAGTAGTCGAGGCTGCCGTCAGTCAGACCGTCATCGAGGATCCGCGGTAGCTCGCGCTCACCCACGACCGCAATCTGGGCATCCCGCCGGGTCGAGGTACAGGACAAGGACCGGCTTCTGGCTGCTTGCGGCCCAGGCCGGAGAGCACCAGAACTCGCCGAGGACGACCAGTGTCGGCACCAGCCAGCGCCCGACCGAATGCAGCCGTCGAAGGATTCGCATGCGAAAAGTCAGAACTTGATCTCCGTGGTAGTCCTGAGGAACCGTGGCGTCAGGATTGTCAATGGCTGCAACCACGTTCCACCCGGGACGAACGCGTTGTTGTACGTCAACACGGGGCTCGAGTTCAGCGCGTTGTAGATATCGAGGTCCATGAGGGCCCTGGATTGCCAGCGTTCAGGTTGTAGTACACGTTCGCGCTGTTCCGTGCTGCGTCCACTTCGGGAATCTCGCCGATGACCGTGATTGTTTCCGACATCGCGCCAACCGCGAGCTGCGCGTCCACCGTCGACGTGAACAATCCCGTCAGCTCGACAGCGTCACGCTCGGATCACGAGGGTCTTCATCTTCATTTCGACGCTACATTCGGCCGTATCTTGTAGGTCTGGCCATCCTGGCAGATCGTTCGTACTCAGTCCAGTAGGTTACGACCTCCTACTGTCAGTTTTACTGATGGACTCTGCCGACTTCGCCAGTTCCCATCGCTTCCCCGCGGCTGTAGGGTATGCGGTTAACGCGAACAGTCGATAGGCCACGACGGGTCGTGGGCTGGCACCAAGAACGCTGGGAACATGTATCCAAACCGCATCGAGCATCGGCACAGTGGATCGCAGGGTGAACGAGATTCCGGTCCGGGCACGCCGGCGGTCAGTCATGTCCGCCACAGGCGCCCCACAGCGATCGCAGCTCCTCATCAAGAGCTGGTCGAACGGGCCGAAGCTCATCTGCGCGCCGAGATCGGTACTCGCGTGTCCCTCTCCACCCTCTGTCGCGTCGTCGGTGTCAGCGAACGCGGCCTCCGCAACGCGTTCTACGACGTGCGCGCCATGAGTCCCACGCGCTGGGTGCGCGCCGAGCGCCTTCAGGACGTCCGGCGAGTCCTGAGCGAGGCGGGTGGCGAATCGATCACGGTCACCGGCGTGGCGACCGACTACGGATTCTTCGAGTTGGGACGCTTTGCGGGCCGCTACAAAGCGGCGTTTGGAGAAGCGCCCTCTGAAACCCTTCACCGGACGGGTCGTAAATCGGGGGCAGAACAACGTCGGAAAACAGGGGAGCTAGCTTATGCTCGCACGAGTTAACAACGTAGTGCTGAACGATCCGCGCGATCCCTTGCAGTGGGATTCTCTGCCGGCGCCGGACCGATCCGAACGATCGGGCGCCCACGAGCGTTCGCCCGAGCAGGAGATGTACAGGCGACCCGACGTCAGGCTTTTGCGCACGTCGCATGTCGGCGATCGGCCGGACGGCGACCTTCTCAACCTGCGACCCGACGCCCGCGAGCGTCCCGATCCGACCGTCGTCGTCGGCCAGAGCCCGGCACTCCTCCACGCGCTGGAACAGATTTCGCGAGTTGCAGCTACGGACTCAACGGTCCTACTCCTCGGCGAAACCGGAACGGGGAAAGAACTCCTCGCCACGTGCCTTCACGAATTGAGTGGACGGCGCCGCCACGCGATGGTGCGCGTGAACTGCTCGGCGATTCCGCACACTTTGATTGAGAGCGAGCTGTTCGGCCGCGAGAAAGGCGCGTTTACCGGTGCGCTCGCGCGGCAGATCGGACGGTTCGAGCTGGCCGATCACTCGACGATCTTTCTCGACGAGATCGGCGACCTGCCGCCCGACGTTCAAGTAAAGTTGCTGCGCGTGTTGGAAGAGCGCCAGATCGAGCGACTGGGCAACCCGAGAGGCATCCGCGTGGACGTGCGCATCGTCGCCGCGACGCACCGGAACCTCGAACAACGAATCCTCGACGAGACCTTTCGCGAGGACCTCTTCTACCGACTCAACGTCTTTCCGATCGAGGTGCCGCCACTGCGTGATCGCGCCGGGGACATCCCGCTCCTCGTGTGGCGTTTCGTTGACGAGTTCTCGAAGTCGTTCGGCAAGCGAATTGATGCGATTCCCAGAGAGAACATGCTGGCGCTGCAGCGGTACACGTGGCCCGGCAACATCCGCGAGCTGCGCAACGTCGTCGAGCGAGCGATGATCGTCGCGACGACGCCACACCTCACGATTGCCCTTCCAGGTTCCTCGTTGGCGACGAGCAAGCGGAGCTGCAAGCTGGTGGACGTTGAGAAAGACCACATCAAGAGCATTCTCGAGGGTGCTTGCTGGCGCATTCGCGGAGCAGGCGGCGCGGCGGAACGCCTCGGCCTTCCACCCACCACTCTGGAAACGCGGATGGCCAAGCTCGGGCTCAACCGGCCGAAGCGCTCGTAGGGGCTAGGCCGTCTGATTCATCCCGCGGCCGTGGGGATGCGCTTTGCCAGGCAGCCACGACCGTGTCGACGTCCTGTCCGGACTCGAGTGGACCGTACCTGTCGATCGAATCCCGTTCGTCGAAGCGCTTCCCGAACCTCTCTATGCGCGTCGGCCAGACGGAACGTGATGCCCGCGCGCTGAACGTCTCGAGCAGATCGGCGGGCAGCTCGGCGCCGGCGAGATCGATTCTCGGGACCGCACCCAGGAAGAAGACCACGAGCCGCACCGGATCTCGATGTCGATCAGGCCGAGGTCGTCGTCGTAGAGATCGCGAGCGAAGGTCTGCTACCTCTGGGGCGGGTAGATGACTTTCCAGTCCTGCTTCATGTCCACGACAATCCAGCCACGCTTGGGCGCCTCGTCGAGGCCGCGCGCGAGCTGGCCTATGTGCGAATCGCGATCGTACGCCCACTCACGATCCGCGTCGGTGTGATGCACGATGACGCCCAGGCGTGGCCCACTACCCGACGTCGTCCATTCGAGCATTTCGAAGTCGCCATCAGAGTTGCCAAACGCTGCGATCGGTCGGCGACCGATCATCTGGTGAATGCCGACGGGCTTGCCGGACTTGTCGTCGATGTGATCGATCTCCGGCAGGCGCAGCAGCACAGGCTTCCCGTCCCGGAGCTCGTATTTCACCTTCGCACGACTGCCAATCACCTGCTCGGGCGGAATGCCGTACACCTGTTCCGTCCAGGGGCGCATGAACTCGACGCCGCCTCCTGACACGATGAACGTCTTGAACCCATTCGACCGCAAATAGGCCAGCACTTCGAGCATTGGCTGATAGACCATCTCCGTGTAGAGCCGGTGCGTCTTTGGATGTCTGGCGGATGCGATCCAATCTTTGACGACGCGTTCGAATTCGTCTGTCGTATTGCCGACGTGAGTGATGGCAATGACTTCCAATAGACCCTGTTTGCCGCTGGCGGCAACCGACTTCAAATCGCCTTCGAGGACACCTTTGAACGGCTGCCTCTGCCTCCAGTCGCGATGCTGCGGCGCCAGCGCCTTCACCCGATCCAACGCGAAGGCCACCTGCACGTAGACAGGCTGCTCGCCCCACAGTGTGCCGTCGTTATCGAACGTCGCGATCCTCGCGGCGGGTGCGACAAAGTCCGGACCGCCCGGCCGCGTGACGCGGTCGACGAAGTCGACGATCGCTTTCTTGGACGCGCCATCCGCCCACGACGGCAACTGATCTCCTGACGGGGCGGTGGGCTGGGCTGCTGGTGTCGAGCTCTGGGCGGGCGCCGGTGCGGAACTTCTCTGACAGGCGGCGGCTCCCACGCAAACCGCCGCCGTCAGGACGGCCACCATGCCCAGGACCTGTCGTTTACTGGGACATCGGCTTCCGATCGATCCCGCGGAATCCTGTCCCGGCCCTATCGCTATCACTTCGCGATGGGCTCAACAGACACCAGGATGGCCTGCGTGTAGGTCACATCGACGGTGTCGCCCGCCTTGACGCCCTCGAGGCGTTTGGGATCCTGGACCCGGAAGCTCAGGACGTTGCCCTTGGCGTTCTTCACGGTCACGGACGGCACGGACGGATCAACGGCCATTATCGTCACCGTCGTCGTCACCTGTCGGGCGATCGTCTTTCCGGTCGCGCCCGTCGCCGGCGTCACCGAGTCCGTGACGCCGGCGGTGGGCGCCGGATCGCCAGGCTTCCGCACGCGCACGGCCAGCGACTCGTAGTAACTGGCTTTGACCTGGTCCCCTACTTTCAGGGTCTCGAATCGCTTGTCGCTCGGATCGACGGCGACGTCGACGAGATTACCCTTCGGTCCCTTGAGGGTGACGACGCGATTGCCGACATCGATGGCTTCCACCGACGCGGTGATGGAAACAGGCGTCGACGTCTGTTCGCTCTGTTGTGAGGCCCAGGCGTGCTGCGTCGGGAAAACTGACAGACCCAACGCCAGACACACTGGAACGACTTGTGACCGATTGAGCAGATTCATGCGGAGACTCCTCGCGCTGCACGAGCTTGGCAGCGACATCGGCGATTATGACCGCTCGGCGTTTCGGATCCTAGGGCGGGCCGGCCAGCTGCGCCATACGACCTTCGTGCTACGTCAGAACCTGAACCTCTACCCTGGCGTCGGGATCTTGAGGGGCTTCATCAGGAACGTCGCCTGAATGAACAGCGCCGTTCCCTGCGGCGCGGTCCGCGCGTACGTCTCCCAGTAGTAGGCCACGCGAAGGAATCCGTACACCGTATTCTTCCTGGCGAGCGCCAGGCTTGCTTCGGGGCCGAGACCAAAGGTCTTGTTCTTGCCTCGAATCAGAATCTGCGGAAACCCTTGAATCTGGTCATCATTGATCTTGAAGCTCGCGTAGTACGAGAGTCCGACTGTCAACCCACCCTTGAGAAAGTCGCCGCCAAACCCGCCCTCGAAGTTCATGGCGTTGCCGACCTTGGTCTCGCTGTCCTTCTTCTTTGATTGAAAGTCGAAGCTCAGGACGGTGGCGGCGTGATATTGCTTCGTTTCGTTCAGGTAGACCGTCGTGCCAACCGCCAGCTCGTTGCCCCACATGCCGAAGCCGGTGTTGTTCGACGCGCCGTCCTCGTAGCGCCCGGTTGGTGCAAAGATCGTGTAGCTCGCGATCGCGTCGGCCTGCTTGAAATGCCACCCGATACTGACAGCGACGAGTGCGCTGTCGGTGATGCCGGCGCCTGGGTTCTGGTCGATTTCCGTGCCCTGGATCCGGTTATTGGCGCCCGCAGGAAACAGCACCTGAAACCCGTAGAACCCACCCAACACTTTCTTGGTCGTCACATAACTGAATCCGCCCGCGAACAGGTCCGAATTGAGGGACACATTGATCGGCAGCGTCTCTCCATTGGCGGTCTTCACCGTATCGGTGTTGTAGAAGTACAGCAGCGGCGCCACGAAATAGCCACCCGGCGGCGGCTGCGAGCCGCCCTTCAGGCCCACCGCACCCTTGATGTGCTGTGTGTTCAACTGCGCCAGGGCGGGTGATGCGGCGCCGAGCGTCAGCGCAACGACTGCAAGCACGCTGGAAAAACGGCAAAGGAGTGTCGAATCGACAGGGATGCCACCATTAGCGGTCCTGATCATGCGCGAGTCACCTGTTCGGACTATAGAAAGGGCTCCATCGGCGGCGCTATACCACTTTGGAGCTATTCAGCCCGCGATAGAGAGGCCCATCCAGACTCTCACGAACAGGATCGCCCGAGCCGGTCATCCAGACCCCCAACGGCACGGGCTCGTCAACGCGCACGATCCGCCGTTACGCGGGTGTCAGTGAAAATCTGACAGAATCACTGGTCGACGCTCGGGCTCGCCCGAGCGGTCCCTCGATCCATCCGAAGGAGTGAGTCACATGCAACTGGGAATGATCGGTCTCGGGCGAATGGGCGCCAACATGGTTCGCCGGCTCCAGCGTGGCGGCCACACCTGCGTGGTTTTCGACTCGAATCCGGCCAACGTCAAAGGGCTGGTGGACGAAGGGGCCGTTGGCGCTGAATCGCTCGACGCCTTCGTGAGGAAGCTGCAGTCGCCGCGCCACATCTGGGTGATGGTGCCGGCGGCCGTAGTTGATCCCGTCGTGGCGCAGCTCGTGGACAAACTCGAGCCCGACGACGTCATCATCGATGGCGGGAACTCGTACTACATCGACGACATCCGTCGAGCCAAGGAGCTGCAGACGCGAGGCCTTCACTACGTGGACGTGGGAACGAGCGGTGGCGTGTGGGGAGCCGAGCGTGGCTATTGTCTGATGATTGGGGGCGACACGGCGGCGGTGACCCGGCTCAATCCGATCTTCAAGACGCTGGCGCCAGGCGCAGGCGGCGCGCCACGGACGCCTGGGCGCCAGGCCGGCAGCACTGCCGAAGAGGGCTATCTCCACTGCGGCCCCCCGGGGGCGGGACACTTCGTCAAGATGGTGCACAACGGTATCGAGTACGGCCTCATGGCGGCGTACGCGGAAGGCCTGAACATTCTCCACCATGCCAACGTCGGCAAGCGCGAGCACGCCGTCAACGCCGAGACGACGCCGCTGCGATCTCCTGAACATTATCAGTACGATTTCAACCTGCCGGATGTCGCCGAAGTCTGGCGTCGCGGCAGCGTCGTCGCCTCGTGGCTGCTGGACCTGACGGCCACCGCGCTGCAGGAGCAACCGGACCTGCACGAATTTTCCGGGCGAGTCTCTGATTCGGGCGAGGGTCGCTGGACTATCATGGCGGCCATCGAGGAATCGGCGCCGGCACCCGTCCTGAGCGCGGCGCTGTATCAGCGGTTCACCTCGCGGGGCGAGTCCGACTTCGCGGATCGCCTGCTGTCGGCGATGCGCTTTCAGTTCGGCGGCCATCGCGAGCACCAGGCGGACGACAAGCCGGCGCGCAAAGAATGATGAAGATTCTGGTGATCGATATCGGCGGCACGTCGATCAAGCTGCTGGCGACCGGACGTCGCCAGCCGGTGAAGATCCCGTCGGGTCCGACCATGACGGCCACGCATCTCGTGCACGTGGTGAAGGAGGCGGTCGCCGGATGGGAGTACTCCGCGATCTCGATCGGCTACCCCGGGCCGGTCCGCGACGGCCGCCCGGAGAGCAACCCGAAGAATCTCGGCCGGGGCTGGGCGGGCTTCGACTTCCGCAAGGCGTTCAAGCGTCCGGTCAAGGTCGTCAACGATGCCGCCATGCAGGCGCTGGGCTGCTACAAGGGCGGCCGGATGCTGTTCCTGGGACTGGGAACCGGCCTCGGCACCACGATGATCGTGGACGGCGTCGTCATCCCGATGGAGCTCGCCCACCTTCCCTACAAGAGAGGCCGCACGTATGAAGAGTATGTCGGCAAGGCCGGCCTGAAGCGCCTCGGCAAGGACAAGTGGCAGCGACACGTCGCCGATGTCACCGCTCGCTTGCGCGCCGCGCTCAAGGTCGACTACGTCGTCCTTGGCGGAGGCAACGCGAAGCTGGTCGGCAGGATGCGCGCCGGCGTCACCCGCGGGACCAACGCCAACGCCTTCATCGGTGGCTTCCGGTTGTGGAGGCGTCCGTGATTCCAGACCGCGGCACGTTCACGAGCGCGTTGTCATTTCCTCAGCGGCGGACCTCCTTCGCTGCGGCGACGATCAGGTCCGGCTCGAAACCGAACTTCTTTTGCAGGGCCTGGAGCGGCGCCGAGGCGCCAAATGTCTTCATGCCGATGATCCGTCCGGCCGGACCGACGTAACGCTCCCAGCCGATCGACGAGGCCTGCTCGACCGACACGCGCGACGTCACGGCCGGGGGCAGCACGGCATCGCGGTATTCCCTGGGCTGGTCGTCGAACAACTCCCAGCTCGGCATGCTGACCACGCGGCTGCGGATGCCCTCGCGCTGCAGCTGCTCGTGCGCGGTGACGCAGAGCTGCACTTCGCTGCCCGTCGCCAGCAGGATCACCTCGGGCGGACCACCGACCGAATCGGCCAGGACGTAGGCGCCGCGCGCGACTCCCTCTGGCGAGGCGTACTTCGTTCGATCGAGCGTTGGCAGCGCCTGTCGAGTGAGGACGAGCACCGCCGGCCGATGGCGGAGCTGCAGGATGACGCGCCAGGCTTCGGTCACCTCGTTGGCGTCGCCCGGGCGAATCGTAATCAGACCGGGAATCGCCCGCAACGACAGCAGCTGCTCCACCGGTTGATGCGTCGGTCCATCCTCTCCCACGCCGATCGAATCGTGCGTGAACACATAGATGACCGGAATCTCCATCAGCGCGGCCAGCCGCAGCGACGGACGGCCGTAGTCGGAGAAGATGAGAAATCCCGATCCGTAGCCTCGAACTTTCGAGAGCGACAGCCCGTTGAGCACGGCGCCCATCGCATGCTCGCGAATCCCGAAATGGAGGTTGCGTCCGGCGTACTTGCCCGCCTGCAGGTCGCCGGCGCCGGCGATCGTGATCCGGGTCTTGGTCGAGGGCGTGAGGTCGGCGGAGCCACCGATCAACCATGGAATATTCATGGCCACGGCGTTGAGCACCTGTGCCGACGCGTCGCGCCCGGCCAGCCCCTTGGCGTCAGCCGGAAATGACGGGAGCTTTGTGTCCCACCCATCGGGCAGCTGGCGCCGCTGCATGCGATCGACGGCGCTCGCCTCCGCCGGAAAGGCCTTGGCGTAAGCCTCGAAACGGGTGCGCCATCCGGCACGAAGCCTGGCGCCGCGTGCGCCGATTCCCCCGGCAAAGTGCTCGCGCACGCCGTCCGGCACCAGAAACTTCGCGTCCTCGGGCCAGCCGTAGAATCGCTTGGTCTGCCGGATTTCCTCCTCGCCGAGCGGCTCTCCGTGCGCGGCGTGGGTGTCCTGTTTGGTCGGAGCGCCGTAGCCGATGTGACTGTCGACGATGATCAACGTCGGTCGATCGTAGGTCCTCGCGAACGTATCGAAGGCGCGATCGAGCATCTCGAGGTCGTTCGCGTCGCCGACCCGCGTCACATTCCAGCCGTAGGCGATAAAGCGTGTCGCCACGTCCTCGCTGAACGCCAGGGACGTCGATCCCTCGATCGTGATCCGGTTGTTGTCGTAGATCCAGCACAGGTTGCCGAGCTTGAGGTGGCCGGCGAGCGAGGCCGCTTCGCTCGAGATGCCTTCCATCATGCAGCCGTCGCCGGCGAGCGCGTAAACGTCGTAGCCGAACAGATCGTGGCCGGGACGGTTGAAGGTGGCTGCCATCCACTTCGACGCGATCGCCATCCCGACGCTCGTCGCCACTCCCTGCCCCAAAGGACCGGTCGTGGTCTCGACTCCCGAAGTCCATCGGTACTCCGGATGCCCTGGACAACGGCTGTCGAGCTGACGGAAATGCTTGATGTCGTCGAGCGTGACCGACAGCCGACCCAGCGTTTCGTACTTCGGATTGACCGCCTTGACGCCGGTCAGATGCAGCATCGAGTAGAGCAGCATCGAGGCATGCCCCGCCGAGAGGACGAAGCGATCGCGATTGGGCCAGATCGGATCGTCGGGATCGAAATTGAGGTGACGCTGCCACAGCGCGTAGACGACAGGCGCCATCGCCATCGGGGTTCCAGGATGACCGGAACGCGCCTGCTGCACCGCGTCCATCGACAGGGTACGAATCGTATCGACGCAGAGGCGGTCGAGCGACTGAGCGGTCGTCGGAGTGATGGTCATCGTTCAGTACCAGCGCTGGCAGGCGATCATCCTGCCGGACAAAAGAGAATTCTAGTCCGGCGACGTCACAACCGTGACACGCATTGTTACTCGGTATGCGCCAGTCGGGCCGGCCAGTTCAAGAGCACCCGAAGCGGCTCACGCGGTACGGCTGTAACGGGCAGGCACAGCAGAAATCGCTAGCCATCAGCGGTGACGCGATATTGTCGACGACTGAGCTGATGACCGGAGGCGTCGTGCGGAACAGCAGGCGCGCGAAACAGCAGGCGCGGCTTCCTGCTCGAACCTGAGGACGGCGGCCGGATAGCCCCGTAGATCGCCGGCAGCACCTTGACCGCCGCCCCAGCCACAGCAGCCACGACCTTTCGCGGCCGTCGTAGCGAAGCCGCCCGAACCTTAGGGCGTGCTGCCATGTACGCCGTCGCGAAGGGCCTGGCGATTAGACGAAATTGCACTACGGCTCACGGCTCCCCTTTTGGCCGTTTTCTTGCTCACGCGTGGGGGTTGGGAGAGATGTTCGGACCATCTGTTCGTGGAGGAGGAGTGGTGCTGCGCCGGCTGATCACAGGATCTTTGGTGATGGTGTTCGGAGGATCGGCGCTGTTCGCGGCGCAGGCCGCACCCCCCACCGCGAAGCCGGCACCACCCGCGACCCAGACACCGGCGGCAAAACCGGCCGCGCCGGCACAGACGAAAGACCAGAATCTGCGTGCTTACGTCGAGCTGCTGCGCAGTGACATCCGCGCCCAGAAGGTCGCGATCCTGACCGAGCTGATGGAGTTGAACGAGGCCGAGGATGCGGCCTTCTGGCCCATTTATCGGCAGTACGAGGACGAGCTCAACACGTTGAACGACGAACGCGTCAGCTTGATCAAGACCTACGCCGACAGCTACCCCAACGTGAGCGACGCGGTGGCGGATACGCTCGCCCACAAGTCGCTCGATCTGCAGACCCGGCGAACCGCGCTCCAGGCCAAGTACTACGAGAAGATGAAGCAGGCCCTCTCGCCCAAGCTGGCGGCGCGCTTTCTTCAGGTCGAGCACCAGCTTCTCCTCATCATCGACCTGCAGATTGCTGCCGCTCTCCCGATCGTGCAATAGGAGCGAAGGAGCATCATGACGAGGCGGTATTCGAGCGCGCTCGCGGCAGTCCTGCTCGTCGTCACAGCCAGTCCGGCATGGGCGGACGCGGTGCGGCTGCGCTCGGGAAAGATTGTCGACGGTACGTTCATCGCCGCCGATTCCAAGAGCGTGCGCATCCTGCTGGCCAACGGCACGCGAGCGGAGTACCCGCTCGGTGACGTCGAGGGCATCGAGTTCGCGGTCCGGGCGGCTCCCCCTCCGCCGCCGCCCAACCCCGTGGCCAAACCCGCGCCGATCAAAGTGCCAGGCGGAACGGTGGTCAACGTCCGTCTGACCCAGGGGATCGATGTCGACTCCTCGCAGGCGGGCATGAAATTCAAGGCGGTCGTCGACGATCCGGTGATGCTCAACGGGAAGGTGGTCATTCCGCGCGGCGCCGGAGCGATGTTGCAGACCGTGCAGGTTCAGCAATCCGGCACGATGAAGGGCAGCGACAAGATTACGCTCAAGATGAACACGCTGACGATTGGCGGCCGCGTCTATGAGGTCGCCTCGCAGTATGTCGAAGCCAAGAGCAAGGGAGAAGGCAAGAAGACCGCGCGCAAGGTTGGCGGTGGAGTCGGCCTCGGAGCGGTGATCGGCGGCATTGCGGGCGGGGGTTCGGGGGCTGCGATCGGCGCGGTCGTCGGTGGCGCCACAGGGGCGATCGTCTCCAGCGCTGGCGAGGCGCACCTCAAGCTGCCGGCCGAGACGCGACTGCAATTCCAGCTCAGTGCGGCCGTCTCGATTCAGCCGTAACACCGAGGCGGCACGCAGCATCATGAATCGTTCCCGCGCCCGCGACACCTCGTGGCCGTCGCGGCCACACGTGATGAATGGGATCAGCAGCCTTCACCTTGTCGATGTTGGCGGCCGAATCCGAACGGCAGAGCGGTTGCAACGTCCTCGGCGTCCACGGGAGGAAAAGACTCAGGGTATGAGCATCACACCCGACAACTCGGCCCCCGGCATGCTGCTCGCCTCCATCGGTTTTCGGATCCAGCCGCACAAGCGCGCCGAGGTGCTGAGCGCGGTCGACGAAACGGTCAGGCGCATGCGCCAGGCCTCCGGCTGCGCCCGCAGCCGCCTGCTGGAGGACACCGACGATCCCAACACCTTCACGGTGCTGTCGGAGTGGCAGTCGGCCGACACGGCCGACTCCTTCTTCAGCTCGCGCGATTTTCAGATCTTCAAGGGCATCCGGATTCTCCTGCGAGACGAACCGGTGATTGTCCTCGACGACGTCCGATCGCGCGTGACCAGATTGTTGCGCGGCCAGTAGGCCTACCGCGGCCGGGCAACTCCCAGCTTCAACATCCGGCTGCGCAACGTGCTCGGCTTCATCCCGAGGATCTGCGCCGCGCCCCCGGCGCCCTCGATCCGCCAGCGGACGTCGTCGAGGATCCGCACGATGTGGCGCCGCTCGACGTCGGTCAGCGTCGCGCTGGCGGACGTCACCGGAGTCTCGAGCGCGGGCTGCCATGCTTCGTTGAGGGAGAACGTCGAGCCGCGCGACACGATGAGCGCGCGCTGCACGACGTTTTCGAGCTCGCGGACATTGCCCGGCCAGTCATGGTTGCGCAGCGCCTCCATCACGTCGTCGGGAATCGTGTCGATCTTCCGACGCAGGGTGCGGCCCAGCCGCTCGACGAGGTGCCACACGAGCAGCGGAATGTCGCTGCGGCGCTGGCGAAGGGTCGGCAGGGTGATCGGAAAGACATTGAGCCGGTAGAACAGATCGCGGCGAAAGCGTCCTTCGCGCACGTCTTCGGACAGGTCGCGATTCGTCGCGGCGATCACGCGGACGTCGACGTCGACGGTCCGGGGGTTGCCGAGCCGCTCCACCTGCCCTTCCTGAAGGACGCGAAGCAGCTTGGGCTGGACTTCCAGCGGAAGCTCACCGATCTCATCGAGGAAGATCGTTCCCTTGGTCGCGAGCTCGAACCGTCCCACCTGGGAGGTGTGGGCGCCGGTGAAGGCGCCGCGTTCGCGACCGAACAGCTCGCTCTCAATCAGGGTGGCGGGCATGGCCGCGCAATTGACCACGACGAACGGGCGGCCACGCCGCAGGCTGCGTCGATGGATGGCGCGGGCGAGCAGTTCTTTGCCGGTACCGGTCTCCCCGCACAGCAACACCGTGGCATCGGTGGAGGCGACCTGGTCGATTCTGAACATCACGTAGCGGAGCGGATCGCTCTCGCCAATGATGGTTTCCTCCTCTGCGTCAGGGTGTGACGAGGACAGACCCGGCGAACCAGCCGGAAACGGCTGATGCGACGAGGGACGCGCAACTGGCTGAAACATGAGCGAACTCCCATCAACGGGCGGGACGACGCTAGTGAGCTCTGAATTGGTCAGAGGCCGACGCGACCGCGAGGTCGGTCGACCGTGGCTCGGATTGGAACCGGAACTCGTCCCGCTAGTGTGCGGATTCTTTCATGAGCCCACGAACGGGCGTGGTTGGATTCAGGTAGGACGCGGTAGGATTTTGGTTACTCCCCGGTCACACCGATACGCGGACGCCCCGGCGGGCGCCCACGCAATCGCCGGTTGGCGCAACTACTTCAACAACTTCCGGACGGTAGTCAGCTGGACGGGTTTGTCAGCGTAATCGTCGATCTGCACCCCGGCGTCGCCGCCCGGCTTGACGCGGGCGGCCATCGCCATCGTGCCTGAGCCGAGGCCGACATCATCCACGTCGAACTGCGCCACGGCCACTTCATAGCCCTCGCGCGGCTTCGCCTCTGCCTTGCCCCCGCCCACGAAGTACACTGGCTTGTCGGTCACGATCACGATGGTTCGTCCGTTTCTTGTCGCGGTGGCCGCCGTCTGCTTCTGGTAGGCGTAGCGGATGTTGAACTCCTGCTTGCCAGCGGTGATCTTGCCGACGAGCGGGGACTTCCGGAGTGCGGGCAGAAACGCCGGGTAGCCACCTTGCTTGAGCGCGGTGGCCAGGACGTCCCGCTCCTGGTCGGTGTTATAGCGATCGATGGAGATGACAAACTGGCTCGCCAGCGCACCCCCCTCCCCCGAGGCCTGCGCGTTGACGCTGAATTGCTCGGCGCCCTTCGCGTCTTTCTTGGCCTGAGCCCCCAGGATCACCGGCAGCATGCCGCAGGCAATCACCACGCATGCGACACGCGTCGAGCGCTTCACCACGCGAACCTCCTCGGACTTGAGACGATTGTAACTTCGTGACGAGATCTGATGTTGTTGGCGGATCCAAGAGTTGCGCCAGCAAATCTGGCCGATTCGCCGGCCGGCCAGCGCGATTGTCCACGCCATCCAGCGTCCACCACGGCATTGCGTGGTCGAGCGTATCTTACCCTTGTTGCGGTGGCGCGTGCTACTCTGACCACGTAGCCTCCACTCTTGCCATGATGCACACCCGCCGCGGTCAACTCGCGTGGATCGTCGCTCTCGTTGTCGTCGGAACCGCGATGCTTGGCGCTGCCAAGATCAAGGTCCGCGCCGAAGGCGACAAAACCTTCGATTTCACCCATGTCCGGACGTGGGATTGGGACCACCCGACGCCAGGAAAAGTCATCATGGCTCGCGCCGCCGATGACGACCCCGAGGCCGTGCGGAAGCGTCTCGAGCCGACCCTCATGGATGCCGTCGCCTCCACGTTGCAGACGCGAGGCCTCCAGCAGGCCGCGACGGGCGGGACCCCGGATCTGAAGGTCACCTACTATCTGATCGTGAAGCTCACCGCCGGCACGCAGGAGCTCGGGCAATTCCTGCCGGCGACGACGTTCTGGGGCTTGCCCCCGTTTGCGCCGGCGACGACATCCTTCAAGGCGGTGCAGGCGGGCTCACTCATTCTCGACTTGGTGGCGCCGACGAAAGACGCAGTCGTGTGGCGCGGGATCGCCGAGACGGAAGTCGATCCGTCGAAGACGGACGACGAACGAAAGGTCCGCCTGCGCGAGGGCGTGCGGATGCTGCTTCAGAAGTATCCGCCCAAAAAATGATCGCGTCTGCGCGTCAGCGGTGCAGTCGGATACAGCAACGACAGCGCGAACCTCAGTCCACTCCTGGCCCGGCGCTACCGGCTGAACGTCAGCAGAAGGCTGGCCCAGGGAACCTCGCTATAGAAGATCACCACGAGGAACGCGGCCACGTAGAAGCGCTGAAGCCAGATCTGCGCCTCCGTAGTCTGCGCCAGCCCCATCACCAGCAGCAGCCAGCCGAATCCCGCGACCGGCGCGAAGGCGTAGGTGACGCCGCAGAACACCAGCAGCGCGGCATGCTTGAGCGCCGCGAGAAGGGGCGTCGGCGACAGCAGCATGAGCGCGGCGACACACGCTTCGAGGGACAGAATTCCCCACGTCGATATCCGGGCGATCATCCTGAGCCGCGGTGGTTCGATGATGGTCGGAGGAGCGAGGAGCTCGGCGCCGTGCGGGAGCGAGGTGAGCGCGGCCCGATCGGTCTCGAGCTCGTGGGCGGAGAGCCCGCCAATCAGCATCGCCACTTCACCGAACCGCGGATCGGTCAGCAGCGTGACGCGAAAGAAGCGGCCGTCGAGAAAGTCGGGAGACAGAAACGCCTTCCAGATCACCGCGAAGACGAACGCCAGTCCGATCAGCCACCGGCTCGTCCATGCCAGCGTCGGACCGCGATCGCGCGCCCGCAACGCGAGGGCGATCGCCAGGCACCAGTAGGCCAGGAGATAGATATGGTTGTCCGCGAGCGGCCAGTCGTCAGCGATCCGGAGGCCGATGCCGATGGCCAGTCCAAGCCAGACCGCAGGCGTGTTGAGGAGACGCGGGTAAATCAGAACCAGCGCGGCGGTCGCCAGCAACACCGGCAGTACGAACCACGGTCCCATCGGCCGCAGCAGAAGGGTGATGGCGGTCAGGCGCAGCGCCGTGGCTACGGGCGATCCGTCAGTCCCCCTCAGGCGACCAACCCGCGCGTCGCCAAACCAGCCGTGGACTGTCGGCGCAGGATGACTCGCGGTCAACGCTTCGCTCGAAGCACCGGTCGGATCGTCGGCGCTACGGTACGTCGTAGACAAAGGTGCGCAGCGTCCGCTCGTTGGCGGCAAGCGTTGATGGCGCGAATTCCGTCCGCCAGGCTGTCAGCTTCACGCGGGTGACGGCCCGCTCGTAGCGGCGTTCGCGCCTGACGATCTGTTCGGCAAGACGTCTGAGCAGCCAGTCGGTGGGACAGGCGGCGGCGCGGGCCGCCGACTCCTCGAGCGAAGACGGAATCGTCAGTTCCTCGGATCGTCCGGGCGCTTCGACCACGGCGTCAACGCCGCGATACCCGACATGGTCGAGCGTGGAAAACATGCCGAATCCGCCGCCCTTCCACGGCGTGACGCCGGCGGTTCTCGTCAGCACAATCTGCGACAGCGCGACGCCGCACAGGAGAAGCGGCGGCAGCGCTCGAAGTCGCATGGCGATCCGTCAGATTAGAACACCACGACGCGATACCCGGTCGCGACCCGCTCGTAGTAGGTCGGTCCGCATTGGCTATAGGCGACGTTGGCGACCCGGACGGACTGACAGCCGCCGGGAAGCGTGGCGATGATGGCTCCGGCCGGCGGGGCGACGACCTGGTAGACCATGGCCCCTCCAGACATCACGCGCGTGTAGTAGGAGCCGCCGGAGTACCAATAGCTGGAGCCGCCAGCGCTGATGGTGACCGCCGCGGCCGGCGGCCGCGCCAGCATCGTGCCGACGGCAATCGCCGCGGTCGCGCCGGCAACCGCGCGCCAGGCGTCGTAGCTCTCGTACTGGTTGCCGACGACGACTCCGTGGCGACCGACCGCCGCGTAGCCGTCTTCACCGGCCACGACCGCGCCGCGGGGCCCGGCCCGTGCGTAGCCATCTTCGCCCGACGCGACGGCGCCGTGACGGCCGACGGCCGCATAGCCCTCGTCGCCCTTGGCCACCGCGCCGTGGCGTCCGGCGGCGGCATAACCATCTTCGCCTTTCACCGCGACCCCGCGCGGCCCGACCGCCGCGCCTTTGCCTTCTTCGCCCTTGACGGTCGCCGTTCGGCGGCCGCCCCGCACCTGCGCGGTCACGGGCACCAGCCATGTCACAGCGGCGGCAAGAATCACCCACACCGTGATCGTCCTGACCTGATTCAATCGCATGACGAGCTTCCTCCGATTGGTGGCGCTCATTTCTTCTCACCGCCCTTGTCGCCGGCGGTCGCATCGTCGTCCTTGGGCACGTTTTTCAGAACGCGCGCGCGCTGCAGGATGGCGATTCCCTCGTAGTCGGACGGCACCTTCGGCGTGAATCGATCGTCGGCAATCTGCGGCGCCAGGTTCCAGTCGGTAAAGGTCGACTCGATGCTCCGCACGTGCTTGTCGTTGTCGAACTTGACGGAACCCTTCTTCGGCAACGGATCGCCCGACGCTGGAATCCAGAGCTCCCAGCTCACGCCTGTGTCGGTGAACGCGAGATGATCCATCGGCTGACCGTCCACCGTCTCGCGCGCGACCCATCCGCCTTTGGTGGTGTCGGACAGGAGCGCCTTTGCCGGCGAGCTGTAGACCAGGTCGCCAAGCGGCGTGGCAATGTCGTAGCGCTCGTGCATGGCATCGACGGTCTTGTCGAGCGTCTCCGGCATGCGCGCCTGCGCGAATACCTTTTCCCCATGCATCGCGATGGTCAGACCGACGCCGTCGTACCAGACCTCGTTGTTCAGGTCGCCCGACGTCTTGATGTACATGCGATCCGGGCGTCGAACGACGGCCTCCCGGGTCACGTTGACGCGGCGCACTTCGCCGTTGGCCCGCAACTGGTCGCGAACTTCCGCGGTCTTGAGGCTGAGGGTGGGCACGGACGCCAGCTTGGCGCTCATGCTGTCGATGATCTGCCGCCCGCGCGCCAGTCGCTCCGCGTCGGTGCGAGGCTCACCGTTGCCGCACGCCACTCCGAGACCGCCGCCGAGCACGGCCAGCAGCGCCCACGTCGCCCGCGTCCGCGAGGCGTGATCTCTCATAGTCACCTGCTTTCGGGCCAATTCTGACACTCGCCAGCCGGTTTCGACATACTACCAAGGTGCAACTAGCGGGACGGTCGCGCGTCCGAGCGGCAGAGCTACAATACGCGCGACGGGCGGATTGACAGCGTGGGCCGCTTTCCGGCGTCGTCATGGAGCATTCCACGGGCGTGAACCGGCTGAGACAAGTCTTCGACCCGCACCAGCCGCTCCTGTTGCCGGCCATCGCGCTGGCGACATGCGGAGGCTATTACCTCGGCTCGCTGGTCGGCCTCCAGCTGCGCATTCCCCCGGCGACGACGTCGATCTTCTGGCCACCCAACGCCGTCCTCACCGCTGCGCTCGTCCTCACGTGGCCACGCCGCTGGCCAATGATCCTGCTCTCCGCGTTGCCGGCGCACGTTTATCTGCAGCTCCATACCGGGTGGCCGCTGACGATGATTCTCGGCCTGTTCGTCACCAATTGCCTGGAAGCAGTGATCGCTGCCGGCGGCATGTATCTGCTCAGCGACATCCCGTGGCGATTCGATACTCTCCGCCGGCTCGCAGCATTCTTCGCCGCTGCAGTGGTGGCGGCCCCGCTGCTCTCCTCGTTCGCCGACGCCGGCGTCGTCACCTGGTTGCGCGGCGAGCCCTACTGGCACGTCTGGCAGACGCGCCTCTTCAGCAACGTCCTGGCAGAGCTGATGGTGGTGCCGGCGATCGTCGGCAGCGTGCTGACGATTCTGAGGTGGTGGAGAGGAACCGAAACCCAACGGACCGTCGAAGCTGCGATCCTCGGGCTCGGTCTCTGCGGTGTCGGGCTGCTGGAGTTCAGCAGCCCGATGGTCCGCATCGCGGCGCTGCGCGCGGTGTCGCGCCAGACCCCGCTGGCGGTTCAGCTCCCGTTTCTGTTGTGGGCGGCGATGCGCTTCGGTCCGGCGGGGACGGGCCTGTCCCTTCTGACCACCAGCCTGTTGAGCTCGTGGGCGGTGGTCCACGGCGTCGGGCCGTTCGCATCGATCGCGCCACCGGTCACCACCACCGCCGTGACACTCTCGCTGATCGTCGTCGGCACCACCCTGATGTCTCTGGCGACCTTGCTCGAGGAGCGGCGCCAGACGCAGCATGCGCTGCGGTTCCGCTTGAGACTGGAGGGCCTTCTCTCGCGGCTGTCAGCAGCGTTGGTACAGCAACCGAGCAACCAGATGTCGCAGGCGTTCGACGAGTGGCTCGGCCGCATTGGCGGCGTGCTCGGCGTGGACTCGCTGGTGCTGTTCGCCACGACCGACGCAACAAACGATCTCAAACCTCTCTACTGCTGGACGGACGCGAAGCTCGACGTGCTTCCGAGAGCCAGCGCGGAGGCGCAGATCCCGTGGGCCCGGAAAAGCCTCTTGTCGAAGGAGGTCATCACGATCTCCGACCTTTCAGACGATCGGGCCGCGACCGATCGATCCCCACTGCGCCAGTCCGTGTTCGGGGCCGGTATTGCGATTCCGCTGATTGGGGAGGACCAGATCCTGGGCGCCTTCACGCTCGGGTCGATCGATGACCAGCCGCTGGCCGACGACGTTCGAGCCAACGGACGACTGGTCGCAGAAGTCCTGGCCGGGGCCCTCAAGCGACGCCTGTCGGAGGATGCGCTGCGGGAGAGCGAAATCATGAAGTCGGCGATTCTGCAGTCGCTCGCGAGCGGCGTCGCGGTGATCGATCGCAGCGGGCGCGTGCTCCAGGTCAACGATCGCTGGCGCGTGTTCGCCCGCACCAGCGACTGGATGGACGGGCATGCCGGAGGTAACCTGCTCGAGAGGTGCGCCGCGGCATTCGACGATGGAAATCAGATGGCCGGCGATGTGGTCGCCGGCGTGTCGAGCGTGCTGGACGGATCGCGCAAGTGGTTCACCATCGAGCATCGCACCGACGCCGGTTCGAGCGCTGAATGGTGGACGGTGTCGGCGGTTCCGCTGAACCGGCCGGAAGGGGGCGCCGTACTGACCCGCGCCAACATCACCGATCTGCGCCAGGCGGAGCTGGAAGCCCAGCGCAGTCGACAGGAGCTCGCCCACGTGTCGCGAGTCTCCACCGTCGGCGAGATGACCGCCTCGCTCGCCCACCAGCTCAATCAGCCACTCACCGCCATCATGGCCAACGCGCAGGCTGGTGCACGCATCCTCGACGCGCCGGAGCCCGACTACGTCGAGATTCGCGAGATCCTCCGCGACATCGTCAACGACGATCGGCGCGCCAGCGATGTCATCCAGCGGCTGCGGCGATTGCTGCGGAAAGGGGACGTCGAGCTCTCGGTCGTGAATCTGACGGCCGCAATTCGCGAAGTCGTCGACCTGGTGAGCAGCGAAGCCATCATCCGCAAGGTCGGTATCTCCGTCGTGTTCGGCGAGGAGCCCGTCTTCGTCCGCGGCGATCGAGTCCAGCTGCAGCAGGTGATTCTGAATCTGCTCCACAACGCGATGGAGGCGATGAACGATCAGGACGATTCTGCGCGAACGGTCGAGATCACGTGCCGTCCGCTCGACAACCAGTCGACGCTGGTCATCCAGGTTCGCGACTCGGGCCCGGGCCTGCGACAGGGTAGCGAGGATGTCGTGTTCGAGCCGTTCTACACGACCAAGCCAGGCGGTATGGGGATGGGCCTGTCGATCGTGCGCTCTATTGTCGAAGCCCACGATGGCGCGATCCGTGCAGCGCACCAGGGCTCCCGCGGTGCGATCTTCGAGCTCCATCTGCCGCGAGAGCCGGCGCCCACGCCATGACGGACACCGAGATCTTCGTCGTCGACGATGACGCGCCTGTGCGCAAGGCGCTCGACCGCCTGCTCAGGGTCGCGGGCTACCGGGTGCGGTCGTTCGCCTCGGCCCGCGACGTCCTGACGGAGATGTCGACGAGCAATCCCGCGTGCCTCATCCTCGACGTGCGGATGCCCGACTGCAACGGACTTGAACTGTTCGAAGCGCTCAGGTCGACACGAAATCTGGTGCCGGTGATTTTCATCACCGGTCACGGCGACATCGCGATGGCGGTGCGCGCCATGAAGGCGGGTGCCGTCGATTTCCTGCCCAAGCCGTTCGACGACAACGCGCTGCTCGACGCGGTCGCGCAGGCGATCGCCCGCAAAACGGCGTGACGGCGGGCCTGGCCAGGCTCTCTAGTGTGCCCGCCGATCGCGATCGAAGCCGCCAGTCCGCAACAAGCGCTTAGAAAGTCTTGATCAGGTCGAGCAGCCCGTCGATGTCGGCCACCTTGTCCAGATAGCCGACGCAGCCAATCCGCCGCGCTTCGTCCCGCACGCGGTCCTCGTCGAATGCGGTCATGACGATCACCGGGATGGTCGACCCGCGCGCTTTCAGCTCGCGCTGCAGGTCGAGGCCGGACATGCCGGCGAGGTGAATGTCCAGGAGCAGACACGCCGGCGGTCGCGTTGGTGGCGAGGCGAGAAACTCTTCCGCCGATCGGTAAGGGAGCGCTTCGAACCCTCCCGTGCGCAACACTCGTCCGAGTGCCTTGAGTGTGGCGGAATCATCCTCGATGACGACAACCAGCGGCGGTGTTGCGATCATGGTCGACACCGCACACCCTACGCCTGCCGATGGTCGCTCGGCGATAGCCTCTTGGTGTTACCGCACGCTGCCGACCGGAACGATGCCCAAATCGCTGGCCATGCGCACCAGATCGGCAATCGATTCGGCCTGCATCTTCTCCAGGACGCGATGACGATGGATCTTCGTCGTCTGCTCGGAGATGCCCAGGTCGAATCCGACCTGCTTGTTCAATTGACCGCTGATCAGATGCTGCAGCACCTGCTGCTCGCGCGGGCTCAAGGTCGCGTGACGTGCGTGCAGCTCACGAAGGCGGACGCGGCGCCGGCGCTCATCGGCATCACGATGGAGCGCCCTCGAAACGGCCTCCAGCAGCTGCGCTCCGTCCGCCGTCTTCATCAGGAAATCCACCGCCCCGCGCTTCATCGCTTCCACCGACTCCGGAATCTCTCCCTGCCCGCTCAGGAACACCACCGGCAGCGGGTCTTCGAGCTCGCTCAGCGCCCGCTGCAGGTCGAGACCGCTGACGCCCGGCAACCTCAGGTCCAGCACGACACAGCCCGGTGTCCGCGTCGGCAGCAGACTCAGAAACGCAGTCGCAGTTGGATAGGTTCGTACGGCGTGACCCGACGCCCGCAGAAAGCGCGCCGTGGCTGTTCTCGTCGAGGCATCGTCTTCGACGACGTGGACGATTGGGGTGGACGATTCAGAGACACTGCGACTCAGCATAAGCGTCCATCGCCTCCGTCGCGGCCCCGAATCGGCAGGAACACGCGTATCGTCGCTCCTCGATCGATGTTGTTCTCGGCGACGATTCGACCCTTGTGCGCCTCGACGATGCTTCGCGCGACCGACAGGCCCATGCCCATCCCGTCATTCTTGGTGCTGAAGAACGGATCGAACACCCGCAGCAGCGATCCTGGCGGAATCCCGACTCCCTGATCGGCGACCGACATCTCGGCGACGGCGCCGCTGACCCTGGTCGAGATGCGGACGACGCGCAGGTCGATCGGCGTCTGTGCCATCGCGTCGAGCCCGTTCATGATCAGGTTGACGAGGATCTGCTGGAGGTGCACGTGATCGCCGGTCACTACCACCGGCGCCTGCGGCGTAGCGATGATACGGGCGCCGCTGGCCGTGGCATCAGGCGTCATGAACTGGACGGTCTCCTGCACCAGTTGCGTCAGCTGCACTGGTTCTTCGTGAACCTCGTGATTCTGCAGCAGGGTCTTCACCCGCCGGATGATCTCGGCGGCGCGCTTGTCATCCTTCCGGATGTCCCCGACGATCTCCTGAAGCTCGGCGAGATTAGGGTTGTCGGACTCGAGAATCGCGGTCGCCGCCTCCGAATTACGGAGAATCGCGCCGAGCGGCTGGCGCAGTTGGTGGGCGAGCGATGCGGTCAGATGGCCCATGGCCGCGCGCCGATCCAGGTGGGCCATCGTGGCGAGGTGCCGTCGCGCCTCGATTTCGGCCGCATGCCGCCGACGGTTCTCCATCCACAAGGTGCCGGCGAGGGCGCCGACCGCGAGACCCATGCCCAGCCCCAACGGCGCGGAGAGGCCGCGACCAGCCGCGTCGACGCGCTCGTCGTCGAAAGTCAGGCGACGCTGATAGTCCAGCGACGACAGACGCGACGCGTCGACATACTCCGCGAAATACTCCGGACGGCTCGCGCGGCCCGAGCCGAGAGCGCTTCGCAGGCCCTCCGTGAACTGAAAATTGGCGACCGTGTCCCGACCGTAGCCGAAGAGCGCGAGGACTGTTGGCGCCGATGGGGGCGCGGCGCCCCACACGGCCAGCTGGCTATGGAGCAGAACGAGCAGCAGGATGGCTGTGCCCGCGGCGCCGCCGGCTGTGCGCGTACGAAAGCCAGTCATGCGATTTCCCTTTCGACGGCGCGACTGCTCGACCGGATGAGGCGACCTTCACGAAGACGTCACGAGCCCTCGACGTCAATGCTGACCAGCGATCCAAACGGGAGGCCAGCGTCGATCGCGATCAAAGGGACCGGTGTCATGGCCGGACCGCCTCTTAAGCGCGTAAAGTGCTGACAATTCGAGACTATTCGCAAACTTCGCCGCGGTGACGTCCGCGGGACAGCACGACGGCGCCACGAACTGTCGTGCCCTGGCTCGTGGATCGCACTGACAGCTCAGCGGATGATCGGCGGGGACCCGGGATTCGGATGGGGACCGACGGTGGAGGAGCGAATCAGGCGGCGTCCCGACCCGGGATGCGGTGGGTTCAGCCGAAGCGCTCGATGGACCGGCGGCGCGTGCTCGCCAGTCGCTGAGCGGCCTGGATCTGTTGTAGTGGCGGCGCGTGCTCGTTCAGCACGTCGGCGTGCATCGGGTGAAGGAATCGGAAGATCGACGCGCTGCCGTCGAGCACGCCGCGCCTGCTGATGAAGCCGCGTTCCGACAATCCTTCGAGACGACGGCCGACCGCGACCGGCGTCTCGATCCCGGCCGCATGCGCGACATCGTCGGGGGAGAACTCGGCGCCGACCGCTGCGGCGGTTTCCAGCACGGCACGATCCTCGGGCCCGAGCTGCTCGAAGCGCCACAGCACGATGTCGAGAACCTTTTTCGGCAGTGCCGCCTCGATCGTGCGCGGCGCATACCGCAGGTTCCAGAGGCCGTCGGTGAACGTCAGGTAGTCCGCCTCGATCAGCCCGTCGGTCGCGGCGACGACCGAAACCGGAATTCCGCCGGTCAGGCGATGGAGCGTGCGCGCGAGCGACTCGATGCGGCCCTGGCCGAATCGTGCAATGAGGTACGCGCGTACGTCTTCGACGCGCAACGGATGCATCGACACGGTCGCGCATCGCGCGCTGCCGCGCAGCTCGGTCGCCAGGCTGCGCAGCGCCGCCGCCGACACGCTCGTCGCGTGTGGCGAATAGGTGGCGAGGATCATCGTGCGCAGCGGCGCGTGGCGTCGGGCGAGGCCGCGCAGCAGCTCGATCGTCTCGAGATCGCCCCAGTGGAGATCCTCGAGCACCAGCACCGTCGTCATCTCCGCCGACAGCGTTTCGAGCAGCGTGCTCAACTCACGAATCAGCCGCGACGATTCCGGAGTCGGATACGCGCCGCTCGGCGGGGCCACGTCGGCGACCCACGGTGGCAGCTGGGACAGCCAGCCCGGAGCCAGCCTGGCGAGCAGTTTGGGAATCGTGGATGGCGATCGGCGCGCGAGATGATGCAGCGCGTCGAGCAGCGGAAAGTACGGCTCGGACGGCCCCGCATGCTCCAGACATTGCCCGTAGCACACCCGGACGCCCGGCAAGCCGGTCGCGTACTGCAGGAACGCGTCGCACAGCGCCGTTTTGCCGGTGCCACGCTCCCCTTCGACGAGCACGAGCCGGCATTCCGCCGTCGTGACGGCCGCGAGGGTGTCTTCGAGTCGCGCAAGGTCGGCGTGGTGATTGACGAAGATCGACGAAATCGGCGTGCGCTCCCGTTCGCCCGTGGGCAGCGCCGCGTCCGAGATGGGCGCCAGGAACATGTAGCCGCGACTCGGCTCGCTGCGAATGAACTGTGGATTGCGCGCGTCGTCTCCGAGCGCGCGGCGCAGCTCGCTGACGAGAACCTTGATGTTCTCGGGCTGAACGTGGGTATCGGGCCAGACGCGCGCGAGGATGTCCTGATGCGGCACCAGGGTGCCGGCCCGCTCGATCAGGCACGCCAGCACATCGGCCGCTTTGCGCGTGATCTCGATCTGACGGGCGCCGCGCCAGAGGGTGCCGCGGGGTCCGTCGAATCGATAGGACAGAAAATACTTCATGCGGGCATGCGGATGGTAATCAAGAACACTATAGCGACGTCTTGAGGCGATCCATCAGACCAAAGCCCATCGCGGATAAGACCTTCGTCCAATACAAAAAGGTTCATCCAACTACGCTCCCTGCGTATTCGACGAGTTGGATAAGTGCAGGCGATCCGCCATGCGGACGAGGTCGGCAACCGACGCCGCTCGCATCTTGGCCATCACCTGCCCGCGCTGCGCCTTGACGGTCTTCTCCGACGTGCCGAGCTCGGACGCAATCTGCTTGTTCAACCGCCCGGTGACGACCAGCGCCATCACCTCGCGCTCGCGTCCCGTCAACGTGTTGTAAAGATCGCGTAGTCGCTTCAATTCAATGAGTTGCAAGCGATGGCCGCGGTCGCGCTCGAGCGCGTCGTGGACGGCGTCGAGCAACAGCTGGTCGTCGAACGGCTTGGTAAAGACCTGGAGCGCCCCGGCCTTCATGACGCGGACCGCCAGCGCGACGTCCGCGTGCGCGGTGACGAAGATGATGGGTAACTCATACCCGGCCGACGTGAGCTGCTGCTGCAGGTCGAGCCCGCTCGATCCAGGCATCCGGACGTCGAGAATGAGGCACCCGGCACGCGACGGATCGATCGCACGGCGGAACTCGTCCCCGGTCGAGAAAGTTTCCGACCGAAGGCCGACGGACGCGAGCAGCCGCGTCAGTGCCGTTCGTAGCGAGGGATCATCATCGACTACGAAGACGGTTTCCGGAACCTCGATCGTCATGATCCGGGCACCGGGACGTCGAACTCGAACGCGGCGCCACGGGCTGAGTTGTGCGAGAGTCTCAGGCTGCCTCCGTGGGCCTCGATGATCGAGCGGCTGATGGACAGGCCGACACCCATGCCGTCCGGCTTGGTTGTGAAGAAGGGCGTGAAAATCCGGTCGACTGCCGCCACTGAGAGCCCGCTGCCCGAGTCCTCGACCGACACGGTCACATGACCATCCCGCCGAAACGAGCGGATACCCAGCGTCCGGTCGCGCTCGTTGACGGTCCGCATCGCGTCGGCGGCGTTCAACACCAGGTTGAGGAGCACCTGCTGCAGTTGGATCCGATCGCCCGGCACGCGCGGCAGGTCGGGGCCGAGCGACAACTGCACGTCCACCTGGCGCTGACGGAGCACCCGTCCGCTGATCGCCACGACGTCCCGAATCACGTCGTTGATCTCCAGAGGTGTCCGGCGCAGCGGCTGCTGGTTCACCATGCTCCGGACGCGCGCGATCACGTCGCTCGCCCGCTTGCCGTCGGCGACGATGTCGTGCAGCACGTCGCGAACCAGGCCGGCATTGGGGGGGTGCGCATCCAGGCCCCGCTGTCCCGTGCGCGCGTTCGTGATGATTGCGGCCAGGGGCTGATTCACCTCGTGCGCGATGCCGGCCGCGAGCTCTCCGAGCGCACGAATCCGGCTGGCGTGCTGCAGCTCAGCCTGTGCCCAGTGCAGATGCTCCTCCGCCTGGTGGCGCAACGTCACGTCGCGCACGATCGTCATGATGGTTTCGTTGTCGCACCGCAGCAGCCGGGTCTCGTAGTGCCGTTCCCCTCCCGGCATGGGAAGCGAATACTCGACGACCACAGGTTCGTCGGAAACGAGCGCTTCCGCAAACTTTTCCTCGAAAACCCGGGCGAGATCCGGCGAAAAGATGTCGCGGAAACTCTTTCCCAGGAACTGATCCGGTTTGACGAAGAGGTCGTCTGGATTGCGCGCGTGATAATCCAAGTAAACGCCGTCGCGGCTCATAACGAACATCAGGTCGGGAACCATCCGCAAAAGGGCGGTCGTCCGTGCCTCGCTGCGGCGGAGCAATCCCTCCGCCCGCCGGCGGCGCCCCCGATGGACGACCAGGACGGCAATGAGGGTCAGCTGCCCAATCAGGACGCCGCTCACGGCCATCGCGAGAAGCGGATGCTCCCGCCAGATGGCGGGCGGACGGTTCAATACGACGCTGCCGGTCGGGAGGCTGCGTTCTGAGATGTGCCACCGCTCGAGCTGCTGCCAGTCGAAGACCGGAATGGCGGTCCGCTTCGCCGGTGGCAGATCGCGGACCGGCGTGCCGTGCGCAATCTGCAGCACCATACCGGCGATGGCCTTGGCCGTCAGCCGGCTGGGCATGACGTAACCACCGATGACGCCCCGGCCGACCAGGCCCTCGACGATGCCGTAGACCGGAACGCGCGTCGCGCGTACGACTTCGTCGAGCCCCTCGAGCTGGCTCATGGCCTCGGTCGGCGTCCGGATCATCTGGCGGATGAACAGCACGACCGAGTCGGCCGGCGCATCCTTGAGGGTGGCGAGCACCTCTGGCAGCGGCTGATTCTTGATGTAGACGAGGCTCATGCGGTCCGACAGCTTGTCGAACTGGGAGCGGACCTCGACTTCCACGCTGCCGCTGGTCTGGGGGATCGAGTCCACGACGATGAGGCGCCTTGCGTTCGGCTGGAGGCTGGCGATCAGATCCATCGTGCCCCTGACCGCAGCCGACCCCCACAGGCCGGTCATCCCCGCCGCCCGATCCGCGCCGGTCGGCGTGCGCTCGATGGTGTAAACGATCGGCACGCCGGGAAAGAGCTCGCCGCGGTACTTCGTCAGGAACGCCACCGCCTGATCCCACACCGCGACGATGACGTCGGGAGGCCTGCCGGCATACTTCCGCTGCAGGTACTCCTTCATCAGCTGCTCGTTGGCCTCGGGTGAGAAGCGGTAGCCCTCCAGCGTTTCGGAATAGAGCTCGACGCTGCGGTCGCGATCGACCTTGAGCTCCTCCTGGAGCGCCGCATCGAAGGCCGGGCGGAAGGCCGCGTCGAGGCCGAACCAGTGGAGGACCAGAACCCGGGTCGGCGGCGCCGCCTCGACCCGCGCCGCGACCAGGCCGGCGCACAAGAGCGCCGCCAGCACGATGGGCCGGTCTCGGGGTCGTCGCGGTGTAAACATGTGTGCGGAGCCCTGACGCTCAGCGACGGTTACGTGACAACAGTTCCAGCGTCCTCGACGAATCGAGCATCGTTGGATGAACGATCTGGGTGGTCATCGGGCGCGGCGTGCCGTCCGCAGGATGCGGCGGCCCTTTTGGAGCTCGCTCCGCTTGGCGGCGGTCACTTTCGGGTACGCCAGATTGAGTTCAATGAGCGTCTTCATCCGGCTCTTGGCCATCAGTCAGTCCCTCGTTGCTGATGGGTGCATCATACCGATTCCTGTCAATTGCGGCGCCCCACCGGGCTCTGTGCTAACGTCATCCCTCATGGCTGGTTCGCGCAAGAAAGACGATCCGCCGCCCACCGATCCGCGCCCGTCCATCAGGGCCGCTCCCTTCGGCATCGGCCCGCCGATCCTCCGCCTGACCGGTCGCGATCGGGAACACCTGGCGTCGATCGCGACGCTGCTGCGCGTCGGCGCGGGCACACTGCTGTGCCGGCGCGGCGATGATGCGGTCGCGGTGTTTACCGTGGTGACGGGCACGCTGGCGTCCTATCGGGAGCGTGCCGACGGCACCCGCCGCGTCATGGGCTTCCTGTTCGCCGAGGACCTGTTCGGGCTCGCCCATCGCGGCGTCTACGTAAACAACATCAAGACCGTGACCCCCGCCAGCGTCTTCAAGTTTCCGACCGACACCCTCACCGCGCTGCTCACCCGCGACGCCGGCCTGCAGTTCCGGTTTCTGTGCAAGGCGACGCACGTCGTCCGTGAGACCCAGCGCCAGTCCATCATGGTGACGCGCCGGGATCCAGTGGAGCGGGTGGCGATGTTTCTGTCGCTCCTCGAAGATGCGCAAGGAGAAAAGCGGACCGGTCAGGAACCGATCGAGCTGCCGATGACGCGGCAGGACATCGCCGACTATGTGAATCTCCCGGTCGGGTCGATCTCGCCATCGCTTACCGCGCTCGAGCAACGCGGGCTCATCAAACAGAACAGCGACGGCTCGGTCGTGGTGATCGATCGCCGCCGCTTCGAATCGATGGTCTCCGGCTGATCAGGGGGTCCGCTTCCAGGTCGCCACGGCGGTCGTCGCGCCGTTGGCATCTTTCGTCGTCGTCTTCAACTGATCGCCGATGAACTCGTAGTAGCGGACCTTGTCGGGATCGATGCGCGCGTCGACCGGCCGGTCGATCGCGGCGGTGGTGGCGTTGACGTCCTGGAACCGCAGCATGTGTTTGTCGGGATCGATCACGGCGCGACCGGACATGTTGAGCACGTTCGGGTCGATCCCGCCAGTCGACGCTTCGGTCACACGACCGTCGATCGAGAGATTGCCGAACTCGTCGTACTTCAGATGGCCGGTGGCGGCGACCTTGACCGGCGTGCCGCCGGCGGCCATCACCTCGAGGCTGACGAGATCCCACGATCCCTGCAGTTGACGACGCACCGATTCCAGCGAGCCGGCGCCGGTATCGACCGGACCCATTTTCACTGGACTCGCGCGCGGCCCGGCGGGACAGGCGGCGAGCAGCGGGAGTGAAAGGGCCAGGGCGAGCGTCGACATTGCGAGTCGGCCAGTCATAGGCGCATCATCCCATACTCTCGAGACGACAGGGTAATCCGCCAGCGTCCGCGGTGAGTCGTTCCGAACCCGATCAGGCGGACGCGGCGAAATGCGCCAGGATCGTGTCGGCGCATCTGGTCCCGACGACTGCGGTCAGCTCCTCGCGGTTCGCGCGACGGACGCCGGCGAGGCTGCCGAACCTGATGAGCAGCGCCTTGCGCCGCCGCGGACCGATCCCCGGAATCTGATCGAGTGCCGACCGCAGATCGCGCTTCGTGCGCGATTGGCGATGGAAGGTGATCGCAAAGCGGTGGGCTTCGTCGCGAATGCGTTGGATGAGCAGCAGCGCCGGGCTGTTGGTCGCGAGCGCTATCGGATCGACGCGGTCGCCGGTGAACAGCAGCTCTTCTTTCTTGGCGATGCCGACCGCAACCAGATTCGCCAGCCCCAGTGTCTCCAACGCGGCGTAGGCAGCCGACAGCTGTCCCTTGCCACCGTCGATCAGAATCAGATCGGGAAACGGTCCGCCGCTCTCGAGTACTTTCCGATACCGGCGCGTCACGACCTCCTGCATCGAGGCGAAGTCGTTGAGGATTCGGGGATCGAGGTCCGAGGCCGGAGGTTTTAGATCTTGCACCTCGGATCTCGGACCTCGGATCCGAAACTTCCGGTACTCGCTCCGCTTCATCCGGCCGTCCTCGCACACCACCATCGACGCGACCGTCTCGCTCCCCTGGATGGTGGAGATGTCGAAGCAGTCGATTCGTCGCGGGATCGACGGCAGGTTGAGGACGGCACGCAGGGTCTCGAGCGCGTCGTAGTTGGCGGCGACGGTTTCGTTGAAGCGCGTCTGGTACGCCACCTGGGCGTTGCGCGCGACCAGTTCGAGGAGGCCGCGCTTTTCTCCGCGCTTGGGCACGACCAGCCGGACCTGATGATCTGCCCGGTCCGTCAGCCACGCCTGCAGCAGCTCGGTGTCCGACTCGCCGAGCGCAACCGGCAGATGGATCTCCGACGGCGCGTCGCGCTCGGCGTAGAACTGCTCGACCGCCGCCTGAAGCACGTCCGCCTCCCGCATGACATCCGCGCCAGGCGTCGGATCGGTGGCCGCGCGGGTGTCGTCGCCCCCCGTCACCAGCTCGACGCGTTCGACGACCTTGCCGCCGCGCACCTGGAAGACCTGGACTACGGCGCCGGCCGGGCCGACCTTGAGGCCAAATGCATCCCGATCGCCGAGCGCCGTCGAGGTCATCTTCTGCTGGCGCTGCCGCAGCGTGTCGATCGTGCGGATCGCGTCGCGCAGCTGCGCTGCCTGCTCGAAGCGCTCGTCGGCGGCGGCCTCGGTCATCCGGCGACGAAGGTCCTCGACCAGCTCGTCGTTGCGTCCTTCGAGAAACAGACGCGTATGCTGGACCGCGGCACCGTAGCGCTCCGGGTCGCAGATTTCCCGCACGCACGGCGCGATGCAGCGGCCGATGTCGAACTCCAGGCACGGCCGCGCGCGCTCGCCGGTAATCACCTCGTTACAGGATCGAATGCCGAACAGCCGGTGCGTCAGCGTCATCGTCTTGCGGCCGAGCGAGGCGGGCAGGAACGGACCGGCGTAGAAATGGTCGTCGCGCTCGACCCGACGGGCGACCAGAACGCGCGGAAACGCCTCGCCGGTGGTCAGCTGCAGGTAGGGGTAGTTCTTGTCGTCCCGGAGCAGGATGTTGTACCGCGGGGCCCGCTGCTTGATTAGATGGTTCTCGAGCGCGAGCGCCTCGACGACCGAGTCGGTCACGATCACTTCGAGCCGCGCCGCTTCGTCGAGCAGCGCGTCGATGCGCGGGCTCATGCCGTAGGCGCCCAGATAGCTCCGGACCCGGTCGCGGAGCACACGGGCCTTGCCGACGTAGAGCGTGTCCCCCCGGTCGTTGTAGTAGAGATATACGCCGGGCTGCTCCGGCAACCGCGAAATCTGCCCCTTGAGGTCCTGAATCGCCATGGACTACACTGTGCGTTTCAGCGAATGTCTGAACCGTTCATTATACCAGTCACATGACCTTCACCGGACTCATCGGCCGCGTCTGCATGTTTCCGCTTCGCGCCATCATCGCCACGTGCGTGACGCTCAGGATCCATCCCAACATCCTCACCTTCGTCGGCGTCGTGATCAACGCGCTGGCCGCCTACGAGCTGGCGCACAATCGTTTCGTCTCCGCCGGCGTAATCATGATCGTCGCCAACATCTTCGACTTCATCGACGGCAAGGTCGCCATCGAGCTCGGCGAGGTCAGCAAGTTCGGCGGCTTCTGGGACTCGGTGATCGATCGCTTCTCCGACATCGTCCTGTTCATCGGCCTGATTTATCTCTACGCCCAGCTGGGCCGCACCGATTACGTGATGGTTGCCTCCTTCGCGATGATGTTTGCGCTGATGACCAGCTACACGCGCGCCCGCGCCGAGTCGCTCATCAGCAAATGCAAAGTCGGCTTCATGGAACGCCCCGAGCGCATCGTCCTCTTCATGATTGGCGCGTTCACCAATCGGATGGCCGCGGTGCTGTGGGTCATCCTGGTGCTGTCGGTGTTCACCGTGGCCGACCGGATCATCCTGACCTACCGCGAGCTGCGCGAGCCGCGCGAGGCGGTGGCATGAAGCGCGCCGCCACCCTGCCCGGCCGCGTCCTGTGGAGCGCCTTCTTCTGGACCTACGAGCGCGCGACCTGGCAGTACGACCTGATGGTGATCGCCATCCTGGCGTTCGTCTGGCTCACGCCCCCCGACTGGATCGGCGATCCAACCGCGCACGGACAGGGGCCGATCGGCTGGTTGCTGTCACTCATCTCACGGGCGTGAGAACCGACCAACTCCCCAACTGTCAAGACCGAGGACCGAGGACCGGGGGACCAGGGACGAGGGACTGAAGACCAGGGACTACACATCGTCGCGTTCGTCGTGCATTCCGAGGTCCAGCGTCTTTCCGGTGAAGTGAATGTCGTGGGCGGCGATCTTGTCGCGGAGCACACGGCGGGCTGCGCCGTAGTAACGGTCGGGAACGATCAGACGGCGCGCGAAGCTTCGCATCCTGTACATCAGGACGAGGGTGATCTGCCCTTCTTCCCGCCAGGTGATGCCCCCGATGCGTGAGTAGGGCATGAATCCCGCCTCGGTCCAGATTCCGTCCTCGTAGAATCCCCTGCCGATTCTCAGGCTCAACGGCAGCGCATACACGTAGTAGACGAGCATCATCGATTCGCCGAACACCTGAACCGGGTGCAGACGGAGGACGGTGAGCTTGTAGATGATGAGCAAACCCAGCAGTGCACCCGCGGCGAGGAACAGTGTGTACAGCGGCGGCCGCCGGCCCGGCCAGATGAGGAGCGCCGACGCGCGCAGTCGGCGGAAGCGGATGAACTGCAGGAACAGCCGCAAATTGATCGCGAGAAAGCCGACGCCGAGCACGAAGAGAATCTTGGGCAGGACGTTGGACTGCGCGCTCAGCATGTCGATCAATCGCCAGTCTCGATCGGGCAGTAGCCGCCGGGGTCGGGGTCGCCGGGGATCGGGTCTGCGACGATTTTACTGCCCGAGACGGGGATCGAAACAGTGGCGGCAGCGCGCCTCGTAGGTCCCTTGCGCGCCGACGAGGACGCGCTCGCTGCTCGCGACCAGGCGCTGGGTGTGATTGGCAGGTGCGCCGCAGACCATGCAGATCGCCAGCGTCTTGGTGATGTACTCGGCGATGGCGAGCAGTTGCGGGATCGGCTCGAACGGCTTGCCGAGATAATCCTGATCGAGACCGGCGACGATGACCCGCTTGCCCTGGTCGGCCAGCGTGTTGCAGACCGCCGGCAGCTCCTGATCGAAGAACTGCCCTTCGTCGATCCCGACCACTTCGGTATCGGGTTCCACCTTGTCGAGGAGGGCCCGCGAGGAGCCGATGTTCTGCGATTCGATCCGCATCGCGCTGTGCGAGGTGATGTGGTCCTCGCCGTAGCGGTCGTCGATCCGGGGCTTGAAGATCTGGACTTTTCGCTTGGCGATCTGTGCGCGGCGCAGGCGCCTGATCAGCTCCTCGCTCTTGCCGCTGAACATGCTGCCGGCGATGACCTCGATCCAGCCGCCGCCGGCGCGGTGCTGAACGTCCATCACACCTTCTTCAGATACTCGCCGGTCTCGGTATTCACGCGAACGAGATCGTCGACGTTGACAAACGGGGGCACCTGCACGACCAGCCCGGTCTCGAGTGTCGCCGGTTTGACCTGCGCGCTCGCGGTGGCCCCCTTGATGCCGGGCACCGTGTCGACGACTTTCAGATCGACTGTCTGGGGCAGCTCGATCCCGACCGGTTCGCTCCCATAGAACTCGACGCTGATGGTGGCGTCGGCGATGAGATAGTTGGCCGCGTCGCCCAGCACCTCGACGTCGATGTGCAGCTGCTCGTAGCTGGCCGTGTCCATGAAATGAAACGAATCCCCGTCCCTGTAGAGGTACTGCATCTCGCGCTCGTCGAGCATCGCTCGCTCGACGTCGTCCTCGGAGCGGAACTTCTGATCGCTCAGGCTGGCGGTGCGGATGTTGCGCATCTTCGCCTGCACGAAGCCGCGCTTGTTGCCCGGAGTGAAATGCTGCAGATCGAGGACGCGGAACAGGTCGGCGCCAATCTTGATCAGCATGCCTTTCTTGAGTCGTGTCGCTTGAATGGAGCTCATTGATGCCTTGGGGGACGCCGTCGCGGGCGCCCCAAACCTCAAGATGTTATCACGTGTTACGATTCTCTTATGTCGTTCGATCCGCTCCGCGATCTCCGCGCCTGGCAGGAACGGCTCGACCGCATGCTCGCGCAGCCGGGGGCCGCATGGACACCGGCGATCGATGTCTACGAGACGACCGATCGCTATGTCGTCACCGCAGAAGTGCCGGGTCTGGTGCGCGAGCAGATCGAGCTCGCGGTCGAGGAGAATCGGCTCACCATCCGAGGGTCGCGACCAGTCGCCGTCCCCGAGGCCGGTCGGCGTCGCTATCACCAGGTCGAGCGCGGTCATGGCGCCTTCGCCCGAACCTTCGAGTTCACCGACGCAATTTCCAGCGACCGCATCAAGGCCGACCTGCATGACGGCATCCTGACGGTGACGCTGCCCAAGATCCCGCCGGCGCCGGCGCGACGCATCGACGTGCAATAACGCTGATTGACACAGAGGCTTTATGAGGCGGCTCTTTCTTTCGCTGACCTTCGTCGTATCGGGTTTCGTCGCCGGCATGGTCCTGACCGGCCGGATGCGCACCGCGGACGAAAGCCGGGCGCAGACGCCCGCGCCGCCGGCTGCAGATGCTCGCGCGGTCTCGGCGCCGGTCGTCGGCGGCCTGCCCGATCTGTCGAGTGTGGCCTCGCGCGCCATCCCGAGCGTGATGAACATCTCATCGCTTCAGGTTGTCCGCAGCCGACAGGTCGCCGCCGACCCGCTGTTTCAATACTTCTTCGGCAGCCAGGACGACGCCTACGGCGCGCGGAATCGGATTTCACAGAGCCTCGGCTCGGGCGTCGTCATCTCCAGCGACGGCTACATCCTGACCAACAACCACGTCGTGGGAGACGCCGGCGCCGAAGTGTCGGTCGTGATGCCCGACAAACGCGAACTCAAGGCCAAGATCATCGGCGTCGATCAGTGGACTGACATCGCGCTGCTGAAGATCGACGCCCGCGGCCTGCCGGTGCTGCCGTGGGGAGACTCCGCGAAGTTGAAGGTGGCCGAATGGGTGCTGGCGATTGGCAACCCGTTCCAGCTCAATCAGACCGTGACCCTCGGCATCGTGAGCGCGCTGGGTCGCAGCCTGGAGGGACGCCTGGCGACGTACGAGGATTTCATTCAGACCGACGCCGCGATCAACCCGGGCAACTCCGGTGGCGCGCTGGTCAACGCCCGCGGCGAGCTGATTGGCATCAACACCGCTATCTTCAGCGAGACCGGCGGCTACCAGGGGGTCGGCTTCGCGATTCCCAGCAACCTCGCGCGCCACGTCATGGACGATCTGTTGAAATACGGGGAGGTCCAGCGCGGAACGATTCCCGGCATTCAACTCATGGCGCTCACGACGCAGATTGCCGATCAGCTGGGTGCGCCGAACACCCGTGGCGCCCTGGTCAGCGAAATCTCGCAGCGCTCCGATGCCTGGGCCTCAGGGCTGCGTGCCGGCGACATCATCATCAGCTTCAACGATCGCCCGATCGACGATGCCTCCCAGTTCCTGCGGATGCTGGCCGACTCGAAGATCGGCACGACCGCGAAGTTGGAGATCCTGCGCGAGAGCCGCAAGCTCCTCGTCGAGGTGCCCGTGACGCGGGGCCGTCCGACCCGCAGGCGCTGACGCGGCGAGGACGGTCGGTGGCTGGTCACCACTTCCTGGTCGGACTCGCCGATCACCGCCGGCGAGGTTGATTCGGGTCTGCGATCCGCCGGCCGGAGACGGCCGCGCTGTCGACGGCGTGGACACGCCACTCTGGTTCAACGCCAACCCTGATACCGATTCGCCGGCTCCAGGCAATCGGCCGGGCGGGCTCTCCCATATCCTCGATCCGCAAAGAGCTCGACGTCAGATCGAAGCAGTTCTGCCGCAGCGTGATCGCCAGCGCTCTCGTCAGATTGCCTGGTCCGCTGCACAGCTCCTCGATCGAGAAGTCTGCGGCGCGCCGGGCTGAATCGCCGGCGCGGCGGCGTCGCATTGCTGCGATTCCCTCGCGTGGCTCGAGCGCGCGAATCAGCACCGCCGCCGGCGCCCCTTCGGCTTCGGTGACCGCGTTGACGAGATAGTGGATGCCGTAGTTCAGATAAACGTAGGCCACCCCGGGCGGCCCATAGAGTGGAGCGTTGCGGGCGGTGGGACCGGGGGCGGCGTGGCACGCCGGGTCGCTCTCGCCGATGTACGCTTCGACCTCGACGATCACCCCCGCGGTCCGGCCGCCGCGAGTTTCGTGAACGAGGAGCTTGCCGATCAGGTCGCGCGCGACATCCAGCGTGGGGCGATTGTAGAAATTCCGAGGAAGAATCAACGCGCGGCTTTGATACGTTCGATGGCGCGTTTGGCCGCGGTGGCGACGTTTTGATCGCGATCATCGGCCACCGCTTGCAGCGGCGGCACCGCCCGATCGTCGCCGATCAACCCGAGCACCTCCGCGACCCCTTGGCGAATGCCCGGCTCGGATTCCTGGAGACGCGGATACAGCACCTGCGCGATCGATGGGCCCAGCTCGATCAGGTAGTCCTGTGCCTGCGGCACCATGTGCGGCGCATCCATCGCGTCGACGATCCGGGTCGCGTAGTTGCGGCCAAGCTTCTGCAGCGCGAAGGCCATGGCGATGCGCACCACTTCCGAGTCGTCCGCGGTGACTCCCGTCTGCAGCTCGGGGATCACCGACGTGTCGCCCAGGCGTCCGAGCCCCTCAGCGGCCACCCGCCGGACGTTCGGATCCTTGTCGGTCAAGCGCTCCTTGAACAGCGGCGCGCTGGACGGCTGGGCCAGATGCGCGAGCGCGTCGAGCGCCGACACGGCGCCCTCCCCTTTCTTGTAGAAAGCCAGCTGCTCGGTCAGGGCTGCCTGCGCGCGGACATCGTGCAACGCGCCAAGCGCGCGCATTGCCGCGTAGCGCACGTCCGCGTGCGAATCGTTAATCGCCTTGATCAGCACGTCGCCGGCCTGGGTCACGTGCAACCGCGCGATCACTTTGGCCGCGGCCGTTCGGACCTCCGGGTCGTAGTGGTCGAGGGCCTTGACGAGCCGCGCGGCCTGGTCACTGGCGAGCGGCGGCTGCGCGATCACGCCGAGCGCGTAGGTCGCCTCGAGGCGCACGCGCGCGTTTTCGTCGTCGATCGCCTGAACCAGGGCGGAGACCAGTTCGGCCGGCACCGGTCGCAGCAGTACGGCCGTCGGCCCGAGATCGAACGCGGTGGCGGCGACCGCCGGGTTCCGCCGCTCGACGACGAAGCCAATCATGCGGCGGGCTTTGACCTCCTCACCGAGGTAGAACGACAGCTCGGCGCCAATCGCCTCGAGCTGAATCTCGTCGATCGGGTCCATGACCAGCGCCGCCATCGGCGCGATCGCCTCGGGATACTTGGCGTCGCGCAGCAACTTGATCGCGCTCAGCCGGGCTTTCGGGTCAGGATTGCGCAGGTTGCGGACTACATCGTCGAACCGCAGCTGTTGGGCCGCAAGTGGTGAGGCCGCGAGACTGAGGATCAGGAACAGCCAGGCACAAGGTTTCATGGGTCGCCCAGGGGAGTCCCTCTATTTTACCGCACTGCGGGCGAATCGAGTGCGGACAATCGGCTGTGCAGCCGTGTGCAGCCGCGGAATCCGGGCCGCGGAATCCGGCCGCGGAATACGCGGAATACGCGGGAAGGGGGCCTTCGACAGGCCGCGGAATCCGGGCCGCGGAATACGCGGAATACGCGGAATACGCGGGAGAGACCGGATTACGCGGCAAGACCCTCAATCGGCCGCGGCAGATGCGGCCGCTGCGCATCGATTGGGGCCCGCGTGACCCGCGGGCCTCGGCCGTCCGACCCTAATTGGCGTACGCGTTCGATCGGCCGGCGGCCAGAACCGCTCGGAGGTACTGCCCGGTGTACGACTCGGGGACGTGGACGATCTGCTCCGGCGTACCGACGGCAACGATGTGCCCGCCCTCTTCGCCGCCTTCCGGCCCGAGATCGATGATCCAGTCGGCTGTCTTGACGACGTCCAGGTTGTGCTCGATGACGAGGAGGCTGTGGCCCGCCAGCAGGAGCTTCTTGAACGCCGCCAGCAGCTTGGCGATGTCGTCGAAATGGAGGCCCGTGGTCGGCTCGTCGAGAATGTAGAGGACCCGCTCGCCGGTCTGCGTCGACAGGTGCGCCGCAATCTTGATGCGTTGCGCCTCCCCGCCCGAGAGCGTCGTCGCTGGCTGCCCGAGACGCAGGTAACCCAGGCCGATCTCGTCGAGAACCTGCAGCCGACGGAGCACTTTCGGCGACGTACTGAAGAAGCCGATCGCCTCGCGCACGGTCATTTCCAGGACCTGGTCGACACCTCGTCCGCGGTACTTGACCTCCAGGACCTGCGGCTTGAAGCGCTTGCCTTCGCAGACGTCGCACGGCACGAACACATCGGCGAGAAACTGCATCTCGACCTTGACCTCTCCCTCGCCCTCGCACGCTTCGCAGCGACCGCCGGGCACGTTGAAGGAGAAGTGGCTGGCGGTCAGGCCGCGGGCTCGCGCGTCCTTGGTGCCGGCAAAGAGCTCGCGGATCGGATCGAAAGCCTTCAGATACGTGACCGGGTTCGATCGTGGTGTTCGGCCGATCGGCGCCTGGTCCACCAGGACGACATCGGTGATGAACTCCGCACCTTCCAGCTTCCGGTGCGTGCCGACCCGGCGATCCCAGTCGCCCTTCGATCGCTTCAACGCCGCGTAGAGCACGTCGTGCACGAACGTGCTCTTGCCCGAGCCGCTCACCCCGGTCACGCAGGTGAGCATGCCAAGCGGTACTTCGACGTCGATGTTCTTCAGGTTGTGCTCGGCGGCGCCCAGCACGCGGAGGCGCTGGTTGGAGGGCCGCCGCCGGAGCGCAGGAACGGGGATCGCCAGCTCGTCCCGGAGATATTTCGCGGTCAAGGATCGCGGCTCGTTCAGCAGATCCTTCAGCGTGCCGGAAAAGACCACCCGGCCGCCCTGCTCACCGGCGCCGAGGCCCATGTCTACGACCGCGTCGGCGACGCGAATCATGTCGGCGTCGTGCTCGACGACCAGCACCGTGTTCCCCTGATCGCGAAGCTGCCGCAGAATCGCGATGAGCCGCTCGTTGTCACGTGAATGGAGGCCGATCGACGGCTCGTCGAGCACGTACAGGGTATCGACCAGCGCGGACCCGAGCGATGTGGCCAGGTTGATCCGCTGCGATTCCCCGCCGGACAACGTCGAGGAAAGCCGATCGAGCGTGAGGTAGTCCAGTCCGACATCGCGGAGAAAGCCGAGGCGCTTGCGGATCTCGCGCAGCACCTTGTCGGCGATGGCCGAGTCCTTCTCCGAGAGCTCCAGGCCGGCGAAGAAGCCCGCGGCGTCGCGGACGGTCAGCGCACACACGACGTCGATGGTGCGGCCGCCCACGCGGACGTCACGGGCCTCGCGGCGGAGTCGGGCGCCCGCGCATTCCGGGCAGGTCAGGTAGCCACGATAGCGGCTCAGAAACACCCGGACGTGGACCTTGTATTTCTTCCGCTCGAGCCAGCGGAAGAACCCCTTCACGCCTTCCCAGGCCGTGCCGTCCCCCTCGATCACGAAGTGCTTTTCTTCGTCGGTCAGGCTCGCCCAGGGAACGTCGAGCCGGACTTGTTTCTTCGCCAGGCGCTTCAATTCCGCGAGCTGCGTGCGATAGTGCGGCTTGCTCCACGGCTCGATGGCGTTCTGCTGGATGGACTTGGTCGGATCGGGAACCACGAGGCCCATGTCCAGCTCGATGATGTTGCCGAAGCCATGGCAGATCGGGCAGGCGCCGAAGGGATTGTTGAACGAGAACAGGCGCGGCTGGGGAATCTCGTACTGCAGGTTGCAGCGACGGCACTCGAACCGCTCGGAGAAACGATGGAAGATGGCGTCCGGCTCCTCGGTGTCGGCCGGCTGAATCGCAAAGGCGGCGCCGCCACCCTCGGAGTAGGCGATCTCGATTGAATCGGTGAGCCGGGTCCGAACCGCGTCGTCGATCTTCAGCCGATCGACGATCACCTGCACCGTGGCGCGATCGCGAAGGCGTGCCGGATCGATGTCTTCCAGCGTCACCGTCTGACCGTCGAGGTACAGGCGGCCGAAGCCCTTGCGGCGAAGCGCCGACAGCATCTCGGGAATCGGATCGACCGAGATCCGGAAGGACCGGCTGTGGCGCGGTCGCTTCATCCTCGACCGGATCGCCCACGATCTCTTCTTCCTCGCTGTCGGTTTCGCGGGTGTCGAGCCGCGCCGAGGCGACCACCGGCATGTCGAACCCGATCAGAAGGCGCGTCCCCGGCGCCAGCGCGCTCAGCCGTGAGGCGACGACCTCGGGGGTCTCGCGAATTACTTCCTGGCCACAGGATCGGCAGAAGGTCCGACCCACGCGGGCGTAGAGCAGCCGCAGGTAGTCGTGAATCTCGGTCGTCGTCCCGACGGTCGATCGGGGATTCCGAATGCTGTTCTTCTGCCGGATGGCGATCGCCGGGCAGATGCCCTCGATGCTTTCCACGTCCGGCTTCTCCATGCGCTCGAGGAACTGCCGGGCATAGGCGGACAGGGACTCGACGTAGCGACGCTGTCCTTCCGCATAGATCGTGTCGAAGGCCAGGGACGACTTGCCCGAACCGCTCACGCCGGTCATGACCACGAGCGACCGTGGCGGAATGCTGAGATCGACGTGTTTCAGGTTATGGGTACGTGCGCCCCGAACGATGATGTGGCCGCGAGTGTTGGATGTCGGCATGTACGGCGGAGAATTTCGACAGGCCCGGAACAGTCCATAGTAGCGCGGCTGTGGCGGGGGTTCAACCTCGGCAAGCCCAAACCGTGCTATTTTGATTGGGCCATAACCGCCTGCCGGCAAGCAATTGCGGCGGGCCCGGATGATGAAGCGACGAGCTTAAGGACCAAGAGGGGGCTGTGTCAGTCCGTCTGTTCATTGGCAACCTTCCGTATTCGGCTACGGAAGTTGAGTTGCGCGAGCACCTGTCAGCCGTCGGCGCACCCGCGTCGGTTGTACTCCCCGTCGATCGCGAAACAGGTCGTCCGAGAGGCTTCGCGTTTGTCGACTACGTCGATCGTGGCATCGCCGAAGAGGCCATCAAGCGATTCGATCAACAACCATTCAAAGGGCGGCCGCTCGCCGTCTCCGAGGCGCGACCGCGTGAAGAACGCGGGCCCGGCGGCCCGAGACCGGGTGGTTTTGGTGGGCCGCCACGGCCGGGCGGCTTCGGCGGTCCGAGGCCTGGCGGACCGATGGGGGGCCCTCCGCGACCCGGTGGCTTCACCGGACCGCGACCGGTCGACACCGGCGGCGCGCCGGGGTCGCGGCAACGCAACTTCGGGCCCGACGCTCCGCCCAAGCACAAGCGCAAGCCCCATAAAGAGCGGACGGAACGCGGCCCGAAGGGACCGATCAAGGAACGGCCGGTCGGACGACTCTACGACGCCGACGAAGACTGGCGCGCGGCGCCGGAGCCCGAAGATCCGGAGATCGACAACATCGCCACCCACAAGGACGCCGACGAGGCCGAGGAGGAGTAGGCGCGCCAAATCGCGCCTGGCTCAGCGCTCATCGCGTCGACGACTTCAAGTCTCCCAGCAGCGTCTCGACCGCCTTGTCGAGCTGCGAGTCGTGCGGCCCGTAACTTTCGCCGATGGGCCGCTTGACTTCGATGTCGACGGGACGCGGATGCATCTCCATCGGCGCCCCGTTTCGATCGGTAATCCGTGAGCGCGGCAGGCGGAGGACCGTTCCATCCAGCAGCCGTGTGTTCCAGGTATAGATGATCCATCCGGCGGTCGGTTCGCCCACCACCTTCCCCAGCCCCAGCGATCGATAGCCTTCGGTGAAATCCTCGGCGTCCGAGAGCGAATGCTGGTTGGTCACCAGCACTGTCGGGCGCTCCAGCGCTCGCTGCCCGAGCGACGATCGTGCCGGCCACGTCGGGGTGCCGCGCTGCGTCATGTTCAGGAACGGACGCCGCGCCAGCACGTCGAGTGCGTAGACGTTGACGAAGCCGCCGTTGTTGTTCCTGATGTCGATGACCACGCCGTCGCGAGCCATGTTGTCGGCATCGAGATCGACATAGAGCTGCGCCAGCGCGGCTGCCGACATGTCGGGCATGTGCACGTAGCCAAGCCGACCGGCGCTGATCCGCAACACGTAGCTTCGGCGTTCGGCCACCCATTGCCGGTACCGGAGCCCGCGCTCCGTGGTCGAAGGAATCGGGCGAACGGCCAGTTCCCTGTCTCCGCCGCCACCGCGCGCGACCTTGAGCAGGACACGGCGATTGATCTTGTTGTCGAGCAGCTCGTCGAGGTTCACGCCAGGGCCGATCGCCATCCCGTCGACAGCAACGATGACGTCCCCCCGCTGAATGCCGCCGAGTGCGGCGGGGCCCAGGGCCACCACTGATGCCACCCGCAGGCGGCCGGACGACTCATAGTCCGCACGCTCGAAGTCCAGGCCCAGGTGCCCGACCGCAGCGCTGCCCGCTCCGGCGGGAGGCGGACTGATGCCGAGGTGCGACGCGTTGAGCTCGCCGATCATCAGGCTGGAGATTCGTCGCATCTCGTCTGACGTCCGCGCACCGGCGATGAAAGGCTCGGTCGAGGCTCGCGCCTTGTTCCAGTCGACGCCGTTGAAAGCGGGGTCGAAGAAATTGTCGCGCAGCAGCCTCCACGCCTGGTCGAACACCACCATCTTTTCCTTCGCGAAGTCGACGTCGAGCTCGGCGGTCACCGCAATTGGCCGAGGCTCGCGCTTGTCGAGCGCCACCGCCTGGATCCGGCCCTCGTCGAGGTAGTAGACCTCCTTGCTGTCGGGCGTGAAGCACACATCCGCTTTGTTGCCCGGCGTGGCCGTGAGCTGCTTGGCGACCGGCCGCTCTTTCGCCAGCTCGTCGAGCGACCACGAGTAGAGATTCCGCTGACCGGCGGCGCCGGCAATCATCACGACCGTCTTGCCATCCGGGCTGATGAACGCTTCGCCGACGTCGAGTCCGGTGGAGATCACGGCGGCGCGCTGGCGGATGTCGTCGAAGACGATCTCGACCGGCTTCGGGCTGGATCTGGTCGCTGGCTTGGCCGATGTCGTTGCCGCATCGGTCGTCGAAGGTGGTGGCGGAGCCGGTTCCGTCGCGGGTGGCGGTTGCGGCGGGTGTGGACTGTTCTCCTCGTTGAACAAATCGCGAAACTGATCTTCGCGGAATCGCGGCGTCCGCAGAATCAGATCGACGCGCGCCAGCTGTCCGTCCTCCGTGCGCTGACTCGTGTCGAGGAGGAGGAACGTGCCGTCAGGGGACCACGACAGAGCGTTGGCGTTGCCGTTTGCGAAGAAGCTGACCTGCCTGCCCTCGCCGCCGGCCGCGGGCACGGCAAAGACGTTGGTGAAGCCGCGGGCGCCGACGGTGAAGTAGGCGATCCATTTCCCATCTGGCGACCAGGCGATCGGACGTCCGACTCCGAGCGCATCGGCAATCAGCCCTTTCGCCAGCGAGCGTTCCTGCTTCGACGCCAGGTCGATGACGCGCAGCTCGGTGCCGCCCTTCACGTAGGCGATCGCGGTCCCGTCCGGGGAAAATCGTGGGGCAAGGTCCCCTGCCGCGGCGGCGCCGGCCGTGACCGCCGTCTCACGATTCGACTGAAAATCGTAGGTGAACAGCCGCGCCGGTCCGTCACGCTCGGAGGTGTAGACAATCCGGCGGCTGTCGGGCGACCACGCGATCTCCGCCTCCGCCGCCGGCGTCATCGTCACCCGTGTGGCATCGCCGCCGTCCTTGGCGGAAGCGGCGAAGATCTCGCCACGTGCGGCAAACGCCACCTTCTTGCCGTCGGGCGACAGCGCGAGGTCCTGAAACTCTGAGGTCAGCCGCAGGTGCTCGGTCGCCTGACCGGCGGGCGCTCCCATTCGAGTAATCGGCACCTCTGTGGCATTGCCGGTCGACGTCTCCAGCTTCCAGATTTTGAAATTCCGCTCGAAGGCGATCACGTCGCCGCGAGCAGTCGCGGAGGGCCACAGAAGCCGACCGTCAGTGAATCGCGTGACCTGCCGGGCCGGCGTACCGGGCGTCGCCGCTGTCGCCCAGATGTTCTCGGCGCCGCTGCGATCCGAGACAAAAAAGAGCGACCGACCGTCGCCCGACCACATCGGCCACAGCTCCTTGGCCCCGCCGTTACTGAGCGGGCGCCACGCCGACGGCGTGTCGGAGACGGTCAGATCGTGCAGCCAGATCTCCGCTTCGTCGAGATGGCTATGGCCGTGACGCCACCATTGACCCGAGGCGCTGCCGCGCGCGGTGATCGCGAGGAGGTGACCGTCGGGCGACGCCGCGGAGAAGAATTCGTTGGCGTAGCGATCGGCGCTGATTGGCATCGGCGTGCCGCCGTCCGAGGAGACCCGATACACATCGTTCATCCCGCCCGAGAGCTCGCGACTGTTCGAGAAGAAATAGATCCATTTGCCATCGCGCGACCATCCGTCCAGCTGCTCCAGCCCATCGTCAAAGGTCAGGCGCTTGACGTCGCCATTGGCGAACGTGAGGACGTAGATGTCGCCGCCGCCCGTGCGGGTGGAGACGAAAGCGAGCTTCGTCTTGTCAGGTGAGAAGACCGGGTGGGTATCGTTGGCGGCATTCGAGACGAGGAGCCTGGCCTCACCGCCTGTCGCCGGAACAGTCCAGATGTCGCCGCCCGACACGAAGGCGATCTCGCTGCCGTCGGGCGCGATTCCCGGCTCGGCATAGGCGGGCAGAGGCGCAGGACCGTTGAGCGGCGCTCCCACCGCCCGGACGACCAGCACGACCGTGAGCACACACAGGCCCAGGACGAACGACCGCTGACGACTCATGAGGCCTCCGATGCAGTCCGATGCAGGATGATAGTAGATTCTCGATCGTGTCCTTTCTTTTGGAGGCCGGTCCCTGCTCAGCAAGGATCGAGCACGACACATGGGCTGGGCGTGTATTTTGCAATTCGAGATACCGTGGACGATCGCCCGGAGGATCGTGGAGGGCCTGCTGCGCACATCTCGACCGGTGAGTGGCAGAGCTTTGAACACCGGATGCGCCAGCGGCGCGTCGATCGCCTGATCGTGCGGGCGCAATCGGCGATCACCCAAGGACATGCCGACGGAGTCGCCGAGACGCTCGATGAAGTGCGCCTGCTCGCGCCGGGAACCGAACAGATCGCCACCCTCGAACGAGCGCTCGACGATTCGTCATCCCCCATCGAGCTGGGACCTGTCGAGCTGGGAACGTACGTTCCGGCTGGCGGGCCGGTTGCGCCAGAACGCCGCACGCCTTTTGCCGTGCATGGCCGAAAGGCCGTTCGCGTGGCGGCAGGTGTACTGGTCGCGACCGCCGGCCTGCTGGTATGGAGCATTTACACGTCGCCGGAGGAACAGCTGCGGGCGCTCTTCCCTTCCATGCCTTCAATGGATGACCTGCGCGTCGCTGCGCCGCCGCCACCTGGCTCCTTCAGGAGTAGCGCGAACGGGTCCGGGCGGGGGCTGCCGCCGGCTCACGTGAGCGTGGAGACGGTGCAGGCAAATCCCGTCGGATCGCTGCAGCCAGACAAAGTCGGGGCAGCCGACGTTCCAACAACGACCTCGGCTTCCCCGCTGAACTCCGCGGCTGTTCCTGCGGCCACCTCGGGTCTGACGGCCGCCCCCGGGCCGGTTTCGCAGCCCGTCGCGGCCGAAGCCCCGGCAGCGACCGATCGCGATCGTCCGACACCCGCGGCGTCTGTCGATCCCGCCGCGTCAAGACCCGAGCCGCACCCGGACGCGGTCCCGGCGCTGGCGGTTCCCGCACCACCAAAGCCCGAGCGCACGGCGTCAGTTGCCGTGGCGGAAGACGTGGCGGTTCGCACGGTGCTCAACAAGTACGCGGCCGCCTACAGCCATCTCGACGCCGCTGCCGCTCAGGCCGTGTGGCCGGCGGTGAACCGTCCCGCCCTGTCGCGCGCCTTCGAGGGTCTCGCCTCCCAGCGTGTCTCGCTCGAGCGGTGCGACATCGACGTCAACGCCGCCACGGCCCGCGCGACGTGCGCCGGATCCGCGACATGGTCTCCCAGAATCGGCAACGGCGGCCGACGGACGGAAACGCGGATGTGGAGCTTTCAACTCGCCAAGGCAGGCGCCGACTGGCAGATCGTGACCGCGCGGGTTCAGAACAGATAGTCGAAGGCGAGCGTCGGGGTTACCGGCGCGGTCAGGCCTCCCTTGTTCAGCCGCCATTGCACCTGGCCGGTAAGGACGAGGGTTGACCCGACGTTCCACTTCACTCCGGACACCAGCGTCGATAAGACCGTCGCATTCACCCCGGGAAGCAGCCGCATCGTATCCACGCCGATGATCGTCGGGTGCGGCACCGACACTGGGACCATTTCTTTCAGATCGGAAAAGCGGCGCCAGAGCATCTCGCCGGTCGCCGTTACGCGGGGCGAGATGGCATAGGTCAACGCTCCGCGGATGTCTGCCTCATCCGAGACGCCACCCCAGGCGAAAGCGCCATTGCCGTGTACGCCGAGGCGCGCGCGCTCGGCTGATCCAATCGCCACCAGGCGAAAAGCCGTCTTCCCGGCGCCGAGCAGGTTCGCGGTGTCGCCGGTCGGCAGGCGAAGCTCGCCGCCGACGGCAAGCCCGGCGCCCGGCGCGCTGACCAGCAGGTACTTGGCACGCACCGCCACGTCGGCGACGCCGCTGGCGTCGGCGGTGCCGCTGGCCTGCACGAATTGCTGGCCGCGGTAAACATTGACCCGGCTGCCCTCGAGGTGCAGCTGCACGAGAGGTAGCGCGCCGCCGACCTCGAGCCGATCGGTCACGCCGACGCTGCCGTAAAGGGTGAGCGTGTTCGTACGCATCTTCAGCGTCAACGACTCGGTGTCGAACGGAGCTGTCTCGTCCCTGAAAATGTTCGCGGTCGTCACCAGCGTGCCGTCCCTCAGGTTGAGGCCGTCGAGCTGGTCGTAGTTCGCGGCGCTGCCCGAAGCGCCGAATGACACCCTGCCACGCCCGCTCGTCGATGCGCGCTCGACGAAGAACGTCCCGAAACTGTCGCTGACGCGACTCATGGTGCCGAGCTCGGGATCGAGCCGGTAAGCGAACCCGCTCGAGGAGGTCGGGATCGGCACGCTGGACAGATTAACGAGAAGCGCGCGGGTAATAGTGTCGCGGGTCGCCGCGGCAGCGGCCTGGTCCTTCTGGAAGTCTCCGGTCTGGACCGACTGATTGGTCACCAGGAACGACACGACGTCCGCGGGCGTCTGCTGCGCGAACGCGTCCGCCGCGCAGCAGAGCAAGATCACCGTCCAGGCCGGCACTGAGCGAGTCATTTCTTGATGTCGATTGACGTGGCGAGGAGGAAGTGCGGATCGACCAGGACCTGCGGAACGCCCTCGACGTTCACTTGCCTGCCTGCTTTCAGGTCTCGACAGCTCTCGTCCTTCTTGTAGTCCGTCAAGACAGTCGCATGGACGAGGCGGTCGTTAACCGTGAACCACACGTCCGGGCAGACGCCGACGAGGTGATCGAGCTTGCCTTTCACCTCGTTGCCCTCTGGCGGCGGATTGGGTGAGGGACCAGGCCCCGGCGTGGGCGGCGGCGTTGGCGGCGGCGTTGGAGAAGGTGGTGGCGGATTTGGCGCGGGCGTCGGACCGGGTGTCGGCGCGGGAACCGGCGATGGAATTGGGGAGGCCGCGGCGGCTCGCCTGACGCAGGAGCAGCTGTCCCTGACCAACCGTGACCATCGCCGACCGCTCGGCGCCGTCGTTGGGAAGTGCAGTGGCCGTGATCGAGGCCGTACCGTGTCCAGACACCGGGGTCAAGCTGACCCAGGTCGCGTTGCTGCTCGCATTCCAGGTGCAGGCGTCCTGTGTCTGAACGACTACGGGCGTCTGGCCACCGGTTGACCCAATCTCTTGAGCGGAGGCCTGCACGTCGAACTTACACGGCGCCGCCTGCTGCGTCACGCTCGCGATCTGATCGGCCACCCCGAGCGCCCCTCTACGTTCCATTGGATCGGCGTTGGCGGCAACCTTGAAGGAGACGGACCCGTCTCCCTGGCCCGTTGTCGCGGAACTGATTTGAATCCAGGCCGCCTGGCTGGCCGCAGTCCACGCGCATTCCCGCGCCACGCTGACGCTCACGCTTCCGGTACCACCGCCAGATCCGAAGGTCGATGATGAGGTGGTTAGCGTGGCCTGACAGCGACTGTTCGTGGGCGCGGTCGCGGTCACGCTGGTGGTCGCGGAACTGCCGCAGGCGCTCGCACTCACCACGAGCACGATCAGTACAGGTCTCGTCCTGCGCACGTCGCCTCCGTCATGCACGCGGCGCACCAGCGAATTGCCACGATCCCTCGTTCGAAACGCCTGCTGCTGTGTTGTTTGCTGCCTATTCTGGCTAGCCCGACTGCAGTGTGTGTAAACAGCGACCGTGTGGTCGGCGGAGAGCGGAAAGGGAGGGCGGATGGGAGTCGGGAGTTGAGAGTTGGTGGTTGAAAGAGAGGCAGTTGGGAGTTTCGCGAACGCTCAAGGTTGAGGTTGTCTTAGCGAGGCTTTGCTAGGCGCTCGCGACGTCCTCGAAGCCGCGTGCAGCGCTCACTGAAGGCTACGACACGCTGGACTACGTCGCGGCAGATGCGCTGCTCACAACTCTTCTTTACCACCGAGGTCCGAGTGTCGAGGCGCGAGGACCGAACTCGGACCTCCGGACCTCCGGACGGACCTCCGGCCCCCCGGACCTCCGGACATCGGAACTCGGTCTCAATCGCCCACGCTCTGCACGACGATCTCACGCTTGCGATCGCGCGTGTCGAACTCCACGAGCACGATCTGTTGCCACGTGCCGAGCGCCAGCTGGCCGTCCGTGAACGGCACCGACAGGGATGGCCCGAGCAGCGCCGCCCGCACGTGGCTCGACCCGTTGTCGTCGCCCCAGCGCTGGTGGTGCGCGTAGTCGGCGCCGCGCGGCGCGAGCTCGTCGAAGAGCCGATTGAAATCTGCGACGGCGCCCGGCTCGAACTCGATCGTCGTCACAGCCGCCGTCGATCCGACGACGAACACCGTCGCGACGCCAGACGACAGGGTCGAGGCAGCCACGCCATTGGCCACGATCGAGGTGATGTCCTGCACGTCCCCTTGGCCGCGCGTCGTAATCGTGTAACGGGCACCCGACACTGTCATGGCTTCTCCTCGCCCTGCGGAGACCGCCGCCGTCGCTGGCGGAGGTGAATCAGACCGTAGATCGCCGCGGCCGCTCCGACCACGAGCGCCACTTTCAAGATGTGGCGCTGTGCGGCTTCCAGCGCGCGCTCCCATTGGTGGCCGACCGACCAGCCCAGTGAAATGAACGTCAGCGACCACAGGGCCGCGCCCACGTACGCGTAGGTGGCGAAAACGCGATACGGCAGCTGCGACGAGCCGGCAACGATGGCGGTGAGATGCCGCACGCCCGGAACGAAATAGCCGAACGTCAGCATCCATTTCCCGGTTCGTTCGAGCCATCCCTCCACGCGTTTCAGGTCGGTGGCGTTGATGTGCACCCAGCGCCCGAACCGCGCGACAGCCGTCGGTCCCAGACCGCGGCCGATCGCATAACTCAGGGTGATGCCGCACATGCTCCCGATGGCTGCGGCACCCCAGGTCGTTGCAAAGTGCAGCCGGCCCTGTCGGACGAGCACGCCGGCGAAGGTCAGGAGTGTCTCGTCCGGCACCGGCAGGCCGAAGACGCCGAGGAACAGCAGCAGCGAGAGCGCGGCCTCGCCGTAGGTGCTGATCCAGTGGAGGAACGGTCCTGCCATGGTCCGATGGTACTATCGGCGCGCACCTCAGGAGGTGATCGTGCGCTTTCCAGTCGCGATCGTCGTGCTCGTTCTTGGCGCGTCCCTGGCGGCACAAACACCGGATCCGCGCATGACCGTGGCCGATGTCGAGAAGGCCACCGGGATCCAGGGCGTGCATCTCGTTGCGCCGCAATCGCAGCCCGGCGCCGGTCCCGGCCTGGATTTCGTGGGTCCCGACAACAAACTGATTCTGATGGTCAATTTCGGGACCGACGCCCTGTATCGCCGCGCCCACGATCAGAAAGAGATGAAGATCGGCAGCACGACGACACCAATGGTGCTGTTTCACGGCGACGTGCCAGGGATCGGCGACGAAGCGTTCGACAGCCCGCCAGGGCTGGTGCAGTACGTGATCTACCTTCGCAAAGGGACGAAGGCTGCGTCCTTGACGACGTATTTCGACGCGTCGGGGAAGAAGACGCGCCTGACCATGGAGCAGTTGAAGGCGCTGGCCAGGATCGCGGCGGACCGCCTGTGACGGCTTCGGGCGGGGTCTGGTAGAATAGTCTGTCCTGCTGGTGGCGGCGATAGCCGCTGTCGGTGGTCCCTCTCTCGCCTAAGCCGGCGTAGCTCAGTTGGTAGAGCAGCTGATTCGTAATCAGCAGGTCCTCGGTTCAAGTCCGAGCGCCGGCTCCAGTAACTTGCAGAAATAAAATCACTTAGTTGGGCGGCCTGATCGAGTTTGATGAGTGGGTTGGCACTAGTCCCATCCTAGACCCGTGAGTCACCGCGCGATGGGGACTGGAAGAGATTGGCGGCCCCACAGGCTACTTGCACACGGACCCCGCCTCCAAGGACCGTCGTACCTCACGCACATTCGTCCTCCGCTCGGTTCGAAATGAGGCGACGGACGATCGACAAGGCGGGTGCCGCCAGCCGCTCGCGCCGGTGCTCAGCGAGTTGGGTCGTGGTATGGACGCCTGTCTCCTACCCGCCGGTGATACCGATGGGGAGGCAGGGAACCTCTATAATGGTCATCCCGCTCAGCCGTCAAAACGTCCGGCATTGAGGGCTCCATGAAACGATGCCCGTACTGCGCCGAGCAGATCCAGGGCGCAGCCATCGTTTGCCGGTTTTGCCAACGCTCGCTCACGACACCGCCTGTAACAGCCGCCCTCCCGCCTCCGCAGGACACTCGATCGCTCGGGACTACGGGAAGTACCCATCGGACGAAAACTCCTGAGCAGCGCAGCATCGAGCGTCAGCAGATGAAGCGAGCGGCCTACATAATGGGCGGTCTCATCCTCGTCGGCCTTGTCTTGATCTCGATCCTCCCGGTTACTCCTCCTGAGAGACCACCCGCTCGGCTATCGACCACCAGCGACGCTAAAGCGAGTTCGTCTGCTTCGTCCGTCTCTGCTTCTGAGGACAGCAGCTCCTACCCTTCGTTCGGATCGGGAACCAAGGCGGTCGGAACGGACATTCAACCGGGAACCTATCGCACCCGCAAACGGGCGCCAGGCTGCTATTGGGCCCGTTCTCGGGGGGTTTAGCGGAGAGCTGGGCGATCTGATTGCTAACGGCAACGAATCAGGTCCCGCCATCGTGACGATAACCCCGAGTGATAAGGGATTCACGTCGCGGGGGTGCGGAACATGGACCACAGATCTCTCTGAGATCACAGTTGCGCCTTCGGCGCCGTTCGGAGATGGTACGTACATCATCGGCACAGACGTTTCGCCAGGCACTTGGCGAGCCGACGCCCCTGCGGGCTGCTATTGGGCTCGGCTCCGCGGCTTCAGCGGCCAACTGGGCGATTTGATTGCGAACGAGAACGGCAATGGCATGGTGACAATGTCTCGGTCCGATCGAGGGTTTGCTAGTACGCGATGCGGCACCTGGACCAAGGTGCAATGACTCCGCTGGTTGCCGATATCTACGCCCGCAAGTCCATCCTGCAGCCACGACTCGACGGGGGACGCGAAGTCGGTTGAGCGCCAGATTGCGAACGCCACACGTTTGCCGCTGGCCGGCGGCTGAAGCCGCACGTTAGCCAGATCGAACGGCGCTGATCCGTCTCACCCGATCAACTACTTCTTCGCGGCCTGGAATTCTTCCTCTGACAGAGCACCCTGTTCCCTCAACTTTGCGAGTTTTAGAAGGCGGACGACGTGGGCCGCCTCGGTTCTCCGACAGTCACGCTTGCGAAAGCGGCTGCACCCGTCGCTACTTCGAGGAAATCACGTCGCGTCAGCACGCCCAGGTATTACTCGCGCACCCTCGTCGATGGCGACGACGCCTCGTGGATATCTGCCTGATACCGGAAGACTCCGCGTCAGCAGACTTCTATCTCCCCCCGGGGCGAGCATTTGAGCCGGCCCGATGGAATTGACGCGCAGAACTAACGGCTCGCTGGTTCATCATTTGCACCGGCCAGGCAGTCCCGTGACACCTGACAGGTCTTGACTGCGCCAGGAAACGCTCGGGCGCCGGAGGAAGCATGGGCAAGCGCTCAGCGGTTCGTGTGGGGCCGAGCCTCTGCTCCGGTCTGGGCGCGATCCTCCTCGCGGCGGGCCTCGTCGTGGTGCAGGACCAGGGCATTCGCGCCCAGTCGCAGTCTGCCCTCCAGGGCCACTGGGACACGGTCTCCACGACGCCGATTAACCCGATCCACCTTGCGCTCCTCCACACGGGCAAGGTCCTCATCGTGGCCGGCTCCGGCGACGTGGCGACGGAAACGAACTACCAGGCCGCCGTTTGGGATCCCGATTCCGGTGCAATCCTCACACAGCCGCTCGCGTGGGACATGTTCTGCAACGGCATGATCGTGCTGCCCGATGGGCGTGCGTTGATCAATGGCGGCACGCTTCAGTACGACCCGTTTCACGGCCAGCCGCGGAATGCCGTCTTTGATCCCATCACCAGCACCTTCACCGATGTCGAGAGCATGGCGCACGGACGCTGGTACCCGACCGTGACGACGCTCGGAGACGGCCGTGTCATGACCTTCTCGGGCTTGACGGAAACAGGCAGCACGAATGCCACAGTGGAGATCTATACGCCAGGTGTCGGCTGGAGCCCGGAATACGCCGCCGGGTGGACGCCGCCGTTGTATCCACGCCTGCATCTGCTTCCTGACGGCACCGTCCTCTATTCAGGGTCGGGCACGGGATCGCGCATCTTCACTCCGTCGACGCACGCGTGGTCGGCTGTCAAAGCGTCGACGAACTACGCCGGCACCCGGACATACGGCACATCGGTGCTGCTGCCCCTGAAGGCGTCGAACGGCTACGCGGCGAAGGTCATGATCCTCGGCGGCGGCAATCCGGCGACGAATACGACGGAAACCCTGGACCTGTCGGCGTCGCCTCTGCACTGGCAGCCGGGGCCGCCGATGTCGCAACCCCGTATCGAGATGAACGCGACGATCTTGCCCAACGGCAAGGTGCTCGCCGTCGGCGGATCCAAGAACGACGAAGACACCGCAACCGCGAGCCTCAACGCCGATCTCTACGATCCCGAGACGAATACATTCGCCTCCGCCGGCCAGAACGCGTATCCGCGCCTTTATCACTCGGGGTCCCTGCTGCTGCCCGACGGCACAGTGCTGCTCGTCGGCAGCAACCCAAGCCGCGGCAGCTACGAGGGGCACATGGAGATCTACTCGCCATCGTATCTCTTCAATGCCGACGGAACTGCAGCGCTTCGACCCGCGATCACGACGGTCACACCAGCCGCGGTCGGCTATGGAGCGACGTTTCACGTCCAGACGCCGGACGCGGCCGAGATCGGATCGGTCGTTCTCGTTCGGCCGGGTGCTCCGACCCACGCGTTCGACATGGATCAACGGCTCGTCGAGCTGTCTTATACGACCGGCGCCGGCGATCTGACGGTCACGGCTCCGCCGAACGGCAACGTTGCCCCTCCCGGCTATTACATGCTCTTCATTCTCAACGCCTCCGGCGTGCCGTCAACGGCCGCGTTCGTGCAGCTCTCCGCATCGATTCCCAATCAACCTCCGACGGTCATGATCACGAGCCCGGCGACGGATACAACGGTGGACCCCGGTCAATCGGTCTTCTTCTCCGGCGACGCCACGGATTCGGACGGGACAATCAGCACGCTCGCGTGGAGCTTCCCCGGTGGCACGCCTGCTTCCGCCGCGGTCCTGAACCCCGGTTACGTGAAGTATTCGACGGCCGGGAGCTATGTCGCGTCGTTCAAGGCCACGGACAACGGTGGTGTGTCGAGCCCGACGGCGACGCGCGCGATCACCGTCAACGGAAACTCGGCACCAATTGTCGACGCGGGCCCTGACCAGACGATTACGTTGCCGAACACGGCGATACTGACTGGCACAGCCACCGACGACGGCAACCCGGTTCCTCCCGGCAGCCTGACGACACAGTGGGCCCTCGTCAGTGGCCCGGCCCCGGTTACGTTCAGTGCATCGGGTTCGCTCAGGTACCGTCGCGACGTTCACCACGGCCGGCGTCTACACGATCCGGCTCACCGCGAGCGACGGAGCCATCGCGACTGCCGACAGTGTCACGATCACCGTCAACGCGTCGACGCTGCCGCCCGGGTGGCAGACGGCGGACGTCGGCAATGTCGGGATCACCGGCAGCGCGACTGTGGGTAACGGCACCTTCACGGTGCAAGGCGCCGGCGCAGACATCTGGGGCTCGACGGACGCATTCCGTTTTGTCTATTACGAACTGCCTGGCGACGGGTCGATCGTCGCGCGTGTCGCGACCGTGCAGAACGTGAACGCCTGGACGAAGGTGGGCGTCATGATTCGGCAGTCGCTCGCCGCGGCGGCACCGCACGCGTCGCTGTTCGTGACTCCCGGCAAAGGGCTCGCGTTTCAGCGTCGGAAATCTGCGGGCGGGACCAGTCTCAACACCAGTATCGCCGGCGCGGCGCCGATGTGGGTGAAGCTGGAACGCGCAGGACAGGTGGTGTCGGCCTCGGTATCGGGTGACGGTACCGTCTGGACAAAGCGTTGGCCAGGATTCGATCGCGCTGGTAGGCGCAGTCTGGGTTGGTCTCGCCGTGTCGAGCCACGACACGACCCGGCTTGCGACAGCGACTGCCGACACTGTCACGATCACCGTCAACCCGTCGACGCTGCCGCCCGGGTGGCAGACGGCGGACGTCGGCAATGTCGGGATCACCGGCAGCGCGACTGTGGGTAACGGCACCTTCACGGTGCAAGGCGCCGGCGCAGACATCTGGGGCTCGACGGACGCATTCCGTTTTGTCTATTACGAACTGCCTGGCGACGGGTCGATCGTCGCGCGTGTCGCGACCGTGCAGAACGTGAACGCCTGGACGAAGGCGGGCGTCATGATTCGGCAGTCGCTCGCCGCGGCGGCACCGCACGCGTCGCTGTTCGTGACTCCCGGCAAAGGGCTCGCGTTTCAGCGTCGGAAATCTGCGGGCGGGACCAGTCTCAACACCAGTATCGCCGGCGCGGCGCCGATGTGGGTGAAGCTGGAACGCGCAGGACAGGTGGTGTCGGCCTCGGTATCGGGTGACGGTACCGTCTGGACAAAGCTTGGCCAGGATTCGATCGCGCTGGTAGGCGCAGTCTGGGTTGGTCTCGCCGTGTCGAGCCACGACACGACCCGGCTTGCGACAGCGACGGTCGATAGCGTAACCGTCACGACGACGGATGGATTGTCAGCCTCAGGGCGGGCAGCCGACGCGCTTCACTTCATGGACCAGCCGCTGACCGACGGCGGCCAGTCTTCCGCGCCGCACCTGTCGCCAAGACCCACCCATCGGCCAAACCAAAGCGCGATGACGCCGCAGCCCGTCCCCGCGGTATCCAGGACGACGTTCGCTGACACACGGTGCATGGAACCCCCGGGGCCAGCACACTGATCATGCGGCCAGCCCTGTTCGGGATGGGCCTCGCACACCCATCCATCGTTGCAGGCGCGCTGTTGCGCAGCTTTCGTGAGGTGTCCGATCCAAGGTCCGCGAGTGGCCATAACTGAGCTCCCGTTTTACGCGATGAGGGCATTAGCTCCCAGCGTATCGCGCGCCGGCCAATTGCAGTGAATCGCTTCATTGCTTGAGAGCGGGAGGAACCTCCTGCATCAATACTCTGACGCGTGGATCCGTACGAATCAGATTAGCAAAGTCGGGGTCGTCACGCGCAAATCTCCGTGGATAGCCACCCTTGACGGCTTTTTTTAGGACATCCAACGCCTGATCATTGTGGTGGGCGAGCGCGTAAGCGAGCGCAAGGTTATATAGGTAGCCGGCATCCGCCGGCGCTTGTTCGACCGCGGCATTGATAAAAGAGATCGCCTGCGCCGCATCGCCCTTTTTTGCGTAGTAGGTTCCGAGACTAGCGCGAGTTGATTGGTCATTGGGACTGATTGACAGTGCTTTCAGCGCGATGCCGATCGCCTTATCATACGTCTCGATCGCCTTCTCCTTGTCGCCCAACCATCGATAGTCGTCAGCCAGATTCGAAAGCCACGCGTCCGACGTTGGATTCATCTCCACGGCCTTTTGATAGGCTGGCAACGCCTCGGCGAACCGTCCCATCCAGGCATAGGCCACGCCGAGATTGCTCCACGTGTCGGGTGTGTTCCCCACTTTTAGCGCTTTCTGCAGGGTATCGGCCGCGTCCTGGTAGCGGCCAGTCTGCAGATACACCGCGCCGAGATCGTTGTACCCGTTGACGTTGTCGGGCTCGAGCTCGATCACCTTCTTGAACTCCGGCGCCGCGCTCTCGTAGTCGCCGATGCGCCAGTACGTGTACCCGAGCGCGTTGCGATTGACCCAGTAGTACGGATTCTTGTCGATCGCCAGCTTGTGCACCTTGATCGCTTCGTCGGTCTGGCCGGCGATGCGATAAGCCGCAGCCAGACGGCGATAGGTTTCGTCCGAATTCGGTGCAATCTCGAGCGCGCGCTTCAATTCAACAATGGACTCCTGCGTTCTACCCGTCGCAAGGTACGCTTGGCCCAGCGCCGCGTGGACTTCCACCAACGAGTCGTCGAGGCGCTTGGCTTCTTGCGCGGTGTGGATCGCTTGAGTGGCCCACTTCGTATCCGGGCGGTCGTGATACATGCCCACCGACGCGTCGGAGAGTCCAGCGAAGGCCAGCGCAAAACGCGGATCCTGCCTCAGCGCGTCGTTGAAAAAACTGATCGCCGTTTCAAGACTATGGCGGTCCTGTTGGCGAGACGTGGCGTACCGACCCTTTAGATACAGATCGTACGCGGCGCTGTTCGGCGTTGGGCGCGTGAGGGCTCTTGCTTGCGCGTCAGGCGTGGGCGTTACACTCAAGGCAGCCATCAGCCCCATCAACATTTGATCTCGCAGGGTCAGCGCCTCACCGGGGTCACCGGAGAACTCCTGGCTCCACACCTTTAGGCCCGCGCTTAGGTCTTCGAGTTCCATGAGGACGCTGATGCCACCGCCTCTACCGGTGCCCTGCAACGTGCCAGTGACGAGCAGATTGGAGCCCAACGCGCGTGCCATTCTTGCGTGGGGCAGATTCCGATCCACGCTCTCAATTGCATTGGGCGCCGCCACCGTCAGCAGGTTCAAGCGAAGCAGCCCGGCCGACATCTCCTCCCCCAGGCCAGCGGCGATGTGATCCCATTGCTCCATGTCCTGTGTCGTCCCCTGCACGCGAAACGGCAGCACCGCAATCAGCTTTCGCGTGCTCGGGCTGGGGAGCGTAAGGGCACTCGTGCTGGTTCCGCGAATGAGGCCGCGAACCGGCGACGATATGACGACGAGGCCGCCAGCCAGGCAGACAACACCTGTCGCCAGGACCGCATGTCGGCTGCGACGCCACGCTGAGACTGGCTGGCGCTCTATCAACGGCTGGCCGGGCTGACTGGAGATTGGACCGGGTGCGGCGGAGCGCTCGAGGTCCTGAAGAACGTCGCGCGCGTGCTGATATCTGCACGCTGGATCCTTCTCCAAGCAGCGCATCACGATGTCGGTGAAAAAGTCTGGTACCTCCGGTGCGGCCTCTTTCAGCGGGCGTGGTGGTAATCGCACGTGCTGGAGCAATTCTTCCAACGCTCCGCCTCCTGGAAACGGACCCGAGCCGGAGGCCATCTCGTAGAGGATGAGCCCGAGCGCATAGAGATCGCTGCGATGATCCGTCGCTCGACCCTCGACGCACTCCGGCGCCATGTATCGGGGCGTCCCCAACAGCTCTCCCGGGCGTGTCAGTCCTGAGGCGCTCGCCTCGTACGACTTGGCGAGGCCGAAATCTGAGATGTAGGCGTGGCCTGATGACGCCACCAGAATGTTCTGCGGTTTCAGATCGCGGTGGATGACGCCTGCTTCGTGGGCAGCGGCGAGACCGGATGCAATTTGACGACCGAGTGACAGCACCCGCTCGAAGGGCAACGGCCCCGTTCTGAGCATGCCGTGCAAGTCCGCGCCGTCCACAAATGGCATCGTGATGTACAGGACGCCGTCCACCTCACCCAGATCGTGAATGCGCAACACATTCGGATGGGTGACCGCGCGTGCGAGCAACAGCTCCTGTGTGAAGCGTTTCTCGAACGCGATTCTCGTACTTGGATTCGACAGGACCTCTGGACGGATCACCTTGAGCGCAATCGGGATCCCAACCTTCTGATCGTGCGCCTTGTAGACCGTTCCCATGCCACCGGCACCGAGCATCCGCTCAATGCGGTATCGGTCATCAAACAGGGCTCCAGGGACCAAGCCGACCGTCACGGTCGCTGTGCGAGTCGCGTCATCGGACGGAGCGGTCGCTTCGACCTCGCCCGTACCCCCAGGTGCCATCGACGCAGACAAGTCACCGGAACAGGCGACACAGAGGCCCGTGTCGACCGGTGTGTCGGTCCGGCAATGGGGGCAAATCATCGCGGGGCCATTATCCTGCTCAGCCGGTCGGGATCCAATGAGACTTACCGAGCCAGCACCGCACGCGAGGACTCTTGTTCGTCGCCCCGCTGACTTGCCGCCAAGGATACCTTCCCTTCCCCGGACGGTCGAACCTCTCGACTGCTCCGCGCCGAACACGGCCTGGAGCGTCTCACTCGTGCCCAGCCCCACGCCGCCACCGGATTGCCTGCCGATCCGCCGGCCCTGATTCGGCACACCTGACGATCCATATAACCATGCCGACCGGGCTGGGTCCCTAGCGGGATCGGGCGCCAGGCAGCGCCGTGAATACTCGCCACTAGGCGACTACTCAGGACTATCGGGACGGCCACTGGCGGTCTGCATGTGGCCCGGCAGCAGATCGATGGTTGTGGGTCCGAAGGACTTTGGAATGTGCCTGGCTGATTAGATCGTTCGCGACACACGGTCGATGAGGTCCGCGGCGGCGGCGAGGATGTCGATCTCCTCATGAGAGAGCGCATCAAGCGCAACCGCGAGACGCTCAACTCTGCGGTGACGACCTTCCTGAAGCAACCTCCTTCCGCACGGTGTTGCCTCCAGCTTGACGGCGCGGGCGTCCTCGGCGTCCGAGCGGCGCCTCACAAGGCCCGCAGCTTCCAACCCGGCAATGATCTTCGTCATCGTCGGCGGCTTCACCTGTTCGATGCGGGCGAGCTCCGTTAGACGCATGGATCTCCCGAACACAAGGACCGACAAGGCCGACAATCGCGCCGGGCCGACGCCGGTCCGCTCGTCCTCTTTCCGGACACCGCGGAGGAGATGGATGGCAGCTGAATGCAAGGCGTCGGCAACAGCCTTGTGATTGCCGCTTGCGCGTGACCGCATGGTGGGAGTATAACTTAGTTAGCCTTAGCTAACTATAACTCCATGGAGGATGTATGACAGATGCTGGCGGGCTCTCCCGCATTCACCAGATATCAATGCGTGTGCATGACGTCGAGCGCGCGGTGCGATTCTATCGCGACGCACTCGGTCTGCCGTTTCTTTTTGCCGCTCCGCCACGCCTGGCATTCTTCGATTGCCACGGGGTACGGCCGATGTTGTCCACGCCAGATCCCGGCTTCGACCACCCGGGGTCCGTGGTCTATTTTGCCGTGCAGGATATCCACCAGATGCGGGACACACTCTCATCGCGTGGTATCGCGTTCAAGTCGGAGCCGCACAAGATCGCCACGCTAGCTGATCGAGAGGTCTGGCTGGCGGACTTTGAAGATAGCGAGGGCAACACCTTAGCGCTGATGTCTGAACCGCGACTCAGCCAATGATCTCTGGACGGCTCCTGGCTCCGGTGTTTCTGTCGCGAGTAACGCCACAGCGTTTACCTAGACTAGACATCCCTTCGTCGGGCGACCGGTACCACCCCAACCTATAACCGCCGCCGGCTGCCCGGTGTGGCGAGAACGTCTTGACGGTTCCGTGTAGCGCATGGCAACCGGGCTGGGTCCCTGCCTGGGTCGCCCGCCGAGACAATGACCTTCATGTTGCAAAAATGCCTGACGAAGAAAAGGTGGAACTTCGGGGCGTTTGGCAAATCGTAGATTTGGTCAGCGACTCTACTGAAGCAGGGATGCCAGTTTGGTCTTCCATCCCTGCAGCACGCGAATCTCGGAAACACGGTCCGGACGTTCGCCCTTGATCATCAAGAAGTGTGAACCGTCGGGGGACACGTCGTAATTCGGGTGCAGGGGCTCCCCCGGCACATAAGTGTCCTGAAACAAAGCGATTGGTGGGTGCAGCGACGCAGAAAGAGTCGCACCCGACCGGCGCTCCTGCCGACGAATGCCAACAGAGAACCATCCGGTGACAAAGCCAGCTTGCTGCCACCTGGCGACGTGTCGAGAAAGAGATCCGTTCCGAGCACAACACTGAGACCCACCATCGGAACGGCGACCGGGGTCCTCCTCTTCACCATCGCGAGACTCACAGCGACGATGATGGCTCCAGGCGATCGTCCAGGCGGCATCGCTGCGAGCGAAGCGGCGCAGGACGGTTCGCCGCGGCTGGACACCCTGCGACTCCAATTCACCTCGCCGGTCGTTCCACCACGCTTCGAGCTCTTCTTTATAGCCAAAGAGACTGCCCTGCTTGGCGTTTACGTGCCGCTGCACAGGCAGGGCATGGTCTTTCTCCCACCGCTGCACGGTGCGTACGTCGCGCTTGAGATGAGCGGCGATTTCCTTCCAGGAATCGAGTCGATCGGCAGCCGACCGACCGGTGGCAAGCGATGGTGTCGGCGGAACAGGTCCGGCCATGTCAACCCTGTTTTGGGTGAGAGTCAGTCGGATTATACGCCCCTGGGGGACGGCACCTAACGACATCGTGCCGTTCAGTCTGTCGTGTCGTGTGTCGCGCGTGCCTTACCGCTGTTCCCTCCTCTGGACCGCCTCCACATTCGCGAGACGCGACGCGGGGTGTCGCGAACTCAGGAGGGGAACATGGCGACATCAACCACGACGTTGGTGGCCTGCGCGAACCTCGGATTGACGCTGGCCGTCTGCGGCGGAGAGGACGCCCAAGGTCAGAGCGACTCGGGGAGGCTGGTCCGGCTGCGGATCCCCGACCATGATGTGCAACGCGCAGTTGAGGAAGGACTGCGCCGATCCCAGACCTTCCGCAGCTCGTCGACGCGGTGGAGCACTCGCGCGGTTTGGTGCATATCGTTCGCGTGCCGTATCTGCGCGAGAAAATGGATGGCTGTGTCTCGCTGGTCGTCGGCGGCGCTGGGGAGGATCGCTATCTGCGCCTGATGATCAAGTCCGGGCTCGAACGGGATCGGCTGATCGTGGTCATCGGTCGCGAATCGCAGCACGTGCTCGAGATCCTCGAGCAGACCGGCAAGACTCCCCAGAGCGACACACTTGGTGCTTCCGGAGCCACGTGGGTGACCCCGCGCCAGCTCGAGACTCCGGCGGCTTTCGACGTCGAGACTCGCATTGCCGGAGAGCTCCGTGCAGCGGTGCACGCCCTTCCTGCGAGGACACGGCAACTCGTGCCGCCGCTCTGAACCTAGGCGTCTGCCTCACGGGCCATCAAGCGCACGGCGACCGGGCTCGGTCCCGCGACGGATCGCGCGCCGGATAGCGCATGAATACTCGCCAGTAGGCGACTTTTCGTTACAGATCGCAGTTCTGACGCTCGTCGCGGCCATTAGAGCTAGAATCCGGCTTGTTTACGCCTTTGCCGTTGATCCGCGGCACGCGCCTCGGCCCCTACGAGATCCTCTCCGCCCTTGGCGCGGGCGGCATGGGCGAGGTCTACCGCGCGCGCGACACGAAGCTGAATCGCGACGTCGCGATCAAGGTGCTGCTGCCGGCGGTCGCCAACGATCGCGATCGTCTGGCCCGATTCAGTCGCGAGGCGCAGGTGCTCGCGTCGCTGAACCATCCAAACATCGCTGCACATTCACGGGCTCGAAGAATCGGACGGTACGCGTGCGTTGGTGATGGAACTCGTCGAGGGCCCGACGCTAGCGGATCGGATCGGGATAGGGCCGATTCCGCTCGACGAGGCGCTCCCTATTGCGAAGCAGATTGCTGAAGCTCTCGAAGCGGCGCACGAGCAGGGGATCATCCACCGCGATCTGAAGCCTGCGAACATCAAAGTCCGCCCGGACGGTACCGTGAAGGTGCTGGACTTCGGCCTTGCGAAGGCGCTTGGAGCGCCCGGTGGATCGGGAGGGCAAGACCTAGCGAACTCCCCGACACTCACATCGCCTGCGATGATGACCGGTGTCGGCGTCATCCTGGGCACGGCGGCCTACATGAGCCCCGAACAGGCGAAGGGACGATCGGCGGACAAGCGAGCGATGTCTGGGCGTTCGGCTGCGTGCTGTTCGAGATGCTGACCGGCCGCCCCGCGTTCGGCGGCGAGACGGTGACCGACACGCTCGCGTCCGTGATGCGCGACACGCCGGCACTCGAGAAGCTTCCCGCGGCAACGCCGTCTCGCATACGCCTGTTGATCGCGAGGTGTCTGGAACGCGATTCAAGGCGGCGGCTGCGCGATATCGGTGACGCCCGGCTGGAACTCGAGTCTCGATCCGAAGCCGAAGACGCGCGCGCGGTGCAGCGCGATTCGCGCGTCGGCTGGCGGCGATCCGCGGCTATCGCTGTCGTGGCGCTCGTTTTCGGTGCGCTGGTCACCGCGGCGATCGTATGGGGCATTCGATTTTCGGAGGCTCCGCGATCGCAGCCGGTCGTGCGTTTCACAATCGCTCCCAGTCCGGAACAAGCGCTCGAAGCGAATCCTGGCCGGAAGAATCTGGCGATTTCGCCCGATGGACGCTACCTGGTGTATCCAGGAGCAGCAGGCCTCTTTGTCCGCGCGCTCGATCAACTCGGTCCGCAGTTGCTGCCGGGAACTCGCGGAGCCGCTGCACCGTTCTTCTCTCCCGACGGCCGCTGGGTCGGTTTCTTCCTGGCCGGCGACCTGAAAAAGGCCGCTCTGGCGGGCGGCTCCGTCGTCACGGTCGCTCGAGGTTTAACCGCGCCGGTCGACGGGAGCTGGGGCGACGACGACACGATCGTGTTCGACAACGAACTGGGCGGCCTGAACAGAGTCGCGGCGAGCGGGGGGCAACCGGAGGCGCTGACGTCGAACACCTCGTCGTGCCTCGGGGATCCCTGGATGCTGCCCGGCGCCGGCGCGGTTTTGTGTACAGCCTTGAAGTACGACCATCCGGAGAACGCGCAGATCTCAGTGCTCGACTTGAAGACTCGCCAAGTCAAACCCCTGTTACGGGGGGTGGAGCCGACCTACCTCAAGACCGGTCATCTGCTTTACCGATCGGCCGGAACGCTGTTCGCGGTCCCGTTCGATCTTGCTCGCCACGAAGTGATGGGCGAGCCGGTCCGAATCGGTGACATTGGTACCGAATGGACCAACGGCGGTGTCAGCTACGCGGTATCCGCCACCGGCACCCTGGCGAAGGTCACCGCAGACACACGGCGGTCGTTGGTCTGGGTCGATCGAAACGGTCGCGAGACGCCGACTGCAGCTCCAGTACAGCCGTACTACAGCCTCAGGCTGTCGCCAGACGGTGCACGAGCGGCAGCGCTCGTAGAAGACGAGGACACGAACATCTTGACTTGGGACTTTAACCGAGACGCGTTGACGCGACTGATCGTCGGCGCCCCGGTTTATTTTGTACTGCCTGGATGCCAAACGGCCGTCAAGTCGTCTTCACAGCGAATCGCACGGGCGCATTCAATCTGTACATCCGCAACGCGGACGGCTCTGGAACCGAGCGGCGTCTGACGACGAGCACGCAGACGCAGGTGCCCAATTCGATCCTGCCTGACGATTCCTTTCTGCTCGGAGCCCAACTGAATCCGAAAACGGGATGGGACATCATCAAAGTGCCGCTGTCGGGTACCGGAACGGAGGCGCTGGTTACAACACCTGAAGCTGAATACGCGGCCAACATCTCGCCGAACGGCCGTTTTTTCGCCTACGAGTCGTTCGAGACGGGCCGGTCCGAGATTTTGATCCGGCCTTACCCTGATGCCGGCAGGCAGCGATGGCAGATTTCGACCGGCGGCGGCCTCTCGCCTATATGGTCCCGCAGTGGACGCGAGCTGTTCTTCCTCGACGGCGACTCTCACACGCTGATGTCGGTCGACGTCGAGACCTCCGTTTCGGAGTTCACCGCCGGCAAACCGAAACCAGCGCTCCGGACAGCGTACCTCGGGGTGTTCTACGCCTACGACGTCTCTCCGGACGGTCAGCGGTTCCTGTTCATCAAGGAGGCGGCAGCGACAAACACAATCGAGATCGTTGTCAACTGGGTCGAGGAGCTTCGCGCGCGGCTGTTAGCGAAATAATGACCCGTGCGCTTCGCGCCCTGACGTCCCGTCCCGGATTCCGGGAAGCAAACCTGTCAAAACCGTCCCTCGCGCGCCCCCCAGCGGACGGCGATGCTGACGTGCTGCGCCAGCAAACGGCGATGCCGCGATGCTGAGGCCGTGCTGCAGATGCTGATGTCCGCCGGCATGACACCTCAGCTCGTCGTCGTTCAGAACGTCTTCGAGGAACTGAAGCGGCTCGTCCCACCGAAGTAAGGGGCGCCACAGAATTCCGACCGTGCCCTGGAACAGTTTCGATTAACGCCGTTCTGGCGACCGGTCTCCCCGACCGTTGCTCGCCCCTTGGCGACTTATGGGGATGATCACCGCAGAGAGGCGGGAACGCCCGAGGCGGCAGACGGCCCGGCGTGATCCGGACCAGCCCAACTCCCGTGCCGGCTGCGATATCCTGTGTCGGCCTACGGTTCGTTGGGCCACAGGACGACGAGATCGAAATCTGGAAGAGTACTGTCTATGATTGAACGTTCTTCTGCGGTCTGCATCCTGCCATGCCTTGCTCTTCTTCTCTGTCACCAGGGATCCGCTGATCCGGATGCCATGCAGGTTCAACCTCTGCAAGCCGCTGGACAGTATCAGCAGCCTGCGCCGGATAGCCTAAGGGTAGTACTCCTTGGAAGCGGCGGCGGCCCACCCGTCAGGCTCGACCAATTCGGCATGAGTACGTTAGTGGAGGCGGAGGGGACGCGACTGCTCTTTGACTGCGGTCGCGGTGCCACGATTCGTCTCACTCAACTGGGAGTACCGATCGCCTCGATCAATCGATTGTTTCTGACCCATCTGCATTCGGACCACATCATCCAGATTCCCGACTTGATCTTGGCGGGCTGGACTACGGGACGAACGCTGCCGCTTGAGGTATGGGGCCCTGATGGGACTCGCGAGATGATGGATGCGCTTCAGCGCGCGTATGCGTTCGATATTCACATGCGTCGTGACATAGACGAGAAGGATTCTGCCGAAGGCATTCGCGTCGTCAGCCAGGACATCAAGGAAGGGACGGTGTTCGATCGCAAAGGCCTAAAGGTGACGGCGTTCCTGGTTGACCACGGGCCGGTCTCGCCCGCTTTTGGGTATCGGATCGATTACCGAGGTCATTCGGTCTCTCTATCCGGCGATACCCGGATGTCAGAGAATCTTGTTCGCCATGCGACCGGCGTGGATGTCCTTGTTCACGAAGTGACCGATGCGGTTGCTCTCCGCGCGACCTCTAAGAATCTGGCGCGGACTGAGGCAATCATTGAGCACCACACCACACCGGACCAGGCGGGCCAGATATTCTCGCGCGTCAAGCCTCGCTTGGCGGTCTACTCGCACGCACCCGCGACGCTCGCCGTCATCGAGCAGACTCGCAAGACGTACTCGGGTCCTCTTCAAGGGGCCGAGGACCTGCTGACGATCGACATCGGGGATCAGATTACCGTGCGGCATTTCGGATCATGACCGTCATTACATGATCGGGTAGCCCAACGGGCGTTTGCAGCCTTTCGGCGACTGGCTCATCGCAAGCCACCCCGGCTGAAGAAGCATCGATCCCCCGAACACGCCGCACTGGCGACCATTCGCTCGCGTTGATCGGTCGCCACTGGGCGACTCTTCGGGGGGCAGGAAGATCTCAGGTTACCGAGGTCGAGCGGCTCAGAGGCGGCTCCGAAGCCACGATACGAACCCGGCATCGCCACTGCCCTCTGCGGCCTGCAGCGGCGTCTTCTGGTCCCAGCCAATCCAATTCGGGTCGGCCCCGCGCTCCAGGAGATAGGCAGCCGTCGGCTGCTGCCCGCCGCGGCAAGCGTGCCAGAAGGCACGCGTGATCTCATCGCGCGTTGGCAACGGCTGATCGTGCCAGCGGGTGGTGACGACATCGAGCATGCCCAGCGCCGCTCCCTGCCACCACGTAGGCCTCGCACCGCGCTCGACGAGGCGGCGCGCCGCCTCCCAGTTGGCGAACACCACCGCATCGGAGAGCGGCGCTCCTCCTGTGAAGATCGCGCCCGTGGCCTCGATGTCAGCGTCGAGATCCAACAGGGCATCGATCGCCACGACGTCGTTGCTGCTGGCGGCCCAGTGCAGCGGGGTCTCGACGCAGTTGGGATCCTTGGGATGTGGTGACGTCCGGGCATTGACGTCCGCACCCGCCGAGGCCAAAGCCCGAAGCGTCTCTGCGACGTTGGGAAAACACCCAGGCCAATCGGTAGCCACGTGGACCATCGAACGCTCGACGCCATCCGCACCGACGATTCGCGCGTTCGCAAGGCCGGGATCGTCCGACAACAGTTGGCGGAGGGCCGCGACGTCGCCGGTATGGATGGCCCTGGCGATTGAAATCGCGACCGGGTCGGCGGAGGTTAGAGCGGGGCGCATGGGAGAGGTCCTCGTGTCTGCGCTGGGACCGATTCTACAAGAGTCGATACCGCAGCCGCTCCGATTGTCGTTCTCCCTCACGAGTCTTCACAATCAACCGTTTTATGCGGACTCGTTGAGCATCGGGCCGGATTGGTAGCGAGCAACACGCCGTAGTGTAGACGGATTCCCAGGGTCTGGCCCCGGAAGCCCCCCAAGAGCAGCGGCGTGGACGCGATATCTGCAGGAAACCGGCGACCTGGCGATGGCGCCGGACAACAATGGGGCATCCGCTCATGCGGTCCTCCACGTCTTGCGCAGCGACTGCCAGCAAATCAGCGCGCACCCGAGCGAGAGGAACGCCTCGTGGATGTCTGCCCGCTTGTCGTACCGGACGCGCAGGCGTCGAAACTGATTGAGCCAGGCAAACGTCCGCTCCACGACCCACCGCCACCGGCCCAGGCCACTCCCATGCGCGGTGCGACGCATGGCCAGCAAGGGCACGATGTGACGAGCCCGGAGCCCGCGCCGAATGGCGGCCGCGTCGTAGCCGCGATCCCCGAGCACACAATCCGGCCGCTGCCGCGGTCGCCCCCGTTCGCCGTGCAGCGGGGGAATCGCATCCACCAACGCCAGGGCTTCTTGCGAGTCGTTCCGGTTCGCGCCGGTCAGGCGAACCGCGAGCGGCACGCCCCGCCCGTCGCAGATCAGATGGCGCTTGCTCCCGCGCTTGGCCCGATCGGTGGGATTCGGACCGGTCTGGTCACCGCCGTGCACCGCGCGGATGGAACAACTGTCCACGACCGCCCGCGACCAATCAATCTGGTCGGAGCGAGCGAGCCAATCCAGGAGCGCAAAGTGGATCAGATCCCACACGCCCGCCTGTTGCCAGTCGCGCAGGCGACGCCAGCACGTCATCCCCGATCCGCACCCGAGTTCCTGCGGGAGCATCTGCCAGGGGATGCCGCTGCGGAGGACAAAGAGAATGCCGGTGAGACACGCGCGATCCGAGACGCGCGGCCGTCCGCCTTTGGCCGACGTGGTGGAGTTGGCAAGAACGGTTCGACAAGATCCCACAACGGATCTGGAAGCAGCGCGGCGGCCATACCTGTTCACGCTACTTCGCCGATGGATCAGGTCTCGGAGGTTTTGTTACACGCTCTAAGCGACCAGTCGTTACTAATCCGCCACCCGATGGAAGTACTTTTTTCTGCCGGCCGCCTGTGGCCCCAGGTAGGAGCAATCTGACGCGACGGCCCTGCCTTCGGAGGATCGCTCTACCGAAACGACCCGATGTGCTCGCCCTGCAGGTGCTTCGTTCCGACCTTTGCGTCGAGGACCACCTTGGGGTTCTGGAAAAGCATGACGATGTCGGAGCCCCCGAACAGGAAATAACCGAACTCATCGCCCTTCCGCAGCGCCTCGCCGACCTGCGGCGTCAGGGTGACCGACGAGATCACAGCCATACCGATCGGCAGAACAGCGACGAGCCCGACGACGGGGGAGTCGATCACCACCAGGCCCCGCTCCTGGTTGAACTGGAAGGTCTCACCGGTGTGCACGTCGAGCTCGCCGGCGTCGTTCCTGACCACGTCGAGCGAGAAGCGGCCGTGGATGTTGCGCACCTCCTTCACCACGCCCCCGACCGGCAGGTGGTACCGATGATAGTCGTTGACGTTCAAAAAGCTGTGGGAGTACGTGCCGCTCGCGAATGACTTGGCGTAGGGGCTGCCCGAGAGCAGCTGTGTAATCGACCACTTCACGCCCTTGGCTGTGATCGTCGAGTCCGCGGCAATCGGCCACTGGCCGAGGAACACGGCATCAGCCGGCGAAACGATCACGTTATCGTCACCCGGCGAAGCGATCGGGCGCTTGCCGGGACGGACCTCGCGGGCGAAGAACTGATTGAAGGTCAGCCAGCCGCTCGGGCCACGGTCGTAGTCGCCGGCATGGTAGTCGGGGTTCGCGACGAAGCTCTCGAGGTTGGCGGCCGAGGCAGGCGTGTCGAGAAAACTGCCCATCGTTCGCGCGAAGTCTCCCAGCCACGCGTTGAACGCAGCGTCCTGGTTGAGCGCGTCGTCTGGGGCCTGGTCGATCAGGTAATAGAAGCGCAAGCCGCGCGGCACTAGTTCGCGCTCCACCGGGATCCAGGTTGCCAGCTCGTCGACATAGGCGAGGAAATCCTCGGGAGTTGAGAGCCCCGCCAGGCCGGCGCGGGTGATTCCGGCCGCAAGCGCCCTCCGCAGATCAGGGCGCGCATCGAGCAGGCGGACCAGCTCCGTGGTGACAGGTTGGCGCCCTGCGGCGGATGCAGCCTGCGCGCCCTCGATGACAGCACGACTGGTCCAGGCTGCGAGAATCAGCGCGAGTGTCGCTACGAACAGCGTTCCAGGTCTCCCCGAAGAAGCCGTGACACGGCGAAGAAACGGGCGTGTGCTGCGGAAACTTTGAGTCGACATCGAGTCTTCCCTCTCGTGACGTTGGTCCCGTTTCACGACAGAACCCCGCTGGAACACCGCAGTTGCACAAAGACACGTCCGACTGTGTGCAGCGGGCCAGCGATTCTGTGTTTGTCAAGGGGCCAAGACCCCAGTTCAGAGATATTTCTGTTCATTCTTATATGCCGCGCACGGTGTAGCCACGAAACACCTGAACATATGCGAAACGATCCAGTGGTTCCGTCCATTTGAGGCCGACCACGCCTTGTCGTCGCATGATGTTGGTTCGTCGATCGAACTCTTCGCGCCGGATGAACGAAAGGAACTCGAGGGCAACGAAGAACCACAACATCAGGTTGCCGAGCAGACCGACCAGCCATGTCGACACAGCCAGGAAGGCAACGCCGACGGTCGCGATCAGCACGAGAAGCCATCCTATGGGCCTGCCACGTCTCTCGTGGACCAGAGTATCTCCATCCTCCGACCAGTCGTCGCGCATTCAACCCCGCAGCAAGTGTAGGTCGGGAGCGCGTAAACGTACCTGACAGCGGCGAACCTGGGGGTTGGTTTTCTCTGTCGCGCCGCGGGGCCGGAGAGACGCCTGTCGCCTAACCCTTTGGTCGCCTTGCACGCCACGTCGGGGCGAACAACCCAGCTCCTAGCAGCGCTAACCTGGCCGGTTCGGGAACTGGCTGAAGGCGGATCTTGTCAAGCTGGTGTGGGCCCAGGCCATCCGATCTCGGAATAGAGGCGCGAGTCGCACGGATCAGCGCGTCGCGCGCTGTGCCAGTCAGCTCAAGAGCTGCAGACAGCGCGCGCACTGTCTCTGGATGGGCCTCCTTCGTTCACCACATTCGAGCGCGCCTACGGCATGAACCGAAAGGCCCGCAATTGTCGCGAGTTCGCCTTGAGTGTCCCCTGCAGCCTCGCGGAGCGCTTTGAGCTGCGCGCCAAAAGGCCGCGGAGCGCCAGATTTCATCGCCCTTTGATTCTACTGCGGCGGCTGTGCGGGCTTCGTACCGAGTCCTGTGTGACCCCTGTGTGACCCCTGTGGGTGGTCGCCAGTTCGCCCGCACTCCACACTGTGATGTCTCGGCTATCGCGCGCCCGACAAGCGCTCCGTGGTGCGCTCGACAACGAGCTGAAACCATACGACCACCCACTCCTCGAGCAGAACCGAGCACGACCATGACATTTGCGACGATCGCCTTCATCGCCACGGCAGCGGTTGCCCTCGGATCGGCCGCGCCACCATCACCGGTGCCGACGCCGACGCCGCCGCCGATTGTGTGCGCGGTAGCGGCCGCTCGCAATCTGCGTGTCTATCTCGTCAACGAAGCCGGCGCCGATCCTGGTACGTTCGACGCCGCCAAGCAGGAAGCTAGCACGATCTGGGGGAGCGCCGGCCTGGGTCTGACGTTTCCAACTCCTCCCATCGATCCCACTGGCGGTCGGACCGTCATTGTGATCATCCGGCGCACGCTGCAACAGACGCCGAGGGGGCACGGAGCTGACTCGGACGTTTCTTCCCACCCTGAGCTTGGGAGGATAGTCTTCGCTGAGGTCGGAACACCGGGCAGCCTTATTGAGGTATCGCTCCAACAACTCGAGTCACTCGTGATGCCCGGCACGTTTTTGGACCGGCCGATTTCAGGGCTCCCGGACGGCCTCCAGATGGCTCTTCTCGGACGCGGACTCGGCCGTGTCCTCGCCCATGAGATCGGTCATTGGCTCATGGGCCGCGGACACACGCGGGACGGGCTGATGAAACCGAGTTTCGACGTCTGGGACCTCGTCGCAGTGAACGCCCCTCGACTGCCGCGACCGTGGACGGCCGCCGGTTCCGAGCTGGCGGCGCTGTCTCCACGTTGTGAGGTCCACGCCTCATAGAGCATCCGGGCGGGCGCCTCTATTCCGAGATCGGATGGCCGGGCGCCGCGTGTCCGGTCACGAAGCACGCTTCTGGCCGCGACAGTTTTCCTACCCGGCTGATCGGATGTCGGACGGGCGCGTCGGGCTGGCCAACGTCCGATCGCGCCGGGCGAGGAAGGTGTGCAGCTGCGCGACGACCGCGGCCCCCTCCCCGATGGCCGCCCCCACTCGCTTCACCGAGCCGCAACGCACGTCGCCAACGGCGAAGATCCCCTCGACCCCGGTCTCCAGCGGTAGCGGCGATCGCTCGGGTCGAACGCACGTCGGCACCGGTCCGGATGAAGCCCTTCTCGTCGATGGGGATGCCGCTGCCGTCGAGCCAGGCTGCAACCGGATCGGCGCCGGTGAAGAGGAACAAGTGGGCGATCGCGTGCTGTTCCTCGGCGCCGGTGCGCCGGTTGCGCCACCGCACGCCCTGCAGACCCTGGTCGGGCGTGCCGAGGAGCTCGACGACCTCGGTCTCGCCAAGCACCGTGATGTTCGGAGCACCCGCAATCCGTTCGATGAGGTAGCGCGACATCGTGCTCGAGAGGCCGGGCCCGCGCACCAGCACGCGCACGTGACGCGCGTGGCTGGCGAGGAACACGGCCGCCTGCCCCGCCGAGTTTCCTCCACCCACCAGGGCCACGTCCTCATTGCGGCACAGCCGCGCCTCGACGGGCGAGGCCCAGTACGAGACGCCGCGGCCCTCGAACTGCGCGAGGTTCGGAATCTCCGGACGGCGATAGCGCGCGCCGGTGGCGACCACGACCGCGCGCGCCCGGACCCGCCGCCCGTCGGCAAGCTCGAGGATGTGCACTGGATCAGGCCCCGAGCTTTCCGACGTGCAGTCCAGCCGCGTCGACCTCGGTGGACAGGCTGAACTCGGCCCCGAATTTCTGCGCCTGGGTGAACGCGCGCGCCATCAGTGCCTGCCCGGAGACGCCGGTCGGAAAACCCAGATAGTTCTCGATGCGCGCGCTGGCGCCCGCCTGTCCTCCAAACGCAAGCGCTTCCAGCACGAGGACGGCGAGGCCCTCCGATGCGCCGTAGACCGCGGTCGCAAGTCCGGCCGGACCCGCGCCGACGATGACCACGTCGTAGGGTTCGGAGCGGAAGCTCGTCGCCACCAGGCCCAGGGCCCGCGCCAGCTCCTGCTTCGTCGGGTTCTTGAGCACCGTGCCGTCCGGCAGGACGGCGATCGGGAGCTCGCCCGGCGTCGGGGCGAAGCGCGCGAGCAGTGCGGCGGCATCCCGATCCTCGTCGGGATCGACCACGCGGAACGGAATCGCGTTGCGTTCGAGGAAGTGCGACAGCCGCGTCACGTCCGGCGACTTGAGTGCCCCGACCAGCACCGGACCTCCGAAGCCGAGCTCGATCAGCGCCACGCGACGCAGGATGAGCGCGCGCAGGATGCGCTCGCCGAGCTCGGCCTCGGCGACGAGCAGCGCTCGCAGCCCCTGCAGGCGGAACGACGATCGCCTCCACGTCACTCGATGGCTCGAGCGTCGATCACGCTCAAGTCCGGCCTTCCGGAGAGCTGACCGATGCTCGGCGATGACCTCGCCCGGAACCACCTCCGTCATCTCCTCGAGCGGTGCCCCGATCAGCTCCGCGAACGCGGCCACCGGCACGGTCTGGCCCAGCGCATCGCGTGGCACGATCGCGACCCGGCCGGACAGGATCACGTACATCCCGGGAACGGCCTCTCCCGCGTGGAAGAGGAGCTCTCCGGCCGCGAACCGCCTGACCTCGCCGAAACGGCGGACGCGGTCGATCTCGGTCTCGGAAAGGACCGGAAACATCTGGTGGAACCGCGACCCCAGGGCGGCATTGGATGCGGCCGGCCCTGCCGGAGTCGCGTTCCCCGACTGTCTCGCGCTCATTCAATTCGTGCTCGTTCGCCATCTCGGATCTGACCTTCAGACAACCCTATGCGTGTAGGAAACCGACGTCAATGGGGAGCTTCCCGACCGTCAGCTCGACGTGGACGTCTAACCTGGGTGGACCAGGGCAAACCGCTGAGGGTGGGAGCTGCGATGCGGTGGATCATTGGCATACCGCTATTGACCGTTGGCGCGATGCTCGGTGTGCAAGCGCCGATGCAGCCGCAGGCTGCCGACCCAGATCTGCCGGTGTCGATGGAGCGGATTCGCGCGGCGCTGAAAGAGCCGGCACCGCGCCTGCGGATGCCTGGACCGTCAGGCGACAGGCCGCTGTTCCATGTGGAAGTCCAGGAGCGAATGCCGGTCCTGCAGCCGGTTGAGGAGAGCCCCTTCGATCCAACGTACGGACTGCCCTCGGTCGGGGAACTGCTCATGAACGGCGTCGAGAAGATCCGATCTTCCGTCGTCGAGCACAAGCGCGGTCGGGCTCAGCGTCGAGCCCGGAAGGAAGTGGAAGATGCGCTCGTTGAGTTCTGCGCGAGCCATGGGTGCTCAACACCCACTACCACACCGCCGCGATCCGGCGGCGCCTGATCGACGCCGGAGCCAGACCGCCAGGCTGGCGTCGAGGCTAGTTGAACTCCACAGACATCGCCAGGGTGTACGCCCCGCCCTTGCAGCCGACGCTGACGAGGACGAACCGTACCGCGACCATCCGCATCCGGCGCCGGCACTACCGTTCTCCGGAGTAGATCAGCGGCAGCCCGTTCTTCGAGTTGCCGACGACAATGACCTTGGAGTTCTGGCTCTTCACGAGCTCCATCGTCGCTTCGATGCCCTTCCACTCGAGCAGTTTGTCGCTGATGCCCTGGCTGACGATGTCCTGGAAGTCCTTGATGCCGGCCGCCTCGACGCGCTTGCGCTCGGCCTCCTGTTTCTCGCGCTGCAGCACGAATTCCATCCGCTGCGCTTCCTGCTGCGCCTGCTGCTTCGCTTCGATGGCGCGCTTGAGGGTGTCGGGCAGCTGCAGGTCGCGCAGCAGCACGTTCTCAACGACGATGCCGCGCGGGGTCACCTGCCGCGCCACGTCCTCCTGAATCAGGCGCGCGATCGATTCGCGCGCATCCGAGTACAGCGATGCCGCGGTGTTCCCTGCCGTGATCGCACGCATGGCCGATCGGAACGTCGGCTGCAGCAGCACCTCGGCGTAGGTCGGTCCGATCTGCCGGAAGACTTCTGCTGCGCGGGCGGAATCGAGGTGGTAAAGAATCGAGGCCTCGAGTCCCATGATCAGCCCTTCCTTCGACGGCACCGATGCGTGCTCCTTGACCTCCTGCGTTTTGACGCTCAGCTGCGTTACGATCGCCGCCGGGTTCACGAGGTGGATGCCTTCGGTCAGCGTCTGACCGGTGACGCGGCCGAAGATCGTGACGACGCCGACGTGTCCAGTTCGGACGCACGACGTTGACGAGAACGCGACAATCCCCGCGACGCCGATCAAAAGGAGCGTTCCGACGCCCCTGACGAACGTCTTTGCGCTTCCACCGCCCGCTCGCTTGATAGTGAACGGTTCAGGCATTGTGCCTCCTCAATTGTTGAACTGATGAGGCAGGATACAACGCCCAGGTTTCGGCCAGGTTTCAGGCCGATATCCCGAAGCTCCTCCAATAGTTCGGATGACGCTGGTAGACCTTGTCGGCAGCCTGATCGATCTATCGGGGTCTGACGAGGCGCAGATCCAAGGTCCGCTCTTCCTCGCCGGCCAGCGTAATCCGTTCCGCCGTCTCGGCGAGATGTGCGAACCGTTCGCGAGCCTGCGGCAGTGGTGTGCCAGGTCCGAAGGCCGCCAGGAAATAGTCACCCGGGCGTTGAGGTTCGGTGCGGAACGTCCCGGTCGCCGGCTCGTCGAGCTGGGGCAGCATTCCGGGCTGTCGCCCGCGTTGCTCTCGAAACTCGAAACGGGGCGCCTGTTCCCGACGCTGCCGACGCTGCTGCGAATCGCGCTCGTCTTCAGCGTCGGCCTCGACTATTTCTTCGCTGGCGCGCGCGAGAAGCCGCTCGTGGTGGTGGTCCGCAAGGCGGAGCGCGTGCAGCTGCCAGAGCGTCAGGATGGGGAGGACATGTCTTATCGCTTCGAGTCGCTGGACTACCCCGCGACCGAGCGGCGGTTCAACTGGTACTACGCCGAGTTCCTTCCCATGGCGCGCGAGAACGTCCGGCTGCACACGCACGCGGGCGTGGAGTTCATCTACACCCTCAAGGGCAGGTTGAACGTTCACATCGACGACCAGGAGCACGCGCTCGAGTCCGGTGACTCGATGTACTTCGACTCCGGCCTTCCCCATGGGTACCGCCGCGCCGGCACCTCAACATGCTGCGCCATCGTGGTTACGACAGCCTGATCGGCGATGGATTGAGCGCCGCGCCAGAAAAAGCGATTCGGCCACGTCCAGGCTAATCGGGCGCATGATCCGAATCCGCTCCCGAGAACGCCGCGAGGCGCGCATCCGCTGGCGTTGCAGAAGTTGGTACGCAGTTACACGTGAGGCTGATGCGAGATCGTCCGAAAAAAGCTCTGAAGCCTCGTCACTGCACCCTGTCTGCGCGAGCAGCGTGATTGACGGAGTGGGCGACCGGTTGGATCTCGCGGGGATATAGGATTCGACGTGCGCGAGTTTGTCGCGACTCTGCGGTCGATGTGAATCACGCCGCTCCGGCGCAGTACACCGCGACGCCGCATCGGGGCAGCGCAATCGACGCAGTATCCCGAACCGACGTGAAGTTGTCGTCCAGCGGCGTGATGGACGCGGCTCCCTTGCTGACCTCCGTGCACCACGTCACAGGTCGTCGCGACGACGTGCCGTCATTTCTCCCACGCCGAGACCACTCGCAGGATTGGCGAGCGGATCGACTTTCTGGTAGGCACCGACGGAAGCATCGTCCTAGTACCGCCGGACCGTGTCGCCCAGTGCGGCTATTCCCCAGAACGGCCAGTACGTGAGCCCGCGGTCCGACGAGCGGGAAATGAACCACTCCCCCGTCTGCTCGCGAAAGACCGCCGCGTCCGCGCGACCGTCGCCATCGTAGTCTCCCGGCACCGGCACATCGCCCAGCAGCGGGGCCCCCCATCGGATCGGATACCCGACCAGGCCAAATGAACCACTCCCCGGTCGTGCCCCGATAGACGGCGATGTCGACGCGACCATCGCCATCGTAGTCGGCCGGCACGGGCACGTCGGAAAGCATCGGCGCGCCCCAATTGGCGTACACCTGCGTGCCATCAGTCGACCGCAGGATGAACCACTCGCCCGTGGTGCCTCGATACACCGCGATGTCGGCCCGCCCGTCGCCATCGTAATCGGCTGGCACGGGCACGTCTCCGTGCAGCGGCGAGCCCCATTCGACGTGAATGAGCGTGCCGTCCGTCGACCGCAAGACGAACCACTCGCCCGTCGTCCCGCGATACACCGCGACGTCGGCGCGCCCATCGCCGTCGTAGTCGGCCGGCACCGGCAAGTCGCCAAGCGCCGGCGCCCCCCATGCCACCGAATAGAGGCCGCCAAGGACGCCGCCCTGGCTCGATTGCCGCACGAACCATTCGCCGTTGGTCTCCCGGTATACCGCCAAGTCGGTGAGGCCATCGCCGTCGTAGTCAGCCGGTACCGGCCGGTCCTGTGACACAGGCGCAGTCCACCACGTCACGTTCGAGACCCCGCCATCGAGCGAGCGAAGCGTCAGCCACTGGCTCGTCGGCGCGCGATACACCGTGACGTCGGTGCGGTGATCCCCATCGTAATCTCCCACAGTCGTCACCGTCGGCGTCCGCGATGCCAGACCGACGGGCGTACTAACCGCATTCGATCGCACACTCTCGCCGGACGCGTTGACCGCTGTGATCACGTAGGTGTAGATCATGCCTGGCACGGCTGTCGAGTCCGTGAAGCTCGTCGTCGCGACCCCGCTTACGAGGAGCGTCTCACGGCCACCACTGGCCACGCGGCGGATGGTGTAGCTCGTCGCACCCCACCCACCGGCCCACGTCAACCTCACACCGCGCTGGTCGGGCGCCGGTGCGGCGACTGCGAGCGTGGGCACGAGCGGCGCCACCCGTAGATTCATTCCAAACACGACCCCACCATCCATTGAGCCGCCGACGTTTGTCGTGCCGTAGAGATTGCCGTCGGTGGCCTGGATCAACCCGCCTTGCGGGAATCCGCCGTCCCAGCCGGCAAACGTATGGAGCACGGCAAAGGAGCCGCCGACGGTAGTTGAGAAGACGGACCCAGAGAGGTAGTCGCCGTCGAAGGCGGTGCCGTACAGGCTTCCGTCACCGCCTTGCACGAGCGTGCCGGAAGGGTTACCGCCGGAAGGGTAATTGAAGGGAAGGGAGTACAACACGGCGACCACACCATCCGGGGTCATCCGGAATACCGTGCCACCACGCTCTGCCCCACAACACTCAGTCGTGCCGTAGAGGTTCCCGTCGCTCGCCTGGACCAAAGGTAACGCATGGGCGCCCTTGCCGTCCGCGGCAAACGCGTGAAGCCTCGTCACAGTGCCGTCCGGGGTCATCTTGAACACGGTGCCGAGGCCCGAAGAACCGCCGTAGAAAGTCGTGCCGTAGAAGTTCCCGTCAACCCCCTGGATCAGGGCGTTCGTTAGCGCGCCATCGGAAACGCTGAAGGAATTTAGCGCAGTGACGTGACCGTCCCCCGTCATTCGGAAGACCGTCCCGGTATTGAACGTCCCGCGGCCGGACGTGGTCCCATAGAAATTGCCGTCGCGTCCTTCGACGAGGGCCGTTTGCGGGAAGGCACCGTCGGTCTCGCCGCGGAACCAGTACAGCGTGGTGAGGTGGCCATCGAGCGTGACCCGAAAGATCGTGCCCGCGTCGTACAAGCCGTTGCGATACGTCGTGCCGTACAAGAGGCCGTCCTGGCCCTGCACGAGACCGCCCATCGGAAACCCGCCATCAACAGCGCCGGTAAAGGAGTAGAGCTCGCTGAAGGCGCCGGTCGGTGTCAGTCTGAAGATCGTGCCGCGGCCGTAGGTCCCGCTGCCGTACGTGGTTCCGTAGAAATTGCCGTCACTCGCCTGGAGCAGCGTGTTGTTCGCAAAGTGAGTGCCGGTCGAAGCGATGAACAAGCCGCGGGGCACGAAGGTGTGGAGCACTGTGACCGCCCCCGTCTCCGTGATCGAAAAAAGAGTCCCCAGCCCCTGACCTCCTGCCGTGCCGTAGACCTTCCCGTCAGGGCCTCGGAAAAGAGGGCCGGGATGCAGCCCGTCATTGTCGGTGAAGGTGTGCAGCCGCTGAAACGCCCCGTCGGCAGTCACCCGAAAGATCGTGCCCCGTGTGTCAGGCGTGCCTATGGCGTACGTTCGGATGTATCCCCACGTGGCTCCGACGAAGCTGCCGTCAGCCGCCTGGACCAGCGCAACGGTCGGGTGGCTTCCCTCGTACTCCGACTCGTTGAACGTGTGCAGGACTGTCACGATACCAGTGGCCGACATCCGGAATACAGTCCCGCCACCGGTTCCGCCCCAAGACGAGGTGCCATAAAAGTTCCCGTCGGCGCCTTGGATCAGGGCTGATGGGCAATAGCCATCAGCCGAAGTGAAGGTGTGAATGACGGTCACGATCCCGTCGGCGCTCATCCTGAACGCCGTTGCAACGCTTTCACACTCGGTCGTGCCGTAAAAGCTACCGTCGTGCGCCTCGAGAAGAGTGTTTGCACGCGCGCCCTCCGTCAAGCGGTCGAAACGATGAAGGACGGTGAACGCCCCGGTGGATGTCATCCTGAAAATGATGCCGGAATACTCCGGACCGCCTGCGGAAGTTGTGCCGTAGAAGCTTCCGTCGGCCGCCTGGATCAAGCCATTTGGAGAGGAGCCGTCGGCACCGGCGAACGTGTGCAGAGTAGTCAGCGTGCCGTCTGCGGCCATCTTGAACACCGTGCCGCCATTCTGATTCTGAGGACCGCCTCGCCAAGTGGTACCGTAGAAGTTCCCGTCGGTCGCCTGGATCAACGCGGTAGGATCGGCTCCCTCTTCGCCGTAGATGAACGAATGCAGGATCGAGACGCGGCCACCTGGAGCCATCCGGAAGACCGTGCCGGATCCGAACGCGCCATCGGATCGGCTGATGCCGTAGACGTAACCGTCCGACGCGCGGATCACCGCGACCGGATTCTCGGGTTCGAGGTCGAACGCGTGCAGCACGTTGACTGGAATCTGCGCGCTTGCGCCCGAGCAGACACCGATCACAGCGGCGGCTGCGACGAGCGCGATCTTCACGACGGAGTTTGCGGTGTTCATTCCAAGGCTCCTGACCTGCGGTACCTCGGAAGACTCCTTCCGTCGGATGCTGGTGGACGAGCAATGCGAGTGCCACGGCATCAGCGGCAGGTTTCCCTGGTTTGATGGTGGGTTTTCGACGAATACGACTCAGAGGACTCGACGGATGGGGAATATTCCGCAGTTACCTGGAAGAACTCCTCACCAGCGATGATCCAAGAGTCGCGGTCGATCTCCCAGACGCTCTCGTCTTGCGCTCCAGCGGTGCAAGCGAGGCTCTATCCTGTCTTGGCTGTGCTTTATAACTTCTGGCACGCGAGGAAATGTGACCCATACCGAGACGTGCGCTTGTTGCGCGAATACACGCACCGTCAAGCGATCGACGCGGTCGAACGCGAAGGCCTGACTGGCGTCAGCCCTTCGGCCACCCGTCGGTCGTGCGCCGCCAGGTCTTGTCAGGATTGTAGCGGTCGATTTTCTTGGCGAGCGTGAGGGAGTCCGGTCCTAGATCCTTCTGGTAGACGACGCCGTCGTAGCTGACGATGAATGTCTGTACGCCAGTGACGCCATATGCTGCCGGTGTCGCGATCAGCGCGAATCCGCCAATCATCATGTTGTCGATCACGTAGTCCATCTGGCCCAGGTGCGCGGCCGGGCCCTGGCCCTTCAGCACGTGAAAGTAGTAGCCGTGGTACGCCGACAACGTGTCGACGCTGTAGCCCTCCTCGATCGCCTTGGCCACCGGCTCGCTGACCGGGCCGCCCGGGCTGCCGTCGGCGTTCTTCCAGTACAAGCCATCCTGCTTCCCCGGCGTGCTGATGATGCGCTGGGCGTACTGCCGCACCCCGGAGTCATCGTGCGGGTCAAGGGCGTACTCTTTCTGCGCTTCGACGAACCCGTGGCAGACTTCGATCGCGTCGAGTTCGTTGGCGCCGACGCGCCGGAACAGAATCTCGTCGTGGCCGGCCTTCGCGTCGAAGTACCACTTGCCACCGATCCGTACCGAGCGGCAGCGGCAGCGGCCACGATTCGTTTCCCACCTCGAGCGTGGCCCGGCCGGGATTGGACGGACTCACCACGGCCTTTTTCGACTCACGAGCGAGTGCGGCAAACGCGAGGGCGTACGACTTGTCGCGGACAGGATCCTCCGTGCTCACCAGGTCCTTGCCCTCTGGACCGAAGATGGCGACGAGCGCCGCCTCGTCGAAGGTGGACGCGGCCTCGACGAGCGCGTCCGCTGCGGCCTGGGCCGTCGCGAACCCCTTCGCGCCTGCCGGCGGCTTCGCGGCCGTGGGCGCCGCCGCACCCGTTTGGGGTGCTGGCGGCTTGGGTGCGGTCTGCGCGTACAAGAGCAGGACCGACCCGCAGAGGAGGATCGCCACGATGGCTACCACGCCGGTCCGGCGGACATGGGTTGACGAGGGTACGGCTGACGATCTCGCTGGCGCTGGATTGGTTGGCTTTGTCGTCATCACCGTCTACCTCCGTCGTCCGCCGCCGCCGCTGCCGCCGCGCGAGCGCGACCCGCCCACGCTGCCGGATCCGCGCTGGCTGCTGCTCCGCGCGGCGCCGTTCGTGGGCCGGCTGCTCGAGGCGCCGCTGAATGCGTTGCCGCTTCGATTCGAGGAGCCCTGGGTGCTCGGGATGCTGCGGCTGCCCACGCGATCACTAGCGCCGGCGCTCCCGGTACCCCGATTCGCGCCCGCACTGCTCGTGCCCGGCGACGCGCCGGTGCGATTCGCGCCCGCGCCCCCGGTCCTGTTTGCGCCACTGCCTGGCTGGGTCCGCGCACCACTGCTTGGCTGGGTCCGCGCACCACTGCTTGGCTGGGTCCGCGCGCCGGTGCCCGAGTTCTGCCGGGCCGTTGCCTGTCGCGTCGCGGCCGAGTCGCCGCGCGTCGTGCCACCGTAACGATTCGCGGTGTTGCGGTCGCCGTACGGCGCGCCGCCGCGATGCTGCGGATTGTGATTCCAGTTGCCGTTCGCACCGCCGTACCGGTTGACGTTGTTGTAGCGGTTGTAGTGGTTCACATACCGGTTGTTCACGTTGATGTTCACGCTTCCGTAGCCCCAGCGCGGGCCATAACCCCAGCCGCCGCCGCCCCAGAACGCGCCCATCGCGACGCCGACGCCGAACCCGATCGCGACGCCCGCGGCGTAGTAGCCCACTGGCGGATAGTAGATCGGCGGATAGGGATACACCGGCGGGCCGTAGACAACGACGGGGTTGTAGGCCGGAACGTAGACCACTTGCGGGTTGGCTTGCTGGATCACGATCACCTGCTTCGACTCGACCACCTGGGTGGTGACTTTCTGTTGCTCCGTGGTCTTCAGATTCCCCGCATCCGAGGCCTTCTTCCGCATGCGCTGGACGGCGTCCATCACGTCGCTCTGCTGTGCCAGGAACGCGTTGCCGAGGTCGGTAGTCCACTTGATGTCATCGCCCAGCCGTTTGAGAACGTCGGGCAGGGCGGCGAGGCCTTGGACGCTGGGGTCCCAGTCCTGTTTTTCGACGGCCGCGGCCAAGGCCTCGTCCTTCAACGTGGGATTCTTGGCCAGCCACTGCCGCAGTTGGATGATTTCCAGCGGATAGGTCGACGCGGCAAGCACCTGCGCCAGCAGCGGGTCGGGATAGAGGGCGAGCGGCGCGACCAGCGAGTCGAGCTGGTCATCGGGAATCTTCTGCGCGGGCTGTGGCGTCGCGCTCGTGGTCGGCGTCTGCGTTTGCGCCGGCGCGGGCGGCCGGGTCACGGCCACGCCCGAGGGCGTCATCAGCGCAGCGCAGAACGACGCCGTGAGGCGACTCCAAACACTGTGGTTCCGATGCATGTACCAGGTCTCCTGGACGAGCACGCCTGACGTCCGGCGGGGGGCGGGCGCTTGATCTGTGAGTATGACTGTGTCTGGCGGGGGTGACAAGGGCAACCACGGCGGGGCTTGATCGTTCCACCAGCCCGATCCTTCTCGTTGATATGCGGATCTCGGCTGGCAATCTTCCGCACAAAACGGCCGGCATCATAGGAGAAGGCAGGAACGCCCAACAGCCAATGCGCCGGCCTGGTTCGCTCGTCTCGCCCGAACCATCGTCAGCCGGTCATCGACGGGTTGGACGCGAACGTCGAAGCCGGCCGCGCGCAGTGCCTCCGCCATCCGCTCGAGCGCGTCGGCCTGCGGCTCGCGGTGGTGATATTCAATCGCCGTCTCGCGAATCCATTTGATCGCGCCGCCGTTCACGAGGTCGCGCACGACGCCCGGTTCAGCGCCCTCGATATCGATTTTGAGAAAATCCACGGGCGCGGTGATGTAATCGGAAAGACGCACCGCCCGCACCGGCTCCCCTTCACTTCCGCCCCACGCTGGATCGATGCTCGCCACGAGGCTGCCCGGATCCGATCGCGGGCGATAAAGCGTCACCGTGCCGCCGTGCTCGGTGACCGCCGCCTGCTCGACAGCCACCGACTGGAGCTGATTCGACTCGATGGTGTGCGTCAGGCATTCGAAGGCGACAGGATCCGGCTCGAAGGCCACGATCTCCGCGGCCGGATACAACGCCTTGAAGAAGAGGACGCTGATGCCGATATTGGCGCCGCAGTCGACGATGCGTGGACGCGTGGCGGTGGTGTGAAAGAGGTACTCGCCGTTGACGAAGACCTCGTGCACCAGGAACACCGCGTGACTCTGGTTGGGGTAATCGATGTGGAAGCCGGCCACATCGACCGAGCCTGGACCGACGGCGCCCATCTGTCGCGACGCCCGCCAGGCGAAGCGAAGGTAGTCGCGTGAGAATCGCAGCCCGAACAGACGGCGACCCGGGGAGAAGAAGGCGTTGCGCACCGCCCGCGCCGCGTGCCAGATCGCATGTTGCACGATGTCGAGTCTAGTGCTGCTCTGCTGCGGGAGACCCGCAGGGACTGGATCTCAGTTCACTCCCGCGCCGTTGAACAGGATGCCGACGCGGGTCGGATCGTAGCCTTCCGGACAATCATCGGGAAGCTGATAGAGCGCGATCGGACCATAGCCGCTGTCAGTCGCGCGTGCGGCAATGCGCCGCGAGATCGCCTACGAGGGCGTCGCCGGCGTATAGGTCGCGACCAGATGCGGCCGGTCACAGCCGTAGCGCGACGGCAGACCTCAGGCCAAGTGCGTCACGCGCCGCTGAGTTCAACCTCACCTGCACATCCGGCAAGCGGCCTCAGGATTGCACTACCGAGTCGCGGCACTGAAAAGTGTGTGAAGGCGTTCACGAAATGCGCCCCGGATGACATCCGGTTGACGAGGAGTACACGAATGAAGTTCTGGCATGCAGTAGCTGTCGTCGGTGTGATGGGAACTGTCTGCGTCGCAGCCCCGGCCCGCCTGGCGGCGGCGGCTCAGCAGACCGCGACGGTTGACGACGACACGATCGAGTCGCGGGTGGAAGCGACGTTGAAGAAGGATGCGATGCTGGCGCCGCGCGATATCGACGTGAAGTCGAAGCACGGACAGGTGACGCTCACCGGGTCGGTGCGAACGGCAGCGGAAAAATCGCGCGCCGGCGAGCTGGCCAGGATCAGCGGCGTGACCGGCGTCGACAACAACATCGAGATCAACCCGAAGATCGATCAATCGAAGACCGACGCCGCCGCAGACAAAACAAAAGCGGGCTTGAACAAGGCGGTCGATGCGACGGCCAAGGGGGCCGAGAAGACGAAGGAAGGGGTCGAGAAAGGTGTCGGCGCGACGGCCAAGGGCGTCGGCAAAGCGGCCGACAAGACCGCTGATGCGATGGACAAGACTGGCGACACGCTGTCCGACACAGCGGTGACCAGCAGCGTGAAGAGCGGATTCTCGGGTGAGCCGCTGCTCAAGGACACCGCCATCGACGTACACACATCCGATCGCGTCGTGACGTTGAAAGGTACGGTCGGCTCCAGCGCAGCGAAAGCGCGCGCCGAAGAGATCGCAACCCGCACGAAGGGCGTCACGCGCGTCGTCAACGAGCTCGTCGTCGAAAACAAGTAGCGCCGGTCGCCACCGGCTTGTGGAGTTCAGCAAACGCCGAGGCCTTGCCCTCGGCGTTCCCACCTCATCTCGGCTTGCACATCCAAATTACCGGAGCCGACGCCGATTCGCGTTGAGTATTGGTTACCCCTGATTTGCTCAGCGTCCAGCCTTCATCATGAAGATCGACGCCTGAGTCGGCCGGCCTCTTGCCGGCACGCATTTTTCATTACTCTTAAAAATTCCGCAGTGGCCCACCACGGTAGAGGTGGTATCCCCTTATAGGCGGATTCACAGATGCGATCGACGCTTCAGGCGACAGGGAAAAAATTGCTTGGATGTAACGATTGTGTCGGACGTCCACCCATTGAAGCGCACGACAGTCCTCGTAGTCGAGGACGATCACGATCTACGTGCGTCCTTCAGAACGTCGCTGGCCCTCGCCGGATTTCTCGTGCGGGAAGCGCCTGACGGCATTCATGCGCTCCGGCAGATCGATCAGCAACCACCCGACCTGGTCGTGCTTGATCTGATGCTCCCCAACCTCAGCGGGCTGGACGTCCAGCACGAGATCGCCTCCAACGCCTACACCAGGGCCATTCCGATCATCTTGGTCACGGGAACCTCGCTCGATCTCGATCACCTGTCCGTCTCCTGCATCTTGCGGAAGCCGATTCTGCCCGACGAGCTCGTCCTGGCGGTGCAACGCTGCTTGACGGCACGAACCGTGGGCCTGATCGACGATCCCGACGAAGAGTGATCCGCGCTCAGTGAATTTCCCGTCGAACGGCCAGTGTTGTCCGACTCGCACCGCGCGATCAGCCCTGGGTTTGACTTTCGCTATATTTTCGCCTATGCTTCGCTCCCCGTCAGGCAACACTGAGGAGAGGTCACGATGGACGAAAAAGCGCTGTTTCTGAAGCTGTGGGCCAAGGAAAATGCCGCCACCCGCAAGGTGCTGTCGCGGATTCCCGAAGGATCGACGTATCGACCGGACCCGAAATCGCGGACGGCGCGCGAAGTTGCGTGGCTCATCGTCCGCGAAGAAATCGTGCTCGCGGACGGTCTGGAGAAAGGCACGCTGGAGTGGACCGAGATTGCCGTGCCGGGCACGATGCGGGAGATCCTCGAGGCCTACGACCGGCATCACAGCGGGCTCGAGTCCCGACTCGGCGCCATCGACAGCACGCGATGGGCCGCTCGCGTCCCGTTCGTGTTTCAGGGCCAGGAGATCATGAACGAGACGGGGTACGACAACGCGTGGGGTTTCCTCCTCGACATCATCCATCATCGCGGCCAGCTGTCGACCTACCTGCGCCCGATGGGTTCGACGGTCCCGCAGATCTACGGTCCGAGCGCGGACGAACCGATGTAGTCCGAGGGCCGAGGTAGAATGCGCGCCATGTCCTACACCCGACGGGAATTCGGACGCATCGCGCTGGCTACGTTGCCGACGATCGGCGTGTGGCGGGAGATCACGGCGGCGGCGACCACCGCGCAGCGGCCCGATTCGAAGGTCGCCGGCGTCCAGGTCGGCCTCAACGTTCCGTACAGCTTCGGCAACAACCTGATGCCGGGCGACGAGGTCCTGCAGAAGTGCGTGCAGCTCGGGGTGAGCGCCGTTGAACTGCGATCGCAGCCGGTCGAACAGTTCCTCGGCGTGTCGGCCGATCTCCTGACCCGCAGCGCCGGACGAGCGTCCGGCCCCGATCAGGAGGCCGCGAAGAAAGCGGCCACGGAGGCGCTGCGCAAATGGCGGCTGGCGGCGCCGATGGACAAGGCCAGAGCGTTCGGCAAGCAGTACGACGAGGCGGGCGTGCGCATTGAGATTCTCAAGTTCGATGCGATCTACGAGAGGACCGACGATGAGATCGACTACTGTTTCGCGCTGGCGAAAGCGGTGGGCGCGCGGGCGATCTCGTGCGAGATTTCAGTGCCCGACACCAAGCGCCTGGGTCAGTTCGCCGACAAGCACGGCATGATGGTCGGCTATCACGGTCACACCGAGACCGGACCGGCGCAGTGGGAAACCGCCTTCGGCTACGCCAGGCACAACGGCGCCAACCTCGACATCGGGCACTTCGTCGCCGGCAACCACGGATCGCCGCTCGACTTCCTTACGCAGCACCACGATCGCATCACCCACGTGCACGTCAAGGATCGCAAGAGCAACAACGGCGCGAACGTCCCGTTCGGTGAGGGGGACACGCCGGTGAAGGACGTGCTCCGGCTGCTCCGCGATCGCCAATGGCCAATCCAGGCGACCATCGAGTTCGAGTATCCGATTCCGTCCGGCTCCGACCGGATGACCGAGATCGCCAGGTGCGTGAAGTACTGCGAGGACGCACTGCGCTGACCGGGACCGCCGCGGTTCACCGCGGCGGCATCGCGGCGAAGGTCCGCTCGATGTTGTCGAGCACCTTCAGCGTCGATCGCACACTGGCCTGCAGGTAGCGCTCGCCCGTTTCCGGCGTCGAATGTCGCGCGTCTCCCCACGTCCCCGACTTCGTCGCCCAGTACACCGAGCCCGGCGACGTGAAGAAGAAGGCGGTATGCACGGGGGCGGTGTTGACGGTGAAGTCCGGGAACGGCGGAAACTCCGCGTTCGCCCGCTCGAGGTCCACGAGCTTCGGATCGATCGCCAGGATCGCCGAGGTCTCGGCGGCATTTGCGTGCAGACCGTTCTTCAGTCCGGAGAATTCGCCGACCTCCTCGGCCGTCAACCCGTCCCAGTAGTTCAGCGGAAACGCCTTGACGTCCTTCGGCAGCCGCTCGGCGGCGTTGGCACACCCGTAGGCGATGGCATACGTGTTGTCGTAGTGGCCGTTGAGAAAGATGATCCGCTTGAAGCCCGACGCGGCAAACGCGGCGCACAGATCTTCGATGAGCGACATGAACGTCGGGATGCGGATGTGCACCAGGCCGGTGAACCCGACATGGGGATAGGACAAGGCGTAGTTGATGGGCGGCGCGACGAGCGCGCCGATCTCAGGCGCCACGCGCCGGGCGACCTCCTGCGGAATCAGCACGTCGGTCAACAACGGCGCATGCGGCCCGTGCTGCTCGGTCGCACCGGTCGGCACGATCACGGTGTGCCGGGTCTTGAGAAACTCCTCGACTTCCGGGTTGGTCATTTCTCCGAGGAATACCGTTGCTGGTTTCATGATGGCCTCGCGGCGAAAAGGATTGAGGGTCGGTAGGTGGTTCTGGTGACGGCTATCGTCGGCCGATGCCGAATTGATCGCCGGTCCGTATCACCTTGCCGCCAACGGTGACGACCTCCACGACCTTTTCGCTTTGCACCGCCCGCCCGGTTTCGTCCTGCAGCGTGGCGACAACCTTCCTGCTCTTCGTGTCGATGATCTCGCCGGTCGAGGGGAAGGCATGCCGGCCGTCGAGACTGAAGGTGATCCACCCGGGCTGATCACGTACCGCAAGGCTCGCGACCTGCTTCGGCGGCATGACCGTCGCGTCGAAGATGTGCAGCCGGCTGTTGGCGCCGTCCGCCAGCCACAGCTCCTTCTCATCCGGGGTCAGCCCGATGCCATGGCTCGGGCAGCCGTGGCGCTTGACCGGCCCCTTGGCGAAGCCGGTCACCTCGACGCGGTGCAACATCTTGCCGGTGCGCATGTCGCCGACCTCGAATCCGAGCAGGTCGTTGACGTTGACGAAACACAGCGTCTGCGCGGCGTTGATCGTGAACGGTCGGATGGAGTTGCCGAACGGGCCGACGGTCGCAACGACCGTGTGACTGGCGGGATCGGCGATCGACAGGAGCGGCGAATGGAGTCCCGCCAGGTAGACGCGGCGTCCGTCCGGGCCGTAGATGGTGTTATGGGCTCCTGAATTCGTGACGATCTTCGCGACCACGTCGCCGCTCTTCGCATCGATTACCAGCCAATGCGGCCCTTCCAGCGACGGCACATACAACAGGGACCCGTCGGGTGAGACCGCCAGGCGGTCGCAGCCGCCGTCGTAGGCCCGGTTCCAGATCACCTTGTCGGTCGCCAGATCGAAGGCGGCCAGACGCTTGATCGTCGAAACGTAGAGCCGGCCAGTGTCGGCGTGTGCCGCGATCCCTTTGACGTTGTCGGGCTCGGTGCCTGGCGCAGCCTCGAACGACGGGATCCTGCGGACAAACTTGTAGCCCTGATCCATGTCGAACACGAGGACGCCAACGCCGCCGTATTCAACGTAGTTGCGAATGCCAGGCTCGGCCACGTAGAGCCGATGCCGTTCAGCGTCGCCCGACAGGCGCGCGGGCCAGATTGACGCGAGGCCCGCGATCAGAACGAACGTCAGCACAGTGAACCGTCGAGCCATCTTCCTCACCTCCGCGGTTGGCGCCGATAGCATACCGCCGGTGGCGGGGGCGTGCACCCCGCCGCGAGTGGTCGCGAGGTCAGGCGCTCGGCTATGCTCTCGCGCATGATCAGCCGCCGCACGTTTCTCGGCACCTTGCCCACCGTTTCCCTGCTGCACTTGTCGTTCGAGCCGCCCCAGCCGCCGGCCCAACCGGCGTGGTATCAGACCATGCGACGGTGCGGGCAGCTGAATCTCAACGAACGCGACCCGCTGACGCTCAACGTCGCGGAGTGGATCGAGTACTGGACCTCGCTGAAGCTCGATGCGCTGCTCCTCAACGGCGGCGGCATCCTCGCCTTCTATCCGACCGAGGTTCCCTATCATCACCGCAGTGAATTCCTCGGGACCCGCGACCTGTTCGGCGAGCTGGCCACCGCTGCACGGCAGCGCGGGCTGAAGGTTGTCGCGCGGATGGACTGCAACTACGCCTATGAGGAAGCGCTGCACGCCCGTCCGGAGTGGTTCGAGCGCAACCGCGACGGCACGCCGCGACCGCACGGCGAAGCGCCGTGGTTGTTCAAGACCTGCATGTTCAGCCCGTACTTCGACGTCCAGATGCCGGCCATCTACCGCGAGATCAACCGTCGCTACCAGGTTGACGGCTTCTTCACCAACGGGTGGCCTTCGACCGGCGGACTCACCGTCTGCTACTGCGCATCCTGCCAGCGCGTCTACGCCACGATCGGCGGCACGCCGCCGCCGGAGACCGACGCCACCAGCGACGTCTACCGGCGCTTCTACGAGGCGTCGATGGATCGCATCGGCCGGATCTGGACGTCCTGGCAACAGGTCGTCACCGAAGGCGGACGCGCCTCGGTGTACGTCGGCAATCTCGGTGGTGGCATCCGCACGGTCAAGAACGTGCGCCGACTCGCCGAATCAGCCGCGTGGTTCAACGCCGACCACCAGGGCCGCTCGGGCGACACGCCGATCTGGGATTGCGCCCAGCAAGGCCGCGTGGCGCAGGCGGTGATGGACGGGCGCACCATCACCAACGTCACGGGAGCGTACAGCAACAGTCAGCCCACCTGGCGTCACGTCACCAAATCGCCCGCGGAAATGACGATGTGGATGGCACAGACGACGGCAAGCGGCATGGTGCCGTGGTTTCATTGGCTGGGTGGTGCGCCGGAAGACACCCGATGGAAGAGTGTCGGGCACGATTTCTTCCAGTGGCTGGCGGCTCACGAGCCGCATTTCCGGAATGTCAGCACGGTCGCAGACATCGCCGTCGTTTATCCGCAACGGACGATCGCCTTCTATCGCTCCGGCGCACGCGACCGCGTGCCAACCAGCGAATACCTGCAGGGTCTCTATTACGCCCTGCTCGAGGGACGCTTCCTCTTCGATTTCGTCCACGAAGACCGTCTCTCGGCTGAGCGTCTGCGCCGATATCGCGCGCTGCTCCTGCCCAACGTGGCCTACCTGGACGAGGAGGCCTGCCAGGCGATTCGCGCCTACGTGCGATCGGGTGGCTCGCTGCTGGCTACGTTTGAATCCTCCCGCTACGGTCCGTGGGGGGAGCCTCGCAGCGACTTCGGCCTGGCGGACGTGCTTGGCGCGAGCGTCGACGGCGCGGTCGTGGGACCCGTCGGGAACAGTTATATGCGGATCGACGATCGCCACGCGATTACTCGAGGATTCGACGGAACGTCGCTTCTGCCCGGCGCCGAGAGCCGCGTCCCGATTCGAAGTCTTGATCCACGCCCGGCCGCCTTGACCGTCGTGCCGGCCTACCCGGCCTTCCCTCCTGAAATGGTGTTTCCTCGAACGCCGCATACCTCGTCGCCGGCCGCGATTCTCCGGGCCACCGCCGAGGGTGGGCGCGTGGCGTATTTTCCTGGCGACATCGACCGCACGCTCTGGCGCTCGGGCAACGTCGATCTGTCACGGCTGCTGCAGAACACCGTCGATTGGCTCGTCGACGGCAGGCGGCCCGTAAAGATCGACGGCAACGGAATCCTCGAGACCTTCGCCTGGGAAACATCGGTTGGCTACGCGTTGCACCTGCTCAACTACACCAACCCGAACATGACGCGCGGCTTCTTCCGCCAGTTCTACCCGCTGGCGGAGCAGGCGGTCACGTTCGAGATCCCCTCTGGCCGGAGCGTCCGCGCGGTGCGAGCGTTGAGGCGGGACCGGGCGCTCGAGTTCCGCCAGGAGGGTACGACCGTTCGGTTCGTGGTGCCCTCGATTAACGACTACGAGGTGATCGCGCTGGAGGCAACGCAGTAATCACGGTGGACGCGGGAATGGAGCTCACGGTTCCCGCAGGCCGACCCCGGCATCGGTGGTCACCCCGACCGGGCGCCACCACTTCGCGCTGCCGCGAACGATCCGCACCGCGTAGGCCAGCGGCACCAGAGCGGAGGGCCACCGCGGATATCGCTCACGCATGTAGGTGAGGGGCGGGAACAGATGTTCGTGGACGAGACGCAGGCGTGAACGCCAGCTCTTGATCGCGGCGAGGTCCGACGCGAACACGGCAACCGGGCGCACACCGCCGACGAATCGTTCGGAGCGCTCCGGCGCGGAGGGCGTCAGCCGATCGAGGACGTCGCGGGCGCTACGCGTGCCGAAGAGATCGGCGCAGAGACCGATGCCGCGCCGGCACACGGCGGTCATCGCGGCGCGTTGCGCCAGCTGAGCGAAGAGCGCCCGCTCCCCCTCGGCAAGCGTCTCGACCAGCAGGTGTACGTCCCACAGCCACAGCAGGTCGATGTCGTCCTCATGATGCGCGACGCGATGCATGCACGCGATCAGCAATCCGTCCGCACGCGACGGACCGAGGGCGGCGGACCCCAGCGCTGGCAACCGCATCGCGCGCGATCGAAGATCGCCGAACTGGACGGCCTCTCCGAAGATCCGCGGATTCGAGATTCTCCAATGCAGGTCGACGAGCCAGGTCGTGCGACCGGGGCCTGGCTTCTCGTAGTGACGCTGCGCGGCCGATTCGTCGAGCGCCGGTTCCGGCAGTCGCGTCCAGCCACACCTCTCCAGCACGCGACCGGCGGCCTCGACAGCTTCGGCCCGAATCAGGATATCGATGTCGGTACGCGGACGCAGATACGGGGCGCTGTAGATGACGTGGGCCAGCGCCGCGCCCTTGAAGACCATCGCGGCAATCGCGTCGGTCGACAGGGCGTCGAGCAAGGCGCGAGTCTCCTCCTCCTCGCGGACATCGAGCGCCGCCGCGTGGAGTACCTCGCGTTTCAGAGCGGCTTCGATAAGGGGATCGGAAAAGGTCAGCGAAGGGCGATCGTGAAGGAGGCGGTGCACCCGGTGCCGCCGCGCCGCCGCGAGGACGCTGGGCGTCACGACCGCCATCTCCGACCGCAGACACGCGCAAACCGTCCGTTCGTCAGCCGTCAGCGCCACGGCCTCCATTATGTGGGGAGCTCGCGCGATTCCGGAGGAATCCGGCATGGTCTGCTTCACAATGGGACAGCTCGGTGCCCCGACCCGCGAAAACCGGTGCATTTCAGCCGGGAGGTCGGGCACTCGCATTGCGTAGGGCGCTGTCGCCTCAGACAACGCCAGAACCCTCGGAGGTGCTCTGTGACTCGCACGCAGGCTTGCCCGAACCATGGCCGCGGCCCTCGTCCTGATGCTGCTCGCGCAGGCCCTCGGACCGGCACAGGCGCAGGAGCGGCGGAGCGGTCCGCGCGACTGGTCGCACCGGCATGTGGTGGCCGCGCGAGACTGGCGAACGGTGGCGGCGCATGCGCAGATCGGTTCTGGAAGATATCGCGCGCGGCGACCGAGTTCCTCACCGCGGCCGCTACCAACCCCGATTTCTTCTTCGTCGGCGGCAGCAGCGGCACCTACAAGTTCATGAACCGCATCAGCGCGGGCTTCAGCGGACCCGATGCCGCCCCGACGGCGATGGCCTCATCTTTTGCGCCCGTGGACGGCGTCACCTCGGGAATCGTCATCGACACGCGAACGGCCGGGATGACCGGCTCGATGGCGACCGCCAACATCTACTTCGGCACCGCTGGCGTGAGCGCGACCACGCAGAGCACGATCGTGCAGCTGGCGCAGGCGTTCTGAACCATGTCGTCGAGCGTTGCGTCACGTGGCGGCAGGCGCTATAGTCCGAACCTGATGTCATCCGGGTCCAGGATCGTCGTCGAGGTCGGCGACGTTCCGGTCGCGCTGCAGACGAACAACGCGGCGCTTCTCGAGCAGCTCGAACGGCGATTCCACCGTTTCGCGAACGGCCCGAACGCCGCCCGCTTCGAGTTCGACATCACCGTGGTCCCGGAGGCGGGCCTGAATCCCGACGCGGACGTCGAAGTCTCGACGCACGGCGGGCGCTGGGAGATGCGCCGCGGCGATTTCCATGCGACCTGGGATCCGGACGCGAAGCGCGGATCCATCCGGCAGGCGCTGTCGCCCTACGCCGCCGACTCCGTGCTGCGCATTCTCCACACCCTGCTACTCTCCCGCGAGCAGGGCTTTCTGCTGCATGCCTCGAGCGTGGTCCGGAACGGCCGGGCGTTTCTGTTCACCGGGCCGTCCGGGGCCGGCAAAACCACGATCGTCCGACACGCGCCGGAAGATGCCGTCGTACTGACCGACGAGATCTCCTACGTCAAGCGCCAGGGAGACGCCTACTGTGCCTACGGGACGCCCTTTGCCGGCGAATGGGCCGACGTGGGCGCGCCGATCGCCGCTCCGATCGCCGCGATCTTCCAATTGGCTCGCGGTCCGGTAACCACGAGAACGCGTCTCGAGCGATCGGCGACGGTGCGCGTGCTGATGCGCAATATTTTGTTTTTCGCCAACGACTCGACGCTGGCCGGTCACGTCTTCGACACGACCTGCGACTTCGCGGCCAGGGTCCCGGCGTACAGGCTGGCGTTCGCTCCAGGTTCCGAGGTATGGGAGACCCTTCTGTGAACGACCTCTACATCGCCCGTGCGCCGCGGCTGGCGGCGCGGAAGGTCGGCGGCGAGATGGTGATCCTCAACGCCGATGATTCGAGCTTGTACGTCCTCAACGGCGTGGGCACGACGGTGTGGCAGGCGGCCGATGGGCGGACGCCGCTCCATACGATCGTCGACGAGCTGATCTGCCGGGAGTTCGAGGTCGATCGAGAGGTCGCGTTGAAGGATGTCGACGAGTTCGTCGCTGCGCTGGTCGATCACGGGGTCCTGGTGACCTCGCCGCACCCCTTCGAAGATGCCGGCGCCGCTGGTGCCGGTGCGGCGGACCTGCGGCGATGAGCGCGCTGATGCAGGCGGTGTGGGATCGGGCCCTGGACGAGGGCGTGCCGCTCTCGGTCCATTTCGATCTCACGTATCGTTGCAACGAACGCTGCGTGCACTGTTATCTGGACCACGACGACCATGGGGAAATGACCACGGCCGAAGTGAAGCACGTGCTCGATCAACTGGCAGCGGCGGGCACGTTGTTCCTGATTTTCAGCGGCGGCGAGCTGCTGCTGCGCAAGGACTTCTTCGAGCTGGTGGCCTACGCCCGGCAGCTGGGCTTCGACATCAAGCTGAAGACGAACGGTCTGCTGATCGGCGAGCGCGCCGCCGCGCGCATCCGCGAGCTCGGCGTCCGCCAGGTGCAGATCAGCGTCTACTCCCATCGACCCGACGTCCACGACGGCATCACCAAGGTTCCCGGCTCTCTCGATCGAACGCTGGCGGCGATTCGGTTCCTCAAGGCGCAGGGTCTGCGCGTGCTGATCGCCAACGTCCTGATGCGACAGAACGTCGACGACTATCCGTCGGTGCGCGCGTTGGCCGCCGAGCTCGGTGTGGAGTGCACGATCGATCCGACCATCACCCCCAAAATGGACGGCGATCGATCGATCGTGAGCCTGAGAGTCTCGGCACCGCAGCTGCTGCGCGTGTTCACCGACAAGTCGCTCCTGGGAGACAGCCTCTGCGAACCGCCTGAGCCCGCCGCCGAGCTCATGGACGAGCGGCCCTGCAGCGCCGGTCACACGGCGTGCTACATCTCACCGTATGGCGACGTCTACCCGTGCGTGCAGTTCCCGTTGCCAACCGGCAACGTGCGAGCGCAGCGCTTCGACGAGATCTGGTACCGCTCGCCGCAAATGAACGAGGTGCGCGAGATTCGCGTGCGCGATCTGCCAACCTGTTCGACGTGCAGCTACATGCCTTCGTGTACGCGGTGCCCCGGCCTCGCCTATATGGAAGGCAGCATGCGTGGGCCGTCTTCGGCTGACTGCGAAAAATCTCAACTTCGGGCGTCGGCAGCAACCGCGATCGACGTGGCAAGCCATGAGGGACGCGAAGGAGTGGTCGCATGAGTCTCGAGAAACCATCGCGGAAGACGAGCGATTCTGAGCCGCCGGCGACGGAGAAGAAGGCCTACGAAAAGCCGTCGTTCGTGCGCGAGGAAGTCTTCGAAACCATGGCGCTGGCGTGTGGAAAGGTCAATCCCGGCCAGTGCAAGGGCAACCGAAAGAACTCCTGACTTCCCTCATGACCCCGGATCAGTACACGGTGGTCGGCCGGGCGGCACCGGCGCTTTTCGCGGAGGCGCTGCGTCGCTTCGGCAAGGTGACCTTCCGAGCGGCCGGGCACAGCATGCTGCCGGCAATTCCGCCCGGTCAACTCGTGCGCCTCGTGCACGCCACCATCGAAGACGTGCAACCGGGAGACGTGATCGTCTACGTCGAGCGCGGTCGGCTCGTGGCGCATCGACTGGTCCGGAAGACGCAACGCGGGCGCGCGATCGTGACTCGCGGAGACGCACACCTGGCGTGCGATAGACCAGTACCGGCCATCCAGCTCCTCGGCCGCGTCGTGGACGTCCGGCCCTGCACGACGGGGGATCGACTTCGCGGGATCGCGCTACGTCTCCGTATCCATCTGGCCAAGCGGATCGCGTCGACAGCGGCGCGGCTCTGGGCGCAGATTAGTCCTGCCGCAGCGCTGTGAGGGGATCGATGCGCGCGGCACGCCGGGCCGGCCAGAAGCAGGCCTGAAGACCGGCAACCAGCAAGAGGATAGAAACCCCGGCGAAGGCAAGCGGATCGAACGACGGCACGTTCCAGACCTGCCGCGCGAGGAAACGGGCGGCGGCGAAGCTGCCGAGCAGGCCGATGGCCATGCCGACCAGCAGCAGCCGCGACCCTCGAGCCAGCACCATCCGCATGATGTCTCCGCCGCTGGCGCCGAGCGCGAGGCGGACGCCGATCTCCTGCTTCTGTTGCGCCACCGCGCTCGACATCACGCCGTAGACGCCGACAATCGCGAGCACCACGCCAAGAATCGCAAACGCGCCGAGCAGCGTCAGGTTGAACCGCGGGGTTGCGTACTCGTCCTCCTTCAACAGCGTATCGAGCGTCTGAATTGACGTGACCGGCTGCTTGCGATCGATCTCGTAAACCTGGTTCACCACCGTACGGGTGATGGCCGCGGGATCGGCTTGCGCGCGGACGATGAAGACGTTCCCGACACCGGCAACCGTGAACGGCAGGTAGACTTCGGCCAGCACCGGGTTCGCGAGCCCCTGGTTGAAGGTGTCCCTGACCACGCCGACGATCTCGAACGCCTCGTCGCGTACCGAGAATGGCGGCTGGCGCAGTCGAGGCACGCGCACGATCTGGCCGATTGGGACGCGCGCCTCGAGCCGGCTCTTGACGAATCGCTCGTTCACCAGCGCGACCTGGCGGGCGCTGTTCACGTCCGTGGACGTGAAGGACCTGCCCGAGAGGAGTCGAATCCCGAGCGCACTCAGGTACGCGTCGTTGATCTGGTGCACGATCACCGGATCGGCGTTCGACGCGGCACCGGTGACATCGACAACAGCCCTGAAGTTTCCGAATGGGTGCAGCCCCGTGTTCAGGCCGACGGCCGCGACGCCCGGCACGGCGCTCGCCTTCTCGATCAGCTCCTGATAGAACCGGACGCGCCGGGTGGCATCCGGATAGCGCGCGGGCGCCAGCGGGATGCGCATGGTGAGGATCTGCTCAGGTGGGACACCCAGATCCACGTTCTGGATCGCCACGAAGGTGCGAACGAGGAGGCTCGATCCGACCAGCAGCATCAGCGACAGCGCCACTTCGGCGATCACGAGACCCTTGCGGAGAAACGCCTGACTGGAGCTGCCGGCCAACCCCCGTCCCGCTTCTCGCATCGACTGCGCGACGTCGCGTCCGCTGCCGTGCAGCGCCGGCGCCAGGCCGCAGAGCACGGTGGTCAGCGCGGACAGCGCGAGCGTGAAGATCAGCACAGACCCGTTCAGCCCGATTTCCGATTCGTCCGGGATGGTTCCCGGAGGCACCAGCGCGAGAATAGCCGGCAGGCCGGCATAGGCGAGCAGTACGCCGACGACACCCGCGGCGAGCGCAAGGATCAGGCTCTCGGTGAGCAGCTGCCGAATCAATCGACCTCGGCTGGCGCCCAGCGCGGCGCGGACCGTCATCTCGCGCTGACGCGTCGTCGCCTTCGACAGCAGCAGGTTCGACACGTTGGCGCAGGCGATCACGAGCAGGAGCGAGACCGCGCCGAACAGAACCCAGATGTCACTGCGTGATGCCGCTGGGAAACGTCTCGGTGAACGGCAGCACGCCGACGCGCCATTTGTCGGGAAACTGATCCGGCTCCCGTTTCTTCAGGTCGGCGATGATCGGCCGGAGGTCGGCCTCGGCTTGCGCCGGCGTGACACCAGGCTTCAGCCGCCCCAGGAGGTGGACCTGCCGGACATCCTCGATCGCCTGGCCTCGGGTGAAAGCGAGGGGCAGATACACGTCGGCGCCTCGCCACATGAAGCGCTTCGGCATGACGCCGATCACCGTTCGCATCACGTCGTTGAGTCGCAGCTGGCGCCCCAGCACTCCAGGGTCGCCGCCGAACTGCCGTTGCCAGAACCGGTAGCCGAGCACGACAACCGGCGCGGCGCCCGGCGCGGCGTCTTCACGCGTCGGCGTCCGGCCGATCAGCGGCGGCACGCCCATGACGTCGAAGGTGTTGAAGCTGCCGTGATTGCCGCGCAGGCGTTGGGGATCTCCGTCGCCCACCCACAGCACGTCGCTGATCGTCGAGGCGATCACGCCGTCGAAGATCGTGCTCCGGTCGGCAATCTCCAGGAACTGGTCGACCGAGTAGTAGGTCCGGAAGCCGCGTTGCGTCTCCCCCGTCACCCGCACGCTGCTCAGGCGGTCGACGTCCTTGTAGGGAAAGGGGTCGAGGACGACCGCGTGCAACACGCTGTAGATGACCGTGGTGGCCATGACGCCGACAGCCAGCGACAGCACGGCGAGGGCGGAAAAGCCCGGGCTCTTCAGCAGGCTGCGCGTGCCGTAGCGCAGATCGCGAAGCGTCTGTTCGATCGGGCTGAGCGCCATGATGTCCGTCCCTTCGTCGTCCGCGGATTCGTCGATCGACGCAGTCTCCGGCAGCGATCCGCGTCGCGGAGCTGAAGCGGAGGTTAACGCTGGAACGCGTACGAGACTTTGACGAAGAACTGCCGGTCGAGGGGCGCCAGGCGTTCCAGGTCGGTCAGTTCCCGATCGTCACCGTATCCGATGAACAGCACCGATTGCCAGTTCAGTTTATAGGCGAGCAGTGCCGAGGCGCTCAAATCGCCGGATCGTCGAGTCACGGGGTGAGATAGAGAGACGGGTCGCGATCGGTGGAAACATATTGCACGATGCCGCGGACGAACAGCTTCGACGTGAAGGTGTAAGTCGACCTGAGGCGCGACACGTTGGCGGTGAACAAGCGCTGCTCGACGCCCACCGGATTGTCCACGTTGAGCCAGCGGATGTTCTCGACCAGCGCCAGCTCGAGATGCTGAGTCGGATTCATGCGAGCGTTGAAGTTGATCGTGGAGCCATGGCCTGGTCTGGCGTTGTCGAAGTCGATCTCCTGACCGACACGGCCGTCGACGCTGACCTGGGGCAGGCGTCGCGACGGGCTGAACTGCGCGACGAACCCGAACTGCTTGCGGTCGATCAGTACATCGCCGGCCCGAATCCGATCGTCGGCGTAACGGAACTGCAGAAATCCGTTCAACGGGGTGTCCATGCCCGCGCCAGGCTGGATGTCGCGGCTGATGAGATTTCCGGATCGATCGGCCTGGTGGTCGACGTTGATGAACGTCCGCAGCCGCGAGAGAAAGCCCTTGGGCCGAACCGTCCAGCCACCGCCGCCGACCGTCTCGCGAACGCCAACCTGCGGGACGAAGCCGTTGTTGGCGCGAAAGCCATCTGAAATGTCGCGGTAGTCGGCGAACGCGTCGAGGTGTGTGGTGCTGTGGCCCCACTGCAGATCCGCAGCGTGACCGTTCAGCCGCTGGCCATTCCATTCGTCGGCCAAGTCCGGGCGATTCGGCGTGCGGCTCGTGCTGTAGACATACTGACCGGAGATATAGTCGGTCCCGGAAAATCGCCACTGGAAATCCGGGCCGAATACCCGGTTGTTGGCATCGCCGCCCCCGGTCGATCCCGGCGCGTCGCTGCCATGCGCCTCGCGATCGGTAAACAGCATCCCGACGAACGACAGCCCGATATCGCGCTTGACGCGGGCGACAACGTCGGTCGAGCCGAAGTCCTGGGTGGCGAGGTCGGAGCCGTTCGGGCCGGGCAGAATGACGCTGCCGCCCCCCTTGTCGTCCGCCACGAGTACCGTGTAGCGCACGCCGTGGTCCTTGCCCGTCACACGACCGCCCCAGACCGGCGCGGTGATGGTCCGCGTATAGACCGCCTGGATCGGCGTCTGGAACAGATCGGCCCCCTCGAGAAAGAACGGGCGTTTCTCCGGAAAGAACAACGCGAACCGCTCGTTGGCGGAGATCTGCGCGGTGTCGGCTTCGACCTGGGAGAAGTCCGGCTTGATCGTGAAGTCGACCGCGTTGTCAGCGTTGGGCGTGTACTTGACGTCGACGCCGGCGTGCGGCTCCACCGACCCTCCGGCGAGCGGCGAGCCCAGCTCGTCGCGCGGCTCGGCGTTCGACGTACCGCTCGCATACGGCGCGACCACGAGGTGGCCGCCACCCGGCAGATTCTCGAGACCAGTGAGGATGTTGGATCGACAGATGAAACAATTCCCGCCGCGCGGCAGCTTGGCTGAAAAAAACTGATACCGACGATCGCGCGGATAGTTGCGGTAGAGCAGCACGCCCCAGGTCTGCGGGTTGCCGGTGCGGTAGCGCAGCGACGAAAACGGAATGCGGATTTCGACCGTCCATCCGTGCTCGGTAATCCTGGTCGCCGAGTCCCAGAAGAAATCCGGTGACGAATCCTCGCCGGACGAGTCGTCGGTGACCGCGTCGTACTGGACGTTTCGCGGCGTGACGACGAAGAAGGTGGCGGTGCGACCGCTGTTCCGCGAGTCGAGGATCAAGCCGCCGTAATCGGAAAATCCGTCGCCCAGGTTGTCGCGATCCGAGTACGGCGCCCGCATCGACGACACGTTCGGGTCGTCGAACTCGAAGCCGGCGTAGAAGAAATGCTCGTCGTAGGTGAGATAGCCGACATTCTTGACCTTCGGCTCGGTGTTGTCCCCGGGATTGACCTCGTACCATTTGTCGATGCGGGTCGCGTGCTGCCACCCTTCATCGGACAGGTCGCCGTCGATGGTGATCTTGCCGGCCGCGCGCGTGATCGCGATGTGATCGCCCGACAGCGCTGATTGCGCAAACACGGACCCGGGCGCAGCACAGAACAGCGCCAGCGGCAATTGTCGAGCTGATCCGCATATTCCTCTTAGACGGGTGGTTGGTCCCTTGGCTCCTGCGTCCGCACTTCTTTTTTTACGGCCGAGCCGAATGGCAGAGCCCGTTCACATTTGCCAGCGTCGTGCCGAGCTATCGCGCTGTCGATCAATCGGTTACGGGAGGATTTCGAGCGGGACCGTTCGAAACTGCGACGATGGCGTCCGCAAGCGGACGCTTGGGCCACTAGCGCGGCGCGTCTGCGCGGCCAGCGGCTCGTCCCAGGATCGCGGCCGCGCGTGGCGTCAGCGCAATCTTCGGAAACGTACCGGCCGTGGACGTGAGTTGCGTCGGCGGAGTCCCGATCGGTCGCGCAGTCAGCCGATTGTGAATGACCAGCGCGGCAAGATAGCTGCCCAGCGGGGATGGATGAAAATCATCGGGGCCATAAAGCGCGAGTGACGGATCGTCCCGCCAGGCGTCGCGCCAGGCGTCGCCAACGGGCAGCAGCGTACCGTGTACGTCGGCGGCAGCAAGCGCGTAGGACCGGCTGACCTCGTCGAAATCCCCCGCCCGGACCTTCGGCGGCCAGACCATGTAGATCGCGGTCCGCCCACCGGCCGCGACGATCTCGCGATGGAAGCGTTGAACGTAATCGCGGAGCAGGACCCGTGAGTCGGGTCGCGCGGACGGCCCCTGCTGCAGGACCACGAAGGACCAGCCGCCGCGCTGAATCGCCCGCCGCGCGTCGCCCCGCGTCCAGTGATCCTCGAGGCTGAAGTCGGGATACACCACCGACGTACACTCGACGCGCTCGCCGGCCGAGGCACCGATGGCCTCGACCATGGCGGGCAGGCCGTTGGTAGCGGTCAGGCTGTTGCCGATGAACAGAATGCGCGTCCCGTCGGTGCGCAGCGGCGACGCGACGCCGGCGCAGGCCATCGAGACGGCGGCCGCCACGACGATCGCATGGGGGAAGCGCACGTCTACGGCTACAAGACTACACCGCGATCCCGATGGTCAGGGTGGCGCTGTAACCGCTGGCGACGCTGCCCGACAGCGTGGCCATCTCGGTGCTGGTGCCATCCGAGAACACGTTGTCGCTCGTATTGCGGGTGGGGTTCTGCCCTTTCGCCGCGTAGACGCCGCTGGCATAGACCTGAGCGGTGATGTCCTCGGGAAAGGCGACCTGTGTGGTCTTGACCGACGCGCCGTTGACGAACACTTCGACGTGGATATGCGTCGTGCGGCCCGCGTACCAACCCGGGTAAACCGTCTGGAATGTCACCTTCCCGCTGGCGTCGGTGGTCTGGAGCCCACGCAGAAATGTCTGACCGGTGCCGTCGTAACCGGGCTGCGCGTACTCTGAGTAATTTCCCGATGCGTCGCACTGCCAGATCTCGACGTTCGCGTTGGCCACAGCACTGCACGCGCTGGCGGTATTGACAATCGTCAGCGTCAGCGCGAGCGACAGGCCCGACCGACCCTCGGTGACGTCGCGACGGAAAAAAGCGGTGTTTCCCAGCATGCCGAGTCGATCGGGATACGGACCAGCGGTCTCGGACGCCGTCGCAACGCAGGCGCCATTCGAGGTGCCGCCGCTCGCCGATCCGGTCGTGGTTGTCGTTGTCGGGCTCGTCGGCGAGGACGATCCGCACGCGGCTGTCGTTGCGGCCCACACCGCCGCGAGCGTGCCGAGCGCCTCGCGGCGATTCAGATATTTTCGTTGCCTCACGGTCAACTCCTCAGTTCCGGTCACCGAAATGCCATACTTCCAATGGATCTGAGGGCCATCGTGCAAGGCAGGTACCCTGGTGACGCGGCCAGGTCTCGCGTGATTGCAGCGTTGGCGGTCCCGTGTCTCTGGTACTGGAGGACAGTGTCACCCTGTGATGGCAGGCGCCGCGCCCTCGTTCTGTCACACCCGCGGGGCTTTGCTACGATCCGATAAACACGCATGCGCATCGCTCTCGCTCAAATCAACCCGGTCAGCGGCGACATCCCGGGAAACACCACCCGCATTCTCACCGCGCTCCGCGACGCTGCCGAGCGAGGAGCCGATCTCGTCGTCACGCCCGAGATGGCGTTGCCGGGCTACTGCATCGGTGATCTGGTGGAGGACGCCGAGTTTCTCGCCGCCAACGAGCGGGCGATGCGTGAGATCGCCGCCGCGGCGCGCGACATCACGGCGGTCGTCGGCTTCGTCGATGTCGATCCGAGCGCCCGCAACGACAGCGGTACGATCAGGAAGTACAACGCCGCGGCGGTCGTCCGCGACGGCCGGATCCTGCAGCGAGCGCGCAAGTCACTGCTGCCGAACTATCGCTACTTCGACGACAAACGGTTCTTCACCCCGGCCGATCGGCGCGAACCGGTCGATGTGCCCGGCGGCGCGGCCGCCCAACGACTCGGCGTCTCGATCTGCGAAGACATGTGGGACGAGTTCTACGACATCAAGCCGCTCGCCGAGCTGAGCCGCAAGGGTGCCGGCATCCTGCTGAACCTGAACGCGTCGCCGTACTATCCGGGCAAACGCCACATCCGCGACCGGCTGATTCGCTCGCACATCCGGAGCCTCGGCAAGCCGATTCTCTACGTCAACACCGTCGGCGCGGCGGACAACGGCAAGAACATCATTCCGTTCGACGGCGAAAGCCTCGCCTACGACGGCCTCGGCCGCCTCGTCGCGATGGGCCGCCAGTTCTCGGAGGATCTCGTCGTCGTCGACGTGGACGGGCAGAACGGTCGGACGCCGGCGATGCCACTCCCCGAGGAGGATCGCGAGCGCGAGATGTACGACGCGCTGGTGATGGCGCTCCGCGACTACATGCGAAAGACGGGCTTCACGCGCGCCATCGTGGCAGTTTCCGGCGGCATCGATTCGGCGCTGGCCCTGGCGATTGCGGTCGATGCGCTCGGGGCCGACCAGGTAGTGGCCTACAACCTGCCCTCCCGGTTCAACACCGAGACGACCAAGGGCATTGCCAACCGGCTGGCGGCGGCGTTCGGCGTCCGCTACGGGGTCATCCCGATTCAAGCGCTCGACGAGCACGTCCGCGAGGTCTTCGAGACGCATGCCCATCCGATTGCGCAGAACCTGACCCGCGAGAACCTGCACGCCCGCATCCGCGGCCTGCTGATGATGGCGGAATCGAACGACACCGGCGCCCTGCTCATTTCATGTGGCAACGAAACCGAGATCGCGCTGGGTTACGCGACGTTGTACGGCGACATGTGCGGGGGGATCTCGCTGATTGGCGATCTCTCCAAGATGGACGTGTATCGACTGGCGCGCCACGTCAACCAGCGGCATGGTGCGGAAAAGATTCCCGAAGAAACCTTTCGGATCACGCCGTCAGCGGAGCTCGCCGAAGGTCAGTACGATCCCTTCGACTACTCCGTCGTGTCGCCGGTCGTCGGCGAGATCGTGGAGCGGCAGGCTGGCGCGGAGGACCTGGTGAAGCTGTTCGAGCGCCGGGCGCTCGACCCGATCCGCTTTGCGCCCGACAGTGAAGGGCGCACGATTTACGACAAGCACACCGTTGACAGCTTCCGGGCCCTCGTTCGCAGCGTCGCCCGCTCCATGCGGCGCGCGGTCTACAAGCGCCTCCAGGGGCCACCCATCGTGGTCGTCAGCGAACGCGCCTTCGGGTTCGATTTGCGGGAGACGATCATCAACAAGTGGGAGGGCGGATAATCGGGGTCACGGCCGCCGATCCCCGGTTTACAACAAGAGCGTTTCAACGCGGTGGGCGTGGACCATGTCCTCGCACGGCGACCACGCGAAGATCGTGAACCGGCCGTCCTGCGACGCCACCAGGGCGACCGCGTTGCGCTGGTCGTAGACGAACTGCGCGGCCGACAGGTGCCGCGTGCCGCCGAGCTCGGTCGGATGGACGACCGACGCCTCCCCTCCTTCGATCGGTTCGGTGACGGTGACCTGTTCCACCGGCGGCGACCCCCGCCGCCGGGCGATCTTGGCGCCGAAGGCCAGCAGCTCGTAGGTGTCGGTCAGCAGGGTGGCGCCGTCCACGGCCGTCAGCCCGGCGATCATCTCGACGTTCCGGTTCAAATCCTCCTGCCACCCGTGCTCCTGGCGCGTCGTGATGTTCTGCCGCATCAACTCGGACAGCCCTGAAAAGGGTGGCGCCTGCTCGTAGAGAATCGGTATGACGATGGAGTCGCGCCAGGCGGCGGTGCCCCCAGGGACGACGAGGAGGAGCCCGCCACGGCCGTGCGCGCGCATCGAGACCGACAGCTGCACCAGCACGTTGAGCGAATCGCTCCAGGACGCCGGCGCGTCGAAGCCGAGGAGCGAGGTCAGGAGCGACGGGCAATCCGGAAGGCTCGACGCGTTCTCGTCGACGAACTTCACCTGTTCGCCTTCGAGGACGGCGATGTTCGCGTACTTGGTCTGATCGCCTCCGCGTTGCTGTTTGACGACGAGCAGGCCGGGGGCGGCGACCTCGAGGACGAGACAGTATTTCGGCAGGACGCGGGTGGTCCCCCAGACCCAGATGCCATCGCCGTCCGGCCACACCCCCAGATGGATCCCGGGGCGCTCGACGGCGGGGGCGACGCGGGCCAGGGCTGAAGGAATCAGCGGCAGCCGCCGCTCGAAGATGAGCGCGTGGGAGGTCGCTTCGCGAGGCAGGAGGGCCAGCGAAATCTTCGGGACGTACACCTCCTCGCGGCGCAAACTGGTCCAGAAAGCGGCATCAATCACGGCGTCGATGGACTCGATCGACGGCAGAGGCGCGAGGTTGGCGGCGCCGTGCTGACGAGCCGCGTCGAGGTCCCGGGCAAACCGGCCCTGGACGCGCCCGGCCAGCGCCTGTCCCGCCGAATAGGTGCCGTACGTCATAATTCATCTTATACATGACGCCCCGCCGCCTGCTGCTCACCATCCTCGTCGCACTGGTCGCTGTGGCCTCGGTCGCTGCGATGGTTCGCTATACCCGCCGGGTAGAGCACGACCTGACGCATGCGAGCGCCGCCGGCACCACCCTCAGGTTCCTGAAGGAGCGCGTCGAGGTTCCGGTCTTTGCGGCCGCCGACCTGTCCGGACATCAGATTTCCACGGCTGAGTTCAAGAACAAGGTGATCCTGGTGAACTTCTGGGCGACGTGGTGCCCCCCGTGCCGCGAGGAGATTCCCGATCTGATCGCGCTCCAGGACAAGTACCGCGACCAGCTGCAGATCATCGGCGTCTCGCAGGACTCAGGCTCGCCGGAACAGGTGGCCCGCTTCGCCCAAGCCCATCACATGAACTATCCGGTGGTGATGAGCACTCCGGAGATCGAGCGCCTCTTTCCCAACGTCTACGCGCTGCCGACGTCGTTCTTCATCGATCTGGAGCATCGCATCGCGCAGAAGCACGTCGGCCTGCTGAATCCCTCACTCACCGAGATCGAAATGCGATCGCTGGCGGGCATGACGGTCGACGCGCGCGTCGAGCTCGTGGACGACGAGGACAAGGTGAGACTCGCCAACGCCGCGCAGGCCAACAAGATTCCCGGCATCGATCTGTCGCCGCTCACCGGCGAGAAACGAGCCGAGGCGCTCCAGCAGCTCAACACCGAGCACTGCACGTGCGGCTGCGGTCTCACGGTGGCGCAGTGCCGCCTCGACGATCCGACCTGCAACGTCAGCCTCCCGACCGCGCAAGCCATCGTCAAGAAGATCGCCGAGCAGTAGCACGACCTGGCGCCGTTGCGACTGCGCTAAGATCTCGCCATGCCTCGATTGCTGCCACGCATTCTTTTCGTCATTACTCTGTCCATCATCTCCCTTGCGTCGCCGCGCGCGGCGCAGGCGCCGCCGACGCCGCGGGCCGCCTCCGGCAGCCAGCCGCCGGCGCGCATGCCCTCCATCGACGACCGCACCACCGGTCTGCAGAAGCTCGATGGATTCCTGCCGCTCTACTGGGACGAGAAGACCGGGTCCCTGTGGATGGAGATCAACAAGATCAACACCGAGATCCTCTACTCGGCCGGCCTGAGCTCGGGCCTGGGATCGAACGACATCGGCCTGGATCGCGGCGTGTCGGGGCCTGGGCGGATTGTGGCCTTCCAACGGATCGGACCGCGCGTCCTGATGGTGCAGCCGAACTACACCTTCAGGGCGAACACGACCAACCCCGAGGAGCGACGGGACGTCGAGGATGCGTTCGCGAAATCGGTGTTGTGGGGGTTCACCGTCGGCGCCGAGACCGACGGCCGGGTGCTGGTCGATGCCACCGATTTCTTCCTGCGGGACGCTTACAACGTGACGCCGCGCCTGCGGCCGGGTACCTTTCGCGTCGATCGCACCCGCAGCGCGATCGACATGCCATGGACGAAAGTGTTTCCCAAGAACACCGAGGTCGACGTCATCTTGACGTTCGTCAACGAAGGCGGCGGGGGTGGTGGTCGCGGTGGTGGCGGACCGGTTCAAGGTCCGGCTCCGGTGGGATCCGCCATCCCAACCGGTGAGGGCGCGGGCTTCGGGATGTTCTCCGGCTCGGTCGCCAGCGTCACGCCGTCCGGCGACGCGGTGACACTTCGCGAGCATCACACGTTCGCCGAGCTGCCCGACGGTAACTACAAGCCGCGCTATGACGATCCGCGCGCCGGATACGGCGGCCTGCAATATGTCGACTACTCGGCGCCGCTGGGAGCGCCAATCGTGCAGCGCTTCGTTCGTCGCCATCGCCTGCAGAAAGTCGATCCGTCGGCGCGACTGAGCGACCCCGTGAAGCCGATCGTGTACTACGTCGACCGTGGGACGCCGGAGCCGATTCGGTCGGCGCTGCTCGAAGGAGCGGGCTGGTGGAACCAGGCGTTCGAGGCCGCCGGCTACCGCAATGCGTTCCGGGTCGAGCTCCTCCCCGAGGGCGCCGACCCGATGGATATCCGTTACAACATGATCAACTGGGTCCACCGTTCGACGCGCGGCTGGAGCAGCGGCGGCTCGATCTCCGATCCGCGCACCGGCGAAATCATCAAGGGAACCGTGACACTGGGATCGCTGCGCGATCGGCAGGATTACCTGATCTTTGAGAGCCTGCTCGCCCCCTACAAGACCGGAACCGAAACACCGGCGATTCTCGCGCAGACCGCACTCGCCCGCATCCGTCAGCTCGCCGCGCACGAAGTCGGTCACACGCTGGGGCTCGGCCACCAGTACTATGACAGCGCCAAGGGGCGCATCTCGGTCATGGACTATCCGCACCCGCTCGAGAAGTTACGCGACGACGGCACAATCGATCTGTCGGACGCCTATGCCGTCGGCATCGGCGATTGGGACAAAGTGTCGATTGCCTACGGTTACCAGGACTTTCCGAAAGGAACCGACGAGCCCGCCGCCCTCCGGAAGATCCTCGACGACGCCTGGGCGCAGGACCTTCGTTACATGACGAATCAGGACACCGATTCGAACCCGAAGGTGGATCAGTGGAACAACGGGACGGATGTCGCGACCGAACTGACGCGAATCATGAAGGTTCGGCGGGCCGCGCTCAACCGCTTCGACGAGACCGTGATCAAGAGAGATCAGCCGATGGCAACCATCGAAGAGGCGCTGGTGCCGCTGTATATGTACCATCGCTACTCGGTCGAAGCGGCTGCGTCGGCGGTCGGAGGCCTCGACTACATCTACGCCATCCGCGGCGATGGCCGACCGCCGGTCAAGCCGGTGGCGGCGGCGGCGCAGGTTGCCGCGCTCGACGCGCTCGCGGTCACGCTCAAGCCGTCAGAACTGGCGATTCCCAAGAACGCCCTCGACAAGATTCCCCCGCGGCCGTCTGGATGGGCGCGGCATCGTGAACTGTTCGCGCGCTACACCGGCGACGGCTTCGATCCGATCAGCCCGGCCGCCACCGCCGCCGACGTCACCATCGGCTTCCTGCTGCAACCGGATCGCGCCGCGCGCATCGTCGGGCAGCACGCGATCGATCCCTCGCTTCCTGGTCTTGACGACGTGATCGACCGGATGATCGCGGCGACCTTCAAGGCCGAGGCGTCAACGCCGTACGAGCAGGAGATCCGCCGAGCCACGTCGCGTGCACTCGTCGAACGGTTGATGTGGCTCGCCGGCGGCGCGCCGATGCCGCAAGTGCGCGCCGTCGCCACCCGGAAGTTGAGCCAGATCCAGACTGCGTCGCCGCTCGGCGTCGCGACGAGTGAAGACAGCGCGTCCACCCTGCTGATGGCTACCGACATCAAACGATTCCTCGAGCGGCCGGCCGAGGCAGTCAAGGAACCGGTGACCTTCGACGCGCCGCCCGGAGCGCCCATTGGCGATACCGGCATGGACTGGCTGGCGCCTGTGAACTGGTGCGACTGGAAGTAATGGTTTCATTCACCCGGATCAGCAAGCAGTACGGCCGGCAGGTCCTTTTCGTCGACGCCTCGTTCCAGCTCAACCCCGGCGAGAAGGTCGGTCTCGTCGGGCCGAATGGTTCCGGCAAGACCACGCTGTTCCGGATGATCGTCGGCGACGAGGCGCCTGACGAGGGGGACGTCTCGGTGCCGAAGAAGCTGTCCATCGGCTACTTCCGCCAGGACGTCGAGGAGATGTCCGGTCGATCGGTCATCGACGAAACCATCGCCGGCAGCGGCCGCGTCGGTCTGCTGCACCACGAGCTGGAAGGGCTGAATGTGGCGATGGCCGATCCCGCGCGGGCCGACGACATCGATCGCATCCTGGCTCGCTTCGGCGAGGTCCAGGGCGAATACGAACACCTCGGCGGCTACGCGCTGGAAGCGCAGGCCCGTGAAGTCCTTCATGGTCTCGGGTTCGACGACGACCAGATTGACCGCGATGTCGGCGCGCTCTCCGGCGGGTGGAAGATGCGCGTGGCCATGGCGCGGGTACTGCTCGGAAGGCCAGATGTCCTGCTGATGGACGAGCCGACCAACCACCTCGACATCGAGTCGATCATCTGGCTCGAGGACTTCCTCAAGTCGCTGCCAGGCGCCTTGCTCATGACCTCGCACGATCGCGAGTTCATGAACCGCATCGTCACCCGGATTGCGGAAATCGATGGCGGCGAAATCACCGCCTACTCCGGCAACTACGATTTCTACGAGCGGGAACGGGCCATTCGCGAGGCCAATCGCGAGGCGGCCTACGCCCGGCAGCAGGCGATGCTGGCCAAGGAGCAACGATTCATCGAACGCTTCGCCGCGCACGCCGCCAAGGCGGCGCAGGTGCAGAGCCGCGTCAAGGCGCTGGAGAAGATCGAGCGCGTCGAGCTGCCGAAGAAACGCCGCGTCGTGACGTTCGATTTCCGCACGCCGCCGCGCTCGGGCGATCAGGTGGCCACGCTCGAGGGAGTGACAAAGCGGTATGGCCGGCGCACCGTCCACGACGGACTGAACCTGACCGTCCGGCGGGGTGAGCGTTGGTGCGTCATGGGCAAGAACGGCGCCGGCAAGTCGACGCTATTGAAGATGGTCGCCGGCGTGCTGCCTCCCGACGAGGGGTCGATCAAGCTGGGGGCGAGCTTGAAGCTCGGTTATTTCGCCCAGCAGTCGCTCGACTTGCTCGATCCGGAGCTCACGATCGAGGAGCAGCTCCAGCGGGACTTTCCCAACGAGTCGATCGGCATGTTGCGCAATCTCGCCGGCGCGTTTCAATTCTCCGGCGACGAAATCGACAAGAAGATCCGCGCGTTGTCCGGCGGCGAGAAGACCCGTCTGGTGATGGCGAGGATGTTGCTCGAGCCACCGAACTTCCTGGTGCTGGATGAGCCGACCAACCACCTGGATCTCGCCACCAAGGACATGCTCCTGGCGGCGCTCTCCGACTTCGAAGGCACGATGCTCTTCGTCTCGCACGATCGCGCATTCCTGCGTGCGCTCAGCAACCGGGTCCTCGAGCTCGGCGGAGAGTCCGGCACCGAGACGCAGCCGCACGCCTATCCCGGTTCGTATGCGGAATACGTCGCCCGCACCGGGCACGAGGCGCCGGGCGTGCATTCCTGATCGGTCGAGGGCCGAGGGCCGGGGACCACTATTCGGCGCGGAGGGCAACGGTCGGCGGCAGACGCGCCGCGCGCCGCGCCGGCAGCCAGCTCGCCAGGATGCTGACCGAGGCCATCAGCGAAAGTCCGATCGCATAGCTCGCCGGATCCCATGGTTTCAGCTCGTAGAGCAGCGTCGAAGCGAAGCGCGCGGCATAGCCCGCGAGCAGACCGCCAGCCAGCACGCCAAGCGCCAGGAGCACCCCGGCCTCGCGCATCACCAAGCCGATGACGGCTGTCCGATCGGCGCCGAGCGCCATGCGGATGCCGATCTCGACCCGACGCCGGGCCACCATGTACGACATCACGCCGTAGAGCCCGATGGCGGCGATCAGCGCGGCCAGGCCGGCGAAAAATCCGGAGAGCGTGGCCATCAGCCTCTCGCTGAGGAGCGATGACCGGATCTGCGCGGTCATCGTCTGATACTGCACCAGGACGTTCGGATTGACCTGCGAAACGATCTGCGTCACGGCCGCGGAGATGCTCGCCAGCGGCACGTCCGACGACACCAGGATCTGCGGAAACGGACCCGGATCGGTGTCCTGATTGCTCGCGAAGTAGGCGATCGGACCGAATGGCTCGCGGAGATCTCGATACTTCGTGTCCTTGACGAGGCCGACGATGTGGTGGTCGGTCCTCGGCACACCGGGCGCATCTTCGATCTGGAAGACCTGGCCGATCGGATTTCGTCCCTTGAGGAACTGACGGGCGAATGCTTCGTTGACGATCGCTACGTGCGTGGACGATCCGGCGTCGTGGCGCTCGAAATCGCGGCCGGCGATCAACGGCGTTCCCAATGTTCTGAAGAACCCGTCGCCGACGGCATTGAAATTGGACAGGCCGGCGACGGCGCCGTCGAACACGACGTTGTTGTTCCACATGCCGCCATTCACCGGTGTCAGAAAGGACTGGGCCGCGGAGCGCACGCCCGGGAGCGTCCGCACCCGCTCCACCATCTGGTCGGCCAGCGCGATGCGACGGTCGGCGGGAACGCCGGCGTGTCTCAGGTCGAGGCTGGCCACCAGCACGCCGGATGTGACGAAACCCGGATCGAGCGTCATGAGATTGCGCAACGTTCCGCCCAGCAGCAGCGCACCCACGACCAGTACCGAGGGACAGGGCGACCTGCAGCACGACGAGGCCGCGACGGATCATCACGCCTTCGCGACCGTCGCTGGTGCCGCGCGCACCGGTCTTCATCGTTTCGCCCGGATTGGTGTGGGTGACGCGAAGGGCCGGGGTCAGGCCGAACAGCACACACGCCAGACCAGTAAGCAGCGACATGAATCCGAACACGCGCCATCCCGGCGCCAGGTCGACGAACACGCGACTCGAGCTGTCGGTGTCGAGAAAGGCGACGAGGCCGCGGCTGAACCACTGCGCGAGGAGCCACCCGCCCAGGGCGCCACACGCCGCCAGCAACAGGCTCTCGCTCAGCATCTGCCGCACCAGCCGTCCCCGCGAGGCACCGATGGCCAGCCGGACGGCCACCTCGCGAGAGCGCGCGGCAGCCCGCGCGAACATCAGGTTCGCGAGGTTGGCGCAGGCGATCAGCAGAACGACGGCGGTGACGCCCAGCAGAACCCACAGCGGCGTCGAATAGGCGCCGCGGAGGGACGACACGCCAGTCTGCGCCGACTGCGCGGTCAGCTTGAACGCGAGGTAGCTTGCCGTGTCGACGGGCGTGAAGTGCGGCGGCAGGGTCGCCTGGAACAGCGATGGAGAGATTGATTGCAGCTGCGCTTCAGCGCGTTCCACCGTCCATCCGTCCTTGAGCCGACCGAGCACGTCGAGGAACCACACATCGGGTTTGTCGAGTCCGCTGCGCGTGCCGCGGCTGATCGGCTCGGCGCAAATTGGCGCGGCAATATCGAAGGTGCGGCCGACGTCAACGCCGAAGAAGCCCATCTGGGCCACGCCAATCACGTCGAACGGATGGCCGTCGAGATCGATGGACCGACCAACGATCGACGGATCGCCGCTGTACTGCTTCTGCCAGAACGCATGACTCAGCACAACGCCGGGGGCCGGACAGCCCTTCTGATCGTCCGCCGGAGTGAGCACGCGGCCGATGTGCGCGCGTACGCCGAGCGTCTGGAAGAAATCGCCGCTGACCCACAGGCCCTGCGCCGGTCGGGACTCGCCGCTGCTGGCCAGGTCGAACGTCACCGTGCCCCAGGCCAGCAGCTCGGAAAAGGCCTGCTGCCGCTCGCGCACGGCGCGCCACAGCGGTTCGGTCATCAACGGCCGCCGGCTGACGAAGTTCCCCGTCCTCCCTTTGCCGTTCGTGTTGATGCCGATTTCGACGAGCTGCTCGGGATGCTGGACCGGCAGCGTTCTGAGCCGCACCGCGTCCACGAGTTGAAAGATCGCGGCGTTGGCTCCGGTGCCCAGCGCCAGCGTCAGGATGGCGACGAGGGCGAATGTCGGATTGAGACGGAGCAGGCGCGCGCCAAATCGCAGATCCTGCCAGACAGTCTCGAGCAGACCGATCGTGTTCATCTCGTAAATCTCCTCGCGGATCCGCGTGGGGTTGCCCAGCTTGCGATACGCGGCCGCGCGCGCCGCCTCTGGCGAAAGTCCGCGCGCGACCTGATCGTCAATCTCGGTGGCGAGGTACGAGTCGAGCTCGAGCCTGCGCTCGTCGTCCCACCGTGCCCGACGGACGAAGCGTCGCCAGCTCATGGATCGACTACTCCGCCGGACGGAGAATGCGGTTGATCGCCCGCACGATTTCGTCCCACCGGCTGGTCTGCTCCGCCAGCTGGCGCCGGCCGGCCGGGGTGAGGCGGTAGTAGCGGGCGCGTCGGTTGTTCTCGGAGGTGCCCCAGAACGACGCGATCCAGCCGCGATCCTCGAGCCGGTGCAGCGCCGGATACAGCGAGCCGTGTTCGACCTGCAGCACGTCCTCGGACTGGTGCTCGATGGCATGCGCGATCGTGTGGCCGTGGGCTGGTCCGAGCACCAGCGTCCTCAGCACGAGCAGATCGAGCGTGCCCTGGAGCAGTTCTCCCTGCATCGGCGGAGTGGCGCGCTTCGGCATGTTCTCCAGAAGATAATCTACCTGAGAGACGGTGTAAAGGCCGAACATCCCAGCGTAGCGCTGGCCTCGATTTTCTTCCGGACACCACGTTCGTGCGACTGGCCCGCAATCGACCGCGGTGGCCTGGTCGCCGGCGGACTGCAGCAGTGCGGCACACCCGGTAGAATCCCGTCATGCATGTAGGGTTCATCGGCGCCGGCGGCATCACCGATACGCACATCCGCGCGGCCCGCAGCGTCCCGGGTCTGGAGATGGCCGCGATCTTTGGCGACAACCGCCAGAAGGCGGCGCGTCTGGCTGCCGAACACGGGGCGGTCGCCTACGACGATCTCGAGCGGTTTCTCGCGCATCGACCGATGGAGTTCGTGGCCATCGGCAGCCCATCGGGACTGCACGGCGAACAGGGCATGGCGGCGGCCCGGCACGGGCTGCACGTCCTCGTCGAAAAGCCCATCGAGATCACGACCAGGCGAGCGGACGCGCTCATCGACGCGGCCGAGGCGGCGGGGGTCAAGCTCGGGGTCTTCTTTCAGGATCGACTGCGGCCGGCGGTGGCGGAGATGAAAGCGCTGCTCGACGGCGGCCAGCTCGGGTCGCCGGTCATGATCTCCGGTCGCGTGAAATGGTACCGTCCGCCGGAGTACTACAGCGGATCGCGGTGGCGCGGCACTCCGGCGCTCGATGGCGGTGGGGCGCTGATCAATCAAGCGATCCACACGCTCGATCTGATGGTGTGGCTGTTCGGCCCGGTCACCCGCGTCTACGGCGCTGCCGCCACCCGGATGCATCGGATCGACGTCGAAGACACGCTGACCGCCGTACTGGAATTCTCGAGCGGCGCCCTTGGGACGATTGAGGCCGCCACCTCCGTCTACCCCGGCTACCAGCGCCGGCTCGAGATGACCGGCACCGAGGGAACGGTGACCCTGGAGCACGACCGCATCCTCGGGGTCGATCTCCGATCCGGAACCTGGAAGGGTAACCAGCCGACTGCACCGGCGGACACAACCGCCAGCGCCTCGTCACCGATCGTTTCGGACGCCGCCGCGCACGCGCGCGTCATCGAGGACTTCGTCGCGGCGATTGCCGCCGACCGGCGTCCCACGTGTGACGGCCGGGAAGGGCGTCGCAGTGTGGAAGTGGTCGAAGCGATCTACGCCTCGGCAAAGTCGCATCAGGCGGTGGCGCTCGCGAAGCGCTGACGGGGAGCGGGATCCGAGGGTCGAGAACCGAGGGTCGAGGTCCGAGGGTCCGGCGCCGCTACCACCACTGGCGGAAGCGGGCGGCCAGCTCGCGTAACCCGGGCATCTCCTCGGGTCGAACGTCCGGCAGCGGTGGGCGCACGGGGCCTCCGGCGAGGCCGAGCAGATCCATGAGCGCCTTCATGACGCTGACCTCGTAACCGCGGCGCCGGGCCCGGATCGCGTAGAGCGGGACGATCACGTCCATCAGCGGCTTCAACGCCTCGGCGTCGCCCGCGGCCGCGTGCGTGTGCAGGGCCAATGACAACCGCGGCGCAACATTCGAGACGCTCGACGTGTAGCCCCGGACTCCTGCGGCATAGTACGCCGGCACCAGATCGTCGCCGGCTCCGCCGAGCCATCGCAGACGATCGCCGAGGGCATCCATCAGGATCTGCAGCCGCCGCACATCACCCTGCCCTTCCTTCCACGCGACGAGCGTCGGGATCGTCGTCAACTGCTCCACCAACGCCGGACCTGGATGGAACCAGTCGCGACTGTAGATCAAGAGTCCCAGCGAGGTCGCAGCCGCGATGGTCCGGTAGTAGGCAAGCACGCCCTGCTCGTCGGCGTTGGGATAGTAGGGAGGAAACACGAGGATCCCGTCAGCGCCGGCCGCCGCCGCCTGAGCCGCAAGCGCCGCACCGAGCGACGCGTTGAAACCGACGCCCGCAATCACCGGCGCCCGGCCGCCGCACTCCTCGACGATGGTGCGCACGACCTCGAGGTGTTCGGCGGGCGTCAACGAGTACAGCTCACCTGTACCGCCGGCAGCAACAATGGCGGCCGGTGGACGCGCGAGCATCGGTTGCAGGTTGGCGCGGAGCCCGGCCAGATCCACGCTGAGATCCGGACGGAACGGGGTCACCGGAAAGCCAATCGCACCGGTCAACCGCGCGCGCAGGTCGTCAGGCTGCAGTCCCATCGATATCCCTCTCCTTTTCACGTCCATCTTCGGTCGCCATCAGTATGCTATGGTGACCCGCGGCCGCGGCCGCGGAGCACGCGGAATACGCGGAATACGCGGAATACGCGGAACAAGTTACGTCCGGACACACGCATGCCGCCTGCGCCCAGAACGCCCGCCGATCTCCACCGGATCGTCATCAGCCGCGTCGCCCGCCGCCTGATTCCCTTCGCGTTTCTCTGTTACGTGGTCGCCTACATCGACCGCGTGAACATCGGGTTCGCGGCGTCAGCGTTGCAGAAGGATCTCGGGCTGAGCGCAACGGCCTATGGCATCGGCGCCGGGCTATTCTTTCTCGGCTACTGCGTCTTCGAAATTCCCAGCAACCTCATTCTTGCCAAGGTCGGCGCCCGACGATGGATCGCGAGAATCCTGATCGCGTGGGGACTGGTGTCGATGGGCATGATGTTCGTCACCGACGTCACCTCGTTCTACATCGCGCGCGTCCTGCTGGGCGTCGCCGAAGCCGGATTCTTTCCGGGGATGGTGCTCTACCTCACCTACTGGATCCCGGCCGCCGATCGGGCCCGCACCGGGGCATTGTTCATGATGGCGGCCCCCATCGCGGTGATCGTCGGCGCCCCGGTCTCCGAAGCGCTTCTCTCCCTGCACGGCTGGGGCGGGCTCCGCGGCTGGCAGTGGCTGTTCGTCGGCGAAGGCTTTCCCGCGGTGGTCCTCGGCATCCTGGCGTTGCGAGTCCTCACCGACAGGCCGGAGCAGGCGACCTGGCTCGAGCCGGATGAACGCGACTGGCTGATCGCGACGCTGACGCGCGAGCAGGCCGAGCGTGTCGCCCATCACCACGCGTCGCTCGTCCGCACGCTCATGGCGCCGCGGCTCTGGCTCCTGATCGCGGTGTACTTCCTCAACACGGTGGTCACCTACGGCATCTTTCTCTGGCTGCCGAAGATCCTGCGCGACGCGTCCGGCGCGAGCGGCTTCAAGCTCAGTGCGATGACGACCGTGCCGTTCATCGCCGCGTTGATTGCGATGGTCCTGATCGGACGACACTCGGACCGCACCGCCGAGCGCAAGTGGCACGTCGCGGCCTGCGCGATCACCGCCGCGATCGGGCTCGTGCTCGCAGTCGTCTCCGGCCAGAACATCGTCCTGCTCGTGCTCAGCTTCACCCTCTCGCAGATCGGACAGCGTTCGGTGGTCAGCGTCTTCTGGGCGATTCCGCCCATCTTCCTCGGCGGGACGGCGGCGGCAGCCGGCATCGGACTGATTAACGCGATAGGGAATCTCGGCGGCGCGCTCGGCCCGTCGATCATCGGCTGGCTGCGCGACCTCACCGGCGCCTACGATGTGTCGCTGCTCGTGCTCGCGGGAGTGTTGCTGCTCGAGGCGATTCTGGCGGCGAGCTTGCGGCTGCCGGCGTTGCGGCCCGTCGCTCCCGTGCGCGCAGCCAGCGTGGCCGACGAGCCGGTGACCTAGAGGATGCCGGCGCTCAGATCGCCGTCGTCTGCGCGGTGTCCCTCTCCGCGTGGGCTGTCGGCCAGGGACCGAGCGCTGTTGCCGCGAGCGTACAGGTGAGTGCGCAAGCGTTCCTGCGGCTGGTGACGCTCGGCATCTTCGAGCTCGAGTCAAGCGCGTTCTGAAGGACAGAAAAGGCCCGATCGAACATCACGCGTCCGGCTGGTATCATGACCAGCGCGTCATGACCTCAGACGATTCGGCGGCCCTTGCGACGAGAGTGGCAGAACTCGAGGCGCGCGTGCGTGAGCTCGAGGCGCTGCAGGCGTTGGTCCTGCGCATTTTGTCGACGACCGAACCGCTCGATGGAGTGCTCGACCAGTTCGGCGCGACCGAAACGCAGAAGGGCGCGTTCTATGCGCTGCTCGACAACCTCGTCGCCCGCGCGGGCGGCGGCGAGCAGGACCGACCGACGTTCGCGTATTTCGAGATGCAGCTCGACCAGATTTTTCCAAAGCTGCGTGGCGATCGCGCGTTCACCCGATTGCTCATCGACACGCTGAGGCTCGAGCGGCCCGCGTATCGCGAGCTGCACGCTTACGCACTCGCACAAGGCTGGCCTGTCGGCGTGTAACGACGCCAGCGACCTCGCACCTTCTCCCTCAGTGCGCTATTTGGGTTCATCGGCGCACCTCGTCCCAGACCGCCGGCTGCACGGGAATGCCCTCCTCGAGGTTACGCTTGCGCGTGGCCAGCGTCCGCTCGCCCGGATATCGCACGCGATCGCCGGTCGACGAGGATTGTTGTGTATACGCGAGAACCCTCTCGATCAAGCTCACGCTCTCGGCTTGATCGATCGGCAGGCGGATCGCCATGAAGACCTGCGATAACCCTGTTTCCCTCTCGGGCTCCAACGGAATCTGAAACGTGGCGCTGCCGCCGGACAGCAGGGCGGCCACCATGTCGAGCACGAGGGAAAGGCCGGACCCTTTCCAGAATCCGATCGGCAGGAGCCGCTTCGAGGCTTCGAGCGCGGCCGGATCAGTGGTCAGCTCACCGTTGACGTCGTAGCCGCCGGCGACCGGCAGGCGCTCCCCTCGCGCGCGATACGAGGCGATCGCGCCAACGGAGAACTGGGACATCGCCATGTCGAGCACGACGTGTGCCGGCGGACGGGGAATCGCGACGATCAACGGATTGTTCCCGATCCGCGGTTCGCTGGCGCCCCATGGCGGAACATTGGCCAGCGTGTTGGTCCAGCAGATCCCGATGACACCGGCGTCGGCGGCCTGCCATCCGTAACTGCCGCCGCGCATCCAATGATTGGTGTTGGACAGCGCGACACAAGCCAGCCCGTGCTCTGCCGATAGTGCGATTGCCCGGTTCATGCAGGCCAGAGCGTTCAGATTGCCCGGGCCCCGACGACCGTCCCACCGCTCGAATGCCTGGTGGCCGCTGACCCGGACCGCCTCGGCCTGGAGATCGACGACACCGCTTCGCACCATCCGCATGAAACGCGGAAAGCGGTTCACGCCGTGAGAATAGACGCCGTCCCGATCGGTGTCCGCGAACAGGCGGGCGCAGCGGTCGGCTCGCGACGCCTCCATCCCGGCTCCGGTCAGCGCCCGGACCAGCACCTCGACCAGATCGTTGTAGGAAACTCTCATATCGTCGGACGGTGATGGTAGCGTATGGGCGGCTTTGGCGCCGCACAGAGCATCGATTTCATGATTCTGCCCTCGACACCTCGGTCGGTACGTGACCTGCTGCCGGCCGTCCATCACCTGTTCACGGTATCGGCGGGCAAGATCAGGTCGATCGAAGACCGCTGGAATCCCGAACAGGGTGCGCCGGTGTTCACGGTCGGCGGGCGCTACCAGGCTCGTGGATGGACCGAGTGGACCCAGGGATTTCAGTACGGCTCGGCGCTGCTGCAATTCGACGCGACCGACGATCGCCGGTTCCTCGACCTCGGCCGCTCCCGCACCCTCGAGCGGATGGCGCCCCATCTGACACATGTCGGCGTGCACGATCACGGTTTCAACAACGTGAGCACGTACGGCACCCTGTGGCGGCTGGCGCGCCAACGGCGGTACGACGCGACCGATTGGGAAGTGGCGACGTACGAACTCGCGCTGAAGGTCAGCGCCGCGGTTCAGGCACGAAGATGGACGAGGCTGCCGGACGGAGGCTTCATCCATTCGTTCAACGGCGCGCACTCGCTGTTCGTCGACACGATCCGGTCCCTTCGCTCCCTGGCGCTTGGCGTGGTCCTCGGGCATCGCCTGATGGAGGAGCAGGACGCGCCCGTCGATCTGCTGCAGCGGCTGCTGCAGCATGCGCGCGCCACCGCGCGCTACAACGTCTACCATGGCAGGGGGCGGGATCGATTCGACCGGCGCGGGCGGGTGGCGCACGAGAGCCTGTTCAATGTGGTCAACGGCTCCTATCGCGGACCGAGCACGCAGCAGGGCTTTTCACCGTTCACGACCTGGACGCGTGGTCTGGCCTGGGCGATCCTGGGGTTCGCCGAGCAGCTGGAGTTCCTGACCGGACTGAGCGACAGCGCGCTCGAGGAGCATGGCGGTCGCGACGAGGTCACGACGATCATGCTCGACGCCGCCCGCGCGACCAGCGATTTCTACATCGACAGCGCGTCCGCGGCCGACGGCGTCCCGTACTGGGATACGGGGGCGCCCGGTCTCGTCGCGCTGCCGCGGTGGCAGGATCGGCCGGCCGATCCGTTCAACGATCAGGAGCCGGTCGACAGCTCCGCCGCGGCGATCGCGGCGCAGGGGCTGCTCCGGCTTGGACACTGGCTCTCGGCACGAGGGCACGAGAGCGAGGCGCGGCGCTACGAGCAGGCCGGCCTGCTCGTCGCGGCAACGTTGTTCGATGAGGGCGGACCGTACCTGAGCGGCGATCCCGGTCATCAGGGACTGATCCTGCACTCGGTCTATCACTGGCCCAACGGCTGGGATCATGTGCCGGCGGGCAGCCGGATTCCGCGAGGCGAATCGAGCCAGTGGGGGGACTACCACGCCCGTGAGCTCGCCCTCTACATCCACCGCCTGGCCACGGACGCCTCGTACTTGACGTTCTTCGGCCGCTGACGGAATCCGCGGAAGGACAGGCCGCGTAACACGCGGAACACGCGCGAGCGGCTCCCCAACGACCAGTGAAAAGTAGGGAATGATTTGTGACGAATCCACAGCGGACGGCGCTGGTGACGGGCGGGACGCGCGGCATCGGGCTCGGCATCGCGCGGGAGCTCGCGCAGGACGGGTGGAACCTCGGGCTCTGCGGGCAACGCGCCGAGCAGGAGGTCGCAAGCGTGCTCGCCGAGCTGCGGCGGACCAAGGTCGAAGTCAGCTACTGGGCGACCGACATCGCCAGGCCACGCGATCGCGCCCGGCTCATCGACGGCGTGCGCGAACGCTACGGGGCGGTCAACCTGCTGGTCAACAACGCGGGGCGCGCGCCGCGGGTCCGGGCGGATCTCCTCGAGGCGTCAGAAGAGAGCTTCGAAGAGCTGATCCGCACCAACCTCCAGGGCCCGTATTTTCTGACCCAGGCCATCGCGCGCGAACAGCTGGCGCGCCGCCAACAGGAACCGGCCTTCCCGGCGTCGATCGTGTTCGTGACGTCGGTCTCGGCGGAAGCCGCCTCGATCAATCGCGGCGACTATTGCGTCAGCAAGGCCGGCCTGTCGATGGCCGCGCGGCTCTTCGCGGTGCGCCTCGCCGAGCACGGCATTCCCGTGTTCGAGGTGAGGCCGGGCATCATCGAAACCGACATGACGGCCGGCGTTCGGGAGACCTACGATCGGCGGATCGCCGACGGCCTCGTCCCCGCCCGCCGCTGGGGCCTGCCGGAGGATGTCGGCCGCACCGTGCGGGCGCTCGTCGCCGGCGACCTCGCCTATGCCACCGGCAGCGTGATCGCGGTGGGCGGCGGCCTCTCGATCCCGCGCCTCTAGCAGGGGGTGCCGGAAAGGCGCTTGACTTGCCGCAGTCGAGCCATGTACACCTCAGCCAGCAATTTCCGGTTGTTTTCACGGCAGCGGAGGAGATGGATGAAGAAGTTCAGGCTTACAGCGTTAGCGGCGGCACTGCTCCTGCTCCTGTGCGCGCCGGGCGCACTCGCCCAGGCGGTCAAGGGAGGACTCCTCGGGAACATCGTCGATCCCGCAGGGCTCGCCCTGCCGGGCGTCACCGTGGTGATCACCGAGACCAACACGAACCTCACCTACACCACCACGACGAACGAAAGCGGCTACTACAGCTTCCCGAGCCTGAAGGACGGCACCTACCGGGTCTCGGCCGAACTCAGCGGCTTCAAGAAGGTCGTGCGCGAAGGGGTCATCGTGGACGTCAACACCACGATCCGCGTGGACCTGAAGCTGGAAGTCGGCAACCTCCAGGAGTCGATTACCGTCACCGGCGAGAGCCCGGTGCTCCAGACCGACCGGACCGACACCGGCCGCATCATCGAATCGAAGATGGTGACCGACATCCCGCTGACGTTCAACCGCAACTTCCAGGCCATTCTCGTCACCGTGCCCGGCGCGACCCGGCCGCATCGTGAACACTCCGCCTTCTTCAACTCGCAGGACTCGCTCTCGACCGAAGTGAACGGTCAATCGCGTTTGGCCAACAACACGATGATCGAGGGGGTCGACGACAACCAGAAGACCGGGCTGCTGCAGGTAATCATCCCCGCCGCCGACGCGCTCGAGACCGTCAGCGTCACGACCAGCAATTACGACGCCGAGTTCGGACGCTCGGGCGGCGCGATCACCAACGTCACGCTCAAGTCTGGAACGAACAACCTAAAGGGTTCCGGCGTTCTTCTTCGGGAACAACGAATCGACCAACGCTCGCGACTATTTCTCGCACCTGAGGGCGCCCACCAAGTTCGTCAACGCCGGTTTCACCCTCGGTGGTCCGATCGTCAAGAACAAGCTGTTCTTCTTCGGCGATTATCAACGCACGATCGACAACCTGGGGTACGTCGTCAACACGATCGTCCCGACGCTTGCGATGCGGAACGGCGATTTCTCCGCCGTATCTCAGCACATCTACGACCCGACGACGGGCGATGTCGGCGGCACCAACCGTGCAACATTCGCCAACAATCAGATTCCTGCATCTCGCATCAGCCCGATCGCGAGGCAGTTGATCGCGTTCATCCCGCTGCCGAATGTGAATGCGGCGCTCGGACAGAACAACTTCTCGCAGGCGCAGACGCGCGAGAAGACCACCGACGGATTCGACGCGAAGGTCAACTACACCGTTGGCTCGAAGGATCAGGTGTCGGGCCGTATGAGCTTCATGCGGCCTGTCGTCTTCGATCCGGGCTTGTTCGGTCAATACGGCGGGCCAGCCAACGGCGGCTTCGCCGGCACCGGAACGAACACGGCCTACAGCACCGCAGGGACCTGGACGCGCGTGTTCAGCCAGTCGCTGGTACTCGACGTCCGCGGCGGCGTCAATTACTACCGCAACACGACGATCACCACGGGCGACGGTCTGACGACGAGCACCGACGTGGGCATTCCGGGCGCGAACCTGGACCAGTACACGAGCGGAATCTCCCAAATCAGCATCAGCGGCGGCAACGGCCCGTTTGGCGATCCGCTGTTGGGCTTCTCGGCCAGCCAGCCATGGGATCGGTCCGAGCGGACCTGGAACGTCGTGGGATCGCTGACGAAGCTGATGAACAAGCACACGATCAAGTTCGGCGGCGAGTGGCGGAAGAACCGGGACATCCTGCTGCAGACGCAGGACGCCGGCGGTTCGCGCGGACGATTCGCGTTCACCGCGTCGGGCACGGGGTCGCCGGCCGAACAGGCCTCATTGAGCGGGCTGGCGAACTCCTTCGCCTCTTTCCTCCTCGATTGGCCAAATACCGTCCAGCGCGACCTGAAGGTCATCGACCAGCCGGGTACGCGCCACTGGGCGATCGCATCCTTCATCCAGGACAAGTGGCAGGTGCGGCAGAACATCACGGTCGACCTGGGACTGCGCTGGGAGTTCTACAAGCCGCTCGAGGGCGTCCAGGGCCAGGGCTCGCTGTCGAACTACGACCCGTCCACCAATACGCTGCATGTCTCCGGGTACGGCAGCACGTCCGAAGCGCTCAACGTGAAGAATTATTTCAAGAACTTCGGACCGCGGACGGGCATCTCCTGGCGTCCCAATGAAAAGACGGTCGTCCGCGCCGGTTACGGCGCCAGCGCGATTCCCTTCCCGGATAACCGCTACGCGTTCGCCTTCCCGGTGAAGCAGAACTACTCGGGATCGGCAGCCAACGGATTCCAGCGCGCCGGATCGATGGCGACCGGGTTCCCGGCTCCGACTCTCGCGAACATTCCGTCGGACGGGATTCTGCCCGGTCAGCGGATCGCTGCTCAATTCGACCTACGACGTCATTCCGCCCGGTCTGCACGAAGGGACGCTGTATTCGTGGAACGTGGCCTTCCAGCGGCAGCTGCGGTACGGCCTGACCGCCGACATCGCCTACGTCGGGAGTAAGGGCGTCGATCTCGTGGCCGATCTGGACACGAACGCCAGCCTGGTTTACGGATCCGGCAACGCCGGCCGTCCGCAATTCGCACAATTCAATCGGACCGGCACGAGCCGCACCCGCACGAATCTGGGCAAGTCGCGATACAACGGCCTGCAGGCCAAGGTCGATCGCCGGTTCCAGAACGGCCTGCTCATCACCAACTCCTACACGTTCGGCCAATCGAAGGATCTGGCCCAGGAGAACACCGGCATCAACACGCCGATCGACTTCAACCTGGTGTGGGCTCGCTCCGACACCGATCGCCTGCACAACTACGTGCTCTCGAGCGTCTACGAGCTCCCATGGGGACCGAACAAGCGCTGGATGAATGACAGCACGCTGGGAAAAATCGTCGGGGGCTGGCAGGTGAGCGGTCTGTTCGTTGCTCAGTCAGGCCAGGCGCTGACCATCGGCGGCAACGGCACGCTCCTCAACACACCAGGCAACACCGCGTTCGTCAATCTGACCGGCGACAACAAGGTGCTCGGCGGGTTGGGACCGGGACAGCTGTACTTCGATCCCACGGTCTACTCGCTGCCCGCCGCGGGTGTTCAGGGCAACATGAAGCGGCATTCCGGTCCCGACGGTCCGGGCTTCTGGCAGCTCGATAGCTCGCTGTTCAAGCGCTTCGCCGTCGGGGCATCGCGCTACGGCGAGCTCCGTATCGATGCCTACAACCTGACGAACTCCGTTCGCTGGGCAAACCCGAACGTGACGTTCAGCACCTCGACCGGCAACACGTTCGGCCAGATCACCGGCACGACCGGCTCTCAGCGGACGCTCAGGTTCGGGGCGCGCTTCGTGTTCTGATGTGGAGAGACCGGCGTCAATGCGCCGGTAGATGCGTTACTTCGTTCGCTGTTCTTGGGGCCCGCTCCTCCTGACGAGGGGCGGGCCTTTGTCTTGACGCGGCCATCACATCATTTCTGAGCCGCACTTTCCCCTTCGATGCGGTAGAGATGGGTGATCGTCCGCGCGACCAGGGCGTCGCCGTCGATCGCGGGCGTCGCCATGTACCCCTCGTCGAGATGATTCTCGGCCAGCACCCTGAACGCCCGCCCTGCCTCGATGACAGTGGCCTTGCCTTCTTCGCTGAAGAGATATATCCGCTTATCGGCCAGCAGTGGTGAGGCTGAGAACGACCCGCCGACACGGGCGCGCCAGACGAGATCGCCGGTCAGAGCGTCGAGGCTCTGCGCGATCCCCGTGTCTCCAATCATGAACAGCAGATCGGCGTCGAGGAGAAGCGACGGTTTGAGCGGCGCTCCTCGCGTCACCCGCCAGACGACATGGGTCGAGGTCACGTCGCCATGGCCGTCCGGTCGAATGGCCAGCACCTGACCCGTGGACCATCCGGTCGGAAAGAACACGAGGCCGTGGCCCGCAACCGGACGGGTGCTCGCGGAGTAGCTGCTCCGCTCCTCGAGGCGCCAGATTTCCCGGCCGGTTGCCGGGTCGTATGCGTAGGCCGCCTCCGAGCCCAGGCTGAGAAGCATGCGATCGGCGCCCACGGTGACGATGATGGGGGTGGAGAACGCCTTGCGAAAATCGCCGTCCGCCTCAATCTTGCCGTCGGCCGTGAGATCCTTGAAATCGATCGACCGCTCGGTACGCCACACCGTTTTCCCGGTGCGCTTGTCCAGGGCGATCACGAACTGTTTGTCGCTGCCGTCGAAGTGCATGATGAGCAGGTTGCCGAACAGGAGCGGCGACGAGCCGGCGCCGCGAAAGTGGTTGCACTCGATATCGCGACGCTCCCACAGCACCCTGCCCGTTTTCGTGTCGATCGCGGCCGTGCCCGGAGAACCGAACGTCACGTACACGCGTCCCGCCTCGATGACGGGCGTCGGCGACGCATACGAATTGAACGGATGCGCAGACTGCGGCTGATCGACGTGAAAGAGCCTCCGATCGTAGAGAATCCGGCCGGAGGTGCGATCGAACGCCATCGCAAACAGATCTTTGCCGTCCGAGGTCGCCGTCGTGAGCCAGATCTGGTCGCCCAGGACCACTGGTGACGACCAGCCTCTACCGTGAACAGCGACCTTCCACCGCACGTGCTCGCCTTCGCCCCATGTCAGCGGCAAGCGTCGTCCCGTTACGGTGCCGCTTCCACCAGGTCCGCGGAACTCCGGCCATTGCGCCTGCAGCCGAAGGGTCACAAACAACAGCGCGAGCCCTCCGACGAGCGCCACCTGGACCCGTGCCGTGCCTAATGTCATGGGCGCGACCTGCCTTCGCGAAATCTGCGGGCACGCATCTTCCCAATCAACGTAGCGACGATTCTAGTGGACGGCATCGGTCAGATGTAAGCTCCGAAATGCGGCCATGGTGGTTTGCTCGTGACATGGCTCGACGCCGCTCTTAGACTCTCTTGCGATGAGATCTCCGATGGTGCTTCTCCTGCTCATTTTGAGTGCCGGGCAGGTGTCCGCCCAGAGTTGGACGCTTGCGTCGCCCGACACCAAGACCACCATTGCGGTCACGAGACAGGCGGACGGCAGCCTCGTGTGGCGCGTGGGCCGCGACGGCATGCCGATCCTGGCGGATTCACCGCTCGGCATTCGCCGGACGGATCAGTCGTTCGAGAGCGGCCTGGCCTTCGTCAAGGCGTCAGAGGTCCGAAACATCGACGAGTCCTACCAGATGCCGCACGGCAAGCGGCACGATCATCTCTCCCGCGGCCGCGAACAGGCGCTGAGTTTTGCGAACGCCGCCGGAGCCCGGATCGACGTCATCCTCCGCGCCCACGACGATGGAGCGGCACTCCGGTATCGATTCCCCGAGACGGATGCGACCAGGCGAGTCGTCGTTGCAGAAGCGACCGGGTTCCACGTCCCGATCGGGTCGACCGGCTGGCTGATGCCGCAGCAGGAGGCCGCCCAGTACGGCCCCGCCTACGAGGATTTCTTTCAAGAAGTCAGCGCCGGCACACCGGCGCCCAGCGCCGATGGCTGGGCGTTCCCGGCGCTCTTCAGAACGCCCGGCAACAAGTGGCTGCTCCTCACCGAGGCCGCGCTCGACGATGGCTATTGCGGCTCGCACCTGGCCGCATCCTCGACCGACGGCATCTATCGCGTGAAGTTTCCCGACATGAAGGAGGGATGGGGCATCGGCGCCGTCGAACCGGCAGCGACGCTGCCGTGGACGATGCCATGGCGCGTGGTGATTGTCGGCGACGCCGCGACGCGCATCCTCGAATCCGATCTCGTCCTCGATCTCTCGCCGCCAGCCAGCGGCGACTGGAGCTGGGTCAAGCCGGGCCGCGCGGCGTGGAGCTGGTGGTCGAAGAGCGACAGCCCGAAGCACGCCGAGCAGCTCAACGCCTTCACCGATCTCGCTGCCGAGATGGGCTGGGAGTACGCGCTGGTCGACGCCAACTGGAATCTGATGCAGAGCGGAACGATCGACGATGTCGTTGCACACGCCAGGGCCAGGGGTGTCGGCCTGCTCTTCTGGTACAACTCCGGCGGCCCGCACAACATCGTCACCGAGGCGCCGCGCGACCGCATGACGACCAAGGCGGCACGGAGAGCGGAGTTCGCCAGACTGCGGGAGTGGGGCGTCAAGGGCGTCAAGGTCGATTTCTGGCACAGCGACAAGCAGGATCGGATACAGCAATATCGCGATGTACTTCGCGATGCGGCCGAGTTCCACCTGCTCGTCGACTTCCACGGCTCCACGATCCCTCGGGGCTGGTCGAGAGAGTTTCCCAACCTGGTGAGCATGGAGGCGGTCTTCGGTGCGGAGCAATACAAGGCGCGGGTGGAGATGTCGAAGAACGGACCGCGTCACAACACGATTCTTCCCTTCACCCGCAACGTGGTCGGGCCGATGGACTACACGCCGGTGACGTTCAGCGACTCGAAGTTCCCGCACACCACCACTGACGCCCACGAGCTGGCGCTCTCGGTGATCTTTGAATCGGGCGTACAGCACTTCGCCGACAGCGTCGAGTCGTACCGCAGCCTTCCGGACGCCCCGAAACAATTCCTCAAAGACGTGCCGGCGGCGTGGGACGACACAAGAGCGATAGCGGGCACACCGGGTCGCGCGGTGCTGGTCGCCCGTCGGGCTGGTGCTGTCTGGTACGTCGCGGGAATCAGCGGGCAGGATGCGGCGGATGTGATGAAGCTGCCGCTCGGCTTTCTCGGCGCCGGAGCGTGGCAGCTCACATTGATCCGCGACGGTGCGGACGACCGAACGTTCGACGCCTCGACGCGGCCGGCGACGGCCCGTGACACGATCGAGGTTCAGGTCCGCGCGCACGGCGGCTTTGTCGGCCGCCTGGTCAAGAGCCCCGCCGCCAGATAGACGCAGGGACGATACGGATTTCAGGACCGCAACAAAGCCATGGATCGACGTGATTTCCTCAAGACGACCGGAACCGGAGGTGTGCTCGCGATGGTCACCAACCTGAATGCCCCGCAACCGCGGCCGCCCTCTCCGCCCGGCGATCGAGCCTACTGGATCACCGTGCTGCGGCGCCTGGCGGATCCGGTCCTGACCAACCTGGCGCAGGGCACGCTCAAGGCGCGCATGCCGGTCGAGCAGGCGCCAGGAGCCGATCGCCGCTCGGTGACACATCTCGAGGCGCTGGGTCGCCTTCTTGCGGGCATCGCGCCGTGGCTGGAGCTTGGCGCTGATGGCAGCGACGAGGGTCAGCTTCGCGGTCGCTACGGCTGACCTGGCGCGGCACGCGATCGCGCGGGCGGTCGATCCCGCATCTCCAGACTTTCTCAACTTCACTCGCGATCGACAGCCGCTCGTCGATGCGGCGTTCCTCGGGCAGGCGCTGCTGCGCGCCCCGAAGACATTGCGGAACGCCCTCGACGACACGACGAAACGCCAGTTGATCGCCGCCCTCGAGTCCTCCCGCGTCACCATCCCGAACTACAACAACTGGCTGCTGTTCACGGCGACGGTCGAGGCCGCGCTGAAGCAGCTCGACGCCGCATGGGATCGTTTGCGCGTCGACTATGCCATCCGTCAGCACGAGCAGTGGTATAAGGGCGATGGCGCCTATGGCGACGGTGCCGACTTCCACTGGGACTACTACAACAGCTTCGTCATCCACCCGATGATGATCGACGTGCTGGAGGCGTGTGCCGACGAGAATCCCGCCTGGAAGAGCCTGGTCCCTCACGTCGAACAACGCGCGCGTCGGTACGCGGCAGTTCAGGAGCGCCTGATTGCGCCTGACGGTTCGTTTCCAGCGTTTGGACGATCGCTGGCGTATCGCTTCGGCGCGTTTCACCTCTTGGCGCAGATCGCGCTTCGCCGATCGCTTCCCGACGGCGTCTCACCGGCGCAGGTGCGGAGCGCCTTGACAGCGATTATCCGGCGATCGATTGAGGCGGAGGGAACGTTCGATCGCGACGGCTGGCTGCAGATTGGCTTCTGCGGCCATCAGCCGGGCGTCGGAGAGACCTACATTTCGACAGGAAGCCTGTATCTCTGTTCGGTGGGATTGCTGCCGCTCGGCCTGCCGGCGACCGACGAGTTCTGGTCAGCGCCGCCGCAGCCGTGGACTGCAGCGCGCGCCTGGTCCGGCCAGGCTTTCCGATCGATCACGCAATCGCCAATCCCTGATCCCTGATCCTGATCCCTATCCCTGATCCTCATCGCTAATCCTGAATCCTTCCTCCGATCCAGGAGGAGGGATTCAGGATGCGGGATCAGCGATTCAGGACTCAGCGATGAGCGATAGGGCCGATTTCTAGAACCTCACCTTGAAGGCGAGCTGCACCTGCCGCTCGGATCGTGCCGCAAACGGCACGACGGGCTCGAGAGCATGGCCGTGATCGTGCCGGCCGCGGCGTTGCCCGATCTGTCGCTGTTGCGGCTTGCGCGAACTGCGGATGGTTCGAGACAGGTTGAACGCCTCGACCGGAACTCGGTCTGAAAGTGTCCAATCTTGGTGTTCTTGATGAGCGACGCGTCGATGTTGAACTGAGCCCGGTCCGCGGATCGTGCCGCGGCCGGTGTTGCCATACGTGCCGGTGTTGTCGGTCGTCGGCGTGAAGCAGGACGTATCGAACCACTTATCGATCGTCGGGTTCGAGAGCGAACCGTCGCAGATCTGGTTCGGCCGGTTGCCGGTGCCGGTCGAGAGCACGCCCTGGGACTGCGTGACCGTCAACGGCAGGCCGCCGCGCCACGTACAGGATGCCGCCGATCTGCCAGCCACCGTACAGCTCGGTGCGGGCCCACGGAATCTCATAGATCCAGCTCGAGGCAAACGTGTGCCGGATGTCGTAGTCGGACGGCCCCCAGTTGTACTGCGAGATCGTACGTGTTGGTGATGCCCGACCTCGTTGTCCGACGCGAAGTCCATCGACTTGCCGAACGTGTACGAGTTCAGGAACGAGAAGTTGTTCGCGAACCGGCGCTGGAACTTGATCAGCAGCGCCGTTGTAGTCGACCTTGCCGATGCTCTGCGACTGGCTGAGTGAGCGGACAGCCGGCGCGAGCTTGATGAACGGCCGGTTCACGTTGGCGTCGGTCACGCCGACGACCGGCGGCGCCTGGTTGATGTCCACCTTGATGACCATCTGACGCCCCTCGGACCCGACGTACGCCGTCTCGACCATGTAGTTCCGTGCCGAGGCTGCGCTGGACGTTGATGTTCCATTGCCGCGCGTAGGCGTCGCGGAAATTCACGTCGAAGATCGATCGGGTTGCGCCCGCGGCGGCCGGTTGGGATCCACTCCCGGCGGCGGCGGCAGGCCGTCTTGACAGCAGCAGGTTGACGCCGTAGGACGTTGGCGTCGGCGTCAGCGACGTCGACTGCAGGAACGGCGGGTTCTGCGCCTTCGACGAGGAGGTGCCGCCGGGCGAGAAGTTCCAGAACACGCCGAAGCCGCCGCGAATCAGGTTCTTGCCGTCCCCGCGTCAGATCGTAGGCGAACCCGAACCGCGGACCGAAGTTCCCCTTCGAATACGTCTGCAGGTAGCGGCCGACGTCGACGCCGCCGAGCGACGCATCGTCCGACGCGACGATGAACTTGCCCGGTCGTGACGTCGAAGTTCGACTGGCGATCGTCGATCTCCACCCACGGCGGATAGACGTCCCACCGCAGACCGAGCATTGACCGTCAGCTTGCTCGTCAGCCGCCAGTCGTCCTGGAAGTAGACCGCGTACTCGGGCCGCTTCTCGGTGTAGGTGCCCGCGTCGAACAGCGTTCCGGTTCTTCGCGCCGACGAACCCGAGCATGAAGCTGGCAACGTCGAACCCGGTGTTGCTGTTCGACGGTGCAGCCGGCCGGCTGACCCGCCGCAGTTCGACGTCATGTTGTTGTTGAAGGAGAAGTTGCCGACGATCGTGTCGGCGTTGAGGATCTCGCGCGAGCGCAGCGTCAGGCTGCCGCCGGCCTTCATCGTGTGCTTGCCGCTGACTGCGCGTGACGTTGTCGAAGATCTGGAAGTCGTTCTGGTTGGTGATGAGCGGCTGGTTGCTGTTGGCGCCCAGGTTCCTGGATGTTCTGGAAGACCAATCTGCGTCATCGCCGACGTGACGTCGCTCAGGTTGATGCCGGGAAGCCCACGGCGTCTGGCCGGATTCGTGAGGTAGTCGATCGGCGTCATGAAGAACTTGATCGAGCGACCAGCCGAACCGGAACTCGTTCAGCCATCTCGAGCTGATGACGTGTGCGTGTCGTTGAACGCCAGGCTCTGCGCCTTGATGTTGCCGTCGCCGGCGCCGAAGGTGAACCCGGCGTCGCCGTGCGGCAGCGAGGCCGGCTGCAGCCGATGCGTCTTCTCGAAGCTGTAGCGCACGAAGAAGCGATTGTGCGCTCGACAGATTGTGATCGACCTTGACGTCGCCCTGGTTGTCCTGGCGCTCCTTGATCGGGTTGATCAGGTAGTTGTTGATGACCTGACCGTTCGACTGCGCGCGACCCGGCGGTGTTCGGCTCCGGGATAGAGCTGCTCGAGGATGTTGTTCGCGACCGGGTCGATGCGGTTGCTGCGGAATGATGTTACCCGCGAACGGCTGACCGCGTGGTCGGATCGTAGATCGACCGTGTCGATCTCCGAGAAATCCCCGCTGCCGCATCTTCATCGTCGGGACCGTCGAGAGGAACGTCTGCCCCTGCGTCTCGCGGTGGCCCTGGTAGTCCCCGAAGAAGAACGTCTTGTCCCTGAACACCGGACCGCCGAAGGTGCCGCCGAACTGGTTCTGCTTGAAGTCCGGCTTGGCACGGCCGGCGCGGTTGTTGAAGAAGTTGTTCGCGTCGAAGGCATCGTTACGGAGGAACTCGAACGCGCTCCCGCGGAACTGGTTGGTGCCCGACTTGATCTGCAGGTTGACGACGCCGCCGAGCGAGCGGCCGAATTCCGCCGAATACGTCGACGTCTGCAGCTTGAACTCGTCGAGCGCGTCGACGCTCGGGAAGATGCACGACCGTCTGCAGCCAGGTCTCGTTGTTGTCGACGCCGTCGAGCATGAAGTTGTTGTCGCGCGCGCGCTGGCCGTTGGCCGAGAACGACGCCGAGGCGCGCCAGGCCAGGCTGCCCGCGCCGTCGATGTTGGCGCCGGGGATGCCGCGGAGCGACGCCCGGGCACCGTGCGGGTCAGACTGACGAAGTTGCGCCCGTTGAGCGGCAGCGCCTCGATCTGCTCGTCGGTGACCGTCGTGCCCGAGCTCGGACGAGGAGGTCTGCACCAGCGGCGATTCGCGCCTGGATGGTGACCGATTCGGTCAGCGCGCCGACCTCGAGCTTGACGTCGATTCGGACGTGCTGGTCGACGCCGAGCTCGACGTCGGACATCGTGACCGTCTTGAAGCCGGAGATTTCTGCGGAGACCGTGTATTTACCGGTCGGCAGCGACGGCGCGGAGTACTCGCCATTGGTGTCGGTCACGACGACGCGGGTCAGTTTGGTGCCGGTGTTGGTGAGCGTGACGGTGACGCCGGGAATGACCGCACCGGAAGAATCCGTCACGCGACCGATGATCGTGCCGGCCACGGCTTGCGCCGAGGCGGCCGAGGGGGCGAGGGCGCTGAGCGAACAGGAAAAGTACAGGAACCCACCGCACACACCAAGGGGTGCTTCCGCTCTTCATGGTTCCTCCCAGTGCGGCATCGAAGCAGCCGCACCTCAAATCGCGGGACCGGAGAACCGCAGAATTGCCGTTTACGGGATGCGGATGGTCATATATCATATGCTGACGCCGCGCCGCAAGTTTTCCTTCTCCGCGCGGACCCTCGACATGCCCCTCGTCACGCCTCCGGCCACCGGCACCCGTCATCAGACGAAGCAGGAGTTCGTCTACCGCACGCTGCGCAAGGCGCTCCTCGCCTGCGAGATCCAGCCGGGCGAGCGGCTGGTGATCGACGACCTCGCTAAACGTCTGGGGGTCAGCATCATCCCGGTGCGGGAGGCGCTGCAGATGCTGCAGGCGGAGGGGCTGGTGGTGAACGTGCCGCACGTCGGGGCCGCCGCCGCGCCGCTGTCCCGCGAATCGATCGTCGACGTGTTCAGCGTCCTGGAAGGGCTTGAAGTCGTGGCGACCCGGCTGCTCGCCGAGCGGGGTTCCCGGGACGCGGTCCGGGCCCTCGAGCCGCTCGTGGCGGCGATGGACAAAGCCGCGAATGAGGGACGCTTCGAAGAGTGGGCCGACCTGAACACGCGGTTCCACCTGGCCATCAGCGTGGAGACCGAATTACCGCTGCTCCAGGAAATGACCGAGCGGCTGCTCGGACGCTGGGATCGCATCCGGCGGCACTACTTCAACGGCGTGTTGAGCCACCGCGTCCAGGCCGCCCAACGCGAACACCGCAACATCCTGTCGGCCCTCGCCGAACAGGATTTGCCGCGGCTCCAGAACGAGGTGCAGCATCACAACCGCTGCGCCCTCGAGGCCTACCTGCGCTACCTGGACAACCTGCCGTAGCGCAGGCGTCCCACGTCTTCAGTCCTTCGTCCCGGGTCGTCGGTCCCCGGCCATCGGTCCTCGGTCTTCGGTCAAGAGCCTCATTTCTGTTCGTAATTGATCATGATCACGAGATCCTCGGCCCCGGTCTGCTTGAGGCCGTGCGAGCTTCCCGGTCGCGTCAGGATCGCCGTGCCCGGCCCAACCTCCATGCTCTTGCCGTCGATCGTCATCAGGCCGGTGCCGCTGAGGACGTAGTAGATCTCGTCCTCGTGCTGCTCGTGATAGCCGATGCCCGAGCCGGGCTTCAGCGCCCGCTTGCGAAATACCAGCTTCAACCCCGGCGTCGTCTTGAAAAACGAGTAGCCGACGGTCTGGCCGCCGCCGTTGTGTGTGCCTGGCTCCGTGGAGGCAACCTCGGCGTCCTTCTCGATCACATAGCCGCCAGGCGACGGTCGCCGCGACGCCGACGCGTCGAGCGACGCGGCGCTCACCGCGGCGACAAGCGTGAACATCCAACGCCGGACCGACTGGGTGCGCCGCATCGACATCAGCAACACCTATGAGGTCTTGCCGGCCAGCGACCGGATCTTGATGTCGCGGAACCACACCTGGTCGCCGTGGTCCTGCAGCAGGATGTGGCCGTTCTGGAGCTTGCCGAACCGCGCGGTGTCCTTGAACTTGCTCTCGGCGATGGCGGCGCGGAGGGCTGGCGTCTCGAGCTCGTACTGAAGGACGCGCTGGCCGTTCAGCCAGTGCTCGACCGCGTGGCCTTTGACGATCACGCGGCTGACGTTCAGCTCGCCGGCCGGCTTGAGCGGGCGGTTCGACGCCGCGAGGACATCGTAGAAGGCGGACGTCTGACGCTTCGGCCCCACCTTCGCATCCGGATGGCGTTCGTCGTCGATCAGCTGGTACTCGTGGCCGATGGCGGCGGGCAGGTCTTCGAGAACGAAGTACTTCACGCCGCTGTTGCCGGCCTGCGCGATCCGCCACTCCCAGGTCAGCTCGAACTGCTCGAAGGTGTCGGTGGAGATGATGTCGCGCGCGCCCTGCGTGTCCTTGCCGTCGTTGGCCGGCAGCGTCAGGAATCCGGCCTCGACCTTCCACCGCGTTCCCGCGGCGTCGGGGCGCTTGTAGCCGCGCCAGCCGGCCAGGCTGTGCCCGTCGAACAGGAGCTTCCAGCCCGCGTGCTGCTCCTCGGCCGTGAGCTGATTGTGTGTCGCCGTCGACTGCCCGGTCGACGGGTGGGCCGAGCCAGACCGCCCACCAGCACCGCCGCTCCGACCACCGCGCTGAATCGTGTGACCATCAGGACCTCCGTCCGTAAAACGCGGCCCTTTGGATAACACGATCAGAGGGAGGGCGCAAATTTTCGCGGGCCGGAGGTAGGGGCTGTTGGACCGCAGGGGAGAACGAAGGATACGGAGCCGGCCTATCCGCCCTCGGCGTGAGCGAGCAGTGCCCGGGACTCGCGCGGCGGAGGACTGACGGCTGGAAGACGGACGGTGAACACGCTCCCCGTCCCGGGCCCCGAGTCGCCGCATCGACAGTGCCGCCGTGCAGTTGCACGAGGCGCCTGACCAGCGCGAGCCCGATGCCAAGTCCTCCGGGCGTGCCGTAAGCGCCCCTCGCCCCTTGTACGAACAGATCGAAGACTCGCGGCAGCAGCTCCGGCGGAATGCCAATCCCGTCGTCCTCGATCTTCAACACGACATTGGCATGCTCGTGTTCGAGCGCGACCGTGACCGAGCCGCCCGGCGGCGTGTACTTCGAGCGCGTTGGTCAGCAGGTTCACGATCACCTGCTCCATCCGGTCCGCGTCGGCATCGACCCACGCCGGCACCAGATGTACGGCGAGGTCGTGGCGCTCGAGCCTTCTGGCGGCGGCGAGGGCGTCGATCGAGCGTCCGATGATGTCGGCCAGATCGATGGGCTGCCGATCGATCAGGATCTTGCCCGCCATCACCCGACCGGCATCGAGGAGATCGTCGACCAGCCTGGTCACGTGACGGACCTGCCGGTTGATCACTTCGATCGGGAACCGACGCGGCATCCCGGCCATGCAGGCGCTCGAGCGAGTGCGCCGCGGTCGCGATCGCCGAGAGCGGCGTCCGTAGCTCGTGAGCGAGCATCGCCAGAAACTCATCTTTCGCGCGATTGGAGGCTTCGGCGGCCGTACGCGCCTTGTGCTCCAGATCGATCAGCTGCGCCCGCTCGGCGGCGAGCGCCGCGCGGTCGTTCGACTCGATCTCGAGCCGCGCCTGCGTGCGGCGTAACGTCTCGATCACGGTCGCCATCAGGATGCCAACGGCGCTGAACAGGATCAGCGCGGCGATATCGTGGGGGCTGGCGACCCGGAAGGAGTCGGCCGGCGGGAGCCAATAGGCCGCGGAAGTCACGCTGGCCAGGATGGCGATGAGCGCCGGGCCAAAGCCTCCGATCCAGGCCGAGAGAATGACCGCCGGGTAGAACGTCATCAGCCGGAAGTTGCCGGCGGAGGCGGGAACGAGAAGCGCCTTGAGTATCGTGTCGAGCCCCACCAGGCCGAGGGCGCACGAGATAGCGCAGCCAGGCGGGAGCCGACCACGCGCGATCGACGAGATGTTCGAAGTTGAAGCGTCGGGTCACTCTCACTCCCTGACGCAGACGCAATTCGCAGGTGTCGGTTGCGTGATCGCAAGCTCGGTACCGACGGGCCGACGGCTCTCCAGATCACCCGATCGTGCGCTGAACGAATCGGTTGGGCGGCCGTAGCGTGCCTGCCCGAGGGAGGCCAACGCCCAGCCGTTCCGCCCCCATTGGGGCGGTAATGCACGGCGAAAGCAGCCGCGCCCGTTGGCGAGCCGGCGCCGATGGTGATAGAACTCTAGCGCTCATTCGTGCAATCCGAGGTCACGACACATGCGCACCGCTTGCCTGCCTTTCCTGTTGTTGGCCCTTCTGGGCTCCGCCGCCGGCCAAGTCCCATGTCCAGGTCGCCGTGAACGAAGCGGGCCGCCGCGTCGATGTCCTCATCGACGGCAAGCCGTTCACCTCGTACATCTGGCCGACAACGCTGAAGAAGCCGACCCTCTACCCCATCCGCACCGCGAGAGGCACCGTGGTGACACGTGGCTTCCCGCTCGATCCGCGAAAGGGCGAGCGCGTCGATCATCCTCATCACGTCGGCCTCTGGCTCAACCACGGGGACGTCAACGGCCTCGACTTCTGGAACAACTCGGATGCCATCCCCGCCGAACAGGCGCCGAAGATGGGCACGATCCTTCATCGCCGCGTCATCGCGGCGAAGAGCGGCGCCCAGCAGGGGGAGCTCGAAGTCGAGACGGAGTGGGTCGGACCCGACAAGAAGCCGCTCCTGCGCGAGCGCACGCGGTTCATCTTCCGCGGCGACAGCGCGTCACGCACCATCGATCGGCTCACGACCCTGACCGCGCTCGATCAGCGCGTCGTCTTCAACGACATCAAGGAAGGATTTCTCGGCATGCGGGTCGCGCGCGGCCTCGAACAGCCCGGCGACAAGCCGGAGGTGTTCACCGACGCGTCCGGCAAGGCGACCGCCGTGCCAGTGCTCGACAACTCGGGAGTGACCGGCCAATACATCAGCAGCGAAGGGCTGAAAGGTGACGCGGTCTGGGGCACGCGAGGACGCTGGACGATGCTGCGCGGAGCGGTGGACGCGGAACCGGTCACGCTGGCGATTCTCGACAACCCGTCGAACCCCGGGTTCCCGACCTACTGGCACGCGCGCGGCTACGGGCTGTTCGCGGCCAATCCGCTCGGCGAGAAGGATTTCACCGGCGGCAAGCAGCAGCTGAACCTGACCCTCGAGCCCGGCAAATCGGTGACCTTCAAGTATCGCGTGCTGATTCTGAGCGGCGCCGCGACGCCCGAGGCGATCGAACAGGCGTACAAGGCGTTCGCCGGATGATCGCATCGACGTCCGGCGAACATGCGCGAGCTCGAAGACAAGCTCGCACGGCTCACGCGTACCGCCCACGACGCCGGTGTCCAGGGCGTGCTGCTGGCGATGCACCACAACATCGCCTGGTTGACCGCCGGCCGCTCGAATCGCGTCGATTCGACGCGAGAAGCTGGCACGGCGCGACTGCTCGTCGCCGCCGACGGCCGGCGATTCGTGCTGGCCAACGCCATCGAGATGCCGCGCATGCTCGACGAAGTGCTCGCCGGGCTCGACTTCCAGCCGATCGAGTATCCGTGGACCACCGACCAGAACCCGGCGTTTGCCGTCGACCAGGCTCGCGCATGCGCTCGGGGACAACGCGACGATCGGCGCCGACTGGCCGCTCCCGAACACCGTGCCCTTCGAACCGGCGCTGGCGCGCACACGCGCCACGCTTGACCGAGGCAGAGGTGGCCCGCTACCGCGCCCTCGGCCGCGACACCGGCCGCATCGTCGGCGACGTCTGCCGCCGGCTGACGCCGGGAGACGACGAGCGCGAGATTGCCGCGACGCATGGCGGACGCCCTGGCGGCGGTGCAGGCCCGCGGGGTCGTGCTGCTCGTGGGATCGGACGAACGCATCCGACGATATCGGCATCCGGTGCCAACCGCGACGCGCTGGAAGCATGTCGTCCTCGTGGCGACGTGCGCCGAACGCGACGGCCTGATCGTGAGCGTCTCGCGGATCGTAGCGGCCGGCGCCGTCCCGCCCGATCTGCGATCGCGGACCCGCGCCACGGCAACGGTGTTCGAGCGCCTGCTCGACCAGACGCGCCCGGGCACGTCGGGCGCCGCTCTCTTCGCCGCGGCAGCCGACGCCTACGCCGCGGCCGGCTTCGAGCCACGAAGAGCTCCGCCACCATCAGGGTGGTGCGATCGGCTATCGCGCCCGCGACTGGGTCGCGCATCCCGCATCGGCTGAGACCGTGCAGGCCCGACAGGCCTTCGCCTGGAATCCCACGATCACGGGGACGAAGGTCGAAGACACAGTGCTCGTCCTCGGCGACCGGATCGAGCTCATCACGTCCACGCCTGACTGGCCGTCGATTGCCATCAACCCGCGGGGCTGCGCCCTCGAGGCCGCCGACGTCTGGCGCATGGACTGAAGGTGCGGTAATGGATCGACGATCGTTCATGCAGCTCGCGGCCCTGGCGGCGGCCGGCGGAGCGACGGCCGAAACACGTGCCGAGGCGCCTCGTCGATCCGGCGCGCTACCGCGTCCTCGTCCACCGCCCCGCGCGTAAGACGCTGATGAAGGTCGGGACGCAGCACGACTCGTCCGACACCACGCTCGCCGTGCTCGCCGGCCTCGGCGTCAACAACATCTGCAGCTCACTGCCCTCCGCCAGGTTCGATCAGGAATGGTCGGTCGATGCGCTCAGCAACCTGCGCGAACGCGTGGAGGCGTTTGGCATCGCGCTGGACATGGTGCCGCTGCCGCTCAGCTCGAACGAGATTTCCAGATTCGAGAATCCGGCCATCATGCTGGCTAGGAGCCCGGACCGCGATCGCGAAATCGACGACATCTGCCAGATGATTCGCAACGCCGCCCGCGCCGGCATCCCGGCATTGAAATACAACCTGACGTTCATCGGCGTGGTGCGAACGGGCACCGAGCCCGGCCGCGGCGGCGCGCGCTACAGCAGCTTCGTCTACGAGAAGGCCGGCGCCGACCAGCCGCTGTCCGAAGCGGGCCGTATCGACGCAGATACCTACTGGGAGCGCATCACCTATTTTCTCGAGCGGGTCATTCCGGTCGCGGAAGAGCACAAGGTCAGAATGGCGTGCCATCCCCAAGACCCCGGCATGCCGCCCGGCCGCGGCTACCGCGGCATCGAGACGGTGCTCGGCAGCGTGGACGGCCTGAAGCGGTTCATCGAGATCAAGGCGAGCCCGTACCATGGGCTCAACTTCTGTCAGGGTACGGTCTCGGAAATGCTGGAGCGTCCCGGCGAGCAGATCTTCGACGTGATTCGCTACTTCGGGTCGCGCAAGAAGATCTTCAACGTGCACTTCCGCAACATCCGCGGACGTTTTCTCGACTTCCGCGAGACGTTCATCGACGATGGCGACGTCGATATGCTGAAGGCGCTCCGCGTCTACAAAGAGGTCGGGTTCGACGGCATGCTGATGCCGGACCACGTGCCGGCCATCGCCGGCGACGCCCGCGGCGCGCAGGCGTTTGCCTACACGTTCGGCTACATCAAGGCGCTGATTGCGGCGGTGTCGGCAGAAGGCTGAGATCTCGCGATCACACCAGCGGCTCTCCCGACGCCGCTTTGTTCTTCAACATCCCCGGCGAATTCCACTTGATCACGTGGTACGTCGCCGGCGTGTCGCCGATGTTCTTGCAGCCGTGGAGCTGATTCGACGCCTGGAAGACCACCGACCCCGGCCCGACCCGCAGAGTCTGGCCGTTCATGTAGAACTCCACGGTGCCTTCCCGGATGATGACGACCTCCTCATCCGGATGTTTGTGCGGCGCATGGGGAATCTCGCCGGGATTCAGGGTGGTGACGTGACACTCGAGCTCGTCGAGGGTGGCCGTCGGTGCCTGGAAGAACTTGCGAGTGGAGCCGATCTTGGTCGGTTGGACCGGAATCTTCGTCCACTCGAAGACCGACGAGCCCATGACCTCGGCGCTCGAGCGCGCGAACAGCGCGCAGGTTGAAAAACGATCCGGCAGCGGCGAGCGCCATGAAGAGATCTCGTCGGCTCAGCATTCGGCCTCCTCGGGGTCGCCGCCGCACGGCGGAAGCGACACTTTTTGCGTTATGCTCATCGCACATCATGCAGGATTCCGTCGGCGCTGTCGATCTGCGAGGGGTTTTCTCGGTTCCACCGCTGCCGCGCAAGAACGACAGTCGGCGCAGCCTCGACTTCGACGCCGCGGAGCAGGTCGCCAGACACCTCGAGAGCGGCGGCATTACCCGTTACCTCTATGGCGGCAACGCCTTTCTCTACCACATCACGCTGGCCGAGTACGAGGCGCTCGTGGGATGGCTGGCGGGCTTCGGCAAGAGTCGGTGGGCCATCCCGAGCATCGGGCCGTCGTTCGGCCGGGCGATGGACCAGGCCTGCCTGCTGCGGCGCCACGCGTTCCGCTGCGCCATGCTGCTGCCCTGCGGCGATCCACGCGATGCGGCCGGAATGGAAGCCGGCATTCGCGAAATCGCGCAGGCATCCGGACTGCCGCTCGTGTTGTATCTGAAATCCGAGGACGGGTTCGGATCCGACCTCGAGCAGGGTCTCGACGCGATCGGCCGGCTGATGGACGAAGGAGTCGGAGTCGCGATCAAGTACGCGGTGGTACGCGACGATCCGGCTCGCGATCAATATCTGTCCGGCCTGATGCGTCGAGTCGATCGAACGAAGATCATCAGCGGCATGGGCGAACGCCCGGCCATCGTCCACCTGCGCGACTTCGAGCTGAACGGCCTCACCACCGGATCGGGCTGCATCGCGCCGCACCTCTGCTGCTCGCTGTTCGAAGCCTGTGTCGAAAAGGATTGGGGACGCGCCGAGGAGCTACGCGCGGCGTTCATGCCGCTCGAGGACTTGCGCGATGCCTGGGGACCGGCCCGGGTGCTGCACCACGCCACCGAGCTGGCGGGCATCGCCACCACCGGACCAATCCCACCCTATATCTCGCCGCTCGACGCGCCGCGCGTGCAGCAGCTCGCGCCCGTCGCGCAGGCCTTGCGCGAGCGAACCGCATGAGCACTCGACGAAAACAGCCCGCCGATCTCCGGAGCCAGCGATGGTTCGGTCGTGACGACATGCGCTCGTTCTCGCATCGCTCGCGGGTGAAGCAGGCCGGCTTCACCGCAGAGGACATGCGCGGCAAGCCTGTGATCGCCATCCTCAACACCTGGAGCGACGCCAACCCGTGTCACACGCATTTCAAGCTCCGGGCGGACGACATCAAGCGAGGAGTGTGGCAGGCCGGCGGTTTCCCGATGGAAATTCCGCTGCTGACGCTGGGCGAGACGTTCATGAAGCCGAGCACCATGCTCTATCGCAACCTGCTCGCGATGGAAGCCGAAGAGGCGCTTCGCTCCTATCCCGCCGACGGCGTCGTCCTCCTCGGCGGCTGCGACAAGACCGTGCCGGCACTGCTCATGGGCGCGACCAGCGCGAACCTGCCCGCGATCTTCGTCCCGGCGGGTCCGATGCTGCGCGGCAACTGGCGCGGGCAGACGCTCGGATCGGGCAGCGACGTGTGGAAATACTGGACGGAGCGTCGGGCGGGAACGCTCGACGAATGCTCGTGGCGGGAAATGGAAGACGGCATCGCTCGCTCCTTCGGGACGTGCATGACGATGGGCACGGCGTCGACGATGGCCGCCGCGGCTGATGCGCTCGGCATGACGCTGCCCGGCGCCTCGTCGATCCCGGCCGCCGACTCCGGGCACGCGCGCATGGCCGTCGAAGCCGGGCGCCGCGCGGTGGAGATGGTCTGGGAGGACTCTGAAGCCTCGCGATATTCTGACCACCGCGGCGTTCGAGAACGCCGTCACGGCGACCATGGCGCTCGGCGGCTCGACCAATGCAATCATCCATCTCGTGGCGATGGCGGGACGCGCGGGCGCGTCACTCGATCTCGACCACTTCGACGCGCTGTCGAAGCGGACGCCCTTCATCGCGAACATCCGGCCGTCGGGCGAGTACCTCATGGAGGACTTCTACTACGCGGGCGGACTGCGCGGCGCGCTCGATCGGCTGCGCGACATGCTCCATCTCGACTGCATCACGGCGACCGGTCGGCCGCTGTCGGACAATCTCGAGGGAGCGGCGGTCTTTAACGATCAGGTGATCCGGCCGCGCGACAATCCTCTCGGGCCGGAAGGCGGAGTGGCCGTACTGCGCGGCAACCTCGCTCCCGACGGCGCGGTGATCAAGCACACGGCCGCCGACCGCCGACTCCTCCAGCATGCGGGACCCGCCGTCGTGTTCAAGAACTACAACGACATGGACGCGCGGCTCGACGATCCGGCATTGCCGGTTACGCCGGATTCCGTGCTGGTCCTTCAGGATGCGGGCCCGCTCGGCGGTCCGGGCATGCCTGAATGGGGCATGCTGCCGATTCCCAAGAAGCTGCTCGCGCAAGGCGTACGTGACATGGTGCGGATTTCGGATGCGCGCATGAGCGGCACCAGCTACGGAGCGTGCGTGCTGCACGTCGCGCCGGAATCGTTCATCGGCGGGCCGTTGGCGCTGGTGCAGGACGGTGACATCATCGAGCTCGACGTGCCAGGACGTCGTCTCAGCATGCGGGTGTCGGATGAGGAGCTCGGCGCGCCGGCGATCAGCGTGGAAACCGCGCGAGATTCCGTATCCTCGTGGGTTCGGCCGTCTCTATGCCCACCACGTGACGCAAGCCGATCGTGGATGTGATTTCGATTTCCTGGAGGGCACTGCGCCGATCGCCGACCCGGAGATTCACTGACGCCTACCGATGATCGCTGGCGGTTGTTGGTCGGAGGCGGATGGTGCCGCACGCCGGCGTGGCAACCTTCGTCGGCATCGACGGTTGTTACGTGTTCCGTGGCAGCGCCCGGATGGAGCCGGTCGTTATCCCGCCGTCGACCAGCAGCGTCTGACCGGTGATGTACACGCTCGCGTCCGATGCCAGAAAGACAACCGCGCCTTCGAGGTCTTCCGGACGCCCCGGACGGCGCAGCGGGATCCGATCGACAAGATAAGCGAGCCACTCCGCGTCGTCGTACATCACCTTGTTCTGATCGGTGCGGAACCAGCCTGGCGCGAGACAATTGACGGTGATGCCATGCGGGCCCCAGTCGTCGGCCAGGCTCATGGTCATCTGACGGATGCCACCGCGGCTCGCCCCGTAGGGTGCCAACCCCGAGTAGCCGAACACCGTGGTGACCGATCCGATGTTGACGATCCGGCCGTAGCGCTGAGGGAGCATGTGGCGCACGACGGCCTGCGACGTGAAAAACGTCCCGCGTAAGTTCGTGTCGAGGACGAGATTCCAGTCGTCCCAGGTCACGTCGGCCGCGCGTTTCCTCACATTGCAGCCGGCGTTGTTGACGAGAATGTCGATGCGGCCGAAGGCGTCCTGCGCCGCGTCCGCCATGCGGCGGATGCTGGCTTCGTCACGCACGTCGAGCTCGAGCGGGACGGCCCGCCGGCCCAACGCCGCAATCTCCTCTTCGAACGGGCGGAGCGTATCGATCGATCGGCTGGTGATGATGATGTCGGCGCCGGCGCGCGCGAGCGCCCGCGCGAACGCCTGACCCAAGCCACGGCTCGTGCCGGTCACAATCGCGACGCGGCCGCTCAAGTCGAAAGGACTGGTCACGGCCGCAGGATCACCTTCATCAGGTGACCGTCACCGTGATGAAGCCGCTCGAACCAGCCCGGTCCCTCTTCGAGCGGTGCGGTGGCACTGATCAACGGCGCGACGTCGATGGCGCCCCGCGTCATCAGGTCGATGCACGCCGGATACTCGCCGCTCGACGCACACGAGCCCAGCAGCGTCAGTTGCCGGCTGACGATTTCCTGCAACGGGAGCTCGACGGACGGCGCCAGGTTGCCCACCAGCGTGACCGTCCCACCCTTGCGGACCGAGCGGACCGCAGTCAGCACGGTTTCACGCAACCCCACGACCTCGAATGTGTGATCGGCGCCGCCGCCGGTCGCGTCACGAACCAGTTGCAGCACGTCGCCGCGACCGTCGATTGCCGCCGTCGCACCGAGGCTCATGGCCATGGCGGTGCGCCGCGGATCGATATCGACGGCCAGAATCGTTCGGCACCCTTTCTCGCGGAGCGTCTGAATCACCAGCAACCCGATCATGCCGCTCCCGATCACGACGACGTGGTCGGCTGGCGCCGGCACTTTCAGGCCGACGGCGTGCACCGCCACCGAGACGGCCTCGATGAGCGCGGCGTGCTCGAACGGCAGGGCATCCGGCAGGCGATAGACGATTCGCGCCGGCACCGCGACGTACTCCGCAAACGCCCCGTGGCGCCGGTAATCGCCGCACGAGACGCCGAGCACGGTACGTCGGTCGCAGAGGTTGATCTGGCCCCGCCGGCAGAAGTCGCACTGACCGCACGACACGGTCGAATCGAAGGTCACGCGATCGCCGGGTGTCGAGGCCGGTCACCTGGCTCCCGATCCGCTCGATCACGCCGGCGGCCTCGTGACCCATGACCAGCGGCGGGATGCGACGTCCGGTGGATCCGTCGTAGCCATGGACGTCGCTGCCGCAGACCCCGCAGGCGCGAACCCTGACCAGCACCTCGTCCTCACCCACGACAGGCGTCGGCACCTCCACAAGAGAGAGGATGCCGGGCTCGCTGAGAAGAAGCGCTTTCAGAGGATCCTGCCCTTCGTCTTCAGTCGGACCCGCATCACGAAGTAGTCGGCGGTCATGTACAACGTCTGACCGTCGTCGCCGAAGGCACAATTGGCGGTCGACTGGCCGGTCACGATCGTGCCGAGGTGTTTGCCCTCCGGCGAGAACACCAGGACGCCGCCGGGGCCGGTCGCGAAGATGTTGCCCTGGACGTCGATCTTCATCCCGTCTGGCAGCCCCTTCTTGGTCTTGGCCATCGTTGTCGCATCGAAGAACACCCGGCTGTTGGCGATCGTCCCGTCGGGCTTCACGTCGAAGACGCGCCAGATGGCGGCGGTCTCGTCGGACTGCGCGACGTACAACAGCTTCTCGTCCGGGGAAAACGCCAGCCCGTTGGGACGCGTCATGTCCTTGGTAAGCAGCGTCACCTCGCCAGCGGCATTCCGGCGGAACACTCCGGCGTACGGGAGCTCCCGGGCCGGGTCATCCCATCCCTTCTCCATCCCGTAGGCGGGATCGGTGAAGTAGAGGTCGCCGTTGCTCTTGAACACCAGGTCGTTCGGACTGTTGAACCGCTTGTCCTGATAGCGCCCGGCCAGCGTGGTGAACGTCGACTGGGGGCTCGCGAGCGGCGCGTCCATGCGCGCGACGCGGCGGTCGCCGTGCTGGCACAGCACCAGATGACCGGAGCTGTCCAGCGTGAGGCCGTTCGAGCCCATCTCCTGGCCACGCGGCGTGGACCCGGTGTAGCCGGCCGGCTTCAGATACGGCTTGGCGCCTTCGCCTTCCTTCCATTTGTAGACCGTGTTCTCTCGCGTGTCCGAGAACAGCAGATATCCGCCGTCCTTGACCCAGATCGGACCCTCACTCCAGGTATAGCCCTGGGCCAGCACCTCGATTTTCGCGTCGGACGCGATGAGGCGATCGAGCGCCGGATCGAGCCGCTCGATGCGGCGGTCGGACGGATTGGAAACGGTACGTGTCTGCACGGCGGCCCCTGTCAGTGCGGTGTGGGTTGCGAGCGCCAGGAGGACGCCCGCGGAGCTCAGCGAAAATGTACGAATCATGCGCATCACCTGCCGCCGGCATTGTAGGCGGAGTGACGCGATCGGAAAAGGGCCCCGCCGGCCGACCGGCGCCACCGGCCAGGCGGCTTACTTTAGCGATAAAGTAAACGCAAACCCGCGCAGTTACTTTGACTTCGCCGGAGGGTTGTGAAATAGTGCGTCCTCTTCATGATGTTCGATCTCCAGCGGAAGGTCGCCATTGTGACCGGCGCGGGCTCGGGCATCGGCGCCGCGATTGCGCAGCTGTTCGCGCGCCAGGGAGCCGAGCTCGTCGCGCTCGACCTCGACGCCGACAAAGCGACCGCCACCATCGAGGCGGTCCAGAAGGCCGGCGGACGCGCCGCCGCGCTGCAATGTGACGTGTCGGACCCCGAGAGCGTCGAGACCGTCTTCGCCGCTGGTCCAGTCCCGCCACTCGCGCGTCGACATTCTCGTGAACAACGCCGGCATCGCCCACGTCGGCACGATCGAACAGACGACCCCCGACGATCTCGAGCGCCTGTATCGGGTCAACATCCAGGGCGTCTACCTCTGCGCCCGCGCCACCATTCCGCAGATGCTTCGCCAGGGCGGTGGCGTGATCCTCAACATGGCCTCGATTGCCTCGCTCATCGGCATTCCCGATCGCTTTGCCTATTCGATGACCAAAGGGGCGGTCCTCTCGATGACGCGGTCGATCGCCGTCGATTACATGAAGCGCGGCATCCGCTGCAATTGCATCTGCCCCGCCCGAATCCACACACCGTTTGTCGATGGCTATCTGGCCACCAACTATCCGGGGCGCGAGCGCGAGATGCTGCAGGCCCTCTCCGAGTATCAGCCGATCGGACGCATGGGCACGCCCGACGAAGTGGCGCAGCTGGCGCTCTACCTCTGCGCGGACGAATCCGGGTTCGTGACCGGACAGGCGTATCCGCTCGACGGCGGGGTGCTGGTCCAATGACCGGGCCGGCGGCCCATCGACGGCTCCTCCGGGCACGCGCATGACCCGCGCGGTGCTGGCCACTGATCTCAAGGACGATCCGTCCATCATCGCCGCCTACCTGGAGCATCACCGACGCGTGTGGCCGGAAGTGATCGTCAGCCTGCGCCGCGCTGGCATCCGCGCCATGGACATCTACATGCTCGGACGCCGGCTGGTCATGATCGTCGAGACGGACGGACGCGATCTGCGGGAGGTCTTTGCCACGCATGTGGCGGCTGGCGGCCGGGTCGCAGAGTGGGAAGCGCTGATGAAATCGATGCAACAGCCGCCACCCGGCGCGTCGCCGGGTGAATGGTGGACACGGATGCAGCCGGTCTTCCGGCTCGAGGACGCCTAGGGGCCGCGGAGTACGCGGACAACGCAGCGCACCCCGAGGGCCGCGGAGGACGCGGACAACGCCGAGCGGACAGGGAAAGCCGGCGGCGGAGGACGCGGAACACGCGGAAACGACAGTGGAAGCCGGCGGGCCGCGGAAAGGACAGTTGCACCGAATGGCACTGAATTACGCGGATCGCGCAGAGACGACAGAGGAATGCCGGCGGGCCGCGGGAAGCAGTTGACGGCGTGTTCCGCGTATTCCGCGGCCGAAGCTATCTTGCCGGCGTGTTCCGCGTATTCCGCGGCCGAAGCTATCTTGCCGGCGTGTTCCGCGTATTCCGCGGCCGAAGCTATCTTGCCGGCGTGTTCCGCGTATTCCGCGGCCGAATTTCAAGACGATGACCGAGCTCGTCCAGACCTGGCCGAAGCCTTCCCGCCCCCGACCCATCGTCATCATCGGCGCCGGCGGCATCGTGCGCTCGGCGCATCTGCCGGCCTATCGGCGACTCGATTATCCGGTGGCGGGTTTGTACGACGTCAATCCGTCGGCGGCCGCGACGACGGCCGAGCAGTTCGGCATCACCCGGGTCTTTCCGTCGCTGGCGGACGCCTGTCGCGTGCCGGATGCAGTGTTCGATCTGGCGGTACCAGGCGATCAGGTGCTGTCGATTCTCGAGCAGTTGCCGGGCGGGGCGCCGGTGCTGATCCAGAAGCCGATGGGACGCGACCTCGCCGACGCCCGTTCCATTCGCGCGACGGCTCACGCCCGCGGACTCGTCGCCGCCGTCAACTTCCAGCTGCGCTTCAGCCCCGGCGTCCTGGCGCTCCACGATCTGGTCTCGCGCGGTGCGCTCGACACCATCGTCGACGTCGACGTCCGCATCGTCATCGACCAGCCCTGGCACCTCTGGGTGTTCCTCGAACGGTCTCCGCGACTCGAGATCCTGTATCACTCGATTCATTACCTCGACACGATTCGATGGTTGATTGGCGAGCCGGACGGCGCGTATTGTCGGACCGTCGCCCATCCGGAGATGCCGAAGCTTCGCGACACGCGGAGCTCGATCATTCTCGACTACGGCGACCGCATCAGGTGTTCGCTGGTGATGAACCACACGCATCGGGTCGGCCCGCAGTATCGGGCGTCACAGCTTGTCGTCGAGGGGCTGCGCGGCGCCGTGAGGCTGACCTGGGGCGTCAACCTGTCTTATCCCTCGGGACCGGCCGACACCATGGAAGTTGCGATCGACGGCACCGGCTGGCAGCCGGTCCCGCTGCGGGGGTCCTGGTTCACGGAAGCGTTCGAAGGGCCGATGTCCAACCTGCAGCGATTCGCCACCGGCGAAGACTCCATGCTGGTGGGGTCGGTTGACGATGCGATCGGGACCATGGCGCTGGTGGAGGCGTGCTACGAGTCGAGCCGGCACGGCTCGACGCCCGTGCCGCCCTGGGAGCAAGGGTGACGCGACGGCGCATCGATGCGCACCAGCATTTCTGGCGCTACGACGCCGCGGAGTACGGGTGGATCGACGCGGGCATGGCGGCGCTCCGCCGGGATTTCCTTCCGGCCGATCTGCGCGTCGAGATGGATGCGGTCGGCATCGACGCCTGTGTCGCGGTGCAGGTGCGGCAGACGCTGGAGGAGACGCGGTGGCTGTTGTCGCTCGCCGACGAGCACTCGTTCATCGCCGGCGTGGTGGGTTGGGTCGATTTGCGGGCACCCGACGTCGAGGCGCAGATTCGCAGCGTGGCGACGCATCGCAAGCTGGTGGGCGTCCGGCACATCGTGCAGGCGGAGCCTGAGGGCTTTCTCTCATCCGCAGCGTTTCGACGAGGGATCGAGTGTCTCGTGGCGGCGGGGCTTCCGTACGACATCCTCGTCTACGCGCGTCAGCTGCCCGAGGCCGTCGCCTTCGCCGCGGATTTCCCGAATGGTCGCTTCGTGCTCGATCATCTCGGCAAGCCGGATATTCGAGCTGGTGCGTTCGATGCGTGGTATGCCAATGCGCAACAGATGGCGGCGCTCCCGCACGTCGTCGCCAAGCTGTCGGGCCTCGTGACCGAGGCGCACTGGCACGAGTGGACGCCGTCGGAGCTCGGCCGCTATGTGGACGCGGCGTTCGACTGTTTCGGCGCCGATCGCCTGATGATTGGATCGGATTGGCCGGTGTGCACGCTCTCGGCCAGCTATCGAGCCACGATGGGCGTCGTGTGGGCCAACCTCGAGCGGCGGTCCTCAGCGGAGCGCGAGGCCGTCCTGGGTGGCACTGCTCAGCGATTCTGGAATTTGACTACGGACTGACTTCCTCCTGGAGCGACGCGTTATGCATCACACGGTGATTCGCTGGTCGGCTGCCTGCCTGCTCGTTGCGGCGGCGGCCTGCGCAAAGAACGGCTCGCAACCCGCCGGCACCTCGACGCTGACGATTGCGGTCATCCCGAAGGGGAACTCGCACGTGTTCTGGCAGAGCATCCATGCCGGAGCCAACCGTGCCGCCAAGGAAGATGGCGCCGAGGTGATCTGGCGCGGGCCGGTCCGCGAAGACGATCGCGACTCGCAGGTCTCCGAGGTCGAGGGCTTCGTCACGCGCGGCGTCTCCGGCATCGTGCTGGCACCGCTCGACGAGGTCGCGCTCGCCGGGCCTGTGAGCGATGCGGCGCGACGGAAGATTCCGGTCGTCATCTTCGACTCCGGGCTGAAGGGCAGCGACTACGTCAGCTTCGTCGCCACCGACAATCTCAAGGGCGGCCAGTTGGGCGGCGAGCGGTTGATCGAGGCGATGCACGGCTCCGGCAAGGTGATCCTGCTGCGGTACGCAGAAGGCCATGACAGCACGGCCAAGCGCGAGGACGGATTTCTCGACGCGATGAAGGCCCATCCCGGCATCGAGGTCGTCAGCTCGAATCAGTATGTCGGCGCCGATGTCGAAGGGGCCTACAAACGCGCAGAGGCGATCCTCAGCACCTACAAGAAGCCTGACGGCAGCCTCACCATCGACGGCATCTTCTGTCCCAACGAATCGTCCACGTTCGCCACGTTGCGGGTGTTGCAGGACAACGGTTGGGCAGGCAAGGTGCGATTCGTCGGATTCGACTCGTCGGAGAACATGGTCAAGGGCCTGCACGATCGCGCCCTCGACGGGCTGGTGGTCCAGGATCCGGTGAAAATGGGCTATCTCGCGGTCAAGACAATGATCGCGCACATCAAAGGACAGCCGGTCGAGAAACGGATCGACACCGGCGTCCATGTCGCCACCCCGGACAACATGGAACAGCCCGAGATCCACGCCCTGCTCCATCCCGATCTGGCCAAATGAGCGCACCCCGATTCGAGATGCGTGGGATCCGCAAGGCCTTCCGCGCCACGGTGGCGTTGGCGGGCGTGGACTTCGCCGTCGCGGAAGGGGAAATCTGCGGGCTCATCGGCCAGAATGGCGCCGGCAAGAGCACGTTGATGAGCATTCTCGCCGGCGCGCTCGCGCCCGACTCGGGAGAGATGACGATTGACGGCCGGCCCTACCTGCCGCGCAATCCAATCGAAGCCCGGCGCGCAGGCGTGGCGATGATTTACCAGGAGCTCTCGCTCGCGCCGCACCTGAGCGTGATGGAGAACATCCTCCTGGGTGCGGAGCCGATGCGCTACGGGCTGATCGATCGCCCGCGTATGCGGGACGCCGCGCGCCGGGCGCTTGCCGAGCTCGGGCACGACGACATCTTGCCGGACGCCACAGTCGGACACTTGTCGGTCGCCGCGCAGCAGCTGGTCGAGATCGCGCGGGCGATTGCCGTGGGCTGTCGCGTGCTCGTCCTCGACGAACCGACGAGCAGCCTCGGTCGCGAGGATGTACGGCGGTTGTTCGATCTGTTGAATCGACTGAAATCCCAGGGTCACGCCATCGTCTACATTTCCCACTTCATCGAAGAGGTCAAGGAAGTGGCCGACCGCTTCGTCGTCCTCCGCGATGGCAGGAACGCGGGCGGAGGGGCCACGGCGGACGCGACGCAGAAGCAGATCGTCGAGCTGATGGTGGGCGGAAGGGTTGACGACCTCTTTCCGAGGACGCCGAGGGTGACGGGCAAGCCCCTCCTCGATCTCGAGGCCCTCGAGCCAGGATCGGCGACTTTCACCTTGCATCGAGGCGAGATTCTCGGCGTCGCCGGGTTGATTGGATCGGGGCGGACACGGTTGCTGCGCGCGATCTTCGGCCTGGAACCTGTGCGTGCCGGACGCCTTCGAGTGGCGCTCGTCAGCGGATCCGCGAGCCCGCGCAGGCGCTGGCAACAGGGCGTGGGCATGCTCAGCGAAGACCGCAAGGACGAGGGGCTCGCACTCGGACTCGACGTCGGCGACAACCTTACCATCACGCGGCTGGAGCCCTTCGGCCGGGCCGGGCTGGTCTCCCCCACCCGTCAGGCGAGCGCGGCCAATCGATTGATCGCGCAGCTCGACATCAAGTGCGCGGGACCCGACCAGGCCGCCGCCGAGCTGTCGGGCGGGAACCAGCAGAAAATCGCGATTGGCCGTCTCCTCCATCACGACGTCGACGTCCTGATCCTCGACGAACCGACGCGCGGGATCGACGTCGGCAGCAAGGCACAGATCTATCGGCTGATCGACGCGCTCGTCGCCGACACCCACGGCGCCTCCGCCAAAGCGGTCCTGATGGTCAGCAGCTATCTCCCCGAGTTGCTGGGCCTGTGCGACCGGATCGCGGTGATGCGGCGAGGCCGCCTGGCTCCGCCGGTTCCCGCGGCGATGCTGACCGAGCACGACCTGGTCATGGCGGCCACCACCGGCGTGGGCAGCGCATGACGACGCGCTCGCTGATCGATCGGGCGGGAACGCTGCTCGGACTCGTCGCCGTCGCCGTGCTGTTTGGCCTGCTGGTCGGCTGGCAGTTCTTCGAGCCGGCGAATCTCGAGCTGATGGCGCGGCAGACGGCCATCGTCGGCATGGCGGCCCTGGGTATGACGGTGGTCATCGTGGCGGGCGGCATCGATCTCTCGGTGGGATCGGTCATCGCCTTGAGCACCGTCGTCATCGCCCTGCTTCTCCGATCGAATGTCAGCCCGTGGCTCGCCGCGGTCGGCGCGGTGGCGGCGGCCGCGATCTGCGGGCTGGTCAATGGTGTACTGATCACGCAGCTGAAGGTCGTGCCCTTCATCGTGACGCTGGGGACGCTTCTCGTCGTGCGCGGGGTCGCCAAGGGGCTGGCGGACGAGCGCCGGATCGAGGCGCCGGCGACGTGGTTGAACGATCTGCTGCGCGTGCCGCAAGGGCATGGCATCCTGCCGCCGGGAATCTGGATGCTGGCGGCGCTCGCGCTGGTGGTCGCCGGAGTGCTGCGCTATACCCGCTTCGGCCGTCACGTCTTCGCGATTGGATCCAACGAGCGAATGGCACGGCTCTGCGGAGTGGCGATCACCCGCACGAAGGTTGCGGTGTACGTGTTGACCGCTGCGTTCGCCGGCCTCGCCGGGTTGCTGCAGTTCGCCAAGTTGTCGGTCGGCGATCCGACCGTCGCGGTCGGCACGGAGCTGGACGTGATCGCCGCTGTGATCATCGGCGGCGGCAGCCTGGCGGGTGGCCGAGGCACCATCGCCGGAACCATCATCGGCGCGACCATCATGACCATCATTCAGATCGGCTGCTCCCAGAAGGGGCTGGCCAATTGGGTACAACAGATCGTCACCGGCGGCATCATTGTCGTCGCGGTGGCCCTCGACCGGGTGCGGTCGGGATCGGTGTAACGGATCGTCCATGATCATTCGAGACCTCGAGACAATCGACCTTCGCTTTCCGACGTCGCGGACGCATGCCGGCACGGACGCCATGCACCCCGATCCGGACTACTCGGCTGCCTACGTGATTCTCAAGACCGATGCGGACCTCGAGGGACACGGGTTCACCTTCACCATCGGCCGAGGCAACGAGATCTGCGCGGCGGCGATTCGCGCTTTCCGCCCGCTCGTCGTCGGCCGACGCCTCGAGGACATCACCTCCGATCACGCTGGCTTCTGGCGCTCCCTCGCGTGTGAGAGCCAGCTGCGCTGGCTGGGCCCGGAGAAGGGTGTCATTCACCTGGCGATGGCGGCAATCGTGAACGCCGTGTGGGACCTTCACGCCAAGCGCGAGCGCAAGCCGCTGTGGAAGCTGGTGGCCGACATGTCGCCTCGGGAAATCGTCGGCTGCATCGACTTCCGCTACATCACCGATGCGTTGACTGCCGACGAGGCGGTGGATCTTCTGGACCGACAGAAGGCGACGCGCCGGCAGCGCGAGTCAGAAGTCCTCTCGACCGGCTATCCGGCCTACACCACCTCGGCCGGGTGGATGGGCTACTCGGACGAGTACGTGCGCCGACTGTGTCGCGAGGCGCTCGCCGACGGGTGGACCCACTTCAAGGTCAAGGTCGGCAGCGCGCCGGAGGAAGACGCACGTCGGCTGACATTGGTACGCGAAGAGATCGGGCCGTCGAACAAGCTGATGATCGACGCCAACCAGCGATGGGACGTGAACGAGGCGATCGACTGCGTTCGGGCGCTGGCGCGCTTCAACCTGTGGTGGATCGAAGAGCCGACCAGCCCCGACGACGTGCTGGGGCACGCGGCGATTGCCAAGGCCGTCAGGCCCGTCGGCGTGGCAACCGGCGAACACTGCGCCAACCGAATCCTGTTCAAGCAGCTGATGCAGGCGGAGGCGATCGACTTCTGCCAGATCGACAGCTGCCGGCTCGGTGGCGTCAACGAGAATCTCGCCGTGATCCTGATGGCCGCCAAGTTCGGCGTGCCGGTCTGTCCGCATGCCGGTGGCGTCGGCCTGTGCGAGCTGGTGCAGCACCTCTCGCTCTTCGACTACATCGCGGTATCGGGGCGGATGGACGATCGCGTCACCGAATTCGTCGACCACCTGCACGAGCATTTCGTCGATCCCGTCGTGGTACGCAAGGGCCGGTATCTGGCGCCGACACAACCGGGATACAGCACGACCATCAAACCGGAGTCCCGCATAGACTACCGTTTCCCGGATGGCCCGATGTGGAAATCCAGCGAGGAGAAACATCCTGCGTAGTCAGCCCAGGCCCAGCCTCAATCGAGCTCCCGCACGGCGGATTCCGTCATGAGCTTTCCGCGTCTGGCCTCGTTCAAGACCGCCGCGGCGCTGCGGGATCATCTGCGCTCGTGCGGGCTCGCGCTCGACCTCGACGACACGATCGAGTCCGGCCCCTCGTCTCCGCTGGCCCAGCCCCTCGAAATTGATGGCGTGCGCGTCGGCAATCGTTTCGCGATCCTGCCGATGGAGGGATGGGACGGCTCGACTGACGGGCGGCCCAGCGATCTGACGCGGCGACGCTGGCGGCACTTCGGCATCAGCGGCGCCAAACTGATCTGGGGAGGAGAAGCCGTTGCGGTCCGCCAGGACGGTCGCGCGAATCCGAATCAGCTGCTGTTGACTCCCACGACACAGTCCAGCATCGCCGCGCTGCGAGAGGAACTCGTCGCGGCCCACCGGGAACGGTTCGGGCCCGACGCCGATCGCGATCTTCACATCAGCCTGCAGCTGACCCACTCGGGGCGCTACGCCAGGCCGGACGGCACCGGACAGCCGGAGCCGCTCGCCGCCTATCCCCACCCGTTCCTCGATCGACGGTTTCCCGATGGTGTCCGAATCATCACCGACGAGGAGCTCGATCGGCTGGTCGATCAGTTCGTCGCCGCGGCCCGGCTCGCCTGGGACGCCGGGTTCACGGCCGTGGACTTCAAGCACTGTCACGGCTATCTCGGACACGAGCTCCTCAGCGGCGTGGATCGCGCGGGCGCCTACGGCGGCTGCTTCGCCAACCGAACCCGTTTTCTCCGCTCGGTCATCGAAGGCATTCGATCGGCGGTACCTGGTCTCGGCGTAGTGGTCCGCCTGTCGAGCTTCGATACGGTACCGTTCGTCAAAGATGATGACGGCGTGGGCGCCGCGGAAACGAGCAGCGACGGCTATCGCTGGGCGTTCGGCCTGCTGGATCGCGATCTCGATCGAGCGCTCCAGGACGCGCGGCAGCTTCTGACGCTGCTCGAGAGCCTCGGCGTGCGCGCGATCTGCGTGACCGGCGGCAGCCCGTACTACAATCCGCACGTCCAACGCCCCGCGCTCTTTCCACCGAGTGACGGGTACCTGCCGCCCGAGGATCCACTAATCGGCGTCGCGCGACATATCGAGGCCACCGCGAGGCTCAAAGCCGCCTTCCCCAACCTCATGTTCGTAGGATCGGCGTACACCTACTTGCAGGACTGGCTGCCGCACGTGGCACAGCACGCCGTCCGGCGCGGAATGACCGACATGGTCGGCCTGGGGCGCATGGTGCTCGCTTACCCGGAGTTGCCCGCGGACATCCTGGCCGGCCGGCCGCTGCAGCGGAAGAAAATCTGCCGGACGTTCAGCGACTGCACGACCGGTCCGCGCCTGGGTCTCGTATCCGGCTGTTATCCGCTCGACCCGCTCTATCTCAATCATCCCCACGGCGTGAAGCTGAGGGAGATGAAGAAGGAAATCTGAGTCGGGATCAGCGTTGGACGGTCGTCCCTTCGAACTCGACCACGATCACGGTCGCCATCGGATCGAGCATCGGTCGCGTCACGGTGAACGTCGTGGTCCCGCCGTCGGTCTTCAGGTCGAGAGGCGCCTTGTCGGCGAGCTGATACGCGCGGATGAGGCGATTCTTGATCGCGGGAATCTCGAACGGCACACGAGGCTCGCTGAAAAACGTGAAGTACAACTTCCCCGGCCTGGTGGTGGCGCGCCAGTCGGTTTGCGCGAGAAAGAGCGGATTGCCCCGGATATCCTTGCCGCCGCCCGCGCCAGCTTCGCCATACTCCTGGCCAAAGGGTGAGACGCCGGCGCCGTACACGGCTTCTCCGTTGATCCGAAGCCAGCGCCCGACCGTCCGCAGATTGTCCTGACTGGCCTGCGGGATCACGCCGAGCGCAGTCGGCCCCACGTTCAACAGATAGTTGCCGCCCTTGCTGACGATGTCGATCAGCTTGAAGAGGATGGTGCCGGGCGCCTTCCAGTCGGTATCGTCGGTGCGATAGCCCCAGGTGTGATTGATGGTCGCCGGCGTTTCCCAGGCCTCACCGGACGCCTTGTCGGGCACGACGTTGTCGCCGGTCGATCGGTAGTCGCCTTCGGTTCCCAAACGGCCGTCGATAAGCGTGGACGGCTGCAGCGTCCGCACCAGGTTGGCGAAGCGCTGACCGCGTTCCGGCGTCATCATGCGCGGCGTATCGAACCAGATGAGCGCCACCGGCCCATAACCGGTGAGCAGCTCACGAACCTGCGGTTCGGCCTTGCTGCGAAGGTATCGATCGTAGGGTTTGAGCTCTTTCTGATCGGGTCCCTGATCGGGCCCGAAGTCCCACGTGTTGCCGGCGCCGCCCGGCTCGTGCCAATCCTGCGACTGCGAATAGTAGAAACCCAGCCGCATGCCGCGCTTGGCGCACGCGTCGGCCAGCTCCTTGAGCACATCGCGCTTGAACGGAGTGGCGTCGACGATGTTGTAGGGGCTGGCCTGCGACTTGAACATGGCAAAGCCGTCGTGATGTTTCGAGGTGATCACGATGTACTTCATGCCCGCATCCTGCGCGAGTTGCACCCATTCGTCGGCGTTGAACTTCAGCGGGTTGAACTGACCGGCCAGCCGTTCGTAGTCGCGGACCGGAATCTGCGCGCGATTCATGATCCACTCGCCCAGTCCGAGCGACCGTTTTCCCTTCCACTCGCCGGCTGGAATTGCATAGAGGCCCCAGTGGATGAACAATCCGTACTTGGCCTCGCGAAACCATTCGAGGCGGTGCTCGCGGGCCGGGTCGGGTGGTTGAGTGGACTGCGGAACCGGCCGGCCGGAGGCGGCCAGCAGTGCGGCGGCGACGGCGATTGAGAGGGCGGGCTTGCTCATGGCACCGCCGTGATACTATGCCCGGTCGTCGAAATCAAGCCACTTTACCGGTAAAGCGCGCACGTGCCCGTTGGAGTGTCCCGGCCATCAGCGATGCGATCGACGACCACGATGAAGCGGATCGCCGACGAGCTCGGCGTCTCCATCACCACCGTCTCGAAGGTCCTCAACAACCGCGACGACATCGGTCAGGCGACCCGCGCCCGCGTCCTGGCGCGCGTCGCGGAGCTCGGCTACCAGCCCAACGCCGTGGCGCGCAGTCTGACGCTTCGCCGCACGCACACGCTCGGCGTCGTCATTCCCGATCTGATGCACTCGTTCTTCGTCGAGATCGTCGCCGGCCTGGAGCCGGTGGCGCACGCCCGCGGCTTCGGTCTTCTGCTCTGCAGCTCGAACGAAGATCCTGAACGCGAGCGGACGCGGGATCGAGCTCCTGCGGCAACGGCAGGTGGACGGGATCGTGCTCGCGTCGGCGAATGTGACCGGCAACACCGACCTCCTGCAGCGTCTCGGGCCGGCGAATGTTGGCCTCGTGATGATCGACCGTGATGATCACCCCGACGTGCGCTGCGATCGAGTGGTGACCGACGACGAGTTGGTCGGACGGCTGGCGACCGCCCATCTCGTCGGACAATGGACGTCGTGCGATTGCTCACATTGCCGGTCCGCCGGTCGTCCATGCGCAGACGACGGGCGGAGGGCTACCGCGCCGCGCTGAAGGAGCGGGGCCTCCGCTGGCGGTCGGAGATCCTCGTCCGCGGCGGGTTCATGGATAGCGATGGCTATCACGGCATGAAGAAGCTGTTGGCCGCCAAGCCGCGGCCCGACGGCGTGTTCGCGGTCAACGACTCCGTCGCCATTGGCGCGATGAAAGCGATCTGGGAGTCCGGCCTGCGAGTGCCGGACGACATCGCCGTCGTCGGCGCGGGAGACATCGCGCTCGGCGATCTGTTGCGCGTGCCGCTGACCACGGTCAGCTGGTCGCGCGAAGAACTCGGCCGGCAGGCGGCAGCGCTGATTTTGGATCGGATCGGGCCGGAGCCGCCGGATGCGTTCCGGCGCGTGGTGATTCCGCCAACGCTCGTCGCGCGACGGTCGAGTGGTGGATAGGATGGCCGTGACGTCGATGCCACACGGCGATACCGATTCTGATCGCGATCGCCTTCATCGGCGCCGCGGCCCTCTGGATGTTGTCGCGCGAGCGTGCCCGCGTGGTGAAAGCCGCGAACCGGTACCTGAACGAGCCGCCGGTCACCGTTCACGGCGTCGCGCGCCGCACGCAGCGCCGGCGGGCCGCACGACTATTTCTCTGAAGGCGATTACTGGTGGCCCGACCCGAAGGACCCGGACGGCCCGTACATTCAGCGCGACGGCGAGTCGAATCCGGCCAACTTCGACGACCACCGCAAGGCGATGCGTCGTCTCTCCGTGCAGGTCCCGGCGCTGGTGGGGGCGTGGGTCTCCACCCACGACGCCCGCTACGCCCGCCACGCCGAGCAGCATCTGCGCGCCTGGTTCATCACGCCGGCAACCCGCATGAACCCGAACCTGCGCTACTCGCAGGCGATTCACGGAATCTCGACCGGGCGGTCGATCGGCGTCATCGACACCATTCACCTGGTCGAGGTCGCCCGGGCGATCGAACGTCTCGACGGCGCGCCGGGGTGGACGTCGCGCCGACGCCACCGACGTTCGGCGGTGGTTTCGCGAGTACCTGACCTGGTTGACGACCGACGCGTTCGGCATCCAGGAGCGTGATGCCGTCAACAATCACGGGACGTGCTGGGTGATGCAGGCGGCGGCGTTTGCGCATCTGACCGGAAACGAGGAGGTGCAGGCCGACTGCCGCAGGCGTTTCAAGACCGTCCTGGTTCCCGGGCAGTTGGCGCCCGATGGCAGCTTTCCCCGGGAATTAGCGCGGACCAAGCCGTACGGCTACTCGCTGTTCAACCTGGAGGCGCTCGCGACCATCTGCCAGCTTCTGTCCACGCCGCGACGACAATCTGTGGACGTTCGCGCTCGACGACGGCCGCGGGATGCGGCGCGCGATGGAGTTCATGGTGCCGTACATGCGTGACAAGGGGCGCTGGCCGCATCCGACAGGACGTGATGTACGACGGCAACTGGCCGATGCGTCAGGCCAGCCTGCTCTTCGCCGGGGTCGCGTTGCAGCATCCAGACTACGTCGATCTCTGGTCCACGCTGCCCGCCGACTCGGACATCGACGAAGTCATCCGCAACTTTTTCATCCGTCAGCCGCTGTTGTGGCTCGGATTAAAGGGGACAACCGCCTTTTTTTGGCAAAGAAAAGGCGGTTGTCCCCTTTTCTCGCGTATGCTGCGCACCACAGGAGACGGCCCATGACGTTGTCGGCCCTCGATTGGGCACTGCTCTTCATCTATTTCACGTTCGTGCTGGGCATCGGCGTCGCGCTCCGCCGCTACACGCGCACCAGCACCGACTTCTTTCAGGCCGGACGTGCCCTTCCCGCCTGGGTCTGCGGCCTCGCCTTCATCTCCGCCAACCTCGGCGCGCAGGAACTGATCGGCATGGCCGCCTCGGGGGCCAAGTACGGCATCGCGACGAGCCACTTCTACTGGATCGGCGCCGTCCCGGCGATGTTGTTCGTCGGCATCTTCATGATGCCCTTCTACTACGGCTCGCGCGCCCGCTCGGTCCCGGAATACCTCCGGCTCCGATTCGACGAGAAAACCCGCGCCTTCAACGCCGTCTCGTTCGCGCTCATGACGGTGTTCTCGTCGGGCATCTCGATGTACGCGATGGCCAAGCTGCTCCAGCTGCTGCACATCCTCGACGTGCCCTTCGCGCATCTCGGGCTGAACCCGGCGTGGATCTTCGACGTCTGCATTGTGGTCTCGGCGGCCATCGTGCTCGTCTACATCCTCTTCGGCGGACTGTCGAGCGCCATCTACAACGAAGTCCTGCAGTTTTTCCTCATCGTCGCCGGCTTCCTGCCGCTCGTGTATCTCGGCCTGCGCGATGCCGGAGGCTGGTCGTCAATCCGCCAGACGCTGCCATCGACGCTGACCCACCTGTGGCAGGGATTCGGGTCGGCCTCGACCAACGCCATGGGCGTCGACGCCTTCGGGCTGTCGATGGGCCTCGGCTTCGTGCTCTCGTTCGGCTACTGGTGCACCGACTTTCTCGTCGTGCAGCGGGCGATGGCCGCGGAGTCGATGACCGCCGCGCGGCGGACGCCGCTGATCGCCGCGTTTCCCAAGATGGTCTTTCCGTTCCTGGTGATCATGCCCGGGCTGATTGCGCTGGTCGTCCATCCGTCGGCCAACGCTCCGGCCATCTCGATCGTGCAGTCCTCGACAGTCGCACCCCCTTCCGACAGCTTGATCCCGTACAAGTTCAGCGAAGGCAGCGGCGAGGTGGTGCGCGACAATGAGGGCCGGCCGGTGCGCGACTTCGATCTCGCGATTCCGGTGCTGTTGCTGCGCTACTTCCCGGCGGGCCTGCTCGGCCTCGGGTCTGACCGCGCTGATGGCGAGCTTCATGTCCGGCATGGCGGGCAACGTGACCGCGTTCAACACTGTCTGGACGTACGACATCTACCAGGCCTACATCCGGCCGTCGGCCACTGACGCCCACTACCTCTGGATGGGCCGCATGTCCACTGTCTTCGGCATCGCGGCATCGGTCGCCACGGCCTACGTGGCCGCGCAATTCAACAACATCATGGACGTCCTCCAGCTGGTGTTCGCGTTCGTCAACGCGCCCCTGCTCGCGACGTTTCTCCTCGGGATGTTCTGGAAGCGCGCGACCGGCCACGGCGCCTTTTCGGGCCTCGTGATCGGCACCACCGCGGCAGCCATGCATCACGGCCTGACGCTCCCGGCGGGTGCCGTCGCCGGCGTCAAGGGCGGCTGGCTCGGAATGGTGCACGGCTATCCGAGTGAGATGGCGCAGAACTTCTACACTGCCATCTGGGCATTCTCGATCTGCCTCGTCGTCACGATCGTCGTCTCGATGATGACGCGGCCGCGGCCGGACGCCGAGCTGGTCGGCCTGGTGCGGTCGCTGACTACGATTCCGGAGGACGAGAAGCTGCCATGGCATCGGCGGCCGGTCGCCCTGGCGCTCGTCGTCCTGGTCATCCTGATTACGCTCAACCTGATCTTCTACTGAGGATTCTTCGATGCCCCTCGACATTCGCGTCCCGATCGGTCTGATGATGGGTCTGATGGGTGTGATGCTCGCCGGCTACGGTCTGCTCGGCCCGCACGACATCTACGCTCGATCGCTCGGCATCAACGTCAACCTGATCTGGGGCTTCGTCCTGATCGCTTTCGCCGCCGTGATGCTGGTGCTGGGAACGCGGCACAAACGACCTCGATGACAGGGCGGCGCCAGCTGCAGAACCATGCGTGACATCGCGGCCGCACAGCGGCAGGTCGCACTCACCTCCTTCGTTCGCGCTGTTCGCCATCGTCGGACTCGCCCTGTACGGGTTGCCGCTCTACTACGACTTCATGGTGACGGAGTTCGGATGGTCCCGGACGCAGGTCACCTCGGGCAACGCGCTGAGCAAGCTGGTGGTCGGGCCGGCGTTCGGGTTCCTGGCAGGTTGGATCGTCGATCGGTTCGGCCCGCGCCGGTTGATGATGGCGGGAATTCTGATGGCCGGTGGCGCCCTCGTCGGGCTGGCGCACATGACGTCGCTCTCGACGTTCTACCTGTTTTACCTGTTCAACGCCGTGGGCTATGTCTGCGGTGGACCGCTGCCGAATCAAGTGCTCCTGTCACGCTGGTTCGACCGCACGCGTGGCAAGGCGATGGGCTTCGCGTATCTGGGCATCGGCGTCGGAGGCACGCTCGTGCCGCTCCTGTCGGCGCGGCTGGTGGCGACGCTGGGCTGGCGTGGCGCGCTGCAGACGCTCGGCATTCTGATCATCGTGCTGGCGCTCCCATTCGCGTATTTCGTACCGGGAGGATCCTGCGGATTCCGGCGAGCGCGGCGCCGGCGGCCGCGCGCCCGGACGCAAAGAGCCACCGGCGCCGGTCGGGGCGGTCTTTCGAACACCTGCGTTCTACCTGCTCGCGATCGGCAGCATGTGCTCGATCGCGGCGGTCGGCGGAACGAACCAGCATCTGAAATTGTTCCTCAGCCTGGATCTGCACTACTCGCAGAGTGCTGCGGCCTCGATCATTTCCACCGTGCTGGCCTTCAGCATCGGCGGACGCCTGTTCATGGGGTGGCTGTCGGATCGCGTGCCGAAGAAGCGCGTGATGCTGATCATCTATCTGCTGATCGCGCTGTCGATTCCCTTGCTGTTCATGGGACGCTCGCCGCTTGCGATGTACGCCTTTGCGGCGATTTTCGGGCTGGGCCTGGGCGGCGAATATCTGATCATTCCACTCATCGCCGCCGAGCTCTTCGGGATCAAGGTGCTGGGCCGTCTGCTCGGCGTGGTGCTGACCGCCGATGGCGTGGCCGAAGCAGTTGCGCCGATGGGGATCGGATATCTGCACGACGTGACAGGCAGCTATCACACCGGATTCGTCGTCCTGATCGGCGTTGCGCTGGCGGGCGCGTTGGCTATTCTTGCGCTGCCGTCGACGCTGCCGCAGCCTTCACGCGCCGAACGCGTGCACTAGAAGCTGTCTCATAAACCTTACACTCGTTCCAAGGTGCGAGCGAGCGTTGCGAGCGAGCCACGCGACCGGAGCGCGCCGGCGCAGCGGCGCGCGAGAGCGCGTGTCCGGGAGTCCGAGGGGCGAAGCCGCTCGGACAAGATTAGAATCGACATCCATGACGAACATGACCCGCCGGGACTTCCTTGCCGTCGTCGGCGCCGCCGGCGCCACGTTGGGACTGCAATCGGCGCCGCGGATAACGGTCGGCTACGCGGCGATCACCTGGGGCGGTGACGACGTGAAGGCGATCGAGGACGTCTCGTCGATCGGTTACAAGGGCATCCAGCTTCGGGCGTCGGCGGTGACGGCGTTCGGCGACCGTCCGCAGGCGCTTCGCGATCTGCTCAGCCAGCATCATCTGGCGTTCGCTGTCCTCTCGAGCGGCAATCTCGTCGGCGATCCCGCTGTCGAGCGGGATCAGCTCGCGCTGCACGTGGACCACGCGCGATTCGTCCGCGCGGCGGGCGGCCAGTTCCTTCAGGTGATCGACGAACGGCCGAAAGGCCGTCCCGTGACGGCTGCGGACTATACAAGGATGGGTCGGCTGCTGACCGAGCTCGGCAAGCGCACCACCGACGTCGGGATTCCGCTCGTCTACCACCATCACATGAACAGCACCGGCGAGAAGCCGCAAGAGATCGCTGCGGTTCTCGACGCGGCCGATTCGGCGCACGTGCACCTGCTGTTCGACATCGCGCACTACCAGCAGGGCGGCGGCGATCCGGTCGCGGCGATTCGACGCTATCGCGAATGGATCAAGGTCGTTCACCTGAAGGACGTCAAGGCTGCAACCAACGCCCAGGGCTACGAATTCGTCGAGCTCGGCCACGGACGCGTGGACGTGAAAGCGTGTGTGGCCGCGCTTCGCGAGAATGACTTCGAGGGATGGGCGATTGTCGAGCTCGATCGTCCCGAGCCGGGCAGTACGCCGAAGGACTGCGCGATCGCCAACGCCGACTACCTCACGAAACAGCTCAATCTCCCTCTCTGATCCACTGCGCTGCTGTGACCACGCCGGTCTGCGAGCGCGGCGCCCGAATTGCTGGTTGCGCCCCAACAGGCCCTTCAGGGAGGTGCCAATGACGCGGATTCCGCGCGTTCCGGTCACGGAAACAGGTGAAGCGTCCGTCAGCCCGGGCACCCGCGGCCGTTGTGCTATTGGTCCGAGGGCTCTTCGGGGCTGACGAGGTAGAGGTCCCGCCCGGCGTTTTCGACGACGAGGGTGTCGGGATCGGATCGATACCGTGCGACATCGAAGGTTCGATGATCGAGGTACTCGAGCCGCACCCGGCGCGTGATTTCCTCGGACACGCCGGACGCCAGGGTAATGCGGTAGCGAGGCGCGATCAGTCCGTCGGCGGTCGTCCTTCCGGCGTAGGCGACGTGGGCCAGGTGCGCGGCCACCGCGAGGTTGGCACGCAACTCGTCCGATCCTTCGACCATCTCCCGTACCTCTTCGAGCGGGGCATAGCCGTATTTCTCGATCAGCCGTCCGTGGGTGATGGAGATGTGGGTCAGGTGCGGCGCGTAGATGATCAGCTCGCCGCCGGGTTCGATGATGGCGCCGAGCTTGTAGCTGGCTTTGCCGCCGACCCACAGCTCGTCGTAGTGCGGATCGAGCAGCGCCACGACCCGCCGGTAGCGACGCCCCGCGTACTTGACGTGCACCTGCTGGCTGATCTGCGCGGCCCGCCGCAAGCTCTCGCGAATGTCACCGGCAAACAGCGCGCGCGTCGTCGCCCCCTGCGCGTCACGCGTCATCACCGAGTTCAGCGAGATGATCGGGAGGGGAATCAGGTCTGCCGCCGCCTCGATCATGTGCCGCGTCGGTGTCTCGATCCGGCCGATCACCTGTTCGATCGTGGCCAGAGCGCCGAGCCAGTGCGTCATGTGAGTGAGCTCCGGGCCGGCGACACCGGGGAAGAAGTACTTCGCGCCCCCGGCAAAGCCCGCGACTTCGTGCGGCACCGTCGCCCCGATGACGAGGAGAAGGTCGTAGTGGCTGTCGACGACGCGCGCATTCAGACGTACCGGCACGGACTGGTTGAGCAGACCCGACGTCAGCGTGCTGACCTGCGCCGAGGCGAAGGGTGCCGATCGTCTGAAGCATCTCCGAACGATCCCAGTGATGATCGTAAATCTCACCGAGCAGCGGAATCTCGGCCTCACCCCAGCCGATTTTCGCCCGCTTGTCGGACTCGGCCATCGGCGGATGCGTGCCCTGCGCGACGAGCGCGTCGAGACGCGCCGCACCCACTCGCGCCAGCTGCTGAGAGACGATCGGAAAGAGCAGCGCCGTGTTGTCGTCGCGGGTGCGATCGGGAATGATCGCGAGCACGCGCGCGCCGGGCGATACGTCGGCGAGCGCTGCGCTGACGATCTCGGAGAGGTCGCCCGCCGTCAACGCCGCGGTCGCGCCGCCGCGTCCAACCGAACGCGCGACGGCATCGGTCTTCATAAGAGTCGCGAGGATCGAGGGCCGAGGGTCGAGGTCCGAGTACCGAGGTCCGAGGACCTGGGACCGAGGACCACGGACTCAGGACTGAGGACGAGGGACGAAGGACGAAGGACGAAGGACGAAGCGACTCATTCCTCGGCCATGAACGGATATTTGTAGTCGCGCGGCGGCACCAGCGTTTCCTTCACCGTCCGCGCGCTCACCCATCGCACCAGATTCAGCTTCGATCCCGCCTTGTCGTTGGTGCCCGAGGCGCGCGCGCCCCCGAACGGCTGCTGTCCGACCACGGCGCCGGTTGGCTTGTCGTTGATGTAGAAGTTGCCGGCGGCGTTGCGGAGTGCCGAAGCGGCCTGTCGAATCGCTTTCCGATCGCGTGCGAAGACCGAACCGGTGAGCGCGTACGGCGACGTCTTGTCGATGATGCTCAGCGTCTCGTCCCACTTCTCGTCGGGGTAGACATAGGCCGTCACGACCGGCCCGAAAATCTCCTCGCAGAGCAGCCGATACCCGGGATCCTCGGTCTGCAGCAGCGTCGGCTCGATGAAGTAGCCCTGTTCGCCCTTGGCCACGCCACCGTGCAGCACCTTGGCGTTCTTTCGGGCGTCGTCCAGGTAGCCGCCGATCTTGCCGAACGCGCGGTTGTCGATTACCGCGCCCATGAAATTCCTGAAGTCGCGGACATCGCCGATCCGGAAATCCTGCAGCATCGCCACCGTGCGATCGCGCACCTCGTTCCACAACGACTGTGGAACGTATACGCGGCTGGCTGCCGAGCACTTCTGCCCTTGATACTCGTAGCCGCCGCGAGCAATCGCCACCGCCAGCTCGGTCGCGTCGGCCGACGGATGGGCGACGATGAAGTCCTTGCCGCCGGTTTCCCCGACCAGACGGGGATACGAGCGGTAGCGGCCCATGTTCTCGCCGACCCTCTTCCACATCGTGTTGAACACGCTGGTGCTGCCGGTGAAGTGCACGCCGGCGAGCTCCGGCGAATCGAGCAACGCCGCTGTGATGGCCTGCGGATCGCCGGGCAGGAAGTTGATGACGCCAGGCGGCAGACCCGCGGCCTCGAGCACCTTGTAGGTGTAGTACGCGCCGAGCATGGCGCTGGCGGCCGGTTTCCACACCACGGTATTCCCCATCAATGCCGGGGCGGTGGTGAGATTGCCGCCAATCGCGGTGAAGTTGAAGGGAGTGATGGCGTAGACGAAGCCCTCGAGCGGGCGGTACTCGAGGGCGTTCCAGACGCCCGGGCTGCTGATCGGCTGCTCGCCGTAGAGCTCCTGCGCGAAGGCGGCGTTGAATCGCCAGAAATCGATCATCTCGCAGGCCGCGTCGATCTCCGCCTGGTACACCGTTTTCGACTGGCCCAGCATCGTTGCCGCGTTGAGCGTCGAGCGCCACGTCGTGGCGAGGAGCTCGGCGGCGCGGAGGATCACGGCCGCGCGATCTTCCCAGGGCCAGCTGGCCCACTCGCGGCGCGCGGCGGTAGCCGCGGCAATCGCCTGTTCGATGTGCTCCGGTCCGGCGACGTGGTACTCGGCGAGCACGTGGCGGTGATCGTGCGGCATCACCGATTTTTGCGTGTGCCCCGTCCGGATCTCCTTGCCGCCGATGATTAACGGGATGTCGACCTTCTCCGCCGCCATCTTCGCCAGCCGGTCTTTCAGTTCGGCCCGCTCCGCAGATCCGGGAGCGTACGACCTGACCGGCTCGTTGACCGCCGCGGGCACGCGGCGCACACCGGCGAAGGCGGCCTCCAAAGCGGCAGGCGCTCCAGTAGTTGGGCTCGTGGACGACGCGGGTTGCTCGGCTGGGGCGAGAGAGGCGTGTGTCGACATGGGATCTATTCTAGTCCGCCGCCGACCGCAGGCAACAGGCGAAGGCGCGAATCGGCCTGGCCCCAGGGATTTGGCGAACCTTGCTCGTTGGAACTACCGCTCCACCTCTTGACAGCCACCGCGCCGCGCACATAGCGTGAAACGCGTTTATGTACTCACGTGACGAGATGAAGGCACTCACCGACAAGGTCCTCAACATCGCGAAAGCGGACGCTGTGGAGGTGGAGTTCACGGGCGGCGAACGTTCAGGGACTCGATGGGCGAACTCGACGATCACGACCAACCTCATTCAATTCGACCAGCAGCTCACGGGTCACCCTTCGCTACGGCAACAAGTCGGCTGCCGCGCCATCACCACCGACTTCTGGGGTGGGCTCGACGCAATCTCGGGCCAAGAGTCATGGCAGATGTTCGGCACCGGTGGCGACGCCAAGGGCCAGCCGACGCAGACCAACAGCATCTCGCACGGATCGCCGTGGTTGCGGATCCGCAAGATGCTGGTAGGGGCGGCCTACGCCTGATCCCTCGACGACCTTCAAGCGCGTCCTCGGTCCGTTCGACGCCACGATGGTGGTGATCGGGGGCATCATCGGCTCCGGCATCTTCGTCAATTCCTACATCGTTGCTCGGCGGCTCGACACGCCCCCGCTGGTGCTCGGGGCCTGGGTCATCGGCGGAGTGATCGCTCTCGCTGGCGCCCTGTGTTATGCCGAACTGGGCGCACTCTTTCCGAAGGCAGGCGGGCAGTACGTCTACCTTCGGGAGGGTTTGCATCCGCTCGCCGGTTTCCTCTACGGTTGGGCCCTCCTCCTCATCATCGAGACCGGCGCGATCGCAGCCGTTGCGATCGTGTTTGCGACCTACGCACTGCGTCTGGTCAACGGTCCGGACACGGCCCGCGTGCCGCTGGCGATCGCGGCGCTCGTCCTGCTGTCGATCGTCAACTATCTCGGCGCCAAGCCGGGCAGCCGCGTCCTGAACACTTTCGTGGTACTGAAAGTTGCCGCGCTCGGGATCCTGATCGGTGCGGGGCTGATGGCCACGGCCCAGGCCGGATGGTGGCACGACAGTCGTCCGACGGACATCGGATCGCCGCCCACGATGGTCGCGCTGGGGGCGGCGCTCGTCCCCATTCTGTTCTCCTACGGCGGCTGGCAGAACGCCAACTACGTCGCCGAAGAGATCGACAATCCGACGCGCAATCTGCCGCTCAGCCTCCTCGCGGGGACGATCGCGGTCGTGGTCATCTACGTGACGATCAACGTGGTCTACATCCGGACGCTTGGGCTGACCGGGCTGGCGGCCACGACGACGCCCGCGGCGGACGTCGCCGCCCGGGTGTTCGGCAGCCTGGGCGGAACCTTCATCAGCGCGGCGATCGCGACGTCGGCGTTCGGGTTCCTCAATCTCGCGATTCTTGCGCCAACGCGGGTCTACTACGCGATGGCGGCCGACCGCGTCTTCGTGCCGGCGCTGGCGCAACTGCATCCGCGATTTCGTACGCCGGGCCTGGCGATAATCGTACAGTCGGCGTGGGCGGTCGTCCTGGTGGTGTCGGGCACCTATGAGAGGCTGCTGAATTACGTCGTATTCGGCGACTGGATCTTTTTCGGCCTCACGGTCTGGACGGTGATCACTTTCCGGCGCACATTACCTCTCGCTCAGCGGACCGCCGGCAGATTTCTCACGCCCGGCTATCCGATCGTGCCGGCCGCCTTCTGCGTCGTCGCCGCTGGCATCGTCCTGAGCGTTGTCTGGGCGGATCCGGGGAGCGCCGCGCGCGGTGCGATCCTGATCGCGCTGGGCGTTCCCGTCTACTATTGGTACGCGCGTCGCAGTTGACTATGACCGAACCCAGACTGTCCGACCAGATTCGCTATCACGCACCGTATCTCGAGTGGGCCAAGACCCGTCCGTCGCCGAGGTTCGATCTCGCTGGTAGCAACATCCTCGCGTGCGGGATCGAGGACCTGACCGGAGCGCGCGACGCCGTCGCGTTCAGTGGCGCCAACGATACGGGCTATGCGCCGTTGATGGAGGCGATCGCGGCGCGCTATGCGACCAGCCCCGATCGGGTGACGACGGCGAGCGGCACGTCGGGTGCGAACTTCCTGGTGTGCGCGGCGCTGCTCGAACCGGGCGACGAGGTGCTGGTCGAGCGTCCTGGATACGATCCGATGCTGAGCGCGGCCCGCATGTTCGGCGCGCGGACGCTGCGCTTCGATCGGACGTTCGAGGACCGCTTCGCGCTCGACCCGGCCCGGATCAAGAGAGCACTCACGTCGCGCACGAAGCTGATTGCCATCACGCACCCCCACAATCCGACCGGCGTCGCCGCCGAGCGGAGTGCGCTGGACGAGATCGGTCGAATCGCCCGAGCCGCGGGCGCGCACGTCCTCGTCGACGAGGTGTACCTGGACATCGCCTCGGCGACGACTGTCGTGCCGACGGCCGAACGCGATGACGTGTTCATCACCACCAGCAGCCTGACGAAATCGTACGGGCTCTCGAGCCTGCGGTGCGGCTGGGTCATCGCCTCGACGGATCTGACCTATCGCCTCAGGCGCGCGCACGACATCGTCGACGGCACCGGTTCGATCGTCGCCGAGCGGCTGGGACGTCTGGCCTTCGAGCAGATCGACCGACTCGCGTCGCGGGCGCAGGCGATCGTCACCCGGAATGGCCGGCTGGTCGGAGACTTTCTCGCGTCCCGCCAGGAGCTCGAGTGGGTCGAGTCGTCGGGAACGGTCGTGTTTCCCAGGATCAGAGGCATCTCCGACACCACGGCGTTCGCCAATCGATTGATGGGCGAACGAGGAACGGCGATCGTTCCCGGCCGTTTTTTTGAAATGCCGTCCCACTTCCGCCTCGGCTTCGGTGGCGACACCTCGACGCTCGTGAGCGGCCTCGAGCAAGTCGGGGCCGCGCTCGAGGCGGCACTCTAGCCGAGCGCGGCGGTTCGGGGTTCGACCACCATCGCTTCCCCAAAATCCAGCGTCCTGAAGCGCTCCGGAGGTACGTCCAGCTGGTTGCGGGCAGCCTGCAGATCTCGCTGTGGGTCGTCGATGCCCTCATCGGTCAGGCGAAACGTGCCGAAGTGCATGCCGATGCTGAGGCGCGCGCCGACGTCGCGATGCATGCGGACGGCTTCTTCCGGATTGGCGTGCACCGGCTGCATGAACCAGCGCGGCTCGTAGGCGCCGATGGGAAGCAGCGCGAGATCGATTCCCGGACAGCGGCGGCCGATTTCCGCGAACTGCGGAGAATATCCGGAATCGCCGGCGAAGTAGACCGTCGCGCCGGCGCTGCGGACGACAAAGCCACACCACAGCGTCTGGTTGCGATCGAACGGCGTCCGCGCCGAGAAATGTTGCGCCGGCACCGCCGTGATCTCGGTGCCGGCCGTTTCGTGCGTGTCCCACCAGTCCAATTCGATCACCTTCACCAGGCCGATGCGACGCAGGAGATCGCCGACGCCGAGGGCTGTGACGAACAGCGGATCGTTCCGATCGCGCAGGGCCTGCAGCGACGAGGGCTGGAGGTGGTCGTAATGGTTGTGGCTCACGAGGACGACGTTGGCTGACGCGAGTCGATCGAGCGGAATCGCCGGCGGCCGGACGCGGCGCGGTCCCAGCCGGCCGAACGGGCCGGCGTGCGAGGTGAAGACGGGGTCGGTCACCAGGACGGCGTCGGCCGTGCGCAGGAGAAACGTCGAGTGGCCAATGAAAGTAGCGGCCACTTCGCCGTGGCGTACGGCGGATGGTGGCGGCTGGTGCGGCACGAGGTCGACATGATCAGGCCACGGCACCGAGCGACGGGTGCGCTGCCATTTGACCAGATCGGCCAGGCCTCGTCCCGAGATGGCATGAGGATTATGAAAACGCGTACCGTCGCAATGATCTGTAATCGGATACCGACGTCGGGGCATCACGCTCCTCTCGACCCGTGCACTGATGCAGCGCGATCAGTGTAGCGTGACGGGTGACGCGGCGACGCCGTGCTACACTCGGGGCCTGGCATGGACCCCGGTCATCGGGACGCCTTTCCGCCGACGCGGCCCTCGGTCGTGCGCGCCATTACGAGCGCGGATCCCGACACGCGACGAGAGGCCTACAACGCGCTGGTTCGGCACTACTGGCGTCCGGTCTACACCTACATCAGGCTCCGCTGGCACAGCGACGTCGCCGACGCCCAGGATCTGACCCAGGAATTCTTCGCGCGGGCGTTCGAAAAAGACTATCTCGAGAAGTACGACCCGGAGCGGGCGCGCTTCCGCACGTTCGTGCGCACCTGTCTCGACGGTTTCGTCGCCAACCAACGTCAATCGGCCGGTCGGCTGAAGCGGGGTGGCGGCGTCACGTTCGAGCCGCTGGACTTCGCGTCGGTCGATGCCCAGGTCGCGCGCCGGGCCGCCGACGAGATCGCCGATCCCGAGCTGTGGTTTCGGCAGGAATGGATCCGCAGCCTGTTTGCCAGCGCGGTTGACGACTTGCGCGCCCGCAGCGAAGGCACGTCGCGCGCCGTCGCCTGTCGACTGTTCGAGCGTTACGACATCGACGGACCGGATGAAGCGGAGCGTCCCACCTACGCCTCGCTCGCTCGGGAGTTCGGTCTCTCCGGCGCCGACGTGACCAATCAGCTGGCATGGGCGAGGCGCACGTTCCGCGATATCGTGCTCACCACGCTGAAAACCTATTGCACCACCGACGAAGAGTTTCGCGCTGAAGCCCGCGACCTGCTCGGTATCTCGCCGCCATGATCTGGATTTCGGATGCGACCGCGCGGCACCTGCAGGAGGTCGCCGACTGGCCCGATTTCGGTGCTACGCGCTACGAGCTGGTCGAGGAGATCGGGCGCGGCGGCATGGGCACGGTCTTTCGCGCGCGCGATCGGGAGCTCGAGCGCGAGGTAGCCATCAAGGTCGCCTCGTTGCCCGGCGCCGTTGACGAGGAACGCCTGGCGCGCGAAGCCAAAGTGCTCGCCGGCCTGGAACACCCCGGCATCGTCGCGATTCACGAATACGGGCGGCTCGCCGATGGGCGTGGCTTCTACGCGATGCGGCTGGTGCCGGGCGTCCGTCTGGCCGATCGTGTCCGCCGGCTGCCATCGCTGGCCGACCGGCTGCGGCTGTTCGATCGCATCTGCGATGTCGTCGCGTTCGCGCACGCGCGCGGGATCCTCCATCGCGATCTGAAACCGTCCAACGTCATGGTCGGCGCGTTCGGCGAAGTCCTCGTCCTCGATTGGGGGCTCGCCCGCCGCCGCGACCATGAGCCACCGCTGGTCCCCGATCCGGTCGCGGCCGGATCGGGGACAGCCGGCTACATGGCTCCGGAGCAGGCGGCCGGTCGCGCTGACGAGCGCTCCGACGTCTACTCGTTGGGCGTGCTGGTCCGGGATCTCGTCACCGGGCAGACGACGATGACGTCGAGGCAGGTGAGACCGCTGCTGTCGATCATCCGGCGCGCGACAGCCGATCGGCCGTCGGATCGCTATCAGGGCGCGGACGCTCTGGCGGCCGACGTGCGGCGCTTCATTGACGGCGACCGCGTCGACGCTCACCCGGAGAGCCCGTTCGAACGGGGCGGACGCCTGCTGCGCACTTATCGCACGCCGCTTGCCCTCGTCCTGGGCTATCTCCTGATGCGCGTGCTGTTGCTGCTGTGGCGTTGACGCGGGCGTGGCCGTACACGGTCAGGACCGGACGCGTAATAGATCCGCAAGGAGAGCAACCGTGACAAAGCCAGTTCTGGGTCTTGCGCTCGGCGGGGCGTTGGGAGTGTTCGACGGTCTTTCGGCGCTGGTGTCGGCGCCAGGCGATCCCAACATCAAGGCGGGAATCGTCGGCATCGTGATCGGCTCGACGATCAAAGGCATTCTCACCGGTGCGCTGATCGGCTGGTTCGCCAGGCGAACGAGCTCGCTGGCGGCCGGCATCGTGTTCGGGATGACGGTGGGCCTCGCGCTGGCCTACTGCGTGTCGCTGCTGCAGAAGCTGGCCGGACAGCCTGCCGTACTACTGGCAAATCATGCTGCCAGGCGCCATCCTCGGCATCATCGTGGGCTACGCCACGATGAAATACGGCACCTCCGCGAGACGTCCGGCGACGGTGTAATTGGGGACTCTCGGTCCTCGACCCGAGTGTCGAAGACCGAGGGCCGAGGGCCGCTAGGGTTTGGCGACCTTGGCCTGAACATCCTTGGCCTGTTTCAGGTGGTCCTCGAGCGTCGGCAGCGTCTTGCCCGCCCACGCCTTCAGGTCCGCGTCTTTGGCGCCAGCTGATTCACGCTTGAACGCGGCGACATCCTCGTTGTGGTCCGACACCATGTCGGCCATGTAGGCCTTGTCGAAGGCGTCACCGGAAAGCTTGGCCAGCCGATCGTGCGTCGCCTTCGACTTCGCATCGAGATCGGTGGGCAGGGTCACGTTCTTCTGCTGCGCCCACTGTTTGAGCTGGTCGTTGGCTTTCGAGTGATCGGTGACCATGCGATCGCCGAATGCTTTCACGTCGGGGTTCGACGCTTTCTCCTTGGCGAGCGTGCCGAGCTCGACCTCCGCCATGCCGCCGATCGCGGCTTCTTTCACGAACGCTTTATCGCTGGCCGAGATGGCCGTTGCGGCGCCCGCCGGGTTCTTGTCGGCCGCTGGAGCCGGCGTGGGTGGTGTCTGTGCCGTTGCAACTGCTGCGGTCAGCGCTCCGGCGACCACAGCCATGAGAAGTGTGTTTTTCATGAGTATCTCCCTCACTGGTCATGACGTTTCGGTGCAAACCCGATTCCCCATTCACCTCGAGTGGAACCGACACACTTGACACGTTGTGGGGCCCTGCCATACCCTCTTCATGTCTGCGCTTGCCGCAGGCGTTTATCCAGAGTGGCTGAGGGAACAGGCCCGACGAAGCCACAGCAACCTGGCGGCCCTTCTGTACTAACCGCCAAGGTGCTACTTCCTGCCCGATAACCCGGGAGAGATAAAACCTCGGTCGGTCCATCAGGCTCGACCGGAAGATCTCACTCCCACGATTGCGGGCCATGCAGCAACCCGAGTGTTGCTTGCAGGCGGCTGAGCATTGGCCGATCGCCTGGTCGGACACACGCGCGTGAAGGCGCGCGGTGCCGATACGACGGTCGACGCATATGCCGCCAGCCCTCGGAGATCGACGCGGCGATGACATCGGTTCTCGAAGCAGTAATCCCGGCGGACTCGCACTCGAGCCGCAGCGACACGTTCCGGATTGGCGTGCTCGGTCTGGGAAACGTCGGCTCGGCGTTCGTGCGCCTTGCCTGTGCAGAACGCGATCGGCTGCGCGCTCGCGGCTGCTCGGCGGTCACGACGGCAGCGCTCGTCCGATCCAGTGACAAAGTGAGGCCGGCGGCCGACGGCGTGCCCTGCGTCACCACCGATGCCGACGCCTTCTTCTCGCGCCCGCTCGACATTGTCGTCGAGGTTCTCGGCGGGGTCGAGTCGTCGCTTCCGCTCGTTCGACGCGCGCTCGAATCCGGAATTCCCGTCGTCAGCGCCAACAAGTCGCTGCTCGCGGTACACGGTGAGTCGTTGCGCCAGTTGGCTCGCGCCCGGGGGACGGCGCTACGGTACGAAGCGAGCTGCGTCGCCGGTGTCCCCTTTCTCGGTCCGTTCGAGCGGCGTCCCCTCGCCTCGCGTGTGCGTGGGCTGACGGGCGTCCTCAACGGCACCTCGAACGCGATCGTCAGCGGCCTCGATCAGGGGGCGACCTTCGACGCGGCCTTGCACGACGCGCAGCGTCTCGGGCTGGCCGAACCGGATCCGTCGAACGACGTCAGCGGTCGCGATTCCGCTGAAAAGCTGACCGTGTTGTTGCAGCAGTTCGCGCACCTTGGCATTCATCCCGACGAGATTCCACGTCACGGCCTCGACATCATCGAGCCTCGCGACCTGCGCGCCGCGCGTACGTTGGGCGGACGGCTGAGGCCGGTCGCGCACGCGGCGTGGACGGGTCCGAACCTCCATGCGTTTGTCGGGCCGGCATTCCTCCCTGATGGTCATCCGCTGGCCGCGCTCAGCGGCGCGATGAACGGCATCGTGCTCGATGCGGCTGGTGGATCGCAATGCTTTCTGGGCCCGGGCGCGGGGCCGGACGTCACCGCCGCGACGCTCCTCGACGACGTCTTCGAGATTGCGACCGAGCGACCTGTGCGTGAACCGTCCGGTCATGAGGTTCGCCGCGCTGCGGTCTCGGAGCCGGAGACCGCGTGGCTCCTGCGCATCGCAGGGGCGGCGCCGCTGCCCGATACGTCGGAGCTGCTCGGTACGTTTGGCGTCTGGTGCACACGCCTCTTGCCCCTTGACGGGTGGTTGTATGCGCTGACCTGTCCGGCGTCCGCGGCGCGAGTGACCGCCGCAATGGGTGCACTGCAGGCCGCGACGGGTTGCCGGACGCAGGCACTGCCTGCGCTCGGGGAGGAGGCCGGCGCATGCTGAGCGTGGTCAAGGTCGGCGGCTCGGTGCTGCGTGATGTCGCGTCGTTCGACGCGGTGGCGCGGTTCATCGACTGGCGCCTGGGATCGAAGAGCGACGAACGGCTCGTCGTCATCGTCTCGGCCGAGCACGGGGCCACCGATGCCCTGCTCGAAGAGGCGCAGGCGATCACGGCGGAACCGTCGGCCGACGCCCTCGATCTGTTGTGGTCGACTGGCGAGCTGCGATCCGTGGCGCGGCTCTGCCTGCATCTTCAACGGTTGGGAGTGAACGCTGAGCCGCTGAACGTCCATCAAAGTGGTCTCCTGGCGGTGGACGGGCGCACCACGGTCCGGCCCCTGCGCGTGCTGTCGGTGCTGGCGCACGCGAGGGTCGCGATCGTGCCCGGCTTCCTCGCCGTCCGCGCCGGAGGTGCGATCCAGTCGCTCGGGCGCGGCGGGTCGGATCTGACGGCCGTCGTCCTCGCCGCTGCGCTCGGTGCGGAACGGTGCGAGCTGATCAAGGACGTGGCCGGTTACTTCACGCGTGACCCGCACTTGAGCGAAGATGCGCGGCCGATTCAGCACCTGGCGATTTCGGAGGCGTTGTCGATGGCCGACGCCGGGTGTGCTCTCGTTCAGCGGGCGGCGCTCGACGCGGCACGGGCCGCGGCGCTCTCCCTCGTCGTACGCAGCCTGGCGCCGGACGCGCCGCTGACCCACGTTCATCCCGAAGAGACGATCCCGGCACGCCTTGCCGCGTGTCAATGAGGTAAGGAGCAGTCACATGGAGTTCGCCACCAAGACCATTCACGCCGGACAGCCCTCGGAGCCCGAGACCGGCTCGCTGGTCGCGCCGATTTTTCAGACCTCGACCTATGAGCAGGACGCGCCGGGGTGTCATCGCGGTTTCGACTATTCGCGAACGAACAATCCGACGCGGTCGCGGCTGGAGGCGGTGCTCGGCGAGCTCGAGAACGTGGCCCACGCGGCGCTGTTCGCGTCCGGGCTGGCGGCCGAGAACGCCATTCTCCAGGCGTATCTGCGCCCCGGCGACGAGATCGTGATTCCCCTCGACGTCTATGGCGGCACGTACCGGATCCTCAACAAGGTCTTCCAGCCGCTCGGCTGCATCATTCGCCAGATCGATCTCGGCGATCCGGTCGCACTTCGCGCGGCGCTGAACAGCAAGACGAAGCTCGTGTGGATCGAATCGCCGACCAATCCTCGGCTGCTCGTGTACGACATTGCCGCGATCGCCGAGGCGGCTCACCAGGCGGGCGCGCTGCTGGTCGTGGACAACACGTTTGCGACGCCGCTCTTCCAGCAGCCGTTTCAGCTCGGCGCGGATCTCGTCGTGCACAGCGTGACGAAATACCTGGGTGGGCACTCGGACCTCATTCAGGGCGCGGTGCTGGCGCGGGATCCTGCGGTCTTCGAGCCGGTCAAGTTCCTGCAGAACGCCACCGGCGCGGTGCCTTCACCGTTCGATTGCTGGCTGACGCTGCGCGGACTCAAGACGCTCGAGCTGAGGATGCAGCGGCACGCGGACAACGCCGAGGCGATTGCGCACGCGCTGAAGGCGCACGCACTGGTGCGGCGCGTCTACTTCCCCGGACTGCCCGACCATCCTGGTCACGCGATCGCGCGTCGGCAGATGAGCGGCTTCGGCGGCATGGTGTCGTTCGAGCTCGATGGCACGGTTGACGAGGTGGTCACCTTCGTCTCGTCACGGCGGTTCTTCACGCTCGGTGAAAGCCTGGGCGGCGTCAAAGCGCTTGCTTTGTCATCCGGCCCGCATGACGCACGCGTCGATTCCGGCCGAGGAGCGTGCCAAGCTGGGGCTCTCCGATACGCTGGTTCGGTTATCGCCGGGGTGCGAGCACTCACGCGACCTGGTTGCCGATCTCGTGCAGGGATTGAATCAACTCGAGGAGGCGCGACAGACGGTGGCGGCGATCGTGTGAGGACCTGCGAAGGCCGGGGTTCGCCGCCCTCCCGCGAGCCCGTCGGAATCTGAGCCGAAGCCGCGCCTGCCGTGCTCCGCGACGGGCGCTGCCTGTGCTGCAGATTTGCCACACTTGCGCCGTCCCGCCACGCCAATTCCTCGGCGTTTTGTGGCAAAATACCTTGATATCAAAGACTTACGAACGTTCTTACCCCGCAGATGCTGGCCGGAATCTTGATGGTGTCTCTGACAGGTAGACCCGACATCGGCAGAGCCGTATCCTGAAGCGTAGCTCACACATGCCACGAATCTTCGTCAACGGGAAATTCCTCCAGGCAGGAGACCATCGGTTTCTGGTCAAAGGCGTGACCTACGGCACGTTCGCGCCCGACGACCGCGGCCGTCAGTTTCCGTCTTTGGCTGAGGTGCGACGCGACTTCGCCGCGATGGCCCGCGCCGGCGCCAACACGGTGCGGGTCTACACACCACCCTCGCTGGCCATGCTGGATGAAGCGGCGGAGGCGGGTCTGCGGGTCATGGTCGGCCTGCCGTGGACCCAGCACGTGGCGTTTCTCGACGATCGATCGCTGGCCGATAGCATCAGGCGCGATGTCGCGAGCCAGGTCCGTGCGCTGGGGGACCATCCCGCGGTGTTGATGTTTGCCCTCGGCAACGAGGTGCCGCCGAGCGTGGTGCGCTGGCACGGACGCGAGCGCGTCGAGCGATTCCTCCGTACCCTGTGCGAGGACGCGCGTGACGCCGCGCCGGAGGCGCTCTTCACCTACGTCAACTATCCGCCGACGAGCTATCTCGATCTGTCGTCCTTCGACGTCTGCTCGTTCAACGTCTATCTCCACCGCGAGACCCAGCTCCGCGCCTACCTGGCCAACCTGCAGTGCCTTGCCGGACAGAAGCCGCTGCTGCTGGCCGAAGCGGGCGCCGACAGCATTCGCGAGGGGCTCGACGGACAGGCCTCGATCACCAGCATGCACATTCGCGCCGCCTTCGAAGAGGGGGCATGTGGCGCGGTGGCCTTCGCCTGGACCGACGAATGGTGGCGCGGCGGCAATCAGATCGAGGATTGGAATTTCGGACTCGTCGATCGCGAACGTCAGCCGAAACCTGCGCTCACCGCGGTCGGACAGACGTTTGCGGACGCGCCCTTCAGCGCCGACGCCCGGGCCGCCTGGCCGCGGGTCTCGGTGGTCGTCTGCGCTTACAACGCCGCCGACACGATCGGCGAATGCCTGGCCTCGCTCGACACGCTCGACTACCCCGACTTCGAGGTCATCGTCGTCAACGACGGATCGACCGATCGCACCGGCGACCTCGCCCACGCGTGGGCGTCGGCGGAGCGGTCCGGTGACGATGCGCTGATCGATCGACGGATCATCGACATCCCGAACGGCGGGCTCAGCAACGCCCGCAACCTCGGCCTGTCGCACGCGACCGGCGCCATCGTCGCCTATACCGACGCCGACGTGCGGGTCGATCCGCTGTGGCTGGCCTACCTGGTTCAACCGTTTGTCACGTCCGACGTGGTCGGTTCCGGCGGTCCCAATATCTGCCCGCCCGACGACCCCCGGATCGCGCAGTGCGTGGCTCGGGCGCCGGGCGGACCAACGCACGTCCTGCTCGACGATCGCATCGCCGAGCACGTGCCCGGATGCAACATGGCGTTTCGCCGCGACGCGCTGCTCGAGATCGGTGGATTCAACCCGATCTACCTGCGCGCCGGCGACGACGTCGATGTCTGCTGGAGATTGCAGGCGCGCGGCTGGCGAATCGGGTTCGCCCCGGCGGCGCTCGTCTGGCATCGACACCGCGCGTCGATCAAGGGTTACTGGCGGCAGCAAGTGGGCTATGGCGAGGGTGAGACCTGGCTCGCGCTGAAGCACCCAGGCAAGTTCATCGGCGGCGACATGCTCTGGCGCGGCCGCATCTACAGCTCGTTGCCATTCGTGCGCGCGCTGTATCGCGATCGCCTGAATACCGGTACGTGGGGCACGGCGGCGTTTCCGTCCATCTACAACGTGGGAGCCTCGGGCCTCACCTTCCTGCCGGCGTCCGCCGGCTGGCTGGTGCTGGTCCTGACGCTGATGCTGGCTGGCGCCCTGCTCGAAGTGCCGTATCACGACGCCGCCCGTGCAGCCTTCATCCTCGGCAGCGCGGGGCTGCTGACCTCGGTCATCCGCTGCATGCGGTTCGCCTCGCAGGCGGATTTTCCTGCTGCCCGGCTTCGCGATCGATTGCTCGTGGCCGCGTTGCACCTGATTCAGCCGCTGGCGCGGCTTCGCGGGCGGATCCGCGGTCACGTCGCCGCCCCGACCGATCTGACGGCCTCGGCTGCGGCCACCACGGTTCGCGCGCTGCCGTCTCTCGGGCGTGCGGTCGCGTTGACGGCGGGCGTGCGCCTCGAGCGGAAGTTCTGGTCCGAGGCCTGGACGTCCCTCCCGACGCTGCTCGATCAGCTGGTCAACGCGCTGCGCAGCCAGCGCGGGGCGGGCCGCATCGACATCGACGAAGGCTGGTCCCAGCGGTGGGATGTGGCGCTGCCGATCGGCGGCTTCGCGCGGCTCGAAGCCAGGGGTCTGGTCGAGGAGCACACGCGCGGCGCCTGCCTGGTGCGGATGACGACGCGCATTCGACCGACCGGGTCGGGCCTCGCCGGCCTGCTCTTCCTCGCCGGCGCCATCATGGCGGCGATGCTGCTCGAGCGCTGGGGACACAATTCCGGCTCGCTGGTGGTCGTGCTCGCGTGCGCGTTCGCGCTCGTGTGGGCCTTCCGCCGCATCGTGCTCGCCAGTGCGCGGGTGCGTGCCGCGGTGGACGATCTGGCTCGGGTGAATACGCTGGTGCCGCTCGGCGAAGGGCCGGCGTGGCGCCCCGCGCTCGCTGGCTTCGCGGCCGGCACACTGCAGGCCGCGATGGTGATTTCGGTGGGCGCCTTCTTCGTGATGACGGCCGCCCCGACGGTGTGGGATGCCGCGGATGACTACTTCCCCGTCCATCAGCCGGCGCCCGCGGCGGTCATTCGTCCGGTGTCGGTGACCGCGCTGCCGGCGCTCACGCGGACCGTCAAGCCGCCCGAGCCGCACTCGATCATCAAGCCGGGTCTGGGCGCGCAGCGGCCGCCACTGTCGCACCGCTCGAGCGCGACCGCCGCGCGACCGATCGCCGGCGCACGTAACAGGATCCATGTTCGATTTGACCCTGCTTCGCTGGATCGTGCCGTACATGCGGCCGTACCGGTGGCGCCTCGCGCTGCTGGCCGTGGTGTCGCTCGCCGAGGTCGGCCTCGGCGCGCTGACCCCGTGGACCTTGAAGCTCGTCGTGGACAACGTGCTGTCCGGACGGCCGATGCCCGGATGGATCGCGGCGGCGACCAGCCCCATCGCTGCGGACGCCACGGCGTTGCTCGGCGTGATTCTCGGCGCCGGACTCGTCCTGACGATCACCAACGAGATGGTCTCCGTGATCCACACCCAGATCATGGTGGACACGGGGCAGCGGATGGTTTTCGACCTGCGCGCGCGCCTCTTCGCGCACCTGCAGGCGCTCGATTTGCGGCATCACAACAGCGTCAGCGCTGGTGATGCGGTCTATCGGATCGACGCCGACGCCTATTGCATCGACAACCTGGTGATGAAGGGGCTCTTCCCCCTCGGATCCGCGGCGCTGACCCTGGTCGTGATGCTCGCGGTCCTCATCCGGCTGGATTCGACCCTGGCGCTGCTCGCCCTGTGCGTGGTGCCGTTTCTCTACTGGGTGCTGCGGGTCTACACGACGCCCCTCGGCGAGCGGGCCGAGCGTGTGAAGGAGCTGGAATCGACCCTCGGCGAGCGCCTCTACGAGAAGTTCGCCGCGATTCGGGTGGTCAAGAGCTTCGGCCGCGAGCGCTACGAGGAGGAGCGGTTCCGCGCCCGGTCGAGGGAAGCGATAGACGAGCGCGTGCGACTCACCTGGCAGGAGTCGCTGTTCTCGGTGGGTATCACGTCAGTGACGATGGTCGGCACGTCGCTGGTGCTTTTTGTCGGCGGCCTCCACGTGCTGCGCGGTGAGCTGACGATCGGCTCCCTGCTCGTCGTGATCGCGTATCTCGGATCGGTCTACGGGCCGCTCTCGGCGATCGCCCACACTGCCGGCAGCCTGCAGGAGGCGCTGGCCAGCACCCGACGCGTGCGCCGCACGCTGGCGCTGATCCCGGAGCAGACCGACACGCCGCAGGACAAGGGTTACAACCCGGCGAGGATTCGCGGACACGTGGTCTTTGAGCACGTCACCTTCGGCTACGACGGCCATGCCCCGGTGCTGCAGGACGTCAGCTTCGAAGCCAAACCCGGCGAGATGGTGGCCCTGGTTGGCCTCACTGGCGCCGGCAAGACGACCGCGGTCAGCATGATTCCGCGGTTCTACGATCCCAGCTTGGGCCGCGTCCTGATCGACGGTCACGACGTCCGCGACTACCACCTCCGGTCGCTGCGCGAGCGAATCGCGCTCGTCCTGCAGGAACCGGTGCTGTTTCGCGGCACCGTCGCCGACAACATCCGCTACGGCCGACTGGATTCGACCAACGAGGAAATCCGGCGCGCCGCCATCGTCGCGCATGCCGACGAGTTCGTCCGCCGTCTCGATCTTGCCTACGAGACGGAGGTGGGCGAATCGGGCAGCGGCCTGTCCGGCGGCGAGCGTCAGCGACTGTCGATCGCGCGGGCGGTCCTCAAGGACGCGCCGATCCTGATTCTCGACGAGCCGACCTCGTCACTCGACGCCATCTCCGAAGAGATCGTGTTCTCGGCGCTCAGGCGGCTGCGCGCCGGGCGCACCACCATCGTCATCGCTCATCGGCTGTCGACGATTCGCGACGCCGATCGCATTCTCGTTCTCGACCGCGGCCAGGTCAGGGCGAGCGGCCGGCACGAAGAGATCCTGAAGACCAGCGAGCTCTATCGCCGGATGTGGCAGCGGCTGGTCGTCGGCAAGTCGCTCGACGAGCCGCTGACCATCGACGAGCTCGCCCAGGAACTCTCGTGAGAGTGCTGTTTGCCGGCATCATCGGTCGTTATCCGCTGGGCGGCGTGACCTGGTGCTCGCTGATGTACCTTCTCGGCCTGCAGGCGCTCGGGCACGAGGTCTTCTACATCGAAGACACCGGCGAGTGCATCTACGACCCGGAGAAGAACACGCGCGCGCTCGATCCCTCGTACGGGCTCAAGCACATCGACGCGGCGCTCCGGCCGCACCAGCTGGGCGACGCCTGGAGTTTCGTCAACTACGACGGCCGCTACCACGGCGCCTCGCGCGACCGCGTCGTCGAGTACGCCGCCTCGGCCGACCTCTTCATCAATTTGTCCGGCGGCACGTGGTTCTGGCGGGACGAGTACGCCCGCATCCCGCGCCGCGTGTTCATCGATTCCGACCCCGCGTTCACGCAGCTCGCCATCGCCAAGAACGAAGAGTGGTACGTGAACTTCTTCCGCGGTTTCGATCGCCTCTTCACGTTCGGGTCGAACATCGGGACCGACGGATGTGCCGTGCCGACCGGCGAGTTCACCTGGCAGAAGACCTGGCAGCCGGTGGTGACCTCGCTGTGGCGCACCGATAGCGCACCGCAGCGCGACCGCTTCACGTCGGTCATGAGCTGGACGATCGAGAGCTTCACGGACGTCGGCGGCAACAAGGACGTCGAGTTCCTTCGCTTCATCGACCTGCCGTCGCGAACCGGACCGCGCTTCGAGCTGGCGGTCAACGGCCCGCAGCAGCTGCTCGAGGCGCACGGCTGGTCGACGCTCCCGGCGATGCAGATTTCCCGCACGCCCGAGGGATATCGCGAATTCATCCAGTCGTCGCGGGGGGAGTTCGGCGTCGCCAAACACACCTATGTGTCGACGCAGTGCGGCTGGTTCAGCGATCGGACCGAATGCTATCTCGCGGCCGGGCGCCCGGCGATCGTGCAGGACACTGCCTGGACGCGCCACTTGCCGGCCGGCGAGGGACTGCTGGCGTTTTCGACGCCGGACGAGGCCGTCGAGGCCGTGGCCCGCGTCGACGCCGACTACGCCCGGCACGCGGCCAGGGCCGCGGAGATCGCCCAGGATCACTTCGAGGCTACTCACGTATTGACCACCTTGATCGAGAACACGGTATGAGGCCTCTTCGCATCGCCCAGATCGCCCCCGTCGCCACCGCGCTGCCCCCCACCGGCTCGGGATCCGTCGAGCTGATTTCGTGGCTGCTGACCGAGGGGCTCGTGCGCCGCGGGCACGACGTCACGCTCTTCGCCACCGGCGACAGCACCACGTCGGCGCGCCTCGCCGCCGCCTACCCGCGCGGCTACTGGCACGACACGTCGATGTGGCCGTGGGAGCTCTACGAGATGCTCAACCTCGCGTCGGCGGTCGAGCGCGCGGCGGAGTTCGACGTCATCCACTTTCAGGCGGCCTACTACCCGCTCTCGCTCGGATTCACGCGGCTGTGCGCGGTGCCCCTGCTGCAGACGCTGCACCATTCGCCCAGCCCCGAAGAGGTCAGGCTGTGGTCGCGATATCCGGAGGCCCCGTTCGTCGCCATCTCGAACGAACAGTCGCGCCTGCTGAAGGGACTCAACATCGTTGCCACGGTGCTGCACGGCATCGATACCGACTCGTTCAAGTTCAGCGAGCAGCCAGACGACTACGTGCTGTTCCTCGGCCGCTTCACCGAAGGGAAAGGCGTACTGCAGGCGATCGAGATTGCCAAGGGCGCGGGGCTCCGCATTCTGCTCGCGGCACCGGAAGACGAGTACTACCACGCCCATGTCGCGCCGCTGGTGGACGGCAAACGGGTCGTCTACGTTGGCGAGGTCGGTCACGACCAGAAGGTTGGGCTCCTCGGTGGCGCCCGGGCGATGCTCTATCCCGTTCAATCAGGCGAGCCCTTCGGTCTGGTCCTCGCCGAAGCGATGGCCTGCGGCACGCCGGTCGCGGCGCTGGATCGCGGCGCCGTGCGCGAGGTCGTCGAGGACGGCGTGACCGGCATCGTCTTCAGCGACGAAGCCGCCATGCAGGCCGGCCTGGGCCGCGTGTTTGCCCTCGACCGCCAGCGCGTGCGCGAGCGTGGAATCGCGCGGTTCGGCGCCATGCGCATGGTTGACGAGTACATCGCGGTCTACGAGCGCCTGATCGAAGGATCGTCGATCGATGCCAACGGCGCCCGCTGGACGTCAGGGGTGCGCGCATGACCCGCCGGACCGGCACGCTGGCGGGCCGTCGATTGCTCGCGATCTTCGCGCACCCGGACGACGAGTCGCTGGCGTGCGGTGGCACCCTGGCGATGTGTGCGGCCGAAGGGGCACGCCTCTCGCTGTTGTGCGCGACGCTCGGCGAGGCCGGCCGGCGAAGCCCGGGATGCTCGGAGGAGGTCGGCCTCGGCGCGGTTCGCCGCGCGGAGCTGCACGACGCCGCCCACCGCCTCGGGATCGACGAAGTGATCCTGCTGCAGCATCCCGACGGGTCCCTCAACGGCGTGGATCAGGCCTTGTTCCGCCAGGAGATCAACCTCACTCTCAGGCACGTCAGGCCCGATGTGGTCATCACCTTCGGCGCCGATGGCCTCTACTGGCATCCCGACCACATCATCGTCCACGAGCGCGTCACCGAGGCGGTTGACCAGCTGGGCGCATCGGCACCGGCGTTGTTCTACACCGTGTTTCCCGAGGGCCTGATGCGTCGGGTCGTCGAGACGGCGCAGTCGAACCCCGGCGCCCCCAACGACATCTCGTTGTGGACGATCGATGTGGACGCCTTCGGCGCGTTTGCCGCCGAGCCGACACTGGTTGTCGACGCGACGAGCCAGGCCAGTCAGAAAATCGCCGCCCTGCGCTGTCATCGCAGCCAGGTGGATGCGCAGAGCCCTTTTACGTGGCTGACCGCGGAGCAGGGTGAGCGTCTCCTCGGACGGGAGTTCTTCGTTCGCGCCGGGGTTGGCGATCGCACGCCGACCTTCCTCGACGAGATGGCGCACGACTCCGTGCTCGTTGAACCGCCAGCCGCCACACGAGTCGTGGCCGCCCCGCCTTTATAATGGCAGTTTGCTACTGCTGATTGCAGGCGGCGGCGGGGCGTCGCTCTGCGCCATCCTGATTCTCGCCGTCACCCAGGCTCCGCTGGGCTCTGTTCTGTTCTTCGCGTGCGCCGCGGTGCCGAGTGTGGTCTACGCACTCCTGCTGCGTCGACTGCTCGGGACGGAGCAGGACGCCGGACGATCCAGACGGTTGCTGCTGACCGCGTTGCTGTTCGCGATCGCGTTCCGCGTCCCTCTCGCGGTTGGCTGGGTCGGTCCCCGCAGCGACATGGTCCGCTATCGCTGGGACGGGCGGGTCCAGACGCTCGGCTACAACCCCTACCTGGTGAAGCCGGACGATCCGTCGGTGGCATGGACCCACACCGATGAGACGCGCCTGATGCCCAGCATTCACGACCAGACGCCGTATCCGGCGGCGGCGCAGCTGTTCTTTCGCGTCATGGTCAGCATCGCCGATTCGTCGCTGCTGATGAAGATCGCCCTGGTCGTGTGCGATCTCCTGACCATCGCGGTGCTGCTCGCCTGGCTTCGTGACACCGGCCGATCGCCGTGGCTCTCGCTGGTCTACGCGTGGAATCCGCTCGTCATCCTCGAGGTCGCGCACAGCGGCCACATCGACGCGCTTGGCTCGCTGTGGATCGCGGTGTCCGCCTGGATGCTGAGCACCAATCGCGGGATGCGCGCGATCCTGGCGTTCGTGATTGCTGTCGCGGTGAAACTGCTGCCGATCGTCCTGCTTCCGCTCTACTGGAAGCGCGTAAGAGTACGTGACGCCGCGGTGGGCGGCGTCCTGCTGCTTCTGCTCTATCTACCGTTCGCGTCCGCCGGGATGTTGCCGCTCGGCGCCGTGCCCAACGTCATCGAGTACGTGAGATTCAACGGACCGGCGTTCAAATGGTTGGCGCTGCTGGTCTCACCGAGAGCGGCCGCTGCCATCGCGGTGCTGGCCGGCCTCGGCGTCGCGGCATGGATGCGGCGCCGTTACTCCGCGGACGAGCCCGCGAGCTGGGCGTGGCCGATGGCGGTCGCGCTCGTCGCCGCTCCCGTGGTCTATCCCTGGTATCTGCTCTACTTCACGCCATTCCTGTTCACCCGTCGCGCCTTGCCACTCACGGTATGGACGCTGAGCATCCTCCCGGTCTACGTCGTGTGGGAGCTGGCCTACCGGTACGGCCACCGCTGGCGGGTACCCGTGGGGGTGATGTGGATCGAGTACGGGATCGTGGTGGTTGCGGTGCTGGTGGTGGCTCGCATGCCACCTCGCCTGTCACATGGTGTCGAGAGCACGGCGGCCACCGAACTCAGATAACGGGCAAAACCCCTACAGCAAACTTCCGAGCCGTCAATTCCGTCAAAGGTTTCGTTACCCAGAATATCTTGGTAATCGAGACCTGATGTCCGAGCCGCCCAAAACCCCGAACGCGCTGCTGCACGGGACGCTAGATGCCTTGATTCTCAAGACGTTAGCGTCAGGACCGAGGCACGGCTATGCCATCGCCCGGTTCATCGAAGACACCACCGCTGAAGCGGTCGTCGTCGAGGAAGGCTCGTTGTACCCGGCCCTCTACCGGATGGAGCGACGGGGCTGGGTCGAGGCCGAATGGGGCACATCCGAGCTCGGCCGGCGAGCGAAGTTATACCGACTGACCGAGGCGGGATTGCGGCAACTGACGGCCGAGACGGAAACCTGGCGTCGCTTCGCCACGAGCGTCTCGAAGATGCTGCTCGCCAAATGAAACGCTCCCTGCGTTCGTGGTTGTGGCGCGTGCCGCGCGATCAGGAAGTCGAGGAGGAGATCGCCTTCCACGTCGAGATGCGGACCCGCGAGCTGATCGGGCGCGGACTGGATCCGCAATCCGCTCGCGAGCTGGCGCTCCGTCGGCTGGGCGACCGGGCGACCCTCGAACGAACGTGTGTGGACCTGGCCAGAAAGAGAGATCGCGACATGCGCGTGGTGCAATGGCTCGACGAGCTCGGAGACGACGTGAAATTCGCCTGGCGGCAGATGAGAAGCTCGCCGGCGTTCACCGGCATCGCCGCGGTGACCCTGGCGCTCGGGATCGGCGCCAACAGCGCGATCTTCGCGCTGGTTGACGCCGCCCTGCTCCGTCCGCTGCCCTTCCACGAGCCGGCACGCCTGGTGATGATGTGGGAACGCAGCGCCACCTCCCAGCGGGGCGGCGTCTCGCCGCTCAACATGCTCGATTGGAAGGAGCGGAGCCAGAGCTTCGACGCGGTCGGCGGGTTCGTGCCCTCTGTTGGCGGCATGGTCATGAGCGGCCGGGACGGGACGGCGGAAACGGTTCCCCGACAATGGGTCACCGCGGGGTTTTTCGACGTGCTCGGCGTCAAGCCGATTGCCGGCCGGACGTTCCTTCCTTCCGACGACAGTCAACGCGCCAGGGTCGTCGTCTTGAGCGAATCCTTCTGGCGAACGCGCTTCGACGCGGACCCGCATGTGATTGGCCGTGAGCTCCGATTGGATGGAGCACCGTTCACCGTAGTCGGCGTCATGCCCAAGGACTTTCAACTGCTGCGGACGAGCATGTGGGCCCTCGCGCCGACTGCCCCCCGTCCCGCGTTGCGAGCGGTGCACCCGCTGCAGGTCGTCGGACGGCTGAAACCGAACGTCACGCTGGACGCCGCGAGCGCGGACGTTTCGGCCGTGGCGGAGGGCCTGGCCCACGAGTTCCCCGACACCAACAAGGGACGCGGCGTCCGGCTCGAACCCTTGCACGATGCCATCATCGGCGGCGAGCTCCGCCGCACCTCGATACTCTTCCTCGGGGTCGTCGGCTTCGTGCTCCTCATCTGCTGCGCCAACGTCGCCAACCTGTTGCTGGCGCGCGCCACCGTTCGCACGCGTGAGCTGGCCGTCCGTTCCGCCCTCGGTGCCGGACGGGGACGCGTCGTGCGGCAACTCCTGACCGAGAGCCTCGTGCTCTCGCTGATCGGAGGCGCCCTGGGCGTCGCGGTCGGCGCGGCGATTCTGACCGTCGCGCCGTCGCTGATCCCCGAAGGACTGCTCCCCGCCGCCGTCACGCTGACCTTCGATGTGCGGGTGATCGCCTTCTGCGCCGCAGCCGCTCTCCTGGTCGGGCTGCTGTTCGGCCTGGCGCCGGCGTGGCAGGCCACCGAGTTCTCGTCGGCTCAGGCGATCGCATCCAACAGTCGGACCGTGACGGGCCGCGGCGGCAGATTCCGCAGCCTGCTGGTCGGAGGAGAAATCGCGACGGCGGTCGTCCTGCTGTTCGGGGCCGGACTGCTGCTGCGCTCGCTCATGGCCGTCGACCATGTCGACCGCGGCTATCGCGCGGATCGGATCCTGACGATGATGGTCGACCCGTTGGGGTCGCGCTATCCGACCGACGCGTCCCTGCTGCAGTTCTTCGAAGCAATCGAGCGGGAGATCAAACCCCTTCCCGGCGTGCAGAGCATGGCGTGGTCGACCGGGCTACCGTTGGGCGCTTCCGACCGCGGCGCATCCATGTTCACCATCGTCGGCGATTCTCCGGTGGAGGCGAGCAAGCGCCCGACCGCCGACTATCAGATCGTCAGCCCGACGTATTTCCGAACCCTCGAGCTTCCCGTGATCGCCGGCCGCGGCTTCGACGACCACGATACCCGCGACAGCGTGCCCGTCTGCATCGTCAACGAAGCGTTCGTCCGCCACCACCTTCAGGGACGGTCGCCGATCGGCGTGAAGGTCGCCCTCGGCTCCGCTGATACGCCGGACGGGCCGCGAGTCGTCAGAGAGATTGTCGGTGTGGCGCGTCAGGTGAAGGAGCGGCCCGACGAGACAGAGGACTTCCTGCAGATCTATGTCCCGATGGCGCAGGATCCCGTGGACGACATCTACCTGCTCGTTCGACCAGCGTCGGGACGCGCGGAAGCGCTGGCGCCTTCGGTCCGGGCAGCCATCGGACGCATCGACAAGGAGCAGCTGGTGAGCGTGCGGGACGTGATGACGCTCGAGGACGTCGCCTGGGACGCAACCGGCCGCCATCGCTTTCGAGCGGTGATGGTGGTGACGTTCGCCGCGCTCGCGCTCCTCCTGGCGATGGTGGGCGTGTTCGGAATCCTCGCCTACTCGGTGCAGCAGCGGGTACGGGATTTCGGTGTCCGCAGGGCCCTCGGCGCCACGACGAGCGACGTGTTCCGGCTCGTTGTCGAGAGCGCCGCACGAGTGGTCGCCACCGGCACCCTCGTCGGGTTGATCCTGTCAGCGGCATTCGCCCGGCTGCTCGCCACGATGCTGTTCGGTGTCCAGCCGCTGGATCCGGTGACGTTCGCATCGGTCACCGTCCTGCTTCTCCTCACTGCCGTCCTGGCCATTGCCGGACCGGCGTGGCGAGCAACGCGTATCGACCCGGCGGTGGCGCTGAGGAGCGAGTGACCCGAGGAGCGATGGGCTGAACAACCTGGGCTACCTGGCCCAGACGAACGGCTCTCCCGGAACGCGCATCTTCAGCGCGTAGAGCGTGTGGTGCGCCACGATGAAGAGCGTGCGCCGATCGGATCCGCCGAACAGAACCTGGAGTGGACGCTCCGGAACCTCGATCTGGCCGATGGCCGTGCCGTCGCGGCCGTAGACGAAGATCTGTCCGTTCGCGACGTAGACGTTACCTGCAGTATCCGCCGCAGCGCTCTCGCCGCCACGCTCGGCGAAGACCTCGAGATCGCTGAGTGTTCCGCCCGCTTGAACGGTCGCGCGATAGGTTCGGTTCTCGGCACCGCTCACGACATACACCTGATGCCCGGTCGAAGCAGTGATGAAGCCATAGGTGTCCAGGTTGTTCGACCAGCGCCATCCCGTCGTGTCCATGCCCGGGTAGGAGTCGTCCGGGCCCTGACGGAAGACGCGCTTGGCAGGCAGCAGCAGGCTGCCATCGGGCGAGACGTACTCCTTCCCTCCTGTGCTCGTCACGTCCTGCGCGAACATCTGCGCGAGCGTTGTGTACTCGTAGGTCTCGAGATCGAGCTGATTGGCGAATTCACCGTTGTCCCAGACGTTCACCGGCAACACAGCCGCCGCATCCGGATGCGGCGTCGCGGCTTGGGGATGGAGCACGGTGATCTGATCGGCCGGCGCGGCCGGGTCGAACGAGTAGACCGTCCCTTCGGGACCGTCGGATGACTGGACCAGGAGATGACCCGATCGGTCGATCGCGAGGTTGACCGGATCCAGCGGATCATGACGCACCACGTTGAGACCGCGGGCCTGCGACCAGGAAAAGATCCGGTGCTGATGGTGATCGACGAAATAGAGCGTCCCCGCGGCGTCGACGACGGCGCCGGAAATGGCGTAGAAGCCCCCCTCGAGTCGTTCGACGCTGGCGTTGACGGCCACGACAGCCGACGCGTTGGATGACGCCAGTGCCGGTGGATTCGCCGGAATATCGATCACCGCGAACTCGCGCTCGCGTACCTCCAGCCGGTGGGTCATGTCCTGAATCGCGTTCTCGTAGGGGAACTTGCTCACGCGAAGGAAAGTGCCGCAGCCATTGTCGTCGCAGATGCCGTAGCCGCTCTCGGCGTTGACGTGGACGTTCCGGAAACGGATGTCCGACGAGTTGGACAGGCGAACAGCCGCCGGGAACGGGGCGTGGCTGCGCGTCACGCGGTAGCCATGGTAGTTGGCGATGGTGATGTTCCTCGACCAGTTGATCTCCAGCGACACAGCCTCCGGACTCGTCGGCGCCTCCTCTTCGGTCTGAGGCGCATTGAAGTCCCAGTTCTCCACGTGATCGAGCTTGATCTCGTTGAACAGATGATGCTCGGCGGACAGCTCGTAGACGTGGCCGGGGGTGCTGGTGTCGGAGATGTAGAACCCGGCCTGGGCGAACGTGTCCGGCGTCCAGATGTCGGCGAACGTGCCGCCGCCCCCATGGGTGACCCAGAGGCTCGGATACTGCGCGCCCCAGCGACCGGCCGGCCCCGGACCTGCGCCGCGACCCGAGTTGTAGAACGCGGATCTGACCGCGGCCGGCAGATAGGTGCCGCCGCCGCCGTGAAACTGCACATCGATCAGGAGTGAGCGCTCGCCCGCCATCCAGAGAATACCCGTGGCGCGCGGGTTGATCCCGCCGGTGTAGATCCCGATGCCACTCACGATGTTGGTGCCGCCCCTGGGCGCTTCCAGGAGCGGCTTCGGCGCGCCGACCCCCTGATAGGCGGGCGTGGAATCGGGCAAATCAAGTTGGGTCGTGCTGGGATGCAGCGCGATGAGCGCCGTGTCCGGCTTCAGCACGATCGTGTTTCGGACGATGTAGAAGCCGCTTGGGAAATACAGCACGCGATGCGTGTCGATCGCTTTCTGGATGGCGTCGGTGTCGTCGGTTTGCCCGTCGCCTTTGACACCGAGCGAGTGAACGTTGATCCAGTCGTCGGTGGGCGGTAGCGCGACGATCGCCGGTGGCAGCGGCGCCGGCAGTGCGCGCAACGGCTCGGCGTCGTAGAGCGTGTCGAGGTGACCGCTCACCCCAACGGCCGGCACGATGAGGCCGTAGTTGAAGTTCCTGACCCGGTAGATCGCGCCGGCGCCGGGTTGCGTCCTGCCACCCTCGCGAAACTTTGCAAAGACCGGCACGTTGGTACAGATCGCATTCTCGAAGCCCACCTGGGTCGTCGCATTCTTCTCGTTGCTGATGACGACCACGGCCAGGCTGACGTTCTCGAAGCGGCTGTCTTTGACCCACAGCTGATCGGAGTACTGCGGATCGATGTCAATCGCCGTCGGCACGTTGCGGAACGTGTCGCGGACGAGCGTGAGGCCGGCCATGTGCTCCCGGATTGCCGCCTCCCGCTGCCCGTCGAACACCGAGTCGATCAGCGTGAATTGCCAGAACGGTGAGGTGTTGTCGGTCAGGATGCCGTAGCGGCCGCCGTAGAAGCGCAGGTCTTCCGCCTCGTTGCCGATCTCGGTGAGCGCCGCGAGACCCGATCCGGTGTGGAAATCCATGTGACTGAGATAGCCGTGCTGCGCCACATGGAAACGGATGGCGATCGCCGCCGGATTGCCGGCGCCGATGTCGAAGTCGATGTTGCTCATGGCCGAATAGAAGGTGCTCGGACCTGCGTCGGGAATCGTGTCGTTGGCCGGGACGCTGCCGGGCGGCGGAAACGGTACGCGAGTGTTGCCTGAAGGTGGACCAGACCCGGGGCGGCCGGCGGAGGTGAACATCACCATGAGGCCGATCCCCTTCTGGAACCCGGGCGTGTTGGCCGCGAGCACGAAGACAGGCCGCGTGGCCCCGTATCCGATCACGCGCACGCCCCGCCAGACGTAGATGGTGCGCGTCAGCCGGTAGCGGCCCGCCGGCACGAACACGATGCCGCCGGTGGGCGTCGCCGTCGCCTTATCGATGGCCGCCTGGATCGCCGCGCTGTCGTCGGTCGTGCCGTCGCTCCGCACGCCGAATTCCTGCGCCGTCAGGTAGACCGCGGCGGGATCATCGGGCCGCCCGGTGAAGACCGACACCGCGAACGCGCGCGTCGAGATCCCAATCAGAATGGCGGCGATCAACGGCAGACGTCTCAACAACTGTTCCGCTCCTCGTGCTGCGAACACAGACCACCAGCGACAGCACTCCGTAAACCTGGGCCAGGCAGATTATAGGTGGTGCATGAGCTTGGCCGGGTGAGCGCAACGGCATTGGCCAACCAGTTGGCTAGCTGAGCCGCGCCATTGACCACCGCGTCACTGATCGCTTGCGCTAGTCGAAAAAGGCATCGATCCGGCGAACGGGTTTGCGATAGGGTGGCGGACGCCGTTCGCCATTCCCAGGCCGCGGTGCTTATCAAGGTGGTCTCCAGGATGGCTCGCACACAACTCAGCACGCGAACACTTGGCCCTCGTCAATCATCCAGACTCAGCGCAACGGATTCATTGCCGCGCAAGGCGATCGACCTGTCGCGCGCGACGGACTCGGGTCTCGCCGCTGCTGCCGGCGTTTCCGCGGCGGCAGCCAAACGCGTGATCGCCGCTCGTAAGGCCGGCCCTCTGGGATCCCTGATCGAGGCGGGATTGTCACGCGCTGAGGCCGAACAAGTTCAGCGGATCGCGCTGATGCCCGACGACACCCGGCTCGTCATCGAGAACGTCACCGCCGTCGATCACATCCTCAGCGATCGACCCTTCACACTGCGCGTGAGTTTCCGCGCCGGGCGAGCGGCCAAGCCGCTTTTGGTGAGCGTGATCGTCCAATGGGCGGGACAACCGTTCGTTGTCGAAAAGCGCGTCAGCCCGACGGATGCGGGAAACGGCCGCGTCGATCTTCGTTTCGGTCCTCAACAGACCCTGCCGACCGGCGGAGTGACGTTCTACGTCAGCCTGTTCGGTGCCAACGGGGCGCAGTCCTCTTTCCGAACGAGCTACGCCGTGCTTCCCTCGAACCCGTTCAGCCTGCAGGTGTCCCCGGACGTCGATTTCGTGACCGGCACCTTCAGCGCGCGGGCCGTCCGCAGCGGCAGCAAGTTTGTCACGCACGTCCGCGTGCGACTCAGTAACGGCGACGGCTCGAAGGCGACCATCCCAGGGAGCTTTACCTGGAAATTCTGGGATGGCGGTGTCGGCGGATCGCTGGTCGAGCAGGGAACCGGCAGCTTCGGCAGCTCGATCTCGGTCGGCGCGCACTCGCTGTGGGATGGCTTCATCGCCTTCACGTCACCGTCCGGGAGCGGAGTGTTCGACAAGTTGAACGGGCGTGACGACTTGACCCTCCAGATCATCATGCAACGGCCTGGCGGTGGCACCGTCACGGGAAGCATCACGGTCCGAACGATGTTCACGGTCGGCCTCAACATCACCCGTGTCAGTTTTGAAGCATTCACCGCAACGGAGGAAACCGATCTTGCGGCGGCCGTCGTCGTCACGCAACAGATCTACGCCCGACGCGACATGGCTGTCACCACCGACAATCGCGGAATTCACCAGAAGAACGTCGGCGGCTACGAGATCATCACCTCGGAGAACGAAGCCCGCGATCTGTTCGATGACTGGTCGGGACCTGACACGAATCACAACATCGACGTGTTCGTCGTGCAGAGCATCAGCGGCACCGGATTCGACGGGCTTGCCGGAGACATTCCCGGACCGACTTCGCATAAGGGCAGAAAGAGCGGCGTGGTCGTCGACAAACACGGCTTCGTCGACGCCAGCGGCACCAAGCACCTGGACGTCGATTATCACGGCATGGTGATGGCGCATGAGGTCGGTCATTACCTCGGGCTCTCCCATGTCAACGAAGCGCACAATCTGATGTTGCCGAATAGCGACCGCAACGACACGAACCTGAACTACGACCCGCAATACCTGACCATCATCAAGCACGGCTGGGTCAACATTTCCTGATGGGGCACCCGTGACCTCGAAACCTCGCCAACCGAAGTACAAGCTCAATGAACCCGCGGCCCGGATCCCTGGCGGCAAGACGCGACCCTCGGTGCCGGTCGAGGGGACGCGACCGTCCGACGTCGTGAACCGTGAGCGCCTGAACGCTCTGTTGAGATCTCACGATCCCGAGACGGCCCGTCAGGCACTCGCGAAGATCACCGTCGAGGACTTCGCGATACTTCGTCAGATGGCAATCGAGGGAGCCGTCACGGGAACGAACCAGCGCCTTCGTCAGGCAGCGATCGGCGCGCTCGGTCAGCACCCGACGCGCGAGAACATCAACCTCTTGAGCTCCCTGGCGACCGCTGGCGAAGACGCGTACGTGCGCGCAGCGGCGCTGATCGGGTTGGGGCAAAGTGGTCTGGCCGTCGCGGCGCCGATTCTGCGCGAGGGGCTGGCGGCCACCGACGCGCTCGAAGCACGGTCGGCGGAACGGGCGCTCGAAATGCTCGGCAGGAGTCTCGGGCCAGATGTCGTGGCCACAGCGTTCCGCGCCGAGAAACGCGCCAAGGTTCTGGCCAGTCGCGACCGCGTCCTCCAGTTGCTGCGCAACCCAGTGGCTTCGTCGGGTCGTCGAAAAACTCGGCCCAAGCCGCGTCTGACCGTCGGTCCATCGAAGCGTTGAACGGCCTGGACCGCCGCTCGAGATCACCGCGCGTGATGCCAAAGCAGATCGCCAGGGGTGCCGAGGCGCTTCGTAATAGGTTGAGCTGCAAAGCGCAACTGTTCCTGCCCCCGATTCTTGCAGCGAATCGTTGGCAGGCGGCCATCGGAAGGCCGCCTCAACAGAGGAGGTCAGCGAATGACCGTTGGTAAAGGATCAGCTCTCGCGGTCGCATTCGTCGGCGCCGTGGCACTCGGGGTGGCGCTGGGTCCGACGCTGCGCCATAGCATGGCCAGTAGCAGTCCGATCATGGACGGTCAGCCTGCGCCGGACGAACCGCAGTCCACACCGCCGACACCGCAGGCGCGGCATCGCGCAACTGCCGCTCGTCGAGCCGCCGTGGCGACGCCACGCGACGTGGCAGTCCCCGCGATTGCAGCGTCCGAACCAAAGATGCAGGAACGGATCAAACCGGTCCTGAATCGCGGCACGCGAGTCGAGATGGCGGCTGACGGCTTCAAGAGCGCAGAGCAGTTTGCCACGGTCGCTCACGCGGCACGCAACACCAGCGTTCCCTTCATGGTGCTGAAGCATCGCGTGCTGGACGAGGGGCGGACGTTGGTGGATGCCATTCACGAGTCCAAGCCGGAGCTCGACGCGAAGGCTGAAGTGACGCGTGCGCGCGACCAGGCCAGGTCGGACGTCCAGGCGATCGCCGGGTAGTTCAGAGGGGGCGATGGCGATCCGGGGCTCACAGCCCTGGATCGCACCCCAGGGCGCCTCTACGGGCTATCGCCTGCCCGGGGCGTCTGTGCGAAACGAGGCTACTTCCAGTTGCTCGAGTTCGGCCTGAACCGCGCCGGGAGTGGCTTCTTGTCCTCCGGCAGCGGTTCCCCCTCGCCGGACGCCTTCGCGATTTCCCGGTCCAGTTCCTCGTCGTTTGGAAGGCCCGCCAGCTGATCCAGAAACACCATCGACTGCTGTGATGGGATCTCGAACTTCCTGCTGCAGGCCTTGCAGATCAGCTCATCGTCGAGCCTGAGCAGATAATCGCGCAGTCTCGCGAATCTGGCCCGGTCCCGTTCGTCGCTGCCGGGCGGCAGCCGATCTTTCTTGACGCGTCGGACCCACCGCACGGAGTATTCCGCCTCCCGCCGGCACTTCGGGCAGGTGTAACGTCCGGGCCGATTCTCGGGCTTTTCCGTGAAGAACGCGCGTTCGTCGAGGGACATGTCCAAATGGTAGCAGGGAATCGCAAGCGTCGCCCGAGTCGTCGGGCACGGCCTCGTCTACCTGCGTCCTCGCCCCGGCCGCCGCACTCCTCTGCCATTGATTCTGAACGGCAGTTCGGCCAGCGTCACGAACATGATCGAGCGGCCGGAGGGCCCCGCCGGCTGCTGTCTACCTTCTGCTCCTCTGTACGTATTGATCATTGTCCGACTCGCGTCGTCCTGCGGCCGTTCAACGGGCGTACGTGATACCAGGGCAGCCCGTGCGCCTCGACGACCGGCCGTTACCGTCAAGGGGACCACGGCCGCGCTCGGGCTTACAATGTCGAAGCCAGTCGCCGGGAGCACCATGCTGAAGGATCTGCGACATTCGCTGCGCATGCTCAGCAATGCCAAGGGCTGGACGGCCGTCGTGGTGCTGTCCCTCGCGCTCGGGATCGGCGCGAACACCGCGCTCTTCACCGCGCTGAACGGCCTGCTCTTCACCCGCCTGCAGGTCAAGGACCCGCACACCCTGGTTCGCTTCCGATATGTCGGGCGCAACGACATGGCGACCAGCTCCAGCGACTACGGATCGGTCAATCGGGCGGCCTACGGCGGCCAGAACGTCCGGACGACGTTCTCCTACCCGATGTATCGGCAGTTCGTGACCGACAATCGGACGCTTGTCGATCTGTTCGCCTGCATGCCCCACAGCCGCATCAATGTCGTCGTCGACGGACAGGCGGAACTCGCTGACGGTCTGCTCTCGACCGGGAACTACTACTCGATCCTTGGCGTCAACGCCCGGCTGGGGCGCGTCATTGGGCCCGACGACGATCGCGAGACCGCACCACCTGTTGCCGTGATCAGCTCCGAGTACTGGCACAAGCGCTTCGGCACGGATCCCGCCGTCGTCGGCAAGTCGGTGAAGGTCAACAATGTACCGGTGACGATCGTCGGCGTGCTGCCGCCGGAGTTCACCGGCGTGCAGCAACCGCTCGACGGGCCGGCAGACCTGTCATTCCCGCTCGCCCTGCAGCCTCAGCTCGAGACGTCACAGGGGACGCGCCGAATCACCCAGCCGACCTACTGGTGGCTGCAGGTCATGGGACGGCTGAAGCCCGGTGCGACGCCGCAGCAGGTGGAAGGCAATCTCGGCGGCGTGTTCCAGCAGACAGCGCGCGCCGGTTTCGATTCCTATATGAGCTCGCTGCCCGAGACGGAGCGCAACAGCTCGGCCTACCAGAAGCGCACGCAGATTCCGCAGCTGCACGTAGAGCCGGGCGCGCGCGGTATCTACGACGTCAACAGCTCCGACCTGCGTTCGGTCAGCATCCTCACGGTGGTGGTCGCGCTCGTGCTGCTGATTGTCTGCGCAAACGTCGCCAATCTCCTGCTCTCGCGCGCGACAGCGCGTCAGAAGGAGATTTCCGTCAGGTTGTCGCTCGGTGCCACGCGCGGGCGTCTGATTCGCCAGCTCCTCACCGAGAGCCTCGTGCTCGCGGCGATGGGCGGAGCGCTCGGCATCCTCGTCGGCTACTGGGGAAAACAGCTGTTGCCAGGGCCGACCGATCGCATGCCGTCGCTCGACTGGCGCATCCTCGCCTTCATCGCCGTGATTACCGGGATCACCGGGGTCGTGTTCGGGATCGCGCCCGCCCTGCGCGGTTCGGCGATGAGCGCCGGAGTGGCGCTGAAGGAAACAGGCCGCAGCGTTGTCGGATCTCGCAGTCTGCTCAGCAAGGCACTCCTCGTCGTCCAGGTCGCGGTCTCGCTGGTGCTGCTGGTCGGTGCCGGACTGTTCCTGCAGACGCTGCAGCATCTCCGGCACGTGGACGTCGGCTTCAATCCTGAGAATCTTCTGCTCTTCCGCGTCAACCCCGCGCTGAACCGCTATGACGAGGCGCGCATGACGAGGCTCTATCGCGATCTCCTCGAGCGTGTGGCGGCCGTACCGGGCGTCCGTGGCGCTGCGATGTCGCAGCCGGCCCTTCTGTCGGGCAGCGAGAGCACGACCGGCATGTATGTTCAGGGGCGCGTCTACCCGCCAGGGCGGGATACCAGCGACCGTAACAGCATCTACCGCGTCGTCATCTCGCCGAACTTCTTCGACGTGATGGGCATCCCGATCGTCCTCGGGCGGGCGCCTACCGAACGCGACACGGCGGAGGCGCCGAAGGTGGTCGTCATCAACGAAACGGCGGCGCGGCGGTTCTTCCCCAACGAGAATCCCGTCGGCCGGCATTTCGGCACGAGCGTCGAGACCGCCGGGGCGCTCGAAATCGTCGGGGTACTGCACGACGCGAGGTACAACAGCGTCCGGGATCCGGCGCCGCCGACGATGTATGTGCCATACATGCAGGCGCAGCCCGGGAACGCGACGTTCGAGGTGCGGACCGCCGGGAACCCCACCGCGGCGATGGGCGCGGTGAGAGACGCCGCGCGACGGATCGATCCCAACCTGCCGCTGACAGACGTGTCCACACAGATCGAACAGGTCGAACGCCGGTTCCAGCAGGAGAAGCTGTTCGCACAGGCCTATACCCTGTTCGGGGGCCTGGCGCTGCTGCTGGCCTCAATCGGACTCTTCGGGCTGATGTCCTACAGCGTCGCGCGTCGCACGAACGAAATCGGGATCCGGATGGCGCTCGGGGCCCAGCGGGCGGACGTGCTGCGGCTGGTGATGGGCGAATCGATGACGCTCGTCGCCGTCGGCGTCGCGGCGGGCCTCGGAATGGCCTTCGCGGCTGGCAGATTCGTCACGACGCTCATGTTTGGCGTGCCGCCGACCGACATGACGACCATGGCGCTGGCGATTGCATTGATGGCGCTCGTGTCGGCGTTCGCCGGCTACCTGCCGGCGCGCCGCGCCTCCCGCGTGGACCCCATGGTCGCGCTCCATTACGAATGAACTTTCTCGAGCCCTTCCCGATTGGCCGGCTCGTCACGTTGATTTCCGCCGGCGTACTGAGAAAGAAGCCTCGCACGGGTTGAGCGGCATCTCGTCGTAAGCTTGCCTGGTGGACGATACCGACATCACGGCACCAGCGGTCACCGCCGCGATCCTCGCCGACACTGAACGCCTGGGCTTCGGCATGGCATCCGAAGCCAAGGCGGGATCCCTGCTTCGTGCGCTCGCGGCCACGAAACCGCACTCCCGATTTCTCGAGCTCGGAACGGGCACCGGCCTCGGCACCTCGTGGTTGCTGGCCGGAATGGACGCCGAGTCCACTCTGGATTCCGTGGACAACGATCCCGCGGTCGTGGCGGTGGCGCAACGTCATCTCAGCCGGGACCCGCGGGTCACCTTCCACATCATGGACGGCGCCGACTTTCTCGCCCGGCACTTCGTCGAGCCGTTCGATTTCATCTACGCGGACGCCTGGCCGGGCAAGTTCACGCACCTCGACCCGGCGCTCTCGTCCGTGCGGGTCGGCGGCATCTACTTCGTCGACGATCTCCTGCCACAACAGAATTGGCCCGACGGCCACGGCGACAAGGTCGCGCGGCTGATTACCGAGCTCGAGAGTCGTCGCGACTTCGCGAGCGTGAGGCTCGCCTGGAGCTCAGGGCTGATGATCCTGGTGCGTACCCGAGGCTGAGCGCAGAGGCCGCGCGATGATCACGTCCACTCCCGAGGGGCTCTACTGCGAAGACGGCGCGTTCCATATCGATCCCTGGCAGCCGGTCGAGCGGGCCGTCATCACGCATGCGCACGGCGATCATGCACGCGCCGGGTCGCGTGCCTATCTGTGCTCTCCCGAGTGCGCTCCACTGCTCCGCCACCGAGTTCCCGAAGGCGTCATCGAGACCTCCGCGTGGCGTGAACCGATCACGATGGGCCGTGTCCGCGTGTCGTTTCACCCGGCCGGCCACATCCTCGGATCCGCCCAGATCCGGCTCGAGCGCGGCGGAGAAGTGTGGGTCGTCTCGGGAGACTACAAGCGGATGCCCGATCCGAGCTGCGCCGCGTTCGAGCCGGTTCCGTGCCATACGTTCATCACCGAAGCGACCTTCGCGCTGCCGGTGTACACATGGGATTCGACGACTAGCGTCATGTCGGAACTCCTGCACTGGTGGGAATCCAATCGTGCGCAGGGACGTGCGTCGATTCTCTTCTGCTATGCGCTTGGCAAGGCGCAGCGCGTCCTCGCCGAGCTGCGGGATGCTGTCCGCGATCCAATACACCTTCACGGCGCCATGCTGGCCTTCACCGGCATTTATCGCGCACTCGGCGTGCGGCTGGCCGCAACCGAACACGTCAGCGAAGGCGCCCGAGGACGCGGGCTGGCCGGTACTCTCGTCCTGGCGCCGCTCTCGGCGCGCGGGACACCGTGGATGCGACGCTTTCCCAACCCGTCCACGGCGTTCGCGTCGGGGTTGATGCGGGTTCGCGGCGTCCGCCGGCAACGCGGCTTCGACCGCGGCTTCGTGCTCTCCGATCACGCCGACTGGCGGGCGCTGCTCGACACGATCGCCGAGACCGGCGCAAGCCGTGTGCTCGCAACCCACGGCTGGTCCGACGTGCTGGCGCGCTTTCTCGGCGAGCAAGGACTGGAGACCGGCACACTCGCGACCAGGTTCGAGGGAGAGTTGGGCGAGCTCGCGACCGAGCCGAACCCGCCAACATGACGCGATTCGCCGCGCTCTACGACGCGATCGATCGCACGACCTCGACCAACGCCAAGGTCGCGGCGCTTGCGGCCTACTTCCGCGATGCGCCTCCCGCCGATGCGGCCTGGGCTGTGTTCTTTCTCACCGGCCGGCGGCTGAAGCGACTCGTGCCGTGGCCGCTGCTCCGTCAATGGTCGGAGAAGCTCACCGGCATTCCGGCCTGGCTGATGACAGAGAGCTACGCAGCGGTCGGCGACATGGGCGAGCTGATTGCCCTGCTGTTCGATCAGGTCGTCAGCGCGACGCGCGAACCGGACCTGCCGCTGGCCCGATGGGTCGAGGATCGGCTCCAACCGCTGGCGAAAATGGACCCTTCGCGTCAGCGTGACGCCGTTGCCGGTTGGTGGAGCGGGCTGCCGAGAAATGAGCGCTTCATCCTCAACAAGCTGCTCAGCGGCGAGTTCCGCGTTGGTGTGGCCCAGACGCTGATCGTGCGGAGCCTGGCCGAGGCGGCAGGCACAGATTCCACGACGATCGCAGCGCGACTGATGGGCGACTGGTCGCCGTCGGCGGAGTGGTTTCAGAGCCTGGTCGCGTCGCCGACGACAGTGCAGGACCCGTCGCAGCCCTACCCGTTCTTTCTCGCCGCCCCGCTCGAAGACCCACCCGAAACGCTCGGCCCGATCGACGACTGGCTGGTCGAATGGAAATGGGACGGCATCCGCGCGCAGCTCGTACGACGTCGTGGAGAGACGTGGCTGTGGTCGCGCGGCGAAGAGCTGATCACTCATCGGTTTCCTGAAATCGCGGCCGCCGCCACTCACCTGCTCGACGGCACGGTGATCGACGGCGAGGTCCTTGCCTTCCGCGATGGCCGGCCGATGCCGTTCTCCGCTCTTCAGCAACGGATCGGCCGTCAGAAGCAAGTCGCGCAGATCATGCGGACAGTTCCTGTCGTCCTGATGATCTACGACCTCCTCGAACAGGACGGTCTGGACGTTCGCGATCAACCGCTCGCCGCACGCCGCCGTGCTCTGGTCGGGTTGCTCCCAGGGCAGAGCACGCTGCAGGTCTCACCCGAAGTCGAATGCGGCTCATGGGCCGATCTCGCGTCGCTGCGCCTCGAGTCACGCGCGCGGGGCGTCGAGGGCCTCATGCTCAAGCGCCGCGACTCCACCTATGGTGTGGGCAGACGACGAGGAGTGTGGTGGAAGTGGAAGATCGATCCGCTCACGATCGACGCGGTCCTCATCTACGCGCAGCCTGGCAGCGGCAAGCGCGCCAGCCTCCTGACCGACTACACGTTTGGCGTCTGGGAGAATGGCCAGCTGGTCCCGGTCGCCAAGGCTTATTCCGGATTGTCGAACGCGGAGATCGAGGAGCTCGATCGCTGGATTAGACGTCACACGCTCGAGCGCCACGGACCGGTTCGCGTCGTCAATCCCGTCCACGTCTTCGAGCTCGGCTTCGAGGCCATCGCCGCTTCCGGCCGCCACCGCAGCGGCATCGCGGTCAGGTTCCCGCGTATGCTGCGATGGCGCCACGACAAGTCTGCCGCGGAGGCCGACACGCTCGAGGCGGTCAAGCGGCTCATGAGCTGAGCAGGCCGCAGAATACGGCCCGCGGCCCGGTTCTTGCGACAGCGACCCGCGGTCATGCGGATGTGCCCCAGCGGCCGACCGGCGGGACGTCATCTCAGCATTGCAGTCGTCTCGCGCGCCGCCGGGTGTGTCGCCGCTTTCACACTCTGGTCGGCATCGACCCTGATTGCGGACCGCCCCTCCCCCATCCAGGACCCGGGCAGATCGTTCTCAGAAGACCAGTCCCTGCGGGAGTACCGTTGCTATCGCCGCATGCACGCGTGGACCGATGGGCAGGGACACGAGGCGTGGCTGGAAGCGCGCACCGAGCTCAAGGACGGCAAGTTCGTCTACGCGATTGTGAGCGAACGGGGCTCCGACACTATCCGCGGCCGCGTGCTGCATGCCGTGCTCGATCGAGAGCGCGACCTCATCAACCAGGGGGACACCGAGAAGGCCGACCTGTCGCCCGACAACTACGAGTTCGGGAACGCCGGCCGCGATCCGGATGGCTCGCAGTATGTTCCGCTCAAGCCTCGGCGGAAGGACGTGCTCCTCGTCGATGGCCGGATGGTACTGACACCTGACGGCCGCGATCTCGTGCGCGTCGAGGGACGCCTCGCCAAGAATCCTTCCTTCTGGACCAGCCTCGTCAACATCGTCCGTCGCTACGCTACGCTCGGCGGCGTGACCGTGCCGGTTTCAACCGAGACCACCGCCAGAATCAGATTCCTCGGCACGTCGCAGCTCGAAGTCTCCTACGAGTACGAGAGCGTGAACGGCCGGCCGGTCAACCTCGAAGCGCGTCGCTGACCGGCGTCAAAGGCCGGTCGCTAGCCATCGCGTGGCCCGAGGTCGCTCTGGCTCTACCCCTTGACATTCTACAAGAGCTGATTTATCTTTCTTGTCGACACTCGACAGGAGGATGGATGGCGCCGAAGTCTGACCTGCTGCAAGGTACGCTCGACCTGCTGATTCTGCGGACCCTCGCCAGGGGGTCCATGCACGGGTGGGGAATCTCGCTCCAGATCCAGCAGATTTCTCAGGACGTCCTGCAGATCAATCAGGGATCGCTCTATCCGGCCTTGCACCGGCTGGAGCAGCAGGGACTGATCGAGGCCGAATGGGGCAACTCCGAGAACAACCGTCAGGCCAAGTTCTATCAGCTTACGCGCGAGGGCCGGAAGCAGCTCACCGAGGAAACACGCAACTGGGAGCGTCTGTCCGGCGCCGTCGCCCGTGTGCTGGCTGGCCAGTAATCCCGCGCTGTAGCAACGTGCCGAGGAGATCGCCATGACCGCCCGCCATCTGCGTACACGTCTTTCGTCGCTGTTCCGGCGCGACCGGCTCGAGACGGAGCTCGACGTCGAGCTCCAGTACCACATCGACATGCTGATCCAGCAGAACATCGCCGGCGGCATGCAGCCGGAAGAGGCGCGGCGGGCCGCCCTCACGACGTTCGGCGCCGTTCAGGGCATCAAGGACGATGTCCGCGATGCGTGGCTCTCCCGTTTCGTCGAGACGGCATCGCAGGACATCCGCTACGGCCTGCGGAACCTGCGCCGTAACCCAGGCTTCGCCTTCGTCGTGATGCTGACGATGGCGCTGGGGATTGGGGCAAATACGGCGATCTTCAGCATCGTCAACGGCGTGCTGTTGCGGCCTCTCCCCTACCAGGGCGGCGACAAGCTGGTCGTGCTGCGTCACGGGGTGGGCGACACGGTCGCCAACGACCTGGGCTTCTCGGTGAAGGACCTCACCGATTACAGGCAATCGCGCTCGCTGAGCGACGTCGTCGAGTTCCACAACATGCTCTTCACGCTCCTCAGCCGCCACGAAGCGGAGCGGGTGTCGACCGGCGTGGTATCCGCGAACTTCTTCGACGTGCTCGGCGTGAAACCGATCTACGGCCGGACGTTCGTCAATGAAGATGATGCTCACGGCGCGCCGGCGGTCCTGGTGCTGAGCCACAAGTACTGGCAGCGGAGCTTCGGCGGCGACCCGAAGATCGTTGGCCAGGTTTTCCGCATGAACGACCGGCCGCACACGGTGGTCGGGGTCCTGCCGCCGGTGCCGCAGTACCCGTTGGACGTCGACGTCTACATGCCGACCTCCGCCTGTCCGTTTCGATCGCGGCAGGGGCTGATCGACAATCGCCAGGGGCGGATGGTCACGGCGCTCGGCCGCATCAGGCCGGAGGTGCCGCTGTCGAAGTCGCGCGCCGATCTGGACATCATCGCGACGCAGCTCGCCAAGACCTACCCGGGCGATTACCCGCAGAACGGGTATCACGTCACGGCGACGCCGCTGAAGGAGGATCTCACTCGGAACTTCCGCCTGACGCTGCTGATCCTGCTCGGCACCGCCAGTTTCGTCCTGCTCATCGTCTGCGCCTCGATCGCCAATCTCCTGCTCGCCCGGATGGTCAAGCGCGAGCGTGAGTTGTCGGTGCGCGCAGCGCTCGGCGCCAGCCGCAGCCGACTGCTCCGCCAGATGCTGACCGAGAGCCTGCTGCTCGCGATCTCGGGCGGACTGCTCGGCCTGGTGTTCGCGGCGGCGACATTGAAGCTGGTCATCACCTTTGCCGAAGGACTAACGAGCCGCGGCGCCGAGATCAGCCTCGACACGAACGTCCTGCTGTTCACGCTGATCACGTCGGTCGTGACCGGTCTGGTCTTCGGCTCGATTCCCGCCTTCTCCGGGCGGATCGACGTAGCCCCGGCCCTTCGCGACGGCAGCCGCACCACGCACAGCAGTCAGGGACTGCGCAATGCCCTGATCGTGGCGCAGGTCGCGGCCTCCTTCATGCTGCTGATCGCCTCAGGCCTGACGTTGCGCAGCCTGATTAAGTTGCAGAACATCAATCCCGGATTCCGGACCGACAATCTGCTCACCGTCCGCGCCGACATGAGCTTCAATCGAGTTCCGCTGAACCTGCCGCAACAGGTCAGGGGGCAGCGTATGGCGACATACTGGTCGGACTACGAGCAGAAGCTTCGCGCGATACCAGGCATCCTCGAAGTCGGCGGTGGCGGGACCTTCCCGCTGAACGAGCAGCCGCTGTTCTCGGTGGGCTTCCAACCGGAATCGCATCCACTTCCACCTGGCGTGCAGCCTCCCCAGGTGGATTTCTTCGTCGCAACACCCGACTACTTCACCGTCCTCGGTCAGCCGATCGTTGCCGGCCGGGCGTTCACGCCGGCCGATACGGTCCCTTCGACCCAGGTCATCATCGTCAACGAGTCCACCGCGCGGCATTACTGGCCGAACGAGGATCCAATCGGCAAGCGTGTGCAGGGCAGGACGCCCGACACGATGCTCACGGTCGTCGGCGTGACGGCCGACATCCGGCAGCAACTCGACCGCGCGCCGCACGACGAGGTCTACCTGCCGATGTTTCAGGTCCCGTTCATGAACACGACGTGGATCGTCCACTCGACCTTGCCGATCGACCAGACCACGAAGGCCATCAAGGCGATGAGCCTCCAGCACGATCCGGAGCTTCCGGTCAGCAACTTCCGCACGCTGGCTGACGTCCGTTCCTCGGGCCTGGAGTCGCGTCGGGTCACGACGTCGCTGATTGGCCTGTTCGGTCTGCTCGCGCTGGTAATCACTGCCGCGGGCATCGCCGGGGTCGTCGCCTTCTCGGTCAATCAGCGGACGCAAGAGTTCGGGATTCGCATGGCGCTGGGGGCGCCGCGAACGGGCGTGCTCGGCATGGTCCTTCGGCAGGGTCTCCAGCTCGTCGCGATTGGCCTGGTCATCGGGATGGCGGGTGCCATTCTGCTGACGCGCCTGTTGACGACGTTGCTGTTCGAGGTCGAGCCGACCGACGCGTTGACGTACCTGGCGGTCTCGACCGTCCTGATGATGGTTGCGGTCGTCGCCTGTCTGATGCCGGCGCGGCGGGCAGCGTCCGTGGACCCGATCGTGGCGCTGAGAGCGTTATAGAGCGCAACGGGGTCGAGCGAACTCGTCCTCGGTTACTTCGCCATCCATCCCAACGAGACGAACTCGACCGTCACCTGGCCCCGTTTGGGGGCCAGGGCGACCTTCTCGACGTTCGCAGCGTCCGAGTCGAAGCGCGCGGCGATGTCCTTCGTCTGCTCGGTGATCTGTGCGTCGAGGTCGGCCAGCGCCTGTCGCGTGGCCTCGGCGCTTTCCTGCGCGAGCTGAACATCCCCCATCTCCTTCGCGCTGCGGCCGAATCCGCGCGCCGCCGTGGTCGCCCGGCCGATGGTGCCGGCGCTGATTGCCTTGCGACCGAACAGCGCGCCGATGACCGTCGCGCCGATCGAGACAGCGGTCTGGAGTTTTTGGCTGGTCGCCTGTTGCTGCTCGCGCGTAACGCCCTGTTCGGCCCGGCGCAGCTTCTCTTCCAGCGTCGCCCGCTTGGCGGCGAACTTCTGGCGCATGCTCTCGACCTCGGCGTCGCGCGCCTCGCGCTGCGCGCTCTGCACGCGGATGCGGAAGTCGCGTTCCGATTCGCCGATCTTCGAGGTGAGCTGAAGCGCAGTGTGCCGCCAGAGCTCGAGCGTCTGCGCGGTGGCGACCCACGAGGCAAACGACTTCTGCCAGGCGGCATAGTTCTTCGCCGTCGCCGCCGCCTGCGGCAGCGCCGCAAACGTGACATCGCCCTCAGGACTGGTGGCAAGAGTCGCGGGCGCAACGTCGAGGACTTCTGCGCCTGTCCAGTCGACAGCGACGGCGCCATCTCCGATCGGCGCGGCGGCGACGATGTCTCTGGCCTCGTTGACCTGCAGCTTCGGATCCGCGTAGTTCACGCGCGCGGCGCCGAGCGCCACGGGCTGGTAGGTGTCGCCGGATGCCGCGCCCGGAACGAAGAGCTGCTTGACACCGGGCGGGACGACGGGGGGAGTCGAAGATGCGGCCGGCGCGGGGGCGACTGCTGGTCTGGCGGGCACCGCGGCGGCAGTCGCCGCGGGAGCGGAGACGGCGGGCCGGCGCGAGCTCATCAGCGTCCGGATCTGATCGCGCGACAGCGGGCCGCGGAGATACGACATCGACCACCGCGTCTGGAACGTCCGTGGCGCTTTTTCGTGAATGTCGTGGAGCAGAAAGACGCGCTTCCCCAACGCCGACAACGTGCGATCGGCTTCCGCCCGATCGAAGCCCCCACCTGCCGCTCCTTCCAGGCCGTCCAGCACGCGACCCTTGTCCCGCTCGGTCTGCAGGCGTCCGAGGAACCAGGTGCCGGCGTTCGAGAGCCCCTTGTAGTCGATGTCCACCGTGTTCTGCGTGCCCAGCAGGATGCCGATGCCGAAGGCGCGCGCCTGTTTCATCAGCGTCAGGAGCGGCGCCTTCGACGGCGGGTTGGCCACCGGCGGAAAGTAGCCGGCGATCTCGTCCATGTAGATGATGGCCCGCAGGCTGGTCGTGCCGGTCTGGGCCCGCATCCAGGCAACCACCTGGTTCAGGAGCAGCGTCACCACGAACATCCGTTCGGCATCGCCCAGATGCGCGATGGACACGACCGAGACACGCGGCTTGCCGGCGGCGCCGTACAGCAGCGTCGCCGCGTCGAGCGGCTCCCCCTGCAGCCACTGCTCGAATCCGGGCGCGGCCATCAGGGTGTTCAACTGCATGGCCAGCGCGAAACGGTCCTTGGCGGGATAGAACGACTCGAGGTCGATGACCCCGACCCGCTGAAACGGCGGGTTCTGGATCGACTGGATCAGCGACGGCAGATCGAGGTCCTTCCCGTCGCGCCAGGTGTTGGCGAGGAGCGTGGTCAGGAAGGTGTGCTCCCGGCCGCGCGGATCGGCGTCGGCGCCGGCCAGCGTAAGCACGCTGGTTGAGGTCCCGCCGGCGCGCTCGGCCATCGCCTCGCTGTCGTCCCTGATGGCCGGCGGCCGGCGCGGCGAACGAGCTGAGGATCGATAACGGCAGGCCGGCACTGCTGCCCGGCGTGTAGATGCCGAACTCGGCGGCCGCCTTCAGACGCTCGATCCGGGCGCCGTCCTCCCCCCAGTCGGCCAGCCCCTTCTTCCATTCGTCGGCCTGGGCGGCGGCATAGGCGTCGGGGGTCATCCCCGCCCGCCTCGCCTCGTCCTCGTCAATCCAGGGGCGGAAATCCTGCGCCGACAGCTTGGGAAACGTCAGGAGCAGGTTGCCGAGGTCTCCCTTGGGATCGATGGCGATGACCGGCACCCCATCGATGGCCGCTTCCTCGATGAGCGAAATGCAGAGGCCGGTCTTGCCGCTGCCGGTCATCCCGACGCAGACCCCGTGAGTGACCAGGTCACGCGAATCGTAGAGAACCGGAGCGCCAGGACTCTTGCCGGAGGCGTCGGTCTCCCGCCCGAGATAGAAGACGCCGAGCTTTTCAAAGTCCTGCATGGGAGGTCTCGTCCTTTGTCCAGAGCGCGGTCGGTACCGAGAGCAGCCAGTAGCGCTGGCGCAGCTCGATCACGCGCGGTGCGTAGTCCCGCTTGACGATTCGTCCGGCGAGCAGCTCGGATCGCAGCCGCCGGATTTCGTAGCGGTACAGATCGCTGAGCGCATCCCGCACACGCTGGGGGGGCGTCGTCGGCAGAGGGCTCAGACCGTGGCCGCGCAGTTCGTCCAGGATCCGCTCGTCGTAGGTGAACGTGTCCTGCAACCCGCCCTTATCTTAAGTCGGTGCGAGTTCCCCGCACGGTTTTTGTGGAGCCTCTGCTACTATGCCGACACGGCGAAATCGGGCAGGCGATCGACACCAGGTCCTGCGGTTGCGACACTACATCGAGGAGCGTTTATGGCTGAAGAGCGTGGCACCGGATCGACGGGCGGGGATGTCTTGACGAAGTCGGCAGAAGTGGTGGGAAATGCGATCGGCACGGCCGTCACCGGCGCCCAGCAGGCCACGTCCGCTGCGGCAAAACTGGGATCGCAGGCGGCCAGCGCGGCGGCCTCCACGGCGGCATCGGCGGTCAGTGCGGTGGAGGGTGCGGCCGAGCGGACCGCCGAGCGGACCGCGCCGGCCCGTAAAGCCGTCAGCCGGACCGCCAGCCGGGTGATCAAGAAGGTCAAGCGTCAGGTCAAGGCGGTCGCGCGCAAAGCCAAGAAAGTGACGGCCAAGGGGAAGAAGGCGAAACCGGCCCGGGCGTCGAAGCGGACTGCACCGAAGAAGACAAAAAGGACAAAGAAGCCGACCAGGAAGCCGGCCGCCCGAAAGAAGACTGCCCGGAAGCGTCGGTAGGCGCCCTCAGGCCAGCCGCGATGAACGCTGAAGGACGCGTGACCTTCAGCGTTCGTCTCATTCATTCGCCGGTCTGGGCGATTGCCCGGCGAGGTAGATGCCGTTGAAGAGGAACTTGAAGGTTCCATGCGGCTGGCCGCGGAAGGTAATCTCCGGCGCGAAGAGGAACAATCGACCCTTGCCGACCGGCGCATCGACGGCGACCACTCCTCCGTTCAGATAGCCCTGCCCGTAGGCCCACCCGCTTCGCAGCGGTGACGGCGAGTCGAACCACGCGACCGGCCGGATGCCCTTGAGGCTCGCCTCCGGCCCCAGGTCGTAGACGGGGCTGTTGTCGAAGAACACATCCAGGTGATCGGGGATCCCGGCGGCGACCGGATTGCTGCCGTCCACCGCCACCTGCAGCACCGATCCGGGCACGTAGTACTTGTCCCGGCTCAAGGGCCGCACCGCGCCGTCGGCACTCCGCTCGACGAGATGGTTCTGGATCGGCAGCCCCAGCAGCCGGGCGAGCACCGTCGACTGGCCCACCGCCACGATCGTCCCGCCATCCTCGAGGAACTTCTTCAGCTGCGGCAGGGTCTGAGCGGCGGTGATCGCGCCGAGCTGAGCGCGGTACTCGGCGGGAATATTCTGAGCGTCCGGAGCGCCCCCGCGTCCGCCGCCTCCACCGCCCCCTCGACCGCCACGGCCGCCGTCCATGGCCGGAATCAGGTCGCTCGGAAAGATCAGCACGTCGTACTTGCTGATGAGATTGCCGGCGTCGAGCGCCGGCGGAAACACCACGTCGAAGGGAAAGGCGAACTGCTCGAGCAGGAAGCGCGTCCACCCCGAGGGCATCGAGCCGCCGTATCGATCGGCGAGCCCGATCCGCAGCTTCCGCAGCTTCATGACATCGCCCGGCGGCCGGCTTGCCACCGCTTCAACTGTGAGCCCTTGATCAGCCGCGAGCTTGTCCAGGAGTGCCCTCGTCGTCGGCTTGGCGGCAACGAAGATCGCGCCGGCCTGGGCTCCGCCGCGAACCCACGAGAGATCCTCTCCGGCCGCGAGCAGCTGGTTGATGGCGACGAAGGTGTCGTTGCGTTGCGTGATTCAAGAGGTAGCCGACGGTCCCGGTCCCCGTGACCTTCCCCGGCAGCGGCTTCTGCAGGCCGTTCAGCTTCTCGAATGGACCGGTGAAATCGTCCAGCACCCGATCGAAGCGGACGCCCATCTGAAAGGCCAGCGTCTAGCCGGCGTTGTCGTAGGGCGGGGTCGGCGGCCCGCCGGGATAGGGAATATCGTCCGGGTGATCCTGCGGCTCGAACATGTCGAGCACGTGCGGACGAAACGCCTGCGCCGACTTGACGACGAACGAGCCCGCGGGATAGTTCTTGCCGCCGACGGAAAACGCAGCGGTCGCGCGGTGAACGGTGATGCCGACCTTGAGCAGCGTGTTGATGAACTTCGTCGCGGTCCGGAAGTCGGGCTGGTCGGCGGACACGATGTAGCCGCGCGCGTCGCGCTGCGCCGGATTTCGCAGCAGCGTCTCGAACTGCTCGCGCGTACCGGCCGGCGCGACCTCGTCACCCGCGGCCGACTCCGTGCGTGTCTTGCCGTTGACCGCCGCTTCGGCCGCCAGCACACGACGCGGCGTCGGCGTCCAGCTGTCGCGGCTGCCGCGCTCGATGGAGTTCTTGCCCATCCGGTAGATGTTGAAGAGAAAGTTCTCCCTGTTGCGCGAGGCGAAGTCGAGCACCGCGCGATTGGCGGTGATCGAATAGTCGATCGACTGCCGGAAGTGCCACACCTGCGGCTCGATGGGCGCGTAAAGGCTCGAATCGGGCAGCTGCTTCGACACCACGAAGGGGATCGCCATCGGCGTCGGGCTGCCGATCGTCTCGGTGAGCAGGCCGATCATGTTGTGGAAATAGCCGACAGTGCGAAGCCCGCCATTCCACCACGTCGAATAGCTGGATCCCCTCCGCGTCGTGACGCCTGGCTTCCCCTCGGTGACCATCCGGGAGTTCAGCGCCGCGCCGACGAGGTCGATCTCGATCGGCACCAGCGGGTCGAAGTTGTAGTTGAACGGGTCGCGGAACGGCGGGGCGAACATCACCGTGCCGGCGGGTCCGGTCTGGTGATGGTTGTAGACGATCTGCGGAAACCACTCCTGGAACATGACCCGGTTCATGTTGGTGGTCTCGGCGAGATTCGACATGTAGAAATCGCGGTTGTCGTCGTGGCCGGCGTACTTGTTGTACAGGCGTGGCAGCTGATTCATCGACCGGCGCGTCGGATCCGACTCGCGCATGTACCAGTTCGACACCAGCTCCATGCCGTCCGGATTGGCATGCACGCACAGAATGATCACATCGTCCAGGAAGCGGAGCGTCTCGGCGTCGGTGCGGCTGACCAGCTGGTAGACGGTTTCGATCAGCTGGTGCGCGCCGAGCACCTCGGTCGCGTGCAGGCCGCCGTCGATCCAGACGACCGCCTTGCCTTCCTTCGCCAGCGCGTGCGCCTGATCGTCGGTCAGCCCCTCGGCCAGCGCCAGGCGCCGCGCGATCTCCTTGTAGCGGTCGAGCTTCTTGAAATTCTCTGGCGAGGTGATGACCGCCATCAGCTGCGGTCGGCCTTCGGAGGTCTTGCCGATCTCGACCACCTTCATCCGGTTCGATTCTTTTTCCAGCTTGTGCCAGTACTCGGTGAGCTGCGTGTAGTTGGCGAGCTGGTAGTCGTCGCCGATCGCGAACCCGAAGAACTGCTTCGGGCTGGTGACATTGATCGTTTCGGCGGCGGGGACCGTCGCGACGGCCGTCAGGAGCACGACGGCGAGCGTCAACGAGCGGTATCGGCGTACAAACATGTGGCCTCCCAACGTGGAGGCCACTTACGATATCAAATTGCCAATTGGCGCTTGGTGTTCGGTCTTCAGCAGTCCGCGGAACGAGTCGGCCGGTCGCCGACGTCGACCCGCGGAGTCCCCTTTATCGAATAGGCGTTCCCCGCGGTGCGGGTCCGGATTCTGGCAGCGAACCGGACAGCGAGATGCCGTCCTCATAGATCGTCCCGTCGGCGTTCGAACCGTAGAAGTGCGGGTTGCCGACCGGGTCCATCGGATCCGCGATTGACACATAGCCGGGCGCGCTCATCCCGGCCGCCAGGCCGTTGCATGTCGCCGGCGCCCCTGGCAACGCCGTTCCGGTCACGCTGAACGTGTAGCCGCTCTTCACGAACGTGGCGGCGCTCGACAGCTCGGGTGGCAGAAACGCCTGGAACGCAGACGGCGGCTTGATACCGAGCGTCGTCAAATCCGCGGCATAGAAACCCGACCCGCAAGTGACTGCGAAGCTCAGTTGCGCGCTGTTGATGACGCGCATCGTGCCGATCGCCGACGCCGCCTGCGCGACCCCCCGTGCCCGCATCAGGCCCGGAATCGCCATCGTCGACAACAGCCCGATGATCGAGCAGACGAACAGCAGGTCGATGAGCGTGAAACCCTTTTCGCTTTTGAGCGCGGCCGTTTTGATTGAAACCATCGGTCAAACTTCTCGACACTTTTTCGACAACCTGCCATTTTTCGGCCCGCCAAAAAGTGTCCCGAAGTCCTCCTCGCGATGCCACCCTGTCCCGGGCGGCGACATTTAAGTTGTTCTTTATCTATCGGTTAACGGCTTGTGTTGCTCGCCGGTAACTACCTCAAGTGCAAGGGTCGGGCCGGCCTGGAAGGGGCTGGAGGCCTGGGAACGTTTCTGTGAAGAGGTGGGAAAGCCGGATCGCGGCCGTGGAACGACGGAAGCGCTCCACACCCGCGCAAATGATAGTGAGGACCCGGGATACCTTCTATCGCGTCAGCTTGCGATACTTGATGCGGTGCGGCTCGTCGGCCTCGACGCCGAGCCGCCGGTGCCGGTCGACTTCATAGTCCTGATAGTTGCCCTCGAACCACACCACGTCGCTGTCGCCTTCGAACGCCAGCATGTGGGTCGCGATGCGATCCAGGAACCACCGGTCGTGGCTGATGACGACGGCGCAGCCGGCGAACGAGAGGAGCGCCTCCTCGAGTGCGCGCAACGTGTCGACGTCGAGATCGTTGGTCGGCTCGTCGAGCAGCAGCAGATTGGCGCCGCCCTTCAACAGCTTCGCCAGATGCACGCGGTTGCGCTCGCCACCCGAGAGCTCCCCGACCTTGCGCTGCTGATCGCGGCCCTTGAAGTTGAACCAGGACACGTACGCGCGCGACGCGACCGTGCGCTTCCCCAGCTCCACCTCGTCCCGCCCGTCGGAGATTTCCTCCCACACGGACTTCTGCGCCGACAGCGCGTCGCGGCTCTGATCGACGTACCCGACCTTCACCGTCTCGCCGAGCCGAAGGGTGCCGCCGTCGGGCTGTTCGGCTCCGGTAATCATGCGAAACAGCGTGGTCTTGCCGGCGCCGTTGGGGCCGATCACCCCGACGATTCCCCCACGCGGCAGGGTGAAGGTCATATCGTCCATCAGGAGCAGATCGCCGTATCCCTTGCGCAACTTGCGGGCCTCGACGACGACATCACCCAGCCGGGGGCCGGGCGGAATGTAGATCTCGACCTGATCGATCTTCTGCGCCGTTTCCTGTTGGAGCAGGTCCTCGTAGGCGTTGAGACGGGCCTTGCCCTTGGCCTGGCGCGCGCGTGGCGACATCCGGATCCAGTCAAGCTCGCGCTCGAGCGTTCGCTGGCGACGGGTCTCCTGCTTTTCCTCGATGACGAGACGCTTCTGTTTCTGTTCGAGCCAGGACGAGTAATTGCCCTCCCACGGGATGCCGGAGCCGCGATCGAGCTCGAGGATCCAGCCGGCGACGTTGTCGAGGAAGTAGCGGTCGTGCGTGACGGCCACCACGGTGCCGGCATACTCCTTCAGGAACCGCTCCAGCCAGGCGACGGACTCGGCGTCGAGATGATTGGTCGGCTCGTCCAGCAGGAGCAGATCCGGCGACTTGAGCAGCAGCCGGCAGAGCGCGACACGACGGCGCTCGCCGCCGGACAGGGTCGAGACGTCGGCGTCGCCCGGCGGCAGCCGGAGGGCGTCCATCGCGTGTTCGAGACGCGAATCGAGATCCCACGCACTGGCCGCTTCGATCCGATCCTGGACCTTGGCCTGTTCCTCGAGGATTTTCTCCATGTCCTCGGGGGACATTTCCTCGGCGAACTTCGCGTTGATCTCGTCGTAGCGCGTCAGCAGGGCGCGAATATCCGCGACGGCCTCTTCGACGTTGCCGCGAACGGTCTTGGTGGCATCGAGTCGCGGCTCCTGCGGCAGAAAGCCGACGCTGATGCCATCAGCCGGGAACGCTTCGCCGAGAAATTCCCGATCCTCGCCGGCCATGACGCGCAGCAGCGAGCTCTTCCCAGCGCCATTCGCGCCCAGGACGCCGATCTTGGCGCCGGGCAGGAACGACAGCCAGATGTCTTTGAGGACGACGTGGTCGGGAGGGTGAACCTTCCCGAGACCCTTCATGGTGTAGATGAACTGCATGGTGGCTAGGAGCTGAACCCCGCTGAAACACAGGACAGGTAGAATGCGACGAACGTTAAACCTCCATTTTACATGGCGAAGGTGCTCATCAGCGGCGGAACCGGCTACATGGGTCAGCGGCTGGTGCCGGCGCTGCTCGCGCGCGAGCACGAGGTCCGCGTGTTGGCCCGGCGGGAATCGATACCGCGGGTACCGGCGGGCGCCGCGGCGATCATCGGTGATGCGCTCAATTCGGACGCGGTGATCCGGGCACTGCCGTCGGACGGCACGCTCGTGCATCTCGTCGGCACGCCTCACCCAAGCCCATCGAAGGCCGCCGAGTTCCAGAATGTCGATCTGCCCGCGGCGCTGGCATCAGTGGCAGCGGCCCGCCAGGGCCGTGTCGCCCAGCTCGTCTACCTGAGCGTCGCGCATCCGGCCCCGATCATGGAGGCGTACATCGCGACGCGGGTGGCCGCGGAAAAAGCGATCGCCGACGCGGGCCTCACCGCTACCGTCCTCCGGCCCTGGTACGTGCTCGGCCCGGGGCATCGCTGGCCGATCGCGCTCCTGCCGATCTACGCCCTCCTCGGTCTTTTTCCCGCCACACGCGACGGCGCGCAGCGTCTCGGGCTCGTGACGATCGATCAGATGATCGCCGCCCTGGTCCGCGCCGTGGAGAATCCCCCGGCGCCGGGCACCGTGCGGGTCGTCGAGGTGCGTGAGATCAGGGAATCGCCAATCCCTAATCCCTGATCCCGAATCACTAATCCGTGATCCCGAATCCTGATCCCAAGCCTTCTTCTAAGCCCTCACCTCCAAGCTCGACAAAGACCGATGACGGATGACTGATTACGGATGAAGGATGGGAGATTCTGGATAAGGATGGGAGATTCTGGATGAGGAATTAGGGATTCGCGATTGACCCTCTACAGCGCGGTGTTCGGCTTGAGCGTCGAGGGAATCTTCACCGCTGCCGGCTCGGGGGTGAAATCCTCGCCGGGATTGATGAATCGATCGGTTTCGAATGCGTACTGTTTGTCGTAGAGGGTCCGGTAGCGGCCGCCCAGCGCCAGCAACTCCTGGTGCGTGCCGCGCTCGACGATCTCGCCGTGCTCGAGCACGAGAATCTGATCGGCGCTGCGGATGGTCGAGAGGCGGTGGGCGATGACGAAGGTCGTCCGACCCTGCCGCAGGGACTTGAGCCCGTCCTGGATCAACGCTTCGCTCTCGCTGTCGAGGCTCGAGGTCGCCTCGTCGAGCACGAGCACGCGGGGATCCGCCAGGATCGCGCGCGCGATCGCCACACGCTGGCGCTGGCCGCCCGACAGCTTCACACCCCGCTCGCCGACAATCGTGTCGTACTTCTTCTCGAACCCTTCGATGAATTCGTCGGCGTGCGCGATGTGGCTCACCTGCTTGATCTCGTCGAGGGTCGCATCGGGCCGTCCGTAGCGGATGTTCTCGGCGATGGTGCCATCGAACAGGAAGTTGTCCTGCAGGACCACGCCCAGCTGGGAGCGGTAGTCTCGCAACCGTACCGACTCGAGATCTTGTCCATCGACCAGGACCCGGCCGCTCTTGGGGCGATTGAACACCATGACCAGGCTGATCAGCGTGCTCTTGCCGGATCCGCTCGATCCCACCAGGGCCGTGGTCGTGCCGGCGGGGGCGCGAAAGCTGACGTTCTTCAACACCAGAACGCCCGGGTTGTATTCGAAGCTGACGTCTTCGAACGCGACCTCGCCGTCGATGACGCCGAGCGCGCGACGGCTGGCGTCCTCCTGGTCCTCGGTCGCCATCTGCAACAGATCCCGAATCCGATCGAGGCCGGCGAACGCTTCGCTGATCTGCGTGCCGATCGACGCGATCTGCACGACCGGCGCGGCCATCAACCCGGTGAAGAAGATGTAGGTGATGAATTCGCCGAGCGTCATGCGCCCCGACAGGATGGCGCGCCCGCCGATGAGGATCATGGTGACGCCAATCACCCCGACAATCACCGTCGAAAAGGCCGTGATGGACGAGACGCCGGTGATGGACCTCGCGATGTTGCGATAGAGCCGGTGCACACCCTTCGTGAAGACCAGCTCCTCGCGCTTCTCCGCCGTGTAGGTCTTGACGATGCGGATGCCGCCGAGGGTTTCGTTGAGCCTGCCGGTCACCTCTGCGTTGATCTTGCCGCGCTCGCGAAAGAGCGGCCGCAGCCGGCTGAACGCGAGCGCCATGCCGCCGCCGAAGGCGCCGAGCAGCATCAGCGTGACCAGCGTGAGCCACCAGTTCAGATAAAACAGGTACCCGAGCGCCGCGATGGCGGTCACGACGCTGCCGGTCAGCTGGACGAGGCCGGTGCCGACGAGATTCCGAATCCCTTCGGCGTCAGACATGATCCGCGAGATCAGGACGCCCGATTGAGTGGAGTCGAAATACCCGATCGGCAGGCGCGCCACGTGCGCTTCGACCCTGCGTCGCATGTCGGTGATCGCGCGCTGGGCGGCCACCCCCAGTACCTGCGAGAGGGCGTAGGACGTGATCGCCTGAACGACGGTGGCGGCGCCGGCGGCAAAGGCGAGCGGGCCGAGCAAATCCGCGCGATGACGCCCGACGACATCGTCGATCAGCGACTTGGAGGTCCAGGGCAGCACGAGGCCGGCGACTCGGTTCACCAGCATCAGCGCCAGGCCGAGCGACAAGCGCCCCCGGCGCGCCCAGATCAGCGATCGGGCTTCCTGCCACGCATTGGAGAAATTGACCTTCTTCTTCTCGCCGGGCTTGTCGGTAGGGACGGCGCGCAGGGACTGGGCGGATCGCCCGGCCGTCTCGCGGCCGCCTCGTGGCCCGGCGCCACGCATCGGAATCATAAGGGTTTGGACGCGGAGTCTGTCGGCAAGGTCCCGCGGACCTCGTCAGAATTGCACCTTGAGTTCCCCCACAACCTGTCGCTTGATGATATCGCCGAACACGTGCTGGATGACAGTCTGGTTGAACAGGTTGATCACCTTCACCGACGTAGTGAGCTTGTTGTTCGCCCATCGCACCCCGGCGCCACCATTGACAAGCGTGTACGGATCGGTCGTGCCGTGGTAGCGGGCGTCCAGGACGTCCTGCCAATAGGCCGAGTCGGTGTAGGCGACGACGAAATCACCCATGTAGCGATCGCGGCTGAAGTTGAAGCCGATATTGAATCGGTTCTTCGGCGGCAGGTTCACCTCGGACAGGTCGAAGTTCACGTCGGGATTCGGCTGATAGGAGTAGTTGGCAAAGGCGTTGATATGAGAGGTAATCGGAGACGTCACGCCGAGCTCGAGCCCCTTTTGAATGGTGCGGCCGAAGTTCAGATAGGTGAACCTCGCCGGCAGGCCGTTCGGCAGGAACGGCGGACCGAGCGTGAACGGCGGCAGCGGCCATGCCGGGGGTGGATTGGTCGGGCCGTAGCGCGCGCTGGTGTCCTCCGTGAACAGGATATCGTTGGCGATGCGGTTCACGTACACCGCCGCCGTCACCACGGCTTTGCCCTTGGCGACGACGCCGGTGTAGCCAATCTCGAAGGCGTCGACCGAGGTCTCCTGCAGATTGGGATTACCCACCGATCGCACGGGCAGCGGATAAATCTGCCCCTTGAGCGCCGGATTGAGAATCGAAAACGGTGTCAGATCGATCGGCTCGGCGATCAGCACGTCGAGGAAATTGTTGACGACCGACGGCGACCGGTAAGCGCGGTTGTACGAAAGCCGCAGCGTCTGATCCTCGATGCGGCTTGATCATGAACGTCACGCGCGGTGACGCCACGAAGCTGTCGAGATAGTCGAAGCGATCGAGGCGGACGCCGGCGACCAGGCGGTAATGGTCCGTCAGGAACATCTCGTCCTGGACGTAGGCGCCGCCTTCGGTGCGGTTCTGCGCGAGCGGCGCCAGCGACAGGTCGAAGGTGTTGAAGCGCAGGTTGCCGCCGTAGGTCACGACGTGCTTCTGCTGGAACGTCCGCACGTCGGACGCTTCGAAATCGTAGGTCCTGGTCCGGAAGTTGAAGACGATCGGGTTGCCGCTCAGGTCGCGCGTCAGCAGATTGTCGGCGTCGCCGTTGAGGATGTTGGTGAAAAACGACGCTTTCAGGCCCTGGTTGGAGTAGTTCGCCTTCACGTAGCCCATGACCGAGCCGTTGTTGATGTTGAACGGCCCGATACCCGATTCCATGATCCCCTTGGTGCCGGCAATGCCGCCCGCGAACGACAGCTTCGCGCCGCTGGGATAGTCGTAGTCGACGCGAGCGTCGAACTTGGGCTGCGACGTCCCCTGGTTGTTGAACGGCGGATACGGGTTGCGCGGTGCCGCTGCAGACCGCCGGGATGTCGCACGGAATGATGCCGGTGGGGCGCGGGCAGCGCGATCCTGCGTGTAGCCGCCGGCCGACAGCTTGTAGGCCCACCGATCGTTGATCGCCTGCGCGTGCGTGCCGCTGATGTAGAAGACGGTGCCGGCGCTCTGCGCGCTGTCGTCGGTCGAGCGATCGAAGCCGCCAACGCCCATCGTGAACGTGGTCCCCTGCATCTCGCGCGGTGACTTGGTGATGACGTTGACCACGCCGTAGAGCGCGTTGGCGCCCCACACGGCCGAGGCCGGTCCATGGATCACTTCCACCTGCTTCACCTCGTTGAGGTTGACCGGCAGGAAGTCCCACATCACGAAGCCGAAGAAATCCTGATACAGACTCCGGCCGTCGAGCAGCGCCAGCTGCCCGGTCGCCAGCGTGCTGGTCGCGCCGCGCGCCGTGATGTTGATGTCGCGCGCGGAAACCTGAGTGATGTTCACGCCGGGTACGGCGCGCATCAGCTCGGCGAAGTTCTGCGTCGGCGCGTTCTGGATGGTCTGTGAATTGATGACCGTCATCGTCGCCGGCGCGTTGATCAGCTTCTCTTCGGTCTTGGAGGCGGTGACGACGACCGTCTCTTCGTATTTCTGGGCTTCGTCGGGATTCTGCTCGGGCTTCTGCTCCGCCTGGGGCGTCGCAGCCTGGCCGGCCGGCGGAACGGCTGGCGGCTGGGGCGTCTGGGCGAGCAGGCCGGGAATCACCGTCAGCGACAACAGAACGGCGAGGGTGAATCGGCCGACCAACCTCATAAGGATGCTCCTCGGGCACCGGCAGCGGACCGGCGCCAAGTGACTGGCCCTCCAGCGGATAGGCTTAGCGGTATACCACACGGGGACCGTTCGCCCAAACCGGCTGCGGCAGGGGCGTGCATATAGACTTGAGAGCCGGAACCGGATCCGGCCGGGAGTATCGATGCCTACGCACCAGGTCGATTCCGGCGGACGAATGGGCCACATGGCCCGACGACCGTCTGCTCGATCTCCGCATCTGCCAGCTCGGCGTCGCCATCGAAGGCAGCACGCATCGAGCCCCGCCTGGCCGAGCTCGACCAGGAGCTCCAGACCAGGGGCCTGACAGGCTTCCGCCCGCACTACTGGTTATCGGACGAATGGTTCACGCCCGATGGGGTGCCGGGAATCGCGGTCCCGTTCTATCTCGCGCACCCCCGGCTGGAGAAGCTCGAGCGGGCGCAAATGCTGGAAGTGGAAGGCGGCACGCCGGAATGGTGCATGCAGATTCTCCGGCACGAGGCGGGTCACGCGATCGACAACGCCTACAAGCTGCGTCTGCGTCGACGGCGGCAACAGGTCTTCGGGCCGTCGTACAGGGCCTATCCCGAGTACTACACGCCCAAGCCCTACAGCAAGAGCTTTGTCCTGCACCTCGACAGCTGGTACGCGCAGAGCCATCCCGACGAGGATTTCGCCGAGACGTTCGCCGTCTGGCTCAACCCGCAGTCGGACTGGCGCCCCCGCTATGCCGACTGGCCGGCGGCGAAGAAGCTCGACTACATGGACGTGCTCATGCGCGAGCTCGCGGGCAAGGCGATGCTCGTGCACACGCGGCGCCGCGTCGATCCGCTGCCCTCGATCCGCAAGACGCTCCGATCGCACTACGAGCGCAAGCGCCGCCACTACGGCCTGCTGCACCCTGATTTCTACGATCGCGATCTGCGGAGGCTCTTCTCTGATCGTCCCGAGTTTGCCGGCAACATGAAGGCGCCGCGATTCATCGCCCGCGTCCGCAAGGACGTCCGCCGGATGGTGGCGAGCTGGACCGGGCGAGTACCAATACACGATCGACCAGGTGATCGAAGCGATGGCCAGGCGCGCCAACGAGTTGAACCTGCGCCTGACCGGACCGGAAGACCGCGCTCAGCTCGACTTCATCGTCCTCCTCACGGTGCAGACGATGAACTACCTCCACAGCGGTCGGCATCGCGTGGCGCTCTAGCCCGAGGTCGGGCCTCGGGCCTACTGCGTTCGTAACGCAACCAGGGGATCCACCAGCGACGCGCGGCGAGCGGGTAGATACGCGGCCGTGCCGGCGACGATGAGGAGCACCAGGCAGGCGGCGGCGTAAGACACGACGTCCACGGCCGGCAGGCCGAAGAGCATCTGGGCGATCAGGCGGGCACCGAGCGCGGCGGCTGCGATACCGATCGCCAGTCCCGCGACAACGATGGTCAGGCTTTCGCGGAGGACCTGCCGTCGCAGCCGGCCCGGCGCGGCGCCGAAGGCGATCCGGATGCCAAATTCAGCCTGTCGTCGCGCCACCGCGTAGGCCATCACGCCATAGAGGCCCACCGCCGACAGCGCCAGCGCGAGCCCGCCGAAGATCGTGGACAGCGCCGCGACCAGCTGCTCCTGGCGCGTTGCCGCGTCGACGCGGTCGGCGAGCGTCTGAACGGTCATGATGGGCATCGCCGGATCCATCGCGTGCGCCACCTCGCGCATGGCGGCGGCAATTGCGGCGGTGTTCCCGGCAGTTCGCACCAGCAGCGTCATCTGGCCGCGACCCGTGGGTGCCTGCGCGAAGGCGGCGTAGGCGAGCGGTGCGACCGGTTCCCGCACGGCGCGGTCGCGAACATCGCGAACGACCCCGACGATCTCGGCAGTCCACCAGGTGGTTACCGCCACGCGGCGGCCGATGGCGGCGTCGGGGCTGTCGAAGTAGCGGCGGGTGAAGGACTCGTTCACGACCAGCGCTGAGAATCCATCGGGCTGGTTGTCGGCGGCGGTCAGGTCCCGGCCCGCGAGCAGGTGCACCCCGAGTGTGGAGAAGTAGTCCGGAAAGAGCTGCATGAACCGGACGCGCATGTCCTCCCCGGCACGCGGAGCGTATCCCTGAATCGACAGGACGGCGCCGAAGGGATTTTCGTTGCTCAACGGTGTCGTCCCGGCCAGGCTGGCTGAGAGGACTCCCGGCACCGCACGCACGCGCTCGAGCACGCTGCTGTACTGCTGACGCAGCCGCGCCTCGTTCGGCCGCTTCTGGTTGCTCCCATGCGGTTGCAACCGCAACGACAAGACATGCTCGCGTTCGAAGCCAAGATCGATCCGCCGCAGGTTCACCAGCGTGCGGACGAACAGGCTGGCACCGATGAGGAGCACGATCGAGACGGCCACCTGCGCCGCAACCAGCCATCCGCGGGTGCCGGCCCGCCAACCGGCCGCTGTCAGTTGACGGCCACCGGTTTTGAGCGCGTCCGCCGACCCGAGCCGCCACGCGCCAAGCGCCGGAATGACGCCGAACAGCAGTCCTGTGGCCACCGCAATGATCAACGTGAAGACCAGCACCCGCCACTCGATTCCCGGTCCTGCGGACAGGCTGTCGGCGTCGAGCAACAAGCCAGCGAGGGCACCGTGACTCCAGAACGCCAGCAGCAACCCGGCCGCACCGCCCAGCAGTGCAAGCAGCAGGCTCTCGGTCAGCAGCTGGCGGATGAGCCGACCCCGCGTCGCTCCCAATGACACGCGCACCGCAATCTCGTGGCCGCGGCTGGCGGCGCGAGCCAGCAGGAGGTTGGCCACGTTGGCGCAGGCGATCAGCAGGACCATCGCCACCACCGCCATGAGCACGAGCAACGGTCTGGAAAAGCGACGTCGCAGTTCCGAGAGGCCGCGGCTGCCAGGCTCGAGCACAAGCCGGGAGTGCGTGAGGCCTGCAGCCTTGGGGCCGTGCCTTGCGACAATCTCCGGGAGCAGTCGCTGATAGATTCCGTTGGCTTCGTTGGTGGCCTGCGCGAGGGAGGCGCCGGGTCGCCGTCTCCCGATCACCGTCAACCAGAAGTCGTCGGCGCCATCGCCGGTGATGAACGAGGTGGCCGCGTCGCTCGAGACCTGCAACTGCATCGACAGCGGTACCGCGATCTCGGCTGGTGCACCGACGTCGGTGCCAAGAAACTCCCGCGGCCACACGCCGACGATCGTGAACGGTTGGCCGTTGAGCCGAATCAGCCGCCCGATGACGCGCGGGTCGCCACCGAACTGTCGCTGCCAGTAGGCGTGGCCGATCATCGCGACGGCGCCCGCTCCCGGCCGGGCGCTGTCCTCAGGCAGAAGCGTGCGGCCGAGAATCGCCTGGACCCCGAGGACGTGGAAATAGCTGCCCGAGACCAGCAGGCCCGAGACCATTGGCGTCACCGATCCGTCGACGTCGGCGGTGATTGGCAGCGGCGCGAATGCGGCGGTGTCGGTCAGCAGGCGACACTCCCGCTGAAAGGTCTGAAAGCTGTTGTAGGAAAACGCGTGGCTCGGATCCTGCCCGGCCGCCTGAGCAGAGAAGACCGTCAAGTCTTGGGGGTGGTGGACGGGAAGCGCCTGCAGCAGCACGGTGTCGAGCAGGCTGAAGATCGCGGCATTGGCTCCGATGCCGATGGCCAGCGAGAGTACGGCGGTCGCCGCGAACGCCGGCGATCGACGCAGCCACCGCAGACCATAGCGGACGTCAGCCCGGCATGCGTCCACCCAGGCGACACCCACCGCCTCGCGTGCCTGCTCCTTCCATCGCAGCAGATCACCGAACTCCCGGCGTGCGACCCGCTGCGCATCCTCCGGAGCCATGCCACGTGCCCTGAGGTCGTCGGCCCGACTCACCAGATGATGCTCGAGCTCCTGATCGATTTCCCGCTCGAGTCGCCGGCGCCGAAGCAGCGCGCCAAGGAACGAACGGATCGGCGACAGGCTCATAGACACTCCACGCAATCGGCCCCGGGCTCAGCACGCGGAGGGAAGCCGAGGCGGGCCCACCGGCGCCTCTCCTAGGATGACCAAGAGAAGACTAGCGTCGGCCTCCTAGGATGTCAAGGAGAGTGCGTCAGCGCAGCCGGTCGAGAACTCTTTCGAGCGACTGGTCTTTCAGGCGGGCGTAGGCGCGGCGCTCCGCCCGCGCACGATCGATCGCCCATGCCTGCAGCAGCGACCTGATCGTCTCCGTCGTCTGCTGGGCGACGAAGACGAGCTCCGTCGGACCGCTCCGGAAGATGAGGATGTGGAGGTGGCTCGGGGCGTCGGTCGCGAAGTGCCGCCCCCATGAGCGCAGCTCGGCGCCGAAGTCACCGCGGGCGTCCTGCGGGTCGATGCCGATGACGACGACGTCGGCCACCGGCGAGCGCGAGACATCCCGCTGCATCGCCGCCATCGACCACCGCGTCAGCTCCGTCCAGTCGACGGCCTCTGCCCGCTCTCGCTCGCCGAGCGTTGTCCAGTACCAGCTCAGTCCGGTCTCGAACATCGCCTCGATCCGCTCGCGCGGATCGTCGCCGAAGAGCCCGAGCTCGTACGCAATCGGACCGTTCTCGCGCAGATAGCAGACCACGGCCGCCGGCTTGCGAGAACCGCGGAAGCGATCGAGCAGGGACGACACGACCCGAGCTTATCACTCGGATACAATGCGACTCATGCCGATTCGTCGAGTGCGTTCGCGGCCGCGCGGTCAGAGGTTGTCGCCACGGTTCACGCTGGTGGGCCGTGTGATCGTGATGCTGATTGTCATCGGCCTCGCACCGAGCCAGTTGCGCGCACAGTTTCCGCCGCCGGCCGTGGACGCGCGCGCGGTCGTCACGCCGGAATGGCTGTCGCCCTATCGTGATGCGGCGTCACGACTGATCGGCGCCGCGCTCGAGTCCGACGCCGCGTGGCAGCGCCTCGCGTACATCAGTGACACCTTCGGCAACCGACTGAGCGGGTCGACGAATCTCGAAGCCACCATCAAGTGGGCGGTCGACGAGATGAAGAAAGATGGCCTGGAGAACGTCCGCGCCGAGCCGGTGATGGTGCCCCACTGGGTACGCGGCCACGAGAGCCTGGACATCGTCGATGACACGCCGCAGCCGCTGGTGATGCTAGGCCTCGGCAACAGTGTCGGAACGCCCGCCAGCGGCGTCGAGGCGGAGCTCCTGGTCGTCCACAATTTCGAGGAGCTCGACGCCCAGCGCGATCGCGTGAAGGGACGAATCGTGCTCTTCAACGTGCCGTTCACGACCTACGGCGAAACGGTCCGCTATCGGATGTCGGGCCCGTCGCGCGCGGGGGCGCTTGGCGCGGTCGCCGTCCTCGTCCGTGCGGTTGGGCCGGCCGGCCTTCGGACACCTCATACCGGCGCCCTTCAGTACGCCGACAGCCAGCCGCAGATTCCAGCGGCCGCGGTCGCCGTTGAAGACACCGCCCGCCTGCAACGGATGGTGGATCGCGGCACGCGGGTGCGGCTCAAGCTGGTCATGAGCGCACATTTTCTTCCCGATGCACAATCCGCCAACGTCGTCGGCGAGCTGCGCGGCCGCGAGCGGCCCGACGAGGTCGTGGTGATTGGCGGCCATATCGATTCCTGGGACGTTGGAACCGGATCGACCGACGATGGTGCTGGGTGTGTGGTGATGTGGGAGGCGCTGCGGCTGATGAAGCAGCTGAACCTCAGGCCGCGCCGGACCGTGCGGGTGGTGTTGTGGACCAATGAGGAAAACGGCGGGAAGGGCGGGCTCGGCTACCGGGATCGCCACCTTGCCGAGCTGTCCAACCACGTGATGATGATGGAGTCCGATTCGGGGGTCTTCCATCCGCACGGCTTCGGCTTCAGCGGCAGCGACGGAGCGCGGAGTCGGGTTCGGGAGATCGCGACGCTCCTGGCGGGCATCGACGCCGATACGATTGGCAGTGCCGGTGGCGGCGCGGATATCGGCCCGAGCGTTCAGCAGGCGAACATCCCGGCGCTGTCGCTCGAATCGGAAGGCAACTATTTCCTGATTCACCATACGCCGGCCGACACCATCGACAAGATCGATCCGGTCGACATGTCGCGCGCGACCGCGGCGGCCGCGGTCATGACCTACGTCATCGCCGAGATGGACGAGCGGCTCCGGTAAAAGGGGAGAAACCGGCTCCTTTATTTCACCGTGTAGACCAGATAGTCGGCGCGGGTGAGATCCTCGTCGTCGGGCCGGGCGCGGTCGAGATCTTCGACCGGGAGGATCGAGACGATCACCAGTCGCCGCCCAGGCAGCCGGCGGCGCGCCTTCGCGACGGTGCCTTGCCCAAAATCGATGTGAAACGAACCGTTGTAGTGGACCAGCGTCACGTGACGATCGGTCGGCCGCACCGCCGCCGCTATCGACTCCCCCATCGTCTCGTCCTTGACGCACTGGGCGAGATAGTAGCGGTCACTTTTCGCGGCGGCATCCGGTGGCGGCGTCGCATTGGATCCAGTGTGGTCGCTCATCGCCTGCACGAATCGATCGTAGTACGCGCCGGTCAAGGCGCAGTCGAGATCGGCGGCCACGAGACTACGGTCGGCCCCGAGCGATTCGAGCGCCGCGAGACCCGTTTTGGCAACCTCCGCCGCGATCCGTCGCGGGACGTTCGAGGCGATGAGCGGAATGTGATGCTCTCTCGCGAACTCCACCGACGCGCGATAGTCCGTCGCGTAACGCGGCCAGGGACGCGCCGCGGCGAGGAACGCGGACTCTTCCGAGGACCCGGCGAAATACGCGTCGACGGCTGGTTGCGCGTCGCGCTCGAACATCTCCAGGCCGAGCACGAGCGACACCCGCCGCCGGGTCAGCCCCTCGAGCACCGCCAGCTCGAGCCGGTGCGTGTTCGCATCGTCGTGCTGCTCGCCGACGAAGATCACATCCGCCCGGGCGATATCGGCCAGCATGCTCTCGAAATCGGCAAACGTCTTGAGATGCGTGTCGTACACCCGCTGCGGGACGTAGGATGCCAATGCCTTGGCCGGCGGCATGGGGGCAACCTGACACAGCACCAGCGCCACCAGGAGGGGAATCACCCGGGGATTGTTCTTGTTGGGAATGACGAAGTCAACCGGCGACGCGTTGCGCTACGCGATCGGCCGACGCCGCGAGCCCGGCCAGCTGACGATCCTGCGTTCGCGCCAGCAGCAGCTGGCCGACAATCGAGCCGATCAGCGCGAACAGCATGTCCCACTGCGTATCCCACGGATCGCCCTGTGTGCCGAGGAAATCGGTGGCCGCGGCACCGCCGATCAGGGCGGACCACCATTCGATGAACTCGTAGCACGCGCTCACCGCCAGGCAGATCGAGCTGACGATGAAGAACAGCCAGCCGCCTCGACGAAGCGGCGTACGTCGGAGCAGGATCTCACGGGCAATCAGCGCCGGGATGAAGCCCTGCGCGAAGTGACCGATCCGGTCGTAGTGATTGCGGGCAAAGCCGAAGGCATGCTCCATCCAGAAACCAAGCGGCACGCGGGCGTAGCTGTAGTGGCCGCCGAGCATCAGGATCAGCGCGTGCACGAAAATCAGCGTGTAAACCAGCGGCGTCAACGGAAAGCGCCGCCATGTGAAGAGCAGGACGGGCACGGCAAGAAAGATCGGGAAGACCTCCATCACCCACGTGCCCGACTCGTACGGGTGAATGGCGGAAATGACGAGGGCCAGGATCCCGATCGCGAGCAGAGCCAGCGGATAGGTCGGGCGCATGGTCCGGCATTTTAATGGAGTGTTGATCCGGGTGCGAGGACATCCTTCGCGGGGACCCGGTCAAAACGGGCGCGACTCAGTGCAGGGGGGCGATTCCGGCTCCCCAGATGCGGAGCGACTTGCGGCTCTGGACGACGACGACGGCGTTGAGATGATCCCGTCGCCAGGTTGCGTCGATGGGCACGTGCCAGCGCAGCGCTTCGCCGGAGACGACACGACCGAGGGGAACGATCTGGCGGACGAGCGCGTCGTGATGGAGCGTGCGGCCGCCATTCTCGCCGCGCTTCACCGCGGTGGTGACGTCGTTCTCGGTCAGCGCCAGCGTCGCCTCCAGCTGCTCTTTCGCGGCGTCGGCCGGAATATCCGTGACGACCACCGTGCCGCCGGTTGTCGTCCCATCGACGCTGCCGCTGGCTTCGACCTTCGCGTGTGGACGATGAAGGGCGCGATCGATGGCACGACGGGCCGCGCTCTGATCGCTGCCGACCAGCTCGTCGCGGCCATCGACGACCATTTGCGGCGTGTACATCCGGTCGGCGCCGAAGATTCGCGAATACGACTGCTGCCGGGAAGTGGCGCCGCCGAGCGACGCGGGATCCTTCCAGCCGAGCGAATCCCAGTAGTCGACGTGGAGCTCGAGGCCGATGACGGTGACGCCCGCGACCGGCTGCTTCGTCACGAGGACGCTGAGCAGCTGGTCGGCGGGGGGACAGCTCGAACAGCCTTCAGAGGTAAACAGCTCCACCACCACCGGTACGCTGCCTGGATCGTTCTGCGGGTGAGGCAAGAGGGCGAACAGGACAGCGGCAAGCATGGTACGCACGTGGGCTTCTCCGGTCGGAACTCTACTTTCTGTTGGCTTCGATGTCTATCTGCACGAGGATTTCATCGCCAACGACCGGGGCCGCCTCGATCATGCGGCTGTACTGAAGGCCGAAATCGCGGCGGTTGAGCTTCGTCGTCGCGGACGCGCCGACGCGCTGGCCGCCATTGGCCTGGAGAACCGGCGAAGGCCCCTCGACGTCGAGCGCCACCTCCTTGGTCACCCCGTGCATCGTCAGGTCGCCGATCAGGCGAGTCTTGCCCGCGCCTGCCGCCTCCGCGCGCTTGGACTTGAAGGTGATCGTCGGATATTTCGCCACGTCGAAGAAGTTCTCCGACCGAAGGTCCTTGTCGCGATTCTCGGTGCCGGTGTTGATGCCGTTGACGTCGATGGCGACGTCCGCCTTGAGGGTCGCCGCGGACTTGCCGTCGTACTCGATCGTGCCGCTCACCTTCCCGAGCGAGCCGCGCACCGTTGATACCATCATGTGCTTGACGCTGAATTGAGCGGCGGTGTGATTGCCGTCGACTTGCCAGGTACTTGAGGCAACGGGAGCGCCTGCGGCCGCCGGGGCCTGCGCCAACGCCGGTCCTACGGACAACCCCACGATCACGGACACGATAGCCACACAGTTCTTCATCGGGATCTCCTCCTGACCCTGCGCCCGGCGACAGCCAGGCCTCGACTGGATACGGCTTAAGACGCCTTCGACCCGCCCGGCGTTTCAGCCTCGACGAATCGCTCGCGAAGATGGACCGGGCGGCGGGCCCGCCCCTGGATCTTCAGGTTCAGCATCTCGACCATCACCGAGAATCCCATCGCGAAGTAGATGTACCCCTTGGGGATGTGCTGCTCGAACCCTTCGAGCAGGAGTGACAGGCCAATCAACAACAGGAAGCTGAGGGCCAGGATCTTGACCGTCGGGTGCCGGTGAACGAAATCGCTGATCGGCGCGGCGGAGATCATCATGATCAGGACGGCGACGGTCACGGCCGCGACCATGACCGCGAGCGAGTCGACCATCCCGACCGCGGTAATGACCGAGTCGAGCGAAAACACGATATCCAGCAGCATGATCTGAATCAGGATGGCCGCGAACGACACGCGTACGCCCGCCGATCCCGCGCCTTCTTCGCCTTCGAGCCGCCCGTGGATCTCGTGGGTGCTCTTGGCGAGCAGGAAGAGCCCGCCGCCAATCAGGATGAGGTCTCGGCCTGACAGTTCGTGACCCAGCAGCGTGAAGAGCGGTGCCGTCAACTTCACGATCCAGGTCAGCGAGAAGAGCAGGAGAATGCGCGTGCCCATCGCCAGGAGCAGGCCGAGCCTGCGCGCCAATGACTGCTGTTCCGGCGGCAACCTGCCGGCGAGGATGGAAATGAAAATGATGTTGTCGACGCCGAGGACGATCTCGAGGAAGGTGAGCGTCGCGAACGCGATCCAGATCTGCGGGTCGGTGATCCATGCAATCATCGTCGTCGGATCTCCACGCGAAGCTCGGCGAATCCCCCGAGCTCGAAGTACTCGATTTTGAGATGGCGCCGACCGGCCGCGATGGGCGCCGCGTCCACCGCCGATTCGTGCGACGTCCAATGGTCGATCACGCGATCGTCGTCCACCCAGACTCTGAGGCCGTCATCCGAGATCGTCCTGAGTTCGTAGTTACCCGGGGGGAGGTCGACCGTCCCTTCGGCCACGATCGCCACGCGGTCGGCCGGCACGCCATCCGTGATGCTTTGGCCGGACATGAAATCGAGCCGATCGCGCGGCTCTTCTTTCAGCGGCGAACCGGCCAGCACCCGCGCGAATTCTTGCGGATGCGCGTCGGGCGTCGACTGCTCGTCGAACGCGTAGTACCGCACGCGCCAGTCGATCGGCATGAACCATCTCGTGTAGCCGAACGTGTAGGGTGATCCCGCTAACACGCGATCGCCGCGCGGGCTGGTCACCGCGCCGCCCCGATACGTCAGGCGGACATCGAAATCGATCGGCTCGAGCGATCTCGTGCTCGCGTCTCCGCCACCGTTCGACCGACGCAGCGGCGTGACCGTCACCTCGCCGGGAATCCGTCCGGCCCGTGGTTCGATGTCGGCGCCACGCACCGACGCGAGCTGCCACTCACCCACCGGACCAACGACACGCAATTTGAGCGGCGTCGTATCGGACCGGCCGGACGGCCACAGCTTTGGCGATTTCCAATCGTACGGGCCCCATTCGTCGACGAGGATCGCGTCCCGGCCGCGGCGCTGGTCGTCGGGTACTTTGGGATCCATTCCGCCCGGCATGCCCTTGGGCAGCGTGACGTCGAGCGTCGGTCGCGGGCGGACAGGCACGCTGACCTCGTCGCCGATGCCGAGGTTCCGGGTATCGCCGGACAGCACGGCGATCGAACCCACCCGCTCGAAGGCGTTGGTGAGGATGCGCAGGTTTTGCGTCTCGGCAATCTTCAGAGCAACCGAATTGCCTCGGAAGGTGTTGCCCGAGATGACGTAGTCGCGGCTTCGCGTGTCGCGTCGCTTGGGATACTCCCAGGACGGATCCTGCGTCGCGTTCTTCCACAGGTGCACGGCAGTCTCGTCCCCGTCGAAGACGTTCTCGGTAATGCGATTGTCCTGACCGTGCTCGATGGCAATCGCTTCGACGTTGCGGGCGAAGTGGTTCGCGGCGATCCAGGAATCGAAGCTGTAGCCGCCCCACAGCCCGTGCCAACAATCCTCGACGCGATTACCGTAGAGGACGTTGCGGCTGAAGGTCGCTTCGATGCCGTTGGTCGGCGCAAAGCTGAAGTCGTTGTCGAAGACGACATTGTCGTTGGCTCCGCCCTGACCGGTGTCCATCGTCGACTGGCCGGCCCAGAGAAAGAGGCCGTCGCCATCGTGGGTGACCGAATTGAAGGCGACGACGTTGTGATTGCTCTGCTCGTAGATCAGGATGCCGGCCGAATCCTGGCCGCGGTTGTAGAACGTGTGGCTGTAGCCCCTGACGCACCAGTCGATCCGGTTGTGCATGATCGTGTTGGCGCTGGCGCGATAGAGCCCGATCCCGATCCCGGAAAGGAAGGAGAACGTGTTGTTCCAGACCTTCGCGCCGCTGGAGCGGGCAAGCATCAGCCCATTCTGCCCCTGCACGATGGTGGTGTGATCGATCTCCGCGCCGTCGGAGTCGGCGAGATAGATTCCGGCGCCACCGGCGAGCCATTCATCGTGCTCGTTGTGGTGATACGAGAGCCAGTCGACGAGGCTTTCGTGCTCGACCAGGCTGTAGAGCTGCGACTTCCAGTTGTAGCCGAGGTCGCCGCCGGTGATGTGCACGCCCGGCGACCGTCGGACCAGGACGCCGACCTTGTAGCCGCGCGCGGTCAGATTACGGATCGTCACGTGCTCGCCCCCATCCACCAGGACGGCGACACCGGTGAACGAATCGGGGTCGGCCGCGGGGTCGGCACCGCGCAGCGTGGCTCCGGCGAAATCAATCGTGACGTTCGAGGCTCGGACGATGATCGCAGGGTGCGCCAGGTCGGCGGAGCCCAGCCGATGGTCGCCGGGGGCGATGGTGACGTTGCTGTTGAGGATGACGCCGGCGGCCGGCGACAGCCGGGCTTGCCGGGACGGGGGATGCTCCGCGAACGCGGACGCCACGATCGCACTCAGCGTCAGGCCGAGCGCGAAGAGCGTCAGATTCCACCGCCACATGAGTTTCTATATTATTCTGCCCTCTCACCCTGATCCTGTATTTGAATTGTGCCGGCGGCACGCAACGGAGGCTGTATGACAGTGGCAGCAGCAGGTGCGCTCGTTCCTCAGACCTTACTCGAGAACTGCCGGAAGCGTGCGCCCGGGTACGATCGTGACAACAAGTTCTGCCAGGAAGACTTCGACGAATTGAAAGCGGCCGGATATCTGAAGATGGCTGTGCCGCGGGAGCTCGGCGGGCTGGGCTTCACGCTGGCGGACGTCGCGCGTGAAACCCGGCGGCTGGCCAGCTACGCGCCGGCCACCGCGCTCTGCATCAACATGCACAACTACTGGGTCGGGACCGCGGCGGACGTGTGGCGCAGCGGCGACAAGTCGGTCGAGTGGGTCCTGCGCGACGCGGCTGCTGGCGAGGTATTCGCGGCCGGCCACGCCGAGAGCGGCAACGAAACCTCGATCCTGATGTCGATGACGAAAGCCGAGAAAGTCGACGGCGGGTATCGCTTCACGGGCCGCAAGTCCTTCGGCAGCCTGACGCCGGTGTGGACGCGTCTCGGCCTCCACGGCATGGACACCAGCGATCCAGCGAATCCAAGAGTGGTCCACGGGTTCCTGCCGCGGAGCAATGGCGGCTTCACCATCAAGGAAACGTGGGACGTGATGGGCATGCGGGCGACGCGCAGCGACGACACCGTCCTCGAGGGCGCGTTCATTCCGGATCAGAACATCGCCCGCGTGGTCCCGGCCGGATTTGCCGGCGCCGACCTTTTCGTCCTCGGGATCTTCGCGTGGGCGCTCATCAACTTCGGCAACGTCTACTACGGGCTGGCGCAGCGCGTCTTCGATCTCGCCGTCGAGCAGATCAAGTCGAAGGGATCGCTCGGCCTGACGCGCTCGATGGCCTACCATCCGCACGTCCAGCATCAAATCGCCGAGATGATGATGGAGCTCGAGGCGATCGGCGCGCAGCTGGACACCGTCGCGCGCGACTGGTCGACCGGCGTCGATCACGGCATGGCCTGGCCGATCAAGATTGTGTCCGCCAAGTATCGGGCGGTCGAAGGCGCCTGGAAGGTCGTCGACGCGGCGCTCGAGGTTTCGGGCGGGTTCGGTATGTTCAAGAAGAGCGAGCTCGAGCGGCTGTTCCGCGACGCGCGCGCCGGCCGGTTCCATCCGGCCAACTCGTCGCTCTCACATGAAGTCGTCGGCAAGATGGCGCTCGGCATCAACCCGGACGAGATGCCGCGCTGGGGATAGGGTCAGGGCTGTTGGAGCCGGGAACGGCCAACTCCCAAGGCCCAAGGCCCAAGGCTTAAACGCCGAAGACCTCTGCGTCCCACGCGAGACCCAGCTCGCTGGGCGGCGCCATGTAGCCAAGGAGGGCCGACGCGGCCACCACGGCGGGGCTGGCGAGGTAGCCCTCGCCACCCAGGCCCATGCGGTTCTGCCAATTGCGATTGAACGACGTGATCGCGCGCTGGCCGCGCGTCAACGCGTCAGGCCCCTGACCGAAACAGGGTCCACACCACGACTGGCGAATCTCGCCACCGACGGATCGGAACACCGAGGCGATCGACTCGCCGCCGAGACGCGCATCCGGCTGTTCGATCTGTCGTGCCACGCCGCCAGACCCTGGAAAGATCCGGAGATCGCGTTCGACCTTGCGGGCGCCGCGATCGCGCGCCGCGCGCAACACCAGAGTCGCCTGCAGCAGATCGTCGTAGCTGCCATTGGTGCAGGAGCCGATCATGGCCTTGTCGAAGGTGATGCGCTCGGTCGCCACCTCGGTGGCAGGATAGGCATTGCCCGGGCTGAACGGCTTGGCGATCATCGGCATCACGTCCGACAGGTTGATGGCCTCGTCGATCTGATACCGTGCGTGGCCACCCGGCGCGACGCGCGGATATGGCAGGTCGGTCACACCCTTCCTGGCGTACCAGGCATACGTGACGTCATCCGGAGCGAAGATGCCGTTGAGCGCTTCTGCCTCCGCCATCATGTTGGCGATGGTGTTGCGATAGGCAATCGGCAGCTGGCGATCGGCATCGACGAGCTCAACGGACATGCCCTGCGACTGCTTGACTCCCCAGCGTCTCAAGAGCTCCAGCACGATGTCCTTGCCGCTCACCCACGGCTGGAGTCGGCCCTGGAATGTCACCCGGCGCGCCGCAGGGAGCGTGAAGTAGATGTATCCGGTCGCCCACCCGAACCCGAGCGTCGTCGATCCGACACCGATCCCGACCGCACCATACGCGCCGTACGCGCGGCTGTGCGAGTCGGCACCGGGGATGACCTGCCCGGGCATCACCAGCCCCTGCTCCGGGAAATAGAAATGGAAGATGCCGTCGCCCGGCGTAGCGTAGTACGGCTTGACCAGCTCCTGTTGACGCGCGAACTCGCGGCCGATGTTCGTCTGCTTGTCGTCGATGGCGCTGCCGGTGAACACGAAGTGATCGTTGGCGATCGCCGCCTGACGCGGATAGATCGTCGAGCCGCCGCTGATCTGGTTGAAGGTGTGAATGGCAAACGGCGCGGTGCCGTCGGACGCCGGGAGGAGATCGGCATACACCCGCAGGGTGGTCCCGGGCCGCAGATCCGACGGCCGCAGATCCTTGTCGACGCGGTGGGCCCAGATGATCTGCTCGGTCGTGGTCAGATGATCGGCCGCGGCCTCGTCCGGCCAGTCGATGACCGGCTGTGTCTCCGTCGCCCTGCGAAACTCGCGCCGGCCGACAGCGAAGATCCCGCCGCTGCGCCGAATCTCCTCCTCCTTCGGTGACAGCGGCACCGGCTCGTAGACCTTGGCCTGGGTCGTGTTCGTGAGACGACGGGTGGATGGATCGAAGGTGAACTCGTCGTTGTCCTTCGCGTCGGCAACCGCCTCAGGGCTCTGGACGACGTGGAGCCCGAGGTTGAAGGCGTTGCGACGGAAGATGTCGCCCATGTTGTGGCCGCACACGATCACCAGCTGCAACCCGACTTCTTCGGCGACGCCCTTCAGGCCGGCCGGGCTCATCTCTCGTGACGATCCGATCGCGAAGCGGTCGCCGGCGATCACGAACGTCTCCCCCCGGTGCACCCGCTCCCTGAAATCGGGCATCAGGTAGCGGAACGAGCCCGCCTTCCAGCGCTCGTCGAGCGTCTCGAGGCTCTCCGATACGCAGTCGGCGGCCGGCGTAATCTGATCGGTGTCGATGGCGTCGAGTTTCCTGGGCTGGGCACTCTTCGGATCCCAGAAAATGAGCGCCTTGCCGTGGATGAGGTGTGTGTCCAGCGTGGCGGATTCGGACGCGTCGGTCGCGCTTGCGACTTCGCCTCCTCGCTTCACTCGTGCCGGCTCGATCGTGTGCATGCTGCCTGGGAATCCATGCTATCAAAGCGGGTCGCGCTCCGGTGGAGTTGACGGTCCTGACGGATCGGGTGCGGGGCGCGCCTCCCACCCACGACACTCGAGAACCGGCAGCGGAGGATAGCGCGGGTATCGAGGGTCGCTGCGCGAGCGCTCGCACAGATAAAAGCGCCCGCCGCGACCGCTCACAACCATCGTGCAGTGCCGACACGTTGCGCACAGGCCGACGCGCGCGTTTTCGGAAACCGGCGTCATTGCCGGGAGCCGACATCGGCGCCGGGAAAAATTCGTGTCATCATGGAGCCATGTTCACGTCGGAGGCGATGACCCGCGGGATTCGTGTGCACGTTGGAGCTGAGTATGCGCCAGAGCGGTCGCAGCCGTCGCAGAACCAGTGGTTCTTCATTTACACGATCACCATCTCGAACGAAGGATCGGAGACGGTGCAGCTGCTGACCCGTCACTGGATCATCACGGACGGTACCGGACGCATCGAAGAGGTCCGGGGACCAGGCGTGGTGGGCAAGCAACCGACGCTGTCCCCTGGAGAGTCCTTCACCTACTCGTCGGGCTGTCCCCTGAACTCCCCGTTCGGCGTCATGGAAGGGACCTATCAGATGGTCACGGATGACGGCGATCCGTTCGACGTGAAGATCGCCCCGTTCACGCTGAGCGAACCTTATACCGTTCACTGATCGCCTGCCCGGGAACGGGCGCCTGCCGGCCCAGCGTGAATCTCGCCAAAGCGGCCGCCGCCACGTACAACACCCCTCCGCAGACGAGCGTTGTCGAAAAACCCCAGTTCATGGCGATGAACACGGCGAGGGTGGCTCCCAGAACGGACAACGCGCCGTTGATGCCCCAGGCCCAGGCGATCAGCGCCGGACGGTGAATCGACAGGACGCGCACGCCGGCGGGGAGAGGGATCCCCATCAACATGCCGGCGGGCAGCATCAGGACGATTGCCGTAGCGAGACGCGCGGGTAGCGGCCACGCGATCGCCCACCGGATGACGAGCGGGAGCACGGTGGCCCACAACACGCCGACGATGGCGATGGCGAGGCAGGCGAGAGCGGCCGTGCGGCTGACGCGGTCGTCCGGGACGTTGCGGCTCATCACGCTGCCGATGCCGGTTCCGAGGAGCAGCGAGAGCAACGTCACCGTCAGCGAATAGACCGGGTGTCCCAGCAGCAGCACGAACCGCTGCAGCAGGGCCACTTCGATCAGCATGAAGCCGGCGCCGAGGCAGGCAAAGTACATCAGCGGACGGAACCAGCCGGGCGCCAGCGCGGCGCGGCTGGTCATGGCCAGCGGGCCGATGATGAAGGCCACGATCAGCACCGACGAGATTGTGAGCAGGACCAGCAGCGCCGTCAGGCCACCGGTGCCCCACGAGCCGCGCACGACCGGGCTCTCGACCGGGCGCCCCAGCAGCCGGAGACCAGCGGCGACGAACCGCTGCGAGCGGAGCTTCGTGGTGTGGAAGAAGAACGGCCGATCGTCCGTGGTCGGCGACACGTCGAGCGGATAGCGCTCGTAGAAGGCCTGCCGGTCCGCTGCGCGAATCAAGCGCGCGTAGTCGTCACGCGAGTCGCCCGTTGGTGGCGACTCGATCCCCGGCAGATACAGGATGGTGAACTTCAGATCGCGGGCGGCCGCGGCCAGCCTCTCCCGCTCGGCGCCGTCGAACGGTGTTCTCTTGAGCAGGAACGTCGCCACGTCGCCGTACTGAATGACCGCGAGGCGATCGGCCGCGTTCCAGCCGTGTCGGGCGCAGGCTTCCTGGGCCAGCGACACCAGCCGCAGTCCGTCGAAGACCCATCGCGAAATGCTCAACACCCCGCGATCCGTCAAGTGGTCGAGATAATCATCGAACGCTTCAACGGTGTACAGCGAGTTCTCGGTGAGCGTATAGGCGCCGGCCGCCGTCGCCGCCCAGGTGTCCACCAGTGAGGCCTGGATGACGTCGTACCTGCTGGTGGATCTGCGGACGAAGCTGCGGCCGTCCTCGACGTGAATGTGGACGGCGGGCTGTTCGTAGACGCCGCCGGAGTAGTCGCGAAAGGCGCCGCGCATCACGTCGTTGGCGATGATTGGGTTGATCTCGACGCCGTCGACCGAGGAGGCGCCGAACACGAGAGCCGAGAGCAGGTCGCGACCGCCGCCTGGGCCGATCACCAGCGCGTTCATCGGAACGGACGGCGTGCCGCCGGGCTCGCCGTACAACCGGTAGCCGATGGCGGTCAGTTCGTACTGCAGGTACTCCACCTCGCGGAGGTCGCCTCGAAACCGGAGGATCTGCGTTCCGGCCGCCGAGTCGATGTCCATGAGATGCGTATCGGGCAGCGGGCCGGTGTAGCGCTCGCTCAGCGACCACGCGCCGTACGGCTGATCGTAGACGCCGATTCGCGAAAACGAATTCCACTTGCTGAAGAGCACCGCATGGTGCTCGTGCCCCTTGGTGATGCTGACGGTGAACGGAGCGAGCGGGGATGCCGCCATTCCAAGGATCGCGACGGCGACGACACCGACGACCGCTATCAGGCGGCCGCGGGCGGAGGGAGACGCGAAGAGAATCGCCGCCACCCCTCCGATAACCCCGGCGGCGACGATCGCGCCGGGCGCTCCCAGTCGATTGAGCGCCGGCATGAGGACCAGACACGCGGCGGCCGCCCCGAGCAGATCGGCGCCGTAGACCCGATTCACACTGGCGCTCAAACGGGCAATCGCAATCGACACGACCGCGCCGCCGGCGAAGAAGGGCAGCGCGGCAAGCAGATAGGTGAACGCCATGAGGGCGACGCTCGAGGGCGTCGACTGCAGGCCCACCCGTACGCGCACGAGCACCGCCAGCGAGATCATCGTCAACGCACCAAAGGCGAGCGCGTGCGAGGTGAGGAGTTGTGCGGTGTCACGGCCGGCGAACCGCTCCCGCCAGAGGAACACGTAGACTCCGCTCGCGCTCAGCCCGAACAACGCGATCGAGATCGCCATGAACGCGAAGTGGTAGTACATGGTGACCGAGAAGATGCGCGTCAGCGACAGCTCGATCATCAGCAGCGCGCCGGAGATCAGGGCCACGCCGAGGAGAACGCGGGAGGTCGGGGATTCGGACGTCATCGGCGAGGCGCTAGCAGAAATCGGTGGGCTCGACCTTGAGAGCCGCTTCCAGAAGCCGGAGGTACCGCCGGCGGGGAATCTCGATGGCGCCGAACTGTGCCAGGTGCTCGGTCACCCACTGCGTGTCGAGCAGGATGTAGCCCCGCTCCCGAAGTCGATCGACGAGCGTTACGAGCGCCACCTTCGAGGCGTCGGTCACGCGGTGGAACATCGATTCTCCGAAGAACGCACCGCGCAGCGACACGCCGTAGAGACCGCCGACCAGCGCGCCATCCTGCCAGGTTTCAATCGAGTGCGCCAATCCCCGCTCGTGCAGGGCGCAGTAGGTGTCGACAATCTCCCGATCGATCCAGCTGCCCTCGGCGTCATGCCGGGCGGCGCAGGCGCTGATGACGCCGGAGAAATCCGTGTCGATCTTCACCGCGAACCGCCCCTGGCGGACCAGCCGCGACAAGCGTCGCGGCGCGTGGAACCCATCCAGCGGGATGATACCCCGTGGGTCGGGGGAGTACCAGCGGATCTCTCCGGGCGCGACCGCCATCGGAAACCAGCCGCTGGAATAGGCAGACACGAGAAGATCGAGAGGGATCACGGCTGGCGACCGGGCGTTGGCACGACGGGCCTCGCGGTCGAGGCTACTTGGGAATCCACTCGGGGGGCGGCTGGACCGTTGGCTCAGGCGTCGGACCGGGATCGGGGCGGCCGCTTCCCTCCAGACGACTGATCGCTCGAACGACCATGTCGTGCGTGCAGGTAATCTGGCACGAGAGGCGCACCCCGATCGCTCCCCGCGCCGCCAGCACCGTCTTCTCGGCCACCGTCATCATCTCAGGCTCGCCGGCGATGAATTCCACACGGCAGGTCGTGCAGCGAGCGTTGCCGCCGCAGGCGTGCAACTGATCCACCTTGGCATCCTGCTCGAGCGCCAGCACGAGCCGCTTGCCCGACTCCACGTCTACCGTGCGATACCCCTCAACGGTCAGTTTCGGCATAGTGAAGATGATATGCGAAGTACGGTCGGCGCTACGCGTATCGCTTCTTGATCGTCGGGATCAGGTACTCGCTGAACGCACGGGCGAAATCGTAGCGCGGAGAAAAGTTCCAGTCGCGCCGGGCTGCGCCGTCGTCGACGTCGGCGGGCCATGAGTCGACGATGCGCTGACGTTTGAGGTCGGTGTCCCAACTGAGCCGGGCTCCCGGAAAGGCGCGGACCGCGACGTCACGGATTTCCTCCGCCGTCGGGCTGAACGCTCCGACGTTGTAGGCGGCGCGCTGAAGTTTTTCCCGTGGTGCGGCGGCGAGCGTCAGCAAGGCTTCCACGCCGTCCGGCATCGCCATGAATGGAATCCGGGTCTCGGGCCGGACGAAGCACCGGTAGGCCTCGTTGCGCGCGGCAGCGTGAATCATCTCCGGCGCGTAGTCGGATGTTCCGCCGGCTGGCATCGTGACCGCGGAAATGAGCCCTGGAAATCGGACGCACCGGAAATCCACTCGCCCGCTCATGGGCTCGGCGGCCAGCTGCTTGTAATGCCGCGCATAGTAGGTGCCCAGGAGCTCGCAGTACAACTTGTTGCAGCCGTACATGGTCGTCGGGTGCAGATACTCGTCCTCACCAATCCGTCCGACACGTTGCTTGGTGGCGGCGTCGGGCAGACCGTAGGCGGCAATCGACGACGGGTACAGGAACACGACCGGGCGGCCGTGCGATTCGGCTTCGTGCTGGGCGAACTCGAGCAACCCCAGGGTGCCTTCGACGTTGACCTGGTGCGCCGAGACCGGTGTGAACTCCGCGCGCGTCGAGAGCAGCGCCGCGAGATGAAAGATCAGATCGACCTCGAATTCCGCCATCAGCCGCTCGAGCACGGCGTGATCGAGGACCGAGCCGATCACCTCGCGATCGACCTTGCGGCCAATCGTCTCGTCCAGCCTGGTGATATCGATGGTGACGATGGCCCGATCGGCGCGTTCGGCCAGTCGATCGATGAGGCCGTGGCCGATCTCGCCGCCGGCGCCGGTGATGAGCACAACAGGCTTCCGCACGCGCGAATTATACTGAACGGATGCCGAGCCCCTTGTCCGGCCCGTGGATTGGCGTGACGCTCGCCCTCTTCGGCGCGGTGCTGGGCGTCTCGCCTCGGCGGCAGACGCCGGCGCCCTTCGACTTCTCGCGGACGATGAGGGTGGACTACTTCCACAGCGGCGGCCCCAAGATCGGCGAGAGCGTCTCGCTCGACCGCGTCGTCAACGACGGTCCGTGGCCTGGAAGTCACGTCCAGCTCGTTGATCCGACCAACCTGGGGCGATATCTCTTCGAGGTCCGCGATGGCGGCACGACGCTCTATTCGCGCGGCTTCGCATCGGTCTACGGCGAGTGGGAGACGACGGCCGAGGCGACGAAGATCAATCGCACGTTTCACGAATCGTTGCGGTTCCCCTGGCCGCTCAAGCCAGTGACGGTGGTCCTGTCCAGACGAGGCGCCGACAGCAGGTTCTCCCCTGTCTGGTCCACCGGGATCGACCCGGGGTCGCGGTTCGTCAACGCGGCGGCGCCGGCAACACCCGCCGGCAAAGTCTGGACGCTTTTCGAGAACGGGCCGATCGCGGAAAGAGTCGACCTCCTGGTAATCAGCGAGGGCTACACCCAGGCGGAGATGCCGAAGTTTCATGCCGATGCGCAGCGCCTGGTGGGGGCGCTCTTCAACGAGGAGCCGTTCAAGAGCCGGCGCAAGGATTTCAACGTCCGGGGGCTGGATCTGGCGTCAGCGGAGAGCGGCGTGAACCGACCCAACGCCGGCGTCTTTCGTCGCACGCCGATCTCGGCCGAATACAACATCTTCGACTCCGAACGGTATCTCCTGACGCTCGACAACCGGGCGCTGCGCGACGCCGCGTCGGCGGCGCCGTACGAGTTCCTGGAGATTCTCGTCAACGACAAGACCTACGGCGGGGGCGGCATCTTCAACGATCAGGCGACGGCGTCGGTCGACAGCGCGTTCTCGCAATACGTGTTCGTGCACGAGTTCGCGCATCACTTCGCGGCGCTGGCGGACGAGTACTACACGTCGGATGTCGCCTACGAGACCGGATCGCAGCAGAAGCCGGAGCCGTGGGAGCCCAACGTCACGGCTCTGCACGATCCGACGCAGCTGAAGTGGGCCGACATGGTCACACCGGGCACGCCGACCCCGACCCCGTGGGAAAAGGACGCGTTCGAGGCACACACGCGCGACATCCAGACGAGACGTCGCGAGATTCGCGCGCGCAACGCGCCGGAGTCAGAGATGGACGCGCTGTTCCGGGAGGAGATGGCGTGGGACACGAAGCTCCTGTCGGGCATGCGGCATTCGGCGGCGGTCGGGGCGTTCGAGGGGGCGTCGTACGAGGCGAAGGGCCTCTACCGACCGCAGGCCGATTGCATCATGTTCAGCCGCGATCCGGTCGGCTTCTGCCGCGTCTGCCGTCGCGCGATCGAACGTATCGTGGATTTGTACTCGCGCTGAAAACGAGACAACCGGGGAAAACTTGTTCCCCTTCAGAAGAAAGTCACGATCGACACGATGATCGCGAGGGCTGTCACCGCGAGGCAGACGACGGCGCCGAGCAGATGATCGACCCGTTCAGGCTTGAGCGGATCGAGCCAGATTCCCGCAAGATAGCCGCCGACGAAGCCGCCGGCATGCGCCGCGTTGTCCACGCGCGGCAGGATCAGTCCCATCACGAACAGCGTCATGGCGTAGTAGAGGGCTTCGGATCTCACGATGCTGCTGCCGCCACGGCGGCCGTAGTAGACCAGCGCTCCAAGGAGACCCATGATCGGGGCCGATGCGCCGACCGTGAGGCTGCCACCGCCCAGCAGCGGGATCCAGGGCAGAAAGGCCCCCATGAACGAACTGAAGAGGAAGCCAGCGGCGCTCGCGACGGTGTAGATGATGACCATCTTGCCCGCGCCATACATGTCGGCCACCGCCGGGCCCAGCTGTCGCACCCACATCATGTTGAACAGGATGTGGAGGACGCCACCGTGCAGCCAGCCGGCGCTCAGAATCGTCCACCATCGGCTTAAGCCGAAGACCGGGTAGGCTCCGCTGGCGCCGAACATCAGCAGGGCGGCACCGTCCGGGCTCAGGATCGAAAAGATCGAACCTGAAACCAGACTTCCTCCCCGCAGAACCGTCACCAGGAGGGTCGCGGTATAGAGCACCGCCGACCCGTACACGACCAGCGACACGAACCCCAGATCGTTCCCGAGTCGCCGCAGAACCGGGCCGAAGCCCCACAGCCCCGGATTGCGCCGGCCACACGTGTAACACTTGTCGTCGTTGACTCCGACCAGCGACCCGCACGACGCACACACCACCGACCCGGTTTTCTGCCTGAACATCCGAACCAGTGTAATTGGGAATTGGCTATTCGCAGTTGGCAATTGGTAAATTGAACGCGATGCGCGGAGAGCGATTGACCGGTGCGGGCGAGCCATGAAAGTGCTGGTTACCGGCGGGACCGGTTATCTCGGCTCAGCCATCGTGCGCGCCCTGGCCGACGCCGGGCACGAGCCGATCGTCTTCGCCCGACGGCCGCATCCCACCGCGCTGTCGATCGTCGGGGACATTCGCGATACACGCGCTGTCACCAGCGCCGCCGAGCGATCGGACGCGATCTGCCATCTCGCCGCGCTGGTCGCGGTCTGGCGGCGCGATCCGTCAGAATTCGACGCCATCAACGTCGGCGGGCTTCAATCGGTGCTCTCGGCGGCGCGGACGGTCGGATCATCTCGATTGGTCTACACCTCGTCCTTTCTCGCCCTTCCTCCCTCCGACAGTCCGCATCCGCTGACCGCGAATCATTACCAGCGCACCAAAGTGGCCGCGCGCGATCTCGCCCGGCGCGCCGCAGCCGACGGCCTGCCGGTCGTGACGCTCTATCCCGGCGTCGTCTACGGTCCCGGCCCGGCAACCGACGGCAACCTCGTTGGCCGCTTGATGAGCGACCATCTGCACGGCCGGCTGCCCGGCGTCATCGGCGGAGATCGGCTCTGGTCGTTTTCGTTCGTGGACGACGTGGCGCGCGCCCATGTGGCGGCCTTGACCGTCAAACAGCCCCGCCGCGACTATGTCGTCGGCGGCGAAAACGCGCCGCAGCGAGCGATCTTCGACTACCTCGCCCGGACGCGCAACCTGCCCCCTCCTCGTCGCGTGCCCTACTCGGTGGCGGCCGTTGCCGCGTTGATCGACGAGGCCGCGGCCACGATCTTTCGTCGGGAGCCCACGCTGACGCGTGGGGTCGTCGAAATCTTCCGCCACGACTGGTCGCTCGAAAGCAATCTGGCGCGTGAGGAACTCGGCCTGACGACCACGGCGCTGGAGGACGGACTCGGGCGAACACTTGCCTCTCTGAGGTAGTGCCGGTGCCGGTGCCTTTCTTGCAGCCGGGTCGCGCGTTCCTGCGAAGTCAAACCACCGGCAATGACCTGCCCCTTCTGCGGCGTGGAGGCTGACGTGCCCCACGAAACCCAGAAGGCCTGCATCCAGGCCTTGAACGCGGAGATTGTGCGCGTGCGAGCGATCCTGGAGCACCTCCGGCCGCCCGCGCGTGGCCGCACTGACGGGTCCGATGGGGCCCCTCCGCCGCCCGCTTCTTCCCGGTCCTGAAGCTTTTGCCCGGATCTGTCGCGTTGTGATACACGACGCGTTGAGGTTCGGGGTCCCCGGCGACTAACCGCCGAGCGCAACTCCCGTCTAATCATCCGGATGCCGCAAACGGACGCCGCCGCCGTCGCGCTGGCCCGCGATGGAGATAGCGAAGCCTTCCGGGCGCTCGTGGAGCGCCACAGCCGCGCAGTGTATCGGCTGGCGCACCGCATGACCGGCAACCAGCAGGACGCCGAGGACGTGGTCCAGGAGACGTTCCTGCGCGCATACAAACAACTGGGCCGCTTCGAGTCGCGCGCCAACTTCGGTACGTGGCTCCATCGGATCGCCGTGAACTGCTCTATCGATCTCATTCGCTCGCGTCGGCACCAGGAGTCGGGTCACGACAGCAGCGATCTCGAACAGTACGAGGCGGCGGCGGACGACCGCGTAGATCATTCCCCGGAGCGTCTGATGTTGAGTACCGAAGTTCAGGAGCGCGTCGGCGCGGCAATGGATTCGCTCACGCACATGGAGCGCGCCGCCTTCGTGCTGCGGCACTTCGAAGGGCAATCGATTGACGAGATCAGCCGGACGCTGGGATTGAAGGCCAACGCGGCGAAGCACAGCGTGTTTCGCGCCGTGCGGAAGATGCGGCTCGCGCTCGAGCCGTTCGTCGAAGGGTAACGGACATCATGACTACGCATCTGACAGACGACGAGCTCGTGCTGCACTACTACGGCGAGATGGAGAACACCGAGGAGGCACGGGCGGGCGCGCATCTCGGTGACTGCATCACGTGCCAGCAGAACTACGCGCGGCTGCAGCGGGTCATGGCGTTCGTCGACAGCGCACCAGCCGTGGATGCCCCTGCCGGGTTCGAACGGCTGGCGTGGGCTCGCCTGCAGCCGGCGCTGCCGGCGCGCCGATCGCGCTGGCTGTTTGGCTTCACGCCGACGCCCGGACGGCTCGCGTGGGTCGGCGCCCTGCTGGTCGTGGTGGTCGGATCGTTCGTCGCCGGACGGCTGTTGCCGCGCCCGACACCCGTTGGATCTGTTCCCGGCGCGCCGACACCGGTGGCGACGACCGCGTCGGAGCAAGTGCGTGAACGGATTCTGCTCGTCGACCTCGGGGATCACCTCGATCGCTCGCAGATGATGCTCGTGGAGCTGGTGAGTGCCGAGGGTCGAGGCCAGGTGGATATCTCGACCGAACAGGCGCGCGCGCAGCAGCTGGTGGCGGCCAATCGGCTGTATCGGCAGACGGCGCTGAAGACCGGCGACACGGCGATGGCTTCCATGCTCGACGAGCTGGAGCGCACGCTCGTCGACATCGCGGCCAGCCCCTCGACGCTGTCGCAGAACGATCTGGATCAAGTGCGCCGCCGCATCGAATCCAAGGGATTGCTGTTCAAGGTACGGGTGGTTTCGTCGGAAGTGCGGGAGCGGCAGAAGGCTGCCATTCAGGAGCGAACGGGCCAGCGAACGCTCGAGACAACCAAGAGCTGAGATACGACCATGATAATCACGAGACTGAAGCTGATATTCACCATTGCCGGGGCCCTGGCCATCGCCAGCCCGGTCACCGCGCAGACCGCATCGTCCAACGTCGCCTCGCGCGCCGCCGAACTGGCCCAACTGGACGCCGAGCGCGCACGTGAGGTTGCCGAAGTCGCGCAGGACCGGGACCGCGAACAGCGCGACCGGGAGCGCGAACAGCGCGAACGCGAACGCGATCAGGAGAACTCCAACTACGACCGCGGCCAGCAGGCGCTGGACCAGTCGCGGTGGGATCGTGCGGTGACCGCGTTCGATCGCGTCATCGAGGGGAAGGGACCCAAGGCCGATGCGGCCCTCTACTGGAAGGCCTACGCCCAGAACAAGCAGGGGCAGCGCCCCGAAGCGCTCGGCACCATCGGAGAGCTCACGAAGGCCTACCCGAAGAGCCGCTACCTGCAGGATGCGAAGGCGCTCGAAGTCGAGGTCCGGCGCGACTCCGGGCAGCCGGTGCGACCCGAGAACGAGAGCGACGAGGAGATGAAGCTGCTCGTCCTCAACGGCCTCCAGAGCTCGGCGCCGGACGAAGCGATCCCGATGCTGCAGAAGTTCCTGACCGGAACGAGCTCGCCCAAGCTGAAGGAGCGCGCCCTCTTCGTCCTCGCCCAGAGCAATTCCCCCAAGGCGCGCGAGATCATCGTCGGCATCGCCAAGGGCAACTCGACGCCGGATCTGCAGATGAAGGCCATCCAGTACCTGGGCATTCACGGCGGGCCGGAAAGCCGTGCCGCGCTGGGCGATGTCTACGCCAGCAGCACGGACATCGACGTCAAGCGGCGCATCCTGCGCGCGTTCATGGTCGCCGGAGAGAAAGGGCGCCTGCTGACCGCCGCGCAGAGCGAGCAGAACAGCGAGCTCCGGATGGAGGCCGTTCGCCAGCTTGGCGTGATGGGCGCGCACGACGAGTTGTGGACGCTCTATCAGAAGGAATCGAGCCTGGACGTCAAAAAGCAGATTCTCCAGGCCATGTTCGTCGGCGGGAACGCGACACGGCTGATCGACCTGGCGAAGACCGAACAGAATCCCGAGCTGCGCCGTGTCGCGGTCAGAAACCTGGGCCTGATCGGATCCAAGCGCACCGGCGACGCGCTCGTCGAGATCTACGGCACGGAGAAGGATCCCGAGATCAAGAAGTCGGCGATCAACGCGCTCTTCATCCAGAACAACGCCGAGGCACTGGTCGCCATCGCACGGAAGGAGCAGGACGTCACCATGAAGAAGGAGATCGTCCAGAAGCTGTCCGTGATGCAAGGCTCGAAGGTGGCGACCGATTATCTGCTGGAACTTCTGAACAAGTAGGAGCTGTCATGACGCGCTCTACCCTGTTCACGGCGACGCTGACCCTGCTGGCAGGCTCCGCGTTCGCACAATCACCACACGTCACCAACGGCCGACTGACGAACCAGCCGGCCGGCGCCAGCCTCGATGCCACGTTCCGCACACTGGTCGCGGCGCAGGCCGAGCCTGGATGGATTGGCTACGCGGTTCCGGTGATCGCCGGCGATCGCTCGATGTGCTGCGGCGGCGACGGATCGTGGATGAGCGACGGCATCGTGTTCAACAAAGGGCGATGGAGCGGATGCGGCCTCGAGGACCGCACCGCGACCGGATCGTCCGCTCAAACGCAGGCCGCACCAGCAACGCCCCCGGCCCCGGTTCACCTCGAGGGGCCCGAGCAGTTGATGGTGCTGTACCGCGTGGAGGAGAAAGCGGTCCAGAAAATCCGGATCTTCTCGCCCGAGTGCGAGCTCGACGCCGGCGGACGCACTCTCCACTGGCTGGACGGCGTGAAGGGATCCGACTCGGTCGCGCTGCTCGCCACGTTTGTCGCGCACGACGAGGTCAAGAAGGATCGCCTGACCGACGCGGCGGTCGGGGCCATCGCGATGCACCGCGATCAGTCGGCTGATGCGACGCTGGATCGCTTCGCCGAGTCGACACAGCCGGAATTCCTGCGGAAGAAGGTCGCCTTCTGGCTCGGCAACGCCCGCGGGCGTCACGGCTACGACGTCGTCCTGCGAATGGCCAAGAACGATCCCAGCGACGAGGTCCGCAAGAGCGCCATGTTCGCGCTGTCCCAGAGTCGCGAGCCGGAGGCGCTGACGTCGATCATCCAATTCGCCAGGCAGGATCCAAGCCCGAAGGTCCGTGGAGAGGCCATCTTCTGGTTGTCTCAGCGGGCCGGTCAGCGCGCCGCGTCGCAAATCACCGCGGCGATCGAGCAGGATCCGGATACCGACGTGAAGAAGAAAGCGGTCTTTGCCCTGAGTCAGCTGCCCAAGGACGAGGGCGTTCCGCTACTGATTCAGGTCGCGAAGACCAACAACAACCCGGCGGTGCGCAAGCAGGCCATTTTCTGGCTCGGTCAATCCCGTGATCCCCGCGCGCTCGACTTCTTCGCACAGGTGCTGGGGAAGTAAGCGACCGGGTCAACCTCCAACTTCCAACTCGCAAAGAAAGCCGCCTGGAATTGGGAGTTGGTGGTTGAGAGTTGGGACTTGGTCCCTGCTCAACCACTAAGGGCCCTAGTGCACCCCATGTCCTGTGGTGAGCATCGACGGATCCGCCCCAAGACGACGGATCGCGGTCTCCCACATGGATGAGGGATCCACGTCGAAGATCAGATCGAGATCGAGGTCTCCGAGGAGCCACGCGGACTGGGCGAGCTCCTCGTCGAGCTGCCCCGGTCCCCAGCCGGCATAACCGGCCAGCACGCGGGCCCGCGGGGCTGGTCGTGCCGCGAGCACGTGCCTGAGGAGGTCGGGGGAAGTCGACAAGTACAAGCCGTCACGAATGGTCTTGAACTCGGTCTCGGGTGCCTCCCCGAGGAGCATCCAGCCGCGCTGCGGTTCGACGGGGCCGCCGATCCAGAGGCGCAGGTCGTTGCCAGTATCGATGGGCGGGTCCAGCCGCACCATGCTCGTCGCCGGCATGTCGGTCGGGCGGTTGATCACCAGGCCGAACGCGCCGTCCGGCGTGAAGTCGCAGAGCAGCACGACGGCTCTCGCGAAGTTCGGGTCCTGCAGCTGGGGCATCGACAGCAGCAAGGCAGGACGAAACGGTTCGGACATCACTTCTCCAGCTCCGCGGCAATTCGTTTGAGCTCACCCACGAAGCGCCGCAACTCGGTCCTTCGACTCTCCTCGTCTGGCGCGCGAAGAATCGACGAGGGGTGCACCGTGGCCATCACTCGAGGGGCCAGCGGCGAGGAGACGAACGCACCCCGTCGCTGCGAGACCTTGAAGGCGCGGCCCAGCAGTGCCTGCGCCGCCGTTGCACCAAGGCACAGAATCACCCGTGGTCTGGTCAACGCAATCTCGGTCTCGAGCCACGGCCGGCAGGCGGCGATCTCCGCGCCGTTCGGTTTGGCGTGGATGCGACGTTTGCCGCGCGGCTCCCACTTGAAGTGTTTCACAACATTGGTCAGATACACACGGGCGCGGTCGATCCCGGCCTCGGCCAGCGCGCGATCGAGCAGCTTCCCGGCCGGACCGACGAACGGGTAGCCGGCGACGTCTTCGGCATCGCCGGGCTGCTCACCGACCATCATCACCGTCGGTCGGGTGGGTCCCTCACCGAACACGGTCTGCGTCGCCCGCTTGTAGAGATCGCAGGCGCGGCAGCCGTCGGCCGCGGCACGAACGCTCTTCAACGTCGGGCGAACGGGAATCTGATCGGCGACCGGAGGGCCGGTGGCGCCGGGTGTCTTGCGTTTAACCATGTCCCTCCGACTCGGCGCGGGAATCGCCGGCGCCCTCGGCTGGACCGCCAGCCGCGCGGCGACGTCCGTGTCGCTCGAGCGCCCAGGTGACGTGCTCCGCCACCAGCGGATCGGCGCACGAAGGCTCGTGACACTCGGCAAGGGCGTCCAGCCCGGCCTCGTCGCCGGTTGCTCCCACGCATACCGCGACGTTCCGCCGCAGCCGCTTCAGCCCGGCGCGCATCATCGCGCTCTTCTTCAGGCCTCGCCGCAGGTCGGCATCGGACGTCCGCCACAAGTCGGCCAGCGACCGTCCGTCGAACACCGCGCGCGGCAGCCACGCCGGATCGGTCGCCGATTCGTCCGCCGCCTGAAGGTTCCACGGACACACTTCCTGACAGATGTCACAGCCGTAGGCGTGGGCGCCCAGCGCGTCGCGGTTGAGCACGGGAATCGGTCCGCGGATCTCGATCGTGAGATACGACAGGCAGCGGGTCGAATCGAGCACGTGCGACGCGACCAGGGCGCCGGTCGGACAGGCGTCGAGACACAGCCGGCACGAGCCGCACTGATCGAGCCCCGGTCGATCGGGCTCGAGCGCGAGCGTGCAGATGATCTCCGACAGGAACAGAAACGACCCGAGGTCGGGGTTGATCAGGCAGGTATTGCGGCCGATCCAGCCCAGTCCCGCATACTGCGCGTAGACACGCTCTTGGACAGGCCCGGTGTCGACGTAGCCCCGCGCGCCGACACTCTCGCCCGCCTCCGCGCGCAGCCACTCGATCAATGCCGACATCCGGCCGCCGATGACGTCGTGGTAGTCGTCACCCCAGGCGTACCGGGCGATCAATGCCGCAGAGGGCGACGCAACTTCGGTCGAATACGGGCGATCGACGCTATAACGCGTGCCGAGCACGATGACCGATCGCGCGTCGGGCATGATCTCGCGAACGTCGGCTCGACGGCTCGCGGTCCGGTGCAGATACTCCATGTCGCCGGCGTACCCCTTGGCCAGCCATTCCTGATAGAACGACAGCTCGGGGAACTCGGCGACCGGCGCCACGCCGCAGAGGTCGAAGCCGAGCTCGACAGCACGTCGCTTCACCTCGCCGGAGGTCATGAGGGGATTATAAATTTTCGGGGGTTCGGGGTTCGGGGTTCGGGGTTCGGGGTCTGGTTCGGGGTTCAGGGTTCGGGGTCTCGGTTCGGGGTTCGGGGTCTGGCCCCTTTGGGTTCGAGGTTGGGAGTCGGGATACGAGAGTTGGGGATTGAGGATTAGGGATTAGGAGAGTTGGGGAGTGGGAAGTTGGGAGTTGAGGATTGGGACGACCCCGGGCTCGGGAGATTGCGAATGGTGCGGGCGGCGGGCCCGCACCATTCGCGGCATCGTTACGAGGGTGTCGCAGTCAGAACTCGTAACGGATGCCGATGCGCATCTGCCGCGGCGTTTCGAGCTGCGACAGATTGAAACGGCTCGCGTCGCCGAAGTCAGGATTGGCCACCTGGAAGGTTGTCTCCGTGTTCGGGTCGTAGTCGAGCGGGATCTGGCGGTTGAACAGGTTGAAAATATCCGCCAGAACGACGATGTGCTGACGGTCGCTGATCTTGAAACGATAGTCGGCGTGAATACTGGTGTCGTATTCGGCCGGCGTTCGCGTCAGGAGTCCATCTATCGTCTGGAAGCCTGCACCTCGCACCGTCGTGGGAATCTCGCCCGGGCTGTCGTAGACGGGGTTCGCCGCGAGCGACGTCAGCGGCTTGCCCGACGTGGCCAGGAAGCCCACACCCAGGTTCAGCCCCATGTCGAACGAGTAGTTTCCAAAGACCTTGACCTGATTCGGCCGGTCGAGCGGCAGCGGCCCCTCCCCCAGCGCCCCCAGATATCGCACGTCGCCGCTATAGCCGAACTGCGGAACGCCGATCGAGGTGTAGCTCGGATCGTTGGTTGGAAAATCGAAGAGCGATGTGATGCCCGGATCCGACTGCCCGTTGTCGTCCCGGAAGAACCCCTCGTAGGTCCCGCGCAGGCGTGAATAGCGATACGACGCCTGCAGCGCCCAGCGGTTCGCGAATCGCTTGTCGGCGCTGATCTCAACAGCGTCGTAGTTGTGAACCGGCGCTTCGAACGATGCCCCGAGATCGCCGAGCACCGGTGTGTTGGGTCCAGGATTGGTCAGCACGTAGTTCACCGTCTGCGTGCCGGGAAGCCCCAGATCGAACGCCACGATCGGGTACGGCTGCACATCCTCGAGCACCCGTGGAATGTCCCGGTGCACGTAGTGCACACCCACGTTCAGCCCCGGGGCCGCTTCGAACTCGAAGCCGCCGAGCACCTCGTTGATGTACATCGCCTTCACGTTCGGATCGATCTGATCCGCCGACACTCCCTGCTGCAGGAAATGCGAAGTCGTCCCCGCCGCAAGCGTGCCGTCGGGGATGGGCTGCGTCAGGTTGGCGTCGAAGTAGTCGGCGCGGCTGATGCCGGCGTCGGGTGACAGCGCCCGCGCCGCCAGGTCATTCGGCATGCGCGTGAAATACCAGCCCCAGCTGCCGAACACCTTCATCTTGCCCTTGCCGGCGGGATCCCAGGTGGCGCCGATGCGCGGCGCCCATTCGTTGCCCAACGACAAGTCCGCCATCGTGCCGGTGAGATGCTGATGTTCGTAACGAAGGCCCGGGTTGATGGTCAGATTCGATCCGACCTTCCAGGTGTCCTGCACGAACAACGCCTCGTAGTTCTGCGACGTATCGGCCACGTTGCGCGTGTTCGCCCGATCGACGCGGTAGATCTGTCCGTAGGTCGGGTCTGGCAGGATCTCGATTTCGGCGCCCGTGGCCGTGACGGTCCCGTCCGGCAGCGTAAACGTCGGGCCGGTACGGTTGATCGTGTTGATGTAGTCGAGGTGCTCGGCGTCGATGCCGTAGCGAAGCTGATGACGACCAATGAGCTGAGTCGACTTCGCCCCGTACTGCCAGTTCGTACTCTGGTTGCCGACCTCGTAGAATCCGATGCCGCCGGACGGCTGGTGCGGCGTCACGGTGTCGTCCACCACCGACCACTGATCGACCGACGGGACCTCGACGATGTTGTTCGCGGCCCGCGCGAACGAGCCTTCCAGCAGCCAGTTCTTGTTGATCGCCCCTTCATATCTCACGCTCTGGTTGTTGCCGCCGTATTGGTCGAGCGTGCTGTATGCCGCGGTGTCAGGGTTGAGCAGCGAGGTATACCGCTGCGGCCCCAGGTCGCCGTGCGCCGGGTCGCCGAAGAACGACACGTCGATGCGCTGCAACGGCGTGGCCTGCCACGTGGCTTTCGCCGCGTATGGGACGATGCGGCGATCCTGCGGTACCGGTCCGAGGCTCTGCAGCGGAAACCCGTTCGGTGCGACGTAGAGGGTTTCGTCGAACTGCGGATCGACGGCGCCGAAGAAGAACAGCTTGTTGGGAATGATCGGTCCTCCAACCTCGCCGCCCGAATCGTTTTCCTTGGTGCCGGTAATGTTGACGGTACCGTTGGTCGTCTGGACCTGCGTCCGCTCCGCCTCGAGGCCTTCCGGACGGAAGTAGCCGAACAGGCTGCCCGACAGCCGATTGGTGCCGCTCTTGGTAACGACGTTGACCACGCCGCCGGTGGCCTGGCCGTACTCGGCTTCGTAACCGCCGGTCTTGACCTGCGCCGACTTGATGAAATCGAACGGCAGGCCGTTGCCCAGCGAGCCGAAGACGATTGAATACGAACCGAGCGCGCCGTAGCCGCCGTTGGTGATGTTCACGCCATCGACGACGTAGCTGTTCTCGAGGCCGCTGCCGCCGGCGATCGATGGGTTGGCCTGTCCGACCTGACCGCCGCTGCTCACTCCGGGAGCGATATACAGCGTGTCGCTGAAGCGACGGCCGATCGGAATCCGGCTTAGCAGCTCGCTGTCGAGCGTCGCGCCGGTCGTCGTGGTCGAGGTGTCGATAACCGGCGTCTCGGCCGTGACCTGCACGCTCTCCGAGACGGTCCCAACGGTCAGCGGTAACGTGAGTTCGATCTGCTGCCCCACGCGCAGCTGGATGTCCTTGCGATCCAGCTGCCGAAAGCCGGACAGCTCGACTTTGACTTCGTATTGACCAGGCGTAAGGTACGGCGCGAAGAACCTCCCGTCGGCGTCGGAGGTGAACGTCCGATCTCCCTGCGGCGAAACAATCGTGATCGTCGCGCCTGGAATTGCCAGGTTCTGCGCATCGACGACGCGACCGGCAATCGAGCCGGTCGTCGTCTCCTGCGCGGCGACCGCCGATGCCCCCCCGAGCATCAGCAGCATCGCCAACATGTAATGTGAACGCATTCCTGCTTCCTTTCCCCCTGTGTGACTCAACACGCCGCGCTGCGCTGGCGCAGACTACGGCTGTGCGCTGGCAATCGATCAGCTGGAGCTCTCGCAGGATCGGCGGTGGGGACGCCGAGGCAGGCGTGAGCTGCGCAGGTCGAGCGCTCCTCCCTCGGCTGACGGCTAGATCATTCAATGGACATACCAGCAGGGACGTGAGCGTCTTGCGGCCGGAAGACTGGCGATTGCACGGCTGACGCGGCCGGATCCGGACCGACGAGCGGGGCGGTTTAGCAACCGCGTGGCGATCTGCGCCTCGTCACCGGACGCAGACGTCGACCTGTTACAAATCGTCGTTCGTTGTCGTCAACAAGAGGCAGGAGAGGTGTGAGCCGCGCAAGGTACTCGGCGCGTCGCGCTCTGTACCTTGCGGGCTGAGCAGGAAGGTTACTTGACGAGCTGTCGGAGCACGTACGGAAGGATGCCGCCGTTCCTGAAGGCAACGAGCTCTTCCGGCGTGTCGATCCGCGCCGTGGCGGTGAATTCGCGTGCGCTGCCATCGGCCACCGTCACACGGAGACGGACCGTTCCGCGTGGGGTGAGCTCCGCGCCCGCGTCGAGGACGTCGAAGCGCTCCCGGCCGGTCAGCTTCAGCGACGCGACATTCTGCCCGTCCTTGAACTGCAGCGGCAGCACGCCCATGTTCACCAGATTGCTGCGATGGATACGCTCGAAGCTCTCCGCGAGCACCGCTTTGACGCCGAGCAGCAGCGTCCCTTTCGCCGCCCAGTCGCGCGACGATCCTGACCCGTACTCCTTCCCGGCAATGACCAGCAGCGCCACGCCGGCGGCGCGATACTTCACCGACGCGTCGTAGATCGTCATCACCTCGTCGGACGGAAGCAGCGTCGTCCATCCGCCCTCGGTCCCGGGTGCCAGCTGATTACGCAGCCGGATGTTGGCGAAGGTCCCACGCATCATGACTTCGTGATTGCCACGGCGCGCGCCGTAGGAGTTGAACTCGCGCGGCGGCACCCCGTGCGCGACCAGATACTTCCCCGCCGGGCTGTCGGCGGGAATCGATCCGGCCGGTGAAATATGATCCGTCGTCACGCTGTCGCCGAGGAGGGCCAGCACGCGCGCGTCGCGAATGTCGCTCGGCGGTGTCGGTTCGAGCGTCAGGCCATCGAAAAACGGCGGATTGCGGATGTAGGTGGAATCGGTCTCCCAGTTGAAGCGCACGCCTTCGGGGACCGGCAACGTCCGCCAGCGCTCATCTCCCTCGAACACCTGGGAGTACTTGTCACTGAACATCTCCCGGCGGACGGCCTTCAGCATCGTCTCCTGGATTTCACGTTCCGGCGGCCAGATGTCGCGAAGCAGCACCGGCGCTCCCGATGCGTCCGTGCCGATCGGCTCGCAGGTCAGGTCGATCTGCATCCGGCCGGCAAGCGCATAAGCCACCACCAGTGGCGGCGACGCCAGGTAGTTGGCGCGCACCTGCGACTGGATCCGTCCCTCGAAATTGCGATTACCAGAAAGGATCGAGGCAACGACGAGATTCTTGTCCCTGACGATCGACGACACCGGCTCGGGAAGCGGACCGCTGTTGCCGATGCAGGTCGTGCAGCCGTATCCGACCAGATTGAAACCGAGCTGGGCGAGATATTCGAGCAGGCCCGCCGCACGGAGATACTCGGTCACCACCATCGACCCCGGCGCCAGGCTCGTCTTCACCCACGGCTTCACCTTGAGACCGCGCTGAACGGCGTTGCGTGCGACGAGTCCCGCGCCAATCATCACGCTGGGATTCGAGGTGTTGGTGCAGCTGGTGATGGCCGCAACGACGATGGCACCGTGATCGAGCCCCTCCATGCCGGGTACCGCGCCGGTGGCCGCCTCGGCGACAGCCACAGCCGTAGCCGCAGGACGGGGCTTTGTCTCGGCGGGATGTGTGCTCTCTCCCGGCTTCGACTCAGGCGTGGCCTTGCTCTTGCGCTCCGCGAGCATGACCTCGAGCGCCTGTTGAAACTTGATCTTGGCCTGGCCGAGCGAGACGCGATCCTGCGGCCGCTTGGGACCGGCCAGACTGGGTTCGACGGTCGACAGATCGAGCTCGACGGTCTGGGTGTATGTCGGGTCGGGCGCGTCCGCGGTCCGGAACAGCCCCTGCTCCTTGGCATACGCTTCGACCAGACGCACGCGCGACTCGTCGCGCGCCGTGAGCCGGAGGTAGTCGAGCGTCATCTCGTCGATCGGACAGATGGCGATGGTAGCGCCATACTCGGGCGACATGTTCCCCAGCGTCGCGCGATCCGCGATCGTCAGGAACTCGAGCCCGGGACCGAAGAACTCCACGAACTTGCCGACGACCCCGACTTTTCGGAGTCGTTCGGTAATCGTCAGCACGAGGTCGGTCGCCGTCGCCCCTTCGGGGAGACGATTCGTCAGTCGGAATCCAACCACTTCGGGGATCAGCATGGAGATCGGCTGGCCGAGCATGGCCGCTTCCGCCTCGATCCCGCCGACGCCCCAGCCGACGATGCCGAGCCCGTTGACCATCGTGGTATGCGAATCGGTGCCGACCAGCGTGTCGGGATAGGCGATCTGCTGGCCGTTCTCCTGTTCGCTGAAGACAACGCGCGCCAGGTATTCGAGATTGACCTGATGGACGATGCCGGTGTCGGGGGGAACGACGCGGAAGTTGTCGAAGGCCGTCTGGGCCCACCGCAGCAGCGCGTAGCGTTCCTTGTTGCGTGAGAACTCGAGCTTGGCGTTGAGCTCGAAGGCGTTGCGCTCGGCGAAGTGATCGACCTGCACCGAATGATCGATCACGAGCTCGACCGGCTGCAACGGATTGACGCGCTGCGGATTTCCTCCCAGCCGCACGACGCCGTCGCGCATCGCGGCGAGATCGACGACCGCCGGAACCCCGGTAAAGTCCTGGAGCAGGACCCGGGCCGGCATGAACGCGATTTCCTGCTGTGCCTTCGAGTTGACATCCCACCCGGCGAGCGTCTGGATATCGTCGCGGTCGACGAACCGGCCATCTTCACGCCGGAGCAGGTTCTCGAGCAGGATCTTGAGGGAGAACGGCAGTCGGGCGAAGCCAGTGAATCCCGCCTTTTCGAGCGCCGGCAGGCTGAAGATCTGATAGGTATCGGTCCCCACCCGAAGGGGCACGCGCGTCTGGAACGAATTCTGTGAAGCCATCTTCTGATCATCCCTTAGGCGGGCTGCTGCGTTCAAGCTGCGCGAGGAATTCCCTGACCACCACAACCGGATCCCGTCGTCCGGCGTCGACAGCATAATTGAGGCGGCGCATGTCGTCGATCGTGATCCGTCCGGCCAGACCGTCGAGCGCCACACGCACATCCGGATAGCGGAGTAGGACCTCGCGCCGGACGACCGGCGCGGCGTCGTACGGCGGAAAGTAGTGCCGGTCGTCGCGCAGCATGGCCAGATCGTAGGCGGAGATGAGGCCGCTGGTGGCGTCGCCGGCGATGAGATCCACCTGCCGACTCGCCAGTGCACGATAGATGAGCGACAAATCCATCGCTCGGGGTGCGCCGGCGAAGCGGAGCCCGTATTGGGCGGCCAGGCCGGGATATCCATCGCGACGCTGCAGGAACTCGTACCCGAAGCCTGCCTCCCAGGTGGGGGCAACCCTCGACACGTCGCCGATGGTGTGCAACCCCAACCGGCGCGCATCGTCGCCGCGGACGAGAATAGCGAACGTGTTCTCGAAGCCCAGCGGCTTCAGCAGCGTCAACCCCGCCTCGGCGTAGCGCTGGCGAACGCGCTCGAAGACGCGGGCCGGATCAGTCTCGACGGGATTCTTGAAGACAGCGGTGTCGGCGGTGCCGGTGTACTCGACGTAGGCGTCGATGTCGCCGGAGCGCAGCGCCCGGTCGCAGATGAAGGTACCACCCAGGTTCAACCGGCGCTCGACCGGGAGGTGCGTTCTGTTCTCGATCGTCTGCGCCAGAATCTCGCCCAGGATGATCTGCTCGGTGAAGTTCTTCGAGCCGACGCGTATCGCCCCCTGGCGATCGCGCGTGGCGGCGCCCACGGCAGTTGCCAGCACTACCAGCGCGACACCGGCCGCGACCGCGGGCACGAGCGACCGACGGCGCCGCCGGCGCGACAAGCTCCGCTCCGCGAGCAGGAGGCCGCCGTCGACCAGAAGCGCCAGGCATGCCGCCGGCACGGCTCCGGCGAGGATCACCGTCGGCTCCACCATCGAGAGGCCGCGAAAGATGTATTCGCCGAGGCCGCCGGCGCCGACAGCGGCGGCAATCGTGGCCGTGCCCACGCCGATCACCGATGCCACTCGAACGCCCGCCACGATCGAGGGCAACGCCAGCGGCAACTGCACCCGCCACAGAATCTGCCGCGGCGTGAGTCCCAGCGCCGTCGCTGCCTCGACGACAACGCGATCGACGCTGCCAATGCCAGACACCGTGGTGCGGATGATTGGAAGCAGCGCATACAGCACGAGCACGAAAATTGCCACCCGCGCCCCGAGGCCGCCGACGAACGGGAGCGGCAGCAGGAAGCCGAACATCGCCAGACTCGGAATCGTCTGGACGACGTTGGCGACCCATACGACGGGGGCACCCACGCGCGGCCGTCGAGCGGCAAGTATCCCGACTGGAATCCCGATCGCAATGGCGACGAGCGTCGAGACGCCAACGAGCAGGATGTGCTGCGCCAGGAGATGGACGAATTCCTGACGGTGGCTGGCCAGGAAGTTGATGAGGCTCACGCGCGGGATCCCGCCAGTGCTCCGGCTTCGAAGAGGGGTTCCAGCAGCGGGCGAACGCGCGGATCGGTGGACTTCAGCAGCTGCTGCGGCGCGTCGATCTGCGCCAGCACGCCGTCGGCCAGGACGCCGACGCGGGACGCGAGGGCAAACGCTTCACCCATGTCGTGCGTCACGATGACGACCGTCTTGCGGACCTGCGCTTGAATCCGATGAAACTCGCGATGCAGCTCGCCGCGGGTCACGGGATCGAGCGCGCCGAACGGCTCGTCCATGAGCATGAACGGTGGATCGGCCGCCAGCGCACGGGCGACCCCCACCCGCTGACGCTGACCGCCCGACAGCTCGTCGGGCCACCGCTCGCGATAGGTCGCCGGCTCGAGCCCCACCAGCGTCAGAACACTGTCCACGCGTGCGGAGATCTTTGCCGCCTCCCAGCCGAGCAACCGGGGCACGACGGCAATGTTGTCCGCGACCGGCATGTGGGGAAACAGGCCGACTTCCTGCAGCACGTAACCGATCCGCCGCCGCAGCGCGAACGGATCCCACGACCGCGTTTCGCGCCCCTCGACCAGCACCTGGCCGCTATCCGGGGTCAGCAGACCGTTGATGAGTTTGAGCAGCGTGCTCTTGCCGGCGCCGCTGCGTCCGACCATCGCGATCGTCTCGCCGGCATCAATCGACAGATTGACGCCGCGCAACACCGCGCCCGCAGCGCCACGCGCCAGGTGCACGTCACGAAGCGCGATCGCCGGTCCGGACGAATCCATCTGCCGGCGACTCTATCGCAGCGCTACCGGCAACGCCAGCTACCGGATGACGTCAGAAGAGGTAAGCGAGGCCGGCCGAGAAGGTCGGCATCACCCGACGTTTTTGGTCTGGTGAAAGATCGACGCTGCCGCTGCGAACCGCCAACCGGCCCTCGACGCGAAGGCCGAGTCGATGCGAGCCGGAACCGAACCAGTAGTGCAACCCGGCGCCACCGTGGAATTGGCTTCCGGTCGTGACGTTCTCGTTCCCATCGTCCAGCTGGCGCAGGTAGCCGCCACCACCGTCAACGAAGAGGCCGGCTCTCCCGTTGCTCATGGTGACGAACTGATAGACGAGCGTCCCGTCGATCACGTACTGCGTGACCTGTTCGTCGGCGTCGACGTTCGGTGCCGACTCGAAGTCGTTGCTCAGGCTGACGCGCAACGTCGGCTTGGTGAGCTGCAGCCCACCCTCGACCGAGACTCGCGGAGAAAGGTAAACGCCCAGGCGAGCCTCGAAACCGACCGCTGGTCGGAGCTGACCGGAGGCATCGAACAGCGTGAGTGGAGTGCTCTTGACCCTCGGGTTCGACGTTTCATTCGCCTGGGATGAGCCCGCGTCGTAGCCGCCGCTCCAGACGACGCCGCCTGCGATCTCGACGGATCCCGAATGCGGAGCGTCGCGATGGATGCTCTGGGCGACGACGGGCAGCGGTGAAAAGAAGAATGCGACAACAGCCGCGGCCGCCAGACGGCTCACTTCGGGACCACCTTCACCTCGAGGTTGCTGGCGGTTCCGCCGCGCGGCACGACCACCAGCCGCGTCGAGAACGCCGGCTTGAAGTTGACGTCGACGTTCGCGCTCGAATCGAAGAAGCCGTCAGGATCCGCATCGTCGAGCGGTTCGACGCGAACCACCTGCGGCCCGGGATCGAGACCGGCGATAACGAAGGTTCCATCCGATTTCAGAGTGAATCCACCAACCATCTTGCCGGTCGAGGGGCTGAAGGCGACGACGTGCGCCCCGAAGACACCGGCACCGTTCTTCGTGATGTGTCCGCTGATGCTGCCGGTCGAGTGGCGGAACGTATCGTCGCCGTACAGATCCGAGATGCCGGCGATGTCGTCCGCGCGAAGCGTGCGGGAGTTCACGCTGCCGGCCGAGAACGCGACCGGGAACATGACCGCCTCGGCGGCGAGCACGAGCCGATCGGTTCCCATCAGCTGAGTCTCTCCGAGAGCCGAGTGACCGAGGCCGTGCAAGTGGCCAATCTCGTGGAGCGCGATCGACTCCACGTCGTAGGCACCGGCCTGACCGTCGGCCGCGACCGACCATGCGAACGTCGAGTTGAGGAAGATGTCGGACTCGACAATCTGTCCCGAGACGACGTCGAGCGTGAACGAGGTGGAGCCGAGAACGCGATCGAGATCGGGACGGTTGGCGAACCCGATCACGCTGAGGTTGTCGTCGTCGAGCGGTGACGCGGCGGTGAAGCCGGCAAACTGCGAAGACATCCCGGTGTTCGGCACGGCCTCCCAGGAGGCGAACGCACGGCCGACAGCGTCACGAAGCTGCGGGGCCGAAACACCGGGCACGTCGTGATTGCTGATGAAGTAGCGAACCGGGAACGCCCCCCACTTCAGCGACACGATGTTGCCCCCGACGACGCTTCCCAGCTTCAAGTACGCCTGAACGTTCGCACCGTAGAGGAGGAGTCCGACGATCGCGCAAACGGCGGCGCGCTTCATCGGATGCCGCCCTGCGCTGGCTGGCTGAGCATCTGACGCACGAGATCGCGGAAACCGTCGATGGGGACCGCCTTGCGCGTGGGATCGCCTCGGACGACCCGTTGCGCATCGAGGCCTGGTGTAGCAACGACTGCTGGCGGCGTGACCACGCGGCGCCCCGACGGGCTCTCGGTCTGGACCCGATAGACGCCCTGGCTCAACCCGACGACGAAGGGGTACGACGGTCCGTTCGCCTTGAGGAAGAGGACCAGCTCGTCGCCCGACTCGAACGTCGGAGCACCAACGAAGATCGTCCGATACCGACCGAGCTGGCCACCGGGCACCTTGAACGTGACGTGGTCACCAAGGTTGCCCTTGAGATAGTCGCTCGCCTCGATCGTGACGAACGTCTCGATCGCGCGGCGGCCGTCGACCCACTCCGATCGAACGTCGACAACCGTGCCGTGGACGATGACCAGCGATGTCGTGACCAGCTCGCGGAATTCAATCGGCACCAGAACGGTGGCGCCTGCCGGGACACAAAGCGCGATGAGGAGACCGAGCGTACACGAGAGAATGCGACGCATCCTCGAAGTGTATACGTGAATGACGCGAGCGTGCTATCGCTTGGCCAGCTTGCGCTTGGCCGCCGGCAGTGGGTCGGGTGGCACGAACGTGACGGCGTCGAGAAAGCGCTCGACCGCGTAGGTCGTGAGCTGACCGCATGGACCGGCAAAGCTCCGATCGCACGCGTGCGTTGCCCAGGGTAGCGATACGAACAGATGCTTGACGCCGGCTTTCTGCAGCCGATCGTCCAGGCGCGAGCTCTGATCGACCGGAACCAGCTCATCGCGAAGGCCATGGATGAGGAGCGTTGGGGGCGAGCCGGCGCTCACGAAGTTGATCGGCGACGCGTCGTAGTACGCCTGCTCGACGCGAGTCGGCGATCCGCCCATGAACGTCTCGAGCGTGCCCCGCGTGTCGGCCACCCACGAGGCCGATGGGTGCTCGTAGGCGAATCGGAGATCGGTCTGACCGTAAAGCGAGATCACGCCGCGGATCGAGGGCTCCCCTGAGGTGTACGCCGCCAGCAACGCCAGCTGCCCGCCTTCGCCGCGGCCAAGGAGGACCAGACGCGACGGGTCCACGCCAAGCTCCATCGCGTGCGTCTTCAGATACGCAATCGCCGCATATACGTCGTCTCGCTGCGCCGGAAAATGAGCGCGCGGGGCCGAGCGGTAGTTGATGGCCGCGACCACGTAGTCGCGGCTCGCCAGGTAGGCGTTGAGCGCGGTGAAGTCCATGCTGCCACCGCCCTGCCAGCCGCCGCCGTGAACGACGATGACCGCGGGAATCGGATCGTGCACGTAGGCCGGGCGGAAGAGATCGAGCGACAGCTTCTGATTCTCGCGCACGGCGAACACGTGCTGCTCGTAGCGAACCGGTGGCAGGTCGAGCGAGGTGAGCAGCTCGCTCCAGACCAGCGGCTGCTGTCGCGGATCCTGGGCCGCTGGCACGCGGACGCGCCGCTCGGCACCGAAGTGCGCCTCGAACGCCGGGGGCAGCTTCGAGCCCTCCTCGTGCGCTCGATACGCCGGAAGAATCAGCAGCGGGACCGCGGCAAGGCTGAACATCGCGCCGAGGCGGCCCATCCGCCCTCGGTTGCGGCTCGGAATCAGCGGCAGCAGCGCGATCAGCGCAATCCAGTAGCCGAACTCGGTGGCGGCAACGCTGGCGCCCCACAACGTCCGATTCGGGGTGGGCAGCGCGGTCATCGCGGCAAGCGCCAACATCGCGATGCCGGTGGCAAGTCGGAGCAGGTCAGTCATCGGCTGAATTTCTGCCCAGGGGCAAGGAGGGTGCCAGGGCAAAACAGGCGGGAAATAAGGACGCATCCGCCTGAGGTTGCTCAGAGCGCACACGGGAATGTCATCGCGCACGCAATCATGGTCGCGAAGACACCAGGCCAGGAACGGTCTTATCGCGTGGTCGAGTGGTGATGACGGGCGACGGCCAGCACTTCTTCTGCGGCCCGGCGACTGGCACCGGCTCCACCAAGGCGGGCGGTCACGTCGGCGAGATCCGCGCGCACGCTCTCGGCGTGTTGCGGATCGGTCAGCACGCGCAACGCTTCCGCGGCGGCCGCCTCCGGCGTGAACTCGTCCTGAATCAGCTCGGGAACGACACGCCTTCCGGCCACGAGATTGACCATCGCGTAGGTCTGCACGTGTACGAACGGCTTGCCGAGTCGATACGTGAGTGGAGCGAGACGATAGACGACGACCATCGGACAGCCGTGCAACGCGGCCTGCACGGTTGCGGTCCCGGAGGCGACGAGCGCAACGGCGGCGCTGGCGAGAATGTCGTCGGAATGGTTCTCGAGGACGAGCGGTCGAGGGGCGGCGGCCGTCCATTGCGCCAGCGGATCGAACAGTTCATCGTGTAGGTGCGGCGCACGCGCCAGAACGAATTGCGCGTCGGGCACCCGCTCGACAATCAGCGCGGCCGTGCGCACGAGATCCGGGAGCAGCGCGCGCAGCTCGTTGCCCCGACTGCCCGGAAGGAGGGCGACGACGGGACGCGCGGGATCGAGGCCATACGCCCGCAGAAACGCGTCGCGGCTCCGCGGCGGCGCGGCGAGCTCGACGAGCGGGTGGCCGACAAACGTGGCGGGAACCTGCGCCTGCTCGTAGAAGGGCACTTCAAATGGAAAGATGACGAGCATGCGCTGCACGAGTCGCTTGATCGTGCGGACCCGCGCCCGGCGCCAGGCCCACAACTGCGGGCTGATGTAATACACGACCGGCACGCCGATCCTGTGCAGTCCCCTCGCCAGGATCAGGTTGAAGTCCGGAAAGTCGATCGGCACGAACACGTCCGGTCGCTCCCGCGTTGCCGCCCGCACCAGCTCACGATAGAGCCGCCACGAGCGCGGGAGGACGCGCACCGCCTCGGTCAGGCCGGTCACCGACAGTCCGGCAAAATCGCCGATCAGCGTGGCGCCCGCGGCGCGCAGCCGATCGCCGCCGAAGCCGGTGATCGCGATGTCGGGAGAGAGTTTCTTGAGCTCGGCGACGAGGGCCGCGGCGTACAGATCGCCCGAAGGCTCGCCGCACGAGATCATCACCCGCAGGCGCTCAGCCACCGGAACGTCAGCTCGGCCTGACGAAGAGAGCGCTGTGAATGGGAATGTTGAAGACGATCTTCTGCACCGTGCGCTCGATGACCGGCGCGCCAGGGCGCTCCACGACGGTCCGAAAGGCCACCTGCACGCCGTCGACCGGCCGGTAGTCGAAGTAGCGTTCCCGTACCACGCCGGCGCCGCCCGAGGCGTCGTACTGCTCGCGGGCGACCAGGCCGGTCGTGCGATCGAAGAAGAGGGTCACCGGGCTCATGCCCTCGCCGGTGACCGACAATGCCGTCAGGGCGGGATCGTCGGATGGGGCCTCGGCGAGGGTCGCCTTCCCCTCGATCGCCCGCAGCAGCAGCGGCACCTGATCGCGCTGGATGCTCTCGTGAATCTCGTCGCGCACCGAGACGGGCGCGTCGTGCGCCCCCAACGCGTCTTCGATCCAGAAGCGTCCGTCGGCGTAGACCTGCACCAGACGGCGGCCGTTGCTCTCCGCTTCGACGCGATATCGATCGGGATACTGGATGAGCGTCACGGTCGAAATCGTTCCCGTGCCGGCGGACTCTTTGACGCGGGTAATGGACTCGGCACGCAGCGATTGAATCTGCTTGAGCCGCTCGAGACCGCCCTTGGCCTCGATCGCCTTGGCGATCAGGTCTTGCGGGGACGTCGCGCTGCTTTGCGGCCGCGGCGCTGCAGTCGTCGGCCGATAGGCAATCGGCTTGACCGCGCCGACCGGCGCCGCGGCCTTGCGCCGGAGATCGACGGCCGACAAATCGAGCTCGGCGAGCGGAATCCGCTCGAAGTGATCGAAACCCGCGCCGGGGAGCTGGCTGACGAACGAGGACGCATCGCCGACGAGCACGATCGTCAGCCGATCGGGGTGCAGATATTCACGCGCCACCCGCTGCACATCCTCCGAGGTCACGGCATTGACCCGCTCCCGATAGGTCTGCAGCTCGTTGAGATTCAACCCATAGAACACCGCGTTGAGCACCTGCAGCGCGATCTGGCTCGGGGTCTCGATCGTCAACGGAAAGGATCCGGTCAGGTACTCCTGCGCCCCCTGGAGCTCGCGGTCGTTGACACGATCGCGAATCAGGCGCCAGAACTCGTCCACCATCAATCGCAGGGTTTCGCCCGTTGTCTGCGATCGCGTGTTGGTCTCGGCGACGATGTCGCCGGTTTCCTTCATGCCGTTCATGTCGGCCGAGGCACCGTAGGTGAGCCCGCGCTCGGTACGAAGCACACGGTGGAGACGGTTCGCTCCCTCGCCGCCGAGGACCTTGATGGCGAGGTCGAGCGCCATGTAGTCGCTGTGCTTGCGGGGAATCGCGATGTTGCCAACACGGATTTCGGTTTGTACCGCGCCGGGACGATCGATGACGACCAGCCGCCGGGTCGCCTGCGGCGGAGCCGGCGCCGTCGGCGCCTCGGACCCGGCGCGTCCCCAGCCGCCGAACGCGCGCTCGGCGCCGGCGAACGCCTCGTCGGCGCTGACGTCGCCGACGATGGCAAGGATGGCGTTGTTGGCGCCAAACCATTTCTTGTGGAACCCGAGCAAATCCTCGCGGCGGACGCCCGCGATCGTCGCTGGTGTCCCGGTCTGCGGCTTGCCGTACGGATGAAATCCATAGACCAGCCGGTCGAACACCATGTTGGCCAGGTACTCCGGATCGTCGTAACTGACCTTCAGCCCGGACAGGATCTGCTGACGCTGGCGCTCGATTTCCTCGCTCGAAAAGGCCGGATGCTGCGCGAGATCCGAGACCAGGTCGAGGCCGACGTTCAGGCTGTCCTTCATCACCACGGCCTGAATGAAGCTGAGGTCGGCGCCGGCGCCGGTGCCGAGCGCACCGCCGATGGAATCAATCGCGTCGGCGATCTGCTCGGCCGACCTGGTCGTCGTGCCCTGATCGAGCAGCGTCGCCGCCAGCGACGCCACACCGGGACGATCCTCGGGGTCCTGCGCCGAACCGGCGCGCACGATCAGGCGGAGGCTGACCGCCGGCTGCTCGTGATGCGAAATCGCGACCACTTCGAGCCCGTTGGCAAGCGTACGGATGGTATAGGGCGGAAACTTGACGTCGTGGGCCTCGAGCGGACGCGGCGGTCGTTCCGACGGCCAGGTCCGGGTTTGCCCGGCCGCCGATCCGGCAGCCAGCAGGAGCGCGCCCGCCAGGACCGCTGCGCGCGACGTCACTGGACCTCCGGCTGTGGCGCGACGGCCTTGGGCATGATCGTCAGCACCAGCCGGTTCTCGGGCGTGAAGTAGGTCCGCGCCACGCGCTGCACGTCAGCGGTGGTGAGATTCTGGAAGATATCGAACTCGCCGTCGGCGGTCTTGATGTCGTTGTGAATGATGACGGCGTGTCCGAGCACTTCCGCTTTGCTCTGGTCGGATTCGCGCTGCAGGATGTAATCGCGGGCGAATTGGTTCTTCGCCTGCTGCAGCTCGCTCGCCGAGACCGGCTCGGAGCGCAGCCGATCGAGCTCCGCGACGAGCGCCTTCTCCGCCTCCTCGGGCGTGTGCCCCGGCTGCACGATCGCGACCGCGAAGAACAGGTTCGGATCCTCGATGATGTTGCCGCCGCCGAACGCGGCCAGCGCGATGCCGGTCTCGTACACGAGCTTGCGATAGATCCGCGAGCTCTGCCCGTCCGACAGGATCTTCGACGCAACGTGCAGCGGATACGAGTCGGGATTGCCGTCGTAGGTGATGTGGTAGGCGACGACCACCGCCGGCAGCGGCCACGATTCCTCGAGACGGACGCGCCGCTCCTTCGTCTGCGGCGGCTCCTTGGGGATGTCGCGAGGAACCGGCTTCTCCGACTTCGGCACGCGACCGAGATACTGCGACACCAGCCCCAGCGCTTCCTTCGAATCGAAGTCGCCGACCAGCACTGCCGTCGCGTTGTTCGGCACGTAGTAGGTCTGGAAGAAGTCGCGCACGTCGCCAATCGACGCGGCCTCCAGATCCTGCATGCTGCCGATCACCGGGTGCTTATAGGGATGGACGGCAAACGCCTGGTCGCTGATGATTTCCTGCAGACGCCCGTACGGCTGGTTCTCAACCCGCATCCGCCGCTCTTCCTTGACGACCTCACGCTCGGTCTTGAACGTCTTGTCCTCGATGCGCAGCGTCGCCATGCGATCGGCCTCGAGCCAGAGCACGAGCGGCAGGTACTGCGAGGGCACCGTCTCCCAGAAGACGGTCGCGTCTTCGGTGGTGTAAGCGTTGCTCTGCCCGCCGACGCTCGAGATGTAGGACGGATGTCCTTCGGGTTCGACGTTCTTCGATCCCTTGAACATCATGTGCTCGAAGAGGTGTGCGAACCCGGTCCGTCCCGGACGCTCGTTCTTCGACCCGACGTGGTACCAGATCTGGAGGTGAACGATCGGCGTGGAGTGATCTTCGAGGAAGACCACGTTGAGGCCGTTGGGCAGCGTGGTCATCGTGTAGTCGAGTCGCGGCGGTCTGACGGCCGCGTCCGTCGGCGAGAAGGCGGCGAGAACGGCGGCAATGACGACCGCGACCGTCAGGCGTCGCCCACGAGCATGAACAAGCATGAAGGATCGATTATGACATGCCTCGAGTGGACCCTCCGTCAGGCGCCGAGGCGACGATCGATCTCGTCGAGCCGCCGGCGCAGCTCGGTGACCAGCTTTCTCAGCTCGGGCAGCCGTCGAAACACGGCCGACGCCTTGAGCCACTCGCGGTTGTCGATCGCCGGGTAGCCGGAAATGAAGGCACCGGCCTCGACCGAGTTCGGGATGCCGGACTGCGCGGTGGCCACGACCCCTTTTCCGATCAGCAGATGACCTGCGACCCCGACCTGACCTGCCAGCGTCACACGGTCTTCGATGACCGTACTGCCGGCGACGCCGACCTGCGCGGCGAGCAGCACATCGCGACCGATTTTCACGCCGTGCGCCACCTGCACGAGGTTGTCGATCTTGCTCCCGGCGCCGACCCGCGTCTCCCCCACCGCCGGACGGTCGATCGCGGCGTTCGCCCCGATCTCCACGTCGTCCTCGATCACCACATCGCCAATCTGAGGAATCTTCTGGTGAGTGCCGTCCTCACGGTGCGCGAATCCGAACCCGTCGCTCCCGATCACGGCGCCGTCCTGCACGATGACGCGATTGCCGAGCCGCACGCGCTCGCGAATCGAGGCTCGCGCGTGGATCACGCAATCCTCGCCGATGCGCGCGCCTGCGCCGATCGTCACGTGCGGATAGATCGTCGTGCGGGCGCCCACCGTCGCGCCGTCGGCGATGCTGACGAACGCGGCGATCGAGGCGTCGGCGGCGATGACGGCGGTGGCGGCAACGTCGGCAAGACGGTTGACGCCCGGCGGGCGGACGTCGTGCGGCGCGAACAGCGCCACGGCGCGCGCGAAGGCGAGATAGGGATTGGCGCTGCGCAGGACGGCGCAGGGCATCCCGTCGGCGGCATCGTTGGCGATCACCGCGGTGGCCTGCGTCTCGCGCAGCTGCGGCGCGTATTTCGGATTGGCGAAGAAGGTGAGATCGCCGGGGCCCGCGGCCTCGATGCCGGCGACGCGAGTGACTTCGAGTCGTCCGTCGCCCTCGAGGCGGCAGCCGAGGCGCTCGGCAAGTTCGGTGAGCGTCAAGTGACGCAGTATACGGCGCAACGCGGCGGTCCCCAAGCGCGTGCATCACGTCAGGGCGTGGCGGCGCGCTGGAAGAAGCTCGCCAGGTGCTCGAGATGGAGCGTCTCGGCGACGGCGTGAACCCGTTCGGCACGCGCGTCCGGCGCGACCGCCACGACCGCCCGCAGCGCGGAGAGCGGCGCGCTCGGCTCGGCGTCCCACTGAACCTTGCCCAGTCCCTGCCGGGCGCCACGGACCGAGAGGAAGTGTCCGACGATCCGAAAGGCAAAGTAGTACGCGACGATGTTGGGCCCGGGCAGGAGCATCAGCGCGGCAGAGGCGATCAGGCCCAGGCTGTCGAGCACCAGCCAGAAGCGGTGACGCTCGAAGTCGCGCCGGAGCATTCGCCGCAGGACCTCGTTGGCGTGCGTCGCGGGCAGGTCGTCGGGATGGATCAGCCGGGCCTCCGTCCGGCCGCGCAGCTGCCACAGCAGTCGCTGCTCGGCGAGCGTTTCCGAGACGTAACGCAACAGGCGGGACTTGACGCGTGCGGCCAGACCCGGCGCCGGACCGTCCGGCACTGGCCCGCGGCGGCGCTCGCGTTCAGCCTCGGCGAGCATTTCGCGGAAGCGGTGCGCCATACGACGGAACACTCCCGACGACGGTTCGACTCCGGGTGGCGCCGGCAGCTCGTCCGGCTCCTCGCAATACAATTCGTAGCGCTCCGCGCTGACCGGCACCAGAAAGACGTCCATCGTGTCGCCCGTTGACCGCCTGTTCGTAACGATAACACCCGCCGCCTGTCCGCGCTTGACACCCCGGAGCGACGTTCCTAACATCCGAGCATGCTCGTCGCGATGGCGCTCGCCGTCGTACTCGGCACCCAGGCGCCGCCGCCGCTCACCCTGTTGATCCGCGTCTTCAACGGCGCGGAGGAGGTGACGGCCGAGAGCCGCGTCAATATCTTCCGCGCTGGCGAACGCCAGAGCCCGCTCGCCGAGGCACGTGCCCGCAGCGTCGTCGAGACCGCAGTGCCCCAGGGTATGTACGACGCGCAGGTGATTCACGAGCGCGAGGGGCGCGTCCTCAGCATCCGATGGGCGGAGCGCCTGATCGTGATGCCTTACCCGGACGAAGACGGCCGGCATCTCGAAGTCATTAATTTTCAGAACGGATTCGGTGCGCTGGAAGTTCGGCCACACGACCGGCAGGCGGAGGTGGCGATTTTTGCCGCCGGCAGCCGGCAGCAGGAAGCCGCCAAGCGCTTCGGCGGGATCGGCTATGCGCTCTTCGTCGTACAGCCCGGCCGCTACGATCTCCGCGTCCAGTCCAATGGACGAACGACGTGGCACTCCGACATCGAAGTGCCAGCCGATCGCACCCGGCTCTGGATTGAGCCCTGACGTGCCACTCTGCCGGCCGACGACCTCTCACATAGGAAGATCCCTACACTCGGCGACCGGTCAGCAGACGGAGAACAATCACCACCAGGGCGATGACCAGCAGCAGGTGAATCAGTCCGCCCGCCACATGCAACGAGAACCCGAGCACCCACAGAATCAGCAGCAGTACGACGATCGTCCAGAGCATGCACCCTCCTGGACACCTCACAGGTGCAAGCCGGGTGCCACGCTTTCAGATCTGCGGCCATGCTGACGGATACCGAAATCGTCCGTCGGCTGCTGGTCGCCGTTGCCGTCGGCGGAATCATCGGCGTTGAACGGGAGATTCGCCACAAGAGCGCCGGCTTCCGGACGAACATCCTGATCGCCTTGGGCTCGGCGGTGTTCACGATCATGTCGATCGTGCTGTCCGACCGGAATGGGGATCCAGGACGCATCGCCGCACAGATTGTGACCGGAATCGGCTTCCTGGGCGCAGGAGCGATAGTCAGGAATCGGAATCACGTGATTGGCTTGACGACCGCGGCCACGGTCTGGGTCAATGCGGCGCTTGGGGTGGCCGCCGGCGCCGGCGACTATCACCTCGCGGTCATCGGTGGCGCAGTCACGCTCGCCGTCCTGTTGATCCTGCACCCGATCGAACGGGGAATCGAACGCAGGCTGGGTCGGCGCCGACCGCCTATCGACTGAGCCGCTACGGCTGTCGCACAATCGGTCGTGGCGGCCGCGGCGGAGCGACCACCGGCAAGTCGGGCTTTCCCGCTTGTACCCATGCGCTGGTAATGATCGAGGCCGCGGCGGTGATCGCCCCCGAAATCCGCTTCTCGAGAATCGGCTGAGCCTGCGCAAAGAACTTCGCGTAGTACTCCTCGTCGTACGCCTCTCGGCCGGTCGCAGCGGCGCGGTCGGCTGACAGGATCGCATCGACTTGCTGGAAGCTCTCCGACAAGGCGGCGAAGGTGAACTCCCGGACGTTGTCGACCGGCGTCACGGCTGCCGGGGTGAGCGAAAGCTTGTCCTGATACCGCTCGACCAGGTCGGTCTCGAATCGCGCGTGCACACCCTGCTGACCGGTGAGCTGGCCGTCGTAGTTGAGCGCCGCGTGAAAGGGCTGATACGCATCGCCGATGTAGTGCGTGACGACTGCCGAGAAGAGCTTGATGTCATCTCGCGCGAACGGCGTCGTCTGCCTGAACGCGTCGCGCAGGCGATCCGCCACTTCCTGGGCGCGCCACGGCAACAGTCCGTTCTTCGTGACGAACTCCACTCCGTACTTGGCGACCGCCTCGTTCTTGTCGTGCGGGAGCGCCGGAAACGGAAACGCGCCGTAGGCGTCCATGTCGAGAAAATGTCGCGGCGGCTCGTCGAGGAACCCCATCGTCCGGTAGGTATCGGGATCGATGGCGTGTTCGACGATGGTCGTGCGATAGCTCTCGAAGAAGGGACGAATCTCTGGAGGCAGCAGCCCGATGGCGCGCCCCATGATGAGCTTGTGGCCGGTGAAGCCCCAGGCGCCGACGTGGCTGACCGACGACCAGGTCAGCGTGAAGATCGCGACGAAAAGGGGAAGCGTGCGACGCACGGGAACATTGTAGGGCTACGAGCCGGAGCCTGAGCAACAGGCGGAGCGCTCTGGCTCATCGCGAGCTCCTGCTGATTCAAGGCACGGATCACGACCCGCGTTAGTATCAGGCTGTGCCCCGCCTCGGTGCTCATCTCTCAATCGCGGGCGGGTTGCCGCGCGCGGTGGACCGGGCGGTGGCGAGCGGCTGTGAGGCGCTGCAGATCTTCACGAAGTCGGTCGGACAGTGGCGGGCGCGGGTTCTGCCGGACGAGGAAATCGCGCTGTTCCGAAGGCGCGTTCGCGAAACGCGCATCCACCCGGTCATCGCGCACAACAGTTACCTCATCAACGTCGCCGCCGCCGATCCCCTGCTCCGACGCAAGTCGATCGAGGCCTTGGGCGAGGAACTGGATCGCGCCGAACGGCTTGGTCTCGACGCGCTGGTCATGCATCCGGGATCGTTCACAACAGGGACGGAGCGCGACGGTCTCGCCCTGGTTGCCGATGGCCTCGGCGAGGTGCTGAGCTCGCGTCCCGAGGGCGGGACGATGATCCTGCTGGAGCACACGGCCGGCCAGGGAACCAACCTCGGCCACCGGTTCGAACATCTCGCCGCCATCATCGACGCGCTCGGCGGCTCGCCACGCGTCGGAGTCTGCCTCGACACCTGCCACCTGCTGACCGCGGGATACGACATCGGTTCGGAAGATGGCTATCGCCAGACGTTCGACGCCTTCGGCAGGATCGTCGGGTTTTCGCGACTGAAGGCGTTTCACATGAACGACTCGAAGAAACCCTGCGGCAGCCGCGTCGATCGTCACGAGCACATTGGCAAAGGCTGGCTCGGGCTCGAGCCCTTCCGGCGGATTGTCAACGACTCTCGGTTCGCCGCGCTGCCGATGCTGCTCGAAACCCCCAAGCTCGATACGGCCGAGAGCCGCCGGCGCAGCGACGTCGATCCGCTCGATCGCAGGAACCTCCAGGTCCTGCGACGACTGGTCGGTCAGTCGCCGAAGACCTCCGCTTCGAAGCGAAAGACCTGAGCGCCGTGCCGCCAGGCCTGGTCGTCGAGGCCGGCCTTGCGGCAGGTGTGGACGAGGAGCTCGTTCGGCGTCCAGCCCCATTCGGGCGCGACCTGCGGCAGCAGCAGCCCGCGATGGGCGCCGCGCTGTACGACCAGCCCGTGTCGGCCGATCACGATGGCATCCGGGTCGACGGGATCGATCGCTTCGAGTGGTCCGAGCACGGAGACTTCGATCCGCAGGTCCGGCAATTCGTTCTGCGCGACCGGGGCAAAGCGCGGATCTTCCCGGGCGGCACTCGCCGCACACCTCGCGATCTCCAGCGCCAGCGACTCGCGACATTCGAGTGTGCCGAGGCACCCGCGCAGCGTGCCGCGGCGCCTCAACGTCACGAACGCACCGGTCGCCTCGGGAAGATCGATCGATACGGGTGAGGGCGGCGCTGTCCCGGTGACCTCGGCCAGGACGGCCGCGCGCGCGATCTCGAGAACCTGCCGCTTCTCGCGATCAGTGAACATCGAAGAATGCTCCGCAGGCGGCGGCCAGATAACCAACGACCCCCTCGTTGTCGCCTGAGATCTCGCCCGAGTGGGCGTAGCGGAGGGTGCGCGCCGTCGCCGCGCCGCGGGCGCGAGCCGCCAGCATGACCGCGATGATCGCCCCACCGCCACAGGCGACGTAGCGTCCGCGCTCCCCTTCCGGATACTGCTCGAACAACTCGAGAAGGCGGGCGGCGTCGAAGTCCGCCACGCACTCGCGCACCCGCTGGTCGAGCGACATGGCGGTCCGGGCGTCGAAGTAATGCGACAGATCGCTGCTGGCAACAAGCAGGAGGCGGCGCGGGGTCGCCAGCCGGCCGAGCGCATCGGCCAGCCGTTCGATCGTGTCGCGTGTCTGATAGCCGATGAGCAAGGGAACGATCGGCAGATCCGGAAGCAGCCGCTTGAGGAACGGCAACTGCATCTCGAGCGAGTGTTCGCGCCGATGGGCGGACGGCAACGGCTGGACGATGGTCGATGCGGCGAGCAGATCGGCACCGAGGGATTCGGCGATCGTCGCGGATCCGAGAGGGCATTCGAAGGCGCCGTCCGGATAGAGCGCGACGCCGTCGAAGGCGACGAAATGCGACGGCCCGACGAGGACGGCGGCGTCGTACGGTCCTGAGGCTGCCGCGATCTTGTAGGCGTAGGCGGCGACCGGGCCGGAGAACATGATGCCGGCGTGGGGCGCGATGATGGCGTCGATCCGTCCGGCGGGCAACGCGCCGACGGCGGCGAGATACTCATCGACCTCGCGAGCCAGCGCGCCGGGTGTTCCCGGGTACCAGGTGCCGGCGACGGCGGCAGGTCTGTTCATCGGTGCTACCATCCCTCGCATGTCCGACAGATTGACATCCGCCGACATCGAGCGCATCGCGGCGCTCGCCCGTCTCGATTTGACGCAGGCCGAGACGATCCGCTTCGCCGGGCAGCTCGCCGGCATCCTGGCCTATGCCGAGCAGCTGCAGCAGATCGACACATCGGGCGTTCCGCCCACGGCGCACATCGCGGTGCCCGCCGCGCTCGCGCCGCTGCGGGAAGACCAGCCGCAACCCTCGCTCGATCGCGACCTCATCCTGGCGCAGGCGCCCGACGCCGATCGCCCCCGAGGTCTCGTGAAAGTACCACGGGTGCTGGGGTCATGAGCAGGTCATATGGCGTGGCTGAGATTCGGGCGGCGGTGGCCGACGGCCGCGTCTCCGCCACCGACTTGTGCCGCCAGACGCTGAACGCCATCGGGACCCACAACCCCCAGCTGCATGCCTTTCACACGGTGCCCGCCGAGCGGGCCGAGGCGCACGCGACCGCAGCCGACCGCGAACGGACACACCCCGATAAGCCGTTGCTCGGCGTCCCGATCGCGATCAAGGACAACCTGTGTCTCGCCGGCGTGACGTCGACCGCCGGTTCGCGTGTGCTGCGCGACTACGTGCCGCCCTACGACGCCACGGTGGTGCAGCGGCTCGAGCACGCCGGCGCGGTGATTGTCGGCAAGACGAACTGTGATGAATTCGCGATGGGCTCCTCGACGGAACACTCGGCGTTCGGACCGACGCGAAATCCGTGGGCGCTCGATCGCACGCCGGGCGGCTCGTCGGGCGGCTCGGCCGCGGCGGTGGCAGCCGGGCTCGTGCCGATCGCGCTGGGATCCGATACGGGCGGATCCATCCGGCAGCCAGCCGCGCTGTGCGGAGTGATCGGCCTGAAACCCACCTACGGCCGCGTGTCGCGCTACGGGCTGATCGCGTTTGCCTCGTCGCTCGATCAGATCGGTCCGTTTGCGCGGTCGGCGCGAGACGCTGCCACGCTGCTTGGCGTGATCGCCGGCGCCGATTCCCATGACGCCACGACGGCGACGCTGCCGGTGCCGGACTACGCGGCGGCCTTGACCGGCGATGTGCAGGGGCTCCGCGTGGGCGTTCCACGCCACCTGCTCGCGGAAGGCGTGGACGCCGGCGTCCTCGCCGCCTTCGAGCGCGGTCTCGTCGAACTGGTCGCCGCGGGCGCGCAGGTGACCGACGTCGAGCTGCCGCATGCCGCAATGGGGATTCCCGTCTACTATCTGGTGGCGCCAGCCGAAGCCAGCTCGAATCTCGCGCGATTCGACGGCGTGCGCTACGGCTCGCGCGTCGCCGCCGGCTCAGTGCGCGAGATGTACGAGCGTACTCGCGGCGACGGCTTCGGCGCGGAGGTCAAGCGACGGATCATGATCGGGACCTACATCCTGAGTGCCGGCTACTACGACGCCTACTACCTCAAGGCGCAGCAGATCCGCACGCTCATCCGCCGCGATTACGACGAGGCTTTCGCGCACGTCGATGTCGTGGCCGTCCCGACCACGCCGACCGCCGCGTTTCGGCTCGGCGATCGCACCGACGATCCGCTGCAGATGTACCTCTCCGACGTCTTCACCGTCGGCGCGCCGCTCGCCGGCCTGCCGGCGATCAGCATCCCGTGCGGCTTGACGCCCGAGCGTCTGCCGGCGGGCCTCCACCTGACGGCACGGGCCTTCGACGAGACCTCGCTGCTGCGCGCGGCGGACGCGATCGAGCGTCGCGCCGCGTGGTGGCACGACCGGCCGCCGATCTTCGCGTCATGATCGATGTCGCGCTCGAGCGCGTGCCCGACGACCCGTGGCGGGTCGACACCCGCGGCATGCTGCTGTCGGGTCGCGCCGAGGTGGCCTTCTCCTCCCAGCCGGAAGCGGCGGCCGACGGCTTCGTCGTGTTCATTGCCGACGCCGCCGTCGTGTCGATCGTCGGTCGCCCGCCGCGCCCGCTCATCCTGGAAGTCGTCCGCGGGCTCGATGGCGATATCAATGTCCTCTGCCAGCCACGGGACGTTCCGCACGTGGCCGGCGCGCTCGCCGGCTGGTCGCGCACCACCGCTGTGCTCCACGCGCTGCCGAATCGTCCCTCATGGGACGCCGGCGTCGACGAGGATACGCGGGTGTTTTCGTTGCGAGACGCGCCGCCGCTCAATCACCTGCCACCGGCCCTGCGGCGCGAGATCGCAGACGCGCTCAACGGTAGACCGGTGGCGCGGTACGTGCCGGGCGAGCTCCCGGATAGAGACGTCCCTCCTGCCCTCGAACCCACACCGGTCGCGGCGGCGTGGTCCGGACGACTCCCGGTGTCCTTCTGTTACCCCGCCCTGCGAACCGAGCGATGGTGGGACATCTCGATTGAGACCCTCAACGACTACCGACGTCGTGGATACGCGGCGCGCGCGGTACGGGCGATGACGCGTCAGATGTGGCAAACCGGCCGATGGCCGGTCTGGGGCGCGACCGTCGACGACATCGCCTCGTTGGCGGCGGCACGAACGCTGGGATTTCAGGAGGTCGGACGGCTCGCCGTGTTCAGCGGCGAACCGCCGGCATGAGGGAGCGCTAGACCACAACCGGTCGGCGGTTCGCTCGGACGAGCAGCCAGATCAGGCCGGCGGCCAGCAGGAACGGCGCCAGCGGCACCAGCAGCGACGCGCCGACGATGAACGCCACCAGCAGGCCGGCGAGGACGAGAACCGGTCCAAGCGCCATGAACAGCACGCCTGCGATCAGCCACTTGATGAGCAGCAGTGGCAGCAGCAGAAGCCGCACGAAAATCTTGAGGACCGTCAGCAGCGCGACGGTTCCGGCGAAGAGCACGACCCCGATCATCCCAAGCACCATGAGCCCGAGCATCGGCAGCCTCCTGGTAGTTCCCTTATGGCGTTTACGCCAGGGAGCCCGAGGAAGTTCCGACCGATCGTGAAACGGCCGGCCTTACCGCGGGACGCCCAGGTCTGTAGCCGTCGGGAGCGTGTAATGAATGGCCCCGGTGCGAACTTCTTCCATCGCCAGGCGCTCGAGTTTGTGAGTGCCGCTCGCCGGGCGATCGATGCGCGGAAGCGCGCCGCGGCGGAGCTGCTTGGCGCGCTGCGCCGCCACATCGACAAACAGAAAACGGCTGGTGATGGGCGCCGCGGGTTCCTGCGTGGACGATTCCGAGCCGGCGGAGTCCTGCGAATCGGTGACGTCAGCCATGGCCCAGCAGGGTACATGAAAACCGTCCACGAGGCCACGGGCAGCGGCCAGCGGGACGGGTGACGAATGAAAGAAAACGGAGGGCCGTGTTCGGCCCTCCGTACTCAGCCCTGAACGTCGACCTGAATCTGCCGCGGCTTCGCCTCCTGCCGCAACGGCAGCCGCACGGTGAGCACGCCGTCACGATAGTCCGCCTTCACCAGCGACGCATCGACGGTAGTCGGCAGCGTGAACGACCGCGACGTCGTGCCGTAGGCTCGCTCCGCGCGATGAAAACGGCCGGCGGCGATGCCCTGTTCCGGCCGGCGCTCCGCGCGGATCGTCAGCGTGCTGTTCTCGACCGTCAGATCGATGTCCTCACGCCTGAGGCCCGGCAGATCTGCCTTGACCACGATCGCCTTGTCATCGGTCTCATAGATATCGACCGCGGGCATCCACAGGCCAACGCCGTCGACCGTGCGATCGTGCAGTTGGCCCCACATCCGATGGATTCGATCCTGCATGGAGCCGAGCTCCCCCATCAAATCCCAGTGAGCTGCCATCGAAGTTACTCCTGAACCTGAATCTGCTTGGGTTTCGCGTCTTCGCGCTGCGGCACCTGAATCGTCAGCACACCATCTTTGTAGGACGCCGAGATCCGGGCCCCGTCGATCCCCGACGGCAGCACGAACGAACGGACGAAGCTGCCCTGGTAGCGCTCGAGTCGCTGGGCGCTGCCGCCGCCGGACTCTGCACGACGCTCCCCCTTCACGGTCAACACGCCGTTGTCGAACGTCACGCCGATATCTTCGCGCTTCATCTCCGGCAGGTCCGCCTTGATGACGTACTCATGCGCGTCGGTCTCATAGATGTCCACGGCGGGCACCCACGAACGATGGGCCGCGCGGTCGAAAAAGTCGCCAAACATGCGGTTCAGCCGGTCGATTTCCATCGTCGCCAACTCACGAGCCGGGTTCCAGCGAACGAGTGTCATTTGCCTTTCCTCCTGTCGCTACGAACAACTTCACGACCAAAGTATAGTCGTCATATGAGCTTGTGTCAAGCATGTTATATTAGCCTAATACGCTCAATCATGCGATCGTCTCGGCGCCCTTCGGAGAGTGCTAGAATCCGCGGGTGGCCCGTATCCAGTTCGAACGGCTGGAGCTTCCGGACGATTTGCGGCACCTCTTCGACTCGATCCGGGGCCAGGCGCGCCGGTCCGAGCCCGCCGACGCGGCGGAGTGCTCTCCTCCGATGGACGTCATCGAAACCGACGGCGGGGTCGAGGTCTTCGTCGATCTCCCGGGCGCACCGGCCGATTCCCTGCAGGTGGTCTTCGCCCGCAACGTGCTGGTGGTGTCCGGCCACAAGCCGGCGCCGGTGTGCGAGCACTGTCATGAGGCGGCGTTTCATCTCGCGGAGCGCACGTTCGGGCGGTTCATCAGGGGCGTCCGCCTCGAGGGATCGTTCGACGCGGAACGAGCTACGGCCTCGCTGACGTCCGGCGAGCTGCGCATCTCGATCCCACGCATCGAAGACCGGCGGGGCCGTGAGATCCGCATTCCCGTTCGCGGCTAGACATGCGCATCCTCTTCATCGGCGATATCTTCGGTCGTCCCGGCCGCGAGATCGCGCGCCAGGCGATCCCCGCGCTCATCGAGCGTGAATCGCTGGACTTCGTCATCGCCAACGTCGAGAACTCGGCTGCGGGATTTGGCGTGACCGGCGACATCGCGGACACGATCCTCAGCTACGGCGTCGACGTCATGACAACGGGGAATCATGTCTGGGACAAGAAGGAGATCCTGGATTACCTGCCTGGCCAGCCGAAGCTGCTGCGCCCGGCGAACTTCCCCGCCGCCGCCCCGGGCCGCGGCCGCTACCTGGGACAGACCCGCACCGGCGAACCGATCGGCGTGGTCAACGTCATGGGCCGCATCTTCATGCAGCCTCTCGACGACCCGTTTGCCGTCGTGCTGAAGGAGATCGAGGCATTACGCGCCAGGGCGCGTGTCGTCATTGTCGACTTCCATGCTGAGGCAACCTCCGAGAAAATTGCGATGGCCTGGCACCTCGACGGACGGGCCACCGCGGTGTTCGGGACGCACACGCACGTGCAGACCGCCGATGAACGGATTCTGCCGAAAGGCACCGCGTGCCTCACCGATGTCGGGATGACCGGGCCGCATGATTCGATCATCGGCGTCACGGTGGAAGCGGCGCTCGGAAAATTTCTCAATGGGCTGCCCGCAAAGTTCGAAGCGGCCAATGGGCCAGGCCGACTGAACGCGGTGATCGTGACCGCGGATCAGTCAACCGGTCGCGCCACGGCGATCAACCGCCTCAATCTCTCCGCCAGCGAGGTCGAGGCGCTTGCCGCCCGGAGCGCGGCGCGAGGCTGAGCGTGTCGGACCTGTTCTCCATCCCTTTCGAAGACGAAGAGCCCGAGCGAACGGCGCCAGCGGACGTGCCTGCGCCGCCCGAGCGGCGCGTCTGCACCGTCGCCGAGCTCACCGCCGCGATTCGCGGCCTGCTCGAAGACACCATCGGTGAGATCTGGGTCGAAGGAGAGATCTCCAACTGCCGGGTGTGGAACACCGGTCACGTCTACTTCACGCTCAAGGACGCCAGCTCGCAGATCAGGGCGGTCATGTTCCGCACGTCGCTGCGCTATCTGCGGTTCAAACCCGAGGACGGTCTGCATGTGGTGGCGCGCGGCCGGATCAGCGTCTACGAGCCGAAGGGCGAGTATCAGCTGGTCTGCGAGCACATGGAGCCGCACGGTGTCGGTGCGCGCCAGCTCGCGTTCGAGCAGCTGAAGAAACGTCTGCAGGCCGAAGGGCTGTTCGACGCGAAACGCAAGCGGCCTCTGCCGGCGCTGCCGCGGCGAATCGGCATCGTGACGTCGCTCGACGGCGCGGCGCTGCGCGACATCATCAAGGTGTTGCGGCGGCGAGCACCGCGTGCGAGTCTGCTGATCAGGCCAACGCGCGTGCAGGGCGAGGGTGCCGCCGACGAGGTCGCCCGCGGGGTCAAGGCGTTGACGCGCGTCGACGGCGTCGACGTGATCATCGTCGGCCGTGGCGGCGGGTCGGTCGAGGATCTCTGGGCCTTTAACGAGGAACGGGTGGCGCGGGCGATCGCCGCCTCTCCGGTTCCAATCGTGTCGGCCGTGGGACACGAGGTGGACGTCACCATCGCCGACTTCGTCGCCGACCTGCGCGCGCCCACGCCATCGGCGGCCGCCGAAATGGTGGTAGCGGCGCACCAGGAGTTCTCCAGCCGGATCGATCGGCTCATCGGGCGGCTTCACGGATCGGCTCGCGGGCTGATCCAGGATCGGCGCGCCGCGGTCCACGCGCTGTTGAGTCGACGCGGCCTGGCGGCGTTCTCGGCGCGGGTTGCCTCGCGCGAGCGGCGCGCCGCTGACGCGTCGAACCAGCTCGCCACCGCGATGCGGCGCACGGTAGCACGACAGCGACGCGCCTTCACCACGCTCGGGCAGCGGCTCGACGCGCACGATCTGCCGCGACGTCTGGCGTCGATCCGGGTGCGGCTGACGAGCGTCGAGGCGCGAATCGCCGCGGTCGCCGGCCGGAGACGCCACCGCGCTGACGCGCAATTCCGCGCGCTGGCCGGACGCCTCGAAAGCCTCAGTCCTCTGGCGGTCCTGGCGCGCGGCTATGCGGTCTGCTGGACCGCCGACAAATCCGCCATCGTCCGCAGTGCCGACTCGGTCCGCGAAGGTGATACTGTCCGCTTGACGCTGTCCCGCGGCGAGCTCGGGTGCAAAGTAGAGAGTCGGCTGCCGGGTGAGCCGATTCCGGGCAGTGACAAGTCGTGACCAGTCGAGCCGACTCAGCGACGCCGCAGCACATGGATTCAACAATCAAAGACTTCGAATCCGCCATCGCGGAGCTCGAGTCGATCGTCAAGACACTCGAACAGGGCGACCTCGCGCTCGAGAAGTCGCTCGCGCTCTTCGAGCGTGGCGTGCAGCTCTCGCGCTTCTGCCACTCGCAGCTCGAGCAGGCGGAGCGCCGCATCGAGATCCTCAACGAGCGTGGCGAAGTGCGCGCGGCGCCGGCCGCTCTTGGCCTCGACGCCGACGACGAGGGCACCCGCGCGCGGTGAGCACGCCCGCTCTTCAGGCGTGGCTCGACGCGCGCCGTCAGGACGTCGATCGGGCGCTCGCCGCATTCCTGCCGGCCTCGCCTGCCTGCCCCGACCGGCTATCGGAAGCGATGCGCTACAGCTTGCTGGCCGGCGGCAAGCGTCTTCGACCCGTCCTCTGCCTGGCATCAGCGGAAGCGGTCGCGCCTGCGGATCCGGCTGCCGCGCGCGCCCTCGCACTCCCCGCCGCATGCGCGCTCGAACTCATTCACACCTATTCGCTGGTCCACGACGATCTGCCGGCCATGGACGACGACACGCTGCGTCGGGGGCGGCCGACCAATCACGTGGTGTTCGGAGAGGGACTCGCGATTCTCGTGGGCGACGGACTGCTGACCGAGGCTTTCGCGCTTCTCGCCCGTGAGCCGCGCGCCGTCGACGGCCTCGCCGCGCCGGCTCTGGCCGAGCGAAAACTCAGAGCGCTCGCCCTCGTGGCCGACGCGGCGGGCGCGTGCGGCATGGTGGGCGGTCAAGCCATCGATCTCGCGGCCGCCGGTTCCGGCGCGACCTTCGACGTCGACGGGCTGCGAAGCATGCACGCGCGCAAGACGGGCGCGTTGATCCGAGCCGCCGCGGCGTCGGGAGCGGTCATGGCCGGAGCGAGCGACCACCAGCTGGCGGCGATCGAAGGTTTCGCGAGCGAGCTCGGGCTCGCATTTCAGATCGTGGACGACATCCTCGACGTGGAAGGGGCGGCGGCGAACCTGGGCAAGACGGCGGGCAAGGATGCCGCAGCCGGCAAACCTACGTATCCAGCCATTCACGGTCTCGAGGCGTCACGCGCCTTGGCTGGAGCCAGCGTCGATCGCGCGCTCGCGGCGCTGACGTCCGAACAGATCGGTGGCCACCTGCCGGCCATCGCGCGGTGGGTCCTCACCCGCACGACGTGAAACAGCGCGTCCGCCTCGATTCGCTGGTCGTTGCGCGCGGCTTCGCCGGTTCACGGGAGCGCGCGCAGGCGCTGATTCTCGCGGGGCAGGTCCAGGTCGACGGACGGGTAATCTCCAAGGCCGGCACCGCCGTCGCGGCCGACAGCGCCGTGACGCTGCTGCAACCCGATCACCCGTACGTCGGTCGCGGCGGGATCAAACTCGCGCATGCCTTGACCGCCTTCGCGCTCGACGTCGACGGTGCGCTCGCGCTCGACGTCGGCGCATCGACTGGCGGCTTCACCGATGTGCTGCTCCGGCGCGGGGCGACGCGCGTCGTCGCCCTCGACGTCGGGCACGGACAGCTCGACTGGAAGTTACGTCAGGATCCGCGGGTGATCGTCATCGAGCGGATGAACGCGCGGGCTCTCACATCCGAGCAGCTGCCGATTGACGCGCGCAGCTTCGATCTCGTGACCGTCGACGTCTCGTTCATCTCGCTGCGACACATCCTCCCCCCGGTCGTCCCGCTCCTCCGTCCCGACGGCAACATCGTCGCGCTCGTGAAACCGCAGTTCGAGGCCGGTCGGGACGAGGTCGGCAAGGGGGGCCTGGTACGCGACGCCGGCGTCCACGCTAGGGTGATCGAGGAGGTGGCGGCCGCGGCAAGTGAGCTAGGATTGATCCGCGTCGGCGAGTCGCCGTCGCCGATCGAAGGCGTGGAAGGCAACCGCGAGTTCTTCCTCCATCTTCGCCACGCGCCAGGACGATGAATCTGCGGATGTTGAACGAACCGTGAGCGCCAGAACCGTGACCCGCGTCGGGCTGATCGCGAAGCACCGCCTCGACGCGGCGGCAGGCGTGCTCGCCGAACTGGCGGGGTGGCTCGAGGCCCGCGACGTCCGCGCTGTGTTCGAGACCGAAACCGCGTCGCTCGCCGGGCTGCCGCCCGGCCGGCCGACGAGCACGCGCGACGATCTGCCCCGCCACTGCGACGTCATCGTCGTACTTGGCGGCGATGGCACGTTCATCGGCATGGGCGGCCGCATCGCACGGGCAGAGGTCGACGTGCCCATTCTCGGCGTGAACTTCGGCAGCCTCGGCTTCCTGACCGAAATCACGTTGCCGGAACTCTATGCGGCGCTCGAGGCAGTGCTGGACGGCACGGCCGTCATCGAGCCGCGGGCGATGCTGTGCGCCAGGACCATCCGCGACGGGAGTGCCTTTGGCGAGCACATCGTCCTCAACGACATCGTCATCACCAAGGGTGCGCTGTCGCGGATCATCGAAATGGCGGTGACCGTGGGGCAGGACCCGGTGACGCGGGTGCGTGCCGACGGGTTGATCATTGCGACGCCGACTGGATCCACCGCTTACAACCTGGCGGCCGGCGGACCGATCGTTCATCCAGCGGTGGATGCGCTGCTGCTCACGCCCATCGCCCCGCATACCTTGACCAACCGACCGATCGTCATTCCCGCCTCCTCGCAGGTGCAGGTCCGTCCGATCATGGAGGCCGACGACGAGGTGTTCGTGACGTTCGATGGGCAGGCAGGCTTTCCGCTGCGATCCTCGGACGTGGTGACGGTGACCAGGGCCCAGCGCCCGCTTCGCGTCGTCAGATCGGCGGCGCGGACCTATTTCGACGTGCTGCGCAGCAAACTGAAATGGGGCGGCGCGGCGACTAGCGGCTCTTCCGTCGATCGCTGAAGTACTTCACCTGGTACTGCTGGACGTTTCGGTTGTGCTCGTCGAGGGTCGTGGCGAAGGCGTGCGATCCGTCATTGCGGCTCACGAAATACAGATAGGGAACCGGCTGCGGACTGGCGGCCGCCTCGAGCGCCGCGCGGCCCGGGGACGCGATCGGACCTGGCGGCAGGCCGGCGTACCGGTAGGTGTTGTACGGCGAGTCGAACTGCAGATCGGCTCTGGTGAGATTGCCGGTGTAACGGCCCAGGCGATCCAGCGCATAAATCACGGTCGGGTCGCACTGCAGGCCCATGCCGATCTTCAGACGATTGCTGTACACGGCGGCAATGATCGGCCGCTCGTCCGGCCGACCCGTCTCCTTCTCGACGATCGACGCCAGGGTGACGAGCTTGTGGATGTCGAGGCCGCGCGCGCTGGCCTGCTGACGAATCTCGGGCGTCAGCGCCTTCTGGAACTCCTCGACCATCCGCGCCACGAGCTGATCGGCCGTGGCCTTCCGCGCCAGCGTGTAGGTATCGGGAAAGAGGTAGCCCTCCAGATCGCGGGCTGTTGGATCCAGATTGCTCGCCAGCGCCGTGTTGCGCGCTGCCTTGATAAAGGCATCGGCGGGGCCGAAGCCGCGAGACTCGTAGAGGGCCGCCATCTGCTTGATGGTGAGTCCCTCCGGAAACGTGATCGGCTGGACGTAGACTTCACCCTTGGCAATCTTCTCGATCGCCTGTCGGGCGCTGATCGGCACGTCGAACTTGTATTCGCCAGCCTGGAGTCGGCGACCGTCGCCCGTCAGCCACAGCGCCAACCGGAATATCAGTCGGCTTTGGACGACCTGGGCGTCGACGAGACGGCGGCCGATCGCGGCCGGACCGGATCCTTGTGGGATTTCGACGAACTGCTCCGGCGCGTCGTAGCCTTTGTACGGTCGATCGACGCTGGTGTAGAGCCAGAGCGCTCCGCCGGCGAAGGCGGCGAGCGCGATCAGAATTACGACGGCGGCGACTCGCTTCATGCAGGATCGCTGTCGGGCGCAGGAACGAGTCGGCTTTGACTGTCGAGGTAATCTTGCAGAATCAGCGCCGCGGCCAGCGCATCGATGTCGCGCTTGCGGCGCCGCCAGTCGTGTTCGCGGCGGGCGAGCAATTCATCAGCCTCGGAGCTCGTGAGCCGCTCGTCCTGCAGCACGACCGGACAATCAACCGCGACGGTCACCAGCGTCGCGAGCTGACGGACTGTCGACGTCAGCGTCGTCGGCTCGCCGTTGAGGCGTCGCGGCAACCCAATCACGATCGCGGCAAGGCCGCCCTCTTCCGCAACGCGATTCGCCTCTTCCACGAGCTCGTCGGCGAAGCGGTTGACGCTGCCCGGATTCACAATCGTCTTCCACGGGGACGCGAGCGTGCCCGACATGTCCGACAGCGCGAGCCCGATACGTCGCTCGCCGTAATCCACCCCTAACGCCCGCATATTTCGAGGGTACCACACGCGCTGGCGCGCGTAGTCCTGGTTCCCTGGTCCCTGACCACTCGTCCTCGGTCCTCTTGATCGTATTCCGCGTCTTCCGCGTATTCCGCGGCCTGTATTCCGCGCGATCCGCGTATTCCGCGGCCCGTATCCGCGTGTTCCGCGTACTCCGCGGCCCGTATTCCGCGTGTTCCGCGTATTCCGCGGCCCGTATCCGCGTGTTCCGCGTATTCCGCGGCCCGTATTCCGCGGCCCATGTTCCGCGTGTTCCGCGTATTCCGCGGCCCGTGTTCCGCGGCTATAATCGGACGGATTCCATGCGGAAATCTGCTCGCACGATCGCCGCCGCCACGGCTCTCGCGGCAACTCTGCTTGCTTGTTCGGGCGGCGGCCGGCGCGGACCGTCGCCGTACTCGCAGAAACTGGTCATCCTGGGCTTCGACGGGATGGATCCCCATCTGCTCGACCGCTGGATGGGTGAGGGCAAGCTCCCGAACATCGCGAAGCTGGCGCATCAGGGCGGCTCGTACCCGCTCGGCACCACGCACTCGCCTGAGTCTCCCACGGCATGGGCCTCGTTCGCCACCGGGATGAACGCCGGCAAGCACAACATCTACGACTTCCTCGTCCGCGACACCTCGACCTACCTCCCGGACCTCGGGATGGTGAAGCGGACGCCGCCGAAGTTTCTGTTCAGCTATTTTCCGATTCTCGAAGCCCAAGCTCGAATCGACGCGCGGCGGCACGTCCTTCTGGGTCATCGGCGGGCGCGCCGGTGTACGGTCCGACATCCTCACCGTTCCCGTCACCTTTCCGCCCGAAGACGTGCCGAACGGCGAGCTGTTGGCCGGCCTGCCGCTGCCCGATATCCGGGGCACGATGGGAACGTTTTCCTACTACGCGACCGACCTGAGTCGCTACGAAGAGGGAAACACGGAAATGGGCGGCATCCTCAAGCACCTGGTGTTCGAGGGGGATACCGCCAGCACCGAGCTCGAGGGACCGCCGAGCCCGATCGTCCGGCAGCAGATCGAAGCGATTCGGAAGCGTGGGCCGACGCTCGAGCGAGGGCGATCGCGCGCGCGTCGCGGAGCTGCAGGCAGCCCAGGACGTCCGGCTGCCGATGACGATCCGCTGGGACCGCGCGTCGAAGACCGCCGCCCTGGAGATCGACGGACAGACGATTCAGCTCAAACAGGGCGAGTGGACGAAATGGATCGACCTGACGTTCAAGGTCAATCTGATCGTCCGCGTGCACGGCATGGTGCAGATGCTGTTGATGAACGCCGGCAGCGAGCTGCAGCTCTACATCTCGCCGGTCAACTTCAAGCCGGATCAGCCGCCGGTGCCGATCTCGACACCCGAGTCCTTCGCCTCCGATCTGGCGAAGCAGCTCGGCGTACTACCGGACGCTCGGCTGGGCCGAGGCGACGTGGCCGCTCAATGAAGGGCGCATGGACGAGAAGACGTTCATGGACGATCTGATGGTCGCCTTCGACGATCGCGCCCGCGTGATTCTCAATCGTCTCGACGCGCGGGACTGGGATCTGCTCGTCGGCGTGATCGAATCGACCGATCGGGTGCAGCACATGATGTGGCGGCTCATCGACCCGCAGCACCCGATGTACGACGCGGCGCTCGCCGCCAAGTACGGTGATTCGATCGAGCGCGTCTACCGCAAGGCGGACGACTTCGTGGGCGAGGTGGTCAAGCGCGTCGGTCCCGACGTGCCGGTCATGATCGTCTCCGATCACGGGTTCCATACCTGGCGCAAGTCAGTCAACCTCGACACCTGGCTGGTGCAGCAGGGCTACCTCGTGCTCAACGGCCAGCAGCAGGGCGACAAGAAGCTCTCCGATCTCTTTGGAGGCGGCACGTTCTGGGAAAACGTGGACTGGAGCCGCACCCGCGCCTACGCGATGGGCATCGGACAGATCTACTTCAATCTCCGCGGCCGCGAAGCGCAGGGGATCGTCAGCCCCGGCGCCGAATCGGCCCAGCTGGCCGACGAGCTCGCGGCCAGGTTGCTGACCCTGAAGGATCCGGAAGACGGCACGCCGATCATCCGTGCGGTCTACAAGCGCGACGAGATCTACTCCGGTCCGTACCTGCAGAACGCCGCCGAGCTCCAGGTTGGCATGACCGACGGGTATCGCGTCTCGTGGCAGACGACCCTGGGCGGATCACCGCAGGGAATCGTCTATCCCAACGCTCGCAAGTGGAGCGCGGATCACGGCGGCTACGATTTCGCCGTCACCTCCGGTGTCCTCGTCTCGAGCCGGCCGATCGGCACGTCAACGCCGCGGATCATCGATATCGCGCCGACGGTGCTGAAATACTTCGGGGTCACGATTCCAGGCGACGTCGATGGCAAGCCGCTGTTCTGAGCGCGTCGCCGTCAGCCAGCGGTCAGCCCTGACGCGACGCCTCGTCGCGCTCCTCGTCGCTGGCCTCCTGGCCGCGGCGACCGCGGCCCAGGCGCCCGACGCGGATCGGGCCCAGGCGGAGGCGTTGGCCAAACGCGCCGCCGATCGGCTCGCCGCGCTGCAGAAGGAATCCGAGTCGCTCGCCACGCAGGAGCAGACGCTTCTCGTCGAGCTGCGCAAGCTCGAGGTCGATCGCCAGATCAAGGTCGAGGAGCTGACCGGTATCGAGCGCGATGCGGCGGGCGTCCAGCGCCAGCTTCAGGACGCCACCGAACGGGCGGAGGCGCTCAAGTCGGATGCGGAACGGCAGGAGCCGGACCTCGAACGACGGCTTGTTCAGCTCTACAAGCTCGGAGGAGCCGGCTATTGGCGGATGCTCCTCGACGTCAACGACCTCCGCGATCTCGGGCGGGCGTATCGGACGGCGGCGGCGCTCAACCGGATCGATCGCGATCGCGTCGAAGAGCATCGCCGCACGCTGGCGGCCCTGTCGGCGGAGCGGGCCGTGCTCGAAACTCGATCGCACGACCTGAAGGCCTTGCAGTCACGCGCCCGCGAGGCCCGCGCCGCGGTCGATCGGGCGGTTGCCGCGCACACCACGCTGGTCGCGTCCATCGACGCCCGGCGCGATCTCAACGCGAAGCTCACCGGGGAACTGCAGGAGGCGCAGCAGCGGCTTCAGGCCTCGATCGCCCAGATGGCCGCCGGAAAGAATCCGGCCACTGCTCCCGCCCTGCCGCTGGCTCCGTTCCGCGGAGGACTCCCCTGGCCGGCCGACGGCGTGCTGACGCAGCGGTTCGGTCGGGCCGCGCGAAGCGGCATCGACATCCAGCGCAACGGCGTCGAGCTGTCGCTGCCCGAAGGCAAGGCCGTTCACCCGGTCCACGAGGGCACCGTGGCATTTGCCGATCAGTTCAGCGGCTACGCCAACCTGGTCATCGTCGATCACGGCGATCGCAACTATTCCTTGTACGGACACCTCAGCAGCCTGTCGGTCCATAAAGGGGAGAAAGTGGAGCCGGCAACGACTTTGGGGCTGACGGGACGAAACCCGGCCGGCAACCCATCCTTGTACTTCGAGCTGAGAATCGACGGTAAGGCGGTCGATCCCTTACAATGGCTGAAACGCCCCTGAAAAAGGAGGCGACACGATACCCCTCGGCGCCGCCCGGCCGCGCCGCGAAAGCCAATACATGACGACCAGAACCCGCGTGTCCGTTCTGCTGATTTCCACCCCCGTGCTCGCCTTCATCGTCGTCGGCGGCCTGCTCGGCAGGGCGTCTACGGGTGACGCCGAATTCCAGCACCTGCGGGTGTTCCAGGACGTTGTCTCGCTGATCCTCAACAACTACGTCGAAGACGCCAAGGTCGACAAGGTGATGGATGGGGCGATGCGGGGTCTGGCGGACGGGCTCGATCCCGACAGCGCCTACCTGTCGGCGCGTCAGGTCAAGTCGGTCGAGTCCAATGAGGCGCTGCCCGCCGGCGACGTGGGAATCGAGCTGACCAGGCAGTACTACCTGCGTGTGATCGCGGCGCGCGATGGATCGGCGGCGGCCAAGGCCGGACTGCATACGGGCGACTACGTGCGCGCCATCGACGGGAAGCCGACGCGCGACCTGTCCGTGTTCGAGGGCGTCCGTTTGCTGCGAGGGGCCCCCGGCAGCCGCGTGATGCTGACAGTCATTCGCGGCAACGCCGCCGAACCGCGGCAGATCGAGCTGGTGCGCGAAACCGCCCCCGGAGCCGTTGTCACCGCGAAGATGATTCCGCCCGATGTCGGCTACATCCGGATTGCGGCATTCGGACCCGGCATCGCCGCCAAGCTGAAGACCCAGGTCGAGGAAGTCACGTCGAAGGGGGCGAAGTCCCTGATCGTCGATCTCCGTCACACCGCCGAAGGCACGTTCGAGAGCGGGCTCGACGCCGCCCGGTTGTTCGTGCCCAGCGGAACGCTGGCGATCAAGGCCGGGCGCGACGAAAAAACCGGACGCGAGACTGTGACCGCCGCGAGCGGCGATGGCAGCGTCACGCTGCCGGTGACGGTGCTGGTCACGACCGGAACCTCCGGGGCTGCTGAACTCTTCGCGGCCGCGCTCGATGGCAACAAGCGTGCGGATCTCATCGGCGAGCGCACGCTCGGCCGCGCCGGCATCCAGAAGCTGGTCCGCCTTGCCGAGGGCAATGGCCTGTGGCTCACCTACGCACGGTATCTCACGCCCGCCGGCGAGGCGATCCAGGGTAAGGGCCTGTCCCCGGACGTCGAGATCGACGAGCCTGACACCGATTTCGGAGAAGCGGCTCCAGCAAAGGACGCCATCCTGGACGCCGCCCTCGATCGGATCCACAAGAAGGCGGCCGCCTAACGACATGCCGCCGATTCATTGACTCCCCTTTCGCCCGTTTGCTACACTGATCGTTCCGGCAAGGCCTGTGTTTTCAAGACATAGGCGCGTAGCTCAGTGGTTAGAGCGCCTGCTTGACACGCAGGAGGTCAGTGGTTCGACTCCACCCGCGCCTACCAGACACAAAACGCAGGCGCTAGCAGATGTATGCCGTCGGTGCTAAAGGTGCTAAAGGTCCTGTCGGTGCCGAGGGTGCGGTGCTGACGGTGCTGATAGTGCCAACGGTGCTGTGCTGAAGGTGCTCACCGCGGGCACCTCGAGCACCAGTCGGTAACGTGAGCACCATTGAGCACCGTTGGCACTGTTAGACCGGCACCGTTAGCACCATTAGGACCGGCACCGGTAGCACCATGAGCACCCTTGGCACCAGCACCTTTAGCACCCGTAGCACGGGTTAGCACCATTAGCACGAAACGATCTTCATGAGCGACGTCTCGGTTCTGCTGCCCGACGGGTCAAGCCGTCGAGTGCCCGCCGGCAGCACGCCTGCGGACGTGGCGGCGTCGATCTCGCCGCGCCTCGCCAAGGCGGCGCTCGCGGCCGTCGTCGACGGCCGCCTGGTCGACCTGACGTTTCCGCTCCAGGCGGACGCGAAAGTACGGATCGTGACCGCCGATTCGCCCGAAGCCCTGGCGCTTTACCGACACAGCACCGCGCACCTGCTGGCCGCGGCCGTGACCAATCTGTTTCCGTCGGCGCAATGTGGAATCGGCCCGGCGATCGACGAGGGCTTCTTTTACGACTTCGTCGTCGACCGCCCCTTCGTGCCCGAGGATCTGGCCGCGATCGAGCAAAAGATGAAGGCGCTGGCGTCGCAGGACCTGCCCTTCGAGCGGCAGATGTGGCGGCGCGACGAAGCGCTGCGCTTCTTTGCCGACCGCGGCGAACCGCTGAAGGTGCAGCTGATCGACGAGAAGACCTCCGGCGAGCCCCTCGTCTCGTGCTACACGATCAAGGACCGCGACACGTTCGTTGATTTCTGCGTCGGCCCGCACGTGCCGTCGACCGGACGCCTGAAGGCCTTCAAGCTGTTGAGCACGTCGAACGCCTACTGGAAGGGGGACGCGCGCAACCAGCCCATGCAGCGCATCTACGGCACCGCGTTCCCCGCCGAGAAGGATCTGCAGGCGCATCTGAAGCGGATCGACGAAGCGAAGATGCGCGACCACCGGAAGCTGGGCAAGGAGCTCGGGCTCTTCATCGGGCACCCCTGGGCGCCCGGCGCCACGTTCTGGCTGGGCAAGGGCACGGTCCTCTACAACACGCTCGCCGATTACATGCGCAGCGTGCTGTTCCCTGCCGGCTACCAGGAGGTCAAGACCCCGATCATCTACAACAAGGCGTTGTGGGAGAGATCGGGACACTGGTCGTTCTATCGTGAGAACATGTTCCTCGTGAAATCGTCCGACGACGAGGAGATGGCGCTCAAGGCGATGAACTGCCCGGGGCACTTCCTCGTGTTCGCCAGCGAGTTGCGGAGCTACAAGGATTTGCCGATCCGGTTCCACGAGCAGACGCCGCTCCATCGCAATGAGCCATCGGGCGTGCTCTCGGGGTTGACCCGGGTCCGCCAGTTCTCGCAGGACGATGCGCACTGCTTCGTGATGGAGTCGCAGATCGCCGAGGAAGTCGAGCGGCTGCTCCGCCTCGTGCAGCGCGTCTACGGAGACTTCGGCCTTCCCTATACGGTGAAATTGTCGACGCGTCCGGAGAAATTCCTCGGCACCGTCGAGGTGTGGGACCACGCCGAAGCGTCGCTGCGGACGGCGCTCGACGCCGCCAACCAGCCGTACACGGTCAACGAGGGCGACGGCGCGTTCTACGGGCCGAAGCTGGACTTCGACATCACCGACGCGATCGGCCGGCAGTGGCAGTGTGCCACCATCCAGCTCGATTACCAGATGCCGGAACGGTTCGATCTGAAGTACATCGGGGCCGACAACACCGAGCACCGACCGGTGGTGATCCATCGGGCGATCTTCGGCAGCTTCGAGCGGTTCATTGCCATTCTGATCGAGCACTATGCCGGCGCGTTTCCGCTGTGGCTGGCGCCGGTGCAGGTGCGGATCCTGCCGATCGCCGATCGCCACGCCGACTACGCCCGCTCGGTCCGGGACGCCCTGGCGGCGGCCGGGCTGCGGGTCGAACTGGACGAGCGGCAGGAGAAGATCGGCTTTAAGATCCGTGAAGCCCAGCTCCAGAAGATTCCCTACATGCTCGTCACCGGGGATCGGGAGGCGGCGGAGCACACGGTCGCCGTCCGCAGCCGGAGCGGCGGCGATCAGGGAGCACGCAGCGTCGAGGAATTCGTCCGACAGGCGCTGGCCGAAATTGCCGCCAGGGGAGAACCCGAGGCGGGGCTCGCGGCCGCGAGCTGATGGCCGCCGCGTATCGGCGACCGGGGTTCAAGTTCGGTAGAGGAGGTTCTTATCGCTTTTGATCGCAGTCCGCGGCGCGATGATCGCACGCGGGTCAACGAACGCATCCGAGTCCGGGAGATCCGGGTCATCGACGAAAACGGCGAACAGCTCGGCATCATGCCGCCGCCGCAGGCGCTCGCGATCGCGCGCCAAAAGGGTCTCGACCTGGTCGAGATTGCGGCCACGGCGACCCCGCCGGTCTGCCGGATCATGGACTTCGGTCGATACCAGTATCAGGAACAGAAACGTGCCCGCTCGGCGCGGAAGCATCAGAAAGTGATCGAGGTCAAGGAAATCAAGTTCCGGCCGAAGGTCGACGAGCACGATTATCAGTTCAAGAAGAAGCACATCGAGCGCTTCCTGTCCGACGGCGACAAGGTCAAGGCGACGATCTTCTTCCGCGGCCGCGAAATGGCGCATCCCGAGATCGGGCGCCGCATTCTCGAGCGCCTGATCGAGGAGCTGGCGGAGGTCGCCGTGGCGGAGACGGCGCCGCGCCAGGAAGGCAACCAGATGCACACCATCCTGTCGCAGCGGGCGGTAGGGGGCAAACGTCCAGCGCCGAAGGCGCGGGAAACTGAAAGCAACGCGTAAACGATCATGCCAAAGCTAAAGAGTCATCGCGGAGCCGCCAAACGGTTCAAGAAGACGGCGACCGGAAAGTTCGTGCGGGGCAAGGCGTTCAAGCAGCACATCCTGACCAGCAAGACGCGCAGCCGGAAGCGCGGCCTCAAGGGCACGGTCGTGGTGGCCCCGGCCGATCAGGCCAAGCTGCGACGGATGCTCCCGGACTAACGAGGTCCGAGGTCCGAGGTCCGAGGTCCGAGGGTCGCAATCCGAGGGCCCAAGGGAAGCAAACAACAGTGCCTGCGGCCGCAAGCGCGGGCCGGAAGGGACCGCCGCAAAGCGGCGGCCCGGGCGCGCAGCGAGGTGGGGAATCTATAGGGGCCCCGCCGAGCGGAGTGGGAAAATGCCGAGAGTCAAACGAGGAAATGTTCGTCGCGCCAAGCGCAAGAAGCTCCTGACCCGCGCGAAGGGGTTCTATCAGACCAAGGGCAAGCTCTATCGCAGCGCCAAGGAATCGGTCGATACGGCGCTCAAGTACGCCTTCGTCGGCCGCCGCCGCAAGAAGCGGGATTTCCGCCGTCTCTGGGTGATCCGGATCAATGCCGCCGCGCGCGAGCACGGCCTCACTTACGGCCAGCTGATCAACGGTCTCAAGAAGGCCGGCAACACCCTCGATCGCAAGAGCCTCGCGGAACTGGCCGTCTCGTCGCCGGGTGCGTTCAAGCGCCTCGCCAAGGTCGCCTCAGATGCCCGCTCGAAGGAGGCTCGCGCGTAGCCGGGGTGGACATCTCCTCGCTCAAAGATCAATTCGACGCCGAGCTCGCGGCCGTCGCCGACGAACCCGGCATTCGTACGCTGCGGGATCGATACCTCGCGCGCAAAGGAGGTGTCGTCTCCACCCTGATGAAGGAGGTGGGGTCGGCCTCTCCCGACACCCGCCCGGCGCTCGGCAAACAGGCCAACGAGCTCAAGCTCCACATCGAACACGTCATCGCCGAGAAGCTCTCGGCGATCGGCCAGCGTCGCCCGGCCGTCGAGGCCGTCGACGTCACGCTCCCCGGCCGCCTGCCCCTGCTCGGCCATCGACACCCGCTGACGCTGCTGCGCGAACGGATCGAATCGATCTTCCTCAGGCTCGGGTTCCTGATCGTCGAAGGCCCGGAGCTCGAGGACGATTACCACAATTTCGAAGCGCTCAACATGCCGGCCGATCATCCCGCCCGCGACATGCAGGACACGTTGTACCTCTCCTCGCCGGTGATGGCGCCGGCACGGGCCGCGGCAACGCTGCTGCGAACGCACACGTCGGGCATGCAGATCCGCTTCATGGAAACGCATCAGCCCCCGGTCCGGCTGATTGCGCCGGGCCGCGTCTACCGCCGCGACAACCTCGATCTGACGCACACGCCGATGTTCACGCAGGTCGAAGGGCTCGTCGTCGGCGACAGCGTGACGCTGTCGGACCTGAAGGGCACGCTGGTGACGTTTGCCCGCGAGCTGTTCGGTCCCGACCGCAAGACCCGGTTTCGACCGAGCTTCTTCCCCTACACCGAGCCGAGCGCCGAGTTCGACATCAGCTGCGGATCGTGCGGCGGGAGCGGTTGTGCGATGTGCAAGAAAACCGGCTGGCTCGAGGTCCTGGGCAGCGGCATGGTGCACCCGGCCGTCTTCGAGGCCGTCGGCTACGATCCCGAGCGCTATACCGGCTTCGCGTTCGGCGTCGGCATCGAGCGCCTCGCGCTCTTGAAATGGGGCGTCGAAGACATCCGGCTGTTCTATGAAAACGACCTGCGCTTCCTGGAGCAGTTCCCGCTGTGAGGCTGTCCTATGAGTGGCTCCGGGAGCTGGTGCCGGTCACTGCCGGCGTCGAGGCGGTGGCGACGACATTGGGCCTGCGGGGATTCGAGGTCGCGTCGGTCGAGCACGAGCCGCAGGCGGTCATCGATTTCGAAATCACGGCGAATCGTCCCGACTGCCTGAGCGTCATCGGCCTCGCGCGCGAGGCGGCCGCGGCGTACGGTCTGCCGCTCACCGAGCCGGATCGCACGAGGCCGACGACGGGGGTTGCCGAGCCGCTGGACGTCACGATCGACGATCCGGAGCTCTGCCCGCGGTACTGTGCGCAGGTGTTCTCGGTTCGTCTCGGTGCCTCTCCCGACTGGCTTCGACAGCGTCTCGAAGCGGCCGGCGTCCGCAGCATCAACAACGTCGTCGACGTGACCAACTACGTGATGATCGAGCTGGGTCAGCCGACGCATGCCTTCGATCTGGAGAAGCTGTCGGGCCGCGCCCTGCGAATTCGGGTGGCCCGCGCCGGCGAGCGCGTGCGGACGCTCGACGGCGTGGACCGAGCGCTCGAGCCCGAGATGCTGGTCATCGCCGATGCCGACCGGCCGCAGGCGATCGCCGGCGTGATGGGGGGGGCCGACTCCGAAATCAGCTCCGCCACGCGACTGATGGTGCTCGAGAGCGCGTACTTCAAGCCCGCATCCGTGCGGCGAACGAGCAAGCGGCTCTCACTGAAGACGGAAGCGTCGTCACGGTTCGAGCGTGGCGCCGACGTCAACGGGGCGCCGGCGGCAATCGAGCGCGTGACCGCGCTGCTCCATCGGATTGGTGCCGCCGAGCCGCGTGGACCGATGATCGATCGATATCCGTCGCCGACGACACGGCGCGTGATCGGGCTGCGCGCGCCGCGAGTCGAACGGGTTCTCGGCTGGACCGTGCCAGACGCGGAGGTCCCGGCAATCCTCGAGCCGCTCGGCTTCTCGGTCCAGCCGAAGGCTGGCGACCTCGCGTCGGCCGAGTGGACCGTTGAAGTCCCGACGTTTCGCGTCGACGTCCTCCGCGAAGTCGATCTGATCGAGGAGATCGCGCGGCATGACGGCTACCGGGCGCTGCCCACGACTTTTCCGGCGCTGACCGCGCCGCAGCCCCCGCCCGACTCGAGGACCCTGCGCGATCGCGCTGTCCGGCACGTGCTCACCGCGTGCGGCCTGTCGGAGGCGATGACATTCGCGTTCATCGAGAAACAGTCGGCCGAACCCTTCGTCGATGCGGCGGGGCTGGTCGGTGTCATGAACCCGCTGTCGGAAAAATACGACGTGCTCCGCCCGTCGCTGCTGCCCGGACTGATCGACGCGGCACTCTACAACCGGCGGCGCGAGCGGCGCGACATCCGCCTCTTCGAGACCGCCACGCGGTTCTCGCCGGCCGGAGAGGTGCGCGCGGTCGCCGGCGTCTGGGCGGGAGCCGCGACATCGCCGCACTGGTCGGGCGGCGCGCGAAATGTCGACTTCTTCGACGTCAAGGGCGTCGTCGAGACCCTGTGTCGGGCGCTCGAGGTCGAGGTCACCTTCGGAGCGCCCGCCGCGTCGTACTTCGTCGAGGGTCGTGCGTCGAGCGTTCGGACGACGACGATCGTCGGTCACGTCGGACAGCTCGCACCGGCGTTGCTCGATGCGCGCGGTTTTCCCCGCGACGAGGAGCTCTACGCGTTCGAGCTGGATCTCGATGCGATCGCCGCGCGGCAATCGGGCGACGATCTCCGCGCCCAGTCGCTGCCGCGGTTCCCGTCGATCGTGCGCGACCTCTCCGTGCTCGTCGATAGCGTCTTGCCTGCGGCGGCGGTTCGTGGCACTATCCTTTCGGCGGCTCCCGACACCCTCGCCCACGTCGTCGAGTTCGATCGATACAAGGGAAAAGGGGTGCCGGACGGACGAGTCAGCCTGTCGCTGCGCCTGACGTTCCGATCGGCCGATCGCACGTTGACCGACGCGGAGGTCGACGAAGCGATGGCGCGCATCGTCGCGGCGCTGGCGTCACAGCATCACGCCGAGCGGCGTTGAGCCGGCAGCGCGGACGACGAGCAGCGGGCGGCTGAGCCGAGCAACCGAGGATTCGAAGAGGCACGCATGGCGAAGGCGGCAGTAGCAACGCAAGCGGTGGGTTTCGAGGCGATCGATCGGCTCGAGGAAAAGGTCAAGCTGCTGATCGGGGTCATCGAGCGGCTGCGCGGCGACAACGCCCGCGCGACGGACGAGATCGGCCGTCTGCGCGGCGAGCTCGACGGCGCGCGCACGCGGATCACCGAAGCAGAAGGCACGGGCGCGGAACTGGTCGCGCTCCGCGACGAACGCGAGCAGATTCGCGGCCGCGTCGACGACATGCTCAAGCAGATTGAAGCGCTGAATCTGTGAACCTGGTCGGTTCGGGGTTTTCGGGGTTCGAACCCCAAACCCAGAGCCGTACCTGTGCCACCACCATGGACCAACCGACCCGCGTCGTCCACGTTGAAGTGAATGGGCAGCGGTATGCGATCCGCAGCCACCTCGACGCTGCGTACATCGGGGAGCTGGCGGCCTACGTCGATGGGAAGGTGCGGTTGGCCTGCCGCGAGTCACCGGCCGGGGATTCGCTGAAGGTCGCGGTTATCGCCGCGCTCAACATCGCCGACGAATGTTTCCGGGCCCGCGACGAGGACGCGGCGCGCCGGGCGTCGCTCACGACCCGCGCGAACGAGCTCGAACGGATGCTCGATCTGGCCCTGGCGGCCGACACCTCCGACGAACCGGCCGACCGAACGCCCCTTGCCCAGACCGCGAGATCATTCTAAGATCTCCTCGGAGTTCGAGTTCCCTGCTTTGCGCGTGATGGTTCCGGAGGCTCGTTTGAGCCAACGTTACATCCTAAGAGAATCGCGACGCTGCGCCGTGTGCATGCCTCTGCGAGAGGAAGCCTGACGCGTGGCTTGAGTAGCGGTTCCACCTGCTTTACGCAGGTTCATCCGACCTCCCCACACGGCAAAGCGGGGCCCTTTCCCTCGTCCACCCCATAGACGCCGGCCCGACCTGTCGCGCGCGGCGGCGGCCGCGGCCGTCAGGATAAAGCGATGGCCACAGCCGCCGTCTCCGTCATAGTTGCCGCTTTCGTCGCGGTCCTCGCCGTCGCCGCGGCGGTGTGGTGGATTGCCAGCCGCCGCCAGCTGGCCGACCAGATCCTCGCGCGCGCCGAAGAACAGGCGCGGCAGACGCAGCAGCAGGCGCAGCGCGATGCCGACGGCCTGCGCAAGGAGGCGCAGCTCGAGGCGCGGGAAAAAGCGCACGACCTGCTGGCGCAGACCGAGCGGCAGGCCGGTGCCCGACGTCAGGAGATTGCCGGCCTGGAGCAGATTCTCGCCGACAAGACCCGCTCGCTGGCCGACCGGCTCGGTGCCACCGACAAGCTCGAACAGGAGCTGCGCGCCCGCGAGCGCTCGACCGCCGAGCAGCAGCAACGGGTGACGGCCGCGGCGACGCGCAGCGAGCAGCTCGTCGCCGAGCGGCAGCGCGAGCTGCAGCGCGTTGCCGGACTGACCGCGGAAGAGGCGCGCGAGCTGCTGCTGAAGCAGATCGAGGCCGACGCCCGCCGCGACGCCGCCAATCTGGTCAAGCGCCTCGAGGCGGAGGCGCGCGAGACCGCCGGCCTGCGCGCGCAGCAGATCATCACCGACGCCATCCAGCGCAGCGCCGCCGAACACGCCATCGAAACCACGGTGTCGGTCGTCGATCTGCCGAGCGACGACATGAAGGGGCGGATCATCGGCCGCGAAGGACGCAACATCCGCGCGCTCGAGACCGCCACGGGCGTCGAGCTGATCGTCGACGACACGCCAGGCGCCATCATCCTGTCGTCGTTCGACCCGTTCCGCCGCGAGGTCGCGCGCCAGGCGATCGAGCGGCTGATCGCCGACGGCCGCATCCATCCCGCCCGCATCGAGGAAGTGGTCGACAAGGTGAAGGCGGAGATGGAAGAGACCGTCCGGCGCGAGGGAGAGGCCGCCGCCTTCGAGCTCGGGCTCTACGATCTCCACCCCGAGGTGCTGCGGCTGATGGGACGTCTGAAGTTCCGCACCAGCTACGGTCAGAACGTGCTGAACCACTCGCGCGAGGTGGCCTTCCTGGCCGGCATCATGGCCAAGGAGCTCGGCTTGAACGGCCACGTCGCGGCGCGGGCGGCGTTCCTGCACGACATCGGCAAGGCGATCGACCGCGACCTGCAGGGCACCCATCTCGAGCTCGGCCTCGACTTCCTGCGCAAGCACGGCGAGAGCGAGCCGGTGCTCGCCGCAGTGGCGGCTCACCACATGGACATCGACTGGCCGTCGCTCGAGGCGATGATCGTGCAGGCGGCTGACGCCATTTCCGCGGCACGGCCCGGCGCCCGCCGCGACATCCTCGAGTCGTACGTGAAACGGCTGGAGAAACTCGAGAACATCGCCGACTCGTTCCAGGGCGTGTCGAAGGCGTTCGCGCTGCAGGCCGGTCGCGAAATCCGGATCGTCGTCGAAAGCGATCGGGTGTCGGACGAGGAGACGATCTGGCTGTCGAAGGACATCGCGCGCCGCATCGAGAACGAGCTCGAGTACCCAGGGCAAATCAAAGTCACGGTCATCCGGGAGACCCGAGCTGTTGAATACGCCCGGTAGCACGACGGTCGCCGAGGCCGGCGAGCGTCGCATCATTGAGTCCATCCGCGCCCGGTTGCCCCCGTCGCCCCGCTGGCTGCACGTCGGCGTCGGCGACGATGCCGCCGTGGCGGTGCCGGAGCGAGGCGCCTTCGAGGTCCTGACGACCGATTCGCTGATCGAAGGCATCCATTTCGACTGGCGCTTCAGTGCCCCCTTCGACGTCGGCTGGAAGGCGCTCGCGGTCAACCTCTCGGACATCGCCGCCATGGGAGCGAGCCCGCGGATGGCGTTGCTGTCGCTCGCCCTGCCCGGGCAGCTCGCGATCGATCACCTCAACCTCCTGGTCGACGGCTTCCTCGCGCTCGGTGCCACCCACGACGTGACGCTGGCCGGCGGAAACGTCAGCGAGTCCCCCGGTCCGCTGATGGTCGATGTGACGCTAATCGGATCGGTGCGACCGCGACGAGTCCTGACGCGGGGCGGGGCGCGGCCGGGCGACGCGCTCTATGTTTCCGGCAGTCCCGGCGCGGCTGCCGCAGGTCTCGGATGGCTGCGCCAGGCGTCGAGCCCGACAGCGTTGCCGGAGGAGCCTGGCCTGGCGTCGTGCGTGACGCGCTACCGGCGCCCTGAGCCGCGCACGCGGCTTGGCACGCTGCTCGGCCGCAATCGCGCGGCCAGCGCGTGCATGGACCTGAGCGACGGTCTTGCCGACGGGATTCAGCAGCTCGCCGACGCCAGCGGCACCGGCGCGCGCGTCGATGCGGCGGCGCTGCCGGTCCCCGCAGCGGCGCGCGCATGGTTCGAAAACAGAGGTGTCGACGCGGTATCGGCTGCGCTGCAGGGAGGCGATGACTACGAGCTGATCTTTGCCGTGCCCCGGCGCGCCCGCGGGCGCCTGGTGACGGTCCGACGGCAGGTACGCGGGGTCGAGCTGACCTGCATCGGTGAGCTCACCAAGGAACCCGGCGTCCGACTGCAGCGTAACCAGTCTCTCGAGCCGCTTCCCGCCGGGTTCGCTCACTTCTGACCGATGCTGACCTCCCCCAAGTTTCGACGCTGGCTCGACCACGCCCTGCACACGCACGACACGCCGCAGCGGACGGCGGCGGCTTACGCCCTCGGCGTGTTGTTCGGGTTTTCACCCCTGCTCGGGCTGCACACCGTGCTCGGCCTGGTCTGCGCGTTCACACTGAACCTGAATCGGGTCGCGGTGCTCCTCGGCATCTACTCCAATCTGCCCTGGATTCTGCCGGCCTACTACACGCTGGCAACCGTGGTCGGGGCCCGGATCATGGGAGCGAAGGTTCCGCCGGGTCTTCGCCGCGACCTGACCAACGCGCTGAGCGAAGTATCGTGGGCGGACTTCCGGCACATCGCCCATACGCTGACCCCAATCGCCAAGGCCTTCGCCCTGGGGTCGACGCTGGGGGCGATCATCCTCGCGCTTATCGCCTACCGCGTCGCCTTGACCATGGTTCTGGCCCACCGCCGCCGCCTGGCCCATCAACAACATCAAGATAATCAATAGTTTAGGCGGTACGACCCTGGTGCGGTTCCCTTTGACCTGGCGGGGGTCCGACCGGTATAGTGGTCCCCTCCCCGGCCCGACAGGTGATCTGATCGATGCTGATCTCGAGATCCATCGGGCGCAAGGCCATCGCCACTACGACGGCAGCCGTCGGGTTCGTGCTCCTCTACGAAGCCACGGTGATGGACTCGCGCAATGCGGCGCGCCAGACCTTGGAAGCTCCCGGCCAGCCCGCTCCGGGTGCCCGGCTGCTCTTCGAGGCGACGGCTTACTGTAAAGGCACCATGACGGCGTCGGGGGTGAACGTCCGTACCGGCATCGCCGCGGCGGATCCCGACCTGTTGCCGGTCGGCTCGGTCATTCAGGTGGACCGCCTGTCCAAGGACTACGACGGCATCTACACGATCATGGATACCGGGCCGTCGGTTCAGGGCCGCCACATCGACATCTACCTGGCGAACTGCAACGAGGCGCTCGCGCTGGGGCGCCGCGACATGCTGATCACAGTGTTGCGTCTGGGGTGGAATCCGCGCGCGACCACTCCCAGCCTCCTTGAACGGCTGTTCCGCCGCCGGGCTTCAGCGCAGGACGCCGCGACTCCCCCGCCGCTCCCATCGCGGCCGATCAAGCTTCACTAGCCGCCAGGGACTCAGGACGAAGGACGAGAGACCAGGGACGCTTCGACCCGCGATTCCTGATCCTTGTACTGCAGCTGGTAGAGCGTGAAATAGAGACCGCGTCGGGCGAGCAGTTCCTGATGCGTCCCCGACTCGCGCAGGTGGCCTTTGTGCAGCACCAGGATCTTGTCCATGTCCTGGATCGTCGAGAGCCGGTGCGCGATGGCAATGGTCGTCCGTCCGGCCATCAGCACGTGGAGCGCGTCGCGGATCAGGATTTCGGTCTCGGTGTCCACGCTCGACGTCGCTTCGTCGAGGACCAGGATCCGCGGATCGAAGGCGAGCGCCCGCGCGAACGACAGCAGCTGCTTCTGTCCGACTGACAGCGTCGCGCCGCGCTCGGCAACGGGCGACCCGTAACCGCGCGGCAGGCGCTCGATGAACGAGCTGGCGTGGACGGCCGCGGCAGCGCTGCGCACGGCCTCGTCGGTGATCGCCTGGTTCCCCAGCCGGATGTTTTCCGCAATCGTTCCGCTGAACAGATGCACGTCCTGCAGGACGAGGCTGAACAGGCCGCGCAGGTCCGGCAGCGACATCTCGCGGACGTCCACACCGTCCACGCTGATCGCGCCGCGAGAGACGTCGTAGAACCGGAGCAGCAGATTGATCAAGGTGGATTTGCCGGCGCCCGTCGCGCCGACGATGCCGACGCGCTCGCCGGGGCGGACCTCGAACGAGACGTCGCGCAGGACGAAGTCCTCCTCGCCGGTACTGCTCGCGCCGTAGGCAAACCAGACGCGATCGAACACGATGTGGCCGGCGCGAACCGCCGGCGCCTTGATCGCCGCCGCCGGCGGGCTGCGGACGACGACCGGCTCGTCCAGCAGCTTGAAGATGCGCTCCGATGAGGCCATCGCCGCCTGCAGAATGTTGAACTTTTCCGACATGTCGGATATGGGCCGGAAGAAGCGCTGCGAGTAGAGGAGGAACGCCACCAGGGATCCGAGCGTCAGGCCGCCGCGCAGCACCCAGCCGCCACCGAACCAGATCGTCAATGCGGCAGCCAGGCCGCCGACCAACTCGATCGCCGGGTAGAACACCGCGTAGTAGAAGATCGATTCGACGTTGGCCCGCCGGTGTTCCTCGTTGATCTCGCCGAACCGGCCGAAGGCCCGCGCCTCACGGCGGAAGAGCTGCACCGTCGACATGCCGGTGATGTGCTCCTGCAGATAGGCATTGATGCGCGCGATCAGCATGCGCACTGTGCGGTAGGACTCGCGGACGTGCCGCCTGAACCACTGCGTCACCAGGACGATCAACGGCAGGACCGCGAAGGTCACCAGCGCCAGCCGCCAGTTCATCGACAGCAGGACGATCATGATGCCGACCAGCGTGAACACGTCACCGAAGACCGAGACCACGCCTGACGTGAAGAGGTCGTTGATGACGTCGACGTCGGTCGTCACTCTGGTCATCAGACGGCCGACCGGATTGCGGTCGTAGAAGCGCAGGTCGAGCCGTTGCAGGTGCTCGTAGATCCGCGTCCGCATGTCGAACATGATGCGCTGGCCGGTCATCTGCAGCAGCCAGGTCTGCGTGAACTCCAGGCAGAACGAAGCCAGAACGATCAGCAGGTAGAGAAGGGCAATCCGGTTGATGCCCGGCAGATCGCCGTTCGCGATGTATCGGTCGATCGCCAGCTTCATCAGGTAGGGCTGCGCCAGCTGCAGCATCGAGGCGCAGATAATCGCGGCCAGCGCCAGCGCGGCATATCCGCGGTAGGGCCGCAGATATTCCAGCAGGCGGCGCATGAGCCGCGCGTCGTACGCTTTGCCGAGAATGTCGTCGTCAGTCATGGATCCGGGTCGGCGGTGAGCTGTCAGCTGGCTGCCAGTTCCTCCTCGAGCAGCTGTTTTCGATAGAGCGTCGCGTAGAACCCGCCGGCGGCGACGAGCGTGTCGTGGTGTCCGCGTTCGGCAATGCGACCCTCCTCGAGCACGAAGATCTGGTCCGCGTCCCTGACCGTGGACACGCGGTGCGAGACCAGGAGCGAGGTGCGCTGCTGCATGACGCCGCGCAGTCGCGTCAGGATCTCTTCTTCAGTGTAGGTATCGACAGCCGACAGCGCATCGTCGAGGACGAGGACCTGCGGGTCGATCATGACCGCCCGCGCCAGCGCGGTCCGCTGTTTCTGGCCGCCGGAGAGTGTGATGCCCCGCTCCCCAACCGTCGTGTCGTAGCCGCGCGGGAATTCCTCGACGTCCTTGTCGAGCCGCGCGACGGCGGCGGCCTGCCGGATCGCCTCGGCATGCCCGACGCCGCCCGCCGGAACGCCGAAGGCCACGTTGCCGCCGACGCTATCGGAGAAGAGAAACGGCTCCTGCGGCACGAAGCCAATCGCCCCGCGCAATCGTTCCAGCGGAATCTCCCTGATGTCGACGCCGCCGATGAATACCGTCGCCGGCGGCGGATCGTAGAGTCGCGGCAGCAGATTGATCAGCGTGGACTTGCCGGACCCGGTCGCGCCCACGAACGCTGCCGTTTCACCGGCGGCGATGCGCAGACTGACGCCGGAGAGCACCGGCTTGTCGCTGCCCGGGTAGGTGAACGTGAGATCCCGGAACTCGATGTCGCCGTCGAGCCGCGCCTGGCGTCCGGCTGCGGTGACCCTGGCGTCGTCGATCGACGGTACCTGATCGAGCACTTCGAGCATGCGTTTCCACGACGCGAATCCGCGCTGCAGGATGTTCGTGACCCAGCCGAACGCGATCATGGGCCAGCTGAGCATCACGAGGTAGCCGTTGAAGGCGACAAACTCGCCGAGCGTGATGTGGCCACGGATCACATCCCGGCTGCCGAGCCAGAGTACGAGCAGAGATCCGAGGCCGAGAAAGAAGGTCATGCTCGGATAGAACGCTCCCTGCAGCCGGATCAGCACGCGGTTGCGCCGCAGATACTCTTCGTTCGAGGCGCGAAAGCGGTCGAGCTCGTGGGCTTCCTGACGGTAGGCCCGCACCACCCGAACGCCGGACAGCGCCTCCTGCACCACCGCGCTCACGTCGGACAGCTGCGCCTGAATCGCTTCGAACCGCTTGTGGATGGCGCTGCCGAAGTAGCGGACGGACAGCGAGACGAACGGCAGCGGGATCAGCGCGATCAGCGTCAGGCGCCGATCGATCGTGGCCATCAGCACAATCGCGACGAAGAACACCAGGACGGTGTTGGCGGAATACATGATCGCCGGCCCGATCATCATGCGCACCGCATTGAGATCGTTGGTGGCCCGCGACATCAGGTCGCCGGTGCGGTGGCTGTGGTAGTAGCCGAGCGGCAGCTGCTCGAGGCGTCTGAAGAAATCGTTACGGATGTCGTACTCGATGTCCCGGGACGCGCCAATGATGATACGGCGCATGAGGAACAGGAACACGCCGCGAATCGCCGAGACCCCGATCAAGACCACGGCATACTCGGCCAGTTTCTGTCGCGTGATGCCGTGGCTCATGTCGTCGATGGCGTACTTGAGGATCCACGGAGACAGCAGCTGAAAGGTCGTCGTCAGAAGAACGCAGACCATACCGATGATGAAAGCCCGGCGATAGCGCGAGACGTACGGCAGCAGACGACGAACGGCGGAAGACATGAACGTCTAAGGATACAGGATGATGAGGGCCGAGGGTCGAGGACGGATGGGAGTTGGGAGTTGGGAATTGACGGTTAGCGGATGGCGGATGGCGGTTACGGCGCGAAAAAAGAGCGCTCAGGTTGCAACCTGAGCGCCCCCTCCTCCCGACGAACGCCACCCGTGGTCTCGAAGCGCGTGAGCTCTATGGTCTATCGCGTCAGAACTCGAACCGCGCGCCGAGCTGAAGCTTGCGCGGAGCATAGCTCGTGTTGTACGCCGTCAGCAACAGAAACTGCGCCGACGTCTGATTGCCGGTCGGATTCGCGAAGTTGGTGTGGTTGGTCAGGTTGAACACGTCGGCGGCAACCTCGATGCGACGGTTCTGCGACAGCTGGAAGCGGTAGCCGAAACGCATGTCCATATCGAAGAAGCCCGGGCCCGCGCGCGCCGTTGCGTTCGCTCTTGTAGTTCTTCACGTTATAGGCGTCGTTGCCGTTGCCGGAGTAGTTGCCCGCGGCCAGCGGCTCCGCCTGGATGCCGTTGAGATCGGCGTCGAGGGCGCCGTTGGTCAGGTTGAACGGCAGGCCGCTCAACGCGCGCGCCACCCAGCTCAGGTTCAGCCCGTGCGTGTGCGGGACGAGCGCCGTGCCGCTGACGGTGAAGTTGTGCCGATAGTCGAAGTCGCTCGGTCCCTCGTTGAGATCCAGGTGGAGATCGCTGACCGACCTGGAAGTTGCTGGCCGGCGCGCCGTTGCCCGACGTGTTGCCGCGCGAATTCGCCGAGCGTGTACGACACCTGCGCGCTGTAGTTGTTCGAGAAGCGCTTCTTCAACTGCATCAGCAACGCGTCGTAGTCGATGCTGCCCGACGTTGACGAACTGCGTGACGGCCGCCGGTGAAGGGACCGAAGCTCGGCCGTACTTCGCCTGCAGCACGGCCATGGCTGCGGTCAGCTGCGGGACTGCCGATGCGCGTCAACGTCGAGCCGTTGACGTTGGGGTTCGAGCGCTGCTGCGGGTTGAGGTTCAGCGACATCAGCAGATCGCGGCTGCGTGAGTGGACGTAGTCGGCGCTCACGGCCGTGTCGGCGCCGCAGCTGGCGCTCGTAGCCGACCGTCATCTGGTCGGTGTAGGGCACTGCGACGATCCGCGTTGTCCCAGGTCGCGCCGGTGTTCCGCAGCAGCTGCCCGCCAGGATACAGCTGGTTCGAGCAGCGCGTGGTTGATCACCGGTCCGTTGACCAGGAACGGATCGGTCGGGCAGCTGGCCGTTGCGCGGTCCGAGATCCGGCCGCGGCGGTCGGGAACGTCGACAGTGAACGAGTTGGTGAACGGCGTGCCGGTGTAGAGGCCGCCGATCACCTCGAAGTGCGTCTTGTCGAAGAATCGCCCGTAGCCGGCGCGGACCACGCTCTTGCCGTCGCCCATGTCGTAGGTGAGGCCGAGGCGCGGCGCGAGGTTGTTGCTTGTCGACCGGGTACTTCGACGACCAGCGGATCGTCGGTCTCCGGAATCGGGATCACCTCGAGGTCGTAGCGCAGGCCGAGGCTCAGCGTCAGGTGCGGGTTGAAGCGCCACTTGTCCTGCGCGAAGCCGGCGATGTAGTGCGCCTTCTCGAAGAACGTTGCTCGGCCCGCCGACGCGAATCGAGAACCGATCCGGATACGTCCGCGGATTCGCCGAGTTGAACGGCTGCGTCGTTCAGGCCGAAGGTGAAGGTGCCGTTCAAGTTGCCCTGGTTGGCGTTGGCGGCGCCGGAATACTGGTACTGCGCGCCGAACTTGATGTCGTGGTCGCCGTGCTTGCCGGGCAGGAACCAGGCGAGCGTCTCTTCGACCTGGATGCCGTCGTTGATGCGCGCCTGCGCCGTGTTGTCCTGCTGATCGATGAAGTCCTGGAACAGCGAGCGACGGCTCGCACTTCGACAGGTCGCGGCCGTTGGTGTTGAAGCAGTGATTGGCGAACGCGACGTTCTCGCGCGTCCAGGTCAATCGCAGGGTGCTCACCTTGGTGTGTGACAGCACCGAGTTGACGTTGGCCGACAGCGTCTGGTCGACGTCCGATTCCTCGCGCGCCGACGCCAGCGTGGCCGACTGCGTCGCCGGTCGGCGATGATCTGGTTCAGCTGCGGCGACGTCTCGCGCAGCCAGCGGACGCTGTAGGTATTGTTGGCGTTGACCTGATGATCGCCGCGGATGATCGTGTTCCACACCCGGTCTTCGGTCGGTCGTGCGTGGCCGTTCAGATCGGGCCGCGCCGGGATGTTGATCGTGTTCGGCCGGTCGATCGAAAACCGTTCGAGGCTGGCGAAGTAGTGCAGCTTGTCCTTGACGATCGGCCCGCCGACGGTGCCGCCCCAGCGCTGGTAGCTGGTGTCCGGCTTGGCCAGCCCCGTTCTGCTTCGCGAAGAAGTCCTTCGACGGTCAGGTCGCCGTCGCTGAAAGATACCCGAACGCGCTGCCGCGCATGCGGTTGGTGCCCTGCTTGGTCACCGCGTTGATAATCGCGCCGGACGTGCGCCCGAACTCGGCGTCGAACTGGTCGGTGATGACCTGGAACTCCTGGATCGCCTCGATCGGCGTTCGCGCCTGCGTGCCCGCGCGCTGGCCGATCACGTCGTCGTTGTTGTTGCCGCCGTCGAGCATGTAGTTGTTATTGCGCGGATCCTGGCCGTTGACCGCTGATCGAATCGCTGCCGAACGACTCGGTGCTGATGGACGGCACGATGCCGGGCAGCAGGCCGACGAAGCCGATGAAGTTGCCGTTGACGCTGGGCAGCTGGACGAGCGTCTCGCTCGTGATGTTGCCGCCGATTTCCTTCGAGGTGACGTCGACGAGCGGCGACTCCGCCGACACGTTGACCGTTTCTTCGAGCGACGCCGACTTCGAGCTTCACCTCGACGCTCGACGTCTTGCCGACTTCCAGCTGCAGGTCGCGGCGGCTGAATTTCTTGAAGCCCTGGAGCTCGCGCGGCAATTTCGTAGACGCCAGGGACCAGACCGCTGGCGATGAAGGAGCCGTCCTCGCCGCTGACCGTTTCGCGGTACATGCCCGTCGCCTGGTTCTTGACGGTGACGGTGACGCCCGGCAGGACGGCGCCCTGTGGATCCAGCACCTTGCCCCGCAGCTCCGTCGTGCCCTGCTGCGCCCAGGCCGGACTGGCCGCCAGGACAGCGAGCAAGACCGCGGGTAGTAGTCTCTTCATAAGCATCCTCCCAAACGCTTACAATTCGAACAATTGGAACGGACGAATCCTGAACGATGGATTTCAGACGACTGCTGGCGGTAAACCTTTGATTTGATGTGGCTTCATAGGATGCATCCGAAATACTCCGTGTATACAGCAAGCAGGATGCCGGGGCCTCAGGCGCCAAGGGGCATACTGACCTACTGGGGAGAATCTGTGGGTGGCCTGGGCAGGCTAGGCGACGCCGATCCCGGAGATCTGTCCGCGCATCAGCGCGTCCTTCATCAGCTGACTGCCGACATCGAGATGCTGCTCCATCCGCAGGCGCGCCCCGTCAGCGTCGTGCCGCGCAATCGCGTCGACGATCGCCAGGTGGGCGTCGGTCGCCCCCTCCTGGAACGGCCCGAAATTCACCCCCAGCGACATGAACCGATCGACCTGGGCTAGGCACCGCTCGATCAGCTCGAGGGCGAGGCCGTTGCGCGCGCAGCTGGCGATCGCCAGGTGGAACTGGACGTTCGCCCCCTCCGATTCGCGGTAGTCCTGCGCCGCCAGAATCGGCATTGCCGCCAGGCGGCGGAGTCGCTCCACTTCCTGCGGGCTGGCCCGCTCGGCGGCCCGCGCCGCCGCCGCGCCCTCGAGAAGCCGCCGGACGTCGAACGTATCGTGGATCTGCTGGACGGTCACGCGACCGACGAAATAGCCGTGGCCAACCACCCGATCCAGGTAGCCCTCCTGCCATAGCCTGGCGAGCCCCTCGCGAATCGGCGTCCGGCTCATTCCATGCTCGAAAGCCAGGGCCACTTCAGAAAGGGGTGCCCCGGGCCGATATTTACCTTCGACGATGCCGGCTTTGAGACTGCGGTAGGCGCGTTCGACATGCGATGCGTTGACCGCCGGACGCGCGGGACGAGGCCGAGCTTTCATTGATCTCACTCTCCGGGGGGCTCGCGGTGCGGCAGTATACTGACCGGATCCAACTCAAAGCAAGAGCGTTATGTTATCCTGACCGGGCCTTTCCCAGCAGGCTCACCTCAGGTTCGACCTCAGCAACTAATCCGGGGCGGGAACGACCCATGCGCATGCGTACGCTCGTCACGAGCCTTTGTCTCGGTGTCGGCCTGATGGCCGCTTCTCCCGCGGCCGCCCAGTACGGCGCCCACCCTGTCGGTTCCGACCTCGCCACCGGCGAGAGGTATCACGTCGAACTCAGCGGGTCGCTCTGGAGCCCGTCCCCCGACATCGTCATTTCGAGCGAGGTGTTCGGGATCGCTGGCAGCGACGTCGATTTCGTCAACGATCTCGGGATCGAGAAGGCCACCTTCACGCAGTTCAAGCTCGTGCTGCGACCGGCCACGAAGCACAAGTTCCGCTTCGAGTACACCCCGATCAGCTACGACGCCGAGAAGACCATCACGCGCACGTTCGTCTTCAACGGCCAGCGGTACGATATCGGGCTGCCGGTAACGTCCGAGCTCAAATGGAAGGCGTACCGCTTCACGTACGAGTGGGATTTTCTCTACCGCGACCGTGGCTTTCTCGGGATGCTGCTCGAGGCGAAGTATACGGACGTCAATGCAACGCTCTCGACGGCCTTCGCCGGCATAACGGACGTCGAGTTCGCGCACGCCCGCACGCCGATCCCGGCGATTGGCCTGATCGGCCGCGTCTACCCGGCGCCCAATATCTCGATTACCGGGGAGTTCAGCGGCTTCAAGTACCACTCCGATGCCGTCCTCGAGAACCAGGACTACGGCGGCAAGTTCTTCGACTTCGACATCTACGGCACGGTCAACTTCACCGACCACTTCGGCGCGCACGCCGGCTACCGCTCGTTCGACGTGTTCTACAAGGTGAAGGAAGACAACGGCCAAATGACTCTCAAGGGTCTGTACTTCGGCGCCGACGTCCGGTTCTGACCGCTCACTCCGGCTGCACGTAGACGCCGAGATACCGCATGTCCCGGCTGGTCGGATCGACGACCGCCGGTCGGAATCCGGCGGCTGACGTGATCTCCAGCAACGCCGCACCGCGGGACGGATCGACCGGCACGACGACGCGCCGCTGCTCCTCCGGCGTCAGTACGAAGGTTGCGCCCCAGCTGCCCGATCTGAGCGTCACCGTGTTGACAACCGGGGCGTTGCGAAACAGCAGCGCCTGACCGCCGCCCCCGCGATCGGGCTCCAGCACGATCCTCGTCTCACTGCCGCCGCCCACCCAGAACGCGGCCGGTTCGGGAAAGGCGCAATCGTCGAGGAAGAACACGTTCGTCTCGCCGTAGCGCACCGCGCGCGACGCCATACGATCGGTAACCCGCTCTCCGGGACCGAACAGTCGCAGCGGCTGGATCTCGACAGCGCCGATCTGCTGTCGCCCTTCTTCGTCCGCGCCGACAATCAGCGTCTGCACGTCGACCGGCAGGCGAAGGTCGATGCCGGCGTCGAACATGTGGGCCGGTTTGGTCAGCAACGAAAACTGATCGGCGGCGATCCCGACGATGATCCAGCCGTCACCGCCGCGGCGCCTCGCCGACACCAGGAAATCCCCGGCCGGCACCGACGGGAGAACGACGAGCGGCTGCGCGAATCTCGCCAGGTCGGTCGGCTGCCGCCGCCGCTGGACCACGATCCGCGTCCGCAGCGCGAGCTCGTTCGACGAGACCTGCTCCAGCCTGGTGAGATCGAGCGCCAGGACGCGACGGCGGCTCAGGTCGTGCAGCATCTCCATCTGCGCCGCGGGCACATTGAGGGGCGGGACACTCCCCAGCCCCCAGCAGATCGCCATTGCCAGACTCGCGGCGACACCGTAGATCACCGCGGTGAGGGCGGCCAGCGATGCCACGGTCTTCACCCTCCGACCGACGATCCTCAGCGCGATGGCGGCGACCGTCAGGCAGATCACCCACGGCGCGAGCGTCAGGAATCCGCTGCGCGCGGCCGCGTCGCGCGCCGCCAGCGAGGTGCCGAACGGCAGCGGCACGAACGCGGGCAGGGCCAACCGGATATTGACGAAATGCACGGCCCAGTCGATCCACGGTGCGCCGGTCACGCCGAGCGGGTTGCGGCCGTGATACGCCAGCTGGGCGCCATTCACGAACACGAGCAGCAGCGACAGCCAGCACGTCGCGACGAACGCCGCGGCGACCGACGCGCGAGTGCCCCGCTCGCGTATGGCCTGCCAGCCGCACGCGGCGAAGATCGCGAGCGGCAACAGCAGCGGGACGAAGAATCGCGCCGGCCCACTCCAGCCGGCCCACCACATCGCGAAGGTCGTCACCGCGAGCAGGTACGGGATCGCGATGACCAGCCAGTCGAGCGCCAGTCGCGGCAACCGTCGCAAGCCGGCAAACGCCACGACCAGGACCGGAGCCGTCGTCAGCAGGCCGAACCCCTGATCGAAGAACAGGCCTCCTACGCCGTCGGGCAGGAAGGAGAATGAATTCTGCATCTGCCCGCCATAGGGCGCGGACGGATCGAGCGTGCCATAGATCACGACGAAGAATCCCAGCCACGCGAGCGCGCTGACGGCCGGAAGCGCCAGGAACGCGCTGGCCTTCGCGACCGCGTTCGACGTCCGGGCGAGCCTGATCAGAATCAGCCCGCCGAGCGTGGCGGCAATCACCGAGAAACGCGTGTGCAGCCAGGGCAGCACTCCGAGCGCGGCGCCGTGGGCGAACCACGGCAGCCACGATGACGATCGGGTTTCGACGTCCCAGTCGGCGCGCAGCAGCGCCCAGAACCCGGTCAGGACGATCGTCGCGCCCGGAGCATCGGGATAGATGGTGAAGGACTCGAGCAGGAACGGCGGCGACATCACGACCACCGCCCACCCGAACCACGCGGCGCTGCTGCTCTTCGTCACGCGCCACGCCAGCCACCACGCGAGGGCGCCGCCAGCCGAAGCCAGCACGAGCAGGAACATGACGACCGCTCGATAGCCGCCGATGGCGAACGCCGGCAGGACGAGGAGTGGGAGCCCGGGCGAGTGAATCGAGTAGAGCTCGCCGTTGCGCCCGCGCCGAACGGAATCGGGATAGAGATCGGCGCCGACGTAGGCGCGGTAGTCGCCGCGCCGGTGGTTGTTTTCGATCTTGAGATCGTGGTCGAGCAGCAGACTCTGCGTGATGATCAGGTAGTGCGGCTCGTCACCAGCGGGCAGCCGCCCCGCCGCAGACCACGCCGCGGTCGAAAACACCAGCAGGGAGAGCGCACCCGCGGCAAGACACGACGCGCCGGGACCAAAAGCAATCCGAACCCAGTTGCCGCGGATCACGGTGGCCGCCAGCGCCATCGCCACGGCCACCCACACCAGCGTCGTCACGGCGCCGGTCCAGATCAGGAAGACCGCCGGGACGCGAAAGGGAAGCCACGGAAGGGCGAGCAGCGCCAGCGGTAGAAGTGGCGTCAGATTCGTAAGCGTCGAGTGGCCCTCGCCGCCTTGTCGCGTCGAGCGGTTCAGAATCCAGAACACGACTCCGGCTGGCGCCAAGGCGACGAGTGGATACCACCAGGCTACCGGCAGGAGCCCGATACGCGACCCGCCAGGCACGTCGAATCCGATCGTACCGAACGACACCCACACGGCCAACGAGGTGGCGATGGCACCGACGCTCGGGACGAGACGTGCGCGTTTGAGAGGGGCGATCAGGACGACGATAGCACGGCGCCGTCGCGTCACGTCAGACGACGGAGGCTAGGAGTGGGCCTTCTTTTTGGTGGTGGATTTCTTCTTTGCCGGCGTCGCCTTCTTCGAGGCGGCCGACGACTTCGACGTATTCGCGACCTTGGTGCTGCTCGAGGCCTTCATCACCGGACGGGCCTGGCCGCCGCCGTCGCCGTATAGCCGGCGATAGTCCTCCGCCGTTCCGAGGATGCGCTTCACGTAGTTCTGCGTCTCGGGGAACGGGATATCGTCGATGAACTCGTCTTCATCGAGGCCCGGGCGCTCCGCCTTCCAGCGGACAACGCGGCTCTCGCCGGCGTTGTAGCTGGCGAGCGCGTAGTAGGTGCCGCCAAACTGCTCGACGAGACGGGAGAAATACAGCGTTCCGAGCCGGAGGTTGACGTCCGCCTGCGTCAGCATCGCGGTCTTGAACCGGCGGATGCCGATGGCCGGCGCCAGCCGGCGACCGGTGGACGGCACGATCTGCATCAGGCCCCACGCGTTCGCCGCCGAGTGAGCGCCCGGATCGAAGGTCGACTCCTGAGCGATCAGTGCGGCGACCACGTAGGAATCGAGATCGTGCTGCGCCGAGTTCTTGCGGATCGAATCCCAGTACGTCAACGGAAAGATCACCTGCAGGATTTCGGGAGGCAGGCCTTCCCCACCGGCGGCCAGATGTTGTGGGTAGGCGCGGCGCATCACTGTAATGGCGCGTCGAAGGTCGCCCTTCTCGTGGTACACCCAGGCCATCGTCGCTTCGATGACCGGAGACGTGCTCCATGCGCGCTGCGCGTAGCGGAGCTCGCTCAGCGCGTCGTCGTACAGGCCCGCGGCGAGCAGGCGTCGAATGAGCGGTGCAGTTGGCGGAACCTCGGGAGCCGTCGCTTGCGGGATGGTCAAGCTGGCCTTCACGGCCATGGCGTCCGAGGAGCCACCGACGAGCGCGGCGTGCTGTGTCGTGAGCTGCTTGCGCGCGAGACGGCCGTAGTACCAGTTCATGTAGTCGGAGTAGACGAGGCGCATCCGCGACTCCGCCGTGGCGCGCTCTCCCATGCGGCCGTGCGCGCGAGCCGCCCAGTACAGATACGAGGGGCGATAGTCGGATCGCGGAAAGGTCGCCGCCGCCCCTTCGAAGACGTGGATGGCTTCCGGGTACTTGGCGGTCTTGTACGCCCACCAGCCGTATTTCCAGGCCGTCCGCTGCGCGTGCTGCCCGCTCGGAAACTTCTCGAAGCATTCCTTGAACGCCGCTGCCGCCAGGTCGTCCTGATTGTTCAGGATGTAGTAGGTGCCCAGGTTGTTGAGAGCTTCCTCGGACCATGAACTGTCTGGAAAGTCGTTGACCAGAGACCGGGTCAGCGACTCGTATTGCTCCGCGCTTCCCAGCTCGCGAATCGCGCTGAGGTAGAAGAAGCGGGCTTCGGCGCGGCGTGAGGCGTGCTCCAGGTGCGGTTCCAGCGCATCGCGAGCGGCGGCATAGCGCTTGAGGAAGAAATCGCTTTCGGCGAGACGAAGTTCGGCGAGCTCGCGATCGTCGCCGCTCACCTGCCCGCGGAGATCCTGGAAGGCGCTGCGCGCATCGGCGTAGCGATGGGCGCCGAAGAGAATTTGCGCGCGTCCGAGGTCGGGCTTGTAGTTGTTGTGAACGATCTGGTCCTGCAGCGAGCCGAGGGCGGAAGCGGCACTGGTCGAGGCCTCGCTCAGCGGGAACTCATAGTAGACGCGAAGGAACGCATTGGCGGCGCGCCGCCGATCGCCGGCCGCCAGCGCCGCCCGGCCGAGACGCGCCAGGACGTCGTCGCCTGCCGGCGCCTTCAGAGCAGAGGCGCGCTCGTACAGATCGGCGGCCGCCCCGTGATCGCCGGCCAGTTCCTTCGCCTCGGCCTTCCCCAGCAATGCGCCGACCGACAGATAGCCTTCCGGATTGAGCGCGATCAGATCGTCGAACGCCTTCTCGGCGTCGGTCGCACGTGACAACCGCAGATTCGACATTCCCTCGTAGAAGAGCACGTACTGGGACAGCGGGGCGCCGGGAGTACAGGTGGAGCGAGGCAAGCGCCGCAGAATAGTCCCCGGCCGCGTACGCCTTCGCGGCCGCTCCGAGGCCTGCGTCCTTCGCCGCGGCGCGTTCCTTCTCCGAGGGCACGAGCCAGAAGTCGTCGAGCGATTGGGGAACCGCCGGATGCTGCGTGGCTTGAAGCGCCTGCGGCGCGATCGGCTCCTGGCGGGGCGCCGCTTCTTGCGGCTGGGCGGCTGGAGGAGTCGATTGATCGACGGGCGCCTGGCCGGACAGCGGCCAGGTCCCGAGCCCGATCGCAACGGCCACCACGAGCGACGCGCGTTGCGACAGGCGGGGCATTACGAGGTGCCGAGCAACGCCGGGTCGCCGTCTGCCAGCGTCTGGACCAGCTCCTGCTGGAAATACTGACCGCGAGCGCCGGCCAGCTCCGGTATCCGCTCTTCGTAGAGACGTCGCGCGCGATCGATCTCGGGACGGAGGCGCGCGAGCAGATCGCGCTGTTCACGCCCGGTGCGCACGGCCGCCTCGTTGTACAACTTGATCTCGGAGACCAGGAGCCGCGCGTATCGCCGCGCACCCTGTTCGTCCGCTTCGCCATTGCCCGACCGCCGCACGCCGAACGCCTGCACCGTCCGCAGCGCGGTCAGAAGCGCAAGCACGGTGCCGGCGTGATGCACCAGCGCTTCAATGGTGGTCCGCCAGGTCGCGACGGGAGCCGCGCCGTCAGCTGTGACGGTATCGGCGTAGAGAACCGCAACGGGCCGACCGTCCACCAGGAGCGGGACGGCCACTGCCGCCGCGGTCGAGGGCACCGAGGCAAACGTCGGCGCGGGCTGACCCGGACCCGAGGCCGTCGCTTCGCCGCTCTGGACCGCTCTGGCGAGAATGCCGGCGCCGGACATCGCCGCGTCGAAAGGATGCGCGTCGAGCTGAGGAAAGCCGACGGTCTTCCAGGAGCGAAGGCGATCGCCGTTGACCAGGAACAGTGCGCCGCGGGAGGCGATGCCGGCTGCGTGTCGAAGCAACGACTCGAGCGCCTCCGACAGGCTGTGCGCCGAATCGATCGACTGCATGCCGGCTGAAAGCTGATCCAACGCCGGCGCCACGGGAGTCGCGACAGGCTCGGGCGCACGCGACGCCTGCGTCCGCGCCGCCGCTTCCGTCGCCTCGCGTCCAGCGCGCTCGACGGCCTCGTCGGCCTGGCGTCGAGCCTCGGCGAGCTCCGCCGCGTGCTCGGTCGCGGCCTGATCGCGCGCCGCCTGCAAACGGTCGGCAGCCTCACGCTGATCCTGCTCGCGCTCGGATGCGATTCGTCGCCGCTCCGCTTCGATCTCGCCTTCAACCCGACGCCGCTCGTCCTGAAGCGTGTCGATTCGCGTCCGCAGGTTCTCGATCTCCCCTGCGGTCTGACGACGCTCGGCTTCGAGCTCGGTCTGGGCTCGGCCCCGCTCGGTCTCGAGGTCGGCGTGCGCGCGACTCACCCGCTCGAGATGGGCGTGTGCCTCGTCGCGATCGTCGGCGAGCGAGCCGAACCGCTGCGACAGCGCCGCCATTTCGGCGTGCAGACGCTGGCGATCGGTCTCCATGTCCTGGGTCGCCGACGACAGACGGCTACGCTCGAGCGCGAGCTCCGCCTCGTGTTCCTCTTTGGCGCGCGCGATTGACTCGGTCGTCTGGCGTTCGGCCTCAACGCGGACGCCCTGCAACTCGCGCTCGAGCTTCGCCGCCCATTCCTGCTGCGTTTCGGCGCGCGCCTTTTGCAGTTCCTCGCTCAGGCGCTGCTCCGCGCTCGAGCGCAGCGTATTCGTCTCGTGTTCGAGCTTCGCCGCCCACTCCTGCTGCGTTTCAGCGCGCGCCTTTTGCAGTTCCTCGCTCAGGCGCTGCTCCGCGCTCGAGCGCAGCGTATTCGTCTCGTGTTCGAGCTTCGCGGCCCATTCCCGCTGCGTTTCGGCGCGTGCCTTTTGCAGTTCCTCGGCCAGACGCTGCTCCGCGTTCGCGCGCAGCGTGTTGGTCTCGTGTTCGAGCTTCCCCGCCCACTCTCGTTCGGCTTCGGATCGTGCCTTGCGCAGCTCCTCGGCGAGGTGCTCGTCGGCGCTGGCACGCAGGGTCGTGGTCTCGCGTTCCAGTCGTGCGGCCCACGTCTGCTCGGCGTCGGCCTGCGCCTGACGTAGCTGCTCGGCAGCGCTCGTCCGCAGCGCAGCGGTTTCGTGTTCGAGCTTCGCCGTCCACTCTCGTTCGGTGTCGTTCCGCGCCTGCTCCACCGCGGCAGCGAGCCGTTCCTGGGCCTCGCGGCGGAGCTCGGATACCTGTTGATCCAGTTTCGCGGTCCATGCGGTGTCCGCGTCCGATCGTGCCTTCTGCACTTCACCGGCGATCCGGCGGTCGGCGTCGGCGCGCAGAGTGGCCGTTTCGATGTCGAGCCGCGCGGCCCATTCGGCGCGGACCGCCTCCAGCCGGGCTGACAGCGCCTGATCCGCCTCGACCGCGATCTCGCTGCGGGCGTTGGCCAGGGCCTCCTCATACTGGTTGGAGAGCGAGGCGAGGTGGGAGTCGAGCGCTGTACGCAGCTGCTCGTGAAAAGAGTCCAACGGTCCGGTCGGCTGAGCGGGAGGCATCCCAACAGCATTATCGGGGTCCGGATCGGTCTAGTCAAGACCGCAAACTCAAGTACGCCAGTAGTTTGACCTCTTTTTCAGAAAGCCCTACAATGGAGTCTTGCCTCAATGGCCGCCAAGCCCGGCGGTTATTGGCGATGTGGGGGCGAACCAGCTTCGACGGAGGTACGGTTCCGTAGGATGCGTGCCGAGGACCATCACCCTCGTAAAAAGATGGAAAACAACCTAACTGCGGATACGCAGCTCGCTCTCGCAGCGTAAAACCCTGTGAGCGTCCGTCCTCATCAGCCTGCGGGTGGGGAACGGATGTCATTTAAGCAGGCTGGCTGACGGTGGCCGTCCTGGACACCGGTGGCGAGACATTTTCAGGGCTGGCTTCCGGCGGTTCTGGCCACTTCTTCACGCCGGCGGCGACAATTCAGAAGCGGATACGCATCGTAGATTCCTGCGGGGATGTATTTTCGGACCCGGGTGCAACTCCCGGCGCCTCCACCAACTTATTTCAACTGATTCAATCAGTTGGCGCGCCGTTCCCGGCGCCTCCAATGTTGGAGGCTCATTCTTCAGAGTGGCGCCTCCACGAGAGTGCAGCACTCCCGGGGCCTCCACGACATTCGTCAGCAAATGCGGGGCATTTCGTCGCGCCGTTCCCGGCGCATCCAGGATGCCTCCACGATTCATGGCACGCGAGGACGGATGGCGGTCCGAATGGACGAGGCTCGCCGAATCACCCGCCGAAGCCCAGACCAACAGCCGCGACCCTCATCGTTACAACGGTCGCCCAGCCGAATGCTGTCAGAAGACGCGAATGGCAAGGAACCGGCGGAATGGCCGCCGACGAGGAGTGTCACGAGCTGCGAGTGTCGTTTCCTTTCGTGGGCTCAATTGCCATCCGAATCGACGGGTATAGAAGCGTTTCATCATCTGCGTCAACCCTATGTAGGCGACGAGCACGGCCACGAGGAACGGGAGCTCCGAATCCGTTGCAATCAGCGATTCCGCGGTTACAGATCGACGACGTTTCTGGCGCACATCAGACGCGCAACGTGTCGATGAGCGCTGTGAGCGCGGCCGGATGCTGGCGGCGGCTCGGGTAGTACAAGAAGAAGCCAGGGAAGGGCGGGCACCAATCTTCGAGGACCCTGACCAATGCTCCGCTCGCGAGATGCGGGGCGGCTTGCTCATCTGACATGAAGGCGAGACCGACACCGTCGATCGCCGCCCGCGTCAGCAAGCCGATGTCGTTCGTGATCAGCGGCCCGTTGACGGCGACGACCACCGACTGATCACCTTTATCGAGTTCCCAACGATAGATCTCTCCTGAACCATGTCGGTAATTAACGCAGCGATGCTGGAGCAAGTCGTGCGGTGAGCGTCGGCTTCGGATGATCCGCGAAGTACCCCGGCGAGCCGACAATCGCTGGTCGGTGATCGGGTGAGACGCGAACGGCCACCATGTCGTGTTGAATGAACTCGCCGTACTGAACACCCGCATCGAAGCCGCTCGCGACCAGGTCGAGCCTCGTTTCGTCGGTGCTGACGTCCAACACCACGTCCGGATAGCTTGCGTGCGAACGCGGCCAGCTTGGGACCGAGAACGCTCATCGCCGCGAGGCGCGGCACCAGCAGACGCAGGCGCCCGCGCGGCTGTGTCACGCAATCCTCCGATCCGGTCGAGCGCGCCGCGAATGCCCGTCAGCGCGGGTCGCAATTCGGCGAGCAGTTGCTCGCCCGCCTCTGTCGGCGCGACGCTGCGGGTCGTGCGCGCGAGCAGTCGTACACCGACCTGTTCCTCGAGTCCGCGAATCGCGTGGCTGAGTGCCGATTGCGTCACGCCGAGCCGCTTTGCCGCCTTGGTGAAGCTCTTCTCGTCTGCGACCGCCAGGAACGCCGACATCACGCTCAGTTCATCTCGTACCATTCGTGAATACCCCTCATAGAGGACGGCCCATCTAACGAGCATTCTGAACTGAAACGGTTCGACAATGCAGGGAGCTGAACCGGGAAGGGTGGGACTCCTTGTGGATCAAAGGAGGTTACAGGCGTTTTTGCGCCTGATCCGAACGATTCTGGTCGAATGCGCCATTTATGAACTCCGTTCATGGGCTCTAGTCAATTTCTCTGGCTAGTCGGCATGACGTCACGGCTCTACGCTGTTCTTGTTCGCGTGAGGAGCGCATCGATGGAGATCAAACGAGCGGGTTCACAAGCGTCGACGAAGGGATCGAGCGACTACTTCACTGGAACGGTTCGCGTCGACCCGCTGTTTCAGGCGCCCGCTCCTGCACGCGTCTCTGGCGCGGCTGTCACGTTCGAACGCGGTGCGCGGACGGCGTGGCACACACACCCGCTCGGACAGACGCTCGTCGTGACGGCCGGTTTCGGACGCGTGCAGCGCTGGGACGGCCCCATTGAGGAAATCCGGCCAGGCGACGTCGTCTGGTTCCCGCCAGGCGAAAAGCACTGGCACGGGGCCTCACCGACCACGGCCTTGACGCACATCGCGGTACAGGAACAGCTCGATGGCAAGAACGTCGAGTGGATGGAGCAGGTCAGCGACGACCAGTACCGCGCTGAACAAATTGCGAATTGAGGAACGCACATGCCACACGTCATCGTCAAACTCTGGCCAGGACAATCGGAGCAGCAGAAACGCCGGCTCGCCGCGGCGATCACCAAAGACGTCGCCTCGGTTTTGAACTACGGCGACGAGTCGGTGTCGGTCGCCCTGGAAGAAGTCACGGCCGCCGAATGGGGCGAGAAGGTGTATCGCCCGGACATCGTGGAGAAGGCCGCGACGCTCTACAAGAAGCCCGGATACGAGATGTAGACCGGCAGACGAAGCCGAGGAAGAAGAAGGAATCGAATCATGCGAGGAGCAGTTCTCTACGGTCCGCGCGACGTGCGCATCGACGATCGTCCGGACCCACGCATCGTCGACCCGACAGACGCCGTCATCCGGCTGTCGGCGACTTGCATCTGCGGGTCGGATCTCTGGCCCTATCGGGGTCTCAACGCCGCCAGCGGGCCAGCTCCCATGGGCCATGAGTACTGCGGCATCGTTGAGGATGTCGGCCGCGCCGTCACGTCCATCAAGCCGGGACAGTTCGTCATCGGCTCGTTCGCCGCTTCCGACAACACGTGCCCGCACTGTCTGGCGGGCTACCAGACGTCGTGCGCGCATCGACAGTGGGTCACCGGCGCACAGGCACCGTTCCTCCGCGTGCCGATGGCAGACGGGACGCTGGTCGCGACGCAGGAACTTCCGTCTGCGCGTGAGGTGCCCAGCTTCTTGGCGGTGTCGGATGTGCTCGGTACCGGGTGGTTCGCGGCCGATGCGGCCAACGTCAAGCCGGGTGCGACGGTGGTCGTGGTGGGCGATGGCGCTGTCGGTCTGCTCGGCGTGCTTTCGGCGAAACAGATGGGCGCCGAGCGGATCATCGCGATGAGCCGCCACGAAGCGAGGCAGACGCTGGCGCGCGACTTTGGCGCAACCGACATCGTGGTCGAGCGCGGCGACGAAGGCGTCGAGCGCGTCAAGGAATTGACCAAGGGGGTCGGCGCGGATTCGGTGCTCGAGTGTGTGGGCACGCACGAGTCGATGATGCAGGCGATCCATTCCACGCGACCGGGTGGATCGATCAGCTATGTCGGGGTGCCGCACGGCGTCGAACTCGACGGCGCGCAGCTGTTCTACACGCACGTGCATCTGCACGGTGGCCCCGCGCCCGTGCGCCGCTACCTTCCCACGCTCATTCAGCTGGTGCAGAACGGCACCATCAATCCCGGCAAGGTCTTCGATCTCGAGTTGCCGCTCGAGCAAGCGGCCGAGGGCTATCGAGCGATGGATGAGCGGCGCGCCATCAAGACGCTGCTGCGTCCATAGGGCGCCGTCCGAACAAAGGAGAGTTGCGTGATGAGTAGGTCGCTGAGATTCATCATCGTCTTTTTCCTGATCGTCCCGGCAATTACAAGGAGCACCGTACTAACTGCCCGCGATACCTTCGCAACCGCTCAGGGCGATCGCGAACGATTTGTCGGCGCGTGGCGACTTGCATGGCTCGAAGAACCTGGAGCCGATGGGAAGGTCCACCGCGCTGACTGCACGGGCCAGTTCGTGTTCACCAGCGACGGCTATGCATCAGTCCAGGTGATGTACCGCAGTCCCGGTGGCGGCGCCGCCGGACCTGTCCAGTACGCGCAGGGCGGATACGAAGCCTCGTATGGCCGATACGACATCGACGAACGCGCGCAGGCCTGGACGTTCCACGTCGAAGGGGCCATGGTTCGCAGTCTGGTTGGTCAGGACCTGAAGCGTCGGTACGAGTTTTCGGGGAATCAACTGATCGTCACCCCGTCCAGTCCCGACGAACATTGGCGGGTGGCGTGGGAACGGTACTAACGAGGGGATGTCGAATGAGGCAGCAACGATGAAGCACCGCACACTTGGGAGGAGCGGCCTGAACGTGTCGGCGATGGGGCTTGGCTGCATGGGCATGAGCTGGTCCTACAGCCCGGTTCCTGACCGGCACGCCATGCTGACCCTGCTCCGCGCTGCCGTCGATCGTGGCGTGACGTTCTTCGACACCGCGGAGGTCTACGGTCCTCACGCGAATGAAGCGCTCGTCGGCGAAGCCTTGGCGCCGTTCCGTGGTCAGGTCGTGATCGCGACCAAATTCGGGTGGGCGCCCGGCGCAGAGGGCGAGACTCGGTGGAGTCGCCTCAACAGCCGGCCTGAACACATCACACGCGTGGTCGAGGGCTCGCTCGCGCGACTGAAGGTCGAGGCGATCGACCTGTACTACCAGCATCGCGTCGACCCGGATGTGCCGATCGAAGACGTCGCCGGCGCCGTCAAGGACCTGATTCAGCAAGGCAAGGTGAAGCACTTCGGCCTGTCTGAAGCCGCCGCAGACACTATCCGGCGGGCACACGCGGTCCAGCCGGTCACCGCGGTCCAGAGCGAGTACTCACTCTGGTATCGCGAGCCGGAGCGGGAGATCCTGCCGACGCTCGAGGAACTCGGCATCGGCTTCGTTCCGTTCAGTCCGCTTGGGAAAGGCTTCCTCACCGGCAAGATCGACGACACCACGACGTTCGACAGTTCGGACTTCCGCTCCAGCGTTCCACGCTTCACTGCGGAGAATCGCAAGGCCAACCAGGCGCTCGTGGATCTGCTGCAGTCGATGGCGCAGCGCAAGAACGCGACGGCTGGTCAGATTGCGCTGGCGTGGCTCCTGGCGCAGCAGCCGTGGATTGTGCCGATTCCCGGCACGACGAAGCTGCACCGGCTGGAGGAAAACGTCATGGCTGCGGACGTGGAGCTGACGGCGGAAGACCTCGCAGACATCGAGCGCGCCGCATCACAAATCACCATCCAAGGCGCTCGATATCCCGAAGCCATGGAGCGGATGAGCAATCGCTGACACTGGCGCGGAGGAACATCGTGACGAAGATGGCCGCAACAGTCACCGTCACTTGGCTGATCGCAGCGACGCTGATGCGTGCGAGGACAGCGAGGCTCGCCAACCGGAGAAGTCGCAAGGAGGAACAATGCAGAGTACACAGCCGAATATCCAGGGCAGAAGGCTGTCGCCCGAGGATGTTCGCACGGTCGCACCAGCGCTCGAGGCCTACACCCAGGAACGCCTGTACGGGGACGTATGGAAGCGTCCTGATCTCACGCCGAGGGACCGCAGCCTGATCACCGTCGCCGCGCTGATTGCTCGCGGTCAGGCGCCGGCACTGACCTACTACCTGAACCAGGCGATTGAGAACGGGGTCAAGCCACGCGAGATCTCGGAGACCATTACGCACTTGGCGTTCTACGCTGGCTGGGCCAATGCGTTCGCGGCCGTTGGCACCGCGAAAGATGTCTTCGAGAAGCGGGGCGTTGGCGCCGATCAGCTTCCGCCAGCGTCCGTGCAACTGCTGCCGCTCGACGAGGCCGCCGAGGCCGATCGTGCGAAGCGGGTCGGCGAGCAGTTCGGCACGGTCGCACCGGGCGTCGTCCAATACACCACAGACGTGCTGTTCCGGGATCTCTGGCGGCGTCCCGACCTGGCGCCTCGGGACCGAAGCCTCGTCACCGTCAGCGCCCTGATTGCCACGGGACAGGCCGCGCAGCTGCCCTATCACTTGAACCGGGCGATGGACTACGGACTAACGCAGCCGCAGGCCGCCGAGGTCCTGACGCATTTGGCTTTCTACACGGGATGGCCCAGTGTGTTCTCGGCCCTGCCGGTGGCAAAGGACGTGTTCGAGAAGCGCGCCCGTTGAGGGGCACGAGGAGCCTTCACATGGACGGAGATACAGTGGCGTCCCCAGCCGTGGCATGGTCTCCGAACGAGTTGCAGAGCCTAGCACGCACCGATGACTTCCACATCTCACCGCTTCGAGAAGACGGCAAGACCTACGGCACTCCAACGTGGATTTGGTCGGTCGTCGTGGATGGGGACTTATACGTCCGCGCCTACACGGCCGTCATCGCATCAGTCATCACGCGCGGGAACGGGACGTTCGGAGTCGAGGACGTGTGGGTGTCGTTCGACGCTGGCACGATCGTCAACAGCGACCGTGTCCGCGCCCAACTCGAGGGCGCGGTGATCTTCGGGATGAGCCTGGCGCTCTACGGCGGCATCACGATGAAGGGCGGTGCGATCGAGCAGGACAACTTCCGCGGCGGGGGACGCATCGTACGGATCAACGAAGCGCCCCGACGTATATCCGTCGATCTCGTGGAAAGCACCGCTGCTCCCGGAGGCGTCGGTGAACCAGGCGTTCCTCCCGTAGCGCCCGCCATCGCGAACGCGTTGTTCGCGCTCACCGGACAACGGATTCGCGAACTCCCATTGTCCAAATCGATACCGGTCTGAGACGGGAGGCGCTGCACAGGGGAATTCGCAACGATGCACCAAGCGTGCTCGGATCGCCAGGTTGATCGTGGCAGAATCCATCAGGTCAAACGGCTACCGTCTGGAAAGAGGAACGTCAACATGCGCAGTCTGATCCCCGTTCCGCAATTCGTCATACTCTCGGCCTGCCTCTCGATGGCGACGAGTCTGTTGCACGCCCAGGCTCCGCAGGCCGGAGCCCCGGCCGCACCGGCCGGGCGCGCGGGACAAATGCAGCTCTCCTCGGCCACCCCGCTCGCCGAGACCGAAAACCTCGACGTGTATCCGGCTGCGCCCGATGGATTCAATGTCGCGCGCGAAAACATTCCGCACGGCGAGGTGAAGGTCGTAGAGTACGACTCCAAAACGCTCGGGCTGCGCCGGATGCTGCGGGTCTACACCCCCCCGGGCTACACCCCCGACCGCAAGTATCCCGTGCTCTACCTCCAGCACGGCCTGGGCAACACCAGCACCGAATGGACGCAGCGGGCCCGCGCGCCAATCATCATCGACAACCTGCTGGCCGATAAGAAGATCCAGCAGCCCTTCATCATCGTCTTTCCCAGTGGAAATGCGACCGCGACGATGGCCGACGAAAAGCAGGGCGACCGTACCCAGGAGTCCTACGGCACTCCTTATCAAGAGGACCTGCTCAAGGAGATCATTCCCTTCGTCGAGTCCCACTATTCCGTGTACACGGATCGCGAGCATCGCGCCATCGCCGGGATGTCGATGGGCAGCGGCCAGACTTTGAACATTGGCTTGACGAACCTCGACAAGTTCGCCTGGATCGCCTCCGTCGCCGCCGCCCCGAACACCCGGCCGCCCGCCGAACTCATTACCGATCAGACCGCCCTCAAGCAGCTGAAGCTGCTGTGGCTGTCTGTCGGCAACCGCGACAACCTGTACCGCGTCAGCAAGGGGGTTCACGACTTCCTGACGGAAAAGGGTGTGCCCCACGTCTGGCGCGTCGACACCAATGGGCACGACACCGGCGAAATGAGCAACAGCCTGTACCACTTTGCGCAGAAACTCTTCAAGGAATAGAGCGGCGTTCTTTGGTGTGCGTCGGATTGCCGGAAGTACGGATGCACCTGGATCTGGTTGACGCCCGCCACCACCCACACGCGCGATGAGCCGCATTCTCATCACCGGCAGTACCGACGGTCTCGGCCGCGCCGCTGCGCGCGCCTTGCTCGACGACGGTCACCAGGTTGTTCTGCACGCACGATCGCAGGATCGTACCTTGGCCCTCGGCGTTCTCGCATCACGGTCGGCCGGCGTGGTCGTCGGCGATCTCAGGAGCAGCGCCGAGACTCGTGGCATTGCAGACCAGGTGAACGCAATCGGCAGGATGGACGCAATCATCCATAATGCCGGCACATATTCATCGACGGGCCGGTCACCGACGTCCGAGCGCCACGCGGCCATTCTGACGGTCAACACGCTCGCACCCTACATGCTGACCGCGCTCGTCCAGCGTCCCGCCCGATTGATCTACCTCAGTAGCGGCATGCATCGCGGCGGCGCCAGCTCGCTGCGCGACATCGATTGGGTCGAACGGCGCTGGGATGCGAGCCAGGCGTACTCAGACAGCAAGCTCTACGTGACCGCACTCGCCTTCGCGGTCGCCCGGCGCTGGCCGGACGTTTTGAGTAACGCCGTTGATCCGGGCTGGGTCCCGACGAAAATGGGCGGTCCGGGAGCGCCCGACGACTTCGAGAAGGGGTATCTCACCCAGACGTGGCTTGCCGTCAGCGATGATCCCGCAGCGACGGTGAGCGGCCGCTACTGGCATCATCGTCGACCCCAATCTCCCGCGAAGCAGGTGGCTGATCGGGCCTTTCAGGATCAGCTGTGCGCCAAACTCGCTGAACTCACCGGCGTGTCGCTCTTCTAATTGAAGGTGCGCAGCCTCTCAGCCATTGTCGCTTGACGTTCCGCGTTCGATGTAAAGCGTTGTGGGTCTGTGTTCGTCGCTACAAGTGACGCGACTTTTTGTGTCAGAACTGTGTCACATACCCCACGAAACCCTGGGTAAACACCGTCATTTGTGGGGGCACGCCGATGCACAGCGTGGTTGCGGGAAGTCGTTGATCCGAACTGCGTTGGTGGGATTTGGTGTGCGTCAGCACGCGCGAGCGGAATCAATTTCCAAGCGTGCTCCTTCAACCATTCGCTCGTGTCATCGCGATCGGTCGTCAGGGCGGGCGGCGTTAGACGCAGTGAATTGGCGCGCCCGGTGGACTCGAACCTGCGGCCCCGACCTTAGTAAGGGGGGGACCTCGAGACAGGCAACGGGAACGGGTTCCCGTCGCCTCCACAATGTCTCCAAAAAGTAGGTCGATTCCCGGGCAACCGAGGGGAACCCAGCGGAGTCGATGAAGACGTCGAAAGTGCGTCGCATCAGCAGTTTGACCGGAAAAGCGCGCCTTCTCGCCGATTTCTGAAACCACTGCTGACCAAATGCAACTCCCGGCGCCTCCACCATTTTCTTCAATAAAACCGGGGGGGTTCAGCCCCTCGTTCCCTGCGCCTGCGCTACATGAATCCACTTCGCGTGGACACGTTCGCGCTGATCGCGTCGTTCAACGGATCGTCGAGTGCGAGCATCTCGCGCAGTTCGGGGGACAGCATGTCCTGCACCTCCGGCCGCAGCAGCTGCTTCTGGTATTGCTGCTGCGGCTTGTCGCGGCGGCAGTAGAACTCATGCATCGCGAGGCGCGGCGCCGTCGCCCGATTGGCCGTGCCTCCATGCCAGGTGTGCGCATTCATCACGGCAATGCTGCCAGCGGATCCGAGGACTATGACTTCGTCCGGATGCGCCCCTCGCGGATCCTCAAGTGCCTCCTGCGGCCGGAGCCTCCATTTGTGCGACCCTGGAATCACCCGCGTCGCGCCATTCTCGGGCGTGAAGTCGTCGAGCATCCAGACGGTGTTGCAGACCCGGTAGCCACGTTCGTCGGGAATCGCGGACATGTCCACGGGCAGCGGTTGCGGGACATCGCCGTGCGGATCGGCTGACCGCGCATTCAGGCTGCTCAGCTTCACCTGCCCCAGCACGTGACGAACGCCCTCGACGACGCACGGCAGCATGATCGCGCGGCGAAATACTCTGCCCTTTTCCACCAGGTTGGCCAGGCGCTGCGCCTGTGCCTCGATCCGGAACTCCAGCCCGGCGCAATCGCGCTCGCTGTCGAAGAGGTCGCGGATCCGCTCCCGCAGCTCACGCAACAGATCGCCGTCCATCGCATGCTCGAGCAGGACAAACCCTTGTTCGTCGAGCTGCCGCCGTTCTGCGTTCGTCATGGCTGAAGGGCCTGCGCGCCACGACTACGATTTCGCGGGAGCCTGGAACGCAATCTGGGCGTAGTGCGCGAGGAAATCGCGCCACAGGAACCAGTAGTGCGATCCTGGAATCTCGCGGTATGTCGTGTTGAATCCCTCCTTCTTCACCAGCTCGGAGAGGGTCACCGTGCCTTCGCGGGCCATGTCCGTGGTGCCGGCGCCCAGCCAGTAGAACTTCACGCCGCCCGCTTTCACGGCGTCGAGCTGCTTCTGGAACGTGTCGTCGACGGTCCGCGGCCCCGAGCTGAAGACGCCGATGTAGGCGAATGTTCCCGGATTGTTGTTCGTCGCGGCCAGTGTGTGCCCGCCACCCATCGACAGACCAGCGATCGCGCGGTCATCCTTGGCCGCCAGGACGCGGTAGCGCTTCTCGACGAACGGAATGACGTCCTTGACCAGACTCTCGGGATACGACCCGGCGTACGGTTGCGGCGCGCCGCCACGTCCTCCACCGGCGCGGCCGCCGCCTTGCGCCGCCTGTGCTGCCTGGATGGGCGGGGGCGCCGGTGCCGTCACCGACTGACGCGCGGGGGTCGGGCCATAGCCGAAGCCCTGCGACACCGACTGCGTCGCGTTGCCGTTGGGCATCACGACGATCATCGGCTTCGCCTTGCCCGCGGCGATCAGGTTGTCCATGATGATGTTGGCGCGGCCCATCGTCAGCCACGCGTCCTCGTCACCGCCGCCGCCGTGCAGCAGGTAGAGCACCGGGTACTTCTGTCGTGCTGGTCTCGTAGCCGGGCGGCGTGTACACCATCATCCGGCGGCTCGCCATTTTCAGCGTCGGCGACGGATACCAGACGGCCTGCACGCGTGCCGTGCGGCACATCCTTGAAGTCCCACCACTCGGACTCCGCCCCGGAGATCATCAGCAGGTTGTCGTAGCGCGACGCCGTCGCGCTGTGTTTCGCCGTTGTTGGGATCGAGCGCTTTGACGCCGTCGACAAGGAACCAGTAACCCCAGAGCTGCGGGGCGAGCGGCCCGATCGTCGTCGACCAGACGCCCGACTCGTCCTTCGTCATCTTTAGGTTGGTGCCGTTGTCCCAGCTGCCGTTCAGCGTGACCTCGGTGGCCTTTGGCGCCAGCAGCCGGAACGTGACGGTGCGATCCGGGTGGATCTCAGGTGACTTGAGCGGTGCCGGACGGGCTGCCGGCGCCGGTGCGGCGGAAGGTGGCGCTTGTTGCCCGCGGATCGGCGCGGCGGCGAAGACAGCGGCAATGGCGACCGTGGCGAATGCACCTACAAAACGGTTTTTCATCGGGACATCTCACTCCTGCACGTCTGTGCCGTACCTGCTGCTCGTTCAGCCGCTCAAAACCCCATTTGGGCGCGCCCGAGGTCTGTCAGATCTTCAGCGTCGCTCGCCCCTTGAAATCGACCTCGAAGTCCATCGCGGCGAAGTCAGGCGCCGAACGCCCCTGCAGGAACGCCTCCTGCTGCTTGGGAAGGTAGGCGCGGTTCTTCGCGCAGTCGGGCGCGGAGCCGATGTAGATGACGCTGGCGTATTCCCTGCCCGCGTGCTCGTCGCCGACGGCGTGGCAGATGTCCGTGTGCCACCACACCGTGTCGCCGGGCATGACCTCCGGAATCGAGACCAGGCCCGCCATCAGGTCCGGGTGCCATTCCGGGCTCACGCCGAGCGCGCGGCCCGGCAGCGGCGCCGCAGAGATCCTCCTCGGCCACGTCGTCCTGCAGCGCGCGCAGCAGCACGTACGAGATGCCCTCGGCGATCGGAATCAGGCGCAGCGTGCCGTCCTTCGGCCCCTGCCGCGTCAGCGCCGTCCAGCCCTGATAGGTGCGGAACATGCTGCACACGGCCGGCGACGGGATCTCCTGCGTCTCCAGCCGGTGCGTGGCGTCGAACGGATCGTAGCCGCGCCAGTCGCCGGCGAAAACCTGCTCGTAGACCCGCTGGTAGCCGGGGTCGATCCAGCGCTCGACCGTGCCGGCGTCCATGTGCGGCGACAGGCCGAGCGTCTTGTCGCCCGGCTGCCGGCGGCGCACGCGGTCGGCATAGGTGCACTGCAGGTCGGGATTGAAGACGCCCTCGTATTTCCACAGGCGGTCGAGAAACGACGCGCGTCTCGGCGAGCTTCGCGTCCTGGCGCGCCATGACCTGCGGCTTCGACCAGTAGACGTTGAAGATCTGCGGCTTGCCGGCCTTGAGCGCGGAGAAATACTTGTCGAGGCTCCGCTTCTCGACTTCGCGTTCCTCGTATTGGTTCGTCTCGAGGTACTCGCCGACCTCGTCGAACCAGTCGCTCGCGCGATCGGCCGGGAAGACGCCGCGGACGACGGCGCAGCCGGTCCTGCGGATCGCCTGGCGGGCCGCCTCCGGCACCTTGCCGTCTCGGATGTCTTGATAGTTGAGCTCTGGGACCACGGGGCGCCCCGCCGCGGCGTCTCCGCGAGATGCGGTCGGCCGCCCGACTGACGTGGTCCTGTGACCTCGCGAAGGCGCGCTTCAACCGCTCGCGACTCGGTGCGAGCGCGCGCTTGAACGCGACGATCTGATCACGCACATCCACGTCGAGTGTTGTCGCCATTCGTGTGTCCTTCCTGATCCGTGACGGTCCGGAGCTAGAGTGCGCCCTCTTCGACCCGACGTGTAAGCGTGAGACGGCCACTTTTGATACTATTCTGGCGTTCTCTACCAGGATCTGCGCCCATGAAAGCGTTTCTCGAGAGGATTCACAAGCCCGCGGATGCCTCTTGGAGCATGTTGAACCGTCGTCTGCCGGACGGTATACCGTTCCAATGGCACCATCATCCGGAGTTCGAGCTCACCTTGACGCTCAACTCCCGCGGCTTGCGGTTCATCGGCGACCAGGTCGGGGAGTACGGTGATGGCGACCTCGTGCTCCTGGGGCCCAACCTGCCGCACACGTGGGCCTCGCGGGAAGCGGTCCGCGCTGGCGAACCGCACGTGGCGCTAGTGCTCTGGTTCGATGCGGAGTGGGCGCAGCGAGTGACCGCCGGCTTCGTCGAGTTTCGCAAGGTGGACGATCTGTTGACACGGGCGCGTCGCGGGCTTCGGTTCTCCCTGCGGCTGTCGACTGAGATTCGCGACAGTACACGGGGCTCTTCGAACGTCCGCCCGTTGAACGGCTGTTGGGACTGATGGGGCTACTCCATCGCCTCGCCGATGATGGCAGCGGACGGCCGCTCGCGAGCGACGTCTTCCGTCCGACGCCGCACACCGACAGTCGTGAGCGAATCGACCGGGTCCTGGCGCACATCCACGAGCACTACACGCAGGAACTCACGCTGCCGGCGCTCGCGGACGTGGCGGCGCTCAGCGTTTCGGGACTCCATCGCATGTTCCGGAAACATGCACGGACCAACGTGTCCGAATACATCACCCGCATTCGCGTCGGTGACGCCTGCGCGCGCCTGGCGAGCACCCAACAGCCGATCGCCCACATCGCGGACGCGGTAGGGTACGGCACGTTCGCGAACTTCAACCGGCAGTTCAAGCAGCTCACGTCAATGACGCCGCGCGAGTACCGCTCCAACTTCCAGCGCGGCTCAGAGTGAGACGTAAGCCGTCCCCGCGGTTCCCACTAGCAATCCCCCGCCAACCTCCACAGCTTCAGTCCTTGGCCGTGATATGTATTCGGTTCGAAAGGTTCGATCCTGTGCGTGACGAACCTGTTTGCGCAACACTCGCGTGATGACTTTCGGACCGATTGCCGTCTGTCTCGCGGGTGCCACAGGTTGGGCTGGGTCGCGAGTCGTGCGCTTGCGGGAATGCGAGACGCGATACTTCTGCAGGTTTACACCTCCAGCAAGGCCGAAGTGATGATCTGACAGGAACCGTCCGAGTTCGGCGGAGTTATGCCGAGTTCTGCGGTATATCAACCCTATTTCAGCATCCCACTCTCGCCCCGTGAACCCGTAGCCGGACATCGTGGCGGCCCTGCAGCGCCACACCATAGGGATCGTCCTACCGGTGAATCTGACTGCGGCGGAGGATGTCGGTCTGCTGCACGATGCGGATGATCCGCGAGGGAGTGCGAGACGGTTCCGTGCAGCAAATCATGCTGCTCGAATTCGACACTCGCGGTCGATCGCGCGAAGTCGTGGTGCAGGTGATGGGCTGATGATGCCGGCTACTGCTGGTTCAGGGTCTTCAACAAGGCCTCGGCGGCGACCATATCGAAGGCCTGGTGGCCTTCGGTGATTGACGCGTACGTTGGCTCGAGAACCGCCCGAGCCTCCGCGATGCGCCCGGCGCCGACAAGGAAGTTCGCGTAGGCTCGAGCGGACCGAAGCTCCAGCCACCGCGCGCCCTGCGTGTGCGCGATCTCCAGACCGTACCGATGTGATTCTTCGGCCGCGTCCGCGCGGCCGCGCGCTGAAAACACTTCCGCCTGGAGGCGCGCGTGTTCGGCGTCGTAGGAATGCTGGACGGTGTCGCGCGCAAAGTGCGCGGACTCGTCGAGCGCACGCTGTGCGTCGTCGAGCTTTCCGACGCGTAAGAGCGAGCCGGCATAGAGCACGAGATAGTAGGGTCGGAGCAGCGCCGATCGCGTGATGGTGTGGGCTTGCAGCGACTCGCCCATCTGCGCGACGCCTCGGTCGACTTGACCCATCTCCACGAGCGCACGATCGCGAAACGGCGCGGCCCACTGCAGTTCTTGGGCAATGCCGCGTGCCGAACAGATGTCTTCGAGCTGCTGGTAGGCGCGGAGCACCTCTGGAGCATCCCGCCGCGCGACATGGGCGAAGATCTCGAACAACAGCGCGAACGCCACGACCTGCGGGTGTTCGAGCGCCCGACCTTCCGCGACCGCCTGTTGTGCGTGCCTGAGGCCCTGATCCGGAAAGCCGCGGAGCGTGAGCGTGCGAGATAACTCACATCGGCAGAAGATGCCCGGGTCGATGCCGATCTCCCACACGCGCGGATTGTGAAACGTCGGATCGTACAGCTCCAGCCCGCGTGTCAGATGCTCGTGGCCGCTCTCCAATTCGCCCAGGTGAAACTCCGCGGCCCCCAGGGACCATTCGCCGATCATCTGGAGGTGCGGATCGCCGATGCGCTGGAACAGCGCGTTCATCTCCAGCGCAATATCTCGAGCCGTCGTGATGTCGCCGGCGACGATGTTGTGAGCCGAGAGTCCGATGAGGACGGGAATCACACGCCGCGGATCGTTGACTTTCGCACAGAGCTGACGCGCACGCGCATACGCCTGGCCGACAGCTGGCACCGCATAGCCCTGGCTCGTCTTGATCGCGAGGCCATAGGTCATCTGGAGATCGAGTTCACCGGCGGCGCGTTCTGGCGCTGTCAGCCTCTTCTTCGAGCAGCGCGAGGCCGCGTTGCGCAAGCTGTGCGGTATCGCCATGCGCATACAGCTTTGCGGCGGCGAGCGCCGCCTTGTTGAAATACTCGGCTGCGCGAAGATTGTCGCGCGCGGTCTCGAAGAGGATCGCGATGTCTGCGGCGCCGTCGCAGATGCCGCAGGCGCGTGCGACGAGCCGTTCCGCAATCGCGCGGCTCAGCGCGACGCGACGAGTGGCGCGAACCGATTCCGCGAACGCCTGGTGATACACGTGATGCGCGAACCGGTAGCGCAGCGTCAGCTGGCGGTTTGCGGCCTCGGCCTCCTCGATGAAGCGGACCAACGCATGTTCCCGCTCGAGGCGTTCGAGTGCATTCTCGACGTCTTCTTCATCGAGTTGAAGTACCGACGAAAGGACCGCCGAGTCGAAATCACTGCCCTGGATGGCCGCGGCCCCGAGAAGGCGGCGATCGGCATCCTCGAGGGCGTCCATCTTGCGCTGGACCAGGCTGCGGACCGACTCCGGGAGCGCACGCTCCAGCGCGGTCAGATCCCCGGCCATCGCCCACGTGCCGTTCTGCTGACGGAGGATCTGACGCTGCCGCAGATCGCGGAGCAGGTCCGCCATGAAGAGCGGATTCCCCTCGGTTCGCCGCGCGACCACCTTGGCGAATCCTTCGGGAAACGTGTGTTCCGGAAACTGCGCCGCCACGTAGCGCTCGACCGCCGCGTCGTCCAGCAGCGCAGGCACCATGACCCGGCATTCGCCGTGTCCGACGAGCTCCTGGGTGAGCGGCAGAAACGGGTGACGCGTCAGAGCCAGCGCCGACTGCCGGCACGTCGCGATGATCATGACGCCGCATGCCGTTCAATCGTCGTGCGACGTAGCCGATGAGATCGGTCGTCGACGGATCGGCCCAGTGCACGTCGTCGAACCAGAGCACCACCGGATTGAGGCGCCCGAGTTCTCCGAGCAGCGCGCAGATTTCGAACTTGAGACGCTCCTGCGAGCCCCCGAGGGTGTCGGCCGCGAGGCGGGCGGCCGACGAGTCGTTCGGCGCCGGCGGCATGATCTGCGCGTACCAACTCGGCGCGAGCGCTCGAATCACGCGCGACAGACTTCCGAGCTGCTCGTTGCGCTGCAGGCTGTCGAGCGCTTCGAGTACGGGCAAGTAGGCCTCGCTTCCAGCCAGCCGCTCCGAGCATCGTCCGCGCCCGATGCGGACCGCTTCGCCGCTCTCCTCGAGGTGCCGGACGAATGTTTCGATGAGTGTCGTCTTCCCGACGCCAGATTCGCCGGAGACAACGACCAGTCGTCCGCGTCCTCGCTGGGCCTGATTGAATTCCTCGAGGAGAACATCCAGGTCCTGCTCGCGCCCGACGATGTTCGCGTTGGTGGCGGGTTTGCCCGGCGCAACCGTGACGCTCGCGAGTGCCGTCGCGACCGTCGAATCGTGCGCCAGATTCAGCCGGTACATGACTTCGCTTGCACCAGGCCGCAGCCGGGGATCCTTCTGGAGCGATTCGAGAATCAACTGGTCGATCGCGCGTGGCAATTCGGGATTCAGCCGAATCGGCGGCTCCGGATTGTCCCGCAGGACAGCGTGCAGCGTGCCCATCTGTGAGCCGGCCGCGAACGGATGACGGCCTGTAACCAGCTCATACAGCAGCACGCCCAACGCAAAGACGTCCGCCTCCGGGTTGACCGCTTCGCCGCGCGCCTGCTCGGGCGCCATGTAGCGACCGTGCCGAGAATCATCCCGGCCTCGGTGACGGGGCCGGTCACACCGGTCATGCCTGCACGCACGGCATCGGCTCGAAGACGCGCTAACCCGAAGTCGAGCAGCTTGATGTATCCGTCTGGCCGGACCATCACGTTGTCCGGCTTGATGTCGCGATGGACGATCTGCGCCGCGTGTGCGACCGCGAGGGCTTCGGCAATCTGCCGCGCCATCGCCAGCGCGCGGCCGAGCGGCAATCCCTGTCCCGCCACCACGCGCAAGGTGGATCCCTCGACGAGCTCCATCGCGATGTAGCGATCGTCGCCAACGACACCCGTCTCGTAGATCGTGACGATGTTCGGGTGATTCAGCGAGGAGGCGAGCGTGGCCTCGCGCAGCAGGCGATCGAGCGCGTCGTCGTCGTGCACGAGCGCACGGCGAATTACCTTGAGCGCGACGTCTCGTGCGAGCCGGCGGTCGGCGGCACGGTAGACCTCGCCCATTCCGCCCGCACCCAGCTGAGACACCACCTCGTACGGACCGACCCGTGACCCCGGGGCAAATGACATGGGAAACAATAATTATAGCGGCCGAATGAGGAGAGCGCGAGCCACGCGCGCGTCACTTCGGCTGTTCGAGCGCGGCTCTCAGCCGCGCCGCCCACTCACCGATAAACTGCTCTCCGCAGGGGGGGCAGCTGAGGGGCGGATTTTATTACCCATCAGCCGCGTGTTTGGAAGACGTCCAAGCGGACCCGTTCCAAGCGGACCCGGACCGATTCACTCAAGATGAAACGCGCCGCCGCTCCATGCCTCCGGAGCGATGTCGGCGATAGTTTCGGTGAAGTCCCAGCGATGGCCACAAAAGTCCTCAGCGTTGTATTGGCGCTCGCCGTAGGGTTGGTCTTGCGGCTCGGTCAGGATGATGGCTCCGTTCTGCCGCGCGCGCGCGCAGTGCGCCTCGGCATTCTCAATCCGGACCTGGATGATGTGTGAGTTGTTTGGCGTCACCGTGCCTTCGGCGATGGTGAAGCACCCCTCCCCGGCCTTCATCTGAATGCGGTGATTGGCGATGCGCAGACGGACGGTAAAGCCGAACGCCTGTGACAGCCAATCAGCTGCTGCGCCGGGGTCGGGGTATATCAGGACAGGGATCACGGTACAAGGCGGTACCGAGCGGTTGAATCGCATCCGGAAACTGTAGCAGACGTATCGCTCCATGGTGGGGAGCAACCAATAGAGACCACGGCCACACTTGGTGAAGAGCGATGCGCCGATAGCGAGGAGCACCGACTGGCGCCGAACCTGTCAGCAGCATCGAAGTCCGTCGCCTGAATTCCCCAGGCGCGTGCGCGGCGTGCGGCGGGCGTGCCATCCTCCGCCACCTGTCGCGCCGTCGTCGCCAGCAGATCTTCAGCATCTCCGCGGCATCGCGATTGGCCTCGACGATCAGCACGCGTAGGTTCGCTGTCGCCTCGACAGCCACCCGAAACCACGACTCAGTGTGCGTCCGTAAACCTCTAGTTCTTCGAGGTTTTGGGCGTGACGTATCACACTGCTAAACCGACGTCTCGATGAGCCGGGTGATTTCGCGTGGAGCGTGTTCACTCAGCGCGCAAGGCCCGCACGGGTCAATCGAGGCGGCGCGCAGCGCCGGGATGATGCCGGCAATCGCAGCCGCAGACACCAGCACGGCAATGGCAATGGCCATGACCGGCACACTCACGCTGGTGATCTCATAAAGCTGCGACTTGACGTAACGCACGCAGAAGATTGCCACCGGGACGCCAATAGCGAGGCCGATGACGGCCTGCAGCATGGCGCCGCGCATGACCGTTCCGATGACGCGGCTGCGCGCGGCTCCCAGTGCCATGCGGATGCCGATCTCCGGCGTGCGGCGGACGACGGTATAGGCGGTGACGCCATACAGACCGATGGCGGCGAGGAGAAGGGCCAGCAGGCCGAACAGAGAAGTGAGGCGCGCGATCAGCCGCTCCTCGATGAACCGATCGTCAATCTGCTGCTGGAATGTCTGGAACTTTACGATGGTGAGGTTGGGATTGATGCTCGCCAGTGTGTCGCCGACGATCTTCTCAAAGCCGGGGATGGGATGGGCTGGTCTGAATCACCATGGCTCCGGCATACATGGACTGGTCCTTTTCGAGAGGGCTGTCGGGGTCCTTGCATTGCCGGCGCGCTGTGTGAGCGGCAGAAAGTACATGGCGTGGTTCTTCCAGTAGACGCTGGTGTAGGTGGTGTCTTCCACCACGCCGACGATCTCATGCGCTCCATCCTGAGGCCGGCCTGGCCCGGACCGGAAAAGCCAAAGCGATGGCCGATCGGATTGCGTTTGCCGAAGAACTGCTTGACGAATTCCTGATTGACGACGGCGACGGGCGGCGCATTCAGCGTGTCCTGCGGCGTGAAGCCGCGGCCCATGACGACACGCGTGCCGACGGAGTCGAAGTACTCAGGGGTGCCTTTCACCCAGGAAGCACCTTTGTTCAGGTCCGGCTCGCCCTGAATCTTTGACGCCAGATCCCCAGTTGTTCTCCTCCATTGGCGTGTAGGTGGCGAGGCCGACTTTGAGAACGCCGGGAATGGCGTGGAAGCGGTCTTCGATGGCTCTGGTAGAGTGGCTCAACCTCTGTGTTCTTGTAACCGGCCGCCTGTGGATTGATGTGGACGATGTAGCGGTTCGTTGCATCCAGCTTCATGTCGACGTTCTCGGCTTTGCTGAGGCTCTGCGCGAAAAGGCCCGCAGCAACGAGCAGCACAAGGGAAAGCGCCGCCTGCAGGACAACGAGTGCGCGCTGCAGGAAGCGATGCTCCGAGAGCGGTCGTGCGAGCGTTGGCGCGCAGAGCTTCGGCGGGCTGCGTCCGCGCCGCCATCATCGCTGGAGCAAGACCAAAGAGGACGCCGGTAGCGAGCGAAAGCGCGAAGGCAAAACCGATGACGAGCGGCGACGGCGAAGCGTTGATCGGCATGTTGTGCTGGCTCAGGAAAGGCGAGCGCCAGCAGCGCGTGCGCTCCGAGATAGGAGACGGCAAGGCCGAGCAGGCCGCCGATACCCGAAAGAAGCACACTTTCCGTAAGCAAGCTGGCGCACGATGCGGCTGCGCTGCGCGCCGAGCGCCGAACGGATGGAAAGTTCAGCGCTTGCGGCTCATGCCGCGCACCAGCAGCAGGTTGGCAATGTTGGCGCAGGCGACGAGAAGGACGAGCGCGGCGATCCATTGCAGCAGCTTCAGGTGATCCTTGTACCCGTCCTGCATGTTCTGGATGCCTCCGCCTCCGGGAGTAAGGACAACGTGGGTGCGGGGAAGAACCTTCTTGTGCGCGTGGATCGGTAAATGTCTTGAGGGGCGCAAACTGTCTGCTTGAGCAGCGCGCTGGCCTTGGCCTGAACGGCGGCAACGACGGTTCCCGGCTTGACGCGACCGATGATGTAGGCCCACTGAATGTCGGGATCGTTGAAGTACGGCGCGCCGATGACCGGGTCCATCGAATTCATGGGAAGGAAGTACTTGGGCGGATTGGTATCGATGCGGTCCCCGTAGAAACCCTTGGGCGCAACGCCGATGATGGTGGCCGGCTTGGTATTGATGTAGAACGCGCTCCCGACCACGCTCGGATCGCCTGCGTAATCCTGCTTCCATGTGTCGTAGCTCATCACGGCGGTAATGGGCGCGCCTTTCTGGTCGTCGGCATCTGACAAAGAGGCGGCCCGCTGCCGGCGAGAGCCCGAACACGCGGAAGTAGTTGCCGGAGACGAACGTCCCCATCACGGATTTCGCAACGGTCTGCGCTCCGGCGCGACGGACGGTAATGGGCCGCCAGGCGTAGCCGGACTCCATTGCGGCCAGCTCTTCGAACTCCGGCAGGTTCTTCTTGAACATGTAGTAGGTGTCTGTGGAGAAGAGCGAGTAATCGCCGTCGTCGTTCCATCCGCCATTGACGCAGCAGTCATCCTTGTCCCCGATTCGGACAAGGGTGTTGGGGTCCACGACCGGCAGGTTATGCAGCAAGATGGCGTTGACCAGGGTGAAGATGGCCGAGTTGGCGCCGATGCCCAGCGCCAGCGTCAGCAAAGCGGTGATCGTGTAGCCCGGAGTCTTGCGCAATTGGCGGAATGCATAACCCAGATCCTGCAGGAGAACTCTCATCGCTTCATCTCCACAGACGTCAGCTTGCACCGACAGAAAGGCACGTCACGGACCACGGAATACTCAAGATCGCGAGCAGGAGGCCGCAGGCGGCCGGAGCCACCAACGTGATCCTGGCGGATGCGAGTCACACGTAACTCTCGATCTCGCGCAAAAATATCCTCGAGCTGTTCCGCTTCCAGCTCCGCAGACACCCTCCGCACATCATCCTGGGCTTGTGCAACACTGACCGCTTATCAGGACGCCTTGGGACGACGCCGAAGATCGCACTCGTCGCACTGATTCCGAGCATAAGCGTGAGGGTCTCGACGACAGCGACTCCGGGCGACCGGCGAAGCAGCCGGACGGCATAGCGGAGATCCTGGGCGAGACTGCGCATTTGTGTTGGACGGAGAAAGGACTGTCCGGGTTGGTGGTGCGCCTGCTTACATTACGGGTTCATCACCCGCCTCCACAATGCCTCCACAGTTGGATTGCTGGTAGCCGGCAGGAGTCCAGGGGAATCGATGAAGACGTCGAAAGTGCCGCCCCTCAGCAGTTTGACCAGAAAGCGCGGGTTCTGGCCAGTTTTCTAAACTGCCCCTGACTGGGTGCAACTCCCGGCGCCTGCACTTCTTATTCGAGGGGCTTCGCCCCTCGAACTCCCTTACACGCGCTCTCGCTGGCGGTTCCCCCCTCCTCAGGGTCCGCTGTTCGGCGTCGAGCGCACCGACCCGGTGACCTATGCCTCCGTCATCGTGCTGATGCTCGTCGCCGCGCTGCTTGCGTGCGCCATCCCCGCGATGCGCGCCGCGCGCGTCAATCCGCTGAGCGCAATACGCGCGGAATAGTCGGCGAACAGGCGAACGCGGGGAGCCTGAACTTCAACTGCAGCGGATTCACGTCCTGCCGCATGGCGATGTCCATGCCGGGTCACAGGGCTGACCGTGCTGTCGGCGCAGGATCCCGTGGATGTCGAACAACTGCACGACGACAAAAGACCGGGCCGGGTCGCTCGACCCGCGTCACTCCTGCCGCAGGGCGTCGTTCGGATCGAAGAGCGTCGCCCGGCGAAGCGGCAGCCAGGCTCCCGCCGCAGCGCTGACGGCGATAATCGCGGCAACGCCGAGGTAGGTGACGGGATCCGCCGACGTGATGCCAAACAGCAGCGCGGCCATCGCGCGTGAGGAGATTGCCGCGGCGACGAGACCGAGCACGATCGCGATGAGAATCAGCTTCGCGGTTCGGCGTGCCAGCCATGTGACGATTTGGATGCGCTGCGCGCCGAGCGCGAGACGGACCCCGATTTCCCGGACCCGCTCGGCAACGAACTGCGCGAGCGTCGCGTACAGGCCCACCATCGCGATCAGCAGCGCGAGCCCGGACAGCGCCGAGAACAGGAAGGTTTGAAAGCGCCACGGTGCGATTTCGCGATCGATGACCGCGGCCATGAGTTCGACGCCGTCGACCGCTGCGTCAGGATCGATACGACGAATCGCGGCGCGCAACCCTCCGACGAACGCGAAGGCCGGCCCGCTCGGACGCACCACGAAATGCTGCACTCCGTCCTCCGACTGGCGGTACGGCTTGTACAACGTGTCGAGCGATTCTTCGGCGAGTCCACGGTATCGCGCATCCCCCACAACGCCGACCACCGTCTGCCAATCTCCTGGAGGCCGGTCGTAGCTCGCGAACACGCGCTTGCCGATGGGGTTTTGTCCCGGCCACAGATGGCGGGCGGCGCTGAGGCTTACGATCACCACGCCAGGTCCCATCTCGTCGTCAGCGTCCGTGAAACCACGGCCCTGAAGAAGAGGGACGCCCATGACGCGGAAGTAGTCCCCCGTGACCGACTCAGCGTTGAGGGCTGGATGCGTACGCCACGGCTCGCGGGCTCGAGGATCTTCCCCCTCGAGGACGACCGCCACGCCCGAACCGATCGCGCCGTAAGCGAATGGACGAAGGCTTACACCCGCCACCGAGCCGACGCCGGGGAGCACCCGGACAGTGTCGAGGGCCTGACGATAGAATTGCCGGTTGACTGCCGCTTTCACATACTTCCGCGATGGCGCGGACACGTTGAAGGTGATCACACCCGCGGGCTCGAAGCCAAGCTGAACCTGTCGAACGGCGCGGAAGCTTCGAACCGTCAACAGCGCGGCGATCAACAGCAGGACGGCGAGGGCGGTCTGAACGACCACGAGGCCGTTGCGGATCGGCAGCGTAGCCGTTCGTGTGTCGGTGGTCTCGAGGGTCGACCGGTCGATCCTGGTTCGACGCAGCACGATGCCAAGCGGCAGGATGCCACAGACCAATGCAACCGTCACACTCGTGACGAGCGCATAGGCCCCCACGACCGGCGACGCGAGCGCGACCTCCTTCACTCGCGGGACCGTCTCTGGCGAAAGCCGCGTTGCGACCCGGACGAGCCAAACAGCAATTCCAAGTCCTCCGACGAGAGCGCTGATCGCGAGGGCGGTGCCTTCCGACAGCGCTTGACGCAGGAGATGCGATCGCTCGGCGCCAAGCGCATAGCGAATGAAGAGACTCCGGCGATCGCGAGCGAAACGCGCGAGGAGCAGCGCGGTTGCGTTGGCGCACGTGAGCAGCAGCACCACGCCACCGGCCCAGATCAGCAGACGAAGCGCGGTACCAGCCTGGCCGAAGATCTGCTGGTCGAGCGGCGTCATCACACTCGAACGGCCGGTGCCCGCCGCGCTCGTGCGCGTGAGGCGATCCACGATGACGTCCGTGTCGGCCCTGGCCTGCGTAGCGGTGACGTGGGGTCGCAGGCGGCCGACGACGTAGAGGATGCCGAGATCGCGTGCCTCGAGCATGTCGAACCCTGCGCCGGGAGATAGGCGAGCGAGCGTTGGCACGATCGGCAGCCACAACGACGCGCCACGCGGGTAGTCGAAGGCCGGGGGCATCACGCCAACGATCGTGACCGGCGCCACGCCGGGTCCGTCATCGATCATGACCCGAGCACCGACAATGTCTGCCCTCGATCCGAGGCGGTCGCGCCAGGTCGCGTGGCTGATCACCGCGACACGGGCACTCGTCCGCATGTCGTCCATCTCGTCGAGCGTTCGACCAAGCTCGGCCCGTGCGCCGAGCACGTCGAAGAAGGTGCCCGAGACGGCGGCGAAGGCGAGAGAAACGGGACCGTCCTGCTGTATCAGGCTGAGCGACCAGTTTATCGAACCCGTCGCCGCCAGCCCGGTGAACGATCTGTTCTGCGTTTGCCAGTCCCGGAAGTCCCGGTACGACACTTCCCACACGGACGTTGCCTGCCCGGGCGCGCGTTCCCACATCACGACGACGCGCGTCGGATCCTCGAGCGGCAGGGGTCGGAACAGAACGCCATACGCCACCGCGAAGACGGCGATGTTCGCGCCGAGCCCCACTGCGAGGATCGCCGCGGTCGTCAGCGCCGTGTGTCGATCCCGTCGGACGAAGCGAATGGCGTGTGCCATGGCGTCCGGAAGTCTTGGCATGGCGGAGGCCTCTGTGGCTGGGCGGCGAGTCGGCCGGACCGGTGCTTCACTGTAGATCGAATCTCGTGCTCGGGCCGTTTCTAACCTGGAACCGCTGACGCGGTCTTCCGAGGTCGTGTCCGCTGCGCGGCTCGGCCTCGGTCCCCGTATTGGCACGATCGACGCGAAGGCGGTTGACTCGGGCGGATTTGAGAGGAATCCGGAGGATTTGCCGAAGGCGTCGAAAGCTGCACCTATCAACAGTTTGAACCAGAAATCGCCCTCCCGGTTTCCAGGACTGCCGCCATTCGTCCCCTTTTTCTTGTTGTCCCATCGCCTTCCGTCAGCACACCATCCCAACGACTCAACTGTTCGGAACCTGACGTCCACTCGTTCTACACAACAGAGGCGGTCGGCCGAGAGCTGGCCGGCTCGAGTCGAACGGACCACAACGGAGTGACGTATGACGATTGCTCGCCGCACCTGGGGGCTGCTCGTTGCCGTGTGCCTGGTCGCCCCGCAAATCCTCCGCGCCCAGCTCGGTGGCCAGTTCGAGTACCCGCTCTCGGTCGTCGTCGATCGCAGCGGCAACGTGCTCGTCAGCGAGAATCAACGGAATCGGATCGGGTTCTATGGCCCCAACGGCGTCATCGTGTGGCGCAAGGGCACGCTCGGCACCGGCGACGGAGAGTTTCGTACCCCGGCCGGCCTCGCTGTGGATCAACTGGGGTTTGTGTATGTCGCCGACTACGGAAACGCCCGCGTGCAGAAGTTCAACTCGACGACGGGCGCCTTCGTAGTCAAGTGGGGATCGTCGGGCACCGGTCAGGGGCAGTTCCTCAAACCGGTCGCCATCGCGGTGGACGCCGCAGGCATGGTGTCGGTGCTCGACTCTCAAACCATGAAGGTCCAGAAGTTCTCCTCCGATGGCACCGCGTTCTTCGGATCGTGGGGTGGACAGTCGGGGACTGGAGACGGCCAGTTTTCGACGCTGGGCGGCGGACCGATCGATCTCGTGATTGACAGCGCCGGGTTCGCCTACGTCTCGGATCCCGGAAACCAGCGGATCCAACGCTGGCAGATCGTCTCCGACCCCCTCGGCACCATTCAGAGCGCGACGTTCATCGGCTGGATCGGTCGATGCACCTCGGGTACCAACTGCGATGTCGCCAATGAACGGAGCAACGGCGCGACCTGCACGGCGGCCACGTGTTCGGCGGCGTCGCAAGGGAGTGCCGCCGGGCAGTTCATCAACCCTGACGGGATGGGACTTGATGGCGCCGGCAACCTTTACGTCGCCGACTCCATCAACAACCGCATTCAGGAATTCGGCAACACAGGCACGTTCATTCGTCAGTGGGGCACTCGCGGCATGCTGCCGGGAGAATTCAGAACGCCCGTCGATGTCGCCGTATCGCCGGTCGGCGATGTGTTCGTGGCCGACTCGCGGAACGAACGGGTGCAGCGGTTCGCCCAGAACGGTACAGTCCTGGCGAGTTTCGGCGGAAGCATCGCGATCGCAGCGTCGCTCGGCTTTCCGCCCCGGTCGATCGATGCGCTCGTCGACCCGAACCCGATGTTCCTGTTCCCCGGTCAGACGACGTCCACCACCGTGCAGGTGACCTCGATCAGCGCGTTCCAGGGACCGGTCGACCTCGCCACGACCGGATGCTGCGAAGATCTGCTGACCCGTGCGTTCATCGCGAACGCCGTGACCACCTCGTTCGCACCCACCCCGGTCGCAGTTCCCCCGAATGGCACCGTCAATTCGACGCTCTCGGTCACGGCGCCCATGACAGCCGCGCCCGAGAAGCTGGTCGTTCCCTTGTTCGCCAGCAACACGCAGCTGGGGGTGGGCACAGCCGCGGGCCTCGTTGTGGAAATCCTCCCGCCCATACCGCCTGACCTTGGCACCGCGTCGGCGTGCGTTGGCGGAACAGTCGTCGGCTCGATCGGTGGCACTTCACCCGGCACCGGCCCGGAGGTGCTGCCTCTTTCAGCGGTCACGAGAACGCTCTACTCGGTGAAGGCGGGCGCACCGTCGAGAACGTCGTTCATGATCGGCGCCCGCGACACAAGAAGCCTGGCGGGGTGGACCATCACGATCGCGAAATCGACCGTGCCGCTGCGATCCGACCAGGCCGTCGTGATCCTCACCAACACGACGTCGTGGGACAAAGGCATGACCACCGTCAACTCGGCCAACTGCGTGGCGGCAGGTCAGTTCACGCGGCTCAGCACCGGTCAAACGGGCAGCTTTCTCATCAGCAAAGCGGATACGAGCACGATTCTCCTCAATCGCGCCTACTGCCGCTCGCACTTCATCTGGTGCTGGGACAGCGGCGGCTGGGATCAATTCGCCATTTTCGATGAAGCGGCGTTCTGGAATCTCTTCGGCGGGAGACAGGTCACGATCAGCTGGTTCTTCAGCACCGGCGAATAGAGGCAGGAAACGAGGCACGCATGAAATGGTTCCTTGGCGGAGTCATCGGCGCGGTTCTGATCGTGATAGGGCTGATCACCGTCGATCTCACGCGAAAGTCGCCCCCGGTTCCACCCGGCCAATGCGCGCTCGTGCGCAACCTCGTGCTTCCCGATCGGTGCGCCAGCAGCTGCCGTTCGGGTATTGATTGTCCGACGACGCAGACGAGGCCGTATCTCGTGTTCTGGACGCAAGCGGCTGGCTGTCCCGACGGAGTGATCTGCGGCTAGGCTGGACGCTCAAGTGCCTCAAGCCCACGCGCGCTCGTTGCCGCCGCGGGCCACTTCACTATCATCGACTCAACGACTCGGCATGCAACGAGAGCGGATCTCGAGAGGCGGATCATCCGTTCCCGTCTTCGCTCCGAATCGAGGTTCTGCGCCCGCGCCTTCAACAAGTCGTCGAGCGCGACCACGCCGATCAGCTTGGTCGACGTCCGGTCGACCACCGGAAAGCGCGTCAGGCCGGTCTCGGCCATGCGATGGACGATCACGCGGAGCGGCTCGTCAGGGAAGGCGAGCATCGGCGTCAGCCGCGTGATCGACGCGAGCGCCGCCGCCGCATCCGGTGGACGCTTGATCCACGAGCGCCTGCAGCTCCACACGCGGTACGACCCGAACAGATGACCACCCTCGTCGACGATCGGATAGAGACGTTGGGGTCCCTTGGCCGGATCGACACGGAGCGCCTGGGCAAGCGTCGGCAGCGTCGATGACGCGCGCAACGTGACGATCGACGTGCACATCACTTCGCGCGCGAAGAGAATCTCGAGCGGATCGACCGCGTACTCGCGACTCAGGTGATACCCGCGTCTGGCGACCTTCTCGGTCAGGATCGAGCGACGCAGCGCCAGCACGGTGAAGCCGTGCGCGATCGAGACCGCAACGAGCAGCGGCAGCATCATGTTCACGTCGTGGGTCAGCTCGATCGCGAACACCACGCCCGTGAACGGTGACCTCATCGTCCCACCCAGAATGGCGCCCATGCTGATGAGCGGCCAGAACCCTGCGCCTTCGGCCGGGAAGAACCACGATTCCACGCCGCCCAGCGCGCCGCCGATCATCAGCAGCGGCGCGAGCACGCCGCCCGACGTCCCCGAGCCGAGCGAGAACGACCAGATGATCGACTTCACGATCAGCACGCCGACGATGACCCGGCCGGCGACGTCTCCCTGCAGCAGATCGCCGATGACGTCGTAGCCCACGCCGAGCGCCTGCGGGAAGATGTAGCCGCCGATGCCGATGACGAGGCCGCCGATGGCAGGCCACCACATCCAGTGGATCGGCAGATGTTGAAAGCCGTCCTCTGCGGCGTAGACAGCGATCGTCAGGAGCGCCGACAGGCCCCCCGCCAGAAGTCCCGCCATCACACACCCGGCCAGGCCGGCAGGTCCGATGAAGACCGGGTGCGCGGGCACGACGAACAGTGGTCCGAGGCCGATGATGTAGCGGCGAACCGCGGCCCCGGTGGCGCTGGCGAGCGCGACCGGCACCATGCTGCGCGGCTTCCACTCGAAGAGCAGCAGCTCCACGGCGAGGAGCACCGCCGAGACCGGAGCCGCGAAAGTCGCCGACATCCCCGCCGCGGCGCCGGCGACGAGCAATGTCTTCCGCTCCGCGCTGGTCAGGTGCAGGAACTGCGCGATCAGCGATCCGATCGCGCCGCCGGTCATGATGATCGGCCCTTCGGCGCCGAACGGCCCGCCGGACCCGATCGAGATCGCCGACGAGAGCGGCTTGAGGATCGCGACCTTCGGTTCGACGCGGCTGCCGTTGATGAGAATCGCTTCGATTGCTTCGGGAATGCCGTGCCCGCGAATCCGCTCGGAGCCGTAGCGGGCCATGACGCCGATGATCAACGCGCCGATCACCGGCACGATGATGACCAGCGGCCCAAGGTGATGGCCGACGGGCGCCACCAGCGCGGTATTCCAGCGCTGAAAGAAAAAGAGATTGGTGAACAGGCCGATCAGTGCCAGCAGCCCCTTGGCCACATATGCGCTGACCGCGCCGATGCCGATCGCGGCGAGGCTGATGGCCACCATGCGCGGGGTAGCCGTGAAATCGCCGAGCTCTGACAAATCGCCGTTCTGCTTACTCACCTCGCCCGTCCTCCTGGTCACCGTCGGCAAAAAACATCGGGGCGCGTCGATGCGTGGCCGCCACGCCGTGCGCCAGGTCGGTCAGTCCTTCCGCGAGCAGACGCCTGCGCCACGCCGGCATCGCTTCGATCGCGGCGATCAGCCGCTCCTGCGCGGCATCAGGCGCTTTGCCCGCGATGGCCCGCCCTCGCGGCGTGAGCGTCAGCTCGACGCGTCGTCCATCGGACGCGGCGCGCGAGCGCTGCACCAGCTTGCGCTCGACCAGGCGCGACACGACTGTCGAGACCGAGCTCTGATGCGTATGCGTCCGCTCGGCCACCTCGTTGAGCGACAGGCCGGGGCTCTCGGCCAGTTTCTGCAGGACGAACAGCTGCGCCCCGCTCAGGCCGACCAGCCGCTCCGCGCGGCGCGACGACTCCCGCAGCGCCTGGAAGATCCATCGCACCGAGTCGAGCACCTCGCGGGTACACGCCGCCGAATGAGATGTATTGGCTCCCATATATTACAGTGTAGCACAGCCGGTCGAAGGCGACTCAGGATTTCGCGGGGGGAAAGGGGCGCGGCAGACCACCGCCCGGCGCGGTGGTCTGTCGGCAAGAACGGCGTCAGCCGCGGGCTGAGGCGGCGGCCTTCTGTGCGAGGGTCTTCCGCTTTTCGCCAATCACGGCGAGCAGCTTCTTGTAGGAGGTATCGAACTTCTCGATCGCTTCCGCCTCGAGCACGCGGTTGACGTCGGCGTAGTCGATGCCACCGCTGGCCAGGGCGTCCAGCGTACGCCGCGCCGCGGTGACGAAGTCACCAACCAACACCGGCGTCGTCTTGCCGTGATCTTCGACCAGCTTCAGCGTCTCGGGCGGCACAGTCGAAATGGTGTTCGAGGCCACGAGCGAGTCGATGTAGAGCACGTCGGAGTACTTCGGATTCTTGGTGCCGGTGCTCGCCCACAACAGGCGCTGCGGTCGGGCGCCCTTCGCGGCGAGCGCACGCCAGCGGGCACCCTGCGTGATCTCGAGGTATTTCGCGTAGGCGAGCTTCGCGCTCGCGACCGCAATCGTGCCGCGTAGCTCCATCAGCGGGCCGCCCTTGGCCTCGATCCGCTTGTCGACTTCCGTGTCGACCCGGCTGACGAACACCGACGCGACCGACGCGAGCCGGTCGATCGGCTGCCCTGCCGCGACCCTGGCCTCGAGCGCTTTCAGGTACGCTTCGGCGACCGCTTCGTAGTGCTCGACCGAGAACAGCAGCGTGATGTTGATGTTGATCCCTTCGCGCAGGCACTGCTCGATGGCGGGCCAGCCCTCGCGCGTTCCCGGAATCTTGATCATGACGTTGGGACGATCGACCGCCTTCCACAACCGCTGCGCTTCGGCAATCGAACCCTGCGTGTCGCGCGCCAGCGTCGGTGACACCTCGAGCGACACGAAGCCGTCGCCGCCGCCGGTCGTGTCGTAGACCGGCCGGAAGACGTCGGTCGCCTCACGTACGTCCTCGACGGCAATCGCCTCGAACGCCTCGCGATCGCTCTTCGACGACGAGGCCAGCGTGCTGAGCTCGGCGTCGTAGTCAGCGCTGGTGCCGATGGCGTGCTCGAAGATGGTGGGATTCGAGGTCATGCCGCGCAGCCCTTTGTCGATCAGCGCGCGAAGCTCCCCCGAACGGGTCATGCCACGGGACAGGTAATCCAGCCAGACGCTCTGCCCGGCGTCCAGCAACTGCTGCATCTTCGTCTTCGCCATGATCAATCTCCCGGTTCTGGCACATCGGACCTCGACCCTCGGATCTCGCGCCTCGGCTCGGACCATCAAGCGTATCGCGATTGCGGGCTGGCGTCATCTTCCGCCGGCGTCGGATGTGAAGGTGTCGCGGAAGGAGCCCGGCAGCGACGCGTGGCCGCTGCCGGGCGCGGAAGGGCTAGGGAATCCGAAGAACCTGTCCGGGGCTGATCTTGTCCGGATCCTTGAGGACGTCCTTGTTGGCGTCGAAGATCTTCATGTAGGCGCCCGCGTTCCCGAGCGTCTCCTTGGCGATCTTGCCGAGCGTGTCGCCGGCCTTGACGGTGTAGGACTTCGCTGCGGCGGCGCCCGAGGTGCCGACCGCCGCGCCGACGGGCGCGTTCACCTGGATGTCGGCCACGATGTCCTTCTGCCAGTCGGGAATGGTCTTGATCGCATTCCAGATCTCGTTCTTGTCCGCCTCGGACGCTACCGTGCCCTTGAAGTACAGCTTGCCGTCCTTCTCCTCGGCGTTTCCCTGCAACTTTCCTTTGCATGCCTGAATGGCATACGCGTATTTGTCTCGCAGGCCCATAGTCACCTCCACTACGTTTCGACGACTTAATCGTCGAGCACGAACGTCACCATCATGTTCACCTGGTATTCGGAGATCTTTCCTTCGTTGCACCGCACGTGCTGCTCTTTGATCCACGCGCCGCGAACATGGCGCAAGGTCGTCGCCGCCCTCGCCAGTCCCTGCTGAATCGCGTCCTCGAAGCTCTTCGAAGACGTCGCGCTGATCTCGGAAACCTTCGCAACTGACATGCCGTCCTCCTTGTCGAGGTAATCAGGCTCGTCCGAGGAACTTGCCGATCATCCCCGTCACGTTGTCCATCATCGAGCCGTCGCGGTTGCTGTCGAGCAGGGGTGTGAGCAACGAGGCCAGGCTGCCGCTCGCGGCGGGTGTTCCGGTCGTGCCGACCGCGGCCGCCGAGTGTCGCGCCGCGGCGCCCATCAGCATTGCCGCCGCGAGCGGCAGCATCTGCTTGATGACGTCCGGGCTCAAGCCGCCGGCAGCAACGCCGACAGCGCCGAGGTCGTCTGTTCAGCGCCCAGGCCGAACTGCGAGCCCAGCTGTCGTACCGCCCCACCATCCTGCGCGTTGATAATGGTGTCGAGAATGTTCATGACGCCCTCTCATTCCTTGTCAGTCAGTGGAACTACCAACTGTAGCGATCTCCGTCTGGATTCACCAGACTTACTCGCGCTACTTTGGCCCGGCTCATCCGTAGTGCGTTCGCACGATGCGCGCACCGCGATTTCCATCTGGATTCCCGCGTGCGCATCGAAGATTACGGACTGATCGGCGACACTCAGACCGCCGCGCTCGTCGGCCTCGATGGCTCGATCGACTGGCTCTGCATGCCGCGGTTCGATTCACCGGCGTGCTTCGCCGCGCTCGTCGGCGACCGCATGAACGGTCGGTGGCAGATCGCCCCGGCTTCCTCACCAGTAAAGACGAAGCGTCGATACCGCGATCGCTCGCTCGTCCTCGAGACCGACTTCACGACCGAGACCGGAACCGCGAGGCTGATCGACTGCATGCCGCCGCGGCAGAACGATCCGGATCTCGTACGAATCGTCGAAGGGCTGCACGGCGAAGTCCGGATGCAGATGGAGCTCGTGATCCGATTCGACTACGGATCCATCGTGCCGTGGGTACGACAGGTCGACGGCGCGCTTCGCGCCATCGGCGGCCCGGACGCCTTGTCGTTGTGGACGCCGATCGAGACCCGCGGCGTCGATTTGACGACGCGCGCGGAGTTTACGGTCAGAGAGGGAGAGCGCGTACCGTTCGTCATGGTGTGGCACCCATCCCATCTCACCCCTCGGCCAATCGACGCCGAGGTCGCTGTCGAGGAAACCTGCGCGTGGTGGAAGGCATGGGCCGGGCGCTGCGCCTATCGACGGCGCCTGGCGCGACGAGGTCCTGCAGTCGCTGATCGTCCTCAAGGCACTGACGTTTGCCCCCACCGGCGGCATCGTTGCCGCGCCCACGACCTCGTTGCCGGAGCGGATCGGCGGCGTACGGAACTGGGACTATCGCTATTGCTGGCTGCGCGACGCCACGTTCACGCTCTACGCCTTGGACGTCGGTGGCTACACGGAGGAATCGGTTGCCTGGCGCAACTGGCTCGTTCGCGCGGTCGCGGGAGATCCGGCCGACCTGCAGATCATGTATGGCCCCGCCGGCGAGCGCCGGCTCGTCGAGATGGAGCTGCCGTGGCTGGCGGGTTATGAGGGATCGAAGCCAGTTCGGATTGGCAACGCCGCATCCACGCAACTGCAGCTGGACGTCTACGGCGAGGTAATGGATGCGATGCTGCTCGCGCCCCGCTGCGGCGCCGAGGCCGACCGGCCGTCGTGGGCATTGCAGCTCGAGCTGATGAAGGTCCTCGAGCAGATCTGGGAGGAGCCGGACGAGGGGCTGTGGGAAGTCCGCGGGCCGCGGCGGCACTTCACGCATTCGAAGGTGATGGCCTGGGTGGCGTTCGACCGCGCGATCGCCATGGCGGAGCGCCACCACGGATCGACGGATGCGCCGCTCGAGCGCTGGCGGGACATCCGCTCGCGCATTCACGATCAAGTCTGTCGCAGCGGGTTCGACCGCTCGCGCCAGACCTTCACGCAGTACTACGGCGCATCGCACGTCGACGCCAGCCTGCTGATGTTGCCGCTGGTCGGTTTCCTGCCGGCGCACGATCCGCGGATCGTCGGCACGGTGCAGGCGATCGAGCGCGACCTGATGCACGACGGCTTTCTGCAGCGGTACCCGGTCGATCCGCGGCTCGAGGATGTAGACGGTCTGCCTGCAGGCGAGGGCGCGTTTCTCCCCTGCACGTTCTGGCTGGCGGACAACTACGCGCTGCAAGGACGCGCGCGCGAGGCGGACGACCTGTTTCGCCGGCTCCTGGCGTTGAGAAACGATCTGGGACTGCTGTCTGAGGAGTACGACATCATGCAGCAGCGCCTCGTCGGCAACTTTCCGCAGGCGTTCTCGCACGTCTCGCTCGTCAACACCGCCAGGAACCTGTCCCACCCCGACGGACCCGGCGGCGGATCGGCGCGAGCACGCCACACGGTGAGGATGTCATCCGCGATCCGTTCCCTCGGGTGGCCGTTCTGATCCATCATGGACGGGTCTTGAAGGGTCGAGTTCTCGTCGCGGCGCTCGTGGTCGTGCTGTCGCTGCTCTGCGTGCGGCTGCCGGCTCAACAACCTGCCGCCCAATCCGCTCTTCCATACACGGTGCTGTCGCGCGACGCGCGGCGACCGCTGGCCGCGCGGCTGATCGGCGGCCAGGAAATGTTCGCGCTGGACGACTTGTCGCGGCTGTTCAATCTGACCGTACGTGAAGATGCGCTGGCCGGCGGGCTGACCGTCGCCGTCGGGACCCAGACCATCGTGCTCTCGCCGCAGCAGCCGCTGGCATCGGTGGCCGGCCGCATGATCTCCCTGCCTGCGGCGCCAGTGCACGACGGGCGCGTCTGGTACGTGCCGGTGGACTTCGTCGGCCGCGCGCTGGCGCCGGTCTACGGCACGCGGCTCGAGCTCCGCAAGCCGTCGAGATTGATCCTGCTTGGCGATATCCGCATGCCCCGCGTCGCCGCACGGGTCGAACCGATCGGCACCCTGACACGGGTGACCTTCGATGTGGCGCCGCCGACCCCTCATACCGTCGCGCAGGAGGGATCGCGACTGTTGCTGCGCTTCGATGCGGACGCCCTCGACGCGGCGTTGCCGGCCGGTCCGGTGACCGAATCGCTGCAGGCGGTCCACCTCGCTGAAACGCCGCAGGTGATCGCGCTCGATCTCGGCCCGCGGTTCGCGTCGTATCGAGTCGCGGATCAACCCGGCGCCGCCGGCGCTGCGCGGATCGTGGTCGATCTCGTGATCCAGACCGAGACCCCGTCTCCGACGCCGGCGCCGCCGACGCCCGGAACGCCGGTACCGCCGGTGACGCCTGGTCAGCTTCCGACGCTCCCGAGCGAGCCGCCGCCGCTTCTCGACCTCCCTCCCCCTGGCGGCCTTCGCGCGATCGTGATCGATCCCGGCCACGGCGGCGACGAGACTGGCGCCAGAGGATCGCAGGGGATCGTCGAGAAGAACATCACGCTCTCCGTCGCGCGACGGCTCAAGGCTGCGCTCGAGACGCGGCTCGGCGTCCGGGTGCTGCTGACACGCGAAGGCGATCAGACGGTTCCGCTGGATCAGCGCGCGTCGCTGGCCAACAACAACAAGGCCGACCTGTTCCTCAGCCTGCACGCGAACGCGTCGGTCCGGCCGAGCGTCAGCGGCGCCGAAGTCTTCTTCCTGAGCCTGGCCGAGTACGGCGATGAGGCCCAGGAGGCGGCGCGAGCCCAATCGGAGACACTGCCCGTCCTCGGCGGCGGGAATCGCGACATCGAGGTCGTGCTCTGGGAAATGGCGCAGGCGCGACACATCGAGCAGTCCGCGGCGTTCGCCAAGGCAATCGAAGCCTCGCTCCGCGAGCGTGTGCCGATGAGCCCACGCTCGCTGCAGCAGGCGCCGTTTCGCGTCCTCGTCGGCGCCAACATGCCGGCCGTCCTCGTCGAGATCGGCTTCCTGACCAACCCGCAGCAGGAACAGCGGCTCGCCTCCGACGATTATCAGAATGCGCTCGTGCAGGCGCTCGTCGACGGCATCGTCCGCTATCGCGGGGCGACGCAGGCCGCGAGCGATCAGCGAGAGGGGCGTTGATGCACCGTCGGGCGCTGACGGTGATCCTGGTGATCGCCGTGGTCGTATTCAGCTGGCTGCTGTTCATCGGGCTGCCCCGATACGCGGCATCGAAGCCCGCGTCGCCAACTCCAGGTCCGCAGGCGACGGTCCCGGCGCCGGCCACCGGACCAGCCACGGCCGCACGAAAGATCACCGCAACGTTGTTCTATGTGGGCGACGATGGGTTGACGCTGGTGGGGGCGCCGCGCGAGGTGGACTTCGCTGATGGTGTGGCACCGCAGGCACGCGCCATCATCGAGGCGCAGCTGGGCCCTGCCGCCCCGCGTGTGTCGGCGATACCTGCCGACACCAGGCTGCGCGACGTGTTCGTCACCGAGCGTGGTGACGCCTTCGTCGATCTGTCGGTCGAGGTCAGCACGCATCATAGTGGCGGGGCGCTCGACGAGTTGCTGACCATCTACACCATCGTGGACGCGTTGACGGTCAACCTGCCGGCCATCACGCGGGTCCAGATCCTGATAGACGGGAAAGAAGTCGAGACGCTCGCCGGTCACGTCGACCTGCGGCATCCGTTGGCGAAGAGCCTTCAATGGGTAGCTCATGACACGCACTGATGGACGTTCGGTGGCCGAGCTCCGGCCGACCAAGGTAACTCCCGGGTTTCTCGCGCACGCTGAAGGATCGGTCCTCATCGAGGTTGGCCGGACGCGCGTGATCTGCGCCGCGACGATCGAGGATCGCGTGCCGCCCTTTCTGCGCAACTCGGGCAAGGGTTGGGTCACGGCGGAGTACGGCATGCTGCCCCGCGCCACCTCGACGCGGACGCAGCGCGAAGCGACGGCCGGCAAGGTCGGCGGTCGCACCCAGGAGATTCAGCGGCTGATCGGACGATCGCTGCGGTCGGTCACCAAGCTGGCGGACCTCGGTGAACGCACGATCTGGATCGATTGCGACGTGATCCAGGCGGACGGCGGCACGCGCACCGCATCGATTACCGGCGGGTTCGTGGCACTGGCCCTCGCCCTCCAGCGGATGCGGGACCTGGCGCTCATCCGCGATATCCCGCTCACCGACTTCGTCGCCGCCACCAGCGTGGGCATCGTCGACGGCGCCGCGCTGCTCGACCTGGCCTACGACGAGGACTCGCGGGCCGAGGTCGACATGAACTTCGTCAAGACCGGCGACGGCCGGTTCATCGAGCTGCAGGGCACGGCCGAAGGGAAACCGTTCGACAAACGCGCGCTCGACGCGCTGATGGCGCTCGCCGACAAGGGCATCGCCGAATTGATCGACCTCCAGAAGACCATCGTCGGCGAAATCATCAAGAAGTGAAGCTCCTCGTCGCGACGACCAACCCGGGAAAGATTCGAGAGATCACGTCGATCCTTGAAGGCTTGCCGGTGTCGCTCGTGACACTGGGAGACTGCGACCCGATGCCCGAGCCGGAAGAGACCGGCGCGACCTTCGCCGAGAACGCGAGGCTGAAGGCGATCTACTACGCCAGGGCGTCCGGCCTGCCGGCCGTCGCCGACGACTCCGGCCTCGAGATCGCCGCGCTCGACAATGCGCCGGGCGTGCACTCGGCGCGATGGAACGGACGCGACTATGCCGTGAAGTTCGCAGCCATCTACCGCGACCTGAGGGCGCGGGGCGCCTCAGGCAGCGCCGCGCGATTCGTCGCCCATATCGCACTGGCGCACGGCGATCGCATTCTGTTCGAGGCGACCGGCATCATCGACGGCGAGATCGCGCCGGTCCCGCGCGGCAGTTACGGCTTCGGTTACGACCCCATCTTCTATTACCCGCCCTACGACCTCACCCTGGCGGAAGTGACCGGCGACCGCAAGGCCGCGGTCAGCCATCGGGGCAAGGCGTTCGGGGCGCTGCGGCAACGTCTGCTGGACGATCCGGCTCTCCTGCCGGGCTGACAAGGCGGTTTAAACCCTTTGCCGGCCGAGGCCATCCAAGCTGTGTGAATTTGAAGGGACTGTACCAATGAAACAGCTTTTTTTGGGCCTTGCGTTTGCTTCGATCACCCTGACGTCGCCTGTCGGCGTGCCGCGCGAGCAACCTCGAGCTCGGGCCACGATGGAAGGCACGTGGCGATCGGACACCAACAATTTCTGGACGCGCGCGGATGGTCAGCGCTGGATCTCGCTGCAGCTCGAGCGGGATGGCAATCAGACCGGTTTCGGCGTCCCCGAGGAACAAGCGCCGGCCCTCGGCGACAGCCGCGCCAACGGCCCGGTTCATTTCACGCTGACTCGTGACGCGGGGACGCTCCAGTTCGACGGGGAGATGTCGAACGGCCGGGGCTCGGGTCGCTTCCGCTTCACTCCGGACCAGGCTTACGTCTCCGGCATGGCGCAGCTCGGTTACCGCGACTTGTCCGACGAGGACATCTGGCGGTTTGCCGTGCACGACGTCAGCCGCGCCTACGTGCAGGCGCTGCAGCGCGAGGGGGTTCGCAATGTGGCGGCCGACGACCTCCTGAAGATGAAGATCCACGGCGTCGACGGCGAGTACGTCGCCAGCTATCGGACCGCCGGGTATCAGCTCGGCGTCGAGGATCTGGTCAAGACGCGCATTCACGGCGCGACGCCGGCGTTCGCGCAAGAGGTCAAGAAAGAAGGGCTCGGTCAGCCGAGCGTGGACGACCTGGTCAAGATGCGCATCCACGGCGTGACCCCCGAATTCGTCCGCGACATGCGCGCCCTGGGCTACAAGGACCTCAACATCGATCAGCTCGTCACGCTCCGCATTCATGGCGTCACCACGGACTTCATCAAGACCATGGGCGAGCTCGGATACAAGAATGTACCGCTCGACGATCTCGTGAAGATGCGGATTCATGGCGTCACGCCGGAGTTCGTGAAGGCGATGTCGGGCCTGGGATATCGCACGCTGCCGGTGGACGACCTGGTGAAAGCGCGCATCCACGGGGTGACGCCGGAATTCATCAAGGGGATGTCAGACCTGGGTTACAAGGACGTCCCGCTCGACGATCTGGTGAAGATGCGGATTCACGGGGTCACGCCTGAGTACATCCAGCAGATGCGCGACGTCGGCTACGGCGGGGTCGGCGTGGATCACCTGGTGGCGTTCCGGATCCACGGCGTCGATGCGGAACTGGTGAAGGATCTGAAGGCACACGGGTTCACCAATCTCTCGGCGGACGATCTCGTCGACTTCAGCATCCACGGCCGTCGCTGGCTGAAGAAAGCCAGCGTCGGCGGCCACTAGTGAATCGGGCGGAGTGGCGCAGCAGCTGGAACATCAGTCCACCCGACCCTCCTTCACCGCGATTGCCCCTCAGCTCGAGCCGCTCGAGCCGTGACGACCGACCGTACGTGTGTGTGACGGGCTCGCCCCGACGCTGAATCGCCTCGCCCCCCCCGGAACAGTCGCCTCGCCTCGAAGTGATCCCACACGCCGTGAATCGACAACGGATGCGGACCCCCTTTATTCGATGGCCTGCAGCTGCCGGAGATGGTGGATGTCGTGGCCGGCCAGCTGCGCGGCGACCCAATCGGGCGTCAGCTCGCCGTATTCGGGGTGCATGAAGGTTCGGCCACGCTGCTCCGGTGTGAGGTGGCGAAACATCGAGAGATTGAAGGCGCGCAACGCGGCGTATGCCGCAACCGCGGTGGGCCCGTCCGCCTGGTCGTCGAGGCCGACAAAGTCGTCCTGAGAAAAGGGCTGCGCCTGATAATCATGCTGACTGGCGGCAAAGCGGACGCGAGTGGTCAGCACCAGCTCGGTCTGGACGAGATGCGCCAGGATCTGTCGCGCGGTCCACTTGCCGGGGGCGTAGCTGCGCTCCCAGCGATCCGTGGGCCAGCGCTCGACCAGCGTGCGTATGAGCTGCGGGGATTCGGCCATGGCGGTAAGCGGCGCCGCGCTCCCGAGTTCGGCGGCATACGGGTTCTTGTGCATGGCCGCGACGGTAATCAAGCGGCCATGTGGCTGTCAATCGGGACCGTGACCGACAGGCGGTAGATGACAGAACAGCTCGTCCGGAACTTAGGACGTGCCGTCTTCGTCTTCAATGGTGCCTGCCTGCAACGGCCCAGGGGAGGACCGGTGCCTCAACGACTCATCCGTGTTGCCATCGCGGTCATCGCGTTGGCGTCGGTGAAGACATCGGCGCAAGCCCCCGGACCTGCCAAGCCTCCCAACGACCTCGATGCCCTGATGGCCAGGGCCCTCCAGCGACGTGATGTCGACCGCCGGACGCTCAGCGACTACGTGCTCGACGAGCTCGAGACCTTCGAGGTCCTCGGGCCGGGCGGCGCGCCCTTCACCCGGCTCAGACGCGAATACACCTGGTACGTGCGCGACGGTATCCACGTGCGGAGCCCGGTCAAATACAACGGTGTCCCGATCGGCGAATCGGAGCGGCGCGAGTACCGAGGACCGCTGGTTCCATGCCGAGCAGGAGCGCCGGAAGAATCGCGCCGAACGCGAGGCCAAACGCGAGGCGGAGGGCAAAGGACCGGCGCTCGGCCCGTCGGCGTTGAACGAACCCCGATTCGTCTCCGAGTCCTATTTCCTCGAGTTCAAGTTCGAGCCTGGCAACTACTACCTCGCCGGGCGCGAAACGCTCGACAAGCACGACGTCCTGCGCATCGACTACTACCCCACCAACCTGTTCGACGACGACGCGGACTCGAAGGACGACAAGGAGTCGAAGGGCGACAAGGACTCGAAGGGCGACAAGGATTCCGGCGATTCGAAGAGGCGCAGTCGCCATCACAGTGACAAGGACGCCGAGCTCGAGCAGGACATCAACCGCAAGATGAACAAGACGGCGCAGGTCACGCTCTGGGTCGACCCCACCGAAAACCGCATCGTCAAATACACGTTCGACAACGTGTGGATGGACTTTCTGCCGGCGGCCTGGCTGGTGCGAATCGACGATATCCGCGCGTCGATGGAAATGGGCCAGCCGTTCGAGGGTGTGTGGCTGCCGCGCAATCTTGCCGTCCATGGCGGCGTCACGCTCGCCAGCGGCTCGCTCGAGATCGCGTATCGCCGCGAGTTCTCGAACTATCGCAAGGCCGACGTGAACATGCGGATCACGGTCCCGAAGCAAGGGATCCGATGACGCGTGTTTCTGGATTGATCGCGCTGATCCTGCTGGCCAGCGCGCCCGTCACGCGGGCGGCGCAGGATCAGACGCCGGCAACGCCGTCATCACCGTCCACACCCGAAACGATCTCCGAGATACGCGTCCATGGCAACGCGGTGATGGCCGACGCGGACGTCATCCGGCTGGCGGGTGTCGCCGTGGGCGACCGGCTCGAGGGCGATGCGCTTGTAGCCATCGAGCATCGGCTGCGCGAAAGCGGGCGCTTCGATGAGATACAGGTGCGGAAGCGGTATCGCACGCTGGAGATGGACGAGGTCGCGCTCGTCCTGCTCGTGCACGAGCGTCCCGGCATGCGGCCCGACGGCACCCGGCCGGGTCCCTTCCATCGCCTGACCAGCCGCCTGATGTTCCTGCCGATTCTGACCTACGAAGATGGGTACGGGTGGACGTATGGAGCGCGCACCAGCACGGTCAATGCGCTGGGATTGAAGGAGCGCCTGTCGGTGCCGCTCAGCTGGGGCGCAACCAGACGGGCGGCGCTCGAAGGAGAGCGGACGTTTCGAAGCGGGCCGTTGACGCGCGTGCTGGGATCCTATGGCATCGCGCAGCGGGAGAATCCTCACTTCGAGGTCGACGATCAGCGGACGGAGTTTCGTGGCCGGGCTGAACGTCGCTTGTTCGGTGTGCTGACCATCGGCGGCGAAGCCTCGCACACCGACATCTCGTTCGGCGGATCCGACGATCACTTCTGGACGAGCAGCGCGGACGTCGCGCTCGACACGCGGCGCGATCCCGCGTTCCCGTCCGATGCGGTATTCCTCGGGACCGGCTGGAGCAAGCTCCATTTCAGCAGCGCGTCCGACATCAATCGCTATCAGGTCGATGCCCGCGGCTACAAGCGGCTGATCGGCCAGGCCGTGGTCGCCGTGCGTGCCGAATACGACACGGCGGATGGCCCGCTGCCCCCTTACGAGCAATGGCTGCTCGGCGGCTCCGACCTGCGCGGCACCCGCGCCGGAACATTCGCCGGCGACAAGCGCCTGCTCGGATCCGCCGAGCTCCGCGTGCCCTTCTCGTCGCCCCTGAGCACAGGACGCCTCGGCTTCACCGCGTTCCTGGATGCCGGCATCAGCGCCCCGTACGGCCAACACCTCGGCGACGTACCCACCTACCGCGGCGCCGGCGCCGGCGTCTTCCTTGTCGCGCCATTCATTTCCCTGAACCTCGACGTCGCGCATTCCCTCGACGGCTTCGGCACACGAGTCCACTTTTCGACGGGATTCACGTTCTAGGAAGGTGCTAACGGTGCTGACGGTCCTAAGGGTGCTACGGGTGCGGTGCTAGGGTGCTGAGGTGCTAAGGGTGCCGGTGCTGAAGTGCTAACGGTGCTTATGGTGCCGGTGCTGGGGTGCTAACGGTGCTACGGGTGCCGGTGCTGGGGTGCTAACGGTGCTCAGGGTGCCGGTGCTGGGGTGCTAACGGTGCTAATGGCGTGAGCGACCCGGCTGAAAATGATTTGCTCAACGGGCGTTCATCCTCTCGATGTCGCGTGTAGGGTAAGCACAGCACCTCGACCACCCTGAGCACCTCGAGCACCTTGAGCACCTCGAGCACCTCGAGCACCTCGAGCACCTCGAGCACTTGAGCACTTGAGCACCTTGAGCACCTTGAGCACCGGCACCCTAGCACCGTCAGCACCTTAGCACCGCACCCCCAGCACCCTTAGGACCTCAGCACCGTTAGCACCGCGAAGCCCATGTTATGCTCCGCCCCGCATGTTGCAACCTACGGTGCAGACCGCGGTCGAGCGAACCAATCAGCGCAACGCGGTTCTCGCGGGTTTTCTGGGCTGGACGCTCGATGCGTTCGACTTCTTCATTCTTACTCTCGTGCTCGACGATGTGGCGTCGGCGTTCGGGAAGACACGACCCCAGATCGCGCTGGCGATCACGTTGACGCTGGCGATGCGGCCGATCGGCGCGGTGATTTTCGGTCTCATGGCCGACCGCTACGGTCGTCGTCTGCCGTTGATGATCAACGTGGTTTTCTACGCGGTCATCTCGGTGCTCTGCGGGCTCGCGCAGAGCTACGCTGTGTTCATCGGGCTGCGCATGCTGTTTGGCGTCGGCATGGGCGGCGAATGGGGTGTGGGCGCATCGCTCGCGCTCGAGTCTGCCCCGGCGCGCATTCGAGGGCTGCTCTCGGGCCTGCTGCAGGAAGGATATGCGCTCGGCAATCTGCTCGCGGCGCTTGCCTTCCGGACCATCTATCCGCTCGCTGTTGCGCACTACGGCGGCAACGGCTGGCGGGTCATGTTCTTCATCGGCGGGCTGCCGGCGTTGCTGTCGCTGTTCATCCGCGCCCGCGTCAAGGAGCCCGAGGCGTTCCACGAGCATCGGACCGACTGGCCGACCTACAAGCGGGCGCTGTTCCAGAATTACAAGCGCTTCCTCTATCTCGTGCTGCTGATGACGATGATGAATTTCATCTCACATGGCACGCAGGACATGTATCCCACGCTGCTGGGCGTTGCTGGTTACAGCAAGACGCGGGTTGCCGACGTCACCGTATTGTCGATGATCGGCGCCATCATCGGCGGTCTGGTGTTCGGCACGTACTCCGATCGCTCCGGCCGTCGTCGCTCCATGATCGTCGCGGTCAGTTGCGCCCTGCTCGTCCTGCCGTTGTGGATTGCGGGCTTCAGCCCCCTCATGACGCTGGTGGGCGTCTTCATGATGCAGTTCTTCGTCCAGGGAGCGTGGGGCGTGATTCCGGCGCACATCAACGAGCTCTCTCCAGCCGGCCTGCGCGGATTCTTTCCCGGCTTCGCCTATCAGCTCGGCGTCATGTGCGCGGCGAGCATTCCGTACGTCGAATCGGCGCTGGGCGAGATCTTCACCTACCGGCAGGCGATGGGCCTGCTGATGGCGGTCATTTTCGTGGTCGGGATCGTCGTCATCGCCAGCGGCCCCGAGGCGAAGGGCACGAGTTTCCGCAAGGTAGCGGGGTGACCCTTGAGTGATGAACATCCGGTGACCTATCGGGGCGTGGTCTACCCGTCGCAGTGCGACCACATGGGACACATGAACGTCATGTGGTACGTGCAGAAGTTCGACGAAGCCACCTGGCAGCTGCTGGCGGCGATCGGCCTGCCCGGGAAACGGATGCGTGACGAGGCGTCGGTGATGGCGGCGGTCGAACAGCACATCGAGTACCGTCGCGAGCTGCGACCCGGCGATACCGTGACGATCCGATCGCACGTGTTGGAGGTGAAGGACAAGGCGATTCGGTTCGTCCACGAGATGACCGACGACCAGTCCGGCACCATCGCCGCCGTCACGACGCTGGTCGGCGTGCACCTCGACGCGGTCGCCAGGCGGGCGCGATCCCTGCCGCCAGATGTGCGTGAACGCGCGCTCGCGATGCGCGACGAGCATTCGGCCGGCGGGACCTAGGGCCACGATCGGTGATTTTCGAGAAAGACACTCAATCCGTTCCCTCCGGTCCCTCCGTTCCCTCCTTGACAGACTCTCCTCTCATCATCGCGGCGGCGGTGGTTCGCCAGTCATCTGCTGATAGATCGACTGAACGCTCGCGAAGGTGTCGGCCTCGGCGGCTGCCTTGTCATCCCGGTAGCGTTTCACGCGGGCAAAGCGCAGCGCGAGACCGCCAGGATATTGCGGGCTGGCCTGGACGTCGTTGAAGGCGATCTCGGCGACGACTTCCGGGCGCAGGTAGACCGTGTAGTGGTCGCGCGCGATCTCGAGCTCGAGAAAGCGCTTCGTCTGCCACGCCAACATCTCGTCCGTGAGGCCCTTGAACGTCTTGCCCAGCATGACGAAGCCGCCGCGCTCGGCATCTCGCGCGCCGAGGTGCAGGTTGCTCAGCAGACCCTTCCGGCGGCCGCTTCCCCACTCGACGGCCAGAATGACGAGGTCCAGCGTCCGCGCCTGCTTGATCTTGAGCCACGCCGATCCGCGGCGGCCGGCGGCGTAGCCGGAGTCGAGCGCTTTCGCCATCACTCCCTCGTGACCGGTCGCCAGCGCGCGGGCGGCGAACTCCGCCGCGTCGTGCGCGCTCGCCGTGACGAGTCGTGGAACGCGATTCGGCGGCGCGACCAGCTGGTCGATCGCCGCGCTACGCCGCGTCAACGGCTCGTCTACGAGTGCGTCGCCATCCAGGTACAGCGCGTCGAAAAAGAACGGCGTGATCGGCAGCGTCTCCATCAGCCGATCGACCTCCAGCTTGCGGCCGAACCGGCGCATCGTGACCTGAAACGGCTGGGGTGTACCGTCCGGGCGGAGGACGATCGCCTCACCGTCGAGGACGAGCTCGCGCGCCGGCATGGCCCGAACCACTGTGACGACTTCGGGAACCGCGATCGTGACGTCACGAAGGTTTCTCGAGAAAACGCGGACATCGTCGCCAAGCTTGTGCGCCTGGATCCGGGCGCCATCGAGCTTGTACTCGAACGACGCTTCTCCGAGATTCGCGAGGGCATCGGTCACATCCGATGCCGAGTCGGCGAGCATCGGCTGCACCGGCTTGAACGGCTGCAGGACGAAGCGCGACAACGCATCTTCTCCATCAACGAGGGCCGTACGCGCCACGACACCAATGTCGCCGGCCAGCATCGTTGCCCGTCTGACCCGCGCTGCGGCGATGCCCGACGCTCGGGCGATGGCCTCGAGGAGGATGCCTTCGAGGGCGCCCTGCCGGAGCTCGCCTGACAGCAGCCGCTGGAGAAAGTCCTGCTCGTCGTCGGTTGCGCGGCCGAGAAGCTCCCGGAGCAGTCGCACGCGCGCCGCGGCCGACCCGCTACCGCCGGTCGCCGCAATCCGATCGAAGGAAACGTCAACCTCGAGAATCCCGAGCGACGGCTGGTCGGCGGCGGGCACGTCGCGAATCGACGCCAGCTGCGCCCAGCCGATCCCGAGCCGGCCCTGGCGGGGCTCGCCGGTCAGAAACGCGACGACGATGTCCAGCTCGTCCGGCGGTGTGGCTTTGAGCAGATCGGCGAGATGACCGATCTTCTCGAGGCGTCCGGATGTCCCGGCCACGGCGCTGGATGCGGCGACAACTTCGGCAAGACGCACACCTCATGCTAAGACAGTCAGAGGAAATGTGGGGCCAGTCTCCGGCGGTTTAGCCTCTCCGCTGGTCCCGTTCATCGTTTACCATGACGACCGGCGGGCCGTTGGACTCAGTGGCTATGAAGAACGAACAAAAGGGGTTGAACGATGGCTAAGTCAGGACTCCTCGGTCTTCTGTTGATCTGCAGCGTCCTCTCACCTGCGGCCGCGCCGGTGGCGCGGTGGTCGGAGTCCCGGGCCAACGAGTGGTACGCGAAGCAACCCTGGCTGGTCGGCAGCAACTACATTCCCGCGACGGCGATCAACGAGCTCGAGATGTGGCAGGCCGAGACGTTCGATCCGCAGACGATCGACAAGGAGCTCGGCTGGGCCGAGAGCCTCGGGATGACGACGATGAGGGTGTTCTTGCATGACCTGGCGTGGCAGCAGGACGCGACGGGTTATCGCGAGCGCATCAATCGCTTCCTGGACATCGCGGCGCGACACCACATCAAGCCGTTGTTCGTGCTCTTCGATTCGTGCTGGGATCCGGATCCGAAACTGGGACCGCAGCGGGCTCCACGGCCGGGCGTGCACAACTCCGGGTGGCTGCAAAGCCCCGGCGCCAGGGCGCTGCAGGATCCCAAGGAGTATCCGCGGCTCAAAGCGTACGTCACGGGCGTCGTGACGGCGTTCGGCAAGGACTCGCGGGTGCTTGGCTGGGACGTCTGGAACGAGCCGGACAACATGAACACGAACAGCTATGGCAGCGCCGAGCCGAAGAACAAGGTCGATCTCGTGCTCGCGTTGCTGCCGCAGGTGTTCGACTGGGCGCGCGAGGCCGGCGTCGAACAGCCGCTGACCTCAGGCGTGTGGAAAGGCGACTGGTCGAGCGACGACAAGCTATCGCCGATGGAACGCATTCAGATCGAGCGCTCGGACGTGATCTCGTTCCACAACTACGACAGCGGCGCGGAGTTCGAGAAGCGGATCGCCTGGCTACAACGATTTCACCGCCCGATCCTGTGCACCGAGTACATGGCGCGCGGCAACGGGAGCACGTTCCAAGGCTCGTTGCCGATTGCGCAGAAGCACAAGGTGGCGGCCATCAACTGGGGCTTCGTCGCCGGCAAGACTCAGACCTACCTGCCCTGGGACTCGTGGCAGCATCCGTACGTCGACCGCGAGCCGACCATCTGGTTTCACGAAATCTTCAGGCAGGATGGCGCGCCGTACAAACCGGACGAGGTCGACCTGATCCGCAAGCTGACCGGCGCCGGCGCAGGTCGGTAACGGTGGGATCCGACCACGGATCATATGTCGGTTGCGCCGGGTTTTCCTTCCGAGGACTGGAACAGCGCCGCCCGGACGGGGGCGAAGGTCAGCCGATTAGAGAGGCCGACTGGGTGCGACTTGCACCCAGTCGAGTCGTTCGTACTACTTACTGCTTTTCGTAGACCGCGACGCTATCGATGTTCTGTCCCTTGGCATCCTTGCCGGTGGTGGTGATGGTCAACGTCTTCCCATCGGCGGAGTCGACGAGAGTCGCGGTGGACATGATTTGTCCATCCTTCTTATTGACCAACTTCGTCGTCGTGGCATCCACTCGCGTGCGAGCAGCCATGTCGCCGTTCGGGTTGCCGACGACCGGCACATCCTTCCCGTCAAAGTTCGCCGAGTAGGTGTAGTGGATCGCGGGGCCCTCAGCCGGCGTCTGGTCCACGGTGACCTTGATGCCTGCACCAGCCGGCTCATACATGAGGGTGGTGCTCTTGGGCGCCTGACCTTCGACGTACTTCGATTTCGCGAGGTTGAGTTTCCAGGTGCCAGCCGACTGAGCGAGCGCTGTGCCACCGATGACGACAACAGCCAACGCGACCGCGACCGACGAGACGAGACGCGTCCGCTGCATGCTTACTTGCATCGTTTCCTGATCTTTCTGTGTGCCGCAGAGTGACCGGTTGAGGCCCGAAGAGGACTGAGGTCAATCTGCCCATGGAAGGCGGGATTTCCGTCTTGGAATCCCACAGTCGGGCCCATCGGGTGGCCCAGCCCTGCGACTCTGTCACATCCACATCCCGGGGCGCAGTTCAATACAGCACAGCCTCGCAGCGCCGTTGCTTGGGTGTTTCTCCGCTGAAAAGCCCTGTTGTTTTTCCACATGGAAGCGTGGCATGCTTCATGTTGGAAACCCAATAGAGCCATGAAACCTAAAACGGATGTGCCGCAGGGCACCCTGGCGCTGATGGTGCTCAAGACGCTGGATGTTCTGGGCCGCTGAATGGCTACGCGATCGCAGCGGTCATGAGTCCATGCGCCGGGCTCAGCCCCTCTGAGTGATCGTGAGCCGGATCAATTCGCGTCCAGCCTGTAGCTGAAATAGACCGATTGACCAGGGGCCACCACGTCAACGACCGCTGGGCCGGCAATCACGACCTGTCCGGAAAACAACTGATCCGATTGTGCCGTATGGAGAATCTCCGTTGCGGCCAGGACCGTAATGCTGAAGCCGTTCTTTGTAACCACCAATCGCGCCCGCGTGACCTCGATAATCTGTTGAGAAAAATTCAGCACCGTCATCGCACGGTCGACTGGCAGGTTGACGGTGATGGATTCGTTGACGACTTCACTGTGCAACATTAGTGCTCTCCGGGGCTTGATCCGATTCAATGAAGCGCGCGAAGCCCAAGTCAGCCTCGGGACACTCGGGCGGAACGATGCGACGTCACACGCGATGGCGCGACCCGATCGGCCGGCGTGGTCGCGGCGGCGCGCCCCGGGCGTTCTGGCTCGTGACCTCGAGGCGGCGCGACGACGTCCGATCGGGAGCTGCCGCTGAACGACTCGGGCCGAGATCTCCTGGCAGACGTTCCAGGAAAAGATCCAGGTTGCTCCGCATCACCAGGTGTGGGACCACGTGCATGCGTACCGGCGGGCACGTGCGGTTCAGCAGGTATTGGTATAGGGCCTGCAACGCCATCTGTCCTTGACTGAGCGGCCGCTGATACACCGTGGCGGCTATGATGCCAGCGCGAATTCGCTCGACCAACTCCGGAAACAGGTCGGTCGTGACGACGATGAGTCCGGGCAGGCGCCCCTCCTGCTCGGCCGCGCGCAGGACAGGGAGCGAGTTCACAGTGCTGACGTAGATCGACGTCAGATCCCGATGGGCGCGGAGCACCGCCAGCGCACGCCGATGTGCTTCGTTCTCGTCGTCATGCGCCTCCACGACCGGGCCGAGTTTCAGCGCCCCGCCCGCGGTCGCCAGGCTCTTTTCGAATCCGCGCAGCTTATCGGCGTGATCCTGGGTCGAGAGCCAGCCCGTGAAGAACGCCACCTTCCCACCGGCAGGTTGGAATCTGGCGAGCAACTCACCGGCAACGGCACCGACCGTGAATGGATCTGCCGATACCGAGGCGAGTCGTGGCGTGTCGGGCGCATCGGTGATGACACAGATGACAGGAATGTGTTTTCGCGCCGCCTTGCGGATGTACGGCTTCAACGCCGCGGGATTGCCTGGCGCGATGATCAGGCCGTTGGTTCCCTCGCGCAGAGCCTCCTCGAACAGCGGGATGTCGCCCTCACCGAGCGTTGGATAGCTCCGGAAATCCACGTGCAGCGCCGGCGCGAACGGCGCCGCAGCCTCGCGGATGCCCTCGCGGAGCGAATCCCAGAAGAGCGCGATCTCCCGCGGCAGGTGGACCGAGATGCGGAGCTGCTTGCGCGATTTCAGGTAGCGGGCGGCAAGGTTCGGCTGGTAGCCGAGGGTTTCGGCCATGCTCAGCACGCGTGTCCGCGTCATGGCGTTCACGCCCGGCTTGGCATGGAGGGCGCGGTCGACCGTGCCGGTTGAAATCCCGAGCGCGCGCGCGATGTCCTTGATCCCGACTGGATGGGCGGGCGCCGCAGGCTTTCGAGCGTCCGGGGGCATTCGTTTCGCCAATCTTACCTAACTTCGCCGGTCCTGAATAATCAGGTCACCTGACGATCGCGAGCGTGACCACCGCGACAGAGTGCGCCGGCAGCTCCAGCGAGAAGCTGTTTCCTGCGCTGATCGACTCGCTCGTCGACCTGACGCCGTCAGGCGTGGCGAATCCGTTCACATCCGCCAGCGCGTCCGCCATCACCCGTTCGACCTGTGCGCGCGACGACGCCTGTCTCCCGCGAACGCTGAGGTGCACCGTCAAAGGGTGTTCGAGGTCGGTGTTGACGGCTTTGACATAGATGCTGCGGCCGTCGGCGGATCGGCTGGCGACGGCATCGAGTACCCCGGCGTCTCCCTCGCGACTGCTGGTCACGCTGGACGCCTCAACCCTGATCGGGAGACGCTCCGTTCCCAGGCGCGAGGCATACAGACGGTTGACCAGATAGATCGGCGTCACGAACACACCCTGACGACTGGCCTGAATGATGCCGCCCGGCCAGCCGTTCACCATATCCGACACGGCGCTCATCGCCACGAGATCGCCGTGCCGCTCGAACACGTTCATCAGCCTGCGCGGCATACAGAGCCGCGACGACCGAATACTGCTGCGACTCCGGCAGGTCGAGCCCCCACTCGTTGATCGCCAGTCTGGGCCGCCGCTCCGGCGCGAGCTCCCGGAGAAACGACTCCATCTCGCCGTAGAACCGTTCGTAGTGCAGGGGTCGGGCGAGCAGATTGCTCAGGTCACCCTGCATGTCGCGCTGGCTGTAGTAGTGATGAATCGCCAGGTAGTCGAAGCGCGCGCCCGCGTGCTGCAGCACGGTGCGGTTCCATTCCATGTCGTTGTCGCCGACGGCGATCACCTTGATCGACGGATCGACGGCGCGCATGGCGGCGACGTATCGGGTGGCGTTGCGGGCGTAGGTCTCGGCGTCGGAATGGCCGCGTACCCAGTCGCCCCAGATTTCGTTGCCGATCTCCCAATATCTCACTCGATACGGCTCGGGATGGCCGTCACGTGCCCGCAGCGCGCCGTTTGTTGATGAAGCCGGCCCGTTGCAGTACTCGACCCACGCCGCCGCCTCTTCCACGGTCGCACCACGGCCTTCGACGTTCACCGTGATCGACGGCTCGGCGCCAACATTGCGCGCGAACCGGATGAACTCGTCGGTGCCGAAATCGCTCGGCTCGAGCTCGTTGTTCCACGAGAGATTGATCCACGTCGGCCGCGCGTCGCGCGGACCGATGCCCCATAGCCAGTGGTAGTCCTGCGCGACGTTGCCGCCCGGCCATCGAATGAACGCCGGGTGCAGCGCCTTGACCTTGTCGGCGACGTCCGCGCGCACGTCGTCCACGGCGTCGCCGGGCATCAGCGAGACCTGGTCGATCCACACGGTGCCCTGACCGTCGAACAGAATGGCAAAGCGGGCCAGCGGATCGGTCGCCGTCGGCGTCAGCGTGAACGGGTACTGCTTCCAGTCGCCGTCGACGACCGCGATTCGCGACTCGCTGTATCTGGCTCCGCCGGCCGCGTCGGTTTCGAGCGCCAACGTCACGGCACCAGCGAACGCGTCGGTCTTCATCCAGACGTAGCCGCGATAGGCGACACCCTTGCGGATCGGCAGGCGGGCCTGGTAGACGCCATGGCGGGTGACGACCCCCGGCCGAAGCTGGACGCGCAGGGAGTGTCCGCCGGTTGTTCCGTCCGAACCGCGGGCAGCCGGATAGGCCACGTCGGCGACGCGGCCGATCGAGATCGCGTAGTCGTCGTTGCGGTCGTCCGGGTAGCGCTCCCATGATGGCGACAGAGCTGTCGGGGTCGACCTCTTCCTCGAACCCGCGATTGCGGATCATCTCCGCGTGCAGGCCGTACTTGATCCCCTCGAACATGAACTCGATGAACTGCCCGTAGAGTTGCGGGCTGATCGGTCCGTCTGCCGCAGAGGCGTCGATCTCGATGGTCGCCGTCGACGGCGGTGGCGTGGCGACCAGCTGTTGCGCGATGGCCGCAGCGAGCATCAGCGACAGGATTCGTGCAGAATGTCATCGCCGGAACTTTTCCTTGCGCAGGATGCCGGCTCCCTCGCGGACCACGACGAGCTGGTCTGCCTCGACGCCGGCGATCTGCTCGAGTGGCGCCGTTCGGCCAGCGAATCGCGAGATCCGCTGACGCCGCAGCGCCCAGACCGAAATGCAGGCGGCGATCGTTGGCCGAGTAGAAGCTCGATTGCGCCGTCACTTCCTGCGCCTGGGTGCGGCCGCCATAGCGTGCGACCACGCGCGCGCCGATCGCGCTGCGGTTCGACGTCACGCCGACCAGCAGCACCTTGAGCCAGTGGCCGCCGCCCGACACGTCGTTGCGCAGCAGCGACGGCGGCTCGTTCATGTTCATGACGAGGATGTCCATGTCGCCGTCGTTGTCGAAGTCGCCGAAGGCGCAGCCGCGGCTGGTGTGCGCCGCGGCCACGCCGGGGCCCGCTTCCTCGATCAGTTCCTCGAACCGGCCGTCGCCCAGATTGCGGAACACCAGCCGCGGCGTCCGGAACGGATAGGCGGGCAGCTTCCGCTCGACTTCCGGATAGACGCTGCCGGTCACGAAGAACAGGTCGGGCAGGCCATCGTTGTCGAGATCGACGATCCCGGCGCCCCAGCCGACGTAGCGCGTCTCCACGCCGATGCCCGCGCGGATCGTGACGTCGTCGAAGTTGCCCTTGCCGTCGTTGCGGTAGAGGACGTTGGTGTCGTCGGCGAAATGGGTCTTGAAGATGTCGAGGTTGCCGTCGAGATCGTAGTCGCCGACCCCGACGCCCATGCCCGCCTGCTCCAGGCCGTCCTCGCTCAGCGCGACGCCGCGCTCGAGCGCCTCCTCGCGGAACGTGCCGTCGTGCTGGTTGCGAAAGAGCCAGCTCGGCGTGGAATCGCAGGCGACGTAGATGTCGGGCCAGCCGTCGTTGTCGTAGTCGGCGGCGACCGCGGTCATCGGATAGGACCGCGTGGCCGCCGCGACGCCGGACTGCCGGCTGACGTCCGTGAACGTGCCGTCGCCGTTGTTGTGATACAGCTGGACGAATCCCGGCGGCAGCCCGCGCGGACCGCAGTTCACCGGCACGCCCTTCCAGCGGCAGTCGGTGTTCTCGCCGGGCTTCGGCAGCTTCTCGAGCGTCGTGTTCGAGATAGTTGGCGACGAAGAGATCGAGACGGCCGTCGCGATCGTAGTCGACCCACGTGCAGCCGGAGCCGTAGCGGACGACCGTCCTGACGGAGGCCCGCCTTCTCGGTCACGTCGGTGAACGTGCCGTCGCCGTTGTTGTGGTACAGGACGTTCGTGCCGTAGTAGGTGATGAAGAGATCGTCGAAGCCGTCGTTGTCGTAGTCGCCGACGGTGACGCCGACGCCCAGCCGGTGCGCGTCAGGCCGGCCTTCGCGGTGACGTCGGTGAACGTGCCGTCGCGGTTGTTCTTGTACAGCCGGTTGGTGGTGCCCGGCGGGCGCGCCGTCGAGCCGCGTGCCGCTCAGCACGAAGCAGATCGAGCCAGCCGTCGTTGTCGTAGTCGAAGAACGCCACGCCGCAGCCGACCACCTCGATGATGTAGCTCTTGCTGTCCGACGCCGCCGTAGACGATCGGCTGCGTGAGCCCGGCCTGCTTCGCGACGTCGGTGAAGCGCGCGAGGAACGGACGCCCGGATGGCTTGCCGCGCGGCTGCGGCCTGACACCGCGCGAGGAGACGCCCTGCCCGAACACGGGTCGCGCCGCAGCAGCGCGAGCAGGGCGAGCAACGCGCGTCGGGTCATCATCGCACCGGCTCGGTCGCGGTCAAGCGTCTGCCCCGCCTTCACGTTCTCGAATGTCTGAACGACTCCGGAAGGCCAGCGGATCTCGACCAGCGTCGCCACCGTATCGCGACCGAGACCGACGATCAGCCGCTTGTCGCTGGCCGAGAGGTAGCCGACCGCCGTCGTGACGGTGAAGTACTGCGTCAGCCCGGACGCGGACACCACCTTGACGCGGCAGCCGATGCCGTCGCGATTCGAGCGCGTGCCGACGGTTCGGATCTGCAGCCAGTTGTTGCCGGTTGCCGCCGTCGTTGCGCAGCACGACGGCGCCCTGCCCGACGTTGCTGAGCGACGATGTCGACGTCGCCGTCGTTGTCCAGATCGCCGAACGCGGCGCCGCGGCCGGCCCATTCCTGTTGAAAGACGTCGCCCGGCATTCACTCTGCACGAAGCGGCCGGACTCGTTCCGCAGCAGCAGCGGCGGCTGCAGATACTTCAGGTTGGGCGAGGTCTTCTCGATGGTGTCCATCACGTGTCCCTGCGCGACGAACAGATCCTTCCAGCCGTCGTTGTCGTAGTCGAAGAAGCGCGTGCTCCAGCCGGAAAACGGCAGCGTCGCGCCGCCCACGCCCGATTGAGTTGGTCACGTCGCGGAAGCTGCCGTCCGCGTTCTGGCGGAACAGCATGTAGCGCTCGTTCGACAGATCGGTGACCACGATATCGGGACGGCCGTCGTTGTCGTAGTCGGCGAAGTCCACGCCCATGCCGGCGAACGTCTTGCCGTCCTCGTTGAAGCCGACGCCGGCGAGCAGACCGACCTCGGTGAACGTGCCGTTGCCGTTGTTGTGGATAGAGGAAGCGACTGCACCGAATCGTTGGCCACGTAGATATCGATGAAGCCGTCGCCGTCGTAGTCGGCGAACGACGACGCCCGAGCCCCTTGCCCGCGGCGTCGGCGATGCCGGCCTTCGCCGACACGTCGGTGAACGTGCCGTCGCCGTTGTTGTGATACAGGATGTTGGTCATGCCGTCGATAGTTGTCGGGGTGGCAGTAGGCGCGATAGCCTGGCTTCTTCTCGCCGCAGTAGCGGTTGTTCTGAAAGCTCCATTCCACATAGCGCGTGACGAACAGATCGAGCTTGCCGTCGTTGTCGTAGTCGAAGAAGCCGGCGCTCGCGCTCCAGCCGCCGGCGGCGACGCCGGCGCGGCTGGTGACGTCGGTGAAGGTGCCATTGCCGTTGTTGTGATACAGCGTGTTGCCGCCGAAATCCGGTGACGTAGAGATCGTCGAAGCCGTCGTTGTCGTAGTCGCCCGACCGCGACGCCCATGCCGTAGCGGTTCTGCGGCATGCCGGTGAGCCCGGCCTTCTCGGTCACGTCGACGAATGTGCCGTCCGGATCTCTGGTGATAGAGCCGATTCCAGAACGCCGGGTCGGACTTGTCCGGCTGCTTGCCGTCCGGCATCGGGTCGTCGATCTTCGCGCCGTTCGTGAAGAAGACGTCCAGCCGGCCGTCGTTGTCGTAATCCAGCAGCGCCACGCCACCACCCATGGTCTCGACGAGGTACTTGTTCGACGTGGCGGAGTTGCGATGGGTGAAGGTGAGGCCGACCGCCTTGGTGACGTCGGAGAAACGCAACCTCGGGAGGCGATGCCGCGGTGACCAGCAGCAGGAGCGAACCACACGCTGACAGGCAGGCGCGCATGTGCGCTATGCCAGGCTTCGCGGCGTGCTGACGATGCCCTTCGTTTCCTGGACGACGAAGAGCTGATTGGCGGCGAGGTCGCGCAACGTTTCCTTCGCGCCGGACGGCCAGGCGACCTCGACGCTCTCGACACGCGCCGCTCGTGCCGAGGCCGAAGTGCAGGCGGAGGTCGTTTTGCGAGTAGTAGCCCGACCCGCTCATCACCTCGTCGATCTGGCTGCGGCCCGCCGCGGTGACCTTCACGCGCGTGCCGATGGCGGATCGGTTCGAGCGCGTGCCCACGCACTTGATCATGATCCAGTTGTTGCCGTTGCCGCCGTCGTTGCGCAGCAGCGTCGGCGGTCCGTCGAGGTTGTTGACGACGATGTCGACGTCGCCGTCGTTGTCGAAGTCGCCGAACGCGCAGCCGCGCCCGATGTTCTCGGCGCGTGATGGCCGGCGCCCGCCTTCGCCGACACGTCCTCGAAGCGTCCGTTCCCGAGGTTGCGATAGAGCAGCTTCGGCTGCTCGGTAGGTCAGGTGCAGCTTGCGGTCGGCGATCTGCGAGTAGACGTGGCCGTTGGCGATGAAGATGTCCTTCCAGCCGTCGTTGTCGAAGTCGAAGAAATCCGACGCCGAAGCCGACGTACTTGCGGTTGACGCCGAGGCCGGCCCTGATGCTGGTGTCCTCGAACCCGCTGCCGTAGTTGCGGTACAGCGTGGTCACCTGCTCCGAGAAGTTCGTGCGGACGATGTCCAGCCAGCCGTCGCCGTCGTAGTCGCCGACGCCGACGCCCATGCCGGCGAGCGCCACGCCGTTCTCGTCGAAGGCGCAGCCCGCCGGCACGGCGATCTCGCGGAAGGTGCCGTCGTGGTTGTTGCGATAGAGCAGGCTCGGCGCGCGTGTCGCAGGCGACGTAGATGTCGGGCCAGCCGTCGTTGTCGAAGTCGGCCGCGGCCGCGCCCATCCCGTACGAGCCCGACGGCGCGCCAGTTGCTGCTCACGAATACCATCGACGATGGGCCGCGCGGACGCCCGATGCCGGACTCCTCCGAGACGTCGGCGAACGTGCCGTCGCCGCGGTTGCGGTAGAGGATGTTCGTGCCGCCGGCGAACCCGAGCGGACCGCACGGCACCGGGATGTCGTTGTAGCGGCAGTACGCGCGAGTCGCCCGGGTCGCGGCGCGCGCGCCGGATCGAAGTTCACGTAGTTGGCGACGAACAGATCGAGATGGCCGTCGCGGTCGTAGTCGAGAAAGCAGCAGCCCGCGCCCCAGCGCGGTTCCGGACCCCGCGACGCCGGCCTTTTCCGAGACGTCGGTGAACGTGCCGTCGCCGTTGTTGTGGTAGAGCACGTTGCTGGCCCCAGTAGGTGACGAACAGATCGTCGAAGCCGTCGTTGTCGTAGTCGCCGACGCAGCACGCCTGGCCCCAGCCCGAATGCGTCAGGCCCGCCTTCGGCCGTGACGTCGGTGAACGTGCCGTCGCGATTGTTGTGGAACAGGTAGCTGGTGGGACTGCGCGTCGCGCACCGCCGGATCGAGGCTGCGTGCCGTTCACCAGGAAGATGTCGAGCCAGCCGTCGTTGTCGTAGTCGAAGAACGCGGCGCCGCAGCCCATTTCTTCGAGCAGGAACTGCTTGTCGGCGGGGCTGCCCGGAGACGTTGACGGCCCGCGCCAGACCGGCCGCGGCGGTGACGTCGGTAAAGACCGACTGGCGCCGCCGCGGAGCGTCGCGCGCCACGAGACGCGGGAATGCCCAGCGCCGCCGTCCCAAGCGACGCCCAACGAGCCGCAGGAACTCACGCCGTGAGTGGCTCCAGCCCGATGGCGTGGCGACTAGTCACGGCCGCCGTTCCCGGACCGCGCCGCTTCTTGTCGAGCTCGGCGGCTCTCACGCTCGAGCCTCTGGAACGCCTCCAGCGCCTTCCGGCTCTCGTCCGTCCGGCCAAGCCGGCGATAGACGCCGGCGAGGACGTAGTAGTACGACGACGCGCGCGGGTTGAACGCGATGGCCTGGTTCAGCGCCGTGACGGCCTCGTTCGAGGCTCGCCCTGCCGCTCGTAGGCGCGCCCTTCCTGAAACAGCGCGCGGTCGGACTTGGGATCGAGCGCGAGCGCGCTGGCGGGCGTGCGCCAGCGCTTTGCTCGGGATCGCCGGTGCGGTTGTAGTAGGCGCTCAGGTTCACGTGCGGCGGCGCGAAGCGTGCCCTTGCGCTCGTCGTTGAGGGCGACCGCTTTCTGATAGTTCGCCACGCGCGCCCTCGTCGTCGCCAAGCGCCTCGAGCGCGAAGCCCAGCGCGTCCATCGCCTCCAGGTACGAGGGCTCGATGCGAAGCGCCGCCTCGAATGCCTTCCGCGCGGGCTCCCAGTTGTCCTGGATCGGAATACAGCTTGCCGAGATTGTAGTAGCATCTCCGCCGAATCCGGCTTGTAGCGAATGCCCTGCTCGAACTCGACCTGCGCGGCATCGAAGCGGCCGATGATCATCAGGTCGCGGCCGAGGATCTTGTGCGCCTCGGCGTTGCGTGATGTCGAGCTCGAGCGATTTCGCCAGCGCCCGAATGGACTCGCCGATCTTCTGCTGCGCGAACAGACTGTAGCCGAGCGCGTACCAGCCCCACGTGGACGTCGGCCGCTCCTTGACGTATGCGGCGAGCAGCGGTTCGACCTCGGCGAACCGGCCGTCGCGTATGTACCCCTCGATCGCTGCCACGCGCGTCGTGTCGTCGGCCGTCGTCTTCGTCCCGGCCAGCGCGTCGAGACGATCCTTTGCCGCCGTGGCGCCGGGATTCAGTTCCACCGCCTTGCTGTAGGCGGCTATCGCCCCTTCCGTGTTCCCTTGCTTCTCGAGGACGGCGCCGAGGTACTGCTGCGCATCCGCCGAGGCGGGCTGCACGCTGCACGGCGCGACGGAACTCGTGTCGCGGCCTCATCGAGCTCCCCGCGATCGAGCGCCGCGCGCCCTTCAGCGATGTCGAGACTCGCGTTCTGGGTGCGGTCGGCGGCGGCGATGAGCTCGCCGGCCCTTCTGGAGCTCGACGGCCGCCTCGTCCTTCCGTCCGGCACGCGCCAGCGCCAGACCCAGCTGATAGTGCGCCTCGCCGCTGGTCGGATCGAGCCGGACGGCTTCCTGCAGCTCGGCGATCGCGTCGGCCACGTGTCCCGTCCTGGAGCAGCGCCTTGCCGAGCGCGAAGTGGGCCCGGGCGAACGTCGGCGCCAGGTCGATCACCTTCCGCAGCTGCTCGATCTCTTTCGCCGATCCGCGCGTCGAGCTGGCGCCGTAGGCCGTCGCGAGATTGAATTGTGCCTTGACCGAGCGCCGGCGCGAGCGCCACGGCTTTTTCGAGCTCGCGAATCGCGGCCTCGGGATCGGTTGGCGTCAGCGCCGCGCCGAGATTGGCGCGCGCCTCCGCGTAGTCTGGATCGAGACGCACGGCCTCGCGCAGCGCCGCGATGCCAGGCTGATCGTCACCCGCCTGAATGAGCACGAGGCCGAGATTGTTGTGACGCCTCGGCGTAGTCCGGACGGAGGCGAAGCGCTTCGCGGAACGCGGCGCTGACGTCGTTGCTGCTCGCGCCAGCGCGGCCGAGCAGCCGGCCGAGCAGTTGTGCGCCTCCGCTCGCTGGCGATCCGCCGTGCCGTCTGTCTGCGGCGGCGCGGCGCCCGCAGGCGCTGAGAGCGCCTCTCGAAGAGCCACAACCGCACCGCCCCAATCCGGCGTCGGCGGCGATGGCGACGGGACGTTCAGGCCGGCCTCGAGCTGCCCGAGCGCATGATCGATCTGCCCCGCGCGCAGATACGTGATGCCGAGATCGACGTAGACCGCGGCGCTCGACGGCAGCAGCGCGATCGCGCGCTGCAGGCTGGCGCGCGCACCGGCCAATCGCCGCGTTCGCGCAGCACCATGCCGAGAAAAGCCTGGCTCGCGCCTGCCGCCGGATCCAGCTTCACGCTCTCGCGCAGCTCGGTCACCGCACGCTCTTTCGCGCCGCTGTACCACAGCGCCACGCCGAGATTGTAGTGCGCCTGCGACGAGTCAGGTCGCAGCGCGATCGCCCGCTCGAGGTGACGGATGGCCGCCGGCAGGTCGCCCTGCTGGCCGAGCGTGAAACCGAGCAGCGTGTGCGCCTCGGCGTGAGTGTCGTCGAGGCGAACCGCCTCTTCGAGCTGGGCGCGGGCGGCGCGCAGATCGCCCTGACCGAGCGACTCCTGCGCGCGGCGGACCGGATCGTCCGCCGGGCTCGCGGGCGACACGGTGGCCTTTCGTGCCGCGCTCTGCTGCTTCAGCGCGGAGCCCAGCGCGTAGTAGCCCTCGCGCATTTCCGGATCGAGCGCGAGCGCCCGCTCGAACGCCGCGATCGCGTCGGGAGCATTGCCGCTCTGACCGAGCGTCTGCCCGAGCTCGTACTGGACCGACGCGTCGTTCGGATCCGCGTCCGCGACCTTCCGCAGGTGCTCCAGCGCGCCGTCGAGATCGCCCGTCTCCCGGAGCGCCGTCCCGAGGTTCAGGTGCGCGCCGACGCTGTTCGGCTCGAGCGCGAGCGCCTGCCTGAACACCTGCACCGCCCCGGCGTAGTCGCCGCTCTGCGCGAGCGTGGACCCCAGGTTCGAATAGGCGCGGCCGTACTTCGGGTCCAGCGCGACGGCCTTCCTGAATTCGGCGATGGCGCCGGGCAGATCCGCCTTCTCCGCCAGCGCGACGCCAAGCCAGTTGTGCGCCTCGGCGGACTCCGGACCGACCTTCACGGCGCGCTGAAACGCTTCCAGCGCGCGCGGATATTCGTTGCGATCCAGGTAGGCGAGACCGAGCAGCACCCACCCTTTGGGGTCGTCCGGATTGCGCTGCGCGGACGCCTCGAGTTCGGAGACGGCCTGCGCCGGTGACTGCTGGGCCTGTGCGGCCGTCGGCGGCGCTGGACGCTGGGCCGCCCGGGAGGGAGCGCCCGTTGCGAGAAGGCAGACGCACAGGAGCGCCCGCGTCATTGGCCAGGATCCAGCAGCCGGAGCTGCAGCCGCGACGTGGCTTCGTCCTCCTCGCGCAGCGACTTCGCCAGCGCGAGCTGCCGGTCCGCTTCCTCTTTCCGACCTGTCCGCGCCAGCAGCAGACCCAGTTGATAGTTCGCCTTGACCAGCTTGGGATTGACCCGGATGGCGTTGCGCAAATTGCCGCTCGGCATCCGCGTACCGCTGCGCGTTCATCAGCAATCCGCCCAGCGCTTCGCTCGACGCGGCGTGATCAGGGAAGCGTTGGAGCAGCTGCTCGAGAATGGCGATCGCCTCGGTCTCGTTCCCCTGATCCCGGAGCGACGAGGCCGAGGTAGTACTGCGAGGCCAGCTGCTGCGGCTGCAATCGAAGGCTCTCGCGCAGATGCGCGGCCGCCTCCGTCAAGTGACCCTCGAGGTACAGGATCGATCCCAGGGCGTACTGCAGCTGCGGATCGGCTGGCTGTTTCTCAACGAGCGGCTCGACGAGATGCTGGGCCGCTTCGAACTGCTTCTTGCCGACCTTCGCCGCAGCGAGCGTGTATTGATATGTCCGGTCGGCCGGCTTCAGGGCTGCCGCCTTCACGAGCGCGGGCTCCGCATCGTCCAGCAAATCCATCCGCAGGCACACGCGACCGAAGCCCAGAAGGATCTCCGGGTCCTCGGGATCGATCTTCTTCGCGCGCATCCAATACGAGAGCGATCGCTCGAGCTCCCCGCGCTGCTCCGCAACCGCCGCGGCCTGGCGCAGCGCCGGAACCGAGTCCGGCTTCAGCGCCAGGGCCGCGTCGTACGTCTCCAGCGCGCGCGGAGGATCGTTGTTCAAGAGATACGCGCCGGCGAGATTGAACGCCAGCTCGTAGGACGGCGGACCGCCGTCGCGCGCCCGTTCGAGCAACTCGATTGCCGGCCGTGCCTCGCCTTGAGTCGCCAGGCGCACGCCGACCTTGATCATCAGGTCGCGCGGCACCTTGGACGCGTCGAGTGTCAGCGCGCGTTCCAGCAGCGGCAGCGCGAGCGCCGGCTCTCCCTGAAGCATGTAGACCTGTGCGAGGCTCAGGTGCGCGCCGACGAGCCGTTCGTCGAGCTGAATGGCTTTCTTGAAGAAGATGATGCTGTCGTCGAACCGGTGTTGTTGGAAACGAATCGTGCCGAGCACGGAATTGGCGGCCGCACGTGTCGCGGGATCGGTGAGCGCGGTCTGCGCCTGGGCCTCGGCCTCGTCCAGTCGTCCCTGCTGGACGAGATAGGCCGCAGTCTGAAGGGCTTGGGAACCGTCAGCGCGAGGTGGCCCGCTCTGGCCGCGCGTGGACGCGGCGGCCTCGGGTGTTGCCATGAGCAGTGCGCACAGGATCAGCGTAACGGGAGCAGAGGATCGGCTCCGCCGCACGCCAGGAGGCGGCGGAGCCGGAATCCGTGGGCTTAGAAGTCGAGTCTGAAGGCAAACTGAACCGATCGGGGCTGGTTGCACTGCGTGTTGACCGTCCCGAACGCGGGCGAGCTCCAGTTCGTGTTTGGATCGCAGAACAACGTCCGGTTGAACAGATTACCGAAATCCATCTCGAAGCGGAACTTCTTATCACCCCCGAGCTTGAACTCCTTGAAGATGTTGATGTCCTCGCTGTTGTTGGGGAAGCCGCGGACTGTTCCGTCGACCCGCGGCGCGTTGCCGAACTGAAGCGGTCCCGGGATCCGACCATGCGGCCCGGTTGAAGTAGTTGTCCGTGGTCGGATCGAAGCTTCCCGACACGGCCACGCCGTCAGTGCCCGATGCCCGGTTCGGCCGCTTCTGACCGTTGAAGAGCAGCCCCCCGAGGTCGTTGTTCATCGTGATGTTCAGCGGCCGGCCGCTCTCGTACCGCAGGATGCCGCTGACGTGCCAGCCGCCGAGCAGCGTTTCGCGCGAGGCCGCCTGACGGACCGGGCACTTCCCATGTGAACCCTGTCAGGAACACGTGCGGCGTATCGTCGAAGCTGAGGCGCCCACGGCAGCGGGTTCGACGGGTCCTGCACGGTCCCGTTGATGCCGTTGTCCCCCTGCGCGCTCTCCGCGCCGTTGTTATGCAGGTTCGAGTACGTGTAGCCGACGCGCCACTGGAGTCCATGGGAGAACCGGCGCTCGAGGACGAGCTCGAGGGCGTGGTACTGACTCTCGCCGGTCGGCACGCCGCGCCAGATGATGTTCTGGTACTGCGGATACTGTCTGCAGCGCCTGCGCGACGTTGCCGTTGAATCCCGCGTATGGCGACTGAATGCCGGCGGCATGCGCCAGATCCGAGTTGATGTTCGACTGCAGGACGGGCGTTCCCAGCGCCAGCACGCTTGGTCGAATTCATGTTCGCGTCGACGCCCAGCGTCTGCCAGTGATGGTTCAAACGGCTGCCGTGGTTGCCGATGTACGACACGTCCACCATCATGTTGCTGGTCAACTCACGCTCGTAGGTGATGGACCAGTTCTGGAACCGCGGCAGCGTCAGCCCATCCTTCGCCACCGCGATGGGGGCCGTCCCTAGGCCGAATGTCGGGTCGATGAACGGCGGCTGCTGAATCGCGCTCGCCGGGAAGCCGTGGTCCAGATAGAACGCCGGCTGGATGCCGTTCGTCGTGTTCGGCGCCAGCGCGTTGTCCTGGAATCCGAGGGTCGGCTGCCCGACGAACTGGTCGAACGCGACGTGCGCGTAGTAGATGCCGTAGCCGCCGCGGAGGGCGCTCCGGTCGTTGATGCGATAGGCGGCGCCGAGGCGCGGCCCCCAGGCGTCCTTCGGGGGGTTCTCGAACGTCCGCGTTCCCGGCCAGCCCTGGACCGCTCCCGGCGAAGATAATCGCGCCAGGATGGTTTCCCGCGCCAGGATTCGGCGTGTTCGGATCGAAGGTCGAGTACTGATTGTTGACCTCCGTCCGGGCCAACTGATAGTCGAAGCGAAGGCCGAGCGTCAGGGTCAGCTTGTCCGACACCTTGAACTCGTCGTTGATCCAGCCCGCCGTGTACGCCTCGCGGAACGTCGGCTGGACCGGAATCGTCTGGTTCGCGCTCTGAACCTGGCCGAGCAGGAACGACGCGAACGGATCGCCGGTCGGCCCCAGGTTGTTGCCGCTGGCGTCGAACCCGGCCGTGCCGAGACGATTGAAATGGAACTCCCCGGCCACCGATCCCACGGCCCACCCGCGGAACGGGAAGTCGTGGTAGCGGTACTCGAATCCGCTCTTGAGCGTGTGCCGCCCTTTGACCCACGTCAGGTCGTCCGAGAACTGCCAGCGGTTGTTCACCAGGAACCCGAAGCCGGGCCAGCCGTACTGCCCGAGCTGGTTGTACGGGATGTTGCCGTCGAAGCTCAGAAGTGGAGGTCCGCCGGTGGTGTCGAGAATGCCTCCGGTCGGCGCGGGCGTGCCGGCCCAGAGTCGCTGCGGCCATTGCGCGCCGGCCGCCAGGTTGTTCCCGCCCATGAACCACCGGTCGTAGGCGACCGTCGAGTGGTTGAGCAGGTTGTCGCTTGATGATCCAGTCGAACTGCTGATGCAGCGTGATGCGTGGAGATGCGCTGGAAGAACCCGTTGCCGTAGTAGTCGGTGTTCTTCTCCGGCGCTGGTTTCGCCGATCGAATTCGGCACGGTGCACCCGCCGACCTCGCCGCAGTTGCGGATCGGACGGGCGGTGGTTCCAGTAGAAGCTGGTGCTCTCCCTGAAGATTCTGGCTGAAATTGTGGTCGACCCTGGCCGCGATGTTCCGCGCGTCGAGCACCCACGTCTGGTCGCCGGCCGGGATTGCCGGCCACGTTGTTGGAGATGCCGGCGCGATCCGGGTGCACCATCAGGGCGGACGACGCGCGACGCCACCAGGCTCCGCATCGGGTCGTTGGCCGGAATGATGTTGCCCGGATAGGGATCGCGGACCGGGATGCCGTTGACCAGATGGGTCGTTGCCGGGTTGAAAATCTGCCCCGCGAAGATCGGGCGCCCCAGCGCGTCGACGGCGATCTGATTGCCCGTCAGCAGCGCGCTGAAATCGCCGTTCTTGAACGCGTCGATTGGCGTCGTGTTGCCGAAGCCCGGCAGCACGCCTGAACGAAGTCTGGTGTAGTCGTAGTTGACGAAGAAGAACGTCTTGTTGTGGCCGTCGTATCCCGGCAGCTTCACCGGACCGCCGAACGTGGCGCCGTAGTTGTTGTTGCTGAGCGGGGACGTCCGGTGCCGGCCTGCTTCGCGAAGAACCCGGTCGAGTTGAACTTGTCGTCGGCAAAGTAGTCGTAGACGCTGCCGCGATACTGGTTCGTGCCGGACTTCGCCGGTGTACTCGATGAAGCCGCCGCTGGTGTGGCCGTACTGGGCCGAATAGCGACGTCGTGATGACCTTCACTTCCTGGACGGCTTCCACGGGCGGCGTGCTCTCGTGGCTCTGCTGGTGTCCGACGGCGTAGCCGAACGCTGCGCCGTCGAAGAAGTTCTCGGTGGCCATCGTCTGGCCGCCGTTGATCCGCGAGTTGAACTGGCTGCCGCGGAACATCGGGTCGCCGTTCGGCCGCATGGGGAGATAGCCGGGCTGGATCTGCAGAACTGCCTCCGCCAGCCGCACGTCCGCGGCGGTCACGATCGGCAGCGCCCGGTAGTATTCTTCGTTGACCGTGTGGGCGACGTCTGGGGTGGTGACGTCGATGCCGCTCCGGCCCGTGACCTGCACGGTTTCCTGAAGGGCGCCGACCTGCATGGCGACGTCGTTACGTATCGCCTCGCCGCCTTGGAGCAGAATCCCGCTCGTGACGGCTTTCTTGAATCCCTGCATGTCCACGGTGACCGAATACTGGCCGAGCACCAGCGGCGGACTCGTGTACGCGCCGGCGTTGTTCGTGACGATGACGGTGTCGACGCCGGTTGCCTCGTTGTGGATGGTCACGGTCGCGCCGGGCATCGCGGCGCCCTGCGCGTCGGTCACGACGCCGCTGATGACGGCCCGGTCGGCACGTTGTGCCAGCAGCGGAATGCTCAAGCAGACGCTCAAGCAGAGCGTCGCAACAAAGACGCGGGACCCGACTTGGTCGGTCCTCGTCATGGCAACCTCCCGTTCGCCAGACACCTACTGCTCAGCTCCGTGAACGTTCACGGTGCTGTTGAAAACGCACCGTAGTGCAAAGACACTAGGGTGTCAAGCGTAATGTGCCGGTTTTTGGCTGGGCTTGACCGGCGCAGGTCGCGGCCGCGCTACATCGTGGCGAGGTGCGCGACGGTATAGGAGCGCGCCGGCAGCTTGAACGTCATCCGCGCACTCGCGGCCGGCGGTTCGAGCGGCCGCGGCACGACCCGCTTCGGATCCTCGAACGTGTTGAACGCCTTCAGATCCGGACCGGTCAAGGTCTCGCAGGCGAGGACGCGCGTGGGCGTCAGATCACGCCAATCGAGGACCAGCTCCCGCTCGGACTCGAGGTCACGGTTGAGCATCAGGACGCAGGCCCGGCTGCTCGACGCATCGATCGTGGCGACGACGTCCACGAACGGCACCTGATCGTCGCGCGCGACGTCCGCCCGAAGACCGGCGGCATGGATGGGATAGGTCTCGGACTCGACGGACAGGTCCAGGACCGTGCCGCGCGCGTACTGCAGAGCCCACGCGTACGGATAGTACGTGCTCTGGCGAAGCACCGACGTTTCGTTGGTCACCAGCGGGGCGATGACGTTGAGGATCTGCGCCACGCAGCCGATGCGCACCCGGTCCGACTGTCGCAGCAGCGTGTTCAGGAAGCCGCCCACGAGCAAGGCGTCCTCGAGGTTGTAGACCTCTTCCAGCAGCTTCGGCGCAAAGGCGCGCTTCCCGTCGGTGAACGGCCCGCTGCGGGCGCGATACCAGACGTTCCATTCGTCGAACGAGAGCCACAGCCGCTTGGGCGATTTCACCAGCCCCTGCACGTAGTCCGCAACGGCGGCGATCTCGCGAATCTGCCGTTCCATGTCGAGGTTCATCGCCAGGAAGCGGGCGCTGCTGTTGCCGGTCAGTTCGGGCGTGTTGCCGTAGTAATTGTGCAGGGAAATGCCGTCGACCTGGTCGTAGCACTCTTCCAGCACCTCGCGATCCCACACCAGATACGTGGGCATGATCGGATTGCTCGATCCGCAGGCGACCAGTTGCAGGTCGCGATCGATGACGCGGATCTGGCGTGCCGTATCGCGCGCCTTCTGGCCGTACGCGCGCGCCGGCATGTGCCCCATCTGCCACGGACCGTCCATCTCGTTCCCCATGCACCAGTAGCGGACGTTGTGCGGCGCGTCGTACCCGTGCGACCGGCGCAGCTCGCTCCACTTCGTCCCCTTGTCGACGTTGCAGTACTCGACGTAGGCGACCGCCATCTCCGGCGTACCGGTCCCCAGGTTGAACGCCAGGAGCGGCTCGGTCGCGACCAGCTTGCACCACTCGATGAACTCGTTCGTGCCGAACTGGTTGGTCTCGAGCGAATTCCACGCGCGCTCCAGCACGGTCGGCCGCTGCTTCTTCGGTCCGACGCCGTCGAGCCAGTTGTAACCCGACACGAAGTTGCCGCCGGGATAGCGCATCACCGGCACCGTGAGCTGCTTGATTTCGGAGATGACGTCGGTACGGAATCCCTTGGCATCGGCGCGAGGCGAGCCAGGCTCGTAGACGCCGGTGTAGATCGAGCGTCCGAGATGTTCCAGGAACGCCCCGAACAGGCGGCGGTCGAACGCCGCGCGCCCGCGCGACTGGAGGATGACCGCGCGCGCCGGGCCACGACCGACCTGCGCGTAGCCGATGCTGCGCCACCAGGGGCCGGCGGCGAGCAGGGCGCCGGCTGCGCCGAGTCCGGAAAGGAAGTCACGACGACCGACGGGACTGCTCATGGTGGCATCCTGTATGTCCAGACGACTCCGTCTGCCCGCGCGGGCGGCGCGCAGCATATCAGGTTTTCGACCGGGAACGTTCACAGTCGCCTGTTGCCCGGTGGCGCAGCCGTGATAGCGTGTGGAAGCGGCATGACCAAAGGCCCGACGACGCTTGGCGTCATCGTGGGAAATCGCGGCTTCTTTCCCTCGCATCTCTGCTCGACTGGCCGCCAGGAAGTCCTGGAGACCCTCGCCCGGGAAGGGTTCGGGGTCGTAGCGCTCGACCCCGAGTCGACGCCGCACGGCGCGGTGGAGAGCCTGGCCGACGCTCGGGCGTGCGCGGACCTGTTTCGCGCGCACCGTGACTCGATTGACGGCGTGCTCGTGACGCTGCCGAACTTCGGCGACGAGCGGGCCGTCGCCAACGCGCTCCGCTGGGCCGCGCTCGACGTGCCGGTCCTCATCCACGCGTTCAGCGATGACGACTCGAAAATGACGATCGAGCATCGCCGCGACAGCTTCTGCGGCAAGATGTCGGTCTGCAACAATCTCCGTCAGTACGGCATCGCCTTCTCGCTGACCTCCCTGCACACGGTCTCGCCGCGCCACCCATCCTTCCGCACCGACCTGCATCGCTTCGGCGCGACCTGTCGTCTCGTCCGCGCGCTGAAGGGGGCGCGGATCGGGGCCATCGGGGCGAGACCCGCGGCGTTCAACACGGTGCGATTCAGCGAAAAGCTGTTCGAACGATCCGGGATCTCGGTCGAGACGCTCGACCTGTCGGAGCTGCTCGGATGGATCCAGCGGATGGCGGACGGCGAACCGGCAGTCCGGGACAAGCTCACCGCGATCGGCGAGTACACCGGCGTCCAGGGGATTCCCACCCTCAGCCTCATGCGCATGGCGAAGCTGGGCGTCGCGATCGATCGCTGGATGCACGAGAAGCAGCTCTCCGCGACCGCCATCCAGTGCTGGACGGCGCTCGAAGAGTTCTACGGGGTGGTGCCGTGCACGCTGATGAGCATGATGTCGGAGTCGCTGCTGCCGAGCGCGTGCGAGACCGACATCGCCGGACTGCTCGGCATGTACGTCCTGCAATCGGCCTCGCAGCAACCGGCGGCCCTGCTCGATTGGAACAACAACTACGGCGACGATCCCAACAAGGGCGTCGTGTTCCATTGCTCGAACCTGCCAAAGAGTTTCTTCGGCGAGCATCGGATGGACTATCAGGCGATCATCGCCGGGACGGTCGGCCGGGAAAACACGTTCGGCACGATCGTCGGGCGCGTGCAGCCGGGGCCGTTCACCTACTGCCGGGTGTCGACGGACGATTTGATAGGCACGATCTCCTCCTATGTCGGCGAGGGCATGTTCACCAGCGACAGTCTGGAGACGTTCGGCGGATACGGCGTGATCGAAGTGCCGGATTTCCAGCGGTTACTGCGGATGATCTGCGAGAGAGGGTTCGAGCATCACGTCGCCGCCACGCGAGCCACGGTTGCCGAGGCGGTTTACGACGGCCTGGACACGTACCTCCGGTGGGACGTGTACCGGCACGGATGAGCACGTCGCCCCGGCCCCATCTATTTCCGCAAGCGTGATGTCGCGGCCGTCCGTGTTCCCGTCACAGGGAATGGCGGAGTGCGGCGCGGCAACGCCCCCACCCACCGGACGAGCGCGGGCAGACCAGGCACATAGAGGATCGGCAGCATGACCCATCCAAGCGGCAGCACCCGCGCGAGCGAGCGATACGCGTAGAACGGGTGGCGCAACTCCCCTTCGGGGGTGATGACGTGGAGGGTCGTTCGACGGGTGTCGCGATCGAGTTCAGAACCGCGCGCCGACAGCCGATCCGATTCGGTCGCGACATTCTCGAACTGCACGCGACCGAGAAGATCGAGACGGGCGAGTGCGGCGACCGATTGCAGGCAGACACGGCAGCCGCCATCGTACAAGACGAGGCGCGCAGGCCGCCGCCGGGCCACCCGCGCCCGCACGCCAGCCGACACGTGGTGCCACGGAACCCAGAAGACGAAGCAGATCATGAACTGCTCGAATGTCGGTCCCATCAACAGGCGAATGCCGATCAGGAATGCCAAAGCCGACGGCACCAGAAGCATCCGTGCGGTGCGGCTGAAGAGCGCGAGCGGAAAGCACGATTCCACGACAACCGAGACGCCAGCCAGCATTCGTGACAGCGCGGGCTGCCGGGCAACGATGAGGCCCCACGAGGTGATCGGTTCGCCATCGGAGATGTGATACTGCTGCCGGCGCAGCAGCATCGCGAGGTTGTCCGAGAAGATCCATGCGAGCCCCGCGTGGCGAAGCTTCGACATTCCCGCCGCCCAGAAGATGAGCGCCATCGCCACCCAGACGAACCGGATCGGCCACGCGTACTCGGCAGCGTCAGCAGGGCGCTCGGCCGATCCACGCTTGATGGCCGCGAGGAGCGCGTCGATCGACCACGTGTCTGCCGCGCGCGACAAGGCGAGGGCACCGAGCACGAACACGGCCAGGCTGTCGAAATGCTGCGTCTGGCCGAAGTTGTGAGGAAGCCCGAGCAGGTAGGTGCCGAGCACGAAGGCCACGATCATGGCAGTGCGCGTGAACAGACCAATCGCGCCGAGCACGAGCGAGATCTTCCAGAGCGTTTCGAGCGCGCTCAGGCTCGTGACCGAGAGCAAGGGCAGGTGCAATGCCGCGAACAGCGGTGTGGGAAACCAGAATACAGAGGAGTACCCGGCCCAGGGAGCGTAGTCACGGGGGAATTGCCAGGCACACAAGCCGAGGAAGAACAGTGCCCGGCACAGACCCAGCGTCGATGCCGGAGCGGGGGTGAACCAGAAACGGTTCCACGCGTTCATGGCGCTCTAATCTCGGCAATCAGACGCCGGCGGTCGGGGTGGTCGACGTTGGTCGCCGCCGCGTCGATCGTCCATTCGAGCTCGTACAAGCGCAGTGCGGCGAGCGGGGGGCCATGGTGCACGCCCTCGCTGGCGAGCTCCTGATACCGCGCCAGAACACTCGCCAGCGCTTCGTCGAGCCGGTTCGATCGCTGCGGATCCTCGAGCATCCGGCGAAGCGCTTTGGGAAGGCGCGACTGGTCGAACGGCGCGACGTAGCGGTTCGCGTCGAGGGGGAACTCGCGCGCGTCAGCGGTGACACCGAACACTCTGAGCCAGGTGAACGTCGACTCGTGCCACCCGCCGGCGAACATCGGATACTGCGAGAACGGCCAGTGCTCCCGGTCGAGCACGATGTCGTAGAGTGACCCACCGATCAGAACAGCGAAGACGACGTTCAGGAGGCGGCGTCGGCGGGCAGTCATATCGGCCGGCAGGGTGATTCACCGAATGGGGGCGAGCCGCATGTCGGCGTCCCCAAGCAATGGCCGTTCCGGGAAACGGCTGCGCTGCCTTACTTCGACTATGGCCCTGAAAGCCGAAAGGTGGTAAATCCTTACTCTTTTGCCCTTCCGGATCGTCTCTGGCGCGGTCTCGGAAGGGCCCACGATTTGCTCATGCCTGGGTCCGTTTTTGCCGACAGGACGACAGCATGGACGTGTCAATCGTCATCTCCACGGCCAATCGCGAGCGCGACCTTCGGGCGACGCTCGAAAGCCTGGCTGGCGTGCGCGCCGCTGGCGCCACCGAGCTGCTGGTCATGGACAACGCCTCGCGGGACGCGACCCGGCTGGTCGTCCAGGAGGTGGCCGCGCGGTTTCAGTACCGACGTCCGATATATCTGTGCGCCCGAGGACGGCAAGTACGCGGCCTTGAATGCCGGCATTCGCGCCTCGAGCGGACGCATCATCGCGGCGACCGACGATGATGCCCGTTTCGAGCCGGACTGGCTGGAGCGGGCCGTTGAGGGGCTTGCGGAGCAAGGATGCGACTTCGTCGGGGGCCGGGTGCTGCCGGTCTGGTGCGGCCCCAAGCCGGCGTGGCTCGACGAACGCAGCGCGCTGCACACCAAGGTGATCGCCCTGCTCGATTACGGCGACGAGCCCCGTGAATTCGGGCGCGGGATCGGATGGCCTCTCGGCGTCAATGTCGCGTACCGGCGTGAAGTTCTCGACCGTGTCGGCCCGTTCGAAATGCGACTTGGACGCAAGTCCGGGACGCTGAGAAATCAGGCGCAGCGCGAATGGCATCTGCGCGCGCGCGCCGCTGGCGCGCGGGGCATCTATCTACCTGACATGGTCGTGCACCACCTGGTGGCGCCCGAGCGACTCCATAAGCGGTACTTCCGGCGCTGGTTCTACTGGCATGGCATCAGCCGCGCCCTGATGTATCGGTATGCCGGCTACGACATGGAGGAACCGAGGGTCGGGGGTCCGCCGTACGCCGGCAACACGAGCGTGGCAGGTGTGCCGGTACACCTGCTGGCCAAGGCGCTGCCGGCCGCGCGCGGCTTTCTCTGGCACACGCTGACCGGCAAGTCGGGCGAGGCATTTGACCGGGAGCTCTGGCTGTGCTTCTTCGCCGGCGCGGTGCGTCAACGTTGGGCCGACCGCCGACTGCCGGTGGCCAAGGGCCCCGCGACGATCCCCAAACTCGCGCAGCCGATTACTCCCCTGCCAGCGCCGGAGTCAGAACGCGCAACAGGCGCGTTCCGCTAGGTTACATTTCGTCGACGGTCCTCGTTTCATCTGCCGTGCGCTAAGCTGCAGATCATGATTCCAGGCCGGGGATGCTGCAGGCGACTTGCCTCGGCGTCAGCTTTCATCATGCTCTGGAGCCTGGCGGGCGTTGCTCACGCGCAGGACGTCTCGGATCCCCCAGCCGCCCCGCCGCCAGTCACACAACCGGCTGACCATTCCACGCACCAGTCGTTCTCGTTCTTCAAGGCGCTCGGTCACGACGTCGTGAGTCTCGCGTCGCCGCAGACGTTGATCATCCTCGGGATTGGCGGCGCCGGCGCGCTGGCAGTGTCGCCCGCGGATTCGGATCTGACGCGGATCTCCATGAACACCGTGCCGGTCGAAGAGACGCTGGATCCCGGAGAGGTGGTTGGCAGCGGCTGGGTGCAGGCGGGAGGGGCGTTGGGCACGCTCGTCATCGGCCATTTCGTGTCGCCGCGCGCCGAGACGATCGGCTCGGAACTGCTCCGGGCGCAGATCATCAACCTGGCCATGACCCAGGGGCTCAAGCACGCGGTCAATCGCACGAGGCCGGACGGGACGCGTTATTCGTTTCCCTCGGGCCACGCGTCCGCGTCGTTCGCGACGGCGGCGGTGCTGCAGCGCGAGCTCGGATCGAAGGTCGGCATCGCCGCGTATGGCCTGGCGGCGTATGCCTCGTGGTCGCGTCTGTCCGAGAACAAGCACTACGCCAGCGACGTGATCTTCGGCGCGGCGATCGGGCTGGTGTCGGGACGCTGTGTCACCGTCGGCCATCAGTCGTTCGCCGTCGGACCCACGGTCGTGCGTGGTGGGGTCGCGCTGACCTTCACGCGGGTCGAGCGGTGAAGCAGTTGTGTCCGCCTTCTGGATGTCGTTCCTCCGCATGGCGAGGCTGACCTCGTTTCTCAGCGCGCGCTGGATCGTGCTCGCTCTCTTCGCGTGGACGGTCGCTGCCTACGCCATCGCCGTCCTCCTCATTCCATCGTTCGGTCCGCCGTTCATCCGCCAGCGTCTCGCGGAGCTGCCATTCGCGGTGATCGGACACATCGCGGGTGGTGCCATCGCGTTGTTCGCCGGCGCGTTTCAGATGAACGCGGCTCTGCGCGCACGCTTTCTGCGCATGCATCGATGGTCCGGCCGCGTCTATGTGGGTGCGGTCCTCGTCGGCGGGCTCGGAGGGCTGACGCTCGCCACCAGGTCTCAGGGTGGGCTCGTGACGCACGTCGGATTCGGGCTCCTGGCCGTGCTGTGGATCGCCACGACGGCGGCGGCCTACTGGTACATCCGCCGCGGCGACGTCACCACGCATCGACGCTGGATGATCCGCAGCTACTCGCTGACCTTTGCCGCGGTGACGCTGAGGATCTACCTGCCGCTGGCGTTGGTGTCGGGCATCCCGTTCATCGAGGCGTACCAGGCGATCGCCTGGTTGTGCTGGGTGCCGAATCTGCTCGTCGCCGAATGGTGGCTTCTGCGCCCCGGGGGCCCCGCACACGAGTTTGCGCAAGGTCATGGGATAATCAAGGTTGGTCGCGGGGCGTAGCGCAGCCTGGTAGCGCATCTGGTTTGGGACCAGAGGGTCGGGGGTTCGAATCCCTCCGCCCCGACCAGTTTTCATCCGGTCCATTCCGGACACATGGGTAACAGTTCATTCCGATGCAGGATCAGGAATTGGCGCGGGAGGATTAACCGCCGCCCGGTCTCCCGAGCGGCGGTCTCCACTGCAGCGGGCGCTGGCGATATTCACAGCTCTCTTTCAGCAAGGCGTCGGAACTCGTCAGGGACGGAGCGCACATCCCGCAACGCTGACCCATAATCCACCGCTTGTCCTCCGAAGCGCTTGCGGATCGCATCGACGGCCCGGTCTGCGCGCGATCGCGCCACGCCTTTCTTCGTGCCAGGACGGCGTCCTTCGTCGGCAAGCCCGAGCGGCAGCTCCAGTTGCACGATCGCATGCGCTTCGAGATGTGAGACGGAGATCGCCAGCAGCGAGATCGTCCTCTCGTCACGGTGATCCGCAAGGACGCCGCGCACCAGGTCCTCGGCGATCTCAGCGAGAGCCCTCGTTGCAGAAATCGGCGCTGACAGCGTGAGCGAGCGCGTGACCGAGCGCAAATCGGCGAAGCGCACGCGGACCGTGATCGTCCGGCCCGCCAGGGATTTGGCGCGGAGCCGCGCGCCGATGCGGTCGGCGAGATGATGGAGCGTCGGTTTGAAGACGCGCTCGATCGCAGGCTGTCGTCCGAGCGCCGATTGTGCGCCGGCAGAGTGCGCGCGCCGGCGCGTCTGGATTTGCCGCGGATCGCGGTTCCACGCGAGTGCCGTCAACTTTCTTCCCACCGCGTGCCCGAGCAATCGCTCCACGGATTGCAGGAGAGCTCTCCGCCAATTGACCGATGGTGGTGACGCCGATCTTGGCGAGCCGCGCCTCGGTGGCGGGGCCCACGCCCCACATCAGTGCGACGGGCAGCTCGTGAAGGAACTCGAGTTCAGTTTCTGGATCGACGACGACCAATCCATCCGGCTTCGCGACCTGCGATGCGATCTTCGCCAGGTGCTTGGTACGCGCCACGCCGATTGACATCGGCAAGCCAAGCTCGGCGCGCACGCGAGCCCGAACCGTCCTTGCGATCTCTGCCGGCGAACCGAAGAGATGCGTGCACCCTGCAACGTCGGCGAAGGCCTCGTCGATGGAGATGCGCTCGATGGAAGGCGTGAAATCGCTCAGGACTCCGATGGCGGCGTCGCCGAGCCGTTGGTATTCGTCGAAATGTCCGCCGACAAACACGAGGTCGGGACAGAGTTGCCGCGCGCGCCGTCCAGGCATGCCGCTTCGTACGCCGAAGGCCCGCGCTTCGTAGGAGGCCGCGAGAACGACGCCGCCGCCGACCGCAATCGGCTTGCCGCGCAGGCGAGGGTCGAGCAGCTGTTCGACCGACGCATAAAAGGCGTCGAGGTCCGCGTGGAGAATGGTGGCTGTGGAATCACGCATCACACCCACCACAGCGCAGACGCGAGTCGCGACTCGTCGAGTGCCGGTCCGACGCCCAGGCGCAGCGCCACTGGAGCGCCAGCGGCAATCAAGCGCTTCAGCTCCGTAGTCAATACCCGCAGGCGATCGAAGGAGCCGAGGGTGAAGGCCTCACGACGTGCGGCCACGGGACGAGCGGTAACCCGGTGGAATCGGTGGCGTCGCGTGTGCGTCCACTGCCCCGCTCAACACCACCTCGCTGTTCTCGATCACGATGAGCCGCGCACAACTGTCACCGGGCTCGCGCCACACCACGCTCGAATCGAACAACCGCGTCAACCAGATCGCGCGGCGGCGGGCGAGCGCCGCCCGCAAGGCGAGCCACTCCAGCGACACTTGCACGAACTCCGGGGTCCAGACCGTCACATCACGACGCGTTTCGTTGGCATCGTCTTCGACATCGTCCCCAGCGTCGCGGTCTCGTCGACCTTCTCGCCACAGGCGTGTGCCAAGCCGCAGCAGCTTCGCGTAGTCCGAGAGGTCGACGCGCGACAGTTCAGGATGCGTTGCGCACAGCCGGTCGTAACCGGCGGTGAACGTGCGGTCATCTGGGCCTCGTGAACCGGACGTCAGAGCGGCGCGCCCAGCCCGGGCGAGTGCCGCGAATTGATCGAGTGTTTCGGCCGAAGCAATTGGTCCGAACGGGCAGTGTGGCGACGGCTGTGGACTACGCGCGCTGAGATCCAGCGACGTGAACCACAACGCGCGACTCGCAGTCGTCAGCGCGACGTTGTAAGGCGGTCGGTGCCGCTTGATTTCATCCGGCTCGAGGAGTGCGGCCTCGAGCGGACTTGGTGTGACGTCGAACGAGATCGCGCGTGCCTGCGACAGCATCTCGAGCAACCGCTCGGGCACGCCGGCCTGCTTCCGAAAGTAGCTGTTGACCCGATGATGCAGCGACGCTGCTTTGCCGATGTACAGGACGCTGCCGTCCGTCCGAAGCATGCGATAGATCCCAGGCGCAGTCGGCAATGAAAGCCGCACGTCCCGCGGCATCGGCCAGATGCGGCGTCGGCGCCTCATCGGTTGTGCAGGTCCGGCGAGCCAGTCGTGGAGCGCGCCCCAGGTCGACACGCCGTGCCTGTCGAGCAGGCCGACCAACTCGTGCCAGACGAACGCTGTCGCTTCGACGTGATCGGCGCTTCGACGGAGCGCACCAACCGCGCGACCGAAGTATCCAGCGAGGGCGCGCAGGCTGCACCGAGGCAAATCGGGCAGAAGGCGCCTGGCGATATCCCGCGTGCAGACCACGTCGAGCGGAAACACGCCGGCGGCCAACGTGCGAAGGAACGGCTGCTCGAATCGAGCGAAGTGGATGACCGTCGGCGCGGGCTGCTGCGTGAGACTCGCGGCCTGGTCGGTCAGCTCGCGCCAGGCGCAGCGTCCGTCGACAGCGGACCGCATCATGTGCTCGGAGATCCCAGTGATCCGCGCAACAGCTGGCGGAATCTGCTCGCCATCCGGCAGCGCGATCAACGACGCATGCGCGTGCGTGATTGTCGTGCCGAGGACGCGGGCCCAGCCGATCTCGAGGAGATGACCTCGTGGAGCGGCGGCTGTGGCCTGGCAGTCGACCACCAGCACCTCGAGTTGCGAGAGCGGCTCGGAAGGACTGGCTAGCACCATTTGCCACGACCGGAACTGATTACGTCACCGCCGCTTCGATGCAGCGCACTCGCACCTCAACCGAGTGCCGAACGCCGGACGGACACGTAAAGCTGATCGTTCACGTCCGAAAGCGCCCCGGCGCGTCCAGCCTATCATATTCGCTTTTTGTTCGCCTCCATGAGACTGTACCGGCGGCATTCGCTGCAACTGACGGCCAAAGTGTTTCGACTGGACCGAAGTGATGGGGCTGCTCGCGGCTCGCCAGGAAATGGCCGACGCAGTTGTGAGCTGGTCGCGCTTGCGTTCTCGCATCGCCATGATCGACTCCCTGGCGCTCGCGCAGGAGGTCCCACCTCAGAACAATGAGTACCCGGCGGTTCTACACATGCGGGGTGGCCCAGGGGTGGCAATCCGCCCTCGATTGGGCGGTCGGGTCCTCCGAACATCGGAGGGTAATTAGGGCGGTGGAAGCAAGTGGACGACTACCCCAGGAGGCTGTTCTGGCAGGCAGCGCGACTCTTGACGAATTGGTTGAGCTGCTAGCGAGTTGCGAACCTGACCACGCAGCCTAACATGCGATTGGAGCCGTCGGCGAATCGAGAGCGTGAGCGCCGCGGCTCGATCGCTAGCCATTAGCCGGACAGACGCACATCGACGACGCTGCAGGACGGTGCAGAATGGGACGGTGCTCAGCCATGAATCAATGGGTCGCGAGGGCGCTGGTGCTCGCAGCTACGCTGGTGATGGTCGTCATTCGCGCGCCGCACGGCCGCCGGAGTCGAAGTGTCAAGGTCGCCGCGAGCCACAAAACGCCGCTGGAGACCGGGCTCTTGGTTCTCGCCTGGGTAGGATTCTTCGTCCCTCTGATCTGGGTCGTGTCGCCGGCGTTCTCGTTCGCTGAGTACCCGCTGAGGAACGGCTCGCTCGTCGGCGGTGTGACGTGCTTGGTCATCGGCCTCTGGCTCTTCTACCGCTCGCACGCTGACCTTGGTACGAATTGGTCGATCACTTTGGAGGTTCGGGAAGAGCATCAGCTCATTACGCAAGGCGTTTATCGACGTATCCGCCACCCGATGTATTTAGCACTCGTGCTGTATTCCGTCGGCCAGGCGCTCGTCATCCCGAATTGGGTGGCAGGTCCGGCGAACTTGATCGCGTTCGCGATCCTCCTCGCGCTTCGTGTCCGCGCGGAGGAGAGGATGATGTTAGAGGAGTTTGGCGACGAATACGCGGCTTACTCGGCGCGAACGAAGCGTCTTATTCCTGGCGTCTGGTAGACAATTTAAGCACCGGCTAACAGGCGCATGCACCTGACGAAACCGGACCTCACTGGTAGAAGTTCGCGCGTCGCACAGGTTTCGCAGGTGATGCGCGATCGTTAGGTTGCCAGGAGTAATCCGGTTGAGCGAACTCGCCCTGGGAGCGTGACGGTTGCCCCACTTCACCAAGCGATACAGGTTGGTCGTCCTCCTGGGACTGGTGAGTGTGCTTGCGCTGGTCCTCATCGGCCTTCCTGCTCGTGCTGCTAGGCGCTGCGACGGCTGCCGAGGCGCAGGTCCAACCAGAGCTCGCCAAGCGCTATTTCGAGGAAGCCAAGAAGCTCTGCGAGCGAGACGGGGGCCGGCTGTGGGGTGTGTCGCTTTGTGGTCCGATGGTGATCGTCGACCAAGCGACCGGAACGCGTGCCACAAGCCAGCCGGAACCGGAGGGGCCGCCACCCCGCTTTTCTGGTCTCGTGGACGGCCCCGTCACCTGGGGCGGGTTGCGGTCGTTCAGCTTTCCCTTGTCCATGCTCCCGGCGAACGATGCCGATGTACGCCAGCAAGTGATGCTTCACGGGTTGTTCCATCGCATTCAGCCCGAGCTCGGGTTCATGACGGACGACGGCTTCAACGAGCATCTCGATACGCTCGAAGGGCGCGTCTGGATGCAGCTCGAATGGCGAGCGCTCCGCCGGGCGGTGGAGTCGAGCGGGAGCGCCCGGGCCGAGGCGATCGCCGATGCGCTGGCCTTCAGACGCGAACGCCGCCGCCGGTTTCCCGGCGCGGCGGACAACGAACGGCGCGACGAGATTCGCGAAGGGCTTGCCTCCTACACCGGCGTCGCGGCTTGGGCCAATTCGCCCGCGGATGCCCACCGTGCCGCAGCGTCAGCACTCGCCGGAGGCGAATCGCAGCCGTCCTTCGCCGGAAATTTCGAAGCCGCGTCCGGACCCGCTTACGGTGTGCTGCTGGACGATCTCCTGCCGGGATGGCGCCGACAGGTTCGTGGCACCTCGGACCTTGGCGACTTGCTCGCCTCCGACTCAATGGGGTTGCCCTTTTCCATTTCCCGCTCTGCGGCTAGGATAGGCACGTTCACCCTTCACATCGTCTGCTGTTCTGCGGAGGAGACATGATCCGTCTGAAAGTGAACGGCAAAGAACGAGCGTTCGACGGCGATCCCGATATGCCCCTGCTCTGGTATCTGCGCGATGTGCTCGGGCTGACCGGAACCAAGTTCGGCTGCGGAATGGCACTATGCGGCGCATGTACGGTCCACCACAATGGCCAAGCGATTCGCTCCTGCACGACTTCGCTGAAGGGAGTTGCGGGTGGAGAGATCACGACCATCGAAGGCATCGCGCCCATGCATCCCGTGCAGAGGGCCTGGATGGAGATCCGGGTTCCCCAGTGCGGCTACTGCCAGACCGGACAGATCATGCAAGCCATCGCGCTCCTCAAAGACAACAAGAATCCGAGTGACCAGGACATTGACACCGTCATGTCCGGCAATCTCTGCCGCTGCGGAACGTATGCGCGGATTCGGGCAGCCATTCACCAGGCAGCGAAGGAGACGGCATGAACATCGAGAATGTTTCCCGTCGCGGATTCCTGCGCGGTGCTCTTGCCGGCAGCGTGTTCGTCCTGAGCGCCCGCTTCGTCCCTGAAGCCTTGTGGGCTGCCCAAGGCGAAGCCGCTACTCCCCCGTTCAATCCTTCTCTGTGGCTGTCCATTGCTCCAGACGGAGTCGTGACCATCGTCGCCCATCGCTCCGAGATGGGCTGCGGCAGCCGGACCGCGTTGCCACTCATCGTCGCCGACGAACTCGATGCCGACTGGTCCAGGGTGAAGCTCGATCAGGCAATCGGCGACGCACGCTATGGCAATCAGGATACCGACGGGTCCCACTCCGTCCGCAGCTTCTTCGATGAGATGCGCTTGGTCGGCGGGACCGCGCGCGCGATGCTGATCACCGCCGCTGCGAGCCAGTGGGGCGTTCCCGCCAAGGAGTGCTCGACCGAACCGCATTCCATTGTTCACAAAGCCACGGGACGGAAGCTCGGCTACGGCCAGGTCGCCGCTGCAGCGGCAAAACTGCCGGTTCCGAAGAAGGAAGATGTTGCGCTCAAGTCACGTTCCGAATGGCGCTACATCGGGAAAGAGAGCAATGCGATTTTCGACCTGCCGGACATCGTCACCGGCAAGGCACTCTTCGGAATGGACGCGACCATGCCCGGCATGGTCTACGCCTCCATCGAACACCCTCCGGTCCTCGGACAAAACGTCAAGTCACTCGACGACAAGGCCGCGCTGCAGGTAAAGGGTGTCAGCCAGACCGTCACCATTCCTACCGTCGAGCCGCCACATCTCTTCAAACCGCTCGGCGGTGTCGCCGTCATTGCTGACAACACCTGGGCAGCATTCCAGGGCCGCAAAGCGCTCAAGGTCGAATGGGGTTCAAGCCCTCACTCCTCCTACAACTCTGCCGACTTCCGGAAAACCCTGGAGGCGACGTCGCGAAAGCCGGGCAAAGTCGTACGGAACGTCGGGGATGTGGACGCCGAATTCGCCAAGGGCGGCAAAATCATCGAAGCCGACTACTACACTCCGCATCTGGCGCACGCGGCCATGGAACCCAATGTTGCGGTGGCGGAGTTCCGTGAGGGCAAAGTGCTCGCCTGGGCGCCCACGCAGAATCCTCAGGCGGTGCAGGACACGGTGGCCAGCGTGCTCGGCATCAAGAAAGAGGATGTCACCTGCCACGTGACCCTGCTGGGCGGAGGCTTCGGACGCAAGTCGAAGCCCGACCAGGTGGCGGAAGCGGCAGTCCTGTCGAAGCAACTCGGCAAGCCTGTCAAAGTGGTCTGGACTCGCGAAGACGACATCCGCTTCGACTACTTCCATTCCGTGGCGGCGATGTACATGAAAGCTGCAATCGGACCCGATGGCAAGCCAACCGCCTGGCTGCAGCGCACAACGTACCCGCCCATCGGTTCGACGTTCGATGCCAAGACAAGGTACGCCGACGACGAGATGGGGCTCGGATGGAACAACCTGCCATTCGACATCCCCAACCATCGCGCCGAAAACGGACCGGCCGACTATCATGTCCGGATCGGATGGCTGCGCAGCGTTGCGAACATCTATCACGCGTTTGCCATTCACTCCTTTGCCGACGAGCTCGCCAAATCGGCAAACAAGGACTCCGTTCAATATCTGCTCGATTTGATCGGCCCGGGACGGATCGTCGAGCTGAATCTGAAAGGTGACGAAGCCGAAGAGGCAAAGACATATCCGCTCGATACCGCCCGCCTGCGTCGGGTTGTCGAAGTTGCAGCGGAGCGTTCCGGCTGGGGCAAACGCAGCCTTGGCAAAGGCCGCGGAATGGGCATTGCCGCCCATCGCAGCTTCCTCACCTACGCAGCCACTGTTGTAGAAGTCGAGGTCGACAACAAGGGCGAGGTCCACATCCCGAATGTCTGGACAGCGGTTGATGCCGGCACGGTCGTGGCTCCCGACAACGTCCGCAACCAGTTTGAAGGCGCGGCGGTATTCGCAACCAGCCTTGCGCTGTTCAGTGAAATCACCGCGACGAACGGCACGATCGACCAGGGCAACTTCAATCAATACCAACTGGCGCGCATGAACACTGCGCCGCGACAGATCGACGTGCACATCGTGAACAGCGACGCCCCGCCCGCCGGAGTCGGTGAGCCAGGTGTCCCGCCATTCGCGCCGGCGTTATGCAATGCCGTTTTTGCGGCAACGGGAAAGCGAGTCCGCGAGTTGCCGTTGTCGAAAACGAAGCTGGTGTGAGCAATTCGTTCTGGGCCGCTGGTCAGCCTTGCCGGTTCGACCGCGACGTGAGAACCCACTGCACGATCGCATGCAGCTCCGCATCTGGCACCGCCGGGTTCGGCGGCATCGGAATGTCACCCCACACACCGGCGCCGCCGTTGCGGACCTTCTGCTCCAGCATCTGCGCGGCGTCGCCTCGTCCCTGATACCTGGCGGCGACATCTTTGAACGACGGGCCGACCACTTTCGTGTCCACCGCGTGGCACGCGGTGCATCCATACTTCGCGAGCTTGCTCAACGGATCCGCCGCCTCCGGTTGAGACGCACCTGGCGCGGCCGGCGCAGCAGCCGTCGGCACCGCATTCGACGCGAGATCTTCGTACGACGTCGTCGGCACCACCGCGGGAACGGGCTGCGCCTTGAGATACCGCACGATCATCCACACACCTTCGGCGCCCAGGACGCCGCCATATGCGGGCATGCCCTTCGGTCGTCCATAAAAGATCGACTGAAAGATTTCCTGATCGGCGCCGCCGTAGCGCCAGCGGCCGTCAACCAGGCTCGGGCCCACCCAGCCGAGAGCGCCACCGCCGTGGCAACCATCGCAGCTCATCGAGCTGAAGAGTCCCTGACCCGCTGTCACATCGCTCGCGGACCGTGCTGGCGGCACTACGAGCTGGCCCGCCGGCGGCGCGACGCCGCCCGCGGCAATGTGCGCTTCGTAGCGGATGGCGGGAATAGCGGCAGTTTCCAGGGCGCCTCGTGTTTTCGGCAGCCGATGCCGAAGACTGAGATCGCCAGAATCAGCGCGCCAGTCGCTCGAGTCGAGAGTTTCATCGTGCGCTCCGCGACTAGTCTTATCCGAGGGGCTTCGCCCCTCGGACTCCCCCACACGCTCTCTCGCGCGCCGCTTCGCCGGCGCGCTCCGTTCGCGTGGCTCGCTCGCGACGCTCGCTCGCACGCGGCTCGCTCCGCTGGGGTTTGTGGATACGTTCACAGCCCGAAGATCCACACGATGCCGCCCTGGCTCGTATGGCGCCCGATGTCCTTCATGAAATCCGCGGGTGGCCGCACATCCGCGGGATCGTCCGAGCGCACATCCCCCGAGAGCAGGAACCAGATCACCGCCGAATCCTGCGTAGACGGCAACGTATTGCTTGCCATCCGGTCCCCGATACGTGATCGGGTTGCCGACGACGCCCGATCCGACTTTGAATTTCGACAGAAGCTTGCCGGTCTTCGCGTCGACGGACTTGAACCATCCGTCGAGCGTCCCGTAGAACGCGACGTCGCCCGCCGTCACGAGCGCGCCGCTCCAGGCGGGATAACGCTCGTTGACCTCCCACACCTTCGTACCCTTCGCCGCATCCCACGCCATGAACGCGCCCATGTGGCCGCCCGGGCCGGCGTGGTACGGCGAGCCGGCTCCCATGTACGGGACGCCCCGCAGACGTGTCGTCCGAGTGGCTTCGAAGTCCATGCACAGATTGTTGGTCGAGGTGTAGAAGAGGCCCGTGTGCGGCGAGTACGCGCCGGGTGAGGCCGGACTCACGCCACCTTCGAGGCTCGGACAGATGTCCTTGACGTTGCCCTTCGATGCACCGGTCTGCTTGGCCGGGTCGAGCACCGGGCGACCACTCTTCAAGTCGATCTCTTTCGCCCACGTGACCCGCACGTACGGCGGCGCCGCCAGCAGCTCGCCCGTCGCGCGATCGAGGGTGTACTGAAATCCATTCTTGTTGAAGGACACGAGCGTCTTGCGGACCTGTGCCGCCGATCTTCAGGTCCGCGAGAATCATCGTCGCGACCGCGTCGTAGTCCCAGTTGTCGTGCGGCGTGAACTGGTACGCCCACACGAGCGCGCCGTCGGACGGCCGCCGCGCGAGCACGCTCGATGTCCACTTGTTGTCGCCGAGGCGCTGCTCCGGGTTGTAGGGCGACGGGTTGCCGGTGCCGTAGTACACCAGGTCGAGCTCCGGGTCGTACGACATCCAGCCCCACACCGGAGCACCGCCGGTCTTCCAGCCGTCCTTCGGCCAGCTCGACTGACCGAGCTCGGTCCCCTGGTCGTAGCGTGGCTTGAAGGTGCCGGCCTTCACCAGCATGTCGGCATCCGGACCGATGTTGCGCGCGGTCCACAGAATCCTGCCGGTTTTGAGGTCGAGGCCCTTCACCCAACCGTAAATACCAAACTCACCACCGGAGGCGCCGACGATCACGCGGTCCTTCACTACGAACGGCGCCATCGGTGTGGTTTCGCCTTCCGCGACGTCGGCGATCGCCGTATTCCAGACTTCGCGCCCTGTGCGCGCATCGACCGCGACGGTGTGGCCATCGAGCAGGTTGTAGATGATCTTGCCGTCGGCGTAGAAGGCGCCGCGGTTGATGACATCGCAACACGAGATGCCGATCGCGTTCGGGCTGACGGCCGGCCGGTACTTCCATTTCAGTGGATAGCCTTCCTGCTTCAGATCGAACGCGTACAGCACATTCGGATACGGCGTGACGACATACATCGTGTCGTTCACGACCAGCGGTTGACCTTCGTGTCCGCCAAGGACGCCGGTAGAGAACGTCCAGACGGGGCGCAGCCCGGTGGCGTTCTTCGAATTGATGAGTGTCAGACCGCTGTAACGGGTGGAGGCGTAGTCCTTCGCGGGCATCGGCCATTGGCCGTCTTCGTTCAGCGAGGCCGCCGGCGGCGGTGCGACGGCGAGGAAAGCGAACAGAGAGATGGCGGCGGTGATGAACGATAGCGCACGCGCCCGTCGGTGTGAGTTGCCTTGCACGCGCTCCTCCCTCGGCACTCGATTTGCGGCTACTCTACCAGGGTCAGCCTTCTCCCGGCGCAGCTCATCGACGCGCTCGATCGATAATATCGCCCGGGTATTTGGCACGCAGGTCAGTCACGAGTGGTCGGTCCACGCTGAACAGGGACCAGATCGCGGAGCGCGGCGCCCGGATGGCAAGGCGCGACGACCGAGAATACCGGGAGTATTTGAGGGAGGAGCAACGAAGCCAGCCGGGATGCCCGCCCGCGAGGTGGTCCCTGATCAGCGTGGACAGGCCACATGGAGGGGCGATGCGCAGCATGTGGACGATGGCGTTTGCGCTGTTGGCATTGTCTGCCGCCGGACCGAGCGCCGAGCAATGGCCAGACTGGCGCGGACCGTCGGCATCGGGAGTCTCGAGCGAGCAGAAGCTGCCTGTTCGCTGGAGCGATAGCGAGAACATCGCCTGGAAGTCATCGCTGATCGGACTGGGCATTTCCTCCCCTATCGTCTGGGGGGACCTCGTGTTCGTGACCTCGCAGCTCGGGAACGGTGAGGTGCGCCAGGGTCCACGGCTGGTGCAGAGCGGAAATCCGCTTGATTCGGGTGAGCGCGCCCTGGGCACCGGGCCGGCTGACGCTGCCAGCAAAGTCACGTTCGTCGTCAGCGCGTTCGATCGAAACAACGGCCGTCCAGCGTGGGCATTCGAACTTCCGGCCGAGGGGCCGCTTCCGTCGGTGCACGAGAAACACAATCTCGCGTCGCCGAGTCCCGTGACGGATGGCGAGCGCGTCTACGCGTGGTTCGCGACCGGGCAAATCGTGGCCCTCGACCTTGCGGGAAAGCTCGTCTGGAAGAAACACCTCGGCGCCGACTATGGGCCTTTCGAGATCAACTGGGGCCATGGAAGTTCGCCGGTCGTCTATAAGGACCGGATCATTCTGCTCTGTTACCACGAGAAAACGTCGTATTTGCTGTCGCTCGACGCGAGGACGGGCGAGGTGAGGTGGAAAGCCGACGCACCGGCCGGCGTCATCTCGTACAGCACGCCGCTGGTGGTCGAGACGGGCGGCAAGACCGAAATCATCGTGAATTCCAGCGTCGGTGTGAGCGGTCACGATTTCTCGACCGGCGAGCGGCGATGGCACTTCGAAGAGGCCAATCGTTTTCCAGTTCCATCGCCCGTCTTCCATGACGGCGTCGTGTTTCTGAGCCGTGGCTATCGAAGCAGCCCATTCATGGCTATCCGACCCGGCGGAACGGGAGATATCTCGGCAACGAACGTCGTGTGGAGGGTCGCGTCGGGAGCGCCGTATATCTCGTCGCTCCTCTATTACGACGGCTTGATCTACATGACCGGCGACGTTGGCGTGCTGACAGTTGCGGACGCCAAGTCAGGCGAACGGGTCCACCAGGAGCGAGTCGGAGGCGTCTACACCGCGTCGCCGGTCGCTGGCGACGGCAAGGTCTATCTCTCGAGCGAAGACGGAGAGACCATCGTGCTCGCCGCCGGCCGGACACCAAGCATTCTCGCGCGCAACCAACTCAACGCGCGGCAGCTTGCTTCGCCGGCCATCGCTGGCGGGCGTCTGTTCTTACGATCGGACCAGGCGCTGTTTGCGATTGGGAAATGATTCGGCCGTCGACAAGACAGAATGGCATGCGCGCCCGATAGCATCCGCGCTGGGCGCCCGCTCGTAACAAGGGACCAGATGCCGATTCGCGGTCATCGTGTCGGCATTGTGACGAAGACGGACTACTTCCGAACGAACTCGTCGAGAAACGTGAACACGTCGGATTCCATGCCGGAATGCTGTTGAGTGGGAAGTCGTGTCCCTCTTCAGGCGTCTTGCCGACGGGTGGATATATCTTCAGGCGATTCGGCTTTCCCAGCCGTGTCAATTCGGCGGCCAGTGCCTTGCCTGAATTCGTTGAGAAGTCGTTTTCCGCGTGGAGGAAAAACAGCGGGACCGATGTCCGGTGTACCGCTGCGAGCAGGCGCTCGCGGAGGTCTCGCGACCGGTCCCAACTGTAGCCCGCGCCCGAGAATACGACGGCGGCACGAAGGGCCGGCTCGCGCTCCGTCATCAGTACAGTCAGCGACCCACCGAACGAGTGGCCCACCACAGCGATTCTTCGCGGATCTACGTCGGCAAGCCCGCGAACAAACGCGAGCCCGGCCAACGCGTCGGTCAGCTCGCGGCCCTCCAGCAGTTTCATCTGCAACGCGTTCCTCGCGTCCTGACCGTGAGCGGCGGCCTCATCGGTCATCAGATCGATGGCGCTCCTGCCGACATCGCTCGAGAGCCCGACGCCCTCGCGGAACAGGAACAGCAAGACGTAGCCGTGACTGTGCGAACACCGGCGCGAACGTGTCGGCCTGACGCTCGTACGGTCCGAGCCGCTCCAGCTCTTCGCGCGTTCGCCCGCTGCCGTGATTCACGAGGACGGCCGGGAACGGTCCGGGACCCTCCGGACGCCAGAGCAGCGCGTGAAGGGTTACGTTGCCGCTCTTGACGGCGACCGTGACAGGTTCAACCGGCTTCGGCGTCGCGATTGGGCGTGGAATCGTCAGAGCGACAAGGGCTGCCGTCAGGAACGAACACGCATTCTCCGCGTTCATGGCTTCCGTCCATCCCTATCTTATACGCGGCCCCCAAACACAACCGGTTGCCTTCGCTATGGTCGAGCCACATTCCTGCCGCGCTCGAACTCGCGTCCAGCAGATGCCATGATCCAGAGAGAACCATGCGCATTGTCGTGCTGGGCGGCGGATTCGGCGGCGTCACCACCGCGCGCCAGTTGGAGCGACTCCTGCGCGGGATCGCGGACGCCGAGATCACGCTCGTGAGCCGCGAGAACTTCTTCGTGCTCACGCCGCTCCTGTTCGAGGCGTGCTCTGGACGGTTGGAGCTGCGGCACTGCGCGCAGCCGATCCGCGCCGCGCTCCGACGAACCCGGTTCGTCGAGGCAACCATTGAAGCTGTGGACGTGCAGCGGCAGATCGTTCGAGCGGTTACCCGCGAGGGTGCCACATATGAGCTGCCGTACGACTATCTCGTCGTCGCTCTCGGCGCGTCGACCAACGAGCAGCTGATTCCTGGCTCGTCGAATGCCTTCACCTTCAAGACCATGGCCGATGCGCTGGTCTTGAGAAATCACGTGATCGAACAGCTCGAACGCGCCGATGCGGCGTCCGACTCGACGACGCGACGGAGCTGTCTGACGGTCGCTGTGATTGGGGGCGGTCTTGTTGGCGTGGAGCTCCTGGGCGAGCTGACCGCGTTTGCCGACGACGTGCTGCGGTTCTATCCGCGCATCCGACGAGACGAGGTCCTCTTCCAGCTGTTCGAGGCCGGCCCGCGCATTCTCCCCGAGATCGACGAGCGACTGGCGGCCGTGGCCCTCGGCGTGCTCCAACGGCGCGGCGCAGACGTGCGTGTGGCGACGCCCGTTCGCTCGATCGAGGCCGGACGTCTGCATCTCGCAAACGACGCCATCGAGGCGGGTACCATCGTGCTGGCCCCCGGCATCGTTCCGAGCGCCATCGCGAGCGCAATTCCCGTCGTACATGATCAGCGTGGCCGAATCGCCGTCGACGAGACGATGCGGAGCCGTAGCCATCCTAATGTGTGGGCGCTGGGTGACTGCGCGGCGATCCCTGGGCCGGACGGCCGCCCGTATCCAGCGCTCGCGCAGCACACCGTGCGCGAGGCGCGACAGCTCGCGCGCAACATCCGACGCGTCATCGACGGGCGCGCCCCAGCGCCGTTCGTCTTTCAACCACTCGGCACCATGGCGTCGCTCGGGCATACGCGTGCTGTTGCGCGCGTCTTCGGCTTCCCCCTCACCGGGTTCGCCGCCTGGTGGCTCCGCCGGACGTACTACCTGTTCCAGATGCCGCGCTGGGATCGGCGGCTTCGCATCGTCCTCGACTGGACGGTCGCGCTGTTCTTCAGGCCGGACATTACCGAAGTCGAATTGCGCGTCGAGCGGGAGCAGGTGAGGCAGGCTCTGGGTGCCGCGGCCAGCGGACGCGGCATGCAGGTGCAGCGCGCACCTTCTCCGCGTTCGTAGAGGTCGGCCCCGCTGATCTCTATCGGGCGCGCATCGAGCGGCGAAGCTCGGCGCCGCGGGCGTCGCTTCGCTTCCAACGATTACAGGAGTAGAATTCGAACCCTCCACGGATCGGGTGGGTTCTGGGAAGCGCCGCGAAGCGTGGGGAAGGAATAGCGGATGTCCACCTCTGGGTATGACCTCCTGACTATCGGTGGTGGCCTCGGAGGCGCGGCCTTGGCCCTGGTCATGGCCAGGGCGGGAGCGCGAGTCCTCGTTCTCGAGCGTGAGCCGACGTTTCGAGATCGCGTGCGTGGAGAATTCCTTCCGCCATGGGGCGTAGCCGAGGCGGAGCAGCTTGCCATCTCAGATCTGCTTCGACAGTGTGGGCACACCGTGCCCTCCGTCGAAATGGGACTGGGCCATCCACGCGACCTCCCAAGCACGACGCCGCAAGGTATGCCTGCCATAGGCTTCAGTCATCCTGAAATGCAGGAACTGCTCCTACAAGCTGCCGTCAGTGCTGGCGCCCACGTCCGACGTGAGGCCGTGGCTGCGGCTGTCGAGCCGGGTAAGCCGACGCACGTGCAGGTCCAGCAACCGGGCTAGCCGTCTCGAGACATTCTCGGCTCGCCTTGTGGTCGGGGCTGACGGTCGTAATTCCGCTGTCCGCAAGTGGGCGCGATTTACGGTCACGCGTGACCCTCATCCGTTTTTGTTCGCAGGTGTGTTGCTGACGGGTCTCGCGGCGCCGCACGATGTGGCGTACTACTGCTTCAATCCGGCGTATGGCCATGGCTGCGGCCAGCGTGTACGAAGGCGCGGATCGCTTTCGCGCGTATCTCGCATATCCCAGTGAGGGCATCGATCGTTTGCAGGGCGAGCAATCACTGCGCCGGTTTCTGGACTACTCCAGACAAACGACAGCATTCCCTAATGTTTACGATGGTCCTCTTCACCTCATCGGTCCCCTCGCGTCATTTTCCTGTGACGAAGATTGGGTCGAATATCCGTACCACGAAGGTGTCGCGCTCATTGGGGATGCCGCCGCCACCAGCGACCCCGCGTATGGCCAAGGCATGTCGTTGACGCTGCGAGACGTACGCACGCTCAGCGAAAAGCTTCTGAGCGACAGCCAGTGGGATGTCGCGGGCAATGCGTACGCCTCGGAACACCGTCGGTATTTTTCCGTCATCCATACGTCCTGCGGCTGGTTACGACAGATGTTTCAGGAGCAGGGACCCGAAGCCGATCAGCGGCGTGCCACAGCGTTACCCCTGATAGCCGCTGACCCTTCTCGGATTCCCGACCACATCATGAGCGGACCGGAGCTTTCAATTGACGAGAGCGTCCGTTCGCGTTTTTTTGGCCAGGCGCAGTCGTGATGATCGGGCGTCGTCTTATCGCACGGCCAAGCGCTCGACTGCCCACCGGCCGTGACGGGGCTGACTCGAAACACCTTTCACATGACGCGGGAATGAGAGCAGCCGGAAAACCCACGCTCCACACTCATTCGCACGGAGGGAGTATGCAAAAGACAGTTTGTACAATTGCCATTCTGATGGTCGTTGGCTTTGCCCTCTCAGCGCAACAGCCCACCTAGAAATCCGCCGCCAAAACAAGCGGCGGGAATCAGCAGAACATTGGCCTCGCGATGAGTGCGGCGCCGCCCGACATTGGCAGGAATGCGACGATCGTCGCGATGAACGAAAAAGGTGAGGCGACAGAGCTGCGCAAAGGAACCAACGGCTGGACGTGCATGCCGTCGGCCGGCGGCGCGGCCGGTGCAGCCGGCGCTGACCCGATGTGCCTGGACAAGCAGTGGATGAACTGGGCGGACGCCTGGATGCACAAAACCGATCCGCAGATCGACTCGGTGGGCATCGGGTACATGTTGCGCGGCGACAAGGGAGCCAGCAACACTGATCCGTTCGCGACCAGTCCGACGGCCGACAACCAGTGGGTCGTCGCCCCATCCCATGTCATGGTGCTCGTGCCGGATCCCAAGCTGCTCGACTCGCTGCCGACCGACCCGCACAGCGGCGGACCGTGGGTGATGTGGAAGGGAACCAAATACGCCCACATCATGGTCCCCACCGCCGCGATGCCGAAACAGGCAGGGGCGATGGCCACGAGCGGAAAGAAGTAGTAAGAGCGCGCTGTCGCGGCGGTCTTCACCCTCCGATCGTCGCGCTTTCGCGGCACCGTTACCGCCGCATCATCAGGGATCGTGCGGTTCCGCTTTCGCTTCAATCGCGACACCACCATGCCCAGCATTCGCCGCGCGATCACGGAATTGACGCTTCCGGCGCGCGTGCCTTACTGACACACCCCGGACCGTGACGCCAACTCAGGTTCCCGCTGTCGGTTACAGAGGTCGCTCACGCGCCGCTCGAGGGCAACGCATTTGCTGAGTCCATCAACCAGGGCTCAACGAGCTTTGAGGGGAGGATCCAGTGCGCGCGAAGAAGGCAAAGACGCCGGCGCGATCGATTCGATATCTGCTCTACGCCAACAGGGCCCTTCAAAGGATCTCCGTGAGAAGGCTATCTGTTCGCCAGAAGAAGGCGGACAAGCCGTCGCGATCGGGTGAAGCGAAGAAGAATGCTGTACGCGTGACGAGTCGATCCGCGAAAGCTGCCAAAGCTTCCCCCGTGACAGAGGCCTCCCCTTCTTTACGGCGGATCGACCGATGGTGGGTTGCGGTCGGAGTCGCCGGCACGGTGGGCATAGCAGCGCTCATTGGGGTAAGCAGCTCCCCTCAGCAAGCCGATCGCTCGAGCGCAACGATGGCGGCAGACGCCGGGTCGCGAGAAGATGCGGCGCTGGTGCCACTCGACACGGTGAAGCCCGCGGCAAAGGTTGCGGCTGCAGGTACGCGGACGCGTGCGACGGCCACGTCGACCGGAAGCGCCCGGACGGCGGAACCCGCGAAGTCGCCGGCTGTTGATGTGAGACCGGCCGCCGAACACCCGGCACACACGGAAGCCACCGCCAACGCGGTTCGTCAGAATGCGGCGGTCGTCAGGATTGAGGGATGCCTGCAGGCTCGTGATGACGCCTTCTGGCTGAAGGACACGTCCGGCGCGGACGCGCCGCAATCGCGCAGCTGGAAATCCGGCTTCCTGAAGAAGCACTCGTCGTCGGTCGAGGTCGTGGATGCGAACGACGCGCTGAAACTCGAGAGATTCGTCGGGCAGCGCGTCGCCGCCACGGGAATCGTCGCGGACCGGCGGATGCGGGCGCATCTGCTGCAGCGCCTGGCCGCCTCGTGCGGTTGACGTGTCCGCCCGTTACTTCACACCCTTCGACGGATCCCACGTTCCTTGCAGCCGCCGGATGTACACCATCTGGCCGATGTGATACGCGTTGTGCGCGCCGACGTGCGCAATCGTTGACGCCGGCGCTGCCAGCCTCTGATCGTCGGCGGTCTGCACCGCCTGCTCCCACGCCTTCATCACCTCATGAGGCTACCGGCGGTGTTCGCGGCAGCTGACCGCCAAAGTATTCGTTTTGGACCGTAGTGATGGGGTTGCTCGCTGCGCGCGGGCGGCCGACCGCGAGATCGACGGCATCATGACCGTCCCACGCCCGCGCCCAGGGTGATGAGAAGCTCGTCCAGTTGCTCGAACGTCTCGCTAAACCCACCTGTACTCCCGGAGGCGATGGCACCGTCGAGAGCTTCCTTCGACGGATAGAGGTCGCGCATGACGAGCAGGGTCTCGGCACCTCGTTCTTCGAAAGTCACCGTGGTGACGGCCCCATCTTCGCCACCTTCGTCATTCGTCCAGACGAGGCGGGAGTGCGGCGTCACTTCGATGTACCTACCGAAGAACGCCATGGGCTCCGGGGAGGCAGGGTGACTGAACACCAAACGGTACGTGCCCCCGACACGAACATCCATTTCGCAGGAAAGCAAGGACAGGCCACACGACTTCGGTACCCACCACCGCTTGAACAGCTCGGGCTTGGTCCACGCTTCGAACACGATGCGCGCCGGGCCGTTGACGGTTCGCGTCACGACGAGCTCACGCTCGGACTTCCGTTCCACCGTCGTGCGGCTCATGGGTGTGGGCTCACTCTCTCTTTTTGCGTCCATCGACCTTCTCCTTCCGTGTCAGTTCCTCGACCACCTTGTCCAACTCGTCGAAGCGTGCGTCCCAGAGCTGGCGGTACCTCTCGATCCACGCCGCCTCTTCCTCCAGTCGGCGCAGGCCGAGCTTGCAGGTCCGCACGCGCCCGACCTTCTCCGTGGTGACGAGCCCCGCCTGCTCCAGGACGCCGACGTGCTTCTTCATGCCCGTGAGGGTCATGTGGAACTTCTCGGCAAGGTCCGTGATCGAAGCGTCTGCACGCCAGAGCTGCTCCAGAACGCCGCGTCGGGTGGCATCCGAAAGCGCGGCGAACGAGGCATCGAAGCCGGTCCAGGAATACTGAACCATGTGGTTCAGTATATAACACACGGAATAGCGGCATGCAAGGGGAGGCTGAGCGCGCCTGCGGATTCCCGTCTTACAGCAATAGAGTGTTGTCCGCGACCCCGGGCGATCGTGGCAGTTGAGCCAGAGGGATCGTGAGAATCGCGATCACGACTGCGGACCAGGAAGGCTTACCTCGGGAGCCACGTGCGCTTCCGCAACGGAAGGCCATGCGCGCACGACCTCGAGGTACTCGGCGGGCGATTCACCGGCCGGCAAGACCACCTGCATATAGCGTTGCAAGTCCCTTTCATATTTGGAGAGCCGGGCCTGGGCCGCTCCGACCAGGCTCGGCACCTTGTAGACAATCCGGCTGTTCTTGGGCAGCTTGCCGCGAGGCGCGAACTTCTCGCCCGAGTCCGAGACGAACACACGCCGGCTCGCGTCGAAGTGCCATTTCGGTTTCAGCTTCAGGTCTATGGGCGTCCGCACCTTGCTGCCGCCGGATAGTGACACCGCTGGAATCATCTTCACCCCCCTGGCGCCTCAGACTTTTTTCATCGCCTTGGGCAGATTGGGCAGCGGGCCAATGTGCTGCGTCACGGGCACGCCCGGACCCTTTTGCTGTCGTGTACCAGTCTGCGTCAAAATCTTTCTGACCTTGCTCGGTGTCATGGGTGCGCCATTCTTGGCCTTGGCTCGACCTTGAAGACATGCGACCGCTCCCGTGATAATCGGCGACGCGCTGGACGTGCCGGAGAATCGCAGCGTGTACCAGACGTTCTCGGAAGAGCCACCCTGAGCGTCGCCATAACCGAGCGTGGTGACGTGCCAGCCCCAGCCCTGAACGTTGACGATCTTACCGTAGTTGGAAAAAAAGATACGCGATCTCGGCACGCCCAGCGACGTGTATGCAGGAAGCGAAGGCCCGAAGCCATCGAAGTCCACGTGGTTGGCCGGCGGAATCCCGGCGCCGACGACTATCGCGCCACTATCCTTTTGCAGGCCAGTGCCTTTGAAGATCGGCAGATCGAAGTTTTCGTCTCCATTGCCGGCTGCCTCGACCACGGTAATGCCTTTGCTGACTGCGGCTTTGATGGCAGAGAAGATGTCGCCCCAGAATTGCATGGCGACATATTTCCCATTGGGACCCGTCGCCTGCAGTTCTATCAGGATGACGTCACCGGCCTTCAAGACAGTCGCGGCATTGTTGATGGCCCCGGCGGTATTGAAGACGCCGTTGATCACCGTGGAGTGGACCATCGCCTTCGCCTGGTGACTGATGCCGACGGTCCCTCTGTTGCTGGAGACGGACACCATCTCACCCAGCACCGCCGTGCCGTGATTCCTCCAGGCGATATCATTAATCACCGTGCCGCCGATCAATTGAATGCCGCTCGGCAGGTCCTCGTGCTGCCGGTTCCAGTTGCCTTCGATGTCGCAGATGGTAATGCCGGTGCCCCTTGCTCCGGCAAGGTTCCACACTTCCATGGCTCCGATCCCGTCCGGCGGGGTGTACAGATAACCCTGCGCCGGTTCGAAGAGGCGGCTGCCGGCTGAGGATCCTGACGGCATCGCGGGCACGGGCCGCGGCGCAACGTACGCCTTCCACACGCCTTTCTTCCCGGTCAACGCGGCTGCGATCTTCTTGGCGTCGCTGCTCTTCTTCGGCACGACCTCCACGAAGCCACTCTGTATGAATTTGGTGTCCATCCCCTTCTTGGCAAACTTCTCCGGGTTCGGTTCCGGAGGCAAAGTGGCCGCCACGTCGACGCGCGCGCGGAGGTCGGTCGCTTTCAAACCGAAATGCGAGCGAATCGTCGGGATGTCGTATTTTTCCAGGACCTTGTTGAGCGCGTCGGCCTCGGTCGCAACGGCCGAGGCAGCGACAAACTTTGATGCGGTGTAGGAGACAGGGCTCTCGTAGCGCAGCTCAACGAGCACGTAGTCGGGAATATCCACCGCCTCGAACTTCGTGCTGACGAACCCCTCCTTGGTCTGTTGCCCAGTTTGACTGCCGGCTCTTGTCTTCTTTGCCATGTCGTCTCTCCTTGCGAGCTCGAGACTCTCTTAGCGGGAGCGATGCGATCTCTGCCGTCTGGACTTCATTGAAGAGGCAGTACATTGGCTGCCCGGGCCAAGAAATTGCCCTGCGCCAGCGCTCCCGCCCGCTACTCAAGTAACGATCGTTATTACGAAAAGGAAGCCGGAACCAGACATCGTTGGGCGCAGTACCGGTCCAACCGGACGCTCGTGTGCTCACACACCGCCGATCGTTCGCGTTCCCGAACGGCGAGCATCACTGATGCCAACGACAGCGTACTCATCAGCCCCCGCGCGCGTCGCACCACCAGGGGTAGCGGTCGAGCCCGCCTTACACGGTGCCGATGAGCAGCGTAGAATGCGCACCATGACGAGACTTGACCGACGTCAGTTTCTCGAGTCGGTGGCCGCGGCCGGATGCGCGGCGTTCGCGGGCATGCGCACGGTCCAGGCTGCCGACGCGCTCGTCGAGGTCAACCCCTCGCAGCCGGGACCGGTGATCGGTTCCCACCTCTATGGTCATTTCATCGAGCATCTTGGCGGCGTGATCTACGACGGGATCTGGGTCGGCCGCGATTCGACGGTTCCCAACATCGGCGGCATTCGCAAACAGTTCGTGGACGACATGCGGCGTCTTGGCGCACCGAATCTTCGCTGGCCCGGGGGCTGCTTCGCCGACGGCTACCACTGGCGCGACGGGATCGGGGCGGCGAAGCGTCCGCGCACGTACAACTACTGGGAAAACCGCATGCCGGCAGGGTTGCACGCGGTCGAACGCAACGAGTTCGGGTTTCACGAATTCATGCGGCTGTGCCGGCTTGTGGGCGCCCAACCGTACGTGGCGGCGAACGTCGGCTCCGGGACGCCGCAGGAGTTCCACGACTGGGTGCTCGTACAGCAATGCGCCGGCCGGGACCATCTCACTCGCCGACGAGCGCGCCGGTAACGGCGAGCCGGATCCCTTCAATGTCAAGTACTGGGGCGTCGGCAACGAATCGTGGGGATGCGGCGGCAACATGACGGGCGGCGAGTACGCCGACCGCTGTACCGCAGGTTCATCTCGCAATGCCCTCTGTACCTGCCCTCGTTCTTCGTGGCGACCGGACCGCGCGGGCACTCCGCCGATGCCGATGTGGGGTGGACCGAGAGCTTCTTCGGAGGGCTCAGAGACGCGCGCGGTCTCGGCGTCAGGGTGGACGGCTTCGCGCTGCACTACTACACCGATTTTCGTCAGACCGCCGAAGACGGCGCCACGTTCGACACGAAGGGGTGGTACGCCGTCCTGCACAAAGGTGCCCGCATTGAACAGGTGATCGACCGCCACTGGGAGATCATGGGCAAGTACGACCCTCAGCGTCAGACCAAGCTCGTCATCGACGAATGGGGCAACTGGTATCGCGGCGGCACCGAACTGGGACCGCAGTACATCCTCAGCCAGACCATCACTCTCCGTGATGCCCTGCACGCGGCGATGACCTTCGACATCTTCAACCGCCATGCGGAGAAGATCGAGATGGCGAATATTGCGCAGACGATTAATTGCCTTCACTCACTCTTCGCCGCTGTGGGAGACAGGTACACGCGTACGCCCGCCTACTCGACATTCGAGCTGTACCGTCCGCACATGGGAGGCCGGCTCGTGCCCGCCAGATTCGAGATCCCCGACCTCACCGTACCGCTGCTCGATGGCGAAGGGAAGTTGCCCGGCCTCTCCGGCTCGGCTTCGGTTCGTGGCAATGCCCTCACCGTGACGCTGACGAACCCGTCGCTGCAGGATACGGTGGTCACCCGGATTCGGGTGGCGGGAGGTGCAGGCCTTCGCGAGGCACGTGCCTCGGTGCTGACACACGAGGACATGCACGCCACGAATACGTTCGAGAAACCCAACGAGGTGAGCCTGACCGATCTGGCAGCCCGCGTGTCCGGGGAGACGGCGACCGTCACGATTCCGAAGCACGCGGTCGTCGCCGTGTCGCTGCAGCTCGCCTGACGATCGATCACCTCTGTTCAGACGGATCGGCGGACCCGTGGGCGCCGGCACGACAGAGACCGGGAGGCAATTGAGGGCGCGCGCCGTCCGGCGTGAACTCGCCAGACGCCGCTAAGCGCCAGCAACGCCGAGCTCAACCCGCCTGGCCGTCGTACCAACGAAGCACGCGCAACGCCCGGAGCGTGTTCCACCGACTCGGCTCGCCTACCGACTCGCCGAACGGAAGCGGAACGGCGAGCGCCTCGTCGTGCGCGCGATCGAGGAGCCATCGGCCGTCGGCCTGCTGCCTGCTTCCGGACGACGTCCACCGCTTCGTCCATGCGCGCGTCGGGCGTGGTACCCGCGGCTCTGAAGTAGTCGAGCGCACGAAGGACGTCGTACTCGTAGCGGGGTGGAAAGGCGAACGTGAGGAACTCCGGACTCGCGATCTCGCCGGTCGAGCGCCGGCGGAAAAGATTGCGCTCGAGCAGGTACTCTTCTCCTCGCCGTCTGGCTGCCGCGATTGCCGGTGGCGACCCGACGGCACGCTCGTACTCGAGCAGCCCCTCGAGCACGCACATGGTGGTGTGGTACGACGAGCGCGTGCTCTTCGGCGCGTCGCAGTTCCACCCGCCGTCCTCCAGCTGCTCTCCGACGAGACGGGCGGCGAGGCTCTCCGACGCGTGCCCGAAGTACGCACCGAGCGCGAGCGCGCCGCCGTTGATGCACGGCTCCACCTCGCCGTCGAAGAACGGCTTCGCGCCGAACGACTCGTGCCATCGGAAACCCGCCTGGAGGCGTGCCGCCGCGGAGACCACGGCAGGATCGGCGCGGTCGACGCCGGTCGCACGCAGGAGCTGCATCGTGAAGAGGGTCGGCAGCCAGTCGGGCTCGTCATCGCGGTGCCACGCCCCGTCCGAGCCCTGGCGGGCGAGAATGTCCGCGCCGAGCCCTTCCCGCGCGACACGCGCACGCTCCGCGGCGACCGCGGCCGGAGAGGCGCTCGTGACATCGCGCATCGCTTGCCAGCGCACGGCCGGATCTGAATCGAGCAGCCAATCGACGGTGTTCACGACGCTATTATCCGTCACCGCGTCCGACCGTCAGCCAGCGCTTTCGCTGGCGAACGACCGTTCATTAGCCCGCTTTTTCAATCACCCCGCAGGCGATGCGGGCGCCGGCATTGCCGGCGGGGTCGGTCTTGTTGTCATCCGGGCTGGCGTGAATCACCAGCGCCGTGCCTCCAGGATGGAACAGCGAATTCGGCCCTGGCGCGAGCGTCACTCCGCCGACCGCGACGGACACGTGATCCTCGCCGCGCCCGAGGAACTCGACGTTCGGCAGATCGCCCGCGTGGGCGCCCTTCGGATTCTGGGTACCGTGCTCCTTCGACTCGGGGTTGAAATGGCCCCCCGCGCTCGTGAAGTCCGGTGTGTCACACTTCCCGACGGTGTGAATGTGCAGCGCATGCGTGCCTGCCGGCAGTCCGTTCAGCGTGATGTTGATCAGAACGCCCGTTCCGCGGACGGTCGGGGTGATCGTCGCCGTGCCGACGGTCGCGCCTGTCGTATTGATCATCTTCGCGGTGGCGCGCTCCTGCGCCTGGCCCGACACGGCGGTGCAGACGAGCAGCGCCAGTGTCCAACTCATGTGATCGCGGAACATCGGAATCCTCCTTCTCGCGGACCCGCAGAACCGCAATGGCCGCGGTCGACGTCGCGCGGCGGTCCCCAGACCTGCGGATCAGCCAGTTGCATGATGACCAATTACCATTATCTGCGGAGCACCGAAGATTGCGGGACACGATGAACGCATCACCGCCACGCCCGGTAGAGGCGTTGATTGTCGGGGCAGGTCCGACTGGCCTGGTACTCGCCGTGTGGTTCGGTTGATGAGATTTCCGGCGGCCCTTCGTGTTTCAAGAGACATACTCAACCGTAGCGAGAAAACAGTGACGCAGAGTCGTTGCTTCCTCTCCGCCCGAGGCTGACGCACGATGAGTTACCGAGCGATTTACACCTACCCCTGGGATCTGGCCGACGAGGGGGTCGTCGAAGTGATCCGAGAGGTCAGCGCGCTTGGCATCAACACGATGACGATCGCGGGCAGCTATCATGCCGGCAAATTCCTGCGTCCGCACGGGCGGAGCGGACGGGCGTTCTTTCCCGAGGATGGCACTGTCTATTTCAAAGCTGACAGTACGCGTTACGGAGCCATCAAGCCAATCCTCAACAGTCTCGTTCGAGAGCACGACGTATTTCGCGAGACGACGGAGAAGGGCGAGGTCGCGGCGAATGCGTGGCTGGTGCTGCTCCACAACTCCCGCCTGGGCGAGCTCCATCCGCATTCGACGGTCAGGAACGCTTTCGGCGACCGCTACGTCTACAGTCTCTGCCCCTCCGCTCCCGAAGCCCGCGAGTATGCCATCGCGCTCTGCAGGGATATAACGGACAACTATCGAGTCACGGGCATCTCGCTCGAGACACCCGGCTTTCTGCCATATGCTCACGGCTATCACCACGAATTCGCGATGGTGAAGCCGAACAGATGGCTCGACAGCCGCCTTGGTCTCTGCTTCTGCGATCATTGCGTCGAGAGAGCTGCGGCAGCGGGCATCGATGCGAGGCGGCTCGAGACGACGGTGCGGGAGGACATCGAGAGCTACCTGGCCGGCGATGTCGATTTTCCCGACGATATGGCCGAAGCGTTCTGGCTGAGCGACGTCGCAACAGACGGCGCACTCTCGAGCTTCCTCAACTGGCGCTGCGACGTCGTGACCTCGCTGGTTCGAGAGATTCGCGCGGCGGTGCGGGCGGACGCGACTGTGGCGATCATCCCGTCGGTGGCGCGGCCGACCGGTGGCGCCTGGTATGAGGGGAGCAATCTTCGAGCGCTCGCGCAGGCAACCGGCATCGTCGAGGCGTGCTTTTACGAGCCGAGCGTCGAGCGTGTGCGTGCCGAGATCCGCGACGTACAGCGCCGCCTCGCGGGGGCAGGAAAGCTTCGCGGCATACTCCGCCCCGGCTTCCCGGATTTACAGAGCCGCGCCGAACTGGTCGCCGCCGCGAAGGCGCTTTGCGACGCCGGTATTTCCGAGATCGCTTTCTACAACTACGGTCACTTGCGCCGCAGCAATCTTGCCTGGATCGCAGACGCGCTCGCCGTGTTCGGAGGTCGATCGTGACGTTCCAGAACAAAGTCGTCGCCATCACTGGCGCGGCCGGCGGTATTGGTCGGGAGCTCTGCAAGCATTTCGGCGAACAGGGTGCCGCAATCGTCGCGCTCGACCGCAGCGAGACCGTCACGGACTTCGCCGAAGCGGCTCCGGACCGATGGGACCATCATCGAGGCGGCCGTCGTCGACATCGTGGATGCGGACGCCGTCCGATTGGTTTTGGCGAGGCTCATCACCCTTCTCGGCCCCGTCGACATCCTGATCAACAACGCCGGTGTGTCCAGGAATCCGAGCCTGGAGCGCACGACGCCCGCAGGTTTCAGCGACGACATCAACGCGAATCTGAATGGCGCCTACAACTGCACGCACGCCGTCCTGCCAGACATGAAGGCGCGCCGTTCGGGCGCGATTGTCAACATCGGTTCGGTGAATGGGCTGGCCGCCCTCGGCGACGCCGCATACAGCGCGGGCAAAGCCGGGCTGATCAGCCTGACCAGAGCGCTCGCGCTCGAATTCGGCCGCTACAACATCCGAGCGAACATCGTCTGCCCCGGCACGGTGCGAACGCCGCTCTGGAACGATCGCGTGTCCCGCAACCCGGAAGTTCTGACGCAACTCGAGCGCTGGTACCCGCTCCGCCGCATTGTCGAGCCGATCGAGGTCATCCGCGCCGTCGCGTTTCTCGCCTCCGACGCCGCTTCGGCAATCACCGGCGTGGTCCTTCCGGTCGATTGTGGGCTGACGGCCGGCAACATCGTCATGGCGCGCGAACTGACGCTGGAGGACCTGTGACGGGTCCGCGTTGCGGTGCACTCTGGTCTTTCGAGGACCCTTGACATGAGCAAGAAACGAGTCTTGGTTGTCGGGCTCGGCAACATGGGTATGTCGCACGCGCTCGCCTATGGTCGGATCGCGGACTTCGAGGTGGTCGGCGTCTGCACGCGGGGCATCGCCGGAAAACCTCTCCCGGAGGCCCTGGCCGGCGCGACACGCTATTCGAATTACGAACAGGCGATCGCCGCGCTGATGCCAGACGTCGTGTCGATCAACACCCTTCCCGACACGCACGCCGATTACGCGATCAAGGCGATGGAAGCGGGCGCACATGTGTTCGTCGAGAAGCCGCTCGCCGAGACAGTGGCGAGCGCCGAGCGCGTGGTAGAGACCGCGCGGCGCACGGGCAGAAAGCTCGTGATCGGGTATATCCTCCGGCACCATCCGTCGTGGGTAAAGTTCATCGACGTGGCCAGAACACTCGGGACGCCGCTGGTGTTTCGAATGAATTTGAACCAGCAGTCGAATGGCGAGACATGGGAATGGCACAAGCGGTTGATGCATTCCTTCCCACCCATCGTCGACTGCGGCGTGCACTATGTCGATGTGATGTGCCAGATGACAGCAGCCAGGCCGACGCGCGTCCACGCGATGGGGGCACGTCTCACCGACGAGGTGCCGACGTACAACTACGGCGCGCTGCAGGTCGCGTTCGAGGATGGTTCGGTCGGCTGGTATGAGGCAGGCTGGGGCCCGATGATGAGCGAGACGGCGTTCTTTGTGAAGGACGTGATCGGGCCGAAGGGCTCCGTCTCGATCGTCATGGCCGAAACGGCCGGTCACGTGAAGTCGGACGACATCAACGCGCACACCAAGACAAATCAGATCCTCTGGCACCACACGGACATGTCGAAGCCGGACGAACGGATCGACATGACCGACGAGCCGGATCACGACGCGCTCTGCGAGCGCGAGCAACGCTATCTGCTGCGGGCGATCGACGAGGACATCGACCTCTCGGACTCCATGAGCGACGCGGTGAAAAGCCTCAGGATCGTCATCGCGGCGGACGAGTCCGTGCGCACTGGCAACGTGGTCACACTCTGAATGTGCCCGTTCGGCGTTGAGGTTGGGTCACACAGGGGTAGCTTGAGGATCGGGATCACCTTCGATTACGAACCGCGCCCAACTGATGATGCGTCTCCTCGATCGACTTCGAGAGTACCAGTGCGGCTTCCTCGTATCGCTGCCGTCGACGACCATCTTTCAGATGCCCATCTTGAACCTTCGAGACCATAATCAACGTTGAGCGCGCTTCGGTCCGGCATCTTATTTCTTGTCCAGCCCGATCGCGTCGCGGTGCACGGTCAACGACTCATCACCAGACGCCACGTCCGCCGGGGCGCGGCGAAAATGGAGCGGGTCTCGCAGGTTTTGCAGCTCCCGGTAGTAGTAGAGCGGGGTTGGCCGGTTTCGCGTGAATTTCAGCTTCTTGAGAAACTCGATTTCCTCCGCGGTCGCATCGCCCGCCAGAGACGGATCCTGCAGGAAGGCCTGGAGCCCCGGCTCTTCGTTGACGGGTGGGACGGGTTCCCGTTCCACGAACTCAAATTTTTTCGGGTGCCCGGGCGCCAGGCGGCGGTTCAGGACGATCTCCATCGCGAACGTCGTGAGGTCGATGTCCCACGATTCGATCAGCGGATCCAAGAACGTGACGCAATTCTCGGGCGAAATGTTGAAGACATCCGTTTCCAGGAAGTCAAGCGCCAGGACCCGCATCTGCTCGTAGCTTCTGTCGCTGAGTCGAGCGACGAGACGGAGCCAGTTTTCATCGTTCAACTCCTGTTTCGTCACTCGCTTGGCAACGTCCAGCAGCTTCTGGGTGACGAGGCGTTCGAGGGCGCCAAAGGGCTCTCTCTCGAACATCGCACGGATGGGCTGCGCGTTTCCGGAAGCGTACTTGCGAAGAATCAACTCCCGTACTTCCTTGAACAAGGGCGACGGGGGGTCCGCCAGCTTTCTCTTCAGGGCGTCCATGCGGATGAGATCTGCCAGCGTGGCTAACTTCCCGGCAGGAAGCCGCAAGAAGGTCTCCATCCTGTCGTAAATGTCGGTCCGCTCGGGCGCCGGTGGCGCCTTCTTCCCTGTCAGCAGTTGGGAAATGTAGGACTCGGTCACCTGGGCCGCCGCCGCCAAGTCCCTTTGCTCGGTCCCCAGTTCCTTGAGCCGCTGGCGGATGAGGAGCGGGAAATCCACAGGAATTCCTCCGATCGACTTAACTTGATTAATTAATCAACGTGGACGATGTAGATATTATCGCACATAAGTCTTGACATGATAAGTTAATTAACCGATAATGCTTAACAGGATTGCAGTCTACCCCTCGATCCTTCAGATCCTCTGAACTAAGCAGGTTATCTGGTCCCTCCTCTTAGGCACGCCAACCAGGAGGTTGACATGTTTGCTCGCACCGTTTCCTTCCATCTCAAGCCCGGTCGTGCAGGAGAGTTCACCCGGCTCCTCGACCAGGACATCATCCCCGTGCTCAGAAAGCAGAAGGGCTTCCAGGACGAAATCTCGCTCGTCGCCGCCGGCGGAGCGGAAGCGGTCGGTATCAGCGTGTGGGACCTGAAAGAAGACGCGGAGACCTATGCCCGCAGCGCGTATGCCAGTGTGCTGAAGGCACTGGAGCCGGTGGTGGAGGGCACGCCTCAGGTGCAGACCTATGAGGTGTCCAACTCGACCTTTCACAAGATCGCCGTCCGCGCGAGTGCCTGAAGCTGATACGTCGGTTCGTCCGATGGGGCGGCCACGGCCGCCCCGTGGAGTTCGGCGGGGAAGTCCCGCCGGAACTGTATGACGCAAGACAGGAGAATCATCATGACTATTGTTCGTTGGGATGCGTTCCGTGATTTGGCTGCGCGCGAGGAGCAGCTGAGCCGGATGCTCGCGGGCTTCTACGCCCGTCCTCAGGAAGACATGACCCGCGGCGCGTGGGTGCCGGCGGTGGACATTTACGTCAACGGCCAGCACGAGCTGGTGCTGAAGGCCGAGCTGCCCGACATGAAGGAGGAGGAGATCGACCTGACGGTTGAAGACAACACACTCACGCTGCGTGGCGAGAAGAAGCTCGACGCGGAAGTCAGCGAGGAGCAGTTCCATCGCATCGAGCGCAGTTATGGCTCGTTCACGCGATCGTTCGCGCTGCCGCCGACGGTCGACGCTGGCAAGGTCAGCGCCGAGTACAAGTCCGGCGTGCTGACGGTCCGGCTGCCGCTGCGCGAGGAAGCCAAGCCCAACAAGATCAAGGTCGCGATAGCCGCGTAAAGTCACTGCAACGAGGCGGGGTCGAGCAACCCCGCCTCTCTTTTTGCGCGGGGGCGACGCGATCGGAGTAAAGGAGAAATACATGGCGGCCAGAAATGCGTTCGACATCGATGATGTGGTCGTCTCGAAAGTTCAGAACGGGCACTTACTCTGGATCGTCACCCCCGATCCAAGCGATCGGTTGTCGCTCATGTATCGAGGAAACGATTGGAATGTCCAGTATGCCGTGGCGAGAGGCGCCAGACTCGCTAGCGCCCGAGGCAGCAATCTCTGGTACACCTCTGATGAGACGGGGACGCTTGAATACCTCGAAACCTTTCGCCGCGATCCGGCCTCCAGAGGGCGAGAGGGCCGAGATGACGTCATGAGTAAATCCAGACACGCGACGCCAGCGACTAATCCCGTGCACACCGTGGAAGAGCCATCGTGACCACATCGAGCGCCTCGTACGGACGCTGGGCAGTTGCGACGGCGGAGACGCCAATTGGTCACAGGACGCGCGTCGGCGGACGGGCTGAACACGGCAACGCAAGGAGTCCTTTCCATAAGCTCCTGGGACTGCTCGACGACACGCTGATGTTGCTGCTTGTGATCTGGCTGTTCCCGCTCGTGATTCTCCTGGTTGGCGCGCCCGTGGCACTGCTGGTGCGGCTGGTGATTGAAATCACGAATTTGATGTGAGCCGTATGTCGATTCTGCTCAGGCGGATGTCCATCGTTCCGACATGGTTCGTCGTCGTGGGACTGGTGGCGTTGTCGTCGCCGCCGTTCGTCCCTAATGGCGTCCTGTTCCTGGGTGCCGTGGTCGCCGCTTCGGCCGTCATCATCACCTTCGTGCTGCGGCGGGGATTGAACGGCGCCGGGGCGATGGACATCCAGCGAATGTGGCACCGAGAGCGCGACGATCGAGCGGCGCTCGGTCTTGACGGCGATGCACAGGACCTCATACGGATGGACAGTGACAAGGGATGAAAGCACCGTGCAGATTCCGGAAAAGAATATATGGACGCCGCGATGCCGGGTATGGGCGCAGGAATGTACTGAGAAGCTCGGTGTCATGAAACAGTTGCGGCGGCCGTCGAACGGCATGCTGGGGCCGTTGCACTGATTGCGATTCGTTGTGCCGATGGATTGATCCGGCACGTGCAAGGCAAGTCCCCAATCGTGGAGATCACGTCCATGAATGAATACAGGCACGCGGTCGTCGTCAGCCTATCCCCCGCAGAGACGGCGCCATCCCTCACTTCTGACGAGGGGTGGGTACAGTGGCAAGCGAAGGGGGCGCGCCATGACGTCCGTGTCGCACGGAACATGCGCCTGATCGCGGCGATTACGTTGACGATCGGAGTGATCATCTGGGCTTCACAGGCACTGCGCTAAACGACTTCTAAGGGCCTCCACACTGAGGTACCCTGGGGTTAGCGGCGGGGTAAACAATGTTCAGATTAATCACGACGGTGAGACGGGGAACGGCGTCGGATCTGGCCGCCGCATGGGCCCGGTATCCCAGCATCGAGGCGGCCACGGCCGGCGCTTCGGCGCTCTTGCGTGACGACCGCGTGCTCCGGGTCATGGTCGTACGGAACGACATCACGCGCACATTCGTTGAGTGGTCCGACCGGTAGTCCTGCACCAAGGGCTGGAACGTCCAAAGGAGTCTGTCTTGGGAAACCCCTTTCAGAGGCTGGGCATGCGATGGTAACAGTCGCGGGGCTGTGCATCGCGGTCTCTCTGTCGTCGCCCGGCTTCAGACCTGACAACACGTCGCTGGAAACAACCGCAGCCTTAGGTGCGCTGGGGATCACGTTAGCCCTGTGTGCCGTGTGGGGAGGACTGCGGCCGGCGCGGGCCGCCGCGCCGCTTCTGTGTAATCAGAAAACGCCGGCCGGGCCACGAGACGGTGCCTGATGATTCACCTCCTCTGGCTGTCTGGCGTGGCCGCGCTCATGGTCTGGATGTACGGCTATCGGACCCTTCGTGGGGAGGATCTCGGCACGGTCAGCGCGCGATGGCTCCATGAGTATCGCTGCGAAACCCACCAGAACGGATAACCTGTCGCGGCAATTGGTCACTGTCTGATTGCCAGGCCATGTCGGCATCTGTTTTACAGCGCGTCCCCTCGCTGAACTTTGAATCCCACATCGGACCTGAGGTCGATCGCGCTCGAAAAGAACGGTCGTTCATGTGGGCTGACCCGATAATGTCTTGATGCCCACCGTTGTGGCGGCTGAAGGCGCCATTCTCGACCGGATCCTGGATACGACCTACCCCGCCCTGCACCAAGACCTGAGTCGGCAAGCCTTCGCCCAATTTGACGCGGCCCAGAGGAAGACCGCCTGGGCACTGTGTCATCAGCGTCGATTTGCGCTAGTGGAGGGGGCTGACCTGCTGGCCAGCGCGCAGCGATACGACCTCACGGGGACCATCGATCGGCAACGTGTGAGCATCTGCGGCATTGGCGCGGTGTGCACCGACCCAGCACGCCACGACGGCAGTCATGCGCGGGTGCTGGTCGATCGGTTGATCGAGGACGCGAGGCGGGACGGAGCGGATCTTGCGCTCCTCTTTATCACAACGGACCGGACGTGCTATGCACCTGAGTCCTTCGAGCTGATCCCTACGGTGGATGTCGAGCTGAAGGTGGCGGAATCGTCGCGGTACGGCGCGCCGATGACGCTGGTACGCGGTGGCGAGGACCGAGATCTGGCGGCGATCGCGGCGATGGGTCAGGCCCGTGCCAGCCAATTCCGATTCCACCTCGATCGAGACGTCGATCTTGTGAAGCACGTCATTACCAAGAAGCGACTGCTGGCGGGGTTGGCATCCGCCGGTGTTCGCCAGCTCCAATTCGTCATCGCTGAGGAAGGCATCACGGCCGCCGCCTACATGGTCGTCAGCATCATCGACCGCACGTGGACGATTGAAGAATGCGGCGACCGTGACCTCTCTGGCGCACGTGTCGGCGCCATCCTTCAAGCACTCATCGCGCGCGAACCAGTGGAACAACGGCCGATCATCCGCGGGTGGTTGCCGCCTGGCTTCGTGCCTCCTCAGATCACGATCGTATCGGCGCGGCCTTCGACAGAGGTCATGTTGGGGCAATTCCTCACAGGCGCGGGAACACAACTGCGGCTTTCCCGCGGGGAGGTGTTGTATTGGCGGAGCGACGTCTTCTAACGCGGTAAACCTGAGAGCATTGAGAGTCGAGAGGTTGAACGGCATCGGAGATCGATAGCGGCTTGTCCGGCTGCATCCAACGTTGCGACCCCGTCATAAATGTTCTTCATTTCCGAAGACTCGACAGAGGCGTGATACAGGTATTTGTCCGCTGGGGCGATGGGATGGTCGATCACGAAGTTTTTCTGTCCCTCGACTTTCATGTTGCCGTGCACGTAGACGTCGCCATAGAAGTCTCCCGCACAACAGCGCGCGCCGAGATACGCCTTGGTGCCCGAAGAGAAGTTTCCGGCGTACACCCCCACATTGCCGCTTTCCCCGTAGACCGCGTTGCCGTCTCTGCTGTATCCGGAGAGCTCTCGCGACGGCGGCGCGTCGAGGTCTTTCATCCACGGCTCCTCTTCTTCGCGCGGCGTTCGGCCAGCGTGTGCCTGCATGACCGAGTACCATTATCTGCAGACCACCCAAGATTGCGGACACGATGAACGCATCACCGCCACGCCCGGTAGAGGTGTTGATTGTCGGGGCAGGTCCGACCGGCCTGGTACTCGCCGTGTGGCTCACCCGCCTGGGCGTGCCCGTGCGAATCATCGACAAGGCCGCACAACCGGGCACCACGTCGCGTGCGCTGGTGATTCACGCCCGCACGCTCGAGCTGTACAGCCAGGTGGGCCTCGCGCAGGAGGTCGTCGCGCAGGGACGGAAAATGCTCGTCACCAATCTGTGGGTCGCCGGCCGGCGAGCCGCGCGGGCCGTGCTCGGCGACATGGGCGCCGGTCTCAGCCCTTTTCCCTACGCATTGATCCTGGCGCAGGACGAGCACGAGAAACTGCTCATCGATCACTTGTCGAAGATGGGCATCCGCGTCGAACGGGAGACGGAGCTTCTTGATTTCGCGGAAGAGGCGGGCCATGCGGTCGCACGCCTGAAGCACGCAGACGGGACCGTGGAGACCTGCGCCGCGCTATACCTGGCCGGCTGCGACGGAGCACATTCCGCGGTCCGCGACGGCCTCGGCATTGCCTTCCCGGGCGGAACCTACTCGCACCTGTTCTACGTGGCCGATGTCGAGGCCCGCGGCGCCACCACGAACGGCGAGCTCCACCTCGCGATGGACCAGACCGATTTCCTCGTGGTCTTCCCGTTGAAGGTTGATGGACAAACACGGCTGATTGGCACGGTGCGCGAGAGCGCCACACAATCGGCCGACCACCTCTCCTGGAATGACGTGAGCAGACGCGTCATCGAATCGATTCGCATCGACGTCCAACGCGTGAACTGGTTCTCGACCTATCGAGTGCACCATCGAGTGGCCGATCGGTTCCGCAAGGGCCGGGCGTTCCTGCTCGGCGACGCTGGACACATCCACAGCCCCGTCGGCGGACAGGGCATGAATACCGGCATCGGCGACGCGGTGAACCTTGCCTGGAAGCTCGCCGCCGTCCTCCACCGACGGGCACCCGAATCGGTCCTCGACAGCTACGAGCCGGAACGACTCGCGTTCGCGCGGCGCCTGGTCGCGACGACCGATCGGGCGTTCACGGCCGTGACCAGCGACAGTCTGATCGCCCGGACGATCAGACTCGAGGTGGTGCCTCGGCTGCTCCAACCACTCTTCGCGAAGAAGAGGTTCCGACGGTACATGTTTCGCACGGTGTCGCAGACGCTGATCAACTATCGAGAGAGTCCGTTGAGCGAGGGACAGGCCGGCACGGTTCACGGTGGTGACCGCTTGCCCTGGGTGAACACCAACGCAGGCGGAAATGCCATGAGCAACTTCGCGCCGCTGACGTCGGTGGCATGGCAAGTCCACGTGTACGGCGACACCACAGCGGACGTGCAATCGGTGTGTGAACAACGCCAGCTGTCGTTGCACACATTTCCGTGGACGACCGAGGCCGCTCGCGCGGGCCTGCGGCGCGACGCCATGTATCTCCTGCGACCTGACGGTTACGTCGCTCTCGCGACCACCGAAAACAACGCAGACGCGATCACGACGTACCTCGACGCGCGCTCGCTGATCCCGTGAATCGGGCCTGTCGTCCCACTACCGCGGACACTGCACCGTCCACGACCCCGTAGACGCCGCTCCGCTTCAATTTCGCCATTGAGCCTGACCGGGCCCAGGCCTTACCCTTGAGCGCAACATAGGACAACAGCACATGAGGGACACGCGTCCGGTCATCGTTCCCCTCGGAGGATTCCTCGGCGCCGGCAAGACCACCCTGATCCTGGCGGCATCGCGCATCCTGCAATCGCGCGGGATGCGGCCCGCCGCGATCTTGAACGATCAGGGCTCGGAGCTGGTCGACACGCACGCGGTCGGCGCGGCGGCGATCGCGGCCGATCAAGTCACCGGCGGGTGCTTCTGCTGCCGCTTCTCCGATTTGATTGACGCCGCCCATCGGCTTCACGCACATGCACCCGACGTCATCTTCGCGGAAGCGGTCGGCAGCTGCACGGACATTTCGGCGACGACGCTGCAGCCGTTGAAGCTGTATTACGGTGATGAATTTCGTCTTGCGCCCTACAGCGTGCTCGTGGACCCGCAGCGCGCGCGCGAGTTCACGGCGGCGGATCCTGCAGGCGACCTGCCCTTCCTGTTTCGCACCCAGCTGGACGAAGCGGATCTGATCTGTTTCACCAAGTCGGATCTGCATCACGACGGTCCGGACCTCAGCGGTGCGCCGATCCGGTATCTGAGCGCGGTCACGGGCCAGGGCGTCGCCGAATGGCTGGATGAAGTGCTGGCCGGCGACATCCCCTCGGGCGGCAGGATTCTGGATATCGACTACGAACGATACGCCAGGGCCGAAGCGGCGCTCGCGTGGCTGAACACGAGCGGAACGGTGACGCTCACGACTCCCCTCTCGCCATCATCTTTAATAGGGCCGCTGCTCGACGAGCTGGACTCGGCGCTGGCGGCCGAGCATCTTCGCATCGTGCATCTGAAGCTGTCGGACGAAGCGGAGTCCGGGTTCCTGAAGGCCTCGATGGTCGCTCCCGGACAAGAGCCGCTCGTGCACGGAATGCTCAGCGCCTCGCCGGCATCGACGCATGCACTGCTGTTGAATATCCGGGCCGAAGGCGAACCCTCGGCGCTGCAGCGAATCGTCGACACCCAGCTGCGGAAGCTGCCGGGCACATGGGAGGCGCAGTCGATGCAATGCTTCCGTCCCGCGGCTCCGAGACCTGAGCATCGCCTGTCGTCGGTGGTGACGAGGGCATGACGAACGGATCAAGATGACTGACAAACCGCGAACCGGGCGTCGAACGTTCATCAAGGAAGTCGCCGCCGCCGGCATCGCCCTGCGGGGAGTGCGGCCGCTTGCGGACACACCTTCGGAAGCGGGCGCCGGGACGGCCGCGCAAGCCGGGGTTGCCGCGCAAGAAGAACGTATCCGTTACCCGCGCACGTATTCCGGCCGCCAGCTCGCGATGGTTGCGTTTCCACTCGGCGGCATCGGCACCGGGAGCATCAGCCTCGGCGGCCGCGGCCAGCTGCGCGATTGGGAGATCTACAACCGTCCGGACAAGGGGCGCACACCAAAGTACGTGTTGCCGGCGATCTGGGCGACGCGCGGCAACTCGAAGCCGGTCGCGCGCGTGCTCGAAGCGCGGCTCACTCCGCCGTACGCGGGCTCATCCGGGCTTGGATCCGACAACGCTCCAGGATTGAGCCGGCTCGAACACGCCAGCTTCACCGGCGAGTTCCCGCTGGCGCACATTTCGTTCATGGATTCGCGGCTTCCGGTTCGCGTCGCGCTCGACGCCTTCAGCCCCTTCGTCCCGCTCGACGGCGAGGCGTCCGGGTATCCGGTCGCCATCCTGCGATACCGCGTGCACAATCCCGGCCCGGGCACCGCCACCGTGTCGGTCGCTTTCTCGATCGACAATCCGGTCGGGAGAGTGCAGCCGAAAGGTGACGGCCGCACGATCGAATTCCGGCGCGATACCGGAACCGGCACCGAGTCTCTCGAGGGGCTCTTCATGGACAACCCAGAGTTGAACACGACCGATCCGCAGAACGGATCGTTCGTCCTCTCGGTGTTGAAGCCCGCGGACGGACGCGTCACCTACCTGCGCGGATGGCCCGCCGCGAAATGGTGGGCGAGCCCGAATCTGTTCTGGGACGACTTCACGGAAGACGGCCAGCTCGGCCCCGAGGTCGACACGCGAACGCAAACCGGGGCGTTGTGTCTCCAACGCGAGATACCGGCTGGAGCCGACGCGAGCTACACGTTCATGCTCGCCTGGCACTTTCCCAATCGCACCGCAGCGTGGTCGGGCTGGACCGCACCGAAGGGCCACGAGAACGACAACCTCGGAAACTACTACTGCGTCCGATTTGCCGACGCATGGGAGGCGGCCAGGCAGGCGGCCGCAGGGCTCGTGGAGCTCGAGAGGCGAACACGCAGTTTCGTGAACGCCATGCGTCAGAGCTCGCTGCCCGGGGCGCTGCGCGACGCAGCGGTCGCCAATCTCTCGACGCTCGTCACGCAAACCGCTTTCCGCACGGCCGACGGCGAGTTTCACGGCTTCGAAGGCTGCGACGACCATCGCGGCTGCTGCTTCGGAAACTGCACGCATGTCTGGAACTACGAAACCGCCACGCAGTTCCTGTTTCCCAGCTTCGCGCGCTCGCTTCGCAAAGCGTCCTTCGGCTATTCGCAGGACGACCAGGGCGGGATGCGATTCCGCCAGATGCTGCCGGACGGGATCGACCGGTTCGGCTACGCCGCCGCCGACGGGCAGATGGGCCAGATCATCAAGACTTATCTGGACTGGAAGCTGTCCGGCGACACCGACTGGCTGCGCGGTCTGTGGCCGCAGGTCCAGAAAGGCCTCTCGTTCGCCTGGATTCCCGGCGGCTGGGACGCCAACCGCGACGGCGTCATGGAAGGCGTCCAGCACAACACCTACGACGTCGAGTTCTATGGTCCCAATCCGCTCGGCACGGTCTATTACCTGGGCGCCTTGCGCGCCGCCGAAGAGATGGCGCGCGCGCTCGGCGACAGCGCCGCGGCTGCCGACTATCACGCGCTGTTCCTGAAAGGCCGCGCGTGGATCGACCAGAACCTGTTCAACGGCGAATTCTACGTGCAGCAGGTGCGCGGGATTCCCAAGAGCGAGATCGCCCAGGCGACGATCGGCGACATGGGCAGCGATCGGCCCGATGAGCCGGAGTTCCAGCTGGCGAACGGCTGCCTCGCCGACCAGTTGATCGGCCAATACCTGGCGGATCTCGCCGGCCTCGGCCCGCTGCTGGCACCGGCCAACATCCGCAAGACGCTCGAATCCATCCGCAAGTACAACTATCGCGCGCAACTGGCCGACCACGATTCGGTGCAGCGCGTCTACGCGCTGAATGACGAACCGGCGCTGCTGGTCTGCGACTACGCGAAGAGCGGCCGTCCCAGAATCCCCTTCCCCTACTATCAGGAAGCCTGGACCGGAATCGAATACCTGGTCGCGGCGCAGTTCATTCACGCGGGCATGCTGCGCGAGGGATTGGGAACACTCGAAGATGTCCGGCGCCGCTTCGACGGCGAGCGCCGCAATCCGTGGGACGAGCCGGAATGCGGCCATCACTACGCGCGCGCGATGTCAGCCTGGTCGAGCGTGATCGCCTTCACGGGATTCGACTATCACGGCGTCGAGAAGGCGGTCGCTCTGGCGCCGAAATCCAAGGCGTCAGCCTTCACGTCGTTCTATTCGACCGGCCTGGGCTGGGGATTGTTTTCCATCGCACGCCGGGCAGATGGCAGTCGCATCGAACTTGGTGTCACGGAAGGCTCGCTGCCGCTCCGGTCCATTCGACTCGACCACGCGGCCGGAGCCAGGACAACGATCATGCTCGCCGGACGCAGCCGCGACCATACAGTGGAGCGCCGGACCGATGGCGTGACGATCGTGCTCGCCGGCGATCTCGTGATCCCGGCTGGAGAAAAGCTGGTCGTTCAGCTGTAGAGTCGCGACCTCAGAACGTCACGCCTGCCGTCAGCCGGATGACACGCGGCGGCTGCGTGAGCGTCGGCTTGCGCCAGAGCGGACCGGTGAGTGTCCATTCCTCGACTTCGTTGCGCAGATTCGTCAGGTTGTAGCTTTCGATGCCGAGCGTGAAGTCGCGGCCCGCCCAGGTCACGACCTTCTGGAGGCGCAGGTCAAGCGTGGCCGCATAGGTGAACTTGCTCTTGCCGTTGGCGTAAGCGCGGACGAGGTCGGCGCCCTGCGGCAGGTCGGGTGCGAGTACCAGCCGCGCAAAGTTCTGGCCGTCGGCGTAGCGGGCGACCGTCGCGATGGTCAGCCGGCGGCGCGCGTTGTACGACGCGGCGACCTTCAGCCCGTAGCCGCGATCGAACAGCGTGCGCCCCTGCACGAACGTGTTTGAATTCGGATCGCTGTACGAGTCGCCGATGATGAGCTCGTCGTTCTCCGACGGCTCGTGTCCGCGGAAGGCGGCGGGCGCATACGAGCGGAGCGCCGTCGCGGCGACGAGCAGGTGCCAGCGCGGCGATTTCTCAACCAGCACCGCCAGGTAGAGGCCGCCGTAGGTCGAATGCACGCTCGGAATGTTCGTCAGGAGATAGCGGTCCTGACCGAACGTCGCGGGCGGCCGGCTGTAGATCGGCAGCATGAAATCGTCTTCGGGGCCGCCCAGGTTCAAGCCGGGGTCCGGAACGTAGTTCAGCGTGTAGGCGGCGAACGGCACGCCCGTGTCGTACCTGGCGAGCAGGTTGCCGCCGCGCCGCGAAATGCCGCTGAACCGCAGCGACACCGACGGCTTGATCCGGACGTCGATCGCCGCCAACAGTTCGTCCACATACGGGCGCTTGATCGCGGGGCCGATCGTCGAGAAGCCCGGCGAGGGGCTGCCAGGACCGACGACTGAGACGAGCGCGCCCAGTTCGTCGTTCTCCACCAGGTGGTCGCCGTTGCCATCGGTCCAGAGATAAGAGTGGCCGTACGGTCCGGCCGGATCGCCGGCGGCGAGCGTCGTCAGCGCCAGCACTGGGTGGTAGCGGCGCGCTCCGAGGACGCCCGACCACGGGCCGCGCGCGTAGTGCAGCATGGCCCGGGGTTCCAGAGACGTCCATGAGATGCCCGATGCGGCGCCGCGCGCGCTGGCGCCCACGTGCTCGAGGCGCAAGCCGCCGTTCACGTCGATCGTGTCGAACAGCCGCGTGTCGGCGGATCCGTACATCGCGAACGTGGTTTCCGATCGATGCGAGTCGCCGATCAAGCCGTAGTCCCAGGCGCGGGCCGGAATGCCGGCGACCGTCTCGCCGATCAGGCCCGTCCCGAACGGCGGCGCGTGCATCACCGCGCCGGAAGCGCTGACCCCGGCGTTCAGGCGAACGGTCGTCCCGGTCGTCAGTGTTGCGGCAATCGATCCGCGCGTGCGGCTACCGCCTGTCGCGCCGATCAGCGCTTCGATCGGATCGTCGGCGAGGCGGTCAACGGTGCCGCGCGCGGAGCTGGGTGGAACCAGCGGCGTGAGGCGTCCCGACGAGAGTGCTCCGCTCACCTCGACGATCCGCTGGCCGCCGCTGTGCCATCCGCCCGCCACGCCGCCGTAGGAGCGTGTCGCGGCGGCGTCGCGATTCTGCAGCAGCGCGCGCGCCCCGAACGCCGTTCTCGTCTGCTGTACCCAGCCCGTCAGATCGGCGCTGCGGTCCGGCGAGATCTCGAAGGTCGGATGCACCGCCAGCGACAGCACGTTGCCCGGCAACGCGTACGGCTCCCGGCGGTCGAAATGGGACGACCACGTGCCGGCAACGGACGCGAACAGGTGCAGCCGCGTGGTCAACGGTCCGCCGAGACCGGCCTGGACGCGGCCGAGCGAGCGCAGATTCGCAACCGGCGCTATGGTGCTGGAGCCGTTCGCCTGGAACGGCGATGGCGAACCGGCGAACGCCAGCGATCGATCCCACACCGAGCCTCCCGATTTCGGCACGAGCGCAATCACCGGCCCCGGTGCGCCCGACTGCAGATCGGTGCCTGAGGTCGTCAGGTGAATCCCATCCAGGAGCGAGAGATCCGGATAGAGGAGCGGGCGGCCGCCGGTGGACGGATCGGTCACGTCGGCGAGTCCGATTCGGAACGACGCCTGCGTCCACGAGCTGGCCTCGCTGCCGACCAGCAGGGGGACGCCGGTCAGCGTCCCACCGGTGTTCATCGGTTCGGTGAAGGCAAAGGGGGCGACGGTTTCGAGCAGGTCCCAGGCGCTGTCGCCGTGGGGCAGTGAGAGCCACAACGTCGCCGTCATGGCCATGGCGGCTGCGAGATCCATGAGTGAGTGGCACAGTATCGCTCAAGGCCGCGTCATTTTTCATGCCCGGGCCAACTTATTTTCGGAGTCCTCCGTGTCCCGGGGGCCGCGGCATACGTGGAGTATGCGGAACACCCGTCGCTGGCAAGTAGAGCTTCCCCATGCCCCCGCTGGCGAGGACGGTGTCCACTTCGTAGGGGCCAATGCGGGTGCCCTTTGGCGAGCAAGCGACGTCAGCTTACCACTACCCCTTCACGCCCTTCTCCGGATCCCACGAGCCCTGCAGCCGGCGGATGTAGACCATCTGGCCGATGTGATACGCGTTGTGCGCGCCAACGTGGGCGATCGTCGACGCCCACTCCTGCAGCTTGCGATCGTCTGCGCGCTCGACAGCCTGCTCCCACTCCTTCATCACCGCATCGAGATCGCGCACGGTCTCGGCCCACTTCCGGGAATCGAAGCTGTTGAAGGTCTCGTTGTTGTCGCCGCTGTAGGCGGCCGGCTTCTCGCCCTTGAACTTGGCGAGCTGCTGCCGGTTCCAGAAAACGAGATGCGCGGCGAGCTGGCCGATGGAGTGATTGCCCTTGCCGTCCCGCCAACTCGCCTGCTCGGCGGTGATGCCGCCCACCGCCACGCTTGCTGGGGCGAACCAATCCTCCTTGTCGTGCGTCGTCTGCAGCAGCTCGAGGAGAACGCCCTTGAGAGTGGTTGGCGGCGCGGGGGGCGGAGTGGACGCCGCCGAGGACACCGCGAGGATCATCGCCAGTGCAATGGACACCATGACCAGGACTCCTTCGTCGACAAACACGCGCGAGCCATCGACGAATGCCTCGGCCAGCGTCCGTCGATCGCCGCGCGCCACGTGCATGGACTACCGCCGGTCGGAGCTCGCGACGAGCAGGACCGTCCCGGCAAAGAGCAGCGTATCCCAGACGTAGTTGAGCGCTTCCAGCTTCTCGTTCCCCTCCACCGCCACCGCCACGAAGGGCAGGTAGATGACGAGGACGAGAACGGTCACGACCAGCCCCAGCCACGCGGCCGCGCTGCGCGTGCGCGTATTGGCGAGCATGAAGCCGCCCGCGACAAGCTCGATCGCGCCGGTCAGGTAGCCCCACACCGCCGGAATGGGAATCCACGGTGGCGTCATCTTCTGGAGAGGGACGCCCGGCGCATTGGCAGGATACAGGAAGTGCAGCACGCCGAAGACGAGGCACGCGATGGCGACGATGGTCCGGCCGAGCGTGACCATCCAGTTGGTCCTGGCGAGTCGCCCTCCACCGAGCCAGGTGCCGGCCAGCGTCAGGGCGCCGGCAGCAAACGACAAATCCCGCAGCGCGACGGTCCAGAGGTTTCGCCCGCCCGCACGCAGTGCGTTGGGTACGTGAAGCGTGGTCACGAAGAGCAGGAGCATCAGCGCCAGCAGGCTCGCTGACACCAGAACGTAGCGCCTGAAGATGAAGCTCGTCGCCGCTGCAAAAAGGGCGGCGCCGACGAAGTAGGTGATGAACAACCGCGCCGGCAGCCAGGATGGAACCAGCTGCTGAATGGACTGCCCGATTGTCAGGTGCTCGGCGCTGAACGCCGCGATGGACGCCGCCACGAACACGGCGCCCAGGACGACGAGCTTGTCCAGCCCGCGCGCCGCGACCAGGTCGCGTCTGACGACGAAGACGCCAACCAGCAGAAACGAAAGTCCGAACAGCCAGGGATAGAAAATGTAGGGCCGCATCGCTCGAGGAAGTCCCCTCTGTCGGCCACAGGCTGGCCGAGGCGCGCAGGTTCGCTATTCAACCGCACGCCCACGATACGCCGGCACTGGCCCCACGCAAAGATCCAGAACTGGCTCATTCGATGGAGCCAGACTCCCTCGACGGCCAGGTCCTATTTCGCCTTCCTCGGGATCAGCGTCGGCTGTTCCCCCTCGACCTTGACCTCATGCGTCTGGTGCAGCTCCTGCACATGCTGGGTCGAGGTGACCTGCTCGGGCAGCTCCACCTCATGGCCGTGCTGCCCGCGCAGAGTGGCAAAGCCGAATTGCCCGCGCATCTCCGGCACATCGTCCGGATGGGGGCCGGTGGCAATGATTCGACCGCTGCGGTCGCTCACGATGAGTCGTTTCATGGCATCCGTCCTTCAACGTCAGCTGACTGAGCCTGCCGATTTCAATCCGGAAGGCCACCGCAAAGCCGGTGCCGCGCGCGTCCTCGGCGAGCAGATCCACGGTGTAGAGCACGCCGGTCGCGTGTGAAGGCGGATCCCCCGCGCTTATCTGGATCAACGATGGATCGGCCCAGATCGAACACTTGGACGCGAAAGGAAGGATTGAGGTCCCGCCTACCAACATGTGAGTAGATCGGACCCACGAAACGACGAGGTGGCGGTCGCGAGATCACGACATGTCGCGCCGCCGCTACCTCGTGGCGGGCGATAATCGCCGGCGTACCGGCGGCGAGCCTCCGAGGGAACGCCAGGCTCGCGGGAGGTATCCAGTGTTCACGCCTTCACACGACTCGATCAGGCTCGTCCGCATCCTGCTTGCCATTGCTCTTGCGATCGCAGCGTTCCTCGCCCTGGTGGCGGTCGGACACGGTTCGTTCCAGCCGCCGTCTTACTCGGATCGCGCCTTCAGAATCCAAACGGATGCGGCGAACGCGCGCTTTGACGTATTGACGCAGCACAACGATCTGGCGCGCACCGGCGCCGCGACGCACGAAGACATCCTCACACCCGCCAATATCAAGAGCGGGCAGTTCGGCTTGCTCGGCTCCGTGCCTGTCGAGGGAAAGATCTACGCGCAGCCGCTCTATGTCGAGAAAGCCGCGGTCATCTGCAGCAACGCGGGTGCGCGGGCGGTGAGCAATGCGAATATCGGCTACGTCGCCACGCTCGAGAACTACGTGTACGCCATCGATCTCGACACGCAGCAGGTGTGCTGGAGGACGCCGCAGCTCGGGATTCCCCAGCCGGGCCAGGGGCTCAACGGCATCGACGCACAGGGCGAAGGAGCGGTACGGGTCGGGATCGTCAGCACGCCGGTCATCGATCTGCAGAGAAGCGTCCTCTTCGCCGCGACCCGGATCCGCAATGGCTCCGGCGCGAAGATTTTTCTCAACACCATCGACACGCGGACCGGGGCGCTCATTTCGACAGTCGAGATCCAGTCGGACGGTGTTGACGGCTGTGGCGGACACGCGTTCAACCCGTCGGCGCACAACAATCGCGCCGGGCTGCTGCTCGTCGGCAACAAGGTCTTTCTCGCCTTCGGCGCGACGATCGGCGAGGACAACACAACAGACTTTCACGGCTTCATCATCGGCGTCGATGTCACCGATCCAGCGCACTTGCGGCTGCTGCCGCATGTCTTCTGCACCACGCCGACGATGGATGGTGGGGGCATCTGGATGGGCGGCGGCGGGCCGGCGTCCGACGGATCGTCGATCTACGCCCTGACCGGGAACGGCGCCTACACGTTCAACGGCGACATCGTCAATCCGCAGACCAGCATCCTGGATGCGCCGACCGCCGGCAACTATCCGGAGAGCTTCGTCAAGGTGCGCGCCAGCGATCTGGCGGTCGAAGCGGGCTACACCGACACGCGAAAGTTCCCCGCGCCTCCCTACGTGTTCGACAACGTCGACCTCACGCCGGTGGGTGGCAAGACCCATCGCTCGATCTTCTGGGCCCGCGAGCGATCGGATGCGGATCTCGGGTCCGCGGGGGTGCTGCTCCTGGGCAACCGCCTTATTGGTGGTGGCAAGGACGGCCGGCTCTACGTCCTCGACACCGGCCCGATGAGCCACGTGCAGGATTTTCTCGCCTTCTTCGACGCGGACAACAACGAGGGCACGAACCTGGCGAGAGACCTCACCTTCAACTTCAACACCACGTGGTACGGCGGGCCCAATATTCACGGCACCCCGGTAGCGTGGGACGTGCGCACGCGCGCCGCGACCCCGTATGTTTTCGTCTACGCCTGGAGCGAGAAGGATTCGCTCAAGAGATTCTCGTTCAACCCGGCGACCGGATCGTTCAGCGGCGCCGTCGACGCGACCGCCGCGAATCCGAGCCCGGGACCGCACGGCTCGGTGATGAGCGGATTCAAGTCGATGCCGGCCGGCATGCTGTCGCTGTCCGCCAACGGTGCAGCCGACGGCATCATCTGGGCGACGCTGCAGGAGCCCTATCCGAACGCGCACCTGCAGCATCCCAACTGCTGGGGATCCTTGCCCGGGCAACCGGTCGATTGCGCGGGCTGCTTCCTTTCGAACGGCAAGTTCGTGCCGTACTGCGACGCGACGCGTGGCTACGTCCAGGGCCGGCTCTACGCGTTCGCGGCCGACGACAACGGTATCGGCCAGCTGCCGCTACTGTGGGGAGACAAGCGCAGCGAGCATCCCAACAACTCTATTTCCCGCTACGCCAAGTTCACGCCGCCAACGGTCGCGCATGGGAAGATCCTCGTAGCTACCGCGAACGACGAGGTCAGAATCTACGGTCTTCGCAACTGCGCCACGACGAACTGCAACCCTCCAGCCAAGCGCGTGGACGATCTCCTCGCGCCGTGGAACGACGCCTCGTCGGCGACGTTCGCCATGTATGCCTCGACCGGTTCCACCTTTTCGCCGCATACGCAGTGGAAGATTCGCGATGGTGGATGGGGCGATTCCATTCGCTGGCTTCCGGGCGATTTCAATGGCGACGGCCTGGCTGACGTCCTCGCGGTCTGGAACGACGCCGGGTCGAATACGCTGACGCTGCGTCGTTCGACCGGCTCAGGGCTCATCGCGGAACACTGGGCGATTCGGCAGGGCCCATGGGTCGATTCGACGCATTGGGTCTCAGGGGACTTCAACGGCGACGGGCTGACCGATGTCGCGGCCATCTGGAACGACGCCGGCACCGCGACCGTCACCGTGTTCCTCTCGACCGGAACGAGATTCGAGACCCGCACGGATTGGGCGAAGCATGACGGCGGCTGGGCCGACAACATCAACTGGGTGTCGGGCGACTTCGACGGCGACGGCCTCGCCGATATCGTCGCCATCTGGAATGACGCCGCGCAGAACACGCTCACCGTACGACGATCCGTGCGGTCCGCCTTCCGGACCGAGCACTGGGACGTCCGCGATGGTGGCTGGATGGATTCGACGAAGTGGGTGGCCGGCGACTTCGACGGCGATGGACGTTGCGACATCGCGGGCGTCTGGAACGACGCCGGTTCGGCGACCTTTGCCGTTTTCCGTTCCATCGGCCTTCACTTCGCGCCCCACACGCAATGGAAGATCCGCGACGGCGGATGGGGCGACTCGATCCAATGGGTCGCCGGTGATTTCAACGCCGACGGTCTCTCCGACATCGTTGCGATCTGGGACGATGGGGGAACGAATACGCTGACGGTGCGTCAATCAACGGGGACCACCTTCGTCACGAAGCATTGGGACGTTCACGACGGCGGATGGGTGAACTCGACCCGATGGATACCGGGCAGATTCCGCGATCGCGATTGACGCGATGAGGAACGGCCGCCGAGGGCCATTCGACCCTCGGCGGATGGATGGGAAGGAACTCCTACCAGCGCGTCCAGTGGCCCTGGACCCAGTAGTAGCCGCGACGCTCCTGCGCCCAGTGACCAGGCACCCATCGCGCCCGCGAGTACCGGCGGCCTCACCCAGCTACCGCGCACCCACGTGTAGCGGTTGTGGTAATAGCGATGGTGGCCGGGGCGCCACACGTAGCCTCGATGCGGAGCCGGCGGTCTCGTTTCGACAACCTGTATCGGCGGCGCGATCCTCACATAGACATGTGTAGACGCCGAGGCCGGGCTCGCGTAAAGCGACCCAAGCAGCAGGAACGAACCAAGAATGCGAACGAATGTCTTCGGCATCTCAGCCTCCTGCAGGGGAATTTAGCGAGAGCCGTGCCAGCGCTAAACCCTAGATTCTTCGCTCGAGGCGTCCCGATATGAGGACGAAACGGACTCGAGCGTGGAACGGCTGAGAGGACTGGATAGGTATCTCCCTTCCCGTTCCTACCTCATCGCACCATCACCAGCTCCTGCGCCTGCCACTTCCCTCCCGGGGTGCGCACTTCCAGCCACAAACTCTTGCGGCCTGGGGCCGCTTCGTATTCGAAGTCGTACGTCTCTCCCACCGCAATCACCTGCCTGGCGTCCTGCGGCTCGCAGCGCTCCGGCGGCAGCGGCGCGCCGTCCTTGGTCAGCGGACGCCATTTCACCGGACCGTCGGGCGTCTGCAACGTGACCGACAGGATGTCGTTCGGCGTGATGTTGATCAGCCGGACGCGGTGACGCATTCCGGATTTCCAGACAACCTGAGGACTGGCTTCACCGTTGAGGACCGCGAGCGCGTGCGGGTCCGGCCCTCCCCTGCCGATGACGAAGACATGATCGGTCGCGGCATCATAAGGCTGTCCCGGGTCGACCACCAGCAGCGCGCCGTAGAGCCCTGACGCGAGCTGACGGTAGTCGTGCAGGTGCGTGTGGTAGATGAACGTGCCCGTGCGCGGTGGCGTGAACCGCACCACGAAGGATCCTCCGGGCTCGATGATCGGGGTCACCTGCTGACCCGACCCGCTGAACCCGTGCACGCCGTCGTAGTAACTCTCGAGCTCCATGCCGTGCCAGTGGACGGCGGTCGCCTCCGGCAGCCTGTTGACCAGCGTGATCTCGACCGGCTCGTCGCGAGTCAGCGTCAGCGTCGGCCCGGGAACCGGAACACGCGTCGAGGTGTCAGTCGGGTCGACCAGGCGGAATCCGTAGGCGGGCGCCCCGGGAAAACGATCCGGATCGGCCTGCATGACGAGGGTGAGCTTGCGCGGCGCCACCTCGGGAGCGATCGCAGGCGAGGCATCGGCATGGTCGGAGCCGAGCACAGTGATCCCGAGGACCATGCCGGTCATCCCTCCTGAGGCGCCGTGCGCACTGTGATCGCCGGCAGCCGGTTTTGGGGAGCTGTCCACTTCCAGGGTCGGCGAGATGTGCAACATCACGTGGCAGTGAAAGAGCCAGTTGCCGGCGCGCTCCGGCGTCCACGTCATCGCCATCGTCGTGCCTGACGGCATCACTTGAGTGAACACGCGGGGCTTCTGGTCGGCGATGAACAGTTTGTCGTGCGTGCCGTCACCGAGGCTGTCGACATCGAAATAGAATCCATGCATGTGCATGGGATGCGTCTGCGTGGTCAGATTGATGACGCGCCAGCGGACGCGCTCGCCAAGCCGGTAGGTCAGGCGCTCGGTGTTCGGCCACGACCGGCCGTTGATGAAAAAGCGATCCGCGGGTTTCAGCTTGAGAAAGCCTGCCCCCGGATCATCCTGCGCGAGGATCTCCTGCAGTTTCTCGATAGTGATATCGGTCCACTCGGTGATGACGAAGACGCGATCCGCGTCGGCCGCAGCGCCGACCGGGTCGACAATAAACGCACCGGAGAGCTGCGTGTCCTCGGCGCCGCGAAAGGGCAGCGGCATTCCGGTACTCGTCGCCCAGTAACGATAGGTGCCGGCCGGACCGCTCTTGAAGCGAACACTGCGCGTCTCGCCGGCAGGGACGTCGATCGATGCGCACGCGGCGCCGCCCTGCTCGCACAAGCCATTCACCCGCATCGGGCTCGACAGGTCGTTCTGGATGCGCGCCGCGATCTCGGTGCCTTCCGTGACCCGAATCAAGGGCGCCGGTATGGTCAGCGGGGCGCCAGCCTCGCCGAAGGCCTGAACGCGCAGGGTCGGACCGGCGTCGGCGTCCGGCCGCCAGGCGCCAAAGGCGGCTCGAAGATCGAGCGTCAGGACGCCAGCGTCGAGCGTCCCGGCCGGCTTGCGGTTATCGTTGGTCGCGATCGCCGGCGTGGGGGAGGCGCTGGAGCGGCTGGCCGATGGGGTCGAGGGCTGCTCCGCGCCATGATTCGTGCCGACGGCCGCCGCCGCCGTGGCAAGAAAGACTGTTGTGATCAAGCTCCCAGACATGTGAAAGTCCTTCCGTCGTGTTGTGCCAGGAAAGCAGCGTACCAACCATGCCCTTGCCGGTCATGAGAAAGGGGTGAGCAAGTCGTGAGGGATGGGTTTTCGGCGTTCTCATCCGAACCTCACACATCTGCACGCGTCGGAAACCGTGCAGTGCGGACACCGTTCAGGTTGAGAAGTTCGTAGGTGAAGCGACTAAGGTCGTATCGGCAGGGAACGTTTCGTCAGCTGATTACGATTTTGCTCTTCATCTTTCGCGAACGCGGCGGCGCGCGGTTTGCGCATCGGCTGTTTGCGCGGCACCTGGTCGTGTTCTAAACGGGACTTTCGTAAGCCGTGTTCGGATCTGCAGTCCCGAGCGTTGAGAAAGGGGACGCGGTCGTTCGCGGATCGTTCGCAGGGTTCAGAGCGTATTGACTTCAGCAGGAGGGCCTATGAGATGGTTGAGTCGTCAGCTGCTCGGTGGATCGTTCACGCTACTCGGAGTCCTGGGAGTGGGTGCTGCCGCGAACGCGCAGGCCGTCAATACATTCACCAATAGCACCGTCATCGTCATCACGGACGCCGCCAACGCGACGCCGTTTCCATCCAACATCACGGTGGCAGGTCAGACCGGCGTCATTACTCACGTCAGAGTCCGGCTGAATGCGATTACACACGCCGCTCCTCTCGATCTCACGATCTGGCTCGTCGGCCCCAACTTCGCCACTGTGCCACTCCTGGCACGGCCGCCAACGTCTCAGTTGAGCTCGGCGAATCTGGAATTCGACGAGTGCGCGCCGCGTACGATGGCCTATCCGGGGGCTCCCTCCATCATCAATACGCTGCCGCCTCTTCCCTCCGGGCGGTATCGACCCGGAATCTATCCGGCTGCGGGCGTGGCCTCCTTTCCCAACCCCACTGGAGAGTTCCCAACGCGACTCACATCGCTCGAGGGAATACAGGGCAATGGTACGTGGTCGCTCTACGTGAAGGACAATGCTGCCGGCACGGGCGGCGTCATCGCCTCCGGCTGGACGCTTACGCTCTACAGCCAACCGGCGAACCCGGTCACCGGCTTCGGCATGGGCGGCCCGTCGTGCGCCAAGCCTGACTACGATGGTGACGGCCGCGCCGACATCGCCGTGTATCGGCAGGCCACCGGTGAATGGTTCATCACCGGCTCCGCCAACAACGCGCCCATCCACTATGTCTGGGGCGCGCCCGCATCGTCGGGTGCCGGCGACATTCCCGTACCCGGAGATTACGATGGCGACGGACAGACCGATGTTGCGGTCTACCGACAGAGCACCGGGACCTGGTTCATCATATTCTCCGGCGGCGGCACTGCTGCGGTCGACTTCGGTGCGCCCTCGGCTTCCGGCGTCGGCGACATACCGGTGCCTGCCGACTACGATGGCGATGGAATTTTCGAGATCGCCATCTATCGCAAGTCGACCGGCGTCTGGTTCCTGCGACATACCAACGGGAGCGGGGTCACGATTAGCGCATGGGGCGCACCACCTTTCGGCGACATCCCGGCCCGTCACTGAAGCTGCGTTCATCCTCGAACATCCGGGCTGCCGTGTCTGACGTGAATCGTCCGACCCGACAGCCCGCCTCGCCTGTCCGCCCGTTCGACCGACCGACGCGGCATCTCTGTCGCGTGCTCGGCTTGTCGCTTCTGGCGATCGTCGCAGCCGCGCAGACCATCGTGGTCGGACAAGACCAGCGATCAGGCGATCGCCGAATGGCGCTGACCTTCGACGATCTGCCGTACGTGTTCGTCGCTCCGGAATCAGCACAAGAGTCGTCACCGGCGACAGCCAGCGCGACCGCGATCCTGCAGGCGCTGCGCGCGCATGGTGCACCCGCAGTGGCGTTCGTCAACGAGGGCAAGCTGGAGGGTCCGTCTCACAACGCGCTCGTGGCGGTCCTGCAGCAATGGGTCACCGCCGGCGTCATTCTGGGCAACCACACGTACTCGCACGCTGACTTCAATACGGTGACCGTCGAGCAGTTCGAAGAGGAGATTCTGAAAGGTGAGGTCGTATCCCGTGAGCTGATGAAGGCGCGCCAGCCCTATCAGTTGTACTTTCGTCACCCTCAGACGCATACCGGCGACACGGTCGCCAAGAAAGAGGCGATCGAGCAGTTCGTAGCGTCACGCGGCTACAGGATCGCGCCGCATACCATCGACAGCTCCGACTTCATCTTCAATGTCGGATTCGTGCGAACGCGCGGGTCTGACGCGGCGACGGCGGCACGGGTCCGCGCTGCGTACCTCGACTTCGTGCTCCAGGCAACCGCGTTCGCGGAGCGGATCTCAACGGAGATGTTCGGCTATGTCATCCCGCAGACCGTCCTCCTGCACGCCAACGCCCTCAACGCGAGCACGCTGGACGAGCTCCTCGACCGACTGGCCAGGAGAGGCTATCGATTCGTCAGCCTCGACGAGGCGATGCGCGACCCGGCGTATCGAACACCGGATACATGTGTGACCCGCTTCGGACCGACCTGGCTGTGGAGATGGATGAAGAGCCGGGGAATGGCGCTCAGCTTCAAGGACGATCCCGACCCGCCCGACTGGGTCATGAAGCTGTACAACGCCCGGCCGTAGCGATCTTTGGCTCACTACAGGGAGCGAAAGCAAGTTGGCCGTTACGGCCAATGTCTCTCAGCCAAGCAGCGAATTGACCCTCTACTGACTCACGCGTCGGGCTGACGAGCCGATGGCGTCTTCACCCGCTCCGCAAATTCTTCCGGCGGCGGCTGGCCGCCGCGTTCCCGACACGCGTAGACCCGTGTGAACTCGGCGCCGACGAGGACGATCTGCGAGGAGTAATAGACCCAGAGCAGCAGCAGCATGACCGAGGCGGCGGCGCCGTAGCTCGACGAGAGCGCGCTTTGTCCGAGGTAGATCCCGATCAGGTGCTTACCCAGCGTAAACAGAACGGCGGTGACCATCGCACCGACGCGAACGTCCCGCCATTCCAGCCGCACGTCCGGCAGGAAGCGATAGAGCATGCCGAAGAGCACGGCGGTTACGATCAGCGAGAGCACGAGATTCGTCGCCGACCAGAAGATCGGGACACCCGGCGCATGACCTGCGATCCATCCGCTGAAGGCGGCGAGGCCTGCGCTCGCCGCCAGCGAGACCAGCAGCAGAAAACCAATCGCCACGACGAGGCCGAACGACTTGACGCGATCGAGTAGAAAGCTGGATAAACGCACGTTGGGCCTTGGCCGCACTCTCCAGATCGCGTTCAACGCGGCTTGCAGCTCGAGAAACGCACCCGTGGCGGCGAGGACGAATGTGACAGCTCCGACGACCGTCGCGAGCACGCCGGTGCCACGATGGCTCGCGCCTTCGACCAGCGCCTGCACGGCCCGGCCTCCTTCACGGCCGACGAGCCCTTCGATCTGACCAACCAGCTCGCCGCGCACGGCCTGGCGTCCGAAGGCGAGGCCGGCCACGGCCGTCGCGATCAGGAGGATCGGCGCAACGGCAAACAGCGTGAAGTAGGCCAGCGACGCGCCCAGACGAGGCACGTCGTCGTTCCACGCCTCAACCAGCGCTTCCCGGAACAGCCGCATCAGCCTCATGGTCGTCCAGGCATTGTCGCCGAATCGATCGACTACGCGCGGCTCGTCAGCCAGCCGCCAGGACCGTGACGATCAACACATCGGCCACTGCCCGCAAATAACGCGCCGTCAGAGGCTGCCTCGAAACGATAGCAAAATTAGCGACGGACGCGACCGACTTGACCATCGCTCGTGACGTGAGATACTAACCAGGCTCCCCACAATTCCTTCACGGACCGTCAACCTGCCGTACGCGGCGTGGCTGGATCTCGGCCGCGTCGACATGCCACGGAGGCGCGAATGTCCTGTGTTCGGCGTGCCCTTGGAGCTCTTGTGGTCCTCGTCTGCGGAGTGTGTAACGCGCCGGTCGCATGTGCCCAGGCGGTGGCCGCGTTTTCGAACACGGCGCCGATTGTCATTAACGACAACGCGAACGCCACACCCTTCCCATCGACTATTACCGTCAGCGGGCTGACCGGCGTCGTCGTCAAGATCAGAGTGACGCTGTCGCAGGTGTCGCACACGTTCGGCCAGGACATCACCGTATGGCTCGTGGGTCCGTCCAACCAGGCGATCGTGTTGCTGGGGCGTGCCGCAGGCAAGCTGACCTCGACGACACTGGAGTTCGACGACTGCGCGCCGCGGGCCTTTGCCGGCGGCTCGAATGCTGCCATGTCGCCCGGTCGATATCGTCCGGGAAGCTACCAGTCGGTGCAGTCGATCCAGGTGCCGGCGCCAACCGGGTCCACGCTCTTCCCGGTGTCGACCCTGGCCGCCCTGAACGCGACCGGCGCGGCCAGCAACGGCACGTGGGCACTCTACGTGAAGGACAATGCCAGCACGGCCAGCGGAACCATCGCCGGCGGTTGGCGATTGGCATTCTACACGCAGCCGGCGCCGCCGATCGCGACTGCCGGCAGCATACAGAGCCCGTCGTGCGCAAAGCCGGACTACGATGGGGACGGCCGCAGCGACGTGGCCGTCTACCGTCCTGCGACGGGCCAGTGGTTCATCCTCCAATCTTCGACCAACACCGGTCTCCTCGTCAGCTGGGGCGCGGGGGAGTCCACGGGTCTCGGCGACATTGCCGCACCCGGCGATTACGACGGCGACGGCCAGACCGACATCGCGGTTTACCGCCAGACGACGGGCACGTGGTTGATCCGGTACTCGATGGGTGGCAGCGGGTCGATCGACTTCGGCGCGCCGTCGGCCAGCGGGCTCGGCGACACGCCCGTTCCGGGCGACTACGATGGCGACGGCGTCACGGATCTGGCGGTCTATCGCGCCGCGACCGGGCAGTGGTTCGTCCGCAACAGCAACGGGACCGGTAACACGGTGTCGCTCTGGGGGGCGCCATCGCTCGGGGACTATCCTGCGCGGCGGTGAGCCGAGGCCGGTGCAGACTACCTGCCCTGGGTCGTCGCCGAGAGCCCCGCGAATTCCGCCCTGAGAGCTCCAAGCCTTCCCCCCAACCCCACCCAACCCATCTCTCCTGCCCTTCTATTTCTCTAGAATGTCGGTGGCGGGACGCGGGGATGTCGAGAAGCCGCACCCGGCTCCGACTTATGGATGACAGCGCGGCTACCGCGCCAACCATTGAAGGGATGACACAGATGAAGTTCATGCTCATGATGCACGCGCCACGGGCCAAGGGGGATTGGGCCGTGCTCGACTGGCCGCCACAGGATTTCAAGGCCCATATCGCGTTCATGATGCGGTTTTCTCAAGAGCTCAGCGAATCGGGTGAACTGGTGGGTGCCGAAGGTCTCGGCTCGCCCGAGCAAGCCCGCATCGTCCGAGCCCGGAAAGACGGTTCGCCCGAGGTGACCGACGGACCGTACCCGGAGGCCAAGGAGTTTCTCGCCGGCTACTGGATCGTCGACTGCGACACGGCGCAACGGGCGTATGAGATCGCTGCGCGTGCATCCGCAGCGCCGGGCAAGGGTGGGGAGCCGATGAACATGCGAATCGAGGTGCGCGAGGTGATGAGCGCACCGCCATCCGAAGTGTGACGACGCCAACAGATTCGCACGGCGACCTGCTGCGCGAGCTGACACCGCAGGTGCTCGGCGCGGTGATCCGCCGGTTTGGTGATTTCGCTGCCGCCGAAGACGCCGTGCAGGAAGCGCTGCTCGCGGCGGCGATGCAGTGGCCCGATCAGGGTGTCCCCGACAATCCGCGCGGCTGGCTGATCCACGTCGCCGCGCGGCGCATGACCGACCACCTCCGCACCGACATCGCCAGACGACGGCGCGAGACGATGGTGGTGATGCAGACGCCGGTCGAGGAGCAGATGGTTCCACCCGCTGACGGCCTCGACGGCCCGGATCAGGACGACACGCTGATTCTGCTGTTCATGTGTTGTCATCCGGCACTGACCCGCTCGTCGGCGGTCGCGCTGACGCTGCGGGCCGTCGGTGGTCTGACGACCGCCGAGATCGCCAGTGCCTACCTGGTGCCGGAAGCGACGATGGCCCAGCGCATCAGCCGGGCGAAGCAGCGCATCAAGTCGTCGGGTGTCCCGTTTCGCATGCCGACGATTCGTGACCACGGGGATCAGCTCGGAGCCGTCCTGCACGTGCTCTACCTGATCTTCAACGAGGGGTACGCGAGCAGCAGCGGACCTCAGCTGCAGCGAACGGATCTATCCAATGAAGCCATCCGGTTGGCGCGCGCGGTTCATAACCTGCTGCCGGAGGACGGCGAGGCCACAGGCCTCCTTGCCTTGATGCTCCTGACCGACGCGCGACGGACGGCGCGCACCGGTCCGGAGGGCGAACTGATTCCTTTGGCCGAGCAGGATCGGACGAGGTGGGATCGATCGGCCATCTCCGAGGGCATCGCGCTGGTCACGTCCGCGCTCTCGAAGGGCTCGGTCGGCTCCTATCAGCTCCAGGCGGCGATCGCCGCGTTGCACGATGAGGCCGCGCGGCCCGAGGATACGGACTGGCCGCAGATTCTGTCGCTCTACACGCTGTTGGAACGGATGTCCGACAACCCGATGGTCACCCTCAATCGAGCCATCGCCACGGCGATGGTCGAGGGACCGCGGGCCGGTCTCGCCCGCCTGGAAGGGCTGGACAAGGATCCTCGCATCGGCGGCCACCACCGGCTCGAGGCAGTCCGCGCCCATCTCTTCGAAATGGCAGGCGACCTCGACTCGGCGATCGCCCACTACCGGGCGGCCGCCAGCCGGACTACGAGCATCCCGGAGCGCACCTACCTGACCACGCAGGCGGCCAAGGTGGCCGCGTCGCGGCTATAGCACCTTCGGCTGAGTTGACTTGGCCGGGCCGCTCCTCCAGCATGGTGCCGTTCAGGTGCAACGGGCCGCACTTCTGACATTGAGGGAGGCTGGCTATGAGATGTTCGTACGTCGTGCTCGCCGTTGGCGTTCTCGCGTCCTCCTCGGCGCTGGCCGCCGATCGACTGACCGACCGCGACGTCAAGGCGCTGGCCGATCGGATCGATGAGGGCCGCAATCACTTTGAGGACGCACTCGACAGCAAGCTGAAACATGACGTTTTTCGCGGGCCGGGAGGTGAAGTCGACGTCGAGCGCTTCCTCAAGGACTTCAAGGACAACGTGGACAAATTCAAGGATCGCCTGAAGACTGACTACGCGGCCAGCGCCGAGGCCGCGACGGTGCTGCGCCAGGGATCGGCGGTTGACCGGTTCTTCCGGCAACAGCCACCAGGCACCAAGGGAGAAAGCGAGTGGAATCGTCTGGCCACCGATCTCGGTGCGCTGGCCGGCGCTTACGGCACCACATTCCCGCTCAGCGAAGGAGCCCAGGTCCGCCGGATGGGCGATGGTGAAGTCGCCACCAACGTCGGCGCCATCGCCGAGTCCGCGGATGATCTAAAGAAAGCGCTCGATTCCGATCTCAAGAAGGACACGACGGTCGATAAGCCGACGCGCGAAGGAATCGTCAACGAGGCCGACGAGCTGAAAAAGGATGCCAAGACGCTCGAAGATCGCGTGAAAGATGGACAGCCCAGCTCCGCTGAAGCGGCGCGCCTTTTCGATCGCGCGTCGCGGATCCAGTCGTTTCTCGATGCGCATAAGCCACCCTCGGCCACGGGCGCGTGGGCGGCCGTCGCCTCGCGCCTGCGCGCGGTGTCGAGCGCGTACGGCACGGCGTGGCCGGCGGCACGCTAGCTGGGAGTTGGCCGCGCTTTCGGCAATTCTTTTTAGTCCACCCAGTCGGCGATGAAGACGTTCGTCTCCCCATCGACCTTGCCGTTGCGATTCGAGGCGAAGACGAGGTGGCGCGCGTCAGGTGAGAACATCGGGAACCCGTCGAACGTGTCGTTGAACGTCACCTGTTCCAGGCCGGTGCCGTCGAGGTTGATCAGGAACACGTCGAAGTTGCGCTGTTTCGGATCCTTGAAGTTCGACGCGAAGATCAGGCGTTTGCCGTCCGGGTGCCAGGACGGCGCGAAGCTCGCGGCGCCGATGGTCGTGATCTGTCTGCCGTTGGCGCCGTTACGGTCCATCACGTACAACTCGAGCTTCGACGGCCGCCACAGGTGTTGCTTCAAGAGCGCCAGGTAGTCATCGCGCTCCGCCCCCGGCGGCAGCGGTCGGCCGCGATAGGCGATGCGCTTTCCGTCCCACGAAAAAAACGGGCCGCCGTCTGGACCGGGACTGTGTGTCAGCCGGTGCACGTCGCTGCCGTCCGCCTTCATGGTGTAGATCTCCATGTCGCCGTCGCGGACGCTGGTGAACGCGATCGTGCCGTCCGGGGCGATCGTCGCTTCCGCGTCGTAGCCCGCGCTCGTGGTCAACGGGTGGAGGTTGGAGCCGTCGGCGCTCGCGCGATAGATGTCGTAGCCGTCGTAAATCGGCCAGACGTAGCCGTGCTCGTAACTCGGCTTCGGCGGGCAATCCGCGCCCGCCTTGTGCGTCGAGGCAAAGAGAATGTCCTTGCCGTCAGGATAGTAATACCCGCACGTCGTCCGCCCCGTGCCGGTGCTGACCCGGTGGAGATCGGTGCCATCGATCTTCATCGTGTAGATCTGGTCGCAGGATCGTCCGTCGCGCGTCGACTGAAAGATCAGGTGCGTGCCGTCCGGGGAAAAGTAGGCCTCGGCATTCTCGCCGCCTGAGGTCAGCTGGCGGATGTTTCGCAGGTGCCGCTCGACGGGCGATGACGGCTGCCGAAACGTCGACGAGGAAACCACGCCGAGGGTAAGGATCGCAGTGGCGACGGAGACGAGCCTGAACGCCGAATGCATGCTGATAAGATTATCCTGAAACGCATGCGTTCCTCCGAGGCGCCGCTCCACGTGCTCTTCGTCTGCCGGCAGAACCGGCGGCGGAGCGCGACCGCCGAACGCATCTTCGCCAAGCACCCGGCGCTCGACGTCCGATCGGCCGGCACCGACGACGACGCGCTGGTGGCGGTCAACGGGCGAATGCTCGAGTGGGCCGACGTCATCTTCACGATGGATGACGATCAGAAGCGATCGCTCGATGCCCGCTTTCCCGGCAACGTTGCCGTTGCCGATGTCATCTGCCTGGACATCCCGGACCGCTACCTCTTCCTGGAACCCGAGTTGGTGCGGCTGCTCGAGGAGCGGGCGAACCCGCACATAGAAAGGATGCTGGCGGCGGGCCGCTGACAACTCTCCTCGAACATTCACCGGCATTCCTACGTCAATTACGAAGCAGTTCGTAGGAGGTTCACGTGGTCGATGCCTGGAGACAGGATGTCCGGTACGCGCTCCAGCTGCTGCGCCGCAGCCCGCTCTTCACCCTGACCGCGGTGCTCTCGCTCGCGGTCGGCATCGGCGCCAACGCGGCGATCTTCTCGGTCGCGAACGCGTTCCTCCTCAAGCCGCTGCCCGGCATCGCCAACGCCGACCGCCTGGTGGACATCGGGCGGACGCAGGACGGCCACGGGTTCGACACCTCCTCGTATTTGAACTATCGGGACGTGCGGGAACGGAGCGCCACGCTCTCGGACGTCTACGCGATGCGCGTCGAGCCGTTGCCGATGAGCCTGGGCCAAGGCCTCGACACCGAACGGATCTTCGTGGCCGCAGTGAGCGGCAACTATTTTCACGCGCTTGGAACTCCCGCCGCGCACGGACGCACGCTCGCCGACGCCGACGACCAGGTCGGCGCCGCAGCAATCGTGGTCATCAGTTACGAGCTGTGGACACGGCGATTCGGTGCGAGCCTCGACACCGTCGGCAGGCTGGTCCTCCTCAACGGGCGCGACGTCGCCGTCGTCGGCATTGCGCCGCCAGGGTTTCAGGGCACCACGCTGCTGCGACCGGATGTCTGGATGCCACTGACTGCCTCCACCGCATCTTCGCCGCCGACGTCGACGTCCCTGCTCGGGAATCGACAGGCGGTGTGGCTGATGATGGGCGGCCGCCTCAAGAACGGCGTCACGATCGCGCAGGCCGCCGCCGAGCTGTCGACCATTGCGGGCACGCTCGAGCACGACTATCCGACGGCCAATCGAGGGAAAGGCCTGAAGGCCCTGCGCGCGGCCATCGTGCCCGGACGAATCGATGTGGTGTCCGGATTTCTGGCGGTATTGCTGGCGATCGTCGGGCTGGTTCTGCTGGTCGCGTGCGTGAACATCGCGGGCATGTCGCTGGCGCGGGCGGTCGGCCGGAAACGGGAGATCGCCGTGCGGCTCGCCGTCGGCGCGAGCCGTTGGAGGCTGATCCGACAGCTCCTGACCGAGACCGCCTTGCTCTTTGCCCTCGGCTGTGCGGCCGGACTCGTGCTCAGCGAGTGGCTGACGAGAGCGTTGCTGAGTGTGCTGCCCAGCCTGCCGTTTCCGGTCGGCCTCGACGTCACTGTTGACTGGCGCGTCGTGGTGTTTGCCACACTGGTCGCGTTCGCGGCGTCAATCCTCTCCGGCCTGGCGCCGGCGCTGCACGCGTCCAATCCCGACGTTGTTTCCGCCCTGAAGATCGACGGGCGCGGCGAGGGCACAGGTCGAGTCCGCCTCCGGAGCGCATTCGTCGTCGCGCAAATCACGGTGTCGCTCGCGCTCATCGTCGCCGCCGCGCTGTTCCTTCGCGCGCTGCAGCGTGCCGGCAGCATCGATCCCGGCTTCTCACAGGCAAACGTGAACGTCGTCACCGTCGATCTGTCGCTCAATGGCTACAGCCGGCAACAGGGTCTGGCGTTCGTTCAGCGGCTGACGGACCGCGCTCGGGCTCTCAACGGTGTCCAGTCGGTCGCGTGGGCCTCGGACCTGCCACTCGACGGCGGTCGGCTGGGATATGGAGGGCTGCGCGCACCCGGTGTCGTCCCGCCAAACGGCGCGGAGGCGTTTGGGGCCGACTGGAACGCGGTCACGCCGGGATTCTTCAAGACGCTGGGGATCGCAATACTCAGCGGACGCGACTTCACGGACACCGATACCCGCACCGCACCCGGGGCGATCATCGTCAACGCGGCCATGGCGCGCGCGGTCTGGGGAACAACCGACGTGCTCGGACGCCGGCTGGAGGCCGAGGATCCCGATGGCGCCCAGGATCTCACCGTGGTGGGCGTCGCCAGCGACGCCCAGTTGATTTCGCTGGGCGACGCGGTCGAACCCTACGTCTATGTGCCGCTCGCCCAGCGCTACACATCCAACGTGTCGCTGGTCGTGAAGTCGGCGACGGGATCGCTCACCGGCGGCGAGCTCCGTGCGGTGATGCGCGAGGTGGATCCCAATCTTCCGGCGATCAGCGCGATGCCGCTGTCGGACGTCACCGCCATCGAACGCATTCCGCAGCGGCTGGCCGCGGCGGTCGCCGGGACCCTGGGAATCGTCGTCCTGCTCCTGGCGGCGATCGGCGTCCACGGCGTCACGTCTTACACCGCCAGCCGACGCACCCACGAGATCGGAATCCGGATGGCGTTGGGCGCCAACCGTGCCGACGTCCTGCGCATGATCCTGCAACAAGGCCTGGTGCTGACCGCGACCGGCGTGGGGATCGGGCTCGTCGCGGCCGCGACGGGAGCACGCGTGCTGCGCAGCCTGCTCTTCGGCGTCAGCACCCTCGACGTGGTTTCGTTTGCGGGATCGGCGGCGGTGCTGGCGCTCGTCGCGCTCGTCGCCAGCTACCTGCCGGCGCGGCGCGCCACGCGCGTCGATCCGATGCTGGCGCTGAGGGACTGGTAGTCCGGCGAGGACACTTGCTTGCAGCCCGCGGGGATGCATCGCCGCGAATGCAGCTGCCGTTTCACCACGGGCTGTTAAACTAGTTGGATGTCTTCACACAACGGCGACAAGTCCCGCTACCAGATCACCCGGAAACGCGGCGTCCTGCGACGCGCGAAGATCAAGAAACTGGTGGCCGACGCGCGACGCGGCGCTTCGACGGGCGCTGCACCGCGTCCGGCAAAAGCCGCGAAGTAGCGTCTTACCCGCCCGCCAGCGCCGTGCCCGTCCATCGCCAGGACAGTGGCGTCGTGAGCTGGGTGCCGCCCATCCACCGGTCGATCCCATTGAGCGCGACGTAATCCGACCGCCCACGGAGAATGTCTCTCCCGACCTCGGTCAGCCGCATCGTGCCGGCCGGGAGACGGCCGGGGCGTGGCTGCACGTCGAGCGCGATCGGCGGGTGCCTGGCAGACGCGAGCCTCTCGACGATCGTCCAGAACGTCAGGTCGCCCATGAAAATCCGCTCTTCCCTGCCGGCCGCCTGCGCGAACGCGTCTCCGGGCGACGCGGGAGCCGTCTCCACCGTCTGGAGAATCTGCCGCTCGCTGCGGGAGAGGCCGTCAAGCGTCCAGGGAAAATCCTCCAGATGGCGTCGCATCGCGCCCGACAGGAACGGCAGAGCCGTGTCGGGTGCGGCGAACGCCTGTCGACCGGTCGGGTCGGCGGCGCAGAACGCCTCCCAGGCGCGGCGGCCAAGCGCCACTTGCGCGTCGGTGATCTGCTCGCGTCGATCGAGGAGCGTCGCCAGCTGACCCGCATCGAGCTGGCCGAGACCGACGAAGTCGGGCACGCCTGGGAACTCACCGATGCAGATCAGGCTGAAGCGGGTGCCTCGTCTGTCGGTCAGGCGCGACAGCCAGCACAGGTGGCGGATCAACAGCAGCTGATCATAGAGATCGTGCTCGAACCAGAACACGACCTCGTCGTAGTCGCCGTAGGTCTCGAGCGCGGCGTCCTTCTCCCGATATCCGCGGAGGATCCCGGCTTCGGCCGCCGGATCATCGCCGCCGGCCAGGAATCGGCTGCGCACGCGACGCCATTCCTCGTCAAATCCAAAGGGTGTGGGACCCTCGTGCAGGACGTCGGGATACGGGAGGAAGACGCCCGTGACGGTTGACTGCTCGAGCGTGCCGCGCGGGGAGTCGCCGTTGAGCACATGAAGGAATCCTCGGCGCGCCATTCTCCAATGCTATCCTGCCGATATCCGTCCGTGCGCGCATTTGTTGCGATCCTGATCGGCGCCGCCGCGTTCTCGAGCGGCTGCTCGCGCTCGAGTGAACGATCGGCTCAGCCGCAGCCGGTGCGCGTCCGCAACATCGTCATCATCACGATCGACACGCTGCGCGCAGACCGGGTCGGCGCCTACGGCTATGCCGGAGCGCACACGCCGACACTCGATGCGCTCGCCCACGCGGGCGTGCTCTTCGATCGCGCGTTTGCGACCGCGCCAATCACACTGGTGTCGCACGCCAGCCTGATGACGGGACGCTACCCGCCAGGCCATCACGCTCGAGATAACGGCATGCGGATGGATCTGGCAACGCCAACCATCGCGGACGCGATGGGCCATGCCGGTGCGACGACCGGCGCCTTCATCGCCGCATTTCCGCTCGACCGGCGGTTCGGGCTGATCAAAGGCTTCGAGACGTATGGCGATCGAATGCCTCGTGGCGCCGACGGGCGGCTCGCGAACGAGCGGCCCGGTCGTACGGTGGTGGACGAAGCGCTTCAGTGGCTCGAGCGGCACAGACAAGCGCGTTTCTTTCTCTGGGTCCATCTCTTCGAGCCACATTCTCCCTACGGCAATCCGCAGGATCCCGAGCAGGCGAAGCGGCCGGCGAGCGCGCGGTACGATGACGAGATTGCTGAAGCCGATCGACAGGCCGGCAGGCTGCTCGAGGGCCTGGGCGAGGCGCGCGCGACCACGACGATTGTCGTGGCTGGCGACCACGGCGAAGCCTTCGGCGAGCATGGCGAGATCACGCACAGCATATTTACCTATGACACGACGCTGCGGGTGCCGCTCATCATGTCGGGAGCCGGCATCACCCGACAGGGCGCAGTCGTCAAGGACATGGTCTCACTCGTTGACGTCGCGCCCACCGTGCTCAAGGCGGCCGGCATCGGCTCGTTCGATGCCGATGGAATCGATCTCGCGCCCGCGATCGAGGGAGGCGCGGTTCCCGATCGCGCGCTCTATGCGGAATCCTTTGCCCCGCTCCTGGATTTCGGCTGGAGCCCGCTGCGAACGATTCGCCGTGATGGATGGAAATACATTGCCGCGCCGGAACCGGAGCTCTATCACGTAAGCGACGATCCGGCCGAGACCGAGAACCGGATCGCGTCGGAACCACAGCGCGCCGCGGACCTGGCCCGGCGAGTCGACGCCATTTCCATCGCCGAGCTGCCGGCCTCCGCTACGCCCCTCGACCGCGATTCGCTCGCCAGGCTTCAGGCTCTCGGCTACGTCTCGGGCCGGACGACAACCGGCGCCCGCGCCGATCCCAAAGATCGCCGCGTCGAAGCCGCACGTCTGGCGGAGATCACGTCAGGCGAGCTGCACGGCGGCCCGCTCGAGCAGGCTCTTCGCGCGGTACTCAAAGAAGATGCGGACAACCCGCAGGCAAATGTGCGCCTTGGCTACATGCTGATGGAGGGTGGGCGCTGCGGCGAGGCCGCGCCGCACTTCAACCGCGCGATCGCCAATCATTTCCCGACCGCTGATGCCCATCTCGGCTTGGCCGGGTGCCAGATCGCGGCGAGGGATCTGATCGCCGCGGAGCGAACGCTGCGGCAGGGCGACGCCCTCGAACCGGAGAATCCCGTCGTCAGCGCGAACCTCGGGCTCGTCCTTTCTGATCAGCGGCGGCTGCCAGACGCGATTCAATATCTGCAGCGGGCGCTCAGCCTCGACCCCGATCTCCATCAGGCCCGCTTCTCCCTCGCGGTGGCCTACGCGCGGGCGGGCCGCCGCGCCGACGCCGCGGCACAGGCCTCCGAGCTCTTGCGGCGGCTGCCGCCGACCGCGCCGCAGCGGCCTGAAGTCGAACGACTGTTGTCAGCCGTCCGCTGATTCCAGCCGCTCACCACGGAAAACCGTAGATTCGTCCCGTCCTAAACCAAGACATTGGATCATTCGACGACCAAGTCGTTGTCCGTAATCGACCACCCGTCACAAGTACTTAGCCATCAGACACATCCGGCTGGCGATTCGTCCCACTCGAGCCGGTTGAGATGGTGTAACCCTTGCTCTTAGGTTCGTCCCAGCGGCTGTCGTAGCCGTTTCCCTACTATTTTGGAGGCCAGAAGGAATGAAAAAGATCATCGTTGCGATGATCGTGCTCTGTGCGTGCGCGGCGATCCCCGCAGCAGCGCAGCAGACGACGGGCAACATCCAAGGACGGATCACTGACAACCAGAAGGCGGCAGTTCCAGGCGTCACCGTGACGGCGAAGAGCGCGGCGACCGGCTTCACCCGCTCGGAGGTCACCGACGCCGAAGGCATCTATCGCCTGAACGCGCTCCCTGTTGGCACCTACGATATCCAGGCGCAACTGGCGGGATTTGGAGCGTACGAGCGCAAGGGCGTGGTGGTGAACGTCTCACAGACGGTCGACGCGAATATCGAGCTCACCGTCGCGGGCGTTGCCGAGAGCGTCAGCGTGACTGCGGAGTCGCCCCTCATCCAGACGAGCAGCTCGTCGGTCGGCGGCGTTGTCGATATCCGCCGGATCGAGAGCCTTCCACTCAATGGTCGTCAGTTCGCCAATCTGGCGGCGACCATTCCGGGTGTCGGCCTCGGGTTCCACAGCGACCCGACCAAGAGCTCGCAGTATTCGCCGCAGATTGCGGGAGGAAACGGCCGCAACCTGAACTACCAGATCGATGGCGGCGACAACAACGATGACACGGTCGGTGGGCTCCTTCAGCTCTTCCCGCTCGAAGCGATCCAGGAATTCAACATGATCACGCAGCGCTACAAGGCCGAGTACGGCCGCAGCAACGGCGGCGTGATGAACATCGTCACCAAGAGCGGCACGAACAATCCGCAGGGCAGCTTCTTCGAGCTCTTCCGCGACACGAACATGAACGCGAAGACCGAGACCGAGCAGCTCAGCGGCATCGACAAGCAGGAGTACCGCCGCAACCAGTTCGGCGGCAGCTTCGGCGGCCCGATCGTGAAGAACAAGGCGCATTTCTTCGGCGCCGTGGAACGCACGAACCAGAACACGTTTCAGGCAGTCGATCTGAAGGGCTTGTTCCCCGGAAACGGTGTCTACGCGACGCCCTATACCGAGACGCTGGTGACGGCCAAGGCCACCACCAACCTGAGTCCCGCGCAGTATCTCTCGGTGCGCTACGGCTACAACAAGAACTCGCAGCCCTACGGTGTGACGCCGAACTCGCCGCCGCCCGCGTGGGGTCTCAGCGGGAACAGCTTCAACTCCTTTAACGTGAACCACAACTGGGTGCTCGGTGGCGCGAAGTTGAACGAGTTCATCTTCCAGTACGCCGACTTCGCCAACGCCATTACTGCAAACAGCCTGGATCCGGCGCAGACCTTCCCGAACAACGTCACGGTCGGCCAGAATCTCAACACCCCGCAGGCGACGCAGCAGCACAAGTGGCAGTTCCGCGATGACTTCTCCTGGCACATGGCCGGCATGGGCGGCCTCGGTCACGATTTCAAGACCGGCGTGAACTTCATCAACGAGCCGCACCTGTTCCTGACCTTCAACACCGGCACGGGCGGATACTCGTACACGCACCTGGACAACAACGTCGACGGGCCGCTCTCGTCGGTCAGTCTCAACGGCGGCTCGGCTGAAGCCAATACGCCGATGAAGCAGTACGCCCTGTACGTCCAGGACGACTGGCGCGTGACCGATAAGCTGACGCTGAATCTCGGATTCCGCTACGACCTGATCACCGGGATGGCGATCGATCAGTCGTTGAATCCGAACTTCGTGATCCTCGACAAGGCAGGCAAGGCGGGCGCGCTCGCCGGGATCGCTGGTTTCGAGGACTTCGGCAAGTCCCCGGCGGAAGACAAGAACAACGTCCAACCGCGCGTGGGCTTTGCCTACGATCTGAAGGGCAACGGCAAGGATGTGTTCCGCGGTGGATGGGGCCGTTACTACGATTTCGGCTACACCAACGCGAACATCCTCTTCGCGGCCGTGAACGCGACCGGAATCGGCGCCGGCACGGTCTTCTCCGTGAACAACTCGAGCGGGATCAAGAACCCGGACGGGAGCTTCTTCAAGGTGAGCGACCCGGTCAGCAACATCCAGTCGCTGAACGAGGCCGGCGGCGCGCTGCCGCTCAACTCGCACATCGCGTCACCACGCATCAAGCAGCCGTATGCGGATCAGACCTCGGTGGGCTGGTCGCATCAACTCGACGCGGTCACGGCGATCGACGTCGATTACATTCATTCCGACGGTAAGGATCTTGGCTGGCGGCCCGCGCTGAACCAGCGCGACGGCAATCCGACGGGACCACGGCACTATTCGGTGCTGCTGGCGCCATACGGCACGTTCAGCCCGGCGAGCTTCACGATCGACATCAGCAACGGCAGGAGCACCTACGATGGCGTGAATGTCGGCATTCGCCGGCAGGTGCGCAATCACATCGGGTTCACGGCGTGGTATTCGCTGGCGTCGGCCAAGGGCACGACGGGAAACGGCACCGACGAGCTCAGCACCGGTAACATCGTCAACCACCTGGACCCGTTCAGCGACGTGCAGTTCGGTCCCTCGGGCCGTACCGACTCGCGGCACCGCACGACGATCACCGCCACGTACGAGGCGGTATGGGGGATCCAGATTTCGCCGATTTTCCGCTACCGCTCGGCCCTCCCGGTCGCGCTGACGGAAGGCGTGGATCTCAATCAGAACGGTGCGAATACGGACCTGCCGACCGAGGCCTTCGCGTTCAACGGCTTCGACGGCAACCACAATCCGATTCTGAAAGACCTCGGCGCGTGCAAGACGATCAACTGCGGCCGCGGGGCGGCGCTGTCGACCTTCAACCTGCGCGTGTCGAAGTCGTTCAAGCTGATCGGCCGTTCGCGTATCGATGCGATCGGCGAGGTCTTCAACCTGTTCAACGCCCTGAATCCAGGCGCCTTCATCGGCCGCAAGAATCTCGGGACGATCACCAGCGAGACGCCCAATCCCGACTTCCTGCGTCCAACCGTCTACTCCGGCGATTTCCAGCAGCCGGAGCAGCGGGTCGGGCAGATCGGCTTCCGGTTCTCGTTCTAACCGGTCTTCAACCGAATCGACACAAAGGGCGGCGCTTCGGCGCCGCCCTTTTTTTGTGCTGTGTCACGATCGACGGACCAAGGCCGGCAAAGCGAGTCAACGTTCAAGAGCTATCCATGCGTTTCGAAAGCAATAGGGTATGCTCACGTCACCATTGGCGGCAGTTGAAGCGTACGTAGTACAGACACCGGAATCGGCCGGCCTCACCAGGGCGCTGGGGTTGTGGGAGGTGACCACCATCACGGCGGGAACCATCCTGGGCTCTGCCATCTTCGTCGCGGCCGCCTTCGTGCCACGTGCGGTCCCCCATCCCGCGTTGGTGCTGCTCGCCTGGGTCGTCGGAGGCCTGATCGCGATAGCCGGCGCGCTGAGCTATGCCGAACTGGGAACCATGTTTCCGGAGGCGGGCGGGCAGTATCACTACCTCAAACAGGCCTTCGGTCCGCTGTGGGGCTTCCTCTTTGGCTGGACGGCGCTGCTGGCGATCCAAGCGGGACCGGTGGCGTACCTCGGCGTGGCGTTTGGCGATTATCTCGGGGCGTTCGTGCCGTTCTTCTCGTCCAAGCACACGATCGCGTCCATTGCCCTCGGGCCGTGGAGGTGGGAGCCGAACACCGCGCAGCTCGCCGGGGTGTCCGCGATCGCCGTGTTGTCCGCCGTGAACTACGTCGGCACGAAGCAGGGCGCTGCGGTCCAGGGAGTTCTTACCGCGATCAAACTCCTGCTGGTCGCAGGCCTGATCGGTTTCGGCCTGAGCGCGCCGGCGAACGTTTCACTCGATTGGGCCGCGCCGCTACCGCAGGGGAACCTCCTGGCGGCCATGGGGCTCGCAGTGCTGGCCGTCCTCGGCAACTTCGACGGGTGGTACCAAGCGACGCTCTCCGCTGGTGAGATCAGACGCCCCGAGCGGAATCTCCCGCTCGGCATGGTCGGCGGCACTGCCCTGATCGGTCTGCTCTATCTGCTGGTGAACCTGGTCTACTTCCGTGCGATGCCACTGGCCGAAATCGGAGCCTCCGCCAAGATCGGTGAAGAGGCCACCACCGCGCTGCTCGGTCCGACCGCCGGCCGGCTGCTGGCTGCGGGAGTGCTGGTGTCGATCTTCGGCTGCCTGTCGTCGTCGATCATCGGTGCTTCGCGGCTCGGTCTTCCGATGTCGCAAGACGCGCCGGCCTTCCGCTGGCTGGCCAGGATTCATCCTCGCTACCGGACACCTACGGCGGGGATCCTGACGCTCGGCCTCTGGTCGATGTTGCTGGTCTTGTCGGGGAGCTACGAACAGCTGTTCGAGTACTCACTCTTCTCGAGTTTCATCTTCCATGCAATTACGGCCCTGGCGTTGTTCACCCTCCGACGTAAGCAGCCGAACACCCCACGGCCCTACCGGGTTGTCGGCTACCCGTGGGTGCCGGCGCTGTTCCTGATAGCGATGACGGGACTGGTCCTCAATACCCTCCGGGAGCGGCCCGTCCAGTCGCTGCTCGGGGTCGGGATGGTGGCGCTCGGTGTTCCGTTCTTTCAGTGGCACCGACGTGCCCGCGCTGCGGGACGGCGCGATTAACCGGCAGGCCTGAAGGCGCTCCTCACTCCTGCGATTTCAGCAGCGTCGCCGCCGCTTGATACTCGCGCGAGCCGTGGGGCGCGAGCTCGAGGACGCGACGATATTGTTCGACCGCCTTGGTCGGATTCCCGCTCTCCTGGTAGGCAATCCCCAGATTCAGGACCGCCTCGACGAAGCGCGGTGAGCCAGCCAGCGCGCGTTCGAACCATGGGATCGCCTCGGCGGCGCCGGTGCGATTGCACCAGCAACACGCCAATCCCGTTGGCGGCGTCAGGTGACCTCGGGTCGGCCTCGAGCGCCTTCCGATATGCCGTGTCGGCACCCGCCGGGTCGCTGTTATCCCGACGCGCGTTGCCGAGATTCGTCCAGTACGTGGCGTTCGTGGGATCGGACTTGACCGCCTGCTCGAACGACGAAATAGCGGCCGACGGCTTCCCCGCCCGAATCTGCAACAGGCCGAAGCCGTTGGCGGCCGCCGGATTCGACGGTTCCAGCGCCAGCGCCGCCTGCTCGGCACGCGCGGCTTCCCCGGGCAGTCCGGCGGCTTCAGCCGCAACCGCCAGGTCGTGATACATCGTGGCATCGCGCGGCCAGCGCCCGACCGCGCGTCGATAGACGTCGACAGCCTCGCGTACGCGACCCGTATCCTTGAGAGCGCGGGCGTAGGTCGCCTGAAACACGGGCGCCTCCGGCGCGGCGCGGGCGAGCCCCGCCAGACCCGGCAGCGCGCCGCGAGCATCACCGCCGGCCAGCCGCGTCAGCTCCCGCTCGAACGAGTTCCAGGCCGCGATACGTCTGGCAGGATTCGCCGCTGCATCTGTGTCCGCGGCCTGGGTTGCGGCACCGGAGACATATCCCAGCGCGCGCAATCGCTCCGCCGCATCGGCCGGCACGGCCGACGACGGAGCCATCTCCCGCGGGATGCCGAGCGTCGCGAGCCGCGCCCGCATGGCGTCGACCACACTGGCCTTCGACGAGGCCAGGTTGATGGTTTCGGTCGGATCGCCGGCGACGTCGTACAACTCGGATTCCGAGGATTGAATCAGCTTCCAGCGATCGTCGGCGAGCACACCAAGGGCATGCCAGCCGGCGCTCCTCGGATATTGTGTTTCGGCGTAGATTTCCGGCGACGGCTGCTTCTCCACGAGAAGCGTGGCCGCGTGCATGCCGTCGGGGATTGGACGACGCGCCTGCTGCAGCAGTGTCCCGGCGAGCTCCACCAGCGACACCGACCGATCGTCGACCGCCGGCGAACGCCCGGGGACCGCCAGCACCAGCGGCACGCGAAGGGTCGAGTCGTACGCCAGCATGCCGTGCGTCAGCTCGCCGTGATCCCCGAGCCCCTCCCCATGATCGCCGGCGATCGCCACCACCGTGTTCGCGGTCAGACTCGACGTCGATAACCACTGCAGCAGTCGGGCCACCTGCGCATCGGCGAATGCCACTTCCCCGTCGTACGGGTTGCGCCCGGCGCGTTCGAGGTACTCGGGAGGAGGGTCGTACGGCGCGTGCGGATCGTAGAGGTGGACCCAGGCAAAGAACGGCCGGGCGTCAGTAGAGGGCAGCCATTTCAGCGCGGCATCGACAACGGCATCTCCCCGGCGCTGCGCCTCGAGCTGCTGAGTCCCGGATTGATCGCGCTGGACGTGATCGTCGTACAGATCGAAACCGTCCGCCAGCCCGAAGCGCCGATCGAGCACGTACGCGCCGACGAAGGCGCCGGTACGGTAGCCGCCATCGTGAAGAACCCGCGCGATCGTGGGCGTGCCGGCAAGGCTGGAGGCGCCGTTGACGCGAACGCCGTGCACGGGCGGAAGTGCGCCGGTCATGATCGAGACGTGCGACGGGAGCGTCAACGGCACCACGCTTCGAGCGTGCGTGAAGCGAACGCCCCTGGCGGCTACGCCGTCGACCGCCGGCGTCAACCCGCGCCCGACCCGATCGGCGCGAAGTGTGTCGATCGTGATCAGGAGGATGTTCGGTGGTGATGCCGACGCGGGCGCCACGCCAGACCGGCGGCAGGCGGTTCCACACACGAGCACGAGGAAGATCAGGATGAGGGCACGCACACGTAAGCGAATTCTAACAATCGCGAATCCCTAATCGCTAATCCTCAATCCCTAATCGCTCATCCCTCATCCGTCATCCCTCATCCGTCATCCGTCATCCGTCATCCCTCATCCGTCATCCCTCATCCGCCAACCTACTCGGCGCGAATCGCTGTGAGCGGATCGACGTGCGCGGCTCGTCTGGCCGGTACAAAGCAGGCCATGAGCGCGATCAGCAGTCCGCCGACGCCGACGACCGTGAAGGCGAGCGGATCGGCTGGCGACACCTCGAACAGCATGTTTCGCGCGATTCGCGTGACGACCAGCGCAATCGCGACGCCGGCGAGGAGTCCAGGAAGAGCCAGCCGCACGCTGTCGCCGATCACCATGCGATAGATCTCGCCGGGAGCGGCGCCCAGCGCCATGCGGACGCCAATTTCGGGCACGCGCTCGCTGACGGTGTAGCTCATCACGCCATAGATGCCGAGGAGCGCGAGGCCGAACGCGAGCGCCGCAAATCCTTCGACGAGCAGCAGCGACAATCGCCGGGGCGCCAGGTGGTCGTCGAGGATGCCGTCCATCCATTGCATCCGCCAGAGCACGACCGCTGGATCGATCGTCCGCGCCACGCTCCTCACCGTGTTGGCGATCGCTGCACGGTCTCCTTCCGCTCGCACCACCAGCGTCAGATCGCCGAACGAATCCTGCGCGTAGGGCTCGTAGGCCTCCGGCCCCGGTTCGACTTCCGGACCCTCATGATGCACGTTGCCAATGACGCCGACGATTGTGCGCCACGGCGCCTTTGGGTTCGGGCCGAGTCGAACGCGCGAGCCGACCGCATTGCCAGCGGGAAAGAATCGCTGGGTGAGTGCCTTGTTGACCACGACGACCTTCTGCGAGTCCGGGGTGTCACTGTCGCCAAACCATCGTCCCTGCAACAGGGGAATCTGCATGGTGACGAGGTATCCGGCCGTTGCGACTCGATAGCCGACCTCGGGCGGTTCTCCTGTCGGCCTGGGGCGATTCTCAATCGTCAGCCATGACGTCCAGCCCTGCGCGGACAAGGGCAGGTTGTTGACGACGGCTGCGCCATGGATGCCGGGCACGGCCATGAGGCGCTGGGTCAGCTCGGAATACAACTGGCGTGTCGCGCCCTCCTTCTCATAGCGATTCCCTGGCAGTTCGGTCTCGACGGTCAGCACCTGCGTCGTCGCGAACCCCGGCTCGACTCGGAGGACCCGCCAGAAGCTTTCCAGCAGCAGCGCGGCCCCTGCGACGAGCACGATCGCCGCAGCAAACTCGATGACGACGAGTACGTTCCGCATCAGACGCCCGCCGCCGATCGAGCCGCGAGCTCCTTCGCGAAGGTCCCGCTGCGCGTCGCTGCGTGACGCCCGGAGGGCCGGGGCGATGGCAAATACCAGCCCCGTCCCGAGCGAAAGGACGAGGGCGAACACGAGGACGGTGGGATCGACTTGGACTCCGGTCACGCGCGGGATATAGTCCGCGGCAATTCGCGCCAGGAACCTGGTGGCTACGGACGCCAGCGCGACACCAGCCGCACCGCCAATCAGCGCCAGCAGAACCCCTTCAATCAGCAATTGACGTGCGAGACGATAGCCATCCGCGCCGAGCGCGCTCCTGACCGCCAGTTCACGGCGCCGCGCACCACTCTGGACCAGCATCAGGTTCGCGACATTCGCGCAAGCGATGAGCAGGAGCAGTCCGACGGCGGCCGCAAGGAAGTACAGCGGCTGGCGCACCTCCCCGACGATGCCGTCCTGCAGGGGCACCATCGTCGTTCCCCGCTGATCGTTGGTCTGGGGATATTTCTTCTGCGCCGCGATCGCGACGTTTTCGAGATCGGCCCTCGCCTGCTCCAGGGTGGCAGTCGGCCGGATTCGCCCGATGACGTCGAAGAAATGCTGCGCCCGACCCTCCAACAGTTCCGGCCGCATCCCGAGCGGCCGCCAGACATCGACCCTGCGGTCCGGAAATGCAAACCCTTCGGGCATGACAGCGATGATGCGATGGGGGGTGTCCCCGTATTGCACGGTCCGATCGATCACGCCTGGATCGGCGCCGAAATGTAACTGCCAGACCGCGTGACTCAGAACGAGGACTCGATTGTTCGGCGGCACACCGTCGGCCGTCGTCAACTGGCGGCCGAGCATCGGCGCCACGCCCAGGGTTTCGAAGAAGTTTGGCGTGACGACGCCGACGTTTGCGTGGAAGGGCTCCCCTCCGCCCGAGATGGTGCCGCCCTGGCCCAGGTAAGCGGCGATCTGCTCGAACGTCCGCGTCTGATTTCGCCAGTCGTCGTAGTTCGCCGGCGCGACTGAGTAGCGCGGCTTGTGGTTCAGGCGATCGTTCTCCCAGATTCTCACCAGCCGTGAGGGATCCCTGAAGGGCAGCGGCCGGAGCAATACCGCGTGGATGGTGCTGAACATCGCGGTCGTCGCCCCGATGCTCAGCGCGAGCGTGACGATGACGATGGCGGTGTAGCCGATGCGCAGACGCATCATGCGAAGCGCGAAGCGGATGTCCTGCAGGATCATGTCGAGGCTCCACTGCTGGCGGAAGAGATACCAGGCGTCGGGCACCGCGCCGAACGCCCGACGAACGAAGCGACGTCGATCGTCCCACGACGGCCGGACCGGGCGATCGATCCAGGCGGTCTGCGAGCTCCGCCTCCCATTCGGCGCGGAAATCACGCCGTCCCCAGACTGGCACCAGGCGCGAGACCCAGGCGATGAATCGACGGTAGGCGTCAGGCATGGCGGGGTCGAGGCTTGAGGCGGCCGAGATGCGCGAACCGGGTCAGCGCGGTATCGAGAGCAGCCTGTCCGGCCTTGGTGATTTCGTAATAGCGACGCGCCGGTCGATGCTCGCGCCGGGCCACCCGCTCGCTCTCCCAGTTGGAGCGGACGAAGCCGATGCGTCGAGACGACGAAGCGACGGATAGACGGTCCCGGTCTGGAGCCCGGTCTTGTCGGCGATATCGAAGCCGTGGCGCGCGCCCTCAGCAATCGCCTGCAGCACCAGGGTCGTGGGCAACGTGATGTACGGCATGTTTCTATATAGATTGAATTCTACATAGTGTCAATGATCATGGGTCGATTGGTGGGTCAGGCGAGCAGTACGTTTCCAACTCCCAACCTCCAATGCCCAACGAAAGCCACCTTGAGAGTCGGGAGTTGGAAGTTTCTGCGTTCGTCACGCATCCAGCGGCCTTGGTCCCATCGATCTGGAACGCTGCCCGTCCGCTGCGGTAGGCTGATCGGCGATGGATTCGCTCTGCGAACCGTCGGCATTGGTGCTCGCGCCGCTTGCGATGGGGCTGACGGTCGCGCCGGCAGCTCAGAGCGGCGCGTCCCTTCGTTCGACTACGCGGCCAGGCCGGTCGACGGTCCAACAGGTCTCCTCGACGGATCGCGATGGGGTCTCGGTTCGGGAGATCACCTACGAGAAGGCCGGGACGGGGCGCAATGCCGCGACCCTGGTGCTGCCGGCCGTTGCGGCGGGACAACCCCGGCCGGCGGTCCTGTTCGTGCACTGGTACGAGCCGCCAAAGCCGACGTCGAACAGAACCGAGTTCGTCGAAGACGCGGTGGAGCTGGCGAAGCTGGGCACCGTGTCGCTGCTGATCGACACGCCGTGGTCGGAGCCGACATGGTTCCCGAAGCGGGACAGCGAGAAGGACTACGACATGTCGGTCGCGCAGGTGAAAGAGATCCGGCGCGGGCTGGACGTGCTGCTCGATCAGCCGGGCATCGATCGCACGCGCGTCGCGTGCGTCGGCCACGACTTCGGGGCGATGTACGGCGCGCTGGCGGTGGCGGTCGATCCGCGACCGACGCATTTCGTGTTCATGGCCGGAACTCGATCGTTCAGTGACTGGTTCCTGTTCGCGCCCAAGCGCGAGGGGCAGGCGCGCGACCGTTTCATCGCCGAGCTCGCGCCGCTCGATCCGATCAAGTTCCTCCCGCGGATCGCACCCACGGCCGGTGCTGCTGCAATTCGCCACGAACGACAAGTTCGTCTCGAACGACGCGGCGAACGCGATGGCAGATGCGGTTGGCACCGCAAAAACGGTCAAGTATTATGACGCCGAGCACGCGCTCAACGCCGAGGCGACGCACGATCGCCAGGCCTGGCTGAAGCGCGAGCTTCGGCTGGCGCCGTGACGAGACGGCGAGTCGCAGCAGACCACTCGATCGTGCATCAGGCGGACTGTGGCACGGCGTATCCCGAATCCATTCTCATCGCGGTCGATCGCATTCCTTCGCTCGCTCAAGCGGAACAACAATCGTGACTGGTTCAAGGCCCGCGCGAGATGTGTACGAGCGCGACGTCCGCGCGCCGATGCTCGAGGTCATCGAACGGCTGGCGGCAGGATTTCCGGACGTTCGCGCCGGAGCTGGTTGCAGCCCCGAAACAGTCGCTCTACCGCATCTATCGCGATACGCGATTCAGCCCCGACAAGCGTCCGCTGAAAACCCACGCCGCGGCGGTATTTCCGTGGCGAGGTCTGCCAAGGCATGCCGGGGCCGGGTTGTATTTCGAGATTGCCTGCGATTGGGTGTGGATTGGCGGCGGGATGTACGCGCCCGAACCTGCCGCGCTGTTCAAGCTCCGCGAACACATCGCCGACACATGGCCGGAGCTGGAAACGATCACCCGTCGGCGCCGGCGTTCCGGCGGCATTTCGGGTCGCTGGGAGGCGAGACGCTGTCGAGGGTGCCGCGCGGGTTTGCCGCGACCGATCCGGCGGCAGCGTACTTGAAGCATCGCCGGTTCGTCGCCGGCCGAGAGCTTCCCGCAGCCTTCGCCTACGACCGCGCCTTCTATCCGACGCTGATCGCCACGTTCAAGGCGCTGATGCCGCTGATCCGGTTCCTGAACGAACCGACGGAAAAGGGGACAACCGCCTTTCTCAGATGAATAAAGGCGGATTGTCCCCTTTTCCTAGTACCGGTAGATGTCCGCCTTGTACGGGCCGTCGGCCGGGACGCCCAGGTACTCCGCCTGTTCCGTCGTCAGCCGCGTCAGCTTGACGCCAAGATGATCCAGGTGCAGACGGGCCACCTCCTCGTCGAGATGCTTGGGCAGGATGTAGACCTTCTTGCTCGTACTTGTCGTTGTGCTGATGCAGCTCGAGCTGCGCGATCACCTGGTTGGTGAACGACGCCGACATCACGAAGCTCGGATGCCCTGTCGCACAGCCCAGGTTCAACAGCCGCCCCTCCGCGAGAATCAGCACGCTGTGGCCATCGGGAAAGCGGAACTCGTCGTACTGCGGCTTGATCTCGATCCGCTCGATGCCGCGCTTCTTCAGGCCGGCCATGTCGATCTCGTTGTCGAAGTGGCCGATGTTGCCGATGATCGCGTTGTGCTTCATCCGCGCCATGTGGTCGACCGTGATGATGTTGACGTTGCCTGTCGCGGTCACGAAGATGTCCGCGGTGCCGACGACGTTCTCGAGGGTGTTGACCTCGTAGCCTTCCATCGCCGCCTGCAAGGCGCAGATCGGATCGATTTCGGCGACGATCACCCGGCAGCCCTGGCCGCGCAGCGCCTGCGCGCATCCCTTGCCCACTTCACCGTAGCCGGCTACCACCGCGACCTTGCCGCCGATCATCACGTCGGTCGCCCGGTTGAGACCGTCGATGAGCGAGTGCCGACAGCCGTAGATGTTGTCGAACTTGCTCTTGGTCACCGAGTCGTTGACGTTGATCGCCGGGAAGAGCAACGTGCCGGCTTCCATCATCTGGTAGAGCCGGTGCACGCCGGTCGTGGTCTCTTCGCTGACGCCGCGAATCGCCGCCGTGACCTTGGTCCAGCGCGACGGGTTGGTCTTCAGCTCGGCCCGCAGCAGGTCGAGGATGACGCCCCATTCCTCGGGATCCTTGTCCGGGTTGAACGCCGGCACGCGCCCCGCCTTCTCGAACTCGACACCCTTGTGCACCAGCAGCGTCGCATCCCCGCCATCGTCGACGATCTGGGTCGGGCCGCTGCCGTCGGGCCACTGGAGCGCCTCGCTCGTGCACCACCAGTACTCTTCGAGCGTCTCACCCTTCCAGGCGAACACCGGCGTTCCCTTCGGGTTGGCGGCGGTGCCGCCGGTCTCCGGGCGCCCGACCACGACCGCCGCCGCGGCGGAATCCTGGGTCGAGAAGATGTTGCAGGAGACCCAACGCACGTCGGCGCCGAGCTCGGCGAGCGTCTCGATCAGCACTGCCGTCTGCACCGTCATGTGCAGGCTGCCCATGACCCGCGAGCCAGCCAGCGGCTTCTGCCCTTTGTAACGCGCGCGGATGGCCATCAGCCCCGGCATCTCGTGCTCGGCCAGCCGAATCTCCTTACGACCGAGCTCGGCCAGCGCCAGATCCTTCACCTTGTACGGCACGCGGCCCGCATTGACCGCGGCGTCGAACGCATGCAGCTCGCTTACACCAGTGCTCATTGCTCAACCTCTCTTATTCGTGCGTTTCGTTCGTCTGTGATGTGTCCGGCGCGGCCGGACTGCTTGAATGAACTGGAGCCGTGTCACACCGAATCGGACTTCGTCGATGACGCCACGAACAGCGCCGGCCCTTTCGCGGCCGGATCCGCCGGCATCTGGATCACGCGCGGCGCGTCGAACCCGTTGACGGTCAGCAGCCGGCGGAGCTGCTCTTCGGCAAACCCGAGCCAGACGTGGCCCATCTGCTGTTTGTACTCTTCCCGATCGTGCGGCAGCATGTCGCAGAGCAGCAGCCGGCCGCCGGGGCGCAGCACGCGCGCGGTTTCGCGGAGCACCGCCAGCGGATCCGGCACGTGGTGCAGCACGAGCATCATGATCGCGACGTCGAGCTCCCCGTCGGCGATCGGCAGCGCCTCGAGCTCGCCGCGGCGGATGTCCACGTTGGGTTGATCGCGAAGCCGCCTCCGGGCGGCCTGCAGCATCTCCCCGCTCCGATCGACGGCCACCACACTGGCCACGAACGGCGCCACCGCCTCGCTGGTCTGGCCCGTCCCGCAGCCCAGATCGCCGATGACCCAGCGTGCATCGAACAGCGCCGGGAGCGCGTGGAGCAGCGAACGCGGCCCGAACAAGTCCTGGCGCAGACGATCCCACTGTCCGGCGGACGAGGCAAAGAATTCCTCGGACGTGCTCTGCCGTCGAGCCAGCACGCCCTTGAGACGCCGCGCGTCCTGGTCGGCCCCCACCGACGATCCGACCTGATCGCGCAACACCGCCCAGAGCCTTCGCGTCGGCGCCGTCCGCGCGTCGAGCGCCAGCGTGTAGTAGCGGCTGGTCCCGTCCCGGCGCGAGCTCACCCACGCCGCATCCGCCAGCGTCTTCAGGTGGCGGCTGACCGTCGATTGCGGGAGCTGCATGACCGAGCAGAGCTCCGACACCGTCAGCTCATGGTGCTCCAGCAACAGGAGCATGCGGCTCCGGGTCGCGTCAGAGAGCGCCGTCAGGTCGTCGAAGATGGCGGCGTGGGTCACAGAGGCTATATATCCGTATATCCGGATGGATGATTACATAGCATATCGGACCGTGTCAACCCTTAGCGCGCTGTCTACCCTGCTCTGTTGCGAATTCCATCAGTCAGCCGTCCATCTACCGACGGGCGTGGGACCTGGAGGGCTCGGACACGCCATATTGCGTCCGTCCAACCCATGCGTGGCGGGGCCACCTGCCCGTTCTTCCTTCGCGGCGTGCGGGAGCATCGGGATCGGTAACTGCACAGGGTACCCACGGTATTACGGACCCACTCCGACGGGCCGTGGGAAAGCGCCTCGTGCCGGCCCTCAAACAGCAATGATCCTTGGCCCCTCCCTGGCACGCCCCATGCTCCTGTGACAGGACCGCCGCGGGGCTGGTCATGATGTCCGGCTCATCGCTAGTGCTCCAAGGGGGTTCCTGACAGGTGAAGTCTGCTCCGGCAGTCCGTCCGATATCGCGGGCCCCCCGCTACCGGTCCGTGTGGCTTTCGGCTGAACGCACTGCTTGGGGGTTCGGTCTTGTCTGCCTGGTGGCGTGGGGCGCGCAGTACACCGCAGGGGTGACGGGCGCCCGCCACGAACTCGAGCGCTTCGCCGTCCTCCAGGCTGCCGCGGCGCAGCAGACCGCCACGCCGGACCTGAGCCTGTGGGACCCCGAACGCATCAGCGCCTGGCGGCGCGCCTCGAACGAACCCGCACCGCAGCCCCTCGCGGTGCTGCACATTCCGAAGATCCGTCTCGACGTGGCGGTCCTGCCGGGCACTGACGAGGGCACGCTGAACCGCGCCGTGGGTCACATCGACGACACGGCAGCGCCGGGGACTGATGGCAACTCCGGAATCGCCGGTCACCGCGACGGGTTCTTCCGGGGCCTGAAAGACATCGTGCCCGGCGATCTCATCGAACTCGAGGCTGTTCGTGGGAAGAAGGAGGCGTACCGCGTCGAACGGGTCTGGATCGTCGACCCGGAGGACGTATCGGTGCTCGACCCCACACCCACGCGGTCGCTCACGCTGGTGACGTGCTACCCGTTCTACTACGTCGGTCCAGCGCCGCAACGTTACATCGTCCGGGCCGTGCGAGCCGACACAGCGGCCGTTCCTCGGGACCGCTGAGCAGGTGTCCTATGTCCGGCACGCCTCAGCGCGATGGTCGGCAGTGTGCTCTCTCCCGGAGCGATCACACGACCTAGGGAAGTGAGTCGGGGCTCTATCGTCCCACGTGTCGTGAGGGTACGTGGGAAACTGCAAAACGGGCTTGATAGGAGGAGTTATGACGCGGGCAACTATTCGGGTGGTGTTGTGTGGTGTGTTCGTGTGCTTGACGGCCGCGGTCACACTGGCGCAGACGGCAACGACCACGGAGACCAAGAAGTTCCGGATCATCGCGGTGGAGGGTAACGATCTCGTCGTCAAGCTGCCCGAAGGCACGAAGGAACTGACCGTGCCCCAGGACTTCCAGTTCAACGTCAACGGGAAGATGCTCTCGGTGAACGAACTGAAGCCTGGCATGGAAGGCACCGCGACCATCACGACGAAAACTACCGTGATCCCCGTTACCGTGACCGAGGTCAAGAACGGGACGGTGTTGCAGACCATGGGCACGACCATCATCGTTCGCACCGAAGACGGCGTGAAGATGTTCACGCAGAGCGACATCGACAAGCGCGGTGTCAAGATCATGCGCGGGGGACAGCCCGCGCAGATTACGGACTTCCGCGCCAACGACAAGCTGACGGCGACGATCATCACGACCAAACCGCCCAAGGTCATGACCGAAAAACAAGTGCAGGCGACCCTTGCCAAGAGCGGTAGCACGGCCAGTCCCGCCCCCGCTGCCGTGCGGCGCCGGCAGCGTCGACGCCATCAGCAGCAGCAGCGGCGCCGGCAGGGCGACTACGGGCACTACGCCAAAGAAGCTGCCGAAGACCGCCAGCTCATTGCCAGTCCTTGGCCTGACGGGCTTCGCGTCGCTGGTTGCAGCCTTGGGCCTGACCGCCAGACGGCGTCGCGCGACGCAGTAACGGCGCTCTTCGACGCCGGGCCGCGCTCGTCATGGACGGGCGCGGTCCGGGCTGTTGGTGATCGGACGCGACACGTCGCTTGGCCTTGTCCCGGGCGAGTCCTCACTCCCGGCGAAGCGACTGCGCGCTCAGTCGTGCCGAAGAGCGATCCATCAGATCGATTCGAGACGCATGGCGGGCAGGCAGGTAGCCGGCCAGAATTGCCGCACTCACGAGGGTCGCTACTGATCCCATCAACGCCAGCGGATCGTTTGATTTCATTTCGAACAGAACGATCCCACCACTCTTGACGCCACAAGGCTGTTGGCACACTGATGGCGATCCCGACGACCGCGAGTAGTAGAACCTCGCGAAGCACCATCCAGAGGCCGACGCGCTGTTGAAGGTCACACTCTGATGGAACAGGGTGACTCATCTCCCTACGTCCCCGTGAGTCAAAACCTGACCCATCCATAGGAATCGTGCAAAAATCACTCGGTGATTCGGCGCTTAACTTGGCTCGCGTTGTGCAGCCCGGAATCTCCGCAGGAGGAAGCTCTCCGATGTCTGAAGCTCCAATGAATTTGACCGTGTCACGAAGCCAGCCGAGCGTGTGGGAACGCCAGAGTCTGTCGTCAACGATCGATGGCTACGATCGCGAGCGCTGGATGGCCGCGGCGTGGGGCAGCGCCCTTTCGATGATCGGCGCGCGGCGAGGCGGCTTCATGGGGGGCCTCCTCGCGACGTTCGGCGCGACGATCGCGGTGCGCGCGGCGATGGGACGTCACGACTTCGCGCATCGCCCGACACTGGCTCGATGTGCGGATGAACGAGCGGGGCTGGCGCGCGAAGGATATCGTATCGCACGCCTCTGATGACTCGTTTCCCGCGAGCGACGCGCCATCGTGGACGCCGACCGAAGGGACGGCGCGCCGGTAATCCGCCGCCGCGATCGTCCGTCAGATTTCGTTATTCGCGACGGCGGCCTGGTCCGTGAGCCTCACGGCGAGCGACGGGCCGTCGTGACGTTCGAGCTCACGCCCTCGGCGAGCAACGTTGCCGTCAGCGCCGTTGGCGCGCGGCAGCAGTGACGCCACCAGCATCAACGCGCGCGCCGTCAACGCTGGCGCGACCGCGTTGGCAACCGCGGCAAGCTTCGCCTGTGGTGTGATGGTCAGCTCGGGATCGCCGTAACGGCAGGCCTCCACGATCTTCCGCGCGGCACGCTCCGCCGATATCGTCATCCACGGAATCGAGCTCGCCGTCTTGAACAGGGCAAACTCCAGATCGTGCTGGCCCTTGAACAGCGCCTGGCGTGGCGAGCCCGTCCGCATCAACCCCGGACTGACCGTCGTCACGCGGATGCCGTGTTGATCGAGCTCTCCGCGCACGGCGTCCGACAGGCCGACGAGCGCGAACTTGCTCGCTGAATACGGCGCCATGTGCGGGACCGCCACTCGCCCCCCCACCGAGGCGATGTTGACGATGCGGCCGAACCCACGGTGCCGCATGATGGGCGCCACCTCGAGCATCAGATTCAGCGGTCCGCGATAGTGCGTGGCGTTCGCGTTCTCGAAATCCTCCTCCGACATGTGCTCGAGCGGACCGACGTGAATAACGCCGGCATTGTTGACCAGCACGTCGATCGTCCGAAACTCGTCGATGATGCGGTCGATGGCGGCGCGTACATCGGCGCGACGTCGGATGTCACAACGGATCGCCAGGACGCGGCCGCCCCTCGCCTCGATGTCACGCTCTCGCGCGATCGAGCTCCGCCACATCGCGGGCGAGCAGCACGACCCTCGCGCCCTCAGCGGCAAACAGCCTCGCCAGCACCAGCCCGAGGCCACGGGACCCCCCGGTGATGACCACGACGCGATCGTCGAACGAAATGGCGAATCTCTCTCGTACCACGCGCGCAAAGGCCATTGCGGCGCCAGCTCCGGCCAGCAGCCCCAGCGCAAACTTCCGCCCCGTCCTCATGTGCTCTCTCCTCTTTACCTCCGAGGATTCCGCGCGCTCCGCGGCCGTCAAGAAGAACTCCAGAACCACCGCGTATTCCGCGGTCTTCCGCGTGTCCGCGGCCCGACTCCGCGGCCCGTATTCCGCGTACTCCGCGGCCCGTATTCCGCGGACGCAAGGCACGTGCCTCGACCGCGGCCGAGCTTGCGAACCTCGGTTGTATGATGTCGGGCCAACGCATGATCACGTTTGACGATTTCGCACGACTCGACATTAGGGTTGGACGGGTGCTGGCAGCCGAAGTGTTCCCCGAGGCGCGCAAGCCGGCGTACCGCCTGCAAATCGACTTCGGTGGCGACGTGGGCGTCAAGAAGTCATCCGCGCAACTGACCAAGCACTACCAGCCCGACGAGTTGGTCGGACGCCTGGTGTTGGCGGTGGTGAACTTTCCGCCGCGTCAGATTGGTCCGTTCATGTCAGAAGTGCTGACGCTCGGCGTCCCTGACGACACCGGGGCAGTCGTGCTGGTGACGCCCGACAAAGAAGTCGCGATCGGCGGCCGGCTGTTCTGATGAGATTTTGTGAGATTGAGATTCAGCAGTGTTGGGAGTTGGAGGTGGGAATTGACGTCCCGAGGCGGTCCTGAGGCTCAGACCGACGGGCGGGAGCGCTGCCAGACCAGCAGCGTCTGAATAGCGCGACCGACCTGTGACGGCACGCACGGCTTCACGAGGCAGACGTCGGCGCCGGCGGCGCGCGCCAGCGCGGTGGTCGGCTCATCCGACACGCCAGCCAGCGCGACGACCGGAATCCGAGCGCTCGCAGGATGCGCCTTGAGCTGGCGGATAGTTGCGATGGCGTCCGTCCGCGGCATCGCCAGGTCGATCACGATCACGTCGGGACAGGTGACTGCCCCGTCGGCCAGATTCAGGCCGGTCGCGATGGTCACGCGGAATCCACAGAATTCCAGGTACTCCCGGTACAGACCCTTCCCCTCGGGATGGTCGTCGATGAAAAGAACCGCCGCGGGAGGCGCACCGGGCACCGGCTGCGGCTGCGTCACTGCAGACATACGCAGCAGCTAAATGCGTCACCCGTGCCAATCGAAAATCCCTGCAAGCTCTAGAAACTAGGAACGATAGCGAGGGAGCCCAGTGTTCGGCTGAGCGGCAGAATTGTCGCCGTCATTGCAAAAGCGACAGGCGCATGCGTGCGCGAGCCGAGCGCACACCAGCTCAGTGCGCGGCGGCGACACCCTCGCCGGCGACCGCCTTGACGACGTCGCCGAGGACCTGCTTCGCGTCGCCGAATGCCATCAAGGTCCGGTCGGAGTAATACAGCTCGTTGTCGATGCCGGCAAAGCCCGGATTCATCGAGCGCTTGATTGCGATCACGGTGTGCGCCTTGTCGGCGTCGATGATGGGCATGCCGTAGATCGGGCTGCTGGTGTCGTGACGCGCCGCCGGATTGACGACGTCGTTGGCGCCGACGACGAGGGCGACGTCGGTCTGGGGCATCTCGGGATTGATGTCGTCCATCTCGACCAGCGATTCGTACGGGATTTCCGCTTCGGCCAGCAGGACATTCATGTGTCCGGGCATCCGGCCGGCGACCGGATGGATGGCGAACTTCACCTCGACTCCGCGCTTGGTCAGCTGATCGTAGAGCTCGTGGACGCGATGCTGCGCCTGCGCGACCGCCATGCCGTAGCCGGGAATGATGACCACGGAATTCGCGTTCACCAGCAGCTCGGCCACGTCCTGCGGGGTCGCACTCTTGACGACCTTCTCCTCGCCGGCCTGCTGCGTCGCCTGGACCTGACCGAAGGCGCCGAACAGCACGTTGGTGAACGAGCGGTTCATGGCGCGGCACATGATGACCGAGAGGATGAACCCGGACGACCCGTCGAGCGCGCCGGCGGTGATGAGCAGCTTGTTCGACAGCACGAAGCCCATCGCGACCGCCGCCAGGCCCGCGTACGAGTTCAGGAGCGAGATGACGGTCGGCATGTCGGCGCCGCCGATCGGAATGATCAACAGCACGCCAAACGCGAGCGAGAGGATGATGAGCGACGCAAACGCCGGCCAGAACGCCGGGTTGATCGCCAGGTACACCCCCGAGGCGATGGCCAGCGCGAGCAGCGCCAGGTTGACCAGGTTCTGGTTGCGATAGGTGATCGGCCGGGTCGGGATCACCTCCTGCAGCTTCCCCGCGGCCATGAGGCTGCCGGTGAACGTGAGAAACCCGAGGATGACCTCGAGCACGATCGCCGACGTGCGAAACGTGGTCAGCTGCCCTTGCGGCAGCCAGAGCGAATACTTGGCGATCCCGACCAGCCCCGCGGCCAGGCCGCCGAAGGCATGTGACAACGCCGTTCGCTGAGGTACCGCCGTCAGCGGCACCCACGACAGCGGCACGCCGGCAACGATGCCGACGACGAACGCGAGCGTGATCCACTTGTAGCCGACGATTTCCGGCGCCAGCAGCGTGCCGGCGATCGCGGCGGCCATGCCAGCCACGCCCGCGGCGACACCGCGGCGGGCCGTCCGCGGATGATTCAGCCAGCGCAGCGACAGGATGAAGAGCGCGGCGGCGGCAAGGTAGCTGAACTCGATGAGGTTCAGGTTCGTCATCGCGCCGCCCCGGCGGAGCCAGGCGCGCTGCCTGACGCCGGCTGCGGACGGCGCTCCTTCTCGCGGAACATCCGCAGCATCCGGTCGGTGATGAGAAAGCCGCTGATGATGTTGGTCATCGAGGCGGCGACCGCGACGGTCCCGAGAATGGTCGTGAAGTCCGATTCCTGTTCGCCGGCGATCAGGATCGAGCCGACGACGGCAATCGCGGAGATCGCGTTGGTCAGCGACATCAGCGGCGTGTGCAGCAGCCGCGAGACGTTCTGGATCACCTGGAACCCGACGAACGTCGCGAGCATGAAAACGAACAGCATCGACCAGAGATCCATCGTGGGCACAGACGCTCCTTGGACGGGATGTAGTGTTAGGGTTTTGCCGGGACGGCGTCAAGCACGGCGCCTGGCCTCGGTGGCGACGGCCAATCGGCCGGACGGTTGACAGACGCCGCCGTCGGGATCCATATTTGTCGTGCCCACATATGGTCACAGACCGGCTCGCCCGTGAATTGAAGCGCGGCAGCACCGAAGTGCTGATCCTCGCCCTGATCGAAGAACAGCCGCGCCACGGCTACGACATCGGCCGGTTGATCGCCGATCGGTCCGACGGCACGATCAATTTCCACGTCGCGTCGCTCTACCCGACGCTGTACAAGCTCGAGGATCGCGGCCTGATCGAAGGACGCTGGGTGGAGAAGGCCGGCCAGCGGCGGCGCCGCTACTACCGCTTGACGAAGACCGGCCGCGCCGCTCTGGCGCGGCAGCGCAGCGTGTGGGACACCTTCTTTATCGCGCTCGACCGCGTGGCCCGGATCCGCCACGCTTGAGGACACCGTGGACTGGCACGCCCACATCCGCCAACGCATTCGGGCCGACGCCGCCAGAGCCGGACGTGCTCGACGAGCTGGCCCAGCACGCCGCCGCAACCTACGAATCGGCGCGTGCCGACGGCTGCGATCCCGATGAGGCCCGTCAGCGCGTGGACGAGCAGATTGGCATCTGGGTCGCCAGCCCGACGCTGCTCCGCCGACGCGGACGCTCGGTGCCGGCGCTGGTCGTGCCCGCCGGCCGAGGGCCGCGGCGTCAACAGCGTGATGCAGGATCTCCGCTACGCCTTCAGGCTGCTCCGGCGCCAGCCCGGCTACACCGCCGTCATCGTCGGCACGATGGCGCTGGGCATTGCCGCGGTCGGCGTCTTGACCAGCATCACCTACGGTGTCCTGCTCAAGCCGCTGCCCTGGGCCGCAGCGCCGCGCCTGGTTCGGTTGAACGAGACCCGTCAGGGCAACACCGGGCGGTTCCGTCCGATGATGACCAACGGCACGTACCTGGCGTGGCGCGACTCGGTGACCACGCTGGACGGGCTGGGCGCCTGGTCGACCGACAACGAGACGCTGACCGAATCCGGCGACCCGACGCGCATCCGCATCGGCCAGATTACGCCCAGCCTGTTGCCACTGCTCGGCGCGTCGCCGATGCTGGGACGCGCGTTCACCGACGGCGAGGAGTCGCCAGGCCGGCCGCCGATTGCGCTGATCTCGTACGGACTGTGGCAGCGCCGTTACGGCGGGCGCGCGACGATCGTTGGCGATTCGCTTCGACTCGACGGCACGAGCTACACCGTGGTCGGCGTCATGCCGGCGAGCTTCGCGTTCCCCGATCGGGAAACACAGGCGTGGGTGCCGTTCTACATCATGCCGCTGGTTTCGCCGACCAATCCCGGCAGCTTCTCGCTGGCAATCTTCGGGGCGATCGGCCGGCTCAAGCTGGGCGTGACGCCGGCGCAGGCCGCGAGCGAAGGAACCACGCGCGGGCGCGCCGCGCCGAGCGCGCCGCCGATCATGATGGCGGTGTTCGGCACCAACGGTCCGGTCGAGGTCTCGGTCGTGCCGCTGCTCGATGCGCTGACGGCGGACGTCCGGCCGGCCATCCTCATCATGTTTGCCGCGGTGATGCTGCTGCTCACCGTGGCAACGGCAAACGTCGCCAACCTGCAGCTGGCGCGCGGGACAACACGCCGGCGGGAGCTGGCGATTCGAGCCGCCCTCGGCGCCGACGGCGCCCGTCTCGCGCGGCAGTGCCTCGTCGAGAACCTCTTGCTCGGCCTGCTCGGCGGATGCGTTGGCGTCCTGCTGGCGGCAATCGTTCACACGACGCTGCCGTCGCTGCTGCCGGCGGACTTCCCGCGGCTGGGCGACCTGGCGTTCGACGCGCGGGTGCAGGGGTTCACCATCGCCATCGCGCTCCTCGCCGCGGTCGGCTTCGGCCTGCTCCCCGCGCTGCAGGCGGCGCGCGAGAGCCTGGTGCAGGCTCTTACCGATGATTCGCTGGCGCCGGTCGGCGGCGGCACGCGTTCGCCGACGTCGCGGGCCCGCGCCGTGATCATGGCGATGCAGGTCGCCCTGGCGTGCGTGCTGCTCGTCGGCGCGACCCTGCTGATCCGCAGCTTCGTCGGCACTGGTCCACACCGACACCGGATACGACCAGCTGAATGTCCTGACGGCGCGCCTGTCGCTGCCGGACACCACCTATTCACCCGAACGCCGCGCGGCGGCGCTCGATCGGATCGGCGAGCGGCTCTCGGCGGTACCGGGCATCACGCGCGCGGCGTTTGGCACGATCGTGCCGTTCAGCGGCGGCACGTCGCTGTCGTCGTTTCCGCTGCGGCGCCGCGACGGCAGCACGGTGGATGTCCAGACCGGCGTGCGCACCATCAGCGCCGGTTATTTCGCCGCGCTCGGCCAGCGGGTGATCGAAGGGCGCGAATTCACCGCAACGGACGGCAAGGGCGCCCCAGCGGCCGTCATCGTCAACCGCGAGTTCTCGCGAAAGTTCCTGGAAGGGCGCGCGCTCGGCTGGATCATCCCCGCGAACGAGGACGACCCCGAACGGACGATCGTCGGCGTCGTCGAAGACGCCGCGCGTCGCAGCGTCACCGACGTGCCACATGCCGGAGATCTACCTGAGCCTGCCGCAGCAGGCGCTCAAAGAGTCGGACGTGTCCGTGATCGTGAGATCGGGATCCGATCCGCGGGCGCTGGTGCCGACGTTGCGGTCCATCGTGCGTCAGGAAGATCCCGCGGTTCCAGTCGAATCGGTACGGACGCTGGCCGAGTTGATTTCCGAGAGCCTCGCAAAGCCGCACCTCTATGCGGTGCTGCTCGGCACATTCGCCGCGCTCGCACTGGCGATCGCCGGTGTCGGGCTCTTCGGCGTGCTGTCCTATAACGTGGCGCAGCGGTCACGCGAGATCGGTGTCCGGTCCGCCCTGGGCGCGCAACCGCGCGACATCGTCAGGCTGGTCGTCTGGCAGTCGCTGAAGATCGCCGGCGCCGGACTTGCGGCCGGCCTGGTGTTCGCTTTCTGGCTGGCTGGAACCTTGAGGAAGTTCCTCTATGGTCTGACGCCGCACGATCTTGCCAGCTTCGCGGGGGTCTCCCTCCTGCTGCTGGCGGTGGCGGCCCTGGCCAGCTACGTGCCCGCCCGCCGGGCCGCCCGCGTCGATCCGGTGAAGGTTCTGCGCGGGTAGGCGCTCTGCGGGCGCCCGCAGTAGCGGACCGCCCCCAGACGTGAAAAAATCGTGGCACGGAGCCAGGTACCTCGTCCGTGAGGGTCCGGCCCGCTACACTCGATCAATGGCCTCCGCCGACGTGTCCGGCGCCACCCCGCGAGCCCGCGTGCTCGTCGTTGAAGACGACGCGCATATTCGCGATCTGGTCCTGCTCCACCTGAAGCTCGAAGGGCTCACCGCGCTGGGCGCCATGGACGGCACCGAAGCGCTGCGCCTGGCCAGAAGTGAACCATTCGATCTCGTCGTGCTCGACCTCATGCTGCCCGGCCTCGACGGCGTGACGCTGTGCCGGGCGATCCGCCGCGACGCCGAGAACGGCGATGTCCCGATCCTGATGCTGACGGCGCGGCGGGAGGAAGCCGACAAGGTTCTCGGCCTGGAGAGCGGCGCAGACGACTACCTGACCAAGCCATTCGGCGTCCGCGAGCTCATCGCCCGGGTTCGGGCGCTGCTGCGACGCCGCACCGCGCGCCTGGAGCGGACGTCGCACGCGGTAGCCGTGAGCGCCGGAGGGTTGACCGTCGACCCGGCGCGGCGCATGGCCCGACTCGAGGATCGCGACATCGAGCTGACCGCTCACGAGTTCGATTTGTTGTACGTGCTCGCCGGCAATCGCGGCATCGTCTTCAGCCGGGAAGCGCTGGTGCAGCGCGTCTGGGGCGCCGAGACGCACATCACCGCGCGCAGCGTCGATACGCTGGTCAAGCGGCTGCGGAAGAAGATCGAGGACGACGGTGCGGATCCGCGGTTGATCCTGACGGTGTGGGGCGCGGGATACAAGTTCGCCGATGTCTAAGCGCAGCTGGTTCCGGAGCCTGTACTGGCGCATCGCCTTCGGCTTCGTGGCGCTGCTCGCGGCCGTGCTGCTGGCGCAGACGCTGCTGTTCCTCTGGCTGACCAACCGCCTCTCTCGCAACCCCGTCACTCATACGCCGGCGCAACTGGCCGTCGCGGTCGCCGGAGACATCGCCTCTCAGCTGGGTCAACATCCGGCGCTCGATATCGAGCCGTACCTGCAGTCGCACTACGGGCGGTCGTATCAGCCGTTCGTGGTGGTCTTGCGTGACGGCCGCCACGGATCGAACCGGCCGACCGCCCTTCCGCCACTGCTCGCCGTCGCCGCGCGGCGGCATCTGCTGCGCGAGGATCGCGCGCCGATCGCGGCCCGACCGGACACCAGAGCGGGCAGCGGAACGGGCAGCGGAACGCCCGATCAGATTCCGCACTATTCGAGAGGAATTCGCGCCGATCGAAGTGAATGGTCTCGAGGCGGGCATGGTCGCGGTGCCCTCGGTGCCGCCGGGGGTCTTCATCGGCCTGTGGGAGCTGGCGCCTACGCTGACCTGGGTTGGCGTGACGCTGCTGGCCATCGGCGCCGGGGCGACCGCCCTGCTCGTCTTCCGGCCCACTCAGAAGCGGCTTCGCACGCTCGAGGAGGCGGCGCGTGCGCTTGGCGAGGGACGCACAGACGTTCGGGCGAGCGAAACCGGAGGCGACGAGGTCACGGCCCTGGCCCGGACCTTCAACCGCATGGCGGGCGATCTGCAAAGCCGCGCGTCGGCGCTATCCGCGTCGGACCGGGCCCGGCGGCAGCTCCTCGCCGATGTTTCGCACGAGCTGATGACGCCGCTGTCGGCGATTCGTGGCTACGTCGAAACGCTGTCGATGCCGGAGCTCACGCTCGACGAACCCACGCGGCGCCGGTACCTCGACATCGTCCACGAAGAGACCCACAAGCTCGAGGCGATCATCGGCGACCTGCTGGATCTGGCGCGGCTGGAGGGCGGAGCGGATACGCTGAAGCCAACGTCGGTCAACGTCAGCGATCTGTTTACGCGCGTCGCCGACCGGCATGGTCCGGCCATGGCGGAACGCGGCATCCTGCTCGCCACCGAGCTGCCCGATCGAGCGTTGACCGTCTGGGGCGATGCCTCCCGCCTCGAGCAGGCGCTGCAGAACGTGGCCGCCAATGCCATCCGGCATACCCCGGAAGGTGGACGGATCGTCCTGCGAGGTGAACGGCTCGACGATCGCGTGCGCATCACCGTGACCGACAGCGGCCCTGGAATTCCGCCGGAACATCTGCCGCACATCTTCGACCGGTTCTACAAGGCTGACGCGGCGCGCGCGGGGACGACGATTCCGTCCGGAAGCGGGCTTGGCTTGTCGATCGTCCAGGCTATCGTCGAGCGCCATCACGGCGAGGTGTCAGCGTCGAACCTGGAAGATGGTGGCGCCCGGGTCGAGCTGACGCTGCCAAAGGCGGCCGCCGGTGCCGTGCAGGAAGCGAGAACCTAGCTGGGTGAGAACACGGCAGACAATTTCCAACTCCCAAGCTGTGCCTTGGGAGTTGGAGGTTGGAAACCAGAACGTGCGGTCCTAGTTCGAAAAAATCGCGGCCCCGGTCAATCCCCCGCCGTTGGAGAGACTCACGTTCAACGTTGTCGTCTCTCCTTCCCGAACGGTCACCGACGTCGAGTACGTCTTGTAACCGTCCTTGCTGATCTCGACGTGATGCGGTCCGACCGAGAGTTGGATCTGGAGCCGGCTGCCCCCGTCCGGGCTGTCCCAGCGCTCACCGTCGATCACAACCACTGCGTCCGCCGGTTGCACACGAATCGCAATCGTCCCGAAGGTCGTGCCGGGCGCCGTGCGCATTTCCCCCTGGTGAGCGGGCGGCTGCGTCCGGCCAGACGGCGGCGGCGGATACCCTTCAGCCGGCGGCGGATACCCTTCAGGCGGCGGCGGGTATCCGCCCTGCGGGGGACCCTGGTATCCAGGCGGTGGCCCCTGGTACTGGCGCTGCGGCCTCGGCGCGGCCACCGGACGCGGCTCCGGAGGATCGCCTGGCGCGAGCGGCTGCAGAACCGCGCTTACCTTATAAGTCTGACCCGGCCGGAACAGCATCTTCTGGTCCAGGGACTTGTAGCCCTGCATGTAGACCTGGAGCTCGTGTTGGCCGGTGGGAGTATCGAGGCGCTGAAAAACGCCGTCGAAGTCGTCGACGACGCCGACGTAGTAGCCATCCAGGTAGACCTCGGCCTGCTTCGGCGTCACCTGCAATCGAACCGACGCGTACGAACCGCCGTACCAGTAGCCGTACGGCGGGTAGGCGCCGTAAAACCCATACCAGGCTGGATACCACCCGGCGTAGAACGGAAAATAGTACGGACGGTAAAAGCCGCCGCCCACCACGACGAAGGTGCTCGCCCGCGCGTGGCCTCCGTAGTGCTGGGCGGAGGCAGTCGACGGCCACATGACGAGGGTCGCGACGCAGGCCAGCAAGAAAACCATCAACCGCTTGGGAATCACGGGGAACCTCCGAATGGCAGGGCCTCTCTGACAAGCAACGGAGGTGCCGCCGTGCCAGCCAATGAATGCCGCATCAATTCCACCAGTCGCGTCCTCCACCGAGCACAGCCGTGTCTGAACCTGAGGACGAGGGCGTGATCGGTCGTGACGCCATCAATTGTTCACGGCCACGCCATCATTTCGACACGTCCGCCTAGTCAAATGCAACAAAGGAGACGGGCCGTCTCCTAGGTTTCGGATAGTCACCGCGACTCCTCCCGATCGGCGGCTCTAAATCGAAGCTGGGAACGGCCCCCTCTTTTTACCCTCCCGCACGCGGCCGGCCGAAAGATGGCCGGCACCTCCAGTCGGCCCACCAATTGATCTCCGGACCGCGAGAGGCGCCTTGTTGCCGCTCTCGCGATGTAGCAAGATCGGACGAGAGACCCTCGGTGAAATCTCCAGCGCTCGCCGTGCTGCTGATCCTGCTCTCCGGCGCACAATCGCCGCGGACCCAGCGGGACGCCGCGCCGCCGCCCAGCGCGGACGATCCCAAGCCAGTTCGCATCTCCGTGACCGTGACCGACAAGCTCGGTCGACCGGTGACGGGACTCTCGGCCAAGGATTTCCAGCTTCGCGACGACGACGTCCTCCAGAAGCTGGAGTCGGCGGAGGCGCGCGCGCCGCAGCCACGGCGTCTCGCGCTGCTGCTCGACGAGTTCCACGTGAGCCAAGCGGCCGCTCCCCGCGTCCGCGAGGCGCTGACCGCGTTCGTGAACGAGGTGCTGCGGCCGGACGATCTCGCCGTTGTCTTCAAGCCGCTCGACTCGCTGCCGTCGATCCGTCTGACGAACGATCGCGATGAAATGCGCGCGGCGATCGCCTCTTTTCAAGGTCGGGCCGGGAACTATGAGCCGCGAACGTCGCTCGAGGAACAGACGATCGGTCGATCGCCGGCGCTGGCCGAGAGCGCTCGCTCACAAATCGTGCTCTCCGCGATGCGGGCGCTGGCGACGCGTCTCGGCGGCGTCGCCGGACGCCCGGCGATCCTGCTGATCAGCGAGGGATTCTCGCCGGCGGCGCGGGCGTTCTCGGTCCGCGCGCTTCCCGACCTGGGCATCGTCGAGCGATTCGCCAACCGCTACGACGTTCCCGTCTACGCCTGCGACCCGCGCGACCTCCCTGCCCCCGAGCCTGACGGATGCGGCGCCGTCGATGTTGAAGCAGATCGTCGACGAGACCGGCGGCTCGGTGTTCCCGATCGCCGACGCGGCGACACGTCTCAAGCAATTGGCCCGTGAGCTGGACGGCGGCTACCTTCTGGCCTACAAGCCCGGTCACGGCGAAGACGGCAAGTACCACACCGTCAACGTTCGCGTGTTGCGCCGCGATGCCGAGGCCCGGACCCGCGCGGGATATGTTTCCCTGCCGTCCGCGGAGACGCGGCGCCTGATGCGCGCGGCCTCGATGCCCTCGTCCGAACCGATGCGGCTCCTGAAGCGCAGCCCGTTTATCGACGTCTGGTCAGGTCTGACACGCGCGGTGGACAACCGCGGTCATGTCGTCGTGACGTGGGAACCGGGCCGACTGCCAGCCGCCGGGAACATCAAGTCCGGAGCCACGAGCGTCGCGCTCAGAGCCACCACGAAGGAGGGCGTGGTCCTCTTCGACGGTACGATCAGTCCGGTGCGGGCGGCGATTGAGAACGGCAGCGTGCCGGCGGACCGCGCCGAGTTCGACGCGCCCGTCGGTCGCGTCCAGCTCGACATGACGATCTTCGGTGAGCGTGGGGAAAGGCTCGATATCGACGCCCGCGACCTCGAAGTGCCGAATCTCAAGGGTCCCAGCCCGCTCCTCCTCCTACCGCCCGTCGTGCTCGCGACCCGATCGGCCAGGGAGTTTCGCGATATCACCGCGGACGAGAACGCGGTCCCCGCCCCCCTTCGCGAATTCAGCCGAACGGAGCGCCTGCTGATCCGGATACCGGCATATGCGTCCGCGGGCGACGACCCGCGCGTGACCGCCAAGCTGCTCAATCGGATCGGGCAGCTGGTCCACGAGATCCAGCCCGTTCCCGGCGGCCCGCTCAAGGGTGTCACCCAGTTCGATCTTCAGCTGGCTCCGCTGGCGCCTGGCGACTACTACCTGCACGTGACCGCGACGGGCGCGTCTGGTGCCGTGGAAGAGCGCATGAGTTTCAAGATTACCGGCTGATACCCGTGAGCGGCGGCCGCCGCCTCACGGCAACCCCTGACGCCGTCCCGCCCGTCTAAGCGGGTCGGACCCCCGCGCAGACCATCGCGCGGCCACGCCCCCAGCGCCGAGGAGCCCGCGAATCATGCAGATTGGACAGGACCTCCGCCACGCCGTCCGCGCCCTCTCCAAGCGTCCCGGATATGCGGTCACCGCGATCCTGACCCTCGCGCTCGGCATCGGCTTCACCACGGCGACCTTCAGCGTCATCAACGCCGTCCTGCTGAAACCGCTGCCCTTTGCGGCACCCGATCGGTTGATGCTGCTGCGCGAGCGGAGGCTGCCGCAATTCCCGGAATTCTCCGTGGCGCCCGGCCACTATCTGGCGTGGCGCGACCAGACCACCTCGTTCGACGGAATTGCCGCGTGGGGAACGCAGCTCGCGAACCTCGATACGGGCGGCGCCGATCCCGAGCGCGTGCGCGCCGATCGCGTCACCGCCAACCTCTTTCCGCTGCTGGGTGTCACCCCGGCGAGCGGTCGCGGCCTGACGGACGCCGACGACGCGCCGGGCGCGCCGGCGGTGGCCCTGCTCTCGTATGGCACGTGGCAGCGGCGCTTCGGCGGTCGCGCCGATGCGATTGGCCGGGTGATGCGTCTCGACGAGGAGCCGGTAACCATCGTGGGCGTGATGCCCGCCGGGTTCGAGTTCCCGGCGGAGCAGACCGAGATGTGGGTGCCGATGGCCTTCACCGCGGAAGAGCGCCTGCGGATGGGCAGTCACTATCTGTCGGGCATCGGACGCCTCAAGCCAGGCGTTTCGGTGGAGCGGGCGCGGTCGGACGTCAACACCGTCGCCGCTCACATCGCGCAGAGCAACCCGGAGAGCAGCGCCGGCTGGGACGTGCTGGTGTTTCCGCTGCAGGACTACAACGTGCGCAATGTCAGGCGCGCGCTGCTCGTGCTGCTCGGCGCGGTCGCGATGGTCCTCCTGATCGCGTGCGTCAACGTCGCGAATCTCCTGCTCGTGCGCGGCGCGGCGCGGAGCAAGGAGCTCGCCATCAGAGGCGCGATTGGCGCCAGTCGTGGACAACTGGTCCGGCAGCTGCTGGTCGAACAGTTCGCGCTGGCCGGCGTCAGCGCGGCGATCGGTCTGCTGCTCGCCGGATGGCTTCTCCGCGGGCTCCTCGCGCTGCTGCCCAACACGCTGCCACGTCAGGCCCACATCGGCCTCGATGGAAGCGTGCTCGCTTTTGCCCTGCTGCTCACTGTCATCACCCCGCTGCTGTTCGGTCTGCTGCCAGCGCTCCAGGCGTCACGTCTTGATTTGCGCGAGCTGCTCGCCGCCGGCGGACGACAATCCGCTCAAGGCACCGGACGGGGCGTCCGGCGCGTTCTCGTGGTCGCCGAGCTTGCGCTGGCGATGATGCTCCTGATCGGCGCCGGTCTGCTGATTCGAAGCTTCGGCCAGCTGGCAAGCGTCTCGCCCGGTTTCTCGCCCGACCACTCGTTTGCCGCGAACGTCAGCCTGCCGAACTCGCGGTACGCCCAGGGCAGCCCGCGCGATCACTTCTTCAGCGAGCTCCTGTCACGCACCCGAGCGCTGCCGGGCGTGACGGCGGCCGGCCTGACCCAGAGCCTCCCGATGCTGAACGACTTCGTCTCGGGCTTCGAGATCGAGGGGCGTCCGCCGGCCGATCGCCAGGCCCAACCTTCGACGAACTTCTACGCCGTCAGTCCCGGCTACTTCGACGCGATGCATATTCCCCTGCTTCGGGGTCGAGGAATAGAGGAAGGCGATCGCGACGGATCGTTGCGCGTCGCGGTCATCAACCAGGCGATGGCCGATCGCCAGTTCGCCGGGCAGAATCCCATCGGCAAGCGCATCAAGGTCTCCCAGGGCCCGAGCGACTGGCGGGAGATCGTCGGCGTCGTCGGCGACACGAAGCAGTATGGCCTGAACGAGCGCACGCCGATGCAGGTCTACGAGCCATACCGACAGCACCCGTACTTCTCGAGCTTCTCGATCGTGGTGCGCACTGGCGCCGACGATCCAACGGCGATGGTGCCAGGCGTGCGCGGCGTTGTGCGGTCGCTGGATCGCCAGTTGCCGCTCTCGCGAGTCCGCACGCTCGACGACGTCGTCAGCGCCTCGATTCGGCCGCAGCGGTTCTCAGCTACGCTGATTGCGCTGTTTGGCGCGGCGGCGCTGATCCTGGCGGCAATCGGCGTGTATGGCGTGATGTCGTACACCGTGCGTCTCAGAACGCAGGAGCTCGCCATCAGGATCGCTCATGGCGCCACGTGGTCCGACATCCTGTCGCTGGTCCTGCGCGGAGCGATCGTCATGGCCGCACTCGGCATCGGCATCGGCCTGGCCGGCGCATGGCTGCTGCGGCAGGCCATCGAGAAGCTGCTGTTCGGGGTCGCGCCGGACGACGTGGGGACCTATGTCGCGGTCGCGGCGCTGCTCTCGCTGGTCGCGATGACGGCCAGCGTGATCCCGGCGCTGCGCGCGACCCGGGTCGATCCGCTCGTAGCCCTGCGCGAAACCTAGTCTTATCCGAGGGGCTTCGCCCCTCGGACTCCCCTACACGCGCTCTCGCGCGCCGCTTCGCCGGCGCGCTCCGTTCGCGTGGCTCGCTCGCAAATGCTCGCTCGCACCTTGGAACGAGCATCAGGTTTGTGAGACAGCTCTTAGTGTTCTACGCGTCGCGCAGAACTTCAACGGGATCGACGCGACCGGCCCACCGCGCCGGCATGTAGCAGGCGCCGATTGACACGAGCAGGACCAGCCCGGCGTTGAGCGCGAACACCCACGGGTCGGTCGGCTTGACGTCGTCGAGCATTGTCGTCAGCGTGCGTGTCAGCAACAGCGCGGAGGCGGCGCCAATCGCTACGCCGAGCAGAGCAACGACCACACCGCGACCGACGATCAACCGCTGCACGACGCCCGGATCCGCGCCGAGTGCGAGGCGGATGCCGTACTCGCGGCGTTGGCGCCGGACGTTGTATGACGTCACGCCGTAGACACCCACCATCGCCAGCAGTCCGGCGAGGCCTCCGAACACGCCGGTCAGCGCCGACAGCAGCCTCGGCTGGCCGACCGACGCGCTCACCACTTCCTCCATCGTCTGCACATTGGTGACCGGCAGGAGGGGATCGATCGAGCGGACGATCTGACGGGCGCTGCCGACAATCGTCTCCGGGTCGGCTCCAGTGGTGCGGGCGACGATCGTCATCGATGAAAAAGGCTGCTGCTCGATGCTGCGATACATCTCGTAGGGCACACGCGAGCCGAGGCCGTAGGAACGGACGTTGCCGACAACGCCGACGACCTGCCACCAGTCGGTGCTGCCGCTCGACGCCACGCGTCGCCCAATCGGATTCTGGCCGGGCCAGAACTTCTCGGCCATCGCGCGGTTGATGACGACCACCTGCCCGCTGCCCTTCCGGTCACGCTGATCGAACGGCCGTCCCTGCAGGAGTGGAATGCCCATCGTGCTGAAGTAGTTGCCGGCAATCCAGCGATTCTCGACGAGCGGCGCGTCGCGCGGGCCCCACGGATTGCCGCCCTCGATGGTCAGCTCGCCGTTCCAGCCAAAGCGATACATCGGCAGGTGGCTCGTGGCGCCGACCGATTGCACGCCGCCGACCGCGCGCAGGCGCTCCAGGACGTCACGAAAGAGCGCCGACTGCTGATCGTCCGGCTTGTAGCGCGGACCGGACGTCGCCAGATCGAAGGCCACGATCCTGGTGGTCTCGATACCCGCGTCGCGCCGCTCGAGCAGCATCAGGTTCTTCAGCAGCAGCCCGGCGCCGACCAGCAGGGCGAACGCAATCGCGATTTCCGCGACGACGATGCCGTTGCCGAAGGTCGAGCGGCCGCTCGCGGTCCTGGTATCACCTTCGCGAATCGAGGCGGTGAGCGCGCCGACGCGCAGTCGGACCAGCGGCCAGAGGCCGCAGAGAACGCCGACGATCGTGGAGACGATGGCGGTGAACGCCAGGACGCGACCGTCGATGTGAATCGTGCTGGCTCGAGGCAGGAGATTGAGCGCCAGCGCGACGAAGACCCGTACCGTCCAGGTCGCGAGCAGAAGGCCGAGCGCGCCTCCGGCGGCGGCGAGCAGCAGCCCCTCGCAGACGAGCTGTCGCGCGATGTCCCAGTGACTGGCGCCGAGCGCGAGTCGAATCGCGAGCTCCCGCTGACGGGCCAGGCCGGCGGCGAGCAGGAGATTCGCGACGTTCGCGCACGCGATGAGCAGCACGAGAAATACCGCACCGAGCAGAACCTGCAGCGGCGTGCGGATGTTGCCGACCGCCACCTCGTAGTACGAGCGCACGTCGATGCCGTGGTTGTGGCCGAACTCGACCGCGAGCGTCCGACCCAGGACGCGCATTTCGGACGCCGCGCGGTCGACCGTGACGCCCTCCTTCAACCGCGCGTAGGTGCTCAGGAAATGATTGCCTCTGGTGCCCGGATCGAGCGGACGCGCAAGCGGCACGAAGAAATCGGCGTTCCGATGCAGGAAGCTCTCGGGCATGACGCCAATCACCTCGTAGGGCTCGCCATCGAAGGTCAGGCGCGCGCCGAGGACGGACAGATCGCGATTGAATCGCCGGGACCAGAACTTGTACGCCAGCACCACGACCTTGCCGGCGCCAGGCTGGTCCTCCTGCACCGAATACCACCGGCCGATGACCGGCTGGACGCGAAGGACATCAATCAGCGACGCGGTGGTGAACACGCCACGGACCTGCTCGGGATCGCCGCTCCCCGACAGCACGAAGGACGCCTCGGTCGAACCGCCCATGGCCGAGAAGACCTGATTGCGACTCTTCCAATCGTGATATTTCGGAAACGACGCCGGGCAGGTGGCGCACGCGGGCTGCGTGTCGAACACCATTACCAGCTGGTCGGGATTCGGATACGGGAGCGGGGCAAGAAGGACGCTGTTGAAGATGCTGAACACGGCGGTCGTGATGCCGATGCCGAGCGCGAGCGCCAGCACGGCCAAGATGGCGACCGATCGCGATCGAAGGACCGATCGGACCGCATACCGGGCTTCGAGGATCGGAGCACTCATCCCATTCCTCCCTGGCAGGTCATCGTCGATCCGGACGACCTCCGTTCGACCGTTAGACGGGAAACGCGGCGCCCGGGTGGCTATGAAAGTCGCTCATCCCTGCGAAGAGGAGCTTTCGCTGGTTCCTGTCTGGCTCGCCCCGTACAGTGGACACATGAACCGTTCCCGCCGTTCCTGGCGGTCTCGGGCGGACGATGGTGGCCCGGCCGCGCCGGTCGTTCTGACGATCGTCGTCGTCGCGCACGTCGATACGGGTCCTCTGTGGTACCGGTGGATCGCACAGGCCGGGCACCATGCCTGGTTGTGGTACGGCACCGACGCGGTGGATGTTGCCGAGCGGCTGGTCCGTGAGGCCTCGCCGGACGTCCTGCTGGTCGATGCCAGCGGCGACGCCGATCCTGGGTGGGCGCAGGTCCGGGAGCTGCGGCGGCGGTTCCCGCATGCCAGGCTGCCGGTCGTGCTGATTGGTGAACTGTCGGGGCCGCCGCCGGCGCCGCACGTCCACATGGTCCGGTCGCTGGAGTCGGCCGAAGCGCTGCTTGTTGCGGTCGAAGGCGCCGCCGCCGACCAGATCAGCTCCTGTACAACCCGAATCCCGGGACCACAGTGACGTCCTGTCCCGACGTGGTCTTCAAGTTCGAGAACGCCACCGGCGAAATCACGCCGCGGCCGGTCGAATGCAGCGTGACGTAGCCGAAATGCAGGTGCGGCTCGCTCGACGAGCCGGAATTGCCGCTTTCCCCGACCTGCTTTCCGGTGGCGATCATCTGCGTCTCGGTCACCTGATTCTTTCCTTTGCGAAGGTGAAAATAGCCGGAGATGGCCCCATCGTCGTGCTGGAGCACCACCCAATTGCCACCCTTCGTGGCCGGATTCGCATCGAAGCCGAAGTTCTCGTCCAGGTTGTCGACCGAGAGTTTGACCGTCCCCTTCGCCGACGCGAAGACGGGGTGGCCGTACGCGAAAAAGTTGCTGTTGTGAGTGCACGCGCCCGCATGGGTGCCGTCCGGTTTCGTGGTGCAATCGCCGGAGAATGTTTTCCCGCTCTCGTGGACGATGACCAGGTCGTAGCAGTAGCGCTCGCCCGACCAGGCGTGGGCGTCGTGCGTCGTGTGATCGGGGGCGTTGCCCCACTGCCAGTTTCCAGCGGCTGGCGCCTTCACGGGAGCGCGAAGTACCGTGGGCGTCATGTGTTTGATCGGCGCCACGACAATCGCCTTGGCCTTTTGCGGGCCCGAACCGACCTGGCGCGTATAGCGCAGTACGAGCTTGGCCGTCACGCCGGACAGGTCGCCAGGCAGGTTGGACATCTCGGCTCCGAAAATGAATCCGGACAGCTGTTCCTTGAGCACCATCTTTCCGTTCTCGGGCGGGATGTCGTTTCCCGACTGAATGCTGTAGAAGCCATGCGGAAGCTCCTGGTCCAGGAGCACGCTGCCGTTCGAGTGAATGGTCAGGTGCCACCCGTCAACCGTGATGCTGCTCATATAGAGGTTCACGATGTGTCCGGCGAGCATGAGCCAGGTGGCCTGATGATCGGTGCGCCAGACTTTGAACGCCTCCACAGGACGGCTCCACAGCCCGATGTAGACCGGCATTGGCACCTGAATCACGGCGGGTTTGTGATACCCATCTCGAAGGATGGGAACGCGTCGCACGATCTGTTGCAGATTCGACTCCGGCCCGCCTTGCGCCCAGATACTGATCACCAGGTTGAACGGGCCGCCACCCCAAAAATAGGTGAACGAGCCGGCCTGGGTTTGATGAGCGGGGATGTAGTTCGATTGTCCTGCCATTGGCGAATTCGATCCGTACAAGGGCATGGACATATGAACGGATCCGCCGGAGTCGGTCAGCAGCACGGCGGAGTTGTAGACGTTCACCGTCTGGTCGATGAGATTGGTGAGCTCGACGTCGAAGGAGATCGTGTGCAGAAACCCGGCCGGGTCGATCGCGAGCTTCGTGATCGACGCCGCCGCCTTCACCGACAGCAGGGTTTCCATCTCGATATACGGTTCGCAATCCTGACGCATCGCTGTGAGGACTTTCCGCAGGGAATGAGTCGGAGAACCGGCAGCGAAGATGAAGATATCGTGCCGCACCGAAAAGTCGCCGTGCACGCCGAGGCAGGCCGCGATATTGCGCAAGCTAAGTGTCATGACGTCCTCACTGCAGTGCTACCAGAATCGGAATCAACCCCCTTCCTTCGGCCAGGGGCCGTAGAGCCTTGCCGATGACGGCGCCGAACGCGCGCGCGGGATCGCCGGCTTTCATGGCAAAGCCGACGGTCGGCGAGGTGGTCAGCAGATCGCCGCGTTCAACCGAACCGTATTGCGCGTCGACCTGACAGCACGTCTTTCCGAGCAGGGCGATTGGGATGCGCCGTCCCGGTCCATTCCTGCGATCGAGCACGATGGCAGGCTTGTACTCACCCGCACCGGAGAATACGCCCGCGACGCGCCGGTCGTAGGCGGCGGCGCACTTGCGAAGTTTGTCGTCGTTATCGAAGATCATCACGGTGCCCGGTGCGATGTCCTCGTCCTCGTCGACGTCGAACTCCTCGGCGCAATCCGCGTTGCTCAACACGATGTCTCCAGTGCTGCCCTCCAGGCTGATCCGAGCTTTCGAATCCTTGCCCAGGACGAGGACGCGGCCGTCCACGCCGTTGCCGCCCGCGCGCACCGTGGCGTCGGTGCCACGGAGATGAACCGTTGACTCTTTCGGCTCGCCGCTGCCGCCGCCCGCGCCGAAGAGCGTCACCTCGGGCGTGCCCGCGTTGATATTGAGCATCACCGGCCCCGTGACGTTCCCGGCCGTGGCGTCCGCGCGGAACATCAGATGACGGGGTTTGGTGCTCAGAAACACGACCGCGGCGCCAGCGGCATTGGACAGGAACAGCTCGCTCCCCTGCCCTTTTCCGCCGGCGGAGATCGTTGCGGTGTCCGCGTTGAGCGTAATCGTGACGTCGGTTCCGGATTCGATCATTTGAACTTTCCCAGGCATGGGCCCTCCTTGTTGCCTGAGAGTCTAGCGGCGTCGTGGGCGTGTGGGAGCGAGGATCCACTCGACTCGCAACCAGCTCGACTGTACCGCGTTCCCTAGCGGCCGCAGGCGGCCGGCGCGTAAGGATATTCAATCCGCTGGGTGCGACCGTTCCGAGGTCCTTCGATGGCGGCGAGCAGGCTGCCGTCGGCGTTGCGTCGATAGATGATGCGCGTCGGGAAATCGTGCTGAAGATTCTCGAACACCACTTCGTTGCTCGACGCGCGAATCGCCGTGAACGTGGCCTCGGCCTGGCCCGACGGCTTCGCCACGTACTCCAGCTGCCCGCCTGATCCCTCGCGGATCATCACGAACTCGAACTCCTTCGTGGCGCCGTCGCCGACGGTCCGCGACATGCCGATCAGCGTTCCGCCTTCTGGTGCGCTCCACTGCTCGATCACGTGACGCCCGTTCCGGGTGAGATCCCAGCAGCCACTCAACCAGCCGAGATCGGCAGCGGTGGTTCTCGCCTGCATCAGAGGTGCGAGCAGCAGCAGAGCTGTCAGCATGCGCACAATCTACGGCCTGGCGTCGCGGCGATCAACTGCGAACTTCGTCACTCGAGCGCGGCCCTGGTCATCGGTTTATGTGGTCCTGCGTCGGCCGATTGCTCCAAGCTCTTGAAGAGATTCAGTTCACGAATTTGAATTCGTCCAACGTTCTGTTGCCGTTCGTCCCTCGCCGGTCGTCACCGCATTCGTCCCTCGTCAAGCGTCGCGCATCTTCGTCCCGCGCCCGCAGGCATTCGCCACCATCACGTGCGAAACCGCACGATGACTCGTTCGTCCCACGACAACAGGCGCACCGCTTGCTCAATGGACCGGGCGTGCGCGCAGGCGAGTCGAGTCGCGCGCCTGGACCCCCACGTGAGCCTTAGAAGGAGCATGACCATGGCGAGTCACTCGAGAACGCTCGGGATCGCGCGCGCGGCAGCGTTGATGCTGGCGCTCGCACCGGCGGCGTACGGGCAGCAGACGGCCGGCAATATAGAAGGCCGGATCCTCGATCAACAGAGCACGCCGGTACCTGGCGCGACCGTCACCGCGGCCAACGGCCAGACCGGCTACAACCGATCGGCGGTCACCGACAGCGAAGGACTCTACCGCCTGTCGGCGCTGCCCATCGGCACCTACGATTTGAAAGTGGACATGTCGGGCTTCTCCAGCCTCGAGCGAAAGGCGCTGACGGTGAGCGTCGGCCAGACGTTGAGCGTCGACTTCACGCTCCAGGTCGCGCAGGTCGCCGAGAGCGTCAGCGTCAGCGGCGCCTCCCCGCTGGTCGAGGTCAGCTCCTCGTCGGTTGGCGGCGTCGTGGACGTGCAGAACATCGAGAGCCTGCCGCTCAACGGCCGGCAGTTCGCCAACCTCGCGCTCACCATCCCCGGCGTCGGTCTCGGCTTCCACAGCGACCCGACCAAGAGCACGCAGTTCTCACCGCAGATCGCCGGCGGCAACGGCCGCAACGTGAACTACCAGATCGACGGCGGCGACAACAACGACGACACCGTCGGCGGCCTGCTGCAGCTCTACCCGCTCGAGGCCATCCAGGAGTTCAACTTCCAGACGGCACGCTACAAGGCGGAATACGGTCGCAGCAACGGCGGCGTGATGAACATCGTCACCAAGAGCGGCACCAACCAGTATCAGGGCAGCGGGTTCACCCTGTTTCGCGACAACTCGATGAACGCGCAGACCGAGACCGAGAAGTTGAGCGGCGTCGACAAGCAGGACTATCGACGCTATCAGTACGGCGGGTCGTTCGGCGGCCCGATCGTCAAGAACCGCGCGCACTTCTTCGCCGCCGCCGAACGGACCCAGCTCGATACCAAGCAGACCGTCGACACGCTGGGCCTGTTCCCGGGCCAGGACGGCATCTTCACCACGCCGGTCCGCGAAAACCTGATCACTGCCAAGGGGACGACCAACATCTCGCCGGCGCAGTACCTGACGATCCGCTACGGACGAAACACCAACTCTCAGCCGTACGGCGCCGGGCCGCAGGCGGTGGTTGAGAACTGGGGCGTCAGCGCCAATACGTTCAACTCCATCAACGTGAATCACAACTGGGTGCTCGGCGGCTCGCGGCTCAACGAGTTCATCTTCCAGTACGCCGACTTCGCCAACGCCATCACCGCCAACAGCCTGGAACCGTTCCAGCAGTTCCCCAACGGCGTGACCGTCGGCCAGAACCCCAACACCCCGCAGATCACGCAGCAGCGCAAGTGGCAGTTCCGCGACGACTTCTCGTGGCATGCCGCCGGCATGGGCGGCCTGGGTCACGACTTCAAGGCCGGCGTGAATTTCGTCAACGAGCCGCACCTCTTCATCACGTTCAATACGGGAACCGGTGGCTACGCGTACCAGCATCTCGACAACAATCTCAACGGGCCGATTTCGCTGGTGACCCTGCAGGGCGGATCCGCCGAGGCGAACATCCCGACCAAGCAGTTCGCCACGTACTTTCAGGACGACTGGCGCGTGACGTCGAAGTTGACGTTGAATCTCGGAATCCGCTACGACCTCAATACCGGCTTCGCGCTCGATCAGAGCAAGAATCCGAACTTCGCGATGCTCGACGCCGCCGGCAAGGCGGGGCTGCTGAGCAACCTGCCGGGGTTCGAGGATTTCGGACTCACCCCGAAAGAGGACTACGACAACATCCAGCCGCGCGTCGGGTTCGCCTATGACCTGAGCGGCAACGGCCGCGATCTGATCCGTGCCGGCTACGGGCGCTACTTCGACTTCGGCTACACCAACTCCAACATCCTGTTTGCCGCAATCAACGCGACGGGCATCGGTGCAGGTACCGTGTTCGAGGTCAACAACGCGAGCGGCATCAGGAATCCGAACGGCAGCTTCTTCCAGGTCGCCGATCCGATCCAGAACATCCAGTCGCAGAACGAGGCGGGCGGAGCGCTGCCGCTGAACCGGCACGTCGCCTCGCCGCGCATCAAGCAGCCGTACTCGGATCAGCTGTCGGCTGGCTGGTCGCATCAGCTCGACTCGGCCACGGTGCTCGACGTGGACTACGTCCGCTCGAGAGGCCAGGACATCGCGTGGAGACCTCGGCTCAACGCACAACACCCCGGCGACCCGGTCCGTCCGCTGCGCGAGCTCGGGATCGTGCCGAGCCCGGAGGATATCGCCATCGCCATCAGCCGCGGCCGGAGCGAGTACGACGGCGTCAGCTTCGGCGTGCGCCGCCGGATGAATCATGGCCTCCAGCTCTCGGCGTGGTATTCGCTGTCGAAGTCGTTGAGCACGACCGGCAACAGCGGTGACGAGCTGGATGTCGTCAACATCCAGAACTCCGCAGATCCGTTCAACGACGTCCAGCTCGGACCCTCACGTCGATCGGACTCGCGGCACCGCGTGACGATCAGCGCGATCGCCAACGTCGGATGGGGCATCCAGGTGTCGCCGATCTGGCGGTATCGCTCGGGCCTGCCGGTGAACATCATCGAGGGGGTCGATCTGAACCATGACGGCGTCAACGACGACATCCCGTTGCGCGCGTATGCGTTCGAGGGCGTCGGGCAGCCGGCGAAGGACATCGGCGCGTGCACGACGATTAACTGCGGGACGGGCGCCAGCCTATCGCAGTTGAATCTGCGGGTGTCGAAGACCTTCGCGGTCTTCGGTCAGATGCGCATCGAGGGGATCGCCGAGGTGTTCAACCTGATGAACGCGAAGAACCCGTCGGGCTTCGGGCCGGCGACGCAGAACCGCGATCCGCGGCTGCTGATCAACGCCAACGGCACGACGTCGCCGAATCCGCTGTTCCTCCAGCCGTCGACCTACGCCGGCGACTTCCAGGAACCGGAACAGCGCGTCGGCCAGCTCGGCTTCCGCATCATGTTCTAGGAGCGAAGGAAAAGGGGACCACCGTCCCCTTTTCCCCGAACTCACATCCGTGACGCGGTCAGCGTGACGTCGGCGTCCTTCCAGGCCAGGCGGAAGCGCGTCTCGACCGCCGACGCCTCGTCGGTCCGCCCCTGCGCCTTCAGCGCCTGCGACAGACCGTAGAGCGACCACCCGCTGCCCGGATTCTTCTTCAGATCTTCCCAGTACACCGCTTCCGCCTCCCCGGCACGTCCGGCGGCCAGCAGCACCGCCCCCAGCGTCTGACGTACGGGAGCCGGCCAGTCGGGAGGCTCCTGATAGATGAGGACGTCCTCGTAGCGCACGGCGCGGTCGAGATGCTGGATCGCCTGATCCCAATCCTTCCGCTTCGCCGCGAGCTCGCCAGCCAGCACTTCCGGCGCGATGCGAAGGATCGCGCGCCCGCTGTTCACCGACGAGGTCACCGACTGATCGAGCGCGTGATCGTCGACGATGGCCTTGAGCTCGGTCAGCTCCTTGTCCGCCTCCTCGAGCCGTCCCGTGGCGGTCAGCGCCATGCCCCGGGCGAACTTCCACGCGCCGCGCGTGAACGGCGTGTCGAAGGTCGGTCCCTTGTCGGCGAGAATGTCCGCCCACTGACCGAACCGCACCATCGCCCAGTACGGCACGACGAGAAACCCTTGAAGGACCGGGACGTTCTTCAACGCATCAGCGGGAATCACCGACGCCACCTTGCGCGCCGACTCGAGGGCGAGGTGACTCTGGCCCGCCGCCGACGCCCCCATCCAGACGAAATGGATGTTGTGCGGATAGTAGCCGAGCGGGTACATGCCCTGCGCCTTGCACTGCGCAATGTAGTCTTCGTCCGCCTTGACCGCCTCCTGATTCGACGAGACGACGTCGGCGAAACGACCGACGCGCATGTAGATGTGCGCTGGCATATGAACCATGTGTCCGGCCCCCGGCATCAGCGGCCGAAGGCGATCGGCTTCCGCGACCGCGCGTTCCGGCTGCGTCATCTCCCACAGGTGCACCCAGTAATGCAGCGCGCCGGGATGGTTACGATTGATTGCGAGCACCTGCTGCAGCGCATCCCTGACTTCGACCGTCTCGGGATACGGCTGTCCGTCGCGCGTCCAGTAGTTCCACGGTCGGAGATCCATCAGCGACTCGGCGAACATCGTCTTCGCGTCGAGGTCGCGGCTGTAGGTGCGCGACATCTTGCGCATCGCGTCGGCAAACGCGCGATCCCGCTGCCGCTCGATCCTCGGCGCGGCCGCTGTAACGGGTCGCCAGCGCATCGATATACGCGCCCTCGCGCGGTGTGGCCCTGCCCTTCAAGCTGATGGCCTTGTCGACGAGCGCCTTCGCCTTCGGCTCATCGTCGGCATTCATCGTGGCGTTGATGTTCGGGCCAAGGACCAGCGCCTGCCCCCAGTAGGCCATCGCACACTGCGGATCGAGGCGGGCGGCCTCAGCGAATGCGCGACCGGCCTCGGCGTGATTGAAGCCGTACGCCAGGTTCATCCCCTGATTGATGAACAGCTGCGCGCGCGCGACCCTCGTCGTCACCGGAAAGACGTGCACGCCGAGATTCTGGAGTCTGGGCGCCAGTGGCTGTCCCGGGGCCGGAGCCTGATCGTATCCGGGTGGTTTCGCGTAGTGCGTGTGCACCGGCGGCGCCTGTGCCGAGACTGTCACCATGGTCGCCATGACGCCGGCCGTACCCGCCAGGACCCTGACTGACACGAATCGAGACATCGACGTACCTCTTGATCGAGCTGGGTGAAGGTGCTGATTCTACCAGCCTGGCAGGTCAGGATGCCACGCGGTGACCGCCGAGCATTTCAGCGATGGTGTTGAGGCTGTCGACCATCACGTCCGTTTCATCCATCAACGAACTGCGGGTCAGCGCGCGAATCTGCTCCTGCGTCGCGCGAAGTGGAGGCAGGTCCTTGGGAACGGTTCCCTCGCGCACCGCCCGCGCCAGCTCCGCGAGCGTCGTCACGATCTCGGTCGCGAGTCGTTCGAGCTCGGGAGGTGGGGCGCGCGGTTCGCGCTCGATGCGCGCCTGCAGCGCCAGCGCGGCCAGGGCGTGGCGACGGGAGGCCGCGAGCAGTCCGAGGGCGACATCGCCGCTCATCGCCCGCCGCGACGCGGGCTCGCCCAGCATGCGCTGCACCGATGCCTCGGCGTTGGATCGCGCCAACCGTGCGTTCGCGCGTGCGGCGCCCAGCCGCGCCCGATCGCGCTTCGAGGCGTCGATCAGGCCGCCGAAGAGGGCGGTGACGTAGCGTCGGTGGGCATCGATCAGATCGGCAATCGCCTGGCGGACGTGCGATCCCTCCCACGTCGGCCATGCGGCGTAGACCACCAGCGCCAGTACGCCCCCGAGGGCCGTGTCAAGGCTGCGATATCTCGCCGCCGTGCTCTCCGGAACGCCGGCGAGCGCGAGCAGGAAGACGACGTAGCCGGTGATGCAGACGACGAAGATGGTGTAGTTCGTGCGCGAGAAGGCGTAGCCGCACCAGACGAATCCCAACACCAGCAGCACCAGGGTGAACGGACCTGGGCCGAGAGCAACGGTGATCAACGCCGCACCGGCCGCGCCGACCAGCGTGCCAGCGACACGAGCCAGGCCGGTCGCGAATGTGCCGTGAAACTCCGGCTTCAGCACGAGGAGCGCCGTCATCGGCACCCAGTAGCCTCGCGGCAACTCGAGCCAGCGATACACCTCGGTGGCGATGGCCAGCGTGACGCCGAGGCGGATCGCGTGCCGAAACGTCGTCGACTCGAGCGTCAGATTCGCCCGCAGCGTGTTGAATGCATCTCCGATCGGCGGCAGGCGACGGAGAGGCCGCACCGGATCCGTCGATTCGGTGCGATCGGGGCGTGGGCCGGACATCACACCGCCCACCCGCCAGGCGGCACGAAGCTGTCCGAGCAGACCGTCGATCAGGTGGCGGCTGCCATGCAGCTGCGCCGCGGCGGACTCGAGCGACAGCCAGAACTCGGGCGCCGACGGTTCGCGCGCCTCGTCGAGCGCGTTGCCGATTTCGCGCAGCAGCTGGCCGACCGAGTCGGCGAAGATCGCAAACGCCCGCGGGTCCGGATCGAGCCGCGCGTCCGTCGCCGGCGGACCGTGCAGCGCGAGCGCGGCGAGGCTGGCGCGGATGCGCTCGGCTTCGTCGAGGAGCGATCGCAGCGCCAGCGCCTGCCAGACCTTGGCGAACGGTTGCGGATCACGGAACGCCTCCTGCGCCTCCTCGATGGAATTTGGATCCGGCGGCGTCAGCGATCCCTGAGGAAGCCTGAAGGCGTAGCTGGCAAGACTGCGGTAGACGATGGCCAGCGCGCGGCGCTCGGCGGGATAACGCCGCAGTGGCCACAGGACAACGACCAGCAGCGTCTGGATGGCGCCGCCCGCGAAGACCGCCGCGAGACGGCCGATCGCGGTGCCGGTGTCGGACGGGAACCCGCTCGCGACCAGCATCGCCACGGCGGATTGGAGGCCGACGTACGACCCGCCTGGCCCGAGCGAGACGAGGAGTCCGCTGACAAAGCCCCAGACGCCCGCCGCGACGATTGCCGCCAGTGTCGAACCACCGGCCAGCGATCCGACGAAGACCGAGAACGCCATGCCGGCGGCGGCGGTCAGCATGATCGCCGCTCGGCTGCGGTAGACGCCCTGGAACGACCCGAACCCGACCGAGACCGCGCCGACGGCCCCGAACACGCCGGCGGTCCGCTGTCCGAACAGCAAGCCGGCGAGCAAAGGAACCGCGACGCCGACCGTGCAGCGGAGCGCCGCGGGGCCTTCGAATTGCGACCAGTCGACCTTCCGGCTCGTCCCGATCGCCTGCTGTAGAGCGGACGGCACGACTTGGCTCCCGCCTTTTCAATGATCGACTACGATCGTGGTATGCGTCTGGTGCTTCGTTTCCTGTTGAACGCGCTCGCGTTGATGGTCGCGGCCTGGGCGATTCCTGGCGTGACCCTCACCAGTCCCAGCGCCGCCCTGATCGCGGGAATCGTCCTCGGCTTCATCAATGCCGTCATCCGGCCGGTGCTCGTCGTGCTGACGTTTCCCTTCACGCTGGTGACGCTCGGCCTCTTCATCTTCGTCGTCAACGCGATCTGTCTCGCGCTGACGGCGTGGCTGGTGCCGGGCTTCTCGATCAGCGGGTTCGGTGCGGCACTCGGGGGCGCGCTGATCGTGAGCCTGGTGAGCTGGGTGGCGAGCGCGCTTCTCGTCGATCGGCGCGACTAGAACGCCCACTCAGCGCCGATCAGCGGCGTCAGGCGATCGGTCAACCCGCTGCTGTTGAGGGCGAACCGCAGGTTGAAGTTGATCAGCAGTCGGCGGGCGAGGTTGGCCTTCAGGCCGACCGACCCGTTGCTCGTCCAGTACGACGTCGAATTGAACGTGAGGTCTTGCAGCGCGACGCTGCCGAACGGGCCCGTCGCCGTAAACGGAACCGTCGACACCCGCGGCGAGTTGATGACGCGCTGACCGAGCAGATCGAGCACCAGGCTGAAACGTGAAGTCACCGTGAAGTCCGAGCCCAACGCGTAGACGAACTGGTCGGGCAGATCGGCTTTCCGGCGCTCCGCCACGTCTCCGGCCAGCAGGCTGCTGCCGTTCCACTGATAGGCGACGTTGACGTGCGGCGCGATGGCCTGGAACGACGACGAGAAGGCGACGAACGGCCTCAGGCCGAACGCGCCGCTGCCGAGCAGGTTCTCTTCGTCACCGCTCGGAAAGCGCCCGTCGACGCCGGCGGCCAGCGCCCGGCCACCTTCCTTCATCAATGTGCCCTTGACGCGAAGCAGGATATCGCCCACACCAGTCGCGGATCCCGCGGAATAAAACTGGTGCGTGGCCCCATGGCGGCCGTCGGGCGCCGTCGGGTCGATGAAATAGTGCGTATTCACGTCCGGCCCGGTTCCGACCCGCTGGATCGTGGCATTCGAGAGCAGCGACAGCCTCGTCGAGATGACCGGAATCGCCGCGGAGATGTCGATGCGATCGGTGAGGCCATAGGTCAGGGCGGCGGTCATCTGGCCGACGGTGGCGTTGATCGTATTCTGCGTGGAGATGACGTCGGAGCGGCCCGGGGTCGATTTATAGGCGTCGTGCCGGAAGACAGCGGGCACCGCCGTGAACGGCACGCCGTCCAGGTGATCGAAGGAAAAGTACTGGTAGTTCAGACCGAACGCCACCTGGCCGCGGCCAATCGTCTCACCGCGGTCGGCGAGAATCGGGCCGAAGCTCCGGGTCGATCGCACGAACGTTCCGGTGGTCGAGTCGAACTTGTAGATGAAGCCCGAGGCGGGCGACGGCACCGGCAGCGAGGTCAACTGGCTGGCCAGCGCGATGTTGATCAGCCGGAAGTCCGACTGAAACGCGCTGTTGAAGTGGGCCGCGTGGGTCGTGCCGTCGACCAGCTGCTCGTCGCTGTTGACCACGAGGCCGTTGGGGCCGTATACCTCGCTGAACAGCGTGGAGAGCGACGACGGGCGTGTTTGCGCGGCGGCGTCGCCCGCAAAGAGGAGCACGCAGGCACACAGCACAGCTGCAGTTGTTCGCATCTGCAAAATCCTTTCAAAAGAAAGCGCAATCGAGCCTAACGGAAACGGATGCTGTCGATCACCCACGCGTTGTTGCCGCTGCGCCGGACCTCCATCACCGTATGCGAGTCGCTCTGGACCGGGCCCTGCCCGGGGAACGACACGACGTAGTGGCGGATGAACGTCACGGTTGCGGTGGTACCCGCCCCGGCCGAGAGCTGCACGCGAGGGTCGAGCAGATCGACCGAAATGCGGCTGGCATTCTGGAACTCGCTCCGGAGCGCCTCCTGCTGCGCGCCGCCGAGCGACGGCCAGATGCGGCGCAGGTCCTCGATGCTGCGCGCTTCAATCGCCGACTTGTAGCGCGTCAGCAGCTCCTGAATCCGTTCTTCTGCTGTGGGCGTACGCTGCGGCAGATCCAGCTGCGGCGGCGCGGGTTGCGGACGTGGTGACGGCGGTGGCGGAACGGCGGCCGTCGGGGAAGGATCCTGCGGCCGGACCGTCGGCGGCGGCGCGGGGACCACGGGCGGAGCCTGGGTGGCAGGTTTAGCGGTGTCCGCCGGCGCCTCGACGGTCGGCGGCGGGACCGCCGGAGTCGACGAGGGTGGCGGCAGCGAGGGGGCCGGCGCCGCGGGCGTCGAGTGCTGCTGCACGGCCGGCGGGGGCGCCGCGGCGGCGATCGCGGCAGCAGCCGACGCGCTGCGCGCCGTGGTTTCCGCGCTGCGATAGAGTCCGCTGGCCTCGTAGAACTTCGACATCGCGTCGGCCAGGTGGCCTGTTTTGTACAGCCGCTGAGCGTCCTGATCGGTCCGCGTTGCCGCGCGGAAGGCAACGCCGGCATATCTCGCAGCGCCGGCCGCCTGCGCCGCCGATCGCGCCTCGACCATCCGCAGCCGCGCTTCATCGGCCCCGCGAGCCCGCTCGCGCGCACTCCCCTGCTCCAGGACGCCCTTGGCCTCGGCGTTGGTCGCGTCGAGCGCCAGGACAATGCCGGCCGCACGCGAGGCATCGGCGAAATCGCCCGCCGCCACCGCAGCGTTCGCCTGCTGGAGCGCGATCTCGATCTGACGGGCGCGCGACGCGTCGCGAATCTGCCGGGCTTCCGCGTTGTCGGGCAGGCGGGCGAGCACGGTCTCGGCGTATCGCTGCGCCGAGGCGAAATCCTGTGCCTGCTGTGCGTCCCTCGCCTGGCGCAGGATGTCCAGCGTCGGATCCCGTGGCACCTCAGCTGCGGCCTGGGGCGCCGCCGCGGGCGGCGTCGAGGCGCGATGCTGCACCAGCCACCATCCGCCGCCGGCGACCAGCAGCACCGCAAACGTGGTGGTGATCATCATCGGCAGCCGCCATTGGCGGGCGACCGGTGGAACGCTTGCCGGCCCGCCCGTCAACGGCGTCCCGCTGGCCGGGAGGACCAGCCGCGTAACCGCCACTCGGCGGCGTGGTCGCGCTCACCGGTCCGCCGCTCGGCGGACGCGCACTCGGCGGCCCGCTGGCTGGCCGTGCGTCTGACGGACTCGGCGTCGCCGGCGGCATCGGCTGCGTAATGTCTTGCGCGTTGAGCTCGGCCAGGCGCCTCGCGTCCGACGAGGGACGCGACGGCACCGACATCGGCCCGGTGAGGATCGAGTCGGCGTGGAGGATCTGACGATACGCGACGAGGTCGGTGCGCAGATCCGTCATCTGCTGATAGCGCTCGTCCTTCGGCTTGGCCAGCGCCCGCTCGACGATCGCGACCAGCTCGCGCGGCAGCGTCGCATCGACCTTCCACAGAGGCTCCGGCACTTCCTGCAGGATCTTGTAGAGCGTGGATGCGAACGAATCCCCTTCGAACGCCTTCTTGCCGCAGAGCAGCTCGTAGAGGACCACGCCGACCGAGAACACGTCCGACCGATGATCGGCGCGCTCCCCGCGCACCTGCTCGGGCGCCATGTAGTTCAGCGTGCCCATCAACATGTTGGTGTTGGTGAGCTGCGAGGTCATGAGCCGGGCCAAGCCGAAGTCGAGGACCTTGACCGTGCCGCGTTCGGTGATGAAGATGTTGGCCGGCTTGACGTCGCGATGGATGACGCCGCGGCTGTGGGCGTACTCGAGTCCCTCACAAATCTCGATCGAGAGATCCACTTTCCTGCGACAGGCTCATTTTCTCGGGCCGTCGCAGCCGCCGCTGGAGATCCTCCCCTTCGAGGTACTCCATCGCCAGGTACGGCGTCCCCTCGTGCTCGCCCAGATCGTGGATCGTGATGATGTTCTTGTGCGACAGCTGGCCCGCGGCACGAGCCTCGCGAAAGAACCGCTCGCGCATCTCCGGGTTCGGTTCGATGGGGCTCGAGATGACCTTAATCGCGACGACGCGCTCGATCAGCGAATCGAAGGCCCGATAGACGACACCCATGCCGCCCTGTCCGAGCTTCTCGTGCAGCTGATAGCGGCCAATCGTTTGCATTAGTGGAGGGTCCTCACCTGGCGGAGACGCAGCCCTTGGCCAGGTGGCGATTGGAGCGCGGGAAGCCGGCCCGCACCAAGGCCGGATGATAGCACCGATTCAACGGCAGGACGCCCCCGCGGCACACCCGGCCGCACCTGTCGAAGACCAGTTATTATGGACCTCGCTACAGGCGAAGTCGATGCGATACCTGTCACTCGTCGGCGCCGTGCTGCTTGGATCCCTCCAGCAGGGAACTCAGGCGGATCTTTACGTTCCTGCACGCCTCGTCGAAGGTCCCGCGCCGGCCTCGCCCGGGATCGCGATCGTCGGCGGTGGCGAAGTGCTGCTCGACGTGACGGTCGGCAGCAGCGGCCAGGTCGACACCATCCAGCGGTTGCGGGTCACACCGCCGTACACGGATCTCGTGACCGCCGCGGTCGAAGGCTGGCGCTTCACGCCCGCCGAAATGACCACCAAGGATGGCCGTCGCAAGGCGGAATCGCACGTGCTCGTGATCGGGGTGTATCGGCCGCCGGCGCTGTATCTCGGCGGATCCCTCGGTGAAACGCCGCGGGACGTCGGCACTCCTCCGGCGTCGATTCCGTTTCCCCGGGACCTCGTACCACCGGCATATCCGCCGACGCGCGCGCGGTGATGCGACGGTGATGCTCGAGATCGAGGTGGGCGCCCAGGGAGATCCCCAAAAAGTCAGGGTGACGCAGTCGGGCGGCGGGTTCGACTCGGCGGCCATCCAGGCGGCCGAGCGTTGGAGCTTCGCGCCGGCGCGTCTGGCGGATGGCGCTGTCCCGGCCTACGTCTACGTCGTCATGGGTTTCCGCGAACCCATCGTCCAGGGTCGCGGCCGGTAGATCGTTCTACCGCCGACAGCCGTCAGCTGTTTCGGATCGCGTCGATTGGATTGACGCGGGCAGCCTGACGCGCCGGAATCGCGATCGCGACGACTGACACGAGAACGAGCGCCAGGACGCTGAGGGTCAACGCCCCCGGATCGTGTGCGGTCACGCCGAACAGCAGGCCGCGAAGCACGCTTCCCGAGACGAACGTCAGCACCAGGCCGGCGCCAAGTCCGATGGCAACCAGGCGACCCGCGCCGGACACCACCAGCGACATCACGGCACTCTGCGACGCGCCGAGCGCCATGCGCACGCCAAGCTCACGGCGTCGCTCGGCGACGACCAGCGTGAGCAGACCGTAGAGCCCGAGCGCCGCCAATCCGAGAGCTGCTCCGGCAAACAGCGCCAGGAGCCTCGCGTTGAGGCGTGGCTGCTCGAGCGATTCGCCGATGATTTCCTCGACCGGCCGCATGCCGAACAGCGGGCGGTTCGGATCGAGGCGCCTGACGAGTTGCCTGATGCCGGCGATCGCGACCTGTGGACTGCCTGTCGCCCGCACCACGTATTCAGGATCGGGCCAGCCGCCGGCCGGGAGACAGACATAGGCATACGGCGCAGACGGCGCTGAGGGCCCGTCCTCGATCACGTCGCCGACGATCCCGACGATGCGCCAGGTGCTGCCTCCCTCGGCAATCGTCAGGTTCCGGCCGATGATGTTCGCGCCGCCGGCGTAGACGTCGACGAATTGACGATTGACCATCGCCGCGCGTGGACCCGCCCCTCCCGGGTGAACCTCAGGGCAGAATTCGCCGGCCACGAGCGGAATCTGCAGCGCCCGAAGGTAACCTGGAGAGACAGACCGCGAGCCGACCGTCAACAGGCCGTTCGCGTCGGTGCCGCTCAGGCCGTCGACATGCACCTGGTAGCGAAGGGTGGCGCCCGTCGCCGGCAGGAAATTCGTGAAGCCCGCCTCGCGCACACCCGGCAGCTGTTGCAGTTCGGTGACCAGTTGCGTCTGCAGTTGCCCGACCTTCACGCGATCTTCGTCCCATGCGGCACCGACGTGAAACGTGATCGTGTCGTCGGTGTTGAAGCCGGTTGAAACCTTGGTCAACGCATCATAGCTGCGCAGCAGCAGGCCGGCGGCGCCGGCGAGGAGCACGCTCAACGCGATCTGCGCCACGACGAGGGCGCGCTGGAGACCGTGCCGCGATCCGAGCACGCCACGGCCTTCGAGGGACAGCAACGGAACGAGCCTGGCCCGCACCGATTGCAGGATTGGCAGCAGGCCGAAGAGCGCGGCGGCAGCGACGCTCGCGACCGCGGCGAAGGCCAGCGCCCGTCCATCGAGGCCGACCTCGGCCATCCGGGGGATAGTGGCGAAGCCGGCCACGAACCCGCCAATCATGACCTTTGCCAGCGCCGCGCCGAAGATGCAGCCGGCGATGCAGAGGATCGCGACTTCGCGCATCACGGCCCCGACCACCTGACGCCGTGAGGCGCCGAGAGCGCTGCGAATCGCGAACTCGCCGGCGCGATGACGGAGCTGCACCAGCATCAACCCCGCCACGTTGGCGATCGCAATCAGCAGGAGCAGCGAGACGGCGCCGAAGATCAGGAGCAGACCCTTCCGGTATTCGCCGATCCGGGCCTCCTTGAGGTCCAGAATCTGCACACCCCAGTCTTTATCCGTCTGCGGGTATTGCTCGCCAAGCTGACGCTGAATGCGGTCGAGGTCGGACCGCGCCTGCTCGAGCGTGACGCCGGGCTTCATCCGGCCGACGCCGCTCAGAAACCGCGCGTCGCGAATCTTCATCAGTCCCGGTGCCACTTGCGCCGGCACCCAGACGTCGATCGTCGCGTTGGTGAACGTCTGCGGCATGACGCCGACGATGGTGTAGCCGCGACCGCCGATGGTGAGGCGCTTGCCGACCGCATTGGGGTTTCGCCCGAAGCGGCGGGTCCAGAGGCCTTCGCTGATCACAGCGGCGGTCGGACCGCCGAAGCGTTCCTCGTCGGCCACGAAGGTTCGACCGGCGAGGGGCGCCATCCCGAAGACGTCGAAGTAGCGGGGCGTGACGCGTCGGCCAGCCAGCCGCTCCGGTTCCGGGCCGCTGGTGTCGGTCTGGTTTTCAAAATAACTTCCGGAGATGACCTCGAAGGTTCTCGAGAGGCGGTTCCAATCGTCCATCCTGGCGGGCGCAATCAGCGCGGCTCTGGCTCGGCTGGCCGGGTTGGCCTCGTTGAGGCTGACGAGCTGGTCGCCGTCGGGAAACGGCAGAGGCCGGACGAGCACGCTATCCACGATCGAGAACAGCGCCGTGGTGATGCCAACCCCCGACCCGATGGTCATGATCACGACGAGGGAGAAGATCGGACGTCGTACGAGGGCCCGCCAGGCTCGCGTCATGGCCTATTTGACGAGCCCTCGCCGCCGACGGTTGGTCGGAAAAAGGTGACAACCATTACTGCCGGTAGCGGAAGCTGACCAGGATAGGCTCGTCGATCACCAGTGGCTTGACGAACCGATGGGAGGTGCCGGCACGGGGCACGTCCATCCGGACCGGCAGAACGCCGGAGGCACGGCGTTGCAGATTCTGCACGTTGATCGACGGCTCGTTGTCCGGCCGCGCCTTCGGCGCCGGAACGCTCTTCTGCTCCTCGGCCCTGAAGGATTGCCGACCTCGGACGACCGGGTGTTGATCAGCGGTGGCTCCGAGGTCACCGTGACGGTCTCGGTCGCTGCGCCCACCGCCAGCTTCATGTCGACGCGACGCGGACGCTGATCGAAGATCACAGTCTGTCGGGCGGTCGAAAAGCCAGACAGCTGGCCACTCACGACGAGCGGCCCCGACGGCAGGCCCGACAAGACGTAGTCCCCCTTCGCATCGGTGATGACCGACTGCCTCCTGCCTCCGCCCTCGACTGTCACGGTCGCCCCGGCCAACGCCGTCCCCGTGGGATCTGCCAGCCGACCGACAATCTGACCGGTGGAAACCATCAGAGGCACGTCGACCTCGGAAGCGGGTCCGACGCCCGCAGCCATGCCACCAACCACACCACCCATCACTCCGCCCGCCAGACCACCTTCGACGCCACCGTTCATCTCCAGCAGGCTCGCGGCGAGGACGTTGCCGTCGAACCGATCGACCCGATAACGGTCCGGCACGAATAGCTCCCACTCGAGGACGTTCACCGGCACATCCATTTTCGGAAGCGTCATCTGCATCTCTCCTTTCTTCACGAAGGGAACGCCAGCATTCAGGTAGACGAACGAGACGACATACTGACCGTCGGGGCGGAATCCGGGCCGCAACAGCGGCACGCGGATGCCGTCCTTGCCCTCGACCGGCTTCGCCGGCACACCCGCGATCTCGACCGACAGCATCGAGGCACCGCTCGGCAGCGCCACCTTCATGAAGGGCTGCGCGCGGTTGCGCATCCACAGGGTCACCTCAGTCAGCGCCCGTCCCTCCGTCGTCACGAGCGTCGTGGCCACGCCACGTTCGGCGATCGCGGCAAGGACGGCGGCGTCGGGAAAACGCCTGACGTCGAGCGTCAACGCGGGCGGGACATCGGCGGTGCGCTGATACCGGTAGGCCGCCAGGAGCGCCTGCCGGGCCGCCGAGGCGAGCGCCGAATCGACCTCACGCACGTCCATTCGTCGCAGTCCCGGCACATCAGGAGACACGACTTCGAGCGTCCCGATGCCCTCGACGGCGACCTCACCGGTTTCGCGTCGTGCCGCGGCAACCGACGCGAGGCCGGTCTGAAGCGTGAACGATCCACCGTTGTTCTGACGCTCCAGGCTGATCAGGAATTGATGCCGCCGCTGCGCCGGGTTCGTGACGAAGAGCGCGACCTGGTCGGCACGGGTCTCGGTATGGTCGAGCGACACGCCGCTGACGCTGCTCACCTCGTACCCGGCGGGCAGCGACACGTCGATCTCTGATGGATCGCCCTGCACGATCGTGACGTCGAGCAGCGTGATCAGCCGCACGTCCGCATCGCCGATGGTGATCAGCGTCTTGATGTCGGAGAGCAGCCGCAGGTCGCGCGGACCGGTTGCCGACGAGGGAGCCGTCTCGCGTGTCGACCACCAGACCTGCACCGGCGTACCGGGATCGAGCGTGGCATCGACCAGGGTCCGCCCGTTCGCCGACGTCCGTCGCAGGACGATGCCGGTCGAGAGGTGGACGTCGGTCTGTTCGCCGGGAACATCGATCGTCGTCGTCGCACTGCCGGCGATGGGCACCGGAAGGGTGAACGCGCCACGACCGGGCGTCAGCGCCAGAGGCGCGCCGATTTCGAGCGTGGCGCTGAAGGTCGCCGGACCCGGCACGATCGCCAGGTGCGTCTCGCCTTCCGCAACGACCGGCAGCGGCCGGTTGTCCGCGCGCGCGTCGAGCAGCGTGGCACCCTTGATCAACGGGATCTTGGTCATGCCGGTGCGAAACACTTCCCCATCGACCTGGATCGTGGCGCGCGCCACCAGACCGTCGACGCGTGCGCGGATAGTGGCACGCGTCAGCGCGGCGGCCACCGGCGGAGCCTCAGGGCCGCCCGGCTTTCGACTCGCCAGATCGAGCAGGCGGTCGTAATCGGTTCGGGTCAGCGTGACGGTTCCGGCGCCACCCGAGGGGGTACGGATGCCATCCTGCGCAGACGCCAGGACCGGATAGAGCGCGGCAATGCCGACCGCCAGCGATCGCGCGATGGCCACGATGCGGCCGTGAGAAGAGCGCGTCATTTCCGACCTCCTGTTCTGCGATATCCGATTTCGATCGACGGCGCGTGCGATTCGGCGGTGAGCTCCGCCGCCAGAAAGATCGAGGGCCCGACGGGGGGAACGCCAATCGCGAGGGGAACGGTCCCCTGCCTGGTACGGCCGCTCTCCTTCTTGTATCTGTCCATCAACGCCTGGAGGTCTTTCTCTGCGTCGGCCGACGCCTGGCCTGCGGCAGCGCTGTCGACAATTCGCGTCTCGCCGGTCCAGGAGCCGGGATCGTTGGTGACGCGAAACACACCCGGATGAGCGTCGAGCGCGTATCGCGGGGAATAGTGCAGGGTCAGACCACTGCGCGACACGGGGAGATCGGTTGCCGGCAGATCGATGTGCGCCTCTCCTTTCTCGTTCCACGCGGCGCCACGCTGAAGGTAGATGACTTCGACGAAAAAGAGCGGCGCTTCTTCACCCGAGCGGCCCTTCTGCAGCGGCAGCAGCAACCCGCCATCGGCGGTGAGGCCGGGACGCACCGGACGTCCGGCGAGCGAGGCGCTCCACAGCGTGGCCTGCGCGGGAAGCACCACGGCGAGAAAGCTGCGCTGGTTGTTGCGCACGGCATAGCGCGCGCGGACGAGGAATTTCCCGTCCTCGCCGAGCAGGCCGTCGTATCGCGCCTCCTCGATGTTGGCGATCAGAACGGCCTGTGGCGTGTACCGCGAGACGTTGACAGTCAGCGCTCTCGCCGCGTTGCCGGCGATCGGGGTGAATTGAAAGGCCGCCATCGACGGCGACTCGCGTCCGGCGACGATGTCACCGAGATCCGTCGGATCGGCCGGGTCGAGATTTCGTGGCTGGCGCTCGCCGATCTCGCCGGCGCCGACGACGTCCACGGCCACGCCGCCGGTTTCACGCTGCGCCGAGGGCAGGCGCAGCAGCGGGACGGCGATGGCGCCGTCGCGCGGCAGGCGCACTTCGCCGGTCACCACGAACGACGTGTCGGCCGCGACCGGCTCGAGGAACGTCACGGTGAGGCCGTTGGCATCGGCGCTCCAGTCACCGACCGTCGCGCCGGCAACCTGATTGACCAGCAGGCCCGGCGGCAGTGAGAGCTGCGTCTGTCGGGCGAGGCCCTGCGTCACCTCGAGCCGCACGCTTGTCGTCACTTGTGTCGAGTCTTCCCCGAGCGCGACCAGCTCGATGATGCGCGCGCGTGTCTGCAGCGGCAGGGTCGATCGATGGTCGTCGACCTTGCGCTTCCAGCTGAACGTCAGCGGACGGCCGGGGCTCCCATAGACGACCCAGCGCGTCTCGGTCGCGCTTTCGTTCTGCCCGGCCACCAGGCCCCCGCTCACGGCGAGGTCCACACCGGTGCGCGGAATCACGAGCGACACCGCCGAGAGCGCGGAGCCGGACGGCGGCAGCGTGATGGATTCAGTACCGGCTGCTGAGGAGAGCGGCACCACGAGATCGAGGTTCAGCACCGAGCGACCGACGCGCGCGATCAAGACGCGTGGCGGATCGCCATCGACGATCGCCGTCGGCTGGCCGTCGAGACGCGCATCGCGGACCAGCACGCCCGGCGGTACGAGCACGCTCACCCAACCCTGCTTCAATACGTCGATGGTCAGCCGCGCCTCGCCGGTCATCGTGTCGTTGGCGAGCCGCAGGTCGTAGTCAACGCGCGTCAGCGCGGCGTCGATTGGTGGTGGCGCCTCAGGCGGCGAGGCATACGCGCGGGTGCGCAGCGCGCGATACTCGTCGATCGACAGCACCACCCAGCCGTCGGTCTTCGGTGATTCTTGCGCACGCACGGGGGGCACGATGACGAGCACGGCGAAGACACCAATCGCCATTCGACGCATGTCCGACCTCCAGGACTGCGCGCGGAGCGCGCGCTCTTACTTCAGACGCACGACAGGCTCGTTCTGCCGGATCGAAGCGCGATTGCAGATCTGCAATCGCGGCCGGCGGCTCTTGCGGCGCAGACTGCAAGCGTGCCGCCGTGCCAACGCCGGCCATCCACAACGGGAGCAACGCGGCGGGCAAGTTCCGCGCGAGTGTGGCGTTACGCGCGCGCCGGGGCTGGTGAGGCTAGAAGCTTGGACCCCGTTGCAAAATCAATGTTCCGCATCCGCAGTCCATGGAATTGGGCCGCGGAATACGCGGATCACGCAGAAGATGGGCCGCGGAGTACGCGGATCACGCAGAAGACGGGCCGCGGAATACGCGGTTCACGCAGAAGACGGGCCGCGGAACGCGGTCACGCAGAAGACGGGCCGCGGAACGCGGATACGCAGAAGAGGGCCGCGGATTACGCTGGCCATTGAATCGTCACTCGTACGCCGGCCGGTATTCCGCGTGATCCGCGTACTCCGCGGCCCGTGATCCGCGTAGTCCGCGGCCCGGATCCGTGTCATCCGCGTATTCCGCGGCCGCGTGAAGGATTTGTCCGCGTGTTCCGCGTACTCCGCGGCCCGCGGCCGCTACCGTGGCCGGGATCGGCGGACGAGCACTTCTCGCACGGCGTCGGTGACCTCGAGAGCGGGCGTGATCGGGGGAACGTCCGCACCGGCGTCGATCAGGGCGTCGACGGTGCCTGCGTAGTCGCCGCGGCCGGGGTGCCATCCATGCACGGAGCCGTAGGTGGCCCAGCCGAGAGGTGTGGCCTGATGATCGCGGTCGCGCACATCGACCGGCGCGCGGTGCTCGAGCAGGTTGCGCGTCATCGCGACGTTGCCGTGCCAGGCAGCCCAGTGGAGCGCGGTATCGCCACCGGCTCTGGCCACATCGCTGGGCCAACCGACGCTGAGCATCAGCCGTACCGCATCTGTGTTGTTGCCGAACGCCGCCGCCACGATCCTTTCGCGATCGGCGACGGCCAGGTCCTTCGCTGACGCACTACCTGAGGAGGCGAGCGTTCGCGCCAGCGGCTCATCACCGACCTCACACGCGACCGCCAGCTGCAACACGATCGGGCTGCGCGCCATGAGGAGCTCGAAAATGTCGTGGTGGCCGCGCTCGCGCGCAATCACATGCGCCGTCTTGTGGGCGCCGAGCGTCCAGATGTAGATCGTCCCGCCGGCGTGCGGATTCTGTTTGGGAAAGTATTCGTCCGACACGCTCGTGCCGACCGCTGCCACGTCACGATCGAGGTACTGCCGGACGCGGTCGAGATCTCCGAGCGCGGTCGCCATCAGGATATCGACCGAGCAGCCGCGGGCGACGAGAAAGCGGGCGACGTCCTGACGGTCTCCCAGCATCCACTGCGCCGGTGTCGATTCGTGATCGATGTCACGCGCATCGATGTCCGCCCCATGCTCGAGAAGAAACTCCGCGATCGCGACCGTGGACGCGAAGTGGAGCGGCGTCTGCCCGTCCCCCCCTCGAGCATGAACGACCGCGGGGTCGGCGGCCACGAGCGTCCGCAGCCGATCGATCATGCCGAGCCTCGCCGCGGCATGCGCATCGACGCGCGCGCCGCGCTCGATCAAAAACGGCGCCAACGCGGGATCGACCGAGTCGAGCACGCCGAACCCGCCGGCCCACCAGCCGCTGCGGGCGTTGATGTCGGCGCCGGCCGCGAGCAGCAAATCGATCATGTCGCGGTTGTGCGCCGCTCCAACAACAGCCGGCGCATCGAAGGCGAGCCCATCCAGCGGCCGGTTCAACGACGCCACCAGCTCAGGCTCGTCGCGCAGGAGCTGTCGGGCTCGCTGAACGTCATCCGATCGAATTGCGGCGGCCAGGGCGCGCTGGGCTGAAGGCATGGTTGAGATCAATATTATCCCGGCGATCCGTCACAAAAGGAGAGAGGCCGGTGTGATACCAGGTACATAATCATGGTTTCTGTAAGCGGAGGGTACGCATGGCCGAGATGAGTACACGTGGACGGTTCGTGTGGTACGACCTGATGACCTCGGACCCCGCCAAGGCGCAGGCCTTCTACACCAAGGTATGCGGCTGGGGAACGCAGCCGTGGGAAGGCGAGGTGCCGTACACGATGTGGACGGTCGGGACCACGCCGATCGGCGGCGTCATGCCGCAGCCGAATCCGGGCGCGCCGCCGCACTGGCTGGCGTATATCTCGTGTTCGAACACCGACGAGACCGTCAAGCTGGCGCAGTCGCTGGGCGCGCAGGTGTTCGTTCAGCCGAAGGACATCCCCAAGGTCGGACGCTTCGCCATCCTTGCGGATCCGCAGGGCGCCGTGTTCGCGGCGTTCGCCTCGTCCAATCCGCCACCACCCGACGGGGATCCAAAGGTCGGCGAGTTCTCCTGGCACGAACTGGCGACCACCGACTACGCGGCCGGCTTCAATTTTTACGAGAAGCTCTTCGGCTGGGAGAAACGCGAGGACCACGACATGGGTCCGATGGGCGTCTACCGGCTCTTCGGCCGAAACGGCCGTGAAACCGGCGGGATGTTCAACAAGCCGGCGGAGATGGCGGGCGTGCCGCCCCACTGGCTGCAGTATGTGATGGTGGACAGCTCGAGCGCGGCGGCCGATCGCGTCAAGGCGGCCGGCGGGCAGGTCCTCAACGGTCCGATGGAAGTTCCAGGCGGCACCTGGATTGCGCAGTGCATGGATCCACAGGGCGCGGCCTTCGCGGTGCACTCCAAGGCGCGCTGACCCGCGCGCGTTTCAGACCGACGGCGTCGAAGAGCGCTGGTCGTCGACCACCGACGCCAGCGCTTGTGTGCTCGTGCCGTTCACCAGTGGAATCACACCACCTCCGACGCGGGGGCGCCGGCGAGGGCCAGTTCGGCCTCGAGCCAGTCGGCCAGCCGCGCGAACGGATCGAAGCCGATCACGCGCGGCGCGTCGGCCACGAAGTTCGACAGCGCGTTCACGTCGTAGAAGCAGGTACGACCATCACGCGCGTCGATCATGTACTCGACGCCGCCGATCTCGATCCCCGACGCGCTCATGATCCGCTCCACGGCCTCGACGATGTCGTCGGAGGGCGTGTAGCCTTCGACGCGAAGCTGATTCTTCGGGGCGTCGACCGGGCAGGCCGCGCGCGCCAGCTCGGCGCCGTCCACGCTCTGGCAGACATCGGCCGGGCACAGGTTGAAGCTGTCGCCGGGAGTGTAGATCCGGATGGCGTACAGATAGCGACCGTTGAGCACTTCGACACGGACGATCCGGCCCGAGTCGGCGGGGATGTACTCCTGGACGAGTGCCGTGCTGTCGATCCCGAGCTGGAGCGCGCCCTCCCGCGCCGCGTGATCGAGCTGCTCGATCGTATCGAATCGCCGGATGCCGGCGCCGCTGCCGCCGATGTTCGGCTTGACGACGATCGGAAAGCGCAGGCCTCGCGCCGCGGCAGGGGCCTGCTCGCCGCGATGAATCACGCGCGCCTTGGGGTACGGCAACCCCAGCTGCTCGAGCAGCGTGATCTGATAGGCCTTCGAGATTTCGGTCCGCCATGCCGCAGACCCGTTGAGGACGCGGACGCCAAGCCGATCGAGGTGCGCCAGATAATGCGACGTGTAGAAGATGGCGTCGGCGTGCCCGCGCGTGTAGGCGGACGGGCTCATGCGGTTGAAGACCACCGCATGTGGCGATCGCGTGTCGGCGGGATCGTACTGGTGCGTGTCGGCGTGCAGCCGCTCGTAGGCGACGCCGCGGCGATCGAGCTCCGCGAACAGCGGACGATACCAGTCGGGATGTTCGTAATAGATGCCGAGTGTGTGACCCTGAGCCATGTCTCGCGTTACCTCGAAGTGTGTGACGTCGCCGGCAGCACGTCCGCCGACGAAAACGAACCGGCCACGCTCAGCGCTTCCGCCACGGCGCGGTCGACCCTGGCGAGCAGCGCCTGGTCCGGGCCTTCCGGGCCGAACTGCGTGTCGGTTCCGTAGATGCCGGTCGAGACGACGAGCGCGCCGACGCTCGCCAGCAGCGGACGCAGCGCGTGATCGATGACCAGCTGATGCCCCGGGCCGGCACCTGTGGCGACGACGATCGCCACTTTCTGGGCGAGTGCATCCGGCGTGAGCAGATCGAAGAAGACCTTGAGCAGCCCGCTGTACGACGCGCGGTAGACCGGCGTGCCGATGACCAGGACGTGCGCCGCGTCGACCTCCGACAGCGCGGCGGCCACTGCCGACGACCGCGTCCGGGCGAGGAGATCGTCGGCCGGAATCTCCGAGAGGTCGAGGATCCGGGTTTCGGCGCCGGCGTCGGCGAGCCGACCCATGGCATGCGCCACGAGCCGTCGCGAACGCGACTCACGGGAGGGGCTCCCCGACACGGCTACAGCCCTGACGCCGGCCGATGATGCTTCGCTCATGTGGTTCCCTTCATTGCGATGCTCCCACTCGCCGCATGACGTCGCCGCCCCAAACAAAAAAGGCCCGCTCATCGGAGAGGGGCCAGGAGACTCGAGTCTGGAAGTTCGCGATCAACGTGGAGGCGAACCGCTCTCCCTCTCTCCCCGGTGGGGAAGGCTACAGAGGCAGGGACAACAGCAGTTGCGCATCGGAAGAGAAGATCTTAGCGAGCTTTGGCGAGGACTGCAACGAACCTCGTCCTTGGTGGTGGTCGGCGATGGCCCTGGCCGTGCCAATGGAGTAGACTGTCTACATCCATGGCAAAGAAGGCCCGCTACCAGAATCGCATCGAGTTGCTGCAGGGAACCCTCGACCTCTTGATCCTGCAGACACTGCAGTGGGCTCCGCAGCACGGCTACGGCATCGCCCAGGCGATTCGCGCCGGGTCCAGCGACGTCCTCCAGGTGGATACCGGATCGCTCTATCCGGCGCTGCACCGGCTCGAGAAACAGAAGCTGATCGCGGCCAGCTGGAAGGTCTCGCCAAACAAGCAACGCACCCGTGTCTATCGCCTCACCACCAACGGCCGGCGGCAACTGACCTCGGAACGCTCGCGCTGGTCGCGCCTGGTCGACGCGATGTCCGGCATCCTGCACCGACCCGGCCCAAGCGAAGCGTGAGGCTGTAGACACCCTCCACCCATGGATGTAGACTGTCCACTCCCTGGCGTGAGGAGCGGGCAATCATGACTTTCTTCAGATGGTGGCGGCGCAGCGACGATTTGACGGCGGAGATCCGCTCCCATCTGCAGGAGGCGACCGAGGATCGCGTGTCGCGCGGCGCGTCGGCCGATGACGCGGCGCGGGCGGCACGGCGCGAGCTCGGCAATATTGGACAGATCCAGGAGGCCACCCGCGACGTCTGGGGCTGGCGCTGGCTCGAACACCTGACGCAGGACCTCCGCTACGCGACGCGGGTGTTCAATCGCAACCGCGGCTTTGCCCTCGTCGCCATCGTGTCGCTCGCGCTCGGCATCGGCGCGAACACCGCCCTCTTCCAGGTCGTGGACGCGGTACGGCTCCGCACGTTGCCGGTCACCGATCCTGACAGCCTCGTCGACGTCCACATCGCCGACATGGCCGGGGCGCGAGGCAGCTTCGAGACCTGGCATCCGGCCGTCACCTACCCGATCTGGCGGGAGATCGAAGGCCGTCAGCAGGCGTTCTCCGGCATCTTCGCGTGGGGCACCGACCGGTTCAACCTGGCGACCGGCGGCGAGGTCCGTCCCGCGACCGGTCTGTGGGTCAGCGGCGAGATGTTCGGCGTGCTGGGCGTGAAACCGGTCGTCGGACGCACGCTTGGTCCCGGCGACGACCGGCCGGGATGTCCGGCGCGCGGCGTGCTGAGTTACGCGTTCTGGCAGCACTCCTACGGCGGTGATCCTGACGTGGTCGGCCGCACGTTGATGCTGGGCAGCCACCCCGTCGAGATCGTCGGGGTCTCGCAGGCGGGGTTCTTCGGCCTCGAAGTGGGCCGCCCCTTCGATGTGGCGCTTCCGGTCTGCGCCGACCCCATCTTCAGCGACGATCACATGGGTCGGCTGGAAGTCGGCACGGATTGGTGGCTCGGCGTCTTCGGGCGCCTGAAGCCGGGCTGGACGCGCGAGCGCGCGACCGCGCATCTCGCCGCCATTTCTCCGGCGCTCTTTCGCGCCGCCCTTCCGGCCGCCTACCCACCGGTCAGCGTCGACAAGTACCTCAACTTCAAGCTCGCCGGCTATCCCGCGGGCACCGGCCTGTCGTCGTTGCGCGAGGACTACGAATCTCCGTTGTGGCTGTTGCTGGGGCTGGCCGGCCTGGTGCTGGTCATCGCGTGCGCGAACTTGGCCAACCTGCTGCTGGCGCGCGCGACCGCGCGCGAGCGCGAGATCGCAATCAGGCTCGGCCTGGGCGCGTCGCGGAGCCGGGTCGTGCGCCAGCTGCTGACCGAGAGCCTGCTGCTCGCCTCACTCGGCACCCTCCTCGGTGTCGTCCTCGCGGGGATGTTGAGTCGATCCCTCGTCGCGTTTCTCGACGCCAGGCTGGAGATGAGCCTCGACTGGAAGGTCCTCGCCTTCGCCGTTGCGCTGGCAGTGTTGACCTGCGTGCTGTTCGGGCTCGCGCCAGCGCTGAAGAGCACTCGCGTGGGCGCGGGCGCGGTGATGCGGGCGAGCGGCCGCGGCAATACGTCCGGACGCGAGTCGGTCGCGCTGCGACGTGGACTGGTCATCGCCCAGGTGGCGCTGTCGCTGACGCTGCTGTTCGGATCGCTGCTCTTCGCCCGCAGCCTTCGCAACGTGATGACGATCGATCCGGGCTTCCGGCCGGAAGGCGTCGTAGTCGCCGGCCTGGGCTATCGCCGTCTCGAGATTCCGGTCGATCGACGCCAGCCCTTCCGACGCGAGCTCGTCGATCGCGTCCGGGCACTTCCAGGCGTGCAATCCGTCGCCACGGTCGCCATCGTCCCACTCAGCGGAGACGCCAGGGGGAACGACATGTGGCTCGATCGCGATCCCGGGCATCGCTTCAACGTCCTCTACAGCAGCGTCGGCCGCGGTTACTTCGAGACGCTGCACCTGCCGCTGGTCGCCGGCCGCGACTTCGACGAGACCGACACGATATCTTCCGAGCCGGTCGTCATCGTGAATGAGGCGCTCGCTTCCACACTGCCACCGGCCACGCAAGTCGTCGGCGCACGGATCGTCCGCGAAGCCACGCCGCTCGGACCCGAGCGGACCTTTCGAATCGTCGGCGTGGCGCGCAATTCCAAGTATCTCGACTTGAAAGAGAAGCTCTCGCCCGTGGCCTTCATGGCGGACATGCAGGAGCCAGCGCCAGGCTACGCCCGGATCGTCGTCCGATCGAGCCTGCCGGCGGCGACGCTCACGGCGGCGCTGACGGCGCTCTTCGGCCAGATCGATCCGCGTATCACCGTGGTCTACAGCGTGCTCACGAGCGATATTGAAAACACGCTGCTGCGCGAGCGGCTGCTCGCGACGTTGTCCGGAGGGTTCGGTCTGCTGGCCGCAGTTCTGACGATTGTCGGGTTGTACGGCCTGATCGCCTACACCGTCACCCGCCGCACCAACGAGATCGGGGTGCGGCTCGCGCTCGGCGCCACGCGTTCCGACATCGCCCGCGTGATTCTTCGTGAGACCGGTCTGCTGCTCGTGGTCGGCGTGTGCGTGGGCATCGTGCTGGCCCTGCTCGGGGGCCGCGCCGCCGAGGCGCTGCTGTTCAACGTCAAAGCCTACGATCCGTTGACGCTGATTGGCGCGGTCCTCGCGCTCGGCGCGATCGCGCTGGCGGCAAGCTACGGTCCAGCCCGCCGTGCGACACGGATCGAACCCGTGGCGGCGCTGCGTGTCGAATAGCGCGACCCGATGGTGACGATCACCTTCCCCGTGCTCGAGTCCGCCTGACCGGTTTCCGTCATTCCCGCTAGCGGACCGATTCCGCGATCGATTCCCGGTGGTGGACTCGCTCTTGCTCTGCCACGAAACCGAGACGTGCCTGCCTGTGAAATCATAACGTGTCGTCCGGACTCGGGACTCCGGACATCGACCCGAGGACGAGGGACTAAGGACCAGGGACTCCGGTGTCAGTGCACGAATACGTTCGGCATCAGCGCCAGCGGCTCGCCGCGGCGGAATACCTGCAGCGGCGCCGTCAGCGCCTGGACGACGCGAGGATTGCGCAGGCCGAGCATCGACGCCAGCGTCGTGCTGCCATCGGTCGACCCGAACGGGCTGCGCACGTAGTCGTAGAACGTCTTCCGCGGCGGATAGATGACCAGCTCGACTTCCGACTCCTGCGGAATCCGTGCGCGCTGCTTGGCGAGCGCGATGGCGCGATCGAGGCCGCCCAATTCGTCGACCAGCCCGATCTCCTTCGCCTGACGCCCGGTCCAGACCCGGCCCTGCCCGATCGCGTCGATCTTTTCCGGCGTCGTGTTCCGCCCCTGCGCCGCCTTCTCGACGAACGTGTCGTAGGTCGCCTGCATCGTCTCGAAGACGCGCGCCTTCTCCTCGGGCGAAAACGGTTTGACCGGCGAGTAGAGGTCGGCGTAGCGCCCGCGCGCCACTCCTTCCATGTTCATCCCGAGCTTCTTCAGCGTGCCGTCGATCACGAACTTCGTCAGCACGACGCCGATCGAGCCGGTCAGCGTCGACGGCTCGGCGACGATGGCGTGAGCCGGCATGGCGATGTAGTAGCCGCCTGATGCGGCAACGTCGGACATCGACGCGATCAGCGGCTTGCGATTCTTGGTCAGCAGCATCTCGCGCCAGATGATGTCCGAGGCGATGGCCGAGCCGCCCGGGCTGTTGATGCGGAGGACGATCGCGCGCACCGAGCTGTCCGCCCGGGCTTTGCGCAGGTACTCGTTGATGGTGTCGGAGCCGACCACGTCGCCGCCCGGTGAATCGTTGCTTCGGCCCGAGGCGATCAGCCCGGAGGCGTAGATGATCGCAATCCGCGGACCGCGGTCGAGCCCGAGGCTGGCGGCGCTGACCTGACGGTAGTCCGACATCTCGAGATAGCTGGTCTCACCCGGCGCGAGCTTGATCTTGTCGTCCACTTCATCTTCGTAGGCCAGGTCGTCGATCAGTCCCGCCCGCATCGCGTCCTCGGGCAGATAGGGACCGTGATCGATCAGCGTCTTGATCTCGTTCTCGCTCTTATGCCGCGCGTCGGCGATGCCGCGCACCAGCTGCTCGTACATGTCGGTGTTGAGCGACTCCGCCATCTCCCGATGCGCCGGCGTATAGGTGTGCTCGGTGAACATGTTCGACGCGGTCTTGTAGTCGCCGATGTGCAGCATGTCGGGGTAGGCGCCGATTTTGTCGAGCATGCCGCGGAGAAACAGCTCGTAGCTGGCCATGCCGGTCAGGTCGAGCGACGCCGACGGCATCAGGAAGATCTTGTCGCATGCCGTCGACAGGTAGAACTCCTGCTCGCCGCCGTATTCCATGAAGGACACGATCGGTTTGCCGGATCGCTTGAAGTCCAGGATGGCATCGCGCACTTCCTGAATCTTCCCCCACAGCGCCGCCTCACCGGTCGGCTTGATGATCACGCTGGAGACGCGACGATCGACTTTCGCCTTGCGCAGCGCCTGGACGATCGAACGCACCGTCGGCGGCGACTCGATGAACGAACCGAAGACGCCGCCGGGCTCGGTCTCGGGCATGTCGCCGTTGAGGCGAAGGACTAGGGTGGAGTGAGACGCCACCTGCGGCTCGCGCCCCACGGCGCCGTAGATCAGAAGCAGGCCCGCCGCCGATACCAGGACGGCGAGCATGAGCAGGATGATGACGAGCCAGACGCCGCGCCTGAGAGCCACGGATACTCCTCCGATCGCGAGGTGACGCGATCCCTACGAGTATAGCGGGATCAAACCGCGTTCGGTTTTCCGCGGTCCTGCTTGCGCGCTACGGCTGCTGAGTCGTCGTCGCCCGAGGGCGGACGCCGCTGTTGCTCGTGAGGAACTTCGCCAGATCCGCCTTCAGCGCTTTGTGCGCCGACGGTCTGATGTAGATCATGTGCCCGGCCTCGTAATAGCCGAACGCGAAGCGCTGCGTGAACGTCGCATCGTAGCCGAGATGCCAGAAGTTGATCTCCGATCCGAGCAATGGCGTGGCCATGTCGTAGTAGCCCGCGGCGACGAATACCTTCAAGAACGGGTTTTTGGCCATCGTCTGCCGCAGCGGTTCGGTCATGTCCATGTAGCGGTTCTGATCGTAGGTCCACGGACGGACGTTGCCGCTGGTGTCGTAGTGGAGGTCGGTCTCCCACTTCAGGTCGTTCTTGACGTAATCGCTGAAGAGCGCGGTGTAGGCACCCTGCAGCGCCGTGTTGGACGGGTCGAATTCCTCGGTTTCACCGGCGGCGTCGACGTCGGTCGCGGTGAATCGGCTGTCGAGGCGGCCGACCGTCTGCCGGCGGTCGCGCAGAAGCTCTTTGCGAAAGCGGCCGGGCTCGATGCGCAGGTTGGCGCGTTCGATGTAGTCCGCGGACAGCCCGGTCAGGCGCGCCATCTTCTGCGCCACCGCCTTGCGATCGGCGTCGCTCATCGAGTTGCCCTTGATCAGCGCGGTCGCATACTCGCCCGTCGCGAACGCGCCGGCCTCCTTCACCGCCTTGGCCAGGTCGCCGGCGAGATCGGCGGGAAGCTTCTTGTGGTACCACGCGGTCGCCGTATACGTCGGGAAGTACGACACCAGCGCGATGTCGTTCTGCGGCGACGGAGCGATCGTCTGATAGGTGAGCAACGACGAGATCAGGACGATGCCGTTGAGCTCGACGCCGTGGCGCGTCTGCAGCTCCTGCGACAGGCCGGCCGACCGGATCGTGCCGTAGCTCTCGCCGATCAGGAACTTGGGCGAGGGCCAGCGGCTGTAGGTCTTCAAGTACTCGTTGATGAAATCGCCGAACGCGCGCAGATCGCCCTGTTGGCCGTGGAACTGCGCGGCGCTGACCCCGGCCACGGTGCGGCTGTAGCCGGTCGAAATCGCGTCCACGAACACCAGGTCGGTGACGTCGATCAGCGAGTTCTCGTTGTCGACGAGGTGATAGGGGGGCGCGGGCTGAAATCCTTCCTCCCCCATCTGCACGTGTTTTGGGGCAAACGATCCCATATGCAGCCACACGGTCGCGGCTCCGGGGCCGCCGTTGTACAGAAAGGAGACCGGACGAGTCTTCGCGTCCTCGCCGTCCCTGGTGTAAGCCACGAAGAACATCCGCGCCGCGACCTTGCCGTCCTCCGAGCGAATCGGCAGCGTGCCGGTCGTGGCGGTGTATCGGACGTCGCGGCCGTCCAGGCGGACGGTGTGGGAGGTCTGCGAAACCTTTTCCTCGTTCGGGCCAGCCGATTCTTCCCGGGCGGGAGGCGGCTGCGTCTGTTCGCTGCGAGGCGGCTGCGTCTGTTCGGTGCGGGGCGGCTGCTGCGGCTGAGCTGAGTTCGCGCCGCGTTGCTCGGCAAAACTCGTTCGACCCGACAGGCACAGCATCACGACAGGCAGAATTATGGCGGTCCGTCTGACCATCGGCAGGCGACTCCTCGAAGGTTCACGGAACTTCGGCGAATGGAAGTGCTGATGATACACCGTGCAGTATGCGGCTGATCGTGACGGCCGGTGTGCGCTGGCCGCATCTACAGCAATCGCTGAGCTCAACCGACAAAAATGAAAGCGGGGGCGCAAATCCGTCGTGGGGATTCGACAGAATTGCCCATTCCGGCCTGTTTCGACGCGCAAAATGCTGGCGTCCCGTTTGCTCGACAGCGAATTGCGCGATGCTAGGGCAAATCATGACCGATCGCTATCCGGTGCTGGTCGTGGAAGACGACGACAACGCGCTTAGTGGGTACCTGGAGTTCCTGAGTGCCGCCGGCTTCGAGGCGACGGGGGTGTCCAACGGGGCCGACGCCCTCCCCATGGCGCTGCGACAGCCGCCGGCCGCGATTGTCACCGACATCTCGCTGCCGGGCATGAGCGGCTTCGAGCTGGCGGCGGCGCTGCATTGCGATATCCGCACCCGGCACGTGCCCGTTATCGGCTTGACAGCGCATTGGAGCTCGGACGTGCGGGCTCGGGCCGTCGACGTCGCGATGCAGGCGGTCCTTCTCAAGCCCTGCGTACCCTCGCACCTGGTCGCCGAGCTCGAGCGAGTGCTCGACCGGGCCCAGGCCCTGCGCCGGGTCCAGGTCCGTCGGCCGGTCAAGATGGCTCGGATGAGTATGGAACGACGGGTCAAGTCGGCGGTCCCTCGCGCCTCCGCCAGGCGCCGCTAGGGCACTGAAGGGCTGAAAAACTCATCAGAATCTCCAAGGCCCAGCTTCCCAACTCCCAAACGCGAGAAACATAGCCGGAACGTAGCTTGGGTGTTGGCTAACTAACTCCCCACTCGAGTCCCCGTCTAACGCCTCATGAGACCGCTCGTCTCGGAGGCACGTCACGCCGTTCGTCTCCTCATTCGTCACAAATCGTTCGCGGTCACGGCGCTGACGACGATCGCCGTAGCCATTGCGGCAAACACGCTGATCTTCGCGCTCGTGCGCGGCATCCTGCTGCGGCCGCTGCCGGTGCCGGATTCCGATCGTCTGGTCCAGCTCGAAGAGGTCCACGCCACCGGCCCGATCAACCTCACGGGGGCCACGTTCGTCGATCTGCGGGCGCGCGCGAAATCGCTGCAATCGGTCGCCGCCTTTCGTGTCGGCCCGGCCAGCGTGAGCGACGAGGTGCATGCCGTGCAGGCGACCGCCGCGACCGTGACGGCCGACTACTTCCCGGTACTCGGTGCCGCGCCCATTCGCGGGCGTCTGTTCGACGCGTCCGACTTCGTGCCGAATGCCGGTCGCACCGTGATCATGAGTCGCACGCTCTGGCAGAGGCTCTTCAACGCCGACCCGACGGCGTTGGGACGCGATGTCCTCGTGAATGGGACGAAACGGGAGCTCGTCGGAATCGTCGACCTGCCGGCCTCGATCCCCGGGTCTTCGGATGTCTGGCTGCCCTACCCCGACGACGCGCCAACCTTCCGCAATCGGCGGACCCACCTGTTCACGGTGATCGGACACCTCGCGCCTGGCGTGCTCGAGAGACAGGCAGCCTCGGATCTGGCCAACGTCAGCGCCGATATCCAACGCCTGGCCCCCGACGCCGGCGCGCTGACCATTCGCGCAACCCCGTTGCGCGATCGGATCGTGCGATCGATCCGTCCCACACTCCTCGTCATGTGGGCGGCCGTCCTGTTGCTGCTGACCATCGCATTCGCCAACATCGCCAACCTCGTGCTGACGCAGGGCAGCCTGCGGGCGCGGGAAATGTCGATTCGCACGGCGCTCGGGGCGGGCCGGTGGCGATTGCTCAGGCAACTGCTCATCGAAAACGGGTTGCTCGGCACCGCAGGCGGCGTTCTCGGGACCATGCTGGGCGGGTGGGCAGTGGCGCTCGTCCGCAACCTCCTCCCTGGCGACGTGCCGCGGCTGACCGAGGTCACGTTCGACCCGGCGGTCGCGGCCTTCGGCGTGGTCCTCTCGATCCTTTGCGCGATCGTCTTCGGAGCCATACCGGCGCTTCGAGCATCGCTGCGCGATCCAATGGGTCCGCTTCGCGGCCGGGATCTCATCACCGGCTCCTCGCGCCTGCGCGGCGGGCTCGTGGCCGCGGAGGTCGCGCTCACGTTGACGCTCCTCGCGGGGGCCGGCCTCCTGGCGCGCACGCTCATGTCGGTGTCGCAAGTGCGCATGGGATTCGATCCGCTGGAGGTCGTCACCATCGACCTCTCGTTGCCGTCTGGACGCTATGGCGATGTCAGCGCTCAGCGTCAGTTCTACGAGCGTGCCCTCGAGCGGGTCCGCGCGATCGGCGGCGTCGGCAGCGCCGCGGTGACCGGCGCTCTGCCGCTCACGCCGACGGCCGCCACCGGCATGCAGCCGCAGGACGGCGTCCCGAATCTCGAACCATCGGCGGATGTCATCAGCGCCAGCGACGGGATATTCTCGTCATTGCGTATTCCATTGCGGCGAGGACGCGTGTTCGACCCGAGCGATCGTGCCGGCGGAGCGCCCGTGGCCGTGGTCAGCGAGTCGGCGGCGCGTGAATTCTGGCCGGCCGGGACCGATCCGATTGGCCGGGCCATCACCATGCGTGACTGGGGAGAACCCTATCGCGCCACCGTCATCGGTATCGTCGGTGACGTCCATCAGGCAGGACCGGATCGAGTGGTGTCACCGACCGTCTACTATCCGTTCGCGCAGTTTCCCGAGACCACGCTGATGCAGACGATCGTCGTACGAACGAATCAACCGACCGATCGGATCGTGTCGTCGGTCAGAGACATCGTGCACGGCATCGATCGTGACCAACCGATCGCAGGGACGATGTCGCTGACCGATCGTCTCGCCGCTGCGACCGCGCAGCGACGCGTCAGCCTCATGCTCCTGGGAGCATTCGCCATTGGCGCGCTGCTCATGGCGGCGGTCGGCGTCTACGGCGTCGTCGCGTTCGCCATGGCGTCCCGCACGCGGGAAATCGGCGTCCGCATGGCGCTCGGCGCCACCGGCCGGGACATCGCCAGGCTCGGCGCCCTTCAGGGCGCGGGGCCGGTACTCCTGGGAGTTCTCGCCGGAATCGGCGGCATGATTCTCGGCGGACGTGCGCTCCGCGGTTTGCTCTTCGGTGTCGGATCGAACGATCCGTCAACGCTCGTCTTCTCGATTGCCGTCGTCGCCCTCGTCACACTGGCGGCGGTCGTCGGTCCAACCAGGCGCGCCACGCGAATCGATCCGCTGCAAGCTCTTCGGGCCGAATAGGTCCCCGGTCCCTCGTCGCTGGTCCTCCGTCCTCGCGATTGTGTACGATCGATACGTGAGGGCTTTGCCGATCGTCCACGTCACGAATCGCCGATATGCTGGTCGGCTCCTTTTCTCAATCGCAGCGCTCGGCTTGACGCTGACCTTTGCGTCGTCGTGCGCGTTCAGTGTGCCCGGGCGGTCGGCGCGCGTCGTCCGTCGCTTTCCGGCGCACGAGGCCACCCAGGCCGTCGCCGTCGACGCGCAGTTCTTCTACGCCATCGACGATGCGGCGATCGGGAAGTACCAGAAGGACACCGGTCAGGGCGCCAGCAAGTGGGAAGAAACCCCAGGCGGCCCCGTCACCCATCTCAACAGCGGCATCGTGCAGGATGGTCTCCTCTACTGCGCGCACTCGAACTACCCCGGCATACCGATGGTGAGCTCCGTCGAAGTGTTCGACACGGCAGCGATGACGCACGTTCGCAGCATCCCATTGCCGCCGGGATTTGGTTCGGCAACCTGGGTCGATCGGGCTGACGGCCAGTGGTGGGTGACGTTCGCGCAATACGCCGGCAAAGGCGGCGAAGCCGGAAAGGGTCCCAAAGACACCGTAGTCGTCAAGTTCGACGATCGGTGGCAGAAGCAGGCATCGTGGACTTTCCCGGAGCGTGTCATCGTAAAGTGGGGAACGATGAGCAGCTCGGGCGGGACGTGGGCGGGACGGCTGCTCTATACGACCGGTCACGATGCACCGGAGCTGTACGTCCTGGCGGTTCCGGCGTCCGGGTCGACACTCCAACTGCGAGAGGTCGTCCGAATGGAGAGTCACGGTCAGGGCATTGCCATCGATCGGGCGACAGGACTGCTCTATTCAATCCAGCGGCGCAGTCGCGAGGTCCTCGTATCGGAGCTGCCGGCCATTCAGTAGGGGTAATCGGGCTCCAACTGGCGCTCGGCGGCCGGCTGCGGCATGATACCCAGCGACTCCCGTCATGACTTTCAACGCGCGCCGCCTCCTCATTCTCGGCCTGCTCGTAGTCTCGGTCGCCCTGCTGATACCGGGGCTCCTTGCGCCCGTCCTCACGATCCGCGGTGTCCTGACGCGGGACGGTATTGCGCGCGTCGCCCCGATGATGCTCGAGAAAGGGATCACCGACGAGACCATCGGCGTGCTGAAGTCGATGATGAACCCGACCATCCTCGCGCTGCTGCAGGCGCGGGGCACGGACCTGCGCAAGCTGGTCATCGACAAGGTGTCGCCACAGCTGACGGCGTCGCTCCAGAAGAGTGTGGATGATGTGCCGGTTTACGAGCAGACGCGCAGCATCCTCGGATCTGTACGCAGGCTCTATCAGGTCGGCAGTCCCGTTCCGGCGACCTTGATTCTCCTCTTCAGCGTCGATCGTCCCGTTCGCGAAGGCCGCGCTGGTAGCGGGCGCGATGTTCGTCCGCGACGCCACCCGACGCCGCAGCGTCCTGGCGTTCGTCGAGGCGATTGCCAAGTGGTCGATGGCGGACGTGTTCGTGGTGGCGCTCTTCATCGCCTTCCTCGCGGCGCAGGCGAGCCAGACCACGAATCCGTCCGCGGAGCCGCCGCTCATCGCCTTCAGCGCGCATTTCGGTGCCGGCTTCTACTGGTTCGCCGCCTACTGCATTTTTTCGCTGGCCTCGCAACAGGCCACATTGCGGCTGGTGACGGCGCCGCGCGCCTGAGGGTTCGTAGATGAATCTGAGCCATGAGGGCGTGACGTTGCTGATGAGGGTGCTCCTCATCGTCTTTCTGGGCACCGCGGCGGGCGTCTTCCGTTTCCTGATCGGACGGACGAGACGAGGCGGCCAACTCATGCTCGCAGGGACGCTGGGCGGCATTTCTCTCGGGGTCTTTCTGTCCCCGCTCGTTTCCCGCTGGGTGCACGCGGACGCCTCGGTTGTCTGCGCCTGCGTGGGCCTGGTGGTTGGCTGGTCGATCAGCTTTCTGGTCGCCAGACGGCTGCCCATGAAGCCACTGGCCGAGGATCCGAAATGACCTCCGACAGGATTCCGCGGCCGCCCTGGTCAACCCTTCCGGGTCGGCTGCGGTATAATCGATAGTCCGGCCAGACAGCAGGTCCTCTTCGTGCGGAAGTGGCGGAACTGGCAGACGCGCAAGCCTCAGGAGCTTGTTGCCGCAAGGCAGTGAAGGTTCAAATCCTTTCTTCCGCACCACCTCTAATCAGCTCTCCCGCAGCAGATTAACGGGAATTCGGTCGCGGCTAGACGCTCATAAACAGATTGCCCTGTACAGGCATTCGGCTTAAGGACCTTCAACGCGTAGCCAGCGACATCAAGCCACTTCGACGTAGTGTGCAGTCGCTTGGCGCCTGCCTCACCGAAGATGAAAAGCAACGTTCCCGGCAACGCTGCTCTTTACGTTTCGGTTCCAGCTGTTCAACGAAGATCCAACACACGAGCCTCAGTCTTCATCCGTGGAGGAGCACAGCCAATCTCCTCGCTGCGTCTGTTGCATTGACGGCAAAACCCCAGGCAAGCCCACTCGAAACTCGAAGGCCCTCGATCACCCGGCCGGCGTACGGCCGCCCTTCAGAACAAGCCGAGGCGACCCAAGTTCAAGTGATGGTCGTCGTCGGTGCCCGTCCAGGCGACGATGACATCATTGTCGAATACAGCAAGTGCGGGTTTCACGATGAAGTGGTCGGAGAGGACGAGGCTCGGGCGCAGGACGGTAAAGTCCACATCTACTTTATAGAGCCGCCAGCCGTCACTTCCCCCGGAAATCCATAACGCTCCAAAGCCCGACGCCGCCGCAACGCTCCCAATGGTTTCTGCAAACGTCAGGTGTGTTGTCGAGTCGAAGTCGTTGCCATGGGCCGACGCCATCACGTTCACCTGAAAATTGTCTGCTCCGCTCCAGGCAATCCAAAGACGTCCTTCATGCTCCACGAGGGCGGGTATGTCCCCAGTGGGGTCGCCCATCGTCTGCTTTGTCGTCACGTCGAAATCGTTGCCGGCGAGCGATCCCATGACGTTGAGCTGAGCATTGCCCTGACCAACCCACCCGATCCACAGTCTCCCGTTGAATTGGGCGAGGCTGGGAGGAAAACTGCTGCTGTCGCCCATCGTCTGCCTGGTTGTCACATCGAAATCGTTGCCGCTCAGCGAACCCATCACGTTGAGCTGATCGTTGCCGCGTCCAGTCCACGCGATCCAGAGCCGGCTGTTGAAGGACGCCAGCGCCGGTGCAAGGTCACTGGAGTCGCCCATTGTCTGCTTCAGAGCCGGATCGACGCCGAGGCTCCCGTCTGGAAAGGTGGTGACGCCGACAACGTTGAGTTGATGGTTATTCGTTCCGATCCAGGCGAGCCACAGCCGTCCGTTGTGTCGGCGAGAGCCGGCGCGCTGTCGCTGGTCTCGTCCAGAATGACCTTGCTACCGATGATTACGTCCGCAACCATGGTTGAGAATCCGAATTGGCCTATTACTTCAGTTGGCTCTCTACGTGAGCGTGAAATTGGTCAATATTTTTGCGGCTCGCGAATCTTGCCGGCACTTCAGTCTCGATCACGTGCCGCTTCTGGCCGGGACCAGCGACAAGCCGCGCGACGACTCCTTGTGAGGAAGCATCATCCTGCAGTTGAGTTCCCACGACACTACCGTCGGCATTAGTGATCACGATCAGTTTCTGTTTCATTTGAACGTTCCCACACGCAGAAAGTACCCGCTCGAACCCGCGTCCGTGTTGTCGATATCCACCGTGTAAGTCAGAGCGATGCCGGTGAAACCGCCTCCTCCCAGCCGCGTGATCACCCCCTGGTTGTTGGCAATGAGCTGCGCGTCGATGTCCTCGGGCGCATTGAATATTTCGGCTGTCGCATAGCACGGACCGTTGTCCCCGCCGTTGAAGGAGTATTCCCAGTGGTGATGCGAATTCGGAAGACCCTTGCCCGCGATCGTCGTCAAGCCGGAAACTCGTTGAAAGCCCATCGCTACCTCCTTGCAATCGGCAAGTACCGGTCGACCATCCTTATGACTATTTCTCCATCGCTACCCGCGAAACGTTGTCTCGTCCACGCGAGCAGACGCTCAGGGCTGAACTGTTGCGCACTGCCAGGATGAATGTTGCGCCGAACGGCATCCTCCTGGTGATGTTCGTGACCAGACCGTCATGCAGTATCTCTTGCCAATCACCAGAGGCCGGTCGACTGGGTCCGCCCGGCGATTGGCAGGATTGACCCGTTTCGTCTGCTGCGTGGTAATGCGAAAGCTGACCCGCTCATGATTCCCCAGTGCGTGCGGTCCATCACCCTCCACGTACGTCCAGTTGTGACCGTTCGGATTATTCGCGTCTCCCATATTCATGTCGAAATAGATGGTCACCTTGCCGGTTTCATCACTTCTCTCGTGGGGTGTGGCCCGCGCTGTGTTCTCGAAGGAATACAGGAGCTGACCGTGGCCATCCGATCGGAGCTGCTCTTGATTGGGGGTTCCGGGTTCATCGCAGTCCCTACCGATGCGGCCGTCGGCGTGCCGGCTGCTGCCGACGCCAGCAGTGCGGCCAAGATCGCCAGAGAACATCCCCAACAGACCGACCGGGAGATCCTATTCATGGGTTTCACCTTGAGCACGGTTCAGTCTGAACGTCTGATGACTGCTTCAGACTCACCAAAGGATCACGACGTCGGCCGGCGATTCCACCGACAGCGTTGATCCGGGGGTTGCTCCTGCCGGGCATAAGCAGCCTCGTTCAGACGAGCGTCCGACCCGTGCGCCGCTGGGAGCCTCGGCGCCACCGACCGCAACGGCCGTGCGGAAGACGAACAGCCGATCGCCTGACGGCGCGTATTATTCCGATTAACGACGTTTGGCTCGCAGGTACGCCATGGCGTCGACTACGCGGACGCAATCTACAGATGAGCCAGCGATCGTCGTTCAGTCGTGTCATTCAAGGGTCGTGGAGAATTCATTGCTATAATTTTGGCGATCGGAGTCAGCACGATTCTGCCGCTGACTTTATGGAATCCTCTCGAAACATCACCTCCCTCCTGACCAGCTGGCATCAGGGCGATCCCGCTGCGCTCGATGCCCTCTTGCCGCTCATTCGTGCCCAGGTTCATCGCATCGCGCAGAGACACCTCCGCCGCCACGGCGGCCAAGGGATGCATCCATCATCGCTGGTCCAGGAAGCCCTCCTGCGGCTCCTCCCGAATCGCGGCGCGGACTGGCAGGATCGAGGACATTTTTTCGCCGTCACATCGCAAATTATGAAGAACGTGCTGGTCGATCACGCGCGGCGTCATCATCGAGTGAAACGCGGTGGGGATGCGCCCCACGTTCCGATCGACTCTGTGTGGGTGTTATCGCCCGAGCGGATCGACGAGGTTGTCGCGATTGACATCGCCCTTCAGCGTCTCGCGAAGCACGACCCGCGCAAGAGCACGGTCTTCGAGATGCGGTTTTTCGGCGGCCTCACGGTGGATGAGACGGCGGAGGCGCTCGGCGTGGCAGCGACAACTGTCGTTCGCGATTGGCGCTTCGCCCGCGCCTGGTTACGCCGCGAACTGAGTCGGCGCGACTCGGATCATGCATCGCTGGCAGCAGATTGAGCGCCTGTTTCATGCGGCGGTCAGTCTGCCGCCGAAGGAACGGCAGAACTTTCTTCAGGAAGCCTGCGCGCGCGATTTGGAGTTGTACTGCAATGTGATGGATCTCGCGTCCTGCGATCGCAGCGAAGACGACTCGTGGGCACCCGCTGCCGCTGCCCGGCTGATCGTCGGGTCGCAGACGCTTGCTGCGGGCGACAGGCTCGGGCCGTACGAGATCACGTCGTTTCTCGCTGCCGGAGGCATGGGTGTCGTGTACCGGGCACGGGATCTACGGATGCATCGCGACGTCGCAATCAAAGTGTGCTCGGACGGGCTCGATTGGCGCTTCTGGAGGGAAGCACGGGCAGCCGCGCAACTCAATCACTCGAACGTGTGCCAGATCCATGACGTGGGACCGAACTATCTGGTCATGGAGCTTGTTGACGGGTCGACGCTGGCGGAGATCCTTCGAGGAGGACCGCTGCCGCCGGCACGAGTCCTCGCGCTGGCGCGGCAGATCGCGGACGCGCTTGAGGCCGCCCATCGGCAGGATGTCATTCACTGCGATCTGAAGCCGGGAAACATCAAGATCACCACAGATGACACCGTGAAGGTGCTCGACTTCGGGCTGGCCCGGCAACTGCGCAGAAAGCCCGACGACCATTTTGACCCCAGCCACGACGAGGCCGTGCCGTTCGGCACCACGAGTTACCTCTCTCCCGAGCTGATCAAGGACTTCGAGATCGACGAGCGCACGGATGTGTTTTGCTTCGGGCTCGTGTTGTACGAAATGCTTCGGGACACCCCGCGTTTCTGGAGGACACGGCATCGGCAACCTGCAACGCAATTCTCACCAAGGAGCCGGCGTCGTTCCCGCGCGATCCGCCGTTTGCGCAGATCGTGCGGCGTTGTCTGATGAAGAGACCTGCGGAACGGTTTCAGCGGATGCGGGACGTGAGGAGCGCGCTGGATCAACTCGCCGCGATCTCACGTGCCCAGACGTCGATCGCGGTGCTGCCGTTTCGCAACATCGGAGCCGACCCCGACCAACGGTCCTTCAGCGACGGCCTGGCGGAAGAGATCATCAGCGCGCTGAGCTCCATTCCCGAGCTGAAGGTGACGGCGCGGACCTCTTCCTTCATGTTCCGCGATCGACGTGCGGACGTTCGCGCGATTGCCGACGCGCTCAGCGTGCAGACGGTTCTGCAAGGCAGTGTGAGACGAGCGGGATCTCGCGTGCGAGTGGCCGTACAGCTGGTCAACGCCGTCGACGGCTATCACTTCTGGTCCGAGAAATACGATCGCGAGCTCACGGACATCTTCGAGGTGCAGGACCAGATCGCTCTGGCAGTGGCCGACGCGTTGCGCGTCCAGCTTGGCGCGTCATCGCCCACCCATCCACGATACACGCCGACGTTCGCGGCCTACGAGTCATTTCTCAAGGCTCGGCACTACATGCTGAAGGCGACGCCAGAGGCCCTGGTCCGTACGAAAGCCGCGTTGGAGGAGGCCATCGCGCTCGACCCGAGCTACCCCGAGCCGTACCGCGAACTGGGCATGTACTACGTGTTCATGTCGATGATGGGACTTGGGTCTGGACGCGAGCTGGCGTCGCTCATCCGAACACACGCTGAAGCGGCAATAGCCGTGGACGATGCGTCGTTGTTTGGCCACGCTCTCCTCGGCTTCGTGGCGGCCACACACGATTACGACTGGATCGAAGCGGACCGGCACTTCAATCGAGCGGTCGCCTCACCCAACACTCCAGGAATCGTTCTTTATCTATATTCCCTTCTCTACCTCGCCCCGCTCGGCCACGCCGAGGCGGGCATTCAGGAAATCGAGAAGGCCATCGAGCGCGATCCGTTGAACGTCGTGCTTCGTACCGGACTGGCGGGGCAGTTGTTTCTAGCCGGCATGTACGACCGCTCGCTCGAGGCGAACGACGCCGCGTTGGAGATCGACGAAGCGCACTGGATGGCCAATTTTGGTGCGGGCGCCTTGTGCCTGCAAGAGATATTGTCCGACGCGATCGCCGCATTTGACAAAGCGTATCGGATTGCGCCCTGGAACCCTCAAATCGTCGGCCACCTGGCCGGGTGTCTGGCCGCGGCGGGTCAGGACGATCAGGCCGATATGTTGATACAGCCGCTGCGTGATGGCCCGCCGCACTTGACGTCCATCGGAATGACGGCGTATCACAGCATCCGCTCGGAAGCCGACGCAGCTGCCGAGTGGTTCGGAGAAGGCGATCGCATCCCGCCACCCGCTCGCGGTCGTCTATGCTCGACACCCACCATGCAGCTCGATGCGTAAAAGCGCACGATGGCCGGCGCTGACAGCGATGCTGAACCTCCAAGGGCTGGTATAGGGAATGCCTTCGAAAAGTCCGACGCCGACATCCAAGCTGATCTTGCCGGCCTGCCAGCGTCCTTTTGACGTAGCAACGGTCTTTGTGTCCCACAGTCCAGCGTTTGGCATTCTCGATCCTGGCTTTGGGGACGCGCAAATCGGGAGCCGTTCTCTTGCCGAGTTCCTTCAGGCGAATCCGTTTCGGGCGCACATTCACGGCCATAGCCATGCGGGGTTCGGTCGAAAAGACAGGCACTTCAACGTTGCGTCCGCAGGCCGGGCCCGGGCGATGATCCTCGATCTGCAAACGCTCGAACATCAGTTGCTTGGGTCGGTGGCTGGCGGGCTCGAAGCCTAACAGCGCTGCACCGACGGCGGCGCGAGTTGGGAGCGGCATGGCGGGATGCGCTCGACGAGGTGATTGGCCTGCTCCAAAGTCTCGACGGACGGCGTGTCTGGTGAGCGACATCACGCAAGGTCAGACGGTTCGCTGAGCCGCCAACGAGCTCTTGCTCAAGCGACGAGCCGGCCTCGGTGCCGGCCGTCGGCGATCCGTGCGGCGATACCAACAAGCAAATCTGGCATCGCTGGTCACTCGAACGCGCCGAGCGGGACCGGCAGGAGCGACTACGGCGGCAAGCGGACCGCCAGGCCGCTAGTGAATGGACCGTTTATCCGATCGAGATGGCGCGCGACGTCGCACAAGCGCATGGGAATGTCTTCAACGTGTGTTTCAAGGCGCTCAAGTGAGGGGATGTAAGTTGATCACGTCGAGGTCTAAACCTGTGCCCTGGTCCCACATGATTGCAATAATTATCGTTCAAGGCGACATCACTAAGCAGGCTGTCGATGCGATCGTCAACGCCGCGAACAAGAGCCTCCTCGGCGGTGGCGGAGTGGACGGTGCGATTCATCGCGCTGCCGGTCCGCAGCTTTTGGAGGACTGCCGCCGGCTGAATGGCTGTGCAACCGGTGAAGCGAAGATCACCAAGGGTTACAAATTGCCGGCAAAGTTCGTGATTCATGCGGTGGGGCCGGTCTATGGGCGCAGTCATGGCAGGGACGCGGAACTTCTGGCAGGCTGTTACCGATGCAGCATCGAGCTTGCGAGACTTACGCGGATTGAAAAGCATTGCGTTTCCCTCTATCTCCACTGGAGCATTTGGATATCCCATCAATGAGGCTTCGCGGATCGCTCTGCGAACAATGAAGGACCTGGCCCAGAGCGGCAAGACCGCCCTCGAGCAAGTTGTCTTTGTCACATTTTCGGCCAGCGATTACCGGACCTATCAGGAAGCCTATCGAGAGAAATATTTGCGGACAGTGCTGCCGATTAGAATCCGCCCAGGTGGGGCAATTGATGGCATCGCAGAGGCTGAGGGAAGCCGTTCTCATTGGCTGTAACCGGCGAGATCCTGCGCGAGCAACCCAAGATGCGCAGCGGGACGTGAAAGCGCGGGAACAGATCCTGATCGCGCTGTTCAACGCGCTGCCGGCGCATCTCCATGGCGCGCTCAGCGAACTGCGGACGGTGACGGAGCTCGTCGGCGCGGGGCATGCTGACGGCCCGAACCACCACGCCCAGCCCTGCCGTCCGTTTCGGTCATGCCGCACGTATTCACCCGGCGGACCAGGGCTCCGCCTAGATCGTGAAGGGCGGCCCGCTGACGTCAGCGACGTTCCGGTGAATCAACCATTCGCGCTGCGCTGAGTTCGGCGAGACCTGCGCCGCGGGCGTTCGAGCTGAAGGGGCCGGCGCAAACGCCTGCTGGCGTTTCGTGACCCACCGAGGGCATGATGGCGTGCATGGCGAACCACCAGTGCGCGTGGCTCTCGATCGGGCTGTGCCTCGTCGTGAACGCTGGCGCCGTCGAGAGGCCTGAACGCCAGAATCCCGCGCCGTCGCCCTGCGAGGTGTCGCGGCCGACGGCCACGTTCTCGATTCCGCACCGGACGACCGCGCCCGGGCTGAACATCGACCCCAACTCGCCGGCGTGGCGGGACGCGCGGTCGGCATGGATCGGGAAGGACTGCAGCCGACAGGTGGACTACCCGGACCTCAAGACCGAAGTTCGCGGCTTCTGGACAGATACCGATCTCTACTTTCTGTTCGTGTGCCCGTATCGATCCCTCAACCTCTTTGTGCCGTCGCAGACCGATCGCGCGCGCCGTGGACTCTGGGACCGCGATGTCGTGGAGATGTTCCTCGGCGACGATTGGGACAACATCCGCCACTACCGGGAGTTCGAAATCGCTCCGACCGCCGATTGGATCGACCTGGCTATTGACCTCGATCGTCCGCACGTCGGCGACGGATGGACATCGGGCTGGCAGACGCTGGCCAGAATCGACGAGCCGGCGAAGGTCTGGTACGCCGCGTGCCGGATTCCGCTTCGATCGGTGACCGGGAAGGTGGTCGGGCCGGGGACGCGCTGGCGCGCGAATCTTTACCGCATCGACGGCGATGGGCCCGATCCGAAGCGCCGCTTCATGTGCTGGCAACCGACGTGCGTGAAGGATCGCGACCCGAACCACGTGCCCGAAAACTTCGGGACGCTGGTGTTCGAGAAGTAAGCCTCAGCAAATCGCCTACGGCCTCGTCAGCAGCGCCCCGATCTTGTCCACAGTGACCGACGGCAGAAAATCAGCATCCTGAACGATCTTCATCGCTGCCTTCTCGGTCAGCGCAGCAGTCGAGGTCACGTGCTGTTCTCCCTTACCCTGCGCCCACGCGCTCTCCCAGAGGACGCCGAGCAGGTGTGACCCGCCCTGCATGACCGTGATCGTCCGGTTGCCGAACTTGCCCCACATGAAGTCGGCTCGCGCGGCCCCGCCACCCTTATGGGAGACGAAGGCGTTGACGATGTCCATCGGCGGAATCTTGGTGAACGTGGCCCGCATCATCGCAATCACCGCTTTGGCCGCTTCGAAGCCGTTGGCGACCAGCTCCGCTTTTTTCACCTTCGGAGTCTGCAGCAGCCCTTTCAGAATCAGGTCGCGCTTGGCGTTGACCATCTCGTCTTCGTACGCGCTGTGCACCCCCTGGCCGAGCGGCCGTTCTTCGGTCTGACCCGCCTTTTTCCCCTTCGTGAAGGTGTAGGTGAAGGCGCGTTCCGGGTCGCCATCGTGGAGATAGGAGATGTGCAGCGGCTGGCAGGCGTCGCCGATGTAGTGGGTGAGCACGCCGGCCGCGCAGACGAATTCGGGCCCTTTCCCGTCTTTCGCAAACCCCACCATCTCGTCGAAGATCTGCCAGACGCGGAACGGCAGCAGGCCGCGGTGCTGCGGCTTGATCGCGTCACCTGACAGGAGATCGGTCACCGAGTCATAGAAGCCGTCCCACTTGTCGGGATCGATGTTCGCTTCGTCCTTGCTGAGATCGAGGAGCGTGAGCCCGTTCTCGTCCGGTTGATCCATGTCGGCGAAATGATTCGGCCCCTCGCTGCCGCGGCTGAAGCCCTGGTGGGCGATCCGGGGCTTCCAGAAGAAGTCCGGGACGTCGGCCATCGGGACGAAATCCTCCGAGCCCATGCCGACGAAGTCGCTGTCCTCGATGGTCTGCGCGTCGTGACTGACGATGAGCGCGTTGTTGCTCATCAACTTGACCAGCTTGGGAAAGCGCGTCGAGAGCGCAACCTGAGTCCGCGTCGCGATCGAGAAATGCCCGATCGATCCCCAGGTGTCCGGCTGATCGATGTTCCACGCCCGCACTGGATCCACGCCGAGCTGCGCGCAGACGCGCGACAGCAGCGTGGCCAGCGCATAGCTCTGCGGACGCGCGGCGCCGGCTGAGCGGAGCATGTTGCGGCCCCACTGCATCGCCAGCGGCAGGTATTCCGGCGGCTTCTCGTCGGCGCCCTTCTCCAGCATCGGATGCCGCTTCTTGGGAACCGGATCGAGCAACCAGAGCGTCCCGGAGTCGCCCGGATGCGTGGCGAACGGCGCGACCTTGGTTTTGGCGGGCACCCCGGTCGATCGCGGCCCGATCAGGAGGTCGGACACGTACTCGAACCCGCCGCCGGTCTTGTAGCGATAGAACAGCGCGTGGATTTCGCCGAGCATGACCCCGCTCGCCGCACCGGTCCCGCGCACGTCGCAGCCAATCAGGGCCAGCGACAGGTTGTTGACGCTCAGGTCGACCATCTGTCCGGCCTGCCCGATGTCGCGGATGTTCGTCGTCCATCGATCGACATCGTCGACCTCGATCAGGCCGACGTCGACGTTGACGTAGACGTCCTTGCCGGGCCAGCCCGGATACATTTCGGTGAACGGCTCGCGGGTCAGGTAGGGTCCTGCGGTAACTCCGACGCGCTCGGCACGACCGTCGAGACGGCTGTAGACCACCTCGCCTTTCTCACCAGCCACGTGTCGATTGGTCAGCGCGTAGACCTTGTGGCCGTCGCTGACCAGGCAGGCAATCGTCGCGGCATACTGCCGCCCCTGCACGTCCGCGATGATGGCGGAACCGCCGCCGATGTTGTTGAGGGGATAGCGCACGTCTCGCGCCTCGATGTCGGTCAGGTGTTCCTTCGGCGCCTCGATGACGCAGACCGGCACGCGGCGGCCGTCCGGAAGATACAGGGTGCTGGGCACGAGCGCGTCGCCGCGTTTCACGAGGTCCTCTCGAGGCACCCAGGTCTCGACGAACACGAGGATGGCCGGCCACGAGTAGTCGCGGACTTCGGAGTTCTCGAGCGTCCGGGGGTAGGTGCCATGGACCTTGCCCGGGCCATGCTGGGAGGGCCAGCTGTCCTTTCGCCGGATCCGGTACCGACCGACCGCCGTCGCCACGACATTCGGATGCTCCATCAGAAAGACGTGGTACTGGTCGCGGGCGTCGAGGAGGTCACGCAGCGACAGGTGCGAAAAGCCGGTCGAGTCCTTCTGGTACGCGTTCAGATCCATGGATTCCTCGCATTTGCTGACGAACCGGCGTTGACAGGGCCCGATTAGATGACCGGTCATGAGAGATAACGAGCGGGACCCTCGCGGCGAACAGCAAAAACGTCACGCACGAGTAAACAATCGCGGCATGACCTCTCCAAAATCCAAGACCTCAAGGCTGAGTTAGAATTGAGTTCAACCCTTCAGTAAGCGGAGGAGAAGGATGATGCGGGGCCGGAAGACGCGCGGCCGGATGTATGCCGGAGCGCTGCTGCTCGGGATCTTCCAATCGGTACCGGAGGCGTCCGCACAACCCCGTGTGACCGAGCGCGTCAGCGTCGGTACCGGCGGCGGTCAGCTCGACGGACACAGCGCCGGCCCGGTAGCGAGCGCGAATGGCAGGTACATCGCCTTTCTGTCCGAGGCCACGAGCCTCGACGGATGCATTGGAACGCCAGGCACCCTTTTGTGGGGCAGCGGCCTCGCCCACGTCTATCTGCGCGATCGCCAGGCCGGAACGACTGAGTGCATCAGCCGCGCCAGTGACGAAACACCGGGGAACGGAAGAAGTGAGGCCGGTGCCGTGAGCAGCGACGGGCGCTTCGTGGTGTTCACTTCGCGCTCGAGCAATTTCGTGACCCCGGCAACCACCACTTCACGCGTCCACGTCTACATGCGCGATCGGACGAACGGCACGACGCAACTCGTCTCCGTGGCACCCGACGGGGTCACCGAGGCCGATTCAGACAGCGAGTCGCCGAAAATCAGCGACAACGGCCGGTTCGTGGTGTTCGTCTCGCGCAGCACTAATCTGGTCGCCGGCGGGACCACCCTCAATCGCGCCCACGTCTACATCCGTGACCTCACGATGGAAACCACGGCGCTGGTGAGCGTCGCCACTGACGGAACGACTGAGGGAAATGGCAACAGCCTGTCGCCGTCGATCACGCCCGATGCCAGCCACGTGGCGTTTTCGTCGACGGCCACGAATCTGCTGGCTGGCGCCGACAGCAACGGCGCGGTGAGCGACATTTTCGTTCGCGATTTGACGCACGGCACGACGGCGGTAGTCAGTGTCGCCAACGGCGGTGCACAGGGCAACGACGGCAGCGGCGGTCCGGCGATCAGCGCCGACGGACGGATCGTCGTGTTTGGATCCTCGGCGACCAACCTGGTGCCCGGTGAAGATGCCACCGCCGTCCTGTTCGTCCGCGACGTGCCGAAGGCCGCCACCACCGTCATCCGCCTCGCGAACACCGGTGCTCCCGCGGCTCGATTTCCGTTCAACGCATCGATCAGCGGCGACGGCCGCATGGTCGCATTCCTGGCGCAGACGTCTCCGGGCACGATTGGCGGCGCCCCTGGACACTTCGTGCACGATCGCAGCCTGGGCGCGACCGTGTTCGTCGCGGTCGGCTCGAGCGGCAATTCGTCCTCACCGCTGCCGATGGGACCTGCCCTCACTCGTAATGGTCGTGAACTGTTGTTCGACTCGGTCGTCACGAATCTCATCGCAGGGGATACGAACGGCCGAATGGACGTGTTCGCGGCGAGCCTCACGCGATACATCGTCGACCCCGGCGTGTATCGGGCCTCGACCGGAACGTGGTTGATCGCGCGCGCCTTCGATGGCGTCACGCAGACGACGGGGTGGGGCGCCCCCTCGCTCGGAGACGTGCCGGTGTTCGCCGATTATGACGGCGATGGCCGCGCCGACGTCGCGGTGTATCGCCGGACGTCTGGCGAGTGGTTCCTGGCGTTCTCGTCTGGCGGATCGCGAGTCATGGGCTGGGGCGCGCCAGCCCTGCACGATGTGCCGGTGCCGGCTGACTACGACGGCGACGGCAAGGCGGATGTCGCGGTGTACCGTCAAACCAGCGGTGCGTGGTTGATTGCCTTCTCGAACGGCGGCTCGCGCACGGCCAGTTGGGGCGCACCCAGCCTCGGCGACGTGCCGGTGCCGGGCGACTACGACGGAGACGGCCGGGCGGACGTCGCGGTCTATCGAAAATCTACAGGTCAGTGGTTCATTGAAAAATCATCCGGTGGCAGCTTCACGGCCGCGTGGGGCTCGCCGACGCAGGGTGATGTTCCGGTTCCCGGCGACTACGACGGCGACGGCATCGTCGACATGGGAGTCTATCGAACGAGCACGGGCGAGTGGTTCGTGGCGTTGTCTGGCGGCGGCGTGCTGCACGCCACCTTCGGCTCGGCGTCGAACGGTGACATCGCGGTGCCGGCCGACTACGATGCCGACGGCCGAACCGATCTCGCGGTGTATCGTCACACGACCGGCGACTGGTTCATTTTTCAGTCGTCGAGTCAATCGGTCAAGACGCTGACGCTCGGCTCCGACGCACAGGGTGACATGCCGATCACGGTCATCCCGAATCGGTAGCACCAGAACCTTTCCTGTCGTCCTCCGCGCTGGGACGCCGCCGCGCTCGCGGCGGCGTTAACCCCTCGCCCCCGCTTATCTTGACAAACTAGAGGAACGGTGCGATGCTCGGGCTCATCTAGTTTAGCGAGAGGTGCGGATGGGCGACGAGATCAAGGCGAGCGGGCTGGTCCAAGGGACGCTGCACATGCTGATTCTGAAGACCCTGGCGCTCGAACCGCTGCATGGCTACGGCATCGGCGTGCGCCTCGAGCAGATCAGCCGCGGCGCCTTCCAGATCAACGCCGGCTCGCTCTTCCCGGCGCTCAGGCGGCTGGAGCGGGACGGGTTGATCAAGGGCGACTGGCGGGTGACCGAGAACAACCGTCGCGCCAAGTATTACCTGCTCACCGCCGCGGGCAGGACCCAGCTCAAACGAGAGACGCGCGACTGGGAAGCTCAGTCGACCGCCATCGCCAGAATCCTCAAGGCCTCGCTCGGAGAATTGTGATGGCCCTGCTCCCGCGTCTCATCGCCGGTACGACGGCCCTCTTCCGCCGAACCCGTGCCGATCGCGAGCTCGACGAGGAATTGCGAGCGTTTCTCGAGGCCTCGATTGAGGAGAAGATGCGCGCCGGGATGAGACGCGAGGAGGCCATTCGCGCCGCCCGGGCCGAATTCGGCAGCATCGCGGCCGTAAAGGATCACACGCGCGATGTCGGCTGGGAGACGCGCCTCGAGAACCTGTGGCGCGACATGCGCTATGCGGCACGAACGCTGCGGCGGTCGCCGACGTTCACCACCGTCGCGGTGCTGACCCTGGCGCTCGGCATCGGCGCCAACACCGCGATCTTCAGCGCGGTCAACGCCGTCATGTTGCGCCGATTACCCGTCGAGCGCCCGCAGGAACTGATCTCGCTGGCGGTGGTGTACCCCAACGGCGTCGAGCCGGTCTTTTCCTACGCCGCCTACCGCACACTCGCCACCGAGGGCGGAAATCTCATCGACCCGATTGCCGCGTCGACCGTCCATCGCGACGCTATCGCCGTCGACGGACCACCCGAGCCGGTGGATCTCGAGTGGGTGTCCGGCAACTACTTCACCACGTTTGGCATTTCTGCGGCGCTGGGCCGCACGCTTCTGACGTCCGACGATCCATTTCCGCCCGGCGAACCGGTCGCCGTGATCAGCGACGCCTACTGGGCGCGTCGGTTCGGCCGCGAGCCTACCGTCATCGGCCGCCACTTTCGCCTGCGCGCGACAACGTTTGCAATAGTAGGAGTGGCGCCGCCCGCATTTTCAGGTGAGAGCGCCGCCGAAGCCGCCGACATCTGGATGCCGCTGTCGGCACAACCTGGTGCGCCTGCCTGGCTGTGGACCGGGCACAGCACGACGTGGTTGCAGCTGCTGGCGCGCCGCCGGCCCGGCATCAGTTTCGCGCAGGCCGGAGCGGGACTCGGACGTGTCTACGAGCGCATCCGCGACGAGATGGCGGCTGGCGCGGATGGTCCCGAGTTCCGGCGCAGCGTCCTCGGGAGCCGGCTCATCGTGTCGGAGGGAAGCCGCGGATCCTCGAGAGTGCGGGACAACCTGTCGGCGCCGCTCCTGATTCTCATGGCGATTGTCGGCCTCGTCCTCGTCGTCGCGTGCGCGAACGTGGCGAACCTGATGCTGGCCAGAGCCGCCGCGAGACGACGCGAAACCGCCGTCTGCCTGGCCATCGGTGCCGCACGATCGCGGCTGGTGCGCCAGTCCATGGCCGAAGCGCTGCTGCTCGCATTGCTGGGAGGCCTCGCCGGCGTGACGCTGGCGCTGTGGGGCACCTCGATCCTCAAGGGGCTGATCTCCGGTGCCCTTCCGATTGCGCTCGACGTCCAGCCCGACACGCGAGTGCTGGCGTTCGCCGCGCTGACGTCGTGCGCAACCGCCATCCTGTTCGGCCTGCTGCCGGCGCTGCGCACGACCCGCATCGACCCGCTTGACGGGCTGAAAGCCGGCGCCTCGGGTCGCGGCGTCGTCCGAATTCCGCTCGGTCGGAGCTTGGTGGTCGTGCAAGTTGTGGTGTCGCTGGTGTTGCTGGTCGCCGCGGCCTTGTTCGTCCGCAGTCTCGTCAATCTCCGGCACATCGATCCCGGGTTCGATCCCGACCGGGTCGTGATCTTTCGAATGACGCCACCGCAAGCTCCGGAACCGGTGGCGGCCGAGGTCCGACGAAACCTGTACCGGCAGGTCCTGGAGCGCGCCGAAGCCATCCACGGTGTGGAGGGTGCGAGCGCATCGTTCTCCGGACTCTTGTCGGGCGACACGTGGGGGAACGCCATCACGGTCGAAGGGTTCACCCCGGGGGCCGGCGTCACGCCGCGCACGTTCGCGAACTCGGTCACGCCGCGCTACTTCGACGTCATGCGAATTGCCGTGCTGCGCGGTCGCGGCTTCACGACCGGCGATCACGACAACGCGCCGAAGGTGACCGTGGTCAACGAGACGTTCGCCCGGCGGTTCTTTGGCACCGCCGATCCGATCGGCAAGCGCGTCGGGCTCTGCACGAGCGATCCGTGCAGAATCTCAGCGGACGCGATGATGGCGATCGTGGGGGTGACCGAAGACATCAAGTACACCAACCTCCGCGAAGAGCGCCGGTCGATGCTCTACGTGCCGTTCACGCAGGCGAAGCAAAACCTGAGCGAGATTCAGGTGCGCACCAGCGGCGATCCCGCGGCAGTCGCCCCGACCATCTACCGGGAACTGGCCGCCGTCGACTCGAGGCTGGCGATCGTCTCGATGCTGCAGGCGCGCGATCGGGTCGATGCGTCGATCGTGCCGGAGCGGATGGTGGCCAAGCTTTCAGCCGCCTTCGGTCTCCTCGCGCTGGCGCTGGCCGGCGTTGGCTTATACGGCCTGATTGCGTATATGACAACGCAACGGACCGGCGAGATTGGTATACGGATGGCGCTTGGCGCCCGGCGCCGCGATGTGCGACGGCTCGTGCTGGGTGACACGATGAAAATCGTAGCGCTCGGTACGGTGATTGGTATCCCCGCGGCCTTGATCGGTGCGCGGCTGCTCTCGGGCCTCCTCTACCAGGTCGGCCCGAGCGACCCGATTGCGGTGGCCCTCAGCCTCGGGGCACTTTCCGTTGCCGCGATGGTCGCCGGGTACCTGCCGACACGTCGTGCGACGCGAGTGGATCCAAGTACCGTGCTGCGCGCGGAGTGAGTCTCCAGTCCTTCGTCCCTGGTCCTTCGTCCTTCGGTCCTCGGTCTACGACCCTGTGAAGTTACTTGATACCCAAAATAATCAGGGCGACTGCGAGCGCGGCGGTGACCAGGCCGACCCTGGTGTTCTGAAGCCACCGTTCATGTTTTCCCGCGCCTGGCATGGTCGGACTCCTTGGCTACGATGTCTTTCCGGCGATCGTCTGATTGTCTCTTCACCGTGGGAGTCGTCAATTTTTGCCGGCGGATCGATTCCCAGTAGCGCTCCCACTTGTCGCGGATCTCCTCTTCGGTGAGGCCGAGATCGTAGGCCGGCGAATCAACCGGCGCCGCGTGATCGACTCGCACCAGGACCACCTCGCGGATGATGCTCGTCGCCCCCCGGTTGCGGTAGAAGGCGATCGCTTTGTCGTAGAGCGGGCCCGATTCGAGAATCGACGCAACGCCCTTGAACCGGTAGCCTCGACGCGCCATCGGATCCACGACATTCACCTCGACGCTGGGATTGTGGCGCAGGTTGGCCAGCGTCCCCGCCGATCGGATGTTGGCGAACACGAGGTGCTCGTCGTCCCACACCGCGGTGGTGCCCTTGGGCGACAGGTTGGGAGTGCCGTCGGGGCACACGGTAGCGACGAAGCCGAGCCGCTGTTCTTCTACGATCCGCTTCATGTCGTCGGTGAGAGGTCCCATGGTCTTCGTCATCGGATCGACGAGTGTACTCCGACTCGCCTGAATGGGCGGCGACGACTCACGTCTCGCGTCGCACGCTCGTGGCGCGCTTGTCGCTACGGAGGCCGAGGAACGCCGCGTGCCGCAGGTGACCTTCGGTCGTCCATTCGACGAAGCGAACCTGGGCGACGCGGACCGGGCGCACCCACTGCATCTCGTGCATCTGCTCTGCGGTGATCCCGCCGCCCCAGTGCGACGCCTTGCTGGACGGTAGATCTTCGAACGGGCAACGCGTCGCGACCAGCGGTTCGATCTCTGCCGCCACCTCGCGCCTGACCCGCGGCGTGAATCCGGCCCGGACCTTGGCGGCAAAGCGAAGCGCCCGGCCCTCGTAGTAGCCGACGATCAATGCGTCCACACCATGCGGACCTGGCCGAAATCCGCCGATCACGAATTCCTGCTGTCGATCGACCTTCACCTTGAGCCACGCCGTGCTGCGCTCGCCCGGCACGTAACGCGAATCGCGGCGCTTGGCGATGACCCCCTCGAGGCCAAGCTGGCGCACCGCCTCGATCACCTGACGGGAGGAGCCTGGCAACTCGATCGACAGCAGGATTGCGGAACCGTTGACGAGCACCGGCAGCTGGGCGCGCCGCTCGACCAGCGTTTGCCCACTTAGATCTCGACCGTCGAGGTGAAGCAGATCGAACGCATAGAACACGACCGCATGCGCCGGATGGGCGGTCCGGTGTTGGAGCGCCTGAAACGAGGGACGTCCCGTTGCGTCCACCGCAACGATCTCCCCGTCGATGGTGGCCTGGCGCACCGCCAGCTGCCTCGCGGCCGTGACGATACTCGGGTAGGCGCGCGCGAGGTCTTTGTTGTTCCGCGACCGCAGGTGCACGGTCGAGCCGTTCTTGATCAACAGGGCGCGATAGCCGTCGAACTTGACCTCATACGCCCACTCGGGACCTTCCGGCAGCGTCTCGACCAATCGAGCTGCCATCGGCTGTACGAACGCGGGTTTGTTCGCAGGAGCATCGGAGCGCGGCATCACGCGTTCCCGTGCGGTGCCGGCGCGCCGACCGTCCTCGGCTTCTCGAGCATCACCGGTGCGACGCTCGGGTGAGAGCCGCGCAATCCGTCATGCGATCACTTCGACCATGGCGGCACGATCCCGTTGACGCGCGCGTAAGCGATCGACTGGCCCATGTGCTCGTTGTTGTGGACGAGGATGCGCAGGAATACGCCGTCGGCGACTGCATCCTTGCCGAAGAACTGCACGTGCTTCTGCCGGTCGGCGGATTGATACGCGCTCTTGACGTCATCCTGCGACAGCCGCAGCCAGCGGATCACATCCGCTTTCGAGGTGACATCCTTCTCGGGATCCTTGGGCAGTTTGGCGAGATCCGGAGATTTGACGCCGGCCTGATCGAGCAACCACAGGTTCCCCGCGGCCAGGTGCATGTAGACCTCGCTGATCGAGCGCACGCCCGGTCCCGGTCGCCAGCCGAACTTCTCCGCCGGCGTCGCCTCGGCGAGCTCCATCAATTGTCGCGATGTGAACGTGAACTCCGGCAGCCATCCCTGGCCCAGTTCCGGCGGAATCGATTGAGCCGCGACCATCTGCCAGGCGACGGCACCCGTCCACACCGCAACCAGGACGGCCAGCAACGTTACGCGCCTTGTCATGGGAGCCTCCCGGCAGATTCTGCCGGTGCCGGGGAGGAAACGCAACTGCTCTACTGACGTGTGCCGGGCGCTGGATACTTCTTCGACTCGTCGTCGAGCACAAGCACCCAGTCGAGCATCTCGCCTCTGTCCGGTGGTGTGAAGGCCCGCTCGCCTTCGTTGGTAAACGTGCCGATCGTTGTGGCGGTACCCGTCCGCGGATTGAACCACCACGCCGAGACTCTTGGACCCGCGATGACGCGCATGCGGACGCGGAACGTCCGGCCGACCGGTGCGTAGACCATCGCGTATGTGCCTGCGGTGTCGCGGGTGGCCACGAACCGGTAGCGCCCTTCGCCTGGTACGCTCGTCGGCACTCGATCGGCTACGATGACGCCCGGGTCGGGGACGCGCGTCAGGAACGGGCGCGATTCGATGAGGGCGCGACCGTATTGCATCTGCGCGGCGCCGGGCTGCTCGATCGCTTCGTCCCATGGCATCAGCGGATTGTTGATGGGCACCCGCTCCGGCGTCCACATCTGCCACACCGCGTGGTTGCCGTAGGTGTGGCCGAAGGCGCCGCTGAACAGATCCCAATACAACGGCCGACGGACGTCGCTGGCGATCGAGTGGCCAAACTTCCTGGCATCGAACGACACCGGGTGATCTTCGTAGATCGGCTCGCCGTCGACGACCGGCTTGATCGGCCGTCGCTCGTAGTCGGTCGCCGTTTGGTCGTACTTGCCGGTGAACTCCGGACCATGACCGTTCTGCCGCATGTTGAAGTCGAGCCAGTCCTCGTCGTGAAACCACGTGGACGAGCCGTTGCCGCCGGGCGGGTGGAGCGTGATCAGATGAGCGCCGCCATCCCCTGCCCGAAGTCCCCTGGCCATCGCGCGAATGATCTCCTTGTGACCCTCGGTCTCGATCGGCCGGTCGCCTCCCAGGATCCACACCAGCCCGGCGTCCTTGTAGCGGCGCCCGAGCCACTCGCCGTACCGCTCGGCCGAGGCGGGGGTGAAAATCTCCGGGCCCGTGCCCCATTTCTTGTTCCACTTGTCGCCCCACGTCGGGAGAAAACCGACGTAGAGTCCGAGCGAGTTGGCCCTGGCCACGATCCAGTCCACGTGTGCGAAGTACTCCTCGTTCGGCCGGGTGGGATCGTTGCTGGCGAGCGGGGTGTGACCGTAGGCATTCGGCACCGTCAGGCCGTCGAACTCCGCGAGCGCCACCGCCTGGATGACGGTGAATCTGAGCGTCGCGCGATTCCGCAGGTAGCGCTCGGCGTCCTCGCGGGTCGCGCGATGAAAGAGCTCCCACGCGGTGTCGCCGAGCCAGAAGAAGGGACGCCCGTCGGCGGTCACCAGAAACCGTCTGTTGTCGGACACCTTCAGCCGCGGCAGGGCCGTCGCCGGTGTCTGGGCGGCGCGCGCGGTGACCGCCAGCGCGATGAAGACGATGGCCAACCCGCGCCAGAGGCTGTGTCGCATGCTGGCGATCCTACGGCGAAAAGGGGCCGCGGAAGACGAGGATCAAGAGAGGCGGCCACAGAATACGCGGAAGACGCGGTCAAGACGGACGGCCACAGAATACGCGGACGACGCGGCTCAAGACGGACGGCCACAGAATACGCGGACGACGCGGCTCAAGACGGGCGGCCACAGAATACGCGGACGACGCGGCTCAAGACGGGCGGCCACAGAATGCGCGGACGACGCAGGATCAAGACAGGCGGCCACAGAATACGCGGACGACGCAGGATCAAGGCAGGCGGCCACAGAATACGCGGAAGACGCGGATCGAGACGGGCGGCCATAGAATACGCGGACGACACAGGATCAAGACAGGCGGCCACAGAATACGCGGAAGACGCGGATCGAGACAGGCGGCCACAGAATACGCGGACGACGCAGGATCAAGACAGGCGGCCACAGAATGCGCGGAAGGCGCGGACGAATAGTCACGTGGGTTACATCGTACCGACCACGCGAGTAGCCTGGACTGTGGACCACTGACATGGGACCGAGGACGAGAGACCAGGGACGCGCGACGGGAGACGACGGACTTGCCGCAGTCGCCGTTGACCCCTTCAGCCACCCATTCCGCCCTGCCCACCGTCCCGTTCGTCACTTGAGGGTGCGTCGACCGCGTCCGTACGTCACACTGCGCGCGAGGCCTTCATGACCGACCTTCGCTATGCCTGGCGGCTGCTCCGCAAGTCGCGCCTGTTCACGCTGACGGTGGTCCTGACCATCGCGATCGGCATCGGCGGCACGATCGCGATCTTCAGCGTCGTCAACGCCGTCCTGCTGCGCCCGCTGCCCTTCAGGGAACCGGACCGCCTGATGCAGGTCGCCGAGAAGAACGACAAGCTGCGCCTGCCGGCGTTTGGCGTGTCCGCGCTGAATTACCTGTCGTGGAAAGAGGCGACCCACACATTCGACCAGCTCGGCGCGATCCAGTTCGGAACCTACACGCTGAGCGGGCAGGGCGACCCGGAGACGTATACCGGCAATGCGATCAGTCCTTCGTTGATTCCGCTGCTCGGCTTGCAGCCGATCGTCGGCCGTCCGTTCTCGGAGGCGGACGACAAGCCTGGCGCGGCGCCCGTGGCCCTGATCAGCGAGACGCTCTGGCGGCGGCGCTTCGGCGGCGACCCGGCGGCGGTCGGTCGGCCAGCCATGCTGAACGGCATTGCTTATAGCGTCATCGGCGTGGCGCCGCGGGCGCTGACCGTGCTCACGACCGGCGACGTGTGGGTCCCGCTCGTCATCGACCCGCCGAAAGAGATGCGGCTGAATCACGTGCTGTTCGTGGTCGGCCGCCTGCGGCCCGGCGTGAGCCTCCGCGCCGCCCAGGCCGAGATGGATTCCATCGCCACCCGCGTCGGACAGCAATATCCGGAAGTGAAGGACTGGGGCATCAACCTGATCACGTTCACCGACACGTTCGTCAGCACGCAGCTGCGGACGGCGCTGCTCGTGCTGCTCGGGGCGGTGCTTTTCGTGCTGGTCATCGTCAGCGCCAACGTCGCCAATCTGCTGCTGGCGCGTGCGCTGGAGCGGCAGAAGGAAATGGCGGTCCGCGCCGCGCTGGGCGCGAGTCGCGGGCGGCTGCTCCGTCAGCTGCTCGTGGAGAGCGTCGTCCTCTCGAGCGTTGGCGGCGTCGCGGGTCTGCTGGCAGCGGTCTGGGCCGTCGGCTTCCTCGAGTCGTCTCTGCCGCCGAACGTCCTGCCGGTGCCGGATATCGGCGTCGATCGCACCGTTGTCGTCTTCGCGGCGGCGGTCACGCTGCTGACCGGCATCGTGTTCGGCATGGCGCCGGCGTGGCAGGCGGCGCGAAGCGACGTCAACGCGTCGCTGAAGGATGCGGGTCGATCGTCGGTCGGCGGAATGCGGCCCCTGTTGCGCAAGGCGCTTGCCGGAGCCGAGCTGGCGCTCGCCACGATTCTCCTGATCGGCGCGGGGCTGCTCATGCGGAGCCTGCTCGAGCTCCAGCGCGTGCCGCTCGGCTTCGATCCCCACGACGTGATCTCGTTTCAGGTCTCACTTCCGCCGACGAAGTACGACGCCGCCAGGCGCGTGAACTTTCATCGCGAGCTCGGCAACACGCTGAAAGCGATCCCTGGCGTGCGCAACGCCGGAATCTCGAGCGGCATTCCGTTCGGAATCGGCAACTACACGACGTCTCCGGTATCGGCCCCCGGCAGTTCGGCACTCCCACCGGGTTCCTCTGTCCCCGTGGACTGGCGCGTCGCCAGCCCCGGCTATTTCGAGACGATGAGGATTCCGCTGCTGCGTGGTCGGGACTTCACCGACGGCGACACGGCCACTGCTCCATCCGTGATGATTCTCAGCCGCGCCACCGCCCACACCTTCTGGGGCGACGAGGATCCGATCGGGCGGATAGTCAGGCGAGTTGCCGATTCCAAGGACTTCACGGTGATCGGAATCGTGGGTGACGTTCGCAGCACCACGCTCAACCGGGAGTCGCCGGCGCTCTACTACTCCAGCGGCTCGCGGACCTGGCCGTTGATGGATGTCGTGGTGCGGACGCAAGCCGACCCGACGTCGGTCATGACCGCGGTCCGCCAGAAGATCAAAGCCATGGATCCGGAGCTGCCGCTGGCGAACATCAGGCCGATGACCGAATGGGTCTCGACCAGCGCCGCGCAGCCGCGGCTCAACGCCGCGCTGCTGGGCGTCTTCGCGTGCGTGGCGCTGCTGGTCTCCGCGATTGGCACCTACGGTGTTCTGGCGTATTCGGTCTCGCAACGCACGAAGGAGCTGGGCTTGCGGATGGCGCTGGGCGCCGATCGCGGCGGAGTGCTGCGACTCGTCGTGCGCGAAGGCATGACGGTCGGGTGCGCCGGTATCGCCATCGGCATTCTCAGCGCGGCGGCCGTCAGCAAGACTCTCTCGGCGCTCGTGTACGGAGTGTCGATCTGGGATCCGGCGACCTATGCGGGTGTTTCAGTGATGCTGGGCGTAGTGGCGCTGCTGTCCTGCGTGGTGCCCGCCCTGCGCGCCTCGCGAGTGGATCCGATGGTGGCCCTGCGTCTGGACTGACGCAGGGCCGGATAACGAGAGCCTTCGAGCGGACTACTGCTTCGACTTCGAATCGGATGAAGCAGCCAACGCCGCGGGAGCGTTGCCATTGGCGGCGATCATCGCCGGATAGCCGAGCACGAACGCCTTGAACTCGGGGTGGAGGAAGTCGGCACCGAACTTGTACTGCTTCATTTCCTTGAACGCCTGCGCCCCGCTCCAGTTGCTTAACGTCATGCGGTAGATCGCGGTCATGACGCCAGTTCGGTGGCGGCCGCCGACGCAGTGCACGTAGACGGGCTGGCTCTCCGGGTCGGTCACGGTCTTCATGAATGCCGCGATCTCCTGCGCCGTCGGCACGACACGGGTCGTCATCGGAATCTGCACATACTTCAATCCGGCGGTCTTGGCCATTCCCGCTTCGGCGGCGTCGGCATCGTCACTGGTGAGGTTGATGATGGTCTTGACTCCAATCGACGCCAGATTTGCGTAGTCCTCACCCTGCGGTTGCGAACCGCGGTAATAGGTCGGGTCGACCTGCCCGAAATTCTCGATGCGAATCTTCGAGAGATCGACATTGCTCGCGCCGGTCGCGGTCGAGCGATGGTCGTCAGCCAGCAACGCCTGGGGCGAAGTAAGAAACGCGCCGAGTAGAAATGCCGCGATAGGCAAACGTCTGGGTCCGATGTAACTCATCCGCACGATAAACCCTCCCAGGAAAATGCGCTGCGAAGGACGAGGTAGCAGATCGATTATCGCTAACTAAAAAGCAAGGTCGCTGCCAGCTGCTCTCCAAGAAATCATTGGATTTTCCGTCGATCCGAGCGTCCTCGCGTGAGGATGAGCGAGTCAAGCTGGCGTCACAAGCCCGTCCGTATTCGTCACCGTCGTCTCTTACGGCACAGCCGCAAGTCTCTTCTTTAGACGCCTGCTGTAGACGCCTGGTCGCCGCACGAGGTCCGGTTCGTGCATGCGCGGGAGGCTCCTCCGTCGATCGCCCGTAAGTTGGCGCGAATTCGGCGCCGCTTTTCTCAACGAAGCCGTGTGAGAGTCGTGAGTTCCGTGAATGAGCGTGCCGGCACATACGAATAGACGTCATGACGCTGAGGTGCCTGCGCGCTCGAGCTCGCGGCTGCCGCCGTGGACTCAAGCCGCCGACGCCCTGGTAATTGCGCTGCTCGTCTTCGCGGTCGGGCTTGCCCTCTATGGTGGCAGCGTCATCCACCTGGGCAGCTTACGGGTTTCTGTTCGGTCGGCCTGGCGGCCGGTTTTCTGGGCAGCCGTGCTGTTCGCGGTCCGGCACCACTTCGTCCGCCATCAGCCCCTTCACGAACGAATCGGACGGAGGCTTGGGGCGATCCTTCACGCCCCTGAGCCGCAGTACCCGGACGTCGTGTTTGGCGGCGGGACGCCGCGAATCAGCGGCGGGCGTGGACGCGCGGTTTTCCTGGGCGTCGGGATCGTCCTTCTATACGCAGCGCTGACGGTCGCCATGACCTACCCTCAGGTCCGCGTGCTGGACAGGGGCGTCAGCGTCGACATCGGCGACCCACTCCTGTCGACGTGGCGTCTCGCCTGGATTGCCCATCAGCTCCCGCGGGATCCGCTCCACCTCTACGACGCCAACATCTTTCATCCCGAGCTTCGAACGCTGGCCTATTCGGACGCGATGCTGATTCCGTCGCTGACGGTCGCGCCACTTGTCTGGCTGGGGATGCCTCCCTTGCTCGCGTGCAACCTTTTGTTGCTCTCGGGATTTGCGCTCTCGGGAGCAGCGATGTTCCTGCTGGTGTGGTCGCTGACCCGGCACATCCCGGCCGCGCTACTCGCCGGATTCGTGTTCGCCTTCCTGCCCTACCGGTTCATGCACTATGCGCATCTCGAACTGCAGATGGCGCAGTGGATGCCGCTATGTCTGTGGGCATTGCACAGAACCGTCAACAGCGGCCGTCTTCGCGACGGCCTGCTCACCGGCCTCTTCCTCGCGCTGCAGACCTTGTCGTCGTGGTACTACGGCATCTTCCTGGCGACGTATCTCGTGCCGGTCGGGGTAGTGCTCCTGGCTGGATCGGGAAGGGAGAGCATCCGGCGTGCGGTCCGACCGCTCGTCGCGGGCGCGGTCCTCGCCGGCGTTCTGGTGCTACCGTTTGCGATTCCGTACTTCGAGGCCAGGCAGACGGTAGGCGAGCGCCCGCTCGAGGAAATCAAGTTCTACAGTGCCACGCCTATCAATTATCTGGCGGCGCATCCGCGTAATGCCTTGATCGGAACGAAGACCGCCGGCTGGGGCGGGCAGGAACGCGAGCTCTTTCAAGGCCTCGTCGTGCCGCTGATTGCGCTGATTGGTCTGTGGCCGCCACTCTCCCGCGCGCGCCTCGGCTATGCGATTGCGATGGCCCTCGCCTTCGAGATCTCACTTGGGTTCAACGGCGTGTCCTTTCCGTGGCTCCACGCGTACGTGCTGCCCTATCGCGGGCTCAGGGTGCCGGCCAGAATGGCCATCCTGGTCGGAATGTCGCTGGCCGTTTTCGTGGGCTACGGCGTCGCCCGGATTTGCGCCCGGCCGAGCGGTCGCCGCGCCGCGGGTCTGGCTTTCGCGCTGCTGGTCGCCCTCGTCTTCGTCGAATACCGATCGACGCTGGTCCTCAAGGACGTCTGGAAGACGCCACCGAGCATCTACGAACGGTTTCGCGATCGACCGAACGCGGTGGTGCTGAATCTGCCCTTCGTCGCACCCGACGTCGCGATCGAGCCCATCTACATGTACTTCTCCACCTTCCAGTGGCATCAGCTCATGAACGGCTACAGCGGCTTCAGCCCTCCGTGGTATACGCCTCTGGTCGAGCGCATGTCGGTGTTTCCCGACGACTCCACGATGGCCGAGGTCCGCCAGCACGACGTTGATTTCGTCATCGTCCATGGCGCCTTTTACGATCGCGAGAAGTACGACCACGTCGTTGCCAAGCTCGACGAGCGCGACGACCTGACGTTCGTGGACCGCACCATGTGGGAAGGACGTGAGACGCGCCTCTACAGAATGCTGAAGCGAAGCAGCGCGACCGCGCGTGTCGGGCGGTAGCGAACCCAACCCTCCAGTTACTTGAGGAAGCCGCTGCGGGGCGCGCCGGCAAGGCTCAGCGCGTCGTTGGCAGGATCGTCCAGCGCGAGCATGTCACGGAGCTCCACGGTCAACGCCGCCTGGACCTCGGGGCTCAGCAGCACTTTCTGATACTGCTGTTGCGGCTTGTCGCGCCGGCAATAAAACGCATGCATCGCCAACCTGGGCGACAGCGTCCGGTTCGCGGTCCCGCCGTGCCAGAGATGCGAGTTCATGACGACGATGGCGCCGGCCGGGCCGGTGATGTAGACCTCGTCGGGATGCCGGGCGAGCGGATCGGCGAGGACGTCCTGAGGCCGTAAGCGCCATCGATGGGATCCCGGAACGACGCGCGTCGGTCCGTTGTCGGTGGTGAAATCGTCGAGCATCCAGATGGTGTTGCAAACCCAATAGCCGCGGTCGTCGGCGATGGCCCCCATGTCGACGTGGAGCGGCTGGCCGGTGTCGCTCTGCGGATCGGCGGACCGGGCGTTGAGGCTGCTCAACTTGATGTTCGTTCCCAGCACGTGGCGAACGGGCTCGAGAACGTGCGCCGAGACGATGGCGCGGCGAAACACGTCACCTTTGTCGACCAGATTGGCAAGTCGGCGGGCGTTTTCCTCGGTCTTGAATTCAGCGCCGGCGGCCTCTCCCTCCTCGTCGAACAGGCGCAGAATCCGCCTGCGCAATTCCTCTAGGAGTACCGGCGTCATCCCGTCTTCCAGAACGACCCAGCCCTGCTCGTCGAGTCGGCGACATTGATCGGTTGTCATCGGGCGCCCACGAGCTCGGTCGCCCGAGCCGAGGAAGAGACGGGCGCGAATTGTATCAGGCCCGTGCCGGCCGACCAACCATCGGCGGCCGGAGACGCCTCGTATTCCCGATTAATCCGCGAGCGATCAGGCCTCGGCGCGGACGTAGTTGTCGCGGTTATTGCGGCGGAGGAATCGTTCGGCTTCGAGCGCGTCGATCACCGCGGCGCAGGTCGCCTGATCGAGATTCCAGAGCCGTTGCACCTGCGCTCTCGTCAGCTGCATCCCCGGGAACTCCAGGTACTCGGCGCGAACGATGCTCAACCAGTCTTCAACGGTGTATTGCAACATGGCGAACCTTCCCTGGCCGCCAATCTACGAGCCGCACGTTGCGGGCGCACGACGCGTGCGTAAAATCGAACGGCGCCTTGCGCTCGACATGGCGAGAGGACAGGATTAGACATGGCCTTTCCGATCCTCGGGTTGCACCACGTCACCGCCACCGTCGACCAGGCGCAGCCGGACCTCGACTTCTGCGCGGATGCGCTTGGTCTGCGGCTGGTCAAGAAGACAGTGAACTTCGACAACCATCACGTCTACCACTTCTATTACGGCAACGCACACGGCGCCCCCGGCACCATCTGGACGACGTTCCCCTATCACGGTCGTGGCGTGCGCGTAGGAACCAAGGGTACGGGGCAGGTCACCGTGACATCGTTTTCGGTCCCGGGCGGATCGCTGCCTTTCTGGAAGGCGCGGCTCCGTGAGCACGGAACGAGCGTCGAGGACGCGCCGCCCCGTTTTGGTGAGGCCTCGGTTCTCGCGATCGATCCATCGGGCCTGGTGATCGAGCTGGTCGCCAACGATCGGGACGGTCGAGAAGGATGGGCGGCGGCGGATGTCCCGCCGGATGCCGCGGTCCGGGGTCTTCACAGCGTCTCGATCACGGTGAACTCGCCGACCGAGACGATTCGCCTGATGAGCGAGCTGCTGGGCTTCAAGACGGTTGACGAGATCGACGGCCGCATTCGACTCGGCGTCAACGGGGAACGACCGGGCCAGACCATCGACGTCGTTCATGGGACCGACGCACCGGCAGCCGTCAACGGGTTGGGGACCGTTCACCACGTCGCCCTCGCGATTGCCGAAGCCGCCGAGCAGCGACGGCTCCGTGAGGAGCTCCTGCGCCGCGGCTTCAAAGTCACCGAGGTGCTGGATCGCCAGTACTTTCAGTCGATCTACTTCCGCGAGCCGGGCGGCGTCCTGTTCGAGGTCGCAACGATGAATCCGGGGTTCGCCGTCGACGAGCCCTTCGACTGTCTCGGGGAGGGCCTGAAGCTGCCTCCCTGGGAGGAGCCGAACCGGGCGGATATAGAAAGTGGGCTCCCGGCAATCGCGCCGCACCATCGGAGAACACGATGAAGAGCATTCAGGTGAAGGAACCGGGCGGGCCGGAACGCATGCTTCTGGTCGACACCCCGACGCCGACACCAGGTCCCAAACAGGCGCTCGTCCGCATTGCGTTCAGCGGCGTCAATTTCATCGATGTTTACTTCCGGACGGGTTTGTACAAAGCCGACCTGCCCGTCACGCTGGGATCCGAGGCGTCGGGCACGGTTGAAGCGATCGGCGTCGGGGTGACCGAGGTCGCGCCGGGCGATCGCGTCGCGTACGCGATGGCGCGCGGCTCCTACGCGGAATACGCGATCGTGTCAGCCGAACAACTGGTGAAGATTCCCGATGGCCTCGCGTTCGACCAGGCGGCGGCCGCGATGCTGCAGGGTATGACCGCGCACTACCTCACGCATTCGACCTACCCGCTCAAAGCGGGTGAGGTTGCCTTGGTGCATGCCGCGGCCGGAGGCGCCGGACGTCTCGTGGTGCAGATGGCCAAGGCACGTGGTGCCCGCGTCTTCGGAACGGTCTCCACGGACGAGAAGGCTCGAATCGCCGCCGAGGCTGGCGCCGATGAGACGATCCTCTACACCCAGCACGACTTCGAGGCGGAAGCGCGACGGTTGACCGGTGGTCGCGGCGTGGACATCGTCTACGACTCGGTCGGCAAGACCACGTTCGACAAGAGTCTGGGTGCGTTACGGCCGCGCGGTATGGTGGCACTCTTCGGGCAGTCGAGCGGTTCCGTCCCACCCGTGGACCCTTCCGTCCTGGTCGGTAAGGGCTCGCTCTTTCTGACCCGGCCGAGCCTGATGCATTACGTCGCGACCCGCGACGAACTGCTGTGGCGGGCCGGCGACGTGTTGAAAGCCGTGACGGACGGATCGCTGCGGTTGAGAATCGACCGGACGTATCCGCTGGCCGATGCCGCCGCGGCGCATCGCGATCTGGAGAGCAGGAAGACCTCCGGCAAGCTGCTGCTGAAGGTCTGAACCGCTAGATCATCGGCACGCGCCGCTTCAGCAACTGAACCGGCAGGCCCCACGGATCGCGGAGCATCGTCAGCTCGTCGCCCGACGGCGTCATGACAATCTCCCCTTCGGCAGTAGCGCCGGCCGCAAGCAGCCGCGCCTTCGCCTTGCCGACGTCGTCGGTCCGGAACGCAAGGTGAAACACGAGCGGGTTCAGCTCGCGGTAATCCGGCACCTCGACGGCCGGATTCTTGTAGAACTCCAGCATCACGGCGTCACCGTCGTCCGCCAGGAAGTGGACGAATGGAGATTCCGTCTGCGAGCGCTTGACCGTCATGCCCAGGTGTTCCACATACCATCGGGCCACGCTGACAGGGTCCGCAACCTGATACGCGGTGTGCTCGATCTTCATAGTTTCCAAATGTTTGATGCGGGCGCGCGAAATGCCGACTGCCGGCATCACTACATCATCAAACCGACAAATTGCCAAGCTCGCGACGGTGGAGCGGACTCCGCCGGGCAAGCTCCACAGTCGCAGGCCCAGTCACGATTTCGACACATCTGGTCGTGGCAGTTCTGCGCCACCGTGGCGAATTGCGACCCCGAACAAACCTGCGGCCCGACCTGTCACAAAGCAGAAGCGGGTGTCGTCAATCACCAAGAGACACGGTACGTGCATCGCAAGGATCGGAGTCGCGCATGAGCAATGAGGACAGCGCGCTCGAACGAGCTGCGACACCGGGGTGGGAGCCGTCGACAGCTGACACGCATGTGACGAGGTGGCCCAGGCTCGGCAAGGCCTGGATAGGGATTGTCCTGCTCGCGCTGATCGCGACCGCCGTCGTGGTCGAGCGGCGCTCTCGTCCAACCGAGACCGCCGGTCGATCGCGAACGGCGTCGAACAACACGCCGGTGGTAGTTGCGCCGGCGCGGAAGCGCGACGTTCCCGTCTACCTCAATGGCCTCGGCGCCGTGACGCCGTACAACCTGGTGACGGTCAAGACCCGCGTCGACGGGCAGCTCGATCGCGTCGATTTCGTCGAGGGACAGATCGTGCACCAGGGCGCGCTCCTGGCCGAAATCGATCCGCGTCCGTTCCAGGTGCAGCTCGACCAGGCAAAGGGTCAGCTCGCGCGAGACAACGCGCAGTTGGTGAACGCGAAGACCACGCTGTCGCGGTATCAGCTGCTGTGGTCGCAGGACTCCATCGCCCGCCAGGATCTGGATGCGCAGGCCGCGACCGTCGGTCAACTCGAAGGTGCCATCACGTCGGACCAGGCCGCGATCGCGAGCGCGCAGTTGAACCTGACCTACAGCCGGATTCCGGCGCCGATTACGGGACGCGCCGGGTTGCGCCAGGTCGATCCCGGCAACATCGTCCACGCCGCCGACACGAACGGGATCGTCGTCCTCACCCAGATCCAGCCGATTGCGGTCCTGTTCACGCTCCCCGAGGATTCGCTGCAGGTCGTGCTGAAGAATACGAAGGGCGGCAGCCTGCCCGTCGACGCCTTCGATCGAGAGGGGAAAACCAAGCTGGCCAGCGGGCGCCTGCTCACCCTCGACAATCGCATCGACCCGACGACCGGGACGTTTCGCATCAAAGCGGTTTTCGACAACCAGGACGGGGTGCTGTTTCCTGAGCAGTTCGTCAATGTCCGACTGCTGGCCGAGACCGAACGCGGGCAAGTCGTGGTGCCGTCGGTCGCCGTCCAGCACGGCACGCGCGGGCCCTTCGTCTATGCCGTCGCCGCGGATGGCGTTGCCCATCTTCGCGATGTCAAAACAGGTATCTCCGACGGTGACGATGTCGTGATCGCGTCGGGCGTCAGCCCGGGCGACTCGCTCGTCGTCGAAGGGGCTGATCGCCTGCGCGATGGTGTCCACGTCGACGTCCGCTCGAAGGGATCGCGCTCGCCGAATCCGTCCTCCACGCCCCCGAACACGACCATGCCATGAATCCCTCTCGTCCGTTCATTCTTCGGCCGGTCGCCACGTCACTGCTGATGTCGGCGATCGTGCTCGCTGGAATCGTGGCGTATCGGCAGTTGCCGGTGTCCGCCCTTCCCGAGGTCGACTACCCAACCATCGAGATCGTCACGCTTTATCCCGGAGCGGCGCCGGACGTGATGGCCTCCGCCGTGACTGCGCCCCTCGAACGTCAGTTCGGCCAGATTCCCGGCCTCAAGCAGATGACGTCCACGAGCTCGTTCGGCAGCTCGGTGGTGACACTCCAGTTCGACCTCAAGCTCGACATCGATGTCGCGGAACAGGAGGTCCAGGCCGCCATCAATGCGGGCTCGACGTTTCTCCCTCCCGATCTGCCGAATCCGCCGATCTACACGAAGTCGAACCCCGCCGACGCGCCGGTGCTGACGCTGGCGCTCACCTCCAGCACGCTGCCGCTTCAGCAGGTCCAATCGCTGGCCGATACGCGGCTGGCGCCCAAGATTTCGCAGCTGCCTGGCGTCGGGCTCGTGACCATCAGCGGCGGACAGAAGCCGGCGGTCCGCGTCCGCGCCAATCCCACAGCGCTGGCGGCCTACGACCTCAGCCTCTCCTCGGTACAGCAGGCCATCGTCTCCGCCAGCGTCAACATGGCCAAGGGATCGTTTGACGGCGCGCGCCAGGCATTCACCATCGGCGCCAACGATCAGTTGACCTCGAGTCAGGACTATCGGTCGGTGATCGTCGCCTACCGCAACGGTGGTCCCGTGCGCCTGTCCGACGTCGCGGACGTCATCGACGGGGTCGAGAACACGAGGCAGGCGGCGTGGGTCAATCTGACGCCGGCTGTGGTCCTCAACATCCAGCGACAGCCGGGCGCCAACATCATCACCGTCGTCGACAGCATCAAGGCCCTCATCCCTCAGCTGACCGCGGGACTGCCCTCGTCGATCGAGGTCTCGGTCCTGACCGACCGCACGACGACCATCCGCGCGTCGGTGCACGACGTGCAGTTCGAGCTGATCCTCACCGTCGGCCTGGTCGTGATGGTCATCTTCCTCTTCCTCCGGACGTTCGCGACGACGATCATTCCGGCCGTGGCGGTGCCGCTTTCCCTGGTCGGCACGTTCGGCGCCATGTATCTGCTCGGCTTCAGCCTGAACAATCTGACGCTGATGGCGTTGACGATCTCAACCGGCTTCGTGGTCGACGACGCGATTGTGATGATCGAGAACATCGCTCGCTACGTCGAGGCGGGCGAGCGCCCCCTGGCGGCGGCGCTCAAAGGGGCGGAACAGATTGGCTTCACGATTGTCTCGCTGACCGTCTCGCTGATCGCGGTGCTCATTCCGCTGCTCTTCATGGGCGATATCGTCGGCCGGCTGTTCCGCGAGTTCGCTATCACGCTGGCCATCTCGATTCTCGTGTCGGCGGTGGTGTCGCTGACGCTGACGCCGATGATGTGCGCGCGGCTGCTGCGGCACGTGCCCGAGGAGCGCGAGAGTCGCCTGGCGCGCGCCTCGGAGCATCTGTTCAACGTCTGGATCGAGCGGTATTCCGTGTCGTTGCGGTGGGTCTTGCAGCATCAGACGCTGACGCTGCTGGTGTTCATGGCGGCGCTGGCGGCAACGGTCGTGCTGTATGTCATCGTGCCGAAAGGGTTCTTCCCGGTCCAGGACACCGGGGTCATCGTCGGCATCTCCGAAGTGCCGGCAACCGCGTCGTTCGATGCGCTGGTCGAGCGCCAGCAGGCGCTGGCGGCCCTCATCCTTCGCGATCCCGCCGTCGAGAGCCTGACCTCGTTCATCGGGGTCGACGGCGTCAACCTGACGCCCAACAGCGGGCGGATTCAGATCAACCTCAAGCCGCTGGACGTGCGGCGCATCGACGCCAGCGCCATCATCCGCCGCCTCCAGGGGTCGCTCGCCACCGTTGCCGGCATCACGCTCTACATGCAGCCGGTGCAGGATCTGACCGTCGAGGACCGCGTCAGTCGCACGCAATATCAGTTCAGCCTCGAGCATCCGGATCAAGGGCAGCTCTCGGCGTGGTCCGATCGGCTGCTCGCGGCACTCCGCACGCGACCGGAGCTGACCGACGTCGCCACTGATCAGCAGAACGGTGGCCTGCGGGCGATGGTGGTGATCGACCGGGATGCCGCCGCCAGATTCGGCGTCACCGCGCAGCAGATCGACGACGCGTTGTACAGCGCCTTCGGTCAGCGGCTCGTCTCCACGATCCTGACCCAGTTGAATCAGTACCACGTGGTCATGGAGGTCCGCCCCGAATATCAACAGAGCCCGGTCGCCTTGAACGACGTCTACGTGCCGACGGTGACCGGCACCAACGCGCCATTGACGACGATGGCGCACGTCAACGAGGTGTCCGCGCCGCTCGCGATCAACCATCAGGGGCAGTTTCCTGCCGTCACGCTGTCGTTCAACCTGGCGCCCGGGGTGGCGCTCGGCCAGGCGGTTCGCGCCGTCGAGAACGTCCAGACGAGCATTGCGCTTCCGGCCGGGTTCGAGGCGGCATTCCAGGGGACCGCGCAGGCCTTTCAGTCCTCACTCGCGAATGAAGGCTGGCTCCTGCTGGCCGCGATCGTCACCGTCTACATCGTGCTCGGCGTGCTCTACGAGAGCTACGTCCACCCGCTGACGATTCTGTCGACGCTGCCGTCGGCGGGCGTCGGCGCCATCCTGGCGCTGATGCTCCTGCGCATGGATCTCGGTGTGGTCGCGCTCATCGGCATCGTGCTGCTCATCGGCATCGTCAAGAAGAACGCGATCATGATGATCGACTTCGCCCTCGAGGCCGAGCGCGAGGAGGGGCGGCCGCCGGAGGAAGCGATCTACCAGGCCTGTCTGCTCCGCTTCCGTCCGATCATGATGACGACGATGGCGGCGCTGCTGGGCGCGCTGCCGCTGGCGCTGTCGAACGGCGTCGGATCGGAGCTGAGACGTCCGCTGGGCATCACGATCATTGGCGGCCTTCTCCTCAGCCAGCTCCTCACCCTCTACACGACGCCGGTGATCTACCTGGCGTTCGATCGACTCGCGGCGCGGGCGCGGGGCCGGAGGACGATCCCGCCGCATCCGACCGCGGATCGGGATCACTCGTGATTCCATCGGAACCCTTCATCCGGCGCCCGGTCGCGACCTCGCTGCTCACCGCCGCGCTCGCGCTGTCGGGTGTCCTTGCCTTCAGGCTCCTTCCGGTTTCCCCGCTACCGCAGGTCGATTTCCCGACGATCGTCGTGAACGCCAGCCTGCCTGGGGCCAGTCCGGAGACCATGGCCTCGGGGGTGGCGACACCGCTCGAACGTCAGTTCGGCCGGATTGCGGGCGTCAGCGAGATGACCTCGTCGAGCCGTCTCGGCTCGACCTCGGTGGTGCTGCAGTTCGTGCTCGATCGCGACATCAACGCGGCGGCGCGCGACGTCCAGGCGTCGATCAACGCGGCCCGCGGCCAGCTGCCGCCGGATCTCCCGGGAAACCCGACATATCGCAAGGTCAATCCTGCCGATGCGCCGGCGATGATTCTGTCGATGACGTCGGACACGGTCCCGCGGGCGCGGCTCTATGACTTCGCTTCGTCGGTCGTCGCCCAGCGATTGTCTCAGGTCGAGGGCGTTGGACAGGTGAACGTCGGAGGTGGTGCGTTACCGGCCGTGCGGGTCGAGCTGAATCCCCGTACGCTGGCGAAGTACGACCTCGGGTTCGATCAGGTTAGAGGCGTCCTCGACGTGGCCAACGCCAACCGGCCCAAGGGCCAGGTCGCGAACGCGACCACGACCTTCGAGATCGGCGCCACCGATCAGCTGCTGAAGGCGGCCGACTACGAACCGCTGATCGTGGCCTACCGCAATGGCGCGCCGGTACGCCTCGCCGACCTCGGAACCGTTCAGGACTCTGTGCAGGACATTCGCGTCACCGGTCTGACCAACGGCAAACCTGCCGTGCAGCTCCAGGTGTTCCGCCAGACCGGCGCGAACATCATCGACACCGTCGATCGGGTCAAGGCCCTGCTGCCGGAGTTCCGTGCGCTGCTGCCGGCCGCGGTCGATCTCGATGCCGCCATCGATCGGACGACCACGATTCGGGCGTCGGTCTCCGACGTCGAGCGGACGCTCGGTCTGGCAATCGTCCTGGTCGTCCTCGTCGTCTTCGTCTTCCTGCGGAGTCCCCGGACGACGATCATCCCCGGCGTCGCCGTTCCCCTCTCGCTGCTCGGCACGTTCGGCGCGATGTACTTCCTCGGATACAGCCTGGACAATCTCTCGCTCATGGCGCTGACCATCTCCACCGGATTCGTGGTGGACGACGCGATCGTCGTCATCGAGAACGTCAACCGTCACCTGGCCAACGGTCTGACGCCGCTCGCCGCCGCGCTCGTCGGCGCAAAAGAGATCGGCTTTACGGTCGTCTCGATGAGCGCATCACTGATCGCGGTGTTCATTCCGATCCTCCTGATGGGAGGGCTGGTCGGCCGGCTGTTTCGCGAATTCTCGGTGACGCTGTCGGTGGCGGTCGCGGTCTCGATGCTGGTGTCGCTGACGACGACGCCAATGATGTGCGCGCATCTGCTGCGGAGCGAGGCGGAAGAGCGCCGCGGGCGGCTCTACCGGGCGACCGAACGCGCCTTCGACACTGTGCTGCACGCCTACGACCGCAGCCTGACCTGGATGCTCCAACGCTGGCGGCTCACCCTCGCGATCGCGGCGGCGACCGTCGTCGTCAACGTGGCGCTGTACGTAGCCATCCCCAAGGGGTTCTTTCCGCAACAGGACACCGGCATGTTGTCGGGAACGGTGCAGGCGCCCCAGGACACGTCGTATCACGCGCTCTCGGCGATGATGACCGACTTCGTGCACACCCTTCTCGACGACCCGGCCATCGACACCGTCGTGGCGTTCACGGGCGGCGGCGGGACCGGCGCGAACTCGGCGCGAATGTTCATCTCGCTCAAGCCGCTGGCGCTCAGAAAGGAGCACGCCGACGCGGTGATCGTGCGATTGCGACGACGATTCGCGCGAGAGCCACGGGCCAGCCTGTTCTTTCAGGCGGTGCAGGACATCCGCGTCGGCGGCCGGATGGCGAACGCGCAGTATCAGTTCACGCTGCAGGCCGACAACCTCGACGACCTGAACCACTGGGCGCCGATTCTCGCGACGCGGTTGCGGCAGACCCCGGTCCTGACCGACGTGAGCAGCGATCAGGAGAATCGCGGGCTGCAGACGACGATCGCCATCGATCGTGATGCCGCAGCGCGGCTCGGCGTCCAGGCCCGTGCGATCGACGAGGCCCTCTACGACGCCTTCGGGCAGCGCCTCGTTTCGACGATCTACACCTCGCTCAATCAGTATCACGTGGTGATGGAGGCCGCGCCCGAGTACCAGCAGCGTCCTGACGGGCTGCAGCAGATCTACGTGCGGTCGTCGTCGGGCCGCCTGGTACCGTTCAGCACGTTCGCCACCTATCAAGCGGACACGGCGCCGTTGTCGGTGAACCACCAGTCGCAGTTTCCGGCGACGACGCTGACGTTCAATCTGACGCCTGGGGCGTCCCTCTCCGATGCCGTGGCCGCGATCGATTCTGCGATGCGCGACCTCAGCGTGCCGGCCAGTGTACACGGGAGTTTTCAAGGCACAGCCAGCGTGTTCCAGTCATCGCTGGCGAGTGAGCCCTGGCTGATCCTCGCCGCCCTGCTGACGGTCTACATCGTTCTGGGAATTCTGTACGAGAGCATGATTCATCCGCTGACGATTCTCTCGACGCTGCCGTCGGCCGGGCTCGGGGCGACGCTGGCGCTGATGCTGTGCCACACCGAGTTCACGATCATCGCGCTCATCGGCGTCATCCTCCTGATCGGCATCGTCAAGAAGAACGCAATCATGATGATCGACGTGGCCCTCGATGCCGAGCGGACGCGCGGGCTGACGCCGGAAGTGGCGATCCACGAGGCCTGCCTGCTTCGCTTCCGGCCGATCCTGATGACCACGATGGCGGCCATGCTCGGCGCGCTGCCGATGGCCTTGGGCACCGGCGTGGGCGCGGAGATGCGCCGGCCGCTGGGAATCGCGGTGGTCGGGGGCCTGCTGGTCAGTCAGTTGCTGACGCTGTACACGACGCCGGTGATCTACATCGTCCTGGATCGGCTGCGCTGGCGTCGCGCATCATCGACTCAGGACCTTCGACTGTCGGAAGCCTAGGAGTGCCATGTCATGCGGAGGCTTCATCGGATCGCCTCAAAGGGACTGCGGATTGTGGCAGTCGCAGTACTCGCCGCGGCCGGCGCCTGCACGGTCGGACCGGCGTACAAGCCACCCGCGGTCGAGCCTGCGCCGCCCGCATTCAAGGAGGCGAATGACACGAGCGGCCGGACCTGGACGCCGGCGCAGCCGCAGGACGACAAGGACCGCGGCGAGTGGTGGAAGCGATACGGAGATCCGGAGCTGGATGCGCTCGAAGCGCGGGTCGGCGTCTCCAGCCAAACGATAGCCCAGGCCGACGCGCAGTTCCGCCAGGCGCGCGCGCTGGTCAAGGAAGGTCGCGCGCAGTACTTCCCGACGGTCAGCGTCAACCCTTCGATCACTCAACAGCGTGTCTCGGTGAATCGCGCCGGTCAGAACGGAGGTTCGGCGACGCTGACCCAGTTCTCGCTGCCCATCGATGCATCGTACGAGGCCGACATCTGGGGCCGCATCCGTCAGACCGTGGCGATGCGCAAGGCCGACGCGCAAGCCAGCGCCGCCGATCTCGAGGGCGTGCGACTGAGCGTGCACGCGGAGGTCGCGGCCGACTATCTCGAGCTGCGGGCACTCGACGCGGAAGGCGAGCTGCTGCGATCGTCGGTCGAGGCGTTCGCGCGAGCGGCGCAGCTCACCGAGAATCGCTACAACGCCGGGGTCGCCTCGCGGGGAGACGTCGCCCAGGCGCAGGCGCAGCTCGAAGCCACGCGCGCCCAGGCTCTCGACGTCGGGGTTCAGCGGGCGCAGCTCGAACATGCACTCGGCATCCTGGTGGGAGAGCTGCCGTCCACATTTGCGCTGGTCTACTCGCCGCTGAGCGGCCAGCCGCCGCCGACCATCCCGCTGGCGTTGCCCTCCGGCCTCCTGCAGCGGCGGCCGGACGTGGCCGCCGCCGAGCGCCGGGTCGCGAGCGCGAACGCCGCGATCGGGGTCGCGACGACGGCGTTCTTTCCCAGCGTTCTCCTCTCGGCCAGCGGTGGCTTTCAGGGCTCGCGGCTCGTGGACTGGTTCTCGTTGCCGAGTCGATTCTGGTCGCTGGGTCCGTCATTGGCGCAGACCATCTTCGACGGTGGCGCCCGCGCCGCGGCGCGCGACGAGGCGCGGGCGGGCTACGACGCCGCAGTCGCGGCGTATCGTCAGTCGGTCCTGAGCGCGTTCGGTGATGTCGAGGACAACCTCGCCGCGCTGCGGATCCTGGCCGACGAATCGCGAACCCAGGATGCGGCCGTCGCGGCCGCCAGGCAGTCGACCGAGATTGCGCTGAACCAATACCGGACCGGCTTTGTCAGCTATCTGCAGGTCGTCACCGCGCAGAACGAGCAGCTGTCCGACGAACGCGACGCGCTCAGCCTGCTGGCCCGACGCTACATGGCGAGCGTTCAGCTGGTGAAGGCGCTCGGCGGAGGCTGGGACGTCTCACAGCTGAGTCACTGAGCCGCGGCTTCGTAGATTCTGACCGTCACACTGTCGACCGGTGCGGCGGTCTCCTGGATCGTCACCCGTACCGCGGAGAAGGAGGCTGGAGATCGGCGGCGCCGCTCGATCGATCCTCGTGTAACCGATTGTGGTGCCGTCCGACCACGGATGCCACGACCCGCCGTCCAACCCGTCCACGGCATATCGCGCGATCGCCTGGCCTTTGGTGATGTCCTCTTCGAGTCGCACGGCGCCGATCCGCACCGGCCGGCCGAGCTCGATCTCGCCAATCAACGCCGACCCGCTGCGCCTCCACTTGATCCGTCGTTGGCGGGCGACGTCGTTGGCGAAGATTGATCCCAGGCGATCGTGAAACGCTTGCAGCCGCGCGACGTCGAGGTCGTGCAGCAGCCCGTCCCGGGTAGGCGGCACGTTCAACAGCAGCTTGGCGTTGTGGCCGACCGAGCTGAGATAGAGATCGACCAGCGCGTCGACGCTGCGGACGCGCTCGTCATCGGCGGGATGATAGAACCAGCCGGGCCTGATCGAGGTGTCGGCCTCGGCCGGACGCCACACGCTCCCGTTGGGATCGCCGTGCTGCAGGGCGGCGGTCACACCTGCTCCCGATCGCGCCGGGATACGTCACGACGGTCGGATCGACGGTCGACCAGTTCGGATCTCCGGCGACGCCTTTCTCGTTGCCGCACCAGCGCACATCCGGTCCGGCGTCGGAGAACATCACCGCATCCGGCTGAAGCCGCCGCACCAGGCTCCAGACACGCGGCCAGTCGTAGACCTGCTTCTTGCCGTTCGGCCCTTCGCCGTTGGCACCGTCGAACCAGACCTCGGCCAGATCGCCGTAGTGGGTCAGCAACTCGGTGAGCTGATCGCAGTAGAGATCGTTATATCGCGGCGAGTCTCCGTAGACCGGATTGTTGCGATCCCACGGCGACAGATAGAGCCCCGGCCGCAGCGCCTCGGCGTGACAGGCGTCGACGAACTCGCGGACGAGATCGCCGCCGCCGGCCGCGCCACGGACTGCGCGGCCACGCTGTGCGTGGTCGTTCTGGTGGGCCAGAGACAGAAGCCGTCGTGGTGCTTGGCGGTGAGGACGAGCGACGTGAAGCCGGCGGCCCGAGCGACGCGCGCCCATTGGCGGGCATCGAGCTTCGCCGGAGCAAAGATCGTCGGGATCTTCCGTTACCGTCTCCCCATTCGCGATCGGTGAAGGTGTTGACGCCAAAGTGAAGAAACATCGCCAGCTCGTCACGCTGCCACGCGAGTTGGGCCGCCGTCGGGTGTGGCCGCTGCGGCGCTCCTGACGCGAGGGCCGGATGCACCATCGCGCCCGCCACGGCGCCGAGGCCGCTGCCAATGAACGTACGCCTGCTCACTGGGGTCATGGATACGTCTGGCCTCCACGTTCAGGGTACGAGCATGTGTACCCGATCCGCGTATTCCGCGTACTCCGCGGCCCGTATTCCGCGTACTCCGCGGCCCATCCTCCGCGGCCCTGCTGTGGTACCCTTGCCCATCCCCCTCCGGCGACGTGTCGTTCGGACGCAGTTCGGCCGGAATGTCTGGACAAGGAGCACTGTCAGATGGACCTTCGATCTCGCACCGCCCTGCTCGCCGTCTCACTGCTCGGCGCCTGGACCACCGCGGCCGTCGCCGCGGATCGCGTCAAGACCGCCAACGGCGTCGTCGAAGGAGCCGAGGACGGGGGCGTGCGCGCCTTCAAGGGAATCCCGTTTGCGGCGCCGCCTGTTGGCGACCTGCGCTGGAAGGCTCCGCAACCCGTCAAGAACTGGCCAGACGTTCGGCCGGCGGCACAGTTCGGGCCGCGTTGCATGCAGCGGCCGGTATTTGGCGATATGAACTTCCGGTCGAACGGCGTCAGTGAGGACTGCCTGTACCTCAACGTCTGGACGCCGGCGAAGTCGGCGGATGAGCGCCTGCCGGTCCTGGTCTACTACTACGGCGGCGGTTTCGTCGCCGGCGACGGCTCCGAGCCTCGCTACGAAGGCGCGGCGATGGCGCGCAAGGGCATCGTCGCTCTCACCGTCAACTACCGGCTCGGCGTGTTCGGCTTCTTCGCCCATCCGGAGCTGACCAAGGAATCGCCGCAGCACGCCTCGGGCAACCAGGGACTGCTCGACCAGGTGGCCGCGCTCCGCTGGGTCCAGCAGAACATCGCCGCGTTCGGTGGCGATCCCAAGAAGGTCACCATTGCCGGTGAGTCGGCCGGCTCGATGTCGGTCAGCGCGCTGATGGCCTCTCCCCTCTCAAAGGACCTGATGGCCGGCGCGATCGGCGAGAGCGGTGCGCTGATCAATCCGACGCTCGCGCCCGTTCCGCTGACCGACGGCGAAGCCGCCGGTGCGAAGTTCGCCTCGAACGTCGGCGCCGCGTCGCTGGCAGCCCTGCGCGCGTTGCCGGCCGAGCAGCTTCTCGACGCCGCCTCCAAGCCCGGTCCTGCAGTTCCTCTCCGACAATCGACGGCTACTTCCTGCCCAGGTCGGTCGTCGAGATCTTCACCGCGGGCGAACAGGCCCATGTGCCCCTGCTGGTGGGCTGGAATTCTCAGGAGCTCCCGTATCAGGCCGTCCTTGGACCGAACGAACCAACACCGGAGAACTACAAGGACGCCGTCCAGAAGCTCTTTGGCGATCGCGGTGACGATGCGCTGAAGGTGTATCGGCGCCTCGTCGACAGAAGAGGTGTTGCAGGCCGCGACCGAGCTCGCGAGCGATCGCTTCATCGCCTACAGCACGTGGAAATGGTTCGACCTGCACGCTCAAGACGGGAAAGAGCCGCGTCTATCGCTACCTGTATGCGCATCCGCGACCGGCGATGGTCCCCTCGATGGCTGGCGCGGTGCCGGGTCTCGCCGGCGGTGTCACCAAAGGTCCCAACGGAGGACCGCCTCCACCGCCGGCGACCGGCGCGGTCCATTCCGCTGAAATCGAGTACGCGATGGGTAATCTCGACTCGAACAAGGTGTATGCCTGGACACCGGATGATCACAAGGTTTCGGAAATCATGCAGGGCTACTTCGCGAACTTCGTGAAGACCGGCGATCCCAACGGTCAGGGACTGCTCGCGTGGCCGGCAGCGACCGAGGCCGCCGTGCAGGTCATGCGCCTCGATGTCACGCCACGGGTCGAGACCGAGCAACACCGCGACCGGTATCTGTTTCTCGATCAGGTCTACATGAAGAAGTAGGCCGGACGGTCGCCGGCCCTACCGAGGTAGCGACTTGAGCAGGTCGCACGCCGGCTGATACTTGCCGTCACAGGCTTTGGTCAGCAGCTGACGCGTCCGGACGAGGTCAGGCGGCTTGTGCCCTGCGAGCAGCACCGCCAGCTGGGTGCAGCCCTCGAGCCGACCCTGATCGCACGTCTTCTGGAGGAGCGCGCTGGCCGCCGGTTCGTCCGTGGGCACACCAGTTCCGCGCGCTTGCATCGCCGCAAAGGCGACACAACCCAGATTCTCGCCCGCGTCACAAGACTGGCGATAGAAATCGGCGGCCCGTGATAGGTCGATGGTCGTGCCCTGTCCGTGTTCGTAGAGAAAGCCAGCGGTGCCGCAGGCCTGCGCATTCTTGGCAGCGCACGCGACCACCAGCCGGGGCAACAGCGTTGCGCATGCGCCGTTAGTGCCAGACCGGCAGGCGTCGATAGTGTTGTCTTCTGTCGAGCCCGCGGCTGATGTTCCGGCGGCGCCCACGGGTACACTTGTATCGGTCGTCGTAACACTTCCCACCGTCGTCGCGATGTCCTTGGCCGACGTTGTCGCAGCCCTGGCGCGCGCGAACGAATCCTGGAGCTCCCTGGCCTCCCGTTTGTCGTCCTCGTCTTGCGCGAGCGACGCCGCGATCTGCGCCTGCTTACCTGCCTCGTCGAGCTGATGATCTCGCCACAGGATTCGGGCGGCCGACAGGTGATAGCTCGGTTCCGACGGATCGATGGAAATCGCGCGCAGCGCATAAGCCAACGCTCCACTCGTGCCGAGCTCCGAGCGGATTTCGCCGTAGTAGGCGGACGCCGCCGGATCCTTGGGGTTCAGAGCGACGGCCTTTGCGAGGAGGGTTTCCATCTTCGCGAGGGTGTCGTGTGCAGGTGATGGCTCCCACAGCAGCCCGGCGAGACGATAGTACGCATACGCGTTGGACGACCCCCCTTCGACGGCCCGCGTGTAGGCGCTGCGGGCCGCATCCTTGTTGCCGTCTTTCTCGAGGAGCAATCCCTCGGCGACAAAGCTGTCGGCTGCGGCAGCGTCCGCCTGTCTGGCTTCGGCGATGGCACTGCGGGCCTCGACCGGTCGATTCATCGCGGTGTGAAACAGCGCGCGGTCAGATGCCGACTCCGCCGCTGGCAGCGATCGAACCGTAAAGCCTTCGCGCTTGACCGTCGCGTCGATGTTGACGCGTCTGTAGGAATACAGGCTGCGGCTGATGTAATTCGCGAATTCGCCCTCCAGCGCCGCGGGCGGTCCGAGTGCCTCGCGAAACGCCACGTCGGGATTGGTCCCTTGCGCGACCAGCTTGCTGAACTGATCCAGCTTCGGCCAATGGGCGCCGGCGTTCCCGAACATCAGAAAGTGGACCAATGCCCAGGACTGGGCGTCGAAGGTGATCAGCCCCTCTTCGCGCTTGAACTCGGGCGAATCTGATGTCGTTTGGATCACATCTGCCAGGCGCACGCGGCTCGATTCGCGGAGACGTTGCAGATGCCATGGGATTGGTGGGCCGAGCAGGATTCCCGACTCTTGCACGATGGTGTTGCTCAACACCCCGGCGAGGCCGCGCGTAAACCACAACGGCTGATTCGCGGCGCCGCTCTGGCGCAGAATCAGCGAGACGTAGGAAAAGTAGGAGGTGACGTAGGGATTGACGTTGCCGTTGTCCTCGACCTTGACGTCCGTTCGAATGGCCAGATAGCTCTGGTCGACTCCGCCGACCCATACGCTCTCGGGATGCACGCCCCCTTTCTTCTCCCAATAGGACGGGACGAGCCCTTTCATCGACGCTTCGTCTTTGACCGCCAGCACCAAGAGTGGCTTGTTCAAATCCACTCTGGCCCAGGACCACAAGGCGGCAATCGCGCTGCGGATCTGTTCAAGCTGCCAGGCAAGCGTCTTGGCGCTGCCCTGACCGGCGTTCGACATCACGGTGAAGTGCGCGCTCTTCACCTCGATCCATTGGTCGCCGGATCCCAGCAGCATCGCACTTTGCACGATGACGACGCACGCCAGCACGACCACCCGAGGACCTCCACGGCGACGACTGCTTTCGACCTCTGGAAATCCCATTGGGCCTCCCATGCAGCTCAGCCTGAAGGAGCATAATAGAACCCAGCTCAGGTTTTATGCGAGATTTGAGGTCAGGACTGGCCACGGAGCGGTTTTTGCTCCAGCTATGTAAAGTATTTCTTGGAGGCATTTCATGAGCAGACGAATCCTCGGAATGACCCTCGCGTGCGCAAGCCTTGTGGCGGCTACGGGACTGTTCGCACAGAGCGAAGAAGCCGAACGGGTTCGCAAGTCCGCTACGGTGTTGGAAGAGATTATGAGGGCGCCTGACAAAGCGATCCCGACGTCGGTGCTGAAGAACGCGGAGGCCATCGCGGTCTTCCCCGGCACCCTCAAAGGCGGCCTCGGTGTCGGCGCCCATCACGGCAAGGGCATCCTGAGCGTTCGCCATCGCGACGCCGGCAAGTGGTCCGATCCGGCGTTCCTCACCATGACCGGCGGCAGCTTCGGCGCGCAGATCGGCGGCGAACAGATCGACATCGTTCTGGTGGTCGTGAACCAGGGTGGAGTGGAAAAGCTGCTCGGGGACAAGTTCAAGATCGGTGGCGACGCGTCGGTTGCCGCCGGCCCGGTCGGCCGCGGCACCGAGGCCTCGACCGACATCAAGATGACCGCGCAGATTCTCAGCTACTCGCGTGCGCGTGGTCTCTTTGCCGGCGTTTCGCTCAACGGCACCTCGATCACCGAGGATGACGACGCCAACCTGCGCTACTACGGGCGCGCCGTCCACAATCGCGAAATCACCGAGATGAGCGACAAGAAGGTTGGGACGAGCGGTGAGACCAAGACGTCGGCTGCCGAATGGTTCCAGCTGCTCGACAAGTACACCAAGTAGAGCGCCTCGAGGTGGCCTGACCGCCTATAATTCCGCTGACGCATGACTCAGGTCCGCAATTACGCCGCCATCGTCAAGGCGGAAGGCCACCTCATCGACTCGCAGCTCCTCAACGCCATCTTCGATGCCGTCATCGAGCGTGGTGGCGCGTTCGAGGTCCAGCATTTCGACATCGGCAAGACGAACGACGACTTTTCGCGACTCACGCTGAAGGTCTCGACCGACAGCCGCGCATCGCTCGATCGCCTGGTCGAAACCCTGATTCCGCTCGGTTGCCATGTCGCCGAGGAACAGGACGCCCGGCTGCTGGCCTCTGAGGCAGATGGCACGGTCCCGGACGAGTTCTACTCGAGCACCAACCAGCGGACCCAGGTCCGCGTCGACGGGGCGTGGATCGAGGTCGAACACCAGCGGATGGATGCCGCCATCATCGTCAGCGGCCGTGCGGCGACCTGCCGCAAGCTGCGCGACGTCAAGGCCGGCGACCGCGTCGTCTGCGGCCTGGGCGGCTTGCGCGTCACGCCGGAGTTTCGCGATCGCGATCGCTCCGACTTCGCGTTCATGTCGAACGAGGTGTCGTCGGAGCGCCGCGTCGAGGCGAGCGTCGAGCGCATCGCGCGGATGATGGAAGCGACCAAGGCGCGCGGTTTGCGCATCGCATTCGTCGCCGGACCGGTGGTGATCCATACCGGTGGCGCGCCGTATTTCACCGCGCTCATTCGCGCCGGCTACGTGAACGTGCTGCTCGCCGGCAACGCGCTCGCCGTTCATGACGTGGAGGCGGCGCTCTTCGGCACGTCGCTCGGCGTCGATCTCGAGGTCGGCACCGCCGTCTACGGCGGCCACCAGCACCACATGCGGGCGATCAACGCCATCAACCGCGCCGGCGGGCTCCGCCCCGCCGTGGCCAGCGGCCTTCTGACCAGCGGCGTGATGGTCGAGTGCGTCCGCGCCGGCGTCGATTTCATCCTCGCCGGCAGCGTCCGCGACGATGGACCGATTGCCGATACGGTGACCGACATGATCGAGGCGCAGAACCGTTATGCGGCAGCGCTCGACGGCATCGGCATGGTCGTCGTGCTCTCGACGATGCTGCATGGCATCGGCGTCGGCAACATGCTGCCCGCATGGGTGCCAGTGATCTGCGTCGACATCAACCCGGCGGTCGTCACCAAGCTGGCGGACCGCGGATCGTCGCAGACCATCGGCCTGGTCACCGACGTCGGGTTGTTTCTGCACCAGCTGGCGGGCCGGCTCGCACCACCGGGACGCTGAGTACGCGGAACACGGGCCGCGGAATACGCGGAACGCGCGGATCACGGGGCCGCGGAAGACGCGGAACACGCGGATCACGGGGCCGCGGAAGACGCGGAACACGCGGATCACGGGCCGCGGAAGACGCGGAACACGCGGATCACGGGCCGCGGAAGACGCGGAACACGCGGATCACGGGCCGCGGAAGACGCGGAATCCGCGGAAGACGCGGATCACGGGCGCGGAATACGGGACGCGGAATACACCGATCACGCGGATTAACGTACTGAGGCCAGCGACCAACACTCAGTTCGCGATCTTGTACAGCTTCGACTCGGTGCGGATGTAGATCGCGTCGCCGGCGACCGCGGGTGAGGCGAGCGACATCTCGGAGAGATCGTTGCGCGCGATTTCCTTGTATTCGTTGCCGGCGTCGAGCACGAACGTCAGGCCTTCTTCGGTCAGCAGATACACGCGATCTCCCGCCGCCGTCGGCGACGCCGAGAACGTGAAGCCGCCCCCGCCGACGCGCACCTTGTAGATCTGGTCGCCAGTCTTCGCGTTGAGGACCGTCAGGATTCCGGTATCGTGCACCAGATAGGCTCGGCCGTCGTGCACCAGGGCCGACGGTGTGTAACCCGAGGCACGCGGATTCGACCAGGCGATGAAGTCATTGCTTCGCGCGCCCGCTTTCAGCGAGGTGTCCCCGCTCGCGCCAGGCTTGATCGCCAGGAACGGTCGATTGGCGTCGCCTTGCGCCCCGGTCCCGACATAGAGCAGGCCGTCGGCCGACAATGGCGACGGGGTAGGCATCGACATGCCGGTGACGCGCCAGAGCTCGGCTCCGTTCAGATCGTAGGAGATGACGCAGCCGTGCCCGGTCGTGATGATTTCGGTGCGCAGCGCGTTCTTCCAGACAAACGGTGTCATCCAGGAGGACTTGGGAAATCCGGTCGGTGGCCGGGTCGTGCGCCAGATCTGCTTGCCGGTCCTGGCGTCGAGCGCGATGAGCGATGAGTCCTCTTCGTTGTCCTGCAGCAGATAGACGCGGCCGTCGAACACGATTGGCGAAGACGCTGTGCCGAAATCCAGGTAGATCGGTCGCGGCTTCCACTGACTCTTCCACAGTAACTTGCCATCGAGCGTGTAGCAGAAGAGGCCGACGTTCTGGCCAAACGATGCGTAGAGACGCTCACCGTCGGTGAACGGCGTCTCCGAGGCGTAGGTGTTCTTGCGGTGGCGTCCGCCGAAGGGTGTCGTGCGGATCGCTTCGCGTTCCCACTTTATCTTGCCGGTCGACCCGTCCAGCGCGTAGACCATGAATCGGACTTCGGAGGCTTCCGACGACAGCTCGTTGTCGCGCGCCTGCGTGCGCTTCAGGATTTCCTCGTCCGACAGCCCCTGCGCAGAAAGCTCGGCGATGTACTCGTTGCCATAGAGCCCGGGAGTGGGCTTCTTGAACGGCTTCGTGCTGACGGCCGAGGTCACGAACACGGTATCGCCCCAGACGATCGGCGACGACCACCCGTGGCCGGCGACCGGGACCGCCCATTTGACGTGCTCGGTCGGCGACCATCGCTCGGGTAACTTCGCATTGATCGCGACGCCGCTCATCTGGTGGCCGCGGAACCCCGGCCAGGTTTCCTCGGGCCGGGGCTCGCGCGCGGCAAGGACGGCGACCACGCCGGCAGACAACATCGCGCACAGGACGGCGCGCCTCCGGGTTCTCGAGATGCTCATTTCTCAGGCTTTCGAAAGCGAATCGCGTAATGTCCGGGCACGATGCCGATCTCGTCGAGTCGGGTCAGTCCGGCGGCGGTGGCCATCGCCACGACATCATCGGCATCGATGCCGGTCTGCGACGTGCCCTGCCCCTCCCGCGGCGCATCGACCACGACGATGAGACCGCCGGGTTTCAACGCGGCTGACAGCGATTGCAGCATCTCGCGTTGCCGATCGATGACGCTGAATGTCTCGACCAGGACCATCGCATCGACCGACGAGGGATCGAGCGCCGCAGCCGCGGATTGTCCCAATCGCGCCGACAGATTCTGAAGGTTGTCGGCGTGGGCCCGATCGTTGATATAGCTCACCAGCGCGGGGTCGAGCTCGGTGGCGATGACCTTGCCGCCGGGCGCAACTTGCGGCGCCATCAGACGCGCGATGAAGCCCGAGCCGGCGCCGACATCGGCCGCGGTCATCCCGGGCTTGAGCTCGAGCAGGCTGACTATCGCCACGCGATAGCGATACACAGCCCGGTCAGGGTTTTCGAGCGCGGCCACGACACTCGGCGTCGAGGACACCGGTTGCGGACGGGCGTCGACCGGCGCGGCGCTCCCCGCTCCGAGGCCGCACAGCATCGCCGCGGCAACTGCCCCGATCATCCTCATCTGCATCGGCGGAGAGGGTAACACGGCCGTCTGCTGACGAGGGTGCCCTGGGACGAACGCCGGCGTTGTGTGGCGTGTCCCCAGGTTCCCGACCGATGACTCTCTCGGCGTAATCCGCGTGGTCCGTGGCCCGGGATCAACGAGCGTGAGACGACTTCGGAGCGGTCTTCGGCACGATGTCCATCTGCAGCGCGGGATCGGCCGCCGGGACGTATCGCTCGGGCAGCCCGAGCTCCTGGCGCACGATGTTGCACCCCTGCGCGATGGCGCTCGCCTTGTAGAACGCGATCTCCCGATTGCAGCCCTGTCGGCCGAAGCCGCAATCGCTCGAGACGATCAGCTGCTCCGGATCGATGTGCTTCAGCGCGCCGCGGATGGCCTTGGCCACGTCGGCGGCCCGATCCGCCTGCAGGTTGCGGTGGCTCACCGCACCGATGCAGATCTTCTTCGGCAGCCGGCCCTTGAGCGCCCCGAACAGCTCGATGTCCTGGAAGTCGCGGTCGCGCGTCTCGATCGTCCAGACGTCCCCCTTCATCGCATGGAGGTAGAGCTCGAACGACGCGCGGTAGCTGGTGTCTTCCATCACCCGCTGCATGTTGGGGTTGCCCCAGCAGGTATGAATCCAGATCTCCACGTCGTCGAGGCCCTGGACTTCGCGGTTGTAGCAGTCGACCATGAATTTCACGGTCTCGTGGTCGGCGCCGAACGTGTTGGCCATGAAGTGCAACGTCGGCTCTTCAATCTGGATGCAGCGGCAGCCGGCGTCGCGCAGGGCGAGCAGCTCGGTGTTCATGGCGACCGCCATGTCCCAGAGGATCTCGCGGTTATCCGTGTACTTGCTGGTGTGGTTGTCGAGGAACAGCCCCATCACCTGCGAGCAGCAGGTGCCGAAGCGCACGGGCTTGCGGGACTTGCTCTGCGCCATGCGCCAGATCTTCGGGTAGTCGAGGGGACGATGCTCGATTTTGTCGGTGACTTGGGGCCAGCGCCACGCCGTATAGATTTCGTTGAGGAGCGTTCCTGGCGGATAGCGGAGCCACGGGCTGCGCGTTTCCTCCGACTGCAGGTAGTCGCCGGTGAAGCCGGTCCAGCGCTGGATCGGATAGTGATGCCAGCTGCGGCCGGCGAAGTCCTCATCGCAATGGAAGTCGCCATGGGTCAGGATGTCGAGGCCGGCACGCTCTTCATCGCTGATCACCACAGCGAGCGCGTCCTGGAACTTCTCGCGAAACCTGATGTCCATCATGCACGTGTCCAGCGGTCGAGCCCACATGCTGACGTCGAACCACCGCGGGCGCGGCCAGGATCCGGTGACGGTCGCCGGCAGCATCAGATCTTTGGTGACAGTAAACATGAGCCCTCTGCCTTTGTCAGGTTCGTGAAGTCGCAGTGCTGGAGTCCGCTATCCATTCTCCGCCGTCGGCATACTGTATCCCCTCGCGAGCTGCCCGAACGCCGCGATCTCGCGTTGCTGCCAGGCCGCATCGTGCCCAAGCTCGCGTGCGAGGAGCGTCGCGGCGGCGGGGGCCATTCGGATCGCAGCCCTGGCGTTGAGAAAGAGCGCGCGGCAGCGGCGCGCGAGCACGTCTTCCACCGTGCGAGCCATTTCCTCGCGTGCGGCCCAGACGACCTCGGCGCCGGTGTACGGCAGCACCGGGTCCAACGGTACCGCGAGTGCCGGCTGCTCGCGCTGCAGATCGCGAACCGCCGCAGCGTCCGAGCCATAGACTGCCAGCGGATCCGGTCCCGCGTGGGCGGCGTGCCCGTGCAGCCGGAGCGTCCGGGTGACGCACGGTCTCTCCGGCAACCGGCCCAGATCCGCCGCCTGGTTGACGGTGTCCTCGGCCATGTGTCGATAGGTCGTCCACTTGCCTCCCGTGGTCGTGACCAGGCCGGACGGATCGATGTGAATCGTGTGATCGCGAGACAGGGCGGCCGTCATCAGACCGTCTCCGCTGCGAACGAGCGGTCGGATCCCGGCGAAGACGCTGAGCACATCGTCACGAGTCGGTGGCTTGTGGAGATAGAGCGCCGCGGTCTCGAGAATGAATTGAATCTCCTCGGCCAGGGCGATCGGCTCGGCGGTCGGCCCGGCAATCGGCGTGTCTGTGGTGCCGACGATGGTATGGCCGTGCCAGGGTATCGCGAACATCACGCGGCCGTCGCGCGTGTGCGGCACCATGATGGCGCTCGTGCCGGGCAGAAACGATCGGTCGAATACCAGATGGATCCCCTGGCTCGGCGCAATGAGCGGCGCGACGTCGGAATGCGCGAGTCGCCGCACGGCGTCCACGAACGGACCGGCGGCGTTGATCACCACGCGGGCGCGAGGCCGAAGCTCCGCACCCGACTCGAGATCGTGCGCGACGATTCCGTCCAGGGTTCCGTCGCTGGCCGTCGTCAACCCGGTCACGCGGACGTAGTTGAGCGCCGCAGCCCCTTCTTCGACGGCGGTCTGAATCAGATTGATCAGCAATCGCGAATCGTCGAACTGGCCGTCGTAATAGACCACGCCGCCACGAAGGCCGTCGGTCCGGATCGTGGGCAGGCGCTGGAGTGTTTCGTCTCGCGAGAGAATCGACGACTCGCCAAATCCGTACTTGCCAGCGAGCAGGTTGTAGAGCTTCAGCCCGAGCCCGTAGAACGGCGTTTCCCACCAGTCGTAGTTGGGCACGACGAACGGTAGGTTGGTCACCAGGTGCGGCGCGTTCTCACGCAGGATGCCCCGTTCCTTGAGCGCTTCCATCACCAGCGCGATGTTGCCCTGTTCGAGATAGCGCACGCCGCCGTGGACGAGCTTGGTGCTCCGACTCGACGTGCCCTTGCCGAAGTCGCCCTGCTCGAGCAGCAGCACGCTGTAGCCGCGCGACGCGGCGTCGACCGCGACGCCGGCGCCAGTGGCGCCGCCGCCGATCACGAGAAAATCCCAGGGCCCGCGATGCTGCTCGAGCCGCTGCAGCATCTGCTGCCGAGTCATGTGCGTGAGCTTACCCGAGGACAGCGGACGTCGGTAGTATCAAGGTCAACCGGAAAAGCGGCATAATCGGGGGGTGTTGATGCGTGAGTTCATCTCTCCTGTTCCCCGATGCCCGTCACGCTGAGGACCATAGCCACATCTCCTGAGCCTCGCGAGGAAACCCGACCGGCTCCCGAACTGTTCAGTCAGGAACAGCTCGAAGCGCATGCCGAACAACTGGCCCAGACGCAGACGCTGGCGCCGGATCCCGGTCGCGCGCAACCCCTGAGCTCGCGTCTCGACAAGAGCGCCGAGGTCCTCGAGGATGCCTACTACACGCTGACCTCGGCGGCGCACTCGGACGCCAGACCGGTCGGCTCTGAAGACTGGCTGCGCGACAACTTTCACGTCGTCCAGGATCAAATCCGCGCGATCAGACAGGATCTGCCGCGCAAGTACTATCTCGAGCTGCCCAAGCTCGCCGATGGTCCCTTCGAGGGTTACCCGCGTGTCTATGTCCTGGCCCGCGAGCTGGTGATCCACACCGCCGGCCGCTTCGATCTGCAAACGCTCATCGGCTTTGCCACCGCGTTTCAGCGCGGCGCGCCTCTCTCGATCGGCGAGATCTGGGCCATCCCGATCATGCTGCGGTTCGCACTCGTCGAGGAGCTGCAGCGATTGGCGACCGACGTCGTCAAGGCGCGACGCAGCCGCGAGTCCGCCCGTCGGTGGGGTCTGCTCTTCGCCGATCCGACCGTGCCGCCGAATAAGGTGATTAGCCGGGCGCTGCGTGAGGCGAGTCGCACGAGCGGCCGGTTGCCGGCAGCGTTCGTCGTCGAGCTGCTCCAGTGGCTGCGCGATCAGCCGGCCTCGGCCGCGCCCGCCTGGGAGGCGCTGCACGAGCGCTCTGCAGGCGCAGGGAGACTCGCCCGAGGAAATGCTTCGCCGCGAGCACAAGCGCGAGGCGACCAATCAGGTCGGCATCGGCAACATCATCACCAGCATGCGGCTCCTGTCCTCGATCGGACTGGCCGCTGTTCTTCGAGCGGGTCAGCCTGGTCGAGCAGATCCTGCGCAGGCGATCCGGCTGGTGCCTACGGCAAGATGGATTTTCCGACGCGCGATCGCTATCGGCACTCGGTCGAGGAACTGGCCAAGGGGGCCAAGCAGCCGGAGACGGAGGTGGCGCGACGCGTCGTCGCGCTTGCCGAGGAAGCCGTGCGCAGTGCGCCGGAGCAGCGATCGCCGCCATCACGTCGGCTACTACCTGATCTCGCGCGGCCGCTTCGCGCTCGAAGCGGATGTCGGCTATCCGCCGACCATCCGGGATCGGCTGGCGCGATTCGTCGTTCCAGCACCCGGTCTTCGGCTACCTGGGCACCATCGCGATCGTCATCGCCGCCTCGGCGTCGCCAGCCTGCTGTCGTACGCGACCCGCCACGGCGCGACGGCTACGCAGCTGGCCTTCGTTCTCATCCTGGCGCTGCTGCCGGTGAGCGAGCTGGTCGATCAGCCTTCTCAATCTCGATCGTCACGTCACACGTCCCGCCGCGACAGCTCCCCAAGCTGCGACCTGCGCGAACGGGATTCCGGCCGCCGATCGGACGATGGTGGTCGTTCCCGGCGATCGTCGAGTCGGAAGCGCGCGTGCTGTCGCTGCTCGACGAGCTGGAGGTCCGCTTCTTCGCGAACCGGGACACCTGCGTTCACTTCGCGCTGCTCACCGACTTCGCGGACGCGGACGCCGAGACCACGTCGACCGACGAATCGCATCCTCGACACAGCGAAGGCGGGCATCGACCGGTTGAACGAACGTCACGGTCGCCGATCGATTCTTCCTGTTCCATCGGGAACGCCGCTGGAACCCTGGCGAGCATCGCTGGATGGGGTGGGAACGCAAGCGCGGCAAGCTGACGGAGTTCAATCGCCTGCTGCGCGGCGCCACCGACACCAGCTTCACCGTACAGCACGGCGATCTCTCGGTGCTGCCGGCGGTGCGGTACGTGATCACGCTCGATTCCGACACGCAGCTGCCGATCGAATGCGGCCCGCAAGCTGATCGGGACGCTGTCGCATCCGCTGAACCGGCCGCGCTTCGATCCCGCACCTGCAACGTGTCACCGAGGGCTACGGCCTCCTGCAGCCGCGGGTCGCGGTCAGCGTCGTCAGCGCCAACCGGACCACCGTTCGCGAAGGTGTTCTGCCGGGCACGTCGGCATCGATCCCTACACGACCGCGGTGTCGGACGTGTATCAGGATCTCTTTCACGAGGGCAGCTACGTCGGCAAGGGCATCTACGACGTCGACGCGTTCGAGGCGGCGCTGGCGGGACGCGTGCCGGACAACGCGCTGCTCAGCCACGACCTGTTCGAAGGGTTCGTACGCGCGCGCCGGCGCTCTGCACCGACATCCACCTCGTCGACGACTACCCGTCGCACTACCTGACGTTTGCCGCGCGGCTGCACCGCTGGGTGCGCGGCGACTGGCAGATCGCCCGCTGGCTCTGGCGCACGGTTCCGGATGCGAACGGACAGACGGTTCCCAACACGCTGCCGATCATCGCGCGCTGGAAGATCCTCGACAACCTTCGCCGCAGCCTGATGCCGCCGGCGCATCGTCGCGCTGCTGGTCGCGGGTTGGACGGTGCCTCCCAGGCTCGGCGGCGTTCTGGACGACGATGGCGCTGCTGGTGCTGGCCTTTCCGGCCTACATCCAGGTCGGTCGATCGCATCGGCGAGCCGCGTCGCGGGCGTGCCGTTGCGCGAGCACCTGCGCGCCGAGACGCGACAACATCGTCACGAGCCTGCGCCAGGCGGCGTTCTCGATCATCATGCTCGCCCACCAGAGCGTCGTGATGCTCGACGCCATCGGTCGCGCGCTGGTGCGGCTGACTGATCACGCGCCGCGGGCTGCTCGAGTGGATGACCGCCGACCGGGCGGCGTCTGCGGACGCGTCGCTTGGCACCGTCTTCAGAAAGATGTGGCTGGCGCCCGCGGCTGCCGTCGGTATCGCGGTGCTGGTGATGTTCACGGCGCCCTGGTCGCTGCATGCTGGCGAGCCCGATCCTGATTCTGTGGTTCCTCTCACCGGTCATCGCGTTCATCGCCGGGCGCCCGCTGCGCCATCGCCGCGCGCCGGTGACGCCTGGCGAACGATCGACGCTGCGGGTGCTCGCGCGTCAGACCTGGCGTTTCTTCGACGAGCTGATCGGTGCCGACGACAACTGGCTGGTCCCGGACAACTATCAGGAGAACCGCCGGGAGCCGGTGGCGCACCGGACCTCGCCGACCAACATCGGCCTGCAGCTGCTGGCCACGGTGGCAGCCTTCGATTTCGGCTATGTCGGGCGAGAACGAGCTGCTCGATCGGCTCGAGCCGCACGTTCGACTCGCTCCTGCGGATGTCAGCGCTACCGCGGCCACTTCTTCAATTGGTACGACACCAGGACGCTGGCGCCGCTGGCGCCGGCCTATATCTCCACGGTCGACAGCGGCAACCTGGCGGGCTACCTGCTCACGCTGCGGTCCGCCCTGACCGAGATCATCGAATCGACGCCGTTGATCGGAGGCGCGACGCTCGAAGGGATCGGCGATGCGCTACGGCTGTTCGAGATCGAGCTCCAAGGGATCAGCCGTGGCGCGATTCGAAGCCGACTGCGCAAGGAGCTCGACGCCGTCCGCAACGAGCTGGCCGGCAGACCGATGACGCTGACGGCCTGGCAGGCGCTGCTGGCGCGGCTCCGCGACCGCCTCGAGTCGCTGGGCGTGACACTGCACGAGATCGAAGAGTCGAGTCAGGCGGGAGCCGCGTCGCCGGCGGCCGACGCCGCGTACTGGCTCGAACGTGCGGAAACCATCGTCGTCCAGCGCCAGGCGGTGCTCGAGGAGCTGACGGCATGGATGACGCGCGTCGGCAGCGCGGCCGCGTCACAGATCCCGGCGCTGGTCCCGAGCGTCGGCGATTGCGTGCGCTGGGCCTCGACGGCGCTCGACGGCAGCACCGCCGCCGCGGTGCCGTCGGACGTCCGCTCGGCCGTGGAAGCGGCGAAAAGAAGCGCCGAGGATCTGATCGATCGGGCGGAACGGCTGTCCGGTCTGGCCGACGACCTGCTCGAAGAAGTCGAGTTCGGCTTCCTCTTCGATCCCGAGCGGCAGCTCTTCTCCATCGGCTACAGCGTCGCGGACGGACGCCTCGATGGGTCCTATTACGACATGCTGGCGTCGGAGGCCCGCCTCGCCAGCTTCGTCGCCATCGCGACGCACAAGGTCTCGCACGAGCACTGGTTCAAGCTCGGACGCTCGCTGACGCCGAGCGGCACCTCCCGCGCGCTGCTCTCGTGGAGCGCGTCGATGTTCGAATACCTGATGCCGCTGCTGGTCATGCGCAACGTATCCCGGCACGCTGCTCGACGAAACCTACGAGGCCGTGATCGAGCGCCAGATGCACTACGGCGACCAGCGCGGCGTGCCGTGGGGCATCTCCGAGTCGGCCTACAACCTGCAGGATCTCGAAGGCAACTATCAATACCGCGCCTTCGGCGTACCCGGTCTCGGCCTGAAACGCGGGCTGGCCGACGATCTCGTCGTCGCGCCGTACGCCACCGTGCTCGCCGCGCCGCTGGCGCCGGCAGAAGTGGTCGCGCAATCTCGAGCGCCTGCGCGCGGAAGGGCTGGCCGGTCGCTACGGCTACTACGAGGCGATCGATTACACGCCGGAGCGGCTGCCCGGAGAATTCCGCCGGCGGCGTGGCGCTGCCGACGTACATGGCCCACCACCAGGGCATGAGCCTCGTGGCGCTGGACAACCTGTTGAACGGCTCGCCGATGCAGAACCGGTTCCACGCCGATCCGCAGGATCCAGGCGGCGGAGCTGCTGCTTCAGGAGCGCGTCCCGCAGCTGGTGCCGCTCAAGAATCCGCCGATCGAGACCGCCGAGCATGTGCCGTCCGCTCGCGGCGGTGCCATGCCGCCGGTCCGCCGCTACGTGACGCCGCACACGCTGAGCCCGCGGGCGCATCTGCTGTCGAACGGATCCTACTGCCGTGATGGTCACCAACGCCGGCGGCGGCTACAGCCGTCGCCAGCAACTGGCGCTGACCCGATGGCGCGAGGACATCACCGCGCGACGATTGGGGCAGCTTCTGCTACGTCCGCGACCTCGAGACACGTGACGTCTGGTCCACCACGCACCATCCGACCGCTCGCGATGCGGACGAATACGAAGTGACCTTTGCCGTCGATCGCGCCATGTTCCGACGGGTCGACGGCGAGATCGAGACGCGCACCGAGATCGTCGTATCTCCGGAAGACGATGCCGAGCTGCGCCGCGTGTCGATCACCAATCACAGCCAGCGGACGCGGAACATCGAGCTGACCAGTTACGCCGAGGTCGTGCTGGCGCCGGGCGCTGCCGATATGGCGCACCCGGCCTTCACCAATCTGTTCGTCGAAACGAGCGCCGTGCCCGATCGCGACGCGTTGATCTGCGCTCGTCGTCCGCGCTCAGGAGAAGCGCGCGTCGTACCTCGTTCACGTCCTGGCCGGTCGGGGCCGGGTCGGCGTGCGCCAGCCGAGTACGAGACCGATCGCGCGCCGGTTCATCGGTCGCGGCGGCACGCTCGCGCGCCCCGATGCGCTATTCGTGTCCGAGCGGCTGTCGAATACGACGGGGCCCGTGCTCGATCCGATCGTCAGCCTCAGCAGACGATTCGCCTGCCGCCGGGAGGCACGGGCCGCCTCACGTTCACCACCGGCTATGCCGACTCCGAGGCCGGCGCGATGCGGATTATCGAAAAGTATCACGACCGCCGGGCGGTCGCGCGGGCGCTGGCGCTGGCAGGCACGCACGGACAGATCGAGCTGCGTCATTTCGGTCTGACCGTGGACGATACGCTTCGCTTCCAGCGTCTCGCCGGACGCATGCTCTACGGCGATCCGCAGGCTGCGCTCAGCCGAAGCCATCCAGCGAAGCAGGCTCGGCCAGTCGGCGCTGTGGAAATACGGCATCTCGGGCGACCTGCCGATCGCCCTGGCGCGCTTCTCGGACGACGTCGGATCTGGCGCTGTTCCAGCGAGCTGCTGCGGGCGCACGAGTACCTGCGGGTCAAAGGGTTCACGTTCGATCTGGTCGTGCTCAACGAGCGAGGAACGAGCTATCGGCAGGAGCTGCAGGACACGCTTGCAGCAGATGCTCGACAGCAGCCCCGAACGAGCGTGGATCGATCGCCACGGTGGCGTCTTTCTTCGCCGCGCCGATCTGATGCCCCCCGACGACCAGACACTGCTGGCCGCGGTCGCACGCGTGGTGATGGACGGGTCACAAGGCAGCCTCGAGCAGCAGCTGGTCCGCCCGGCGACGCTGATTGACACCAATGACGATGTGGCGGCGCGGGGCGGCCGGCCGGCGGAGCCGCCGAAAGAGGACAAGGCGACAGCGGCGCCGACCAACCCCGGCGTCACTGCGTTCAACGGTCTTGGCGGATTCTCCCCGGATGGACGCGAGTACGTCATCCGCGTCGAGCTCCGCAACGGCAGCGTCCCTCCGGCACCGTGGTCGAACGTCGTCGCTCAGCCGGCTTTCGGCTTCGCGGCGTCCGAGCTCGGGCCCGGCTTCACCTGGTCGGAGAACAGTCATGACAATCGGCTGACGCCCTGGCGCAACGATCCGGTCCGCGATGCGCCCGGGCGAGGTCGTGTTCATCCGCGACGAGGACAGTCGACGAGTGTGGTCGGCGACTGCCGCTGCCGGCGGGAGGCGGTCTGGCCTATACCGTCCGCCACGGCTAGCGGCTACACCACATACGAGCACGCCCGTCACGGCATCGAATCCCGACTGACGCTGCTGGTGGCACCGGACGCACCGGTCAAGCTGTTCCAGCTCTCGCTGCGAAACACGTCCGGTCGCGCCCGCCGCCTGTCCGTCACGCTCTATGTCGACTGGGTGCTCGGAGAACAACCGCGCGAAGACGCAGCACGCACGTCGTCACCGCCCGCGAGCCGGCAACCGGCGCTGTCGTGGCGACGAACGCCTTTCGTGACGAGTTCGCCGAGCGCGTCGCGTTCGTCGATCTCTATCCCGGCGAGCGGCGGATCACCGGCGATCGGACCGAGTTCATCGGCCGCAATGGCTCGCTGCGCTCGCCGGCGGCGCTGGCCAGCGAGAGCCTGTCCGATCGCGTCGGGGGCGGCGTTCGATCCGTGCGGCGCCGTGCAGGTCACGGTCGCGCTCGACCCATCGCAGGAGCGCATCGTCGTCGGACAGCTGGGCGAAGCGCGCGATATGGCGGAAGCGCGCGCCATCATCGAGCGGTATCGCGTCGAGGGAGCGGCGGAGGCGGCCCTCCAGCAGGCGCGCACCTTCTGGAACCGGCTCACCAATGCGGTGCAGGTGAAGACGCCCGATGCGGCGATGGACGTGATGCTCAATCGCTGGCTGCTCTACCAGACGCTCTCGTGCCGGATCTGGGGGCGCTCCGCCTTCTATCAATCCAGCGGCGCCTTCGGTTTCCGCGATCAGCTGCAGGATGTCCTCGCGCTTGCTCTTCGCATCGCCCGATACGGCGCGAGCCCATCTCCTGCACGCGGCGTCGCGCCAGTTCATCGAGGGCGACGTGCAGCACTGGTGGCACGAGCCTGGCGGCCAGGGCGTGCGTACCCGGTTCTCCGATGATCGTCTCTGGCTCATATTTGCGACGTTGACCTACGTCAAGGCCACGGGCGACGATTCGGTGCTCGACGAGCAGGTGCCGTTCCTCGAGGGACGACAGCTGAACGCCGACGAGCACGAGGCCTACGAACGGCCGTCGCGTTCGCGCGAGAGTGCCTCCCTCTACGAGCACTGCGTCCGGGCGATTGCGCTCAGTCTGCCAACCGGATCGCACGGTCTGCCGCTGATGGGCACCGGCGACTGGAACGACGGCATGAACCTGGTAGGCGCGGGCGGCCGAGGCGAAAGCGTCTGGCTCGGCTGGTTCCTGGTGAGCCTCCTCGATCCGTTTGCCGACATCGCCGAGGCGCGGGGCGAGCGCGATCGGGCATCGGCCTACCGGCGTCACGCCACCACCGTTTCCGAAGCGCTGAACGGGGCGTGGGACGGGCAATGGTATCGCCGTGCCTATTTCGATGACGGAACGCCGCTGGGATCGGCTATCAACGCGGAATGCCGGATCGATGCGATCGCGCAGTCGTGGGCCGTCATCTCCGGTCGCGCCGATCCCTCGCGGGCGCGCGAGGCGATGGCCTCCACCGATGCGAACCTGGTTCGGCGGAAAGACGGCCTGATCATGCTGCTGACCCCGCCGTTCGACAAGACCACGCCGAGCCCGGGCTACATTCAAGGCTACGTCCCGGGCGTCCGCGAAAATGGCGGCCAGTACACCCATGGCGTGCTGTGGAGCGTGATGGCCTTCGCCCGGCTCGGCGACGGCGACAAGGCGTGGGAGCTCTTCGCGCTGCTCAACCCGGTCAATCACGGACGGACGCACGAACACGTGCAGCGCTATCGCGCCGAGCCCTATGTCGTCGCTGCCGACGTCTACTCTCAATCGCCGCACACCGGGCGGGGCGGCTGGACCTGGTACACCGGGTCGGCCGGCTGGATGTATCGCGTCGGCCTGGAATCGATCCTCGGAGTGTCGCTCGAACGTGGCGCCCTTCGCGTCGACCCATGCATTCCGCGCGCGTGGCCACGATACGACCTGACCTATCGGTCGCGCCATTCCGAGTATCAGATCGCCGTCGAGAATCCCGACGGCGTGAATCGCGGCGTCCGCCAGGTCGAAGTGGACGGGCGCGACCGGCCAGACCACCTGATTCCAATCATCGACGATGGCCAGGTCCATCGCGTGCGGGTCGTGCTCGGCGCCTGAGCCGGACGATCGCGGCGAACCTGGAATAAGCTCTCCACACCGTGACCCCGACCGACGGGCGTTACAAGTGGTGGGTCGTCGCCATGCTGTGGGCGATCTGCTTCTGCAACTACGCAGACCGACAAGCGATCTTTTCGGTGTTCCCCCTGCTCGAGCGGGAGATGCACCTGTCGCCGGTGCAGCTGGGACTCCTCGGCTCCGCGTTTGCCTGGGTGTACGGATTGACGGCCCCGCTGGCGGGGCTGGTCGTGGATCGGGTGCGACGGAAGACCGCGATCCTCGGCGGCCTCTATGCGTGGAGCGTCATCTGCCTGGCAACCGCGCTCTCGCGCACCTTTCCCCACCTCTTCTTCTTTCGTGCCGCCGAGGGGCTGGGCGAGACCTTCTACTTCCCGGCCTCGATGTCGATGATCGGGGATTATCACGGACCGTTCACACGATCGAAGGCGATGGGCTCCCATCAGACCAGCGTCTACGTCGGCACGATTGTGGGCGGTTTCTTCGCCGGCCTGATCGCCGAGCGATACGGCTGGCGATCGTCGTTCGTCGTCTTCGGCGCCGCTGGCATCTTCCTCGGGCTCGTGCTCGGACGATTCCTCGAGGAGCCAGCTCGCGGTGCGGTCGAGCACGGCGAAGGGGGGCTGCCGCTGTCGTTGCCATCGTTCGCCCGTCTGCTCGCACGTACGCCCGCGCTCTTGTGCCTGATGGGCGCGTTCATGTGCGCGAACTTCGTGGCGGTCGTCCTGTTATCGTGGATGCCGAAGTTTCTCTACGACAGATTTCACATGGGCCTGGCCATGTCCGGCCTGACGGCTACCCTCTTCGTCCAGCTCGCCAGCCTGGTGGGATCGCCGATCGGCGGCTGGCTGGCGGACACGCTGCGACGGCGATCTGCGCGTGGCCGCCTCATCGTGCAGATGGCCGGCGTTCTCGGCGGTGCGCCCTGCGTCGCCGTTTGCGGCGTCACCTCGTCGGTCGGGATCCTGATCGCGGCGCTCACGGTGTGGGGGCTGTTCAAGGGTCTCTACGACGCCAACATCTTTGCCTCGGTGTTCGACGTCGTGCGACCGGAAGCGCGCGGGACGGCCGCCGGATTCATGAACGCGGTTGGCTGGCTGGCCGGCGGCGGCAGCGCGCCGCTCGTGATCGGGTTGATCGCCGAGCGATCGAGTCTCGGCTTCGCCATCACCCTGACGTCGCTGGTCTATCTGATGGCTGCGATTCTCCTGCTGCTCGCAATCGCGCTGTCGAGTCGAGTACCACAACCAGAGCCTGGCGTCCGTACCACCATCGGGTAGGGCGTTCGAGCGTCTTGCCCTAGGTCTTCACAACGAACGGCAGCTGGCGGAGTATCCATTCCTGAAACTCTGCGATCTGCTGCTGTCGTGCCGCGCTCGGTGGCAGCGGCCACGGACCGGTGTCGAAGCCACGGATCTGGAGAGCCGCGCGAATCCCCCACGGGGTCGGCAAGCGAGACAGGTGCACGACGACCTCATCGACCTGTGCCTGCAGGCGGAGCGCCTCTCGATGCTCGCCGGCGCGACTACTGCGCACGAGCGCAACGACCAGCTCGGGGCAGCACGCCGCGACTCCTGAGATGCCGCCATCCCATCCTGCGGTGAGCCCGGCGCTCAAGAGCCGATCGTCGCCGACCAGGAGGGTCCACTCCTTGCGCGCGGGCTCACCCGTGAGCGTCGTGAGATTCCCCGCCCGACCGCTGCTGTCCTTGATTCCAATGATGAAGGGCTCGCTGCGGAGGAGCGCGAGTGTGGTGCCTGACGACAGCCCGGTGGTGAAGTCCGGCAGATCGTAGAGAAGACACGGCGCGGCCAGCGTCCGGCTCACCTGCGCGCAGGTACTCGTAAAGATCGTCCTGCTCGTACCTGAAGAACATCGGCATCGGAAGCAGGAGCGCGCGAGCGCCTGAATCGATCGCAACTCGTCCCAGCTCGAGAGTCCGTCTGACCGACGAAGACCCGATGCCGACCGCCAGCGCTCGATCGTGGGGTAGTCGTTTCGCCGCGAGTCGAATCAGTTCCGCACGCTCCGCCGCCTCGAAATGTGGATACTCACCGGTCGCGCCGCCCACGCAGACGCCGTCGACGCCGGCGGCGAGGGCAAAATCCACCAGGCGATTGAACGTATCGACGTCGATCGCACCGTCATGACGAATCGGCGCCGGCATCGCCGCGACGACGCCGCTGACGACGCTCATGTCGCCGCGACCGCGGCGTCGAATCGTCGGGCGTAGTCGGGGAACGCCGCCGTCGGTCCCCGCCAGCGAAGCTCGTCCACGTGCTCGAAGAGCGGAATGTCGGTCCTGAGCGTCGCCAGGTCGCGAAACAGGAAGGCGTGCTCGCGTTCGCGCGCGAACGCCCGTGCCAGGCCCGCCGGGTTGACGACGTTGGCGGACCACGATCGCCAGTCGTCCGGGATCGACTCCAGGTGCCCGAACCGAGCCAGGACCGCCGCCGTCGATTTCGCCCCCCAGCCCGGCAGCCCCGGATAGCCGTCAGCGGCGTCGCCGACCATCGCCAGGTAGTCGGGGATCGATTCCGGCCGCACGCCGAACTTGGCGACGACGCCGGCTTCGTCGCGGATGACATTGGTCCGCCGGTTCAACTGAACGACCCGAGTGCCGCGCACGGATTGCGCCAGATCCTTGTCGGGCGTGCAAATGAGGACGCGATCGACGGCGGGGTCGTCGCTCGCACGCCTCGCACCGGCAGCCAGGGCATCGTCCGCCTCGAACTCGACCATGGGCCAGACGGCAACACCCAGCGCGCTCAACGCCTCCTCGAGGAGGATGAACTGTGACAGGAGCGCCGGTTCCACCCCCTCGCCGGTCTTGTAGCCGGCCCACAGCCGGTTGCGGAACGATTCGATGACGTGATCCGTCGCGACGGCGACGTGAGTGGCGCCGCGATTGACCATGCCGAGAACGGAACCAACCACCCCACGGACCGCGGCGACCTCCGCGCCGCTCGCATCCCGGGCCGAGGGCAGCGCGTAGTAGTGGCGGAACAGCTCGTAGGTGCCGTCGATGAGGTGAACGTCCATGGGCGGGGGCCGGTTTGGTCTAAAGTCTACCGCGTGAAGACACTCGTTCCGATCCTCGTTCTCACCACGGGCCTCGCGACCGTAGCGGTGGAACCCCCGCAACCGGGGCGCGTCGCCATTCGCGTCGATACCGCCCGCCGCGTGGGCCCGATGACGCCAATCTGGGCCTGGTTTGGCTATGACGAGCCGAACTACACCTACGCGCCCGGCGGGCGCCAGCTGTTGTCCGAGCTCGCCGCGCTGAGCCCGGTGCCGGTCTACGTGCGCACGCACAACCTGCTGACCAGCGGCGACGGAACGGCTTCGCTCAAATGGGGATCGACGAACGCTTATCGCGAGGACGCCAGCGGTCGGCCGATCTACGACTGGACGATCGTGGACCGGATCCTCTCTACCTACGTCGAGCGCGGGATGAAGCCGCTGGTGGAGATCGGCTTCATGCCCGAGGCGCTCTCCTCTCACCCGAGCCCGTATCGCCACGCATGGAAACCTGGCGGGCAGGCCGAGCTCTTCACCGGTTGGAGCTATCCGCCCACCGACTACGACAAGTGGCGACAGCTGGTCTACGAATGGGTTCGCCACTCCGTGGAGAAGTACGGGCGTGCGGCAGTGGAAAGCTGGTGGTGGGAGGTCTGGAACGAGCCTGACATCGGGTACTGGCACGGGACGGTTGAGGAGTACCAGAAGCTGTACGACTATGCGGCTGACGGCCTGAAGCGCGCGCTGCCGACGGCCCGCATCGGCGGTCCGCACGTCACCGGTCCCAACGGTCCCCGCCCACAGCAGTTCCTGAAGGCATTTCTCGAGCATTGCCTGCATGGAACCAACTACGCCACCGGCAAGCCCGGCTCACCGCTGGACTACGTCGGCTTCCACGCCAAGGGCGCGCCTCGGGTCGCACCGGAAGGCTTCGTACGCATGAGCGTGCGCAATCAGCTTCAGGCGATCGACAACGCGTTCGGGATCGTGGGCTCGTTCCCCGAGCTTTCCCGCGTGCCGATCGTCATCGGTGAGTCGGATCCCGAGGGCTGTGCCGCCTGCCCGATGTCCACGAACCCATCGAACGCCTACCGCAACGGCACGATGTACTCGAGTTACACCGCGGAGCAGCTGGCGCGAACCTACGAGCTGACGGACCGTCACCATGTGAACCTGATTGGCGCCGTGACCTGGGCGTTCGAATTCGAGGAACAGCCTTACTTCGCCGGCTTTCGCGATCTGTCCACGAATGGAATCGACAAGCCGGTGCTGAATGTCTTCAGGATGCTGGGACGCATGAAAGGCGACCGCGTCCGCGCCGAGGGCGACAACGCGCTCACGCTCGATGCGATTCTCGAGCACGGGGTCGTGGACGCGCCCGACGTCAGCGCCCTGGCCACGGCAGACGCGCATTCCGTGTCCGTGCTGATCTGGAACTACCACGACGACGATCGGAGGGCGTCCGCGGCAGATGTCACGCTGACGGTGAGCGGAGTGACGGCAGGGTCCGCGACCCTCACCCACTATCGGATCGACGACGATCACAGCAACGCGTATGCGGCGTGGCTCAAGATGGGATCACCGGCATCGCTCGGCGAGTCCGAGCGCGCTCGACTCGCGCAGATCGGACGGCTGGACACACTCGCCGCGCCTGGCAGAGTTGTTCTGGCCGGAGGGACGGCGACGATTCCCTTCAGCCTGCCACGTCAGGGGGTGTCCCTGGTGACCCTCGAGTGGTGATGATCCTCTCGCGCTCTCGTCAGGAGACGAAATACCCTTCACGAGACCGCGCGCGCACGCGTCCCTGACGGACGCGGACGGTCAACTCGTGCCAGCCACGGCCCGGCGCTGCGGGAATGGCCAGCACGTATTGATGCCGCAGCTCCGTGAGAATGGTCTGCGTCATCGCGCGCAGCTCGGTGGTGGTCGAGGCTTCGCTCGCCAGACCGCCGGTGCGAACCGCGAGGTCGTTCAGCCCGAAGGTCTGCGGTCGCGCGCTCCTGCCGATTTCCGGCGCCGCTGACAGCTTGCCTCCAGGCTCGTCGCTCCCTACCGCCAGCACGTAGAGCGGCATGTCGAGGGCGGCCGCGGCACTCGCCGCTTCCGCCGGCGAGAGCGTGCTCGAGGTGTCCATCCCGTCCGTCAGCAGAACGACCGCCCGGCCGCGCGGCGTGTCGCGGCTCACCGTCCGCACGGTTGTGGCGATCGCGTCGTACAGGCAGGTCGTCCCGTACGGCTCGACGCTCGACACCGCCGATCGAACTTCGTCAGGGTCGCGCGTGAACAGGGTCAAGCGCCTGACGCGTGAATCGAAGCTGAAGACGCTCGCCGCATCATCGCCTCGAAAACCATCGACGAGAAATTCCGCGGCCAGTTGTGACCGAAGACGCTTGGGTCCAAGCGCCATGCTCCCGCTGCCGTCGACGAGCAGGGCCAGCCGCGCCTCGCCATCGCCGCTCTGGAAATGCACGATTTCCTGCGGAACGCCGGCGTCCAGCACTTCAAAATCCGTCGACCGGAGGTTCGAGACGAGCCGTCCGTCGGGATGGCGAACGACGACGGCGACGGAGACGAGGTCGAGGGCCGAGCGGAAGGTCATTCTCGGCGCCGACTGGCCCGAGAGGGTCACCACGCCAACCGACAGCATCACGGCAGCGAAGCAGATTCGTTGTTGCAAGACAGGTCCCCAATTACAGAATTGTGTTCACCCAAACACGTCGCCGCCGAAATTGCGCAGGATTTCATCCGACGGCGGAGCTGTAGCGACGGAAGAGCACGTTCCGGGCCGGGCTCGCGGTAAGCTCAGGCCGCCGTGGTGCTGCAGCCGACGACCTTGCTAGGCGTGATCGTCGTGGCGGTGGGGCTGGTCGTCCTCCTCATCACCTGGCTGAAAGTTCCGGCGTTCGTCGGCCTGCTGATCGGATCGGTGTTCGTCGGGCTGGTGGCGCGGATGCCGCTCGCCGAGATTCCCCGAGCGTTTCAGCAGGGAGTCGGCGACACCCTGGGCTTCACCGCGATTGTCATCGGCCTTGGCGCCGTGATTGGCAAGCTGCTGGCGGAGTCGGGCGGCGCCGTGGTTGTCGCACGCGCGCTGGTCAAGGTCCTGGGCGAGCGACGACTCGAGTGGGCGGTGCTGATCGCGGCCCTCGTCATCGGCCTGCCCGTTTTCTTTCAGGTTGGCCTCGTTCTGCTGGCGCCGGTGCTCTTCACACTTGTCCGCGAGACAAAGACGCCTTTCCTGCTGCTGGGGATACCGCTGCTCGCCGGACTGTCGGTGGCCCACGCGCTGGTTCCACCACACCCGGGTCCGCTCGCAGCCATCGAGCGCCTCGGGGCGGATGCCGGCCGGACGCTGTTCTACTCGTTAATCGTCGCCGTGCCGGTAGCGATCGTGTGCGGGCCGATTTTCGGTCGGATGATCAGCCGGCGTCTGACCGTGCAGCTCGGCAGCGTTGCCGATCAGTTCGTCGGCGTAGATCGCGCGGGCCGGACGCCGTCGCTTCCGGTGACGCTCTTGACCATCCTCCTGCCGGTGGGGCTGATGCTGCTCGCCGCCCTCGCACAGGGGGTCCTCCCGGAGGGCACCCTGCGACGCGTCGCCGGGTTCATCGGCAGTCCGGTAATGGCCATGCTTGCGGCCACGGCCCTGGCGATGTACACATTCGGCCTGGCGTGCGGCTTCGACCGCTCGCAGGTGCTGCGATTCGCCGACGACTCGCTCGGGCCGATTGCCGGTGTGCTGCTGGTCGTGGGGGCAGGCGGCGGGTTCGGGCGAGTGCTGGTCGCCGCGGGCGCCGACTCGGCGATTACCCACGTCGTCGGACAGCTGCACCTGTCGCCGCTCGTGCTGGGATATGTCATCGCCGCCTTGCTGAGGCTGTCGGTCGGGTCGGCGACGGTGGCATTCATCACGACCGCGACACTGATGGCACCGACCAGCGCCGTGGTGGCCTATGGCAACAAGGACCTTCTGGTCATCGCCATCGGCGCGGGCTCGGTCATCGCGTCTCACGTCAACGATGGCGGTTTCTGGCTCGTCAAGGAGTACTTCAACATGAGCGTGGCGGAGACGGTCGCAACCTGGACGCTGCTCGAGACTGTCCTCTCGGTGACCGCGCTCGGCTGCGTCCTTCTCCTCGCGCTGGTGGTGGGCTGAACACGATGCTGATACTCGACGCGCATCTGGATCTGGCCATGAACGCGCTCGAATGGAATCGGGACCTGACCCGTCCGACCGATGACATTCGCCGGCGCGAACAGGCGATGACCGACAAGCCGGATCGTGGACGCGGGACGGTGTCGTTTCCAGACATGCGTCGCGGCAGCGTCGGCCTGTGCGTGGCCACGCAAATCGCGCGATACGTCGCGCCAGAGAATCCGCTGAGCGGCTGGCACTCGCCCGAACAGGCATGGGCGATGACGCAGGGACAGTTGGCGTGGTACGGCGCCATGGAGGAGCGCGGCGAGCTCGTCCAAATCACCGAGGTGGTCGGCCTCAACCGGCACGTGCAGCGCTGGCAGGGGCAGGACACTCAGGGGGCGCCGATCGGCTATGTGCTGAGCCTCGAGGGGGCCGACTCCATCGTCACCCTCATGCACCTCGAGCGGGCCTACGCGCGAGGACTGCGGGCAGTCGGGCCCGCCCACTACGGGCCGGGGGTCTATGCGCAGGGGACCAACGCGACGGGCGATCTCGGCGAGCCGGGGCGCGAGCTGCTGCGCGAGATGGAGCGGCTCGGGATCATCCTGGACGTGACCCATCTCTGCGACGACAGCCTGCGCGACGCGCTCGATCATTTTCACGGCCCGGTCTGGGCGAGCCACTCCAACTGCCGATCCCTGGTCGCGCACAACCGGCAGTTTTCCGACGATCACGTCCGTGAGCTGGTGCAGCGCGAGGCGGTGATTGGCGTCGCCTTCGACGCGTGGATGCTGTCACCCGGATGGACACGCGGTACGTCCACGCCGGTGGCGGCCGGTGTCACGCTCGGCACGGTGATCGATCACATCGACCACATCTGCCAGCTCGCCGGGAACGCCCGTCATGTGGGCATCGGATCGGATCTCGACGGCGCGTTCGGCACGGAGCAGTGTCCGTCGGATGTCGAGACGATCGCCGACCTGTCGAAGCTGCCGGGACTGCTCGTCCAGCGTGGCTATAGCGAGCAGGACGTCGAGCAGATCGCTCACGGGAATTTCGTCAGGTTCCTGCAGTCGGCCTGGAGCTCGACCGCCGCGTAATGCCCTTTACGTCCGCAACACCGAGACCGATTCGAGATCGGTTTCGATGACCCGCGGCGTCCGCAGCACTGCCCAGCATTTCCACAGCGCCACCGGCCACGGATACGAACGGTATGGAAGCCCGTGGACGCGGCAGAAGTCTCTCACTATCGGCGCCACCTTCGGATAGTGCACGTGGCTGATGTTGGGGAACAGATGGTGCTCAATCTGATATTCCAGTCCCGAGCAGACGAAACGGCCGACGAGCCTGGTGTTGAAATTGATCGTCGTAGCCGTCTGGCGCAGGAGATAGTCGGCGTCCTTTTGATCGGCGCTCAAACGTGCCGCTTCCGCCGGCAGGTGGCCCGGACCCAGGACGGCGAACAGGGCGTAGCCCATCAGCGTGATGCGCACGACATAGGCTCCAGCCGCAACCGGCAGCGAGACGAACAGCGCCGGCACGCCCACGAAGACGACCAGGTGCAGAATCAGACTGGCCAGATCGATCCAGAGGAGCCGCTTGTGGCGATCATCCGACCGCAGGCCGGCAATGACGAATGTCCACCCCGCCCGCCCCATGTTGAAGCCGTTTCCGGCGAGCACGATGGGGAAGAGCCACCATTGAAGATGGCGGTAGTACAGACGACGCCAGCCCTGGACCTGCCCCACGTCCCGGTCGGTCAGCGCCAGCCAGGGCATGAAGTCCGCGTCATCGTCGACGTCGATCACATTGGGGGCGGGATGATGGACGACGACGTGCTTGTTCCACCAAAATGTTGCCGAGAGCCCGAGGAAGAAGGGATAGCCGAAGAACGTCAGCGCCTCGTTGACCCATCGTCGTTCGCTGGTCGCATAGTGCGACGAGGTGTGGGTGTTGGTGCCGACGCCTGTCGAGCCGGCCGTCGAGATCAGCATCCCGGCGACCTTGAGCGCCAGGTGGTCACTGGCGAAGAAGAGGATCAGGCCGGCGACCGCCAGCCCGACATGGACGGCCAGCTGAGTGACGACGTGGGCCGTTGGCTTGCGGCCGAAGCCCTTGTTCGTCAGCTCGCGCCGCAGGGCCGTCAAGGCAACGGTGCGCGATCGGCCCTCGTCAGACACGGGCAAGCGGCAGTTCGAGCGTAGCGTCGTTGGTGAACAAGATTTGATAAACCGCCGAATCGGCCACCGCAGCCGCCGCGATGCCGCAGGATAGATAGTACTCCCACATCCGCCGAAACCGTGCGTCGTACTTCACGAAATCGAGACCCCCGGCGTTGGCACGAAACCGCTCCAGCCAGCGGGCGACCGTGAAACCGTAGTGGCGCACGATGTTCTCGACGTCCAGGGTCAGCAGCCGGTTGCTCTCGAGGTGCTTCGTCACCTCCGACAGGCGGGGCTGGTTCGAGCCTGGGAAAATGTAGGCCTGCGTGAACGGATCGTGCTCGTTGCGGGCCGCGTTGCAGCCAATCGTGTGGACCAGGCCCAGGCCGCCGGGTGCCAGATACCTGGCGATGCTGCGAAAGTAGTGTCGATAGAGACGGCGCGGCACGTGCTCGAGCATTCCGACGCTGACGATGCGATCGAAGCGACCGTGAAGGCTGGCGAAGTCTCCTAGCCGGATGTCCACTTGATTGGCCAACCCCTCGCGCTCGACCTCCACCCGGCCGCGCGCCCAATGCACGCGGCTGTTGGTGATGCCGACCGCCCTCACGCCGTGCGTTCGCGCCGCGTCGATCAGCAGTCCCCCGAAACCGCAGCCGATGTCGAGCAGCTGCTGTCCTGGCGCGAGCCGCAACTTGCGACAGATCCGTTCGAACTTGTTCTGTTGCAGCTGCTCGACCGAGTCCTCCGGCGTTCGGGCGTAGCCGCACGAGTAGGTCATCGTTCGATCGAGGAACGCTTCGAACAGATCCTCTCCCTGGTCGTAGTGACGCCGGACGTTGGTCTGACGTCCGCGTATTCGATTACCGAGCCGCAGCGCCAGCACCCGGAGCGCGAGTCGGGGGTGGGCGCGCAACCGCTGGTCGAGACGGTTGCGGAGGAGGATCGCCAGGAACTCGGCCAGCGTGCCCTGCTCGAGGTAAAAGTCGCCGTCCATGTACGCCTCGCCCAGCCCAAGGTTGCCGAGGCCAAGCGTCCGCTGAAAGACGCGTTCGTCCTCGATCGCGACGACGACGGCGGGAGCAAGGTCGCGGCGACCGGCAGTGACCACGTCCCCGCCCTGGCGAAATCCGAGACAGGCGTCTTCGACGCAGCGATCGAGCAGCGTGAGAAAGAGCCGCATCGATCCGGATACCGTGCGATGCCGCGCCAGATCATGCATGAGGCACGAAACTCGGTACGATCATCCGGGTGATGGCTTGCGGATCCTTGACCTTCTGGGTCTGCATCCACAGGTGCGCGTCCGAGATCATTCGCTCACCTTCTTCCCCGCCGATGCGGCGACCGAGGACGTAGCTGGCGGCGTGCGCGTAGAGTCCCATGCCGGCGAATTCGAATCCGTCGACCGCTTGCCTGAGCCACGACATCTCATCGTCGAGTCGTCCTTGAAGATGAGCGATGCCGCCGCGCAGGAGGTGGCTCAGCGGATCGGACCAGAACATGTGGTCGGATTCGATTCGCCGGGCGTCGGCTTCGGCCAACGCAATCAGCCGCTGATTCTGCCTCGATTGGGTGGCCAGCGCCAGCCTGGCGCGGGCGCGCAGGAAATACGCTTCGAGCCTCAGGACCTGCACGCGCATCAGCAGCGAACCGGTGAGCTCGCGCCAGCTGGACTCGACGACCTCCAGGGCGTCTTCCGCGCGTCCAAGATAGAGCTCGATCTGCGCCTTGGCCAGGAGCGCGTTGTAGTGCTGCAGGTAGAAGCCGCGACGCGACCAGACTTCGGTCGCGTGCGAGACTTCGTGTCGCGCCCCCTCAGGATTGCCGGCCACCAGCCAGCAGATGTTGTATCGGGTTTGCGCTTCGGTCACGGCGTAGAGGTTGCCGCGCTCGCGCGCGTCCGGCAGCCACACGGCAAGGCGACGCTCGATTTCGGCGAGCTCGCCGACGTAGAGCAGTCCGCCCAGCGCGAAGCTGAACGCGTTGGTCTGCTCCCACGTCACGCCGGTGCAACGCTCGCGAAAAATCGTCGAGGCCTCGTCGCACAGCCGGGTGCATTTCTTCCATTGACCGGTGAGAAATGCCGCCAGCCCCGCGCCGAGCGAGCACAGCCCGAGCGCGTGAGGGTTGCCGACCCGCCTGGCGAGCGCTTCGGCGGTGTGCAGGATTTCCGCGGCCTGCTCTCGGACCGGACCGCCGGCGGTCGCCACCGATGCGGCCTCGACGGCCAGCGCGCGAGCGATCCGGTAGGGATCTCCAGCGTCGAGCGCGTAGAGCAGCTGCGTCGACTGGAAGTAGGCGCCGGTGACGAGATCGACGAGGCCGAGGCCGATCGATGCGCCCCAGCATGCATCTACGCGTCGCAGCTCCGTTTCCGATATTTCGGCGGACGGTCGTTCGATGTATTTCAACCCGCGGAGGCGAAGCTGCACGCGCCTGAGCAGCAACTGCGCGAGGGCGCGTCGTGGTCCGCGGGGCAGCTTGAGACCGACCGCTTCGAGGACAGTGCGCATTACGTCGATGCCGCCGTCGAGATGCCCGCCGAGCAGCAGCTGTTCGGCCGCCTGACGCCGGAGCTCGAGGGCCGTGGTGGCATCGACGGTCTCGGCGGCCTTCAGGAATGCGCGCGCCGCCTCCAGCGTCCGTCCGGCATTGGCGAGGGCGCGACCAACCTGGCGCCGCGACTCGGCCAACTCCTCGTCCGAGAGACCCGGCAAGTCGATCGACCGGCGGTAGAACAGGGCGGCGCGATCGAAGGCGAGCGTCGTAAACGCGCGACGCGCTGCCGACAGCGATGCGGCCCCAGCGGCCTCGGCGTGCCCCGCTCCGAGATGATGCTCGTACAGCGCTTCGAAGTCGTCGGCGCCCGACCGCTCGATGGCGGCGGCCAGGCTCGCGTGAATGTGGCGTGTCTCCTCCGCACTCAAGCGGCCGACCAGCGCATCGCGGATCCGGTCGTGGTAGACCTCGATCTTCTCCGACGATCCGGCGCTGCGGATCATCTGTGCGGATCGCAGCGCGGTGGTCACTGCTCGCGTCGCCGTCGCGGCGCCGACGGCGCTCGCCGCCAGCTCGGGATCGGTCGGGCGCGCCGCCACGGCCAGCGCGTCCAGCACGTGACGGGCGTTCTCCGGCAGACCGGCCAGGCGGATCTCGAGCATCTCGCTGACGGTGATGCCGGCGGCCCCCGGCTGGCGTCCGTAGGCGTAACACGCCGCCAGCTGCTCGATCAGAAACGGGTTGCCTTCGGCTTCGGTGGCGATGGCCTCGGCCGCCGCCTCTGCGCCGATGGTGTCGGAATCGAGCAGACGCCTGGCGAGATCGCGCGCTTCGGTTCGCGTGATCGCGTGCAGATCAATCGATCGACGATCGTCGGACGGAGCTTGCAGGAGATGCTGGAGGAATGGTCGCGCCGCAATCTCCTCGGAGCGGAATGTCAGGATCAACAACACCGACGGCGCCCAGGGCGGACGAAGGAGGTCGTCGAGCAGCGCCAGGCTGTCGGCGTCGGTCCACTGCAGATCGTCGATGGTCAGGACCAGCGACTGCCGGCGGCTGATGCGGGCGAGCAGCTCGCGCAACGCCGTGAAGGCGGTTCGCCGCAAACCGAGCGGATCGACGCCGTCGACGACAACCTCAGGACTGTTGGCGAGCGCGCCGGCGCGGAGCAGTACCGGGAAAGAGCACCGCCAGCGCCCGAACGGTCGGCGGCAACAGCGCCGCCGCCTGCCACGTCGGCAGCGACATCAGGTAATGGGTCAGGCGATCGACGATGCCGTCAATCGCCTTGTAGGGCACCGACTCACGCTCGTAACACCGCCCGGAGAGCACCAGCACGTTGGGCGTCTGATGCTGGATCTCCTGGAGGAACGCCGCGATCAACGCGGTCTTGCCGATGCCCGACGTCCCGTGCACGCTGAGCGTGACGGCGCGCCCCGTGGCCGAGAGTTTGTAGGCGCGCGCCAGCTCCTGCAACTCCTCTTCCCGACCGACCAGCGTCGACATGCGTGCCCCGCGGTGCGCGACCGGCGTCACCGGCACGTGCACGTCGACGCGCAGCAGCCGGAGAATCTCGTGGACCGACGGACGCGCCGCGGGATCACGACCGAGCAGCGACGTGCACAGCTCATCGAGATCCGGCGGAACGCCGGCAACCAGCTGGCTGGGGCGGGGAGCGTCGACCTGACTCTTGCGAATCAGGACCTCTGCATAGCTGCCGACGAAAGGCGCCCGACCGGTCAGCGCCTCGAAGATCATGACGCCGACGGCATACCAGTCGCTTGCCGGGGTTCCGCTGGTCCGATGTCCCTGCTCCGGCGCCATGTAGGTGGGCGTCCCGATAAACGGCTCGAACTGGCTGTCGTCGTCTGGCGTGAGTTCGCCGCTCAAGCCGAAGTCGAGCACGACGAGCCGCTGCGCGCGGGTGACCATCACGTTGGACGGCTTCAGGTCGCGATGCAGGTAGCCCTTGTCGTGCAGCGCCGCGAGGCCTTCAGCCAGCTGTCGGATCGAGAATCGGAGGCGCTCAAGCTGCACCGGCGACACGGCGGGCGCGGCGACCACCTGCACCGGGTCCGCCGGCCCGGTGAGGTCGACGGCAGTGGTCGCCGCATCGGGGCGATCCTCCGGACGCCGCCGGCCGGAATGCGCGGTGCCGGCCCGGACGTAGGCGAGAAAATCTACGCCGTCGAGCAGCTCCATCGTGAAGAACCAGTGTCCTTCCTCGTAGAGCAGCTCGTAGAGATTGACCAGGTTGGGATGCGCGACGTCCGCCAGATTCCGGAACTCGCGCTTGAAGAGATAGACCGCGGTCGGATCGGCGCGAAGCACGGTCTTGAGCGCGACGTCTTCCTTGCGCTCGCGATCGTAGGCTTGATAGACCGCGCCCATGCCGCCCGTACCGAGATGCCGACGGATCTCGAAGCGGTGGGTGCCGTGGAAATCCAGCTCGCCGTAGGCCATGACAAGCGCGACTGGGATTCAGTCGCGGACCTGGCGGGCCGCCACCACTCGAGCCGTCGCTGCAGGCGCGCTCGCGTCGTGGGTACCCGTGAACCGCCGCGCGCGGCTGTCGCCGTCGGCGCGTCGGGAGTCGTGGGTCACCTTGATCGACGAATCCGAACAAGGCCGGATGGCACGACTCGAGGCTGGACGACTGCGCGTCCCGCAGCACCTCGAATCGGCCGTCACACGATTGTCCCTCGTCTCTAGTCCTGAGTCCCACATCCTTGGTCGTCAGCCTTCAATCGCCGGTCCCTGGCCCACAGTCGACTGGCGACTCGGGACGAAGGACCAACGACCGTGGACCAAGGACCAGGGACGCAGGACTGGGGACCAAGGACCGCTCACGCGAGCGATGCCCGTTCCGTCGCGGCACGAGCGCTGTTCAACACCGTGCGCATGTACTCCGCGGCCAGTCGGGCGTTCTCGTCGGCGAACTCGATCCCGACCGGCTGACCGTCGATCGGTGGCAGCGGATGACACAGCTCGTAGCCGATGTAGCCCTCGTAGCCGATATCGATCAGCCCCTTGACGAAGTCGGCATAAAACGCCTCGGGCGCGAGCGACCCATCGCGCTCGCGCACGAAGCTGCGGACCCGACCGCTGGCGTCGCGATCGTACTCGCCCCCGAAATGCGACAGCACCTGCAGGCGGCCGACGTCCTGGAGCGCCGACCGCATGTCGACGACCCCTTGCGTCTGCGCAAGCGGCGCGTCGTAGCAGGCTTTGAGCGCCGGCGATCCGACTTCGCGGACCATCCGCAGCATGTCGGCACCGTTGTCGACCACCGGCGGATGATTCTGCAGTGCGAGCAGGACACCGTGGTCGGCAGCCCAACGCGCCGCTTCGACCAGACCCTCCCGACAACGATCCCAGATCTGCTCGCGCGCCACGCCCTCCTGCGTGGCCGCCCAGATTCGCCGCGCGACGTCGTATCGTCCCACCCCTGAGTGCTTCGAGGGCGATCCGGCCGCGGCCGTCTCTGTCGATGGCGCGAAGGTCACGCCCGGCCAGCCGGCGAACATCCGTAGAGTCGGGGCGCCGAGATCCGCGGTCAGCGCAATCAGCTCGCGCACATATGCCAGCTGGGCTTCGCGATACTCGGGGATCGGGCTGCTGAAATCGTTGTTCGCCGCCACCGCATAGATTTCGAGGCCGGCTGCCTCCGCCTGACGCCGCAGTTCGAGACGGCGACCTGGCGACAGGTCCAGCGGATTGCCGTGCGGTCGCTTGCCGTCGATCTCGATGCCGTCGTAGCCGTACTCGCGGGCGCGGGCGATGAACTGCTCCAGCGTGAGCGCTGCGCCGCGATACCAGACGCCGAGATAGGTGATGCTGTACAGCCCCAGTTTCATCCTCGTCTCCCTTCCTGCGTTCTTAGCGTTGTATGTCAGCTCGACGGCGAGATCAAACAGAATCGCGGCGACGGCGGCCGGGATCGTCGTACAGTCCTGCTGTGACGACGGGCGATCGGGAGCCGCGAGCTCGGCAGTCGCATATCTCGCTCCCGTCGATCGTCGAACGGCTCAGATCCGAGGCACGAGTCGCCCGCGCCATCCAGCGTCCAGCGGCCAGGTTCCTGAAAGAGCGCATCCAGGCCACGCCCGACGCCATCCTCATCACCGACGCCGATCAGCGCTACATCGCAGTGAATCGGGCCGCATCCGAGCTGACGGGGTACACCGAGACGGAGCTGCTGTCGCGCAGCTTGCAGGATCTCACGCCGGCACCGCACCGACGGCTGGCGCAGCGGCTCTGGCTCGAATTTCTGCGCAGCGGCGTTCAGACGTCGAACTTCATGTTGTGCCGCAAGGATGGAAGTCGCGTCCAGGTGCACTACAGCGCAGCCGCCCACCTCTTTCCTGGCGTGCACATCGTGGTGCTGCGACCGATGCGGCGGACGCGAGGCGCCCGAGGCTGAGCGCTATTCGAGCTGAATTGGCTCCGGCGCCGACAGGTCCGGCTCGATCTCGGGCAGCTGCATCAACAGGCGCGCACACGCGTTCCACCGCAACACGGCATCGTCGTTATGCGCTGGGCGAACGGTTTCGGCGCGTTCGTAGAACCCCATCGCTTCCTTGAGCCAGGCGATAGCGGTCGCCGTCGCGCCGTAGCGCTGATGGTGCAGCACCGCCTTGGCGCGGCGCTCGCGAACGATCCCCGAGTAGTAGGCGCGGTCGTAGTCGTCGACGAGCTGGGTCGCCAGATCACCAGCCCGCGCGATCGTCTTGGACGAGAACTCCTGCGGAAACTGATCCGTCAGCGCGAGGATCAGGATGATCAGCGCGTCCTGATTTCCGATGTCGATTTCGAGGACGTCGAGGCAGATGCTCTCCGCTTCGCCCGGCTCGTTGAGCAGCCGGTACCGTTCGGCTTTCGCCAGCGCTCCCGGAATTGCATCGGTCGACAACGGCTTGAGCCTGAACATGTCTCACCTCAGGATCGGAAGACGCGAAGCAGCCGCGTGATCGGGTCGTAGAAGCGATCGACGACCCGCTCCTTCAAGGGAATGATAGCGTTTTCGGTAATCGTAATGTGCTCGGGACAGACCTTGGTGCAGCACCTGGTGATGTTGCAGTAACCGATGCCGTGCTGCGCCTTGAGATCGGGCACCCGATCTTCGACGTCCAACGGGTGCATCTCGAGGGCCGCGGCGTAGGTCAGGAACCGCGGCCCGATGAAGCCGTCGTACAACTGGTGATCGCGAAGGATGTGACAGACGTCCTGGCACAGGAAGCACTCGATGCATTTGCGGAATTCCTGCACGCGATCGACGTCTTTCTGAAACATCCGCCAGGTGCCGTCCGCGGCGTCCGGACGCCGCGGCTTGAACGGCTTGATCGCTTGCTTGACCCGGTAGTTCCACGAGACGTCCGTCACCAGATCCTTGATCAGAGGGAACGACCGCATCGGCTCGACCGTCACCGGTTGGTCCATCTGCAGCGTGCTCAACCTGGTCATGCACATCAGACGCGGGCTGCCGTTGATCTCAGCCGAGCAGGAGCCGCACTTGCCCGCCTTGCAGTTCCAGCGCACCGCCAGGTCCCCCGCCTGGGTGGCCTGAATCTGGTGGACGGCGTCGAGCACCACCATGCCCGGCACGACCTCGACCGAGTATTCGCGAAAGGCGTTGCTCGCGCTCCGCCAGATTTTGAAAGTCGCATTCGCCATGAAGGTCTCCGCGCGCCGCGATTAATTCTGCTCCTCGATCACCTGCTCGAGCTCCGCCGGCATCTCGGGAATCGGCACCCGCCGGACCTCCATCGAGCCGTCAGCGGCCTTCCGGGTCACGATATTGATCTTGGCGAATTCCGGCGACTTGTCGGGATAGTCCTCGCGGAAGTGCCCGCCCCGGCTCTCCTTCCGCTCGATCGCCGAGAGCGCGACCGCCTCCGCGACGGTCAGGAGATGGCCGAAGTCGAGCGCCGTGTGCCAGCCAGGGTTGTACTCGCGATTGCCGCCGACGCCCACGCGCTGCCACCGCTCGCGCAGTCCCCGCAGCGCTCCTACGGCATGCTGCATCTCCGCTTCGGTCCTGACGATGCCGACGTGGGACTGCATCATCTCCTGCAACCCACTCTGGAGCGTGAACGGGTTCTCGCCGGTCTGCCCGACGTCGAACGGCTTCAGCGCTATCCGCGTCGCTTCCTGCGCCTCGGCCGGATTGATCGCGGCGCGCCGGTTCTCACGGGCGAATTTCGCCGCGTACTCTCCTGCCCGCTTGCCGAACACGAGCAGGTCGGAGAGAGAGTTGCCGCCCAGCCGGTTCGCGCCGTTGATGCCGGCGGCGCACTCGCCCGCCGCGAACAGACCCGGGATCGACGACATCTGGCTGTCGGCGTCCACGCGCACGCCCCCCATGATGTAGTGCGTCGTTGGTCCGACCTCCATCGGCTCCTTGGTGATGTCGATGTCGGCCAGTTCCTTGAACTGATGGAACATGCTCGGCAGCTTCCGCTTGATATGCGCTTCGGCGTCCGGCAGCTTCTTCTTGATCCAGGCAATGTCGAGGAAGACGCCACCGTGGGGGCTGCCGCGTCCGGCCTTCACTTCCCGCATGATGCAGCGCGCCACATGATCGCGGGTCAGCAGCTCGGGCGGACGCCTGGCCTCTTTATCCCCCTGGGTGTAGCGCCAGCCTTCCTCTTCGTCGTCGGCCGTCTGCTTCTTGTAGAGGGCGGGGATGTCGTCGAACATGAACCGGCGTCCATCCTTATTGAGAAGGATACCGCCCTCTCCCCTGACCCCTTCCGTGACCAGGATGCCCTGCACGCTGGGGGGCCAGATCATGCCCGTCGGATGGAACTGGATGAACTCCATGTCGAGGAGCTCGGCGCCGGCATGGTAGGCCAACGCATGTCCGTCCCCGGTGCCTTCCCAGCTGTTGCTCGTGATCTTGAAGGCACGACCCGCGCCGCCGGTGGCGAGCACCACCGCCGACGCGTTGAACACCTTGAACCGTCCGCGCTCACGCTCGTAACCGACGACGCCGACCGCCCGCCCGTCGGCGATCAGCAGCCGCACGACGGTGAATTCCATGTGGACGGAGATGCCGCGGTGGACGCCGTGATCCTGCAGCGTCCTGATCATTTCGAGACCGGTGCGGTCGCCGACGTGCGCCAGCCGCGGATAGCGGTGTCCGCCGAAGTTGCGCTGGAGAATCCTGCCGTCGGTGGTCCGATCGAAGACGGCGCCCCACGCTTCGAGCTCGCGCACGCGATCGGGAGCCTCTCTGGCGTGGAGCTCGGCCATGCGCCAGTTGTTGATGTATTGGCCGCCGCGCATCGTGTCGGCGAAGTGCACCTTCCAGCTGTCGCGATCGTCGACGTTGGCCAGGGCGGCGGCAACGCCCCCTTCAGCCATGACGGTGTGAGCCTTGCCGAGCAGTGATTTGCAGATCAGCCCGACCGAGACGCCGGCCGCCGACGCTTCGATTGCCGCGCGCAGGCCGGCACCGCCGGCGCCGATGACGAGAACGTCGTATTCGTGTGTCTCGTAGTCCATGAGTCAGGGATGCGCGGAGCGCACGACCGGCGCAGGTGCGCCTTGCGGTTGCGGAAGAGCGCGTCTCACAGGATCCGGAAGTCCGTCCAGATGCCCATCGAGCACAGACGCACGTAGAGATCGGCGAACCCGACGGAGAACAGGCTGCACCACGCGAACAGCTGGTGACGGCTATTGAGGCCGGAGACGCACGAATAACAGCTCCATCGCATCGGCGACGTCGAGATCTCGTCGCGGCCGCCGCCGATCAGATGCCGCAGCGAGTGGCAGCTGAACGTATAGCCGGCGAGCAGGATCGTATTGAGGGTGAGCAGGAGGCTGCCGAGGCCGATGCCGAAATGGGTGGCGCCCGTCGCGGGATCCGCGAAGCGAAAGGCCTGGATGGCGTCGAACGTGAGAATGCCGATGAAGAGGATGCCGAGATACAGAAAATAGCGGTGGATGTTCTGCAGCACCAGCGGAAACGATCGCTCGCCGAGATAGGTCTTGCGCGGTTCTCCCACCGTGCAGGCCGGCGGATCGGCCCAGAACGATTTGTAGTACGCGCCGCGATAGTAGTAGCAGGTGAACCGGAATCCGCCCGGCGCCCAGAGAATCAGCAGCGCCGCCGAGAACGGAATCGCCGCCGGCCACCAGGTCGGATTGGGACCGAACCAGGCATGCGGGCTGTCCCCGAACAGGAGCGGCGAGTAGAACGGCGACAGATACGGACCGTACTCGAAATGATCGCCCTGAAAGGCCGCCCACGTCGCATAGACGATGAAAGTGGAGAGACCCAGAAACACCAGCGACGGCTGCAGCCACCATGTGTCGCGACGTGTGGTTTCCCCGAACTTGCGCTGCACCAACGGCCACGCGGCCTGTGGCATCGAACCCCCTGCGTCGTGTCTGGCGGGACGTCCGCCCTGCTCGATCCCCGCCGTGTCGTTGCGCCATGAAATGCCGCCGGACACACGAATGAATCGACGCCTCAAACCATACTGGACGGTGAACGCGGATTGCAAGCGGCCCGCAGTCGTTGGTTTTGGGAGTTGGGAGTTGCTTTGGCCCCTCGGTCTCTACCGCAGCGTGAACGAGAGCTCCACGGGTACGACGACGGCGATGGGGCGGCCGGCCCGGCGCGCCGGCTCGAAGCGCCAACGTCGCACGGCCTTGATGGCCTCGTCGTCGAGCCCGAACGGCGGCTGGAATCCGCGTACGATGTCCACGCCGCCTACCGATCCATCGGCCAGGACGACGACGCGAAGCTCGATCAGGCCTTGTGCGTGCGCGCGCAACGCATCCGCAGTGTACTGTGGCTTCGAGTCGCGCAGCAGACGGGGCCAGCTGACGTCTCCCCCGGGGTGCATCGGGCCACCGCCTTCGAGACCGCCCTGGCCAGCTTCCAGGCCCGGGCCTCGACCGAGTCCCGAGCCATCGCCATTTTCGTTACCCGCCGCGGGACCGGTTCCCAATCCGCGCGATCCAACGGCAAGCGCCGGCGCCGCGGCCATCACACCCGGCAACTCCTGGATTCCGGCGGCGGTCGCCATGGCCGGCACTTGCACGGCCGGCAGCGCCGCGCTCTGGTTGAAACCTGGAACCGGGACAGCCGATTTCGTTGCCACCCTCAGCGTCGTCGAATCGCGGCCGGGTGATGTCGCCGGCGTTGGCTTCGACCGATCGGCCCCGCCACTGCCCCCGCCGCCATGGACGGCCTCCGGCTGTCTGACATAGAAGAGGCTCACAGTGGACGGCGGCTGGTGTGTCCCGGCCGGACGCAACGAACCGGTGTTCCGCCACATCACCAGCAGCAGGACCAGATGAAAGACCACCGCGGCCCAGACGCCGATCGCCGACGACCTGGCGCGGTCGGAAACCTGGTACGCGCGTTCGTTCAGGAACTGGCGACCTGGCCTGTTTCGCGGGGCGCCAAAATGCACCCAGTTAAGACGACCGCCGGCGACATTCGGCCGAGGGTGAGGTTCGAGGGTCGAGCGAGGCTGCTACTCGGCGCGGAGCGCCGACAGGGGATCGACGCGCGTGGCTCGACGTGCGGGCCAGAGGCAGGCCGTGGCCCCGACCAGCGCCATCACCGAGGCAACCGTGAGCAGGTTGGCTGGCGATGTCAGCATTCCGGGGGTGCCAAAGAGTCTCTCCCAGATCGCCGTGAACACCACTCCGACCGCAAGGCCGATCGCGACCTGGACCAGCCCGCCGCGGAGCACCAGGGCGACGATCGCCCCAGGGCGCGCGCCGAGCGCCATGCGGATGCCCAACTCGTGCGTCCGCTGAGCCACCGAGTGCAGCGTCATCGCCAGGAGACCGATCGCCGACAGCCCCAGCGCGATGAGCGCGATGGTGCTGATCAGATCCTGCGAGAGGCGTCCGACCCATCCCGAGTCACGCCTGACTCTCGTCATCGTTTTGATCTGATAAAGCGGCAGCTCGGCATCGATTGAGCGGACCTGCTCGCGCAACAGCCCGATCAGCGAGGCCGGGTCGGTGTCCCTGGCTCGCACGATCAGCGAGAATGAAGCGGGACTCTCGCTGCGCGCCGGCAGATAGACGACAGGATCGGGAATCGGGACCGCACGCTGAGGAATGGTCGGCGAGATCCCGACGATCGTGAGCCACTTCGGTGCCGCGGTCTGGCCCGACCTGGGCACAAGGGCGATCCGCCGTCCGAGCGGATTCTCGCCGGCAAAGAACAGCCCGACCAGACGCTGGTTGACGATCGCGGTCTCGTGTCCGGGCCCGCCGTCACTCTCATCGAAGGCGCGTCCCCGACTGATCCCGAGGCCCATCGTCTCGAAGTAGTGCGGACCAATCGAGACCGACAGCACACCAGGAACGGCGGGATTGACCGACGCGCGGGACTCGATCGCCAGCTGGCTGTTCGAGCCACCGGCGAATGGAAGATGACTGGCGATGGCAAATGCGGACACTCCGTCCGCGCCGGCCAGTCGATCGCGTAGTCGTGAGTACAGCTCGCGGCGTTGGTCCGGGCTGCCGTAGCGTTCCGCTGGCAGCGCCACCGACAGCGTCAGGAGATGGTCTGCATCGACGACGACGGCGGCACGTTCCGCGGCGCGGAACTGGCGCAGGGTCAGGCCGACGGACGACAGCAGGATCATGGTGATGCCGAATTGCGCCGAGAGCAGCGCCGCTGTCCACCGCCGGGCGCGTGTCCCGCTGCTCGATGTCCGGCCGCCCTGCTTGAGCAGATCGTTGACGTCGGTTCGCGCGATGTGGAGCGCCGGCGCGAGCCCGAAGAGGATCACCGTGGTGAGCGACGCACCAGCGAGAACTCCGAAGACCCGCGCATCCATCGTGTACGACATCCAGAACGGTAGACCATCCTCCGGGATCAGGCTCGTGAACGCCCGCAACGCCAGCCACGAGAACACCAACCCCAGCGCGCCACCGAGAGCGGCCAGCAGCGTTCCCTCCGCCAGCAGTTGCCTGAAGATGCGGAAGCGCGTGGCGCCCATCGACACGCGGATCGCGATTTCGCGAGATCGTTGCACGGATCGCGCGAGCAACAGGTTGGCGACGTTGGAGCAGGCGATGAGCACCAGCAGCCCGCCGACGCTCATGAAGGCAATCCAGACGGGGTCGGTGATTCGGCCGTTGTACCGCTCGTTCAGCGGGACAGCGCTGAAGCGAACGCCGGCGTTCGTTTCATGATGTTCGCGGGCGATGCGGGTGGAGATGGCGTCCACCTCCTCGGCCGCCCCGGGAATCGTGATGCCGTCGCGCAATCTGGCGACCGCGCCGAGCGACCGGGCCCCGCGATCCGCGCGGATCTTCGGCGACAGCTGCGCCAGCGGCAGCCAGACGTCGGCATTTCCGGGCAGGCGGAAGTCGTCGGGGAGGATGCCGATGACGGTGGCCGGCGCGCCATCGAGCCGGACGACTCGTCCAAGCACGCCGGGATCCGCGCCATATCGCGTGCGCCACAGCCGTCCCGCCAGAACGACGACCGGCGACGCGTCCGGGCGATCGTCGTCGTGTCCGAACAGCCGGCCAATCATCGGCGATCCGTCAAAGATATCGAAGCCCTCGGCTGACATGGAGCTCGACGTCACGCGATCGGGCGCCCGATCGTCTTCGGCCAGTGTCGCCGGAGCGGTGGTAAAGGCGGCAAGGCCGTCGAAGGCTTGCGCGGCCGATCGAATCTCCTCCACGTCGCCGTACGACAACCCGCCATCCCGCTGACCGTCACGTGACTCGAGATAGGCGATCCTGTTTACGCCGGCGATGGGCAGGCCGCGGATACATGACGCGTTCACGATGGTGAACAGCATGTTATTGATGCCGATGCCCAGACCGAGGGCCATCACCGCCGCGCAGGTGAACAAGCGCTCCTTGGTCAGTAGCCGGGCCGAGAAGGTCAGATCCTGCACGAGCTCATGGAACCAGCGGGTGCCGCGGGCGTCGCGACACTCTTCCTTGATCTGCTCGACACCGCCGAACTCGAGCCGCGCGCGTCGCCTGGCCTCCGACGGCGAGAGGCCGTCGCGAACGTAGTCCTCGATCAGACGCTCGACGTGATAGCGCAGCTCGACGTCGAGCTCGCGCTCCATCCGGCTCCGCTGCCGCAGGCGCGTCCACCAGCTCACCGTGAGCCACCTTCCGCGATTCTGAGGATCAGGCCGATCGCTTCCGACAGCTTGGCCCAGTTCGCGGTCTCGGACTTCAGCGCGGTGCGTCCCTTGGCGGTCAGCCGGTAAAACTTCGCCTCACGGCCGGTGTCCGACGCGTCCCAGGTCGCGGTGAGCAGGCCGCGGTTCTCGAGGCGATGCAGCGCCGGGTAGAGCGATCCTTGCGGGACCTGCAGCACCTCGCGGGACACCTGCTTGATGCGCTGGGCAATGGCGTAGCCGTGGATGGGGCCGAGCGCCACCACCTGCATGATCAGCAGGTCGAGCGTGCCTTGCGGGAGATCGGGACCAGAATCGGGCATCGGCCGCACACCTCGTGCTTCTACACATCACAGTCTTACCCCAGGACGTGTAGGAGGTCAAGGTGTGGGGCGCGGAGCGCCTTACGGCGCCACGTACGCGGTCTTCACGATGGTGTAGAACTCTTTCGCATAGGTGCCCTGCTCGCGTGGCCCGTAGCTCGACTTCTTCCGGCCGCCGAACGGCACGTGATAGTCGAGGCCGGCGGTCGGCAGGTTCACCATCACCAGCCCGCTCTGGGAATGGCGCTTGAAGTGGCTGGCGTGCTTGAGCGACGTGGTCACGATTCCCGAGGAGAGGCCAAACGGCGTGTCGTTGGCCACCGTCAGCGCTTCGTCGTAGTTGCGCACCTTGATGACCGAGGCGACCGGTCCGAAGATCTCTTCGCGGTTGATTCGCATCTCGGGGAGCGAGTCCGTGAAGATCGCCGGCGCCATATAGTAGCCGTCGGCTTCCCGCTTCAATCGCTCGCCGCCCCAGACCAGGCGGGCACCCTCGCGACGGCCGATCTCGACGTACTCGAGGTCCTTGTCCAGCTGTCGCTGGTCGACGACCGGGCCGACCTCGGTACCGGGCTTGAGCGCGTCATCGACGACCAGGCGCTTCATGCGATCGACCATCGCGTCGATGAAGCGATCGTGAATGCCCTCGGTGACGATAATCCGGCTCGACGCCGTGCAGCGCTGCCCGGTCTGGAAATATGCGCCGTTGACCGCCACGTTCACCGCCGTCGCCAAATCGGCATCGTCAACGATGACCAGCGGATTCTTGCCGCCCATTTCGAGCTGCAGCCGCGCGCCGTTGCGCACGACGGCAGCGGCCACCTGGGCGCCGATGTCCTGCGAGCCGGTGAACGTCAGGGCGTCGATGTCCGGCGAGGCGGCGATTGCGGCGCCCAGCTTCGAGCCTTGCCCCATCACGAGATTGAGGACGCCCGGCGGCAGGCCGGCGCGCTGCAGGATGTCCACCAGCGCCCAGGGCGATGCCGGAGCGAGCTCCGCCGGCTTGAAGACAACGCAGTTGCCGAACGCCAGCGCGGGCGCGAGCTTCCACGCGGGGATCGCAATCGGAAAATTCCACGGAGTGATGGCGGCAACGACCCCAACCGGCTCGCGAGTGATTTCGATTTCCACGCCGGGACGCACCGAGGCCAGCTTCTCGCCCGACAGGCGCAGCGCCTCGCCGGCGAAGAACTTGAAGATCGCGCCGGCCCGCCCCGCTTCGCCGATGCCGTCCGCCAGCGGCTTGCCCTGCTCACGTGACAGCTGTCGTCCCAGCTCTTCCTTTCGCGCCAGGATTTCCGTGCCGGCGCGGTCGAGAATGTCGAAGCGCTCCTGCGGAGTCGAGTGGGCCCACTTGCCGAAGGCGGCTTTCGCCGCGGCAATCGCCGCCTCGACGTCGGACGTCGTGCCGCGCGCGAACTCGCCGACGACGTCGCTGACGTTCGAAGGATTGATGTTGGACGAGCGATCGGTCGAGTCGACCGGTTTGCCGTCGATGAGGTTCGGGAAGGCTGTCGGCATGCGTCGCTCCTGGCAGTTCTGCACCATAACACGATTACCGTTCAGCCCTCGCGCAACCGACGCGGACGGTGAAGCGGTGATATGCTTCGAAGAGCGCAGGAGTCGCCTATGGATATCGGGGCGGAACTTCGCTCGTCGCGGGAGAACAGGCGTTTGTCGCTCGAAGCTCTCGCGAGAACCATTCGAGTACAGCCGCGGGTGCTCGTTGCCATCGAGCGAAACGATGCCGCGGGCCTTCCACCACGTCCCTTCGGCCGCGGGTTCGTCCACGCCTACGCGCGCGAGGTCGGGCTGAATCCCGACCAGACGGTGCGCGCCTACTTCGGCCAGTTCGCGCCGCCGTTCGGTTCCGAACCCGAGCCGCCGCCGGTCGTCAAGAAGACTCAGGAGCATCGCTCCGAGGTCTGGAGCTCGAGCCACGCCGCCGTGGCCGTGCTCGCGATCGCCGTGCTCGCGGTGGGCGCCACGCTTCTCGTCCGCGCCGGCAAGGACGCACCGGCACGAGACACCGCCCTCGTGGGCACGAGCGGCGGTTCGGCGCCGACCACCGCGTCGGGCGACAGCGCCGCTCCGGTTCCGGCGCGCGCGGCCGAACGACCGGCGCCGCCCGCGCCACCGCCGGCGCACCCGCTGACCATCCTCATTCAAACGAGCGGACCATGTTGGGTCAGCGCGACGGCTGATGACCGTCGCGTGTTGTATCGGCTGCTCCAACCCGGAGAACGGGCGACGCTCGAAGCCGACAAGCAGATCACGCTCCTCGCCGGCAACGCGGCCGCGCTGACCTGGACGGTCAATGGTCGCACCGCCGGAACGTTCGGGGCGGCGGGCGCAGTGAGAACCGCTACGATCACTCCGGCAAACGTTTCAACTATCCGCTGATCGATCTGACCGGAGTGTCCGCGGCGCTGGTCAGCGCCGACGTGCGGTGGCGAGCGCGGATGCGGTGGTCCGCGTGGTCCGCGTGGTCCGCGTAGTCCGCGTAGTCCGCGTAGTCCGCGGCCCGTAGTCCGCGGCCCGTGCTCCGCGTATTTCGCGGCCCGTCGTCGAGAACCACATCCGCGTGATCCGCGGCTCGGTATCAGCGACCGCTGCCTGATAGAATCCGCGTTCGACGTCCTTCACCGGCTCATGCCTGTCGTCCTCGATCCTGTCATCGCGAGCGGTCCCGGCGTCTCGGAGCCGTCGGAACGCCTCCCGGCCACGCTGACGGTCACCCGCACGTCCGAAGAAGACTTCAAGCAGCGGCAGATGATTGTCTATTTCGACGGCGCCAAGGTCGCCACCTTACTCTTCGGCGACTCGGTGACCCGTCATGTCGAACCGGGACCGCATGCCATCCGCGTCAGCAACACGCTCGTCTGGAAGACCGTCGAGTTCACAGCGCAGCGGGGGGAACAAGTCTTCTTCGAGGTGATCAACCGCACCGGGTTCGCGACCTACCCCATGCTCATGATTCTCGGGGTCGGTCCGCTGTACGTCACGATCCGCAGGATGTAGAAGGCCGAGCCAGGTCCGAGGTCCGAGGTCCGAGGCCCGGGAACAAACCCGAAACGCGTCGAGCTGTGCCAGAATTCCGGTGTTGCACACCATCGGAAAATATCGGATCGTCCGCCAGATCGGCGAGGGCGGCATGGGCATCGTGTTCGAGGCGCGTGACGAGCGGCTCGATCGATCGGTCGCGGTCAAGACCATCCGCCAGAGCGGCGACGCGGAAGCGCACGAGCGGTTTCTTCGCGAAGCGCGCGCCGCGGCCAAGGTGAGCCATCCCCACGTCTGCCAGATCTTCGAGATCGGTGAGCACGACGGCAGGCCCTTTCTCGTCATGGAGCTGCTCGCCGGCCGGTCACTCGCCGAGCGACTGGGCGAAGGCCCACTGCTGGTGAACGAGGCCATCGACATCATGCTGCCGGTCCTGGGTGCACTGGCGGCACTGCACAGCCGCGGCGTCATTCATCGTGACCTGAAGCCGTCGAACATCTTCCTCAGCGGCTACGGCGTCAAGCTCGTCGACTTCGGGCTGGCGCGCCCGACCACCGTCGATGTCGACACCACCACCCTGACCCAGCCGGGCGCCGTCCTCGGCACGCCGCGCTACATGGCCCCCGAGCAGGCACGTGGCACGGCGGTCGATCACCGGGCCGATATCTTCGCCGCCGGGGCCGTGCTCTTCGAGATGCTCAGCGGCCGTCCGGCCTTCCAAGGATCGTCAGGGCTCGACGTGCTGCATGCCGTACTCCACGACCATCCTCCGGCGCTCGTCGGATCGCTGGTCATCGCCGAGATCGATCGCATCATCCATCGTGCGCTCTCCAAGCAGCCCGACGACCGCTACGACTCGTCCGAGGCGATGGCCGAAGAGCTCAGAGCCTGTCGCTCCCGAGGCGAATCGACCACCGCCGCGACGACGGCACGCGCGACAACCCGGCTGATCGTGCTCCCCTTTCGCCCGCTGCGGCCGGATCCTGAGACGGACTTTCTGGCGTTCAGTCTTCCTGATGCCATTACTGTGGCGCTGTCGGGTCTCGAATCGCTCATCCTCCGTTCGACCCATGTCGGTGCTCACCTGGCGGCGGACGTCGATCTGCGGTCGCTCGCCAGCGCCGCGGCCGTTGACGCCGTGGTGATGGGCACGCTCCTCCGCGTCGGACCGCAGCTGCGCGTCACCGTGCAGCTGGTCGAAGCGCCAGCGGGCACACTCCTGTGGTCGCAGCTGATGCAGGTCCCCGTCCTCGATCTGTTTCAGGTCCAGGATCGCGTCTCCCGCGCCGTTGTCGAGGCGCTGTCGGTGCCGATGTCGACGCAGGAGCGTGGCTTGCTGCAACGTGACGTACCGGCCAGCCCCGAGGCGTACGGTCTCTACCTGCGAGCCAATCGGCTGATCGACTCGACATCGCATTGGGACCAGGCGCGCGACCTTTACAGCCAGGCGGTCGCGCTCGATCCGCGATACGCGCCGGCCTGGGCGCGCCTCGGACGGTGCCTGCGCATGCTGGGCAAATACGGGGGCGATCCTGACGCCGATCGACGCATCGCCGAATCGGCAATCGCCTTCAAGCGCGCGTTCGAATTGAATCCGGACCTCTCACTGGCGCACAACCTGTACACCTATGCCGAAGTCGACGACGGACGCGCCAAGGACGCGATGGTGCGCCTGCTCGAACGGCTCCGGCATCGATCGAGCGATCCCGAGCTGTATGCCGGCCTGGTCCATGCCTGTCGCTACTGCGGGATTCTCGACGCCTCCATTGCCGCGGACGCGCATGCGCGACGACTCGATCCGGGACTGCAGACGACCGTCGCCCACTCGCATTTCCTCCAGGGTAATTACGACGCCGCGATCGCCCACGACACCGATCTTCCGCCGTATTTGACGATGCTCTCGCTGTTCCTGTCCGAACGGCGCGACGAAGCCCTGTCGATCGCGCGAGCGATCGATCCGAGCACGCTGCGCAATCGGTTGCTCTCGTATTTCGTGATTGCCATGCGCGCGATGCTCGAAGATCGTCTCGAAGAGGGACGCAAGGCGGTGCTCGACATGGAGGGGCCGGGGTTTTCGGATCCCGAGGGCTGGTTCTACTGGGCGCATTTGCTGGTTGGACTCGATGACGCGGAGGGAGCGATCGGCATGCTCGCCCGCATGCGGGATCGCGGCTGGAGCTGCGCGTCGGCTATCGAACGGAGTCCGGGGCTGGTCAAGCTCCATCGGCACCCGTCGTACGCGCCGATCCTGGCAGCGATTCGCGTCGCCGAAACGACCGCCGCGCGGGCGTTCGCCGGGGTGGGCGGACCGCGGCTGCTCGGCTTGGGCTAGAGTCGGGAATCGCCGCGGACGCGGCGTCCTTCTTGCTGAGAGCAACTCCGCTGCGGGCGGGAGGCCATGGAATCACGAGACATCGACAAGCTCGAGGAGTGTCAGAAGACGGTTGAGCAGCTCGAGCAACAGAAAGAGCAACTGGAGGAAGAAAATGGGCAACTCCGGCAAGCGGCCGGGGCCTTCGGGCAGCTCGCCGAGCGGCTGAGTACCGAGCTTCGTGAGCAACGCCGACAGCCCGGCGGTAACCGCCTGGTCTCGCCCGGGACACGAGACCGCCGGAGCCGCGGGGTCGTGCAGACGTACGACGACGAGCGCTGAGTTGTGCGTCCACGGTCGGGTAGGATGGCGCGGACATGGTCTCCGGTCGCCGCCAGTTCCTGTCCCAGCTCCTCGGCGCGCGCCTCGCCCTGGCGGTGGCGCCACGCCAACCGGCACGAGACCGGACACGACTGATTCTTCTGGGCACCGCCGGAGGACCGACGCCGAAACGAACCCGCTCGGGATCGGCGCAGGCCATCGTCATTGGAGATCGAACCTACATCGTCGACTGCGGCGACGGGGTGGCCAGGCAGATGGTGCTGGCCAATATTCCGCTGACCAGCCTTCGCCACATTCTCATTACCCATCACCACTCGGACCACACCGCGGACTACGGCAACCTGCTGCTGCTGGCGTGGGGAGATGCGCTCACGAGCCGCGTGGACACGTGGGGACCTCCGCCGCTTGCCCGCATCACCAGACTCTTCTTCGAGATGAACCAGCCGGATCTGAGCGTGCGCGAGAAGGATGAGGGGCGACCGCCGCTGGCGCCGCTCGTCCACGCCCACGAGCTCGAGCGACCAGGCAAGGTGCTCGCCGACGATCGCGTAAGTGTGACCTGTTGTCGGGTCTCCCATCCGATGGTTCCGATCGCATTCGCCTACCGCTTCGATGCACCGGACCGCTCGATCGTGATTTCGGGGGACACCAGACCCTCGGACGACCTGATCCGCCTCGCCAGGAACGCCGACGTCCTCGTGCACGAAGCGTTGTACTTGACCCGCGCGCCCGGCGCTCCGGGCTCGGCGCTGCGGCGCCACGTGGTCGAGAGCCACACGGCGGTCGAAGAGGCTGGTCGCGTGGCCGCGGAGGCAGGCGTCAAGACGCTGGTGCTCTCACACCTGGTTCCGGCCGAGAACCCGCCCGTCACTGATGAGGAGTGGACCGCGGGCGCCCGCACGCATTTCGATGGAAAGATCGTCGTCGGGCACGACCTGCTCGAGATTTGAGTGCCGCGGCCCGTATTCCGCGTGCTCCGCGTACTCCGCGGCCCCTATTCCGCGTGCCCCGCGTACTCCGCGGCCCCTATTCCGCGTGCCCCGCGTACTCCGCGGCCCCTATTCCGCGTGCCCCGCGTACTCCGCGGCCCCTATTCCGCGTGCCCCGCGTACTCCGCGGCCCCTATTCCGCGTGCCCCGCGTACTCCGCGGCCCCTATTCCGCGTGCCCCGCGTACTCCGCGGCCCTACAATGGAGGTCTATGCCCGCGCACAGCCGAGATAGCGGCGCCACTCGCATTCCATCCGGCGCCGCCGTTGACGGCGGCCTCGAGGCCGAGGAGGATCTGATTATCGATGGGCGTGTCGATGGAAACATCACCTTGCCCAATCACCACGTCTCGATTGGATCGTCGGCGAAGGTCACCGCTCGGATCGTGGCCCGAGCGGTCACGATTTCCGGGTCGGTTGACGGCAACATCCTCGCGCGCGAGCGCATCGACCTGCTGCCCAGCGCGTTCGTGCGCGGGCACCTGACCACCCCGGCATTCACGGTGCAGGACGGCGCACGCTTCACCGGCACCGTCGACCCGCACAAGACCGAGGCGGCAATGCAGGTCGCGCGCTATCGTCAGCGCCGGGAGGAATAGGAGGCGTCGGTCGCTCGGTCGGTGGGCTCCTCGGAGTCAGCGCCGAGGCGACGACGAGCCGGCGCCGCCCACACGTAGACCATCACCGCGAGCGCCCCGCAACAGAGAATCGCGAACAGGCGCGTGTGACGGAGCGGAAGCCACGAGGCGCGGATGACCGCCTCCACGACACCACTCCAGAAAAGCAGAAAAACTGCCGCCGCGACGCAAAGCTCGCGGACGGCCTGTCGAGGAAGCATCGGCACAGGCCTCCGTGGCGCACCAAACAACAAGGGTTTTGGCGGGCAAGAGCAACGGACGTACCGCGCCGTGATCGAGAATTCGTAGCATTTTCGCCATGACAGAAAAGTGACGGTCCGCTAGTCAGCCGACGAGCCGACTTCCGCGCGGCGCCGCGGTACCTGTTGGAACAGATCGTCGTGAAGCTCAGGCAACGGGCTTCGCCGGAAAGGGGCCTTCAATGCAACCGGTCAGAGGACTCCACCACATCACCGCAATCGCCGGACCCGCACAGGAAAACCTCGATTTCTACGCCGGCGTCCTCGGCATGCGTCTGGTGAAGCGCAGCATCAACCAGGACGACCCGGGAACCTATCACCTCTTCTACGCCGACGCCGAAGGGCACCCCGGCACCGATCTCACATTCTTTCCGTGGACGCAGATGGCCCCGCCGCGGATCGGACACGGACTCGCCGTCGAAGTAGGATTGGAGGTTCCTGCGAACAGTCTCTCGTGGTGGCGCGATCGCCTCGAGAAATATGGCGTGGCGACAGACCCCGTCGAGCAGCGCTTTGGCGACACCGTCCTGCCGGTCACTGACCCGCATGGACTGCGGCTGGCGCTGACCGAGAGCGGGCGTGGGCTTGCCCGCGCGTTTGCCCCGTGGGAGCACAGCGTCGTTCCGGTCGAGCGCCAGATCCGCGGACTCTATGGAGCCCGGCTCTGGGAGCGCGAGGTATCCGCCAGCATCGAGTTCCTCACATCCGTGCTCGGCTTTCAGCGGATCGGCGGGGAGAACGGCTGGACCCGCTTCGGATTCGCCGACCATCCGGGCATCCTCGATCTCCGCGAAACTCGTGACGTAGCGCGCGGCGCCTGGGGCGTGGGCAGCGTGCATCACCTGGCCTGGGCGGTGGCTGACGACGACGAACAGCTGCAGCTGCGAACGCAGGTTGAGGCCGGCGGCAGCCGCGCCACGCCGGTCATCGACCGGTTCTGGTTCAAGTCGGTGTACTTCAAGGAGCCGGGCGGCGTGCTCTTCGAACTGGCGACCGAAGGTCCCGGCTTCGCGGTGGACGAGGACCCGTCGAATCTCGGGCAGTCTCTGGTGCTGCCGCCGTGGTTCGAGCCCTCCCGGCGCGAGAATCGAGCGGAACCTGCCTCCACTGCGCATGCCGTCCTCCGAACCGCAGGAGGCACGATGATGGCTGGCGAGCTTTCGTTCCTCCACGTCTACGAACGAGGCACGAGCCCGACCGCGCCCACGCTTCTCCTGTTGCATGGAACCGGCGGCAACGAGCACGACCTGTTGCCGCTGGGCCACGCGCTCGCCCCCGGCGCCAACCTGCTCAGCCCCAGAGGGCAGGTCCTTGAAAACGGGCAGCCGCGATTTTTCCGGCGGTTCGCGGAAGGCATCCTCGACGTCGAGGATCTCGCCCGGCGGGCCGGTGAGCTCGCCGACTTTGTCGCCGCTGCCGCCGCCCACTATGGATTCGACAAGTCACGCATCACCGCCGTCGGGTTCTCGAACGGCGCGAACATCGCGTCCGGGCTGCTGCTGTCCCGTCCCGAGCTGCTCTCCGGCGCGGCACTCTTCCGCGCCATGGTCACGCTCCTGCCCGATCCGCTGCCCTCTCTTTCCGCGCGAGTGCTGATCTCCAACGGCCGATCCGATCCCCTCGTGTCATCGGACGAGACCGAACGTCTCGCGGCCCTGCTCCGCCGGACTGGCGCCCACGTCGAAATCGCCTGGCAGCCTGGCGGTCATCAGCTCACACAGGGGGATGTCACCGTTGCGCAGAGATGGTTGCTACAAACTGTGACAACCAACCTATAAGCTAAACGCATCGTTCGCATACAATATTGGCATGACGGATGCCGGTACGTTCACCCATGCGGGAATTCGCACCTGGACGGATGAAATCGCCGCGTTGACGCGGCCCGATCGAATAGTGATTTGCGATGGATCCGAGGCCGAAAAGCAGCACCTGATTGCCGAGAGCGTGGCGACCGGCGAGCTGATCGAGCTGAACCAGCAGAAGCTTCCGGGCTGCTACCTCCACCGCAGCGCTCCCCACGATGTCGCCCGCACCGAACATCTGACGTTCGTCTGCACCGAGGTGCAGGATGATGCCGGGCCGAACAACAACTGGATGGCACCGGGCGAAGCCAAAGCCAAGCTGACGCCCCTGTTCAACGGCTGCATGGCCGGTCGGACGATGTACGTCGTGCCGTTTCTGATGGGACCGAAGGGGTCGCGATTCTCCAAGGTTGGTGTCGAGATCACCGACAGCCGCTACGTCGTCCTCAGCATGCGGATCATGACCCGCATGGGGCAGATTGCGCTCGACCACCTCGGGACATCGAACGACTTCACGCGTTGTCTGCACTCGCTCGGCGACTTGAGCCCCGATCGCCGCTTCATCATGCACTTTCCCGAGTCGAACACGGTGTGGTCGATCGGGTCGGGCTACGGCGGCAATGCGCTGCTTGGCAAGAAATGCATGGCGCTCAGGCTGGCGAGCTGGATGGCGAAAAAGGAAGGCTGGCTGGCCGAGCACATGTTGATCCTCGGCCTGCAGAGTCCGGACGGCCGGATGCATCACGTCGCCGGTGCCTTTCCGTCGGCGTGCGGCAAGACCAACCTGGCGATGCTCGTGCCCCCGGCGTCGCTGGCCGGCTGGAAAGCGTTCACTGTCGGCGACGACATCGCCTGGCTGCGACCGGGCTCCGACGGACGGCTGTGGGCGGTGAATCCCGAGGCCGGATTCTTCGGGGTGGTGCCGGGGACGAGCCACAAGACGAACCCCACGGCGTTCGAGATGAGCCAGCGCAACACGATCTACACCAACGTCGCGCTGCGGCCCGACGGCACGCCATGGTGGGAAGGACATGATGACCCGCCCCCGGCGGAGGCGCTGGATTGGCAGGGGCGCACCTGGACACCGGCGTCCAGCGAGAAGGCCGCACATCCCAACAGCCGGTTCACGACGCCGGCGGCCGAGTGTTCGACGCTCTCACCGGAGTTCGACAACCCGAATGGCGTGGCGATCGACGCGATCCTGTTCGGTGCCCGCCGGCAGCGGCGCGTACCGCTGGTTTACGAGTCGGCCAGCTGGCGACACGGCACGTTTCTCGGGGCGACGATGTCGTCGGAGACAACCGCGGCGGCGACCGGCAAGGTCGGTGTCCTGCGTCGAGATCCGATGGCCATGTGGCCGTTCTGCGGCTACAACATGGGGGACTACTTCTCGCACTGGCTCGAAATCGGCGCCGGGCTCGCGAAACCGCCGCGAGTGTTCCGCGTGAACTGGTTTCGCACAGACGAGCGCGGGCGTTTCCTGTGGCCCGGGTTCGGCGAGAACTTGCGAGTGTTGCAATGGGTGCTCGACCGGGCGGAGGGTCGCGGCAAGGCCAGACAAACCGCCATCGGCGGGGTGCCGACACCTGATGCGATCGATCGCCGGGGACTCACGATCTCCGACGAGGAGCTCGCGGCGTTGCTCAAGGTCGATCCTGCCGAGTGGGTTGAAGCGGTTGCCGGACAGGAGGACTTCTTCCGCAAGTTTGGCGCTCACCTGCCCAAAGAGCTGTGGGACGAAGAACGCGATCTGGCGCACCGCATCGACGAGATGATTACGCCCAACGAGCTCAAGGGACGCGACAGCGGCCTGTAGATGAGCCGCCAGACGACTCCTCAGCGCAGCTGAATGATTCGTATCGGGGGACCCCATCGATCTGGCGATGGGGCTATCCGAAAGACGGTCGGACCGGTCGCCGTGTAGTTGGCGTACTCGGCGTCGGAGCTGATCACGAAGTACTCGACCCGCGATCGATACCAGTCAACAGGATGGTCGATCAGCAGCTGGGTCGAGAGGACCTGGAAACCCAGTTCCCCAAGGTAGGCCGGGCCGCTGTTCTCGACCGCGAGCGTTGCCCCGGCGCGCAGATGCTCGTGCATCCATGCCGCGGCGATGTCGCGCGTGTCCGGCCGCCTGAGCGCCCGCAACCACTCGACCGATCCGATCGCGAACGGTACGCACATCAGCACGACAGCTGTGGCAAATAACGCCCGCGGCACCGATCGACCTGCCCGCACGGACCAGCGACGCGAGCGGTGAATCAAATCGACGATTGGCACCGAGGCCAGCAGGCAGAGCACCGGAATCAAGGGCAGCGCGTAGCGGCCGAAAATGATCGCGTTCGTCGACAGCGCATAGTAGTAGGTGGCGACGAAGATCAGCGGCGCCAGCCATCGGCGGTGGGATCGTCGCGCACAGACGAGGACGGCCCCGACCATCGCCAGCGGCGGCCAGTACCTCGCCGCCAGCGAGAGATGCTTGAAGTACAGCCACCAGCCGGGATCGTCGTGGCGCGCCGCGCCGGCAAACCGTGAGAACTGCGCGGCGAAGCCGTTCAGGAAGGCGGGCAGGTCGAGGAGTGTGTAAGGGGCGGCTACCAGAAACGCGACGGCGGCGCCGGCGATCGCGCCAGCCGCCTTGCGCCAGCGATCGCGCGCGCCCCGGTCGTAGATCACCCACACCGTCACGATGGCGACCAGGGCAATAACCCCGTTGTACTTGGCGGCCGCCGCGAGGCCTGCCACGGCACCCGCGCCTATATAGATCCCGGGGCGCCGCACCTTTCCTGCCCGAACGGCCAGCCACACCGCCAACGTCGTCAGGGCCGTGACCGGGATGTCGGTGAGGACGAAGTGCGACTCCCGAACGTGCATGGGGTGGCACGCCAGCTGCGCGGCACCGAGCAGGGCGACCCGTCGCGAACCAAGTTCGGCGCCCAGGCGATATGTCATCCACACGGTGGCGGTGCCGATCAGTGCCGTCGTCACACGGCCGGTCACGTAGACGGCACGGATGTCGAGCGCATCGAGCGATCGCCATTCGCCACCCACGGCACCCCAGAGATAGCGGGCGATGGCGATCACGGCGTGCAGGTAGATGACCAGGGATGGATAGTCGAAGAGGTGGGTGTTCCAGTCGCCGGTATGAAGGATTCGGAGCGCACGATCGACCACCTGCGGCTCGTCGATGGCGACCGCATGCGGGACGCCGGCCGACACGAACCACAGGCGAAGGCCGGCGGCCGTCAGAAGCACGGTGAAGAGGCCCGCCACGTTCGCGGCGCGCCTGGCTGACGGTCTGGACAGGACCTCGTCATCCTACATCCAGTTGCGAACCTGCACTATGATTCGAATCGATGGATCACGCGTTTACCGTCGGCGTCGAGGAAGAATTCCAAATCGTCGACCCCGACACGTGGGAGTTGCGATCGCACGTTTCCGAGCTGCTCGCCTCGGGCGCCGCGTCGCTTGGCGATCAGCTGAAGCGCGAGATGCATCAATCGATCGTCGAAGTCGGCACCAAAATCTGCGCCAACATCGACGAGCTCGAGGCGGAGATCTACAAAATCCGGCGGGATCTTTCCGAGAGTGCGGAGCGCGTCGGGCTGCGAATCGCGGCAGCCGGCACTCATCCGTTTTCGCGCTGGATGGATCAGGTGATCTCTCCCGGCGAGCGCTACGAAAACATCGTCGAAGAACTGCAGCAGCTGGCCCGATCGCTGCTCATCTTCGGCCTGCATATTCACGTCGCCGCGCCCGATCGCACGAGTACCATCGAGCTGCTCAACGAGGCGCGCTACTTCCTGCCGCACCTGCTCGCGCTCTCGACCAGCTCGCCGTTCTGGCAGGGACGTGACACCGGCCTGAAATCCTATCGAACGACCGTCTTCAGGCGGTTTCCGCGCTCGGGCATTCCGGATCAGTTCAACTCGTGGAGCGAGTACGAGGAGTACCTGGAGACCCTCGTCCAGCTCCACTGCATCGACAACGCGAAGAAAGTGTGGTGGGACCTGCGGCCGCACCCGACGTTCGGCACGCTGGAGTTCCGCATCTGCGATGTGCCCACGTCTCCGCGCGTAACCATCGCGCTGGCCGCGCTTGCCCAGGCGATCGTCGTGAAGCTCTACCGCCTGCGCAAGAAGAACCTGGGCTTCCGCATCTACTCGCGCGCGCTGGTCGAAGAAAACAAGTGGCGCGCGGCCCGCTACGGGCTCGATGGACGCCTGATCGACTTCGGCCGCCGCACCGAGGTACCCATGCGCGAGCTCGCCGTCGAACTGCTCGAGTTCATCGACGACGTGGTCGACGAGCTCGGCAGCCGACCGGCGGTCGAATACGTGAAGACGATTGCGGCCGAAGGCACCAGCGCGGATCGCCAGCTCCAGGTTTACCGCGAGACCGGAGATCTGCGAGCTGTCGTGCGCTGGGTCGTGGACGAGACCCGTGCCGGCAACAGGAGGGCGCCGTGAAGGTTGGACTATTGTGCGGCCGTGAGTACTCGTTTCCGCCAGCATTCATCGATCGGGTCAATACGTTGGGCCGCGACCGCGACGTGACCGCGGAGTTCGTGACGCTCACCGGAACGAAGATGGGCGAAGCGGCGGCCTACCGGGTCATCGTCGATCGGATTTCACACGAGGTCGAATACTACCGCGCCTATCTCAAGCACGCCGTCCTCGAGGGAACCTACGTCATCAACAATCCGTTCTGGTGGACGGCCGACGACAAGTTCTTCAACTACTCGATCGCCAAGAAGATCGGCGTCGCCGTGCCGAAGACGGTGCTACTGCCGCAGAAGTCGTATCCGGCGGACATCGATCTGACGTCGGAGTCGCTCCACAATCTCGGCTATCCGATCGACTGGGACGGCCTGCTCGACTACGTCGGCCGCCCCGCCATCCTCAAGCCTTACTCCGGCGGTGGCTGGAAGCACGTCTACAAGGTCCACGATCGGGCCGAGCTCCTCGCCGCCTACGACGGCACCGGGCCGTACTGCATGACGCTCCAGGAGTTCATCGACTTCGACAAGTACGTCCGCTGCTTCACCTTCGGCCAGACCGACATCGTTCCGGTCGCCTATGATCCGCGGGAGCGCCGGTATCTCGTCGACCACGCCTATCTCTCCGCCGACCTGGGGGCGCGCATCGTCCGCGACGCCCAGACATTGAATACCGCGCTCGGCTACGAGATGAACACCATCGAGTTCGCCGTCCAGGAAGGGGTCCCCTACGCCATCGACTTCCTGAACCCGGCACCCGACTTCGAGCGCGACCGCATCACCGCCCACTACTTCGAGATCGTCGTCGAGAAGATGGCGGCGCTCGTCATCGATCGGGCGCTGAGCGGGCGCGCCCAGCAGACGTGGCCGCGTTGGGCCGATATGGTCGGCCTGTCCGCGAATGCGAACGATCCCTCCAGACCAGGACCGGTGTGACGGCCGGCCGGCGGGAAATAAAGTCGTGAGTACCGATACGGACGCCGTCGACTACTGGCGTGAGCAGCTGCAGACGACCGACGGGCCGTCTCCGTGTGCCGGCCTGGCGGAGCGGATGCGCGAGCAGCGCCTGACCTTCGGTGGGCGCCTGCTCTGCCCCTTCATGCGCCCGTTCTTCCTGACCCCAGACGATGAAGCCCGCGTCGTCCGTGCGGCTGAAATGTTGTGGGCGCTGGGAGAGCGCGTGGCCGGTGCGACCATCGCGAACCCCGGGCTTTTCGACGAGCTCGGGCTGAGCGACGCGGAGGTCCGACTGGCGCGGTTGGACCCCGGATACGAGATGGCCAGCACCGCGGCGCGCGCCGACGCGTTCCTGCTGCCCGACTCTCTCCAGTTCGCCGAATACAACGCGGAGTCTCCGGCAGGAGCGGGTTACAGCCAGCGGCTCGCCGAAGTCTTCGCCCAACAGCCAGTGATGCAGCGCTTTCGCGCGCGCTTCGATGTGAGGCACTACTCGCCGATCCCGCGGCTCCTCGAGGCGCTGCTCGCCGCTTATCGCGACTGGGGCGGCACCGCCAGCCCGCCACGCATGGCGATCGTCGACTGGCGGGAAGTACCGACGTGGAGCGAGTTCGAGCTGTTACGCGACGCCTTCACCGCCCTCGGCGTTCCAACGGTGATCGCCGATCCTCGAGATCTGGTCATCGACGGATCGCGTCTGGTCGCGGCCGGGGCACCGATCGACCTGGTTTACCGACGGGTCCTCATCAACGACATCGTGGCCCGCGCGAACGAATGTCGCGCGCTCACCGACGCCTACGAGCAGCGCGCCGTCTGCGTCGCCAACACGTTCCGCTGCAAGATCGCGCACAAGAAGGCCTTCTTCGCGGTGCTGACCGACGAACGTCACCGCAGCCTCTTCAGCGACGCGGAACGAGCCATGATCCAGCAGCACGTCCCCTGGACCCGCGTAGTCCGCGATGGTCCGATGCAGCGTGACGGGAACGCCGTCGATCTTCTCGAGTACCTCCGCGCGCATCGCGACCGCTTTGTAATCAAGCCGAATGACGAATACGGCGGCACCGGGGTCATGCTCGGCTGGGAACAGTCGGAGCGCGCCTGGGACGATGTCATCCAGCAGGCCGTGTCTGGATCGCAGGGCGTGTGGATCGCACAAGAGCGCATCGCGGTGCGGCGCGAGCTCTTCTCGGTGTGCGAAGACGGGCAGGTTCGCGAGCGCGACATGCTGATCGACTTCGCGCCGTACCTGTTCCGCGGCAAGCTGTCTGGCTTCCTCACCCGCCTCAGCGCGACCGGCCTTGCCAACGTCACATCCGGTGGCGGTCAGGTGCCCGCGTTCGTCGTCTCCGCCCTGGTCCCTGGTCGCTAGTCACTTCGTTCTTGGCCCGTCATCCCTGGTCAGATCCGCATCGTCCGCAGTCCGCGTTCGTCGAGAAGCCTCTCCGCGTATTCCGCGTACTCCGCGGCCTGAGACCTGAGACCCTCTCCGCGTCATTCCGCGTACTCCGCGGCCCTGCGGCCGCGGCCGCGGAGTACGGCCCCGGTTAGAATAGGAAGCGATGTCCGCGGCCGTCTTTGGTCCCTGTTCTCCGTCGCTCGCGCCAGGTGCGCGCAATGCGGTCGAAGTGTGTCTGGCGGTTCAGCGTGACGAAGAGGTCGCCCTGATCGCGGACCGTGCCAGCGCCGAGGTGGCCGCCAGCCTGGCGATCGCACTCGAGGAGGTCGGTGCGCGCGCCCGGTGCGTGCTGGTCGAAGAGGTCGCGAAGCGACCGCTGGCTGGGGTACCGGCGACGATCAATGACGCGCTCGAGCGGGCCGACGCTGGGATCCTCTGTGTCCAGCCGCAACAGGGAGAGCTCGGCACCCGCATGGACATCGTCGCCATCGTCGAGCGGCGGCAGATTCGCTACGCTCACATGGTTGGCGTGACCGCCGAGATCATGATGCAGGGGATGCGCGCGGACTACCGTCTCGTCGATCGCCTCAGCACGCGCTTGTGCGAACGGATGCGTGGGGCCAGCACGCTGCGCGTCACAACCGCAGCGGGCACCGCGTTGACCGCCTCGTTCGACCCGTCTCTTGCCTGGATCAAGACGAGCGGTCTGATCTCTCCTCGCTACTGGTCTAACTTGCCGGCCGGCGAAGTCTTCACGACCCCGGCCTCAGTGGACGGCACCTTCGTCTGCAATGGAACCGCGGGCGACTACTTCGGCATGAAATACGGCGACCTGTCGTCGACGCCGCTGATGCTCGAAATGGAGAAAGGGCGGCTCGTGTCGGCCCGCTGCGAGCGGGCGGAGCTCGAGCGGGAGTTCTGGCACTACTGCCATTCCGACGCCAACAGCGATCGGGTCGGCGAGCTGGCCTTCGGAACCAACCTCGCTCTCGATGACATGATCGGGAACCTGCTGCAGGACGAAAAAATCCCCGGTGTCCACCTTGCCTTCGGCGATCCGTACGGCAGCCAGACCGGCGCCGACTGGAAATCGCGGACGCACGTCGACGTGCTGACCCGTGAATGCGATGTCTGGATCGATCAGGATCAGGTCATCAGCCGAGGCAAGTACATGATGGAGCGGCTCGGCCTGTGAACGGTTCCCTCCATCCGACCCGCCAGGCCGCGTAGCCGTCACGCGCCGTGCAGCAGATACTCGTGCATCTGATGCTGCCAGTACGGCCAGTCGTGCCCACCCATCGGCCCCCAGTCGTCGAGATGGTGCTGGATGCCGCGGCTCCACAACACCTGCGACATGCGATAGGCCTCGTCGCTCTGTTCCCACGGCCCCGATCCGGTGGCGAGGTGAATCTCACACGAGGTGAGCTGCCCCAGCGTCCATGGATCCGACAGATTGGCAACATAGTCGACGGGGTTGTTGAAATAGAAGTTGTCGTCGTAGTCGCCGTCCATGAAACGCTTCATGTCGTAGACGCCGGACAGGCCGTAGCAGCGCTTCACCACGTCCGGATGTTTGAGGAGCGTGTTGACGGCATGATACCCGCCGAGCGACGCCCCCATCGTCCACACGCCGATGTCTCCGCTCTGGCAGTGATTTCGCGCGAAGGGAACGACCTCCTGGCGGACGTAGCCGTCGTATTGACGCTGCATCCAGCTCCGGTGCTTGGGGTGCGCGCCGCCGTTGCCAAAGGAGTCTCCGTGATTGGTGTTGATGCAGAACATCTTGACCCGGCCACCGTCGATGGCGCTGGCAATGGCGTTGATCAGACCCTGCCGCTCGTATTCCCATTCGTCGCCGCCGCTGGTCGGAAAGGCAATCATCGGCGGCCCCCAGTGGCCGTAAACGACGACGCCCATGTTGCGGCCCAGGCGATGCGAGTACCAGGAATAATGTTCGCGGCGCATGGCTAACCTTACCAGACCGACCCGCCGGACCGATGTCGATGGATAAGCATTCGTTTCAGATCTGGTCGCCGCAGCTGCGAAACTGGCGAACGCTGGACGTCTATCTGCCGGAGTCCTACGACCTCGGACGGCTCCGCTATCCCGCGGTCTACATGCAGGACGGCCAGAACCTGTCGGATCCCTCGATCGCGTTTGCCGGCAACACCTGGCAGCTGGAAGGGGCGCTCGGGCGGTTGCGGGAGGAAGGTATCGAGCCGATCGTCGTCGGCATCCATCACGCCGGTGCGGGCCGGCTGATCGAGTACAGTCCGTTCGCCGATCCCCGCCACGGGGGAGGATTTGGTCACCGCTATTGCCGATTTCTGATCGACACGGTGAGGCCCCGAATCGACGCACAATATCGGACCCGGCGCTCGCGCGAGAGCCACGCGATTGTCGGCTCGTCGATGGGCGGTCTGATCAGCCTGTACGCATTCTTCCTGCGCGGGTCCCCGTTCGGCAGGGTTGCGGCCCTGAGCCCGTCGATCTGGTTCGGCGCGCACCGGCTGCTCGACTACGTCGAGGCCGCGCCGCCGCGCCGGGGTCGGATCTATGTGGATGCCGGCACCAACGAGGGGACCGATACGCTCCGCAACGCGCGTGCACTGGTGCGCCTGCTTCGCCGAAAAGGCTACGCCTCCAGGGACGCCCTTCGCTTCGTCGAAGGCCAGGGGCAGGGCCATTCCGAGGGCGACTGGGCGGCCCGCCTGCCCGGCGCCCTGGAGTTCCTGCTGGGATAGCGTCAGATCCCATGGCATCGCTGTAGGAAAAGCGAACGCCACCTGACTGGCCAACGACTCACAAAGGGAAGGTCCCAGGCCTTGAAAATCAGGCCAAAACGACCGCTGTCCGTAAGGGACCCCAAGATTCCGTTCACCGCCTGGGTGCGGCCCCGCTGGCACGGTCCTCGCACGTCCGCCCAGCCTCACGACAATTCGATGCCCAAACGGATGTCCACCGCTCGCGTGCCTGCACGGGGGAACCTCTCAGAGGACGGCCGTCAGTCGATGGCGATCCTGCGCAACGCCGCGCAGACGGTGAATCTGGTTCTTGTCGCGCTGACCGACGCCGTCGAAGTAGAGTTATACGCCGACGGCACGCTGCGGCGCCGTCTTCGGTTCTTGCGCGATACGGAGGCGCGCAAGTACATGGATCGCCTCGCCTCGCGGCTGGAGGCCCGCGGCTATGCGCGAGAACGCGACGCCAGATGAGCGCGCCGCGTAACTCCCCGCTCGTCCTTCTGGCGGAAGATTTCGAAGACGCCCGCGAGCTCTACCGCGAGTACCTCGAGTACCTCGGGATTTGCCGTCGAGACCGCCACGAACGGGCGCGAAGCCATCGACAAGGCCATTCGCCTCAATCCAAGTCTGATTCTGATGGACGCCAGCATGCCGGTGCTCGACGGTTGGCAGGCGACCCGCGTGCTGAAGGCGGACGAGCGCACGCAGCACATCCCCATCCTGGCCCTGACCGCGCACGCGTTCGACGATGCCAAGCAGGAGGCGCGTGACGCCGGCTGCGACGGGTTCATCACCAAGCCGTGCCTGCCCGACGACCTCGTCACCGAAGTCCGCCACACCCTTGAAGCCGCCGGACGCCTCAAAGCGCCTCCCACGGGCGGTACCCGCTGAGCCTCGCCGACCTGTTGTAAGCTGTGCCAATGAACCCGATCACAGGGCTATTGGCGGCGCTGGCAGCGTTGACGGCCGTCTTCCTCGGTGGCTGGGCGCGCGCGGTCAGTACCATCCGGCGCTCGCCAGGCGGCGCCTCGACACCGGCGACCGAGACCGGATGGCCCACGCCCGCGCAGGTCGGCGTCGGCGCGCTCACCAACTTCTTCGACACGCTCGGTATCGGATCGTTTGCCACGACGACCGCTCTGTTTCGCGCGCTGCGCATGGTGCCCGATCGGGTCATCCCCGGCACGCTCAACGCCGGCCACACGCTGCCGACGGTCGTGCAGGCGTTCATCTACACCTCGATCATCCCTGTCGACGTGCTCACGCTCATTGCCATGATCACGGCCGCGGTGCTCGGCGCCTGGCTCGGTGCCGGAGTCGTCGCGAAGTGGCCGAAATACAAAGTGCAGATGGGCATGGGCCTGGCGCTCATCGCCGCCGCGCTGCTGATGGTCGCCAAGCAGTACGGCTGGCCGACGCCACCGCCTGGCGATCCAGCGCTCGGTGTGCGCGGGATCGCGCTCGTCATCGCCGTGGCTGGCAATTTCATGCTCGGCGCGCTGATGACGCTCGGCATCGGTCTCTATGCCCCCTGCATGATCCTGGTGAGCTTCCTCGGCATGAGTGAAGCGACCGCGTTTCCCATCATGATGGGCTCGTGCGCGTTCCTGATGCCGGTCGGGAGCCTGCGCTTCATTCGCGAGCGCAGCTACAGCCTGCGCGCGTCGCTCGGCCTGGCGATCGGCGGCATCCCCGGTGTCCTTCTCGCCGCCTACATCGTGAAATCGCTGCCCCTGGTAACCGTCCGCTGGCTGGTCATCGTCGTCGTGCTCTACACGGCGATCACGATGCTCTACTCGGCGTTTTCCGAGGAGCGCACGAGCTCGAGCGCGGCGCTCGAGGCCGGAGCCTGAGCGCGGCAACCGAGCGCCGCAACCATCGAGACGATGCGCCCGCTCCTGCCTGACGGGCCGTGCGTCGCGGTCATCACCATTCTCATGGCGTTGACCGCCTTCGCACCCCAGTGGACGCCGCAAACCAGCGGCGTCAGCGCGCGTCTTCGCGGTGTGAGCGCAGTGTCGGATCGCGTGGCCTGGGCGAGCGGGGCGAACGGCACTATCCTGCGGACCGAAAACGGCGGTCAGACATGGCAACGGCTGTCGATTCCGGGGACGGAGACGCTCGACTTTCGCGACATCGATGCGGTCAGCGATCGCATCGCCTGGGTGTTGAGTATCGGACCTGGCGAAGCGTCGCGCATCTACAAGACCAGCGACGCCGGCGCGCGCTGGAACGAGCAGTTCGTCAACCACGAGGCGAAGGCGTTTTTCGACGCGATGGCATTCTGGGACCGGAATCGCGGCATCGCCGTCAGCGACTCTGTTGATGGCCAGTTCGTGATCGTCCGGACCGGGGACGGCGGCCGAACCTGGACGCGAATTCCCCCCGAGACGCTTCCACCGGCGCTACCGAACGAGGGGGCCTTCGCCGGCAGCGGCACGAACGTGACCGTGCTGGCGCCGAATTCCGTCTGGATCGGCACCGGCGCATCCACGAGGTCGCGCGTGTTGCGCTCCAGCGACGGCGGCGCCACGTGGGCGGTCGCCGACACGCCGATCGCCGCGTCCGCGTCGGCCGGCATCTTCTCGATCGCGTTTCGCGATCCTCTCCACGGCGTCGTCGTCGGTGGCGACTATCGCAAGGAGAGCGAGGCGATGAACAACGCAGCGACCACCTCGGACGGCGGGATGACGTGGACGGTCGGCAAGGGCCTGAGCGGCTTCCGCTCAGTGGTCGCGTATGTTCCGGGGTCGCGATCGGCGATCGCGGTGGGGCCGAGCGGCGCCGATCGTTCCGAAGACGAGGGCCGCACCTGGACGAAGGTAAGCGGGGACGGTTACCACGCGTTCTCGTTCGCTCGAGGCAGCCGCCCCGCGGTTGGATTCGGCGTGGGCGAGGGCGGCCGGATCGGGCGTTTCGAGGCGCGCTAGCGCCGGCAATGCCGCCGGTCTACAGGCTGCTTCCGCGGCCTTCCTACTGCTTACCGCCCCCTTTGGACAGCGACCGGTAGTACTGCTCGACCAGCTTGCGGTACTGCTCGGGCACGTCGTCGGTGCCCGATAAAAAGACCTGGTTCGCATTCGCATCCAGTCGGCGTCGAAGCGTGTACTCGAAGCGCTTGATGTTGTCGGTTACCGAACTCTGAAGCCGGGCGAGCGCCTCGGGATTCTGGTAGACGCCGCTGTCGTCGAGCTGGCGCAATCCATTGAGAATCTCGTCGAGATCCTTGGCGTCGATCTTCTGATCCTTGAGCAGCCGCTTGAGCTGTTCGGCATCCTGCGTCCGCTGGCGGATTTCACCTCGGAACTGACGGACGTCCTCAGGCGAGAAGCGACCAGCTCCTGGCCGGCTGTCTCCCATCGCGCCCGCGTTCGGGCGGAACGCGCCACCTTGTGTGTCGCCTTCTCCGTTGCGGCCACCGCTGGTCGGCGGACCCTGATTGCGTCCGCCGTTACCTTGCTGGCCATTCTGCCCTTGCTGCCCGTTCTGGCCTTGCTGACCCGACTGACCTTGCTGGCCGCTCTGGCCCTGTTGGCCGTTCTGCCCTTGCTGGCCGTTCTGGTCCTTCTGACCCTGTTGGTCATTCTGTCCCTGCCGGCCGTTCTGACCGCGCTGTCCCTGCTGGTTCTCCTGCCCCTGACCGTTCGAGCCCTGTTGACCGCGCTGGCCCCGCATGCGCTCGCCGAGCGAGTCCATTCCCTGCGCCAGCTGGCGCGCCTTATCCAGCGCCTGCGCGCTGGCGTCCGCCTTCGTGTGACCCATCGCTGCGGCGGCTTCGCCGATCTTCCTGCGCAGGTCGTCCAGGTTGCCCTGAATGTCCCGATCGAACGCCGCGACCTCGCCGGTCTGGCTGCCGCTGCGCAGCATCTGATCGGAATAGCGGATCTTGTCGCGAATCCGCTTGTCGCGGATGCCGTTGGCGGCCTCGGTCAGCTTGCGTGACGCGTCACGCTCGTCCTTGAACATGCCGCTCGCGGTTTGATCGAGCTGCTTTTCGAGCTGGTCGACCTTCCCGGCGAGCGTCCCCTTTCGCTCGCTGAGCTGCTGTACCTTTTCACCACGCGCGCCACCGGCGCCGTCGAGGTTCTCGACGTCCTTCTGGATATCCTGCTGTTCGCGCGCAAGCGCTTCGGCTTGACGCTGGGCGTCCTGGATGTCCCGGCCGCCCCGCGCCGACTGCGATCGCTCGAGTTGACGCTGGGCTTCGCGAAGTTGATCGATCGCGCCGGCTGCCTGCGCCGCGGCGGTCGGATCGCCGTTGGCCGCCGCCTTGCGCATCGCGTCGGCCGCCTGCTGCAGCTTGCGAGCGGACTGCCCCAGTTCCGGCCGGTTCTCCTCACGCGCCAGTTTTTCGAGCTGGCGCGCCGCTTCCTCGGCCTGATCCGCGAGCGCTCGCTGCGAATCGCCGCCGCCCGAACCCTGGCCGGCCGCGGCGCGCCGGCGCTGACGCTCGGCCTCCTGTTCCTGGCGCCGCGCCAGTTCCTTCAGCTTCTCGGCGAGCTCGTCGATCTTCTGATCCGCCTGTTGCTGGGTCGCTCGCTGCGACGTCTGGTACTGGTTCGCCATCCGATCCACTTCGAGCTCGAAGAGATCGGCGAGCTCTTCAGCCATCTTGTTGTCGCCGCCGCCCGCCGCCGCCACCCGCGCTGCGATTGGCGCTGACCTGCAGCTCGTACTCTTCTTCGGCCTTCTGCAGGAACTCGAGCGCGCGCTGTTCCGGCGTCAGCGCGGCTTCGGGGTTGGCGGCCTGAAGCTTCCCCTCCGCGCCCTGCATCTCAGGCAGGCTCTGCTTCAGGAAATCGGTGATCTTCTTGAACCGGTCGGCCTGATCGCCAACCCGCGTAGCAAAGTTCTGGACCAGCTCGTTCACCTGTTCGCGCAATCGCTTCTGCATCAGCGCTACGACGACGCTGCTTTCCCGCATGCGGTCAGCGCTCGTGGTCTTGCGATCGCGCTGCAGGTTGAAGGTGGCCGAGATGATCTGGCGCTCCTGCTCGGAGAGCGCGCCCACCTGGTTCTGCTGTCCGCCTCCACCGCCGCCGGCCTGCGAGTCTGCTTTCCGGAAGTCTTTCTGCAGCGGCCGGACGCGGATGAAGTACATGTCGCTGGTTCCGCGCTGCGGCGCCGGCACGGTGCCGTTGTCGAGGGCGCGGGCGAAATAGGACACCGAATCACCCGGCTGGACGTTGAGCTCCTCGAGGTAGAGCGTGTGCCCTGCCGAGACGTCGGTCATGCGCTTGGTGCCGTCAAAGAGCGGGACGACCTTCTGCGGGCCGCCGTTGACGCTGTAGACCAGCTCGAGCGACTTGATCCCGAAGTCGTCTTCCGCTTTTGCCTCGAGGAAGACTTCCTCGATCGGTGAGGCCGAGGTATCGCGGCCAGGCTTGGCGATGGAAACCGACGGCGGCTGATCGGCGAGTACATCGATCGAGTACTTCGCCGACGCGGTGACGCGCGGGCCGTTCGGCGCGTCGAGCTCAATCTTGTAGAACCCGTCATGATCGGCGGTGAACTGCGCGGTCAGTGCGCCATCGGACCCGACGGTCATCGGCACGGCGGTCTTGTCATCGATCAGGATCTGGCCGCCATGCGCCGCCATGGTCGGCACCGCACGGACGTGAACCTCCGTCCCGCGCAGGACCGCGATGTCTCCGCCGTCCTCGATCTTGCGCGGCTCGAGACCGGTGTACGCCGGGAAGTGATACTCGAGCTCCAGCCGCTGCACGTACGGCATGTCCGCGACCTTCAAGGAGTAGACCGCCGAACGCACGCCGACCGCCTCGACGAAGTAATCGAGAGGGGCGGAGAGGTCGAAGAGCGTCCCTTCGTAGGTGTCGTTCTCACCGCGAATCAACGGCAGCCGCTCGAACGCCGCCGTCGGCGACTTGCGGATCATCAACGACGCCTGATCGGCCTGGAAGCCGAAGAGGTGCGCCGAAATGACCTGGTCCGCTCCCCGCGGCACCGTGGCATGACCGGGCTTCACCTCGATCCGATACGGTGCGGCGGCCTCGACGCTGCGCGAGATGACGAGGAGCGCCGAGAGGGCATGGCGCATGTAGGCCGGCCCGAAGAGAAACGCCGCGGCGCCGAGGAGCACCACCGCCGCCAGCGCGCCGGAATACCGGCGCATCGGCGTCTGCTCGACCCGCCGACCCTCGTCGACCTCCCGGCTCTTCTCGATCGCGGTTTCGATGAGGCGGCGAAGCAACGTCGGCGACTGCTGGCCGAGGCCTGAACCGCTGCCGCCGTTTTCGATGGCGCTGATGATGACGGCGTCGAGCGATGGTTCGTGCTCCTCGAGATAGAGCGCGACCTGTTCGTCGGTGACGCGCCGCATCAGCGGCCGCACGAGCAGCGCATAGGCCAAGCCGACGAACAGGACGCCGATCGCGACGCGGAACAGCAGGATGGATTCCGGCGTGAAGCGCATCCACTGGAGCCCCCAGGCTGCCAGGATCAGCGCGGCGGCGCCGCAGGCCGCGGTCGCGGCGATCCCCCGCAGCGCCAGCTTCAGCCGCCAGCGGCGACGAACCGACCGGATGATCTCCAGAAGTTGATCGTGGGCGTCGTTTGGCATGGTCAGTTCTCGACTGCGAGCGTCCAGCGTCCAGCTATCAGCTTACGCCTCCCGAGAGGCGATTTGAGAAGAGTGATTCCGAGGCCAGCAGCAGCCCGGCTGCAACCAGCAGATACCACCACAGGCGCTGGGCCTGCGCCTGCGAGTCGTCACTGGGACGGGCGTCGGCGAATCCGGCTGGCTGCCCCGACACGCGGCCGGTGGCGGACGCGATCAGCTCGCGCGGATCCATCGGCGTCAGGTTGGACTCGCTCAGATCGACGTTGCTGGCCAGGGTGGTCGCGCTGTCGGCGCTCCCGCCCTGGGTGCGAACGTCGTAGAACCCCTGCTCGGTCAGCTCGAGCGCGCCGTCCTCGGCCCCCACCGTCACGCGGGCGCCCGATGGGGCGACGGCGATCGTTGCCCCGCGTCCCGGCGGCGCGGCCCCGGGACCGGTCCGACGGGCGGCGGGCACCACTTGACCGACGGTCAGGTAGCTGGGCGCCTCGGAGTAATCCGCCAGGTAGCGCATCATCGTGTGGACGAAGGGCAGGAACACCGGCTTGACCGGCAGATCGTTCCAGCCAAGGTCGAGCGTCGACATCCACAGCAGCGCGCGACCGGCGCCGGTCCGTCGCTCCATCAGCGCCGGAGCGCCATCGTCGAATCGCGCCAACACCTGAGTGGGAGTGCCGTCGACGCCGCGATAGCCGTAGAAGCGAGCGGCGGAAAAGTCGCCGCTTCGCGGTGCGCGGAAGAGATCGAAGACCGGATGGCCGTACTCGAGCGCGCCGAGCCGCGAGGGCGTGCCGGTCGTGCGATCGATGACGGCGCCGGGAAGGGCGGGCAGGACGTCGGCTCCTTTGGCGGGCCAGGACGCGTGCGACCCGGCCGCCACCAGAAGGCCTCCTCCCGCACCTACGAATCGGGCCAGCTGTACGGCGGTCGCGTCGGGCACCTGCACATCGTTGAGAATCACGACCGCGGCGGTGCGGACGTCCGTGTCGGAGACCGTTTCGATCGTCCGCCCGACGAGCTCGATCCGCGGCGCTTCCCCGATCGACAGGGCGCGAGTGAGATAAAGACTCTCCCGCTCGGCCCCGCCGCGGCTGACTACCAGCGCCTTCACCGGCTCGGACGGGGACAGGACGAGGTGAAAGACGTTGTCGCGCGCGAGATTGTCGTCCGGAATGCGGATCGTCGTCCGCATGTTGCGCGAGGCGACCGTGAGCGGCGCGAACGTGACGCTCGCCGATCCGTTGGCGGCGACGTCCACCGGCAGCGACTGGATGGCGCGGCCGTTGACCTCGAGCGTCACCGGAACCCGCGACGCGGCGGTTGCGCTGTGGTTGGCGACGCCGGCGGTCACCGTTACGCGATCCTGATTCTCGAATCGCGTGCGCTCGAGGGAGGCCGGCGTGACCGACAGGTTCGAGGTCGTCCCGTCGCCGACCGCGATCGGGGTCAGCACCGTCCGATCCGGTAGCCGCACGTCGTCGCGCCCCGGCGTATCTTCCCAGCCGCGTCGTTGAAAGTCGCTGATCAGAATCAGCTCTCGCCTGGGCAGCGGCGACTCGCCGAGGATGCTGCCGCCAAGCTTCAGTGCCGGCGCGAAGCGGGTAGCCCCCGGGCCGACCGCCGCCGTCGTCAACGCGGCGAGCAGCCGGCCGCGATCGGCGGTCGATCGGACGGCGAGCTCGGCGCTGGTAGAGAACAACACCAGTGAGCCGCGGTCGCCGGAGGCGAGCGCGTTGATCGCGCCGCGCGCGGCCGCCTGTGCTCTCGCCCAGCGATCGCCGTACCCCATGCTGTAGGAGGCATCCACCAGAACGACCACTTCGCGCGCCCCATTTTGCGTGGCCGCGGCAAGCGTCTGTCGCCGGAAGAACGGTCGCGCGAACGCCGCCACGATCAAGGCAAGGGCGGCCAGCCGCATCAGCAGCAACGCCCAGTGACGGATGCGGCGGCGGCGGACCGATTGATACGGAATGCGCCGCAGGAACATCAATGACGGGAACTCCACGACGCGCTTTTTCTCACGCTGAATCAGGTGCAACAGCACCGGAATCGCCAGCGCACCGAGCCCGAGCAGCACCAGGGGTGCGACAAATCCCATCAGCGCACCCGATTCAGCCGTTCACGCATGGACAGGTAGTTGAAGAGCGCATGGTCGAGCGCGTTAGCCGTACTGAGAAGCGAGTAATCGATTCGCAGCTCCGCGAACTTCGAGGCCAGCGCCTCGATGTGCGCGCGTATCATCTCGCGATACCTGCCGGCGAGCGCCTCCGGCACGACCGGAATCTGCTCGCCACTCTCGAGGTCTTCGAACGCCGACGCATCGTCGTAGGGAAAGTCGATCTCGGCCGGGTCGAGCACGTGGAACACGATGAGATCGTTGCCCCGGAAGCGGAGCGGCGAGACGGCATCGATCACCGCCTGCGGATCCTCGTAGAGATCGGAAATCAGCACCAGCACGCCGCGCCGTCCGAAGTGTTCCGCCAGCTTCCGCAGCGGCGGACCAAGCTCGCCGGGATTCGACAGCCGCACGCGATCGAGCACGTGCAGGACTACGTCAAGATGCTTCGCCGACGGCGGCACGTGCTCGACCACGTCGGCGTCGAAGGTGACGAGGCCAACGCGGTCCTTCTGCCGGTGGACCAGATAGGTCAGGCAGCCGGCGAGCATCCGGGCGTAATCAAGCTTCGTCACTCCCTGGCTGCCGAAGCCCATCGACTTCGAGACGTCGAGCAGCACGGCGAAGTTCGAGTTCGAGTCCGCCTCGTACTCTTTGACGTAGAACCGATCGGTGCGCGCGAACAGACGCCAGTCGACGCGCCGGATGTCGTCCCCCGGCGTGTAGCCGCGGTGTTCGGCGAAGTCCACCGACGCGCCGAAGTACGGCGAGCGGTGCAAGCCGTTGATGAATCCGTCGACCACCGAGCGGGCCACCAGCTCGAGGTTGCCGATGCGGGCCAGCACCACCGGGTCGACGAAGCGCGCACCGACCAGCGCGCCGGAGGGAGTGTGCGCCGCCATCACAGACCGGAACGCGGCGTGGGCACGGCCTCGAGCAGCCGATCGACGAGGGTGTCGCTGGTGATCCCCTCCGACTGCGCGTGGAAGTTCGTCAGCAGGCGATGACGAAGCACGGGGTGCGCGAGCGCGCGGACGTCTTCGAAGCTGACGTGATAGCGGCCGGCGGTCAGCGCCCTCGCCTTCCCGCCGAGGATCAAATACTGCGCGGCACGCACGCTGGCGCCGAACGACGCCCATTTCTTGACGCCCTCAGGCGCGGTGCTCGATTTCGGCCGACTGGCGCGCACCAGATCGAGAGCGTAGCGGATGACGGGCTCGGCCGCGGGCACGCGGCGGACCAGCCGCTGAAACGCGACCAGATCGGCGCCGCTGACCGGCCGTTCGAACGTCATATCGCGCAGCGACGTGGTCGAACGCACGACCTCGAGCTCCTCCTCGACAGGCGGGTGGTCGATCACGGTGTGGAACATGAAGCGATCGAGCTGCGCCTCGGGCAATGGATAAGTGCCCTCGAGCTCGATCGGGTTCTGCGTCGCGAACACGTAAAACGGTTCTTCGAGTTGATACGTGCGGCCCTGGATCGTGACCCGATGTTCCTGCATGGCCTCGAGCAGCGCCGACTGCGTCTTGGGCGGAGTACGGTTGATTTCGTCGGCGAGGACGATGTTGGCGAAGATCGGCCCGGGAGCGAACACCATCTGCCGCCGTCCCGTGGACGGATCCTCCTGGATCAGATCGGTGCCGGTGATGTCGGACGGCATCAGGTCCGGGGTGAACTGAATCCGCGAAAACTTCAGCTCGAGCACGCGCGCGAGCGTGTGCACGAGCAGCGTCTTCGCCAGCCCCGGCACGCCGACGATCAGGCTGTTGCCGCCGACAAAAAGCGTCAGCAGCACTTCGCTGACCACGTCATCCTGGCCGACAATCGCCTTGCGCAGCTCGGCGATGATCTGATCCCGCCCGACTTTCATACGATCGGCAAGAGCCACATCGTCGGGCGAATCGAGGTCGATGGCATTCGTCACTGTCGGGGTCACTAGAGCCTCCACCATCGTTAATGGATCACGGTTGTCGCATGGCGAAAGACGGTGCGATGTCGGATGGTAGCGGGTGGAATCAGTCAACTCCCCAACTCCCAACCGCCAACCGCCTTCCATCATCCGTCATCCGTCATCCGTCATCCGTCTTCAGTGCGTCATCCCATACACCAGATAGTTGACACCGAATTTGTACGCTTCGTTCGATAGGTCGACCGGGGCATATCCGGTGTCGGACCATTCCCAGTACTCGCTGATGTCGTTGTTGACGTTGGCGATCGCCACGAGCCGCTTGCTGCGATCGTTGTCCTCGAAGATTCCCCAGTACGACGGCGGCAGCCCGCCATAGGGAGGTGCCAGGGACAACGGGTTGTCGATTTCGAAGAACGAGTGAAAGATTGCGTGCGTGCCGTCGAGCTCGACCCAGTGCCAGTCGGGCAGCACCCGGCGCATTTGCGCCTGCAGGTTTTCCCAGTCGTAGCCGCGGAAGTCGTCGAAGATCACGAACCCGCCCTTCTGGAGGTAGGCCCGGAAGGACTCGGCCTGCTTGTCGGATGGCCCCCAGAAACCCGGCTCCGCCATGTACGCGACCGGATAATTGAACAGCTCGGGATCGTCGAGCGAGAGGATGTTCGACCCGTCGGTGCGCGGACGAATCTGCGTGATCTCCTCGATGATCTTCATGAAGTGCATTTCGCCGCGTGGATAGTCGTGCGACCAGGGCGGTCCCATGCGCATGCGAAACCCGCCGAACTCCGTGTCGTAGCGGAGCCTGATGAAGACGACGCGGCCGTCGTAGGCGGTGTTGCCGGCGCCCTGGATGGGTGGACCGGGCGATTGATCGACGGTGGCGCCGCCTCGCTGCGCGAGCGCCGTGACGACCCCGGCCGACGCGATGAGCAGACCGACGAGAAGGACTGCGGCCGACCTCATTTGCTCTTCCCTTCTGCTTCGCGAATCTGACGTCCCTTGACGGCGAGCTCGGTGGCAAGTTTCTCGAGCTCCGCCGAGTACTTGTCCGGGTCCATCCCGGCCTTGAGCAGCTTGAGCGACTCGATCCGCCGCTCGAGCGCCTGGCGCTCGGCATAGAGCGTGCGCAGCTGTTCGGTGACGGGCGCGGCCTCCGCTCGGGCCGAGCCGAGGCTCAGGAGCGCGGCGACCTGCCCGTCTTTTCCTTGCGCGCCGGGTTCCATGCTGCCTTCCTTGTCGCCGTTGTCGTCGAGGATGGCGTGCTCGGTCTGGAGCAGCCCGTTGCGCTGATATTCCGCCGCGACCTGCTTCCTCGCGTACTCGAAGGCCTCGAGGATGGAGACACGGCCATTGCGATCGGTGTCCGCGGCTTCGGCCGTAAACGCATCCACGAACGGCCCGCCGAAGAGCGTCGCGAACTTCTCAGCGCCGGTGCGCGTCGCCGCCAGCACGATCCGGCCAGGCCCGGACAGGGCTTCGACAAAGGGCCCGCTCGCGCTCGCGGTGTTGACGAAGACCACGCGCTTCGATCGCAGCCGCGCCAGCAGCGGGGCAAAATCAGCCGGGGTCATGTCGGGTCCCGGCAGGTTGAACTTCGCCACCGACCCGTCGAAGGTGCCGTGGCCGAAGAGGACGATGACGACCGTGTCGTCTTCGCCGGCCTTCGCCGCCAGACCGGCGAACGCCTTGACGACCTGCTCTCGCGTCGAACGCCCGGTCGCCGGGCTCGCTGGCGTCTCCTGATCCGAGAGCAGCGTGATGTTGGACTTCGGAACACCGAGCCGGGTCGAGGCGGTCTCGACCAGTGTCGATCCCCATTTGCGAAACAGCTCGCCGTGCTCGGGGTCTCCGGCCAGCCCGACCACGATCAGCAGGTGCGTGGTCTGAGCCGCGGCCACGGCCGGCACGCCGGTCAGCAGGGTGAAGACGACCAGCGCGCGGACGGCGTGCATCCGCATCGCCCCGTTCACGCCAGCCTCCAGTGTCGTCGCAGGCCCCACTCGGCGCAGGTCAGCGCGACCAGCGCGAGGAGCAGGATTGGCATGTGCCACAGCTCGCGCTCTTCCACCGCAGTCACGCCCCGGCCGGAATACTTCACATCCTCCGCCAGCGATCCGATGGCGTCGGCCTTGTAGAAACGCCCGCCGGTCTCTTGGGCAATCCGCTGCAGCAGCGGCGCATGCATCGCCGCATCGAAATACTCGGCATCGTCGGGCGCCGAGCGCAGGTGCGTGACCGACGTGCCGATCGGCTTTCCCGCCCGACTGGCTTCGACCGACGCTTCGTACCATCCCGCCTGATCGGTCGCGACGGTCGCACGATACTGGCCGCTGCGCTCCCCGGTCCACTCGAGCGGAACGTCCACCTTGGATCCCGACGGCGAGGTCACGTGCGCCACGACGTCCGCGTCGTTCAGCTCGACGAAGCGGGAGTCGACGACGTCGGCGGTCAGCGTCACCGGCTGTCCCGGATCGACGCGATCGGTCAGGGTGCGGGACTCGACGGCGTCGGGTACGCCGTCGACCAGCCAGCGCAACATCTGACGCCAGAAGTTCTCGTGCGTCTGGTCCTCGACACGGATTGACGAGTGCATCTGCCAGAGCCAGGAGTCGTGCACGGGAAAGGCGATGGACTTGCCGCGGCCGTACCGCTGGTAGGCGAGCACGACGCGCTCACGACGCCGCTCGTCGGTCCCGGAGAGCAACGCGGTCGCGCCGGGCTTGAGCGTCTGCACCATGTTCAGCACGGTCAAAGCCGGCATGGTCTTCCATCGCTCCGCCGACGCTTCTTCGGTGTCGCCGAGTTGCGTCACGGCGTGCGCTTCACCGGCACGCGTCGGCCGTACCTTGACGTGAGCGGCGGTCGCGGCGACGCTGCCGCCCTGGCGTTCGAGCAGGACCGGCATGACGTCGGCGACCGCCGTTCCGGCATAGCCGCCTTCGGCAAACGCATGCGGTCCGCCCAACAGGAGCAGCCCGCCGCCACGCACGTCCACGAACTCGGAGATCATTCGCAGCTGGTCGCCGGTGAAGGCGCTGGCCTCCACGCTGCCGAGCACGATTCCTCGATAGCTGAACAGCTCTTCCCGCGTCTTGGGAAATCCGGCGACGAGCTCTTCCGGCTTGTCCACGCTGAGACGGATGTACTTGTTCTCGGCCGTGCGTTGGAGCGTCACGAGCTGCAGGTTGGGATCGTCGGCAATCGCGCGCCGCATGAACTTCATCTCGAAGCGCGGCTCGCCTTCGAAGTAGAGGATTCTCTCGCGGCGATCGCGCACGTCGATCTGGACGTCCCGCTGATTGTTCTCGGTGACAACTTCTCCGGGCTGCGGAGAAATCCGGAGATGGAACAGGCGCGGACCGGCATCCGAGGCGATGAATCGCACGCGAACCGTCGCGGGATCTCCGTCGGCCGGCAGCCGAACCGGTTGCGAGCCGACGATCTTGCCACCGTCCTCGACGTCCAGCGTGACCGTCTGACCGGCGTAGCCCGTTTGCGTCACCACGGCGTCGACCAGCAACGACGTCCCCTTGAGCGCGGTCCGTGGCGTCGAGACGCGTCCGATCTGAATGTCGTGCGAGAGCGTGTCCTGGCCGACGCCCACCGTGAAGACCGGCAGCGCGTCAGCCTTCGAGGCAAGCAGCGCGTCGGCAACCGAGGCATCAGTGGTGGTGTCCGCACCATCGGTGACGAGCACCAGGCCGGACACCGGCAGGCCCGCCAGCTCCTGGCGCGCGCTCTGAATCGCGCCCGCCAGCCGGGTCTGCGTGCCGTTGAACGTCAGCTCGGCCGGATTCGACAGTCGAGACGTTGACGAGGAAAAACGGAACGTCCGGATCAGGAAGCGATCGGCCAGCGCCTTCATCGTCGGACTGTCGGGATTCCCGAACGTTCGCTTGACGAAATCGGCGCGGGTTCCTCCGGCATCCGCAATCTGCATGCTCCGCGAATCGTCGATCAGCACGCCGATCACGTTCTGCTGGGCGACCGCCGCCTTGACGATCAGGACCGGCCGAAAAATGCAGAAGAGGATCAGGAGCAGGCTCGCCAGCCGGAGGGCTCCGAGTACCGCCTGCTCGCGCCAGCGCACTCGCGTCCGGACCAGCCGGTAGCTGAGAAACGCCAGCACCAGCCCAGCGACGACGACGACAGCGGCAAACACCGTCCCCGCAGGCGGGGAGAAGCGAAACTCCGCCTGGCGGAAGACGTGCGGACGATAGTCGAACAGGAACTGAAACAGAGACTCGAACAACGAGATCCCCCGTGGCGCGATTGTACAACCCTAAGACGCCGCGACCGGGCGTTTAGCTTACGAGCGGCCAATCGATATCAGCAGGTGATGAACGGCGGGGCGGCGGAGCTCCGGCAGCGCGACCGTGGCACCGGTCGGCCGGCCCATCTCAGGCGGTCAGCAGCCGGACCGGCAACGCCGTGTCGACTTTGCCGAAGGCGCGGATGGCACTCCCGATCGCCGGCGCCACACAGACCAGGGACGCCTCGCCGGCGCCGGCCGACGGCAGATCCCGACGATCGATCAGAATCACGTCGATCACCGGCACGTCCTTGAACCGCGGCACACGATATTGCGCCATCGAGCCGTTGCGCAGGTGTCCGTCAGCGAAATCGATAGCCTCGAAGAGGGCTCCGCCCAGTCCCTGCACGACCGAGCCCTCGACCTGATTGCGCAGCCCGTCGGGATTGACGATCGCCCCGCACTCGAAGGCAATGACGACGCGCTCGACGCGGAGACCGGTGGAGGCCCGGGAGACGGCCGCTGCGGTTGCGACGAATCCGCCCTTTTCGGTGCCGCAGGCGATGCCGAGCCCGATCGCGTCGCCGCCCGACCCTTTGGCCCACCCGATTTTTTCCGCGACCGCCATGAGCACGGCCTCGATGCGATCGTCCTCGAGATGTCGTCGCCGGAACTGCACGGCATCGACCCCGAGCGCGCGCGCGATCGAATCCATGTGCATCTCGCGCGCGTAGTGGTTCGCGGTCGAGGCCAGCGCTCGATACGAGCCCTGGCGCAGCGGCGATTTGACCGGGTGAAACGCGATCCGCTGATTGGGGATTGCGTAGGGTGTCCGGATGCCGGCGGCCCCGGAGTTCCAGTTGTCGAATTCCCACGACACGACGCGACCGTCGGCATCGACCTGGCTCTTCACGTCAATCACGCCAGCCGGGCGGAAGTAGCCCCAGCTGAACTCCTCGCCCCTCGTCCACACGATCTTCACCGGACGGCTTGCCGCTTTCGCCAGCCGCGCCGCCTCAATCGCCGCCTCGCCGGTATGCTTGCCGCCATAGGCCGACCCCATGTCGGGCATGATGACCCGCACGCGATCTTCCGGGATATGAAAGGCCTCCGCCAGCTCAGTGCGTACGCCGAACGGGCGCTGCGTGCCCGTCCAGACGGTCAGCTTCCCGTCCTGCCATTCTGCGACTGCGGCGCGCGGCTCGAGTGGAACGTGCGCGATATAGGGGATGCGATAGCTCTCCTCGAACGTTCGGGCGCCTTCGACGCGGCCGACGTTCCCGATCACGAACGGCGCGTTCCCGCGGCCCCCTTCGGTCTCGGGATGCGTCTTGAGGTAGTCGAACAACGTGTCGGCAGACGGCTGGCCGCCGGTCGGTCGCCACGCCGCCTTGACGGCCGCCGCCGCGTGCGTGGCCGCCCGCTCGGTGGGCGCGACGACGCCGAGGAAGTCGCCATCGCGGACGATCGAGACACCCGGGATCGCCTTGGCGCGGGTGTCGTCGACCGAGACGAGCGTTGCGCCGTATCCGTCCGGACGAATGATACGGCCGTAAACCATGTCCGGCCGCACGACGTCGGGGGTGTACTGGTGGTGCCCCGTGACGAAGTCGCGGCCGTCCACCTTCTTCACCGCTGTGCCGCGAATCGTCCAACGGTCGCGCGACTCCACCGCCGGCTCGGCGGGGATCGTCCCCGACAGCGCCTGCCCCTTGGCCAGCTCACCGAACGAGATCGATCGACCGTCGGGCGCGAGGACACGGCCGTCGCGTGCCGAGAGACCGCTTCGAGTCAGCTGCCAGCGCGTGGCGGCCAGATCGATCAGCATCTCGCGCGCTGTCGCTGCGGCCCGGGCGAGCTGCGGCGCCATCCGTGGCGTCGTCAACGACCCGAAGGTACCCATGTCGAACGGCGTGCGGTCCGTGTCTCCCATCACCATGGTGATGGACGCGAGCGGAACGCGCAGCTCGTCGGCCACCGTCTGCGACAGCGACGTCCGGATGTTCTGTCCGATTTCCACTTTGCCGGTGCAGGCCGTCACGTGGCCTGACTCGTCGATGTGCAGCCACGCGGCGAGATCGGGGACATCGTCACGGCCGCGAGCGGGCCGTCCTGATTCCTGTCCGCGAAGGGTCGGCGCCGCGACGAGCACAGCGAGCCCGGCGCCGAAGAGCCGGATGAAATCGCGCCGCTCGAGCTCGAACGTGTACCGCCGCGGCTCGTTCAGCTCGTAGCGCTCGACGTCGAGCGCGTCCACCGCCAGGTCACGCGCGCTCATGACCGCGCTCCGGCGGTTGCGGTCGTGTTTCTCACGCGCTCGGCGGCCAAACGGACCGCGCGCACGATCCGGGGGTAGGTGCCGCAACGGCAGACGTTGCCATCGAGCAGCCGTGCGACATCCTGCTCGGATGGGTTCGGGTTGGTGCGGAGCAGGCCGACGGTCGCCATGATCATTCCCGACGTGCAGTATCCGCACTGAAAGGCTTCGGCCTCGAGGAAGGCCTGCTGCACCGGGTGGAGGTGGTCGCCGTCGGCGAGCGCTTCGATCGTGGTAATCGCCTTCGAGCCGATGCTGGCGACGCGCGTCACGCACGAGCGGGCGCCGGCGCCGTCGAGCAGGACGGTGCAGGCGCCGCACTGCCCCTCCCCGCATCCGTAACGACTCCCCGTCAACCCACAGTCGTACCGCAGGATAGCCAGCAGACTGTCATCAGGCTCAGCGTCGACCTCTCGATCTCGGCCGTTGACGCGGATGACGTATCGAGCCATGACTCGAATTGTAGCGGAGTGCCCCGACCAGATGTAAGGCGCGAGTGAGCTGGTGCGTTTCAGGAGACACAGTATGATCTGGGCCCCAGAGGGCCCGCCTGTGCGTCCGGCCCGACATCAGTCATTCATTCCGGGAGCAGCGATGAGCCTTCGAGCGTTTGGATGGACGGCAATGGCCGTGATGGTGGCGATTCTCGCCGGCGCCCGCGTGGCCGGGCAGCAACCGGTGAAGGCCGGGACGGGCGGCGATGACGACCTGACGAAGCGGGCGAGGGCAATCCATGAGCGTGTGATGACGCTCGATACGCACAACGACATCGAGCCATCGAACTTCACGGCCGAGCGCAACTACACCCAGGACCTCGGCAATCAGGTCAACCTGCCGAAGATGTTCGCCGGCGGGCTCGACGCGTCTTTCTTCGTCGTCTACGTCGGTCAGGGTCCATTGACGCCCGAGGGTTACGATGACGCGTACAAACAGGCGATTGCGAAATTCGAGGCCATCCATCGTCTGACCGAGGCGATCGCGCCCGAGAAGATCGGCCTGGCGCTGACCGCCGCCGACGCCAGGCGGATTTACGCGTCCGGACGCAAGGTCGCCTTCATCGGCGTCGAAAACGGCTACCCGCTCGGCGAGGATCTGGGTCGCCTGAAAGAGTTCTACGATCGCGGCGCGCGTTACCTGTCGCTCGCGCACAACGGCCACAGCCAGCTCTCCGACTCGAACACTGGCGAGCGCGACGGCTGGAAGTGGAACGGGCTCTCGCCGCTCGGCCGCCAGGCGATCGCCGAGATGAACCGGCTCGGCATCATGATCGATGTCTCGCATCCCTCGAAGGAATCGATGATGCAGACGCTGCAGCTGACCAGGGCGCCGATCATCGCGTCGCATTCGGCCGTCCGCAAGCTGTGTGACAACAGCCGCAACATGGACGATGAGCAGCTGCTGGCGTTGAAGAAGAACGGCGGCGTCATTCAGGTAGTGGCGTTCAACAACTACGTGAAGACGCCTCCGCCGGATTCTCCGGAGCGCGCGGCCGCGCTCGACGCCCTCCGCAAGGAGTTCAACCTGCCAGCCGGTACGCCGCTCGGTGGCCGGGGTGGCCGTGGCCGCGGCGGGCCCGCTCCGGCCGGCGGCACCGCGGCTGGCCGAGGAGGCCGGGGCGCACTCGCCGATCTGACCGAGGATCAGCGCGCGGCGCTGACCCGTCGGGTCGACGAGGTGAACGCACAGTTTCCTCCGCCACCACGCGCGACGGTCAAGGACTTCGTGGATCACATCGATTACGCCGTCAAGCTCATTGGCATCGACCACGTCGGCATTTCGTCGGACTTCGACGGCGGCGGCGGTGTCGACGGCTGGAACGGCGCCGACGAGACCTTCAACGTCACGCTGGAGCTCGTCCGGCGCGGCTACACCGAGGCCCAAATCGCCAAGATCTGGAGCGGCAATCTGCTCCGGGTCATGGACGAAGTGCAGAAGGCCGCCGGCAAGTAACCGCGCGGTCAGTCCCGAGTGAGCCGGGAACATTTGCCGGCGCCGCGCGTATTTGCCTACAATGCAGTCAAATGACTGAAATCTACCTCGGCGAGCTCGAGCAGATCGTGCTGCTGGCGGTCCTTCGCGTCGGTGACGACGCGTACGCCATCCCCATCCTCGAAGAGATCGCCGCCCAGACCGGACGCAAGGTGTCGAGAGGCGCGCTCTACACGGCGCTCGAGCGGCTGGAAACCAAAGGCTGCCTGCGCTCGCGGCTCGGAGAACCATTGGCCGAGCGCGGAGGACGGGCGCGCCGCTACTTCACCGTCACAGCCGCCGCGCGTCGCAGCCTGAAGGAATCGAGGCAGGCGCTGCTCCGGCTCTGGCGGG
>CAVYTI010000001.1:0-5024 GCA_963771415.1 uncultured Acidobacteriota bacterium | reverse complement strand
TGTACCTCGGCTCCAACAGCCGAAATAGACTAATCGATCCGGTCCGCAAGGCCATCGTGGAACGCCAGGACTTGAAGGAGGGCCTGCGCAACACTGTCAGACCGCCCACAAGTCGTTGATTTTAAAGCGGCCTGTCCTTCGTGTACGCCGTGATGCTCGTCGGTAAGGTCGTACCACGATGACCGCTGACGGAAATCTTTCGCCGCGTAAGTTCGGAAGGTCAGCGAGACGGCTAGCGTTTCAGCTGGTCCTCTAACCTGCGGCAATTCCGCTAAGATGTCGAGTGCAAGCTGCAGGCCCATCTCTTGGTCAAACGTCCATGTCGCGCCACCTCGTGGCGTCCCTCATCACCGCGGGGGTATTTCTGAGAGCATCGTTGGTGCGCGTGATTCTGATCGGCGCGGTCCTCGCGCTGGCTCCTTTCCTGGCAGGCGCACAGATCCCGCAGAAGTCCGTGATGTTCCTCTATTCGGGTGAACGGACCGTGGCCGGCCACTCGGCAGAACGGATTCTTGCCAACGCGGCGATCGTTGACCTCGCGCTCGAGCGCGTTCTCAGACAAGAGTTGCAAGGCAACCTCTATCACTACTCGGAGTACATTGACACGATGCGCCTGGACGACGCGAGCTACGCGCGAGACGTCCACAACCTGTTGCTTTCCAAGTACCGGGGGCGGCCACTCGATCTGATCTTCGTCAAGGGCGACGTGGCGGTGGATTTCGTCGGGAAGCAGCGGGCCAGCTTTTTCCCCGAGATTCCGATCGTCTTTGCGACCGCGGACCCCGTCCCCGTCATGCCCAATTCCACCGGGATCATCACTCCCATCCGTCAGAGGACAGTGCTGGAGACGGCGCTCCGGGTACAGCCGGACACCCGGCACGTGACGATCGTCGCCGGTAGCTCGGCCTACGACCAGTACTACGTGCGGTCGGCGCGAGCGGAGTTCACACCATACGAAGATCGCCTCACGTTCACCTACCTGACCGGACTGCCGATGCGCGAGCTGCTAAGTCGGGTCTCAACGCTGCCGCCCCATTCGATCATTCTCTACATGGGCGTGACGCAGGACGGCGAAGGTCACCTGTTCTTGCCTCAGGAAATGCTGGAGAGCGTCAGCACCGCAGCGAATGCGCCGACCTATGGCTGGAACGCCCTGGGAATGGGTCACGGACTCGTCGGCGGGACGATGAACACTCCTGAAGTCACCGCACAGCGCATGGCGGCCCTGGGATTGCGCGTGATGAAGGGCGAACGAGCGGAGGACATCGCTGTCACTGAGATCGATACCGGCCATCACCCAGTTCGACTGGCGTCAGCTCCGCCGCTGGAACATCAGCGAAACGCGCCTTCCGCCGAACAGCACGATCCTGTTCAGGGAACCCGGCCCCTGGGAGCTGTACCGGTCGTACATCATCGGCGGCGTGCTGATTGTGGCCGTGCAGAGCGCGCTGATCGCCGGACTCGTGGTGCAGCGTATCCGGCGGCGCCGTACGGAGCTCGCGCTGCGCGAGAGCGAGCGACGGTTCCGCGACACGGCCGAGCAGAACCAGGATCTGTCAGGCCGGTTGATCAACGCCCAGGAGGAGGAGCGCGCCCGAATCGCGCGCGATCTGCACGACGACGTCAGTCAACAGCTTGCCGGCGTCAGCATCATGTTGAGCGGCCTCGAACGCAATGTCGGCATGCCGGAGATGCGGCCCGATGTCGAGCAAACGGTGGCGGCACTGCAAGGCCGCGCGACCGGACCTCTTCGAGACCATCCGGAACCTCTCTCACGAGCTGCATCCCAGCGTACTGCATTACGCCGGTCTGATTCCGCCACTGCGAGCGTCACTGCGCCGACATCGAACAACACCATCGCGTCAAAGTGTCGTTCACCGCGCGAGACGAGCTCTCGACGCGCTCAAACCTGATGTCGCGCTCTGCCTGTTTCGGGTCGCGCAGGAAGCGCTGACCAACGCGACCCGCCATGCCCGCGCGTGCACGATTCTGGTCCAGTTGCAGGCCGTCGACCGGGGCGTCGAGATGCGGATCGTGGACGACGGTGTCGGGTTCGTTGCGGGCGAACGTGCGCGCATCGGTTTGGGCCTCCGGAGCATCGACGAACGCGTTCGGTTCTTCGAGGCACAGTCCAACTGGAATCGCGGCCCGGACAGGGCACGAGTCTTCTCGTGCGCGTCCCGCTTGAAGGCCCGTCGAGACCGGTCGCCCCCTTGGCCTACGAGCACTGACTCATCACTCAGGCAGGAGTATCAGACCTCACGGTCGAGTGCGTCGATTTCCCGCGACACCTGCTCTCTCCCGATCCGCGTCACTCAGGTATGTGACGAATCGCTCCGGCGTCCGGCTTCGCCGCATCTGACTTCACGCTGATGACCACCTGCTTGATCTTTCCGGTGAACTGGTTCTCGCCCGTGGCATAGGCCGTGGTGACGGCGGAGTACAGATCCATGCCGACGTCGGCGGTCTCGACGCCGTAGATGAATGGAATCGTCCGCGCGAGTCTTGCCGGAGCCGACCTTCTTGCCGTTGATCGAGAGCGTCCCGGTGCCGCCGGCTCCAGGCTTGCCGCCGCCGTCGTAGGCGAAATCGTAGGTGACGGTGACCGGGCCGGCCGGCAGACGCTCGCTGGAACTGATGGTCGTCACGGCGCCGAGGAAGTTGTAGGCAAACGCGGGCCGCCCGTCCTTGACGTACAGGCTCCAGCCTGAATGCGCGCCGCCTTGCGCGACGATGACGCCCGACGCCGCCGCTCTCGAGCTCGGCGGTGATCGAGGAGCTCCGGTTCTTCACGTCGATGAAGGCGTTCTCCTTCATCCCGATCATGCCCGGGTAGAGCGTCAGCGACGTCCGCCCTCCCATGTACTCGGGACGCCCGGCGAGCGTGGCGTTGAATCGCTCCTGGGCGCGATCGTCGAGCGGCAGCACGTTGTACTTGATCGCCTCCGCCATGAAGGCCGCCTGCAACTCCTTGAGCTTGTCGGGATGCTGCGCCGACACGTCGGTGGAACAGCTGTAGTCTTCCGTCATGTTGCACAGGTCCCACTTGTCGTCGGCGTACGAAGTCGTGCGCGGCTTCGGCTCCCACGACACCTTGTGCAGGGTCGAGGCGTACCAGCCGTCCTTGTAGATGCCGCGGTTGCCGTAGATCTCGTAGTACTGCGTCGTGCGTGCCGATTTCGCCTGCGCGTCGTCGAAGGAGTTCATCATGCTCACGCCTTCGATGGGTTTCTGGACGACGCCATTGACCGTCTTCGGCTGCGGCAGCCCCGCGGCCGCGAGCACCGTCGGGACGACGTCGATCACGTGGTGATACTGCTTGCGGATCTCGCCTTTCGCCTTGATCCCTTTCGGCCAGGACACGATCGCGCCGTTGGTGGTCCCGCCGAGTTGCGTATGGAGCTGCGAATACGCGAACGGCGTGTTGTCGCCGAACGACCATCCGGCCGGCGGCGTCATCGCGGAGTGCGGTCCGCCCACCTCGTCGAGCGTCTTGAGCTGATACTCCAGCGTCTCCGGCGACTGGTTGAACGTGCTCATGGTGTTGAACACGCCGAGCCGCCCGCCGTTGGGGCTCGCGCCGTTGTCGCCCGTGACGTAGATGATCAGGGTGTTGTCCAGCACGCCCACGTCTTCGATCGCCTGCACGACGCGGCCGATCTCGTAGTCGGTCAGCTCGGCAAACGCCGCGAAGAGTTCCTGATAGCGGATCGCGACCTTCTTCTCGTCGGCGGTCAGCGTGTCCCAATCCGGCGCGATGTCGGCCTTGGCCGTGAGCTTGGTGTTCTCCGGGACGATGCCGAGTTTCTTCTGGCGGGCCAGAATCTCTTCGCGGTACTTGTCCCAGCCCTTGTCGAACTTGCCCTTGTACTTGTCCCGCCACGCCTTGGGGAGCTGAACCGGATCGTGCATGCCCTGGGCCGGGTAGTAGACGAAGAACGGCTTGTCGGGATTCAGCGACTTCTGTGCCTTGATCCATTGGATCGCACGATCGGCGAGATCGGTCTGATAGTAGTAGTTCGGGTCCTTCGACGGAGGGGCGAGCGTCGTGTTGTCGTGGGCCACCGGCGAGAACTGGTCGGATTCGCCGATCACGTTGCCGTAGAACTTCTCGAACCCGAGGCCGGTGGGCCACTGGTCGAACGGCCCCGTGAGGCCGCTTTCCCACGGCACATACTCGTGCGACTTGCCGAACATCGCCGTGCTGTAGCCGTTGAACCGCAGGATCTTGGCGAGCGGCGCCACGCTGTTCGGCAGGATGGACGTCTGGCCCGGAAAGCCCGTCGCCATTTCCGAGATGGTGCCCATGTTCGCGCTATGAGGATTGCGGCCCGTGAGCAGCGCCACGCGGCTCGCCGAGCAGATCGGCGCGGTATGGAAATTGGTGTAGGTCAAGCCGTTCTTGGCGAGACGCTCGATCGTCGGCAGGTGCATCACGCCGCCGAACGTCGTCGAGCCGGCGTAGCCGAAATTATCGAGCAGGATGACCAGCACGTTGGGCGCGCCCGCCGGCGCCTTGACCTCGAAGATCGGCGGCGCCTTGGCATTGCGGGCATCGAGCTCGGTGATCGCCGGATGCGTCGGTTCCGCGATCGGCAGCACGGTGCGATCGACGTCCGTGGCCCCACCGGGCCTCGCGCTCGGCGCCTGCCCGGCGTTCGGCGCCGGCCCTGACTGGCCGCACGCCACGGCCGTCATCAGCCAGTGCGGCCACGACCAGAACGAAAATGCCATTCGACACGCGCGTCATCGTCTCTCCTCGCCGCGCGACCGCCCTTTTTCCGGAGGACCCACGGCATGCCGTAGTTTCACGGTATGCCGTCGGGCACATGAACATCGTCAAGCCGCTGTGGGCATGAAGGTTGGGCGATCGCGGCCGTAAATCGGCCTCTAATCAGTGTGGCGAGTGCGCAATTGACGTTCCATCTGGGAACCGGCCGTCGGCTTGGGAGGACGGAAAGAGTCGGTCACCTCGATGTTCGTCGAGGTTGTGACACGTCGCGGGCGGTTTTTGTACGGATCAG